>NZ_CP009504.1:0-3914091 GCF_000970005.1 Methanosarcina sp. WH1
GTTTTAAGGAACATATCTGTTCCAGTAGAAACAGAGGGGTCTTCACCATAACTATTAATACCGTGTACTTCCATTGGATCTACTGCAAATATACTTTGAAATCAAAGGTTTATATATAACTTTCATCTAAAATTTTGGGTAAAGAAGATCCTGATTACAGGTTTCATCAGGGCTTAAGAGATGCTTTAAAATGCGCAACTCACTCTTCAGTTTATCCCCAGCCTTTTAGGAACAAAAATTTCAGGCATTAACTTTAAGAAACATGCATTTATCTATCCATCTCCCTTTGTAAATCTCTCATCCGTAAGGTTTGACTTATCAAAATTATACAAAAAAACAGGTCAGGTTTCCAGAATTACTGAGAATCAAGAGTGAAAGACATTTCGAAAATTAACAATTACGCCTTTCCATATATCTTTTCCATGTCCGGGTGATATTATGCCTAAACATATTCAGTCTGATGTATTCTGTCTGATATATTCTGTCTGGATAGTGTTCTGAGTCTCCAATATACTCACTTCGAAATAATGAAAATGGTTCAAAAAATCAAAAAATCTTTCAAAATCTGGGTTTAAATGTTTGCAAGTTTTTCCTTTATATGTATTTATGGAAAATTAGTGATATGATTCCTTAAGCAGGACTTTCACTCATTTAAACTGGATACAATAATCGAGACTGGAAAACGGAATTCAAAAATTAAGATTGAAAAACGGACCTGGAAAAACTGAGATTAAAATTTAAAATAAAAAAAAGAAAAAACACATAAATTCATAAGCGTGTGTACATTCATATAATTTCTTTAATTGGTTATTACCTTTGCAGATTTTATCTGTGTATTAACCGTACATATTAATTGTCCATATAAACCTAATTGTCCATATAAACCATCTTAAAATCGTACATATTAATTGTCCATATAAACCATCTTCATATAAACCATCTTAAAATTGTACATATTAATTGTCCATATAAACCATCTTCATATAAACCATCTTAAAACCGTACATATTAATTGTCCATATAAACCATTTTAACTCGTTACATCTGTAGTATTATAACTTTTATGCGAAGAGGATCATTCATGATAAAAGCTCAATCATTAGACGGCTTATTCGAAAAATTACTTGACGGAAAGTCAATTTTCAAAAACAAAGAGGTTCTTCGTCCTTCTTATACACCGGACCTGTTATTACACAGGAACGAACAAATAAACAGTCTTGCAACTATCCTGGTTTCTGCACTCCGGGGAGAGACCCCCTCCAATGTCCTGATTTACGGAAAAACAGGGACAGGAAAGACTGCAGTGACCAGATATGTAGGGAAGGAACTTGAAAGGGTAAGTGAAGACAAATCAATTTTCTGTTCTGTTGTTTATATTAACTGCGAGGTAATCGATACTCAGTACAGGCTTCTTGCAAATCTTGCCAGGCATTTCGAAGAAGAAGTCCCTATGACCGGGTGGCCTACGGACCAGGTCTTCATGAAATTTAAGGAAGCAATAGATGCAAGAGATCAGGTTATTATCATCATTCTGGATGAAATTGACAAGTTGATCAAGAAAGGTGACGATGTCCTCTACAACCTTTCAAGGATCAATACCGACCTCAAAAAAGCCAAGGTCAGCATGATAGGGGTTTCTAACGACCTTAAATTCACAGAGTTTCTGGACCCCAGAGTCAAAAGTTCCCTGGGCGAAGAGGAATTGATCTTTCCGCCTTATGATGCCGAACAGATCAGCGACATCCTGAAGCAAAGAGCAAAAATGGCTTACAACGACGGAGTGCTTGGCGAGATGGTAATTCCGCTCTGTGCAGCCTTTGCAGCCCAAGAACACGGCGATGCCAGGAGAGCACTTGACCTTCTGCGCGTTTCAGGAGAAATCGCAGAGAGAGAAAACCAGCCTCAGGTTCTTGAAGAGCACGTAAGGCGTGCGCAGGAAAAAATCGAAATTGATCGCGTCGTAGAAGTTGTAAGGACTCTCCCCACCCAATCCAAGCTTGTGCTCTACAGCATCATCATGCTCAGGAGCCGGGGAAGAGAAGGCAAGAACGTCACAACCGGAGAGATGTATAACGTCTACCGCCAGCTCTGTCATCATATTGACGTGGATATCCTTACCCAGCGCAGGGTCACCGACCTTATGTCAGAACTTGATATGCTGGGCATAGTGAATGCCGTGGTAGTAAGCAAGGGCCGTTACGGCAGGACAAAAGAAATCTCTTTGAGCGTCCCTGTGGAAAACACTCGTAAAGTACTTCTTGAAGACTACAGGCTTAAACCTCTTGTAGATTTCAAAGCCTCCATCTTCAACAAGATGTTCTCATAAAGTCCGGATTATCTTTCTGATCCGGCCTTTCTGGCTTTTCCACACTTTTTTTAAGACAATCAACCTGTTCTAAAACAATCTTAGCTTCTTTTAAGACAACTTTAATCTGTTCTAAGGCAACTTTTACCTGTTCTAAGGCAACTTTTACCTGTTCTAAGGCAACCTTACTTTTACGGAAAAACTTTTTTTATAGTTTTCTTTCCAGAAGCTTTTCTTTCAATCTTTCAGAAATAGCCTCAGCTTTTCAGGAAATAATATATATGATCCTGTGTTTTGACTAGGATCGTATCATAATTCATATTTCAGGTATAGATCTATATCATTCAAGTTCTATACTATGCAAATTACATACATTCAAATTGTATAATCTTCAATTTCCATACTATTCAAGTTTCTACCAGAGTTAATGATCTAAACTTTAACTCGAGTTTCGATTGAGATTCTAACTGATATTTCTATTTGAGGCTTCTACTCAAATTAATAGCCCATGTTTATAATTCAAATCTAATGATTTAGGTTTAAAAACTCAGATTTATAATTCAAATCTAATGATTTAGGTTTAAAAACTCAGTTTTATAATTCAAATCTAATGATTCAGGTTTAAAAACTCAGTTTTATAATTCAAATCTAATGATTCAGGTTTAAAAAGGTAATTTTTGATGAAGATAATAGCGTTTGTAGGCATGCCAGCTTCGGGAAAATCCGAAGCTTCTAGGATTGCTGCTGAGATGGGCATTCCTGTTATTATTATGGGTGACGTTATCAGAAAGGAAGTACTGAGGCGTGGGCTTGAGCCCAACGATTCCAATACCGGGATGGTTGCAACGGACCTTCGCAAATGTGAGGGCATGGATGCTGTTTCCAGGCGTTGCATTTCTCAGATCAGGGAAACAGGCTCGGAACTTGTAGTTGTTGATGGTGTACGCGGGATTGCGGAAGTAGAGTGCTTCAGGCAGGAATTCGGAAAAGGTTTTATCCTGATTTCCATTTACGCTCCCATTGAGATTCGTTTTTCCAGGGTCCAGAAGAGGGGTAGAAGTGATGATATGAACAGTATCGAAGGCCTTCGCCACAGAGATGAAAGAGAACTCGGCTGGGGTATGGGAGAAGCTATAGAAGCCTCTAATGTGGAAATTGAAAACAATTCCACTCTTGAAGCCTTCAGAAAAGATGTTATTGATGTTTTGGGGAACTATTCAGGATCATGCCCGGAAAAAGATCATGCCCGGAAAAAGACCATGCCCGAAAAAATCTGACAGAATAACATTTCAAGAACAAACCCAGAAAATGATGTTTTAAGAACAGATTTGATAGACTAACTTCTCTGAAGACAGCAAGTTATTTCTGTCGAACAGTGTCGAAAAATCAATTCAACTGAAAACTTTCCGGAACAATCATATATTAATCACTTTGAGATCAATCACATTGAGAGTATAGTGGAGTAGATTTATGATAAATGTAAAGGTTTCAGCAGCTGTATATCCTACAGAAGACTCTGAAAAGATCACTAAAGCAATTTCAGTTCTTTTTACGGGAATAGAACTTCAAAAAGAAAAGATTGAGGTAACAGAAACCGAAAAAGGAATTTCTCCTTCTTTTATTCTTACAGGAGAGGGAGGACTTGATCTCTTGTTTACTTTTCATGGACTTATTCGTAGGGAAAAGATTATAGATAGCATTCGCAACAAGGTTTTCAATAAAGGATTGTCCAGGGAAGGGCTTTTAGTCCGTTTTTTGCTCAACAAGCAGGCAGCTTTTGTTGGAGTTCCCAGTGTTCCTGCTAAAGAAGAATCCCTGGGAGCCATCGAAGTGATTATCAGGGCAGACTCTTCTGAGGAGATGGAAAGGCTCTTTGAGTGGCTTTTGCCTCTAACCGAAGAAGGAGTGCCAGTTGTTGAAGTGGGAATGGACTATGTGGAAAAGGGTTGAAATCACGAATTTCAGTTAATTACGAATTTCAGTTAATTACGAATTTCAGTTAATTACGAATTTCAGTTAATTACGAATTTCAGTTAATTACGAATTTCAGTTAATTACGAATTTCAGTTAATTATATTTTAATTCCCGCCCCAAGTTTATGTTAATCAGGGACGAATTAGAAGAGACGAAGTAAAAAGGATGAATTGTCACCATGCAGCTGCATAAAATCAGTTTTTCGTCGCGTGCGGTCGTTGAAGATCCTTTTAAATGGGCATACACGCTTGAAGACCATGGGTATACGGGCTGGGAGATTGTACAGGAAGGATCCCAGTGCCTTAACAGTAAAACCGTTCAGAATCTGAAGAATATTTATGATACCACCAGCCTGGAAATGACCCTGCATTTGCCTTTTTCTGATATGAACCTTGCAGGTCTGAACGATTCAATCCGTGCAGAAGTCCTCAGGCAGATGAAGCATTACCTGACCCTTGCCTCGAACTATGTCAACCTTGCTGTGGTACATCCCGGATATCTCTCACCTTATGGGGTACAGGTTCCGCAGCAAGCCTATATGACAAACCTTGCCTCTATCCGGGAATTATGTGACTTTGCAGCAGATTTCGGAATCCTTATAGCTGTTGAGAATATGCCCGATTACCCGAAGATTTTTGGCAAATACCCTGATGAAATGCAGGAAATGCTCGATGCTGTCGGGAGCCACAACGTTGGCTTCACCTTTGATGTCGGGCACGCAAACACTGTTGGGCTTGTAGACGAGTTTCTGGAGCAACTGGGAGGGAGGATATCCCATGTTCACATCCATGATAATATGGGCAAAAAAGATGAACATCTCCCTCTCGGAGAGGGTACTGTAAACTGGAAACAGGTTATGGAAAAACTCTCAAACTATAATGGAATCTTTGTTACCGAAATGGCTTCAGTCGAAGAAGGGATCAAAAGCCTTGAGTTCTTAAGAAAGCTATGAGTTACCTGTGGCTTTTTTACCCGCCGTCTTTTCTTCTCAATTCGTACCCCATTTCTCTCCAATTCTTGCCTAATTTTCTCTTTAATTTTTGCCTCATTCCTTTTTCAGTTCTTTTCTTTCAGTTCTTTTCTTTCAGTTCTTTTCTTTCAGTTCTTTTCTTTCAGTTCTTTTCTTTCAGTTCTTTTCTTTCAGTTCTTTTCTTTCAGTTCTTTTCTTTCAGTTCTTTCTCTTTGAGGTAATGGATCCAATCTCCGTGTTCGATTATTTCAGTTTCGGGTTTTTCATCGTAGACATAGATAAAACCCCTAATTTTCTGTTTTTCTATCTCAAGGTCCACATATTCCCTGTGGTACCCTCCAAAAAGTTCCATATAATCAATGGATTTTGCAATTTCAAGCTGTTTTCCGGAAAACCTGCGAACCTCTGCAACAACTGAGCAGCCTTCAATGGGGTATATTCCGGGGTAAGGACCCAGAGAGTAGAGTGCATATCCGTCGACTTTTGTTGTCCCGAGGAATTCTGATTTTTTCTGGAGATCAAAGCGCCGGCTGTTGTAGAGCCCATTTCTTAAGCTGCCGTAAAGTGCCATTACGATTTCTTCGCCTTCTGCTCTTTCGTATGAGCGCTGCCAGCAGATGTTTCGGTGGAAGGTGTTCCCGTAAAGGGTATTGTCCTTCCTTGAGGTTATGTTTTCCCCTGAGCCGTTTTCCATGGCATATCCCTTTTACATTCAGTCTCAAACTTAATCTCAAACTTATTTCGAAAAACCGTAAGCTGCAAAGCGCTGGGTCAGATCAAGGTTTGCAAGCAGGAAACGGTCTTCTTTGCTGTAGGCAACCTTTTTGTTTCCTGAAAGTTCCAGCACGCAGGTAGTGCCTGGCTTTGCTTCCGTTGCTTCCTTTCCGTCAACCAGGATTTTCTCAACGCGCACAGGTTCGGACTGCAAACCGACAAAAAGGTGAAGTACACTTTCAGGTTCTATCTTTTTCGTGAATTTTGAGATAGTACATTCCAGGATATAGTCGGTAGTCACGGTTTCCCTGTCGGAAATGATGAAGCCTCTTTCTATATCTTTGGCCTGGACATTTTTCAGGCGCATGCCGACTCTTGTGCCTGTCGGGGCGCTGTCGATGTCAACATCATGGCTCTGGATTGAGCGAATTTCGATATCCCTGTCCAGCGGGAAAATTTTGGTTTTATCTTTTTCTTTTGATATTCCCTGCTTAACAACTCCGAGAACAACACATCCTTTGCCTGTCACATTGAAAGCGTGGTCTATAAAAACCCTTGAAGGCAGGCTGTTAAGTTCTGCATGTTCGACTTCTATTTTTTCTGCCATCTCATTTATTCTGGCTTTAAGGTTGTCAACGCCTTCAAAGGGGTTCTTTGCGCTTTTGTTTGTGTTCAGGGAAATACATTCCCAGTCATGGAGTGCGGTTCCTGTAGTGATTGCCTTTAGTTTCGCCTTAAATTCTTCAACTGCATGCATGTTGGTGCTGTCCGATTTCGTCAGGGCAATAATTCCATGTTTAAAACCGAGCAGGTCCAGTGCAATGATACATTCCCCGGTATGGGCGTCCAGGTTCGGAGGGATGCACAGGACGGCTATATCGGAAATATTCAGTAATGTGACAAGGGATTTCAAGGTTTTAGGATAGCTTTGAGCATCCATAAAAACCATATTCTTGCCTTCCTTAGCGTTGTTGTACATCGTTATATCGGAAACTGTTCCTTTTTTCCCGAGGTTTGCGGCAAGGGAGGTCCTGCCGCTTTTTTCTGTCCCTATGATTGCAACGTTTACCATTGTGAGTCCCCTTTTCTGAATCAATGCTATGTATGGAGTATTTTCCAGATTTGTTGAATTTGTTTTGAGTGTAAGGATAGAGTGTAAGGATTTATCGAACCTCAATGTTTTTCAGGCAACATATTTTTGAAATCTGCAACTCTCGTTAAAGCTGCACCTTTTAAACTATGGCTTTCGCTAATTTTGTATCTGCCACTGGTATTAATATACTGCAATATATTTCTTTTCGCACTGTTTCCAAGAAACTCAATCAAGAAAAAGAAAAGTGATTAAGAAAAAGAAAAGTGATTAAGAAAAAGAAAAACAATCAATAATAGCTAGAAATAGGTTTTATTGACAGATCAACACTGTCACCAGAGATCTCCTTCCCATATCGCCTGAGTTTTATCATTTGTGCTTTTATTGACTTTTTTAATATTTATCAAATACTCGTCTCCTGCGGGTTGCGGGGCTTCAAAAATCGCATCCACTCCAAGCCTTTTGAGGTAATCTTCAAATTCTGTCGCGGTTTTCAGGTCCCTTACTCTGATCCTGACCTCTTCATAGAGCCTCTGACCATTCTTTACACTCTTGATTGCCTCTCTTAGAGGGTTCAGGATGCTTTCCCCAAGTTGCATATAACGCTTTTTGAACTCGGCTTCATTCTCGTCCCATTCCACTGTCTGAAATCCTTCTCTAACAATTCTGGGGAGCATATAGTCCCTTCCGGCTTCGTTGTAAAACTTGAAGGCGTGCCTGAGGTCGGAGCAATTACTCTGGGATGAAGTATACTTAAGGGAAGGAAGAACCATTTCAGGGTCCTTTATAACCACGCCTTCATGTTCTTTTTCCCCAAGTTTCCGGATGATTTTTGTAATTTCTTCAGCTGCCGTTTCCAGGGGAATCTCTCCGAAATATCGAACTTGCAGAAAGCTGTATTTTTCCAGAATTTCGTGTTTTCTGGCTACGGAAAGAGGGTTGCCGCTATTTTTCTCCCGGATGTCGAAGATGTAGAACTCCACGGATTCGATACCATAGATTTCTTTTGGAACATAAGGATTGTCAGGGCCCAGCATCTCTCCATAAAGTACGAGTTCGGGAAAGTCGTCAAAAAATCTCAGGTCAAGCTTCTCTTTTGCCCTTTCAGTCGTGTAAGGGCAGACATAGCCACTCCGGGTGATTGCCAGGACCTCGCCTTTTACGTTTGCTACCCTGACATTATACCCGTTCATTTTCTCTTCAACAATTACCTTTTCAAGCCCGCTGAAATGCTTTTTAAGAGTAGGGTCCAGGACCATGGCTCTCCGGATCTTAGGAAAACCCATAATTACTTCAAACGAATCATCTTTCTCGTAAAGCACGGTTCCCCTTTCAATATGGGAAATCTCTTTGTCGAAGCGGAAAAGGTAGTCATATTTCCCCCAGTTTCTGGCAAGGTAATTCTTTTCAAAAAGGTGTTGAATCCTCTCCGTCTCAAATCCCAGGCAGGCAGCCAGTCGACTTATAAAGTTGGGATCTATTTCCCCATTCTCCTCTTTATTCATATTTGTTTATCTGTGTTCAGGCGTGAAATAAGTTATCATTTCTTTCCTGAGCTTCAGGTTGATTTAGGTTCAGGGCAGGTAAATCCGCAAAAAATAGTTGGTTTATATGAAGAAGCGTAAAACCCCTGAGTCTTTAGCTCAGGGGATATAAGCGTCAACTTCAACCCTGATTTCGTATGTAATATTCTGCCGCCTCTTTACTAACATTTCCGATAGTAGACGCAAAATAACCATCACTCCATAACGTATTCTCACCCCAATAATACTTTTTCAGATATTCTTTTTGAGTTTTCCATAACCTGTTAGTATATTCTTGTTTCAATTTTCTGACAATTGACAAAACGCTAACTTTCGGCTCACTCTTGATCAAGAAATGAATATGGTCTTTGTCAGTTTCCATTTCAAGGATTTCAAAGTTAGACTCTTTTGAAATGTCACTCATAATCTGTTTGAGTTCTTCGCTAATTGGTTCAAGTATGACTTTTTGGTATTTGCAAACAAAAATAACATGATACATTAACAAAAATTTGCTATGATTCCGTGTTTCATACTTCGTATTTACCAAAAAGTACATGTGTTGTTAAAGCATATAATGCCTTTGTATGATGCAAGCGTTCAAATTTAGACTCTATCCTACAACTACACAAGCTATTCAATTGAATCAGCATATAGGTAGCTGTAGATTTGTCTATAATTGGGCACTTGACCAGAAAATTAAAACTTATGAGCAGACAGGGGAATCAATTTCCAGATTTGACTTAAACAAATTAATTCCTACTCTAAAGGCTTCTAATGAGTGGTTAGGAGAAGTTAACTCTCAATCATTACAGGGGATGACTAAGCAGGTTGAATCCGCTTTCACTAGATTCTTTAGAGAGAAAACAGGGTTTCCAAAGTTCAAATCAAAAAAGAA
Organism: Methanosarcina sp. WH1; assembly: GCF_000970005.1. Classification (NCBI taxonomy): domain Archaea; kingdom Methanobacteriati; phylum Methanobacteriota; class Methanomicrobia; order Methanosarcinales; family Methanosarcinaceae; genus Methanosarcina; species Methanosarcina sp. WH1. Next base: position 9,472 of record NZ_CP009504.1, read on the forward strand.
TCCGATACAGTCTTTCCCTGTACCTCAACACTACACTGTAAACTTTGAAAATAATACTATCAAGCTTCCTAAAATAGAACCAATTAAAGCAGTTCTTCACAGGAAGTTTGAAGGAGAGCCTAAAACGGCTACGGTATCAAGGACATGTAAAGGACATTACTACATCAGTATCCTTGTTGAAGATGGAAAATAACTTCCAGTAAAGGAAGCTTTCACAGAATCAACAACAGTAGGAATTGATGTAGGTATCAAAGACTTTTCTGTCCTTTCAACAGGAGAAAAGGTTGAGAATCCAAAGTACTTGAAAAACTCTCTTAAAAGGCTCAAAGTATTACAGAAAAGAGTCTCAAGGAAACAGAAAGGCTCTAAGAACAGGGCAAAAGCTAAACGAAGACTTGCTGTACTGCATGACAAAATAACAAATCAGAGAAATGACTTCCAGAACAAACTCTCTTTTAGACTTGTTAGCGAAAACCAAGCTGTAGCTCTGGAAACTCTAAATGTTAAAGGCATGGTTAAGAATCATCACTTAGCACAGGCTATAATTGATTCTGCGTGGAGTAGTTTTGTAACAAAGTTGGAATATAAGGCTCAATGGTTTGGAAAAACCGTCCTGAGAATAGGACAATTTGAACCCTCTTCTAAGCTATGTAGTGTGTGTGGATACCACAATAAAGAGCTTCAGCTAAAAGACAGAGAATGGATTTGTCCAGACTGTAAAACCAAACACGATAGAGACATTAATGCCGCTATCAATATTAAAAAATTCGCTCTCATAGATCAGAATCTAATTGGATTATGACACCGTAGGGACTACGGGGATGAGCTTGGGGACTTGCCCTCAATAGAGGGAGGAATGAACCAAGAAACCACTCAGTCTTTAGCTGAGTGGTAGTTCACAAAGAATAAGCCAGTTTATCAAAAATCTTTTTAAATAGGCGGCTTCTAATCTCTCCTATACTTAAATTTCTATGTAAGCTAGGAGGCTACAAAATGGCTGACGACATCGACTATGAGATTATTGGCAACGATATGCAAATCGTTGAGATTGAGCTTGATCCAGGTGAAACTGTTCAGGCAGAAGCTGGGGCTATGGCATATATGGGGCCCGGAATCCAGATGGAGACAAGTATGGGCAGTGAAGGTCGTGGGTTACTGGGAGGTCTGAAAAAAGGACTGAAACGAGCCCTGACAGGGGAGAGTTTCTTTATTACCAGCTTTACACACAAAGGCTCCGGAAAAGGGCATGTGGCATTTGCGGCTCCGTATCCGGGCAAGATTCTCCCCCTTGACCTTACCAAGTTTGGAGGCAGTATTCTCTGCCAGAAGGATGCTTTTCTCTGTGCTGCCCGCGGAATAGACGTGGAAGTAGCTTTCACCAGGAAGCTTGGAGCAGGGCTTTTCGGTGGTGAGGGTTTCATCCTTCAGAGGTTACGAGGCAACGGTTTGGCTTTTGTACATATCGGAGGTACGGTTATAAGAAAGGACTTGGCTCCAGGTGAGACTTACCATGTTGACACGGGCTGTGTGGCAGCTTTTACCGAAACTGTGAATTATGACATAACATGGTCAAAAGACTTTAAAAATGCCCTTTTTGGAGGTGAAGGAGTTGTCCTTGCTACCCTGACAGGTCCGGGCATTGTGTACATGCAGAGCCTGCCTTTTTCACGTCTTGCTGACAGGATCTATACAGCTTCAGCTTCCCATCAGAATAGGGGAGAACAGACCGGTATTGGTGGAAGTGAAATCCTGGGAGGTCTTCTTGGAGGAGATCGGTCTTTCTAAAGTAGAAACAACTGCTAAGTAGTAGTAGTCGCAAGCAAGCGAAAATTGATCGCAAAAATGAGATCTCTATAAGTTAATGAAAACTGATAACGGACAAAACAGAAAATAGTGAAAGATCAGGAAGACCTGCTCCCTTAAGGGGCAGACCTTTTTCCCTCTCTTTTCTCTCTAAGATTTTATTCCTGGATTGTGTTTATGACATTCCTGCGTGCGAGGAAACCAACCAGTTCTTCTTCCAGATTGAGGACAGGAACACCTCCGACATTGCGTTCCAGCATGGTATTAACTGCATCTGAAAGGGGGGTGTTGGTGTACACACTGACCACGCTGCGGGTCATAATATCTCCAACAAGCAGGTTTTTGATTCTGGAGTCCTGCTGGTTGTCAGCTACCAGGTCCCTGAAAGAGCGCATCGCAAAAGCGATGTCGTCTTCTGCAACAATTCCTACAAGTTTTCCGTTTTCAATTACTGGCAGCCTTCCCACATCCTCATCAAGGATAAGGTGCCTGGCGTGGCTTACACGGTCTGAGGGGCTGACAGTGATCGGGTCTTTTTCCATTACTTCCCCGGCAAAGCCTGTGAAACGGTTTGCTTTCATGAATTCCTGTGGGGTCACCCAGCCCATTGCGTTTTCATTATCAGTGACAATGATCACGCCTCCGTTCTTTTTAATCAGGGTAAGGGCATCTTTAACATCGGTGTCTGGCAAAACCTTTACAAAATTGTCGGATACGGCTGTTGCAACATGCAAAGAGGATGCAGGTTTGCTCAGTTTCCTGCGAGTTCCGAGCTGCTCTGTCAGACTTCTCATGGTAAGTACACCGAGAACCTGGTTATCATGCACTACCAGCAGGCGCTTTGTATCCTTTTTTTCCATGAGATCAAGGGCGTGAGATATGGTGTCTGACTTATCAATCTTGTGTGGTTGTACCATTATGTCTTTAACTTGCATGCATTTCACCTCATGCGTATCCAGAGTTTTAGTTTCAATTCTTCGCAATTTTCGTTTTTACAGACCTTAATACATCCGTTTTTCCGAATTTCTGTTTTGCATCCTTTTTTTGCTTTCAGCTATCCTTTTCCGTTCCTTTTTTACCGTATATACCTCCGTACCATACGTGCTGTCATGAACTTACTGTTATAGTTAATTACTTCTTACATAGTTAATTACTTCTTACCCTTTTTAAGGTACTTTGCTCCTCTTTTACTTTCAATTTTTGCTGGATTTCATTTCTGAATCCATTTTTCAGAGCATGGATTTCACAATGTCGGTCCTGCTCAGTATTCCTACTATTTCTTCACCATCGTTGACAGGTAGGGCTGTTACCTCTTCTTCAATCAATTTTTTTGCAGCATCGCTAATTTTTTCGTTTACATCAATGGTTATTATTGGAGAAACCATGATGTCTTCCGCTGTCAAAGGCACTTCTTTCACATACCTGTAAGTTTTCTGACCTCCAGGCGAGGACTTCCGGGCCATTTTGATACTTTTTGTTGAAAGCTTGCCTTCGTTATCAGTTAAGAGGTTTAAGGCAAGGTTTCTTCTTGAAATGATTCCTACAGTTTTTCCAGCATCGTCTTTAACGATCACTCTTTCGATCTCGTTTTTGTTCATTTCGTCTATCACATGGTTGATTGTGTGGTGCCTGTGAACAGAAACAACATCTTCTGTCATCAGTCTGGAAATTTTTGTATCCATTCCTTCCGAATGTTCGGCAACATAGCGCACGATATCTGTTCTGGTAACAATACCTACAATATCGTTTTTTACCACTGGAATGTCATGCACTCCGTTCTCAAGCATTAAAGTGACTGCCTGGGAAATGGAGGCCTCAGGATAAATGGTGATTACGGATTCTGTCATCAACAACTTTATCGGGATCTGGTCTATCGGCCGTCTTCTCCAGAGAGGTTCAGCTTGAGCCAGGCGGTTGCTGATATCTGATTTCGTGACGATTCCCACCATTTTGCCCTCGTTAAGGACAAGCAACGTACTGATTCGGTGTCTTAACATCAGTTTTCTTGCATGTGACACGGGTTCATCTACGTTTACAACGTACACAGGTGAACTCATGATGTCCGCCACATTCATGGAATACCTCCTTCATTTTTACAATATATAAGTATTAACAATTATAGTTTTTGAATTAAATGTAAACTTTACAATTTTCAACTGTAAATCTTATAAATCTTAATATTTTACATAACTTCTGCCTATTTCCTGTAAGTCTTGTAGAATTATAGATAATTGGGGAGTATCGGCCAGTTAGAAAGCATCTTCCTAATCTCTATTTTCGAATCTCTTTTTTAAGCCCAGCTGCGCTCCGAGATACCCGATAAATCTAGAATACGAAGTTTATTCTGGTTTGCCCAGCCAAGAAGTTTGCCTCCTTTCCCAAACTCTTTAAATCAAGTCAAGGTATTTTTTCCATTTTTTTATGTTTCAGTCTGGTTAATTTAGCTTTGTTCAGGTTTAGCAGAAGTCTTGTTCCAAAATCCCTGTTTAAAATTCCTGTTTAAAAGTCAAACCCTCTCAGGAAATCGCTCTCTGTGATAATACCGCGTAGCATTCCTTCTTCCAGAACCGGAAGTGAGCCTATCTTTTTATCGAGCATGATTTTCATAGCTTTTCCCATATCTGTGCCGGGGCTGGTCCAGATCAGTTCTTTTGAAACAATAGAGCCTATAGGCTGGTCTAGAGCCTCATGAATATTTCCGGTTGTCAATTTGCTGAATGCATCTCCTCTTCCAAGGAAATGAACAATATCGGAGGCTGTGACCATTCCCGCAAAAATCCCGTCCTTTACTACAGGAAGTCTTCGGAACCTGTTCTGTACCATTACTTTTGCTGCGTGTCCGATGGACATGTCTGTTGTTACCATTGTGACAGCTTTGGTCATGTACTCGTCAACGGTTTTATTTGTCACAATCCCGCCCATCAGCTCCACGGCATTTCTTTCGGTAAAGATTGCGACGACCTGCATTTCATCATTTACTATTGGTAGGCCACCGGTCCTCCTTTTAAGCATTGTTGTAACGGCATCCTTGAAATCTGCCTGCTCATTGATGTACGCAACATCAGTTTGCATAATCTGGCGTACTTCTTCGTTTATTGCAGCCAGAAGGTTGCCTTTGAAACGATTTTCGACAAGGAGGTTCCTGCTGCCGCCTCCCAGGAAATCGATGATATCAACAGAAGTGACTACTCCTTCCAGTCTCCCTGTTCCTGCGTCTGTGATCGGAATACGCCTGAATCTCTTTTCAGTCATAATTCTGACTGCTTCCATGATAGTTGCAGTGGGAGGGAGGGTTACTACATTCCTTGTAGCCAGGGCAAGAATTTTTCCTTCATGTTCCGAAATGTGGGACTTGAAACTGGGGCCTATTCTCATTGTGCCCATGCTGCTGACCATATGCGAGTCTTTCTGTTGCGCTGTTTTGCCTGAATTGTTCAGACCTGGCTGAACATTCTTTTTTTCGACTGGTACAAATTTCGTATTTTTGTTCAATAGGATCACCGAATCGAGTTACAGTTAATTGCTTCTTTCACCTTCCGTTTTTCCTCTACTGCATTTTGCAGGAATTTTTCCCTGAGACTGCATTTCATATTTTAGCAGGCTCATGGATACTAGCAGACTTACGGTTACTAGCAGACTCATGGTTACTGCTGGAAACAAACAATACCTTAAAGCAATTTTCTCTCGAATCTTTCTGAACACTTACTTTTGTTTGTCAATCTGTAATCTTTATTAATTATAATCTTTAATCATTATAATCTTTTTGTGTGAGAACCTATTTATTACCTTTCATAGAATTTCTGATTAGTCATGTGGCTGATCTTGCTATTTCACTGGAATATTTTGTTATTCCACCGGAAAAGTCTCATTTAAAAGGATTAAAATGTCATTAAAGACATTAGATACTCGGCTCTGCTGCTAAAGGTCACTCAGACCATACGTTGGTGAGGGATTCCAGGAGATCCTGCCTGTCAACGATTCCGGATATTTTACCCTGCTCATTTACTACAGTAACTCTTCCGATATCCTGCCGGATAATTATGTCAATCGCACTCTTAACGGAATCGTTCTCTGAGAGAATATATGCAGGAGTTGACATAATCTTTTCAACTTTGGGACTTTCGTTTGGCCTTGTCGCCCGTTCGTCTTCTCTGGACATCCTCAAAATACCTGATTTAATTATATCTCTTCTTGTTATCATCCCGATGGGATCGCCTTTCTTTGAAACTACTGGAATACCGGTATAATCCGTCTCTATCATATAATCCCAAATCTTGGAGATCCTTTCATCCGGTGAACAGGTTTTGACTTTTTTTGTCATAATCGCTTCTATGGGTTTCAAAACACTTTTTGGAAGATCCACCTTTTTGAGAATATCAACATCACTCAGGACACCTACAACCGTATGGTCTGTTGTTGATTTGATAACTGGAACTCTGTTCTGTTTCGATTGCACCATTAATTTTGCAGCTTTTACAACATCCATATCTGGAGTTATTGTCGGGGACGGCCTTGCATATCCGCCTACCGTGACATCCGAGCGCGTGGATGTAATTTTCATGATATCCTGGTCATTCAGCATTCCAACAAGCCTGTTTCCCTCATCAACAACAACAAGGCCTCGAAGTAAGTAATCACGCATCATTTGACGGGCACGAGTTACAAAATCCCCATCTTTGACACTTATAGATCCTTCTGTCATAATCTCGCTTACATTCATTGTTTACCTTCCTGTGCTTTCTTTAAGACAGATAAAGACAGATAATTTGAAAGTCGAGATTTCAAGCTCGTGATTCATTCGTAATTCTCCCCTTCTGCTTGCCGACAGTTTTCACATAAGTATCTGCCGTCTACTAATTTCAGGTCTACTGAATGATATGAACAGGACTCACATATTCCTGCACTGAAGTCTTCTTCAATCTTCTCAGTTGGAGAACTGGAGAGGAGAGCTTCCCGGTTCATATCAATAAGATCCTTAAGTATGGTACTGAGTCCGGGTGTTACCATCAGGATGTCGGTATGAGAAATAATTCCTATAATTGTACTGTCTTTCAGGACTGGCAACCTTTTAATATTGGCTTTCAACATAATTTCGGAAGCTTTTATTACACTTGTTTCAGGCGCAACAGTTATCAGCGGGGTTGAGAGGATTTCGCTTGCATTTACCTTACTTGGTTTCTTGTCCTCTGTAACGATGCCCTTCACAAGGTCCCTTTCGGTAATGATTCCCATTGCCTTTTCTTTTTCTGTAATAATTACGCTTCCGACATCGTGTTTGACCATTTCCCTTGCAATGGCAGGAATATCTGTGTTAATGTCCATTGTGATGACTGTTTTATTCATCACTTCAGCAACCGAGACCTCTCTCTCAATTTCTCTGTTGTGAATATCAGTACCTGCTACCTTTTCAGGTTCATCAATCATTAACTGCCGCTCCCCCTTTATTCTTTCAGCATCCCAAAACCTGGTAAATTCACTATTAGGTAAATTTACTATTAAAACCTCTTCAGGTTTTCAATTTCTCGTGGAAAAATCAAAAGCTCTTTAGGTTTTCAATTTCCCATGGAAGAATCTTCTAGGTTCCTTTAAACTTCCCCTTTTGATAAAGCTCTGGGGTGAAATTCTGAAAAGCCGGGATTTCGGTAAGCTTTTCGCTCAAATATTTTTTCCGGCTCTTTTCCCTTGAAATGTCTTTCCCGCACTTCTAAGACCTTTTTATGACACTTAATATATACGAGTCAATAGTACATAATGATAACGGCATTTCTTTTTTGTGTAAAGATCTGAGTTTACATAAAGTAGGTGCAGAAGCCCTTTTTTGAGGTTAGAGCTGTAGATTTCTTCACTAGAGGTTTACGAAAGTCCGACAGGAATTTTTTTCATAACCCCTCAATTTCCACTGGAGATCTTTGCTCAGAATGAAACATATCTAGTTCTTGAAAAAAATACCAGGGGAAGGTAGAAGAAGAAAAATCTAGCTAAGAAAATAGCTTTAAAGCAAAATAAATTTTTCTTAATTATATTTATGACACTATTAATTCTTCTCACGGGAAATTTTCTATACCCCCTTCATTTCCACTGGAACTCACATCCTCACCTTTTTACCTGCAAATTTCCGGATTTAAAATTGCCAATAGTTTTTATAAAGAGTAAAAAAAATAGAAATTAGACAGCAAGTAAAAATGTAAACCTGGATAAAAGGTAAATAAAAGTTTAGATAAAAATATGTAAAAGTAAATAAAAGTTTAGATAAAAATATGTAAAAGTAAATAAAAGTAGATAATTATAAATAAATGCAGATAAATATAAATAAAAGTAAACAAAAATAGATAAATATAAATAAATCTGGATGAAAAATAAACAAAAATAGTTAAATATATATAAACGTAGATAAAAGTACACAAAAGTAGGTAAATCTAAATAAATCTGGGTAAAAAATGAACAAAAGTAGATAAATATAAATAAATCTAGGTAAAAAATAAACAAAAGTAGAAAAAAATAGGAAATAATCAGAGAAAGAAAACAGCTTTAAGCAGAATTAATTTTCCTTAATTGAAAGAAAACAGCTTTAAGCAGAATTAATTTTCCTTAATTATATTTATGATGCTATTAATTCTTCCCACAGGTATTTTTTTATACCCCCTATGTTTCCACTGGAACTCACATCCTCACCTTTTTACCTGGCAAATTTCCGGATTTAAAATTGCCAATAGTTTTTATAATGAGTAAAAAAATAGAAATTAGACAGCAAGTAAAAATGTAAACCTGGATAAAAGGTAAATAAAAGTTTAGATAAAAAATATATATAAACTATCTAAATAAATAAAAGTAGATACTGATAAACAAAAGTCAATAATTATCTGTAAAAGTAGATAAAAATAAACAAAAGTAGATAAAAAATAGGGAATAATCAGAGAATAATCACTCTACTCCTGTTCCCAACGCTAAGTTCAATTTCTTCGTTCAACCCATATTTGGCATAAGCGTCAATGATCTGGATCTCAGAGTCTATATCCAGGTCCTCTATAACATAGGCCTGTTCTCCCCAGAGAGTTAATCGGATACTGCCTGTTTCGTCTTTGAGCTGCAGGTTTGCAACCACACTTTCGGTTCCGTCCTCCTTCTCAAACTCTCTGAGTTCGCCGATTTCGGCAACTTTCCCCTGGACAGAATAACTTTCTCCTGGGACAATGTCGGTGATGTCAGTAAATTTCTCCCTGTACTCAACCTTTTTTTCACTTATCTGAATTATCCCTCTGGCTCCCAGGCTGAGTTCCACCTGCTGGCTGAATGTGTTTTCCCGGGAATAGGCATTGAGGACTTCCACTGTATCATCGAAATTAATCTCGTCAAGACAATCGGTTTTTTCGTCCCAGATTGTAAGCCTTATTTTGCCTGTAGAATCACCCATAAGGATGTTTGCAACCCTGCCGGTGGATCCATCTTTTTTCTCGAAAATTCGGACTTCTGAGATATCAAGTATTCTTCCGGAAACATTGATATTATTCATGTCGGCTTTTATATCTGCAATAGGGGTAAACTCTTCTTTATATTCTACTTCTTTTTCGCTTTTCTTGATTATGCTTCGGTTTCCTATTTGCAGCTCTACTTTCTGTGTAAAGGCATTTTCACGGGCGTAAGCACTGATCAGTTCAACAGTGTCCCCGTACTCAATCTGGTTTAAAAAATCGGTTTTTTCGTCCCAGAGCGTTACCCTGATTGTGCCTGTGGAATCTCCAAGCATCAGGTTTCCAACTCTCCCACTGCTGCCGTCTTTGCGCTGGAAAGTCTTGACTTCAGAAACCTCCAGCACTTTTCCCGTAAGGTTGAGGTCTCCCATTCCATCTTTGATGTCCTTTATATTCTGGCTGCTCGAAGCAACATCAACTTCCTCTTCACTTTCGGTCAGAACTCCATTATTGCCGATGTTAACTTCCACTCCAGAATAGCCCTGCTTTGCATAGCCGCTGATCTGAACGGTTTGCCCTACCTTTACTTTTCCGTTTTTAATCAGGTCTGCCATATTGTCCCACAAGGTTAACTTCACTTTTCCGGTTTCGTCTCCGACGATCAGATTTCCAACTCTGCCTATAGTACCGTCGTTCCGGGTAAACTCCTTGATATCAAAAACCGAAACAATTCTTGCAACAAAATTAACAGGTCCGCTCTCGGGTGTAATACTTTCTATTTTCACACTGTCTCTACCTGCATCCGAGAATCCCAGTTCATTGGCAACCAGCATTGCAGCCATCGTCTCATCACAAAGCCCTCCCATGTTCTCGACCTTTTCCTGTGTACGCTGCAGGAAATCCTCTTTACTGATGACATGGCTGAGCTTCTCATAAATAGTGTCAATATCGGTCATAGTACTCCCTTGAATGTTTGATACTTGCTTTCAGTGTTTGATGGTGCTTTTCTTCGATATGTATTCTTGCCTTAAATATCAGGTGTTTGTCCCTGAAAGGCCGTTACTGTAAGTGTTATTTTAAGACGTGAAGTGTTTTGGAAATCTGATATATTTCAGGTGAAAGCTTGAGGTGAAAATTCAGACCAGATGTTTTCAAACTTAAGATAAAATACCTTCCAATTTCTTGTGAGAAATCACCAGGTTCCATACGTCCTTTCATTAATGAATAACAAGAACATCCCTGAAAATTAAATATTAGTTGGTAAGTCTTTTCCTTTTTGGCTATTTTTTTAAGGAGCCTTTGATAAGGTAAGGTATGTAAAGTGTCGTACTAAAGATTACTGTATGCAGGGTGAAAGTATTCAATATTCGGGATGAAATTATTTTGTGTGCTGGATGAGTATCTTGAGAGTGATTTGCTTGAATGAGTTCTTGAGAGTGATTTGCTTGAATGAGTGATAGTTCACCTTACCTCATATTTAGGAAAACATAATAAGTTATGCCGGTGTTTTTACAGTGTGAATCTTCTTGATGAGAATAAATAACGTCCAGTTCTTTTCAAACATGGCTAATGTTCTTTCGCTGCTTTTTATTCCCATTTTTGCCACATCACTCGGCGCCTCTTATATCGAGATTGGGCTTATAGTGATACAGTGATTCGAGGAGGCTTCGGATTTGCTGCAGCCGCCTTTTTTCTTCAGGTATTTGCCACAGATCCTTCTACCCTCATGCTTGCAAGGGCTCTAGCCGGTTTCAGTATTGGGATTCACCCGGGGGCCCTGATAGCCTACGTCCATTATCAGAAGTAGAGCCTCGGAAAGTTTATTTCTCTTGGTTCTCTCGGCTGGATGGCGGGGTTTCTTCTGGCAGGGATGATAGGGGTAAGAATAGATCTGCTTTTTGGACTTTCATCTCTCTTTTATGCCTTATGTTTCCTGCAGGCTTTCAGGTTAAAAGAAATTGAAAAGCTGCAGCCGAAAGTTCCTTACTTCTCCCTAGACACCCTGATGAAGAACTCAGGGACCTATTTTCCTCTCTTCTTGCGGCATACCGGAGCCGTCGGGGTCTGGGCCATTTTTCCTCTCTATCTCCGGGAGCTCGGAGCAGGTACCTTCTGGATTGGAGTAATCTATGCTATAAATCCTGCAGTCCAGTTTCTGATAATGCGTATGCTTGATCCTTTTGAAAACGAAAAGCTGATTCCTTGGAGGTGTTCTATCCCAGATTTTCGGATTCAGGGCGACAATGCTCGGAGCTGCCATCTTTTCTATCTCAGGTTTTCTGCTCTACAAAACCCTGGGAAGGGTTGCAGGCACGAAGGATTCCTGAGAAGATAACTGAAAGTAGAAAAATCAGAATTTTGAAGTTCAAGGCTTAAAATTATCTTCCCAAAAACAAATTTTAAGAAAAAAGCTGATCAAAACAAAACCTTATTTATGGTAAAGTTTCATATGTGATATTATGATTCGAAAATGCACTGAGCACGGCTATTTTAGAGGAAGCAGCTGTCAGCAGTGTAAACGCCCTGGCAGATACGTGCTGGACGATGGAAGGGAAGAAAAGCTCGGCAGGTTTGTATCAGGCACTCTCCGGCACTTTCCGGCATCTGCAGGAGTTAAAATGGACGAATGCGGCTGGGTGGATCTTAACGCTTTCTGTGATGTTATGAGGAAACGTTATAACTGGATGAGGAAAGAGTACCTTTATGCCCTTGTGGAGTCCGATGAAAAAGGAAGATATCAGATCAATGGGTCCATGATAAGGGCACGTTACGGACATTCTGTTAACATTGATCTTGATTACGAGGAAAGTGATACTCCATACGTGTACTACGGGGCAAGCCCGGAGGAAGTCGATGTCCTGCTCGAGAACGGAATTTTCCCTATCAAACAGCGCTATGTTCATCTCAGCACTTCATATGAAAAGGCAACTGAAGTTGCCCTGATCCATACTGAAAATCCTGTGATCCTTCAGGTGGACGCCTTTGGAGCTCAGGAAGAAGGAATTTCTCTTAAGCTCGCAACGGATTACATCGTACTTGCAGAAAAGATACCTCCCGAGTACCTGTTTGTACTCGAGGACTAATTTTCCTTTACTGATTTTTCTACTCGTTTTTTAATCAGTCTGCTGATACTTCAAAAAGTCCCTCCTTTTCCTTTATCCTGAATTTCACATCCAGGAACTGTTCTGTGACCCAGATGTTTGTTGCCGCATGTAAAGTTATTTCACGAACAGTGTAAGAACTGTTTCCTGCAAGTGCCATATACGGGATCAGCTGGTCTGCCAGGTGCACATCCACAGAGGCTGTTATTCTGAGTTCCGAGATTATTTCTTCTGCAGCTCGCCTGCCCACTTTTTCAGCAGGCAGTCCTCTTTCTCCAAGGGCACTTCCTCCGCAATAACCGGACCAGAGGGTTATCCCGCTTCCTGTGGAAAGCAATTCGCAGGACTGGACAGTGATCCGTGGATCGTATCCGGCTTCAAAAAGCATGGATCCAGCAGCTTCAGCCTGGCGGGCTGGCACATGTGCCGGAAGATTCGATGCATGTGAAATTCCCATAACTTCTATCCCCTGGTTTGGGTCCTTCCCTTCTTTCAGGGTTTCTTCTCCTCTTCGGTCCTCTTCGGCTCTTCTGTTTTCTCCTTCCTTTCGGAAATGGAAACCACGAAGCTTACAGGGTTCAAAAACAGCTGAGACTTCTCCTCCTCCCCTGGGATAGTAACCGCGGGTTTTTAGGGTTACACTGCCTGCATATCCAAGTTGTTTAAGTGCCCTGAAGGTTACATGCTGGAGGTAGTCAATTGTCGGGGACCAGGCAACGTCAGTCCCTCCCTTTATCGTTATTTCGACCTTTTCTTTTGCAAAAGGCAGGGCTGGCATAAGGCTCTGCAGAAGCAGGGTTATGCTTCCTGCAGTCCCTATATCAACCTCATATTTCCCCCCCTTTATTTCCACTGGAGCAAAAAATAACTCTGAAGAACCTGGAAAAAGCCCTGAAACCCGTGCTCCGCAGATCCTGGCTGCAGTTTCCAAAGCTTTCAGATGCTGCTGTTTCAGGCCGGGATTTGGTCTGTTTTTTCTTATGTTCGTAACCTTTACTTCTTTTCCAGTAACTGCAGAAAGGGCAACAGCTGTTCTGATTACCTGCCCTCCTCCTTCCCCATATGAACCGTCAATTTCTATCATTTCCCTCTCTCCTTATTTTACTCGTTTTTTCTTCCTGGAATTTAACCATATCTTTCATCCGATCCCTTATCCGGACCCTGCTCATTTGTTTTCCCCTTTCGCATATTTCTGACCGCGGCTTTTACAGCCGGTACGAGAGGGTCCACAAGCATGGAAACCGGAGGGGCATAGCAAGTTTCAAGGCTCAGAAGGTCTTTAATTGTTGTTTTCTTTCTTATCGCAAGGGAGAGAGCATCGATCCTTTCCTTTATCCCCTCTCCTCCTGCGAGCTGCGCTCCTGCAAGGTAGCCGTCTTTAAAAAAGAGTTTTATATAAATATCTTTTAGACCCGGATAGTAGGAAGCTCTCGTGCGCCCGCGGGAAAATCCGGTTACAATTTTTATCCCCTGCCTCTCCGTCTGTTCGGGTGTAAGCCCAACTCCTCCGAATTGCAGGTCTCCGGCAACAGCTACCCAGGGGTCTGCAAGAGGCCCGAAAATAGAGTATTTGCCTGTAATATTATTTCCGATTACATCTGCCATACGCCGTGCGGTTGTCCCCAGCTGGCTGAGCCTGCTTTCCCCGGTTAGCAGGTCAATAACTTCCGCACATTCGCCCCCTGCGTATACATTGGGGAGGAATTCCCCTCCTGCCTTCACCTGAAGCATTTCATTTACGACTATTCCTCCTGCCTTTCCAATTTCTAGCCCTGCCTCGCTGGCCAGGTAGACTTCAGGTTTTACCCCGGTTGCCAGGAGCATAAGGTCTGCAGGAAAATGCCTGTCCTTTAAGTATACGGTTTTTTCTTTCCAGAAATTTTCCGGTAAAAAGAGAGGTTCCCCAGTAATAACCTCCACACCGAGGTCTTCAAGATGTGCCCTGACAATTGCAGCCATCTCGGAATCAAACTGGCTGGAAAGCAGGTCTTTACTTCTGGTTACAAGGATAGTTTTAATCCCTCGCTTTGTGAGGGCTGAGGCACATTCGATTCCTATTGTACCCCCACCTACGATGCATACTATTTGGGCGGTTTCGAGGGCTTTTCCAAAGAGTTTGCCGTCAGTAAGATTCCGGAGTGTGAAGAACCCGTAAGACAGAATATTTGCCTTACTTTTACGGGATATAAAGGGCAGGCTCCCTGTAGCAATTACCAGTTTGTCAAAAGGATAGGTTCCCTCTCCTGTCAGGATGACCTGCTCGGTCAGGTTTATTGACCTTACTTTCTCGTTCAGTTTCACATCTATGTTTTTTTCCCTGAAAAAACCCGGAGATTTTACAATTAATTTTTCGAAACTTTCAATTTCTCTGCCCAGAACAAAAGGAATTCCGCAGTGACTGTAAGCCGTGTGGGAGTCTGATGAAAGCACAACTATTTTAAAGTCACTCTGCCTCCTGATCTTGGTAGCAACTGCCATACCACAGGCTCCACCTCCTATAATGACCACCCTTGTAGGGTTTTTCTCTTTCCGGGCCCGTGTGGAAACTTTAACAGGATCCTCCTCTTGAACTTCACCTGCGACTCGAATGATTTTACTTGCAGCATCTTTTACACCGAAATCGCTTCCCATGCTTTTTATAATGGTGTTTCGCGCCTATTATATGTTTTTAAAAGAAAAAGAGCCTACAGAACCCTAAGTGATTTCAGATGATCCTTCAGATGATCCGGGAAAACTTTCAGTGTCCTGTACTGAAAATATCTATTTGAAGATGCTTTCCAGAAAACAAAAGAGAACGATAACGGTTTTATGGGGGGTGAACGAGCGAGTTGGGAGTGGGGGGGTTAATACATAAAACAGTGTATTTGTCTCGCTCGTTCAAATTTTTAGACGTCCTTTGTTTTATATATACTTTTCTAAATTTTTCTAATTAGTTGTCCATTTTAAATTTGAAAATCTTTCCAGAGGGTCACTGTACTTAAATCTTTTGATAATGGGTTAAAATAATTCAGGTTTGGGGAATCTTTTATATAACCAAAAAGTTCTTAAAGCCTGCAACCATTAAACATATGAATTTAAGACATGTGACGTACAGGATTCCTGTTTCTCTGAAGTCGTTTTAAGGCGGGCAGGAGCTGTTTCGTCAGGTCATATCATAAATTAATAACTTCATCAATTCATCATTACTGGATTCGTAAAAAATTTCACGTAACTAAACGTATGCAAACTTAATAGAAATTTCAGATTATACATATTACCAATTCAGGGCTAATATCATTCAGTTCAAAAATAAACCTTATACCACTATATCACCCATGATGCAAAAGTCAAAAAGTGCTTTCAATAAACCTGATGCATTCCATTCACTGCTTTACCACTCATCGTTTAGAGATACTTGTTTAGTAAAAAAGGCGTCTGGCTCGCTCTAGTTACTCACGCCTCAGGTTAATCCCATCTATGGGAATATCTCTGGAAGTCTTCAGTTATCAGGCGTATTGAATGGCAAACACATTATTTGACTTACGGTTCTGAGAGTTATTTCAGATCCATCAATAAGCTTATGTTAGGGCAAAGATTTTCGGGCAAGTACAGAACTCCGTGGATATCGTGGAGGTATAAATGCTTTCTCTGGTCGAAAATCAGGAATAGCTCTATCTTTGAGAGCTTTAAAACCAGGTTGGCGCTTATCTGGCGGTTTTCCTTGCAGGTTATAGAGCTTTCATTAATTAATAGTCAGGAAATATTCCACCGGTTTAATTATCCTGGCATAAGCACAACAGGCAGTTGCAGGCAGGTTCGGAATTTCTCTTTCGGTTCATAATAATTTTTTATTATGAAATCTGCCTTTTCAAGGGTGTATTATCCCTGATCTGGTTTTTAATCTGATTTTTACTACTATTTTTGCATTTTCTGGCCCTTTATGGTTTCCAGCACGTTTCCAGAATATAGAGGATAGGTTTGTACTATACCAGAAAAGTGCTATGAGCTTGCAGCCGGAAAAAGAATTGTACCCCGGATTTTTCGGGTGTATAAGGACAATTTCCCGTCGATTAGTCAGGATAATCACTCGAATAAAAGATTTTCGTAATACATAGTTCATGATAAATCGTTATAATAATTCAGGGAGAATTTACATGCAAAATACTGATACCACAAAATACATCATTCACTCTAAAATCAATGCTGATGGGGTAATTGAGCGTCCTGATATCGTAGGCGCAATTTTTGGTCAGACCGAAGGGCTGCTCGGAGCAGATCTTGATCTGCGTGATCTGCAGAAAACTGGAAGGATCGGCAGGATTGAGGTAATGGTTACCGCCAAGGGAGGAAAAACCAAAGGAAATATCTTTGTTCCTTCGAGCCTTGATAAGGTAGAGACATCGATTCTTGCAGCATCTCTGGAAACCATTGACAGGGTAGGACCCTGCAGTGCCAAGATTGAGGTTTTCCAGGTAGAAGACGTAAGGGCTGTTAAGCGCAAAAAAATTATTGAGAGAGCAAAACTCATTTTCACAAAGATGTTCGATGAGACTGTGCCCGAATCCCAGGAGCTCGCTGATGAAGTTCGGCAGTCCGTAAGGGTTGACGAGCTGACTTATTATGGCAAGTCAAGGATACCCTGCGGGCCTAACGTGCTTAACTCGGATGCTATCATTATTGTTGAAGGCAGGGCTGACATCCTGAACCTGCTTCGCTATGGTATAAAGAACACCATCTGCGTGGGCGGAACAAACATTCCACCTGAGGTCGCTGAACTTACTAAAAAGAAAACCGTAACTGCTTTTACGGACGGAGACCGGGGTGGAGAACTCATTATACGTGAACTCCTGCAGGTGGCAGATATCGATTATGTTGCCCGTGCTCCGGATGGCAAGGGTGTGGAAGACCTTGTTCAGAAAGAAATAATCAGGTCTTTGCGCAGGAAAGTTCCAGTGGAACAGATTATTGAGAAATATGGAATCCAGGAAAAGGAAAATGAAGATAGTGCCTGCAGGCTGGAACGCATTTCCAAGAGAAAGATAAGAGCACCAGAAGTTGTTTCCAGAGTTGCGGAGAAGAAGTTACATAAACGTGTGAAAGTTCACAGGGTATCTCCAAAGACCGACGTTTATGAAGAGGAAGCCCCTGAAGAAATGGAAGGGGCGGTTCCTGAGAAACCATTAGAAAAAGTTTCGGAAAGGTCTTTTAAAAAAACTCCTGCAACGACAGAAAGAGTTGAGGCAAGACATGCGGTTTCAAAACCTGCGGTTATGGCAAGAGCAGTTCCAGCCAGCAGAGTTCCCAGAGGAAAGCCCGTAGTTGAGAAAGTTTCAGCTGTGAAAGTCCCTGGTGGAGAGGCGGTAAGGGTTTCACCCGCTCCTGCAAGACAGGCTCCGGTAGCTCCTCCAGTTTCTCCGGAAGCTGTGAGATTCAGACCGCACGTAGACGCCCTTAAAGGGACATTGACGGCAAGGATTCTGGATTCTGAAGACAGGATAATAGAGGAAATTGCAGTCAGAGACCTTGCAAGCAGGTTAAAAACCTGCAGAGACAATGTGAAAAGTGTAATTTTTGATGGTGTAATTACTCAGAGGCTTGTTGATATTGCTTCGAGCAATGCAATCAAAAATCTTGTAGGGGTGAAAATCGGAAATCTTGCTAAGGTTCCTGCAGATATGGAAGTTTTGACCTCCAGCATGCTCTGAACAGGTCTTTTTACTTCCTTTCTTTATCTTTTTTATTTCTTTTCTTATTGTTTTAGAAAAAATCGTTTATTTACGCCTGATTTTTGTCATAGAGTTAATTATCCTCCTGGCCGGGAATTATAGCCAGTAACTAATTATCTCATTTTTATTTTTTTTTTTGTGTAACATTTATATATATCTCCGGGAGGATCACTACGATTTGGCATGGTTTCACACTATAATGCTATAATTCACACTCTATCATATAATTTATCATTATTTATCATATACATTATATGACAAAGTTTATTTATAATAACTAGGAACTCAATTTCCTCGGGTAATTCTTTTATTCGGTTCAAGATAATATTTAATTGATCTTGTAAAATTGAGGTATTTAATTGATCTTGTAAAAATGTAGGTCTGTTCGCTATGCACAAGGAAGAACTGATACAACTGCACACATATATGGCTCAAATGAAGAGATACTTTGAGAGGCACGGTGTAACGCACGAGTTCGATGACTACAAGGCTTTATCGATAAGCCCCGTCCATATCCACAGGAGCAAGGCGGATCACAAGCGCGCAATTTTTATTTTGGGAGGCGAGCTTGCTACTCTCATGTCACGGGATGACCCCATCTTCGAGGAAGCGTCTGCCCATATGAGAGATTCTCTGAATTCCGTCATCAAGCTCATCGGTAATAACTGATAGGGCCCCGGATTGTAGTAACGAGTTCGTTGTTTGAGAATACGGGTTCGAGATATTTTTGTTTTGAGATCAAGAGGCGGTATGGGCGCAGATGCATTTTCATAACCATGCCGTCTTCTCCATCTGAATAATACTTTTTTTCTGTCCAGCAGGGTACGAATCCTAGTGATCTGTACAACTTTTGTGCGCTAGTATTACTGTTTCTTACTTCCAGTCTCGCGTATTTAAGGCAGTTTGCAACAAAAATGTCACATATGGCATGAATAAGTTCTGTGCCTATTCCTCTTCCCCTATATTCTTTTTTTACTCCAACGGAAAAAATATGCCCTTCGTTTTCCGCGGAACGGTAGCCGACTACATACCCCACGACTTTTTCGTCCTGTTCCGCAACAAGGAAGCCATCTCCAACCATCTCGTAAAAGTTCATATATACCAGGGAATTATGCTCCGAAAAAGCCTCTTCTTCAATTTCGACTATTTCCTGGAAGTCCTCAGGTGCGAAACGTCTTATCATAATATCATTATATATCCCTTCCATTTTATTACTTCTTCGAGAGAAGAACAACTCTCTCGCGGAAGCCTGTATGGCTTTCTGTTCTGCATATTTTCTATTCAAGAACATCTTTTCTGGTGCCTGTTTCGCACTTCTACAGCGTTTTTCCGGGCTGAAAATCAGGTTAAAAACCAGACTTGAAGTTTTCAGCCTCAAGGTCTTCAGGTTTAGTGTTTTCAGGTTTAGTGTTTTCAGGTTTAGTGTTTTCAGGTTTAGTGTTTTCAGGTTCAAAGTTTTTTAACATGCCGGACGTCTACTGCAACACCTCTACCTGATTCTTCCATTTCTCTCCCGCTCATCATAGCCCTTCCTACACAGAGAGCTTTTTTCCCGAGAACTATTACTTCATCATTTGGTCGTATTTCGGGGTCTGCCTCAAGCACACCTGGGGCAAGAATGGAACCGCGTGGGACAAAGTCGTCAATCTTTACCACATATTTCTCACTTTTTAGCACCAGTTCCGCTCCTTCGGGAGATAGGGCAAGCATCCCGTACTGCGGGATTAAAGTTGCAAGCTGTTTTTTCCCGGCAAAGAGCTGGTACTTCGGGAAACGGCCTTTAACCACAGTTTTTCCAACTTCTTCCGAAAAGAGATGCCCTGCGCCCTCTCCGAATTGATAACCTGCAACCGCTTTTACGAAATTCTTCTTCTCTTCTTCAGCATTCTGTTTTTTCTGGCTGAAATTCTCGGATGTGCAGATAGATTCAACGGTATTTTTCAGGTTCGAAAGAGATTCATAGGACGTGAGACTTTTCCCGGCAGTGTAGATTACTTCAATCCCGAGCTTTTCAGCTATTCTTTCACAGATCTCCCTGTACGCCCCTTCCACATGGGCAACTATGGCCTTATACCCATGTTTTGAAAGATAGGCTTCAAGGCAGCCGGAAACCCAGGTCTTTTCTTCTTCGTCCCAATGTCCTGTAACCGCAGTATCGTAATGGGCTGCCGGGTAGGTCAATTCGAGTTCTCTGGGCACGATTCCCAGGGGTGAGGTTATGATTACCTCATGGACAAACTTCCGGTATTTGCCAAGGGTAAGGATGAACTTCTGGTGGGACTGGGAAATTGAATAGGGTTTTTTAGCTGCACACGGGAGGAGCAGGAGGATATCAAGGTCAGGAGGTACATATCTTTCCTGTATGCGCTGCGCAAACCTGACCACTTCGATCCTTGAAAGGGCTTCGGAAGTATTTGCAAGGAGCTGATTTTGTCGGAAAGCGGGAACTTTTTCTTCAAGGTAAGAGTATTCGAAATCACCAAGGCGCAACAGGGCTGTAAGCCAGGGCCTGACCCTGCACTGCCCTTCCACGTACTCCCGCAGTGTCCCTGCCCGAATTTTTTCACGGACAAGAGCAAGTTCAGCGTCAAGGGCGTCCCTGTTATGGGCTGAAAGAAGCTTTGCCCTGTCGGCTCTTGGGAGAGTTAGAAGTTCTGCGGGTGTTGTGGTGGCACATACCTTGCACCTGCAGGGGAACTCTACAAGGGAGTCAAGATAGAAACTGCCTGCAGCTGTAAGGTAGATATCAGAATAGGCTGCAATTTCTGCTTTTGTATCATCCATAACATCGATCCCTATGTAGGCAAGCATTGCTGCATTTTCAGGACGAGCCAGGTTGGGGGCATAGAGAGCAGTATCCGGAGGGATCTGGTTTTTCAGGTCAATTAAGGTTTCCAGAAACCTTCGAGCATTATTTTCCAGAGTCCCTGCACCTTCCATTATGTAAAGGTCACTCTTCTGAATCTCTTTTTCTGCTCTAAGAAAGGAACCTGTAGGGCCGTTATCTTCAGCATTTCCATCGCTGGTGGCAGTAAATATTTCTACTTTTCCGAGCGATTCGGCTGGAATAGCAGGCGGATAAGTCTGATGGGGAAGGATTATGAGAGTTCTCTTTCCTGTTTTTTCACGAATTTCCTTTATGCGTGCTTGAAGTTCTTCCCGGTCAACAGTCCAGAGGCTGCCTGCATCAACAATAGGTCCCGGATTTTCAAGGTTTCCAAGTGCTGCCGTATGCAGGGCACAGGGAGTGCGGAGTTCGGGAGAGAGCAGAAGTTTTCCTATACGTGCTGCTCCATCTCTATTTTCTATTTCAAAGTACTGTGTCATATTTGTCCTCTTATGTCTATCAGGATGTAAAGGTTTGCCCTGCACATTTTTCTCAAAAAGTTCGTAGCTCTCTTTCTTTTTCCTTTACCTTATTTTCAGTTCAAATGATAATTACTGTCACCATTGTAGAATCAAATTTAATTTTAAGATACGTTCTAAGGGGGAAGGAGGCTGGAGATGGTATATTCTTATATATTATTAAGCTGGAGATGGTATATTCTTATATATTATTAATATTGATTATCTGCTGCAACTTATCTCTCATTTCTGTCCCAATAGTGGCAGGGAATTTTCTATTTTTCACATCCGAATTCCAGATTTGAGGTTTATAATGGATATAACTGCAGAGCTTCGAAAAATCGTTGGCGAGCGGCTCTCGGTCTCGCCTTCTGAACTTTACTGTTATTCTTCTGATGCATCCCAGGTCAAAGGTGTGCCTGATTACGTGGTACGCCCGAAAAGCACGGAAGAGGTCAGCCGCATTGTCAGGCTTGCTTATGAAAATGAAATCCCTGTGACTGCAAGGGGAGCAGGCACCGGACTTGCCGGTGGTGCAGTCCCTGTTGGAGGAGGCATTGTGCTGGATATGTCAGGAATGAACCGCCTTCTTGAAATTGATATTGACAATATCCAGGTAGTAGTGGAACCGGGTATAATCCAGGACGCCCTTAATGACGCCTTAAAACCATACGGCTTTTTCTTTCCCCCTAACCCAGGCAGTTCTGCCATGTGCACTATCGGGGGTATGATAGCTTATAATGCAAGTGGGATGCGTTGTGTCAAATACGGGACCACCAGGAACTATGTCCGCGACCTGGAAGTGGTGCTTGCGGATGGAACTGTTATCCACACAGGCTCAAAAATGTTGAAATCAGCTGCAGGTTATGACCTGACCCAGCTTATTATAGGCTCTGAAGGCACGCTTGGAATCGTCACTAAAGCCGGCCTGAAGATCGCTCCTCTCCCGAAGACGCGGAAACTTGTAATCGCGTCCTTTAAAAGTGCTGAGGTTGCGGGGCAGGCAGTTGTAAAGACTTTTTCAAACGGGGTTATCCCTTCAGCCTGCGAGATCCTTGACAGGGTTTCCCTGCAGGTGCTTAAACGCTACGACCCGAAACTTGTGCTCCCTTCGGAGGGGGATGTAATCCTTTTCGAGGTAGATGGCACTGAAAATTCGGCGCATGAAGCTGCAGAGCAGATAATATCGGTCTGTTCCCCCCTTGCCCTCTCCATAAAGCTTGCGGAAAGTGAAAAGGAAATGGCAGATATCTGGGCAGCCCGAAAGCTTGTAGGAGCTGCAGTTTCCCGTCTTGACCCCACCAAATCCAGGATTTATGTGGGGGAAGACGTGGGAGTTCCCATAAAGAAGATTCCTGAACTGCTCAGGAGAGCACAGGAAATTTCTGAGAAATTCAATCTGCCTGCTATGAAGTACGGGCATATTGGAGATGGAAACCTGCACCTTGCCCTTTTCATTGATGTCCTGAATAAGGACGAGTGGGACCGCCTAAACCGGGCTGCAGATCTGATCCACAGGACAGCAATTGAGCTTGGGGGCACGGTCAGTTCCGAACATGGTGTGGGAGCTGCCCGCGGCCAGTATATGGAAGCCCAGTGGGGCCCGGCTCTTGAGGTAATGCGTGCAATCAAGAAAGCCCTTGACCCGAAAGGAATCCTGAATCCGGGTAAGTTGGGGTTGTGAAAGCCGTGAAAAATGAAGGAAAAAAGGAAACTAAGAGAACGGAAGAAATGAAAGAAAGTAGAGTAAGTAAGTCCAGAGAAAAAAGTGAGACTAAAGGCAAAGAGTTGCCCTTTGAAATAGATCCCCGTTCGGTTTATAAATGTGTGCAGTGTGGAACCTGCCGCTCAGTCTGCCCGGTCTTTGATGTAGTCGGCTGGGAGTCCGCCAATACACGCGGAAGAATGCTTATCATTAAGAGTCTGCTTGAAGGAAGGCCGCCATCCGAAGATGTCCTCTCAAGCCTCTCTACCTGCACAACCTGTGGGATCTGTGCTGCCAAATGCCCTGCCGGAGCAAACCCTCCTGATGTAGTGGAAGCTGCCCGTGCTCAGCTGGTAAAATGTGGTGTTACAACCGAAGCCCAGGAAAAGCTGAAGGCTGCAGTTACGACCAGTGGCAATTCTTTTGGGGAAACAAGAAGTCGCTTGCACTGGCTGTCTGATACAGAACGTTCAAAACTCCCGGAGAAGTCCGACTATGTCTACTTTGTAGGTTGTTTTGACTCCTACCGTTATCCGGAATTTGCAAAAAAGACTTTTGAGGTTTTGCAGCGCTTCGGGGTCACCCTCCTGCCGGACGAGCAGTGCTGTGCTTCCCCCCTCCTCCGTACGGGTTTCCGGGAAGATGCAGAAAAAATCATGGAGCACAACCTTGAGCAGATTCGGAAAGTGGGAGCTCATACCGTCGTCACGGGTTGTGCCGGTTGTTATACAACACTCAAGAACAACTACCCTGAAGAGCTCAGGGTCATCAGCCTCCCAGAGTTCCTTGCCGAACACCTGGACGAACTGAACCTGAAGCGCCTTGACCTCACAGTTACTTACCATGACCCCTGCCACCTGGGTAGGCACAACAAGGTCTATGACCCACCCAGAAAAGTTATTCAGGCTATCTGCACCCTCAAGGAGATGAAAAACATCAAAGAAAACTCTCGCTGCTGCGGCGGTGGGGGAGGAGTCAGAATAGGATATCCCGACATCTCCCTTGAACTTGCAAGAAAGCGTATTGAAGACGTGCCCGAAGGTGTGGACTACATAGTTACCTCCTGTCCCCTCTGCGTGAGGAACCTCAGGGATGCAGGTGGAGATGTCGAAGTTATCGACATTGTAGAACTCGTGGCAATGGCGCTGGAGTGAATTAGCTACAGGTTTATGGTTGATTTTTTTCCGGGTCGGTTTTTTTCCGACTCAGTAATTTCTTTTTTGCTTCTGAGAAGAGGTCTGTTCCTGGTACAAAATCAGTAATTGTTTTTTCGCGATTTCTATTTTTTAATTGTAAACATCACATTATTTTTATCTTCCTGATTTTCTCTTCCTGGATGGATACAATGATAAACAGTCCGTGGGCTGTCAACGCTATATTTTTATTTCTTGAAGGTGACTGTTGTTTGTTGGGCAATACAGGTGAAAGTAAGTTTTAGAAATTTATAGGAGGATATGATCTATGAGTTGTAAACCAATAACATTTAAGAATGTCCCCCCCGATGTGTTTAAATGCATGAAGAAAAAACTTCAGGATGCGGGCATCCATGTACCACCGGGAAACAGAGGAGAACTCTCAGGATCGGGGGTTGAGGCGGATTTTGAATGGGACGGAAAATCTTCTCTTACCATCACAATCACGGAGAAACCGTTTATCGTCAGCTGCGGAGCAGTGGCGGGGAAAATAAAGGGCTTTGTGAAAGAGTGCCATGGGTCCTGAAAATTCAGGATAAAACCTGTTCGGAACAGAGGGGGAAAAGGTATGGGTGGCAGGAAAATTGATACGGAGGGGTGTCAGGGGATCAGGTTTAGAAATATAACTCCGGACTTGTTTTCCTGTCTGAAGAAAAAACTCCAGACCTACGGGATCGAAACTTCACCTGGAAACTCCGGGGTGCTTGAAGGCAACGGTATAGTTGCTCACTTTAGCCTGGATGGGGGGAACAACCTGCTAATTGTGGTCAAGGAAAGATCCCTGGATACCTATTGTGGGCAGATAAGCGGAAAACTTAGAGCTCTTGTGCGGGAATGCCAGGGGTTCTAAGAAAATTAGCAAAAATCCGGGGTTTGGTTTTTTTGGTGTGGTATACCGGAAAAGAACTTATAAATGCATTACAGAAAGCAAGATTTCTTGTCGTGAGGCGAAAAGGAAGTCATGTTTCACTTTGAAAAACCGCTCCCGAAGGAACTTACAGGACAGTTGTTCCGTTACATGCAAGACTTGCCAAAGGGACTCTTCTCGATATTCTTCATCAAATCGGCTTAAGTAAAGAGGAGTTAATTGATTTGCTATAATTCTTATACGGAAGTTCATAACTTTCCTTATTTGCCTTTTCTTCTTATCAAACAATTATGGGCGTTTCCCACAAGATCGAGCCGCCCTGCTTTTTCCAGGGCTTCATATACGAGTTCATAGTTTGCAGGACTTCTATAGTGCATGAGGGCTCTTTGCATGGCTTTTTCTTTTTTATCCCGGGCAACGTATACCGCTTTTCCTGTAAAAGGGTCAAGCCCTGTGTAATACATGCAGGTTGATACTGTCATCGGGGTTGGGGTAAAGTCCTGGACCTGTTCTGTGTAGCCCCCATGGTCCCGCACATACTCTGCCATTTCGATCATATCTTCAAGGGTGCAGCCCGGATGTCCTGACATCAGGTAGTTTACTATATACTGGTTCTTGCCACATTTTTTGTTAAGGACTGCAAACTTTCCGGCAAATTTCTCATAAACTTCTCTGCCAGGCTTGGACATTACATCGGTTACTCGCTTTGAGAAGTGTTCGGGTGCAACCCGCAGCTGTCCGCTTATGTGGTGGGTGCAAAGTTCTTCGAGGTACTCTTCATCTTCAAGAGCCAGGTCGTAGCGCACACCGTAACCTGTAAAGACCTGCCTGACCCCGGGAAGTTCGCGCAGGCGCTGCATCAATTCAAGCAGTTTTTTATGGCTTGTGTCAAGAGAGGGGCAGATACGCGGGTAAAGGCAGGCTTTGTCCAGGCAGGCTCCCTTCTTTTCCCAGGAACTACACCTCATGCCGTACATATTGGCAGTGGGGCCTCCGACTCCATTGATTATGCCTTTGAAATCCGGTTTTTCTGTCAGCTTCTTTGCTTCCCTGAGGACGGACTCAATGCTGCGGCTTGCTATCATGCGCCCCTGGTGCTGGGTGATGGCGCAAAAAGCACAACCTCCGAAACAGCCCCTGTGCGTTGTCAGGGAGAATTTTACCATTTCAAGGGCAGGGATGGGCTCGGGGTAGAAGGGGTGGGTTTCTCCCGTGAACGGTAGCTCATATAAATGGTCAAGTTCTGCCTCTGTCAGAGGGCGCATGGGCCTGTTCTGTACAATAACAGTTTTCGGGTGAGGCTGAACTACACCTTTTCCTGTGACCGGGTTCAGTTCCAGGAAATATGTGCGGAAAGCATTTGCAAAGGTTGCTTTGTCCTGAGAAACTTCGGAAAAGGAAGGAATTTCGAGGTATTTCCTGAAAAATTCGGTTGCTTCCTTGGCTGCCTTTTTGTTCTGTTCTTTCAGCTCTTTCCAGGCTTTGACTTCCATTTTCCAGACCGTGCCGGGGATGTCTCTGATATCCCGTATGTCCTCTCCAGCTTGAAGGCGCGTTGCAATTTCTACAATCTGGAGTTCTCCCATTCCGTAGACAACAAGGTCTGCAGGGGCGTCGGCCAGAATTGACTGTCTTACTTTATCAGAAAGATAATCGTAATGAGCAAAGCGCCGCAGGGAAGCTTCAATTCCTCCGAGCACTATCGTCACCCCAGGGAAAGCTTCTTTTATCCTGTTTGAATAGATAATCACGGCACGGTTCGGACGAAGTCCTTTTTTGCCTTCAGGTGAATATGCATCTTTATCTCGCGGCTTAAGACCCGCAGTCAGGTTGCTGACCATTGAGTCAGTGTTTCCTGCACTTACGGAAAAAAAGAGTCTGGGTTTTCCAAGTTTTCTGAAGTCTTCAGGGCTGTCCCAGCGTGGTTGGGCAATTATTCCTACCCTGAAGCCGGCATCTTCAAGGACCCTTCCTATTATTGCAGTCCCGAAACTGGAGTGGTCCACATAGGCGTCTCCTGTGACCAGTATAATATCAAGTTCCTTCCAACCGCGAGCTTTTACTTCTTCAGGGCTCATCGGAAGAAACATTGATGCAGGGAGAGATGGAGAATAGGTTTTTTTCTGCTTTTTTTCCTTTTTTCTGGTTTTAGTTTCAGGCCTCGATTCGGATGTTTTTCCTTCTCCTGCTGAAGCTTCCGGCTTTGTCCTTCCGGGTTTTCTTGAGGTTCGAGTCCCGGATTTTATTTCTTTTCCGGTTTCTACTTTTTTTGGAACAAAAAGACCGGTTTTCCTAGCAGACTTTTCTCTATCCGGGTTTTTATCCTTTTTTTTATTTGTTTTTTCCAGGTTGAATTTTTTATTTCCTGTCGGGACTGATGTATCTTTTACCATAATCTGCTTCCGGACTCCCAGTCTTTTAACCTCTTCTTCCAGTCTTTTAATCTCTTTTTCTTATTCGCTGCCTTCAAACTCCCATCATCATCTTTAGCATTGTATAAGAAGCCTGGACCTGTTTGTTCCCGTCTCTGTCATTAGGGGCTCCATGCCCCGAGTACAGGGTTTTTACATCGAGTTTTGTGAGTTTTTCTATGGAACCAAGCATTTTTTCAGGCTCTGAACCTTCAAAGTCCATCCTTCCGAAACCACCGCCTGGAAAGACGGTGTCTCCTGAAAAGAGGCTTTTTGAGATAGGTTCATAGAGGCAGATGCTCCCTTTTGAATGACCTGGGGTGTGGATGACTTCAAGGCATTCCTCTTTTCCTATGGGGATTTTGTCCCCTTCCTCATAGACAACTGTTGGCCTGACAGCCGGGGCGCGGTCTCCAAAGAGCACGGAAACACTTAGATACTCATCGTTTACGCCTTCAAGGTCTGCCCTGTGGATTCCAACTTTTGCTCCACTCTTCTCTGCAATTATTGCAGCTGCGGCAGTGTGATCATAGTGGCAGTGGGTCAGGACGATTAGTTCAAGGTCAGTAAGCTTGATAGATTTTTCAAGTTCCCTGATGATCAGGTCACTGTTCATTCCAGCATCGATCAGGACTTTCCCGTTTACAAGGTAAACACTGGAATCGTAGGCTGTGGGGCAGATGTATCGGACTTCCATATTTCTTCCTCTTCTGTTCCTCTTTCTGTTTTTTCTTTTTTCCCTTCTTCTTTCTTTTCTTTTATCTCAGAAACGATTTTAAAACCTTAGATTCCGAAAACCTTGCGCGCGTTTTCAGTGGTGTCTCTTGCAATTTCTGCAGGCTCCATTTCCTTAACCTGCGCTACAACCGGGATCGAATCCGCTATATATGCAGGCTCGTTTCTGCCTTTGCGGGGGGAGAGGAAAGGACTATCGGTTTCCAGGAGCAGGTTTTCAAGGGGGACCTTGGCTGCAAGGTTCTGGTGATGTTCGGAAAAACAGACAAGGGTAGCCAGGGAAATATAGTAGCCTGCGTCTACGATTTCCTGCATGGTCTCAAGGGAACCACTATAGCAGTGATAGACTACGGTATCCACCCCTTTTACAAGTTTAAGGACTTCTGCTTCAGCCATCCGGGCATGTACTACAAGGGGTTTGTCCAGATTTTTTGCAATCTCGATTACTTTTTCAAACGAAGCTGTCTGTCGTTGACGTTCTTCATTTGTTTTGCAGTCCTGAAAATCCAGGCCGGCTTCTCCTATACCCACTGCGTTTTCGGCATTAGCTTCGATCTGGGCAAGGATAGAGTTGATAATGTCATCGTTTCCCTCTCTGCCGATGTCAGGGCTCAGTCCCAGTGCAGCATGGATATCTTCATTCTTTTCCGCAAGCTCAAGACTCATGCGGTTGCCTTTAAGGGAAATTCCGGAGTTGATCATCCCGATAACTCCTGCTTTTCGGGCGCGGAGGATAGCCTCTTCCCTGTCGGGGTTGAATTTGGGAAAATCAAGGTGACAATGAGAATCAATGATTGGATAAGGCATGGGTTTGTATTCTATTTCATTTTATTTTACCTTATACATGCTTGGGGAATACAAACCCGAAAATTAACAGGTATCTTGCCTTATCCGGTTTCAGGCTTTGAGTTGTTATTTCCGGTATTATTTTCCGGCTCAAAGCTTCAGCCCTTTTCTCTTTGCCGTTTTAGCTTTTTTCTTATTTTTTATACAGCAGGTTCATAGCGTTTACAAGGGCTTCCACGGAAGCCATGACTATGTCCGGGTTTGCGGACCGTGCTGTTACAATCCTGCCCTTTTCGTTTTGGAGGCCTATGTACACATCGGCAAGAGCGTCAGCTCCTCCCGTGATAGCATCGATCCTGAATTCCTGAAGCTTAAAATGGTTGCTCTCGCCCAGGATATCCCTTACAGCGTTGAGGGCGGCGTCTACAGGGCCAACTCCGGTTTTTGCTGAAATGATTTCTTTTCCTTCGATATTTGCCTTGACCACAGCCGTAGGTGTGATGATGTTTCCTGTCATGACGGATACTTCTTTGAGTTTAATCAGTTCTTCATCAGAACTTGCTTTTCCGAGCACCGCAGAGGCGATTGCATAGAGATCGGCGTCTGTTATCTGTTTACCTTTGTTTGCGATTTCTTTGATCCTGAGCACAATCTCGTCGAGCTGCTTTTCACTGGTTTTTATGCCAGCAGACTCAAGGGACTGTTTGACAGCATGTTTGCCTGTGTGCTTTCCAAGGACGATGCGACGTCTGTGCCCGACCATTTCCGGGGTCATAATACCGGGTTCGAAAGTATCGGATTTTTCAAGCACTCCCTGACTGTGAATTCCCGATTCATGGGAAAAGGCGTTTTGCCCGACCACAGGCGTGTTTGGTGGAAGCCTGATTCCGGTGTAGTTTTCAATCATTTTTGAAGTTTCTACAAGGTATTCTGTCCGGATATTGGTTTTTGCACCGTAGATTGACTTCAGGCTCATCACTGCCTGGGAAAGGTCAGCATTTCCTGCCCTCTCCCCAATGCCATTTATAGTGACCTGTACCTGAGATGCCCCGGCTTCAACGGCCATAAGGCTGTTTGCTACTGCAAGTCCGAAATCATTGTGACAGTGTACGTCTATCGGAATCGTAATTTCAGTTGCAATGTCTTTGATCTGTCTGTACATTGCAGATGGAACCATGATGCCGACAGTGTCCGGCACGTTAATGATATCGCATCCTGCCTCCTGGACTGCCTTGAAAACCTCTATGAGATATTCAGGGTCAGTTCTGGTGGCATCCATTGCAGAAAACATGCACTTCAGCCCGTGGTCTTTGATGTACTGGACAGCTTCTACAGCCAGTTGGATTACTTCTTCCTGGCTCTTTTTAATGGTATAGATCCGCTGTACATCTGAGGTCGGGACGAAGGTATGCACAAGGCCAACATCACTATCAAAACAGGCATCGATGTCTTTTTTCAGTACGCGAGCAAGTCCGCAGACTATGGTTTCAAGCCCGGCATTAGAAATCGATTTTACGGATTCTTTATCTCCTTCTGAAGAGATGGGAAATCCAGCTTCTATTATGTCTACCCCGAGTTTGTCGAGTTGATGAGCAATTTCCAGCTTCTGGGTAGAAGTCAGGGATACGCCCGGGGTTTGTTCTCCGTCACGCAGTGTTGTGTCAAAAACAGTTACTTTTTTATTCTGCATGGGTTCGATGTAAAAATCGATCCCTTCTTTCAGTGTGTACATCCATAGTAATCATCAATTTGAATGTACACTTCTGGTATATAAACATCATGTATATTTTTAAATGTTTGATTGGAACTTTACTTTTTTGAGCGTTTGATAGAAAATTATTTATAGTAGATGCCCCATTCTAGGGTTGCTTCTCAGGGTGTCACAAGACATCCCGAAGGTGAAAAACGGAATTTGAAAAACAGAGTTCGAAAAACGGAACAGGTACTTAAAAACGAAACCTGAAAAACGGAATAAAAAGTGCCTGAGCGGTTTGTTTTTACAAACGATCGCTAATAAAAACGGACAAAGTTAAGGGTTCTAAAGGACAACTCCTTTGAAATCTTTCAACTATTCACTTTCCATCTTTCAATTTGTTCGACCTTCTTTGAAGGAATAAGTATATATACAAGAAATACCTTGTATCTATCCCTCACAAGGCGCAAATGCGTGGGAGAACAATAAGAAGGTTTATATACAAGAAATACCTTGTATGAATCCCTCGCACAGAGTAAATGTGTGGGTTGATATTCAAAATCTCTTTCATCTTTTAATGGAGACAGGAGTTATTTTCTGTCTGACGAGGATTTGTCGGTTCGGTTAATTCTGGGTGATAGATGTTTTTTCAAATATCTATCGCGAAATGAACTAACTGAATTAGATAGTTGTTAGTGCAAGTTTCTGCGACCAAGACCTTTAATTTCAAGTGTGCTATAACAATTCTGGTTGATCCTGCCAGAGGTTACTGCTATCGGTGTTCGTCTAAGCCATGCGAGTCATATGTTCTTCGTGAACATGGCGTACTGCTCAGTAACACGTGGATAACCTGCCCTTGGGTCCGGCATAACCCCGGGAAACTGGGGATAATTCCGGATACCGCATATCTGCTGGAATGCTTTATGCGTCAAATGGATTCGTCTGCCCAAGGATGGATCTGCGGCCTATCAGGTAGTAGTGGGTGTAATGTACCTACTAGCCAACGACGGGTACGGGTTGTGAGAGCAAGAGCCCGGAGATGGATTCTGAGACATGAATCCAGGCCCTACGGGGCGCAGCAGGCGCGAAAACTTTACAATGCGGGAAACCGTGATAAGGGGACACCGAGTGCCAGCATCATATGCTGGCTGTCCAGGTGTTTAAACTACACCTGTTAGCAAGGGCCGGGCAAGACCGGTGCCAGCCGCCGCGGTAACACCGGCGGCCCGAGTGGTGATCGTGATTATTGGGTCTAAAGGGTCCGTAGCCGGTTTGGTCAGTCCTCCGGGAAATCTGATAGCTTAACTATTAGGCTTTCGGGGGATACTGCCAGGCTTGGAACCGGGAGAGGTAAGAGGTACTACAGGGGTAGGAGTGAAATCTTGTAATCCCTGTGGGACCACCTGTGGCGAAGGCGTCTTACCAGAACGGGTTCGACGGTGAGGGACGAAAGCTGGGGGTACGAACCGGATTAGATACCCGGGTAGTCCCAGCCGTAAACGATGCTCGCTAGGTGTCAGGCATGGCGCGACCGTGTCTGGTGCCGCAGGGAAGCCGTGAAGCGAGCCACCTGGGAAGTACGGCCGCAAGGCTGAAACTTAAAGGAATTGGCGGGGGAGCACAACAACGGGTGGAGCCTGCGGTTTAATTGGACTCAACGCCGGACAACTCACCGGGGGCGACAGCAATATGTAGGCCAAGCTGAAGACTTTGCCTGAATCGCTGAGAGGAGGTGCATGGCCGTCGCCAGTTCGTACTGTGAAGCATCCTGTTAAGTCAGGCAACGAGCGAGACCCGTGCCCACTGTTACCAGCATGTCCTCCGGGACGATGGGTACTCTGTGGGGACCGCCGGTGTTAAATCGGAGGAAGGTGCGGGCCACGGTAGGTCAGTATGCCCCGAATCTCCCGGGCTACACGCGGGCTACAATGGATGGGACAATGGGTCCCTCCCCCGAAAGGGGCTGGTAATCTCACAAACCCATCCGTAGTTCGGATCGAGGGCTGTAACTCGCCCTCGTGAAGCTGGAATCCGTAGTAATCGCGTTTCAATATAGCGCGGTGAATACTTCCCTGCTCCTTGCACACACCGCCCGTCAAACCACCCGAGTGAGGTATGGGTGAGGGCACGGACTCTGTGCCGTGTTCGAACCTGAATTTTGCAAGGGGGGTTAAGTCGTAACAAGGTAGCCGTAGGGGAATCTGCGGCTGGATCACCTCCTAAGCTAAAAACACTATCACCCAGATGCCGATAAACCGTACAAATCCTCACCCCATTAATAAATTCGAATTATAACTCATCAAATGCACCCGATAAGTAGTTTATCGGGGAAGGATGGATAGCCTGCGCGGAACCGCAGGCATATGAAGTCGTGTATAGGTGCTGTATATTGAACGCTAACTGGACCTGGTTAGGTGTAACAGGAGTTATGCTATCAGGTGGATGGCTCGGCTCAAGAGCTGATGAAGGACGTGCCAAGCTGCGATAAGCCCGGGATAGGTGCATGGATCCAATGAACCCGGGATCTCCGAATGGGACCTCTCCATAGTGATCAGTAATGATCGGGAACGCTCCGAATTGAAACATCTCAGTAGGAGCTGGAAAAGAAATCAATTGAGATGCCGCTAGTAACGGCGAGTGAAACCGGCACAGTTCAAACCGAATCCCTTCGGGGAAATGTGGTGTTGTAGGGCTGTTCAAACGTCTTGCGGCAAAACCGAACTTGCCTGGAACGGCAGACCATAGAGTGTGACAGTCACTTAGGTGTAAGCTAACAGACCGGAACATGTCCCTGAGTACCGTGCGTTGGATATCGTGCGGGAATCTGGGGGTCACCAATCTCCAAAACTAAATACTCCTTGAGACCGATAGCGAAATAGTAGGGTGACCGAACGCTGAAAAGTACCCCGAGAAGGGAGGTGCAAAGTGCCTGAAACCTGATAGTGATGGAACGATACGGCATGAAAGGATCTTTGACATGAAGAAATCATCCGCGAGGATGTAGTACGAATGTCACTGCCAGTGTTGTATCTTACGTTTTGAAGAACGGGCCAGGGAGTGTATCTTGGTGGCGATGGCTAACCTTTTATCTGGGCAGCCGAAGCGAAAGCAACATGTGCGCAGCCTTCGGGCGAGGCACGACGTATACAAGTGCGTGGAGTCACCGGGGTACGACCCGAAGCCGGGTGATCTAGGCGTGGGCAGGTTGAAGCGTGGCGAAAGCTACGTGGAGGACCGCAAGCGGTATTGATCTGCAAATCATTCGTGTGACCTGCGTCTCGTAGTGAAATGCTAATCTAACCCGGCATCCGCTGGTTCCTTCCGAAACATGTCGCAGCATGACCTGACTTGAGATCGTCGGTGGAGTAGAGCACTGATTGGCGGTTCCGGGGGAGAAATCCCTCGCCCGCCTGTCAAACTCCAAACCCACCGTCATCTGAGACAGTCGGAGTCCGGACTACTGGGGTAAGCTTGTAGTCCGTAAGGGAGACAACCCAGCCCGTGGTTAAGGTCCCCAAGTGTCGACTAAGTGTTAACGCTAAAGGGCGTCCCAAGCCCAAGACAGCTGGAAGGTTAGCTTAGAAGCAGCTACCCTTCAAAGAGTGCGTAACAGCTCACCAGTCGAGGTTTGGGGCCCCGAAAATTGACGGGGCTCAAGTCGACCACCGATACCACGGAGTACCGCAAGGTAATCTCGTAGGAAGGCGTTGTGTTCGGGCTGAAGCAGGGCTGTAAAGTCCTGTGGACCGTTCACAAACGAAAATCCTGGTAATAGTAGCAGCAAAGCAGGGTGAGAATCCCTGCCGCCGAAGGGGCCAGGTTTCCTCGGCAATGATCGTCAGCCGAGGGTTAGTCGGTCCTAAGACGTACCGTAATTCGAGTACGCCAAAAGGGAAACAGGTTAATATTCCTGTACCATTTAGCACTTAGTTCTGACGTTTCCGGGCAGGCCGAGCGGCGTCGTCGCGCCGTCTAAGCAGCGAACCCCGTGGAGAGCCGTAATGGCGAGAATCGGGCGAATCTGTAATGGCTTAAGTCGGCTGCACCCAGGAACCCGTGAAAAGGACAGCTAAATGTCCGTACCGAGAACTGACACAGGTGCCCCTAGCTGAAAAGGCTAAGGCGTGTCGGAGTAATTCAGTTAAGGGAATTCGGCAAATTAGCTCCGTAACTTCGGGAGAAGGAGTGCCTGCTGTGAAGACAGCAGGTCGCAGTGACCAGGGGGCTCTAACTGTCTAATACCAACATAGGAGATTGCAAACCCGTAAGGGCTAGTACAATCTCTGAATCCTGCTCAGTGCAGGTACCTGAAACCCCGGTTCAACGGGAAGAAGGGCCTGTAAACAGCGGGGGTAACTATGACCCTCTTAAGGTAGCGTAGTACCTTGTCGCTTAATTGGCGACTTGCATGAATGGATCAATGAGAGCCCTACTGTCCCTAACTGGAGTCCGGTGAAGCTTACATTCTAGTGCACAGTCTAGAGACCTCTAGGGGGAAGTGAAGACCCCGTGGAGCTTTACTGCAGCCTGTCGTTGGGTTGTGGTTCTGGATGTACAGAGTAGGTAGGAGGCGTCGAAGCGGGTGCGCCAGCATCTGTGGAGCCACAATTGGGACACTACCCTTCTGGAACTACGACCCTAACTCTGCGAAGAGGACCCCGATAGGTGGGCAGTTTGCCTGGGGCGGGACGCCCTTGAAAAGATATCAAGGGCGCGCAATGGTTGACTCAAGCGGGTCGGAAACTCGCTGAAGAGTGCAAGAGTATAAGTCAGCCTGACGTTATTCAGCAAAGCAGTGGATGACGAGACGAAAGTCGGTTCTAGCGAACTTTTGAGCCTCCTTGGTGGGGGCCAAAAATGACAGAAAAGTTACCCCGGGGATAATTGAGTCGTTGCCGGCAAGAGTACATATCGACCCGGCAGCTTGCTACCTCGATGTCGGTTCTTTCCATCCTGGCCGTGCAGCATCGGCCAAGGGTGAGGTTGTTCGCCTATTAAAGGAGATCGTGAGCTGGGTTTAGACCGTCGTGAGACAGGTCGGTTACTATCTACTAGAGGTGCCAGAGGTCTGCGGGTAAGCTGCTTTTAGTACGAGAGGAACCAAGCAGCGGCGCCACTGGTGTACCGGTTGTCTGACAAGGCATTGCCGGGCAGCTACGCGCTAAGGAATAAGAGCTGAATGCATCTAAGCTCGAAATCTGACCTAAAAAGAGACCTCTCTAAGGATTCCGGTAGAAGACCGGTTTGATAGAAACGGGATGTAAGCACCAAGGCAACGAGGTGTTCAGTCCGCGTTCACTAACTATCCGTTCCTTTCACCTAATTCAGGTCCAGGCGAAATTCAGTATGCAGCACATCTATACATGACTTTTTCCATATCCCATTTATAGGTAGAGTTTGGCGGCCATAGCGGCAGGGCAACTCCTGTACCCATCCCGAACACAGAAGATAAGCCTGTCCACGTTCCTTACTGTACTGAAGTGTGCGAGCCTTCGGGAACTCTGGATCGCTGCCAAACTCACCCTATACTACTTTAACTCTATTCTGAAATTGTTTTTTTGAAATGTTTTTTTGAATTGATTTTTTAAATTGATTTTTTAATATTGATTTTTTAAATTGATTTTTTAAATTGATTTTTTAATATTGATTTTTTAAATTGATTTTTTAATATTGATTTTTTAAATTGATTTTTTAATATTGATTTTTTAAATTGATTTTTTAATATTGATTTTTTAAATTGATTTTTTAAATTGATTTTTTGAAATGTTTTTTTGAATTCTTCTTTCTCTTGTTACGTTGTCTGCTTGAGCGAGCGAAGCGAGTGAAACGGACTTCGTGCTCCCGACACGAAACTCGGGTGTGCGAGCCTTCGGGAACTCTGGATCGCTGCCAAACTCACCCTATACTACTTTAACTCTATTCTGAAATTGTTTTTTTGAATTGTTTTTTTGAATTGTTTTTACATGTTGTTGACATAGTTTTCCGATATTTTTTGATCCTGTTTATTCTTTTGAGCCCTTCTAAGTTTTTCATTGCTTTTTTTGTCCTGCTGCTTTTGTTACTTGATTTTTATGTTCCGTCTCTCTTTTAGTTATGCTTTTTATAAAATCAGAAATCATGCTCAACTTTTTTGAGTTACTGGTATTCTACTTCGGCACACTGGCTAAGTCTCGGCGGGCGCGCTCAGCTTAATAATTGAAGCTGAACGCTTGCTATAAGACAGGAAATACTATCTTAGCGAAGTTTAGGCTTTCACTTTTAGACTTTCATAAATTTTCAGCAGGAAACCCCTGAGTCTTTAGCTCAGGGGTAGTTGACTTTATTCCTACAAATCTCTTTAAATACTGTTCATACATATTTTTAATGGGGAAAATAATGGATTATATCGAAACCTGGAAAGAAGTTATACAAAGGCCGTCTGAATTTTACAGAAAAATGCCAACGACCGGAGGATATAATGATCCTCTTACCTTTGCAGCACTCAGTTATCTCATATACGGGCTTTTAACCGGACTTTTTAACCGCGGAATGATGAGAGGCATGTATGGGTACGGTGGTATCACCGAATTTGGTTTTTCCACTGCAATTATGACTGCGATTATGGCCCCGATTGTGGGGATCATCTCTATCTTTATCGGAGCTGCGATATTCTATGTTATTTATAGGGTGCTTGGAGGTTCCGGAACTTATGAAGGCACTGTAAGGTTCATATCTTATGCAACCGCCGTAATGGTGGTCTCCTGGGTTCCTCTTATCGGCTGGGTCTTCGGGCTTTACGGGATATATCTCTACATTGTGGGCGGTATGGTTGTACATGATGTAAGCATGGCCAAATCGGCGATAGCTGTACTCTTGCCCACTGTCGTGATCATCTTACTTGTCATAATTATGGTAGTTCTGGTAGGATCAATTGCATATGCCACGATAACTCAATTCTAATATAATTCTTAAATTTTTTATGGATTCATTGCTTCAAGCTAAATGTTTATATATTAGAAATTACTTTAATTGCATCTACACGATTAATACGTGCTCAAAAGTGCCAAGATGGCGGAGCGGCTACGCAATCGCCTGCAGAGCGATTCCATTCCGGTTCGAATCCGGATCTTGGCTTTTTCTCTTTTAATATTCTATTTAACCTAAAACTATATATTCAATAAAGTGCTTTAAGAGAATCCACTTTGTGCCAAGATGGCGGAGCGGCTACGCAATCGCCTGCAGAGCGATTCCATTCCGGTTCGAATCCGGATCTTGGCTTTTAAATTTCTTCTTTTTCTCAAACATTTCTTGTTTCTCAAAATAGTTTTTGTCTTTATTTTGAAAATTTCTTCATCTGCCCTTTTTTTGAATCCATTTTTTTCGTCTTTATTCAGACTTCTCCAATTTGAACTTCTCTAGGATTCTCTAAGAGGCTGTCTTAAAATTCAAACCATTTCTACATTTGGACTGTGGCCATTGCTGACTTTAAATTCAGACTGTAAATTTATTACATCAGGCTTACTCGCTCGATGTATGAAAGACCATTGTAGAATCAAATTTAATTTTAAGACACGCTCTAAGACTCATCCAGGACTTCTCTACAGGATCTGTTTTTATTTTTTTTTATTTACTTACTGAATTACAGTTTTAATTTGGTATTTTTATATCAAGAGAATGTTAACTCTGGGCATGGACCTTGATGAACTCATGCGGAGGCTTTTTGAACTTTATCCAGAGGGCTATACTGATGGCTCGAGAGATCCTTTTTTTGTGTTAATCTCCACTGTTATGTCCCACAGGACCCGGGACGATGTAACCTATCCTGCAGCAAAGAGGCTTTTTGAGAGATTCTCAACTCCTGAGGAAATGGTCGAGGCTGATGTTGAAGAGCTTGAAGAGCTTATAAGAGATGTGGGCTTTTACAGGGTCAAAGCTGGAAGGATAAAGGAGATTTCCAGGATTCTACTTGAAGAATACAATGGCAGGGTTTCGGATGATATGGAAACTCTCCTTAAATTGCCGGGTGTTGGCCGAAAGACTGCTAACTGCGTACTTGCTCATGCTTTCCTTAAAGATGCCCTTGCGGTCGATACACACGTTCACAGGATTTCTAACAGGCTTGGGCTGGTAGAGACAAAAGCTCCTGAGGAGACTGAGACTGAGTTAAAAAAAATTTTTCCGCAGAAGTACTGGAAACATATAAATCTCTTGCTTGTAAAATTAGGGCAGAACGTCTGCCGGCCGATTTCTCCAAGGTGTGAAGTCTGCGTCCTGAACGATATGTGTCCTAAAATTCTCCTTTAAGCGGAGGGTTTTGAAAACTCCGTGATTGTGGAATCAAAGTGTAGAGAACCTGTGAGCTGTCGAAAAACTGTTTGGGATGATCCAAGATTATTTATATCAGGCTGGCGTTTAGCAGGCAAAAGGGTTATGCTACCCCATAGTTCAATAACAAATTCGCTCTCAAGCAACTAACTATCAAACACTTCATAACACTTAATATTACTTTCATCGCATTTACGAGGTCAAACATGTTTCAGATAGGAGAAGCATTAATGGGGCAGGGTGCAGAACTTGCCCATGTTGATTTGATGATAGGAGACAAGGAGGGTCCTGTAGGACAGGCTTTTGCAAATGGCCTGACCCAGCTTTCAGCTGGACACACCCCCCTCCTTTCCGTTATCAGGCCAAATCTGCCGCCTAAACCTTCAACTCTTATTATCCCGAAGGTTACTGTAAAGAACATGGAGCAGGCATCAAAAATTTTCGGGCCTGCCCAGTCAGCAGTTGCAAAAGCAGTAGCAGACTCAGTAGAAGAAGGCGTAATCACAAAGGACCAGGCTGAAGACCTTGTCATTGTAGCTAGCGTCTTTATCCACCCTGATGCCCAGGACTATAACAAGATCTACAGGTACAATTACGGTGCCACAAAGCTTGCACTCAAGCGCGCTCTTGAAGGCTTCCCGGACATCGACACTGTGCTTGAAGAGAGCAACAAGTCCACCCATGCTATCATGGGCTTTAAAGTCACCAGGCTCTGGGATCCACCTTATCTGCAGATTGCTTTTGACAACCCGAACATCGAGTTCGTGCTTTCGGCTATTTCCCAGATTCCGAACAGCGATCACGTCATCATCGAAGCAGGGACGCCCCTTATCAAGCGCTACGGTGTGGACGTGATTTCCAAGATCAGACAGGTCAGGCCCGATGCTTTCATCGTTGCTGACCTAAAGACCCTGGATACCGGGAATCTTGAAGCAAGAATGGTTGCAGACGCTGCAGGAGATGCCATTGTGGTATCTGCTCTTGCCCCTATCAGCACTATTGACAAACTCATTGAAGAAGCCCACAAGACAGGCATCTATGCTGTCATGGACACTCTCAACCAGCACGATCCGA
The DNA here is from genome assembly GCF_000970005.1 of Methanosarcina sp. WH1. NCBI lineage: Archaea > Methanobacteriati > Methanobacteriota > Methanomicrobia > Methanosarcinales > Methanosarcinaceae > Methanosarcina > Methanosarcina sp. WH1. Next base: position 49,604 of record NZ_CP009504.1, read on the forward strand.
TTTTTGTCTTGAAGCAGCTTAAGGTCATGCCTGATGTCATTGAACTCCACCGTGGAATTGACATCGAAGGTACTGAACACGCTTGGGGCAATATTGCCGATATCAAGAAGGTTGCTCCAAAGGCTCTTATTGCTGTTGCAGGCGGAGTCCGTCTCGACAAGGTGCCTGTAGCCCTTAGCCAGGGTGCTGATATCCTTGTGGTCGGACGTGCTATCACCAATGCAAAGGATATCAGGGAAATGGCTGAGCAGTTCATTAACAGCCTTAACAAACCTGAAATCGACCAGTTCAGAGTTATGACAGACTTCTGAAAGCGTGAGTTTTCACGCTTTTTTCTTTTTCGTTTTCTTTCCATTTGTCAGGAGGGGATTTTTCTTGGGTTCACCATTCATTTTACTGAACTACAAAACTTATTTGCAGGGCACAGGCTACGAAGCAGTTGAAATTGCAAAAGCCTGCAAAGCCGTATCCGAAGAATCAGGTATCGAGATTGCAGTAGCTCCTCAACTCCCGGATATTTACAGGGTAGCTTCCGAGGTTGAACTTCCGGTCTTTTCCCAGCATCTGGACGGTATAGGGGCAGGAAGTTTTACAGGTCATGTTTTCGGAAAATGTGTAAAAGAAGCAGGAGCTGTTGGGACTCTGATCAATCATTCTGAAAGGCGCCTGACCCTTGCAGAAATTGAAGCTTCCCTGAAAGCGGCAAAAGAATTTGGACTAAGGGCAGTAATATGTACTAATAATGTCCCTACAACGGCAGCAGCTGCAGCTCTTGAACCTGATTATGTAGCAATTGAACCTCCGGAGCTCATAGGCAGTGGAATTCCTGTCTCAAAAGCCGACCCCGAAGTTGTTAGCGGTTCGGTAGAAGCCGTTGCAAAGATCAAGCCAGGCGTAAAAGTGCTCTGTGGTGCCGGAATTTCAAAAGGTGAAGACCTCAGGGCAGCTCTTGATCTTGGCTCGCAGGGGGTGCTTCTTGCGTCTGGAATCGTGAAAGCTACAGACCCCAAGGCTGCACTTGAAGATCTTATTCGCCTGGTTTAAGTTTCATTTTCCTGAGTTTCAGCTGAAGTCCCGTCTTCCATACCATCTAAGTTGGTCTTTTAATTAGGAGTTACGCACTTGAAAAGTATAATCAAGCACATGAGAGCTTGCCAAGATAATTATGCTTTAGATAGTTTGGTGCCTCATGCTGCCTATTTTTTGTTCATCAGCTTCAGGACAGCAGATTTTTTGATGCTGCGAGGCTGAAATTCTTTTTTTGCTTCATTTTCTTTTTGAGTAAAGAATGATGATTAGAACCGCTGACACCATCCCTCTCAGCATGTAGATCTTATCCACAGACAATCCTGTTTCTTCAACAGGTTCGGGCTCCTGAATTTTATCTCTCTTTTCAGAGCTCTGATCTGGATTTAAGACAGCCTGCGTATCTTTTTCTGCCTGGTTTTTCGAGGTTGTCTCTTTTGTAGCAGATTCTGTTTCCTGTGATGAATTCTCCGGCGTCACAACTGCAGTTTTCCCCTGCAGGGTTACTTTTTTCTTGATATCGTCACTACTTATTTCAAAATCTCCTGGAGGAATGACTTTTGTATTGTATGAATAAATCAAGTCTTCTTCAGAGTCCGCTTTTATCTTCTGAACAGCTGTGATTTTAAGGGTTTCAGGTTGAGTTCTGGTATTTGTCTCCAGGTACTTAATTAGAGGGTCTACTGCCCTCTCATCTCCAATTTCAATTAGCAGGAGCACAGAGTTTTCCCTGATATTCTCGTTTTCATCGCTCAGACTTCTTATAAGAGGTTCTACAGCCTCTTCTTTTCTGTTAATAAGAGCATTTGAGACGCAGCTTCTTACTTCTTTATTATTATCTCCCAAAGCTCTGACAAGAATTTCAGTTGCTTTTTCATCTTTTATCTTTCCCAAAGCAGTAATAGCTGAAATTTGAATTCTGACGTTATCATCTTCAAGAGCTTTTTCCAAAGTTCCGATTGCTTTTGAGTCGTTTATTTTTCCCAAAGCTTCTAAAGTGGTACACCTGAATGTTTCATTTCCATCTGCTGCAGCACTATTGAGCACATCCACAGCTGTGGCATCACCTATATTTCCAAGAGCCCATACTGCAGCAGTTCTCACAGTTTCGTCTTCATCTTGCAGTACCAAAGTTAAAGATTTAACTGCTTTTTCATCCCCTATTGCTCCAAGGGCCAGAGCTGCATTTCTCCTTACTTCGGGTTTTTCACTGTCTAGTAGCGGTATCAGAGGTTTAACAGCCCTCTGATTTCCTATTTCTCCAAGAGCAAGAGCTGCACAACTTTTTACTGAATAACCTTCGTTCAAAGCCATTATAAGGGGTTCTACTGCCCTTTGATCTCCTATTTTTCCAAGGGAGATTGCGCAACATTCTTTTACGCTGTCGTATTTATCCATTTTCAGGGCAAACGATAAGGGTTCAACTGCCTTTTCGCTTCCGATTTCTCCAAGAGAAAAGGCGGCGCAGGCTTTAGTCTGATTCAAGTCTTTGATAAGCACTTCAGCAAGAGACTCGACAGAACTTTCATCTCCTATTTCCGCTAGTGCAAATATGGAACTGACCCTCATGTAACTCTTCTCATTCTTTAATGCGCCTAAGAGTTTCTCCTGTGCTTTTTCATCTTCAGGGTCAACTCCACACATTTCTTCATATTTTTTAGTGTTTTGTGGCTCTGTTTCCAATGCATTGATAAGGGGTTTTGCTTCTGAATTTCCTATTTTTTCAAAGGTATTTGCCACTTCTTTTCGGAAGTTCAGGTCTTTTTCTTCTATAATTTTCAGGAGAATTTGATCTGCTTTTTCGTCCCTTTCTTTTTCAGTAAATTCAGCAGAAATTTCTGTTATTTCTGTTTTATCCTTTGTTTTATCCTTTAATATTTCTTTAAGTCCTGGAATAGCTCTTTCATCTCCCATTTCAATAAGTGAAAAAACAATATATTTTCTAACGGTTTTGTTCTGATTTTCAAGAACTTTTGTCAAAGCAGGCACTGCAGGTTCTCCTATTTCTACTAGGGCCCAGGTGCAGCTCAGCCTTACGTCTTCGTCTTCTGTTGAAAGGGTTTGAATCAGGGGTTCTATTGCCCTTTCGTCTTTTATCTGTCCTAGAGCCCAGGCTGCTGTACAACGGGTATACACATCATTATCCGAAAGAGCCTCTATAAGAGGTTCCACAGCCGGTTTCCCAATTTCAACAAGAATATTCCTCGCTTGCCACTTAACATCTTTATTTTCATCTTTTAATGCCTGAACAAGCAGTTCAGTATATCTGTCTCCGGTTTCTATGAGAATATTTGCAGTAATATTCCTAACTTTTTCATCTGAATCTTTTAACTGCTGGATGAGAGCTCTTATTGTTTCTTCTTTTCCTACTTTTCCAAGAGCTTCCACAACAAAACTTCTTACCTCAGGGTCTCCATCTGAAAGGGCACTTATCAGAGCTTTTTCTGCTCTCTCATCCCCAATCTCTCCCAACTCCATGGCCGCAATACAGCGGGTATCCCGATCTTCATCATTCAATACCTGTATCAGGGCTTTTGTCGCTTTCTCTTCTCTAAGTTCTCCCAGAGCTAGAACAGCTTTTTTTCTGACTTCTCTGTCTGGGTCATTTAATGCCTCCTGTATCAGAGGTTCAGCAGCTTTTTTGCTCCCTATCCTTCCAAGGGCTTCCACAGCGTTTCTTCTGACTTCTCTGTCCCCGTCGGAAAGAGCCTTTATCAGGAGCTCTTCAGCTTTTTCTCCTCCTATTTTTCCCAGTGCTTCTGTAGCACTGGACCTTACATCACTATTATTATCTTCGAGAGTCTGGCAGAGAGCTTCAACAATTATTTCATTTTCTACAGCTCCTGAAAATAAGGTTTGTTCCCAGTCTTCTTCCTTTGAAGGAGAAGAACCTGCCTTTACAATTTCCCCGAGAGCCCAAGCTGAATTTGAGCGTACTCTTTTATCTTCATCTAAAAGTGTCTGGATGAGTTCTTTCTCTGCTCTTACACTTCTTGCATTTCCAAGGGCTAGAGCTGAACTGCTTCTAACTTCCGGGTCTTCGTCCCTTAAAAGTTGTATTAAAGTTTTTTCTGCTTCTTGTCCGCCAATATTTCCGAGAGCTCGAGCGGCCTCACACCTTATTTCCTGAGTTTCTTCTGAGTCAATAACTTTTATTAGAAGATCTACGGCTTCTTCTCCCATTTCTTCCAGAGCAAATCTGGCTTCTTTTCTGGAGTTTATATCATCGGCTCCCAATGCCCGTATCAGAGGTTCTATAGCCTGCTGCTTCTCCGATTCATTCATATTTAACACGTTTTCATTGGGGTTTTCATTGTCACTTTCGCTGAGCCCGGAAGCAACTCCAACCATTGTCAGGATGAACAGTAAAATTAACAGTAAGATTTTAGGTACTGGCAGATTCATGTGTCACACCATTTTTATGAGGGATCTCAGCTTGAGTTTGAAATTAGAAATTTAAATTTCGGCTCTCGTAGAAATTCTCTAAAAGTTTCAGATTATCATTTCTTTGGAAAATATCAGGTAATTAACGGTTTTTCTCGAGACCATTGTTTAAAAGACACTGTTTTTGTCGTAAACTAACAGTTTTATTGCTTGAGATTGAAAAACTCATTTTTCAAAAGCTTTGGAATTTGTCGGAAATAATCTTTTTAACTAGGTAACGATAAAAAGTAAAAAATATGGTAGTATTTGGGTAAGAATTGTTACTTTTCTGGCTAACGAATTTTCTTCTGACTATGAAAAGGTAAGAACTTTTTTTCGAATTTTTTTTGTTTTTTTACTTTTTTTTCAATAAAAAATACCTCTTCGTTTTTTCTGTAGACAAAAAAAAGAAGATTTCTTCAGAATTTAAATTTCAGGGCCAATCATCCTTTTTCCTTTATGTTCCAGGGTCTAGATGTCTATGCCGCGCACAATTTGATTTTTTCGGGGGTCATTACCTTTTCCGGGGATTCTGAAATGATTTTCTATATTTTTCACGGAAAAGTCAGAATATTCATCATTTTCAAACTCTGGGATCAACGTAAACAGTTCACTGTCCTTAATCGTGGTTTTCATTGTTTCACAATTACGACTTATGTATCCCATCAGTCATTTAATATTAGTTTGTAAAAAATAAAAAATAAGGCAATTTAATGTTATTTTTTTAATTTAATGTGATAAATATGAGTATTTAAGTTTGTTGAGCTCAACTAACATAAATACATTTATATGAAGAAGCGTAAAACCCCTGAGTCTTTAGCTCAGGGGATATAAGCGTCAACTTCACTCCTGATTCCGTATGTAATATTCTGCCGCCTCTTTACTAACATTTCCGATAGTAGACGCAAAATAACCATTACTCCATAACGTATTCTCACCCCAATAATACTTTTTCATATATTCTTTTTGAGTTTTCCATAACCTGTTAGTATATTCTTGTTTCAATTTTCTGACAATTGACAAAACGCTAACTTTCGGCTCACTCTTGATCAAGAAATGAATATGGTCTTTGTCAGTTTCCATTTCAAGGATTTCAAAGTTAGACTCTTTTGAAATGTCAATCATAATCTGTTTGAGTTCTTCGCTAATTGGTTCAAGTATGACTTTTTGGTATTTGCAAACAAAAATAACATGATACATTAACAAAAATTTGCTATGATTCCGTGTTTCATACTTCGTATTTACCAAAAAGTACATGTGTTGTTAAAGCATATAATGCCTTTGTATGATGCAAACGTTCAAATTTAGACTCTATCCTACAACTACACAAGCTATTCAATTGAATCAGCATATAGGTAGCTGTAGATTTGTCTATAATTGGGCACTTGACCAGAAAATTAAAACTTATGAGCAGACAGGGGAATCAATTTTCAGATTTGACTTAAACAAATTAATTCCTACTCTAAAGGCTTCTAATGAGTGGTTAGGAGAGTTAACTCTCAATCATTACAGGGATGACTAAGCAGTTGAATCCGCTTTCACTAAGATTCTTTAGAGAGAAAACCAGGGTTTCCAAAGTTCAAATCAAAAAAAGAATCCGATACAGTCTTTCCCTGTACCTCAACACTACACCTGGTAAACTTTGAAAATAAATACTATCAAGCTTCCTTAAAATAGAACCAATTAAAGCAGTTCTTCACAGAAAGTTTGAAGGAGAGCCTAAAACGGCTACGGTATCAAGACATGTAAAGGACATTACTATATCAGTATCCTTGTTGAAGATGGAAAAGAACTTCCAGTAAAGGAAACTTTCACAGAATCAACAACAGTAGGAATTGATGTAGGTATCAAAGACTTTGCTGTCCTTTCAACAGGAGAAAAGGTTGAGAATCCAAAGTACTTGAAAAACTCTCTTAAAAGGCTCAAAGTATTACAGAAAAGAGTCTCAAGGAAACAGAAAGGCTCTAAGAACAGGGCAAAAGCTAAACGAAGACTTGCTGTACTGCATGACAAAATAACAAATCAGAGAAATGACTTCCAGAACAAACTCTCTTTTAGACTTGTTAGCGAAAACCAAGCTGTAGCTCTGGAAACTCTAAATGTTAAAGGCATGGTTAAGAATCATCACTTAGCACAGGCTATAAGTGATTCTGCGTGGAGTAGTTTTGTAACAAAGTTGGAATATAAGGCTCAATGGTTTGGAAAAACCGTCCTGAGAATAGGACAATTTGAACCCTCTTCTAAGCTATGTAGTGTGTGTGGATACCACAATAAAGAGCTTCAGCTAAAAGACAGAGAATGGATTTGTCCAGACTGTAAAACCAAACACCATAGAGACATTAATGCCGCTATTAATATCAAAAAATTCGCTCTCATAGATCAGAATCTAATTGGATTATGACACCGTAGGGACTACGGGGATGAGCTTGGGGACTTGCCCTCAATAGAGGGAGGAATGAACCAAGAAGCCACTCAGTCTTTAGCTGAGTGGTAGTTCACATGCAGTCGTCAAACTCTGAAAATACTTCTTTTTTCTTGGAATTCTCTTTCTGATTCGGGATCTATTCCCTTCCTGAAACCTTGAATTTACTTTTCAAGAGCTTTTTCCGGTAAATTATGCCGGTTAAGGGATCATTATATAGCTGGAATTTTAATATGGTTGATTCTTTTATTAATTGCTGATAATAATTATTTAGGAAAATATAATAAGTATTACAAAAGTAAATATTCATGATCAAAATGGCTGGAGAATGTTCGCACGAAAACACAGGGGTAAATCAAATAGCTCTCTTTTCCGAGGTTTCAAAGTTCCATGGGCATGTGTGTCCGGGGCTGACCTACAGGGATTACGGGAAACAGGCTTTCACTTTTATATGCAGAGGCGGCGGCAAAGCCGTCAGATTTGTACTGAAATCCGAGTTTAACATTGAGAACCTTGACCCTGAGTTAAGCGAGTTTTGTCCCAGAGTAATGTCAGGCACAGCTACTGAAGCCGAAACCCTGGACTTCGGAACACAGATGAATTGTGTCTCGGAGTACATGAGAGAAATGCCGGCTGAAGAAATATTCGACATAAAACATGTGAACGTGGAAATTCCCCGAAAAGCCAGGATCTTCAATTCGGTAAAGTGCTCAAAATGCGGGGAAATGTTTGCAGAGTCCCGTGCCAGAATGGAGAATGGAGAGATATTCTGCACATCCTGTTATGAGGAATATACCAGAGGATGGTAAAATGAAGATTGGTAGGGTATTTTCGATTCTCTTATCCTTCTTTATCATTAGTTTCGTATTCGTTCCGCTTTTCCTTTCCTCAGCTGCAGCTGCAGAAAATTCCGGTGAGGAAAGTGCCAGGGTTCTCAAAGCAACCTGGGGTGCAAGTGGAGGTGACTGGGGTTTTCCTTCCCCCCTTACCTTTTATCCTAGGGGACCGGGTTATGTAATGACGAGTTTCTGTTTTGACTCGCTGGTCTGGCCTGATGAAACAGGGAACTTCACAGGGCTTCTTGCCAGTTCCTGGGAGAACTCGCCTGACGGGCTTACCTGGACTTTTTACCTGCGGGAAAATGTGACATGGCACGACGGAGAACCGTTTACGGCAGATGATGTAACCTTCACATACGATTACATTCAAGGAAAAGCAGTAATAAGCCCGATTGGAGCAGGCTGGTATAATACGGCAGTCATTGAAAGTGTGGAAGCCCCGGATGACTATACAGTCCGGATAAAGCTCAACCAGCCATATGCGCCTTTCATGCAGCAGGTAGCTGCTGTAATTCCTATCATGCCGGAACACATCTGGAAAGATGTCTCTGACCCGACAAGATACATGGAAGATAAAGCTGCCGTTGGCACAGGGCCTTTCATCCTTGAAGACTATAACAAGGATCAGCAGTCTTACAAATATTCTGCAAATGAGAACTATTTCCTTGAAAAGCCGGTTATTGATACTCTTATTTTTGTGAAATCCACTGACCCTGTAATTTCCCTTAAGGTAGGGGACGTAGACGAAGCCAGCCTTACCCTGGACCAGGTTCAGGCCCTGAACGATTTGGAGGATATGAAAGTAATCGAAGGTCCAGGATATTGGGTTTACAGGCTGAGGTTCAACATCCCTGCAAATTCCATTCTTGAAAATACCGAGATCAGAAAAGCAATTTACCATTCCCTTGACTGTGAAGAAATCCAGAATAAGGTACTTCACGGAGGAGGCATTGCAGGCAATCCGGGATATGTGCCTCCCTACTCAAGCTGGTATAACCCGAATGTAACACAGTACGCATATGACCCTGAAGCTGCCGGTAAGATCCTTGATGAGGCAGGATATGATGAAGTGGGTTCGGACGGGATAAGGCTTACCCCGGATGGAGAAAAGCTTGAGTTCCAGTTACTGTATGCCTCAGACCAGCAGAACCAGAGGATTGCAGAACTTGTCCAGAGTTATCTGAAGGACGTGGGCATTGGGGTGGTCCTTAAGCCTGGGGACACGAAAACTGTGGATGGTCTGGTAAATGCAGGCAACTTTGACCTGGCTATCTATTCCCATGGCACCTCGACAGACCCTGCGAGGATGTTGAATTCTTTCACGACATCTACGGGTTGGAATAACATCGAATTCGTATCCCTGGCAAACCAGCAGATGAGCACCCTGGATGAAGAAGAACGCAGGGAGCTTGTCGACCGGATGCAGGTTTTGATTGCGGATAGTGTGCCGACTATCCCCCTCCTCTACAAGAACGTTTACAGTGCCTGTAACCAGGAAAAGTTTGATGGCTTTTTCTACACCCCCGGAGGTATGGGTGGAGGAGTCCCCACGGAATACAACAAACTGGTTTTCATCTATGGAAAGTGGAACGGTCAGGGTACTGCTTCTGCCGGGAACAATCCTGTCAGTTCAGTGGATAGTCCTTCGATGGATGCTCCTGGTATCCTGACTGCATTGATGGCATTTGCAGCTGTTTTTATGCTGTACAGACTAAAAAGGTAATGAACAGGTGTTGTGATTGTTGGACAGAGTTCAGTGGGGCCACATATTCTCAAGAGGGTTTGAGTATGCCCTCACATTTTTTTTGATCCTTGCTGTCAATTTTTTTCTGCCTCGCTTTATGCCCGGGGGGCCTCTCTTAAGTGTGCTTGGAAGCCAGAATGCCGACTTACCGGTGGTCATCGATGAGGAGACAAAATTAAAGTTGATGGACTACTATCACTTAAACGATCCCCTGCACCTGCAGTTTGTTCACTACCTGATAGATGCAGCACATCTGGATTTTGGTTATTCGATATTCTACAATGTGCCTGTGGTCGATGTAATCTCTGGCAGGTTACCCTGGACCCTGCTCCTTATGGGGACTGCACTGCTGCTGTCAACAGTGCTGGGGATTTTGCTCGGACTTGAATCTTCCTGGAACCGGGGAAAAAGGCTGGATAACTTGTTGCTTATCGGAATACCTTTGTTCCGGTCCGTTCCGGTATTCTTCTTAGGGTCTATCCTCATCTTCCTTTTTGGGTACAGGATGGGCATGTTCCCGGTTTCTGGAGCTCTGACCCCGTATATGGATTATCAGGGCTTTTCTTCCATGGTAAAAGATGTTGCTTCCCACCTGGTACTTCCACTGGTATGCCTTTCGGCTTTTGAAATGCCTGGCACATACCTGCTCGTAAGAAATGTCTGTTCCCAGCAGCTTGAAAGTCCCTATGTCCTGATGGATATCGCAAGGGGTCTGAAGGACAGCCATGTTAAGAGGCACATACTTCTCAATTCCATCGGGCCCGTGGTGAACCAGGTAGCCGCAATGCTCGGATTTATGATAGGGGGGGCCTTATTCGTGGAGACTGTATTCTCATATCCCGGAATGGGGCTTCTTGTCTATAACGCCTTTATCGAAAGGGATTATCCTGTCCTTCAGGGGGCTTTTGTTTTTATTGCTCTCTTTGTGCTGACATGCAACTATGCAGCTGATATTGTATGTACATACATTGATGGCAGGGCCGGGCAGGAGTGAACATGCACGAAAGGACTGTCTCACAGCGGTTAAAAACTCCAAAGGGAATCGCAGGTCTTACAATTCTGGTTTTTTTCATTGTAATAGCTGCAGCAGCCCCTCTTCTGGCTCCTTACGGACCCTCTGACATCTCAAGCCAGCCTTTACTTCCTCCGGATATTGATCATCCGCTTGGTACCGATGATGTGGGAAGGGACATCTTCACGGAGCTCCTGTATGGCTCAAGGACTTCACTTACGGTCGCTTTTGTCGTATCTTTCGGGGTGCTGGTAATAGGTACCCTCGGAGGGGTATTTTCAGGCTATGTAGGGGGAACATTTGACAGAGTCCTGATGAGAGGTGTTGACATTTTCCTTATGATCCCGGACCTTCCCCTCATCCTCATCCTTGCAGCATACCTGAGGCCGAACATCTGGAATATTATTTTCATCCTGATCATTATGGGATGGCCCGTAGGGGCAAGGGTCACAAGGGCCCAGACCCGATCCCTCAGGGTATCCGGACATGTGGATTTTGCCAGGGTATCCGGGGCAGGACCCTGGTATGTGGTCAGGAAACATATTGTGCCGGACCTGTATCCCATCATGGTCACCTCCATTGTAATGCAGTCCATCCGTGCTATTCTGTCGGAGTCAGGGCTTGCTTTCCTGGGGCTTGGAGACCCTTCTTACCCTAGCTGGGGGACCATGATAAAATACGCAATAGCCTATCCTATGATATTTTTCACGGATGCGTGGATGTGGTGGCTGCTGCCTGCAGGGATGTGCATAACACTGCTTGTACTTGGATTTGTGCTTCTGGGCCAGTCTCTGGAAGGTGATTATTGATGCCTGTGCTTGATATTGAAGGACTTACAGTTGATTTTACTACCCGAATGGGGACTCACCATGTGTTGAAAAACGTAAACCTCCATATTGAAAGGGGAGAAATCGTGGGCCTGATAGGGGAGTCAGGCTGCGGGAAATCAACGCTTGCTATGAGTGTCCTTGATATAAATACCCGGAATCGGGACATGTCAGGGCAGATTCGCTTCATGGGTGAGGATCTTCAGAAACTCAACAGGGAAAGAATGCGGGAGCTCAGGGGCAGGCATATAGGATTTATACCCCAGGCTTCCATGAATGCGCTCAACCCGCTTGTCCGTGTTAAGAAACAGTTTCTGGAGACTATCAGGGCTCATGTGGACATGCCTGAAAAAGAAATGCTTGCTCTCAGCCGCAATATGCTTTCCCTTGTGTCCATAGATCCCGGAAGAATGAACGCTTTCCCCTATGAATTCAGCGGGGGACAGCGCCAGAGGCTCATGATTGCTCTTTCCATGCTTCTCTCTCCCGAGCTGATCATTGCCGATGAACCCACCACTGCTCTTGATGCAATGATACAGTTGCAAATCATAGATCTTCTGAAGAATATGGTCAGGGAAAAAGATACTTCCTTGCTTGTGATTTCCCATGACTTGCACACGATTTCCAGAATTTGTGACCGGATTTACATAATGTATGCGGGGAGAATCGTGGAAGTGGGCACGAAAGAAGAGATCCTGAGGAGGCCGCTCCATCCGTATACACAAAAATTGTTAAGTTCGAGATTGCCCCTTATGGTCGAACCTGTAAGGGTGAAAGGTATACCCGGCAGGCCTCCGTCTACCCTGAAAGTGTATCAGGGATGTGAATTTCTGGAGAGATGTGAAAAGGGTTCCGAACTTTGCAGGGAGAAAAAACCTCCTGAATGTACTGGCAGTGCCAGAGTGTCATGTCACTTATTTCACTTTGAGGGATGAAAATGAACGAAAATGAACTTGTCAGGGTTGCCAATGTCACAAAGGAGTTCAGGAGTAAAAGGTTATTCAAAGGCAGTTCATCTGTCACCGCTCTTGATGGTGTGTCTCTTTCCGTGGAAAAAAACAAGATACTTGGAATCATAGGAGAAAGCGGAAGCGGCAAGACCACCCTGGCTAAATTAATACTGGGTCTCCTGAAACCAACATCAGGAGTCATATCCTTTGCCGACATGAAAGATGGGAACGGTGGATTAAGGAAACCTGAAGTCCAGGTGATTTTCCAGGACCCCTATGATTCCCTGAGCCACATGATGACCATCGAAGATATTGTGGCTGAACCATATCTCATAAAGCACAAAAGTCCGTGTAATGCTGATAAAGTACGCAGCGTCCTTGAAGCCGTGGGTCTGACACCTGTTGACGAGTACCTTCATAAGTATCCGCGTTCCCTCAGCGGCGGGCAGCGCCAGCGTGTGGCAATTTCCAGGGCGATAATTACCAGCCCTGACCTGATAATAGCCGACGAGCCTATTTCCATGCTTGATGCTTCCATAGGTGTCGATATCCTTAACCTGATCCTTGAAATGAACGAAAAATTAGGAATTACATTCATTTTCATCACCCATGACATCGCTGCCGCTGCTTATATATGCAATAATATTGCCGTGATGAATTCTGGGAAGATAGTTGAATACGGTTCTCGAAAGCAGGTAATAGTCGAATGTCAGAACCTCTATACCAGTTCATTGCTCTCGGCGGCAGGAGCAGATTTCATATTCTCCGAAAATAAAAAACGTAAGGCTGAGCTGGCAATCAAACAGATCTGTTGATGGAATAAAATCGGGATAACAGAATTCGGGGATAAAAAAGTGCCGGAATAACATACTATAGGAATAAAAAAGTGCCGGAATAACATACTATAGGAATAAAAAAGTGCCGGAATAACATACTATAGGAATAAAAAAGTGCCGGAATAACAGACTATAGGAATAAAAAGGAATTCCGGAATAACAGACTATAGGAATAAAAAGGAATGCGGCTTTTTCAGCCGTTTTTTCTATATTTTTTCGGAACTTCCGGATTCACTGATAAGCTAGAATAAGGGGTTCAACTGCTCTCGGATCCCCGATTTCAATAAGAATTAGGGCGGTTTCATCCTTGACTTTCCGGTCTTCCGTTTTCAGGTTTTCTATAAGAGGATCAACTGCCGGTTCTCCCATATCTATAAGGGCTTCTCTGGCGCTAACTCCAAAGTCTTTATCTCCCAGTTTTTCTACAACAAATCCTGCAGCTTCCTGGTTTTCGGTTTTGCCAAGAGCAAGGAAGGCTCCGTTTCTGACGCCCATATTCATACTCTGGTTGTCAAATACCGCCCTAAGGGTACTTACAGCTTCGGGGCTTCCTATATTTCCAAGAGCTGAGGCTGCTGCAACCCTGACTTCAAGGGCTTCCTCATCATCTTTCAGCACGCCGATTAATGCTTCCGTAGCTTCCTCGCCTCCTATTGCTCCAAGGGCAAGGACGACGCTTTTTCGGACATCTGCAAGCGTATTAATGTTATCTTTTCTTCTGCCTTCGGTTTCTTTTCCGCTTTCCAGCACATCTATCAGGGGTATCACCGCAGATTTGTCTCCCATTCTACCAAGTGTGAGGGCTGCATTGCTCCTTACCGTAGCTCTCGTGTCTCTCAGCCTTTCGATAAGATAGGGTACGGCTTCTCCTGCTCTTATTTTCCCAAGAGCGACTGCAGAGCTGCTCCTGATGTAATCTTTCCCGTTATTTTTCATTTCTGTCATCAGGGTAGCTGCCGCCCTCTCGTCTCCGATTTCCCCCAGTGCTATAACTGCACTGTATTTTGCCAGAGGGTAATCTCGAAGCAGGATCACCAGTAAGGGATCTATTGCAGCTTTTTCTTTTTTTTCTCCAAGAGCCATTGCGGCTGCAACTCTCACGTATCCATTTTCACTTTTAAGGGCTTGGAGAAGTGTTTCGGTTTCATTTCCATTTTCTCCAGATCCGAACTTTGAAATTGCAAAGGAAGTATAGAGAGTTGAATTCTGTTCTTCGGCATTGAGGGCTTCTTCAAGAACATCTGTTTCATTGTCATATTCCATATTAAGGGACTTTGCAAGAGACTGTCTCATGGCTTTATCTTTTGCTTCTATAGCTTGTAAAACATCTTCTGAAACTTCTCTCTGTCCGTTGACGGTATTTTCGGCTGCATCCTCACTTGAAGCCTCTTTTTTTTTAAGGTTGCTTGAATTTTCAAGGTTGCTTGAAAGAACATTTTCCGCTCTTTTATCTCCGGTTTCAAGAAGTGCGAGAAGCATGTAACTATTTATTTCCCCCGAACTCGAATTTCCTTCCTCAATCTTTTCAAGAAGAGCATCTGCTGCAGACCCTCCGAGTTCCCCAAGTTCGGCTGCAGCATTTAATCCTGTTTCACGGTCGCCAGTTTCCAGCCTATTCATGAGATTTATGATCTGATTTTCGCTTGAAACTCCAGCTACTGTTGTGGTGTTTGTTTTATATCCACTGTTTTCCGTAAACTTATCACCGCTTAAAAGGAGTGAAAAAAATATAGCAAGAGTGATAAGTGCAAATAAAAGAGAAATTTTCCATTTGACCTGGGACATTATGTTTGGTATTATTTTTTTATTGTTTATATCGGTTTCTCTGCTTGTAAGGCATAACTCAAGCGAAAGGTTCTTTCATATCGTAAATTTCAGGTTTTTCCCCCTTATCCGACACCCAAGTCCGCATAGAAGGGCTGTTACCCCAGTTTCGACAGAATCTGCATTAAAGTCTCCAAAAATAGTTATCCTGTAGGTCACTCCGAGCCTTTCTGTCTCTTTTCCCTCTTTTTCAACTTCTTTCCCCTCGGTCCCATTGTAAATGTCACTGATTTGACAGGCTACAAGATGTTTGTTTGTGCTTACAGCTCCCAGGATAACTTCAGGATCGGCGCCTTCGGGGATAAGGACTGAAATATCCCTGATCGCATGCTTCAGGTTTTCTTTTCTCCACTCTCTCAATTCGGATTCTGAAAGGAGGCGAAGGTTTTCAAGCTTAAGTTTTATGAATTTGTTCTTTATATGAGGAGCGGTGCCTTTTGAGGCAAGTTTTGTAAGAATTACCTCATTGGGACCAACCTTTTCCAGTGTACCGATGTGGACCTTTCCGGAATAAAAGTGAGAAAAGCCGCAGATTTTTCCGACAGAGTTCAGGATAGTCTCATATTCGGCTATTCTGGAGTTAATCAGCTTATCCGACCTTCGCAGGGCATGGGTTGTATCATCATATTTTCGGGCAGCAGCTTTCATTTTCCTTACAAAACCCTCCTCATCATGAGCCTTCACAAGTCTGGAAAGTTCCTCACATTCCTTTATAAATGCTTCATGCACTTTCGGTACACCCGGGTTTTCCATTTGGATCAGGGCATAGAGGTAGGGGTTCTGGCCAAGGATCCTGCCTACAAAGTCAAGCATTATGCTGTAAACCGGACTTACGAATTTCCTGGATTTCTTTATATCGAAATCAAGCCTGTCAATGGTCGTCCCTATGGCGATATAAGCAAAATGAGTAAGCCCCTGTACTACGGAGACCAGCCAGTCGTGTTCGGCTGCAGTCGTGATTTCAACATGTGCGCCGCTTTCCTCAAAAAGCTGCCTGATTACCGGAAACCATTTTTCTGAGCGCTCCTTTATCGGAACAAGGATTACGGTTTGCCCCCGGATGGTGGGAATTGTGGGGCCGAACATAGGGTGCGTTCCAAGAATCTCAACCCCGGCAGGTGCAAATCTCTGCATGGCTTCAACAGGTTTTACCTTGGTGGAGGTAAAATCCATAAGGAGGCTGCCTGCTTTCATCTTCGGGGCAACTTCTTCAATAGTTTTTTCGGTGGCGTTGATTGGAACGGATACTATTACTATATCATTTTCAGGGATAGTTGCCTCAAGGTCCGAAGCAAAAGGTACATCCAGTTTTCTGGCAACTTCCACCTTGCCTCCTTTTCCCCAGACCGTAACCTCATAGCCCCTTTCTTTAAAAAAATGAGTGAACCACTGCCCCATCTCTCCGGTTCCGCCAAGGATCAGAACCTTTGTTTTTCCGGAACTCTGTTTCTCAGGGTTCGTGTTCAAGCCTGCAGAACCTCCAGTACAGTTTTTTTCATGAGTTCCACTGGAGGTTCAACTCCGGTCCAGAGTTTGAAAGCTTCGGCTCCTTGATAGACGAGCATTAAAACTCCGCTAACGGTTTTTGCTCCTGCAACCTTTGCTTCCTTTAAAAGCCTGGTCTCAAGCGGGTTATAGACGATGTCAAAAACAGTAAGGTTGCTGTGAAGTTCTTCTGCTGTTGCAATAGTTGCATCTGTGTTTGGGTGCATCCCGAGAGTTGTGGTATTGATCAGGACATCTGCATCCCGCAACAGTTCTTTTAGCCCTGAAAGCCCTGTCCCGCTTATTTTTCCTGGAAGAACTGCAGACGACACATCTTTTGCAAGTTCTACTGCTCTTTCTTCTGTCCGGTTTATTACGGTGATTTCTGCGCCGTCGGCTGCAAGCTGGAAAGAAACCGCCCTTGCTGCTCCTCCTGCTCCCACAACCACCACTCTGGACCCCTCCATTTCCACTGCAGAGTTCAGAAGGGCCTGTCTTGCCCCCAGCCCGTCAGTGTTGTACCCCCGGATTTCTCCTGTTTTTCCGAAGACCACAGTATTTACTGCTCCAATTCTCTCTGCAAGGGGATCAGGCTTGATGAAGTCCAGTTTCAGAGCCTCTTCTTTTAATGGGACTGTCAGGTTAAGCCCTCCAAATCCCATAGTTTCGGCTCCCATGATCGCTTTTCCCAGGTTTTCCGGCCTGACCCTGAAAGCGTGATAGACGCAGTTCATGCCAAGGGCTGAAAACGCTGCATTATGCATGGCAGGGGAAAGGGAATGACCTATAGGGTCTCCAAATACACCAAAAACTCGCTTCATTTTAGCATTTCCATTATCTTCTTTACTTCGTCTACCGGAAGTTGGCCCGGAGCTGCGGATGCATCACCTTCTACTGAACCGTATGTCAGGACTGAGCCGTAAAGAGGGGCAACTACCCTTGTGTGTTTTCCTGGTTTGCCCATTGCAATGGTGCATACTGATTTTTCTTCTTTCCTGAAGTCCAGTGTAACTCTCAGCAGATTAAGTACATCTTCCATTAATTGAGGCATCACTGCAAGTTTGGCAATATCCGCCCCGGCAAGAAACATCTCTTCAAGAATTGCTTTCATTTCCCGGGGAGAAGGAGTTTTTGAAAAGTCGTGGGAAGAAACTATTACGGTTTTTCTGTGATCTTTAGCTGCTTTTATAACCTTATCTCTTTCTTCCAGGCTGGCAGAAAGTTCGATATCAACAGCATCCAGCCCTTCTTTAAGGGAAAATGGGTATTTCAGAAGCCCTATCAGAAGCTCTGTTCTGTCTTCCTCTGCTCCCTCCCATTTTCCTCCTTCTGCCCTGGAACGGTTGGTAGCGATTACAGGAAGTCCGGTTTTGGACTTTATTTCCCGGATTATTTCTGCGGCTCTCTCCAGATTCCTTATTCCCAGCAAATCCAGCCGGATTTCAAGGATATCAGCTCCCTTTTCGGCTGCCTTTTTTGAAGTTTCAAGTGGCTTTTCAAGAATTACTGCGACAACTGCAGCTTTTTTTTCAAGGTCAAATGAGCCTATTCGCGTCATTGCTTGCTCCGGGAGTTAAGGAATCTGGTTATTATTCAGTTTTCTCTGGTTCACTTCTCTATAATCGTTTCTTCAATTTTTTTGCCGAAATGCCTGGCTCCTTCCTCGAGGCGAACCAGGACCTCATCTCCTTTCTTGAGTTTTGCAACTGAGATGGGGCTTCCATCTTTTCCTACCAGTTTGATGGTTTCGGCATTTTGCAGGATTGCAGTTAAAGTTCTGTCTCTGGCTTTTGCTTCTATTAGCATGAGGGGGCGGCTTTCTATCTTGACTCTGCCAACTATGCCTTCCCGCTGTTTCCCTTTTGAGTCTACAATAGTTACGGCATCCCCGGTCCGGAGTTCCGAAAGATAGCGAGTTTTATCTCCTATTTTGATGTAAGAGTGAACCGCACCTGCATTTACCCTGAAGGGACGGGCTGCCACGTAAGGGCTTTCATCGGACTCCGAGTTTATCAGGAACATCCCGCTTGCCTGCGAACCTATGAGCATACCTTCTCCGCGCTGCATGAGATTGCATGTATCCACGCAGACCCGGTCTCCCATTCCAAGGGGTTCTACCCTGGTTATAACCGCAGCCTCAAGTTCGGCACTTTCACTTTCCAATTCTCTTGCAGCCTTGATCGTATCTTTTATTTCCTGGGGATTCCCGCTGTCAAGAAGGACCCCATCAGCTCCTGTCTCAAGAGTCTGGAAGGCGAGTTTTGCTTCCTCTGCACTTTTTACTCCGAAAATGATCTTTACTTTCTGGCGCTGGAGGTTAGCTATCAGGTTTTCAAGTGGGATGACTTTCCAGTCAGTGCCGGTAACAAGCAGATAATCGCAGATTTTTCCCATTTCGGCTGCGAAGTGTTCATAATGTTTATCCTTTATGATTATGTATCCACCTACGGTTACGCCTTTATCCATGAGCAAAGTTGCTGCGTTAACGTCTAAAGAACCAGGTATTTCAAGGGGCAGGGGTTTTGTCCCGTCACCTTCTCCTCTCTTTCCCACGACCACGATGTCAGCTCCGGATTTGTTGTCGCGGGCAAAGGCTGCTACTGTAATGTTTCCCAGTTCCCGGACTTTTTCCACCTCTCCCGGGTTTACCAGTATGCAGTCGGCTCCGGATTCCAGGCCTGTTGTTATCCTCTCTTTCTGTTCTTCCCATCCACCTTCATCGGCTTTTATCCAGACGCTTTTCTTTTTCAAAAGCTTTCAACCCCGTTCATAATTCTGTTTTTTTGCTTCTCAATATCCTTTTTACTTTAACTGTTCCAGAGCTTCTTCTACAGGTTTTCTATGGTGCACGATTTCGCAAATAGCCCTGGTCAGCCTGACAGGATCCCGGTGCTGGAATACATTTCTTCCTATTGCAGCTCCTCTTGCTCCGGCTTCCATTGCCCCGTCAATCATTTCAAGAAGTCCCAGGTCGGTTGAAGTCTTCGGCCCACCTGCAATTACTACAGGCACAGGACAGCCCCTTACCACGTCTCTGAAACTGTCAGGATCTCCGGTGTATACGGTTTTTACGACGTCAGCCCCCAGTTCAGCTCCAATCCTTGCAGCATGTGCCACATTTACAGGGTCGTGGGGGTTTGTGATCTTTTTGCCTCTGGGGTACATCATAGCAAGAAGAGGCATACCCCATTCTGTGCAGTCCCTGGAGATTGTTCCGAGTTTTTCGAGCTGGTCGGTTTCTGTGTCAGACCCTATGTTGATATGCATGGAAACTGCATCAGCTCCCATCTTTATCACTTCTTCAACGGTACAGACCTGCACCTTGGCGTTGGGGTCAGGGCTCAGAACAGAAGAGGCACTGATATGCACAACAAGCCCGATATCGTGGCCATATCCTCTATGCCCGTACTTGACCATTCCTTTCTGCATGAGAACTGCGTTTGCTCCTCCTTCGGCAACCTTATTAACTGTATCGGTAACATTGATTAGCCCTTCAATAGGTCCGTCGGAGAGCCCATGATCCATAGGAATAATGACAATGTTTCTGCTCTCCCGATTCATCAGCCTTTCTATGCGTATTTTTTTGCCAATTTCTGACATCGTGGTTCCCCTAAATTCCGAATTGGTTTACGTTATTTGTAAGTTTTATTGATTTTTATTAATTGATTTATTCTAGCGTGCTAGTATGTCACATACTAACACACATCTTATATTTAAACTTATTCAAGCTCTGATTCTTGTCAATTTTTCCAGTCACCATAGATTTAGATGACATGT
Source organism: Methanosarcina sp. WH1 (assembly GCF_000970005.1). Taxonomy (NCBI): domain Archaea; kingdom Methanobacteriati; phylum Methanobacteriota; class Methanomicrobia; order Methanosarcinales; family Methanosarcinaceae; genus Methanosarcina; species Methanosarcina sp. WH1. Next base: position 69,769 of record NZ_CP009504.1, read on the forward strand.
ATTGAACTAATATGTGCATCTATGTACTATAATGTTCAGTTCTTAAAGTTATCTCTTATTTGACAGGTATTTGACAGTTCAAGTTCACTATGCTTGCGATGGTTGCCCTGCATATCTTCTCTTTTTTAGATCGCTGCATGAGTCTGAAAACTGTGGATTTGAAGAGTAAGAAAGAGCTGAAGCAAAGCCAGAAAGATACATAAATTAAAATAGGATAACGCGGGCTAAAATAAGATAACATAGGCTAATAGGATAAGCTCAGAGCTAAGAATCATTTCATTTTTATAAACAGGAATGGAAGGAACTATGAACGAATTAAAAATCCTTGTTGTAAATAATTACGGGCAATTTTGCCACCTCATTCACAGGGCTGTCCGGGATCTTGACATGGATACAAAAATTATTTCCAATGTAACCCCGATAGAGGATATTCTGGCAGAAGAGCCTGACGGGCTGATCCTGAGTGGCGGGCCGGAGATGGAAAAGGCAGGCCTTTGTTTTGACTATGTTCGGGAAATCGATATTCCTATTCTTGGGATCTGCCTCGGGCACCAGGCAATTGCCCTGGCTTACGGGGGGCACGTCCATGCAGGGAAAAAAGGCGGGTATGCCGAGATTGAAATAGAGGTCCTCGAAGAAGACGACATACTCAGGGGACTTGGCTCAAAAACAACTGTATGGGCTTCCCATGCCGATGAGGTTGCTATTCTTCCTGAAGGCTTTATTCATCTTGCTCGCTCAGATGTCTGCGAGATTGAAGCCATGCGCCACCCCACAAAACCGATTTATGGCGTTCAATGGCATCCAGAGGTTTCCCACACAAAGAAGGGAGACGAGCTGCTGATGAATTTCTTTGAGGTATGTGACCAGTACTGACATTTCTCTAATTCTATAAAGAGCTCTAAACGGATCAGAGTTCTCTACAGAGTTCTCTACAGAGTTCTCTAAACGGATCAGAGTCCTCTAAACGGATCAGAGTTCTCTAAACGGATCAGAGTTCTCTAAACGGATCAGAGTTCTCTAAACGGATCAGAGTTCTCTAAACGGATCAGAGTTCTTTAAACGGATCAGAGTTCTCTAAACGGATCAGAGTTCTCTAAACGGATCAGAGTTCTCTAAACGGATCAGAGTTCTTTAAACGGATCAGAGTTCTTTAAACGGATCAGAGTTCTCTAAACGGATCAGAGTTCTCTAAACGGATCAGAGTTCTCTAAAAGAATCCGAATTCTATATAAAAATCCTGTGAGTTTTAAGAATCACGGGAAAAAGGTGCAAAGATAATAAAAGTATAAAAAAGAAAGACAGAAGAAAGTCCCGGGATTATTACATCCCCATTTTCTTCTTCATCATTTTCTGAATATTGAATTTTCCGCCTCTAAAGCCTTTCAAAGCCGTCTGCATGGTTTTGTGGTACTTCAGAAGTTCTCTTACATCTTCCGGGCTGCAGCCTGAACCTCTTGAGATTCTTTTGATCCTTGAACCACTTATGAGTTTAGGGTCTGTCATTTCATCTTCTGTCATTGAGTCCATGATGACCTTGTAGTTTTTCATCTTGTCACTGGTAGCCTGGAACATTTCGTCTGAGAACTTCGCGCCTCCCATTCCTCCTATGCCCATCGGGAGCATTGACATGATCTGTTTCAGAGGCCCCATCTTATTCATTGCTTCGAGCTGCTTGTACATATCCTTCAGGGTGAAACGTCCCTGCATCAGGGCTTCAACATTTACGTCTTCTTCACTCAGGCTTTCTTCTGCTTTTTCCATCAGGCTCTTAAGGTCTCCCATTCCGAGCAGCCTTGAAATGAACCTGTCAGCTTCGAATTTTTCAAAATCTTCCGGGGTTTCCCCGACTCCGATAAAAGCAATCGGAGCTTTTGTTTCGGAAACTGCTGAAAGGGCTCCACCACCTTTTGCTGTTCCGTCCAGTTTTGTGATGATAACTCCTGTAATCCCTACAGAGTCATTGAAAGCATGAGCTTGCTGGCTTGCCTGCTGCCCGATGCCTGCGTCCAGAATCATGAACCTGTGGTCGGGTTTTGTAACAGCATTGATCTGTTCCATTTCCTCTATCAGTTCGGCTTCAAGGGCGTGCCTGCCTGCAGTGTCTACAATTTTTATATCGTATTTTTCAAGTTCTTTAAGGCCGTTTCTTGTAATCTCGACGGCATCGGGGTTTCCTTCTTCCCCGTAAAATGCTACATTGAGCTTTTCACAGAGGGTCTTGAGCTGGTGGTAAGCCCCAGGACGGAAGGTGTCTGCGGCAATAACTCCTGCTTTGAGTCCCTTTCTCTGGAAGTAGCGAGCAAGTTTTGCAGTACTTGTAGTTTTTCCGCTCCCCTGCAGCCCTACCATCATTATGGTCTGGGGTTTGAGCTGTATCTCCGCTCCCTTCCCGATGATTTCCATCAGTTCCTGGTAAACAATGCGGATTACATGCTCCCTCGGATTCATACCCGCAGGAGGTTCTTCTTTCATTGCACGCTCTTTGATTCTCTGGGACATCCCCATGACAAGTTTTACGTTAACATCGGCCTGGAGCAGAGCCCGTTGAATATCCTTTACCACTTCGTTGACCGTGCGCTCATCAATTCTCCCTGCGCCGATCAGTTTCTTGAGTGCCCCCTGTAAGGAGTCTCCGAGTTTTTCCATTACCATATGAGAATCGTCCTGCTTAATTTTGAGAATGGATAAAAAGGTAGTTTAAGTTCCGTTTATTAGCCTGTGAAAGAAGGTTACTTTTTCTTGCGTTTATTTTTTTCCAAATATCAGAAAGTGGTTTTTTGAATTTATTTCAACCTGTATAAAATTTATTTCAATCCTGTATAAGAAAGTGATCTTTACTTAATAAGCCTTTGAGTTTCTTACGCTTTAAAAAGGTATGTAGAACACATAATATGGGATTGATTATTCAAGATCTGATTGATTAATCTGGGTAGGTACGCCTTTTCCTATAAAAAATAGAGGTATGGTACAAAATCTGAGCTAATATAAAATTATTGGGTATGGAAAAACGAAACCAAATTTTAAAAGAATTGTAGATAGCGGGGGATGGATTCGAACCATCGGTCTACGGGTTATGAGCCCGTCGGGATCTCCTGGCTACCCCACCCCGCTACGGGGCTTTTCGATTTATTCTGTCCATAAGGATAATTATCATGAAAAATGTTATTTGAAAGTTCTCTGATTATCTGAACGTTCTCTGATAGCGGGGGATGGATTCGAACCATCGGTCTACGGGTTATGAGCCCGTCGGGATCTCCTGGCTACCCCACCCCGCTACAGGGTTTTTGGTCAGGCACCTTGCCTGAGACAACTATCTGAACATACTAACGATTACTTATATACTTTTCGCTTGATCCTGCGATCTTTCCGGGAAATCTGGAAAACTTATGGTTTGCTTTAGAGGCTTCGCAGTCTCAATCCAACGTTTTATATTTTTTTTATCTCTTGTTTTGCTAGCTAACCGGGCTTTTCGGGAAAGATATTTGAAAGCTGGAGCCCCACATTATACTATGACCAGATGCTTGTTTTGCGGGGCCTATTGTGAAGTAAAATGTGGAGTTTACTGTGAAAGCTATTCCGGAAACCCGGAAGAAATAGAACACAAGGAAGATGTAAATATACTCGGGTGTACCCAGATAGGCACGTCGCATGTCTGCGACAGTTGTCTCAAAGACTTAAAACAAGCTCTGGGGCTCCTGTGAGATCGCTGGAAAAGAGGCTGCGTCTGATAGAAATAATTTTTTTCATGCCTCGCTTTCTTACTTGAGATAAGGGAAAAAAGGAAGTAGAGGCATGAAAAGAGAGGCTGCAGTTCAGACTACTTCAACATTAAGTGTAAATTTATTTTCCGTGCCAGTTTCATTTTCCCAGGATCTTATATATATTGCTGTTACCTGCTGGTTTCCCTTAGAATCGGCTTTTATTTCCCACAGATGAACCCCACCAGCACCAATAAGGGGCTGTTCTCCTTCTTTCAACTCCGGAGGATAATATGTCCCAGAGAAATTGGTGGGGTTGAGTCCCTGGCTCAGGTTGAGTTGCCAGGAATAGCCTGTAGTTGGGTTTTCCTTAAGCCTCAGGTAAAAAGTCTCTCCTTTTTCGAGACTTATAGTTGTTCCATTATTAGCTTCGGTTATAATCTGCTGTCTCGGTGGCATAGGGCTTGTCAGTCCGTCTAATTTATTGTCAATAGCAAGCTCAAATGATCCGTTTACCCCGTTTACATTTACAGTATAGTTTCCGGCGCTGAGTCCCTGAACTTCAAGAGGAATCGTTTTTGTAAAGTTCTCTATAGCTTGGGTACACATTGCATCTGTTGGGCGCTTCGTCGTGATGTTGATATTGAAAGTGTTTCCTTCCCTTTCAGGCTTTATTTTGTCAATCTCAGTGCAGCCGTCAGGCAGGTAGCCTTCTGCTATCACCTGTATCTGCACGGGGAAAGATTCCAGAGTCAGAATCTCGATATTTTCCACGTTTGCTATACCATATGTGTATTCTTCAGTACTGATATTCTGACTCTCGTTTACTGAACTTTCTGTCTGGTTATCCGTATTATCCTGTCCATCCCCAACACAGCCGGAAAGAGCAACTGTAAAGATCATGAACAGAACTGCCGTCAATCTCACAGTTTTTATAGAACTATTAGAATTGTTATTTGTCCTTCTTTTCATTTTTCTCCCTCTTGCTTCTTCTAATTTATACATGGAAGGATAAGCTTGTTTGAATTTATCCTTTGCTTAAACTTCAGTTCTGTTCGCAGCTTTAACAGTAAGTTTATTATTTTGGTTTAAAATAAATCTATATTTTTTTTAAATCCTGTTATTGTAGGATGTTGAAAGCAGTACCTATAGCATTTTTTGTTTTTATCTATGTCATATGATATTTTTGGTGGAATTCGATTGAGGGTTGTGGTCATCACAAAGGGCATCACGCAAGTTCTACAATCGGTTATAGAATCGAAACAAAAAGTGGTTGGAATTGTTGATTGTGCCCCAACAAACGAATCAAATAAACTTCTTAGAGCAACAGGAAGGTTTCTTACAGGTATTCAATATTCGTTTGCCTCAAATCCTTTAAGCTTAAAACTTTTTTCCAGAAAAATGCAGATTCCTTATTATTATCTCAGAAAAAGGGAAAGCAAGGATCTGGAAAAATGGGGCAGGAGTGTGGAACCTGATCTTATTTATTCGTACCCTCCGGAGTATTGGGAACCAAATCCTCTGTTCTGGGAATATTATGGTTATATTTATGATTATATACTTGATCCTGGTGTAACCGTCCACTGCGTGGATAAGGAAGAAGATACAGGGGACATCGTCTGTCAGGAACGTGCCTTTATAAGTTCTGGGGAGAAACTTGAAGAAACCGGTCAGAAGTTAGTCTCTGCCGGGATTAAACTACTTTCAGAGACTATAGAGGCTCTTGAAAGCGGGAGTGTTGGGTTAAAATTCAGCCAGTTGACACTCCAATACCAAGGGCTAGAAAAATCAAACCTGAAGAATATAATAAGCTAATAAAGTGGGAAGATTGGAATGTTGAGAGAGTCTTCCGTTTTTAAATGGAACTCCGAATTACCATTCTACTCAGTTGAAGAAAAACAACCTTTACAGGCTGAGATTCAGTATCAGGGTTCTTGATTACGAAAACTGCAATATTTCCGGATATAAAGTCGGTGACCTCTATAAAGAAAAATCAGGATATTTTTTCGCTTGTAAAGACGGAAAAATATACGTTGATATAAAACCCTCTCTTGATAACATTTTTTCCAGGATTTATCCCTTTATCTCCTGAGCCTGGTCTTTATAATGGAGAATAAGGTCTTCAGCCCATTTCAAAGGGGCAGGTTCAAAGCTTATGACACTCTCCTGATCATAGGCTCCTTTCCATGTAAGGAAATCAGCCATCATGAAATATTCGGTTTTTGTCAGCATGGCTATTTTTACTTCGTCAGCGCAGACAAAAAGTCGCTTCTTTTCCTGATTCAGATAAAGTTTCAGTTCTTTCCCAAAGTCGTTTTTCAGCCTTTCATAAATTTTTTTTGTTACTATAAGGGTAATTTCAACATCGTTATTCTCAGTCTTCAGAAATGTTTCTTGAAATACAGGATGGAATATCGAAGATAGAAAAAGTATGGTTTTTGATTTTTCTACATTTTCCAGAAACACTTCAGGGGTCTCGAAAAGTTTATCGGGGTCGGGTTTTACAAGAGAATAAGGTTTTAATTCGTTAAGTCTCTCAAGAAAGACTGGAGACAAACCACTCAGATCTCGCTCCTGCCAGAAATCCTTATCCTCCTCAATAACCTCAAGAATATCAAGCAGTGGCTGCATTTTTTCGACCAGAACTTCTGCCAGAGGGGTAAGCCTGTATACTCTATCATCCTGCAAAACCAGAAACTCCTCCTTTAATTTTTTAATCTGGGGAAGCATCCCTGTAGGGGTAACATTAAGAATATCTACGATTTCTTCTATTGTTTTTCCTCCGTTTCTGAGAAGGATCAAAAGGTCCTTTCTTTTCTGGGACATAAAGAGCAGGTCTATCAGCATTTTATCCATTGTTCTCACTTTCCAGACTCCCGTTTCTACTGGATAATTTATTTTTTGAGTATTTCTTTTTTAGCTTTTTTCTGAACCATTTTTTAGCAAGATAAGAAAACTTAAAGCAAGATAAGAAAACTTAAAGTCTATGTTCTGAATTATATAATCTCGAAGGTAGAGCCTGGAAATGAGCGCTCCTTTAACAGTAAATTTCCTTGTAACGTACCGGGTTCCGGATCCGGGAGGTTTTTACATAGAATCGTTTAGATGTGTGCTTACGAACTGGGATTACATTTACAACCTGTGCCGAAATATTTCAAGAGAAATTAAAAGTTCGGGGTATGAGCCGGACGTCATTATCGCGCTTGCCAGAGGAGGTTGGTTTGCAGGACGTGTACTGTGTGATTTCCTGGGGCTCGATGACCTGTCCAGTCTGAAAATCGAGCACTACATAGGGACTGCAGCTATTGACACTGGTGAACCCTATATAAGATATCCTCTCTCAGACAATGTAATGGAAGGCAAAAAAGTGCTTATTGTGGATGACATTGTAGATACCGGGGAAAGTATGATCAGTGCTAAGGCTTACGTAGAAGGCAGGAACCCCAAAGAGATTCGAACTTCTTCTTTACAATACCTGGGGAGTTCGAAAATCGATCCTGATTATGTGGGGGAGCGACTTGAAGACTGGGCCTGGATTGTCTATCCCTGGAATTTTATGGAAGACATGATGAGTATTCTGACAAAAAGCATGAGAAAAGGCCCTAAAAAAATATGGAATCTTGAAGACCTTAAACATAGCCTCTACGTAAACCATGCCCTTGACCCCGTAGTTTTTGAAATCACTCAACCTGGCAGACTTCCGGAAGTTATGGAAGAAATGGTTCGAATCCATAGAGCCAGTTCTGAGGTTATTGACGGAAAGGAGTACTGGAAACTTCTATAAAAAGTTCTGCTATCCATAAAACCTCAGCAGGAAATCCGTTAAATTTTTAGATTCAGCGGGTAGTTGACCTGTGTATCGGTAGTTTGTGTACCAATACAAATATACATATTTATTAAAGGTATTTATTTAAGATACCATTTAGGTATATGATATAAGTGCCAATCTCGTGTTAGAGTAAATCTCACAGACCGTTAAGAAGCCCTTTAAGTTATCCATTTAATATCAATTTAAGACATGTATCCAGGTAAGCTATTTACTTTATAGTCATAAAGCTTGCAACGATTAAGTTCATATTATTGATTACCGGTGAACTCATGCCCCACAGATGTACCAGATGCGGAACCATTTTTGAAGACGGGGATTCTGTAATCCTCAGCGGCTGCCCGAACTGCGGCTGGAATAAGTTCCTCTATGTGAAAAAAGAGCCAGAAGGTTTGGAAAACCAGGGAAGGCCCGCTCTGGAAGAACAAAAACTGGATCTGGAATCTTCTCTGGATGAAGTTGTCAGGAATATTGACGAAGCCCTTGCATCCGGAGAAAAAGACAGGGAGCAGCCGTCAGAAAATGAAAACAAAACTGAGGAAGAGAGGGTGGAATCTGTAAGGATCCTCGGTCCTGGTTCTTATGAACTTAATCTGGATTCCCTTTTAGAGCGAAAAGAACTTGTTATGGCAATCAGGGAAGAAGGTTCATATGCCCTCCATTTACCCTCTGTTTTTAACCAGCAGAAGGAAAGACAAAAAGAAAAATCAAAGTCAAAAAAGCAGAGATAATCCTGATCTTTTATTTTTTTTACCAAACTTTCCTTTTTAAACTTATCTTCGAAACTCTCTAACTTGCCATCATAATATATTTTTTTAGCATAACTTCTTATAAGTATCTCTATTTTTCTTCGGTTTATAAGTATCTCTATTTTTCTTCGGTTTATAAGTATCTCTATTTTTCTTCGGTTTATAAGTATCTCTATTTTTCTTCGGTTTATAAGTATCTCTATTTTTCTTCGGTTTATAAGTATCTCTATTTTTCTTCGGTTTATAAGTATCTCTATTTTTCTTCGGTTTATAAGTATCTCTATTTTTTTTCGGGTTTTTACCTTTTTCTATTGGCGTGGCCGTGTCAATGCACAAAAGTATGAAATAAAATAGGAAAGTTCTTCTAGGAAGAGCACAGATTAATTCTTTGTTGGGGAGTTTATTACTTATTATCTCCAGGGTGGGGGATTCGAATGAAAGCATATATTACAATAGTACTTGCAGCCTTTTTGACGCTGGCTGCTTTTTCAGGGTTTCTGGTTTTAACTGAAGACAATAGTAAAGTTAAAACTTCCGAATATTCTGGAACGCAACTTGATGAAATTGCTTTCAATGAAGGTTCATTCAAGAAATTTTCTGGAATCCCTGGAGACAATATCATTCAGAAGATCGAGATTCAGGACAATTCGCTTGAGTTCCAGGAGCATTGGGACGGATTAGAAACTGTTACAGTAGATGTTCAAGAATTCGAGCATGCCGCTTCAAATGGAGCTGTAAATCTCAGGTTATTGGAGAGAGACTTTGAAATAGAAATTGAGGAGATTTCCAGACTTAACGGAGGGAAGTCATATCGCTATTCGGGGTATATTAAAGGAATCCCTCAAAGTAAGGCAACTTTCTATGTATGCGGTGAGTTATTTAGTGGCTCCATAGAGTTTGAAGACCTGATGTATAATATTGCAGTTACCTCTGAGAAATATAATGGAAAAACTGTTCATACTGTATTTATAATTGACTGGAAAAAAGATCGAGAGAGATTGAAACGTTCGTTTAATCCCCTGAGGCTTATTTTTGTTGCGGGTTCAACAGGAAATTCTTCAGAGATTGAGAAATGTATGGCCGGTGAATACGGTGTATTTGAAGAAATAGAGTCTGGCAGGGATTTTTTCGAAATTCCTGAGGCTTGTGAGGATTTTGAGATTGTGATAGCAAATCCTCGAAGGTTCCGGGAATCCGCTTCAAATGGGACAGTGGATCTAAGTTTGATAGGAAAGCATTTTGAACTGAAGCTAAAAGAAACGAATACTTCCAGTTCACAGATAACCTATGCCGGATACATTATCGGAATGCCTCAAAGCAGTGCAGTTTTTGCAGTAGGCAACGATACAATTGACGGTTTCATTAATGTAGATTTTTACACCCTTTCCTATGGAATTATAGCTACGGATAAAAAATGTGATGGAAAAGTTGTCCATCTTATATGCAGATACTATAACGAAGACGCTGAAGAAGAATTAGATCAGGAATTTTCTGCAGATCCTCTGCAGTTCTTCCTGAAAAGTGATGATCAGAAAACACACGATATAAGCATCAAAATCCTCGATTTCTATAATGAATCAATATTCTACAAGACTTATTCGTTGAACCCGGGCAATGAAATTTCTTCTCCCGAGATTAGCGTGGAACCTGGAATTTACAGGTATGAGATTACTCTGGACAGCAATTTTACCTTTGAACAGGAAGTAAGGGCTGACTATGCTACCGATTCTGGTTCCTCTGAAAAACTGCATATAGACCTCGTAGACCACCCGGAATATCCGATAGTAATTGGGATTGAATCTACCTGAAGGGGTTTAATACATATGCAGGAAAAAGCAAAAAGTATAATTGCAATCATCATTGTCATGGCAGTATTATACTGTGCTCTTCCTCTATTCTATGAGACTTTTAATTATTATCCTCCCATGAAAGAGGATACGCCTTACAGAAGGACTGTACAGATATGGAACACTCTTACAAATCAAAGAGTAACCCTTGACACTGAAATTCCTTTAATACCTGTAAATCAGCTTCCGGTGTATCAGGGAAAATCTTCCTCAAACACTCTGAATGTTAGTTTTATTAACTCTAGTAAGTCTTATAATAAGAGCTACACTGAGGAAATTTATTTCCTTGTCTCGGATACGGGGGTTGCGGAAAGCAGGTTTAACTTAACCGATGGTTCTGCGGCTCTGGAACCCAAACAGATAGTAAGTTTTAAAACAGCGGGTTTAAATGACTCAGGTAACTATATAATCCAGCAGGTAAAAAACAGAAATTTCGTTACTCAGAAGGGTAAACTGCCGATGTTTTCACTGGGGAGGATCAGGATCACTGATGTCAAATTTGTTTATTTCAACGGGTTTGACACTTATCCCTACAGATATGAAGGTCAAACTACATATTATCCTGCCTGGAAAGTCATGGTTGAAACTTCAAATTACGGGGATGAAGTTTTGATGATTAAAGCATTTCAATGAATGAAAGATTAAAACATTTTAGTAAAATGTTTCCTCCCGGCTCAGTAATTCTTTTTAATTACCTCATCTTCATTTTTTTTTGTTCACATATTTTTTAACAAATAGTTTCTCCTCTATACAGGCCCAGATAATACTGAATAAGTTGGCACTACTGGAAAATTTCTGCTAAATTCCCAGGTATTTTCTAATATTGTCAGCCATATAGAAACATTTATATGTCATTATTGCTAACTAATGGTTACTAACTATTGTGCACATGCACCAATTAGTGCTCTGGCCAGGGATATCCGGTAACTTCTGCCATACAGATCAGTGAATTCTCTTTACCGGAGATTTGAGTAGCAGGAATAAGCAATTCAGGTGAACTGTAGAAAGGACCTGAGCTACTATTAAATATCTGTCAAATAAATATCTGACAAATATATTATGCATGTTATTATAATTACTGAGGAATATATAAAAAACAAAATTCAACACTTATCGTTAATTATACATCATAAAAATTCAATAATTACAGAGGAAAAAACATGGACCCAGCAAAACTACTTGACATCCTGGGGAATGAAAACCGTAGAAAGATAATTCAGCTTCTTGCAAACCGCCCCTGCTATGTCAGTGAAATTTCAGGTAGGCTGGGGGTGGGACCAAAGGCGATTATCAGTCATCTGAGCCTGTTAGAACAGGCAGGGATGATCGAGTTCAGTGTGGATGATCAGAGGCGCAAGTACTTCAATATTGCAAATAACATGAGGCTTGAGGTGTCCGTATCACCTTATGCATATACAATGTCTCTTCAGGACATTGATTTTGACAGGGAGAAAAAAGGGGAAAGATCCTCTGTCGAGAAGAAAGAAACTGTTGCTAGAGATGAATCATCCTGCTTCTTCCTGAAACTGAACGGCAAACTCCGTGAACTTAAAGAAAGGCAGGAAGAACTTGTGCAAATGCAGAAACAGCTACAGGTTGAATATATGGAACTGATGGACAGATGCCTGGACTCAATTGAAGAGGTTGCCAGAAATCCTGTAGAATGTGAGCTCCTGTTTGAGCTTCTGAAAAATGAGGCTACACCGGCTGTCCTCTGTTATAACCTGCGTCTTCACCCTAGCATTATAACGTCTAACCTTATGGATCTTGCAGAAAGGGGTTTTGTTGAATACACAATTAAAAATAATCAGCAGTATTGGAGAATATGTGAGACCGGAGTTGATAACAAATGACTGAAGAAATGAATCTGAGAGTAGCTGAGGCGTATCATAAGGATGTGGGTAGGGGAATTGCAAGAATTGATACCCGCATGATGCAGCAAATGGACCTTGTAAGTGGAGATATTATTGAAATCTCGGGTAAATCCAAGACTTACGCAATTGTCTGGCCTAACGTCGAGCGCGGGCAGGAGAGCAGGATTCGAATAGACGGAAACCTGCGCAGCAATGCAAAAGTTGGAATTGATGACAAAGTTACGGTCCAGAAGGTCGAGGCAAAACATGCGCAAAGGGTCACACTTGCTCCATCCCAGCCTGTCCGGCTTGTAGGCGGCGCCCATTACATCCTGAGAATAATCGAGGGCAGACCTCTGAACAAAGGTCAGCAGATCAGGGTTGAAACTGTAAATAATCCCCTTACTTTCGTTGTAGCATCTACAAGACCCGCAGGGCCGGTTGTCGTCACTAAAGACACTGAAATTGTTATCAAGGAAAAATCAATTGAGGAAATCAAGACTCCGGAAGGCATCTCATACGAGGACATCGGGGGGCTCAGGCGGGAAATCCAGCTTGTCAGGGAAATGATTGAGCTGCCAATGAGGCATCCTGAACTCTTCCAGAAGCTGGGAATCGAGCCTCCCAAAGGAGTCCTTCTTCGCGGTCCTCCCGGAACGGGCAAGACAATGATTGCAAAGGCAGTCGCAAGTGAAACTGATGCCAATTTCATCACCATAAGTGGTCCTGAAATCGTTTCCAAATATTATGGGGAAAGTGAACAAAAGCTCCGTGAGATCTTCGAAGAGGCTGAGAAGGATGCACCTTCCATTATCTTCATAGACGAAATTGACTCCATTGCCCCCAAACGCGGTGAAGTAACCGGAGAAATGGAAAGAAGAGTAGTTGCCCAGCTGCTTTCCCTGATGGACGGGCTCCAGTCCAGGGGGGAAGTAGTGGTCATAGCTGCCACAAACCGCCCGAATTCCATTGACGAAGCTCTCCGCCGCGGCGGAAGGTTTGACAGGGAAATTGAAATAGGAGTTCCTGACCGGAAAGGCAGAAAGCAGATTCTTCTGATCCACACCAGAGGTATGCCTCTTGAAGATGAAGTGAACCTTGGTGAAATTGCAGATGTGACCCACGGTTTTGTGGGAGCTGATCTGTCCTCTCTCTGTAAGGAAGCCGCGATGCATGCCCTTAGAAGGATCACTCCTGAAATCGATATCGAAGAGGATATCCCACAGGAAATCATTGACAATCTGGTGGTTACGAAGGAGGACTTCAGGGAAGCTCTGAAGAATATTGAGCCTTCAGCCATGCGAGAAGTCTACGTTGAAGTTCTGCATGTGGGCTGGGACGATATAGGTGGGCTGGAGGGTGCAAAACAGGAACTCCTCGAGTCTGTGGAATGGCCCCTCAAGTATCCCGAAATGTTCAAGGCTGTCAGTATAAAGCCCCCGAGAGGGGTGCTGCTTTTCGGGCCTCCGGGTACGGGCAAGACAATGCTTGCAAAAGCTGTTGCAAGTGAGAGTGAAGCCAACTTTATAAGTATAAAAGGCCCCGAACTGCTCAGTAAATATGTGGGTGAATCCGAGCGTGCAGTCAGGGAAACATTCCGAAAAGCAAAGCAGTCTGCTCCGACTGTAATTTTCTTTGATGAGATTGATTCAATTGCTCCTCAAAGAAGCTCTGTTTCCGATACCCATGTCTCCGAAAGAGTGGTAAGCCAGATCCTTACAGAACTTGACGGGGTAGAGGAACTCAAGGATGTGATAATAGTTGCTGCTACAAACCGGCCGGATATGGTAGACCCTGCCCTTCTGAGGCCTGGCCGTTTTGACAGGCTTATTTACATCAAACCGCCTGATAAAGAAGGCAGGGAGAAGATCTTTGAGATCCATACAAAAGAAAAACCTCTTGCAGAAGACGTAAATCTTTCCGAACTTGCTGAGATGACTGAAGGATATGTGGGTGCGGATATCGAGGGTATATGCAGGGAAGCGGCAATGCTCGCGCTCAGGGAAATAGTTACCCCGGGTATCGACCGAAAGTACATCCAGGAAAAGGTTGGAGAGGTCCGGATTTCCAAAAAACACTTCGAAAAAGCAATCCGCCGTGTAAAGCCTACAACATCCAGAGAAACTCTGAGTGCTTATGAAAAGAGTGCCGAACTCTTTGCCAGGTATGCAACTGATTTTGAGGAAGAATCTTCAGAAGTAAAAGAACAGGAAAAGAAAAGTGAGGAAATAGGAGTTCCGAGTTTTCTGCCTTCTGAATGAGGTTCTGCCTGGCATGCCGGTAAATACCGGCCGTTTTAATTTTTGTGAAAAAAGTAACCATTTCAATAATGACCTACTGATTTGAGTGGTACTCACTTAAGAAACTCAAGACGCATAACTTAATAATGATGTGATGAGATGGACAGAGACAGGAAAAAAAGAAGTTTTTTCGATGAAATATTTGGAATTGACCCCCTGAAGGATATGGACGAAATGTTCGAGCGCCTTAGCAGGGCCATGGGCATGAGCATGGATAACTTCGGGCAGCATCCTTTTGTTTATGGTTTTTCCGTTACCCAGCGGCAAGGGGAAGAACCTGAAATCAGGGAATTCGGCAACATCCCAATGTTTGAGCAGGCGGAAACCGGAGAAAAACGTTATCTTGACATAAGGAAACCCTTTATTGATGTACTGGAAACCGGGGCAACAGTCCATGTGATTGCCGAGATTCCAGGAATCGAGAAAGAAAACATTCAACTGAACGCAACTGATTTAATACTTGACATCGAAACATTAGATGGGAATCCAAAATATTCCGAACGTGTCGAACTGCCCGTAAAGGTAGACCCCCAGAGTGCTAAAGCCACATATAAAAATGGTGTGCTGGAAGTTACCTTTAACAGGCTGGAGTCCAGTTCTCGAACTTCAATTGATATAGAGTAATTTTTCGGGAGCGAGAGGTAAATCAGAGGTAATAATGGTGGGCACAAGAAAAAGAAAGGATTTCTTTGAAGATTTTGGGTCTGAACTTTTTGATAACCTGGAAGAGATGATCGAAGCCCTCCTGGAAGAAATGGGAGAGTCCGTTCCCTTTGTTTACGGATTTTCTATCATTCATCGCCCGGGGGAAGATCCTGAACTCCGGGAATTCGGAAATGTTCCGGAATACTCTCAAAACGAAGAGAACTTCTTTGCCTCAGAAACAAAAGAACCTTTAATTGACATATTTGAAAATGAGGACATGGTGTATGTACTTGCAGAATTCCCGGAGGTTGAAAAGAAAGATCTCCTGCTGCATGCTACCGCTCAACACCTTGAAATTAAAGTCCTTGGGCTTTCTGAATATTCGGAAAATGTGGAACTCCCAGTTCTCGTGGATCCGAAGAGTGCAAAAGCAAGTTACAAAAATGGAGTGCTTGAGGTTACCTTCAGGCGCTGCGCAGAAGAAAGTCTTGTAGCAATAGAGATCAATTAATTAGAAAAGACAGAGGACTGTTTCAGGGTGAAGGACAGGAAACAAAAGCCTGAACCCTGATAAATATGCTGAGTATAGGATTAGCATATAGAAGAATTATTGTTTTTCTCTTATTATAGAGAAAATAATTCTGAACCTCTTTTTATCAGCAGGCTTTTTTAATTTTCACTATTTTATCGAAAGCCTAATTCCCTAAAATATTTCCAGACCCTAAAATATTTCCAGACCCTAAAATATTTCCAGACCATTTCTGACAGTTTCAGAACCAGAAGGTTTCGAAGAATTATGTTAGATATACTCTTTTCCTTTTTGTGATCTTTTTTTGTCAGCTATTTCTTTTTTTTGACCAAGACCTTTCTTTCTAGTTTCTTTCTATTTTTATTTTTTTTACTTTCAATGAGCATATTTCTCTTTTTTATCTATTTGATTCATTTTATACGCAAGTTTCTATTTTTTGATATGTAATCATATATATTTAAATATAGAATTATTTTCAATAAACCTGCTACTGAATCATTCTCTATTGCTTTTTCAAATTAAATTTCCTGATACACAGTTTTAATTGTCTAAATAATTTCTATTGATTGAGGGGATAACTTATCAATTAATTTTGTCAATTATCCTGATTATATTGCTACTCAAAAAGGAAAAAAATTTTCTCTGACCTTTATTTTCATATTTTTTTTCTCGAAATCGCTGTTTTTCTTGATGGTGTTTTTTGGAAATATTCAAATATTTGAGAATCCACATGGAAATTAGTAAACCTAATGCTATCGGTTTTAAACCTCTACATTTATTTAGTTCTGATTTGGAGTACCGCATAACGTTCCATTAAACCCCCATAATGATAAAATCGGTAGCGTTAAGAACTGAGAAAATCTAAAATTTCAACGAAAAAAGTGGGATGTAATTTTAATTACGTAAAAATCTGCAGTTTTGAAAGGGAGGTATTTGCTGTAATCAGGAAATAATCCAGGAAGATTTCGTGTGCAATTTTGGACGCAAAATAGTTTGCTTGATGCTGAAGATGCGTCCAGTAAAAACCGAAACATTTTTACTATATGAAAAAAGAGTATACGCGAGGGAAATATAAGATTACATTATATCTTTATTTCCTATGTGGATTGAATTCTGGATTGAAACTTTTGAACCTGACTAGTATTCATTATCATTTATCAAGAACCAAAAAACTAAAGAGGTTGGGTTGATGATTCATGGATCCATTTAATGCAATAGTAATAGCTGTCTTTTTACCATTTATACTTGCATGGACTTTACCTGCGTTATATAAAGTATTTAAACAGAGGATTGGCTGGATTTCGGCACTTATAGCATTTACGTGTTTTGCGCTGAATACTCAGGTAATCCCGTACGCTATGGCAGGTACTCCTGTAAAGGGTTCGTTTACCTGGTTACCGGCAGCGGGTCTATCCTTAGACTTTTACGGAGACGGCATGGCTGTTCTCCTGGCATTAATCGTTTCAGGCATTGGTGTTATCATCATGTCTTATTCAAATGGTTATATGTCCACAAAGGAAGACCTGCCAAGGTATTACCAGTGGCTCTTACTCTTTATGGGTGCAATGCTGGGTATTGCCTATACAGACAATACGATCCAGATGTTTATTTTCTGGGAACTGACTAGTATAACATCTTTTATGCTTATCGGATACTGGAGAGAAAGACCAGAATCCGTATATGGCGCAACCAAAGCCTTTCTGGTAACTGCCGGTGGCGGACTTTTCATGTTCGCAGGCTTCCTGATGCTCAGGGTCATTACAGGCACTTATGCGATCTCTGAACTGGCTCAGAGTTCTGAACTCCTTGGAGTTCTCCACGGAAGCAACTTATACGTTGCAACTCTGATCCTGATCTTCATAGGGGCTGCTTCCAAATCAGCACAGGGGCCGTTCTATATTTGGCTGCCCAATGCTATGGAAGCTCCGACTCCTGTGAGCGCGTTCCTCCACTCGGCTACAATGGTCAAGGCTGGTGTCTATCTGGTTGCAAGGCTGCACCCTATCCTTTCGGGAACCCCCGAATGGCTTGTCCTGGTTGCCGGGACAGGGATGATCACCATGGTTATGGCGGGCTTCATGGCTTTCCGGCAGACGGATATCAAAGCCATCCTGGCGTACTCGACAATCAGCCAGCTGGCCTACCTGATGACCATGTATGGTTATAGTACGGCTGAACACCCGGGACTGGGCTTTGCGGCAGCAACCTTCCACATGTTGAACCACTCTACCTTCAAAGCTACCCTCTTCCTTGTGGCAGGTATCGTGGCTCACGAGACGACAACCCGAGATATCCGAAAATTGGGTGGGTTGCGTAAGGAAATGCCAAAAACGTTCATAGTTGCGGTGATCGCAGCAGCTTCAATGGCTGGTGTTCCTCCACTCAACGGGTTCCTTAGCAAGGAAATGTTCTATGAAACATCCCTTGAGATAGGTGAGCTGGTTTCAGAAACTTATGGAGGACCGTGGGCTATTGTCTTCCCGGCTGTTGCAGTGGCAGGTGGTGTATTCACCCTTATGTATTCTATCAGACTGATAGACGGGATCTTCCTCGGAGAGAGGACCCACGACCATGATGTTCCTCACCACGTGCACGAAGCTCCCTGGGTTATGCTGGCTCCGGCAGTTTTCCTTGTAGGTCTGATCATCTTCTTCGGGCTCTACCCCAAGTTCCCAATCGAAACTCTGATACAGCCTGCCTACAGCGGCCTTGTTCCCAACGCAGATCACCTGCATGTAGCGCTGTGGCATGGAGTAACCACGCCTCTTTTGATGACGATAGCAACCTTTGCCATCGGTATTGTGCTTTACAAGTTCTATGACTCACTTGCTGCCTGGCAGAACAGTTTCAACGACAAGCTTCCCTGGATCAGCACGAACTACTGGTACGATGCAACCGTAAACAACGCAAGAGACATAACCCACAAGTTCGCAGCGATTACCCAGCCAGGACCCATTGGAGTGTATATCAAGATGACATTACTCTTTATGGGTTTCCTGATCTTCTGGCCGGTCTATAAGTTTGGTATAGGCATGGGTATAGGAATTGGCAACATTCTGCCTGCAGGGATAAACTATGCTGCACAGCCTTATGAAATCGTGCTGTACGCTCTGATGATTCTGGCAGCGCTTGGTGCTGCAGTTCTTCCAAAATATCTGCCTGCGGTCATATCCCTCTCCGAACTTGGTTTCTTGGTAGCCCTGCTTTACGTATACCTCAAAGCTCCTGACCTTGCAATGACCCAGGTCTGCGTAGAAACCCTGTCCACCATTATTTTCATCCTGGTGGTCATGAAGGTTCCACAGAAGTTCAAGGAGCCTATGCCGGCAGGTAAGGTTCTGGTGAACCTGCTACTCTCAGGTGTTGTTTCATTTGGAGTTCTTGCCGTAATGTTAAATGCAAATATAGGGGTACTGGCTCCGTTTGAGACCTTCAACTACTACTTCATAGAGAAGGCTCTGGAAATGACCGGCGGACTTAACGTAGTTAACGTGATAGTCGTGGACTTCAGAGGGTATGATACCATCGGAGAAATCTCAGTCCTTTCCCTGGCAGCCCTTGGAGTGTATAGCCTTATCCTGAGCAGAGCAAAAAAGGTGAAGGGAGGTAAGGAATAATGGCCGATACCTCAGTAATTACCAAAACAATCGCAAAGGTCTGTTTGATGATCGATATGCTGTATTCAATCGATCTTTTGCTTATAGGAGGTAACAGGCCGGGTGGAGGTTTCATTGGTGGTGTGCTTTGTGCAGCTGGTATCGGACTAATCTACGTCGCATACGGGCATGATGCAATCAAGAAAATCTGGAATCCGGACTGGCATATGTGGTTTGGATACGGGCTCCTGTTTGCAAGCATAACTGCTTGGTCTCCATTATTTGCAGGCCACAAATTCTTCCGAAGTGCCTTTGATTTCATTCCCGTAGAAGTAGGAGGCATACACCTTTTTGAGCTTGAAATGGTCTCATCGATGTTCTTTGACCTTGGTGTGTACTTCGTAGTGGTCGGAGGTCTGCTGTTTATTGTAACTAAATTAGGAGCCGATAAAGGTCCGGAGGGAGAACATGAATAATTTTTTCCTTGAGCTTACAATCGCTCTGCTCTTCGGGATAGGAACTTTCCTGGTCCTCCGCAGGGACATGATGAAAGTTATTATCGGTTTCGGTGTAATTTCCCATGCCATTAACCTGTATATCGTTGGAAGCGGAGTTTTCACCGACGGTACCCTTGTACCTATTCTGGAGCATGAGCAGGCTTTAGAAGGTCTTGGCCAGGGGCTTATCTATAACGATAACCTGACAGCTGGAATTCTTGGGCCGATAACAACTAATCCGTATACAGAATTCGTGGACCCTCTTGTGCAGGCCCTTGTACTCACGGCAATTGTGATCGGGCTTGCAACCACTGCATTCGTATTGACTCTTTGCTACCGCGTCAATGAAGAATATGGTACTGTTGATGTCCAGGAACTCAGGAGGCTTCGAGAATGAGCTTTTTAATGGATAATCTGCCGATGCTCCTGGTTGCTATCCCTCTGTTAATGGCTCCGGTCACAATCCTGACCAAAAGTAATCCCGGGCTGCAAAAGGTACTCGACATCGTATCTGGCTTTGTTTTATTGTGCTTAAGTGCGCTCCTGATCACAACCGTCTGGAACAATGGAATTATTGCATATGATGTAGGAGAATTCGGAAAGTACGGGATTGTACTTGTAGCCGATCTGCTGGGTGCAGGGATGGTTCTTCTGAACTGCCTTATTGGCTTCTTGGGCTTGATTTACTCCTATGATTACATAGAAGAACAATCCCTTAATCAGACTTACCACTCCCTTTACAACCTGATGCTTGCAGGTATCAATGGAATCTTCCTGACGGGTGATATCTTCAATATGTTCGTCTTCTTCGAAGTAATGCTGCTTTCCTCGGCAGCTTTGATAGTTGCAAACGAAAACTCAAAGGTTACGAAGATTTCGGACAAGATGGAAGCCACAATGAAGTACCTGGTCCTGAACATTCTCGGGGGTAATGTGATGCTGATAGCAGTTGCGTCATTGTATGCATCTATCGGTTCCCTGAACATGGCAGACATTACCCTTAAGATCAGGGTGCTTGCTGAGGCAGGAGCTGTCCCATGGCACCTGTATGCAGTGGGCTTGCTCTTTATCATTGTATTTGGTGGTAAGGCAGCAATGTTCCCTCTACACTACTGGCTTCCGGATGTGCACCCCACAGCTCCGTCCCCTATCAGTGCAATGCTCAGTGGTGTTATCATAAAGATCGGAGCTTACGGTATACTCAGAGTCCTCTTTATGGTGTTTGCTCCCTTCCAGTCAGTGTACGGACCAGTCATTCTCTTCATGGCTCTGGTCACCCTGGGCTTGGGAGCAACTTCGGCAATAGGGCAGACGGATGTTAAGCGTATGCTGGCTTATTCCAGTGTATCCCAGATAGGATACGTCTTCCTGGGCTTTGGAATGGCAGCAATGGCAAATGCAGCCGGCGAAGCTGAGGCTGCAGCTCTAATTCTTGGCGCGTCCGTGGTCTACCTGATAAACCACGCACTTGCAAAGAGCATGTTGTTCCTTACCTCGGGTGGAATCATCCACACTGCCGAGACAAGGGATATGCGGCAGATGGGAGGCATGGTCAGCAAAGCTCCTATGATGGGTGTTGCTTTCCTTGTGGGAGCCATGTCCATTGGTGGAGTGCCCCCGATGGGAGGATTCATCTCCAAGTTCCTGCTCTTTGATGCAGGTCTTAGATCTCAGTTCTACATGCCCATAGGGATAGCTCTGATTTTTGCAGTCTTTACTCTCTTCTACATGTTCAGAGGCTGGATGCTTATATTCTGGGGAGAACGAGATCCGCAGTATGGGGAATATTCTCACCACAAACTGTCTCCTCTTATAGTGCTTCCAGTCCTGTTCCTGGCAGCTATTGTGCTGATCCTTGGACTGTACCCTGAACCTGTCGTAGAGTTATCACAGATCATTGCAAACCAGATTATTGATCCGCAGCCTTATATTGATGCAGTAATGGTGAGGGTGATCAGATGAAGCGTCGTACACTTACCTATATGGCACTTCCAGTTGTTTGGTGCCTTGTCAGCGGACAAATAACCCTTGGCAGCATTCTGCTTGGTTTCCTTTTTGGAATCGTAGTAGTAGCTCCCTTCAGCGAGCTGTACAGGCTGGATGAGGTGGTATACCCCACAGGAAACTGGATTTCAAAGATTCCGAAGAAAATCATGTATTTTTACGTTTTGATCAAGGAGGTCATAAAGGCCAACATAGCAGTTGCAAAGATCGTCATCAAACCCACGATAGACATCAAACCGGGAATTATCGCGGTTCCTATCCGGACCAAAACCAATATCGGAATTACGGGTATTGCCAATACCATTACCCTTACCCCCGGAACCCTTACAGTGGACATTTCGGAAGATAAATCAATCCTCTATGTGCATTCTATCGATGCAACAGATCCCCAGGGCATTCGTGATTCCATCCGGGATGATCTTGAACACTATGTACTGGAGGCATTCGAATGATGATTACACTGGAACAGGCAAATTTCCTGGCACTGGTCGTTATGGTAGTTGCTCTGGTGCCAAGTACGTACAGAGTTCTGTACGGTCCGACTCTTCCTGACAGAATCGCAGCTTCAGATGCCGTTGGTAACGTTCTTGCAATGATATTTGCTCTCTATGCTTTCCAGGGACGTTCGATCTTCCTAATGGATGTTGCCATGCTGCTTTCAATCATCTCCTTTGTGGGGACGGTAATAGTAGCAAAGTATCTTGATACAGGGGAGGTGTTGTAATGGCTGTACTCGCGAATATACTGGATATAATCAGTATAATCTTCCTTGTTGTAGGGCTCATATTCATATGTCTCGGAATGCTCGGCCTGCTGCGTTTACCTGATGTATACAATAGGCTGCACGCAACAACCAAAGTTGCAACCCTTGGTGCTCTCGGAGTCCTTGTGAGCATCATCATCCAGGAGGGCTATACACCAATGGGAGTAAAGGCGCTGACTGTAGGGCTTTTTATCCTGCTTACAGCTCCTATTTCAGGCCATATGATCGGCAAGGCAGCCTATCACTCAGGAGTAAAATTCTGTGAAGGCACCTGCCTGGATGAATACGGGCCTGAACACGGGCCAAAAAGTGTACCAAAAAGTGTACCAAAAAGCGTACCAAAAAACGGACAAAAGAGACAAAAATAAAAATAAAATGAATGTGTTTTTTAAACACATTCATCCTTTTGTTTTTTATCGGGTTTTTGTTTTTTCCGATTTATAGATATTTATAGATATTCGATTAGGCATCTGTTTCTTTTTTATCCGGTTCTAATTCGGTTTTTTTGATTCTATCGAATTTCTGTTTTCAGATTCTTTTTTTTCAGATATTCAGATTCTTTTTCTTTTTTCCAGATATTCAGATTCTTTTTTTCCCGGATTATAGCTGTAAAAAGTCAGGTGGCTTCAAATTTGAGGGAATGAGTTTATTTCAGCAGGATAAAAACCACTCCTGATGTAAAAAATAGCTTATTTTGAAATTGAAAGTCTAATGTTTTTTTTGCAAACAATAAAATTTTTTAGCCTTCTAAAAAGGGAATCAATTATGTTATCTATTTTCAGATCCCATTTATATATGCCAGTAAATCCCGGAGAAATTAAGGGTTCCTTTGTCAGATAGGCCCTTTTTTAGGAACCAACTTGAAAGCGAGTTATAATGGGTCTGAAAAGAGTTCTGAACATGATTCTACAGGATAAAGACCAAATTTGAAATACGGAAAAATTCTGAGTCCAGAAATGTTCTAAAAAAGAACAGGAACGGTCTTAAAAGAGTCAAATCGGATCGAAAAACGAATCAGAGCCAACTTTTAACAAATGATTCGCCATTGAAGATCCCTGAATTAAAATCATGGGTGAAATATTACCGGGATTTAAACTGGTTTTTTAAAGGGATTAAAGCAGTTTCGAGCTTTTTTTCAGCCAGATATTATCAATAAAGATTATCTGGTATGTGTAATATATAGACAACTCATTTAAATGGTATTTTTTCTTTTTTATATAGACTAAATCGAATAGGTATATGTTCTCCTCCGCGAATTCTAACCCTGAAAAAGCCAGAAATGTGAACAAGCAGAACAGAGAGGAATAGATATTATAAGAATGGTACATCTTTCAGACATTCATTTCTCAGAGGCATACTATATGCCGGAGATTGCAGATGCAATGCTTGAAAAAATAAATCAGGATAATCCGGACATTGTTGTAATTACAGGCGACCTTACGGAAAACGGGCTTGCTGCCGAGTATAATGGGGCAAAAAACTTCATTGACAGGATTGAATGCAAAAATAGGGTGGTTGTTCCCGGAAATCATGACTCAAGAAATGCAGGTTACCTTTTCTTTGAAGATATTTTCCAGGCGAGGTCTTCTTCCGGATGTTTTGGGGAAGTCACGGTTGTAGGGCTTGATTCTTCCCAGCCGGAACTTGAAGAAGGGCACATTGGAAGGGAAAACTACGGCTGGATAGAGGAGTCTTTCTCAACAAACGGTTTTAAGGTTTTTGCCCTTCACCATCATTTGATTCCGATTCCCAGGACAGGCAGGGGTAATAATGTGCTTGTGGATGCAGGGGACGTGCTTGAGCTTCTGGACCGTTCAGGTGTGAACCTTGTGCTTTGCGGGCACTGGCATATCCCCTGGGTCTGGAGATTAAACGACATGCTTGTCGTCAGTGCAGGAACAGTTTGCTCGTCCAAGATCCGGGGAAAAGCTTCGCAGTGTTATAACTATATTGAGCTTGAAGTGCCTGAACCTGGATGTACTCGCTGGCACCTGCAAGTTCACAGAGTTTTCGCCGGAGGAGAAAAAGAGCGGGTTGTAGACAGTATAATATAATCAGAGTTTTGGTAGTATTATTAATGGGTAAAGCGAAGAGGTAGTATAATATAAAGGAGAAAAAGAGCGGGTTGTAGACAGTATAATATAATCAGAGTTTTGGTAGTATAATTAATAGGTAAAGCGAAGAGGTAGTATAATATAATAATGAGGTTACGAAGAAAGAGTCCTGATAACTTCAGATTCTTTTGCCGTTTCCTCTATATTACATTTTTTGCTGTTTCCTCTATATTACTCATCTTCTTTTTTACTGCTTTTTTCCTATTGTCCTTATTATTCTTTTCTTTCAATATTTCGTTTCCTCTATTATTTCATTTTCCTCTATTATTTCATCCCCCTCAATATTTTACCCTCCTGCAGAACCTTATACTCCTGCAAAATTCTGGTCGGCTATGTTATATTTTTGGAAATAACTTATAAACTATGAAGCTCGGTTTAGGAATCGATACTGGTGGGACATACACTGACGCCGTTTTAATGAACCTTGCAGACGGCAGAATTCTTGATTCTAATAAAGCACTAACTACGCATTCCAATCTGGTTGAAGGGATAGAAAAAGTAGTTGCGGGCTTAAAACAGGAGTATCTGGAGGATATAAAACTTGTTTCGGTATCCACAACTCTTTCTACAAACTCCACACTGGAAGGCAAAGGCCATCCTGCAGGCCTGATCCTGGCAGGCTATAAAGTCAATGGAAATATCCCGGCTAGTGAGATAATTTCCATAGATGGTGGCCACGATTCAAAAGGAAACGAAGTTAGTTGCCTTGAACTTAATTCTGCAGAACAATTCGTTAACAGCACCAGAGGCAGGCTCTTTTCATATGCCGTATCTTCTTATTTTTCCGTACGGAACCCGGAACATGAGCTTTCAGTAAAAAAATCAATAGAAAGGTTGACCGATAAGCCTGTCGTCTGCGGTCACGAACTTTCCCTGGGCCTGGGAGCTTACGAAAGGGCAGTTACTGCAGTTCTGAACGCTCGTTTGATCCCGATAACCTCCCAGTTCATTCGTGCCGTTCTATCGGTTATGGAAGCACGAAATATCAAAGCTCCTATGATGGTAATGAAATGCGACGGTTCCCTTGCACGCATAGAAGAGGCTCTTGAAAAACCCGTCGAATCTATTTTTTCAGGCCCTGCCGCAAGCCTTGTAGGGGCTGCCCATATAAGCGGCTTGAAAACCTGCGTGGCTGTGGATGTGGGAGGCACGAGCACCGATATTGCTCTGATGGAAGGTGGAGTTCCCGAGATCAGTGAATATGGGGCTGTAGTGGGAAACTGGAAAACTATGGTCAAGGCGGTCAGGATCAGAACTTCGGCTATGGGAGGAGACAGCCACGTCTGGGTACAGAGAAAAATCTATATTGGCCCGAACAGGGTTATTCCTCTCTGTCTTGCAGCTTCAAACTATTCTTTCCTTGAAGACAAGTTGAGGAAAGCTGAAAAAATTTCGGACAGGATAATGGATGATATCTTCCAGCCAGCAAGCTTCTTTGTCAGGAGTGGGAATGCGGGGGTAGATGATGACATACATGCTCTTAATTACTCCATCGAGTTTGAACTGGAAAACTATGAACGTCAGATCTTTGATTTTATAGGATATGAACCGGTTTCAGTATCCGATATTTCTGAAGCAGTTGGAAAACATCCCCTGCAGTTTGTAAAGGCTCTGCGTTCTCTGGTCCAGAAGCGCTGCATTTACCATATAGGTTTCACACCTACGGATGCTCTTCATGCGCTTGGAGAGTATGAAACGTGGAACAGTACTGCCTCCTGGCTGGGAGCAAAAATTCTTGGCAACTATCTCGGACTGGATCCTGAAAGTTTTTCCCGAGAAATAAAACGAAATTTTGCAAAAAATATTGCTCTTGACCTGCTGGCGTTCTTTGCAAAAGACTTCAAGCGGGAAGACCTTGAAAAACTGCTGGAAAACACTCGCTTCACAAAGTTCAAAATCAATATTCCGGTTGTAATGATCGGGGCACCTGTCAAAGCCTATGTACCCGAACTCAGAGAATTTATCGATGCGGATATCAGGGTTCCCGAATTCCATGAAGTGGGCAATGCCGCAGGAGCCCTGGCTGGCAACGTCATCAAGAGAAGTGAAATTCTAATCCGGCCGGTAGGTCTCGGAACCGAGCAGTATCATGTGTTCTCTGAAGTAGAAAGGAGGGTTGCAGATAATTATCTCGAGGCTGTGGACTATGGAACGGAGCTTATGGAAAAACTGATTTTTGACCATATGGACGGGTATGGGCTTCAGAAAGATCAGGTCCGTTTTGACTTTGAAAGAAAGGACTTCAATCCTGGCTTCGGAGCCCAGAAAGAGACTCGTTTGACAGGGCTTGGTATAGGAAACCCTTTGAGGCTGGAGCAGTAACGAATCTTAAAAGTAAAGAACCTTAAAAGTATTTTCCAATTAGAGAGCTGACCTTATCAGGGGATTATAATAAATTTCCGAATAGATCTTCAGTTCTCATAATATCCTTTTAGTTTCTTTTCCCTTTTTCTGGAGATTACAGGAGTACTCTTTTTTTCTTCTCCTCCAGCCCCTTTTCCCGTTAGATCAGGTTTTTCGGTTCTGATAAACAAATTTTTATTTATGTTTAGTTACCTCCTTCTATCAGAACTATTATTCTATATAACTGAATTTTATTCTGCAAAATTGCTTATTTCAAAGGAGTGACGAAAATGCGCAGGGACTACATAGACAGGGATTATAGCCCAAAAGACACAGATCTGATCTGTGAATTCCATATCGAACCGTCGGCAGGAGTGAATTTTGAGGAAGTTGCCACCCACATGGCAGGGGAAAGCTCTATAGACTCCTGGACTGAGATTTCCACATTGAGTCCCGAACTTGCAGTAAAATTAAAACCTCACATTTTTTACCTGGACGAAGAATCACAGACCGTAAGGGTGGCTTACTCGGAAGACCTTTTTGAGCTGGGTTCGGTCCCCCAGGTGCTGAGTGCTGTTGCAGGAAACATTTTCAGTATGAAAATCGTTGACAACCTCAGACTGCAGGACATAGCCTTCCCCAGGCCAATGCTCCGCGAGTTCAAAGGTCCGAACTTCGGGCTGCCGGGGATCAGGAAACTTGTGGGGGTGCAGGACCGGCCTCTTATTGGGACTATCGTTAAGCCAAAGGTAGGCTTAACCTCTGAGAAACATGCGGAAGTTGCTTACAATTCTTTTGCCGGAGGTTGCGACCTTGTTAAAGATGATGAGAACCTTACCGACCAGAAGTTCAATGGCTTTGACAGAAGGGCTGAACTCACCCTGAAATTCGCAGAAAAAGCTGAAGTTGAGACCGGGGAGAAGAAGATGTACCTCTGCAACATCACAGCCCCGACCTGTAAGGAAATGACCCGGCGCTTAAATGTCCTCAAAAACCTGGGTGCCAGCTATGCAATGATCGATATCGTGCCGGTAGGCTGGACTGCTCTTCAGACTCTGAGGGAAGAGGCCGAAGATGCGGGTCTTGCCCTTCATGCCCACCGCTGCATGCACTCGGCTTATACCCGGAACCCTCGCCATGGGATAAGCATGGTTCTTGTTGCCAAGCTCTGCAGGTTGATAGGGCTTGACCAGCTCCACATAGGTACGGTTGTCGGGAAAATGCATGGAGAAAAGCATGAAGTCCTGTCTCTAAGGGATGAGTGCGTGCTTGATAAAGTGCCTGCGGATGAGAGCCAGCATGTCCTTACCCAGGACTGGGGAGGATTAAAGCCAATGTTTCCGGTAGCGTCTGGAGGGCTTGCCCCTACAATGATTCCTGACCTTTACTCTATCTTCGGAAAAGATGTTATTATGCAGTTCGGGGGTGGAATCCATGCGCATCCGATGGGTACGGTAGCCGGAGCTACTGCCTGCAGGCAAGCCCTTGATGCAAGCCTTGAAGGAGTAAGCATGCAGGACTATGCAAAGGACCACAAAGAACTTGAAGTTGCTATCGAGAAGTGGCTTAAAAAATAAGTTATGTAACGACTAGGATGTATAATAAGAACCAGTTTCTAAGAACCAGTTTCTTAGAACCAGTTTCTGAGAACCAGTTTCTGAGAACCAGTTTCTGAGAACCAGTTTCTAAAAGCAATTTACAAGCTGTTAAAAACAGAAAAAATAGCAGGATACTTATCAGTAAGGAGTTTACCTTCGGTGCAGGCAGAAAACGGAAATAAAATAAAGACCCGGTTTTTTCGGGTCTCTGAAGAGAACTTTGATGTCGTTCTTGACGAGGCTGCGGCGATTATCAGAAGGGGTGGGACAGTAGCCTTCCCTACGGAAACTGTTTATGGGCTTGGAGCTGACGGGCTGAACCCGGATGCTGTCCGGAAAATCTTTGAAGCAAAGGAACGCTCACCTGGCAATCCTCTCAGCTTGCTTGTCCATTCCAGGGAAGATCTCGGAAAGGTTGCAAAAAATATTCCTGAAAAAGCTTTCAGGCTTATGGATGCTTTTTGGCCTGGTCCCCTTACGATTGTGCTTGAGAAAAACGATATTGTCCCGGAAATTACCTCGGGAAACCTGCCGTCGATAGGGCTCCGCATGCCTGATCACAGGATTCCTCTGGAGCTTATAAAGAAGGTAGGCACTCCTCTGGCTGCTCCGAGTGCGAACCTTTCAGGAAAGCCCAGTCCCAGTCTGGCAGCCCATGTCCTGGCTGACCTTACAGGCAGGATTGATGCGGTTATTGATGGAGGGGGAGCAGCTATAGGGCTTGAGTCAACTGTTGTCGATATGACGGTTGAACCTCCTGTAGTGCTGCGGCCCGGAGCCGTGGGAATTGACGAGCTTGAAAGATTTATTGGTAAAGTCAGGCCCGCGTCTGGAGGGACTGAAGCCGGGACGGGAGAGGCTATGCCTGAAAAGCGGGCAGGTCAGAAATACAGTCATTATGCCCCTGATACGCAGGTCATGCTTGTGGAAGGGGACAGAAAAAAGGTTTCTGAAAAGATTGACGCCCTGCTCGAAAATTACCGGTGCGAATGTAAGAAAGTCGGGCTTCTGATCAGTGATGAGACCGCAGGCTTTTTTGCTTCTGAAAGATTGAGTGCATATGAATGCTTTTTATTGGGGTCCCGCGAAGAGCCTGAGGAAGCTGCCAGAAGACTATTTGAAGGGCTCAGGGTTCTGGACACGAAAAGTCTGGATGTGATTTTGGCTGACGGCTCTTTTACCCCTTCAGGACTTGGAGTTGCACTTCTTAACCGGTTAAGAGAAGCTGCCTCCGTAAGATATGCTGTTTAAGTCTGTTGTACCGGTTAAATTGCAATAGTATCGGTTAAATTGCAATAGTATAAGTAGAGTTTGACAGAGTAGAGTTTGACAGTCAGATTTGATAGTTATTGATTTTTTAGATATCTGGAGAGATCCTCTTGAAAGCAGAAAAAAAAGAACAGATGGAAAAGATGCGGGCTTATAAAAAAGTTCGGAAACAGAACAACAAGACAACAGGAGTAAGTCTTGCGATCCTGGCTGTAGGTCTGCTTTTTAAGACTCTTAATATAACTATTCTTGGTATTGATATCGGGTACTATCTTCTCTGGTCAGGAGTTTTTGTCTTCTTTGTGACTTCGATGTCAGGTCTCTTCGCTGCGGGATCCCTGCGTAAGCAAAAATAATCTTTTTCTTTCATTTCCTAAAAGAGGCTTTTCAAGATGGGTGAAACGATTGCAAGTGAAGAAATGCATGAATACTTCAATGGGCTCGAGGCAAGGCTAAAAGAGGCAATTGAGGTTGCAAACAGGGCCCGTTCCCGGGGTGGAGATCCGAAGCCCACTGTGGAAATTCCCCTTGCCAAAGACCTTGCAGATAGGGTAGAAAACCTTATCGGGGTCAAAGGAGTTGCTGCAAAGATCCGGGAACTTGAGGTCAATATGTCCAGGGAAGAAGCTGCCCTTGAAGTCGGGCGCCAGGTCGCCGAAGGGATTGTAGGAAGCTTTCCAGCAAAGAAAGATGCCGTGGAAGCTGCTATCCGGGTTTCCATGGCGGTCCTGACTGAAGGGGTAGTTGCAGCTCCTATCGAAGGAATCGATAAGGTAGATCTCGGGAAAAATGATGATGGTTCTCAGTATATCCGGATATTTTATTCCGGGCCTATCAGGAGTGCGGGGGGGACTGCGCAGGCGCTTTCCGTGCTGGTTGGCGACTATGTGAGGCGCGGGATAGGGATTGACCGCTACAAGCCAAGAGATGAGGAAATAGAGCGCTATGTGGAAGAAATCCTGCTTTACAAGAGGGTCGCAAGCCTTCAGTACATGCCTTCAGAAGATGAAATCCGTTTGATAGTCAGGAACTGCCCGGTTTGCATTGATGGGGACCCGACTGAAGAAGCCGAGGTTGAAGGGCACAGGAATCTTGAGAGGATAGGGACAAACCGTGTCCGGGGAGGAATGTGCCTTGTGCTTGCCGAAGGTCTCGCCCTCAAGGCCCCGAAGGTCAAAAAGCACGTTAACAAGTTGAAGATGGATGGATGGGACTGGCTGGAGACCCTTATCGGGGGTGCTAAAAGTGGGGAGAGTGCTGAAGATGAGCAGAAAAACAAGATCAAGCCAAAGGATAAATATATTCGTGACCTGATTGCCGGGAGGCCTGTGTTTTCTCACCCTTCAAGGCCAGGAGGTTTCAGGCTGCGGTACGGGCGGTCAAGGAATACTTCCTTTGCTTCGGCGGGGATCAGTCCTGCCAGCATGGTCTTACTTGATGATTTTATAGCTAATGGGACTCAACTCAAGGTTGAAAGGCCTGGAAAAGCTGCAGCCATGTCTGCCGTGGACTCCATAGAGGGACCTACGGTAAGACTTTTTTCGGGAGATCTTATCCGTATAGATAATATAAAGGAGGCATATGAAGTCCGGCCACAGGTTGAAGTAATTGTTGATATTGGGGAAATTCTGATCAATTATGGGGACTTCCTTGAAAATAATCATCCTCTTATGCCTTCTCCTTATGTTTTCGAATGGTGGCAGTACGATTACCAGGCAGCCTGCCCTGAACAAATTCCCGAGGACGAGCTGAAAAACCCGTCGGCTGCTCTTGCTCTCAGGCTTGCAGAGGAGTTTAATGTGCCATTGCATCCGAAGTTCACCTATCTCTGGCACGACATAAACCGGAACGAGTTCGAAGCTCTCAGAAACTTTGTGGCTGAAAAAGGGAGTTTTCTGGCAGGTGAAGTGGCTGGGGCAGGGGTCCTTAAACTGCCCATGAAAGCTTCCCTTGAAGAGGGAATAAAGCCGGTGCTTGAAAAGCTCCTTGTACTTCACAGGGTAAAAGATGATGAAATCCTTATCGAAGAGGCTCTTCCTTTTATTTTGTGCCTTGGGCTTGATCCTTCCCTCAAAGAAAAAGCCAGTATGCCAGACCTGGATGATATGGTGGAAGCTGCAGGTGTTTTAAGTGGGTTTAAGGTTTACCCGAGAGCTCCTTCAAGGATAGGGGCACGGATGGGAAGGCCAGAAAAATCTGACCTGCGCAAGATGTCTCCTGCAGCCCAGGTGCTCTTCCCGTTAAACAATTCCGGGGGAATTACGCGAAATCTTGTCTCTGCCTCCGACTACACATCCTGCATGAATGGAAAGATAGGGGAAATTGAAGTAGAATTAGGGCTGAGAGAATGCCCTGCCTGCAGGAAAGAAACTTATTTCTGGCGTTGTGAATGTGGAGAATTCACGAATCCCAAACTTTTCTGTTCTCGCTGCAAGATTGATGTAAGGGGTGCTGAGGTCTGCCCCAAGTGCGGGAGAAAGCCGACTTCTGTTGCAAACGTAAAACTGGATTTCCGTTCCATTTATAAGCAGGCTTTTGAGAACTTAGGGGAAAGGGAAAAAATGGGTCTGATTAAGGGGGTAAAGCGGCTCATGAACGGGCAGATGACCCCCGAGCCTCTGGAAAAAGGAATCCTGCGTTCAAAACATAATGTCTACGTTTTTAAGGACGGGACTATACGCTACGACATGTCAGATATTCCTCTTACCCATATCCGGGCGGATGAACTGGGAATTACGGCAGCCAAACTTCTGGAACTTGGTTACAGGGAGGATATATGTGGAAACCCTCTTGAGAGGGATGACCAGGTTGTCTGCCTGAAGGTTCAGGACCTTGTGATATCTTATGACGGGGCTGAGTATATGCTGCGTACTGCAAAATACGTGGATGACCTTCTTGTGAAGTACTATAAGATTGAGCCCTATTACAATGCTGAAACTATTCAGGACCTCGTGGGGGTACTGCTCATAGGGCTTGCTCCTCATACTTCCGCAGGAGTACTCGGGCGTCTCATAGGGTTTACGAAAGCTTCCGTAGGCTATGCTCATCCTTTTTTCCATGCTTCAAAACGCAGGAATTGTGATGGGGATGAAGATTGCATAATGCTCCTTATGGATGGAATTCTCAATTTTTCGAGGTCATATCTGCCTGATAAAAGGGGGGGGAAGATGGATGCTCCTCTGGTGCTAACTACCAGGATTGACCCAAAGGAAGTGGATAAGGAAGCCCATAATATCGATGTTTCTGCGCGCTATCCTTTTGAGTTTTACAGGGCTACGCAGGAGATCAAAAGCCCCACTGAACTTGAAAGTATTATGGACCTTATTAGCAGTCGGCTTGGGACACCTGAGCAGTACGAACATTTCATGTTTACACATGATACCTCAAACATTGCTGCAGGCCCTCTTAATTCTTCATATAAGACCCTAGGAAGTATGATTGAAAAAATGGAGGCCCAACTCACCCTGGCTAACAGAATAAGGGCAGTAGATGCATCGGATGTAGCTGAAAGGGTACTCAAGTCCCATTTCCTTCCGGACCTGATTGGGAACCTTCGTTCTTTTTCCAGACAGCGGATGCGCTGTATCAAATGTGGGGAGAAATTCAGGCGTCCGCCCCTTACCGGAGCTTGCCCGAAATGCGGAGGCAATGTGATACTAACCGTGCACGAGGGATCTGTCCGCAAATATCTTGAAATTTCAAAAGAGATTGGAGAGAGGTACGGAGTCTCCAGCTATACCAGACAGAGGATCGAGCTTCTGGATTATGATATCAGCTCTCTCTTTGAAAATCACAGGGTTAAACAGCTGGGACTTTCAGATTTTATGTCCGGGTCTGCGCGCTGAGGCAAGAGCCGCGAGTCTTAATAATATGAAAAAACTTCTTACTATCTGCAGGATGGAGACAGGGCGGTCTAAAAGCTGGAAAAAATCGGAATGTTTATTAGAATGTTTATTAATAATACTCCCAAACTCCTCTGCAGAGTTTTTTTTCTTCTGGAAAACAGGTCTTTTCATTTTCTGGCTTATTTTTACTGGCAAAACTTTTTCTATCTAATTGGACAGTTCCCTATTTATTTTTTTCCACACTTATATAATTTATTCTGAATTTATATAGGGTCTGTTTTAATATCTATACCTCAATCTGTATTTTTTTTTTATTAATGTTCAGCTTTTTTCAGAGTTCGAGTTTAACGCCTCTTGGGTATGGTGGGGCTTTACTTTACAGGCAGCCCCAGGGAGTTAATCTGACTAATAAGTTCTGTGAAGTTCTCTATTTCCAGTTCCAGAACCTGTTCTTTGGTCATGCCTATGGACATTTCCCCGTCCACGGAAAGACACTCTGGTCCCCTGCGCACAAGCCTGTCCACCCCGTCTCTTCTGAGAGCTTCTTTGACTTCCATATCATGGACAAAAGCTCTTCCCGGAATGAATACAGTTTCAGTCACCTCCGAGAGATCCAGGGTTTTGAAATCGTCAATCGTAATAAGGCAGCCAATGTCCTTTTTCAGTGGAACTACGTTTACAGTTCCTCCAAGGGCTTCAAATATTTCCATAAGCCTGGAGGCTGCGACTTGACCTGTGATGATAGTTGCCTTTTTGGTCACCTCAGGAAGTCTTGAAAGGGCTTCCGGAACGTTGCGGATTGCAAAAGGTGAGCCAATTAATGGGTCTTCCAGGGGTGTTCCTGTGATCCTGATTGAAGGATGTTTTTCTGCGGAACTGCGCACAATTTCGGTAAATTCGGAAACCTTATGTGGAGTTATTCCGGGAATGATAGGAGAATTATTGAGAATCAAACCGTTTTCCTGAAAGTTTGCAAATCTCATAAGAATAGCTCCCTTTGCTCCCATAGTTTCCAGGTCACTCAGGGTCTTTTCAAGAACCTCTCCATCATTTATTCCCGGGAGGAGAACTATTGCTCCGTAGACTTCACAGTGGGCACAGAAGTCTCGAAGAACCTGAATTGAAGCTTCAGGCTCAGGGTCTTTCATATAGTCGGCTCTCATCGCCGGGTCTGTTGCAAAGACAGTGAAACTCACTTCTGTAACTCCATGATCTATGTAGAAAAGAGCATCATCAGGCTTACTGAAGCCTTTCCCGCTGGTATATCCCAGGTGTATCGGAGTGTTGAACTGAGATAGAAAAGTAACAAGATTCTTCAGTTCGGGGTAACAGCTTAAGTCCCCTCCTCCGCTGACAGTGAATTTTTTTACTTCTCCGGTTGTGAAGTAAAGTTTTCTTGCAGTCTCTTCGAGTACTATCTGGAGGGACTTGAAGCCTGAGTACGATTCTTTTACACTGCGAGTACAGTAATCACATCCTTTTTTAATAGGGAGGCAATACTTGCAGCCCAGGGGCTGGACATCTTTGACCTTTTTAAAATAGCAATATTTGCAAAAGCCTTTGCAGTCTACTCCGGGATTTCCACCTACGTCGACAACTACTTCCATATTAAACTTTCGTATCACGAGGATATTACTAAATCTTTTTGGTATGATTCTCATGATTAGATGGGAACATTTAAAAAAAAATCACGTCATATTAATCTTTTCTTATGAAAATACTTATATGTGTATTCAAGGGATTTTTCGGTAATATTAAGTAACTTTGAAATTTCTTTTTTCCATTGATCCCGTTTTTTTATATGAATTAAGAAAAATAGGTCACATCTTTATAAAATTGTCTTTAAAAAAATACATGAATTCATTTACCGGAGAACACAAAAGATTTAAGTACCTTCTAAACGAATGAGATTTCATTGGGAAAGTGGACACTTAAAAACGATGCGGTACTTGATTTGTGAGTGCTTTTGCACTCGAGTAGGTGACCAGTCCCAAAATGATTTTAATAAATTAAGGAGGAAATTAAAGTGTCTGACACAGTAGACATCTACGACGACAGAGGAAAACTGCTCGAGAGCAATGTCGATATCAAGAACCTTGCTCCAACAAGAAACGCAGCAATTAAAAAAATCATATTGGACACCAAGAGGTCCGTTGCAGTCAACCTCGCAGGTATTCAGGGCGCACTTGCCAGCGGCAAGATGGGCGGCAAAGGCCGTCAGATCTTAGGCCGTGGGCTTAACTACGATATCGTAGGCAACGTTGATGCAATTGCAGAAAATGTGAAGAAGCTCGTTCAGGTCGATGAAGGCGACGATGCAGATGTAAAGATCCTTAAGGGTGGAAAGAGCCTGCTCGTCCAGGTCCCAGAGTCCAGGATACTCGCTGGCGCTGACTACATGTCCGCAACCACCGTCGGTGCAGCAGCAGTCACCCAGACCGTTCTGGATATGTTCAAAACCGACATGTACGATGCACCTATCGTAAAGTCCGCTATCTGGGGAAGCTACCCACAGACAATGGACCTCATGGGCGGAAACGTTGCAGGTATTCTGAACATTCCACAGAACAACGAAGGTCTTGGCTTCTCCCTCAGAAACATCATGGCCAACCACGTTGCAGCAATCACCAACCGCGGTGCAATGAACGCAGCAGCTCTCTCCTCAATTTATGAACAGTCCGGTATCTTTGAGATGGGCGGCGCAGTTGGTATGTTCGAGAGGCATCAGCTCCTCGGTCTTGCTTGCCAGGGTCTCAACGCCAACAATGTCGTATACGACACCGTAAAGGAAAACGGCAAAGACGGTACAATCGGAACTGTTCTCCAGTCTATTGTCGGCAGGGCAATTGAAGACGGTGTAATCTCCGTTGACAAGACCGCACCATCCGGATACAAATTCTACAAGGCAAATGACGTCCCACTGTGGAACGCCTATGCAGCAGCAGGTACCCTTGCAGCCACTCTCGTGAACTGTGGTGCAGGCCGTGCAGCCCAGAACGTCTCCTCAACACTTCTGTACTTCAACGACATGCTTGAGAAGGAAACCGGTCTCCCAGGATGCGACTATGGTAAAGTACAGGGTGTCGCAGTAGGATTCTCCTTCTTCAGCCACTCAATCTATGGTGGCGGTGGACCCGGTGTCTTCAACGGTAACCACGTTGTTACCAGGCACTCAAGAGGCTTCGCAATACCCTGCGTATGCGCAGCAGTAGCCCTTGATGCAGGTACCCAGATGTTCACAATCGAAGCAACATCCGGCCTCATTGGCGACGTGTTCGGTGGAATATCAGAATTCCGCGAGCCAATTAAGGCAGTTGCAGGAGCGCTCTAAACAAATTAATTAAAAAAGGTCTAAAGATGTCAGACTC
The DNA here is from genome assembly GCF_000970005.1 of Methanosarcina sp. WH1. NCBI lineage: Archaea > Methanobacteriati > Methanobacteriota > Methanomicrobia > Methanosarcinales > Methanosarcinaceae > Methanosarcina > Methanosarcina sp. WH1. The sequence goes on from NZ_CP009504.1 coordinate 106,616, forward strand.
TGCTTCAAACACGGAAGATCTTATCCAAATCGAAATCTTTCCCAGTAGAATCCTGTCTCCTGAAACCGCTCAGAAGCTTATTACTGAGCTCTATCGGATTGACGGGATAATCCGCGTTATGGTCCAGGGCTCGAGACTCCCCGAAAGGGTGTCTGCAGGCCCGGGGACCGGGGAAAAGGTGGAACACCCCCTAAGGAAACCTATTCAGATCGGAGATCAGGTTATTGAACTTAAGATCAGTGTAGGTAGGATCAGGCTTGAAATCTCAAATGCCGAAACTAAAGAAGAGGTCAGGTCAGTATGCGATAAAGTGCTCCCGTTCGCTTTTGAATTCAGGGAAGGACACTTTTTCAGGAGAACGCCTACTGTGACTGACTATGCTAAATTTGGTCCTAATTCAGACCCTTGCTTGCTTGGTATGGTTGATGCTAAAGCAAAAATCGACCAGCTCGTCTTCATCGAGAAACAAGAGAAGAAGCAAGAGAAAGACGATGGCAAAGATCAAGATGAGTGAATAGATATGATGATCGATCGGGAAACCCAGGTAGTTGACTGCCGATGCGGCGGAGGACTTGGCAAAGGAGGAGGGCTTGCTCAAAGAGGCACTCTTTCGGAAGCCGGTCGTGCCGATGTGGTAGCTATTGCTATGAGCCCCGGCCAGAGGCATATCACAAAACCAGTATGCGAGATTACATACGGAATGAGGAAGGAAAACATTCAGGTGAGTGTACTTGTACTTTACTCAGGTTCAGGGATTCCCGAATCAGGCATGAGGACAGGGTCATTTGTACTGAGTCCGGTAGAAGTCGCACAGATTGAAATGCACAAGCTGGCTGTTATTCACCTCGGAAATATTAAGGACCATGTAATTAGAAAAACCAGGGAGATCCTGAGCCAGGCTGATATCCCGGCAATTGTTGTCAGCCAGATTCCGGTGGATTTTGAGGATTTTGCAGAAGCAGGGATAAAGACGAGATTAGTGATGCCAAAGGATGAAAATATTCGTACCAAGGGAATTGTAATGGATATGGTAAGTGGAGTTACACGTGGTGACTTCTGTCCTAGGGATAAACTAAATTCAATAGTAAAATACGTCAAGACAACATTAGACCAGTTAGAAAATCATAAAGGAGTTGCATGAGATGGCATACGAACCACAGTTTTATCCAGGCGCTACATCAGTTGGCGCTAACCGAAGAAAACACATGTCCGGGAAACTTGAGAAGCTCAGGGAGATTTCAGACGAAGACTTAACTGCAATCCTCGGACACCGTGCACCAGGGAGCGACTACCCAAGTACCCACCCACCACTCGCAGAGATGGGAGAGCCCGCATGCTCGGTCCGCGAGCTTGTAGCAGCAACACCCGGCGCAGCAGCAGGAGACAGAGTCAGATACGTCCAGTTTTCTGATTCCATGTACAACGCTCCGGCTACCCCATACTTCAGATCATACTTCGCAGCAATCAACTTCAGAGGTGTAGACCCAGGTACCCTTTCCGGTCGTCAGATTGTTGAAGCCCGTGAAAGAGACATGGAACAGTGCGCAAAAGTTCAGATGGAAACCGAAATGAGCTGCCCAGCCCTTTCCGGTATGCGTGGCGCAACTGTGCACGGTCACTCTGTCCGTCTTCAGGAAGACGGCGTAATGTTCGACATGCTTGACAGGAGGAGACTCGAAAACGGCACCATCATCATGGACAAGGACCAGGTTGCAATTCCACTCGACAGGAAAGTAGACCTCGGCAAGCCAATGTCTGATGAAGAAGCCGCAAAGAGAACCACCATTTACCGTGTGGACAATGTAGCCTTCAGGGACGATACAGAAGTCATTGAATGGATACACAGAGTATTTGATCAGAGGACCAGCTTCGGATTCCAGCCGAAATGAGGTGACCACAATGTCAGCAGATATTTTCTCAAAATTCAAAAAGTCAATGGAAGTCAAGTTCACACAGGAATTCGGTTCAAACCAGCAGTCCACAACGGACATCACTGGCAAGACCGAGAAGTTCCTGAGGCTTGGACCTGCACAGGACGCAAGAAAGGCCGAAATGATTAAGGCCGGAAAAGAAATCGCAGAGAAGAGAGGCCTTGTAGGCTACAACCCGATGATGCACACCGGTGCACCCCTCGGTCAGCGTGCAATCACTCCTTACACCATCTCTGGCACTGACATTGTCTGTGAGCCAGATGACCTGCACTACGTCAACAACTCTGCAATGCAGCAGATGTGGGATGACATCAGGAGAACCTGTATTGTCGGTCTTGACATGGCTCACGAGACACTCGAGAAGAGGCTGGGTAAGGAAGTTACTCCTGAAACCATCAACCACTATCTTGAGACCCTCAACCACGCCATGCCCGGTGCAGCAGTGGTTCAGGAAATGATGATCGAAACCCACCCTGCCCTTGTTGACGACTGCTATGTAAAGGTCTTCACCGGTGACGACGAGCTTGCAGATGAAATCGACAAGCAGTACGTAATCAACATCAACAAGATGTTCAATGAAGAGCAGGCTGCCCAGCTTAAGGCCTCCATCGGCAAGACCACCTGGCAGGCAATCCACATCCCAACAATTGTCTCCAGGACAACTGATGGTGCCCAGACCTCCAGGTGGGCTGCAATGCAGATCGGTATGTCTTTCATCTCCGCATACAACATGTGTGCTGGTGAAGCAGCCGTCGCTGACCTGTCCTTCGCTGCAAAGCACGCATCTCTGGTTTCCATGGGTGAAATGCTCCCTGCAAGGCGTGCACGTGGTCCTAACGAGCCCGGTGGACTTTCCTTCGGTCACATGGCAGATATCATCCAGACCAGCCGTGTAAAAGCAGAAGATCCCGCAAAGGTTTCCCTTGAGGTAGTCGGTGCTGGATGTATGCTCTACGACCAGATCTGGCTCGGATCCTACATGTCCGGTGGTGTCGGTTTCACTCAGTATGCAACAGCTGCATACACCGATGATGTCCTCGACAACAACACATACTATGACGTTGACTACATCAACGACAAGTACAATGGTGCAGCAGAAGTGGGCCAGCCGACCGTAAAGGCCAGCCTCGATGTCGTAAAGGACATCGCAACCGAGTCCACAATCTACGGTATCGAGACCTACGAGAAGTTCCCAACCGCCCTTGAAGACCACTTCGGTGGTTCCCAGAGAGCAACCGTGCTCGCAGCTGCATCCGGTGTTGCATGTGCTCTTGCAACCGGAAACGGAAACGCCGGTCTCTCAGGCTGGTACCTCTCCATGTATGTCCACAAGGAAGCATGGGGCCGTCTCGGCTTCTTCGGATTCGACCTGCAGGACCAGTGCGGTGCAACCAACATCTGTACCTACCAGGGTGACGAAGGTCTCGCAGGCGAACTGCGTGGTCCAAACTACCCCAACTATGCAATGAACGTCGGTCACCAGGGTGGCTACGGTGGTATCGCTTCCGCAGCTCACTCGACCCGCGGAGACGCATTCGCTGTCAACCCGCTGATCAAGGTCTGCTTCGCCGACGATCTCCTGCCCTTCGACTTTACCGCACCCAGGAGAGAATTTGGCCGCGGTGCCATCAGAGAGTTTGTGCCTGCTGGTGAGAGATCCCTCATCATCCCGGCAAAGTAAACTCAATAAATTAAACACTTTAAAACAGAGTAGGCCTTCGGGCCTGCTTTTTTCTCTTTTTCCCGAATTGCACTTCGCCCGAATTGCGCTTTGGGATCTCAGGAAATCGGAGATTTTCTGGGAGTTGCACTGCAAGTGCAACAGTATACGGTTCTTTTCGCTACACTCAAGAGGGCGATTTTACGGGAAGTTGCTTCTTTTCGTTCATTCAAAAAATGTAGATGTGTTGACAGTATTCTTTCCATTCCAAATTCATATAATCCTCCTTCAAATCACGACAACTTTTTTGCCTAACTTGTTTGCAGCTTCCACAAATTCTATTGTGTCCACACCAGGAAATGTATCTATAATACAAATATCAAATTTTTCATCTAAACAATTCGCTAATTCTCTGATATCCATACTATAAACTTCAAATTTGTCTCCAGATGCTATTAATTCTTCTTCACTGCCTGAAAATTTGACTGGAAATCCATTTGCTTCCAAATTAATCAAAGTAGTCTCTATTGCAGGATTCCATATATCATTAAAAACAACTTTCTGCACTCCGGCTTTAAGGCATGCGATTCCTAAAGTCCCGGGACCACAAGTACAATCAAGAACAGTAGGTCTATCATAATCTTTCAAAGCTTTTTCAAGTATCTCTATTTTCGGTGAGTTTACCTGTGGAAACTCTATATGAATTTCACGCTGATATTTGTATATTCCTAAAGCCCCATAAGGAGTCTGTATAATATCACATCTCAAATCGCATCCAGCAAGAAGTTCATATACATGAGAATCAGAATCAGAGTCTTTTATACCCACAGTTTTTCTTATATCTCCCTTTAAAACCCCTTTAACTTCCCCTACTTCTTTTACAATTTTTTCAGCGCATCTTTTATCCATTTCTTTAGATAATATTACCAAAGAATCCTCAGGCAAATAGGGAACAGAATTAGTCGGATAGCCAGGAGTCACAAGAGGAACACATGCATTCCTTAAATTAGCTTTTTTTTCTTTTATTCCTTCATCGATCATTACTTTTAGTACGTGAGACATTACAATATCAAGTTGCCTCTTCCTGCATTTACAACTTCCAAAATGGGAATCTATTTCATCTAAGTTAATCTGTTCTGCCAGGGGAGAGAATTTCCTTATTTTTTCTGTTTTGCAATCGTTGCATGGTTTGTAGAATAATTCAATGTCTTTTAGTGCTTCCGAAATAGGCCTTATACACGACGTATCTCCACACCTACACCTTATTTCCATATGGTTAAATATGGATATTTTGTATAAAAGTTATGCCATCCTTATTATTCCTGAATTTTGGTTCAGATTCATTTACAAGGTAAATGATTTCTTTGACCGATTGGAGGTTAATTCAAAAAAGAAAATACTGAAAGTCTGAGGATTTCTCTCATGATCAGTTATTAAAGTTAAATAAAATCTGTTTAATCCGCATCTAATCTGCATCTAATCTATGTCTAATCTGCATTTAGAAATCTAGATTGTATTTTCAACTTATTCTTCTTCAGTCTGGTCAATTTTTACTCCAAGCCTGGACATATCTTTAAAGAAGTCCGGGTAAGAGATCGCTACGGACTCGGTTGTGTCAATTGTTGTATTTCCTGCTACCATCCCTGCAAGTGCAAGAGACATAACAATCCTGTGGTCATCCCAGCCGTGGACTGCTGCCCCTTTTAGTTCTCCCCCGGTGATGGTCAGGCTGTCTTTTTCTTCCTTAAGCCGGACTCCAAGTTTCGGGAGTTCAATTGCAAGGGCGCGAAGCCTATCGGTTTCCTTGTAGCGGACATGCTCGGCATTTTCTATCCTGCTCACCCCTTCGGCAACCGAAGCCAGGACAGCAACAGTCGGGACAAGGTCAGGGGTTGCTCCGGCATCAAAGGTAATGGCTTTTAATTTTCGTCCTCCCCTGACGGTCACAGTACCGGCTTCTCTGTCCCATTCGATGTCTGCTCCCATCTGTTTAAGGGTTTCAATAATTACTCTGTCTCCCTGTTTTGAGGGGAAGAGGTTTTTAACCGTAATTTCGGACCCCTCGGTCATGGCTGCAGCTGCAAGCAGGTAGGAAGCAGAGGAAAAATCACCTGGGATGGTATATTCTTTGAGATTATATTTCTGTTTTCCAGGGATGATGAATCTGATACCGTTATTATCATCTGTATGGATTTTGACTCCTGCCAGTTCGAGCATTTCCAGGGTCACGTCAACATAGGGCTTTGATTTTAGCTCTCCGACGATTGAGAGGGTGGTGCTGTTTTTAGCCAGGGGGCAGGCTATAAGGAGGGCAGAGATAAATTGGGAGCTGATAGAACCGTCAATTTTCACAATAGCCCCCCCAAGCCCCCCTTTAACCACAATTGGAGCTCTTTCGTTTCCGCGAGTCGAGAAAGCTTTTACTCCCAGCCTGTTAAGGACCTCAAGGAGAGGACCATTAGGCCTTGTACGAAGGGAAGCATCTCCAGTAATTACGGTGATCCCTTCAGTGAGGGCTGCAATTGCCGTCATGAAGCGGAGGGTTGTCCCGGAGTTTGCGGCATCAATTACATCGTCCGGAACCCTGGGCTTTCCATTCACTCCCTGGATGAAGAGGTCATCTCCCTTCTGTTCTATGGACGCTCCGAACATCCTGGAGGCATGAATGGTAGCGAGAGTGTCAGTGGAAAGCAGGGGGCGGTGGATAACTGCTCCTTTAGATAGGGCTGCCAGGGTTATGGCTCTGTGAGTATAACTCTTTGAAGGGGGTGCAAAGACTTCCCCTTTAATTGATGATTTATTGATCGAAACACGCATTTACAACAGGACTCCGGGTTTTTCTACTGTTTATTTTATACTGTTTTTTCTGACATTTAAATGGAATATTTATAGGAAGAAGCGTAAAACCCATGAAATCTTAATTTCATGGGATATAAACATCAACTTCCTCAACATTATTTTTGATCTGCGTTGCCTTCATATGTGCCATCGTCTAATATTTTATTAGATAAAGATATGTGAAAATCAAGCAACCTTTTTCCAAAAGTTTACCATCAGGTTCGATAGGTCTTGAATAAATCCACTGTACCAGGTTCGTATTCATGTAAAGCTGAAACGGATGAATGGACAGAACTCAGTAGGGATGTTATAGCCCGAATTAACGCTCATGGAGATGCCGATGGTCTTCTATGAAGTGAGAATCCGCTAAGTCTTTAGCTTAGGGGTAGTTCACTCTGATATCCTCGTAATACTTACTCTTATAAAGTTTTTCTATCTCAATTCGTATAATTTGAGATTCAGTACACGCCTTTCACAATATTTTCTACCATGTCCCAATCGTGGTCGTAGACATGGGCTGAAATACTGACCGTGGTGATTGTTCCCGGCTCCACTCCTACTCTTCCGGCAACGTATTCAAGGAGTTTCGAGAGCCCGTAAAGGTTTGCAGGGTAGGCTCCTCCGAAGTCGTGGCTCCTGAAGAGGGTTGTGAGGTGGACTTTTCCGTCCCTGATCTTGAAATCGTCAAGGATCATGCAGGGGACTTCATTGACTTTCGTGTCCACGGGCGGAATCCAGGTGACAGCTGTAGCCCGACGGGAAGTGGGGCTTTCCTGAAGTTTCTCGATTACGTATTCGATCTGGTCTACTTCTTCATTCCAGTTTCTGAGGCGCTGCCCGTAGGTGTACTCAAAGTCCTGTGCATTTTCGCCCGAGATTAGCTGTTTTGCATACTCTTCGAGCCTTTCTTCGTTCCAGGCGGTATCTTTGGGAATTCTGTCCGTATAGGGGTTTTCGATTACCACCATCAAGTCCATGAATTCCCTTATCTGGCTTCCCCTTTCGTCGGTAATTACCTGCCCGTGGTTCCAGATGATGTTAAGCCCGCGGTACCATGCATCAGAGATGTTTTTTGCTCTGATGATCCTGCCAATCTCAAACTTGTCTTCCATAGAAAATCCCCCAATCAGGTTAAGATAGGGTATTGATAATCATCATAATAATTTATTATTGACTATTCGTCCTTTCCACTTTATCTATCACTTTCTTTTATAAGTGCTTTTTCTCCTGCGAAGTCTTAATATTCTTTGTGCAATCTGATAACATATAGCATGCATAATTTAAAAAAATACCGGACAAGCTTTCAGAGAGAAAATGAGGCAGAAAACGAGATTAAGAAATAAGATCGGAAAAATGAATAAATTATTCAAGAGGTCAAGAAAAAGCAAAAAGTAAAAAAGAGATTTTGAGGGTTTTAGAATCTCATTGCCCTCAGGCGCTTTACACGCTCATCGGTTACCGGGTGGGTTCTGAAGAGAGACTGGAGCACTCCACCCTTGAGGGGGTTTACAATAAACATATGTGCGGTAGTCTCTTTTGCCTGTACGTCCCTGATGCTCGGCTGGAAGTGAGAGTTTCCGTATTCCAGTTTTTCCAGGGCATTTGCAAGTGCCCAGGGTTTTTTGCACATCCTGGCGCCCTCGTAATCTGCAGCAAACTCCCTTGAACGGGAGATTGCAAGCTGGATCAGGGTTGCAGCCAGTGGGGCAAGCACAGCCATTACGATAAAGCCTACTATTCCACCGTTGTCGTCATCCCTGCCGCCAAAGCCGCCAAAGATTGCAGCCCAGCGGGCCCAAGTAGCCAGCATTGTGATGACTCCGGCAATTGTTGCAGCCACTGCACTGATAAGGGTATCGCGATTTTTGACGTGAGCCAGCTCATGGGCCAGCACCCCTTCGATCTCTTCATTCGAGAGCAGGTTGAGAATTCCGGTCGTAACAGCCACCGCTGCATGCTTTGGGTTCCTGCCTGTTGCAAACGCATTCGGCATCCCGGACTCAACGATATAAACCTTAGGTTTCGGAAGTCCTCCCTTCATTGCAAGGTCGCTCACGATCTTGTGCAGGTTTGGAGACTCCGCCGGAGTAACCTCCCTTGCCCTGTACATTTTCAGCACGATCGTATCGCTGTACCAGTAACTCCCAAAGTTTATGACGACCGCAAACAAGAATGCGATGATCATCCCGCCCGTCCCACCGAAGTAGTTTCCGATAAGGACCAGAAGCCCTGTAAGGGAAGCAAGCAGAATTGTGGTTTTAAACATGTTCTTCATGACTTCTCACACGACATCCTCCCAGGCTAACGTCTGGGTTTTCAGTCTTTTGATTTATCTGTCTTTGTTTCTTTCTATAAGTTAGATCAGGTAGAACCAATAGTATATACTCTGATTGCATATATATATTTTTTATCTTCCATATGGCAGATTTTCCGTTTTGTATCATTTACCATTTCTATTTTATCTAAAAAAGCCCTTAAATTCTATAAAGTGGAAAATTTATTTCCTAGATTGGAAGTTCAATTTTTATATAAAAAGTATTATCCTGCCTTCTGCTGCAATCCCCATATTTTAAATTCGCAGCAGCCTTTTAAATATCTGTTTGGGGATATTTATAATTGGCATGTTTTTGGATGCGATTTTAGTTTGATTTCAAACTAATGAGTGAGTTTCGTGTATATATATTTATTGAAATAAATTTTACTAAATTAGTTTCAATGAAAATGAATGAAGCTTAGATTTTGCCATTACTGCAGTTGCTTGTACTGTAGTTGCCATTAATAAAGATCTTTGATTCTTTATTACAGTTTCAATAAGTTACATGTTTATGCTTAACTTCCAAACGAATCAGAAGTATGATGCTTCTTGTGAGACGAATGCCCAATATTCAGATCACTCCATCTTCAAAATAATCCGTATCCATTTTTTTAACATCATAAGACTTTACTTTCGAAACTCCTACTCCATATTCAATCATCAGCCTTGCAAGCATTTCTCCCTCAATCAATACAATATTCCCTGTAAAGTCGGCATATTCAATAGCCTCTTTTGAAAAACTTGAAGTCGTTATAAAAACTCCTTTTTTCGCCTTTTTCCCGATCAGGGCTCCGGCAAATTTCTGGATTTCAGGTCTTGCGACTGTTCCTTCCCATCTTTTTGCCTGTATGTAGATGACATCAAGCCCAAGTCTATCTTCTTTTATGATGCCGTCGATTCCACCATCATGACTTTTGCCAACCGCTTGCCAACCGCTTTCCTGGCATCAGCTCTTGAACCACCGTATCCCATTTTTGTTAGGACATCAACGACCAGTGATTCAAAGAATCTGGCTGAGCATTTTTTTATGATCGAGAGAATTTCGGAAACGAGTTCGTTGTGAAGTTTCTGGTATGCGATTTCGAGGGACTCTTCAGGATCAAGATCTTTTTTTCGTTCTATTTCAGGAACATCTGGCTTATCGATCACAGGCTGTTTATCTTTGTTGTAAAATCCGTTAAACTCTTCGTATCGCTTCAAAAAATTGACATCAATGGAAGGAGGTTTCTCTCTCAGAACATCCAATCCTCTCCGGGTAATAGAAAAATATCCCTTTTTTCCGGAATTCAATAGTCCAGCTTTTTTCAGATAAGTGCTAGCCCATCCTACTCTGTTCTTAAAAATAACCTGCTGGCCGCTTGGCAGAAGCTCATTTCTTTCCTCTTCACTTAGCCTGAATTCTTCGGCTAGCTTTTCTACCGCATCGCGGATTCTATGCTCTTTTCCGTCTCCTGCATATTTTAGCAAAGGAAGCATTACGGATTGATAATCTGGAATTACCATTAGATCACTCAAAAGGCTATATTATTTCATTAAAAACTTTGAGTGTCTGTCTTGTTATAGTTTGTTATTTTGTTATGTGTATCTCAATTTCGTACTCCACCCTCACCAGTCCGCTCTCATACCTCTCCGTATTAATCAACTTGAGCCCGATTTCCTTTTGAATCTGGTCAAACAGTGGAATCCCACTTCCAAGAATAACCGGAACAAAGAAAACAATCAAATCCTGCACAAGGTCTTCTTCGAGAAACACCTTGATAAGCTGTGAACCGCCGACGAGCCAGATATCCTCCTCAGTATTTTCCTTTAGCTGGCGCGCAAACTCCCCGATGTCTCCGGAAATAAATTCTATGTTTTTTTCGCGGCGCAGGAGCTCTTCTTGTCTTGTAAAAACATACGCTTTCTTCTCTCCGTAAGGCCAGTCTCCGAAGCCCAATACCTGTTCGTAGGTTTTTCTGCCCATAAGGACCGTGCCGATCGAGGAGTAAAATTCGGAATAGCCGTAGTCGGTTCCAGGGTTTTTTTCGTATTCTGTTAGCCAGTCTATGCTGCCGTTTTCCCGGGCTATGAAGCCGTCGAGGCTGCAGGCTATGTAAAGCTTTATTCTGGGCTTGTTTCCTTTCATTTTCTTGCCCCTCATTTAGTGATATATTATGGTTTTATGTTGATTTCTCTTATTATTTATTGTTCCATTTCTGTTGTTGTACGGCTCAGACCGTTCGCTTGCGAACGGGAAAAGACAGACGGGAATAAGCTATTCCCGCAGTATGGGTGAAGTTTTTGGTCTGTTTTTTGCTTGCTTTTTACCGGATTAAGCCGGGAAATACAGGATCTTTCTCATGGTGGTCTTTTATGAAAGACCAGAATATGGCAAAATTAGTATTCTATATAAGACTAAATTTTAAGTAAAATGGTCTCCTATAGAAGACCATGGAAAAAAAGGAGCTTTTCAAATACCTCATAAAGGAGTTCCACGAAAGAAAGCTCCCTGAAATTTATCCCCGTGCCCTTGAAATTCCGGAAACCCGGATGATTGTAAGTCTGATAGGGGCAAGGCGGATAGGAAAGACTTCTTACTTTTTCCAGATGGTAGGGGAACTGGAAAAGAAGGTGGGGAGAGGACGGATTCTTTACATCAACTTCGAGGACGAGAGGATTCTGCCGCTGGATGTTAAGGACTTGAACTCAATCCTTGAAGCCTATTATGAACTCTACCCTGAAAATGTGGATCGGGAGCTATATCTCTTTTTTGATGAGGTGCAGAATGTTCCGGGCTGGGAAGTCTATGTGCGCAGGCTCTATGATAGGGGGGATTTGAAGCTCTTTTTGACGGGATCGAGTTCGAAGATGCTCTCTAAGGAGCTTGCAACAAGCCTCAGAGGCCGGACTCTTTCTTTTTACCTCTATCCCCTGGATTTCCGGGAGTATCTTGCTTTCCGGGGAGTTGAGCCTGTTCGGGATTTTGAGTACTCTAAGCAGCGTTTTGAACTCAAGAAGCTTTTTGAGGAATATCTCTATGAAGGGGGCTTTCCCGAAGTCGTGCTCGAAGCCCCGGAACTCCGGAAGAAGATTCTTCAGGATTACTTTGAAATGATGATCTATAGGGATCTTGTGGAACGCTTCTCTATCCGGAACACCACCCTGCTCAAAGCTCTCACAAAATACTTGGTTACAAACATCGGGAATCCTTTCAGTGTAACTTCCTATTACAAAGCGATAAAGCAGGATCAGGAAGTCTCAAAAGGCACAATTCTGGGATACCTTTCCCACCTTGAAGATATCTCTCTGGTTTATTTTCTGCCCCTCTTCAGCTACTCGTTAAAGGCACAGGCAATAAATCCGAAAAAGGTTTACTGTCTCGATAATGGACTTCGAAACGCCGTGTCTTTTACCTTTTCAAAGGACGAAGGCAGGCTTGCCGAAAACCTGGTTTTCCTTGAGCTCATGCGCCGGGAAAAAGAGGTATATTACTGGAAAAACGGGGGTGAGGTAGATTTTGTGGTGAAGGGAGATGACGATTCGTTGACTGTAATCAATGTCACGTACAGCGACAGTATTGCTGAAAGAGAGGTCAGTGCCCTCAAGAAGTTCTCTGTGAAGGAGGAATTTGCTTCCCGTATAAAAGAATTCATCCTGCTGACAAAAGATACTGACAAAACCGAAAACGGGATCACATACATTCCGCTCTGGAAGTGGATGCTGGAAAAGTAAACAAATAGGCATTTGGGAGGCAATCATAACCTTTTTACCTTTCCTTCACAAAAACTCCTCCATGTCTCCTATGAATTCCGGCATCCCCCTCAAAATAAATCATTCTACAAGAGACCGTCTCTACTGGAACTTCTTCAACATGATCCCTTTCTTAATAGGTTCCATAGCAATTGCCAGGGATTCGCTCAAATGGGTTGCAGTTTACATCGGAATAGCTCTCTTTTTCTTCCTGGTAATCGAATTTCGCTTTGCCTGTACCCACTGTCGTTACTACATAAGAAGCAAGGGCTACGTAAAGTGCATGATGCTTTCGGGAGTGCCAAAGATTTTCAAAGCCTGTCCCGGACCTCACAGCCCTTTTGAAAAGGCTATGACCGTGCTCGGAGCCCTTCCCATGTTTTTCTTTCCGGTTTACTGGCTGGTCAGGGATCCTCTGCTGCTGGGGGGATATGTTTTTTCCTGGGCGCTGTTCTTTTTGACAGCAAGAAGGTATGAGTGCATTCGCTGCATTAACTTTGAATGCCCTATGAATCGGGTGCCTTCCGGTGTCAAAAAAGAGTTTGAGAACGGGGATAGGCTTTCCGCGAACTTTGAGCCTTCCGGAAAAGGGATTCGAGAGCCAGGTTCAGACCGATGTACTTCCCTACGAACAAAACATGAATTTAAGGACTTTCTCTACTGGAACTTTGTGACCTTTGTTCTTCTCTTTTCGGCGGGGCTTGCAATCGGTATCAGTTCAACAGGGTGGCTTCTTGCCTATATTTTCATAGTTTTTTTCCACTTTAATATTCTGGAACAGCGTTTTTTCTGTACTCATTGTCCTTACTATGGAGGGGAAGGAAAACGGTTGATGTGCATGATGAATTGGGGCTGGCCTAAGCATTTCAGGCACAGGCCGTACCCTCCGGGAAAATTCGAGCTTGTTATCACCACGCTGGGGTTCATAATCGTGATTCTCTTTCCGTTTCCCTGGCTTTTGAAAGAGCCGTTTCTGCTGGGGGCTTACTCCATTTCGATTTTGCTTTTCTTGCTGACAATATGGCGGTATGAGTGCTCTCGCTGTATTTATTTTGGATGCCCTTTTAACAGGGTTCCGGTTGACGTGAGGAAAGAATTTGAACAGGAAAACGCGAGTTGAATGGGGCCGGGACGATTTAAAGGACTGGTAATATACGGTGCAGTACCGTGTTTTTCTTTTTTCTTTTTTCATATCTCTTTTTCATCATTGAACTGGTTTTTTCCTGTCACTCTTGAACTGGTTTTTTCCTGTCACTCAGGTTAAAGTCCCGTAAATTCGATAGCAAGCAGTCCAAATGATTTTTCTTTTTTCCAGGTTGTGTTGTGTTATCCTAAAAATTCTAATTGTTCTCGAATAGATATTTATTTATCATATGACTAGGAAATAGGTTACCGTCTTCCTTACGTGCTGTGCTGAGAATACTTCATAAAATGATAATGAGGTTATTTTCTGAAAACCTTCAGTAAGCCGTAAAAACGTAGAAGTTCTCCAAAAAACAGATTCATTAGCGTTTTCCAATCCCAGTAAATGTATATCTATTTAACAATTGAATATATTTTTATACCATTATGTTTATCCGAACATAACGATTAAACTATAATAAGTCTGTAGGGATTTCTATGCGTGGAAAAATAGGTACGATATTGATACTCTCTCTGCTGGTTCTGGTTGTTGCATCCTGTGGATGTGCAGAAAATACGAATCAACAGGCTGTGCAAAATTCAAGCACTATGCTTCAGAACTCAAACATTGTGCAGATGCCCGATATGTTGGGCAGGCAGCTAACAGTACCGGCGAAAATCTCCTCGGTAGTTGCCACTTCTCCGCCTGCCACTATCCTCGTGTATATGCTTGCGCCGGACAAACTTGCAGGCTGGAATTTCAAAAACAATTTTACCCAACTTTTTATGGATGAAAATTACACAAATCTGTCCGTAATAGGGGGCTGGTTCGGGACCCAGACCGGGAACTATGAAACTATAATCAGCGTGGACCCTGATATTGTAATTGAAGGATACACCACGGACGGACAGATCAATGAAGCCATAGAACGCAGACAAGAAAGTTTCGGCAGCATTCCGGTGGTTGGTATTAATGGCTCTATCATCTTCGTGACACAATCCGATCCTACCATCGAATATGTGGGTAAGTTGCTTGACTGCGAAGCCCAGGCGGAAAAACTGATCGAGTTCCGGAGTTCAATTCTCAACGAGCTCAATAGCACTGTAAAAGATATTCCCGATGATGAAAAAGTACGGGTTTACTATGCTGAGGGGCCGAAAGGTCTGATGACCGATCCCTCAGGTTCTCAGCACTCCCAGGTTATTGATATTTGTGGGGGTATCAATGTTGCCGACTGTCCGTTAACTCCGGGAAGCGGTATGACCCAGGTCTCAATAGAACAGGTCATGGACTGGAACCCCGAGGTAATTCTCACTTCCAATCCGCAGTTTTACGCATCCGTATATTCTGATTCTCTATGGGAAAGCGTGGATGCTGTACGGAACAAAAGGGTATACCTTGCCCCTCAGAATCCTTTCTGCTGGATCGATAGGCCTCAGGGTCCTCACCTCATAATAGGGACTGCCTGGACTGCAAAAATGCTGTATCCTGACCTTTTTGCAGATATGGATCTCTCCGGGCTGACCCGTGAGTTCTACTCGGAATTCTTCCACTACGAGCTTACGGATGAACAACTGAATACGCTCCTGAATCCTGCAGCAGAGGCCTGAAAGTGGACGAAAATGGCAAATCTCCGGTTTTTCCCTATATTGCCGAGCACATCTTTGCTCCCATTTACCCTGTAATAGCGGCTCACATCATTGGTCAAAGCGGGATAAATCAGGGCATGTGCCTGGATCTGGGATGTGGCATTGCCTCCTTGGGAATCGCTGTTGCGGAACTCACGGATATGCAGGTCTATGGGGTTGATTTTTCAACGGAAATGTGCAGGCTTTCAAAGGACAAAGCTCACCGTCACTTCCTTTCAGATAAAGTTGTTCCTTTACAGGCAGATGTCCATCTGCTTCCCTTCAGGGATAACTCCGCATCCCTCATAGTAAGCCGCGGCTCCGTATTTTTCTGGAAAGACCTGCCTGTGGCTTTTAGGGAAATTTCCCGTGTCCTTGCTCCGGGAGGACAGGCATGGATAGGGGGCGGGTTCGGCACAAAGGAATTGAAATTGAAGATCTCTGAAAAAATGGTAGAAATAGACCCGGACTGGCATACCGCTTCAAAAAAGCGCCTTAGCCCGGCAATGATTCGGACCATACGGGAAACCGGGGAACGGACTGAAATCCCCTGCCGGGTGGTTAAGGACGATTCCGGCTTCTGGGTGGTTCTGAACAAGGGAAAGTAATGGAGATTAGGAAAGGAGGTTAAAAAATGCAGTGCAATGTGTGTGAGTTCGGGTGCGAAATCGATGAATACAGCCGGGGTAGGTGTGGGACTTATGTCTGTGCCGGCGATACCATAGTCCAGGACCCTGGGATGGGATACCTTGGAGCATATCCTGTTTCCATAGAAACGATTCCTTTGCTTCATTATTATCCCTCAGGTAAGTTCCTTCAGGTATTCGGCACGGGCTGCAATTTCCAGTGTTCAGGGTGTGTGGCTCGCTTGTTGGCATCGGACAAACCTCTTTCCCGTTCCACCTTAATTCCCTCTCAGGTCGTGGAAAGAGCCCTGCAGCAGGATTGTCTTGGCGTGGTTTCCACACTGAATGAGCCTGCTGCAAATTATTACCTGTTCAGGGACCTAGCAGTGCAGGCAAAAGAACAGGGTTTGCTCGCAGGCTGTTCCACAAACTGCTATTTCACAGAAGAGACTTTGAACAAGCTCGGGCAGCTTGTGGATTTCATGAATGTCGGAATCAAAGGTTATTCTGACAAAAGTTACATAAGCTGCGGAGTCCCTTCATCAGCTCCCGTTTTCCGCAATATTTCCCGACTTTTTGACATGGGAGTGCATGTTGAAACTTCGGTTGTTTATTCATGGGGAAATGAAACCGACGTGATAAAGGTTGCAGAAATGGTGTCCGACATCTCCCCCACCATTCCGGTTCAGGTCATGAGATTCATTCCCTTCGGGGATGCTCCTATTGAGCTTGAACCCTCTGTAGGAGAGGCGGAGAGCCTGTGCGCTGATTTGCGTAAGTATGTGGATTATGTTTATCTCTTCAATTCTCCGGGTACGGAACTATTGAATACTTACTGTCCGGAATGCGGCAGTCTCCTGACAGAACGGGAGTTTTACGGGCCCATGGGTTCGAGACCAGTAAGGCCCTGGGTAACTTATGCCTGTGATTGTGGGAAGACTGTGTCTGTTAAAGGGACAACTACCGTTGAACGTTTCAATGAGGAAGGCTTCATGGGCGGATACCGGATAAGCCGGGCTTTCGGGATGGTCCATGGAGTACTTACATGTCTGGGAATACTGGACGATTCCAGGTTAATAGATGTCTGGAGAGAAATCTCCGATTCCGGGACCCTTATGCAGGTACACCATATGATCCAGCAGCCTTACGCTTATCTTGATTTTGTCAGGCTAATCGCGGAAAAGGCTAATATGCCGGAAAAAGGAGAAGAGCTTATTTCCTTTATCCGTACACGCCTGGAGCTTGTCAAGGCTCTCGCAGCAAAAAACAGCAATCATAAGGTGTATTACTGCATGGGCTCTCCTCTCTTTGCCCTGAACGCCGGGAGAATGGAAAACAACCTTGTGACATTTTCCGGGGATGTGAGCATCAATAAGCAGCTCCGAAAGGAAGGCAAACCGGGTGTAAATGTTTCTCCTTTCTTTATCAATGAACATAATCCTGACACAATTTTCATCTCCGGTTTCCTTTCTCGCCCTCTAGATGAATTCTATGCCCTCTGCCGGGAATACGGTATACATGCGGATGCTGTAAAACAGCAGCGGATTTATGCAGTCCCACCCTCCTGGGATTTCGGAAGCCCTCGCTGGATACTGGGGCTCATGTACATAGCAGACAAATTGAATCCCGGAAACTCAGGAATCGACCTGAGGAAAGAAGCAGACGAGTTCTACCTGCAGTTTTACGGCATGCCGTTTGAGGAGGCCACGCCTAACAGGTCTTTTCACAGGCCCACTTCCGGGATCTGGCCCAGACATTTTTTGAGGTGCACCCATGCCTGAATGCAAGAATTCCCGCACTGCTCTGGTGTACATGCTTCCCCTCGCCTTACTCATAGGCTCTCTTTTTGTAGGGAGATATCAGATTTCGGTCTTGTCGGTTGTGGATGAGAGTATGAAAGCTTTTTCATCTCTCTTTTTTGGCACCCCTGCTTCGGTTTCTACTCAACACACGGTCCTGTTCAATGTAAGGCTGCCCAGGATACTTGCAGCTTTGCTGGTAGGAACTGCACTTTCCACAGCCGGGGCCTCTTTTCAGGGGATTTTCAGGAATCCCCTTGTCTCTCCCTATATCCTGGGAGTGGGTGCAGGTGCGGGTTTCGGAGCATGCCTGGCAATACTTCTGTGGGATAATTACCTGCTTATACAGTTGATGGCTTTTGCTTTCGGATTGCTGGTGATGTTTCTCGCCATAAGTATGGGGAAAGCCAGTAAAGGTTCGGGAACTCTGGTCTTCGTGCTTTCAGGAATAATCGTGAGCTCTATTTTCACGGCGCTTACCTCACTGGTAAAATACGTTGCAGACCCTTATGATGAACTTCCCACGATAGTATTCTGGCTTATGGGAAGCCTTGCTAATGTCAGGTATGGGGATCTGCTCTACATAATTATGCCCATGTTTGTTGGAGCTCTGGTGCTGTTTCTTCTCAGGTGGAGGATCAATATCCTGGCTCTCGGAGACGAGGAAGCTAAAGCCCTGGGGATGAACGTGGAAAAAATGCGTTTGGTTATCATTGTTTGTGCAACCCTTTTAACTTCAGCAGCAGTCAGCATCAGCGGTGTTATTGGCTGGGTCGGGCTGGTCGTGCCTCATATTTCAAGGATGATAGTTGGTCCCAACTACAGCCGCCTGCTGCCCATGAGCGCGGTCATCGGGGCTTCGTTTATGCTACTTGTGGATGATCTGTCAAGGACGATTGTCGCTACGGAGATTCCCCTGGGAATCCTTACTTCCCTGGTAGGCGCTCCTTTGTTTGCATATCTTATCCGGAGGGGGCGCATGGGATGGAATTGATGCTGGAAGTGAACTCCCTTGCTTTTTCCTATGGAAACGGGCCGGTCTTTGAGAACGTCTCTTTCTCGTTAAAAAAGGGGGAGGTTATGTGCATCCTGGGCCCGAACGGGGCGGGAAAATCCACATTGATCAAGTGCATTGCAGGGATTCTCAAGCCGACTGCCGGAGCTGTCCGAATTCTGGGTAAAGATACGGCTTTTCTCGGGGTAAAGGACATTGCCCGGCATATAGGTTATGTGCCCCAGCAGAATGAGGTGGTGTTTCCTTTTACCGTGCTGGATTTTGTGGTAATGGGCCGGGCTCCTCATCTTTCCGTGTTTGCATCCCCCTGTGCTGAAGATATGGAGCTTGCAAGGGAGTCGCTTGCAGTGGTAGGGCTTTCGGAGCTTGCGGAAAGGCAGGTTGCCAGTCTCAGTGGCGGGCAGGGTCAAATGGTTCTGATAGCCCGGGCTCTTGTCCAGAAGCCTTCTCTGCTTTTACTGGACGAGCCGACTTCCCACCTTGATTTTGGTAACCAGGTCCTTGTGCTGGAAACGGTGCAGCGGCTTGCTGCCCTGGGGATGTCTATTGTGATGAACACCCACATGCCGGACCATGCTTTCCTGGTGGGCAGCAGAGCTGCGGCCCTTTCCGGGGGCAGGCTGGTTGCGCTGGGAGAAGTAGAAAAGGTCGTAACCGGCAAGATGATGTCCTCGGTCTATGGGGTAAAGGTAGCTGTCCGGGAAATTGAAGATATGAAGAGAAAAGTGTGTCTACCCTTACGGGGGAATAATACACTGAACAAACTAAATCAAGACATTGTGAATAAATCAATACAATGAACAAATTTTTGAATAACAGAAAGGGGTACAATCTCCTGAATTTTGCTTTCATGATAAAGGTCTGAACATAGAAAAACAAAAATTAGACTTTAGTGGAGAATTTTTATGAACTTAAAGAGATTTAACGCTGTAGCTCTGGCTATCTTTGTGATAACTTTAATCCTTGCGTTGGCAGGAACGTGTACTGCTGCGTCGGTTGAAATCAGGGGCATTCCTCTTGATACCGGGAGTACGGATTCTCAGAATATCTCGTGGGATTTCAGAACCTTCCCGGCTTTTGTCTTCAATGCAAATAAGTACAGTAATTGCGTTAGTGGGCCCGGAGAGCACCTTTATTTTGAGGACAAAGGAAACAGCTCTGCCCTAGGTAAAGATAATCCTGCAGCCAGCAAAATTGATTAGAGTGAACTCTTTTATACTACCAAACAGTTCCCTTCGAAGTATAAGGTGTTTTCCGAAGAAGAAAATGTAACAAAGGTGTCATTCTTTACATGATATATTTGTTTGGTAAACTCTACAGTACTATTGACAATGATGCAACGCATCTTGCTAAGATGCTGTACCAGCAGGATTAGAGCGACAAAAAACTCTCAAAGCGGGAGAGACCTGGGATATTGCAAGTGGGTACAGCCTTACTCTGAACGGAATTAATTTGATGGCAACAAATGCTATTTTTTGCTTTACAATAATGATATGGAACTGGATACTGCGGTAATTTCCATGGACGGCACCGTAGATTACAGGATATTTACTGCAGATGATGAATTCGGAGACAATACTTCACATATTTATATGAAGAAGCGTAAAACCCCTGAGTCTTTAGCTCAGGGGATATAAGCGTCAACTTCAACCCTGATTCCGTATGTAATATTCTGCCGCCTCTTTACTCACATTTCCGATAGTAAACGCAAAATAACCATCACTCCATAACGTATTCTCACCCCAATAATACTTTTTCATATATTCTTTTTGAGTTTTCCATAACCTGTTAGTATATTCTTGTTTCAATTTTCTGACAATTGACAAAACGCTAACTTTCGGCTCACTCTTAATCAAGAAATGAATATGGTCTTTGTCAGTTTCCATTTCAAGGATTTCAAAGTTAGACTCTTTTGAAATGTCAATCATAATCTGTTTGAGTTCTTCGCTAATTGGTTCAAGTATGACTTTTCGGTATTTGCAAACAAAAATAACATGATACATTAACAAAAATTTGCTATGATTCCGTGTTTCATACTTCGTATTTACCAAAAAGTACATGTGTTGTTAAAGCATATAATGCCTTTGTATGATGCAAGCGTTCAAATTTAGACTCTATCCTACAACTACACAAGCTATTCAATTGAATCAGCATATAGGTAGCTGTAGATTTGTCTATAATTGGGCACTTGACCAGAAAATTAAAACTTATGAGCAGACAGGGGAATCAATTTCCAGATTTGACTTAAACAAATTAATTCCTACTCTAAAGGCTTCTAATGAGTGGTTAGGAGAAGTTAACTCTCAATCATTACAGGGGATGACTAAGCAGGTTGAATCCGCTTTCACTAGATTCTTTAGAGAGAAAACAGGGTTTCCAAAGTTCAAATCAAAAAAGAATCCGATACAGTCTTTCCCTGTACCTCAACACTACACTGTAAACTTTGAAAATAATACTATCAAGCTTCCTAATATAGAACCAATTAAAGCAGTTCTTCACAGGAAGTTTGAAGGAGAGCCTAAAACGGCTACGGTATCAAGGACATGTAAAGGACATTACTACATCAGTATCCTTGTTGAAGATGGAAAAGAACTTCCAGTAAAGGAAGCTTTCACAGAATCAACAACAGTAGGAATTGATGTAGGTATCAAAGACTTTGCTGTCCTTTCAACAAGAGAAAAGGTTGAGAATCCAAAGTACTTGAAAAACTCTCTTAAAAGGCTCAAAGTATTACAGAAAAGAGTCTCAAGGAAACAGAAAGGTTCTAAGAACAGGGCAAAAGCTAAACGAAGACTTGCTGTACTCCATGACAAAATAACAAATCAGAGAAATGACTTCCAGAACAAACTCTCTTTTAGACTTGTTAGCGAAAACCAAGCTGTAGCTCTGGAAACTCTAAATGTTAAAGGCATGGTTAAGAATCATCACTTAGCACAGGCTATAAGTGATTCTGCGTGGAGTAGTTTTGTAATAAAGTTGGAATATAAGGCTCAATGGTTTGGAAAAACCGTCCTGAGAATAGGACAATTTGAACCCTCTTCTAAGCTATGTAGTGTGTGTGGATACCACAATAAAGAGCTTCAGCTAAAAGACAGAGAATGGATTTGTCCAGACTGTAAAACCAAACACGATAGAGACATTAATGCCGCTATCAATATCAAAAAATTCGCTCTCATAGATCAGAATCTAATTGGATTATGACACCGTAGGGACTACGGGGATGAGCTTGGGGACTTGCCCTCAATAGAGGGAGGAATGAACCAAGAAGCCACTCAGTCTTTAGCTGAGTGGTAGTTCACTTTGTTATCTTTGAGGACTCTGTTTTTGCAAGTGAAGATACCGATTTTGCAGTGTTCAAATACACCTGGCTGATAGATAAGGATAAACTTCTTTTCATCGAATCGGGGGACGAATTTGGTAATTTCGAAGTAGACCAGGCTTTTGAAAACCTGATAGTAATGTCAAATACCGACGCAATAACAATTAATGTCGATGCTGACAGGAAGACCAATATTACGGAAGAGTGGTATTTCAGGACCTCTGATGTGGGAAAAGGAAGCAATGGGGGATACGTGATCTACCCGGCAAAAACAGTCATTCTCGCAGAACAAAGTCCTGCAACTGCAGGAACCGAAACTGCGGGAACTGATACTTTTGAATAGGTTTTTGAATAGGTTTTTGAATAGGTTTTTGAATAGATTTTTGAATAGATTTTTTGATCCTATTAACTAACCTCCAGAAATCCAACAAACCAACCTCCAAAACACTAAATAGATTTTCTCATTACCAGTTATTCACTTCATGCCTTAATTTAGCATGAAAGTATATGAGGAGATCTTCCTCACGTACTCTCTCTTTCTTCATTTCTCGCAATTACATATATTTCACTCATTATTTTGATCCTTTCATCAACTGAGAATATCTCAGTCTCCACTATCTTTCTCTTTTGAATTTCCCCCTTTTTATATCCAGTTTCATCTTCATACATCTCCTCGTTTGTGATCAGATGCCATATAATTGTTGCAATTTTTCTTGCCAGGGCAATAATTGCCTTTGAATGCCCAATCGACTTCTTTTTTCTGTTGAAAAACTCTTTTAACCTGCTATTTTTTGTTCTTGCTGCTGCCTGAGCAATCTGTGTTAGAATCCACCTTGCTTCCTTAGATCCTCTCTTAGTGATTCTTCCGTTATGGTATTTATCCGCTGATTGGTACACATTCGGAACTATGCCAAGCCATGAAGCAAGCTTATCCCCTGAAGAAAAATCTTTGAAATCGCCTATTTCAGCAATAAGAGTTGCCGCTCCAAGTTCTCCTATTCCTGGAACAGACATTAAAATTTCCATTTCTTGCTTATGATTTTTATAAGCATAATTGAATATTTCTTTTTCCAAAATTTTGATTTCATTGTCAAGATGCTTTATGATATCCAGACAGATCTGAAGCCTGAATGCAGCACCTTGAGAGATTTCTCTGTCCAGAGTTTCCCTTATCTGATCACTTTTTTTACGAACATTTGGGGAAAGGCTTGCTATAATCTGGTCAACGCTTTTACCTGAACAAATTCCTGATAGAATTGCTCTACCACTCTTACCAAAAATATCTGTTAGCACATTCTTCAGATTAAACATTTCAGGTGCGAGTATGGCGTGAGCTTCATTTTTTATATCTGTTCTTTTTTGTACAAGGTTATGGCGAAGCCGGATACATGAACGAAATGTTCTATGGTTTTTTGGGAAAACTCTTGATGGTTGAATCATATTATTCAATGCAAGTTGTGCGATGAATTCGGAATCGATCTTATCTGTTTTTTTGTGTGTAAACGCCTTCATATCTCGGGCATTTCCAACTATAACAGGTAGATGTTTTATCAACGCATCATAAATCGGAACCCAAAAGTCACTCGTTGATTCACAGGCAACAACGTCACATTTATCTGATATAACCCAGTTTTTAAAAGCTAAAATTTCGTCAGGGGTTCTAGAGAAATATTGTTGCTGTTTTTCACCAGATCTACTGAGGATTGTAGCAATGAAAAAGAGTTTGTGAATGTCTAAACCACAAGCTTTGTTAATGACTTCAACCAATTTAGATCACCAAATTAGATCACCAAATTAATTTGGGCAGTAGAATTGCCTCAAAGGCCAATTTAGCATCCGTGATCAAAGTCACATTTGAGCCTTCGATGGCAATTCACTGGTTAGTTTTATCACGGCTTCAAAGAACCAAAATAAGTACAACCTTACTGCCCAAGAGAATGATGAGGTTGATAGGTAAAAAAGGTAAGGAAAAAAAAGTACTTTCATTTCTTTGTGCCTGTTATTCGAAGAATTTCATATGCGTTTTATCTAGCCATTCTTATCTGGCTATTCTTTTTATCTGACTATTTTAAGCTCAATAAGATGGCAATGGACGTTGAATCTATAAAAAAGAAGCCG
The DNA here is from genome assembly GCF_000970005.1 of Methanosarcina sp. WH1. NCBI lineage: Archaea > Methanobacteriati > Methanobacteriota > Methanomicrobia > Methanosarcinales > Methanosarcinaceae > Methanosarcina > Methanosarcina sp. WH1. The sequence continues at coordinate 130,716 of NZ_CP009504.1, forward strand.
ATGAAAATTTATCGAAAATTATTCTGTTGACCCATTAAGCTTTGTGCTTCTCCTGAGTTCAGATTCTCTCATTTCTTTCTTTTACTTTTTTTATTGTTTTTTGGCAGTATAAATAAACAGGTACACGCCTAGTAAACAGGTACACGCCTAGTAAACAGGTACACGCCTAGTAAACAGGTACACGCCTAGTAAACAGGTACACGTCTGCACCTGAATTAACTGCTGTCCTTTTTAAAGGAATATGTCTTTTTGCCCTTTTTTTTCAGCTTAAAAAGTTTTTTCCGGGTTACCCTTTCCATGATTTCTTCCTCTTTCATGTGATGGTCGCTAAAAGAAAGTGTCCCTTCGGGCTTCAGGACGCGGTGCAATTCTTTCATAACAATTTCTGGCTTGTTCAGGGTATGATAGGTATCATAGAAAAGGACTATATCCAGGCTCTCGCCGGGCAAGCCGGTATCGTAATCGGAAAGTATAGTCTCTATGTTTTTCAGCTGTTTTATCGAAGTCAGGTGCCGGACCATCTCAACAGCAACCGGATTGATATCCAGGGCATAGACTTTTCCTGAAGGTCCCACCATTTCGGAAGCGTCACGGATATAGGAACCTGACCCGCAGCCATAATCCAGAATTTTGAAACCGGGCTTTATCCCTGCCTCTTCCAGGATTTTTCTGCGGGGGAAAAAAAAGTCCCGGAACTTGAAAATAAGGGTCCTTGCGTGAAATCGAAAATCAGAAGCTGGTTCTTCCGTGGTGTTTTCCTCCTTATGGTCAGTCCTTGATTCAGTAATGTTTCAGGTTTTTTTTTGCAGACGGTTTTTTTCTTCAAGCCTATTTTGAGATTGACATGCTTTATATTTTTCCTAAGGAAAGTTCTCATGATTTTTTTGTTCTATCAGATTTTTGTTCTATCAGATTTTTGTTCTATCAGATTTTTGTTCTATCAGATTTTTGTTCTATCAAATATTTGGATATATATATAATCAAAGTACAGCTTGATAATCAAAGTACAGCTCATTGGTCATCGGTTAAGGAATTTTCTTGCCCGAAAGCTATCTATTTTGTACCATAAATCGATCTCAAACTTTGCCCTCTTTACCTAAAATCGATACTTTACTCCAGCCTATATTATATTAAAATTTTAGATAACTGTTGTAGAAATAGGTGCAATTTATCATGATTCCTCACTTTACCGAAGACACATGAAGTACAGCTTGATAATCAAGGTGCTGCCTGAAGTAGCTATCTGGAGTTCAGTCTCCAGCTGTATAACTTTTATATTGAAGTGCAAAAACCTTAATCTAAAATCAGGAAATAGAATGTCTTAATAAAGTATCTAAATGAAGTAATTACACCTTATAATTGGCAGGAATGAAAGACAACCATGAAAGCCGCTTGTATCCAGATGAATATCTCGCTTTGTTCGAAACAGGAAAACCTTGAGCGTGCCCTCTCTCTGGCAGAAGAAGCAGTTTCAAAAGAAGCCGATCTGCTTGTCTTTCCGGAAGTTTTCTCAACCGGCTTTTGTTATGACCATATAGAAGAATTGGCTGAAACCGCCTCTGGTCCCACGCTTGAAGCTCTCCTCGACTTTTCCAGAGAACATGGCTGTATTCTTTCAGGCTCAATGATCGAAAAGAAAGAAAGGAAAGAAAGTGATGCAATATGTCTAGAAAAGAAAACTCCTTCTCAGTTCAATCTTGGTTTTTGCATCGAATCCGGAAAGCTAACTGGTATCCGTCGAAAAGTCCAGCTTTACGGCATGGAAAAGGAATATTTTGCTCCTGGGGACAGCATAGCTCCTATCAGGCTGCAGAAGTACGGGCTCTCCATAGGACTTTTAGTTTGCAATGAACTCCGATATCCGGAAGTTGCCCGAAAATTAGCCCTTGAGGGAGCAGATTTGCTGGTTTCAGTTGCCGATATCCCGGATTTTTATATATATCCTTGGCGAATTATGTCCCTTTCCCGTGCACTTGAAAACCAGCTGCCGCATATCGCCTGCACCAGGGTGGGGAAAGACAGGTATTCGACTTATCCTGGCGGCTCTTTTATTGTTGACGGCTGGGGGCGCATTCTGGCAGAGGCTGGTATGGAAGAGTGTGTTCTTCTTGGAGAAATTGATCTGGAAGAGGCAAAAGAAATCAGGCAAACTGGCTCTATTCTCGAAGATCGAAGGCCTGATCTGTATTAAATAATATTTTCTTATAGGGTAGTGGGCGAGACTGCGCCGAGGTGCAGGGTAGAAAGCTCCAATTCTTTATTCAGCAATCCCTGCCAGAAACCCAATAAAAAAGTAGTTAAAAAGGTAAACCCTGCCGGGTTACCCTTTAAGTTCCTTTTCAATTAGTTCGCGAGCAGTTTTCGCATCTGCCGTGCCTTTTGTCTTTTTCATTACCTGTCCTACAAGGAAGTTCAGGGACTTTTCTGCTCCTCCAAGGTAGTCCTGCACTGCTGCAGCGTTTTCTGCAATTGTTTCGGCAACAGCCCTGGTGACCATGTCATCTTCCGCTTTGAAAAGACCTTTTTCTTCGATGATCTGAGAGGGAGTTTTTTCCTCTGTCCCGTCCAGAATTGTGCGGATGACTTCAACTGCCGCCCGGTCACTTACCTTGCCTTCGGCAAAGAGGGTGACCAGTTCTACCATATCCAGGACCTTGAAGGAATTCTCGATCCCCGGGTCTTTTGCGTGGATGAAGCCGATTGTCTTGCCGTCGTAAGAAGAGATTGCAAGGTCGCGGTAGTTCAGTTCTCCCAGGAAAACGTCGGCTGTCCAGGTAGCGGCAGTCTTCGGGTCAACACCTGTTGCACAGACACTTTCATAGAAGTCGGCAAGCATGATCTTGGAAGTAAGGGACCTTGCATGCATATCAGTGATGCCGTACTGTTCCATGAAGCGTGCACGTTTGGCGTCAGGAAGTTCAGGCAGAGTCTCTTTAATTGCAGGAATCCAGCCAGTAACGCGCATGGGCATAAGGTCAGGTTCACGGAAGTAGCGGTAATCTTCTGCCTCTTCTTTTGTCCTCATCGAGATTGTTACTCCTCTGCCCTCATCAAAATGGCGGGTTTCCAGCATGATTTTACCGCCACGGCGGATCACGTTCTTCTGGCGCATAATCTCGTAGAGAAGAGCCCTTTCCACTCCTTTGTGGGAGGAGATGTTCTTTATCTCAACACGGGTGCCCCAGTAGACTGAAACGTTTGCATCGACACGCATAGCCCCTTCGAGATTTCCGTCAAAGACATCCAGGTATTCGAGGATGTTTCTGAACTTGTCAAGGAATCTTCTGGCCTCCTTGGGGCTCCTCATATCTGGCTCGGTAACGGTTTCAATCAGGGGCATGCCTGACCTATTGTAGTCTATAAGGACACCTTTGGACTTCTCGATGCTCCCTATATGTACAAGCTTTCCGGGGTCTTCTTCCATGTGAGCCCTTGTAATTCCGACTACATGTTCCCCGTCCTCTCCTTCGATCACAACCTTTCCCTTACTAACAATGGGAAAATCGTATTGAGTTACCTGGAAACCTTTGGGAAGGTCAGGGTAGAAGTAGTTCTTCCTGTGAAACTGGGTCTCTTCTGCAATTTCTCCTTCAAGAGCAAGTCCCACCTTAATTGCTGCTTCCACGGCTTTTTTGTTCAGTACCGGAAGTGTACCTGGAAGGCCAAGACAGACCGGACAGGTGTGGGTGTTGGGAGCTGCATTGTGGTAATCGGTAGAGCAGCCGCAGAACATTTTGGTCTTAAGTTTGTTGAGCTGGATGTGGATTTCAAGCCCGATCCTTATGCCGTCAGGGTTTTCATAGACCATTTACGCCACCTCCGGAGGTCTCTTTGTGTGGTAATCAGTATTCTGCTCAAAAGTATAAGCTGCACGCAGAACCGCGGGCTCATCAAAAGGCTTGCCCATTATCTGAAGCCCGATAGGCAGTCCATCAGTAAAGCCGCATGGTATGGAAATTGAAGGCACGCCTGCAAGGTTGATCGGACAGGTGTTTACGTCCGAGAGGTAGAGAGTCAGTGGATCTTCAATCTTTTCCCCAATCTTGAAAGCAGGGTTGGGCATGGTCGGAGCCATAAGCAGGTCAACTGCTGAAAGAGCCTTATCAAAGTCCTGTTTCACAAGTGTCCTTACCTTCAGGGCTTTGAGGTAGTACTTGTCATGATAACCTGCAGAAAGCGCATAGGTCCCCAGGAGAATTCTTCTCTTGACTTCGGTTCCAAAACCCTCGGCTCTGGTCTTTGAGACCATTGTGTGCCAGTTTTCGGCGCTTTCCCTGAACCCATAACGTGTTCCGTCGAAGCGGGCAAGGTTTGAGGAGGCTTCACTCATTGCAATGATATAGTACGAAGCAAGGGCGTATTTTATGTTGGGCATCGAGACCTCTTCCCAGGTCGCTCCGAGGCTCTCATATTTGTGTATAGCGTTCCATACGGCTTTTTCTACGTCCGGATGGATTCCTTCTCCGAAAAATTCCTTTGGAATACCTATTTTCAGCCCCTTCACATCGTTAACAAGAGCTTTCTGGTACCCAGTTTTACTATCAATGGAGGTGGAATCTCTTCGGTCGTAACCGGCTATAACATCCATCAGGACTGCTATATCTTCCACATTGTTTGCTAGAGGTCCTACCTGTTCAAGAGAGTTTGCATAAGCCACAACTCCGTACCTTGAAACTGCCCCATATGTTGGTTTAAGCCCTACAACACCACAGAAAGCTGCAGGACAGCGTACGGATCCTCCAGTGTCAGATCCCAGGGCAAAAGGGGCTTCTCCTGCCGCAACAACCGCTGCGCTGCCACCGGAAGATCCTCCAGGTACTCTTTCGAGGTCCCAGGGGTTTGCAGTCGGCCCGAAATGGCTGGTTTCCGTGGATGAGCCCATTGCAAACTCATCCATATTGGTTTTTCCAAGGACTATGGCTCCGGCAGCAAGAAGTTTTTCGATTACGTGAGCATTGAAAGGAGGAACGTAGCCTTCAAGAATTTTCGAGCCGCAGCTGTTTGTCAGCCCGACCACGGAAATGTTATCCTTGATTGCGATTGGAACTCCTGCAAGGGGACCCTCATGCCCTTCAACATCGATCTTTTTTGCCTGCTCAAGGGCTTTATCGGAAACTGTTACATAACCATTGATTTTGCTCTTTCCGATAGCTTCGAGGTATCTGGCTGTTACTTCTTCGACTGAGCTTTCTTTGATCTTCTCTTTAACCTGTGCAACACTCATCCATTTTGCCATCAAAACATCTCCTCAGCCGATCTTCGGGACCCTGAAAGCCCCGTCCTGTTTGTGTTCGGTGTTTGCAAGAACGGTTTCTTGCGGGAGGCATTCTTCAACCACATCTTCCCTGAATACATTATAGATCTCAGCAACATGGTATGTGGGAGCAACATCTTCGGTCGGCACCTCATCGAGCTGCCCGAAGTACTCCAAAACTGAATTAAGTTTTTCCATATATTCGACTGTTTCCTGCTCATTGATCTCAATGCGGGCAAGCCAGCCGATGTGTTCTACATCCTCTTTTGTGATCATTAAAATTCCTCAAAAATAGAATAATCCTGAATAAAATGTCGTTAATTATGCATACTAGAAACAGTTTATGAAATAAATATATTCTTCCTATCTCATCTTGGGGGGTATGCTGGGAAGTATTTTTTAATATAATTTGGTGTAAATATTCTCTTTTTTCAGATCGAATTGAAATACTGATAATCATTCAGTTACCATTACTCCTTATTTATTCTTCTGCTACACTCAATGCTAATTATTTTCATACTGGCTAGAAATACGCCTGGAAATACACCTGGAAATACGCCTGGAAATACGCCTGGAAATACGCCTGGAAATATGCCTGGAAATATGCCTGGAAATATGCCTGGAAATATGCCTGGAAATATGCCTGTGGCAATATTCTGCAAATTCATATCTGCAAATTTATTGATTCTTCCATCTACGTAGATCAGCTTTAGAAAATCTCATGAAATTCCCCTGAAATCCCAAAGATTCCAAATATTCGGGAACAAGGTGAATAAGTGATAATAAATAGAGTAGCAGTGGATCAATTTAGTGAGACTCTTCAAAAAGCAAAGAACGATCTTCAAAAGCTAACAAAGTGATTGAGTTTGAAGGAAACTGGGAGATTGGCAAAACAGGACCTCAATTTTTCCACAAATATAATATTTGAAAGAGGAAGGGAGTACTTGATCCTATCTGAATGAGGGGGAAGTACTTGATCCTATCTGAATGAGGGGGAAGTACTTGATCCTATCTGAATGAGGAGGAGAGTACTTGATCCAATCGGATGAACCTGTAGCACTCGGAGGCGGTGCAACTGCTCCCAATCCTGTTCAGTATGAAGAAATCGATAATTCACTGAAATCGCAAAGCAGCGTTGTCCATGTTATTACTGTTTGACCACTGCAATTATCCCCTAAACTCTTATCTGTGGCTATATCCAATTTCGGGGCATATATTTTTTCTGCTTAAGATGACTGCCTTTTCATTTTGGATTTTTACACTTTCTGCCTCATATGCAATGCATACATCTGGACCTTTTTCATCTTTGCCAGGTTGAGTACTTTTTCGAGTTCTTCGTCGGTGAGGTGTCGGGCTTCGATGTAACCGTTGTCTACGGCTTCGTTGAAGATCTCGTAACCTATGGCTGAACGGGTGAGGACTGTGGTCCAGCCCTGGGGGCTGCCGACTCCGCCAAAGGAGATGTCCGCATTTTCAGAGGCTAGGTCTGTGCAGAACTGGCAGGATGAACTCCTGTATTCATCGAAATCGCTGAGTTCTAAGACGTGTTCTTTTCCGTTTTTCAGTGTAACTTCGAACTTTCCTTTTCGGATTTTCATGGCCTCTACATTTTCTAGCGTGATCCCATAAATTTCCAGCACTGCCTTGATCCCTTCATAGGCGAAGGTGTCCATGCAGAAGAGTCCCAGTTTCAGAATTTTTGCCCGCATGAAGAGATGTAGTAAGCCGTATGAGCTTTTCTGCATCTTTGTGACGGCGTCGATGTTGCAGCTCGTTCCCACAAAGGCGATACTCTGCTTTCCCTGCTTGATTGCGCTCATCAGGGCTTCAAGAGTCATTGAGTGGGAGTAGATGCTTCCTCCGCTCTCAAGAATCTCCTCCCTGGTTGTTGCTACTTTGGGTATGGGTTTCCAGGGTTCTTCCTTTGAGCGGGCTGTGACGACAGCGCAATCTATCAGTCCCTCGTCCAGTGCATATAGAAGGAAAGAGGTCACAGCTCCGCCGTCCTGCCTCTTTATTTCGGGAATTGCAGACTTTGCGGCGTAGGCATATCGGAAGCTCCCGATTAGCCCTTCTTCTGTGGTGATTGTCCTTGGGCACTGGTAATAGCAGACCCCACAGGCTTTGCAGGGGCCGACCAGTTTTGGCGCACCGTTCTCAATGGTTATGTACTCACAGTTTGCTGCACAGGCTCCGCAGAGGGTGCAAATTCCTGGTTTTATGATGTCTTTTTTCAGTTTTCCAAAGGAAATCTTTTCCTTTTCACTCAGGTTTCGCTTGAGCCGGATGACACTCTTTTCCAGTACATCGAACTTCTGCTTGCATTCGGTACTGCAGAAATAGTAATGTTTTCCCCCGTAATCCGAAAAGTATTCAGTATCGTCAGATATAATTTTCTTGCAAATAGGATCTAGCGGCATTAAAGGTCTCCGATGATTATTATTTCCGAATCTCAGGAAACGCTACATGCGTCATTCCTGAAAGAAAATATATTAATCAGTTCTTCATTATCTAATTATTATATTTCATAAGTGTGTACTAGTCATGCGCGTTATTATAATCATGCTCTTTATAATTTATGCTCTTTATAATTATGTGCTCTAATTTATTCTTATAGGTAAATAATTTAGGCTTGATTGAAAACGTTTCTTTGAAGTGGGAATATTTTGTAGAAATTGCCATTAAGGGATAAATGAAAAGGTACCACATCAAGAGAGATTAATGATAAGGTACATGACAAAAATGATACCCGAAGATAAGTGAATACAATAAAAAATGGATACAAAAACAATTGATAAGGATAGTCGAATAGGGATAAAAATAAATTATAGTTGTGAAAACCAGCGCTGATGGATCAGTTATGATAAGACTTAAATAAACTGGCACTTTGAAGTGTTTTAGCAAAGATTATTATAGACTTTGATTAATACCTTCCTAAAACTTCAGGTAAATTGTGTTCTTGTCATATCTCTTTATCATATCCTGAAGATACATACCTCCTGAATATTCCCATATTCAAAACATCCGGTTTCTAATTGCCGTATCCAATTCATTTATGTTAGACTCGACCAGATTTAAATAGTGTTTAAGTTAGTTTGAGTCAGTTTCGAATCATTTATGTTAGACTCGACCAGATTTAAATAGTGTTTAAGTTAGTTTGAGTCAGTTTCGAATCAGTTTGAATTACCTTTGATTAAACTGTAAAAAGCAATTAATCTCTAAAATGAAATTTATTATTACATTCTATGTACAAGTTCAATTGAATTAGATTTCGGCAGTTCAACTGTACCGGATGCAGATTCAATTGAAACTATGTACAGATCCTCAGGAAGGGATAAAAATGGCTCTGAAACCCAGAATTGCAGAATCTCCTCAGGTTCGTTTGATTGACCTCAAGTCAAAACCATTCTTTATCGTAGCTTCGGTAGAAGTAGGAAATACCACCACCAAATCTATCCTTACAGCCGTCAATATGGAAACTGGAAGGACCCACATCATAAACAAGGTCTTGCGCATGACCCGAGATGTCCGTCCTCCAAAACCCGGAGAAACCGTGTTTGGAAAGACACTTACAGGTGTGGAACTTACGCGCGAAGCCGTTGCAGAACTGGTGAGTAGCACTCTAACCGAAGCCATGGAAAAAGCCAACCTGGACATAAAGACTGACCTTCATTTTGTGGTGCGCTCTACGGGTGTCGTTGCAGGCTTTGACAGTCCGGAGGAAGTGGGTGAATTTGTCAAAGCCCTGGCAGAAGGGTGTCTACTGGGAGGTGTCCCTCCAAAGAACATGACTCCTCCAATGTCCATCTCGAATATTTCTAAAAAACTCCAGAAATACAGTAACCTGGAAAAAGTTGTCTTTGATGGGGCTGTAGCTGGGGTTACGCCTCCGATTGGTTCTACAGGGGTTGAAATTGTTGCAAACGAAATGGAGGGAGAGCTTGCAACAGCAGGAATAAAGGAAGCGGCTAAACTGACTGATGTTGATTTCAGGAACCCCTGCATCTCAATCGACTTCGGGACGACCCTTGACGGAAGGATCACAAGCCAGGACCAGCCATATGCAAAAACAATTGGAAACTTCTGCGGTTATGCAGGTGCAATTCCTGATGCCATTATCCGGGGTTCGAAAATCGTTGATTCTAAGTTAGGAACCGCTCTGGAAGCTTTTGAGAACCAGAAGCCGCCTTCTTTCCTCACTCTGAAGATGAAGGCTAAAGCTATCGAAGATTATGCGAGGCGCATTCATGAGCTCATAATCATTGAAAAAGTTCCAAAGGATAGAATGAGGTACGGCAGTGTTCCTGTAAGGCCGGATGCAGCCGAGGAGATAGGTGTAACGCTTATCGGATGCGATGTAGGAGCAAACGGTTCAGATATGGGAAAGCTGAGTGCAATAGGCCTGGAGATCTGCAAAAGTCATGGTCTTCCGATTGTTTATGCTGTCATTGATGAGGTAATGGCTGGAGTGGTGTGCAGGCTCATAGGGGTCGCAAAAAAAGAAGGGCTCATTTTTGAAGATACAACTTTTGGAATTACAGGCAGGGCCGGGATTACCGGGAACAAGCCTAAATTAATCCTGAGCTGCCTGGAAAAAATGAACCTCGCTCCTAAAATCGATGAGAGAGTGGTCTTTGTGGATGACGGGCTTGCCAGAGGTGCGGCTGTTATGGCGCGCTGCATGAACTCCCTTGGTACACCGCAAAAACCGCTTGGTGGCAGACACGGCGGAAAATGTATTCTTGCGCAGCGGATAAAAATGCAGAAGAGGTAACGAAATGCAAAGTCAACGAAGAAATTTATCGGTAAAATAAAAAATGATTTGTAACTATTCAGCCACTGATAAAAAAGTATGTTTTTTCAGCAAAATGCTGAAATTCTCAGAATAATAGCGGCGCTCCTTTGAGCGCCGCGAGAATACCGTCTATAACAGGTAAATCGTTCTTTTTAATGGTTGAGATATAAGCTCTAATTCTGCAGAAAGCTTCCGCTCCTTGTATAGTTCTGAAAGTTCCTGATATTTTCTGCTGTAATTTCATCATCCTTATGTCTCTTTCTGCTTGGTTATTCTCAAACGGAACTCTCAAGTCATTGAGGAATCTCAGGATCTGTTTTTTGTTTTCTATAAACCTGTCAAGTAGGTTCCTTGCTTTTGTTTTTGGATTTTTACCACGTTTTCCTTGTTTTTCAGGGTTTAGAGAAGGTGGATTTTCTTCAATCCCTTTCATGACTACAGCATCGAACCTTTCTTCTAACACTTTAATTTGCTCAAAGTCCAGATCTTTGACCTGCTCTTTACACTCATCAGTATACTTTTTCATTTCTGTTAACAGTTCATTCATCTCTTTAGCCCATTGCTGTTTATAGTTCTCCTCAATTCCAGTAAGTTCTCTCTGGAGATGAGCATTGCAAAGAGCATGATCACATTCATAACTGTTATAGGGTTTCCATCCGTCATGAACTGCTATTCCTTTAAACTCTGGAAGAATTCCCATGGCATTAATTGCTTCTGATCCTCTTTTTGAGTGAGCAAAATAACAGGTGTATTTGTCATTAGAAGCTACATGAAGCCAATGCCTTTTTCCTTCATTTTCATCCCAGTTTCATCACAATGGATTACAGGAAAGTTATTAACCTCTCCTGACTCACATTTTCAAACTCCTCTAAATTCCGGAAGCATTCTTTTTCTGCTCTGATTATCGTAGCAGAACAGATTTTTATCCCCATAACGTCATCAAAAAACTCTAAAATCCTTTTGTAGGGAATAAACTGGTAGTTTTTACAGTAAATTGCTGAAGCTAAAATATTAGGACCATACTGGACGGGATATTTCACAGATTCTGGAAAAGAAGCTTTATTTGATTTTCCACAGTGAGTACAGGTCTTAATCTGACTTCGATGTTCCGTAACAATTAGATTTACAGGAGGAATATCAAAAATTTGTCTTCTCTCATAAGCTTCAACTTCAACATCCTCAAGAGTATGTCCACATTCTTTGCAGCAGGTCAAAGAATGTTCAATTACCTAATCAGGATCATTAACCATATCAAGAGTTGTGCCTGGATGACCTTCTTGACCTCCAGGTTTCTTCCCACTCTTTTTCCGGAGACTCTTGGGATTAGGTTTTTCTTTGACTAAAAAATCAGTAGAAGGAGGTTTACTGCTGTTTCTGCTATTTTGATTTAAGCGAGATTCTAAAATCCTTACACGTTCTTCTAGTTCAGCAATTCGAATAGCTTGTTCTTCTATGATAGTTTCAAGTCTCTGGATTACAGAAATTACAGCTTCAGGACCAGCTTCATAGATAACGAGGATCTCTTCACGTGTAAGCATAATAACGAAACAAAATAGGATTCAATTTATATGCAATTTTTCCTCGAAAAGAGGAAAAATTGTAGCCTTTCAAAGGCTACCTGAATTGTTACAATGATTTTTGAGTAAAAAGTAAAGGCGGGAAGAATTACCCTCCTGCCCCTCCTCCTCCTCCAATTTTTTCAAGATCGAAGCTTTGAGCTACTTCTCTATCTTTCCTGAACCTTTCTTCCAGTTCCTCGACAGTATACTCCCTTTCTTCTCTCTTTTCTGTGGGTCTGATATCCGTAAATTCCAGGGTTTCTTCTCTATACCAGAGGTCGGTACTTTCGAGCAGGACCCAGACTTTTCCCTGGTCGTCCTTTTTGATCTCGTTAACCCTGCTAACGGTATCGCTATTTACGTATTTGACCGCATCTCCCACTCTGATGGTCTTTTTGTTGCGCCCTACTGCTATTATTTCTTCAGCATCAGCCATGCTTTCACCTCGAGAGCTTCCAGGACGCTGGCATTTTAGGCCCTGCAAGTCTATTCCTTCTTTAATAGCTTATAATAGGTTATTCCGGTCCTTTAATAAAGTTTATGTGGTCTCACCGTAAATGACTCCAAAAAAAGCCCTGAAATACTTAATTGAGGCTTCAAAATTTGATACATAAAAAAAGAATTTAAAGTTTGCTGATTTCTCAAAATCAGTTACCTTCTTTCGTAAAACCTCATCAGGAGCCCCTGAGTATTTTAGCTCAGGGGTAGTTGACTAGTTCGGGCTTTTTACTGATTGATTTCACTCCTGAGTTCTCCCATGAGAGCCACCCTCTCAGCAAATGCATTGTGCCTGTGTATGCTCTCTTCATTAATCTGTTTGATAGTGATTACCGCATTATCGGGAAGGTTCGGGAACTCTTTTACAACATTGTCTGCCATTGTCCTTACACAATCTTCCACAAACTTCGGGTTCATGTGTGCGGTTTCCACAACAACTTTTTCGTCCGAGCGTTTCAGAACCTCATAGATGCTTGAACTCATAGAGCGTTCTATTATCTTGATTATATTCTCAAGGGAAACGTCAAAGTCGTGAGCTACCTTGATTGAGATAATGCCTCTTCCGCGCTGGTTATGGGTAGCCATTGGCACTTTTTCCAGGAATTTTATAATTGTATCCCTGTCAACCCCAAGATTGGCAAGCTCGTTTGCAGCCTTATCTCTCATTATCTCCTGAGCGCAGGGACAGGCAGTCATTCCAACCACTTCAGCTCCGATGAGTTTTTTCACATCAAAGTAGTTTTTGTCGCCGTCACCTCTTACAGCCGAAGCTTCGGCAAAGATATTCACGACTTCCTGACACTTGATTCCTGTTGAGGGGGAGGCGCGCCTTATCATATATTCGCTTTTCATCCTTACTTCAGCCTGATTTGCATATTCATGGCGGCCAAGCAGGTTATGTGCAATATCGCTGCACAGTTGTTCTATTTCATATACCGGTGTGCTGAGAATCTTTTCCAGTACCTCGTTTACAGCTTCAAAGTTTCTTGAAAGGTTTGCTCCCTTACGGTCTGAAGGCAGGTCAACAAAGACATCAAAAGTTGAAATCAGCACTATCGGACGTTTGTCCTTTCGTTTGATTTCAACCAGCTTTTTCATGTTTGTTACCCCAACACGGGTGAGGTTGATAGCTATGTTTGGTTTGCTGGCTTGGACGTCCGGGAGGTTGAAAGTACACTGTTCCATGTTTAACCAGATCCGTGAAAAGATGAGTTTGTTTTTGATTTAGAAAATTAATCCTTAACAAATACATAATAAATCTTTAACAAATACATAATTTTATTATATGCATTTGGAAAAATATAGTGACCATAAGAAGTAATAGCATGTAAAGTTTGTGCTTTCCAGGCTTTTTTTCCAAATGTACAATATAATATCTTTTTCAAAAGTATCTAAAAACCCTTTCCTGAATACTATTTCAGGTCATATTTTTAACAATGAGTAAATATTTAAACATTTCCCATTTTGACAACAATCTCTAAAAATTTAGTGTATATACCCTGCACAGATTAAGGGCTATTTTGCATAAACCAATAACTATAGGCAACATTCTGAAGAAAGATTTTATATACTTTAAAAATTAATCAGTGTCTAGCAATACAATTTGCGAGGTGACCTTTATGTCCAACACAAGAAATTTTGTTTTACGAGACGAAGAAGGCAATGAGCATGGTGTTTTCACTGGAAAACAGCCTCGGCAGGCTGCCTTGAAAGCTGCAAACCGGGGTGCCGGTACAAAATCCAAACCGGATGTCATCCGCCTCAGAGAACGCGGGACAAAGAAGGTGCACGTTTTCAAGGCATGGAAGGAACTTGTCGCAGCCCCCAAAAACAGGCCTGACTGGATGCCGGAGAAAATCAGCAAGCCCTTTGTCAAGAAAGAAAAGATCGAAAAAATCGAGTAAACCTGTATTTCTCACATACCCTGAAAACCGGGGTTCTTTCTTTTTCTTTTTGATATCCATATGCAGAATTAGCCTGGGCAGTTCTTTAATTTTATACTATCCGGGCTGGCTTATTTCTATAATTCCTATGTGTTATTCCTATGTGTTATTCCTATGTGTTATTCCTATGTGTTTGTAAATTTTTAATGAAATTTGGATATATTTTCTTTTTTTACAGAATTTCTCTGAGCTATAACCTGTATGGTTTAACGATAAGTTTAAAAAGAGATTTTCTGATTCCTAAATGATGGAACTCAAAAGAGAGAATGTGCTTATTGAAGCCCTGCCTTATATGCAGGAGTTCTGTGATTCAATCATGGTTATCAAAGTGGGTGGAAACGCAATGATCAGCGTCCAGATCATGGAAGATATCATAAAAGATATTGTCCTCCTGCGTTATGTGGGAATCAAACCTGTTATCGTGCATGGTGGCGGACCTGAAATAACTGAAAAAATGGAACGTATGGGCAAGAAGGCTGAGTTTTTCCAGGGACTTCGCATTACAGATGATGAAACTATGGAAATTGCAAGGATGGTTCTTGTCGGAAATATCAATACTAAAATTGTATCCCTTATCGGAATGTTCGGCGGCAAAGGGGTTGGATTTACAGGCTACGACGGAAGAATGATCCTTGGTCATAAACAGGCTGCAAAACGTGTACTTATCGACGGTGTGGAAACTGAAGTGGATATAGGCTGGGTCGGGGAAAGTGAGGTCATAAACCCGGAAATTCTCCATATAATGCTTGAAAAAGGCTATATTCCTGTAATCTCTCCGATTGCTGTGGATGCAAAAGGTAATGCCCTAAATATCAATGCTGATACGGTTGCAGGAGACATTGCAGCGTCTTTGCATGCTAAAAAATTGATACTTATGACCGATGTTTCAGGTCTCCTGAGAGATATTAAAGATCTGAGCAGCCGCATTTCCCGCGTAAATCTGGATGAAATTGATTCCCTTATTGAGGAAGAAGTTATCAGGGGAGGCATGATCCCCAAAATCAAAGGTGCTGCGGTTGCGGTTAAAAGTGGGGTAGAAAAGGCACATATCATAAATGGGAGCGTTTCCCACTCCATGCTTCTTGAGCTCTTCACAGACGGTGGAGTCGGGACAATGATATACGGATCGGCCCAATCGCCGGAGTAACTACGGGTTACCAGTGGCCTTTAACTCTTGGAGTGTGGGGGCACGAGAAGCTACCTTCTTCGGAGTACATCAGCCCAATGGGTGGGGATAGTTATCTTCTAACAAAAGAAAGACTTCGGGATGAGGGCAGCCATGGATTTACTCCTTATGCTTTCATGGATTTACTTCTCATGCTTTCATGGATTTACTTCTCATGCTTTCATGGATTTACTTCTCATGCTTTCATGGATTTACTTCTCATGCTTTAATTGAGCATCAAGTCTCAACATCCTGGTAACGGAAGATCAAAATCATGAAAAAAAGAATTGCCTGCGGGTTGAAACAGGCAATTTTTACAGCCCACGAGTTGCTTTAAGTTTTTAAAGCTTGAATATTTAGCTTTAAGTTTTCAGAGCCTGCATACTTCGCTCTTCCTGAGCCAGTCAATGTCGGACTGGTAGAGAAGCCTCAGGTCTTTAAGCCCTAGTTTCAGCATGGCAAGCCGGCTTACTCCGAGCCCCCAGGCAAGGACGGGTTCTTTGATCCCGAAAGGTTCTGTGACTTCTTTTCTGAAAACGCCTGCACCTCCGAGTTCAACCCAGCCGAGGCCGTCTACATAAACCTCAGGTTCCACACTTGGTTCGGTATAGGGGAAATAGCCTGGACGGAAACGGATTTCTTCGAATCCCATCCTGTGGTAGAACTCTGCCAGGAGGCCTAACAGGTCTGCAAAGGACATGTCTTTGTCCATAACCACGCCTTCAAGCTGCTCGAATTCAGGGGTATGGGTCGGGTCAATCGTCTCCCTGCGGTAAGCCCTGTCAATGCAGAAGGCTTTTACAGGCGGTTCGGGGTTGTCTGCAAGGTACTTTATGGTTACTGAAGTGGTATGGGTTCTGAGTACATTGCGTTCGGCAAGTTCCCTGTCCCATATCCCTCCCCAGCCGCAGGAATCAATGTCTCCTCCGCGCTCGTGCATTGCTGCCACTTTTTCCGGATATTCAGCCGGGAGCTGGCAGGTACTGCCAAGGTGGAAGGTATCCTGCATGTCCCTTGCAGGGTGGTCCTGGGGCTGGAAGAGGGCATCGAAGTTCCAGAAAGAGCTCTGGATGATACCGCCTTTGATCTCTGTAAAGCCCATTTCCAGGAAGATCTGGCGCATTTGTTCAATCAGGCGCCTGTAAGGGTGGATTTTGGCTCCGTAGAGGGGTTTTGGAGTGATGTCAAGCCTATAAGGCCTGAACTTTTTACCTTTCCAGGTGCCACTCTTCAGCAGGTCGGATGTGATCTGGGCAATTTCTTCTTCAAGGATAATGCCTTGAGCTGCAAGAACACTTCCTTCACCTGTTATGGAAATAGTCCTGAACTTCTCTTCGTGTTTTATGACAAGTTTGCGCTTGAGCAGGTCTTTTATAGTCCTTTCATCGGCTGCAAGCTCTTCGAGAGTCTTTGCCTTGCCTGCGAAAGTTGCAAGGGCTTCTTCATCTTTGCCTGAAGGAGCTTTTCCCGAAGGTACCATTACTCCGTTTTCAACCTTCGCCCATCCTTTTTTCACGAGCCAGCCGGTTGCAATTCCTACGATCTGAGGGGAAAAACGGCTCCTCAGTTCTTCAAGAGAGGTAGGAGCTTTCAGGGCGTCAATTATCTGGCGCTCCGGAAGTCCGGTTTTCGTATATTCTTCTCCTTCTTTTGTAAGGGAGTAACGTTCGAGCACTTTTTCGGAAACGGAAGCAAGTTTTTTTTCCTGGAGCATGAAGGCTGCCTGCATTGCCGCATCCACCTGCAGCCCCGACTTCTCTTCCAGTTTATCGGGGGCGGTCGACCCCAGTTCCTCAAGGGTGAGTAAGACCTTTTTCTCGTTGATTGTGAGGTTATCCTGAGCACTCATATTGTAATCACGTCCTGATCTTCCTGAAATGATTAAAAAGTTGATCTGTTATAATAATTTGATTTGTTATCGGAATTTGGTAAGGCTCTAATAATTTAATTTTTGTAGATCTCTGAATAATTTAATTTTTGTAGATCTCTGAATAATTTAATTTTTGTAGATTATTCTGTACTCATCAAGCTGTTCCCGCGCAAGTTCCCGCTTTTCCTGATGGTCTTTAAGGAATTCTTTCATTTTTTCGGCTGCAAGCTGTTTACACGAGCCACACATCCTTGTGCCTGAGATACATTCCTGTTTGATTTCCAGCAGTTCGTTGTCGTCATCAAGCAGGTGGAAAAGCATCAGTTCGAAGACAGAGCACTCTTCGGGCTTTCCCCCAAGCTTTTTCTGTTCTTCCAGGGTTACACAGCCTCCGGTCTTTGCCTTCTTTACCTTTTTTTCTCCTTCTTTGGGGTCGTCCGTAAGGGCAATCTGGCTTTCAGGGATGCTGCTGGACATCTTCCCGCCCTGCAGCCCGCTCATGAATCTGTGGTAGGTGGATGCAGGAGGAATGAAAGCGTAGCCTCCGAACTCGACCGCTACCTCCCTGACAAGCTTTTCAAGCCCTGCAAGATCAGGATACTCTAGCACGTCAATGTGCTCTTCATAGAGTTTTACTTTCCCGGGAATGCGTTTCTTGAGCTCCTGAAGAGCATCTTTCTGGGCGGTTTTTCCCCGGACGCTCAGGTATTTCCTGCCTGTCTTTACGTCTTCCCGCCCCTCTACTCTGAACATGTTCATCTTGCCTGCAAGCCCCCTTGTAAGGCGGAGGTGAGGGTCCTGGTCCGGACCTACAGGAATTACAACTGGTTTTGGCCCCCCGAATTCTTCAAGCTGGGGCTGGAGGATGTCTGCGGCCTGGGTTGCCACGCTGAGCATGTGGGAAAGGCCTGTCTCTCCTGAAAAACCGTAGATGGCGCTCAGTTCCGAGAAATTTACTTTAACTCCGAGTTCAAATGCCAGGTCTTTGACGCTTCCGCAGCCTGACTGGAAATAAATAAGGCCGTCAGGTTTGAATCCAAGGGCGATCAGGCTTAATATGTATTCTTCTACCCCGATTTCTTTACATTTCTGCCAGGAAAACCCACGCACTGAAAAAGCTTCCCTGTCTGCAATCCCTACAAAGGCCGAAGCTCCCATTTCTTGGTGCCAGACGATCTGGTCCATGACCATCTTGTGCCCAAGGTGAACCTTTCCGGAGGGCATAAAGCCGTCCATTACTGAAAAAGGGGCACCTGTCCGCATGGCCTCTGCAATCTGTTCGTAATCACGGTGCCCGAAGATAACTTTTCTCCGCATGTACATATGCGGGGACGGGATTTCCGGAAGTACGTTTTCAAAAGGAGAAATCCCAAACTCTTCGAATAACTTGTAATAGTCAGTGATATTGCTTGAACTCCAGGGGTCAAGTTTAGTATTCATAAAGTCCCTCAGGGGCTGCCTTTTCCGGAATGTTGCCGCAGGCAGCTTTTTCTTGCTACATAAATAAGGGTAACGTTAATATGGGTATAAATCCCGTTCCGGCTAAATTGCTCTTTAAAAATACCTGCTCATATGTAAATGTTTATCTTCTGGCATTCAGTTCCAGAAATTAACATTACTTTATATTTCCTTTCTTAAGGTCATTTGGAGGTAACTCTCCTATCAAAAACGAAACCTTAATGTATAAAGATATTTGGAAAGTTATTCGTGCTTTTTCCTTCAATTGCTATGTTTTTTGAACACATAAGTCCAAAACAATTATCTTTTTCCTGATATGGATAATTTTCCTGATATGGACTACCAAATAGTGAAATTATTTTCAATGGGGACATTATCGATGGAGATTTTTTTCCAAGTACCAGATTCAAACTTCTCTAAGTACAGACTCTAACCTCCAGAAATATATATTCAAAAGCTCAATTGTAATTAGATGGATAAGAGCTTATTTTTAGCAGATATAATAAATATTTTATCCGGATTGAAAGATGTAGATGCAGCCTACATCTTCGGTTCATTTCTTGAAAGGAAATATTTCAATGATATTGATGTAGCTTTGCTCCTATCCGAAAGTTTAGATCCTTATCAAAGTCTCAGGTTTTGAATGGGTCTCTGAACCTTAATAAGGTTATTTCTCGCAAATCTTTTCAAAAGGATAAGGCAGTTTTGCCTCTTCAGGGATCTTGTCAACGAATTCCATAAACTCAGGGTCGTGCATAGGGCTCAAACTTTTCTGCCTCTGGAAATACGGATAGCTCCTCATCCTTTGCCAGATCTCTTTTAAGGGCACTTCTTTTACATTTCCGAACCTGAAAGGAGGGTAAGGGCTTGGTTTTACGTCGCCATCTGCGGTTACATGCATCCAGCGCCTGCCTGCCATTGCACCCATCATCTGGCCTTCAAAATAAGTGTTTGCAAACATGCGTGGGCCTTTCGGGTCCGAGTTAATCCTCCGGTACATTTCCAGAATTGTTTTCCGGTTACTGTCATTAAGCACAGGTTCACCTCTGGTTTTTGGCATTGCTTCCCAGACTGAAAACTCCTGAACCCCGAGTTCCGATGCAAGAGTATAGAGGGCAGGAAGTTCCTGCATGTTTGAGGGAGAGGCGTGAGTTGTCATTACAACCAGAAGCCCGGCTTCCAGAGCCATTTTTATGGCAGAGACAGCCCGGGCGTACGCTCCTGCGGAGTTTCGGGCAGCATCGTGTTTTTCGGGATTAGTTGAATAAACACCAACCATGAGGGAATGAAGTCCGGCTTCTTTCAGTTTAAGGGCAGTTTCTTTTGAAAAATCCGTGCCCCAGGTGGAACAGTTCACTATAGCACGGCTTTTGTCCACATACTCGATAAGCTCGAAGACATCTTCCCGCAGCAGGGGGTCATTTTCGGTAAAAGTGATTATGAAGGTGCCAAGTTCCAGGGCGTCGTCTATTACTCTTTTAATTGTGCCTGTATCCAGTTCGTCAACGGCTGTTCCCGGCGGGTACCTTGAACTGTTCTGGTGGGTGAGTTCGATGGAGACGGTTTCAGGAACGTATTTTCCCAGGGATATCTGAATTTCTGCAAAAATGAGACGCCTGAAAACGGGGCCTGGTATGGGAGGCAGCCATGCTGAAGGAATAACCCTGTCCTCCTGTACAAGAGCCGGTTTTTCCTCCTGCAGGCGTGAACTAATCTTTTTCAGTATAGGGCTGCAGGCTGCTTTCAGGGGTCCGCTTGCTGTAAGTTTCAGAGCTTTCCCTTCATGCCGCCGAAGGTTCACAGATAGCCCTGGCATGGAGAAAAGTTCTATATTTCTGTTCCTTGCGGGAGGGTCCGACACATTTTTTTTTTCAGAAGTCATTTTTCCTCACGGGTCATTTTCTTACGAGTTCCTAATTTAACTGTCTAATATTTAAATCCGTCTCCGGTTTAAACCACTCATCAAATCACTATTTTTTCCCGGGATAAACGTAGCTGTTCTATTTGAAAAATAACTTTAAACCAGCCTCAGAGGACCGTAAACTCTTTGAAAACAGGCACTGCTTGAATATAATACTGAACACAAAGCTATGTTGGATATCGAACACTAAGTCTCCGTATCAGAATATACTCTGCAGATTTCCTATTGAAAATCAAAACGTCATATAGGAACTCTACATAGGTTGTTCTGTGACGGCTAAAGAAGGACGATTACCATCAGTCAACATTATGAGCTACTAAAAAGAGCAAGAGAATACAATAAAACTGATCATTTCAAGGAAGATATGAAACAAAGAGCTCATATCGAACCAAAGCAAGGAGAAATGAAAAGACATCATGGATTGGAGAGGGTAAAATATTGGGGACTTCCAAAGATGAATATACAAGCAACAATGAGTGAAATTATGGTCAACGTAAAAAGATTTATCGCAATGAATAGTTGTGGCTATCAATTGGCATCATAAAATATGTAAAATGAATGAAAAATTGAAAGAAAAGGATGAAAAGAATGAATTGTTTTGATGAAAATTACTCCAAAAACTGGAGGATATTTATGAAGTGCAAAATTTTGCGCTGAAATTTTTATGTTGGCTGAACATTGCCTACTTTTACGACTCTATCGGATAGGCTCCATACTTGAAAATGTATCATACTTGAAAATGTATCATACTTGAAAATGTATCATACTTGAAAATGTATCATACTTGAAAATGTATCATTCTTGAAAATGAGGACTTGGGCTGTCCGGACGCGAGGGCTGAATTAATCCTTAGTCAGTCCGGACTGCCTCTTTAATTAGTAAAAAAGCTTGAACCTCATGCCGCCCTTTCTGAGAAGGCGAGGTTTCCGCTGATTTTCTTTATCTTCACTTTTACCACGTCGCCTTTTCCGGCACCGGGAACAAAGACAGTATATTTATCGATTTTTGCTATCCCGTCACCTTTGGACCCAACGGCATCTATCCGGAGTTCGTAGGTTCCTCCTTCCTCGATAGCATCCCTGACAACCACGTTGCTTACCTTTCTCTTTTTGACAGGTCTGTGAGCCCCGCAGGCAGAACATTTCAGGATAAGTACTCTGTCTACCCTGACAAGCTGGGTATCAGGGCGTTCGCATTCCGAACACATAACGTATTCGTCAACATATGCCTGAATATTATCTGTAATCTGAGCTCTCGTAAACCTGCCCTGGAAGACTGCACGTGTGCCTTCTATCTTCCCTGCAGTCCCCAGTTCCCTGGTGAGATATTTCATCAGGTGGTCAGGGTCCCGGTTAAGGGTGTCTGCAATATTTCCAAAGTTATCCAGAATTGTGGTTTTACCTTCGGAAAAGAGTTTGGGATCAGGGATTACGAATCGAGCGTCAGTAGTCTCAGTGTCCGGCATCTTTGCCATTGCACGATCCAAAAGCTCTTCGTAATCATACATTCTTTAGACTCCCTTGTAATCTTTACGGCTTTACCGGTTACTGTACCAGTTCTGCGCCTTCATCGATAACGATTCTGCAGGGGGTGGGCAGTTTCTGTCCAGCGTGCCAGAGAGCTTTCTTTGCAGCCTGGAAGTTCTGCTTCTCAATTGCCACTGTAAAGATCTTCTGCATTGCTTCTACCCTTGCTGCAGTACCGACATTCTTTCCAAAAGCCCTGCGCATCCCACTGGATACACGGTCAGCACCAGCGCCTGTTGCCTGCTTGTTTTCCCTGAGTACTTCATGGGGGTAAACACGGAGCTTCATGTAAAAGCCCATCTTTCCGGCATCTGCACTCAGGTGCCTGTTTGCTGTAATACGGGCTGCTTCGAGAGCAACGTGCCTGATCTGGCATTTTTCTTCTACAAGCAGGGAAATTTTAATTGGGAAGGAGGTATTTGCTTTGTCTCCCATGTCATAGTGAATAACCTGACTTCCGGGAACACCGCCCATGTATTTTTTTCTGGTAAATGAGCGCTGTCTAACGTTTCTGTACATACTTCCTGGCTTTCGTACCATTAGCTTGATTCTCCTGAAAGATAATGATTTTAATAGAAATTTGTTGTAACGGATTTGTTCCCGCATATAAATGTTTGCATCACGTTCGCAAAAAATCGTTTAGCAAACCATTCAGTATGAGATATGTGCATATAGAAATCACTGCATGTATTTACATTTATCTGTAAATCCGCCCTTGTGGGTTCTGGCAGGAAACTTCTGAGTCTCCAGGTTTTCCGATAGGGAATTTCATGCCTGATATTTTACAGCCCCTTAAATATTATATATCCCGGGCTTAGGTGACTTAATCCCTACTACTTAGTTGTTTATAAGTTTTATTGATGGCTTCTGGTGGTTTATAAGTTTTATTGATAGCCTCTTATGGTTTATATTTTATTGATGGTCTCTTGTGGTTTATATCTTATTGACGGCTCTTTGTGGTTTATATTTTATTGACGGCTCCGGGTATGTCTCATAAAATCCTGCAAGAAGCCCAAAGCAGCCTGAAAGCATCATACTCCCGAAGGGTGCAGCAAAATGCAGCTTTTTTGAAATTTCCTGCCTGACCTCTGAGCCCGGGAGCTTTTCAAGCATCTCCCTTTTAGGGCCGGTAATCATTATCGAACATACCTGTTCAATGCCGGAGGCTTCCTTTATATATGCACCATGCCCTCCGTCATTAAAGACTTCCTCAAAGCCAAGGGTCCCCCCGGCAAGCCTGATTATATAATCCTGGAGTTTTTCCGGGTTCATGCTGGAACTGTGGTGCTCAAAAATAGCTGTAATCCTGTTTTCATTTACAAGTGCCCCAAGAGTATGCCCGTTTCCTATATTGACCACGATGGAAGGCTGGACGGCAGCAGGGTCGGTAAGAGCCCCAAATACGGCTGCAGGCCCCGTATCCATGAAAACTGCCCGTGTCTTAAGGACAGTCGTGGATTTAAGAAGCGAATCTGCCTGGGCTTTCATGCGGGTAAAAGCCCGTGGGATTTCTTCGGGGCGGTAAACGAAGTTTTCGAGCTTTCCTCCTTTCTCTATAAGTTCTTTCAGAAGTTCAAACCTGTACACCCTGTTGCTCTTGTCCGGGGCGTTTCCGTGGTCCTGCACTGCCACTGCATAATTTTCCGGCATCCTTACTTCAAAATTTGAAAGTGCGCATGAAACGGCGCAGGGGTCAAAGTCCTGCATAATAACTTCCAGCGCCTCCCCTGAACCTGCAAGTTTCTTTGCCTCTTCCTCCGAGACTATCCTTACTCCAAAAGCCTTCACTTTCTCAAGGTTGTCATGAATGGTCAGAGCAGCTTCTTCAGTGGCATACACAGGAAGCCCTGCTTTCAGGTGAGTGCGGACAGCCCATGCCGAGGGTCCCCCTCCCATTATGGTCCCGGTAAGTACAAGCGCCTTTCCTGCCTTTGTTACTCTCCGCACTCTTTCCGCAGTAACCTGTGTGGGAGCCGGCATGACCATTATCAAGCTGTTTTCAACTTCTTTTGCCGAGTCAAAGAGCAGGAGATCCTGCGTACCTGTACCTATATCTGCCGTAAGTATATGCATACCCTGAGCATTGAGCTGATAAGTTATTAAAATATGGGCAGGCAAGTAACAGTGCAGGATACAGAACAACAGGATACAGGACAACAGGATACAGAACAACAGGAAGAAAAAGCATAATATGAAAATCATAATGTGGAAACTGAACAGGATACAGGGTAAACAGGAAGAAAAGTATTATATGAAAATCATAATGTGGAAACTGAACAGGATACAGGGTAAACAGGAAGAAAAGTATTATATGAAAATCATAAATGTGGATATTGAACCGGATACCCATAACAGGAGAATTATCTGAATATATTGGAGAGTGCCGTTTTCATGAAAGAATCCATTCCTGAAATTCACAAAAAAGACGCCAGAAAATCTTATTCTTTTGCCATAATTACAATTTCGACCTCAAGGTACGAAAAGTATGGGGATGCAGTTTCTCCTGATGGGGCGGAAGACCTTTCTGGAAAAGCTATGAAAGAACTTCTTGAGGCCGCAGGAAACACCGTTTCTTTCTACAGGCTTGTGCCTGACGAAAAGAATGCAATTCATGATGCCGTTTTTGCCGCTCTTGGCAGCTCTGCGGATATTGTTGTAACAAGCGGGGGCACAGGGCTTGCTCCAAAAGACCTCACTATCGAGTCTGTAGCTCCTCTTTTTGAGAAGGAAATCCCTGGCTTCGGGGAACTTTTCAGATATAAAAGCTTTGAAGAGATAGGGACGTCGGTAATCCTTACCCGGGCGTCGGCAGGTGTAATAAAAGGAAAGGCTGTATTCTGCCTGCCGGGGTCCCCGAATGCGGTGAAGCTTGCCCTTTCTAAGATTATCATTCCTGAAGCCGGGCACATTGTCAGGCATGTAAGGGAATAATTCCCTCCTTTTTTCCTGGTTTCTTTTTCCGGGCTGCGCCTTTTTACATTGAAATATATCGATAGTGTTAGAGGTAAAAACGGACTCAGTACCAAAATCCATTGATGAATGTATAATTAATAAATCATTAGATTTTGGACCAGAGTCCAAAAACGTTCTAATCAATTATAATCAATCGATTTGATCGGAAAGCAAATATCAATATCTATCAAAATCTATCAAATTGATAAAAACTGATAGAAACTGATGAATAAAAATGGAAAATCTTGCCCTTCGTCCCCATAAAAGAACCCAAAGCATCTAACACTCCACCCCCACCCGGATCTAACTTGCAAACTTGGAAGAAGCATAATTGGCAGGGAGCCCTTTTGATTTAGGAGAAACTTACGAGAAGCTCTTTAAAAGGTGGTGAACAAGCAAGGTGGAAAAGCAAACAGGTAAAACAATAACAGCAAAAAAGTAATTCCTTTTTACCTTCCCTTATTTATGCAAATAAAGGATGCTGGATATAAACCTTATATTTATTTTAAAGAAAATCGGTTGAAGTTCACACATATAATTTGTTTCAATCATTGGATATCGATAAATCTCTTCAAAACCATTTTCTAATAGATGGTATACAATATAGCATTGCTCTGTACTTCTGCTTGTTATTTTTTTGTATGGATAGCAGGAACAATTGCATTAGCTAGAACTCATAGTTATGAACCGGCTTTATATGGCATAACTACAGCTTTTGCCGTACTATATCCACTTTCGGTTTTTGGATCACTTTATTTTGTTGCCCTCAACCAGAGAAAGTCCGATAAATGGTTTCTGGGACTCCCCCTTCTTATTGTTATTCTCACATTGATCTTAAGCCTGTTTTTTTCAGAAAAACTGTTTGTGCTCCTTCTTGTGCTTGCAGCACCAGCTTCTGCACTATTCATCCTCTCCGTGCCCGAAGAACAGAGAGGATCAGCAAAAAAATACGTTACAGTAGCTAAGGTGGTCAGCATTTATGCGTTTATAACCGGTCTCATTTACTTCATGGAGACTTTTTCACTCATAGATCTTCCACATGGCTTGGTCCACAACATGCTTCTGATATATGTAGGCTTTGGGCTTCCCTTTATAGGGATATGCCTGGTGCTTATGGCAAAGAACGAACGAAAGAGGTCCGATTCCTCTCCCGGTATTTTTGGGGAATTATAGTCGCTTCCTGAACATAAAACCCAAACTCAAAAATTTCAAAACCCATCCTCAATACTTCCTTACCTCTCTGCTCATATCTCTGAAGTATTCGAACAGGTCTTTTCCCCATTCTATTGCTCCGGGTTCGAAGCTTATTATATACTGGCGGTCAAATCTTCCGCTTTCATTAAACAGCCCCATAAGCATTATTTTGTCAGAAGACACAACGACTGCAGGGATTTCAACTTCTTTTTTGTCCAGAATAAAGAGATTTGTGTTCTCCATTCTGAGATACTCCGCTCCTTCTTTTTTGAAATCTTCTGCAAGCCGTGAGTATACAGATTCACTCAGGACAAGGGATATTTCAGTGCCTCTTCTGGCAAGTTCCAGGAAGAAAGCAGGGAATTGGGGATGAAAATAAGAGAAAAACATGAGGATATGATTCGAGTTAGAAGTATGCTTCACGAATTCCGGGTTAAGGTCAAAAGTATGACTCAGGTCCGGTTCTATCAGGTGATAATCCCCAAGTTCGCGGATCCGCTTCATAAGGTAAGGGGGAATAGGTGTGAGTTTCCTGTCTGCCCAGAACTCCTCATTTTTCTCAAAAACCTCAAGGGTATCAAGAAGAGGCTGCATTTTCTCTATAATAATCTCTCCTATCAGGCTGAGGCGATACATTCCTTCTTCATGGATTACAAGGTTTTGTTCTTTCAGCTTCTTTATCTGGGGAAGGAGAGCGGTTCTTGGAACCTGAAGCCTGTCAAGAATCTCCTGGGCATTCTTTGGTCCTTCTTTCAGCAGCAGGAGAAAATCTTTTCTCTTCTCTGAAAACAGGATCAAATCAAGCAAGTTTGGGTTCATTTACGGTCGCCTCCCGGAAGTGGAAGAGGGGTTTTATTTTTCGTGTTTGGTTCTTTATAGCGTTAATGAATATCAAGCCGATAATAAAGATGCCGAATTTATTTGAAATTCCTGTTCAGGTTCGATATCTGCCAGCACAAAAAGCCACAATGTAGGTGAAAAAGAAGTAACTGATAAAACTGAAAACCAGATGTTCCTTAAATCAGGTTAACCGGGAAACTTTGATATAGATGCCGGTGAGAATGGATGAAATCATACTCAAGGGTAAACTAGCTTCAAGGTAGAAGGAATTATTTCATCGATGTTGTGCATTTCTTATCACATTGATGATGTGAGCTTTTTATAATTAGCAGGCGAGTTTTATCATTAACGATGTGAGGAAGGGCAATGGAGAAAGAAAAACTATACCAGCTGAAATCCGATGCAAGCAAGATAAGTCCTATTCTTAATATTGGAAAGAATGGGGTCACTGAATCTTTGATCGAAGAACTGAATAATAAGTTGAAAGTTAACAGGCTTGTAAAGGTCCGGGTGCTCAAGAGCGCAGAAGAAGGAAAAGATTTGAAAACTATCGCAGATGAGATCGCCGTATCTACAAGATCCACACTGATTGATGTGCGCGGCAGAACAGTTGTGCTGTACAGGTAATAATTTCAGGGAGAAGGCGTACTTGATTGTCGTTACTTGATTATCGTTACTTGATTATCGTTGTTTAAGTCGAAGCTTTTGAGTAACAGCATTATAATTGAGATCTAATCGAGAGTACTTAAGTAGCTGAAGTATGTCCCCTTTAACCTTCTCCCTGCAATATCGTTTTTTTCGGGTTGCTTTACAGGCAAGAAGTTCACCTCTGGAGGAAAATAACACTTTTTTATGTCTCATAATGAAGAACAAAGTTTTTCTGTAGAAGTGCCTCTAATAGTTAAGGTTCGTAAGTGTGGATCTGTTTAAATATGATCTATTATTTCATATTATTATATATTTCATCAGTATTATGTAAATTTCATCATTATTATGTAAGTTATGTAAATTTCATCATTATTATGTAAGTTACTTATATTGAAAAACAATTAGCTGTAAAGTTTATTCGTACACAAGCCTACAGGACCTCACTATTATGAGGTTGACTTCCATACCGCTGTATGTAAACGGATAAACGCATTAAGATCATCAAAGCACAAAAGTGCCTGAAACCCCCATTGAGACGGTTGAGCTGGGATACTTCTGCTTTACTTTTATTTTAAGACACAGTGGGGCAGATCGCACCCCACCATCCGGAGAGATTATTATGCTTGAAGATGAGTATCAACTTGACTTTTTCAAAAACAACGGTTTCGTCCGGAAGCAGTGCCAGAAATGTGGCAAATTCTTCTGGACACGTGACCCTGAAAGAAATACGTGCGGAGACGCGCCCTGTGACCCTTATTCTTTTATAGGGAGCCCTGTCTTTTCCAGGGAATTTAATATTTCAGAGATGCGCGAATACTACCTCTCCTTCTTTGAAGCAAGAGGGCACACAAGGATTGATCGCTATCCTGTGGTCGCCCGCTGGAGAGACGATATTTACCTTACCATCGCTTCAATTGCAGACTTCCAGCCCTTTGTAACTTCAGGGCAGGTTCCACCTCCTGCAAACCCCCTTACCATTTCCCAGCCCTGTATCAGGTTAAACGACCTGGACTCGGTGGGCAGGAGCGGGCGCCACCTGACAACTTTTGAAATGATGGCGCACCACGCTTTTAACAAAAGGGACAATGAAATTTACTGGAAGGAACATACCCTGGAACTCTGTGACGAGCTCCTGAACTCTCTTAAGGTAGACCCCTTCGCCGTAACCTACAAAGAAGAACCCTGGGCAGGCGGAGGCAATGCCGGGCCCTGTGTGGAAGTCATTGTGAATGGCCTCGAGCTTGCAACCCTCGTTTTCATGGATCTGAAGACCGACAAAAAAGGAGATGTCATGATCAAGGGCGAGACCTATTCAAAGATGGATAACTACATCGTGGATACCGGATATGGGCTCGAGCGTTTTGCCTGGGCTTCAAAGGGGTCTCCTACGATTTATGACGCTCTTTTCCCTGGCATAGTAAATGAACTCATGGGGCTTGCAGGGCTGGAACATGAACTGGATAACTCCGAGTATGCAAACATCCTGGCGCAGAACGCCCGGCTTGCAGGGTTTATGGATGTCAGTGAAAAGGCAAACCTGATGGAACTCAGGAAAAAAGTTGCCTCAAGCATTGGGATGACTGTGGACAAACTTTCGGCTATCATGGAACCTGTAGAAAAGGTCTATGCGATCACTGACCACACGCGTTGTCTCACCTTCATGCTCGGGGACGGAATCATTCCCTCCAATGTCAAAGCAGGGTACCTGGCGCGCCTCGTCCTGAGAAGGACGCTGCGCATGATGAAAGACCTTGATATCAGGACTCCACTCTCCGAAATCGTGGACATGCACATAAAGAACATGCCCGAGTATCCCGAGTTCCGTAACAATTTCTCTGTTATTCAGGACATCCTGGAATCCGAAGAGGAAAAGTTCAACGCTACCATGGAGAGGGGGCGCAGGATCATCCAGAAATCGGCATCCCATTTCAAGAAGACCGGAGAAAAAATTCCTCTATCCCAGTTAACCGAACTCTATGATTCACACGGAATCCCTCCCGAGATGGCAAAAGAAGTTGCAGCCGAAATTGGGGTAGGAGTGGAGTTCCCTGACAATTTCTATTCTATCATTGGGGAACTGCACAACAAGGCTGAAGAAAAGGAAGAACAGGTAATTCCTTTTGCAGAAAGGCTCAAACACCTCCCGAAGACCAAACGCCGCTTCTATGATGAGCCCACCCGTCTGGAGTTTGAGGCAGTTGTCCTTGATGTGTTTGATAACCATATTGTGATGGACAACACATTCTTCTATGCGGAAGGTGGAGGGCAGCCTGCAGATATCGGAACCATCACTGTCGGAGATGCTGTGTACAGAGTTGTGGATGTTCAGGTCTATGACGGTGTAATCGTACATACGGTTGACACCCCAGGCAGGGAACTTGAGATCTCAAAAGGCGATATTATCACCGGCAAGGTTGATGAAAAGCGCAGGATGGCTTTTGCAAGGCACCACACAGCAACCCATATTGTAAATGATGCCGCCAGAAAAGTTCTTGGAAAACACATCTGGCAGGCTGGTGCCCAGAAGTTTGAAGATCACTCCAGGCTTGACCTTTCCCATTACAGACATATCTCTCCTCAGGAAGCCAGGCAAATCGAGCTTCTTGCCAACCACACGGTTATGGAAAACAAACGTGTGATTACGGAATGGATGCCGAGGACTGAAGCCGAGCAGGTATACGGTTTCGGGCTCTATCAGGGTGGAGTGCCTCCAGGAGAAAAAATCAGGATTGTAAAGGTCGGAGACGATGTGGAAGCCTGTGGTGGGACTCATTGCCTGAGTACTGGAATCATCGGCCCTATCAAAATCCTGAAGACAGAAAGGATTCAGGACGGTGTGGAGAGGATCGAGTTTGCAGCCGGAGATGCAGCCGTTCGCGCCATGCAAAAAATGGAATCTCTCCTTGTTGATTCCGCAAAGACACTGAGCGTGCCTCAGGAACAGCTTCCGGTAAGTGTGGAACGTTTCTTCGGGGAATGGAAAGACCTGAAGAAAGAAAACGAAAGGCTCAAAGAAGAACTTGCCCGAACCAGGGTTTACAGGATGCTCGGGGATGCTTCTGAGGTTGCAGGCCTCAGGGTTGTTGCCGAGCCGGTTCCCGGAGCAGACTCTCTTGAGCTCCAGAAGATGGCTACGGAACTCCTGAAACACGAAAATGTGGTTGCCCTTCTTGCAAGTGATGTTGAAGGCGTCAAGCTTGTAGCATCTGCCGGAGAAAAAGCCCTAAAATGTGGAATCAATTCTGGTAGCCTTGTCCGTGAGATGTCGAAGATTGTCGGCGGAGGCGGAGGCGGAAAGCCTTCCCTTGCAATGGGCGGTGGAACTGACCCCACAAGAATGCAGGATGCTCTTGCCAGAGGTCTTGAGCTTGTGAAAGATGCCTGCAAAGAAGCCTGAAATAACGGTTTTATCAAGTTGGATGGCTCAATCAAATTCGATTGAGCCGAAAAACAAAACTGATGCCGGGTTTTTAAAGCCCGGTTTTTTTACTTTTTTTAGTTTCTGGCTGTCTCTCTCTCAGATTTTTTGAAATTAAAAAAGGAATTTGAGAATTGCCTATTACCTCAGGTTTTAAAGAGCACTTCACAGAGGATTGCAATGCTGTCTTTTACAAAGAGGTGTATGGTTTTCTTCCCTTCAAGTCCTTTTTCTACTTCGTTTCGAACTTCCCAGTAGTCCTCGGGTTTTACGCCTGCCCGAAGTACGACACTCCCAACATTCCTGTCCTTCAGAAACTTATTGATTTCCCTTGGCTCAAAGGGAGTGACTTTCAGGACCAAGTAGTGATTTTTGATCATGGACTGCTTTATCAGGGCATCAGAAGTCAGTAAAAGCCTCTTTTTGTCAACCCTGAAAAGTTCGAAAGCCCCTACAATCGGGCCTGCCATCTGCATCATGGATTCAACAAGTTCAGGTAGCAGACCTGCTGCAACAACAGAGGGCTCGGGTTCATAGGCGCAGAGTTTCATCTTTTCTGCTTCTCGGATCTGCGGAAGCGGCATATTCTTCGAGACCAGCCCTTCGCCTGCAGGAAGAGCCACAGCAAGCCGGTCATACTGTTTTAAATCGCCGAAGTAGAGAGTCAGGCGGTTGAGCTGCCCTTCCAGGGAAATATACTCTTTTTCGCAGTCAAAAGGAATCCTTTCCGGCGGCATCTGGGGTGGAGCTTCGAAAGCGAAATTTGCTGTCTTTTCCCTGTAAGCCGAAAGCACATTCGGGATTCCGGGCTCAAGGCTTGAGACATGCCTTTCATCTTCTTCTGCCGGGCGGAAAGGGTCCGAAAATACCACATCTACTGCCGGGATCTGCTCGATCACTTTCGGGTCAAGAGCGTCTCCGCAGATGAATTTCACATTGTTAAGTCCGTACATCTCACAGTTTTGTTTTGCATACTCGATTTTCTCGGGGTCGATTTCCACTGCATATACAAACTCGCACTGCTGTGCAAAAAAAACCGTCTGCCCTCCAATCCCGCAGCTGATATCAGCAAGAGTCTTGCACTTCAGGCGCTGCGCCCTGTAGCGAGAAATAGGCTCAGGGGTTGCAAAGCGCACGCTTTCCTTATCCCCGTGCAGGGGTTTTTCAAATTGTTTTCTCCGTGCCACATCGATCAGAGGAGTAGTAGGAGTTTTATGGGATTTAAAGGCAACTGAAAAAAGAGGGGTATATTACTTCCCGAGTTCCAAACCTTGTTTTCGTGGAGATTGCTCGCGAATAATATAATTATAAGGATGGAAGGTGTCCAGTAGAGTTTCAATCCTTGTTTTCGTGGAAGCCACTTCTCGACTGAACTACGGTTGGAAAAATGGAATTAATTGTGTTTCAATTTTTTCTGGCTTGAAATCTGCCTTATCCGTTTAAAGAATCTCCACTGCCTGCATCGTCATAAGCTCTTTTCCTACAATTTCTCTCAGCTTCGGAACTAGAGCCCGAATTTTTTCTTCACTATCAACCGCTTCCACAACTACTGGAAGACCATTGCTCAGCTCCAGGATCTTCAGGGTATGGATCTTTCCGTCTGTCCCGTAACCTTCGATTCCTCTGAGCAGGGTTGCGCCG
The DNA here is from genome assembly GCF_000970005.1 of Methanosarcina sp. WH1. Lineage (NCBI taxonomy): Archaea > Methanobacteriati > Methanobacteriota > Methanomicrobia > Methanosarcinales > Methanosarcinaceae > Methanosarcina > Methanosarcina sp. WH1. The sequence continues at coordinate 163,398 of NZ_CP009504.1, forward strand.
ATGATGCCGGAATCACGCAAAAGTTCGAGGACTGCTTCGTGGATGGATTTGCCGTGGTAGGTTGAGTTTTGTTTCAGATAGATGCGGAGAAGTGCAGATGACATTGTTTTAAACCTCAAGTGTGAGTTTTTTGAAAAAACTAATTTTAAAACTAATTTTAAAAACTAATTTTATTCTTATCTCCGATACAGGATATAAATTTGATCAAAAATAGTTCTGATTTTCAAAAAAAGTCGGAGAATTCCGGCAATTCTGCGTTAATTTGAAAAGAAAATGTAATGAGGGAGATTTGAATTATTCTCCCTTTATTATTCTTGTAATGTCGTCCCCGACGTCTGAGGTGGTGCTTCTGCCGCCCATGTCGTAGGTTTTGACTTTGCTGTCCAGGATATTTTTCTGGATTGCACTTACTATGTTGTCTGCAGCTTCCTTTTCTCCGAGCTGTTCTATGAGCATTGCGCCTGCCCAGATTGTGGCAATCGGGTTGACTTTGTTCAGACCCTTGTATTTAGGGGCTGAACCGTGGATTGGCTCGAACATGCTTGTCCCGTTCGGGTTGATGTTTCCGCCGGGAGCAAGGCCGAGGCCGCCCTGGATCATGGCTCCGAGGTCGGTTATGATGTCTCCGAACATGTTCGGAGTTACGACCACATCGAACCATTCAGGGTTTTTCACAAACCACATTGTAATGGCGTCAACGAAGTTGAAGTCCGTGGTAACGCCGGGGTGCTTTTCAGCAACCGCGCTGAACTCTTCTCTCCATAAGCCGTAGATGTCGGAAAGGACGTTTGCCTTATCAACAGATGAGATGTGTTTTTTCCGGTTTTCTGCAAGGTCAAAGGCGTATTCGATAACTCTTTTTGTACCTTCTTTTGAGATAAGGCCGATCTGGTACCCAATTTCTTCGCTGTCGGTCTCGATGTCAAGGCCGAATTTTGCGGAGTAGAGTGTCCTTTTGACTTCAAGGAGGTCTTTACTCTCTCCTTTTTTTGCTCTGCCGCCGATTCCTACGTAGAAGTCCTCGGTGTTTTCCCTGACCACGACAAAGTCGATGTCTTTTGAGGTCTTATCCTTGATTGGGGTCCAGACTCCTTCGAGGAGTTTTATCGGGCGCAGGTTGACGTACTGGTCAAAGTAAAAGCGTGCAGTTAATAAGATTCCCTTTTCAAGAACCCCGGGGGCAATCCTCGGGTCTCCGATGGAGCCAAGGTAAATGGCAGGGTAACCGGACAATTCCTTTAAGGTTTCTTCCGAAATCAGTTCTCCTGTTTCCAGGTAGTGATCTGCTCCATGCGGGTATTCAATCCATTCTACATCAAAACCAAATCTCTCGCCTGCGGCGTCAATTACTTTTCTGCCTTCGGCGAGGATTTCTGGGCCTATCCCGTCGCCGGGGAGGACCGGAATCTTATACTGCGTCATGTTTGTGCTCCTTTCAAATTTACAGGCAAAAATGCCTTTTTAATGCGAGATGTCAAACGTGGGTCAGGGCTGTCTCTGGACAGGTTTCCTGTTTTTCATTGCTCAGAGACTAGTTTCCGGGCATACTCTATAAGCCCTCCCGCATCCACGATCTCGCGGACGAAATCCGGGAGGGGGGTTGCCTGGTAGGTCTCTCCTTTTGTTTTGTTTTGAATGACCCCTGTTGCAATGTCTACTTCAAGTTCATTTCCGTCATCGATCCTGTCCGTGTCCGGGCATTCAAGGACAGGGACTCCGATATTGATCGCATTCCTGAAAAAGATCCTTGCAAAAGACTTTGCGATCACACAGGATACCTTTGACCCTTTAAGGGCAAGAGGTGCGTGTTCGCGCGAGGACCCACAGCCGAAATTGCTTCCTGCGACCACGATGTCATTTTCATGAACATTTCTTGCAAAATCAGGGCGTACGCCTTCAAATGTATACTTCGCAAGCTCTTCCGGGGTATTAAATATCAGGTACCTTCCGGGAATTACTGCATCCGTATCCACGTCATTTCCGAATTTCCAGGCTCTTCCTTTCATGAAATCACCGTAATTTGCTGTAATTAAACGCTGTTGATAAAATGTTCACAGCCTGTAACTCAGCTATACTCACAGGGTTGAAGTATCACAGGTAATATTTAAATTATTTTCTGACAGGCTATAAAACAGGTTAACAATTCCTGCCGTTTTGCGCCTGCTTTTGCCCGGTAAACTTTAGTAAAGGAAAACTTTTGTAAACAAATTCTCTGCCTTAAGCAAATTGCTGAGGGTTTTGAGCAGCTGTTTCTTCTTTTTCCCCTCTTCCGGGTTCAAGAGCACTTGGCTCTCCTCCACCGTGCCAGCTCTTCCTCGGGCGGATGCGCACCATATGGACAGATTCTGAGTGATCATCTATTATCAATGCAGCTCCCCTTTCACTCCCCATTTTCTTCAGGTATGCCCTGAGGCTTTCCTGCATATAAAGAGGCCGCGATGTTTCAAGAGCAAGGATATCATCACTTGAGGTGAGGCGGTGGCAGATAAGAAGGTCGCTCTGCGAGACAACATCAGGGTGAAGGCTTGCGGGTCTCTGGGTTGCCAGTACCAGGGAGAGCCCGGGTTGCCTGCCCTGCCTGAGGCAGCGGTTAATAAGTACCTCCGAAGCAAGACTTTCTGTCCCTGCGGGAACGAAGATATGAGCCTCATCTATGAAAAACCAGACCATGGGGAACTCTTTTCCTTCCTGCTTTTCCCCCATCTGCTTTTTTTCATAGGCTCTTCTTGCCTCAAGCCTCTCTGCATAAAGCCTGCCTGCAAGAATTGATACTGCCGCAGCGCAAACGTTTTCATTTTCAAGGGCGCTTATATCAAGGACTGTTGTCCTGCCTCCTGATATTAGTTCTGATAGAGGCGTCCCTTCCTTTGAAAACAGACCCCAGGATTTCACAGCCCTGAAATAGTTTTCAGCAGCTCCTTTAGATGCTGAATCCGAACGTGTATCCCGAAATATCTCGCTGATAATGTCTTCAAAAGAATAAGGTTCACTTTTTTCCCGGAGGGATTCAATAGTCCTTACGAGCATAATTCCAAGAGGAGAAACCTCTTCAATCTTGAGGAGCCTGCACCACTGGCTTCCTGAGAGCTCCCGGATTGAAATTGAAAAAGGCTGTACCTCTATGTTTCGCGTCTTATAGGCTTCGACCTTTCCTGCCGGCACGAAAACCTCGGTATCGAGTCCCGTGGGGGCAAGGTCCCAGCTTTTTAGCCTTCCTGCCTCGGAAGTATTCGGATAACTCATTGTCCAGAAAATTCCCATGGTATCAATGATAAGGGAGGCAAGTTTTCCCTTGATGGCAGGAGGGAGAAAGGCAAGTTCTTCCAGCATGCATCCCATCGTATAAGATTTTCCATACCCTCTTTTCCCACAGATCAAAACAGCATGAGGTTTAAGGGCATCCAGATAAACGGCTGCTCCCCTCGAATGGTCAAGTGCCATATAGTTTCCAAGAAACAGGAGTCCTTTTCCTTCATTTTTTTCATTACCAAGAACGCGCAATGTCCCGCTGAATTTTCCCCCGAAAGCAGGTTTGAACTTTTTATTCTCTCCCTCAGGCATCCTTGATAGTATCGGACGGATTCCTACTTAAAATAATTTGTTTAGGTGTGATCTAATAAAAGTCCCTATCTTTAAGTTTTTCAGGCTTGAATCTCGTTCTGAGTGGCCTTTACGTTATCTAAAACCTTAACTGGAAAGTATTTCATTGGTGTTTTTGTAGATGATGGAAAGGAACTTCCTGAGAAACCGAAATTTGATGATTCTACTACAGTTGGTATTGATGTAGGTATCAAGGATTTTGCTGTACTTTCTACATATGAAAAATATAATTATTTGAAAGCTTCTGAAGATTTCAGTAGCTTCAGGATATTATTTTATCCAGCTGGTTTGTCTGGGCTGCCTTTTTGATTTCCTGAGCTATTCTCCTTCCGGTCGAGAGGTCTTCCTGAATCAGGTCTGCGTAAGGGGAACCTGAAATGTAAAGGTTTGTCCCTGCCACAATTCTGGCTGAAATCTCAAATACCTTAATTTCAAGCTCATCCGTAAACACAGTTTCAAGGCAGAAAGCTCCTATCATCCCGCCGAAAAGACCAAGGGATTCTTCAACCACTCTTTCTCCAAGAGAGAAGATAAGAGGCAAGAGGGATTCCCTTGCGACGAGGGGCATGTTTCCTGTAACCACATATGTCGGGCGGATACCTGCTTCTATAAGTTCTCTGGGGGAGCCGAGCCTGAAGATCTCATCGGCATTGGATTCTACTCTGCGGTCCATGCTAAGAAGCTCAAGGCTTCCCTCGCTTAAGGTATATCCTTCGTTCCGGATTGGGGAGTAGAAGTAATGCAGGTAGTAGCGGGTCCCGGTAATGAACTCCTGGATAGTGTACTTCTGAGTGCGGTCAACTAGTTCATCGAATTCCTCATAGGTTTTTGCGACGAAGAAGCCTTTTCCTCCTTTTGCACCGTTGTACTTGACCATCACAGGCCCGTTGATGTCATGAGGGTCATCTATTTTTCCGGGCATGTGGATGCCTGCTCCAAGCAGCCATTCTCTTTCTTTATCCCGGTCTGACTCCCATTCCAGTACAGCCCGGTTCCCGAATGTAGGCACAGCTATCTCTGCAAAATTTTCGGTACCTAGATAAGCGACAAATGAACCGTGTGCGATAATGATTACATTTTTCTTTCTGAGTTCTTCAGCCTTATTCATTATGTCCGCATAGCTTTCAACAATAAGGTACTCATCAGGTTTTGCTTTTGGAAATGCCTCGTAGAACTTGGGTGGTTTGCCAACGCAGATCCCCAGAGTTTTGAAGCCTTCTTTTCGCGCCCCGTCAAAGATTTGAAGGCTTGAATGAGAACAGACTGTTGCAATAGTAATATTTTCTAAATCGTAATTTTTCAGAAATTCAAGAACCTGCTGTTTTGTTATCATGATTGCTACCAGCGGAAAATTTAGATTAGAATATACAATGTTATATTTAAGGTTAAGGGCAGGATTCTATATATAAATATAGTAGCCGATCTATAATAAACCGTAGAAATAAAACTTTATATTAAGATCGGTGCAAAGTACAGTACAGAGTATACTTGATAAATATTGATAATAAGGTTTTTAACTCAGGAAATATGCATGAACGGGCTTGAAGATAGAGACGGTTTATCTGAAACCGGTGAGCCTCCCCAGGGGCCTGGACTCGAGGAGCAGGATAACAGGGTACTTGTTCTCCCTGTAAACGGTGACTCAAGAAAGCTTACCCAGATCCTCTCCAACGAAACATCATTGAAGATTCTCGAACTTCTTGGGAAGAAAAGCATGTCTGCAACCAATATTGCAGAAGAGTTGAACCTTCCCCTTACCACGGTCAAATATAACCTTGATTCTCTGATCGAATCCGACCTGATTAAAGTCAAACAGATTAAGTGGAGCCAGAAAGGGCGGCAGATCAAGATCTACGAATCTGTGGAAAAACTGATTGTCCTTGTCCCTTCCAGAAATTCAATGGATAAACTCTCCATTATAAATTTGCTGCAGAAATACATGGGAGTAATAGGAGCAGCCTTCTTTGCAGCTGCAGGAATAGAGTACCTTTCAGTCTACCTGCGGGCAAAAAGTATCGTCGATGCCACTGCTCCTTTGCGGATGGGGATCACGGGGCCGGTAAATGAGACTTATCCAGAAGCAACAATTATGGAGAGCGTTAAAGATGAAAAGCTGAGCCCTAAAGACGGAGGTTCGAACTCTACTTTTGATCAGGCATTGCCGGAAGAGGGGGTGATGGAAGAGGAGGTAATGGAAAAGGAGGTGATGGATGCAAGCCCTGAGACCTTTGCCGGGCAGCAGGTAATGGACGGTTCAGGAGCAGAAAAATTGCCTTCAGAAATGGACGCTGCCCGGGAATCAGGGGCTGCTGAAGTCTCTGTCCCGGATACTCTGGACTCAACTCCGGAACTGCCTTCCGTTCCTCCTGAAGGGCTCACACACCTTGGAGGGGTTCATGGGCTTTATGATGCCCTTTCTCTTCATCCGGGGATCTGGTTCCTTTTCGGGTGCATCTTTGTAATATTTTTGGTAATTGTAAGAGAAGTCTATTATAAGAAAAAAACCAAGTAATCAGGGATTGGATGAGAGTCGCTTTAAAACTTGCATACATAGGCACCGAGTTTCATGGATCCCAGATTCAACCGAATGTCGAGACCGTGGAGAAAGAACTCTTCAAGGCTCTTCGGAATCTCAGGATTATAGAAAGCCCCAAATCTGCTAACTATAACTGTGCGGGTAGGACTGATGCAGGGGTTCATGCCCTCGGACAGGTTGTAGCTTTTGATACAGACAAACCGAACCTGGCAATTCCCAGAGTTATCAACTCCGAACTTCCTCCCTCCATATGGGCATGGGCCCATTCTGAAGTCCCTTTCGACTTTGATGCCAGGAGGAGCGCAGTTTCCAGGCACTACCGCTATGTGATGAGCGGCGGAGATTACGACATTTCAAAGATGAGAGAAGCTTCAAAACTGCTGCTTGGAACCCATGATTTTGAAAATTTTTCCAGGTCAAACGGAGAAAAAAGTACTGTTCGTACTCTGGAGAGGATCAATGTTCGTGTAGACGGGGAAATTACAAAGATTGATGTCGTTGGCAATAGTTTTCTTTGGAACATGGTAAGAAAAATAGTGACCGCCCTCTCAATGATCGGAAAAGGGGTGCGTGACAATGATTGGTTGCTCCAGATGCTAAACCCCGAGATTTATGAAGAAGGAATTGAACCGGCTCCTCCCTATGGATTAACTCTTATGGGAGTAAACTATGGAGAAAATATAGAATGGATTGAAGACAATTATTCAATCAAGCGGGCAGGTGAGCAGAACCACAAACGTATTCTCAGGCACAGGGTAATGGCTGAGGTGCTGGAAGAACTGATCTCCCATGAGTGAGAAATATCTTTAAAGATGAAAAGCTATCTTTCCTAAAGTTTCTACTCTTACTGTTCTTTACTCTTTCAGTTCTCCGGTAAATTCTACTCCATATCTTTCTGAAAAATAGTTATTATCCGTGTGAGACTTCTGTGCACTCTTTGTACATAAATCTCAAGAACCTTAAGTCCTGCCTTCTCCCCGTACTCGAATGCTGTCTTATCCGAGACAACAACTGCAATACCTCCGGGTTTTAAGACACGGTGGATTTCTTCAAGGGCGCTGGAATATAACTCTTCTAAGGACCCGGCAAGGATTGCAGCCGATCTTCCGTAGGGCGGGTCAGTGACGACTGCATCGATTGTAGAATCCTTTAGCGGAATCCTGCAGGCATCCCCTTCCATCAGGATGTAGTCCAGTTCATAGGCTTCAAGGTTCATGTGAGCCCCGAGGACAAGTTTTTCCTGGGCATCGATTCCTATGACCCTTGCACCCATAAGTCCGGCTTCTACAAGTATGCCTGCGGTGCCGCAGAAAGGGTCCAGAAAAAGCTCTCCCGGCTTTATCCCGGAAAGGTTTGTAATGGCGCGGGCAACTCTTGGCATAAGTACGCCAGGGTGGAAAAAAGGCTTGTTCTGGGGATTTCTGGCTTCATATGCGCTCCTGTCAACCGAGGATAGGAGAGTCCCAAGTACAGCTTTTTCACTCAGTATGAGCCGAAATTCCACATCAGGGCTCTTCAGGTTTGCCCTGAACCCTTTCCTGTAGATGAATCCTCCAATTTTCTGCTCCAGGTACTCGCACGGAAAGTTAACATGGTGTTTGATCCTCTTTGCCCTGACAACAAAACTTTTCCCGTCCCTGATATATCCTGCAGGTTCAAAGGCTTCTGCAAGTTTCAGGACAGCATCAGGGTTGTTTTTGGTAATCCCTACAACTTTTAGTATATGGTGAGTCATTGCCAGCCTTTCAGTTACAGGGTCGGTGAGGGTTCTTTCAATATCCTCTTCTCTGCCTGCGATATCCACTACAAGGCACTGGTCGATTCTTGCATAGGGACGGAAATCAAGCCCCTCAATTTTGAGGCAGGCAAGGACTTCGGCAGCTGGCAGTTCTTCGTGTTCTCCAGAAAGTTCAAAAGCGTATAACATTGATGATCAGAAATAAGTTGATTAATATAGTTCAAAATGATCTCTAGACAGGTCAAAATGGATCGACGCGATTCAAAATAATTCTTACAGGTCAGGGGACAAAATATAAAATATCATATATTTAAAAGTGTGTTGAGCCTGTGTTTTAATTTAAGTCTATTTTTTATTTGTGTTTTTTTATTCGTGTATATACCAGTGGGTTGCTTTGGGTCCTGTGCAGAATTTTGAGCTCAAAACAGGTTTTTACATGTAAGAAAAAAGTTGCCTGAACAGGAGACAGCCTGCAAGAGTTCATTGTATGATAGGTCCGAGTGTAAGAAATACATTTAAGACGTTGTCTGTGAAGTAGATCCTATCCTTCAACACATTTTTTCCATGGCTTCCCTGCCAGTCATTCCAATCTCAATTCCAAGCTCTCCGGCAAACTTTGTTACCTCAACAACAGTGGTTTTGAGCATATCTTCGAAATTCTGCACACCCTTCACTTTTGCTGCCGTATCCCCGAGTGCCTCAGCGGCGCTGATATTAAGATAGCCACACATCAGAAAACCCTTCTCTGCCCTTATAACCAGCAGAGGATACTTCTGCATCTCAAATCGGAGGCCAAGTGCGCATCCGTTTTCAAGCGGGATCTGTTCAATGAGCATGTTTTTCTGAATAAGCTTCAAGCCAGATTAACTTTTGGGCTCCTTTCAGGCTCCTTTCAGGTTCCGTTCAGGTTCCGTTCAGGCTCCTTTCAGGTTCCGTTCAGGTTTCGATTAATTTTTTTGAAGACATCTTTGAAAAACTCAGTGATTTGACTTATTTCAGCCTTTCCTCCAGAATTCAGGTTCCTGTTTACCCCTGTCCTGCTCTTTTTCTCCATACTCTTATTCTCAACACTCTTATTCTTGGCACTCTTATCCCTATTTATTTCCATATCCAGCGGTTCGGTTTTAAAGCTTTCATTTTCTGAAAGCCATAAAGTAATGTTTTTTTCAGGGCCGAAATTCCCCCTCAGTAAGGTACGGTTATTTTCAAACCCGAGGCTTTTGTTGTCGAGTCCTTCCGTTAATTCTGCATCAAGACCCTGCGGAAGAGTAATTGTAACACTTGAATTCGGAGTGTTCATCAGCCATATCTCTGTTCTGGGACCTGCTTCTTTTTTGAACCCATAGGTCACACTGGCGCGGTTTGTAATTGACGAGTTTTTTTCAGTTCTTCCGAGGGCATCTTTCGAGATCCAGAATTCAACGTCCCTTAATTCAACAGTATCTGACGTTGAGTTGAGCCTTACATTAGGTTCTTCTTCTATAGCTTTCTCCATTTTGTCCTCTAAAAAAACCTCCATTTTCAGGATTTCCCAGGCATTAACAAAATTGTCATTGTTGCCTGTTTCTCTGTCTATGAGATTCCTGTAAAAAATAGCTTCGTTATCCGTAATTTTCTCGTCGTAATTCCACGTCATCCCGGCTTTTTCCACTGTGATATGGTTGCCAAGGATAAAGGCAGCAGAGCAGGGTTCTGCAAGAAGGGCAGGAATGAAGAAAGTGGCCAGTAAAAGGCTGGCTGAAAGGAGGGAATATATTTTCAAGTTTTTCAACTCTTTTATTCGTCCTTTATCTGACATTCATTTTTCCGTTTTTTTTCAGGGCTTATTTTGTTGTGACTTCACATCCATCCCGGGTTATTATTAACGTATGTTCTGCCTGGGATACAAGTCCCCCGGCACTTTCAATAAGCACAGGATAAGAGTGGATAATTCTGGCTTTTTCAAGCTGGATTAATGAAAAATCAAGTTTGTCTGAATTGAGCCAACGCTTTGCAAAGGGAAGTCCCCTGTAATCCTCTGCCTGTTTCAGGACGTTTCTGATTGCTGGCAGACGTACAGGCTTTTTCTGTATAACACTGTAAATCTCTGCCCAGCTGCCGTCATGTACAAGGCCCGTTCCGTTAGTTGCAAAGGGTTCAATTGCAAGCACATCTCCTTCCTTCAGGACAACTCCCCCTTCTACATGTTTGTTAGGCACTGCAGGGTTGTCGTGGGCCTCATACTGAGAAAGCCCGTGGCCTGTGAGATTCATAATAGGATTTAAGCCGTAGCTGCGGATCGTCTCCTCTATTGCAGCTCCTACCTCTCCTGTGCTGACTCCCGGTTTCATGAGGTCAATGGCTGCTGCAAGAGCTTCCTCAGAGGCTTTTACAAGGTCGGAATTGCCTGAAAGGTCCACAGTTACTGCTGAGTCTGCTATGTATCCGTCTACGTGGACTCCGAGGTCCAGCTTCACTATATCTTTTCCAAAGACATCCTTATCCCCTACTTTGGGAGTCGCGTGGGCAGCTTCCTGGTTTCTTGAGATATTGCAGGGGAAGGCAGGCCTACCTCCAAGTTCTATGGTTTTCTTTTCCACAAATTCAGCAACTTCAAGCAGGCTGTTTCCGACTTTCACCATATCTGCGGCTTCAGTTCTGACAATCTTCAAAATCCTGCCTGCTTCTCTGTATTTTTCAAGGATATCTTCTCTGTTGTATACATTATCTGTCATGTTAACCTCAAACTGGATGATTTCTCATAATTATAAACTCTTATTATGGTAGATTCCTGCTGTATTTATGCTTATTTCATGTAATTAAGGGTTATAAAAGGCAAATTAAGGTGAATTAAGGCAAATTAAGAGTACAATCTGGTTGTATAATTTATATGGTTGTATAATTTATATGGTTGCATAATTTATATGGTTGTATAATTTATATAAATGATTTTAATACAAAGTTTTTCTCTAATCCTGTAAGGTTTTTACACCCTGTTTCAGTAACCAGCACCATATCTTCAAGCCGGATTCCCCCAATTCCCGGATAATATAGTCCGGGCTCGATCGTTATCACATTACCTGCCTCCAGAAGCACGCCGTTTTCTCCTACGCCGGGAAGTTCATGGATGTCAAGCCCGACCCCGTGGCCTGTAGAGTGTGTGAATCCGGCTGTTGCTCCGCTTCTGTAAGTGTGGTAGCCTCGTACCTCAAACAGGTCACAGACTGCACTGTGTATTTCAGCGGTTGAGACTCCAGGTTTAACCATTTCCAGAGCTTTTTGTTGGGCTGCAAATACAGTTTCATACATTGCCTTTAGTTTTTCCGAAGCCTCGCCTCTGATCACGGTCCTCGTCATATCTGCAAAATAGCGCTTCTTTTTACTCCTCGGGAATATGTCCAGGATGATCGGAGCATTTGCCCTGAGAGGCCCTTCGGTAGTTCCGTGGGGGTTTGCAGTATCCTCCCCGCAGGAGACAATTGTCTCTTCGGCTTCGCATCCAAAATCCAGCAGAGTATGGTCAATGGCCGAATTCACTTTAGCTCCGGTAAGTACCTGCCCTTTAAAATAGAGAATACCGTCCCTGTCTTCTGCTCCTGCTATCAGAGAAATTGCTGCCATCATAGCCTTTTCTCCAGCCATCTGGGCATACCTTATGGCTTCAATTTCTTCGGGTCCCTTCACGCTCCTCATTTTTCTGAAAGGGCTTTTTACAGGCACTACGGTAAAACCTGCTTCTGTAAGATAGTTTGAGTAAAAAACAGGAAAATCGTAGGCAACTGCAATTTTTTTTACTTTTTCTTCAAGGAGAAGCTCGGATATGCAGGCTGCATAGGCAATGGATACATCCTTTTTTTCCTTGATTTTTTCGCGGTAGCCAAAGTCCTGAGTGGTTTTTATATTTGAAATTCTTGACTCGATTTCAGCCCTCCCGCGCTCCATTTCCGAAATGAAAATAACTTCTTTCCCGCTTTTGGTCTGCAGGTAAACGAACTCGTCCGATGCCAGGAAGCGGGTTACATAGTAAATATCGGCACTGTGAATATTCCCTGTCATCAGATAGGCGTCTGTTCCTGCTTCCTCAAGGACCTTTTTTGTACTGAAATCTGTCTCTTTCATGCAAGGTAATTCTGATGTTTGTAGATAAAGTTGTTATCGTCGGCTTGCAGGCAGGTCTGTATATGGATCCTGATCCGGGGTATTTCTTCCTTTTTCATCTTCTCTTTTCTTTTTCCCCTTCTCTTCTCATTTTCTTTTTTCCTTTTTTATTTTCCTTTTTCTTTGTTTTTCTTTTTTATCTCCTTTATTTTGTTTCCAAGAATTTAAAGCTCCTCAAACATCGTGAAATAGAGGTCAAGAGAAGCTGTCACCTCGTCCGAAAACCTGAGAATGCATACATATTTTCTTCTTCCCTGCTCTTTAACCCATATTCTGTCTTCCAAATCTTCATTTTTCAGGTCAGTGAAAACTTTTGCCGCGCAGCCCAGAATTATTCGAATGCTTGATGTCAGTTTCCTCTTTATCCTATCTTTTTTAAACTCAAGGTAATCGCGAGAAGTGTCTGTCTGAAACAGCGGACTCCTGTGAACCCAGTACTCATCCAGGTTGAGGTTCTCTTCGACAATAAGAGGGACCCTGAAATTCATTTCCTTCAGGCGCGATAGTTCATTCAACTTATTTTTGTCGGTTTCTGAATTTTCGGAATAACCTTCGTTTTTCAGAGAAGGCGTGTTTACTTCCAGTTCCCTGTTAATCCATTTCAGGGCGAAACTTTTGGAGGTTTTGATAAAAATGAGAGTTTCCTCTTCCATTTTTTTCTGGTACTCTCCATCTTCTTGCATAGCTCGCTAAATCTATCGGCTTTTGCTTCGGAGCAATCCGGAGTATTGGACTCAATCCCCATTTTTTAACCTCCTGCTTCAACTTTATTCCTTTTTTTTAAAAACGTAGGTTGGTTTAAATAAGGGTTGGATAGCACTGACAAAAATTTTAAATTAGATAAAAACAGGCTCAAGAAACCTGTGTATAATAATATTTATACAGTTGCCAAATCGAAAAAAAAGAAACGCCCGGACCGGGATTCGAACCCGAGTCGGAGCCTCGACAGGGCTCCATGATAGGCCTCTACACTATCCGGACACTTCGGTCTTTTTAGTTGCTGTTTTGCCCGCGCTGCGAGCAAACCTTAAATGTCTCTCTGGTATATAAATGTTCCCGTTGACTGGTTCCGATTCTGGATTAAATTCCAGGTCCCGCCTCCCAGACTCGAACCGGGGACATCGCGGTGCCTGCGCAGAGATGTACGGGACATTTCCCGCACGAGCCGAACTACAGCCGCGCACTCTACCACTGAGTTAAGGCGGGACGATGATGCTGATCCAGTGCTGCACAGGGCTACACTGCCTCAGTGCACCATCTCCATATATGGTGATGGTATTTATTGTTTTCGCTAGGTGTGGGAGATTATGGCTGACATTTATAACATTTTTCATATTTGTCAAAAATACTTTTGTATATTACGGAGGACATAATGCATAATTACAGTAAGAAAATGAACAGATTTTACAATACAATATATCTTAAAATACCTTTACAATATAATATATCTTAAAATACCTCACAATACAATGTACTTTTAAATACCGAAGGAGTAAGGAATATGGTCGCCCAAATCTTTACAAACGCCAATAATTCCGATACGGTCAGCATCAACCTTGGAAACACTTTTGTGATTAAACTCAGGGACCAACCTGGAGAGCACCTGTACAGTAAGGAAGATTCTGTTGCCGAAACGGTATGGAAAATGGAGGCAGAAGAAGGTCTCAAACTGCTCCGGGAACAGTTTACTCCGGATGTCCCGGATACAAAGACTCTTCCGGGGATTCACGAATGGGAATACGAGGCTGTAAAACCAGGCATCTGGGTAATCGAAGGTAATTATACTATTTTCCGCTTTGGAGGCGAGGAGAAGTTCAAACTAACTGTTAAGGTTATCTAAAAAATCTCCTTGAATTAAAATATTTTTATTTTTCTGAGGCTCCCCAAGGGAAGTGAAAACCTGCATCTAATAGTTGAAAATGTCTTCTTTCCAGCTGAGAATTATTAATTCTTGAGTTCGGCAAATACCTGAAAGGTGCAGTAAAAAATATGTGAAAAGAACCCGAAGGTTCCCCTCGATATTTTCTTGCTTCAGATATTTTTGGTTTTATTAAAAGGTGCTCAGTTCTCCTTTGATAACCATTTCCGTGATTTTTGTCACATTGGCAAGCCAGTCGTCAATTACAACTTCAGCTTCTGACTTTACCTTTGCAAAGGAGGTGCCTTCTTTCGGAATGATCTGAGCGCTTGCCACAAGTGGCTGGTCAATGGGCTTTCCTATCTGGGAAAGCAGTCTGATATTAACGTCCTGTAAGTCCGGAACCTGCTTTACAATATCCCGTGCCATCTGTGTCGAGAGGAGGTTGTAGATTTTTCCAATATGGTTAATCGGGTTCTTTCCACTGGTTGCCTCCATGCTCATAGGCCTGTTGGGTGTGATCAACCCATTGCAGCGGTTTCCGCGTCCTACTGAACCATCATCTCCCATTTCAGCTGATGTTCCGGTGACTGTAAGGAAGACACAGCTCGTTTTCAGGTTATCGCCTGTGTTAATCTGGACTTTCACGTCCCGCTCAGTATAGCGAGTTGCAAGCTCTTCCACATAGGTCTTCATTTCCTGAGTCATGTTTATGTAGCTGTCCAGGTCGTCGATATACCGCCCTATCATGCCGCTGCATATAGTAAGGGTTATATCTTCCCCATCCCTGAGTCCCATAACTTTCATGTCTTCTCCTATTGCGGGCATGCGGGACTTCATATCAGTAAGGAGCTGCCTCTCGGTATTGTATACGATATTTTCAAGTTCCGAAAATGGGGCATGCCCAACTCCGAAAGAGGTGTCATTTGCGACTGGCACTCTATCTCTCTTGAAGACATCTCTGAGGTCTGAAGACCCTGTCCCGAGCTTGCAGTCCATGATCACGTCTCTTTCAAGATCCATGTTCACCATGGTATTTCTCAGGTACTTGCGGGCAGCCTGGAGGGCTACGGACTCTGTGGCAAGCTCGGCGCCTTCGAATTCTTTAGTGGCTCTGCCTACCAGTAGCATATATATGGGCTGCAGTACCTCTCCTCCTCCGAATTTCGGACTGGATCTTCCGGCTACTATCTGGGTTTCATCAGTGTTGTGGTGAAGTACAGTTCCACATTTGGTTATATATTCCCTGCATAGCGCTCGGCTTACGGCTTCGGCAAGTCCGTCCGATATGCTGTCAGGGTGCCCTATTCCTTTGCGCTCTACAAGCTCTATCCGCTGCTTTTCGATGGGGGTTTGCAAGAGCTCTTCAACTTTTATATTTCGGGCCATTTGGATCCTCTTTTTTCAAAATTATTGATACTTTTATTGCTAGATGTTAATATTACCGCTTTATTAATCTTTAGTCCGTTGACGTAATCAACATATTTACTTAGCGCTAACTCTAAATTAAATACTTATGTCATCCCAACATTTATATCATTATTTTTATAATACTATTTATATGACTCGTTCGTCTGTTTCTATTTAATTACTACAGATATATAATGATTCTCATGTATTCATTACTGTAGGTAATAATTCTTGATGAAGCTGTCTTTCGGCTTAAGCATCAAAAAATCAGTCTATTCCCTTTGGACCCACTGCGAAATAACATCGGCAACTTTTTAGACTGTACTCAACCATTTTCACAAGCAAACCCCTCGATTAAATCCCAAAATAATTATGCTTTACCCAAGTTATTTCGTAACGAGCCCTTTGTGTAAAAATTTACCGTAATATAAACAGAATCATCCTTAACAACGGGTTTCTGGAAAAAAGTTCACAACGAGCTTCACCGTGAAGTCTATATTATACAAGAGTATTGTGGATAAATGTTTTATACGGAATAAACATACCGGAGATAAGCTTCCCGGCAGATCACTTAAATCACTTATCAGCTTAGATCACTCAGATCACTTAAATTACTTATCAGCTTAGATCACTCAGATCACTTAAATTACTTATCAGCTTAGATCATTCAGATCACTTAAATCACTTATCAGAGATCACTCAGATCACTTAAATCACTTATCAGAGATCACTCAGATCACTTAAATCACTTATCAGAGATCACTCAGATCACTTAAATCACTTATCAGAGATCACTTAAATCACTTAAATCACTTAAATCACTTACCAGACTTATTAGAGGACAGAGCAGATGATTCGCATTGCAATACCCAATAAAGGACGCCTTCACGAACCCACAATGTCTCTTTTTAAAGATGCAGGGCTTCCCATTAGCGGAGGAGCCGAAAGCCGAATACTCTTTGCAAAAACTGCAGACCCTGATATCCATATTCTCTTTGCCAGGGCTGCCGATATACCTGAGTATGTACAGGACGGAGCTGCAGATGTAGGTATTACAGGAATTGACTTGATTACGGAAAGGGAGGCAAATGTTGAGGCTCTTCTGGACCTTAAATTCGGGAAAGCGAACCTTGTTCTGGCTGTCCCTGAGGACTCTGTTTTCCAGAGTGCCCGGGATCTTGAAGGCAAAAAAGTGGCAACCGAGTTTCCAGAGATCACGCGCAAGTACTTCCAAAACCTTGGAGTTAATGTTGAAGTTATAAAGGTCAGCGGAGCTTGTGAAATGACTCCACATGTGGGAATTGCGGACGCCATTGTGGATATTTCAAGCTCCGGGACAACTCTCCTGATAAACCACCTGAAAGCTATCGACACAGTCTTTTCTTCCACTGTCCATCTGATTGCTAACAAAAAAAGCCTCAGGGAAAAGGACAAAATTCTGGATATAAAAACTGCACTCGAAAGTGTGCTTAATGCAAAGAAAAAACGTTATTTGATGATGAACGTTCCCGAAGCTTCCCTCCAAGCAGTAAAAGAGGTCCTTCCGGGAATGTCAGGTCCGACGGTAATGAAAGTTGAGTCCAGCAGGTCGTCTGAAGAATCATTCCTTGCTGTCCATTCCGTTGTGGATGCAGACCTGATCTTTACCATGGTAAACAAGCTCAGGAAGGTCGGTGCAAGGGATATACTTGTCGTCCCGATCGAAAGGATCATGCCCTGAAAGGAAAAATACCTGGAAATAGTGAAGGCTTAAAACAGATCAGAAACAGAAGATGGTTTTCTTGCAAATATGCCGGAGATGTGGTTTTCTATGGTTTTTGAAGTGATTCCTGCAGTGGATATGAGAGAGGGAAAATGTGTTCAGCTGGTGCAGGGCGTGCCTGGCAGTGAGATCGTATCTCTTGATGACCCTCTTGCAGTTGCCCTTGACTGGGTCGGAAAAGGGGCAAAGACCCTTCATCTGGTAGACCTTGACGGAGCAATTGAAGGGGAACGAAAAAACGCCCCCATTATTGAAAAGATAGTCCGGACCTGCAGAGAGAAAGGTGTAAGTATCCAGGTTGGGGGAGGAATTCGTAGCTTTGAAGACGCAGCTTCTCTTCTTGAGCTTGGGGTTTCAAGGGTAATTCTCGGAACCGCTGCCCTCCAGAATCCCGAACTTGTAAAACAGCTTTCCAGTGTCTTTGGAAACTCATGTGTAAACGTTGCGCTGGATGCAAAGAATGGGAAAATCTCAATCAAAGGCTGGACTGAGGAGTGCGCGCAAACTCCTGTTGAAATGGGTAGGAAGTTTGAAGAGCTTGGAGCTGGAAGTCTTCTTTTCACGAATATCGATTCCGAAGGTTTGATGCAGGGAGTAAACCCTGTTCCTACAAGGGAACTCGTGGAATCTGTCAGCATCCCTGTAATTGCATCCGGGGGGGTAAGTTCCCTTGAAGACCTTAAGGTCTTGAAGAAAACCGGGGCTGCAGGTGTTGTGGTAGGCAGTGCCCTTTACACAGGCAGGTTTACCTTTGAAGAGGCAATTGAGGCCTCCCTCGGAGACTGATTGGGCTGCTTGTTTTCACTTCTCAAGAGCCCTTATTCATCAACCCATTTCCTTAATTTTTCCGGGACAAACTGAATATCAGGAAAAGATAATCAATGAATAGATAATCAATGAATAGATAATCAATGAATAGATAATCAAGGAATTGGTAATCAAGGAATTGGTAATCAAGGAATTGGTAATCAATGAATAGATAATCAAGGAATTGGTAATCAATGAATAGATAATCAAGGAATTGGTAATCAAGGAATTGATAATCAAGGAATTGATAATCAAGGAATTGATAATCAAGGAATTGATAATCAAGGAATAGGTACGCAGCTAGATACAAAGTATTTAATTATTTTAAAAGGGAATGTGATGCTGTATGAGAACAAGCAAAATCTCCCGTAAGACAAAGGAAACTGATATCCAGCTTGAGCTTTCCCTTGATGGTGAGGGAATTGCAGATGTCAGTACAGGGATTGGATTTTTTGATCATATGCTTACTTCTTTTGCAAGGCATGCCGAGTTTGACCTTAAAGTGCGTGCCGAAGGCGATCTTTATGTGGACGAGCACCATCTGGTAGAAGACGTCGGGATAGTCCTTGGAAAGGCTCTTGCCGAAGCTCTTGGAGACATGGCAGGAATCGCCCGTTTCGGGGAAGCTCGAATCCCAATGGACGAAGCTCTCGCAGAAGTTGCCCTGGATGTAGGTGGGCGCAGTTATCTAGTCCTGAAAGCCGATTTTGTTGCCTCACAGGTAGGGCAGTTCAGTACCCAGCTGGTGAAGCACTTCTTCGAGACCCTTGCCTCAAATGCGAAAATTACCATACACGCCAGTGTCTACGGGGAGAACGACCACCACAAAATCGAAGCTCTCTTCAAGGCTTTTGCATATGCGATGAAAAGGGCTGTAAAAATTGAAGGCAAAGAAGTAAAAAGCACGAAAGGGACACTGTGAATAATTCCCATTCTAATTTTTTAAACTCCGAAGGTTCCTTTTATTTTGAGAAATGACGCGCTTAAATCCGGACCCGCCATTCATTCGCAAATACCAGCATTGCTTCTGACCTGAGTTGCCCCACAAGGCATATGTTCGCTTTTTTTGCAGCTTCAACTCCGGAGTCAAAGGGCATGGCTTTGGTGGCAACAAGGGAAATTCCTGCCCGAGCTGCTTTTGTGACCATGTAGGCAGGCTGCCTACCGGTGGAAAGCATGTAGTGTTGTGAAATGTCGAGCCCCTTTAGGAATGCCGTTCCTACTACCTTATCCACGGCGTTGTGCCTGCCAATATCGACAATATGTGCTGTGAGTTTTCCTTTTCTGTTTATAAGGGCTGCAAGATGTGTCCCCCTTGTGAGCTTGTAAGTCTCGGATTCGAGATGATCCGTGCCTGTAAAAAGGGCTTCTGGATTGAACACAGCATCCGAATCTACGAAAATTTGTGTCCTGGCTGCCTCATCCCTTGGGGTTCGACTTTCCTTTCGAGTCAGGATATGGACATCATTACCTTCTACCTCAACCCCTGCAATCTCTCCGTAACTGATAATTCCTTCCGTTATCAGGTGCCCTACTGCAAGCTCTTTTAGCTCAAAAGGGGAGGCAAAAAGGGTCGTAAACGGTTTCCCGTCTAGAAAAAGTTTAACAGGGACTTCCCTTGCAAGCAATACTTTAGTGTCTTCGGCCCTGCCGTCGGAATGGATTCTTCTGGCAGGGTAAGGTGTGGTGTATCTCTCAGGCATATGGATCTGTTTTCTCGCTTTTTCTGTATAAGCAGATATAGTCTCCATATGCCTTTTTCTTTTCCGTTAGGAGTCGTCACAGAACAAATTATGCACAGGTTTCGATTGGATGCCTTAATTTTCAGAATCATTGCCACCAATTGAAAATTATCTTTATGAAAAATATGCATAATCTATTTTGGGACATATACTTAGTCTAAGCGCATTGTGAGGTAGTTGATATGTAGAATTCCCTGAATTTTACGGACTGACAATCTAAAATAACGGCACATGACTCTGGTTTTCTTCCATTTGCAATTCTCAGTTCAGTTCTCAGTACAGTGTTGATATGTTCCCAAATTTCTTTAAGTCGCCAGAGGCGGAAATAATGTAAACAGTTTTCCATGGTGGAAATTCGTGGAGTAACATTCGCCAGGCACAACCAGAACGTAACAAATAGAAGATGGTATTCAGTGTTTCTCGATAGGGATGAACGCGTTTTTTACCTCGATTCGTTCTTGGATTCGGAAAATGAGGTTTAATTAGTTGCAATTCTCGATCGGATAAATCGCCAGGAAAAGGAAGTATTCGAGATCGTTTTAACTCTGACGAACAATGATGGTATAAGGATTATTTAATTTTAAAATAGCCTCTTAGAGGAAAAATATGTCAAATCTTTGGAATCATATACTTTTTAATTAGGGCCAGCCATCTCGAATTCTGCGTGTTGCCCTCCAACATTGAGTATTATCTTGATGCCTTCAAGATCAATCGCTTCTCCTCCACTGTGGAAGATCTGCATTATTTCTTCTGACCTGTTAATACTTTCCTGCAGGTCGGTACGCGGTACACACGGGGGGTTTATTGCCCCCCCCCCATCTGAAAATACTGTAAGCGCGATTGAATAAAAAGCCAGCACGACAATAGATATCATGAGCACCTGCCCTATTACCTCTGAGACTGCCTGGCATTCCCTGGTAAATTTCCTGGTAAATTTTCTGGTAAATTTCCTGGTAAATTTTCTGGTAAATTTCCTGGTAAATTTTCTAGTAAATTCCCTGAGTTTTTTATTTCCCACCATGATAAAAATCACCTACTATAAAATTACATTCGGTTCTCTACATTCTTATTTGCACTGTTGTTTATTGAGTATTAATTTTACTGTCTGAATATAATGTTTTTATTCTTTGGGATTCCCGGGAAACATTTATAAAAACGAACTGCCTTAATTACTTAATTATCTTGTAAAGTATCAGCAAAAATTTATCTACAAAAGAAGTCTATCTTTAAGGAGAGTTGTAAAAAGTATTAATTGTTATTATGTGTTTTCAAGTGTTAAAATTCAGACAGGTTGTCCTGTCCGGATGTTTTTAACTCAGGAGGGAGAAGATCATATGGATCGCAAAAAAATATTTAGGAACGATAAGGCAGTGTCCCCGGTAATCGGTGTCGTGCTGATGGTCGCAATCACCGTCATCCTCGCCGCAGCAATTGGTTCATCTGTCTTTGGCCAGGGACCTGCAAAATCAGCACCGCAGGCGAACATCAATGTAAAATTCTCTAATTATGTGAGTGGTGTCCCTGAGAATATAACTATTGAACATCTTGGTGGCGACTCTATCAATTGGGATAATGCAGAACTCCGTTTATATGATATAAACGGCTCAACAGTTGGTGTAAATACCACTTCTATTCAAACTGATTACTTTAACGTTGGAGACGTTGAATCCCTCGGAATAAATGGTACTGACGTAATTGAACTTAATTCCATCTATAATGTGAAAATAGTTGATTTATTGTCTAACCAGGTCATCTGTAACAAAGAACTGAGGACTTAAACATAACTTTCAAAATTGTGCCCATTTGGGCGCATTTTCTTTCATTGATGCCGCCTCATCTCAAAACAAAGTTGCCCTCAAATATCGGCGTGCCAATAAAAGTCGAATAACACTTATATAATGTTTATTAAAAGCTTCTTCTATCTTGTTAAAAAAATTGAGAAGTAATCTTCATAAATATTTGTCTCATTATCTTCTCTAAATTTCTTCGATTTTTTATATTAATATGAATATTACTTACTCAACATTCCTAAGGACTAAATGAGTTGAACTAAATCTAAAAACGAATAAAATTGTTAAGAACAATCTCTATTTTTGTATATATTGTTTGCTTATTAAGGACATTGGTTTGTTTTGTCAACAACTACCTTTCCGAGATTTTATAAAAGCCCTGAATTTTCTTTTTTAACCGAATAAGCTTATGAATATAACTTCCTATATAATTAGAGGACACAATGTATTATTTGTGGAGATTCCCGTTTTCCTGTAGAGGCCGGGAATAGTAAAAAAGGGATTCAGGAACTTCTGCAGGTTCCATCTTGTAATTTTTAGACTGTCTTTTTTGGGTGAGGTATGCTTCGGACTTCACGCAATTTAATTTATTGGGAAAAGCTACAGGAACGATTTTGAAACGAAAATTCAGGGCTTTTAATTAAATCTCGGTCTCTATTTTTATCAGAGTACTGTATGCTTTAAAGTTGATACTTTTATTTTCCGGGGAAAGGGAAAATTTGACAGTGTAAGTATCGTTGGTTATGTTGTAATCTGTGCCTTCCTGAAGGGGAATCCCACTCTCGTCGACTGAATCTTCAAAATACTCTTCCCAGGCTTCTGTATTTTCTGTGTAGACAGTAAGGTCCACGGAGGTGACGTTAGCTTTTAAAGTTTTGTTTCCATTAGTAAATAAGTCGTCAGAGTCATAGAGATTTATGAAGTTCTGGGAAGTCAGCATTATATCTTCTATGCTGTTACTGGCCATTACTCTGCGTTTTCCGTCGAGGGTCACGGCTCGCACTGAAAGGTTTACGGAGGAGATGCCGGTTCCATTTTCAAGCACAATTCCCGGGGAAAGTTTCATCATGGACCTGCCGTTCCGGGCGACGATGAGAGCCCCGTTTTCGTAGCAGTAAGTTTCGTCCACGTAATGGGTGTTAGTAGGGCAGTATGAGACCGAACCGGTATAATCTAGAGTTTTATTGCTGTCGTATCCCAACATATCATCATCCACTACTATCAACATGCCTGAAATGTCATTGTTTATAGCAATGGTCCCGCCTGTTTTCATGTCTCCTATGAACGGCAAATCGGCTCCTCCCATCTGGATCGGACTGTTCAGGGTTATCCTGGAATTCGGATTCATTTCGGCCCCTGCGGCCAGAATGTCAACGTTAGACTTGAACCTGGTCATGTCCTGCCAGACGTCGGACATGTGGGCGTATTCCGCATCCTCTTTCCAGACGGGCACATAGTGGACCTGGATTGTCGTCATAGTGGCAACTATAATTCCGAGCAGCAGGGCTGCGGCAATAGCAGCTGCTATCCCTGATTCGGACTTTTTTAATGCTTCAAAACCCCTTTTTTTCATTCTTTCCCCTTCTCCAGTTTATTTTTAATTCACATACGACGCCATGTAGCTACGTTTAGGTCATTTCCGGAACTTCTATTTCCTGCAGTCATCAGTCTTGAAAATTGCCACCTGGTGTTGTTTATACAGGCAGATAGGTCGGTTTTAATAAGCCTCGATTGAATCATGTTTCGGAAGACTCTCATCATACCATTTTTCTGAGCTTTTCTCAGGGCGACAGCTGCAAGTTATGGATAACTTCTTTTGAGGGGGTATCGATAAGATACACATTTATTTCATCTTCTTCGTTGATGTTGACTCCCCATTCTCCCAATGTGTTAATCTCTATTTTGTCTCCCAGCTCCCATATGCTCCGGTTTCCCAGATTCACATATATCTGGGATGAAGAGTAAGTGTGTCGATTCCCATCGATGTTTACCGCTATTTCAAGAGATTCAGTATCGATAAACTCTCCTCCGCAGTGTTCCAGATAGATCGTATCTGTCGGTGCACCCATCCATCCTTTAACCTGAGTGTGGGGAACATCAGCCGGTCCACCGTATGATAAGATGGATGCGGCAATTGCGCCGAGAATAAGGACTGCTATTGTCGTCATGAGCATCTCCCCCAGGACATCCGAAACAGCAATGTAATTTTTAAAGAGTTTTTTTACTTTTGGCAAACAGATCCATCCATCTCATATTTTTTTTCACGTTTTTTTTACTATCAATAATTGCTTTCTTTCCAAAGTTGAGTTGTTGGCTAAAGATTGCGTTTTTTCTTTTTTCATTAGTTAATAAGCACACTTCTTTGTTACATCAAAATCAATATCAACTAACTGATTCTGGACTGGCTAAATAGTTCGTTTTCTCTACCCATAACCCCATATAATCGATAAATATTGCTTTATCATCAGACGAGGTAGTTGATGCCTCAATCCGTACCTTGAAATTAGCCAGGTCTGCAGGAGTATTGATATGATCTGTCAGGTTGATCGATTCTGATTCGAATTGATCAGTATGTTTTGGAAGCTGATTTTCGTAGTATACCCATTCCCCCTGTCCATACTCGTTTATGTCATAAAATTTAAGTCTGAAATCTTTAATTGATTTATCATTAGAATAGTAAACGATTATGAGAGTAACATTACAGAAAGTGTCCCCCGGTCTAATCCCCCAGGCAATGGGCTTAATTTTGAAATCGAGTTCCTGATATATACTGGTGTTTATCGTAGTTTTATTGGGATAATACGTAGTACAATTTCTATCTTCTTTGGTTATTTTTGGGTCCGTTGCATCTTCTGTTTTTGTGCAATCTACAAAACGAACCTGGATCTTGTTCCCATAGCCTTTTGTATCTTTTTTTGATCCTGATGTGTCCGTTATATCTCCCATCGGGGTGAGCAATATTTTTAAGTCGGGCATCTTTTGGAACTCTGTCGTAAGTGTACTTTTCTGGATCAACTCGTTTGATGGGGTATCGACCAGAAATAACTCTACTTGGTCGTCATTGTTGAGGGGAACCCCCCAAGTTTTTATTGTATTGATTTCAATAGTGTCCCCAATTTTCCAGACATTGTTGTTCCCCAGGCTTGCGTAAATTTGTGAAGATGTGTATATATACTTCTTGCCGTTTATATTTACTATTATCTCGGCATCCTCGGGACTTATTGGTTCACCTCCATTGTGTTTCAGGTAAATCGTGTCAGTGGAAGTGTCCATAATTTCCTGGACATTCGTGTGGGGGACATTGGCAGGTCCCTCCTGTGAAATAACAGAAATACTCAATACGCTGAGCATGATTACTACTATGCCTACTAGAAGGACCCCTCCCATTACTTCCGAAACTGCATTTTCTTCCGATATAATCTTTTTTTCGGACTTTTTTGGCACAGAAAACGCTCCTTGAAAATTCTTTATACCATGAATGTAAAGACCGCGTAGGTAATTATCATCATGCTGACGCTGTACTTCAAGCCCATGTAAACTGAACCCTGCTCCATTTTTCCTACAATAAGCCCGGAAGTTATAGCCTGGACAAGAATTGAGTGGTACATGAGCATCGTGTACTCCTCTAAGTTGAAGTAGCCGTTTCTTATCCCTCCGGATCCCACTCCCTGAGACGAACTCTTGAATGATGCACTTTCCGGGAAGAAGTACACAGCCAGGATGTAAACGATGAAAAGGAAGACGAAAAAGGCTATGTAGATGGTGACGACGTAGATCACCATTTCCGAAGAGCGCTCTTTTTTCAGCCTCTTATCACCCTTTTTTAACAGTAGATACTGTCACCACAACCCAAAATGCGAAAACCAATCTGAGGGAGTTGGATAACAGGGTATCGTATAACTTAAGGGATCGGGAACATTAAGCCGGAGAAAACCGGAAGCTTTAAGCATCTTGAGTAATCCGATCATATATTCCATTTCACCTGTGGTATGTGGGGTAGAACCTGTATGACTTGTCCTCAGTAGAGGGAAGGGTGACTCAGGAAGCCGCTAAATCTTTAGTTTAACGGTAGTCCTTTTCCCAGGCGGGAAGAGAAGAGAGTCTCCTGAATCCTGCTATGAAATACATCTCCTACCACGAGCAGCCCGGAATCAATAAAAGGTTCAAGATCCATTCCCAGAGATTTTGACTGAAGGATGACATCTTCCAGCAGTGATCTTTTAAGGATCAAAAGCTCCTTCTTCCCTGCAGAGTAGTTGCTGTACAGGAAATGTGTACCCATTATTGTCTTTCCCGAACCTGTGGGTCCTGTGATAAAGATACCTTTTCCCCTGGGATATCCCCCTCCAAGGAGTGAATCAAGGCATTTTATTTCACTCGTAATCCTTTTCATTTATTTTGCTCCTGAAAAGAGTTTAGGTCAAAGCAACTTCTTTCAATTTACTGTTATGTAATGATATTCGTCAGTACCTGTATTAAAAACAATCTCTAAAAAATAAATATGTGTTCGAATGTAACTCCCCTTCTACTTAAATGCCGGATGAAATTTTCAGGATACAGGTATTTTTCAGGATACAGGTATTTTTCAGGATACAGGTATTTTTCAGGATACAAGGGATTTGAGTGCATTGACTGCATTTATAAGTATATTTACTTCTTCTTCCGTGTTGTAGAGTGCGAAGGAAGCCCTCACAGTGCTGTCAACTTCAAGGAAGCGGGTAATAGGGATTGCACAGTGGTGTCCACTGCGGACGCAAATCTTTCTGGTCTGGTCAAGGATCAGGGCAACATCGTGAGCATGAAGCCCTTTCACATTAAAAGGTACAATACCTGTCCGGTTTTCAGGCCCGTAAACCTCCACGTGCTCGAGTTCTGAGAACCTCTTTGCAGCTTCCCCGGAAAGTTTCGCTTCATGCTTTTCAATCTCAGAAACCCCTATTTTTTCCACATACTCTACTGCTCTCCCAAGCCCGATAACCCCGGGAATATTTGGAGTGCCGGCTTCAAAACAGGCAGGCGAAGGCTCAAGTGTGTATGAAAGCCCGCTGACGTCCGAAACCGCACCTCCCCCTACTAAGGCACTTTCCAAAATCTCTGGTTGTCTGATGTAGAGTACGCCTGTTCCCTGCGGGCCAAGCAGCCCTTTGTGTCCTGCGGTTGCAAAAAAATCACATTCAAGGTCTTTCAGGTCCACTGGCATATGTCCTGCAGCCTGGGCACCGTCAATAAGAGTTTTTACCCCGTTTCTGCGGGCAATTTTCGTAACCTTGCTGACATCCTGGACAGAACCTAAAACGTTTGAAACCTGGGTTATAGAGATGAGTTTTGTCTTGTCAGTGAGCGCGTTTTCTATCATCCGGGGATCAATTATGCCTTTGCGGTCCGGGCTTACAACTGTTACGTTTACTCCTTTCTTTTGCAGGCGCAGCCAGGGCAGGAGGTTTGAATGGTGCTCGAGCAGGGTTGTAACAATGTGGTCTCCTGCTTCCCAGGGATAGCTGTTTGCAACAAGGTTTATCCCTTCGGTTGTATTTTTCGTAAATATGGTCTTTGACGGATCTGCATTCAGGAAATGAGCAACAGTTTCCCGTGCATCTTCATAGTGGTTTGTGGTCTCCCTGGCAAGGCGGTGCGCTCCTCTCCCGTGGTTGCCGGCGTACCTGTAAAAATATTCAACCATGGCTTCAACTGCAGGGATCGGGGTCTGCGTAGTCGCTGTGCTGTCCAGGTACACAACTTCTTTTAAAACAGGAAAATCTTCACGGACCGCATATACATCGTACATGCTTCTTTTCTAGGAATGAGAACTAAAAAAAGCTTATGCAGGTTATTTACCCTGCAAGCCGCCTATCATAAAGCGGTAAAGGTCTAATTCATCTGTGTCCAGACTGTCTGTGCAGCCTTTTACAACTGTGTGGTAACCGTTTTTACGGTGTTTGTATTTATATTCATTTCTTTTTCTATCTTCGTTATTTAGTTCACTCATAAGTTTTCCTCCTGTCTCTTCAATGTTTGCGCTCTGTCAGGGTTAATATTTCACTCCTTCCGGATACAGGTCCATTCGGTCAGGGCAGAATTCTTGCCCCTTTCGAAAGGGTAAACTGCACTGCAGGTTAGAGCTCAAATCTTTCCGGATAAAATTCCTCAAATTGGAATTTCCGGTCCTTCCGGACGAATTCCTGAAATACAGGCCATAATTCTAGGTCCTTCAGGTTGTAAACCCCCAACAGCGCAACAGGCGTTGTTCTTACCCACAACTATATATTAATTGTAATTTGTAATATATATCTATTCCGGAATTTTTTTTAGATTGCCTTAAAATTTTTTTGGATCACTCTAATTTCGGGACGTATGCTCCACGATAGTTTTTTTATCCCGGGATCATGGATTTAAATTCAAATATCACTTTTTTGTTTCCAGATTTGCCATGAGACCTGAGATGTGGGCAGGTATCGCTCCTATTGCAGTGCATGTCTCAAGGGAAAGCCCTTTAGAGGTAATATCAAGATGGTATTTCCCTCTTTCAAAAAGTTCTTTTGGAAGTCCCTTATGCCCAAGGCCCACAAGAAATAGAAATGAACGGTTGCGTAGCGCTTCTTCAGCGACTTTCACAGGCATAACCTTCTTTTTTGGGTCTGGTTTTGAAGTGGTGATAATTATCTTCCCAAACTGGGAAGGAAATCCTTTCTTTGGAAGGTCAGACACTGAAAGGTGGTTTTTTTCGTAAAGGGTCCTGAGATAACTTCCTGATTCTCCTATGGTGGTTTTATCCATTACGAATGCGACGAGCTCTTCTGCGGTTATTTTAAAAGGGAAGTCATAAAGAGCAAGGTGGAACCCAAAAGCATGGCAAATTGGAGCGGCTCTGGCAATTGCACGGTAATGAGCATCGAGAACTTTGATCTTGTCGTAGGTATTGACGATTCCAAGGGTGAGCATAAACTGCTTCATTATGCGTTTTTGTAAAATAATGTTTCGTTAACCTTTATCAGGTCCGTTTCTTCAGGAAATTCAAAAATACCTCATGGCGTGCTGTGCACACTTCTCAAAATGCTCGCACTTTCTGCAGTCTTCCCAGAGAAGTAATTTTTCAGAATCCTGCAGTGTTATAAAACCAAGTTTTTCAAAAAAACCCGGAGCAGTCGTCCGCACATATAATTCACAGGCAGGGGCTCCAGGAGTTTCCGGGAAATCAATAGTGTTTGTAAGGTACTCCATAAGCCTGGTTCCGATTCCTTTTCCTCGAAGATTTGGATGTATGGCAATGGAGTGAAGCTCCAGAAAAGTCTTCTCGTTTGAAGTGTCCCTTATAAGGGCAGCACATCCGATCACTTTACCTTCTTTTTCAGCTAGCACAAAGTCTTCGGGTTCAAGTTCTTCCATATCCAGAAAATAAGTGGATAGAAGCCTCTGGATTGCAGAAAGGTCTTTTTTTTCGGCTTTTCGGATTAAAATTTCTGTCATATTTCTTCAGCTTTTTTCCGCATGTGAGGTTCATCCATACTTCCTGAACGGAAGCCCTCAAGGTCGAGGGTTACATAGTCAAAACCAAGAGCTTTAAGATGCCTGGATATTTTTTCTTTTTTGCGGAATGCATCCTCAAACTCCTCGTCGGTGACCTCTATCCTGG
Organism: Methanosarcina sp. WH1; assembly: GCF_000970005.1. Classification (NCBI taxonomy): domain Archaea; kingdom Methanobacteriati; phylum Methanobacteriota; class Methanomicrobia; order Methanosarcinales; family Methanosarcinaceae; genus Methanosarcina; species Methanosarcina sp. WH1. Next base: position 192,408 of record NZ_CP009504.1, read on the forward strand.
CAAGGTTGGAATGCATTCTGACTCTGAACTGCGTAAAACCCAGTGATAATAAATAATCTTCGGCTTTTTCTATTTTCTCAAGGACTTCGGTGGTAATAGGCTGTCCGTAAGCAATACGGGTTGCAAGGCAGGCTGCAGGCGGCCTGCTGGCTGCTGAAAGGGAACGATTTGAGGCAATCTCCCTGATCTCTTCCTTTGTAATGTTAAATTCCACAAACGGGGAAAATATCTTCTCTCCTGCTTCCTCAATTGCTCTGTATCCTGGACGGTTTTCCCCCTTTATTTCAGAAGCATTCGTTCCTTCAAGCACGACATTATATCCGGTTTTCTCTGCGAACTCTACCAGGGTTTCAAGAAGGGCTTTTTTGCAGAAATAACACCTGTTAATCGTATTTGCAGAAAAATAGGGCACACTGGTCAGGGAGAATGGGAGGATTTTGTGCTGAATTCCTATTTCACAGGCTGTCTGGGCAGCGGTTTCAAGCTGCTGCCTGGGAAACAGAGGAGAATCTATAGTTACGGCAAGGGCTTTTTCCCCAAGTTCCTCAAATGCAAGTGCTGCAAGAGTTGAACTGTCCACTCCCCCTGAAAATGCAATGACTGCACTTTCTCTGGCTTTTATAGCTTCTCTTATCATTTCGATCTTTGCAATGTCCATTAATAACGAGTTTTCAGCTAATAAGATATATGTATTTTCCAGCCCTATGGTCAGGTGCCTCACAATAGTTATGTAAGGGGATATGTGTGTACCGAAACTTTGTTTTCCTATCAGGGTTCTGGTTACAATAAATAAATCTAATTAGAACCTAATTTCCTTATAATGGTATAATTTTGACGTAAATAATGAGATGGAGATCTTAAATGGAATTATTCGGAACTAATGGTGTGCGTGGTATTGCCAATGAATATGTAAACCCTGAAATGGCAGTCAATTTAGCCAAAAGCCTTGGAACATACATGGGCTCAAAAGGTACGGTTGCAATTGGCTGTGATACCAGGATTTCGGGCCAGATGTTGAAATCTGCCGCAATTGCCGGAGCTCTTGCAACAGGTTTGAGTGTGATTGATGTAGGGATTGGCCCTACGCCCTCTATTCAATACTATGTGCGCGACTATGCAGATGCCGGAATCGTTATTACGGCATCTCACAACCCCAGGGAATATAATGGGATCAAGTTGATTGCAGGAGATGGTTCAGAGTTCCCGAGAGATGGGGAAAGGGAAATTGAAAAAATTTATTTTTCAGGCAAATTTTCAACGGTCTCCTGGGAAAAAACTGGAAATTTCAGGGCAGATCCGGCAGTTAATGATTATTATATCAAAAATATAATCCGGGCAGTAGATGCCGAAACAATACGCAGCCGGAAATTTAAGGTAGTGGTGGATACGGGCTGCGGGGCAGGTTCCCTTACCCTTCCTTTCCTGCTCAGGGAACTTGGCTGTGAGGTACTGACTCTTGGGGCTCAGCCTGACGGGACTTTTCCATGGAGAAATCCCGAACCCACGCCTGAAGTCCTGACTGAGCTTTCGGACCTTGTTAAAAAGACAGGTGCAGCCTTCGGGGCGGCGCATGATGGGGATGCGGACAGAATAGTCTTCATGGATGAAAACGGGGTATTTGTAAATGAAGAAGTTCTGCTTGCCATGATGGCGAAATATATGCTTGAGAGTGAAAAAGGGCCTATAGTCACTCCTGTTAGTTCTTCCCAGCGCATGGCTGATGTTGCAAAGGAAGAAGGGGTTGAACTTCACTGGACAGCTGTCGGTTCAATCAATGTCGCCCGAAAAATGATGGAAGTAGGTGCCGTTTTCGGAGGAGAGGGCAATGGAGGCCTTATTTTCCCTAAACACCAGTACTGCCGGGATGGAGCAATGGCATGCGCCAAAATCCTTGAGATTCTGGCTGGAGGGAAAAAGTTTTCCGAGTTAACTAAAAGCGTGCCTGTATACTTCAATGCAAAGACCAAGACGCCTTCCAGTGATGTAATGGGCACTATGGGGAGAATCCGAGATGAGACTTCAAGCATGGGACTCATAACAGATACCATTGATGGGGTCAAGATCTGGTATGACGATGGGTGGGTCCTTATACGCCCTTCAGGTACGGAACCTATTTTCCGGATCTTTGCCGAGGCAAAAAAGCAGGAAAGAGCAGAAGAATTAATGCAGGCAGGTCTGGAAATGGTCTTAAGGGCAGAAAAGGCCTGAACAGTAATTTTAGCCACAACAGTATCTTTTTGGAATGCAGGTTCTCAACACATCCCGAAGTAAAATATCCGGGTAGTGATAACGTGAATCTACAGGATAAAAAAATGCAGGTGAGGTTCAAGTTAAATTGAGCCTTGATCTGCCATTCTTTATTTGACTGCCTCTTATCGAAGACGGAACCAAAAAGATTAACTGGTTATGAGTTTCTAATAGAATTTTACTTTCAAATTTAAAGTGATTGGTGATTTGCTTTTGTATATACTTTTATTCTTTTAATTGCTCTTCTTTTAATTGCCTTTCTTTTAATTGCTCTTCTTTTAATTGCTCTTCTGTATATTCTTTAATTTTGTAAATTCTTTAATTCTGTAAATTCTTTATTCTACAAATTTTAATTTTATGTGTTCCATCTTCTTAATTATTATCTATTATGTATTATTTTAACATAAGTAACAACAAATTATAAATACATTGAAGCATTTCTTACATATGAGACTAAAAAAATTATCTTCCTGCAGATAAATTTGTTAGTACGAGAGCCTCCTAATTTGAAAAACATACGCCTCCTGATTTGAAAAACATATGCCTCCTGATTTGAAAAACATATGCCTCCTGATTTGAAAAACATATGCCTCCTGATTTGAAAAACATATGCCTCCTTATTTGAAAAACATATGCCTCCTGATTTGAAAAACATACGCCTCCTAAATCGTAAAAAAGTATCAGAAGGTTCTAAATCACCTGCTAAGATGAATGAAACAACAATACAAGATCGATAAGCACATTTCAAAACAAGACCTAAATACAGGATCATCAAACATCCTTTAAGAAGAGCCATCAAAACTGCATAAATAAAGAGTTCTTGAAATATAAATACAGGCAGGAGATTCAATTCCGTTAATCGGAATTGACATCTGAGTTTATATATAGTAAAGTAACAGGGTCTAAAACAAAAGTCCCTTCGTGCGATTTAATTCAAAAACGGTTCAACCAGAACGCAGGATTGGGTTTTTAAAGCCGGCATGGAGTAGCACCTGTCGGCTTTCCTTAATCCTCTTCTCCTTTTTTTCAGGTTTTCTTTTATACTTTCCTGTGTTTTTCCCAGTAACCTGTTAGTTTTCCCCCAAGGGCAAGTTTTCCAAGTTCTCGCCTGACATGGGCGCTTACTTCCGAGGGGACTGCTGATACGTACGGAGTTCCAGGCAGGGGGGTCAGGTAATGAGCTCGGACAGTCCCACCTTTTCTGCAAATCCAGCGCACAAGGTCAAGGCTTTTTTCCTGATCCTCTTCGGTTTCGGTGGGGAGCCCGAAGATGAAATCAACTGCGGGAACTATCTCATGTTCAAAGCAGCACTCAATAGCTGAGATGCTGTCCTCAACCGTATGTCCTCTCCTTATCTCTTTAAGGATGCGGTCACTCCCGGATTGAACGCCCATGCTAAGGCTGTCATTTGCACAGTATTTTCTCACCAGTTCGGCAGATTCCTCGGTCACGAATTCAGGACGGACCTCAGAAGGGAAAGTCCCGAAAAAGATCTTCTTATCGGGCAGTTCGTGCAGGGTAGAGAGCAGTTTTTCCACCTTGTCGAACCTCGGGTGAATTCCATCGCTTCCGTAAGCGAAAGCATTTGAAGCTATGAAACGGAGGTCATCATAGTGCTGTGCATTTTTCAGGATGCAATCAATGCTCCTGTGCCTGACCTCCCTTCCAAAAAGCCTGGGAGTCTGGCAATACTTACAACCCCAGGGGCAACCACGGCTGATTTCAATGGGGGAGCGAAGCTTTTTCGGGTCAAAACAGAGATATGCATCCAGGTCTACATGCTTCCTTTCAGGAGTTATGATTATCCTGCCTGTATCTGATTTGTAAGCAATTCCCTTTACCTCTCCCGGCTCTCCCTTTTCTTTCAGGACCTTTACAAGTTCTGGGAGGGTTTCTTCACCTTCGCCAATCACAACGTAATCAAAATATTCAAGTGTCTCTTCGGGAGAGCCGGAAGGATGCGGTCCTCCTGCAATGAAGATTGAGTCAGTCCCTGCATTTTCAACCTCCATGAAGACTTTCGCTGCCTGTCGTGTGGTAAAACTGTAGATCATGATCCCATTAAGGGGACTGTCTGTAAATCCGGCTTCTGGAAGTAAAGGTGAAAGAACCGCAAAGCTGTAAGAGTTCTTTTTACTATACCGGAAATGCACGTCCATTATTTTTTTCTCCTTTTTTCAGTGCTTTTTTCAGGTTTTGGTTCTCTTCAGGTTTTCCAGTTCTTTTCAGGTTATGGGCCTAAAAGGAATAAGGGTAAAGCAGAGAAGACCAAGGATAAAGGTAAGTATTCCTATAAGGATACGTTTTCTATCCAGTTTCACTTTATCATGAAGAGGGGATGGATGCCCTGCCGCTGCAAAAGCCCACAGGAAGAGCGCCCAGAATATCCAGATAAATCCGTCTCCATTTAACCAGTAAACCACATAAAAACCTATCAGGAAAAGGACCTTGGGCATCATTGAAGATACCCAATCCGCTTTTTTGCCGAGCATTGCTCTGAGCACATGCCCGCCGTCAAGCTGCCCTGCAGGAAGGAGATTCAGAAGGGTTACAAACATCCCTACCCAGCCTGCAAAAGCTACAGGGTGCAGGTCGCTCCCCGTAACCCCAACAAGTTTCTGGAGCATCACAAAAAGAGGGGGGAGGCCAAGCTCAAACATCAGAGCATCGGGTAAGGGGGTTACTGCAGGTGCATCAAGATTTAGCCCGATTATAGTAACTGCAGTTGAGACCAGGAGCCCTACCAGAGGCCCTGCAATTCCAACATCAAAGAGAGCCTTTCGGTCAGGGATAGGTCCCCTGTAACGGATTACCGCTCCCATAGTGCCTATAAAAGTTGGAAACGGAATAAAGTAAGGGAGGGAGGTTTTCATCCCATGGTGCCTTGCCATTGCATAATGAGCCATCTCATGAGAGCCGAGCACAGCCAGTATTGCAAAGGTGAAGGGCAAACCCTGAAAAATCTGAAGGGGATCACTCCAGAGGTCAACTCCGAACAACCAGGCTCCGCAGATCATGGTTGTAAACACTGTTGCTATGAAAAGTGCAAGGTTCACCCAGACTTTTTCCTTTGACTTTTTTATAGGTGCAACAATAAGAACGTGTTCTCCAAGTTCGTATTTCAGGGTACCTCCAAACCCTCGTTGTTCGAGGGGAGCCCAGAGTTCTCCCATTACATTTTCGGCATCTGTTTTAGGGGTGCCGAAAAAATAAAGAATCTCTCTGGACTTCTGGATTTCATATACGTCAAATACCCTCATTATGAAAGGGTATATACGGGAAATCATCTCTTCAGTATCTAATTTACCATCGCTTTTTCTCTGGTCTTCTTTTCCCTGTTTCATTTTAAGTTTCACGTCTTTGCAGCTTGAGGTTTTTTTAGCTTTTACATTTAATGCAATTTTCACGTTTTAAGCTTAAACGGCAAGGTATTCAGGTTTAAAGTTAATTCAGGATCATTAATGTTTAATCTGCATCATTATTCTGCCTTACTGCCTTTCGGTTTAATAAATTTGATATATCCCTCGCTGCCGTTTACCAGGACAATGTCTCCATCCTTTAAAAACTCATATGGGCTTTTTTCCAGCATGTCAACTAAAGGGATTTCAGATATAATTGCTCCTACCGCTACAATCGGTTCGGTTTCCAGATTGATAATTGCTACCGGTCCAGCTTCATTCTTCTTCAGCTGGTACATTACATAGGAGCCAACAGTCGAGCCCTTTCCATGGGGAAAAACAAGAACTTTCCCTTTGATTGATTTTCCTGCAAGAGAGTGTTTTTCTTCGACAACAATTCCTGTTTTAGGGTCTACACTGCCAAGGAACGATATGGGGTCTCTGGAAAGCAAAACTTCCCCTTCTGCACATCCCCTGGAAATTGTCCGACCTTTGAGTTTAATAGGAATCACCTGCCTTTTTTCCTTTCCCTCCGGTTGCTTCCTCTATGCAGGCTTCCATATTTCCGTATACACTTTCAGCTCCGCACATCCCCGGCACGTAGGCAAAGGCTTTTCCCGAATTCACCATAACGCAGGAGTAGCTGTTGGTTGCCGGAGAAACTACCATACAGGTATCGCAGACAACCTTAGCCCCGCTTCCCTCAATGGTCCGGATATATTCAGGGTAGCGTTTTGCAAGTTCCCGCGAGGTAAAGATCCAGGTTTCTTTTGAAACCGTTTTTCCTTTCAGGAGCTCAGCCGCTTTTTTAAGTTCAGCTGCAGAACAGTGGGGACAACCGATGGTAATCAGCTCGGGTTCTTTTCCAACTCTTTTTCTGCTCTCATAAACTTCATCAAGCTGGCTTCTCTCGATAATAATTTTTTCTTCAGGTTCTTCAAAGCCCAGCCTGCAGGTTTCAGGGGTCACTTTTTCCACATGATAAAGTGCCACTGCTCCGGATGCCGCCATTGCAGCTCCAAGGGCTTTAAGCTCATCCTTCTCCGGAGTATCCTTCAGGTGAAAAATAGGTATCCTGCTCCCTATGATTTTGCCTGCTACATATCCAAGGGCTCCATAATCTGATTCTTTAAGTGAGCACTCCACACGGATCGAAACTTCAGGAATGCGGTTTTCCTTAAGATGTAACCCATAGTTTGCAGTTTTCCCCAGAAGCGCTGCCGAAAGGGCAGATGGTCCTCCCTCCCTGTTTGTTCGGGCTCCTATTACGGAGTTTGCATAGGAAATGGCTGAGGACTCACTCCATGCTAGGTGGTCGCCGTAGCCCGCTGAAAAGCCTTCTAGGTTATAAGGAGTACAGGTACATTCACAGCGAATCCCAAGCTTTTTGTAAGCCTGAATAATTTCTTTCTGCTTTTCTGCAAATTCAGGAGAAATTCTCAACCTTTCCCAGTCTTTCAGGTCCATTCCAGCCGGGTTTAGGATTGCAGGGACCTTTACCTGTCCCTCAAGGTCCGATATCCAGTCAAGTCCGGCATCGCCTATGGTTTTATAAGAGACGCCTGCAATCTGGGCACTTCTGATGGGGATCAACCCTTCCGCACCATAGATGTCCCCGAGAGCTACAAGGATCTCAATCGCTTTCCTGAGAGTCTCTCCGGCTTCTCCATTCAGAATTTGTTCTTCTTCTTTTGTAAGGTACATGAAAATTCACTCTTTAATTGCCAGGTAGTAAAGAAATAATGCAAAATCTTGAGTCAGGCCTGATTGTGGCATGTACAAACAATTAAATCAAGTACAGAACACTGAGGCAAGTATAAAATATTAAAGCAAGGTTAGGGTATTCTATACCTCGGATTGCAGCCACTTAAAAATTATCTGCCCTTTAAAAATCTCATATTTTTAAAAGCTTAATATCAGTCATTTAATATCAGTCATTTAATATCAGTCATTCTTCAGGAATGACTGCCCTTTCGAAGTTCTCTTTTTCAATAAGGACTTTTGTAGCATCGATTCCTACTTTTGTAGTCGTCCCGTCAGGAGCCCCTCTGGGATCAAGGGAACTTCCGCGGACATTAGGAATAATCATAATATCCATATCCCCTTTTACCCTTGTAGCAATTGCAAATTCGACATCATCAGGGTCAAAGATATTTATGTCCTCATCCACGACCACTACATGTTTCAGGCTTGTATGGGCTGCAAAGGCTGCCATTATGGCGTTTTTCCCGTCTCCTTCAGTCTGCTTTTCGATCTGTACGATTGCATGAAGGTAACAGCATCCTCCTTCTGTCAAGACCACGTTTTTGACGGTCGTAACTTCCCCTACAGCTCTGTATATCCTTGGCTCGTAAGGCACTCCCATCATCAGGAGATGTTCGGGACCAGCAGGCAGAATTCCGTGATAAATCGGGTCTTTTCTGTGGATCACGCGGGTGATGTGGATTACAGGTTCTTTCCTTACCACATCGTATGTTCCGGTAATGTCCACAAATGGACCTTCATCAACTTTTTTCACAGGGTCAACATACCCCTCGAGCACGATCTCGGAGTGTGGTACTTTTATCCCATTTGAGCACTCAAAGAGTTCTACCGGAGCACCCCGCAGGGCGGCCGCGTATTCAAATTCCTTTCCGACAGGAACCCTTGTAGAGGTTGCGTAAATAATCGTAGGGTCGCAGCCGATAACAATTGCAACAGGCAGAGGTTCACCTTTTTCGATGGCTTTTTTGTGCAGGAGGTAGGTATGTCTCGGGGGGACAAGGCGGGCTGCGAGTTTGTCTTTTCCCACAAGCATAAGGCGGTGGATTGAAGCATTAATGGTGCCTCCGTATTCGGAAACCACAATCCCTGCAGTTATATAGGGAGCTCCGTCTTTTTCAAAATGGGTAAGGATTGGAAGTTTTGTGAGGTCAACCTCGTTTTCTATGACTTCAAGGGTAGGAGATTCTGAAACTATCCGGACTTCGCCTTCCGGAGAAACTTCCGCAAGCTTCCTTATTATTTCTTCTTTAAGAACCCCTAGCATGGAAGCAAGCTCGTCCCTGGACCCGAGCAGGTTCATAATAACCTTTGAACCTGAAATGTCGCGGAAAAGAACCGGAGCTTTTGTTTTTTTTGCAATCCTTGAAGCCTCGAATCTCGGGGAAACGGGCTGCGGAACTTCTACCAGTTTTCCGTTTTCTTTTAACCGGTCTATAAAATCTCTATAACTCATGGGTATCTGGATATCAAAAAGCGGTCAGATGATAAAAAGATTCTCTGATACCAGGGCTTAATAGTTTCATGCCCTATTTCAGGCATAAACAGTTTTTTTCTGAAATTTTAACATTCATCGAGCATGAAGGCTCTGGGTCTTATGATCTTTTTCTTCTCATACTGGTCGAAACAATGGGCTATCCAGCCCGAGACTCTCCCGATTGCAAAGATCGAGGTCGCAAGCTGCGGAGGAATTTCCATATATTTGTAGATGACCCCGGAATAGAAATCAACATTCGGATAAATCGGCTTTCCTCTTTTTTCCACAAGCTCGCGGACAACAACATTTTCGATTGCCTCGGCTGTCGCGTACCAGCACATATCCCCTTTAGATTCAGCCAGTTTCTTTGAGAGCTGCTTGAATATTGTGCCCCTGGGGTCATATGTCTTGTACACTCTGTGCCCGAATCCCATTATTTTTTCTCTCTGTTTGATTTTCTCAAGGACAAATTTCTCAGCATTTTCAGGGCTGGCAACTTCTTCAAGCATATTCATAACTTCTGCCCTTGCCCCTCCATGAAGGGGGCCTTTAAGCGTGCAGAGTCCTGAAACAACTGCAGAATAGAGGTCGGACATGGTTGAAGCTGTAACTCTGGATGAGAAGGTGGAGGCATTCAGCTCATGCTCGGCACTGAGAATAAAGTCTTTTTCCATGACTTCAGCTTCCAGTGGTTCTGGCTTGCTTCCTTTTATCATGTACAGGAAATTGGCTCCGTGAGATATGGAGGGATCAGGGGGCACAGGTTCCTTTCCATTTGACACTCTATAATAAGCAGCAACAATGGTTGGGATTATGGCAATTAACCTTATGGCTTTTCTTATATTTCCTTCCGGGGAACTGTCATTCAGGTCCGGATCGAATTGGGATATGAAAGAAATGACTGTGCGCAGCGCTTCCATAGCATCGATATTGAAATTGCACATGCGGATAATGTCCATTACCTCCCTGTTGATTTCACGCTCCGCATGCAGGCGGGCTGAGTACTTGGCAAGTTCCTGTTCTCCGGGGAGCTCTCCCCGGATTAGCAGATAGGAAACTGCATCATAAGGAAGTTCGACTAGTTCGTGGATATCGACTTCCCTGTATTTCAGAACGCCCTCCAGCCCGTCTATGAAACATATATTTTTACTCATTTTCTACCTCACAGTTATGCGTAGAGGATTTTCAAAAAACTTTGAAATTGGGGAATCCTCTGATTATACGTGAAAGATTTAACACGAAGGATCTTTTGGGTCCAAAAATAGGGTGACAATGCAATTGTATTATCATCGAATAAGTATATTAAATTTGTTGAAATTGTAACTTTAAATCTTTTTAAATATATTTTCTTATGTTAAAAATCCTGCCCCCTTAATCTCCTTATCTATTTTAAGAACGGGGTATAATATTTTTCGTAAAGTACCCCTCTTCAAATAAAGTATCCCTCTTCAAAATACCTTTTTGAGCTAAAATACCCCTGTATACAATACGGATAAAAGAAAGGTTCCTGAAAAAATAAGAAGCCTTATTAAGGCTTGTGGAACCTCCTAACTAATCTTTTCATGCTATTCTGGCATAAGTGACCATTATTTTTTCTTCACCGAATCCCTGAGGAACTTATGCAAAATTCCTCCATTCCTGTAGTACTCTATCTCCACAGCCGAGTCCAGCCTCAATGCGACCTTAAACTCTTTTTTTCTCCCGTTATCGTCCTTTGCTCTTACGGTAAGCTCTCCGTGAGGTTCCATTTTCTCAATGCCGAGGATATCGTAGCTTTCTTTTCCCGTGAGGCCAAGGGTATCTGCATTTTCCCCCTCCCTAAATTGCAGAGGAAGAACTCCCATACCCACAAGGTTGCTTCTGTGTATGCGTTCGAAGGACTCGGCAATAACAGCCTTTACTCCAAGGAGGAATGTTCCTTTTGCTGCCCAGTCGCGGGAACTACCTGTTCCGTACTCTTTTCCTGCGAGAACAATCAAGGGGGTATTGTTTTCCGCATAGAGCAAAGATGCATCGTAGATAGGGATCCCCTCACATGCCTCGGGCGGGAAGTCTTCTCCTTTTAGGTGGTAGACAGTCCAGCCTCCTTCCCTGGCTACAAGCCTGTTCCTGAGCCGGATGTTCGCGAAAGTTCCACGCATCATTACTTCATGGTTGCCCCGGCGCGAGCCGTAGGAATTGAAATCTTTCTGGTCCACACCCCAGGATATCAGATATCTGCCTGCAGGGCTGTCTGCCGGGATATTTCCTGCAGGGGAGATGTGGTCTGTAGTGATGCTATCTCCGAAAAAAGCAAGAACCCTGGCGTTTTGTATATCTCCCGGCAGAGGCAAAGTAAGCGGGAAATCCACAAAATACGGCGGCTCCTGAATGTAGGTGGATGTCGGGCTCCAGTCATAGAGGGTACCTTCAGGCACATCCAGGTCTTTCCAGAGTTTTGCTCCTTCCAGAACCCCGGAGTATTCTTTTTTGAACATTGAAGGCTTAACGCTGTTCTTTTCAGCTTCCCTTATCTCTTCGTTTCGGGGCCAGATATCCTTTAGATAAACAGGGAGTCCGTTCGGGTCATAAGCAAGGGGGTCGGTTTCAAAGTTTATGTTTATTGTGCCCGCGATTGCATATGCAACAACAAGCGGAGGAGAGGCAAGGTAGTTTGCTTTTACATGGGGGTTGATCCTGCCTTCGAAGTTCCTGTTCCCGCTGAGTACGGCTGCAACTGTAAGGTCTTTTTCTTCAATTTCCTTTGCAACATGTTCGGGTAGAGGTCCGCTGTTCCCTATACAGGTCGTACATCCGTATCCTACCTGGTGGAAACCCAGCGCCTCCAGATAGGGCAGAAGACCTGCGGCTCCAAGATACTCGGTGGCCACCCTTGAGCCCGGAGACAGGCTTGTTTTCACAAAAGGTTTAACCCTCAGACCCTTTTCAACAGCTTTTTTTGCGACCAGCCCGGCTCCTATGAGAACCGATGGGTTGGAAGTATTGGTACAGGAAGTGATAGAAGCGATTACTACGGAACCGTGTGTGACCCTGAAATCTCTCTCATGGGGCTCAACCTTTTCTGCCTCTTCCATGCCCAATGCTTCGGCTTCTTCTACCGGGGCTCCTCCTTCTCCCAGCCAGCGCAGATAGGCAGGGTCTCTGGTCAGCTCAGCACCTCCCTCCTTCTTTCTTATAAAGGTCTGCCTCATTGTTTCACGGAAATTTTCCGAAACTTCGTTCAGGAAGAGCTGGTCTTGCGGACGTTTTGGTCCTGCGATACAGGGCTTTACAGTCCCCATATCAAGTTCGAGAGCGCTGCTGAAAAGAGGTTCGGGTTTGTGGATTGAGTAAAGAAGGTCCTGGGCTTCCAGGTACTTTTTTACAAGGTCAACCTGCTCATCACTTCTGCCTGTCCTCTTCAGGTAGTTTAAGGTCTCCATGTCAGGCGGGAAAATCCCGAGCGTTGCCCCGTATTCGGGAGCCATGTTTGAAATCGTTGCCCTGTCCGGGAGGCTTAAGGAATTCATGCCGGGTCCGTAGAACTCGACAAACTTGCCGACTACACCGTGCTTTCTTAATATTTTGGTGATCGTAAGAACTAGATCCGTGGCTGTAACCCCAGGTCCCAGTTTTCCATAGAGTTTGAAGCCCACAACCTCAGGAACGGGAATATAGTAAGGCTGTCCGAGCATTACGGCTTCGGCTTCTATGCCGCCTACTCCCCAGCCAAGGACTCCTATCCCGTTTATCATTGTGGTATGGGAGTCAGTTCCGACAAGGGTGTCAGGGAATGCAAATAACTCACCTTCCTTCTCTTTCAGGTGCACGAGTGGGGTCAGGTACTCAAGATTCACCTGGTGGATGATCCCTCTTCCAGGGGGTACGACCCTGAAATTATCAAAGGCATTCTGTGCCCAGCGGAGGACGGTATAACGCTCCCGGTTGCGTTCAAACTCCTTTTTCTCATTTTCTTCAAGGGCATATGAGGTTCCATAGGAATCCACCTGAACCGAGTGGTCAATGACCATGTCAGCAGGAATTACAGGATTGATTTTGGCAGGGTCTCCTCCAAGGCGCTCCATTGCCGAGCGGAGGGCTGCCAGGTCAACTACTGCGGGCACACCCGTGAAGTCCTGCATGATTACCCTTGAAGGAATAAACGGGATATCCCTCTTGCTTATATTTTCAGGACTCCAGCGGGCAAGGGCTTCCACGTCCTCTGTAGCTATCAGGTGCTTTTCAGTATCCGCATGCCGGAGCAGGGATTCCAGCAGGATCCTTATAGAGTAGGGGAGCAGGGAAATCCCTTCAAAGCCCTTTTCTTCCAGTTTGCTCAGTCTGTAAATTGTAGCTTTTCCGGCAATTGTTTCGATGCTATCTCTTACCCCAAAGGGGTCCAGGCCTTCTCTCATTGTATTTTTTACCTCCAGCAAAAATATAAAGTAAAGATAAGTATGGATTAAAGATAATCGTGGCTAATGTTCTTCCATTAACTCTTTATCTTATGAAACTTCCTCTCTTTTGTCCCTGAGACTATTTTATTCCTTCGGGCTTGTTATCTTCCTTTTTTTGGAGACCAGAAGTTTATCGCTCTTTCCCCCACCTGATTCCCGGTTCTCGGCATTCTATTTCAATTATATATTCAGGGGCTCTTTTCCAGCCCTTCCCCGTTTTCAAGCACTTGCAGGATAAAAGGTAAGTTTTAAAGACAGGTTTTTTTGATTTTTCCTGATTTTCCTTGGGAATTATACCCAAGTTAATTATATATCATTCAATGGGAATTATACCCAAGTTAATTATATATCATTCAATATTATATGTTATCTATTATAATAACCATTGACCGTTTCAGCTTTCAAAAATCTGTCCTTTAAGGTTCTGGGATATGAATGTCCAGAATTATGTATCCCCCCATACTGTTTTAGCAGGGGTAAGGGTGATGTGGACAGGAAAATGATTGAAATCCAGGTCGAGAAAATTAAAAGGCTCCTTTAATATGCCTGATTCTTCGGATCTGTATTCCCAGGGGTCGATCAACAGATTCCAGGCTCCTCCATCATCCTGAATATCTGATGAAGAGGGAAATGGATCGGAAATGGATCGGAAATGGATCGGGACTGAATCGGAAATGGATCGGAAATGGATCGGGACTGAATCGGGACTGAATCGGGACTGAATCTGAAAAAATGGAGCCTTTTATAGAAAAATAAACCAAAAAAAGGATGGAAAGGGGGTTGTTTATTCTTTAGCGTCCCTGATTGTAATTGTGTAATCAAAGTTTTCAGTGTTTTTGGGAAGGATTGAAAGCGTCCATTCTCCTGTAGCTCCCGGAACTGTATAGGTCTCTACAAACGTTGTGGTTCCACCCCGATAGCTTCCATGGTTGGAAGTTTCCATGCCGCCTGCGATTCTGGCGGATACATATGAAAGATACGGTTGTTGATATGTGTCATCTATTATGTTTACCGAGCCGCTGTATTTCGTGCTTACGAGAGTGGGTGTTACCTCGTTTCCAGAGGGGTCTTTCAGGCTCACCTCAAAAGAAGAAGCAAGGTCCCGTTTTCCTCCTGCGGTGTACAGGCCGTATCCGTACCGATAGGCGCTTACCTCTATGTTGATGGTGCCGTTAGTCCCGGCTTTAAAGGTGGCTTCATAAGGCTTTTCGAGGATCGGGAGAATTCGGAAATTAAGGGAAACTTTCCCTTCGTATTCTCTGATCCCGGGATCATCTATGTTAAGGTCAAGGCTTCCTGTGTAGCTGCCTTTTGCATGCATCTGTTGGAACTTTAAGTGTCAGCTTTACAATGGATGTTTGGCCTGCTTTTACCTTTTCCGGGGCTTCGACATTTATCGCATCATTTCCGAAGGCATATGTTACTCCTCCGTAAGGAGAGATGCTATCGTAATATATGATGTCTCCTCCCTCTGTAAGCTCAGGGGATATTGCAATATCTGTACTGCCCGTGTTCCGGAGTTTTATCTCATAAGTATAGGTATTTCCTGCTTTTACAAGGTTGTTGATGTAAGGTGTAAGGATCTGGACTGTGGGCGGGACCCATACCTGCAGGTTAAGCTGCATTGTGCCCGGAAATTTCGAATAATAGCCTGCTACATCTCCTTCAGGCACATCTTCCGTAAAGGCGATGAGTATGGCATAGTTCCCAGGTTCTGCATCTCCGGGTACGTTTACCTCCACCTCAAACTCCTCTTTTTCTTCCGGGGCCAGGTCCTTTGCGGAGGGGCTTATGCTGACCCAGCTTTCATTTATGAAGTTTTCAGTATAAGGGATGATAACAGGTCCGGGGTACAATGCAATGGTTTTATTGTCTTTGTTTCCAACAGTCACAGTAAAGTTTTTACTGTCTCCTGGCTTCAGTTTAAGGTACTGATAAGCCGGATCTACACTGATTTTTTCAAACTCGGGATACCCGGGATAATAATCTCCAGCATAAATTCCGGATGCAGCACCAGAGCTAGTTGCCACTTTCATCTTCATCACTTCAATTTCTGCAGGCGCAGTCGTCTTTCCTGCCCCTGCCCCTGCACAGGCATTTGAGAGAATGGATACGAGAAGGAGCCCGCATATGACTATTTTCAATGTCTTTACATTCTGTATACTCATGCTTTTCACCTCGCCTGATATTAACTAAAGCATGAGACTTATAAAAAAATTATCTAATCTACGAATCAATCTGCAGTTCTTTTTGAAAAAAAAGGAATTTAAGTGCTTTTTTTCATTTATAACCTTTTTTGTGGGCTTATTAAAGTAAAAACCGTTTTTATGCTTTTTTATTATTTTGTTCTCCTTTCCAGTACGATATTTATATGATGTTTATATGATGTTTCATTACTACAAGCGTTTCAGTATGATATTTCCGGGTTTACAATATTCTTGTACGATAACTCGGGATTTCGCCGCAATGTAAACAGAAAAAGATATTAAACCCCGGAATGAAATCTGTTTATGTAATTACGAACTATGTATGTGGTAAAAATGATACTGAAATCACTTCAGGCGATGAACATTTTCGGTAAAAATCGAGTAATTCTTGCTTCATAACAGGCATGGATGTGATTTTCTTGCTCAAAAATAAACAGGACATATTCAGGAAATTTTCAAATTCCGGCAGCAGGCTCAGGAAAAATCGTGGGTCTGGGAAGGATTCTTTACACGACTCTCTCATGTGGTCCTGTCCTGTAATTGACGCCGACTTTGTTGAGGTTAGCGAAGGTCCTACATTTGATGGAGATTATTCTGCCGAACCGGATCCCGAACTGATAGAAAATCTCAGAGAATACCTTGGAACAAGATCTAAAGAGGAAATCACTGAAATCTTTGAAGAAATTCGCAAAATCCTGGAAAGCAGAAATTCCGAAGGCAGATTTTCAAGAGACCCCAGGGGGAGCTCTTATGATTACGAAAAAGAGTGGCTGAAAGATATTCCGGGAAGAGCTTTCAGGACGGTTTCGAAAACTGCCTCCTGTGGGAGGGACCGGGTAATAAAAATCTCAAAAACCGTCTCTTCAAAAGCCTCAACAATAGCTTCCGACAGTAAGGAGTCAGTAAAGGGCTCTTCGAAAAAACTTAATGATAAGTGGAGTAATTTAAGTCCCCGGGACCGCAAGATGATCTCTGAAGTGATAATTACAGTGATCGAAATTGGTCTGCTTAAGAATTCCAATAAAGGTAAAAAGGCGGCATTTGTTGTTCTGTCAAGTATTTACAAACACCAAACGCCAGGTAAGAAAGATCTTGAAGATTTCATAGAAGAGATGAGCAGGCGTTTTAAACGCAGACGTTAATTGTAAATCTTTGATCCTGTTTTTATATGAAACCTGAGTTCTCGAGAATTCCAATCTGTATGAAATTCACTATTTCTATTTCTATGACCAGTTAAACCCCCCTCACAGGTCTGCTGATTGCTTTTATAAACCTTGCGGGGCTTTCTTCAGCCTGCCAGTTTCCGGCATCAGGGATAATATAGGTATGGTCTGAGACCTGGTCCAGCCCTCCTGCATCATAGTTTCCTATTATCAGGGAAAATATGCGGGCTTTTCTTTCGGCTTTTATTTCATTCCATTCCCGGATAAGAGGTATTTCTGAGAGTTCGGAAGCACCGTCGGTAAGGAAAAGGAGGTCTGCTCCCTGATAGGCTTTTTCTTCTTTTATTGCTTTGAGCCCTGCACGAAGAGCCGTATTGAAGTCTGTTCCGCCCCCGAAAGTATATTTGAGAAAGTCCAGAAACTCTTTACCCATGCGTTTTTTATCTGTAAGTTTGATCTCAACTGTCTGCCATTTCGATGAAAAAAGAATTACTTTGACATCCCTGTTTTCTCTTAACATCCTCCTTGTAATTGCCAGTACCACGGCTTTTGCAAAAATTTCAGGGGCTCCACGCATGGAGCCAGAGGTATCAACCAGGGCGACCACAGATCCTTTTCTCTTTTTTCCTGCAGAGTTTGAGTTCCAGTTTTTCCCTCTGAGCTGGTATGTAAGGAGTTTTTCTTCGATCATGTCAGCATAGAACTTGAGCTTCAGGATGGGGTGTTTGAGTTTTACGGCTTCTACCGGAAGCAGGGTCTGGATCTCCCCTGAAAAAGTAATTGAGTGCACTTCACTTTTGCTGTGCGGCGACAACTGCAGTTTCTTTGAGCCGTACTCAAGCTCAATTCTGCCAACCTGTTCGAGAATCTCATGCAGGTCGGAACTCTTCCTGAGAATTGCTGCATATTTTTCAAGGTTTTCGAAGTATTCCCTGTGAAGGGCCTGTAAAGAGTAGTCCCACATTCTTCCTGGAAAGAGCATGGAGAGGATCTCAAGCATTTCCAGGTGGTCTTCGAGGACAGGGATAAGCTCCTCAAGCTTTGCAGCTATCCTTTCTCCTATTACAGAGTCAACTGCTTCTCCAGCTTTTTCGCTGAACATGAATTCCAGGGTCATTGAGGCAAGTCTTTCCAACGCTGCAGTGTTTTCAGGCTCCTGGCTCTGTTTGCTCTCTATCCGATCTTCATCATTTTTATGGAAATTTCCCTGGCTATTATTTCCTGCTCTCTGGTTATCATCTTCTGCCTTTTTTCTGTCCTGCCATTCGTTCACATTTCTCTGCCAGTCAGAGTATTTCGGGCTTTCAGACCTTTCCAGCCTGTTCCTTTCCCATATGGCTTGAGTTTCACTGATCAATTCTTTCAGGGCTTTCAGACTCTTTTCCAGCCCTTTCTGGGATTTTTTGAACAGGGTCTGTTCTATTTTTTCGTAATCTTCAAGAAGAGTAAAAATTTCTTCCAGCAGACTTTTCAAGAGAAAAATCCCTGCCATACGGTTTGCTCCTGCAAGGGTTTTTACTTCTTCCCAGACCTGCTGGTTTCTCATACTGAGGAAAATCGGATAAAAAACTCCAAATTTCTCCATAAAGCGTTTTTCGTCTTTTATCTCGTAGCTTTTTCCTGAGAGGAGTTCATAAATAAGGACCTTGGCAATCTCTTCTCTGAGCCTGTGAGGCACTTTTCGGGGAGTTGCCAGAAATTCCCGCAGTTCGGTATTTAATATAGTAAAGGGATTAAACACCTGATCAAAATATAATTCCCTGCCTGATCCGGACAGGTCTTCGAAACCTTTTTTCGAACTTTTCGGGTTCTGCATATTTTTTGTTTCCTTTCTTTTTCGGACTTTCAGGAACTTTCCAATTCAGGAAACTTCTGCTTTTTTGAGTTCCACATCAAATATCTTCGGTTTTTCGAGCAGAGCCCGGATTTCTTTCAGATGGTTTGCAATTTCGTAAATATCAGTGTTTTTGGAACGGTATTTCATCAGGATCTCTTTGCTGTCCTGTCCGGAAACCCAGATATTTTCCCTGAGCGTATCCTCAAGGACTTTTTCTTCTTCCTGCACTTGCTTTCTGAAGTAGTTCAGTCTTTCTTCAAGGTTTTCGTACTCTTTTTCGTAGAGCCTCTTGTCTCCGTAGTCCAGGCTGAGTTTGAACTCAAACCCGTACTTCCGGCGGAACTGCTCTACAACTGCTTCAAAGCCCAGTGAACTGTTAATATTGTTGCCGTATTCAAGCCCGAAACTGTAGGTGTGGGTAGGGAACTCGGTGTGGTGTTTTAAAAAATCAAGGGCATTATTAAATGTGAGACTCTTCGGAGCTTTCACTCCTGTAAACCTGGAACTCTTCATGCCTCCGGTTACCTTTTTCTCCTGTTCAAAGCACTTGTTGCAGGACAGAGGGTCCGGAAGTTCCTGTTGCAGGCAACTGTAAACAGAATTTCTCAGGTCAAGCACGTTTTGTTTGAGCTTTCCGGTATCAGTACCTCCTGAGACAATCCTTTCCAGAATAAGTTTCCTTACAGTTTCCTTTTGCTCAGGGAGGTCCCAGAGCATGTGCTGGAGCAGGACCACAGTCATCCTGTTTACGCTGGTGTGCCCGTTTACGGCTGAAGCGACTCTGAGGACGTTTATAATCTTCTTCCAGCGCCTGTCTGAAACGAAGATATTGGAGTTCTTAAGCTCTCTTCTCAGCTCTTTAATAATTGCTCGAACTTCAGGGTCTACACGCATATCCCTTGCTTTCTTCTGGATTTCCTTTATATCTTCAACCGGGAGTTTTATTGAAGACATGAAATCCTCGGTATTTTCGAAAATAAGGGCTTCAAGGTTTTCTTCATGCTGAATATAATCCACGCTATACCTGAAAAGGAACCTGTCATAAAGCGCTTCAAGGCTTTCGTCTTCTTCGGGCAGTTCGTTGGAAGCCCCAAAAACGGAAAAGAGAGGAACATCCATGACCTCCTTGCCATTATGGTATTTTCTCTCGTTAAGAACTGTCAGGAGGCTGTTTAATATAGAGCTGTTCGCCTTGAATATTTCGTCAAGAAGGGCGATATGTGCAGTCGGCAGGTAGCCTTCTACCCTCCGGCTGAATTCGTCCTTCTCAAGCGCCTTTAGAGAAAGTGGTCCAAATATTTCTTCCGGAGTGGAAAACCGGGTAAGGAGGTAATGGAAAAAGTTTCCTCCTTCGATAGTTTCGCAGATTTTGTTTGCAAGCAGGGTTTTTGCAGTTCCCGGAGGGCCCAGCAAAAGAACGTGTTCTCCAGAGAGCAGTGCCAGCAGAGAACCGTTGATTTCAGCGTCTCTTTCTTTAAAGTAATCAGAGAATTCCTGTTTTATATTGAGGATTGTATTTTTTAAATCCAGAACTTTCATAAACTCCAAAACCTTTATATATCTCTCTTTTCCAGCATCTCATCTGTAAGCCTGTAAAAGGGTTTTGCAATAATAAATAGCAGTATCAGGCTCCAGTAATCTTAATAATGATTTAACTATTTTTATGTGTCCTGCCTTAATTAATTTTTCCAAAAAAATTCTGATTCTTAACCCCTTATTTTTAACCCCTTATTTTTAACCCCTTATTTTTAACCCCTTATTCTTAACCCCTTATATTCCTGCGGGTTGTCCGAAGAGGTTATGCATAAAGAATTCAATCATTACTGAAATGGTTTTAACTTCTCTGGATAATAAAGTTATTCGGAGAATAAATGGCGTTATTCGGAAACTAGCCAACAAAATCAATATTCGAGACGAATATTCTGGAAGATCTTTCATGAATGATTTTGAACATGAAAAATACAGCCGGCAAATTCTTCTTTTTGGAGAAGAGGGGCAGGAAAAGTTGAGAAATGCGAAAGTACTGGTTGCCGGTGCAGGCGGACTCGGAAGCCCCATTTCCACATATCTTGCAATAGCCGGGGTCGGGAAAATAATTCTTGCAGATTTTGATTCGGTGGATCTCAGTAATCTGAACAGGCAGTTTCTCCACCATGAGAAGGATATTGGAAGAGCTAAGGTCGAATCTGCAAAGGAAAAGCTTCTTTCTATGAATCCTGGAATCGAGGTTGAAACCATCGGGGAAATGCTTACCGAATCAAACATTGAATCCCTGATTCCTGAATGCGATATTATTGTCGATGCTCTTGATAACCTTGAAACCAGACATTTGCTCAACAGGCTTGCCGTAAAAAGGAGGATCCCTTTAGTTCATGGAGCAGTTACCGGATATGATGGGCAGGTAACTACGATAATTCCTGGAAAAACTCCCTGCTTTTACTGTATTTTCCCGCGAATTTCTAGAAAGGAAGTTTTTCCGGTTCTTGGAACAACTCCGGGTATTATCGGCTCTATTCAGGCAAATGAAGCAATTAAGTTTCTTATTGGAAAAGGAAAGCTTCTGGAAAGCCGACTCTTATTCTGGAACGGGCTTTCAGGAAATTTCAGTGAAATCTCTCTCTCAAAGTTAAATAATTGTCCGGTTTGTGGATCTCTTAATAAATCAAATGAATCTAAATAAGCACAAATACTCATAAATAAGATAATCTATAAATATATCGGAACCACTGTTATATAATAGAGGTGACTGGGTATAAATGTATTCACTGGGCATAAATGCACCTATACCTATTCAAAGGAAGGACGAATATTTGTTTTAATTTCCTGCTTATTGAACCTTTTTTTATATATCCTTAGTAATAATATCTTATAATATCTTATGGGATATATCGTAGGAGGATATTTATGAAACGGAAGGTCCCGCCAGTTGAGGCCAAAGGCGATAATTGGCAAGATTATTCAGGCTCATTGTCTCAGGGATTTTGCGATCTTAGTCCCTATGCCCCTTATTTCTCTTGTGCTTCTGTCCCGAACGTTCCCTATCTTGATCTAAAAATCTTTCGGGAATCCAGGGTTAAGTCATTGATTAAGACACACAGTAAGGATATGTACCAGCTGCTTGAGAAGGTTAACTTTGATGGGAAATACTACAGAATAAAGTGTGTGAATTCTGGGGAATGGGAATGCTGCTGGGACCTGGCTATCAAGGTTCAGTTTTTCGGGAAAATGCAGGGAGTGGTTCTTTATCCCAAACGTCTGTTTTCCCGGAAAGAAAAAAAGATTGTTTACAGGTCTGTAATCCTTGTTAACCCCTATCAGCTCTGGGACGAGGCTCTTGTAAACAAATTCTGGAACTTGCAGGAGAGAGTTGAATTCCTCATATCCAGAATCCTTTTCCACGAGTGTATTCATCTTATGATCTCACTTGGAAATACCCTGCCTTCCTGTTTTGGAAATACGGATATATATCTTGAGTTCAGAAAGATGTTTGAGGTCTCCAGTTCTAATAAACTTTTATCTGAGCGTCATGAGGTGGAGTTCCGCCTCTGGAGTCTTGTCCTTTTTGGAGCTTCAGGTTCCGAAAGTGAACAAGTCCTGCTCGGAAGAGTTCAGGAGATCTATGAATTTCTTATTAATGAAAAATACAGTAACCAGAAAACGGGAAATATTTTTCATTCCCCTTTTAAAAATGAAAAAATAGCCCGGAAATATGCCTGGGTGGCAGCTGTCAAAGCCGGAGGGGATGTCCATGTCAACAAAAATGTATGGAAAGTGGAAGTCCGCAGGCTCAGCATCGCACTTAGAGGGCTGTATAATGGGATTGATGCGCTGCTTGACAATTGAACAGAATGGGCTTTTGATCCTTTCCTTCTTTTTTCCTCATTCTTACCCGGATTGACCTCATCTTTCCCTATTTTTATTCATATTGATTAATTGAGGATTTTTCTTTTTACCAGACCCCGTTGTTTTTCAGGGTCGCAAGAATATTTGTGAACTCGTTGTTGAACTTACATTTTTGGAAATCAGGGGTGTTCAGAATATTTTTCTTTATTTCCTGCAGTGCTATTAAAAGGCACATGTCGTTACTGTACTCGAATTCTTCTTCAGATGAGGTTATGCTTTCGGCAAGAATTTCGATGAACCTCGGATCAAGGTCATTTGTAATATAAGTGTCCAGGATCAAAAGATCTGAAATCCTTTTATAAAAATCGATTAGTTTCTGGTAATCAGGTAAGGAGTAAATTTTTGCTGTATATTTTTGTCTGTTGAGATAAATCAGGTAACGTGATATTGTATTTATTAAGTTCTCTGTGAGTTCGCTTTCAGGGAATGTAATTGGAAACCTTTTGAGTATTTTTGGGTACATATTGTTGTTATTTCGCACTTTTTCGAGGTTCCAGATCTCAGGAAAAACCCTTGATATTGAGGAGTTAAGTGCCGCTGTTACATAATGGTAGAGTGTGGGGTCCCCGAGAACAACTCCGATTCCATCTGAAAACACGTGGTTTCCGGCAGAATCGTAAGAAGCCTGCAGACGGTAGTGATCAGTAATGATAATTTTAGGCGTGTTAATATACTGCAGAAAGTTTTCACCTTTCAAGCGATAACAATCAGCTGAATCGAGCTCTTCTCCATCTGTTCCGAATGTATATTTGATTTCCATAAGCCTTTTATATGCCATCGGAAACCTTGCTTTCATTTCTTCTGGCTGAAATATCCTGTATTTTTTCCTTATGTCCTGGCCGAGGATTTCATAGGGCAGCATAAACCGATACTGGGTTGAGTGAATGGCAAATTCATTCGACAGGGCACCATCCATATAAGGATACATAAGTTCCTGTTCTATGTTTACGTTCCTTAACAGATCTCTACAGACATACGGGGCATCTATGCAGTCTTCCTTTGAAAAGCTCACTTTGTGTAAAAAATCATTTGTTGAGGGTACGCCTTCAAAGATTTCGATTGAGATATCCTCCAGAGTTCGAGGTATTTTGCTCAACCTTTCTACAATATTGTCCTTACTCCAGAACATATATCTCACTTCTTTTTTTATATATTTATGAAGTTTTGGGCAAATAGCCTCTCATTATTAGTTGCAATATCATATTATAGAATTCTATTTTGAGACACTGGATATTTGACCTTCAGAATCTTTGTATCAAACTTTAAATAGAATTCTTTATATAATAATTTATTTATAACGCAGGTTAACAATTGAATCTACTTTTCTCCATAATCTGAAAATCAATGAAAGTCGATCCCGCTAAGTCCGATGCCTCCTGTCCTTAAGGAAAAACTTTTAAAACTTGGATGAAATCCAGGTTTATATATAAAATCAGAGTTTTAACTTTATCTTTATCTTTATGTTTCCAGGCAAATTGTAATCATTACTCAGTGCATTGAATGCTGTTAGCACCACACTATAAGTCTTAGAACATCTGATTCGTTTAATCTTATTTATGCACCCGACTTTCCGCAGATGTCCTTTCAATTTTCACAATTTTTCTTGTAATCGTTTTTACTGAAAATCGCCCTGATAACTCAAAAGTGTGGTTTTGATATTTTCCAAAGTTTTCGGCTTTTTGCCTTCATTGAAAACTTCCAGTAACCATTTCCCTAAGCCTCAGTTGAGACAATAACTGTAAATTTTCGAATAATTCTCAAAAAACGATAACAGAATAAATGTTCTTTTTTAGAAGAAATCTGCGGAAAGTAAGATGCACCAGTGAAAAGTAGAATTTAGACAAAATTAGTAAAGTAGAATTTAGACAAAATTAGTAAAGTAGAATTTAGACAAAATTAGTAAAATAGAATTTAGATAAAATTAGTACAAAGCCTCGTGCGTGATTTGAACACGCGACCTAGTGATTACAAGTCACTCGCTCTACCGGGCTGAGCCAACGAGGCGCAATGAAGCTGCCAGCAGACTTATCTAAATACAATACTAACAGATAAACTTTATGGCAGAATCCCCCTTTAAAGAGTTTGCCTCAGTGTTTTAACTGTCTCCATTTTCCCTGTTTTTGTTATTTCCGGAATGTGGGGCGCATAAACCTTATGGCATTCTTCCTCTATATCTCACATAAGATGTGGCAGGAAATGGCAAAATACGGGCGCAAGCTGGTAGAACACGGACTTGTGGAATCAAATTTTGGAAACATCAGTGTCAGAATCGGGGATCAGATGCTTATTACCCGGAGCGGAACTGCTCTTGACGAGATCAGCGGCGATAATGTTGTTGAGGTCGAAATTCAGGATACGTCTTCTCTTGACATAATTGCGTCTTCCGAGACGGTAGTGCACCGGGAGATCTACAGGCAGACCTCAGCCCTTGCAATTATTCATGCCCACTGCCCCTATGCAGTAGTAGAATCCCTGCTTGCAGGCCCCGGAGGGGTGATCGTTCCTGTAGATAGTGAAGGGCAGTACTTCCTTGGGGATATCCCGGTGGTAGGCGGCGGGATCGGGAGCCGGGAACTTGCCGAAAACCTGGCAGCCGGTCTTTCGAAACATAAGGGTGCGGTTGTTTACAGCCATGGGACTTTTGCCATTGGAAGAACCCTGGGGGAAGCGTATATTGTGACCACTCAGCTTGAGCACTCCTGCAGAATAAAGTACCTGTATGAGCTTGCAGCCGTAAAAAAGTGAAAATAAGAAGTGAAAATAAAAAGTGAAAATAAGAAGTGAAAATAAAAAGTGAAAAGTGAGATAAGTAAGTATTATCTAGGGAGTACACTGATAATCAAACATGCAGCCTTAAGTATAAATATCAAAAGACAGGTAAACAAAGAATTAATATAAATAAGTAGATCCAAATCGTTATAAGAAGCAGGATAAACTGCCATTCTTTCGGGCCTGCCTCTATAACGGATATACAACTAAAAGGAAGATTCCAAGTACCATGACGTTTAATGCCCTGAGACCCGTTGCTTCGAGAATTATTGACCCGCTGGCAGATCTTTTTATAAGATATGAGGTCTCACCTGATACGGTTTCCATAGTTTCTCTGGTCTGTGCTTTCTTTGCGGGGCTCAGTTTTTATTATTCTCCTGTATATAAAGAACTTACCCTATTAGCAAGTATCCTGGTAGTGTTTAACTCGCTTTTTGATGCACTTGATGGGGTAATAGCACGCAAATCCAACAGGGCAACATCGAGGGGTGATTTCCTCGACCATGTAATCGACCGCTATTCGGACGTTTTTATTATCTGCAGCATTTTTTTTGCAGGTTATGTGTCCTGGCAGATAGGGGTTGCGGCAATTGTGGGCGTGCTTCTTACGAGTTATCTCGGGACTCAGGCTCAGGCACTCAATCTGGGAAGGTATTACGGCGGGATTATGGGTAGAGCTGACCGTCTTGTAGTCATAATTCTTGCCGCTTTTGCCAATTCGGTTTATCCGGCTTCGATTGTAGGTTTTACCATCCTGGGCTGGGCTGTTATCCTGATTGCTGTGACCAGCCATATTACTGCAATTCAGCGGATTATCTATATCTGGAATAGGCTGGACTGATACTTTTCAGTGTTTTTTGATTTCAGCTGTTTCAGGGTTCATCTGGCTAAATCTTTTTTAAACCTGTTTTATTCCTGAAAACCGGCTTCTGAGGCGGATAGGTTAATGTAAGACAAAACCCAATACAGGGCTATGCCGTCTCAAGGAAAAAAGTATGAGTATCTGGAACACACTGCAGACATAAAGTTCCTGGCTTATGGAAATACTCTGGAAGAGGTATTTGAAAATGCAGCTCTTGCGATGTTCAATGTTATTATTGATACCGGGAAGGTTTCTGGAGAGACGGCAAGAGACGTTTACCTTAAGTCCCCTGACCTGGAATCTCTACTTGTGGACTGGCTTTCTGAGCTTTTATATCTTTTTGAGGTCGATGAGGTTGTTTTCTGGAAGTTTCGGGTAGAAGAAATCAGAGCAGAAGAAGGGGAATGCTCAATAAAAGCCCGGGCATCGGGTGAAAAATACTATCCTGAAAGTCATCCCTTTGAAACTGAAATTAAGGCGGTCACTTATAATCAGCTGGAACTCAAGAAGACTGCCGAAGGCTGGAAGGCTCAGATCGTTGTTGATATTTGAAGAGCAGGGATTTTTGTTTTTTTATGATGGCTGAAATGTACAGCTACTATGCGTGACTTTCGTGTATGCCTCCGGTTAACTTTGCGCTATACATATCTTCATGTACGTGAATTATTATCCTATCCTGTGCTATAAATCTAAAGTGAATTTTGACATTCTTAATTATAATATCTGAATTATATTCATATCCTGATTATAATATACAATTACATTCATACAGGGCTATAATCTCAGAGTTATATTCATAACACGTAAAGGAGCAGGGAGCATCGATTATGGTAGAAAATGAAGATATCGGTACTGAGGAATTGAGTGTGGAAAGTGTGCCCCGAGACATAAAACACATGGTTCTGAAGCTTTCCGATTATAGCTGGGAAATTCCGAAAGGGCATATTCCTAATATGAAGGTTCCAGGGCGCCTGTTTGTATCTGAAAATTTGCTTGGAGGCATTGAGCCCGATACTATCGACCAGATCGCAAACGTAGCAACTCTTCCTGGCATTCAGAAATATTCCATGGCAATGCCTGATGCCCACCTTGGTTATGGTTTTGCTATAGGGGGCGTTGCAGCTTTTGATGCAGAGGAAGGAGTTATCAGCCCCGGTGGAGTGGGTTTTGATATCAATTGCGGGGTGCGGCTAATCCGCACAAATCTTCAAAAGGAAGATGTAGTTCCTGAAATAAAAAGGCTGACTGATGAGCTGTTTAATAACGTGCCTTCAGGTGTCGGATCCAAAAGCCGGTTCAGGGCTTCTGACCGGGAACTGGACAATGCATTTCTTGAGGGTGCAAAGTGGGCAGTAGAAGCCGGGTATGGTGTGGAAGCGGATGTGGAACACTGTGAAGGGAATGGCTACCTGGAAGGTGCAGATACTTCTCATGTGAGCACAAAGGCAAGGAACCGTGGAAAACCTCAAATAGGAACTCTCGGTAGCGGTAACCATTTTCTTGAAGTCCAGTATGTGGACAAGATTTATGACAGGGAAGTGGCTTCGGCCTTCGGGCTTGAAGAAGGCCAGGTTACGGTAATGATCCACTGCGGATCAAGAGGCGCAGGGCATCAGATCTGCACTGATCATCTAAAAGAACTCTCTCAGGCTGTTAAGAAGTATGGGATTGAAATTCCGGATAAGCAGCTTGCCTGTGCTCCGGCTCAGTCAAGGGAAGCCCAGAACTATTTCAAAGCCATGCTCTGTGCTGCAAACTATGCCTGGGCAAACAGGCAGATGATCACTCACTGGACACGCGAATCGTTTGAAAAGGTATTTGGCAGAGATGCCGATGATTTGGGAATGAGCCTCCTGTATGACGTTGCGCATAATGTAGCAAAACTTGAAGAACATAACATTGACGGCAGGAAAAAAGAGGTTTACGTGCATAGAAAGGGGGCAACAAGAGCATTTCCCTCCGGGCACCCTGAAGTTCCGGCTGCATACAGGGACGTGGGACAGCCGGTTTTAATTCCTGGGAGCATGGGAACACCTTCTTTTATACTCTGTGGTGCAAAAGAGGCTATGGATGTTTCTTTCGGCAGTGCCTGCCATGGAGCCGGGAGGATTATGAGCAGAGCACATGCAAAGCAAGAGTTCCACGGGCAAAGCATAAAAGAGAACCTTGAAGCCCAAGGAATCACTGTAAGGGCAACTCACCCTTCCGTAATTGCAGAAGAAGCTCCTGGCGTGTACAAGTCAAGCAGTGAGGTAGTAAATGTCGTGCACGAACTTGGCATTGCCCGCAAGATTGCAAGAGTTATTCCGCTTGGGGTTGCAAAAGGTTAAACTGGTGAAAATTTCTCAGGAATTCCAGTCTTTTGAAAATAAATCAGGTTCTTTGAATCCTTCCACTCCAGCTAAGTCGGAGCTGTTTAAAGGTTCGTATTCCTTATAGAACCTGAACACAATCATGCTTGAATATGAAGTAGTTACAAAAGGTGTGCCCTGTTCTCTGAATATGTTTGAAAAGTATTCGACAAGGGTATTGATTACTTTTTCATTTTTGAAATCATGGAAGATTGTTACTGATTCCTTTCCTGGTTCAAGATAAATTTCTATATTCTTTACCAGCTGGGTTGCCAGGTACATCTTCTTGAAGTATATCAGTAAATCGGGAAGAGACATTTCGCTTACTGATTGTTTGCACAGGCGTTCCAGTATTTTTGTCGGATTCGGGACATCTCCGACTGTAAAAGTTTCGAACTGGCTTCTGTGCAACGTTACAAGGTTGTACCTTTCAACATTATATGTATACATTAGCTGGGTCCAGAACTCTGTATTATCATCAAGTTCTCTGCATATGATGTCAAGGTACCCAAAATGTTTTCGAATCCCTGGCATGGTTTCATTAAGAGAGACTGAGAGATTCTTCTTGAATGAGATCTGGGTTGAATTTGCCCTTCTGAAAATGTGTTCCACGTCCAGCTGTTTCCATCTGGCCAGAAAATGGGCTATAAGCTGGGCAAAAAATTCTCTGCTGTTTATGGTGGCATTTGAAAGGAGTATAAGGGCAGATTCAGGATTGTGTATGTCCTCACATTTGATTGAAGTTCTGATTGTCCACTGGTAGTTTCTGGAAATACGGTTAAGGTAGTTCTCGAGTTCTTTCATATCACTAATTTCAAAAGGATTGATGAGTTCATTAACCAGCTCTTCATCAGTGAGCCTTCCTTTTGTATACTTGAAAAGCCACTCGAGCATTGTTCTATTTATT
This sequence comes from Methanosarcina sp. WH1, assembly GCF_000970005.1. NCBI lineage: Archaea > Methanobacteriati > Methanobacteriota > Methanomicrobia > Methanosarcinales > Methanosarcinaceae > Methanosarcina > Methanosarcina sp. WH1. Next base: position 221,727 of record NZ_CP009504.1, read on the forward strand.
ATGGTATTTTCTCCGTTTTTAATTGTGTCACTAAGTTCTTCTTTTGCGGGGGTTTCTTTTAAAAATTTAATTGCTTCATCAATGCTTCTATGATATGAAAGTGCTATATCTGCAACTTCGATCGTATCTCTGACTGCAGCGCTAAGATTCCCGTCATTAGCTTCCAGAAGGGGCTGCAATTTTTTAAGGTACTTATCATCAAGGGATATGTTTTTTCTGATCAGCATATTTTACACCCAAGATGGTCTGGCTTTCTGGTCTTTTATGCTCCGATCCATAATTTATACCCCTTGTATCAATGGCTTTTCTATCTATTCCGGCTAAATGTTTAGAAATTTGTTTTATCAGATATAAATTCTAATTTTAGTACCTAAAAACCTTTATCAGTAGCTTATATATTGGTAAGTACTACCGAATATTAAATCTTTCTGTTTAGTGCCATTTATTGAGAATTTTTGTCAATTTATATTATTCTTCAGGGGGTCAATTAATTCGTAGTTTCATATAATATTCTCTGTTTATATCTTCTGGTAAATTCCTCTAATCGACGATTTTCTTTTCATTGCTCTACTGCCTATATAAGGTAGAACTTTTCTCCCATGTATTGAAGTGAATAAGTGGCAACGTATCTAAAACGGATAATATCGGTTCACAATTCTTTATATATATATGTAAGACAGTGTACGACATGTAAATTAAATAAATTGGAATGTGAATGGGGCTCAAATAGCCTTGAGAATCAGGTTAATGATTTCCTATGCTCACAGTTTTCACGTCTTTGTTGTCTTCTCTAGTTACGAAAGACATTGCTTAACTCTCTGACAAATTGTGAGTATAAAAGTGGATTTGTATGCCTTCTGATCGGGTGGGGGGTTCTGTATAAACACTCTGTCAGACATTTATATATCCGTAATAATCTGATCTCTACAGGGCGTATTTGTTCCCCACAAAAGCGAGTTGGGAGTGGATTCATCGTATCTGGCAGGCTTTTTAATGTTTCCTCGTCTGCCAGGTACTTTCCTTCCAAAAAATAACCTGTCTATGAAAAAATTTCTTCAAAGTATATTACTTTTTCTCTGTTGTTTTTTTTCTCTGTTGTTTTTTCTTTGTTTCAGTTTTCCCTATAGTTCCCTTATATGTCTCCCAATTTTTTACTATTGAAGGAAGTAACTACAAAAAAGGTACATAGGGGCTGGTACAACTTCACAGTTACTACACGGATTGTGGAATCTAATGATGGAAAATCTTGAACTAAATTTGCAGAATCTACGGTAAAAAAAGAAAAAGCAAAGAGAAAATGCCTCTTTGCTTCCGGATCTAGCGACCCATTTGATAATTTTTGAACTTACGTCAGTTTGGTGACCGGGTGGTTTTCCAGGTCTGCTATCTCGACGCCAAGTTCCTTTGCGGTTTCGCCGAGCATGATGTCTACCATGGCGACAGCAGGGAAAATCTGGTTGACGTTCTCGATAGGGCCGTAGAGCAGGAAGTCAGAACCTGCAATCTGGGCTACGAGGTTGGTACCAATGTCTGTAGGCATGTAGATTGCCTTGGGGTCAGGCTGGGTTTTCTTGAATTTCCGGAGCCAGTCCCAGGCAGAAGCCATGTTGTGGTATCCACCGCCGACAGGCAGGCCGAGCTTGCCCTTAATGGTGGGGATTGAGCGGATTGTTGCGCCTGAGCCAGCGCCAAGGGGCATTGCAGCAACGTCGACAAGGGGAATCTTGATTCCGCATTCCTCGGCGACCTGGAGCATACCCTTTGTCTGTCCTGAACCACCGATTTCAAGGATGTCCATCTTTCCTTTTACGGTTGGGTCAGTTGCGTTGAAAGCCAGAACTATTGCGGCTTCCACATCGCTCTCTGCGAGCACGTCCATTTCATCCTGTTCGATACTTGCGTTGATGGAGTTGTGGATTGCCCTGTTTGCAACTCCGATTTCAGTACAGTACTTGGCTGCAAATGCACGCACATCTCCGGCTGAGGAGTCGATCAGGAATGGGGTCCTGTCATCGATCCCAACGAACCAGTCGATGTAGTTCTTGATTGCTTCGGGGGTTTCACCCACAATCTGGTTTACATAGGGGTTTCCTGTGGCGTCGCTCATTGACACCTGTGTGTTCCACAGAGTTTCTGCAGCGGCTTTGTCAAAGAGACCTTTGTCCTCATCGGTCACGATCTTGTGCCTTGCATAGAACATGGTACTGACTAACACGGTTGGGTATTCGCCCGGCTGTCCACCGAACTTAACTCCACCTACTTCGTAAACTTCCTGTTTCCTGTCAAACTTGAACATTTTGATCCCTCATTATATTGTGAACATTGATGATACCGAGACATAGATCAGGAAGAGAAGCAGTCCTATCACTGCGCCGTACAGAATTCCGATATCTCTTCCTACCTTCTTTCCGATTCTCTGTGCAACTTCACTGTTGACGAACTCAACCTTTTCATCGATCTTTTCGAGCCTTTTCATTACTTCGTTAAACTCGGCTGGATCTACAAACGCTGCTGGTGCTTTTCCTTCCATAGTTTCACCTCTCAAGCTTAGAGACCGGCCATTAACGGGAGTATAATCACCATCAGCAGTGAAAAGAGGAAGCCTGCTGCAAAGCCAATCATTCCAGTGGACATTATTCCTGAATCCAGCTTCTGGTTCCTCGAAATCAGCTGTGCTCTGTACCGAATGCTCTCAACAGTAGCGTCAATTGCGCCCATCTGAGGGTTGAGCACCATTGGGACTCCTTTTCCGTATTCTTCTGCCATTCTCATTACCTCCCGAGCAGTAACATCCCAAGCAGGGATATGGTTACTGTCAACCCGATCATGGCACCTTCAACCTTTCCTGCATGAATCCCTGAGTGGAACTTATTCAAGTTTCCTATGTCAAGCATCCGGGCTTCAATGCCTTTCAGCCTGTTGCGGATGACTGCAATCTCACCGGAAACCGGTCTGACGACTCCGCCCTCTTCTTCTTCTTCTCCCTCTTCGCTGATTACCACGACCATTGGTTCTGCATCAAAAGCACCAGGGTCCTTTGATACAAGTTCCCTTACTTTGGCTGTGATTGCACCCATGTCTTCTGTGTCCAGCAGGTTTACGGTCTGGACCTGCTGCTGGAAGCGGTCAATTACCTCGTCGTTCAGGTTTTCTACATAAGGGATAGCGCCGACCGCACCTATAATTCTGTGGTCTTTTACACCATTTTCATGGATAGCAAGCATTGCCTGTCCTGTAACGTGCCCTTTGACTTCAGCTCCTGTTACAACCAGGAACCTGATATTGGGGTTTGCAATTATGTCGGCAACGACCTTCTCTATACCCAGGTTTTCTGTTTTACAGGACCCCGTGATTGCTGCTCCAGCATCGAGAATAGGCTTTCCGGGGAGGTGTGAAGCACAGGTAATGACTGCAACACAGCCCTTTACATCGCCTACTTCATACTCTCCTTTCAGGATGGGCCATCCAGGTGCTGGTTCTCTTTTATCTACCATTTTACATACCTCCCTCGATCAGTCTCTGTATGAATATGACCAGGGCAAGCAGTCCGCTGAAGGCAAGACCTACTACGATTCCGTAGAAAGAGTTCCCATAAATTCCTGCCATATAGGAGGTGTTCTCACGGCCGGGCCATGAGTTAAGGAGTGGTTTGCTGGGTGAAAGTGAGTTCAACAGATCATCTGCAATCCCATCAAGTTTGTCCATCCTCTCAAAGACAGGGTCCATGGAATAGAGGATCGAGTCCGCCCTTTCTTCTGCTACAATTGCAGTTTCAGGGTCCATGACAAGATGTACTTCGGGGGCTATGCGAATCATGCTCATTCTAATTCCTCCGCGCTTGGCAGCAGCCCGGTTCCAACGACCGAATGTGCATCTCTCTTGACAAACCCATAGTACTTCATAAAGGCAAAAGCCCATATCGCAAGTCCTACAGCGATGTTTAATCCTGCTGCCATCAATCCTTCATGGAGTGAAGACGCAAAACCTGTAATTACCAATGCGATGGCTGCCTTTTCAACAGCTACAGATAGAGTTCTGTCCTGTTTCTCATCAGGACCGAGGTTAGCATTGAAGGGGTGAAGGATTCCCATACCGCCTATGATAAAGATCAGTGCAATGTATCCATTGGCGACTACGTTTTCAATAACTGCGCTGTATGTGAATTCTCCTGCAATGACAACGCTTAATCCGATAATCGCCAGAGTTCCCGCACCTGCAATTTCCACCATCGCCTGTTCCATTATAGGAATTCCCATTCCTATTACTTTGTTTGCGAGGACACCAATTACGGCACCTATTACCGCTGCGGCAATGAAGGATACTATAGGTCCTGCAATACCTCCTACGGAAAGTCCGAACAGGGCAGCTACAATACCCATACCAAGGGAGATCATACCAATGGATGGAACCCCGGTACCAAGCCCGTAGCTTGCTACACGGCGAACCGCATCAGCACCCCATAAAATGGCGCAGATTGCTCCAAGACCTCCAAAGAAGGAAAACACTGGAGGCAGGAAGTGACCCAGATAAATCCCTGCAAGGCCGCCAATTGCACCTATAGCCATTATTGTTTGTGGAGGATACGCGGCTGGGGCTTCTCCTCCTGATCCACCTGCAGACATTTTTAGATACCTCCGAGCTGTGAAATTGCGATTACTGCCACAACGGCACAGAATATTGTTGCTACAAAGGAAGATATTACCGCTTTTGGCCACTTCTTCCACTTAGGATCGTGGAACCCTTCGATTGTACCTCCAATGTTATAGGAGGGAATCACGGCGTTCACGAAGAAGATACCTATTGCGAACATTGCAGCAATTCCTACAAGTTCATTTCCTGTAACCGAAGAGTTTGCGCTTGCAGCGAGACCTGCAGTAATGCCCACTTCTATAAGAGAATAGTATATGAGGGCTCCGCCGATTCCACCAAGTAAGCCGCCAATTACACCGCTGACGTAAGAAACTGTTGGAAGTCCGTGTCCCTCAGTACCCTGGGATACATACAGGTCCTGTCTGTATTTTGTAATAGGGTCGACTTTTACTTTTGCTGAGGAAGGCACACAGCCTACACCATAGACGTAGACCCAGGTTCCGACAATCATGGTTACAGAGATCATGATCATCGCCCCTACCGCACCTGAGGCAAGAATTAGGGGTAGATCCTTTGTCACGTTCATCATGAACCCTGCACTGACAAGTCCTGTCAGTCCTGCCCCTGCTGCCAGCTGCACGGTACCTGTACCGATACCAGTTGCTTGAGCCATAGCTGCAGGTGCGCCGCCCACAGGCACGAAGTGGACACTCCAGGAAATCAGGACGCCACCAACTACAATGAATACCATCCATAGGATGTTAGCCATGAGAGCGTCAATCATGCTGAAGCCTCCTCAGTTTTGTCTTCCTTGTAAGGTCCAAAAGCATTACGGGCTTTGACTTCAATCTTCCAGTTCCAGATAATTAAGATAAGAACAATTATGACACCTGTGATAACAGAGAACCAGCCTCTGGTAATGCTTACTGCAGGATCAAAAACGGTGGTAACCCAGCTTCCAAGGAACACAGTCATACCAAAAGCAATGCCTGTAACAGGACCTCCGAACTTGGCACAGAACCAGGAGTTATCATACCCGTTTCTGACCCCGGATTCTCCATATCTGACAATGTTTCCCGAGTTTGAAGCGTTGAGCCCGGAACCGAACTCGAACTGCTGGAATTCACGCTCTGCACCGTAGTGAACATCACCTGTAGATGAACCAATCGCACCTACTGTAATACCCCAGATAAAGGCAAGCATAGTTAGTGGGAAGGGGTGTCCGAGCACAACGGTCATCAGATAAGATACAATAAGGATACAGAAAGTCGTTATGAATGAGTATCCCATGATTACCGGGGTGTGGCTTCTTATCATATCCAGATAAACTGGTTGCTTGAAACGCCTCTGACTGGCTGCTCGACCCATTGTGGATGTGACAGCAAAGGTGCCGTGGACGCATGCTGCAACAAGGGAACCGATTACCAGTGCAAAGAGCGGAGATAAAGTAAATTCACTTATAAATACTGTAGCTACGGCTGCACCTACCGAGCACATCAACGCGTTTGAGGGTGGTTCCCCCGATACCGCTTTGTTATATATTCTGTGCGGAAACATCATTTGGGGAGCTAACTGGACCTGTGAGTTTGGATTACTCTGGGATCCGACATCGGATTCGAGGTCTTCTGAGGCACCTGCAATGGTTGCAGCTACGCCAATAAGTGCCAGCACTCCCATGCCTATGAGTGGTTCCATTTATTTTCCTCCTTTATAGTTATTAACATGTTAATAAGCTGGATTCAAAAACGTTATACATTTTTTTAAAATCGTCTGCCACATCATTGCAAATAAAAATGATGATGACGAGCGTTAAATTTTGGATTAGAGGGATCATTCATAAACCTTTCGAAATAAGGGTGCTTTTAAAATATTATTATAATATTATATAATATACAATCAATTTTATAAGATGCAGTGCACCGGTTAAAATAAACAAAATCCTATATATATAAAAAAAAATAAATTCTACTTTATTCAGTATCATATAAAGATTCCGATTCTTACTAATGAATTTTTTTATTTAATTTTACTAATATAATAATTATTTTTATAATAATAAGTTATCCTGATGTGGTTTTTATATTGTCAAATTTTATCTAATGTGCAGCTCTCCAATTTCCTTCATTTCTTCAGAGGACAAAAAGGACATTTTTCTGCTTCAAAAAATTTGAATTATTTTTTATTGTTCTTCTCTTCAGTGGAAATATATTCTTATGGACAAATCTGTATATTTATTCAGAAACTATTAATTAATTCTTTTGAAAAGAAGGGCGGGTAACAATTTATTATATATAAATATGTTGGCTATTTTCCCGTTTTTATAGAGATTTAAAGCCTTTTGCCTCGGGTTAAATACAAATATCATCTTTTTTTCATTCGGTGCTCAAACATCTCCATTAATTTTAACAGTCTGCAATATACTGGTTGTTACAGGCCCCGCAAAAGAATTTTATATTTTGTCTCCTTGCTTAATGCGTGATCTTCGGAGCTTCATCCTTTGCTGGTTCCCTTAAGGAACTAAAGGAAAATGTAAGGTCTATAGAATTATATGTCCCTAAACTGGGAATTTACAATGGTTCGGCACTTGAAAAGAAAGAGCTTGAACGTATCCTTGACGAAATGTCAGCATACTATTTCGCAGGTACTGTTCACGCCCCCTATTCTGCAGCAGATCCTAAGTACCCTGCAGCTCTGCAGGTGGATACTGCAAAAATGGGGGACAGAGAGTTTACTCTCCTTGAAGAGTCCATGGCAATTGCAAACAGGATAGGAGCTCATGTAGTGGTGCTGCACCCTGGGAGGGTTGGACCCGATAGAGAAAAATCCTTTGCTTCGATGGTCAATAATCTTCGATTTCTTGCCTCTTTGGCTGAAGACTATGGAGTTATGCTGGGGCTTGAAAATAAGGAAGGTACAGACCCCTCGAACTTTTGCTGCGAAGCAGAAGAACTTTCCCGGACCATTGAAATTGTGGACTCAGATTATCTTAAAGCTACCTTTGATATCGGGCATGCGAATCTCACCTGTGGGGGTGACTCTGAAAAACTCAAGATGTTTATCCGGACCCTGCAAAAACATATTATTCATCTTCATCTGCATGATAACAGTGGGCAGTGGACAGAAAAATATGATGGGGACGAGCATATGGCGCCAGGAAAGGGATGTGTCGATTTTTCGGTCCTTAAACTGCTTTCCGAATACAGGGGTGTCTACAATCTTGAAGTATTTTCCCTGGAAGATGTTCAGTTTGGAAAAAAAATCATTGAGAAAGCTCTTTATTAATATTAATATTTAATATTAATATTAAACCTCATAATTGCTCTCTCTAAAAAAATTAATGGGCTGGTTCGGTTAAGAACCTCAGCCTTCTCAAGGCTTCTACTTTTCTTAATTAATCCTTTTTTAGTAAAAGTCCAGATTAACCCCTTTCTGGCCAAGCACTTTTTTCAGCTCTTCATAAGCTGTGAAAAGCTCTTTTCTCTGCCTTTCAACGGTTTCAAGTTTTGGTTCGGCTTTGAGCCAGATATCCCTTTCTTCGCTTCCCCTTGTAACAGCGACGCAGGCAAGCATATCCCCGTGGGTCAGCCTGTATATGGAATCAAGCCCGGTTGGAGTAACCCATGCCGGAGAACTGGTTTTCAGCCTTTCTACAAGTTCGTGCCAGCTGAGAGTCCCTGAAGCCCGGAGGTTAAGCTGAAGGTGGGTGCGTTCCCCTGCAACTTTCTCATCAATGTTTTTGAGGAAAGCATTGTATGAGGGGTCTGCCTCACTGATATCACGTGCCTCGTAGCGAGCAAGCTCTTCTGCTTCCTCTTCGAAAAATGGTGCGAGATTAACCCTGCTTGAGGGCTTTGTCATAAGGGAGACCCCGAAGAAGGCAATGGCACTCAGGCCCATTCCCACAATAACACCATGGCTCATCAGAGCTGGGTGGATTGTTTCAAGATAGGAAGATGCCATGGGGGGGGTCTTTATAAGGTCCAGAGCTACAAGGGTTACCTGAACTGTAAAGCCTATCAGCATCCCTGCAAAAGCTCCTTCTTTCGTAGCTCTTTTCCAGTACAGACCTCCCATGAGAGGGAAGAAGTAAGAAGCACTTGCAATAAAGGTTGCAATATGAATTGCATCGATAATATTGGGGATAACAAATGAGCCGGCTGTCGCAGTAAGTACAATAATGAGCACACTGATCCTGTTTACAACCAGCATTTCCTTCATTGTAGCATCAGGCTTTATGTATCTCTGGTAAATATCCCTTGAGATACAGGAAGCTCCGGAGGTTGCAAAAGTGTCTGCACATGACATGGAAGCTGCTGCAAGCCCGATTGCGCTGAGAGCTATTATCAGAGGGATAGAGGTGAAACGTTCACTGACAAAGGCAAGAAGTGCAGGTTCTGCCAGAGCCATTCCTGCAGGAAAGCCCATTTCTGCTATTTCAGGGTAAATGGCGTTAAGAGCTATTGCAATTACAGCACATGCCGCGAAAACTACAGTGATCATAAGAGATCCTATGATCATCCCAAGCCGGGCTGATTTTGCATCCCTTGCAGCCCAGACCTTTTGCCAGGGGTCCTGTTCCGTAATCCAGCCAGGTACGATTGCAAACACAAAGATAAGAACCATGGGAATACCAATTGAGAGGGGGTTCCACCAGGTATTCTGTACGTTTCCGAAAAGCTCTGAACTGCTCATTGCAGGAATATTGAGGCCGCCATCAACTACTGTTCCTACTGCGACAAAAGCCATTGCTATTGTGAAGATTGCAAGGAAAGTAAACTGGATTACATCTGTCCAGACTACTGCCGAAAGCCCTCCCAGGGTTACGTAAAGGGAGACTGCAATTGCAACAATAGCCGCAGCATAAAGAGGGTCAAGGCCGTAAAAGACCTGAAGCACCAGGGAGAGCCCCGTAACATCCGCTACCGCAAAAAGGATCATCACTACGGTAATAATCAGGGCAATAGGCCATCGGACTGCGCTGCCATAGCGCTGTTCCAGAAGTTCGGGTTGTGTGATTGCAGGCAGGTTCTTTATCTTCCCAACAAGTACCGCAATGATAAGGAGGGCGAGGATGTTCGGGGCAACAAAAGACCATATAGAACCTATTCCCAGCATCATGTAAAGCCCGATAACTGCAAGAATTCCTCCGGCTGTCAGCCATGAGGCTGCAGCTGAAAATCCAAGGGCAGCGGGTCCTATCCTTCGTCCTGCAAGCCAGAAGTCAGTAACAGATTTTTGTTTTTTATTAAAATACCAGCCAATAGCCACAAGTCCGGCTATGTAGACTGAGAGCAATACTAAGAAGATGTTATAACCATCCATAAGGACACCTTTAAAAAGATAACAATTTATGGGAGTATATCTGTTTTATAGAAATTTTCCTACGTCTTACTCCTATTCAGGAACATTTGTTATATATATATTCTCATATTATTAATTCACATATTATATATTCTCATATTATTAATTCACATATTATATATTTACATATTATTAATCAATGAATAAGTAAAATTTACTTCAATTCTACTATTTATTTATTCCTCAGATGTTTTATGGGCTCTTTTTTGCTAATTAATGCAAGTTGACTTGGTTTTCATTTATTCATAAACCTTCAGCAGGAAACCCCTGAATCTTTATCTCAGGGGTAGTTGACTTTAACGTCTCGTTTTTTTGTTCAAGATTCTTGATTTCTTTATTTCTTTTATATGGACTGATTTTTCGCATGGAAAACGCTTTTTTAAGCTTCAGATCCCCTTTTCTTACTTATCTCGACTCCTTTTTGAGGACAAATATGGCATTTTTTCTCAAAAGGTTTATATCTGTTATGTTCAAGACCACCTAACATGAGAGGTAAAATTGGAGTTTTAAAGGTAATCGCTGTTCTTTCAATCCTGGCTGCTATATTTGCTGGTCTTGGCTGTGTTGACAACCAGGTAGAGGATGGAAATGCAGAAACTATGGAAGTCAATTCTGATAATACATCTGCAGGTGAAGGGTCAGTCCTTACGGTTTTTCATGCAGGGAGCCTGAGTGTGCCCTTTGAGGAACTTGAAGCCGAGTTCGAAGCCCAGCACCCAGGAGTCGATGTTCAGCGGGAAGCTGCAGGGAGTGCGCAGAGTGTAAGAAAGATCACCGAACTTGGAAAACAGGCTGATGTTCTGGCATCTGCAGACTATGTCCTTATTCCTTCCATGATGATGCCGGAATATGCGGACTGGTATGCGGCTTTTGCAAGAAACCAGCTCGTAATCGCTTACACCAATGAAAGCATGTACAGCGACGAGATCAATGCAGATAACTGGTATGAGATCCTCAGGCGCCCCGGGGTAACTTACGGATTTTCTAACCCTAACGACGATCCATGCGGTTACAGGACCCAGATGGTGACCCAGCTCGCAGAGTTCTATTATAATGACAGCACGATCTACGACGACCTGATCCTGGATAAGACCGGCATGACCGCTACAACAGAGGAGAACGGGACCGTCCTGGTACATGTCCCAGCATCCGAAGTCCTTTCCCCTGATACCAGCAAGATAATGCTCAGGAGTATGGAAGTTGAACTTTCCTCTGCCCTTGAAATGGGCGAAATCGACTATTTCTATATTTATCGGAGCGTTGCTGTCCAGCATGGTTTTAAGTTCGTGGAACTCCCGTCTGAAATTGATCTGGGATCCATCGAATATGCTGACAATTACTCAAAGGTCCAGGTCGAAATGGCAAACGGAGAAGTAGTTACAGGGTCTCCTATCGTGTACGGTATAACTATCCCTCTAAATGCTAAAAATCCTGAACTTGCTACCGAGTTTGTAAAACTACTCCTCGATGAGCCTGGTCAGCAGATTTTCATTGAGAACGGTCAGCCTCCGATTGTCCCTGCTATTTCCGAAGGAAAAGATAAAATGCCTGAAGAATTGCAGGTTCTTGTGGAATAATGATGAACTCTCCCTGGTCCGAAAAGCTGTTTCAAACACATCTGATAGGGTGGATCTCAGAACGCAAGGACCCAGGGAATTACTTAAAAACAAAAACGACAGTAAAAGAGTATAAGAATGAAAGCCACAACCCGAAAAATCCGTAAAATTGAGCCTATGACTTTCGTCTTTTCCCTTATACTGCTTGTTCTTTTTCTTTTTATTTTCCTGACTCTTTCAAACATGATCTTCGGGCAATTGTTGGGGGATTTTTCAGGTCTGGTAAAAGCTGCGGGAAACCGTTCAGTAATGGGCGCGATTTTTCTCTCTTTATATGCCGGTTTTCTTGCAACCCTTCTTGCTCTCCTCCTTGGAGCCCCTACAGGTTATATTCTTGCAAGGTTTGATTTTCCCGGAAAAAGGATGGTTGAGAGCATAATTGATGTGCCTGTTGTAGTCCCGCATACGGTTGCAGGAATTGCTCTTCTTACGGTTTTCGGGTCACGGGGGCTTATTGGTGGGCCCCTTGAAGCCTATGTCCAGTTTCGCGATGCTCTTCCGGGAATTGTGGTTGCAATGCTTTTCGTGTCCATGCCTTATCTGGCAAATTCTGCAAGGGAAGGCTTCAAAAGCGTGGATCCTAAACTTGAAAATGCCGCCCGTTCTCTGGGAGCTCCTCTCTGGAAAGCATTTTTCTTTGTAACCCTCCCGCTTTCAGCAAGGCATCTCTTAATAGGCGCCGTCATGACCTGGGCAAGGGCTATAAGTGAGTTTGGGGCAGTTGTGATTATCGCCTACTACCCTATGATAGGGCCCACGCTTATCTATGACCGTTATCTCTCTTACGGGCTTTCGGCGTCCAGACCCATAGCCGTACTGCTTATACTGGTCACACTTTCGATATTCCTTGTAATAAGAGTCCTTTCCGCAGGTTGGAGTATATATGATAGAGATTGAATCCCTCTCCCGGAAATGGAAAAATTTTGCCCTGGATGAGCTTAGCCTTAAAATAGAAGCCGGGGAATATTTTGTGATACTTGGGCCTACAGGGTCCGGAAAAACTCTGCTTCTCGAACTGATCGCGGGTTTTCATGTCCCTGATTCCGGAAGGGTTCTGGTTAATGGAAAAGAAGTAACCCACCTGCCTCCGGAAAAGCACAACCTTGCTTTTGTTTACCAGAATTATTCGCTTTTTCCTCACATGAACGTGAAACAGAATATCGCGTTCGGGCTGAAGATGAAAAAAATAAAAGACCCGAAAAGGGTTCTGGATGCTGCTCGAGACCTGAAAATTGCTCATCTTCTTGACAGAAACCCTCTGACACTTTCAGGAGGGGAACAGCAGAGAGTAGCCCTTGCAAGAGCTCTTGTCACGGACCCTAAAATTCTCCTTCTTGACGAGCCTCTGAGTGCACTTGATCCCCGTACGCAGGAAAATGCCCGGGAATTGCTTTTGGACCTCCATAAAAAAACTAATCTGACTGTGCTGCATATTACTCATGATCAGACCGAAGCCCGCTTAATGGCTGACAGAATTGCAGTCGTAATGGATGGAAAGCTTGTACAGGTTGGCACTCCTGAAGAGATTTTTGAAAAACCGGTGGATAGCCAGGTTGCCAGGTTTGTAGGATTTGAGAATGTGCTGAAAGGTAGGGTTCTCTCTGCTGATCGCGGGCTTCTCAGGATCAAAACCGGAGGAGCAGTGATCGACGCCTCAGGGAACATGGAGGCAGGAGAGCAGGTATATGCTTTTCTGAGGCCTGAAAACATAGCTTTAAGTAAAACTTCTACGCAATCCAGCATCAGAAACTCTCTGCAGGGCAGGATTGCGGAAGTCTGGATACTTGGAGCTCTTGTGAGGGTGAAGGTTGATTGTGGTGTTTCTCTGAACGCTCTCATAACACGGCAGTCAGCAGAAGAGCTGGATATCTCTCCGGGTGTTCCGGTTTATGTCCAGTTCAAGGCAAGTTCGGTCCAAGTGCTCCGTTAAAAGGGTGAAAGTCTGTGAAAGCAAGTTTCCAGTTTAAGGCAAGTTCGGTCCATGTGCTCCATAAAAGGGTGAAAGTCTGTGAAAGCGAAAACAAAGCTCTGGTTTACTGAAGATGGAAGAACGGTAATGGGGGCTGGCAGAGCCGAATTGTTGAAAACAATTGACAAAGAACGATCCCTTCGGAAAGCCTGCCAGAAACTTGGTATCTCGTACAAGCATGCCTGGATGATGCTTAAAAAAATGAATGATGCCCTCGGCGAACCTGCGGTAGTTACTGTGCGCGGGGGAAAAGATCAGGGCACCTTCCTGACTGATCTGGGTAGAAAACTGCTTGTTGAATATGATTCAAACAAAAAAATGATTAATGAAGCCATAGAAGACGAAACTTCATGGGAAAACGTAAGTTTCAAACTTTCAGCTCGAAATAAGCTTCCTGGAAGGGTACTTGAAGTCGAAAAAAGCGGGCTTGTCTCCAAGATCACTATTGAACTGGAACCTTCAGTCCTTACCTCTGTAGTTACGGAAGAGGCAGTGGAAAAGCTGGATATAAATCCCGGAGACCGGATTTATGCGGTCATAAAATCCACTGAGGTAATGGTTGCAAAAGTTGTCTGTGAAAAAGGACAGACCAAAACTGAGTCCGTAGATTCTGAGGAATAATCGCTCCGGTTGAAAAGTAGTCTCTGAAAATCAATTGTTTCATCCGGCTTGAGTTAACTCTCAAACCGGATGGCAACTGATTGAGTTTTATCTCGATTCTTGATTGAGTTTTATCTCGATTCTCGATTGAGTTTTATCTCGATTCTCGATTGAGTTTTATCTCGATTCTCGATTGAGTTTTATATCAATTTTCTTTTGACCCTTTCACTTCGCCTTCACTTTAAACCTGTTTCTTTCTTCTTAACATAACTAAACAGGCGCCTAGCACCATTACAATACCTGCTCCCAGCTCATATCCCGGAAGCGTCTGTTTAGCAGGCAGGACTTCTGTGTTGATCTTTACGGTATCTGAGACCCGGTCGTGCCCGTCCGAATCTTCATAGAGAATCTCACTGCTCAGGGAGTATGGCTTTGGAGTTGCAGTTTCGTCTACATCCATATCAAAAACGGCAACAGCTTCTTCCCCCGGATTCAAAGTCCCAAGGTAAGCCTGGTCGTCAGTAGTACTGAAAGGATCAGCTGCACTGACTCTTACAGTCGCGTCTTTTGCAGGTTCTTCTCCTGTGTTTTTGTATGTGACGTAAATCATCCCACTTTCGCCAGGGTAAAGGTCACCTGTTACATTTGCGGCTTCAAAGTAAGGTTCTTTTTTGACTTCTACATATATTGTCTGGGTTTGAGTCTTGTTTTCATACCAGATACCTACATCCTTGTTTGTCACAATGCCTGTAGTAGTATCATACTCATCTCCTCCCAGCTGAACATTGTTCTGATACTTGTATGCAAGTTCAAGGTTAAGGGGATATGTACCTGCAGAAGCGTTTTTATTGATTTCTATGGTGAACTTTGTGGGGCTGGAGCTCTGTTTCCCCTGTTTGAGAGTGCCTGCTTGCTGGGCTCCCGATTTGACTTTAATGTTTGGATCATCGGATTTAAGAGTTGCAAGAATGCCTATTGCTGTTGTAACCTGTGCCTCATACTGCATTTCTGTCTGCTGGAGAACCAGATCCACAGACTCTCCAAATTTCACGTCTTTATCAGCCTCAAAGCCTGTGATTTCTCCCTTATTCATCATTTCAATACTGAGGGTAACAGTATCTCCTCTGGAATACTCATTGTCTCCAATGAGTGTTGCATTGATGTCAGGGCTTCCATAAACATTATAATAATTCTCACTAATATCAAAATTTTTGGGTAAAGCAGCCTGCGCTGGCAGGACTACAGAGCAGAGGATCAGAAGAGTTATGGCCGTAGCAAATAATCCATTTTTATTCATTTTCATCACCTGATGCTTTTTCATCGTTTGGTGCATTTTCTTCATTCCTGTTTCTTTTCCGGTGTACATTTATGATCTGGTAAAGGGCGATAACGATAATCAGTATAATTGCTATTCCTGTTGTGCTGAATTTTTTCTCTGTAGCTTCAAGAGGTATGTTCACTTTCATGTTTTCAGAAAACGATGTCTTTCCGTCTTCATCAACGTATTTTATTTCACTGTTAATTCCGTAGTTCTTTACAAGGGCTTCCTTGTCTGCCGATATTTCAAAACTTGCAGTTTTCTCTTCACCGGGACCTATGTCCCCAAGCCTTACTATGGATTTCTCAGTGCTCAGGGGACTCATGACGATTATCCGGGCTAAAGCGTCTTCTGCTATTTCTTCTCTTGTGTTTTTATAGGTGACATTGATGAGTTTGCTTTCTCCCTGTACAAGGATTCCGGAGACATTGATTACTTCGAATTTAGGTCCGCTTTTTACGGAAATGGGTATTCTGAGAGTTTCTTTCTTTGTTTCATACACTCTTGCAAATTCTACACCCGTAACCCCGAGATTTATTGCATCCGCAGTTACAGTTTTAACATTTGCCTGGTACTGGTAAGTTACAGGCAAGAGGAGCTCATAATCCCCGGCAGGTGTGTAGCTGTTTATTTTGATGGTGTAACTGAGGGTTGATGTGTGCCCCGTTTCAAGTTCTTCTACACTCTGAGGATTAGATTTGGACTCGACCTCAATGTATTTTGTGTTCGATTGGAGGGTGGCCTCGATATCTTTTGCTGTTGTAGCTTCTTCCTCTTCCTCCATCTCTGCCAATGCAACTGTTTCCTCAGTGGAGTCGTTTATTAGTCTCTGGTTTGCATTGAGCCTCTTAAAACCGTCTATTACTCCGGTGTTTGCGATTTTCACCTTCAGGTCTACTGTTTCTCCTCTTGTTAACTCGGGATCCCCTGTCACTGATGCTTTTATAATTGGCTCTCCGTAGCTCTTGTAGTAATCTACAGTAGAGCCCTGATCCAGAACAATGAAGTTCGTTTCATCGTCCCCGAGGGCTGGAAGTGCAGTTACTGATACAATTAATAGAATTAACGCAAATGTAGTAACTTTCTTAATCATTTTCTGCCTTAATTTTTTGGGCACTGGTATCATATCTCGGCCCCCTGAATTTGTTTTTTTATCTCTGTTTCTTTTTCTGTTTCCCTGATTCCTTTTCTCCTATCCCTCCAGGCATCAAGGAATACTATCAGTGGTGGGAAGACCACAAAGGTTGCCAGGAGAGCCAGCATGACATCGATAACTGTAACCATACCGAAGTCGGATATCATGGGAAAAGGAGAAGCTAGCAGGGCCATAAATCCAAATACGGTAGTAGCTCCTGAAGCAACGATTGCGCTTCCTATTTTGGAACTGGCCATATGGATTGCTTCCATAGGACTTTGTCCTTTATCTTTTTCCTCAAAGTAACGTTCCATCATGAGGACAGCATATTCGGACCCCACTCCTAAAATCAAAGCTCCTAGAGTTGCTGTTAGAGGAGTATAGCTGAGGTTAAGGGAGCTCATGATTCCTCCTGACCAACCGATAACTATTACCATTGGAATTACAGGGACAAGGGCTTTCATCCAGTCTCTATAAACAATATAAAGCCCTGCGAGCACGAGGACAAGACCGAGGAAAGTCATTGCTACCCTTCCACTGGTAAGAGCAGTAATAACCTCTATAAAGACGACCGAATTTCCGGTAATCGTGGCCGTGACACCCGGAGGAGCTGGCATCCACTGCATATCCTGCTTAACGATGTTTGTAAGTTCTTTAATACCTATTACCTTGATGTCTGAAACTGCATTTCCTATATTGAAGTTCAGAAGAAGCATGTTTTTTCCGTACATGTAGCGGTCCTTCTGCGCATCAGGGATTTCTGAATAAATATCCTCTATCTCCTGTGTGGTGTCAGGAATCACTCCACCATTTCTTTCCTTTACGAGAGATACGATACTCGAGGCGCTGTAAATGTGGCTACTGGTTGCCACTTCATGTTCGGAAAACTGGTCAATCCATTTCAGGACATCAGGGTTGGCGGTGTTCTCAACTTTTATTATAAGATTTAATTCGTCGCTCCCTCCCATTATATCCCCCATGTGTTTGAGATCCACAAGAGAAGGCATATCCTGGGGTACAAATTCTTGAACGTCAGTCTGGATAGGGACGGACTGATCGAGGTATATACCGCTAACGCAGAGTAAGGCTGCGACTCCCAGTACGATAATATCGTATTTGATAGTCAGGTCCGTGGTTTTCTGGAGGATGTTTCCTATTAGGTGGTTGCTTTCTCTCTCTCCATCGGGTTTTTTCTTCTTTCTCGAATCTGCAGGCTTTATCTTATTTGTTACCTTTCTCAAGGGGTTTTTATCTGAATAACTATCAAATATTGAAATTGTTGTAACACCTACGAATATGGAGGAGAGGTAACACATGGCAATGCCTATCAGGAGCAGTTTCCCAAAGTCCTGGATCATTGGCACAGAAGATGTGAAAAGGGAGAAAAAGCCAAGGGCTGTCATTGTTAGAGCGATGAGGACTGCAGGACCAGTGTGCTTTACGGTTTCTATAACTGCTTTTGTTTTGTTCCCTTTTTCCTGCAGTTCTTCTTCAAGTCTGTTTTGGAACTGGATAGCATAGTCGATTCCTACGCCTATCAGGATCGGGAACGCAGACATTGAAACCATGGACATGGGAATTCCGACATAACCCATAGCTCCGAAGGTATAAATAATACCGAGAAGAACTACTGGCAGAGGAAGAAGACACCAGCGGACATGTCTGAACACGATTAGCAGTACAATAACCATGAAAATAGCTGAAAGCCCTAAAAGTATACCCATACTGGAATTCATTTCATAGTTCATGGAGTTTTGGAATGCCGGGTCGCCTGTAACGATAATATTGTAAGAAGGTGGAAATTCTGCAAACGGGACTGCATCTTCAGTAGCAGTAAGGATATCTTGCTGAGTTTTGTCATTGGTTGAACCGGCCATAACTACGGAAATCAGCATATGGGTATTGTCAGGGATAATCTGGTTGAAAATAGCAGGATTTCCGTCTATAATAGCTTCTATTTCTTCATCGTTTTCGGGAAGTTCATACCTCCCTGTTGTCCTGTAGTTGACAGCTTTGATAAGAGAGGCAGGGCTTGTAGTCTCAATCACTCCATTCGTTGCCGCAAGCTGATGTTCTAACCTGTCCACAGCCTCCATCAGGTCAGCATTCTTCACCTCGTTGCCCTCTACCATTACAACAATAGACTGTGTCTGAAAAATATTCTGATAAAGGTGATCGTAGTTCTGGTAGAGAGGGGAATCTTTTCCTACAAAGGTCTCTGTTCCTGATTTCATCTCAATTAGCTGTGCACCCTGTGTCGCTATGATTATGAACAGGAAAGCTATCATGAGTACGGAAAAACGGTTATTCTGAATTAAAAACCCCAGTTTTTCAAAATATTTTTTAATAGTCAATTCCTCTCCTAGTTTTGTTAATATGAAATTCGATTTAGGGACCTTGATTTACATATTCAACCTGTCGTTTTTTCCTTTGGGCTGGAGGTTCCCCATTCGAGGCTTGTTATTATTACATTCATATCCTTTTTATACTGTATGATTTTTTTTAAGCATTGTAGATTTGGTGACGTATTATAGATAGAAAAGATTTAAATCTATTGTTACTTTAGGGGTAACAAATGTTTTCACAACTTAATCCTCAGCTAATTAACAATCTGGAACGGCTAGGGCTAACTGAAAACGAGGCAAAGGTCTATGTTGGGGTTGTCAGTTTGAGGGAGGCTACAGCCAGAGAAGTCCATGAACTCACTAATGTGCCAAGAGCCAAGATATACGAAGTCCTTAAAGTGCTGGCAAAGAAGGGTTATCTGGAAGTTCGCCAGGGCTCTCCAACCTATTTTCGTGCAGTTGACCCCAAGCAGGTAATAGGCAAGATAAAAGACGAATTCATTAACTGTGCAATCGAGACGCTTGACCAGCTCAATGAATTAAGTTATGAACTTCCTAAAACCTCTCCTGTCTGGTGTATCCAGAGTGAGTGGGGTATAAAAAACAGAATCCTTGAAATCCTGAGCGAGGCAAAGGAAGAACTCATTATTTTCTCATCCAATCCTGAATATCTGCAGGAGTTTGAAGCGGCACTACAAAAACTGCAAAAAACGTGCAGGTTAATTTTTATTGTGGATGAGATTGATAAATTCAAATCGCTGCCTTTTGAGTTTAGAGAAGTTACTCAAGAGTTTAAAGATTTTATCAATGATATTGTAATTGACGGTGCTGAGTACAAAGAAGAACTCTTCATTATTGCTGACGGGAAAGAATCGATTGGTGTCCACAGTGCAGGAAATAAAAGAGAAGCAGTAGTCATCAGAATGCCTGTTGTCTGTTATCTTCAGAAGATGATCTATAATAAGGTACTGGAGCCAGGTTTCGTCAAAAAGGACTGATAACCGGTCTCCATGTCCAAATTTTAAAGTTATTCTTAAACTCCAGAAAGCTTGTTCTTGAACCCTTTAAAATCATACGGTTGCCCGGAATTTTAAGGGATCTTTTTTCTCTATATAATAGAGTCAACGCTGTCGGATACTATTAATATAATCCCGGGACAATCTTTCTATAAGTTTTTCTCGCAGGCTCAGTTACGGAGCCCGAAGGTGTATGAAATGAACAGTGTAAAGATTGAGGATGTTACTATTCAGTGGTTAGGCAACTCTGGTTTTTTACTTGAAGGGGACGGCAAAAAGATCTATATTGATCCCTATGAACTCAGTGAGGAGCCGGCTTTTGATGATAAAGCAGATATCCTGTTGATAACTCATGAGCACTTTGACCACTGCAGCCCTGAGGATATTCGGAAAGTCCGGAGGTCTGACACAACCACGTTGATCCCCGAGGGCTGTTCCCTTGAGTTCCGGGGTGATGCCCGGAGGGTTGAGGAAGGCGATATTCTGGCTGACGGGCTTGAGATTAAAGGGGTTCGGATTGAGGTAGTTCCAGCCTATAACCTTGATAAACCATACCATCCCAGAGGGCTTGGTGTGGGGTATATCATAGAACTCGAAGGATTGAGGATCTACCATGCAGGAGACTGTGATTTCTTTTCGGAGATGGAGACTTTCAGTGCCGATATAGCTCTTCTGCCCATCGGGGGCACGTATACGATGGATGAAGAGGAAGCCGCAAGTGCAGCAGCAGTTATCTCTCCAGGTTTTGTCATTCCCATGCACTACGGTTCAGAAGGAGTCAACGGAGATCCCGAAAGGTTTAAAACTCTTGTACACAGCAAGAATCCAGATATTAATGTGATCATTCTTGACTCCTGATTTTGCTTTTTAAGAGAAAGGCTGAAACAGGATTCCCTGGTCAGAAAAGGATCGGTCTACAATGCCTAAAGTAGCCAGAAAACACCAGAAAAACCTTATTCGGAATATAGCAACTCAACGTATGTGGCGGCTTTTTGAGCTTGCGAAAGTTGAGTTTCTAGAAAACCCTGAGCGCAGCAGGCGTTATGTGCAGCTCATACGAAATATCTCTATGAGGAACAGGATGAGCATTCCAAGGGAAATTAAAAGCAGGATCTGTAAACACTGTTATACATTTCTTATGCCTGGACATAATGCCCGTTACAGATTGAAAGGAGGGTTTATTGTCGTATCCTGCGAACACTGCGGAAAAGAAATGAGATATCCTTATAAAAAGTTAAAGTAAAGACTAATTGCATGCTGTATTCTGAATCTATATCAAATAAGCAGCGAGGTTAGAACTTCTTTTACCACGTAGGTAGCAACGAGGATCACTACCGCAGCCATGAGGTATGTAAAAACGTTTTTGTAAACTACATTCCTTTCTGATCCTGCCTTTATTCCAAGGGCTCCGGGACAATTTGAACAGGAAGCAGCTCCACACCCGCATCCAAGAGTTATTTCTTTGTATGGACTCTGGGCAATGTTTTTGGAACTACCTGATCCATCATTTATGACAGGTAGTATTTTTTTGTTATTTTCAGACATATCTGCAGGTTTTGTTTTCAAATGATATAAACATTCTTTTTAGTTCTCGATACAGTTTCTCAGTCATCGTCTCTCGTAAGAGTCTCTATGAGATTATTGTCTCTATGAGATTATTATATTTATCCTATATATAATCTCTATCTTATATATCGGCGTCTGATATATGTTTACTACGGTTAAGAACCTGTAACTTATAATTCATGTTCTTGCAGGTGCTTCTTTGCTTCTCATTTTTTTAATTGACAAAGAGATCTGCTTTGCAATTACGGATTTTGGACCTTTATCATCCACGAGCACCCTTCCGCTGACTTCCCACCAGGATTTTGGATAGGCTTTCTCAGGCTCTACTTCAGGGTTCAAGCCCAGCTGTTTGGCAGCTTCTTTAATCTCATTCAGATGCGGATCTTTTATGGAATTTTTTCGAGAGATTATTCTTCCACTACTTCTGGATCTAGCTTGGTCAATGTATGCAGGCCAGATTACAAGTTTTCCTCTATCTTTCATCATCATGCTATCTTCGTTCTAAATTGCTTTCATCAAATTTAAAACTGCCCGGCAGCTTCTAAAGTCCCGAAGTCTTTTTTTATCAATGTAAAGGTTCTGGCTTTTATCCGGACCCATAACCTGTAACTATTTATCTTCCTCTGACAATATCTTTCCCTGATAATTTCTGTATGGTGTATTTCCATGATTCCGGTGTTTTCAATTGATGAAAAAGTTAGAGCTTACATCAGGAAGAGCGGGCAGGACTTCCGGCTTTCCACTTCTTCAGACGGCCCTGTGCTTCTTCCGCTTGGGGAATCCTCTCCCAAAGCCTCTGACATGAAAATCCTTGTTGGCAGCAATGTTCTTTACGTTTCCAAACTTCAGGCAAAATATATCAAAAAAATTGACTGGCCTATGGTAGAAAGGTCTCTGAATTCTTCAGGAGAATCAAAAACATGAGCTTGAGCTTTGGTTGATATTTTTATTGTTACGCAATAAGTTTTTACTTTTCTGTTAGCTAAACCGTAGCTATTTTGTGTTCTCTTTCTGACAGGTTATCCGTTTTGTTTATTAAGAAGAGAGAGCATAGGATAAAGGCTGACCTGTTGCAGATACTGCAAGCTTCGCTCTAAATAAGAGGTAAATTGCTGCAGGTTGAGAAGAGATCGCTTCAAGCCCAAGGGAGAATTCTTCCGTGAAAATGAGAACAAAAAGTGTATTTATGCTCCTTGCCCTGCTGGTGGTCTTCATGTCGGGCTGTATTGATCAAAAGAAGGAGATCTTTCTGGATGAGCCCGGCAATGTCTCGAATTATGTATTTGAGGTTTTCCTGGATGAGTGGGATAATGAAATTCCAGCAAATACCACCACATATTACATTCTGGGAGATAATACAGAGGTACAGGTCGTCAACATCGTCATAAATAGCAGTAAGCTTGAAATTTTCCCGCCTGATTCCCTTGGCGGTGGATCCAATGAAGACCCTATTAAAAATTTCGTACTTCTGGTGGAACCTGCAAACGAAACTGTGGCAAGTTCAAGAACTTTTCTGAGGCTTTCAAACAGCAGCAACTTTTCGGATATCAATTATACTCTTACGCAGGAAATTACCCGGAACATAAAGGTAATAAACCTTGAATTTGAAGAACCCGTTACAGGTTTTATTGCATACACCCTTGATACACCCGGAACTCAGAGTTTTGCCTTTATGAAACCTGACTCCGAGTTCATCCGTGTGGTTCTTCCGAAGGGTTTTGTAACAGGGAATAGAGTATTCGGGATTGCAAGGCCTTCCCCACATTACACAAGCGTCGATGAGGAAGGAAGGCAGACTCTTCTGTGGATCTCTTCTAGGATGGAAGAACGGGAAGAGGTTATTCAGGTTAAATACTATGCTGAATCCGCACCCATGTATTTCTTCGCTGCAATTGTAGCCTTGCTCTTCGGGGTTGTTACGGTGCTTTCGCGTTATTCCAGAAGCAAAAAAGAATTGGAAAGCGTTCGGGAGATTCTCGAACTCGAAAAGGAATATGAGGAGAAAGACCGTCGGAAAAAATAAATAACCGAGGCAATATCCTCCTTCTTTTTTTCTTGTATTTTTTTGACGACAAGACTATATTTTGTCTGATACAAAATTATTTATTCATTCTCTGCGTATTATAGTCTCGATGAAGGCGTGGGGAAGTCTCCGGCATAAAAATTTGTATTTCTTTAAATCTTCACTCGAAGGTCTCTCTCCTGTTGTCGGCTCTCTTCTCCTTTTGCTTATTGTTTTTGTGCTTGTGGGTGCGGTTGCCAGCAGCATTAATCTCTCTGGATGCAGGGCAAACTTTCAGCAACCTATGGCAAGAATTACTCTTGAATCCTGTGAAGGGGGAATTTACGGTGCTGGATCAGTAAGCAAATGGGTCACGTTTAAGGAAAATCAGATTGTCCTTATGCATGAGGGAGGAGATTCCCTTCCATTAAACTCTATCTCGGTAAGGATTTCCGGATATGGAAATTCTTTCCAGGGAAATATTTCGAATGGAAGTGGAAAAAGAATTGAAGGAGATGTAGGGGTTCTTTATCTGGATCTGAGCCAAAAAGGAAAAAATCCGGACTATATAATTCGAAATAGTGCAGTGATAGAAGACGGGTTCTGGGATGTGGGTGAAAAATTGATTCTTTGCGGAAGAGATAGTGCTATCGGGTCTATTTATTCCAGTGTTAAGGTCAGTGTAGGCGGGGTCGAGAAAACAAAGGATAATTACGGTTTCAAAGCGGGTTCTGAAATTACCCTGATGGTTATTGACAGCGAAGGCAGGAATGTCATTGCTGAAAGAAAAGCCGTTGTCAAGCTCGCCGATTGATCAATCATTTTGGTAAATTCTATCCGGTCCATATCAATACATTGGGCGAGGCGGAAGATGAAATCCCCGCCCACAAATTCAGCACTTTTTTCCAGTTCGTTACCGCGGTATCGGGGTATGGAAGGGTCCAGAGCAGGCTGCGGTTGATAAAAACGTCGAATGTATCCGGCTCAAAAGTATCCGGCTCAAAAGTATCCGGCTCAAAAGGAGGGTTTTCTGCATCTCCCTCCCCAAAAGTTACGTCATCTCTACGGGCTTTAGCCTTTGCTTCCACGGTTTTTAGCATTTTTCTGGAAATGTCAATTCCTGTTACTTTGTGCCCCATCTCCGCAAAGATCAAGCTTAACTTTCCTGTTCTGCAGCCGACAATTATTATAATGGTTACAAAAAGAGTGATGATATTTATGCAGGTCTTACTGTGGGCCTGATCAAAATCGAATCTTTTTTTTCAGTCAGGTTGCCCCGGAATAATAATATCTTCCTGTTTCTCATGGACAATCGGTCTTTTTCAAATAGGAATTTTCGCCGTTGTCCTATTTTTTGAAAGAAAATCCCTTTTTGATCGATAATTTTATAAAATAGCGGTTTATATATTTTGAGCGCAATAGTCTTGTCTTCCGTTTTTATAGGTATGTTACGCTTTACATATCTGGAAGTTGCAGGGTTTCGGCTGGTGGTTCTTTCCGGCGCTCTGGCCAATTAGGGGAGTTCTATCCCTCAAATTGGAGTTTCGTCCATCTGAATCATACTAAAACAAGAAGGTTCTGTCAAAAGTCAATTATAAGTACAGTGCATCCTTCTGTGTTATGTTGGAATTTACCTAATGTAATTACTCCAATTAACCTGGCTGTCTGACATTTACTATGTCTGGACCTTAATATTTTTCCCGTTATGTTTTTTTAAACATAACGGTGGAACCTGTGGTGGTGCATACATTGCATAAAAACTCAGATCAAGAGAAATACCAGATGGAGGCAATTCTGAAGCAGGTAAAGGACCCAGAACTGCTTTCACAGATTGAAAAGGTCGTCCCCTTTCACGGCTTCCTGACCTCAGGGGCATTAATTGGCATCCAGATGCTCAATATTGCAAAAAGGGAGCTCGATGTCCGGGACGGGGAACGCATATACGTGACCTGCGAAACGAAAAGCTGCATGCCCGATCCTTTCCAGATCCTTGCCGGAGCTACCATCGGAAACAACGGGTTGAAGATCAATAACCTGGGGAAAATGGCGGTCACGGTAAACAAACAGGCGCCTGAAGGGGTTCACGGCATAAAAGGTATCCGGATCATCCTTGACCCTGAGAAGACAAAGGATTATCCCAAACTTCACGCCTGGTACCTGAACACTGAAAAGCTTCCCCACGAAGAGGTCGTGCCTATTCTTCTGGCTGCAGGAGAAAAGGTGTATTCCTGGAAACCTGTGGAGCTTGAAGTTCCGGTTCGAAAGAAAAAGCGGATACAGTGCTGTAACAAATGCGGTGAAATGTTCATTCAACATAATAATGAGCTGCTGTGCGGCGGATGCACAGAATAACGCTGAGAGGTAAGCAAAATGCAAAATGATATGCGATTGTCTGTCTTTTCTGAAAAAAAAGACCGGCAGCTGGTTTATAAGCCTGAAAAATGCATTGGCTGTGGAACCTGCGTACAGGCGTGCCCTAAAGGTATCCTGGCGGTAGGTGCCGTGGGAGCTATAGCACGGGGGTTTCTGGATGCTGATTTCCTGGAAATGAAGGAGAGTGAAGACTGTATTGTTTGTGGAATTTGTGCAAGGGTCTGCCCTACAGGTGCTCTTGAGTTGAGGCAGGAAGGAAAAGTCCTCAATGACAATTCCTATCTCTTTGGAGCCATGAAACCAACTTCCGTAAATGATAACTGCGTCCACTGTGGGCTTTGTGAAGACATTTGTCCCAGGGGCTGTATTGAGGTTACCAGAGATATTTCAGAGGACGGAAGCCTGAAGCTGGTCGGAAAGACCCTCATTGATACTGAGTGCTGTATCCATTGTGGCTGGTGTGCTGCAGTCTGTCCTGTGGATGCTATTTCCGTAGAAAAACCCTTTGAAGGACGCTGGACCCGGGACGAGAATGTCTGTCAGACCTGCCATACCTGTGTGGAAGTCTGTCCTGCAAATGCTATTTTCAATAAAAAGGCTAAACCCGGAGAAAGAGTAGAAAAGATTAGTCACCGCCCTGATGCCTGCATTTACTGTGGGGCATGTGCTGTTGCCTGTCCTGTGGATGCCATTGATGTCAGGAAAACTGCAATCCTTCCGGAAATGGAGAAAAAGGGCCCCCTCGAGAAAAAACTGCTTGAAGTCCCTGTTCCGGAGGTTCTGCTCCGCACATGCCTGGAAACAGATGAAACTGCTTGTCTGGGCTGCGGAAACTGTGTGATCGTCTGTCCGGTAAACGCTCTCAATAATCGTGAACTCGCTGCAGGGCACCTGAACAACATGGATGAAAAAGCTCTCCTTGAGGTTAAAAACGGAAAAATTTCGGTCGTAAACCAGGACCTCTGCGGAGCAGACGGAGCATGCGCCCTTATCTGCCCTGTTAATGCAATCTGGCTTGTGAAAAGAGAGGTGGAATGAATGGCAGGAACAATTGCAATCAAGCACGGATACGTCTTTGACCCCCTCAACGAAATAAAAGGGGAGAGAATGGATGTTTTCATCAGGGACGGAAAAGTTGTAAAAGAGCTTTCTGCAGCCGAACTGAAAAACGCAAAGGTTATTGATGCCTCAGGTATGACGGTAATGCCTGGAGGAGTTGACTCCCATTCTCACGTTGCAGGTGCAAAGGTTAACGCCGGCAGGCTAATGAGGCCGGAAGACCACTATAAAGCGACTCTCCAGAAAACTTCACTCACCCATGCCGGTTCAGGATACACTGTTCCCTCGGTCTACAAACAGGGATATGATTACGCAGCAATGGGCTACACGACGGTCTTTGAAGCGGCAATTCCTCCTATTGAAGCCCGCCACACCCATGAGGAGATGAAGGCAACTCCTCTTCTTGACATGGGTGGGTACCTGGTGCTCGGGAACAACTTTTTCTTAATGCGTTATCTCCGGGACGGAGACATAGAAAAGGCTGCTGCATATGTTGCCTGGATGATGAAGACTCACAAGACCTATGGGATCAAATGCGTCAACCCTGCAGGAGTCGAAAACTGGGGCTGGGGTAAAAACGTAAGTTCGCTTGATGAGGCTAACATCCATTTTGAAATTACTCCAAGAGAGGTCATAAAAGGGCTTGCTGAGATCAATGAACGGCTTGGAATGCCAATGCCTGTCCACCTGCATGCAAACAACCTGGGTCACCCGGGATGTTATGCAATTACCAAAGATTCCCTGAAAATCCCTGACGGGGTAAAGCCCAAGCAGAATATGGACGTGGAATGGGCAGAAACTAAAATGGATCCTTCAAGAGATCGTTCCGTATATCTCACCCACCTGATGTTCAACAGTTTTGCAGGCACAACCTGGGGAGACTGCGAATCCGGTGTAAAAGATATTGCAGACTACATCAATAACAAAGACCATGTGGTAATCGATAGTGGGTGCACTCCCTTCGGAGAAGCAACAGTTATGACCGGAGACGGACCTGCTATTCACGACCTTTACACACTTACAGGAAACAAGTGGTCGAATACCGATGTTGAGATGGAATGCGGCTCAGGTGTCATTCCCTTTACCTATCTCAAGTCCAACCCCGTACACAGTTTGCAGTGGGCAATGGGACTTGAATGTCTCCTGCTTATCAACGACCCCTGGAAAACAATAATGACCACGGACAGTCCTAACGGTGGGCCGTTTACGAAATATCCTGAGGTCATGACCTGGCTCATGTCTGAAGCTTTCAGGAAGCAGACCTTCAGTGAGTGCCACAAATGGGCAAATGACAGGAGTGAACTCGGAGGCGTAAACCGGGAACTTTCTCTCTATGACCTTGCGATTCTTACCAGGGCTAACCCTGCTAAGACAATTGGAATGGTTCACAGAAAAGGCTCTCTTGGCGTGGGTGCAGATGGGGATGTTACAGTCTACAACATAAATCCGCAGCAGCTTGACCCGAACAACTACGAGACTCTCCTCAGGACCTTCAGGAAGGCAGAATACACCATAAAGGGAGGAGAAATCGTGGCTGCTAAGGGAGAGATCGTTTCCGTTCCCGAAAAGCGTACTTATTATTCCAAAGTTCACGTAGAAGACGAGCGGGAAAAGGAGATGCTGGCTGACGTTAATGAATGGTTCAGGTACTACACTCTGGGCTTTGCCAACTATCCGACTTCAGAGAAGTATCTGGAAAATCCGACTCCCATAAAGGTTAACGGTGAGAGGTGAAGTGATGTCAGAAGTAATTCTTATTCTTAAGAGAGAGATCGACATTAAACTGGAGGCAGATGCCATAACTCCTGACTCCTTTGCAGGCAAAAATGCTGAAGAAATCGGAAACCTGCTTATCTGGCAGGGGCCAAAGACCTATCCTCTTTCCGACTTTTTCGAAGTGAAAGGCAATGGAGGCAGTTCTGCAGCTGAGACTCTGATCCGCATAAAAGGCGATGTAAAGAGGGTCAAAAGGATCGGAGAAGGTATGAGTGCAGGAAATATTGAAATTGAGGGTTCCACAGGTATGCATGTGGGATCCGGGATGAAAGGAGGCGAGATCCTCGTATCCGGAGATGCGGATTCCTGGGCAGGCATGGAAATGCTTGGCGGGCTCTTGCACATTAAAGGCAACGCTGGAGACCACGTGGGCTGTGCTTACAGAGGCAAGTGGCACGGCATGAAAGGCGGGCGTATCGTGATCGAAGGCTCGGCGCGGCACCAGCTTGGAGGCGGCATGGACGGTGGGGAAATCCTGGTAGAAGGCAATGTTGAAGGCTTCTGCGGGATTCGCCAGAATGGAGGGCTCATCGTTGTGAAAGGCAGAGCTCTTCGCTGCGTTGGCGTTGAAATGGCAGCCGGTACCATAGTTGTCGGGGGAGTAATTGAACGCTTTACTCCGGGTTTCGAATATACAGGTATGGTAGATGGCTTCACCCAGGGTGGGGTTGAGTTATCTGGAAAATTCAAAAAGTTTACCGGGGACTATGCAATCAGCAAGCGGGCAAAAGGAGTGCTCTATGCAGCTGCAGATGCAAATCCGGAACTCTGAGGTGAGAGGTATGGAAGTATTACTCATTACCGGAAGTACGATTGATGAAGGCAGGCTTGCCAAAGGCGGGGACAAGTTAACAGACGATTATATCACGGAATGTGCATCCTGCTGGCTTTCCCCGGTTGATTTCTTGTCACTCTGCTCCCCCGAAAAAGTGAAGGTTACAAGTCGGAATGGGAAGCATTCTGTAGCGGTCTATACGAAATGTACGGATTCTGTCCAGCCAGGGCATGTGTTCATGCCGAGGGCTATCTGGTCCAATGTTATCATCGATCCTGATACCCTTTCTACGGGTTCTCCTCTCTATAAGGGCGCCCCCGTGCAGGTTGAGCCCACAGAAGAAGAGGTTCTGAGCGCCGAAGATGTAGTGCTTAAAGTTTATGTCGGAGGGCAGTGAGTATGATTTACAAAAACATAATCTGTCCTGTCTGCGGGGCGGCCTGCGACGATATCCAGGTTGAATTCGGAGAAGGAAAGATTGAAGCTAAAAATGCATGTAAGATGGGAAACGCCAAGTTTAAGGAGGTTGTAAGTTCCCACAGGCTCAGGCAGCCCCTTATGAAAAATGGAGGGAAACTTACCCCTGCCGCCTGGGACGAAGCCCTTGAAAAAGCTGCCGATATCCTTGTTTCGGCAAAGCGTCCCCTCCTCTTTATGGGCAGTGAGACCTCCTGTGAAGCGCATGAAGTCGGGCTCAAGATCGGAGAATACCTGGGTGCTATTGTTGATTCCAATGCAACAATCTGCCATGGGCCAACAGCCATGGGAATCCAGGAAGCCGGAAAAGTCGGCGCAACCGAAGGGCAGAAGAAAAACAGGGGTGACCTTATAGTCTACTGGGGAACAAACCCTCTTGAATCCATGCCGCGGCAAATGTCCAGGTACGGAGTCTTCCCGCGTGGATACTGGACCAAACGTGGGCGTTTCGACAGGACAATCATCACTGTAGACCCAAGAAAGACTCCAACAACAGAAGCTTCCGATCTGCACGTGCAGCTCAAGCCCAACTCGGACTATGAACTGATAAGTGCCCTTCTTACCCTGCTCCACGGTAAAACTCCTCATCCGTCGGTGGAAGAGGTCACAGGGGTCCCCATCTCAGTGATGGAAGAGATGCTCGATATGATGAAGAACTGCAACTTCGGTGCCATCTCAGTGGGGCTCGGGCTTTCTTCTTCAATCGGAAAGCACAGGAATGCCGAAATTGCCATGAATCTGGTAAAGGAACTGAACAATTATTCCAAGTTCACCCTGGGTGCACTCCGTGGTCACTGCAACGTGGCAGGCTTTAACCAGGTCGCTTCCTACATGTACGGTTACCCCTTCGGGCTTGACTTCATGCGGGGCCACCCGCGCTACAACCCCGGTGAATACACAACCGTGGACGTGTTGCGGGAAAAGGACGTGGACGCAGCTCTTGTAATGTGCGCTGACCTTGTCTGCCACATCCCTGCAGATTGCGCTTCTTACCTCGCTGAAATCCCCATGGTCTGCCTGGACATCGCTCCCTGCCCGACCACAGTTGCCTCGGATGTTGTACTCCCTGGAGTCATCGATGCAATGGAATGCGATGGGACCTTCTACAGGCTAGACGATGTGCCTGTACACTTTGAGCCATTCACAAGCTCTCCCTTCGAGTTCACCCAGAGCAACGAAGATACCTTAAAACAGCTTTTTGCAAAGATTAAAGCAAGGAAGTAATTCTTTTACAGGTTTTTTTCTTTCTGCACCAGGGAAGAAAAGTAATGGAAAAGGGGGCAAATCCCCTTTTATTTTTTGATAAGATACAGTACGGTATTTCATACTTTCCAATCCTACTTTTCTAATATTGTGAGTTTCTTCTAAAAGCAACCATTTCCCCGCAGCATTTGTGCAGCTTTTTTTGTTTCCCCTGCCTCGCTGATAACTATAAGCATGGTCACAGGGACAGTGATCCTGGTGCTCATTACCTCTATAATTCCTTTTTTGAAGAAGGGTTCCGGATAGAAAGGAGCGCTCGGTCCTGGCAGAACAACTTCCCTTGCTTCGCCCTTTCCACAGAGCCCCTTTTTTCATCTTTCACCCCCTTCCTCTTTCCATTACCTTATGTCTATTTTTCCTTCAATACTAGGTGACTGTGATAACTGCGACCGCAGTTGAAGTTTAAGGAATTCTTTAATATGTGCGCATACATCTATTATTTGCTAGAATTGGCTGAATCGCAGTTAACAAAGTATTGAACAAGGAGTATGTGAATATGTCACAGGAAAATAAAAACGATAAATCTTATTACGTTATCATTGCACTATCAATTGTTCTGGTGCTGATGTCAGCAACGATATACGCTATTTCTCAGAGTGGGTCCGAAAAAGATATGGAAAATACTATTTCCATGAGTGGGTATGCTGAACAGAAAATCGTCCCTGACACAGCAACATTGAGCATAGGTGTTGTAGTTCAGTCTGCAACTGCAAAGGAAGCGTCCGATGAAAACGCAGCTCTCATGAGCGCTGTAATAGCAGAACTCAAAGCAATGGGATTGCTGGATAAGGAAATACGGACATCCTATGTTTCTGTGTACCCTATATACAATTATGATAAAGAACAAACAATCACAGGTTACTCTGCATCCAACAGCGTGCAGATCACAACCACGAAGCTCGACAACCTGAGTGAGATCATTGACAGGTCCACAGCCGCCGGAGCTAATGAGATTGGAAGCATTTCCTTCTCAGTATCCGATGATATGCAAAAACAGCTTCGTGAAGACCTGATGAATGAGGCAGTCGCTGATGCATCATCAAAAGCCGCTACGCTTGCTAAGAGCCTGGGGGTTGAGATAACTGGCGTGCAGACCTCATCTGTAAGTGAAAACGGTGGTTCCAGGGTATATTACGATTACGATATGGATACGGTAGAAAAGGGCTCAGGAGCAGTTTCCACTCCGGTTCAGCCAGGCGAGTCTACCGTTTCAATGTCAGTACAGGTCACATACTACATTGAATAAGAAATTTGGACCAGACAGTTTGAACGCTGAAGTATACAAATGATCAGGGGTTGCAGATAGCGAATGTTGTTTGCAACTTCTCATGTCAATGTATTTTTTATGTATCATCCTTCTATGCATCATCCATCGGTTGACGCCTATGGTCTTCTCTTTTTACTTTTTAAGGAATTTTTTAATTAATACGTTTCTTTATATGAAGAAGCGTAAAACCCCTGAGTCTTTAGCTCAGGGGATATAAGCGTCAACTTCAACCCTGATTCCGTATGTAATATTCTGCCGCCTCTTTACTCACATTTCCGATAGTAAACGCAAAATAACCATCACTCCATAACGTATTCTCACCCCAATAATACTTTTTCATATATTCTTTTTGAGTTTTCCATAACCTGTTAGTATATTCTTGTTTCAATTTTCTGACAATTGACAAAACGCTAACTTTCGGCTCACTCTTGATCAAGAAATGAATATGGTCTTTGTCAGTTTCCATTTCAAGGATTTCAAAGTTAGACTCTTTTGAAATGTCAATCATAATCTGTTTGAGTTCTTCGCTAATTGGTTCAAGTATGACTTTTTGGTATTTGCAAACAAAAATAACATGATACATTAACAAAAATTTGCTATGATTCCGTGTTTCATACTTCATATTTACCAAAAAGTATGTATGTTGTTAAAGCATATTATGCCTTTGTATGATGCAAGCGTTCAAATTTAGACTCTATCCTACAACTACACAAGCTATTCAATTGAATCAGCATATAGGTAGCTGTAGATTTGTCTATAATTGGGCACTTGACCAGATAATTAAAACTTATGAGCAGACAGGGGAATCAATTTCCAGATTTGACTTAAACAAATTAATTCCTACTCTAAAGGTTTCTAATGAGTGGTTAGGAGAAGTTAACTCTCAATCATTACAGGGGATGACTAAGCACGTTGAATCCGCTTTCACTAGATTCTTTAGAGAGAAAACAGGGTTTCCCAAAGTTCAAATCAAAAAAGAATCCGATACAGTCTTTCCTGTACCTCAACACTACACTGTAAACTTTGAAAATAATACTATCAAGCTTCCTAAAATAGAACCAATTAAAGCAGTTCTTCACAGGAAGTTTGAAGGAGAGCTTAAAACGGCTACGGTATCAAGGACATGTAAAGGACATTACTACATCAGTATCCTTTGTTGAAGATGGAAAAGAACTTCCAGTAAAGGGAGCTTTCACAGAATCAACAACAGTAGGAATTGATGTAGGTATCAAAGACTTTGCTGTCCTTTCAACAGGAGAAAAGGTTGAGAATCCAAAGTACTTGAAAAACTCTCTTAAAAGGCTCAAAGTATTACAGAAAAGAGTCTCAAGGAAACAGAAAGGCTCTAAGAACAGGGCAAAAGCTAAACGAAGACTTGCTGTACTCCATGACAAAATAACAAATCAGAGAAATGACTTCCAGAACAAACTCTCTTTTAGACTTGTTAGCGAAAACCAAGCTGTAGCTCTGGAAACTCTAAATGTTAAAGGCATGGTTAAGAATCATCACTTAGCACAGGCTATAAGTGATTCTGCGTGGAGTAGTTTTGTAACAAAGTTGGAATATAAGGCTCAATGGTTTGGAAAAACCGTCCTGAGAATAGGACAATTTGAACCCTCTTCTAAGCTATGTAGTGTGTGTGGATACCACAATAAAGAGCTTCAGCTAAAAGACAGAGAATGGATTTGTCCAAACTGTAAAACCAAACACGATAGAGACATTAATGCCGCTATCAATATCAAAAAATTCGCTCTCATAGATCAGAATCTAATTGGATTATGACACCGTAGGGACTACGGGGATGAGCTTGGGGACTTGCCCTCAATAGAGGGAGGAATGAACCAAGAAGCCACTCAGTCTTTAGCTGAGTGGTAGTTCACGAGTGGTTTTGTATAGAGTTTTCGCGATTGAATATTTTTTACTCTCCAGGGTCACACTATAGTATGGAATCAGCTCAGGAGAAAAGCCCATAATAAAATCCACAAATGCAGGAATATTTGCTGCCATTACGTTCATGTATTTGAAGTCTCGGGAGTTCAGGTCAAGAAATTCATTATAATACAGATGAGCAATTGGGCCCAGATGAGCAAAATCAGGGTTCAGGGCTGCGGTCCAGATTACAGCACATTTCTTTCCGTACAGGTTTAAGTGAGCTGCAACAGCTTCACCCTCGGGAGTCTCTGAGACAAACATGTATCCAATGTTTTTTTCCTGAAATAGCTTAAATACTCTTTCATAAAACTCCTCTGGAAGAGGAGGTTCCAGTTTCTGTTTCTCATAGGCAAGTGAAAGCAGACGGTAATATGTTTCAGGGTCATTCAATGCCCTGGTTTTAAGTCCTGCCTCAGTTGCAGTTTTAAGTTCCATCTGTCTTTCCCTTGAAAGATTGCTGTCTATGTTTTCTTTCAGATACAGGTAATGGGTGTAATGCACGGCGGAATCCCATCCATTCCACGTAAACGGCCTTATATCCTCAAAACCTGGAGCGAACGTTAGATGAATGCTGTCAAATCCCTGCTTACAGAGAAATTCCCTGAGGGGATTGAGGATTTCGTGAGTTTCCTGCATGCGTTTGCTAGCTTTCGTGCTGGCACTCTCTTTTATAAGAGGTCCACTGTAGCTGGTCATTCTACAGGTTGAAGTTGCCACTTTCAATATTCCCCTGATATTTTTTACAAAAAGGGGGCATCCTCCCACAAGCTCGCCGTTTCTGAAACAGCCGTAGATTTTTAGATCTTTTGACAGGACATCCCTGCAAATTTCAAGCCAGTCACTGGTATGAAAGAGTGTACCTGGTTGAGCTTCTTCTACAAGTAGATCCCATTCTTTGTACTCAGATGGTAATAATTCTCTGACTTCAATTCCTTCCATTTTAAGCTCCATGCAAACAGATAATTATTTTCCCCAAAACAACTCAAAACTGTAAAAAGGCACTAAATTGTTTTTTATATTCGTGGCTATATATAAATTTCTTTGCCGGTTAAACCTTCTTCAAATCTATTTTTTAATGTTCATATTTTCCTGTTTTGTTTTTCTCTCTGTTTCTAAATATGAATTTCCTCCTAATTTATTATAAATTTGAATCAATATGGTTGCAAAAAAATTATGTAGCTTTTGAGTCATAGTTTCCCGTTTTAAGCGAATATGTATACATATTAGAAAATTTATAAAATGTCTTATGCTCTGCTAGTGTATTCTGTAAAAAAAATTGTGCAGTTGAGTTCTAAAGCAAGTAGCATAGAACATCAAGCTACCTGAATATTTCTTTTTTCACAAACTCGCAAATGTTTGATTTTGAGATTAATTCCAAACAATAGTAGTAGTTAGAACTCTAAAATAACTAATAAGGTCTGATTATAGTGCTCAAAAGAAGGAACATTGGAAAATGGCTGATACTTATCATTTCTGTTTCTATTTTTCTATGCGTTTCTGCAAGTGCAGATGATAGCGAACTGAATTATTCTGAATATAATGAAATCTCTGCTTCCATACAGGGATTTGCAAATGATCCCTCTTTCATAGCCTATAGGGGAACCATACCGGAAACAATTGATCAGGAGTGGAAAAATTCAATTGTAGACTGCTGGCTAAATCTTAACCGAATAGGTCCGTCATATTCCGAATTTGACCGCTCAATAAGCAGCGTTGCCGCCAGTGATGTAATAATAATCGAACTGGGCTCTGCCTATAAAGAAGAAGTAAATGACTCAAGAATTGACGGGATATATCAGAAAATTGAGGATTATTGTCAAGAGCAGGAGGGAATAAGTGAGATCCCCGTTGTCTTTATGTGGGCGCAGGACGAGGAGGCTCTCCCATTACCGGATTATGGTCCTCATGTTTTTGAAGAAGTTAAACATGAATCCGGGTTCATAGCTACTCGAGGAACAATGCCTGTAATTACTGATGCCAGTGAAAAAGTGGAATGGACAGATTCACTTGTTCAGTGTAGTCGGTCACTCTGTAATCCTTATAATACTGATACAGGAATTATGCCGTATTTTGTCGAATTCGGCGGCCCTGTGAACAGTTTTGGAACTAACATCAATGGATATTTACTAGTAGGTTTCCAGGGATACAGTTCCGAAAAAGTAAATGAATCACTAATTGATGAAATATATCAAGTAATAGATGTCCGCTGCGAACAGGAAGGCGTAAGCGACGCACCAGTCGTTTTTGAGTTTATAGGATATATAACAGAAGCTGAAGAACTTTTACCAGAAGATGAGATCCCAAATGTGAATGAAAGTGATGACGCCAACTTATCAGGTAATGAAGAAGAGACTGCTGTTAATGAGACAACCAATCAGATGCCTGGCTTTACTTCAATAATGGCCATCTTAGGGCTTTTATTGCTTTTGATCGTCAAGCGTTCATAACTGCTTATTTCAGCCCAATACCCTACAACTTACTACAGGGGTGGGGGAAAAGAAATCAGGGGTCAGGAAATGAGGAAAGGGATTAAGATGATAAGATCGGAAGCGGTTAAATCTTCGAATCTGTTGTTGTTCGTTTTTTCTGTCGCTTTTCGTTTTCAATTTCTTTCGTTTTCATCTTTTTCATTTATTTTTGGAAAAGGCCGGCTTCCTTCGTCAGCCGGTGAGTTCATGGGGACTAAGAATCAATATACACAAACCTTCTCAGGGTTCTATTTTGAGTCCTAAAACGGCTATCTCATTACTTTCTTCTAAACGCAACCTTCTCTCCGCAATACTTGTGAAGTTTTTTCGTTCCTCCTGCTTCGCTGACAATGGTAAGCATGGTCTCAGGGATAGTGATCCGGGTGCCCATTACTGCTGTAATTCCTCGTTTGAAGAAGGGTTCCGGGTAGAGAGGAGCACTTGGGCCGAGCAGGATTACTTCCCTTGCTGCACCCCGGAGGGAAAGAAGTTCGTCAAAGGTCCTGTTTGCGAGAGTACTTGCACTGAGGATGATCACATCCGATGAGGGGAGGATCTCTCTGGCTTTTTCCGAAGGGAGGGTCCTGGTTTGAGGGGATTCGATTTCACGTTTTTCGAGGACCGTGAGTTTCTCGGTTATTTTCATGATTCTCGGGACGAGTGGGCCGAAATAGCCAATCATTGCAACCCTGTCTCCGGGCTTTATGAGGTCCAGGATGTCCGAGCTGGAACGCTGGAATTTTTCGGGTTCCAGGTCATGGAGCATATGGGAAAGTGCATTTATGGTTGCCACTCCTACTGCTGCTTTAAGGGGGTTTTCTGACAGGGCAAGTTCAAGTATTTTATTCGCAGTTTTACCTTGCAGGGTATCTACAAAACCCAGAGCAGGGCAGCAGGAAAACTCGTTGAGGGGAGTGCAGGCAACACCTCCGTAGTTTTCGGAAAGCAGGACTCCGGTATAGGCCAGCCCTATCCTGACATCCTTTACTTCGATTTCTTCAAGGGCTGGTCCCAGGTCTTTTTTGAGCGCACTTACGAGGGAGGACAGGATTCCAGTTTCTTTTTCTCCTTCCTCGTTCGTTTTTTTCATTTCTATCATTTCTCCCTCCTTTTTTCTTCTCTTTTTCTTATGTCCTTTCGATCTTCGTTGTAAAGTCAAGGGGATTTGCGTAATAGGGAGCGCTTATAACGATAATATCAACAAGAGGGGCGTATTCAGGAATCATTTTTGCCTTGATACCTCCCACTGCAAGTTCGAGTTTAGGGTTTAATTTCTTAAGTTCGGGTCCGAGTTCCCGCAATTCCTCTGGAGAAAGGTGGTCAAGGAGCATGATATCCGACATTTCGACATATTTGAATGCTTCTTCTCTTGACCTGGGCTCGATTTCTATTTTCTTCATAGCCCTGAGCTCTCCCAGTTCTCCGGCAACTTCCAGGTGGTTCTGGCTGAGCTGGATGGAATCACTGAGGGAGTTCCTGTGAATGTCTCCTCCGCCTGCTCGAACGGCTTTGAGCTCAAATATCCGGGACCCGGGATGGGTCTTTCGGCTTGTTGCAATTATAAGATCAGGGTTTGCTTTTCTGGCTGCGCTTACGAACGAAGAGGTTTTGCCTGCTATGGCACACATGATGGAAAGGAAAGTCTGAGAAACCCTCCACAATTTGAAAAGGGTTTTAAGGTCTCCTTTGGCTTCAAATATGCTGTCCTGAGGTTCAAATTTTTCTCCATCTCTGAGGTATTTCAGGACTATAAGGCCCTTTTTTTCATAATATTTGGCCAAGTCCTCGGCACAGGCGCAGACTCCGGCTTCCCTGGTTCGGATCCTGAGTGTTCCTTTTCCTTCAAGCCTGAGCAGTTCTGCACTTTCATCCTGGTAGGGGCAGTCTTCGTAAAAGTAAAGGTCAAAAAGGTCTATCATGCTTTGCCTCAAAAATTTTTATTTTTATGTTGATATTTCTTTTTCTTTACGTTTTTCTTAACATTTTTCCTGACATTTTTCTTTACGTTTTTCTTTACGTTTTTCTTAACATTTTTCCTGACATTTTTTTTACGTTTTTCCTGACGTTTTCCCTTATATTTTTCCTGACATTTTTCTTGATGTTTTCCTTGATGCTGGTTTTTTCATATCCCTTTCTTTGTTCCCGATCAATGTTCATTTTGAATGCTTTTAGTTTATCTTCGATCGTGTTTACCTTATTATCTTGGCATTTGAAGCTTTAAACACGGAATAGATTTCCCTGCCCGGTTCGAGCCCGAGTATTTCACATGAAGTCGGCGTAATCACGGCTTTAATTCCAGCATTTCCCATCTTCATTTCGACCACGACAAGGTGTTCTTTTTTGAAAATTCCCGAAACTCTTCCTTTCAAAATGTTCCGGGCCGAACTTTCCACAGTCTCTCTGGCAAGAATGATCTCTTCCGGGCGGATGGAGACAGTGACCTCTTCTCCGGGCTCTGCGGGGTCTGCAGAATAGATTTCCAGACCCTCGGCTTCAACTACTGCGAGTTTTCCTTTAAGAGCCTTTACTTTTCCTTTCAGCACATTGGTGCCCAGAAACTCGGCCACGAAATCCGGAGAAGGCCGCTTGAAGACAGATTCCGGGTCTCCTGCTTGCATAACTTCCCCTTTTCTTATGACAACCACCCGGTTTGCCAGGGCCCAGACGTCTTCAAAATCATGGGTCACATGCAGGACAGTGGTGCTGTAGTCCGCAATTGCCTTTTTCAGCATCTCCCTTAACTTTTCCCGTGTTCTTGTATCAAGGGCGCTGAAGGGTTCGTCAAGAAGGAGCAGCTTTGGTCTGGCAACAAGGCTTCTTGCAAGGGCTGCCCTTTGCTTTTCTCCTCCGCTAAGGGTAGTTGGTTTTCTGTGCAGGAGTTCGCTTATCCCGAGGACTTCAGCAACCTTCTTTACTTCGGCTTCTATCTGCTTTTTGTCCCGTACCTTTTTCCTGAGGGCATATGCTATGTTTTCGAAAACGTTCATGTGGGGAAAAAGCATGTGGTCCTGGTACACTATGCTGATATGCCTCATGTCGGGAGGAAGGTCAGTAATATCTTTTCCTTCCAGGATAATCCGACCTTTTTCGGGTCCGTAAAAGCCTATTACGGTTTCAAGGATCAGGGACTTTCCGCTGCCGGAGGGGCCTATTAGCGCCAGATAGTCCCCTTTTTCGGCTTTGAGTCCTATTCCGCTGAGTTCGAAACCCCCAACGTCAAGGCAGAGGTCTCTGATCTCAAGGAAACTCACATCTTACCTCCTTCGAACCTCTCGAAACTAAGGATTGCAAGAAAAGCAATTCCCATCAACAAAATTCCGCTTGTGATTGCCATTTCCAGGTTCCCGTAGGAGATGTTCAGGTAAAGGGTCACAGGCAGGACTTCGGTATGCATGTAAGAGCCTCCTGCAAGCACCAGGACGGCTCCAAAAGCCCCAATGCACCTGGCAAAGGTAATAACGCTCGAAGCAAAGAGCCCGCTCCTTGCCATCGGGAGGGTCACATGCCTGAAAGTTTCGAATTCCCCATACCCAAAACTCCTTGAGACCTGTTCGTACCGCGGGTTGATGTCTTCAAAAGTGGAGTAGATAACCCTTACAGCATAAGGAAATGCGACAAAAAATTGGGCGACCACTATTCCTAACTTGCTAAATATCACCTTTATTCCTGCCATCTCAAGGTAAGGTCCGAGAAACCCGTGTCCGAAAAGAAGCAGGAGGGCAAGGCCCATGACCAGTTCAGGAAACGCCATAGGAAGCCCGAGTACTGCCTTTACAATACTTTTTCCCGGAAAAGAATAACGGGAAAGGGCATAAGCTGTTGGGATTGAACAGCACATGACAGAAAGTGTCGAAGCTGATGAGGTAAGCATGGAAAGTTTCATGGAATAGGCCATCTCTTCTGAAAGCAGAGCTGAGATGATTTCCGAGGGTTTAAGGACGAAGAGCAGAACCCCTATGGATGAAAAAAGCAAAAAAGTAAAGAAGAAGGCAATGCCTACGGTGAGGTTCCTGAACCAGGAGTTGTTCATTCCCGGGGATCTTAAGAATTGCATGGCTCAAAGCCCCATTTTTCCCAGGTCTTTTCTGCCTCTTCTCCAGCAATGTAAGTGTTGAAAGCCTCTGCCAGTTCAGTATCTTCGGTATATACGGAAACTGCTGTTGGTATGGTTTTTACTTTATTCTGTTCTTCGGGAATCTGGATAATTTCGAGTTTTCCGTTGGCTTCACTCCAGCTTGCCATGTCCTCCCAGATAATTGTTGCATCCACTTCTTCGGATACAACGTAGATGAGAAGCTGATTTACGGTCGCAGTTTTGACAATTGTGTTATTCTCAACTTCGGGAAGTATGCCTGCCTTTTCACAGATTGCTTCCGAGACTCTGCCTATTGCAGGTCCGTTGGGGTCTCCGAGAGCCAGTTTTACTCCGGGTTTTCCAAGGTCTTCAAGCCCGCTTATGTTTGCCGGGTTTTTATCAGGAACTGCAATTACCGGAATATGCAGGGTCAGGTTTGTCACACTGTCATTGAAAACATAATTCCTGTCCATAGCCTGTTTGGTGTAGTAGTAATCTCCGGGAATAAAAACATCACACTCTTTTGAGGTCAGAATTCCGAATATTTCGGCACTTCCTCCGTAGCGCACCTCAACATCTGCCCCGGTCTCGTTTTCAAAATTCCCGATCAACTCGGTCATGGGTTTTATCAGCCCGGCTCCGGAACAAACCGTGATTTGTCTTCCCTCAAACTCTTTTCCCTGGTTTTCCAAAACAGGTGTAGATGCTCCTTTTTCAGCACACCCGGAACCAGCCAGGGCTATTGCCAGTATCATAATAATTATGAATGCGCAGACTTTTTTCATTCAAATACCTCTTCGGATGGAAGTTCAATGATATGTCTGAACACACATAACGGTTAATATAGTTTTTTATAATAATATTCCGTGCAAATATTATATAAAAGTATTGTGAGGTTCAGGCTGCCCACCAGGCCCGAATTCTCAAAAATCGAAATGAAGGCGTTTTCCTCTATATTTAAAGTTCAAATATTCTATTTCTATATCTCTTGAGTTCTTCAGCCCCCTTTTCCTTTGAAAGGCTGCTCACCTCGTAGATAATATGGGATGGCAGTACCTTCATCCCCATATACTCAAAAACGCAGTGAGTGACGGATTCAAGGTGCCTGTTAAGGTCCCCGTGTTCCCCTCCATCGGAGTACCAT
Organism: Methanosarcina sp. WH1; assembly: GCF_000970005.1. Classification (NCBI taxonomy): domain Archaea; kingdom Methanobacteriati; phylum Methanobacteriota; class Methanomicrobia; order Methanosarcinales; family Methanosarcinaceae; genus Methanosarcina; species Methanosarcina sp. WH1. The sequence continues at coordinate 263,854 of NZ_CP009504.1, forward strand.
TCCTGCGAAGCCCCTGTAGTGGTGGCAATCATTGCAGCTTTTCCTTTCAGGAGCCCGGTTTCGTAGGCGCTGTTTGTGATAGGGTTGAATCCAAAGCCCGGAGCCAGGACCCTGTCTATCCAGCCTTTCATTATCGCGGGCATGGACGTGAAGTATATCGGGAACTGAAAGATGAGGAGGTCTGCCCACTTTACTTTTTCCATCTCCTCTTTTATGTCAGGTGCAAAAGCTCCGGTTTTCGAGGCATGGATTGCTTCAAGGAATGGCTTGAAAACATCCGGCTTTTTTCGTTCTGTGAAGTCCCCTGCATTGAGCACAGGATTGAAGCTCATTGCGTAAAGGTCTGACAGTCTTACTTCGTTGCCTTTTTCTTTCAGGGCAGCGAGAGCTGTGTCTTTCAGGGCGGCATTGAAGGATGTTGGCTCAGGGTGTGCGTAAATATAAAGAATTTTCATTTTATTCCCCCTAATTCTATTCATGAAATTCGTTTCCCTGAATAAATAAGTAAGGCTGCCTCTTTCTTTGAGGCAAAAAAGGTTGTTTCCTGGTATGTAGTGATATTATTATATTCTGAATTTTTCAGGGAGTGCTATAAATTATACCTTCAACTAAATATTACACATTAGCCAGGTTTTCTATCGCAAGCAAACCGCATAGCGGGCCTTAGAACCTTCAACTAAATATTACACATTAGCCAGGAGTAAAAGTTACGCATTGAGTTTTTTCAAAAGCCATGCCATATTCTGTCCCAGAACCTGCATGGTCCGGATGCCCTCTTCGTCTTTTTCGACATCCCCTTCAGCAAGTCCTATCCCTATGTTCCAGTAATTGGATCCTGGAATTATCATCTGGGAAATCGTAAAGAAGTGGTTGATAGAATCGAAAGCATGGACAGCTCCAGCTCTCCTGACTGCCACTACAGCTGCTCCTACTTTCCGCTTGAAAATTTCGCCATTGGCTATGGCAACAAACCCTGCCCTATCTATAAGGGCTTTGAGTTCAGGTGTCAGGTCTGCGAAATATGTGGGTGAGGCAAGGATTATGCCGTCGGCTTCAAACATTTTTTCAATGCAGTCATTGACGATGTCTTTGTCAATTACACACTTTCGGTCTTTGTTTTCAAAGCATTTTGTACAGGCTGTACAGCCGTGGATACTTTTTCCCCCTACCTGCACTGTCTCGGTTTCGATCCCTTCTTTTTCAAGCTCTTCAAGGACGTGCTTTATGAGAAAGGCTGTATTGCCTTCCTTCCGTGGGCTTCCGTTAAATGCGACGACTTTCATTGTTTATATCCCCCGATTAATTTCCGCATTTATATCTTATATGTTTGATGGAACTCCTTCAAAAAACGAATGGGAGTCGAATTTGAGGAATTTTATGATTTTGCCGTCAAATTAGATAAATCACAGCTTTTTTTTGTATATGTCAATTTCAGTTTCTTTTTCAAGATATTCTGAAAGCAAAGGAAATATTTCTTTGAAATGATTGGAGTTTAAGTGTTCGTCCAGGCTGTTTTTATCTTTCCATTCTTCTAATATCGTCAGGATTCCTGGATTTTCTAATTCCTGATACAACCCATATTCTATGCAGCCTTCTTCTTTTAATGATTCTTCAACAAGGTTTTTACACAAATCCATATATTCTTGAATTTTATCAGGTTTGACCTGGTTTTTTGCAACAACTCTTATCGTCAATAAAATCACCAGCTTGTAAAGAGTCTTGATTCTTTCAGTTCTTGATTCTGCCAGTATTACAGCATCATTCTTTATTCTGACCGTACCTGTTGTGGTAAACTTTCTCTTCCCTGTACCGGTCCTGAGATCCGGGCTGCTGAGCAGGATAACCGATAGGTACAAGCCCAAGAGGAAATACGTGATCAGGCAGTCCAAAAGCTTTCCGGAAGCCTTTAACCTTATCTGTCATGGGAAAAATCCCTGTCCAGACCGCTCCAAGCCCAAAATCGTGAGCTGCGAGCAGGAGGTTTTGAATGGCTGCCGAACAGTCCTGAACCCAGTACCCGGGGGCTTTTTCCTGAGTCGTATCCCCGCAGACCAGGATTGCAAGAGGAGCTTCCCTGCACATGCTTGCATAGGGGCTGTATGTGGGAATTTCATCCAGGAGTTTCCGGTCATCAATAACAATAAAGACCCAGGGCTGGGCATTAACTGCGGATGGAGCACTCATTGCTGCTCTCAATAGTTTGGTTACCAGCTCTCCCGGAACTGGCCTGTCAGTGTATTTTCTAATACTTCGGCGAGTGTGGATTGCTTCAAGAGTTTCCATATTCAGACTCCTTATTTATTCCTGAGAGATCCGGATGAGAAAATGCTTCTGCAGTTTTCTCTCCCTCTGTTTTACTGTTTTTGCCCGTTTTATCTCAGCTAATTACGGATTTTTTCCGCCATAAGACCTGACATGCTCCCAGGCTTTATGATGGCTGGCAAAAAGATCTCTATCCACATATATTGCATTGTCCTCCCTTTTATATCGCACTCTGTCGTTTCCTACAGGGCAGACCTTAATACATATTCCACACGGTGAGATGTAATGCTTGTTTAATTCAGCACTATATGAGGAACAGGCTTTCCTGTCTGTCAGTCCGCTGGGGTAATCTTCCTTATTCAGAGCATTTGCCGGGCACATTTTTACACAACGCATACATCGGGTGCAAAGCTGAGTCTTCAGCATTGGATCTGGAGGAAGTTCAGCCGTGGACAGAATTGAACCGAAACGGACTCTGGGGCCATAATCCGGTGTAAGGATCGTATTATTTACTCCAAAGGTCCCCAGACCCGCGAGAAAAGCAGCATGCCTGTGAGAAAAGAATGCAATGGGATTTTCCAGGAGTACCTGAATGTTTCCGTACCCGTCTCTCGGTACAAAAACAGATGGATATCCTTTATTGGTCAGGAAATTGGCAAGCCGATACGTATATTGATCCAGCAAGGTATTTACAGTATTGTACAGTTCGCGGTAATATATCGAGGGGGATGTCTCCAGCACCGGCAGAGGGATCGGCAATCCAATAACTATCACTGATTTTGCTTCTGGATATATGGAATGGGGATAGAATTCTTCAGGCACCCACGGCAAAAAAGGAGGGTTATTCCATCTTTCAATACTGGCAACCCCTACCATGGGTATATCCATGCTTTCGCATTTTTGCAGGAGAGCCTTTTTCAGATCTTCAGTCGTAGGTTCATCCCTTCTTTATAATTTTTTATTGCTACAGGGAGCTTGTTTTTTCTATTAATTCGAATATTTCATTCGCTAATATGTCAAGAAATTAATAAGTCCGGTGTTTCTGACAATTGGAAAGAAGGCGCGAACATCCCCCATTGTTTGTAGTGGGGGTGTTAGCGCAACTTTAATTTTTTTTCTTTAATGCCTGTTTACTTTAACAGGTTTAAACCTGCGGTTTTCGCTTTTTCCATAAGTCCGGAATCGTCCTTTACCTCTCCGGGGGCGTGGTATCCTACTCCTACTATCGTATCCTTTACCTCCATGCCCATGAAGTTTGAGATCTGTCCTGCGAACTCAGCATAGACCCCTTTGAAAGCGGCTGGGTCAGGCATTCCCTGAGTTCCTACTATCACAGCCTTTTTCCCTGCAGGGATGCGAGAGGAAAAGTCTGCGTTTATGAGGGAATAGCAGCGGTCAAGGAAAATCCTCATCTGGCCTGTAAATTGGCCAAAGTAAATTGGAGAGCCAAATACAACGCCATCAGCTGCTGCAAGTTCATCGAATAATTCCATAAGGTCGTCTTCAAGCTTGCACTTATCATGGCTCTTGCAGTAGTTGCAGCCCTGGCAGCCTTTGTAGTTCATCTCATTGAGGAAGAAGTTCCGGGTCTCAGCTCCAGCTTCTGCTGCGCCTTCAAGGGCCTGCTGGACAAGGATATTCGTGTTTCCGTTCTTTCGGGGACTTCCAACTATACCTATAACTTTCATTTTGACACCTTTCATCTGTTAATTTGAGCCTTTTTTAACAAAATAGAGTCTCTTCTGGCAGTAACGTGCATTTGCCAATATTTAATCTACAATAACTATATTTATATGCCATATATGCAATCCGGATACTTAGTAATAAAAAGGATAGTATGAAAGTTTATGGTAAACGAGGCACAAAATAATAAACACTATCATTGCCCTGTTGAAGCGACTCTGGACGTAATAGGTGGTAAATGGAAACCCTTAATCCTCTGGCAATTGCGAGCGGAGAAACTGCGATTTTCAGGGCTCAAGCGAAGCATGCAGGGGATTTCTCCCAAAATGCTCACAAAACAGCTTAGGGAACTCGAAGGAGATGGGCTTGTCCTCAGGGAGGCTTATCCTGAAATCCCGTCCCGGGTTGAATACTCTCTGACTGAATTTGGAAAAACCGTGCTTCCGGTTCTGGATGCTCTATTTGAATGGGGAAATGGGTACCTTGAAAGGGAGTACATTCTTGATAAAAATGAGGAAGTAAAAACCGCTGATGGGATTTCACATTAACTGTTTTTTCAGTAGCGGTCACTTTCCTGAAGCAGGTCACTTTCTTGAAGCAGGTCACTTTCCTGAAGCAGGTAAATTCCCTAAAGCAGGTAAATTCCCTTCAACCGGGTCAATTATCACATTTTTTCCTTTTTCAGCAAGCAGTTTGAACTCCTGGATTACCATGAATAGGGTTACTGCAAAAGCCAGGGTATCTGCAAGAGGGAAGGCTGCCCAGACCCCGAAGAGCTCCAGATACCTAGGGAGTATAAGTACCAGCGGGATCAGGAAAAGCACCTGCCTGCACATGGATAAAAATAGGGAGGGTCTTGTTTTGCCGAGCGCCTGGTAAAGAGCCCCTCCAACGACCTGAAAACCCACAAGGGGGGTTGCCAGCACCACAATTCTTACGGCGTATTTTCCTTCAACTATCAGCTGGTGGTCTCCACTGAATATCCCGAAAAGCTGCTCCGGAAACATGTAGAGTACCAGAAAACCTGCAATGGACATAACTGTGGTGGTGAGGATGGCAAGCTTTACAGTTTCCCTTACACGCTCAAAGTTTTTTGCTCCGTAATTGAAGCCTACAATCGGCTGAAGACCCTGGATAATTCCGAACATGGGCATGAAGGTAAACATCAGGAGCCTGTTAATTATCCCGAAAACAGCAATTGCTATGTCTCCTCCATAGAAGGCAAGGAGGTTGTTCAGGATTATTACCATGAAGCTACTTGATACGTTTCGCGCAAAGGGGGATACCCCGATTTCCAGGACTTCTTTTATGATTTTGCTGTCCGGCCTAAGATCAGTAGGGTGGAAATTGAGTGTGCTATTCCCACTCAGGAAGTAGTGGGCAATGTAAAGTACTCCTATTGCCTGGGCCAGAACAGTTGCGACAGCAGCTCCCTTAATTCCCATCCCAAAGCCAAAAATAAAGAGGGGGTCAAGTATTATATTGAGACCCCCGGACATCATCATGGATTTCATGGCAACCTTTGCATTCCCTTCGGCACGGGCAACAGCATTTGTTACCATTGCAAGTGAAAACAGGACAGTGCCGGAAAGGATTACTCCCAGGTATTCAAGGGCATAAGGGAGAATAGTGTCAGTTGCCCCGAACATTTTTAGGAGGGGTACGATATAGAGAAGCCCTGCTCCTGTTATCAGTAAGCTCGAAAAAATGGAAAGGAAGATCAGGTTTGCAAAAATTTTGTCGGCTTTTTTCGTATCTCTTTCCCCAAGGCGGCGAGATATGATGGACGCTCCTCCGATGCCGATAGCAAGGCTTACAGCCATTCCGATCATCTGGATAGGGAATGCAACTGCAATTCCTCCGATTGCCTGGATGCTCTCGGTTCCATAGGCCCTGCCTACGAATACCGTGTCCACAAGATTGTAGAAAGCCTGTACAAGCATTCCTATAGTTGCGGGCAATGACAATTTAAAAAGAAGTTTTCCGATTTTTTCTTCTGCCAGCATCCGGCTTCTTTCGTCCATCCTTTAATTCCTCAGAACTGTTCCCACATTTTATTTCTAATTGTTTTTATATTAGAGTATGAAACTTACAAGAACAGTTAATTGAATATAGTCTTATCGATGTTATGGTTTTATGAAATTGGAAGATAAGGCCGGAAAACTTTATCTGGCTATCTTTCGTCTGTCTTTCGTCTGCCTTCGGATAACTGGTCAAGCAATTACACACCACTCAACAAGTAAAAATAAATCCTCTCCCTCTGTGTTGGTATAGTACCAGGGATCGGTTTTTATCTGGCTTATTCGGTAGACAGTATAAATGATTTAATGATTCTCATAATAATAGTTCTCTGAAAATATCCCTCAAAAATAACTATAATAACGGGTTTCAAAATATTTATTTACTGTCGAGGGCGATAGTTAATTATGGTTCTTAAAGATGGTTAATGACAGTTCTCAGAAAGATATTAAGAGGAACTGTATGTTCCCCAGTATAATACATAAATATATAAATACCTAAATAAATATGTAAATACACAAATATATAAATAACTAATATATAAGTGTATAAATATATAAATAACTAATGTATAAGTATATAAGTATATAAATATATAAATAACTAATATATAAGTATATAAATGACAAATATATAAGTATATAAATATATAAATAACTAATATATAAATAAATAAATGACGAATATATAAGTATATAAATATATAAATAACTAATATATAAATATATAAATAACTAATATATAAATAAATAAATTAATAAAGTCTCAAAATGAATAAATTCCGATGGACTGTTCAGGGTTCAGGAAACCGGAGAGGTATCAGGGTTAAGCGTATGATGCAAAAGAACGGATACATGCGATATTTTACAAAAAAAAGCTGCTACCCAAACCAGGCAGAAGCCATGGAGAAGATTCATTCGGCTCTCCTGCAGGAAAAAATCGTGCTTTTTGAAGGGGCGTGCGGGACAGGCAAGACCCTGAGTTCCCTTGCTCCTGCTCTTCATGTGGGGAAGAAACTCAATAAGGTCGTAATCATAGTCACAAATGTCCACCAGCAGATGGTCCAGTTCATCCATGAGACCCGGGACATCAACAGGGACAACAGTATAAAAACAATTGTTTTCAAGGGCAAGACCTCCATGTGTCCCGAGAACCTCGACTATGAGGAGTGTAAGCTAAAAGGGGAAAACACCTATGACCTCCTTGAGTTTGAGAGGGAAGTCTCTTCAAAGGAAAAAGAACTCAAAGATGCCTCGGAAAAACACAAACGGACAAAAGACCCTGCCCTCTACGCCCTCAGGAACGAGCTTGAAAAAGAAATCGAGGAAGCCCGAAAAAAGGCGCAGTCCCTGAGAAACCACTCCTGCCCAAAGCTTTATGAGGTCCTCAAGTTCGAGGGAAATGAGTTTTCTTCCTGGCTCTTTTCGGATGTAAGAAGCCCTGAAGATGTTATGGAATATGCGGAAGACCGGGGCATGTGCGGGTATGAGTTGCTTAAAAAGGAGCTCAAAAACACAGAACTTCTGATCTGCAATTTCCATCATGTGCTCAATGCTGATATCTTCATGACTCTCCTTAAATGGCTTGAGAAGGACCCTGAAGACATCATTCTTATCTTTGACGAAGCTCACAACATCGAGGCTTCAGCCCGTTCCCATTCCTCCGTAATGCTTTCCGAAATATCCATTGAAAAAGCTCTTTCTGAGGTAGGGGAGATTCCTGAGCCTGACAATTCTTCTGCATTCGGGGGAGGTTTCGGATCAGGCTCCGGAATCCCTCTTGACCAGGACTATGCCTCCCGACTCTACGCAAAAAGGCTTTTTTCCTGTTTACTGACCTCTATAAGAGATACTTATGACTCTAAGTTGAAGTTCGGGGAGAGGAACAGGCTTGGAAAACACTGGCAGGACATTCAGATTAGTGATCCTTATGAGCGCCTCGATGTCCTGAAAGTTCGTTTTTTGCGGGATGCAAAGAAAGAAGGGTTTGCAGATGAAGAACAGGTACTTACCAGGCTGCGGGAAATTGGGGAATTTGGAGGCAGGCTGGAAGAAATTTATGCTGAAAACTACAAAAAAGGGCTTCTTTCTGTTCCCAAGCGTTCCCAGATCCGTTATGTTGCAGATTTTCTTTCTTCTTATCTTGTACTTTCGGATCGGCAGAACTATTACCCGATCCTGAACATGCGCAGAGACTTTAAAAGCGACAGGGTAATCGGCAGGCTTGAACTTTTCACCTGTATTCCCAAGAATGTGACCCAACCTTTGCTTGATTCCGTTTATTCGGCAGTGCTGATGTCGGCTACCCTTCGGCCTTTCGAGATGACCAAATCCTCACTGGGCATTACCCGGGAAATAGAAGAAATCACCTATGGGACTACTTTCCCACAGGAACGAAGGCTTACTCTTGCGGTTTCAGTCCCTCCTCTCTTTGCAAAAAACAGAGACAGCCCGGAAACTCTGGAAAGTTTGAAAGAAGCGCTTCTAGCTGCCATTGCTGCATCGTCCGGAAACGTGGTCGTTTATTTCCAGAGTTATGCGGAAGCCCTCCGCTATACAAAACTCCTTGGGCCCGAGCTTACGATCCCAATTTTCCTTGATGAAGTCGGGGTCTCAGCCCAGGAGATCAGGCAGGAGTTTTTCAAAATAGGTGAGCAGGGAGGAAAAGCTTTGCTCATTACCTATCTCTGGGGAACATTGAGTGAAGGTGTTGATTTCAGAGACTCCCGCGGCAGGACCGTGATCATTGTAGGCGTGGGGTACCCGGCTCTGAATGACAGGATAAAAGCTGTAGAGTCGGCATATGACACGGTTTTCAATTTTGGAGATGGCTGGGAGTTTGCAGTCCAGGTGCCAACAATCAGGAAGGTAAGGCAGGCAATGGGAAGAATTGTCCGTTCTCCTGGAGATTTCGGGGTAAGAATCCTCCTTGATGCTCGCTACCAGGGCTCCCAGATGCGCAAGCTGGGCAAATTTTCGGTTTTCGGATACTTCCCTCCCGAAGAGAGCAGAGAGTTTCTCGATGTAGCTCCAAGGGATGTGGGAAACTTGGTAGAAGAGTTTTTTGCAAATATAGTGCCCTGTTCCCCTGAAAAAAAGGAAAATGATAAAAAGGAGCCGAAATCTCCGGCTTCAGGTCGGCTGGAGTTCGGAAACCTTGCAGAAAAGCTCTGAAAAGTAAATGGCTCCATTACTCCATCTTTTTTCTTCATGATCACAAATTCATCATGTTAAATGTGAACTGTAAATAGGAGAAGCGGAACGTTATGAAACGTCCCGGTATCATTTCTTCATGCTCTTCAATACCAATCCGACTAACCCCAGAGCTCCGATAACGATCCCTACGCTTAACAGGATATTGCTGTTCCTGCTGTTCTCCTCAGATTCAGGTTCTTCAGTCTCGTTCTTTTCTGATTGAACATCACCAATAGATCTTTCTTCAGCGGGAATCTGTTTACTTTCTTCCTCAATCTGTCGGATAGTCGTACCTGTTATCGCAAAGGAAGAGAACCCGGGAACATCGGTAGTGAAGTAGAGGTATTTATCATCTTCTCCTGTAAGGTTGGTCGTCAGCTGCTCCCAGTTTTTTTCCTCATACCTGTTCAGTGTGATCGAGTCCTGATCTATACTTTTATTCTGTATCCAGGACTTCTCAACCTTGAAACTGAGAACAGGGTTTTCTATATTCTTTGAGCTTGCGATTTTGCCATTTCCAACCCAGACATTAAAGGATTTGTAGACCTCCCCTGCAGGCAGTTCGGAAACAAGTGCGGACTTATTTTTCAACTGCTCAGCAATAGTTGTGGTTTTTCCCAGAGTCTTTTTTGCGTCAAAGCCTACATACGCAACACAGGTTGCATTCTTTGTGAAGTCAAACTTTACAGCTTTTCCGTTTGTAATGAAGACCTGTGAAAGCTCCTTCACTTCAACATTCTTTGCAGGCTCAGGGGAACCTCCTCCACCGCCACCACCGCTACTGTGACTGCTTCCTCCTGAACTTCTCTTTTTCAGCACATTTATTTCGAGAGCTTTTGAAACCGTGCCGTTTTCATTGCTTGCGAACAGGTTTACGGTATAGGTTCCCGGAGATGTGTACACATAATCTATGGTACTGGAGCTTGCGTCAACCACTCCGTCATTATCAAAATCCCAGCCCTTCTCGGTTGCTTTTTGCGAGAGGTCTGTAAATAGGACTGCAAGGGGAGCATATCCGCTCGTAACATTCGCGCTGAAATCTACAACAGGAAGCCTGTCATCCTCTTCTGTCTCCAGCACTTCTATTCCTAGTGTTTTTGAAGCCGTGCCGTTTTCATTGCTCACTGTCAGGTTAATAGTATAGTCTCCCGGGACTTCATATACGTAAACCGGACTCCTGTCGGTGGAATCAGGTTGTCCGTTGTTGTCAAAGTCCCAGCTCCAAGAAACTGCATTTTGTGAGAGGTCGGTAAACTGGACCTCAAGAGGAGCAGGACCCTGAATAACGTTGGTGCCGAAATCTGCAACAGGAATTGTTGGTTTGGAGGTTTGAAGGACAGTTATCGAACCTGTTTTTGAAGATCCCCCATTTGCATTGCTTGCTGTAAGCGTTACAGTGTAGGCTCCTGCTGAGGTGTATGTGTGTACAGGGTTCTGGTCTGTTAAAGTGGTTCCGTCTCCAAAATCCCAGCTCCAGGCTGTTGGAGAGCCTGTACTCGTATCTGTAAATGAAACCTCCAGTGGGGTGTTTCCTGAGACAACATTGCTTGTAAAGTTAGCAACAGGAACGACTGGTTCAGTGGTTTGGAGGACCGTTATCGTACCGTCTTTTGAAGCTGTTCCGTCTGCATTGCTTACTGTAAGCGTTGTCGTGTAAGTTCCTGCTGAGGTGTATATGTGTACGGGATTCTTATCTGTTGAAACGTTCCCGTCTCCGAAATCCCAGTCCCATGTAGTGGGATCTCCTGTGCTTTTGTCAGTAAATGAAACCTCCAGCGGGGCATTCCCTGAAGTAACATCGCTGCTGAAGTCCGCAACAGGGGGCACAGGCTCAGGTGAGCTGGACGGGTATACAAGAGGCAGGTAATCTACGTATGAGCTGCCTGGCAGGGTGTATGTAGAGTCGGAAATCCCATCTCCATCATTATCTAATGCTGTGTCGGAGAACCCTGTTCCATCCGGTTTTCCCCAGTAGTTCCCTCCGATATTAGAGCCACCGACGATATTTGTTTCTTCGGTTTTTGTAGTATTAAATCTACTTCCTGACCCGGTTTTAATGGATATCCCGGTGTTATTGAAGTAGTTATTATAAACCAGATTTCGGTCACACAAGCTACAACTATAGAATCCTACATTATTGTTTAAAGTAACAGTATTGCCTGAAATGTTATTATCGTCAGAGCTGCCAATATAGATGCCGCGTTCGGAATTGGTAACCTTATTTCCGGATATGATATTGTTTTTTGAACTCTCAAGCAAAATTCCATAATAACCACAATTTATAACTGTATTACCTGATACCGTGCACTCTGTAGAACTCACGAGATAAATTCCGCGCCCGTTAACCGTGAGTTTGTTTTGTTCAATTACACAGTTATTGCATCCGGATAGACGTATTCCTGAGGCGCTTTGCGCAGTTGCTGCAGCAGCTTTAATGCCGCTAATTTTTACCCCGTCCGCATCCACAAAGACCGCGTTGTCTGCTGTATTCTTAGCTTTAATCATTGTATCGTCAGGGTTTCCGGATGCTGACCTGATAGTTAGGCCATCTGTATATATTTTGACATTTTCTGTATAAGTCCCGGGTTGTATGGTTATTACGTCCTCTGAACTTGCATTGTCAACAACAGCCTGTATAGAATCTCCTGGCTGGACTGTAATCTCGGCCGTGGCTCCAGTACCTGAAATTAATATTAAAATGAGAAAAGCAATTAGTAAAACGATTAATTTATTTTTAATTTCTAATTCCTCCGGCTATTCAAGAAATTGGGGGTGAAATCTGTATTATAGGTAAATTTGTTTGATGGGTATATTCCATAAACCCTCAGCAGAAAACCCGTTATATCTTTAAAATTAGCGGGTAATTAACTTGTTAGCAGTGAATCAAGATATACTCAAAACCATGCGAATGTATAAATCTGCTTATAATTATTTAATAACTGATTATATTCACTCCGCATCAACTTCTTTATATTAAAGAGTTATATTTAATTGGAAAGAATGTTAATTGATATAAATATTCTGATTTAGATTAATACTTTTAAATAGAGATAAAATATGCTATATGAGGTTGAAGCCCGGGGATGTCTGGATAAAAGGGTTACGGACATAATCGAGGATAATTGAGTCCTCCGGGGGCGAAAATTAGAAAACGTGATGAAGGAATAGGCCTTCATCAATCAATTTTTCGGTGTCAAAATCTGCATTCTGTTTTTGATTTTTTTCCTTTCTTTTTTTCAACTCTTACTTTCTCACTTTCTTTTATATTTAGGGATAGCGGACAAGCAGATTATCCCGTAGACTAGTTCAAATCCTGGGGCTTTCGTGTTCTCTCCCTGTGCAGCGCTCTGTTCAACTCCTTCTCCCGCATTTTTTACTGATTCACCTTCTGCGAGGCGAGTTTCCTGTTCTGGTCCCGAGCCTGTTGTATCTTCTCCGGAGAAGCTTGTTGCCTTTCCTGTCATTGCAAAGGATGAGAATCCGGGAACGTCTGCTGTGAAGTAGAGGTATGTATCGTTTTCTTCCGTGAGATTAACTGATATCTGTTTCCACGCTTCTTCCTCATCGTTATACCTGTTCAGGGTGATCGAATCCCGGTCTATACTTTTATTCTGCAGCCAGGCTTTTTCAACCTTGAAGCAGATTACCGGGTTTTCAATGTTCTTTTCAGTTGCAAATCCGCTGTTCCCCACCCAGACATTAAAAGACTTGTAGACCTCGCCTGCAGGAAGTTCGGGGACCAGGGCGGACTCGTCCTTCAGCTGCTCAACAATGGTTGTGGTCTTTCCAGCGGTCTTTTTTGAATCGAAGCTCACGTACACTACACATGTTGCTCCTTTTGCAAAATCAAACTTTACGGCCTTGCCGTTTGTGATGAAGACCTGGGAAAGTTCCTTGGTTTCAACGTTTCTTGCAGGTTCGGGGGATCCTCCTCCACCACCACTACTACTGCTTCAGCCGCTGCTTTTCCTCATCACGGTTATTGTAGTAGTTTCTGTGTCCGTGCTGTTTGCATTGATTGCGGTCAGTTTAGCTTCGTAAGTCCCTCTGGAACTGTAAGTATAAACAAAGCTGGACTCATTAGAATCTTCGATTCCGTCATTGTTTACATCCCAGCTCCTTCCTGTTGCATTTTGGGAACGGTCGGTAAAGAGGACTGTAAGGGGATAATGGCCGCTGGTTTTATTTACTGTAAAATTTGCTGTGGGAAGAATGTTATTATCACTTTCGTTTCCTTCATTTTCACTTTCGTTTTCTTCTTCCTCTTTTTCTAGCACAGTTATATCAGCAGTTTCTGAATCAGTGCCATTCAAGTTGCTTACCGTCAGGTTAACAGTATAGCTTCCTATCGCTGAATAAGTGTGGATTGGATTCTTTTTGGTTGAAGTAGCCCCGTCTCCAAAGTTCCAGTTCCATCCTGTTGTATCCTTTGAAAGGTCGGTAAAAAGGACAGAAAGAGGGGCATTCCCACTGGTCGTATTTGTTTTGAAATTTGCGGTAGGGAGGACAGGTTCAGGTTCCGTCCTGGGAGTTACAAGAGGCAGGTAGTCAATAGAACCTTCTGCGATCTGATATGCTTCCTCAGCTATCCCATCGCCATTAGTGTCCATGTGGGTCTGGGAAAAACCATCCCCCGAAGGTGTCGCCCAGTAGTTCCCGGCTATATTGGGTCCATCGATGATATTTTCACCTGCAGTTTTTGTAGTGTTCAGAGTGCAGAATGCTGCATCCTCAATCTGCAGGTTTATATTATTATAAAAATAGTTGTTGTAAATCGTGGCAGTGTCGTCGATCAGGCGGATACCTATGCCACAGTTTTTGAACGTATTTCCGGTGACTATGTGGCTGCCCATACCCCATCCGAAATGTATACCCACATTACAGTTTTGAAATGTATTCCCTATAATTTTATTATGCCAGCTGTCATAAGTATTTACTCCCGCCCCACTTCCTGTAAAGAGGTTGTTCATTATTGTCTGATTTCCATACATGTAACTGCTACCCATACTTACGCCGCAGTCTTCAAACCTGTTATTCCTTACTGTACATTCTATGCCGGCTCGGTCAAAATCAATTCCCTTAGTAATCGTTAGCCCCTCAACACGCGAATGCATGTACAGATTGAAACCACCAACTGAAGGATATCCTGAGGCTCCTTTTATTGTCACAGACACATTCACATCGATTCGTTCATCGTCTGGATAAGTTCCAGGATTCACTATTATAGTGTCTCCATCAACCGTATTATTTAGTGCATCCTGTATTGTTGTATAATCTGCAGATCCGTCATCGTCCACATAAATTGTTGCAGCTGATGCGCTTCCCCCTACAGACAAATAAAGTACAAGAATTACTGCAAATAAGAGGATACTATTTCTTTTTTCTTGCCACATAATAAACCCATTAAAATATATTTGGATGTCCTATTTGATAAATATTTGATAAATATTACATGTTCCCGTTTCCGGTTTTTGTAACATGCTCCATTCTGGCAGCTGTGTTACTTTTTTAACATATCTAAAGCTTCCAAAGCCCGGAGTCAGAATCTATGGTTTTAAAGAGTATTACTTTTAAAGAAAATGTACTGTTATATTATATTAACGAAATACTTTCTTATTTTTTCAATAAGCGTTTCCATCTTTCCTAATGTGTATGTTTCTCAATTAAAAGCTCTCAATCAAAAACGCCATATATTTCAAAAAATAATCTCAAGTAAGCCGGGTATTTGGTTGAATTTAGGGAAGAAAATAGACCCGGGGAGATAGACTGGAGGAAAAATATATCTGAAAAGACAGGCCAGAAGAGAAAAAGCATATACTCCGAAGGGTTCCGAAAAAAGCACTATTATTCTTACTCTAAAAATTGAATTTTAATTCGGAGTTACACCCGGTTAACTGTGAATACAGGGGAACAGCAAATACAGGATTACTCAAATACAATGAAGTTAATCTCTCTTATAACTTTATTATAAATGTCTTTAAGATGGGCAACATTTATTACTCATATAAACAAATGATACCGTACATCGGGGGCTAAAAAAGATGGGCGTAGAAGAGACCATTAAAGAAATTGCATCTGAACTTGAAAGAATTGCAACTACGAAAACTGTTGTAGGAGATCCTATTACAGCTGCCGGGAAAACAATCATTCCTGTTTCCAAACTCACAATGGGTTTCGGAGGCGGAGGTGGGGAAGGTAAAAAGGAGAAAGAATCCGGATATGGAGGTGGCGGAGGTGCAGGTGCGAAGATAGAGCCTGTTGCTTTTATTATGCTCTCTGAAGATGATGCAAAAATTTTCCGGATCTCTGAGAAAGGTGATGTAGGTTCAATCCTCAGTTCCCTTCAGGAGGTTGTGCCTGACATTCTGGAGAAATTCAAAGGCAAGACCGGCAAGCACAAAAAAGGAGAGGGGTCGGAAGCTGGCAAAACGGAAATTAAAGAACAAGAGCATACGGAACCCGAAGGGAAAGGGGGCTGTTTCCAGTAAATCCCTCCGGTTTAACCTTTTTGAGGAATTTTCCAGGAACCAGAACTAACGATTAGGATCTTCGGGATAGTCAGGGCTATCTTTTTCCCTCAACCTGTTTAGCATGCTTGCCATCTATCTTTTTCTTCTGGTTTTTCTGCTTGTTTTATTCATACTTTTTACAGCGATAGTTCTTACTTTCAAGCTCAAGGTCCTGAGCGTGGAAGAAAAGAAAGAACTGGGAGGCATATTTACTGTAAAATGGCTGCTCTTTTCCTATACTTTTTCAATTAAAGAGCCTGAGGAGGAAAAATCCATTCCTGAAAAGCCAGAGCCGGAAGAAGCTGAAAGCAGAAAGGAAGACCTCCTAAAATCAGAACTCAAGATGCAGATGGAAAAAGACAGGGAACCTGGAGAAAAGAAACCTGAAGAGGAAACATTAATTTTTGAGGGCAAAGAGAAAAGAGGGATATTTGCCCGGCTAAGAAGGAAAAAAGAGACTGGTCAGGAAGTTGAGGTTGAGGCAAAGAAAGGGATGAGCACCAGAGAAAAACTTCACTGGGGCCTTGAAGCTTACAAAGCTCTTCGAAAACCTCTGCTCCGTCTGTTTTCTGACACACTTTCCGCAATCAAAATCAAAAATCTGAAGGCTGACCTTACTTTCGGGCTTTCCGATCCCGCAGACACAGGAATGCTTTGCGGGCTTATACATGCTCTTCTGGGAACGGTTTACAACCGCTGTCGGAACTGCAGCTTTTCTGTATGTCCCGTGTTTATGGAGACACTGCTGGATTTTCGGGGGAACGCGGAGATTCGTATAAAAATATATTCGCTGATTTTTCCATTCCTTAAATTTATATTTAACGGGAAAACTTTATCTTTTACTTATTCGATTGTTAAGGAAAAACTTCGGGGTAGTTCGAAGGTTAACTCCTAAGCTTTATGAATAAGCAATGAGGATACAAATGAATATGATTAATGTAGTGTCTCCATCCAGACTGCATCTTACCCTTATTGATCTTAATGCAGAGATTGGCAGGGTTGATGGGGGAGCAGGAATTACTCTCGAATCACCCAGCCTGGAAATTTCGGCAGCTGAAGCGGATGCAGTCGAAGTTGTGGGGGATTCCCTTCTAGCAGGCAGGATGCGAAAAGCAGCAAAAGCTGTGCTTCCGGCAGGGAAAGGCATCAGGATTCATATTAATAAGGAACTTCCTGACCATGTAGGGCTTGGCTCAGGAACCCAGGTCGCGCTCTCTGCAGCAGCAGCCGTAAATGAGATTTATGGACTTGGAAAAAGTGTCCGGGAACTCGCAGTTGCCGTAGGTAGAGGCGGGACTTCCGGAATAGGGGTTGCTGCTTTTGAAAATGGAGGTTTTGTCCTGGATGGGGGGCACAAATTCAGGGATAAAGGTGCATTTTCTCCTTCCGCGGCCAGCCATATGCCTCCAGGCCCTGTGCTTTTCAGGAGGGATTTCCCCGACTGGCATATTGTCCTTGCAATTCCCAATACCAAAGGCGTCCATGACGCAGAAGAAGTCGATATTTTCAAAAAAGTTTGTCCCATTCCTCTTAGGGAAGTCCAGGAAATCTCTCATGTTATTCTCATGCAGATGCTCCCTGCGCTAATCGAAGAAGACCTGGAAAGTTTCGGCAGGGCAGTCAACCATTTCCAGACTGTGGGCTTTAAAAAGAGGGAAGTTGAACTGCAGCCTCAGGCTGTACTCGATGCCATGAAATATATGCAGGACAACGGAGCCAGTGGTTCAGGGATCAGTTCTTTTGGGCCTGTCGTCTACGGGATTGTCGGGAGTCCGGGAGAAGGTAAAAAACTCCAGAAAGAAGTCCAGCGGATGCTTGATGAATCACTTGGTGGGGATGTAATGCTTACAAAGGCAAAGAACCGGGGTGCGGACATCTTCGGAGGCTCCGATTGAAAATCGATACCTGGTTTGGAGTTCTTGAGATAGGCAGCAAAGGAGAAGTCTTTGCCTCCTACCCTTTTCCAAAAGATATCAGAGAGCTTGCACTCCGTTCCCTTTCTTTGAGGGGCAGCAAGAAGAATCTCCCCCCCGAAGGTTTTGACCTGAAAGCTGTCGCTGTCGAGTGCAGGTTTGTAGAGTCCCCTTCGGAATATTATTCTCTTTTACATGAAGTCATGCTGGAAGCTGCAAAAATCCAGGTCTCAGAGGCTCTTACTCCTGACCAGCGCATAGTTCAGGCAGTAGAAGCCCTTGACGACATCAATGAGACAACTAACTCCCTTTCGGAAAGACTTTTTGAGTGGTATGGAGGTTATTTCCCCGAAAGTGGGCTCAACGGGGAAGCTCTTGCGCTTTTTATCGTTAAATACGGCTCCCGTGACAATATTGCTCCTGATGATCCTCTTTTCTTAAAAGCCAGGAATTCCATGGGCGCAAAACTCGAAGCTTCAGATGAAGCGCTTCTTAAAGGTTTTGCAGAGAGCGTATGCGGTCTCTACGAACGGCGAAAGCAGATTGAAACTTACATCGAGAGCAGTATGGAAGTCCTTGCGCCCAATCTGACCATGATTGCGGGGCCCATGCTAGGGGCAAGGCTCATAAGCATTGCAGGCAGCCTTGAAAAACTTGCTGCTTTTCCGTCCAGTACAATTCAGGTTATCGGGGCCAGCAAGGCCCTCTTCAAACACCTCCGGGACAGGGCACCGTCCCCCAAGCACGGGGTAATCTTCAGCCATCCCCTTATCAATACCTCGCCCTGGTGGGTGCGAGGAAAAATTGCAAGAGCCCTTGCAGCAAAACTTTCCCTTGCCGCTCGAATCGACTTTTACTCCGGGAAAATTGACCCTTCTATGCAAGAGAAACTGGATGAAAAAGTCCAGAAAATCCGGGCTTCAAATCCCAGGCCTCCGCAAAAAAGGCATGAAAGTGGGGCAAAACCAAAGAAAAAGAGGAGGAAGTAAATGCCCGAAGTCAGGAAGCTTTATGATGGGGTTTTTGAGGTTACAAAGGGCAAAAAGCAGCTTGTCACAAAGAACCTGGACCTGGGAAAGACTGTTTATGGAGAAAAGCTAATCCCGGTTGAAGGAGTCGAGTACCGGACCTGGGATCCTCGCCGGAGCAAGCTTGGAGCCATGGTCCTCAAGAAGTTCAATATTCCCCTTAAGGAGACTTCAAAGGTTCTCTATCTGGGGGCTGCTTCAGGTACAACGGTCAGTCACGTTTCTGATATCGTCTCTGAAGGGGCAGTATACGCTGTTGAATTTGCTCCGAGAAGTATGCGCGACTTTATAAGGCTTGCTTCCAGACGCAAAAACATTTTCCCCATCCTTGCTGATGCGGGGAAACCGGACAGTTATGCCCATATCGTTGAGCCTGTAGACCTGATCTTTCAGGACGTTGCCCAGCCCAATCAGGCAGAAATCGCTGCAAGAAATGCTGCACGTTTTTTGAATAAAAGTGGATATCTCCTGCTCTCGATCAAGGCCCGTAGCATCGACACTGCGGCAAGTCCGAAGGAGATCTTTACGGAAGAAGTAAAAAAGCTTGAACAGGCTTTCGAACCCAGATTCGAAATCTTGACTACCAGGGATCTTATGCCCTACCATGAAGACCATCTTGGAGTTCTGGCAAAGTTAAAAGAGTGAACCTGCTTTTCCGGAAGATTGAATTTTTCGGAAATTTATTTGATCAGGATTCTCTGTATGGTAGTATAAGTTACTTTCACATAGGCTACTTTCATGAAAATTACTTTAGTTAAAGTTGCTCTGACGAACTTTAGTTAAAGTTGCTCTGATGAACTTTAGTTAAAGCTGCTCTGATGAACTTTAGTTAAAGCTGCTCTGATGAACTTTAGTTAAAGCTGCTCTGATGAACTTTAGTTAAAGCTGCTCTGGTAAGAGCTGCTTTATCTCTTTATATTCACAAGTAACCTTTTTTTCGTGACCGGAATTAGCTTCTTCCATTCCACGATGGCATCTTCATAAAACTTATATTCATCTACAGTTTTATCCGAGAATTTGCCGTCCACCTCATATATATAAAAACCCTCTTCCCCGTCAGTAGAGACTACCTTTGTCCTGTCTCCCATTTTCCTTACCTCTACAGCTGTTACGCTTTTCAAGGCTTCAAGCAGACTCGTACCTTCCTCCACCTCAAGCTTCTTGTTTTCTGCAAAGCGGTCCAGGAAAGAATATACATTGTTCATTTTTATGCCTATCATATGGGTATTTCCAAACTTTTTTCTTTCTACAAGTTCGGCTTTTTCCAGGATTTTTACATGTTTAGCAGCTACAGGCACGGAAATCCCTATTTCTCTTGCAATACCGGAAATATGCTTATCCCCTTCACTCAGGCTTTCAAGAATAGAGAGACGTGTATCACTTGAAATCGCCTTGAAGAGGTTTTCTCCACCGCCGTTTATTCCTGAATTTCTCATAACACTTACTACCATGATTACTTCTATTTTATCTCAACTACTTATAATTATTGCCCCTTCTAACACAAGTAACTCATGTTATGGTATCTTCTAATTGCTTTTTTCTTTTATTTTTATATCAAATTTACTTTCATTCCTTTCCCCGATCTCGGATTGTTCAAAAATATTCCATGGTTAACAGGGTGAATTCTCGCATAATTTTTGTTAAATTCTGACTCTCATTTGCTATTCTTGTCCCTGGATCTTTTTTTAAGGCAAATTATATATTAATGTATTCATATACCTATTCCCTCACTTTTACGATTGTTTCTCTGCAATTCCTGTCGCTGAGAGTCTGGAATTTTACCTTTATTCTTAAAAAACGTCTTCAATTGAACTTGTTATCCATATGGATAACGAACGTTACCCAAAAACCAGTTTTTATTTAATCCTATTATAGATGCTCAGAAGGTACTATGGACTCTTCGACGTTGACTGTTATTGGAATTTTGATAGGTATCCTTCTCTTCGGGATAAAAACTGGATTAGGTTGTGGATTTTCAAATATCACTACACGAGAAATTCTTACAATTGCGAGTAGTTACTTTTTTCTTGCTCTTTTATTCGGAAGCGTTGCTGATCATATAAGCCTGGATGCTTTTGAGCGTCTTTCTTCAATGGGTATGGGAGTCCATGTTCTTGTCTCCCTGCTTCTTATAGGGGCCGGGATTTATACCCAGAAAAAATGGAATTCAGGAAAAGATGTTTCCAGACACACTTTTCTGGCTATATCCATGCCCTGTCCTGTCTGCTTGGGGGCTCTTGCGGTATCCTGTATGCTGCTTTCAGAAAATCTCAATTTTTCTGGGATAGAAATAGGGCTTCTTGTAGGAATTGCTTTTTTTACTGTAGTTGTAGCTTCTTCTCTTCTTTTCAGGTTTGGGAAAACCCGGCTGGGAATGACTCCTGAAACAATGGGAAGCGCCATGATGCTTCTTGGAATTTATTATCTTTTAGGGGCTCTGCTAATACCGGCATATATGAAAACAAAACAGATGAACCTGGCTCCTATGGAAACGGGAGAATCAAGCATATTTCCTCTTCTGGCTTTCGGGGTCCTGGTCCTTGCAGGTTTTTTCCTTGGTCGCGTGAGGTCTAACCAATGAGTAATATGGATCTTTTATCCCAGACGATGTACGTATTTTCATCGGCTTTGCTGTATCCGGTAATGATACTTCTGACAATCCTTGCCTTCGTTTCACTTATCCAATTAGGAGAATTCATCTCTGAGTATTCAAAAAGGAACAGGGACCGGAACAACCTGGAAATTGATTGCAAAAAAATACGGGACAGTCTCTCTAATTCGGCTTTTTCTGAAGCATCAAGGGCTCTTGAGAGTCTAAAACAAAATTATATGGTCACGTCCTTTGCAAGAGAAGCTGCAAAATACCTCGAAGAACGGAATTTTCCTTCAATTGAGAAGCTCTCTGAGGAATACGAGATAAAAATGGCAAAGCGCCTTGAAAACACGAAGATCAGTTCAACGGTTGCCCCTATGCTCGGACTTATGGGGACGTTGATCCCGCTGGGACCTGCCTTGATAGGGCTTTCGCAAGGAGACCTCGAAACCCTTGCACAAAACCTGATGATTGCCTTTGCAACTACTGTTGTAGGGCTCTTTTCTGCCGGAATAGCCTATGTGCTTACCCAGGTCAGGAGGCGCTGGTACTGGGAGGATATGTCGGATATCGATTATATTCTGGATATACTCGAGGAGAAGAGCGGAAATTGATTGTTTTCTTAAAGGAGGAAAACCATGCGAAAACCCAGACGGTACAGGCGAACCGGGCTTTTAAATGACCCCGATGAGCAAAACCCCATGACCGGGGTTGCCAATCTTTTTGACGTTGCAATGGTCTTTTCTGTAGCTTTACTAGTAGCTCTTGTGATGTCTTACCATCTTCCTGAGCTTCTGAGCTCGAATGAAAATATTACTATTGTAAAAAATCCCGGAGCTGAGGACATGAAGATAATCATCAAGGAAGAGGGGAAACCCATAGAAGTCCTGAACATGACCGATAACATTGGAGGGGGAACGGGTGAAGCCCTCGGGACAGCTTACAAGCTGGCTGACGGCAGGGTGATTTACGTGCCTGAAGATTCGGAGGGGAATGGTACATCTTCTTCAACGGACACATCCGCTTCAACCGGTACATCCACTTCAGATTAATTTTTTTCAATAATTTACGCAAGTTTAGTTGTTGTGGCCTTCATTGGTGGAATTTATCTGGGATTCAGGAAAAAGAAGTTTTAATTTCGTATGTGAAATGAGGCGCAAAATAATAAGCGCCGTATTTTTTTTGGTAAGGCAAATTAATTCTTCATCTGCGCATATCTGCGTATATCTGTGGAATATTGATTCCTTTTTCTTTTTTTCTACATATTTTTAGGCTCTTTGTCATTCTCTATGGATAAGACGATTTTCACTTCCAGACCGCGTTGGTTTTTATGAGAATAGCCACACAAAACAACGAAGAGCCTATTTTTAACCTATCCCGCATATCTTTTTTATTGGGGACTCTACATGGGAGATGTATCAACTGCTTTTTTTCTCACAACATTTGCAGGAATTTCAACTGGTTTTGGTAGCCTTATAGCTTTTTTGGTTCCCAATCTGAAGTTCACATGGCTGTCCTAGTTGCTGGGAAATCCTGAAAAGTCAAAGTGATACCTTCTTCTTAACTCCCATGTGAGCTGTAATCTGGAAGACCGTATTCAGAGTTGGTGATTAATCGCTTTTTGGTTCATAATTCACTCCTGAACATCTGAGAAAACTTGGTTACTGAAAAGTTATCAAAATTAACACAATTGTCCTATGAGTCTGATTTTGATATAATAATTGAAGAATTTGCATGTAATTTTGGTTTTGAGGTCATAGAACCGGAAGGAAGTACTAAAATCGTGCAAAAATCGTACAATCAGATGCGAAACATGATTTTCAGACTGCTTAAAGTCTGAAGATGTTTTACACGCTTATAGCTGGAAGTTCAAGTATTGAAATCATCGTTTTGGTGCTTTCTCCAATTAACTCCACTTTTACTTGTTTTGTTATTTTTTCTTTTTTTTAATTTCTTTCTCTAAATGCGAAATCTATATATATTTAGATGTATTCTTATCTAATATCAAATCAAATTTACTTGATTTGTCTAATAGGTTCTGTTTTGAATCCTCCGATAATCTGCAGTCTCTAAGGAGTAATTTGCCATTTTATATCTCCTTAAACTTGCAGTTTTCCGGGAATAATTTGCCTGAAATCTCACACATTTTATTTTAATATATAAGTTATTAAATTACGGAAATGAAAAAAGTAAATAAATGATTTCATTTGTTGGGAGATTATTAAGTATGTCGAACTCAATAATTCCAAAATACCTTTTAAAATACCTTTTAGATGATATTGACAGGTTCATACATGAGAATTATCATTAACTTTTGCCATACTCTTTACTTATTGCTCAAGCATTTTGTTTAATTAAAATTCTAATTTGAGATTCTCTTAATAACCTAATTTGACAGATTCTGCTAATTAATACAGTATTTTCATACAAAAAACACGTTTTATCGACGCATTACAATTTGACAAAATAATAAATGTCATAAATCACTAAACATCCGATCTAAATTTATCTTTAATGAAGAAAACAGATGCATGAAGCCCATTTATACATTAAAAAATGTATACTTCTGTCAAAGTAGGGTAATAAAGCAAAAATATTGTGATAAATTTTGACTCTTTATCCATGGCCAAAGATGAATATGAGATACGGTAATATAGATCAGAAATTGATGGATGGTGAAACTCTCTACAGGATGATATTCGATCATAGCATAGATGGTATTATCCTGACCGATCCAAGAGACGATGGAAAAATCCTATCAGCAAATCTTGCAGTTTGCCGTATGCTTGGATGGACGGAAGAAGAGCTTGTTGGCAAAGAACATGATGCAATTTTAGATCTGCAAGAACCGTCGCTATCAGCTTTATTAGATGAACTTATTCTCTCTGGGTCAGCAAGAGCTCAACTTACTTACAGGCGTAAGGACGGAACTACATTCCTTGGAGAGGCAAGCATGGTCTTTTTTATGGATTGCAACGGAGAGCCTCGAACGGTTTCTATCATCAGAGATATTACTGAGCGTAAGCAGACCGAAAAATCCCTCTATAAAGCATATGAAACTTTAGAAGAAAAAATTAAAGAACGTACAGCTGAACTTGAAGAGGCTTATAAATCATTGCTGGAAAATAAATTAAGTCTCAGTGAAGCTCAAAGAATAGCTCATATCGGGAACTGGGAATGGAATCTTCTGACTGATGAAGTCTACTGCTCGGACGAAATTTACAGAATACTCCAGGTTCATCCGCAGGCACCGGTTTCAGCTCATAATGATTTTTTGAGTTATATAGATCTGGATGACCGAGACTTTATATATAATTCTATTCAAAAAGCTTTGCAAGGAGAGCCCTTTAGTATTGAATATAGGATTAACTTATCTGATGGAGAAAAGCGTACAGTTCATTCGCAGGGAGAAGTTGTTTTTGATGAGAAAGGTAGCCCTGCTCAGATAAGAGGAGTCCTTCAGGATATAACTGAGCGCAAAAAAGCTGAAGAAGCTCTGGAAAGAATGGACAAAATTCGGATAAAAGAAATTCATCACAGAATCAAGAACAATTTGCAGATAATCTCTTCTCTGCTAGATCTTCAGGCAGAGAAATTCGAGGATGAAAACATTATAGAGGCTTTCAGGGAAAGTCAGAACCGGGTAATCTCAATGTCTCTCATCCATGAGGAACTTTATAAAGGTGAAGGGACTGATACACTGGATTTCTCGGCATACATTCAAAAATTAGTTGAAAGTCTTTTTAAGACTTACAAGCTTAGTGGCAAAAATTTCAGTCTGAGCATGGATATGGAAGAAGACATTTTTTTTGATATGGATACGGCTATCCCGTTAGGAATTACCGTTAATGAATTAGTTTCAAATTCTCTCAAACATGCATTTACGGGGAGAGATAAAGGGAATATCCTTATTAAACTCTGTAAGGAAGAAATAAGTTGCAACACACATAAATCCCTTTTCAGCCTGACAATTTCTGACGATGGAAAAGGACTTCCGGAGGATCTGGAATTAAAAAGTGCCGAGTCCCTTGGTTTGCAGTTAGTAAACATTCTCGTTGACCAGTTAGATGGAAAAATTGAACTTAAGAGAAATAATGGGACCCAGGTTACTATCAGATTTATGGTGACGGAAAATGATAATCTGATTCAGTCGGCTTAAAATCATAGGATGAAGATAAGTAGTTTGAGGATATATACAACATTTAAAAAGTGTGTGATACGGAAAGATCTCCACAGTAGTTTTTTAGAAAATTGTCCTTTTAAAAAATTGTCCTTTTAGAAAATTGTCCTTTTAGAAAATTGTCCTTTTAGAAAATTGTCCTTTTAGAAAATTGTCCTCATAAAATTAATTCTCTTTTTATAATTCTTGTAAAATAGAGTACGTTATTATTGCAACCTACATTCCGCAGTATTTTTTTGAAAATCAATATTTTTTCCGATAGCGTTTTTCAAAAATTCTCAATTAATATACCCAAACTGAAATTTGAATAAAAATTGAATACTAAGTTTTTTGGTCTCTGAACATGCCGTATAGCCATTTTTAACTCCTGCATAGAAATCCGATAAATTCACGTTAGGACAAAAATCGATAGCAAGAAAAATAATGAATATACGAAAAATACTGCGGAAAGTGGGTTACAACAGCCATAACGAGACTTATCCGCTTAAGGTGTCGTATGTCCTCTAACTATGGAAACACTGCGCCATCATGGGCTTATGGAAGCACAGATATATTCCTTCCTTGGAGTAGAGCCTGCGAGAGATAAGGGGTACATTACCGGTTTTGAGGTCATACCACTAGAAGAGATGAATCATCCGAGGATCGATGTAATGGTCCATTCCTCTGGACTGCACCGAGATACGTTCCCATATCCACTGGAACTGGTCGATGAGGCTATCCGAAAGTTGCAGACATTAATGAAATCAATGAAACGAACTATGTCAGATGGAATTCACTGAAAATGGAAGCTGTACCCATAACAAATGGTTATAATGAGAGCACAGCACATTATCTTTCAAGATCAAGGATCTTCAGTGAAGCACCCGGGAACTATGATAACGGAATGGAAGATATAATAGCAGCAAGCGATACCTGGGAGAATGAATCCAAACTTGCCGACCTGTTCGTTCAACATTCTCCTATATCTATGGGCAAGATGTATGGGGTGACGGGTATGAAGCTGTGTTCACAATGAACCTGATATCAAATTAATTTAATACGAAAAATAGTTTAGCAATATCAATAACTGAAAAATATATGAAAGTTGACGCTTATATCCCATGAAATTAAGATTTCATGGGTTTTATGCTTCTTCCTATAAAGATGAAATCTATGAACTG
The DNA here is from genome assembly GCF_000970005.1 of Methanosarcina sp. WH1. Taxonomy (NCBI): domain Archaea; kingdom Methanobacteriati; phylum Methanobacteriota; class Methanomicrobia; order Methanosarcinales; family Methanosarcinaceae; genus Methanosarcina; species Methanosarcina sp. WH1. The sequence goes on from NZ_CP009504.1 coordinate 290,395, forward strand.
TTGACTTAGATCCATCGCGACGAGGAACATCTTTCAAGTACAATCTGTCGTAACAACGTACAAAATGCCGTTAATTAACTTCCTCATATTTGCGCGTGGTCTCTCTGTATGTGATTTCGGTGGAGGAATCCAAGGTTCAGAAATTAATTACTAGCTGGTTTTCTTCAGTATATGTCAGAAAAAGTTCTGCTATATTTTTTGAACAAATAAATTCAATCCCTGGAATTAGTTCCTCTTTATTAAACCCGATCATATCTGAGGCAAGCTGACAGCACCGAAACTCTACTCCCATGTCAATGCACTCCTGAACAGTGGAATCATATTTTGGTGATCCTCTGGTTTTATTTTTTTTTGCAAGCAGTACACCCATAGGTCCCCATAGAACCACCAGTACTTTGAGCCCCTTACTCCGGTAAAACTTTGCAAATTTGAGAGTTTCCTGCGGGCTGTTGCTCTCATACACCATATTTTTAAGTAATAGTAAAACTTTTTCGACTTTTGCCATAATAGCTCCAGGTCTAAATCATACTTTGAAGCGACCGGCTACTTGCTTCCATATTTCACTTCCTTAACTATTTTGGCTATGCTCAAGAGAATCTACAATTTGGAAATATAAATAGGATTGAAAGCTTTGTTTAAGATTTAATCATAAAAAACATCAGTCTGACATTAATGAACAATTAATCTAATTATACTCAAAAAATAACTAAAGATATGGATTTAGCTAATAGATTTTAGCTTCGTAGATAATATAAATATAAAAATAAGAGATTATCCGTTTTTGAGCCATTTTGCAAGAACTTCATGCTCGTTTGGCAGGAATCAGGTCTTTAAATTTCGGATTGCAGGAGAAGGGGAATCTTCAGGAGCGGCTTTGGGAGCACCTTTGCCCACAGGGACGCTGAACACACTATTAATTCTTGAGAACTGCTGTGCAAGTATTGCACACTCCTGTCCGAGGGTAGCAGCAAGCATCGGATCAAAGCCGCTTCCGAGTCCATCAAGATCGAGCTCGGGGTCTCCTTCTATATCTACCCCTTCAAGAGATAGTATTTGTACATCTTTGAATTTGTCTGTTATTTCTGATAACTTAATTTTCTTTGTCATGTAATCCTCTCTCTATCCGTAAGTTTTTCGTTTGATATGTAATTAAGTAAAGTATAAATACAGATTTTACTATTCGATATGAAAGTACAGGTTGTGTTGCAAAAATTCTGAAAGTTAACAACTCTAATAACCTAGAAAATGGCATATACAAGTATCAATTATAGCCTTAAAGTGCGAGAAGAATATTTTTGCAACACAACCGGGATTTGGGACCCCAATGAAGGATCCTTACTTTGTTTCTATTCAGTTTCTATGTTTTTTCAATCCTTGAGGCAAAGTTCTGGAGTTTTTTCTTTTGGTGAGGTTTCTGGCTTATGTAGTTGATACTGATTTCTCAATACCTTTGAATTAGTTCTCAAGGCGGTAGTAATGCTATGTCAAATTGTTTGACATCTTTACTTCCAAGCACTGCTTATACAAGTTACTTTATATAAATTTAGCAAAAATGATAGTAACAATTCAGGTAGCCTTTCAAAGGCTACAATTTTTCCTCTTTTCGAGGAAAAATTGCATATAAATTGAATCCTATTTTGTTTCGTTATTATGCTTACACGTGAAGAGATCCTCGTTATCTATGAAGCTGGTCCTGAAGCTGTAATTTCTGTAATCCAGAGACTTGAAACTATCATAGAAGAACAAGCTATTCGAATTGCTGAACTAGAAGAACGTGTAAGGATTTTAGAATCTCGCTTAAATCAAAATAGCAGAAACAGCAGTAAACCTCCTTCTACTGACTTTTTAGTCAAAGAAAAACCTAATCCCAAGAGTCTCCGGAAAAAGAGTGGGAAGAAACCTGGAGGTCAAGAAGGTCATCCAGGCACAACTCTTGATATGGTTAATGATCCTGATTAGGTAATTGAACATTCTTTGACCTGCTGCAAAGAATGTGGACATACTCTTGAGGATGTTGAAGTTGAAGCTTATGAGAGAAGACAAATTTTTGATATTCCTCCTGTAAATCTAATTGTTACGGAACATCGAAGTCAGATTAAGACCTGTACTCACTGTGGAAAATCAAATAAAGCTTCTTTTCCAGAATCTGTGAAATATCCCGTCCAGTATGGTCCTAATATTTTAGCTTCAGCAATTTACTGTAAAAACTACCAGTTTATTCCCTATAAAAGGATTTTAGAGTTTTTTGATGACGTTATGGGGATAAAAATCTGTTCTGCTACGATAATCAGAGCAGAAAAAGAATGCTTCCGGAATTTAGAGGAGTTTGAAAATGTGAGTCAGGAGAGGTTAATAACTTCTCCTGTAATCCATTGTGATGAAACTGGGATGAAAATTGAAGGAAAAAGGCATTGGCTTCATGTAGCTTCTAATGACAAATACACCTGTTATTTTGCTCACTCAAAAAGAGGATCAGAAGCAATTAATGCCATGGGAATTCTTCCAGAGTTTAAAGGAATAGCAGTTCATGACGGATGGAAACCCTATAACAGTTATGAATGTGATCATGCTCTTTGCAATGCTCATCTCCAGAGAGAACTTACTGGAATTGAGGAGAACTATAAACAGCAATGGGCTAAAGAGATGAATGAACTGTTAACAGAAATGAAAAAGTATACTGATGAGTGTAAAGAGCAGGTCAAAGATCTGGACTTTGAGCAAATTAAAGTGTTAGAAGAAAGGTTCGATGCTGTAGTCATGAAAGGGATTGAAGAAAATCCACCTTCTCTAAACCCTGAAAAACAAGGAAAACGTGGTAAAAATCCAAAAACAAAAGCAAGGAACCTACTTGACAGGTTTATAGAAAACAAAAAACAGATCCTGAGATTCCTCAATGACTTGAGAGTTCCGTTTGAGAATAACCAAGCAGAAAGAGACATAAGGATGATGAAATTACAGCAGAAAATATCAGGAACTTTCAGAACTATACAAGGAGCGGAAGCTTTCTGCAGAATTAGAGCTTATATCTCAACCATTAAAAAGAACGATTTACCTGTTATAGACGGTATTCTCGCGGCGCTCAAAGGAGCGCCGCTATTATTCTGAGAATTTCAGCATTTTGCTGAAAAAACATACTTTTTTATCAGTGGCTGAATAGTTACAAATGATAACAAGTTTTAGCTTTATGAGTAAAATAAACACAGTATAGGTATTTTTGACCAACCTCACCTATCCAACCTTACTGGGTCCTGGCAAAGCAGTTAAGACTGTTTTTTCAGAAGTATGTATCCCTGCAGACTATTGATTCTCTGATCTTTTTTTCTACATATTTTAACCTTATCCCGTATATTTTCTTTATCGGGGAAACGGTATGGAAGATGTAACAATTGCTTTTTTCCTGGGGATTCCCAGGATGGGGCTTCTGGACCGTATGGTCGAGCACATCCATATGGACATCCTCTAAAGCTATTGCAGGAAAGAAATAGAGGAAAATCAACCGAATTTCTTGAAAACCAAGTTGTAGCAGCCCACAGGGTCAACTCTAGTTACCGGGAAATCCTGATAAGTTACAGTGATATCTTCTTCTTAAAGTTGCAGTGATATCTTCTTCTTAACTCCTATGTGGGCTGTAAATTAGAAGACTGAAAAAATAAAAAAATTAATGGAGGTTTTAAAGCAACATACTTCCGGAATACTGCAGTTTTTGGGAGATTTAAAATGGCAAATTACTCCTGGAAGACTGCAGATTTAAGGAGATTTAAAATGGCACTTTATTTCGCAAATCAAGTATATCTAATTTGCTTATGGGTAAAACTACGTCTAAATATATATATATTTCGCAGTCTTGAGAATTTGTTGATAAAAATAGATACTGTTAAAACAAGTAAAAATGAATATCTTTATTAAACTTGATATCCGGGTAAGAATATCTTCTTTTTCAAATTTTAATAGTTATATAAGAGTTTATTTGGTTTGTGGACAAAAGAATAATTTAAGACCTTAACTCCGATGAGTTAAGGAATAAGTATTGAATATTAGCCTCATATCCCAAATCAAGAGACATATTGCAATTCATTTTTTTCAAAATAATATATCCCCTATTAGGGAATGTAAATAACAAACCAAAGTTTCCATATTAGAGGCGATTGATGTTGGAAATTTATGAATTGGAATTACTTATTTCCTATAGATGGCAGAGTTAAGGTTAAGAATAAGCACAAGCTTCAGAATTTTTTAGATATTTTTTGAGTTGCTCCTTATTTTTCTAAAAACCTGACTTCATAATAGTTCTCCAGCTAAACTTAACTTTCCCGAATCCTTAACACAAATCAACCTGAATACAAAGGTCATATAATTATCTTTTTATTTTGCAGGAAAACGAGAACCTGAGAAATGGACAGGCTTTGAGTGAGTAAGCTAATTCTCGTTCTGAATATTTAAGGCGCAGCATCACGAAAATCAATTTAACTGGTTAAATATATTTATATATCATAAAAGGGCATAGTTATAATTAGCGGATGCACATAGGTGTAAAACCCGTATGTGTCAGCAAACAACCTAACAGATAATTGACCAGTAACAGAAAACAAGGAGAAGAATACATGATGCAATCTTTTATAGTTGAGCATTACCTCAACAAGGCTGTAGATGTCTATTGTGGAGGGCCTGATATTTTCAAAGGAAACGTAGAAGCCTGTGCCGATAATGTCCTCACCCTCAAAAACGATGGAAAGCTTACCCATATAACTATTGATAAAATAATAGCTCTTTGGGCACAATAATTTCAAAACTTTATATTTCAAAATCGTATAGTTGAGGTGCAAAGAAATGCAATCTTTTATAGTGGAACACTATCTTTGTGAAGTTATAGATGTTTACTGTGGGGGTCCTGATGTTTTTAAAGGAAAGGTGAAAGCCTGCGCAGACAATGTGCTCACTCTTGAACAGGATGGAAAGTATACGCACATAGCGATTGATAAGATTATAGCTCTCTGGGGAGAACCCGGTACCAAAATCCAGTGATGAAAGGAGAGATTTTTTATTATTTTCTGGGTTTTTGATTGATTGCAATCGACTGCTGGCGGAATTAATGGTGCATTTTGGCGATTCCCGAAACTGTTAAAAATTCGTAACTATTCAACCTATACAAAATAGGTCTGTTTGTATACAAAACAGGTCTATTAATATTGATTTCAACTTAATTGATAAGTACAAGTACCAACCAGTGAAATACAAAAAAATGTTATCAATAACAAAAAATGTTATCAATAACAAAAAATGTTATCAATAACAAAAAATGTTATCAATAGCCAGCAATTACAGAAAACGGACCTAGAGATATTTACCCGTTGAAGTTTTCTAAAGATAGTTTATGATATTGTTTTTCCCAGGCTGCTAGTTGACAGCGTGCTGACTTTCCTGTAAAGTTACATTTGTTAAAAAGTTATCGAATCAAAAACTCGATAGTATCAAAAAGGACTGAAAAATGGACATAAAGCTGGCAAAAAAGGCAAATAACCAGATACGGATCCACCTTTTAAATGTCAGCTTTGTATTGCCAGTTCTCGTTTCAGTTTTTGTATAACCTTTATTTGACAGAAGCATACATTTTATATAAAATATAAAATTGGGCTTCTTGACTATGTTTTCTTTGTATAATTTAACTTTTTATTGTGTGTGTTATACGTTTTGATAGTTTTCCATTTTTCCTATATAGTTCTTTTTTCAGTTTTTGTATCTTTTTTCAGTTTTTGTATAATCTTTATTTGACAGAAGCACACATTTTTTATATAGGATTGGGCTTCTAGCCCATGTTTTCTTTGTATAATTTAACTTTTTATTGTGTGTGTTATACGTTTTGACAGTTTCCATTTTTCCTATATCCTATATTATACTGTGTCGAAACAATGCGGTTAGATCAAAGACCTTATTCCGTCTTTTCACAACTCAAAAGGTGCTTCTTTTTTCCCCCTCGTTCATCTTCAGGATGGATCGGAGCTACATGAGCAACTTCTTCATCCTTCTTCTCTTCTTTCTTTTCTTCTACCATTGAGTTACACCCCCTATAATGAATTATTTAATCAAACTTATAAATTGGGGAATTTATTCCATACTAAATCCCCTATTAAATATAGCTTTGAGATTTAATAGTTTTTTGGTAATTATTCAGTCATTGGTGGTTCTCCTTGAAGAAAGGGAACATCTAGTGGTTTCAGTGCAGCTATAAATGTTAGATGTCGTAGTGAGATCAGCAATGTAATCAATATCAATACAACTGGGTGAAGTGATATCTATAACATCATACGTTTTTTATATTTATTTATATATATTTATATCTCAAAAGACGTGATGTTTTTGGTCTTTCAAGTGCGTAAATCCTACATATATCACTTAAAAACGCCATCATTCAACCTTTTTACCTGAATGGCTAATAATTGTGAGTTAAAAACCGTATTTTATGTATCTTCTTCCCTAATGCTCCGAATGTTGAAAATATTAAACAGAATCGGCTGCCATGTTTTTTTTGGAAGTTACAAGGTTATATTCTAAGTCATAATCGATAACTTCCACATCTATCTTAAAAATTTGGCGGCTGTTTTCCTGTAAGTTCCAAAGATTCGTAAACTTTCGCTTAAAAATAAATTAGTAGGCCAGGCATCCTGGTTATTTTTCTACCGGGGTGCCCCAGGGTTCATGATATATTGACTGGGGATAAGATGCGTACGTCACAAAGTAGGTTACTGGTTTTATGTGCAGTTTTCCTTTTAATGCTTGCACAGAATGTATCGGCTGATGAAAATCAAGTAAATATTACTTTTATCTGTTATGATGGAAACGCCCTTGCTGCGGCAGAGCAGTCCAATCCGTACAATGCAAGCATAAATGTAACATACATTTCGGCTTATTCTAACTTTGCTAATACCACTTTTGAAAACCAGGATGTAATATTTACCTACATGCTCTGGTCTCAGTTCAAAGATATCGGGGATGACCTTGAAAGTGCTCATGAAAATGGGACTGCACTTATAGACATTTCCTCTATGATGGACCCGGCACATATCAATACCTCAAGTTATGACCTGATCCTGTCGGGGACCAAGCCTTACAATTCCACTGAAGAAAAGTACTTCTACAGCATGGGTCCGAAAGGAGTCCTGCGAGAAAACACCGAAAACTTCCTTATCTATCTTGCAAAAACTTACGGGGATAAACCTGAGCTTACGGACAGCTGGGTTTACGATGAACCCATAGAATTTCCTGAAGCTGCGCTCTATCACCCGAATGCCGTTTCTTCTTTTAATGAATCGGAGCCTGACTGGTTCGAAAATACCTCTGATTATCTTGAGTGGTACTCCAACTCAACTGCCGTAAATGAGTCTAATCATGTTTACGATAAGAGCAAACCCACTATAGGGATCTGGTTCCACGCTTCCGATTATACAGCGGGAAACCTTGAGGTTATAGACTATCTTATCCGTGATCTCGAAGGAAAGGGCTGCAACGTAATTGCAGGTTTTGATACTTTCAATGATATCCACAAGTTTTATTTTGATGAAAACGGAGAACCTCTTGTCCAGTGCTTAATTTCTCTTAAATGTTTCCGTTTGAATTATGAGGACCCTGATAAAGGGATACAGGAACTTGAAGACCTTGATGTCCCGATTTTAAGAGGCATGGTTGTTTCAAATCCTGCAAATTCTATAGACGTAGCTGACCACAACAGGGGCATTCCCAGCAGTGAGGTTGTGTACAAAACTCTGCTTCCGAGTATTGACGGGATTTTTGAGTACATTGTAATAGGGATTGATAATTACGACTCCGAAACCGGGGAAAGCAACTACGAACCCCTGCCTGCTCAGGTTGATTGGATGGTCAACAGGTCAATAAACTGGGCGGAGCTGAAGTTAAAGGATAACGAGGACAAGAATGTTGCTGTAATATACTACAACTATCCTTCAGGAAAAGACAATATCGGGGCAAGTTACCTTGACACCACCAAGAGCATGTTCGACCTTCTTAACGAGATGAATGAAAGTGGGTACGAGGTCTCCGGAATTCCGGATAACAGCAGTGAACTCCTGGAAATGATGCAGGCACAGGGTATCAATGCCGGCTCCTGGGCTCCGGGTGTTATGAATGAAATGGTAGAAAACAGGACTGAATGGGGACTGCACCTGATACCCATGGAGACCTACAAAGAATGGTTTGAGTCTGAAATTCCTGAAGAACTGAGGTCTCAGGTAATAAAGGAATGGGGAGAACCCTGGGTTGAAGATCTTCCTCAGAATAAGAGCCTCATGATCTATGAGAACGAGACTGGGAAGTACATTGTAATCCCTTCTGTACGTTTCGGAGATGTCTGGCTCATGCCACAGCCTGCCAGAGGTTTCCTGCAAAATGATGACACCCTTTACCACAGCAGCCTTGTGCCTCCCCCACACCAGTACATAGCTTTCTACCTCTGGCTTAATCATGAATGGCAGCCTGATGCAGTTATTCACATGGGGACCCACGGTACGCATGAGTGGCTTCCGGGTTCTACTTATGGTATGAACCGGACTTCCGATTGGGCACCTTTACTGCTGCAGGGTCTGCCAAACATTTATCCTTACATAGTTGCAAACGTGGGAGAAGGGCTGACTGCCGAGTACAGAGGCAATGCCCTGATTATCGACCACCTGCCTCCGACCCTTGAACGCAGTGGGCTTTATGGAGAATTACTCAACCTTTCAATCAGTGTGCAGCAGTATTATGATCCCGGGCTTTCTACACAGACAAAGGCAGGGTACCAGACAGCCATAATCGAACAGATTATAGAACTTAACCTGGACGTTGACCTTGGAATCGAGAATGTGACTGCGCTTCGAGCTTACAATGAAGAAGAGTTTGGGGACTTTGTAAAATATGTCCTTCATGAATATCTCGAAGATGTGGAAGGAGAAAACATTCCTTACGGGATGCATGTCCTTGGTCGGGTACCCTCTACAAACCTGACAGATCCTGAAAAAGATGAACTTTCCGGAATGATAAGGGCCATGCTTGGAGGAGACTTCAAGGATAATATCACTGCTGCCTTCTATCCTGAATCCGTTTACCCCCTCGGGATTCCGTCAAATGATACTAAAGTGAACAGGCTTGTCTGGGAAGTCGTGACCAATAACACGGAGGTTTCCACGGCTCAGCTTGATGTTTATGGGGCAACTGATAGTTCAGTTACCCTTGATCTTGAACAGGGGCTGGAGTATAGAGAGCGGCTTCTTGACAGTGATGTGGAGATTGACAGAATCCTCTCAGCCCTGAACGGAGGCTTTATCCCACCCGGACCGGGCACGGACCCTGTTATGAACCCGGACGCAGTACCAACGGGGCGCAACTTCTACGGCATCAACTCAAAACTCTATCCTTCAAAGGCAACCTGGGAGCTTGGCAAATCCCTTGCAATCCAGCTGCTTGAGGATTATTACGATAAGTACGGAGAGTATCCGGAAAAGGTTTCATTCTCAAGGTTCGGGGTAGAGTTTATCCGCGACCACGGGACTCTGGAAGCCGAAGTGCTCTACATGCTCGGAGTGCAGCCGGTCTGGGATGAGTATGGGTATGTAACCGGGGTTGAGGCTATCCCTGAAGAGGAGCTGCTGCCGAACTATGATACAGAAAAACCGGGGAGACCGCGTATTGACATTGTCTATACAACCGCCGGTATGAGGGACGCTTTTCCGGATAAGATCAAAATGGTAGATCGCGCCGTGAAACTTGCAAGTTCACTTCCTGCCGGAAACTATCCCAACTACGTAAATGACAGCGCCCTTGCAATATATAATTCCCTGCTTGCGGCGGGCTATGACAATGAAACCGCAACCAAGCTCTCCACAATGCGTTGTTTTGCAGTAATGGATGGGACTTATGAAATAGGGGTCTCAAATGCTATCGGTGCAAGCGGGAGCTGGGACGACGAAGAGGCGATTGCAAATGTATACCTGGACAAGATGGGGTATGCTTATGGGGAAGATTTCTGGGGCATAAAATCCAGGGAACTTCTTGAGGGCAACCTGAAAAACGTTGAAGCTTCCGTACATTCGGATTCGTCAAACCTTTACGACACCCTTGACAACGACGACTTCTTCCAGTACTTCGGTGGTCTGAACCTGGCAACAAGGCATGTCAGGGGAGACGGAAGGACTCCCGAGATGTATGTTTCGGATACCAGAGATCCTGAAAGGGCTCAGATGACAGGAATGGGAGAGTATCTGAGCAAGAACCTGAGGTCCAGGTATTTCAATGAGAAATGGATTGAAGGGATGCAGGGCGCAGGGTATTCGGGCGGCAGGATGATGTCCGAGTTCGTGAACAACCTTTTCGGCTGGGAGGTCAGTGACCCTGATCTTGTGGATGACAGTGTCTGGGAGCAGACCTATGAGACCTATGTTAATAATCCTTCCATGAAAGAATGGTTCAAGCAGAACAATCCAGATGCTTACCAGTCGCTAACAGCCAGAATGCTCGAAGCTGTCAGGCATGAATACTGGAAACCTTCGGACGAGGTTATCGAAAACCTCGCAAAAGAATATGAAGAATCGGTAGCTGAAAATGGAGCTTCCTGCTGTCACCATACCTGTGGAAATCCGCTACTTCACGAGTTTGTAAGCGGGATGGTATCTGTCCCTGGCTATGCTGAACAAATGGAAGCAGCAACCAGGGACAAAACTCAGGAAACGGAAGAAGTTAAGAGCAGCAGCCATAAAAGCAAAGGGCATCAGACAAGTGTTGCCGATAAACTCAACCAGACAACTAGAGCAAATCCCGAATCAGCGGAAAGCAATCAGACTGTTCAGGACTCAGATGCAGGGTATGGTTTGGATTCCCCAGATCCTGCTCCTGAAGTTCAAAAGGCATCTGACTCCGATTATGTGGAAGGGTATGAGATGCAGAAAGATCCGGTCGATGAAGCTGAAAACAGCGGCATGTCCTTCTCGGGATCTGATGTTATCGGGATTCTCTTCGTGATGGTAGCAGTGGGTGGAATCTATCTCGGATTCCGTAAAAAGAAGATGTGAACCTGTCCGGAAGGAGAGCACTTTTTATTCTGTGCTCTTTTCCTTTTCTCTTTTTTAAGAACATTAACCTGATTGTAGATTTTTGTAAATCTTCAGGTAAGGAATAAAATGAAGTTGTCAGAATTTATATGAAGAAGCGTAAAACCCCTGAGTCTTTAGCTCAGGGGATATAAGCGTCAACTTCAACCCTGATTCCGTATGTAATATTCTGCCGCCTCTTTACTCATATTTCCGATAGTAAACGCAAAATAACCATCACTCCATAACGTATTCTCACCCCAATAATACTTTTTCAGATATTCTTTTTGAGTTTTTCATAACCTGTTAGTATATTCTTGTTTCAATTTTCTGACAATTGAAAGAACACTAACCTTTGGTTCACTCTTAATCAAGAAGTGGATATGGCCTTTGTCAGTTTCCATTTCAAGAATTTCAAAGTTAGACTCTTTTGAAATGTCAATCATAATCTGTTTGAGTTCTTCGCTAATTGGTTCAAGTATGACTTTTCGGTATTTGCAAACAAAAATAACATGATACATTAACAAAAATTTGCTATGATTCCGTGTTTCATACTTCATATTTAACAAAAAGTATATATGTTGTTAAAGAATATAATGCCTTTGTATGATGCAAGCGTTCAAATTTAGACTCTATCCTACAACTACACAAGCTATTCAATTGAATCAGCATATAGGTAGCTGTAGATTTGTCTATAATTGGGCACTTGACCAGAAAATTAAAACTTATGAGCAGACAGGGGAATCAATTTCCAGATTTGACTTAAACAAATTAATTCCTACTCTAAAGGCTTCTAATGAGTGGTTAGGAGAAGTTAACTCTCAATCATTACAGGGGATGACTAAGCAGGTTGAATCCGCTTTCACTAGATTCTTTAGAGAGAAAACAGGGTTTCCAAAGTTCAAATCAAAAAAGAATCCTATACAGTCTTTCCCTGTACCTCAACACTACACTGTAAACTTTGAAAATAATACTATCAAGCTTCCAAAAATAGAACCAATTAAAGCAGTTCTTCACAGGAAGTTTGAAGGAGAGCCTAAAACGGCTACGGTATCAAGGACATGTAAAGGACATTACTATATCAGTATCCTTGTTGAAGATGGAAAAGAACTTCCAGTAAAGGAAGCTTTCACAGAATCAACAACAGTAGGAATTGATGTAGGTATCAAAGACTTTGCTGTCCTTTCAACAGGAGAAAAGGTTGAGAATCCAAAGTACTTGAAAAACTCTCTTAAAAGGCTCAAAGTATTACAGAAAAGAGTCTCAAGGAAACAGAAAGGCTCTAAGAACAGGGCAAAAGCTAAACGAAGACTTGCTGTACTGCATGACAAAATAACAAATCAGAGAAATGACTTCCAGAACAAACTCTCTTTTAGACTTGTTAGCGGAAACAGAAAGGCTCTAAGAACAGGGCAAAAGCTAAACGAAGACTTGCTGTACTCCATGACAAAATAACAAATCAGAGAAATGACTTCCAGAACAAACTCTCTTTTAGACTTGTTAGCGAAAACCAAGCTGTAGCTCTGGAAACTCTAAATGTTAAAGACATGGTTAAGAATCATCACTTAGCACAGGCTATAAGTGATTCTGCGTGGAGTAGTTTTGTAACAAAGTTGGAATATAAGGCTCAATGGTTTGGAAAAACCGTCCTGAGAATAGGACAATTTGAACCCTCTTCTAAGCTATGTAGTGTGTGTGGATACCACAATAAAGAGCTTCAGCTAAAAGACAGAGAATAGATTTGTCCAGACTGTAAAACCAAACACGATAGATACATTAATGCCGCTATCAATATTAAAAAATTCGCTCTCATAGATCAGAATCTAATTGGATTATGACACCATAGGGACTACGGGGATGAGCTTGGGGACTTGCCCTCAATAGAGGGAGGAATGAACCAAGAAGCCACTCAGTCTTTAGCTGAGTGGTAGTTCACTCAAGACCTAAGTAGCTCTGTAGAAATCCTCGATATTTGAGTGAGTAGCCCAGTTTATAATATTTACAAATGTATTTTCAAATCTTGATGTTAATTGCTTTTTTAACCCAATTATCTCGATTTTGATTGTTTATCAGAGCCGCAATTAACATTATTAACGTGTTATTCAGTTTACTAATCCGATCTTGGTTTGAATGTGTAACATATTATAAACCTTCAGCAGGAAATCCGTTAAATCTTCAGATTTAGCGGGTAGTTGACTCCGTTCTTTGTACTATTTTTTTTCCTTTTTTGTTATCTTTATGGCTAATATCTATTACCCAAAATCGCAGTTTTTTATGTAAGTAAAGTAAAATTGCGTTCAAATTCTTTTATATATTTGTGTTTTGAGGTGAACAGTTAATAATTCTTTGAGGCGATGGCTATCTAAAACATATTTCAATGACTTCATTTGAATGGCATTATTCTCTAAATTAATTAGTAAAGTTTACTTTAGTTGTTGATTTGTGGTGTACTTTTATTTCTCTTTAGATCTGATCCGCCTGGTCTGCTGGTGGAGATCTAAAGCTGAAATTAAAGAGTTTACTGCAAGCAGCATACAGAATCAAGATTATAATATATTTTTTGCACAGTGATCCAATTAATCATTCTGGAGTAGGAATTATGAACGAACACTTGAATAAAAAAAGAAACCCTCTAAATAAAATATTTAAAGCCTATGGATTGATTATTTTAATCCTTTTAATGCTGTTTTCTACTTCTCCGGTGGCAGGAAGTGAATCCATCCAGTATGAACTTGTTGCCAGCACTACAAGTGATGCTGAAGGCAACTATCTGCTTTCCGGAATTCCCGATGGGAACTATACGCTTGTTGCTCTTTACAATGAGGACAAATGGCGTCGGGCTGACGAACAAATCCAGGTCCAGGGAATGGACCTTTTGGTGAACCTTGACACCTCAAGCAGGGGTATTGATGCAAACGAATCCCAGGCTCTTCTTGACCTGACTGGCAGTGGGATTGACCTGACAGGAAGTGCTACAATCAGCGGGCTCACCCGCCAGAAACAGATGGGTGGTGACCCTACATCTCTGGGGTTCACAAACGTTCTTTTGTTGAGGGAAACGGTAACAGAAACTCCGGTAACCCCCGACACCGGTCAGCAGCAGGAAACTACTTCTCCGGTGGCAGGAAATGAATCCATCCAGAATGATTCTCCAGTGGCAGGAAATGAATCCATCCAGTATGAACTTGTTGCCAACACTACAAGTGATGCTGAAGGCAACTATCTGCTTTCCGGGATTCCCGATGGGAACTATACGCTTGTTGCTCTTTACAACGAGGACAAATGGCGCCGGGCCGACGAACAAATCCAGGTCCAGGGAATGGACCTTTCGGTGAACCTTGACACCTCAAGCAGGGATATTGATGCAAACGAATCCCAGGCTCTTCTTGACCTGACTGGCAGTGGGATTGACCTGACAGGAAGTGCTACAATCAGCGGGCTCACCCGCCAGAAACAGATGGGTGGTGACCCTACATCTCTGGGGTTCACAAATGTTCTTTTATTGAGGAAAACGGTGACAGAAACTCCGGTGACCCCCAGCACTGGCCAGCATCTGGATATTGCCATTGTGACCGGGTACCGGAGCCATGAACTTCCCCTCAAAAACCTGATGGAGGATATCAATAATAACAGCAGCTTGGACCTGACTCTTAGCTGTTTTATGGCTGACTACGTAATGGAAAATGACGTTGACCTGAGCGGGATGGATATTATCTACATCAACATGCTTAGCCCTTCAACCGCCCAGAAACTCACACCCACGGTGGATGAAGTGATTGCAAGTGGGGGTGTGGTTATTGACGATGACACCCTGCTGAATGAGAGCATCCCGCTTTCTGCAGACCAGGTAGAGGGCTACAGGGAAAAGCTGAACAATTACTGGCTTAACGGGGCTTATGATCAGAGCAACCTGAAAAATCTTATATTCTGTATCGCTAACGATTGCTGCGGCAGGTCTGACCTCCTGTACGAGGATCCGCACACTCTTCCAGAAAGGGCGATCTACCATGCGAACATGACCGGTTACTTTACCGATTCTCTGGATACCTACCTTGTCTGGTACTCTAACAGAAGCGATGGAGGGCATGTCTACGATCCGGCAAAGCCCACAGTTGCAATTACCATGTACCAGAGCTATTTCCCCTTCCAGATTGAGCCAATTGATGCTCTGATCTCAGAACTTGAAGCAAGGGACTACAATGTTATTGTCACTTACGGGTCGGATTCCTTTCCCTCCGGGGACTTTTTCAAGCAGGGGGATGAAGTCCTTGTGGATGCGATTATTTCTTTTACGTACTTTGGCAACAAGTTTGATGCTGAAGAGCTCGATGTGCCTGTAATCAACGGCATTGTTAACAATTACATGAACAGAACAGAGTATGAAGCCAGCAGCAGCCCTCTTCCTGCAGATAAGATGATGAAACTCGATATGCAGGAACTCTGGGGGGCGATTGACCCGGTAATAATGGCTTCAACAGAACTAGACTCCGATACCGAGACAGAGATGTCAGTTCCCATAGACTATCAGTTGGACTGGCTCGTTGACCGCGTCGAAAGCTGGGTAAACCTCGGGGAAATTCCGGAATCCGATAAAAAAGTTGCTATAATCTATTATAACCATGGAGGGGGAAAGGATAACATAGGAGCTTCCTATCTCGATGTTGTTCCCAGTTTGTCCAGTCTTCTTGACGCCATGGCTGCCGGAGGATATACCCTGAACGAAAGCCAGGTCCCTAACGAGACCGAACTCCTTGATCTGATGCTTACTCAGGGTCTCAACATAGGGACATGGGCTCCGGGAGAACTTCAGAAAATGGTTGATACAGGCAAAATCGTTCTCGTGCCGGAAAGCACCTATGAGGGATGGTTTTCGGAGCTTCCTGAAGAGAGGCAACAGGACGTCATTGGCCAGTGGGGCTCTGCACCCGGAGAGATCATGGTCTGGGAAAACGAAAGTGGAAAATACCTCGTAATTCCCAGAATAGAGGTTGGAGAGAATGTGCTTCTGGCTCCACAGCCTTCAAGAGGCTGGCTTAATGACAACGAAGCTCTCTATCATGACAAAGATCTACCTCCTCACCACCAGTACATTGCGTTCTACCTCTGGCTCCAGCATTCCTCTGAAGAAGGGGGATTTGGCAGTGATGCTCTGGTCCACTTCGGCAGGCATGGGACTCAGGAATGGCTACCTGGAAAAGAGTTCGGACTTTCGCGGTACGACTGGCCTTCCCTCATGATCGGAGATCTGCCCGTGATTTATCCTTACGTTATGGATGGGCTTGGAGAAGGTAATGAGGCAAAACGCAGAGGAGGAGCAGTCATCATTGACCACCTTGTCCCCCCGATTATTTCAGCAGGAAGTTATGGAGCTTACGCAAACCTGAGTGAGGCTATCTGGAACTATGATCAGGCAAGAGCAGACGATTCCCTTAAATCAGCCCACAGGTCTGAGGTTTTAAACCTGACCCTGTCTCTTTCCTTGGATGACAAATTCAACATGACAGAGGCGGAAAACAACGAGACTTACTTTAATACTACTTTCCTGGAAGGGCTCGAGGAACTGCTGGAGGATTATAAGAGCCAGTCAATGCCTTATGGGCTGCACATCCTGGGCACAAGCCCGAAAGGGGATCAACTTGTGGGTATGGTAAATTCCATGCTTGGTACTGATTTTGCTGACTCGGTAAATAAATTCAATGAAACCGAAGGTGCCCAGCTCTATCTGCTGGATCTTGTTCTGAATCAGGGGTTTAATTCCACGGATGCTCAGATGCAGGTACTCGGGACAGGCAATGAAACTGTCACTAACTTCCTTTCCAGTGCAGAAGAATATGCTGCAAATCTGGCTCTTGGGGAAGAGGAAATCCAGCAGGTCCTTAATGCTCTGGACGGCAGGTTCATCCCTGGGAATCTGGGAGGTGACCCCGTTAGAAACCCTGAAACTCTGCCTTCGGGAAGAAACTTCTATGCTTTTGACCAGAGGATAGTGCCAACAGAAGCTGCCTGGACGCTCGGGCAGGAGATGGCTGGCCAGATGCTTGAAGCCTATGTTGCCGAGCACGGGACATATCCGAAAAAGGTAGCTTACATTCTCTGGGCCGGGGAAACCACCAGGCACGAAGGGGTTATGGAAGCAGAGATCTTCTACCTGCTCGGGGTCAAACCTGTGTGGAACAACGGTAGGGTAGTTGATGTGGAAGCTATCCCCATGGAGACCCTGGGCAGGCCCAGAGTTGATGTGGTGATCCAAATTTCGGGTCTCTACAGGGATATGTACCCTGGCAAGGTGGTCCTGCTGGACAAAGCCGTAAAATTGGCTTATGCTCAGGAAGACTCCCCCAACTATGTCCGGGAAAATGCTGAAGCTCTGAAAGCCTCTTTGATGAGTGAAGGTTCCATTAATGAAAGTCAGGCGCTGGATCTGGCTCTGCTAAGGATTTTTGGGTCTTCGGACGGCGCCTACGGTACAGGTCTTCCTAACGCGGTCTCTGCAAGTGATACCTGGGAGAGCAACGATGTGCTGGCAGACCTTTACATCAGCAAGATGTGCAATGCCTACGGAGAAAACGTCTGGGGTGAAAACCTGAGGGGTCTTTTCGAAAAGAACCTTGCAGATGTTGAAGCCACAGTGCACAGCCGGAGTACAAACCTCTATGGGACTCTTGATAATGATGATTTCTTCCAGTATCTGGGAGGGCTGAATCTCGCAGTCAGCTCCGTTTCGGGAGGAGAGTATCCGGATTCATTTATCACGAACATGCTGACCGGAGGAGATGAGAAGGTTGAAACTCTGGAAAAGTTCCTCATAAGGGAAACATACTCTCGCTATTTCAACCCCAAATGGATTGAAGGTATGCAGGAACATGATTATGCAGGAGCCCGGGAAATGGGAGACTTCATTGAGAACCTCTGGGGCTGGGAAGCCACAAACCCGGATTTGATCACCGATGATATGTGGAATCAGGTGTATCAGACTTACATGGCAGACCAGGAACTCAGTGACTGGATCAAACAGAATAATCCTCATGCATATCAGTCCATGACGGCAAGGATGCTGGAGACCGCTCGCAAAGGCAGCTGGGATGCCTCGGCTGAGGTCCTCGAAAGCCTGGCTGCGGAATACGCAGAGTCTGTGGTCGAAGATGGGGTAACCTGTTGCCACCATACCTGTGGGAACCCTCTTCTCAACAGCTACGTATCGGGCCTGGTCTCAGTTCCGGGTTTCACCGAAGCAATTGAAACGGCTACACAGAAATCCCTTGAGCAGGAAGAGCCTGAAAAACATCATAGTAGCAAAGGGCACCAGACAAGTGTTGCTGAAAAACTCAACCAGACTGCAAGCAATGGGGAATCAGCCAGCAACCAGTCTGTTCAGAATTCCGATTCAGGCTATGGGGTAGACTCCCCGGAACCCGCTCCAGAAGTCCAAAAAGTCGTGGACTCTGATTATGTTGAAGGCTACGAGATGCAGAAGGAACCGGCCGATGAAACTGAAAACAGTGGCATGTCCTTCTCGGGATCTGATATTGTCGGGATCCTCTTTGTGGTGGTAGCAGCCGGGGGAATTTACCTGGGGATGCGGAAGAAGAAGATGTAAATTCCGGCTCAGGTATGAGTTCGGTGAAAATCAGGAAAGTGGTGTTTTAACATGCCTTATTCACCACTTCCTGTTCTATTTTAGAAGTCAAATCTAAAAAAAGACTCTTAAAACTATATTGTTCCTAAGTTCCGCCTCTTTAGGTGCATATATGCTTTTCCGTAAATATGTAAGGTCAGAAGATTACGGTTTAGAGGTTCTACCTTGAATTTGATGTGCTTAAGTTATGCGCATGGGTCGGTATCAGGTGACATTTATGTGCTTAAAAATGCGGAACTAAGGATTGTTCTTTTTATGTTTTTTTCTTAAAAAATCCCAAATTTAGAAAATAATTGAAAATCAGTCCTTTCCTCCATTTCTACAATAAGCTGGGACTGTATACAAAAGGTGTTTCTATATGCTTGGATATGGGTGTATCTCTATTAATAAAAACTTTTGTATAAAATTTATAACTTCTGTATTGCTGTTAACGCTTCTAAGCTCGCTGACATCAACAGCCACAGCATCGGAAAATACATTCAGTTTTGTGCTGGGAGCGAAGAACAACACGGAGGCACTTGAAGCTGTGCTAGTGGAAGATAACCCGGGAGTAACTGTAAATCTCTATAATGCCACCGAGGCAAATTCCACGGACTTCAGTTCGGAAAAGGTACTCTTTTTGGCCTCCCTTGACGAGGGGGCCCTCGCAAAAATCAATAGTAAGCTGAACCAGAGTGCACACATCGTTTCTTATGACCTTCCCGAAGGGTTTGACCCTGGGAACTCAAACGACTCGAATATGACGGAGCTCTGGGAAACCGGAGGGTACCACAACATAAAAACGCTCATAAGATACATGAATGATACGTTTTATGGAGGAGGCGTTCAGGTTCCGGAAAAGCTTGAAGTTGCTTTTGTCTTTTCCAGGGAAAGTGCCGTACTGACGATGGATAAAGTGGCTCTTGACCCGGAGTTCCCAGGGGTCATTAATATCAGTACGTACTTCGGGCGTTCCAATGAGGACCTTAGCTTCGATCTCAGTGATAAGGACATTGTAATAATGAGAGACCTTGATGCTCAGGTAATAGAAGCTATTTCTCCGACTGTCAATCAGGCAAAAGCCAACGGGGCTTATGTTATCAGTGTGGGAAGCCTGATCCAGTCTTACAACCTGCACAATGTCAACCTCTCGGACCCGAATTATGCTGATATTACTGAATATTTCACATATGATTCGGAAGAAAACTTCAAGAGGCTTTCTACTTTTGTGGGAGTTAAGTTTGCAGGGAGTTATGAAGTGATCGAAGAGGCCGTTTCCCGTCCTTTATACGGGCTTTACCATCCGGATGCTCCGGAAATTTTTTCATCTCCTGCTGAGTACCTTGACTGGTATGGCACGGTGGGCTATGACCCTGTAAAGCCCACTGTAGGGATTGTATGTGATAGTTTCAAGTACATCGAAGACAGGGACGGGCCACTTGTGGAGGCTCTTGTTGATTCTTTCGAGTCAGCTGGTTGCAATGTGGTTGTTGTTACTTATTCCTACAAAGATTCGGGTTCCCGGGACTACTTAATGCTGAACGGAAGCTGTATCGCAGACAGTGTGGTCATAATTTCTCGAGGCTCTAGATTTAACTATTCCGACTCCTATCAGGGCATCGAAGATCTCAAGACCTGGAATGTGACTCCCCTGAATGGGATTCGCCTTTTCTATGATGTGAGTGCAGAGGAATGGGAAAACTCCTCTCACGGCGTCGGTCCCGAGCAAACTTATCAGCTTTCGGTTGCGGAGATGGATGGGATCATCGAGCCCATTGTGATCGGTTGTAAGGACCCTTCTATTGGAGATTCAGTTTATTATCCCATCGACTACCAGGTAGAATGGCTGGTAAACAGGACAATTTCCTGGACTGCACTCCACCACAAATCAAACTTCGAAAAGAAGATTGTAATCCCCTATTACGCTGCAGAAGCCGGAAAAGCTGAAATTGGAGCTGATATTGACTACTACCTGGACGCCCAGGCAAGCCTTGCAAACCTCCTTTTAGCAATGAAGGAAAGGGGATACAACCTAGGAAACGACAACCTTCCGGACAGGGATGAACTTGCCAAAATCATGCTGGAAAGAGGGCATAATGTGGGGGTATGGGCTCCCGGTGTTCTCGATTCCCTTGTTGAAAATGGGGATGTTATCCTCATCCCTGAAGCCAGGTATCTTGAATGGTTCGGAGCTCTTCCTGAAAAGAAACAGGCTGAGATGGAAGATATCTGGGGCCCTGCACCCGGGGAGATCATGGTCTGGGAAAACGGGACTGGAAAATATCTCGTAATTCCGAAAATCGAATATGGCAATGTACTGCTTGCTCCCGACCCGATGTGGGGCTGGGATCAGGACGAGTCCGTGACCTACTATGACGGTTCGATCTCTCCTACTCATCAGTGCCTGGCTTTTTACAAGTACATGGGGGAGGAGTATGGGGCAGATGCTCTTTTCACGATCTTTTCAAGTATTGAGATGATGCCCGGAAAGGAATCAGGGCTTTCCGCAAAGGACTGGGGTGCGATTCTACTGCAGGACATGCCTATAGTTCATGTACTTCCAATGGATGCTGAAGGGATTTTTGATAGGCGCAGGGCAAACATGCTGGTTGTGGACTTCCTAACCCCAACCATTGTGCCTTCTGGACTTTACGGGAACCTGACACTGCTCCAGCAGGACATAAGCCTGTTCGAACAGGCATCTGATCCGGCAGTCAAGGCCGAATACAGAGAACTCATCCTTAATGCTACCCGGGAACTTTGCTTGGATACAGACTTGGAGGTGGACTTTGAAAGCATTGCCGGAAACGAAACAAAAACTGATGCCTTTATAGAGGATCTGGACGCTTATCTTGGGGAACTGAAGACTGTCTACATGCCTTACGGTTCGCATACCCTCAGTGAACCCCCGGAGGGGGAAAGCCTGGTAGCAATGGTCGAGGCAATGCTTGGAGATGATTTCAAAGCCCACGTTGAGGAGCTAAATTCTACGGAAGGGCTGGCGACAGTACTTCTCAACGAGACTATACTTTCCGGAAAGACAGCTGAGGAAGCCCAGAATCTGGTGCTGGGTATGACTTCGGAGAATGTAACGTCCGACCTCGAACTTGCCCTTGAGTATACGGAGAGAATCAATGCTTGTGCTATTGAGATCCCGCGTATTCTCGATGCTCTGGAAGGTAAATACATCCCTCCGGGACCGGCTGGAGACCCTGTAAGGAACCCGGATGCTCTTCCGACCGGAAGAAACCTCTGTACCTTTGATGACCGTTTAATTCCTACTAAAGCTGCCTGGAATGTGGGAGCCAAACTAGGAGACGAACTCCTCAAAAAGCGCCTCGTTGAAAATGGTACCTATCCTGAAAAAGTCTCTTTCCTGCTCTGGTCTATCGAGACTTCAAGGAATCAGGGGACCATGGAGTCTGAGATCTTCTACCTTCTTGGCGTGAAACCGGTATGGGACAGCAAAGGGCGGGTACAGGACGTGGAACTGATCGATTCGGATGAACTCGGAAGGCCCAGAATAGATATTCTGGTCACTACTTCCGGGTCCTACCGCGATATGTATGCAAGCCGGCTTCAGTTAACCGATAGGGCGGTAAAACTTGCAGCAAATGCTCCGGATAATGAAACCTATCCTAACTACGTGAAACAGAACTCCAGGGAGACCAAGGAAGCTTTGCTGGCTGCCGGCTATAATCAGGAAACCGCTGAGAATCTTTCCACATCTCGTATTTTCTGCCCTCCACCCGGTTCATATACTCCGGGAATCGAAAATGCCATTTCTGGAGCGGACTGGGAAAACAGGGAAGAGATCGCAGACCTCTACATCAACCGGATGGGATACATCTACGGAGAAAACATCTGGGGAGAACAGTATACGGATATCTTCCGGGAAAACCTCGCTGATGTGGAAGTCGGGGTCTTTAGCCGGACTTCTAATGTTTACGGAGTTCTTGAGCACCCGATGGTAGCAGCCTATTTCGGAGGGCTTTCCATGGCAGTGGAAAGTGTGAGAGGCAGCAGTCCCGATCTGTACATCAATAACCTGCGCAACTCCGGGCAGGAAGGGATGGAAACCCTGCAGCACTTTCTGAGCCGGGATCTTCGTTCCCGCTATATGAATCCGACCTGGGTTGAAGGCATGATGCAGGATGGATACGACGGTACTCGCTATATGAATTCCTTTGTAGAAAATATGCGGGTCTGGGAAGTTGCTACTCCCGATCTTGTTACGGAGGATATGTGGAACGAGGTCTACAAAACATATCTACAGGACCAGTATGAAATGGGGGTTACCGAGCACCTGAAAAATACGAACCCTTATGCCTATCAGTCAATTACTCTGAACCTTCTAGAATCCGTAAGGAGGGAAGACTGGAATCCTCCTGATGAAGTCCTGGAAGAACTCGCCAGGGAGTATGCGGAATCCGTGGTTAAAGATGGGGTCACCTGCTGCCATCACACCTGTGGAAACCCTTTCCTTAACAGCTATGTATCGGGTCTGGTCTCTGTCCCCGGTTTCACTGAAGCAATTGAAGAGGCTACGCAGGCATCTCTTGAGCAGGATACACTTCAAAAGCACAGCAGTAAAGGGCACCAGACGAGTGTTGCCGAAAAACTCAACCAGGCAAATTCGACATCAAGATACGTGGACAGCAATCAGACTGTTCTGAATTCGGATGCTGGATACGGCGTTAATTCTCCGGAACCTGCCCCTGAGGTCCAAAAAGCTGCAGATTCCAATTACGTTGAAGGGTATGAGATGCAGAAAGAGGCTGTTGAAAATGAGGACTTGGGAGGGATGTCTTTCTCGGGTGCGGATATTTTAGGAACTCTTTTCGTACTGGTAGCAGCCGGAGGAATTTATCTGGGTATGCGGAAGAAAAAATTGTAAACAAAAATGATGTAAGGATTGTAAACAAAAATGATGTAAGGATTGTAAACAAAAATGATGTAAGGATTGTAAACAAAAATGATGTAAGGATTGTAAACAAAAATGATGTAAGGATTGTAAACAAAAATGATTCAAGTAAAATTTGAAAAAGGGTATTTTCCCCTTTGTTGCTGTGGTTTGCCAGGAACTTTCTCGTCGTGAGATCAAGGGATTTGAGGTAATCCCCGCAGTTTACGAACAATTATGTTAAAGACTCGACCTTGTAATCAAGGGGGATTTTGAAGCCCTGAGTTCGGGTCTGAATGGTGGCAGAAAGCACATTAAATGTCTGTTTAACCATAAGGTTGATTGGGAGTTTATGCACCCGGATCCTTTGAAGTATCTGGATGGTCTTGCTGTTTCTCTCAATATAAATGGTCCGTCCCTATTTCGGACTTTTAACGACGGTGAATATGGACAACCTTTGTATCATGAAGGATGATTATCTGACAACCTTTGTCGCCGGGGGCGTTACGAATCCTTCCCCTTCCGCTACCTACAAGCCGGGAATGATCAATATCATCCTTGTAGTTGGCGGGATAATTTCAGAGAGTGCAATGAATGGCAGGTGCTATAATTACTGCCACGGAAGCTAAGGGGCTTGCTCTCTCTGAAATGGGGTACGGGTTTTTAGGGACCACAACCGATGCAGTTATTGTAGCATATCAGAATGGTTTGGGACCATATCTCGAATATTCAGGTTCTTATACGGACTTTGGCAGGAAGATCACAAGAACGGTTTTTGAATGTGTAAAAGAAGGGGTGACAAAAACTATGAAGGAACTTGAATCTGATGAAACTAAAATATAGGTGATGACCGAAAAAGATGCAAGTAAAGTAGAAAAGGGATTTTGTCCCTTTGTATTTGTTTTAACTTTTATTTTCAGTTCGTGCCTTCTTCTATTCTCTTAAAGTAAGGCTTTATATCCAGCACAGGCGTCCCGTCGATGGCATCAAGACCTTTTACGTAAAGCACGTTGCCTTCTACTTTTAAAAGCTCTACAATGGTAAGCCCTATCCCATTAGGGCGGTATGGGCTTCTGCTTGCAAAAACTCCGGACATCTCTCCATCATAGCGGCGGCGGTGGATTAGTTTATACCCTTTCGATTTGCTGAAATAAAAGAGGATATACAGTTTTTCAAGCTCTTCTACCCTATAAAGCCCTTCTTCTAGGTTTTTTCTCAGAATGATTTTTGAAACCTTCTGGTAGATTTCTTCATTATATCCCGGTTCAAGGTAGTCATTCTCAACGTGTCCTATGGGGGTAAACTCGACCTTGTTGGGATTTTTCTCCGTATTTTCATTCATCTTTTGCCTCAAAACAGGAGATACAAACTATTTCTCCATTTTTCACCCTTCCCAGGGGTTCCATAAAGCCTTCTCCGCACTTACTGCATATGACGGTAGGGTAGATTATGGCTTTTTCCGGAGGCTCGATTTCCACTTCACTGACACGGAAAATTTCTTCTTCTGGCATTTCCAGGATTCTCTGGCTTTTTGCATCATGTGAAGCCTGAAACTCTTTTGCTTCTTCGGGAGTTGCAGTGCCTGCTCTCAGTTTTGCGAAAAGTGTTGTGTGTTTATCGTCCTGGGGGAGGGCGTCGGGTTTCAGGGAAATTCTCAGGGCTTTTTTGTCTCCTCTCTTGAAAAATGTATATACATGCTTTCCGTGCTCTTTAAATATGAGATTTCCTTTCCCGCAGGTGCAGCCGTTGATCGCCTGAATCGCATCTACCGCACATGACCGGTTTTCCACAATTGCAACAAGTTCTTCATCTTTGCTCCTGTCCTCAAAACGTTCTGCAGCCAGCATAGCCACTCTGTACCCTATAGAAATACCGGGGCAAATATGTCCGTGGAACTTTACAGCGGTATCAAAATTAGCGTCATTGAAATCCAGTTTTTCAGCTCCTACTTCCATTATTTTTCTGATGCGTCAGATTAATTTAATTAACGAGTTTCATATTCTCTGACTACTATTTATAAATTTTGTATTTAATTATTATTACAAAAAAAGTCTGAAGTACTATCGGCAGGTCGATCACCTGTATTATTTTAAAAAGCTTTAAAATTGTAGTGTTACTCTACCTCTCTTTATTCTTTTACTTTCATATACCGCAGATATAAGGAACATCGGATCTTCAGCCTGTTCTTTTATATCTCTTTTAATATTTATCTTACCTACCTATCTGGATATCAGTTTGGCCTTCAAAGAAGTCAGGTCTTCAAAGTAAAAAAAGAGAAAAACCAGTGCATCGATTCCAAAATAAATGCTTTGTTTAGCAGGAAATTCGTTGATATATAGATTTATATGAAGAAGCGTAAAACCCCTGAGTCTTTAGCTCAGGGGATATAAGCGTCAACTTCAACCCTGATTCCGTATGTAATATTCTGCCGCCTCTTTACTAACATTTCCGATAGTAGACGCAAAATAACCATCACTCCATAACGTATTCTCACCCCAATAATACTTTTTCATATATTCTTTTTGAGTTTTCCATAACCTGTTAGTATATTCTTGTTTCAATTTTCTGACAATTGACAAAACGCTAACTTTCGGCTCACTCTTGATCAAGAAATGAATATGGTCTTTGTCAGTTTCCATTTCAAAGATTTCAAAGTTAGACTCTTTTGAAATGTCAATCATAATCTGTTTGAGTTCTTCGCTAATTGGTTCAAGTATGACTTTTCGGTATTTGCAAACAAAAATAACATGATACATTAACAAAAATTTGCTATGATTCCGTGTTTCATACTTCATATTTACCAAAAAGTATATCTATTGTTAAAGCATATACTGCCTTTGTATGATGCAAGCGTTCAAATTTAGACTCTATCCTACAACTACACAAGCTATTCAATTGAATCAGCATATAGGTAGCTGTAGATTTGTCTATAATTGGGCACTTGACCAGAAAATTAAAACTTATGAGCAGACAGGGGAATCAATTTCCAGATTTGACTTAAACAAATTAATTCCTACTCTAAAGGCTTCTAATGAGTGGTTAGGAGAAGTTAACTCTCAATCATTACAGGGGATGACTAAGCAGGTTGAATCCGCTTTCACTAGATTCTTTAGAGAGAAAACAGGGTTTCCAAAGTTCAAATCAAAAAAGAATCCGATACAGTCTTTCCCTGTACCTCAACACTACACTGTAAACTTTGAAAATAATACTATCAAGCTTCCTAAAATAGAACCAATTAAAGCAGTTCTTCACAGGAAGTTTGAAGGAGAGCCTAAAACGGCTACGGTATCAAGGACATGTAAAGGACATTACTACATCAGTATCCTTGCTCCATGACAAAATAACAAATCAGAGAAATGACTTCCAGAACAAACTCTCTTTTAGACTTGTTAGCGAAAACCAAGCTGTAGCTCTGGAAACTCTAAATGTTAAAGGCATGGTTAAGAATCATCACTTAACACAGGCTATAAGTGATTCTGCGTGGAGTAGTTTTGTAACAAAGTTGGAATATAAGGCTCAATGGTTTGGAAAAACCGTCCTGAGAATTGGACAATTTGAACCCTCTTCTAAGCTATGTAGTGTGTGTGGATACCACAATAAAGAGCTTCAGCTAAAAGACAGAGAATGGATTTGTCCAAACTGTAAAACCAAACACGATAGAGACATTAATGCCGCTATCAATATCAAAAAATTCGCTCTCATAGATCAGAATCTAATTGGATTATGACACCGTAGGGACTACGGGGATGAGCTTGGGGACTTGCCCTCAATAGAGGGAGGAATGAACCAAGAAGCCACTCAGTCTTTAGCTGAGTGGTAGTTCACTCAAAATCTAAGGTTGTGAATATACTTTTGAATCATAGCAATTATATAGATATAAAAACCGGTAATTATATGGATCTCTGAACCAATTTACAAAGAGGACAAATATACGAAGAATCCTTTGAATTATTAGCTGGTTTTAGCTTTGGTAGGTAAAAATTTAATTTTTGATAATTCTTGTTGATGACGATTTTAAAATGATACCCCATAATTATATGCAGTTTTTAGGTTTACATATGACCAACTATTAATCTATTATACGTAACTTCTATGAAAAGACGATTCCGTGCTTTTATAGGTCGTGAGAGTTGGGTCATATGTTAACCAGCTTTAATCCTGGTAAATGGCTGTCTAATGTTTTATAACGATATCGAGAAAAATATTTTATTTTATACTGTCAACCTACCGAATGTAAGGTTGACTATCTACAACCAGGCAATTAAGAAGATTTTTTCATTTTGAAAAGAGAATTCAGGTTTAAGATAATTCAGGTTTAAGATAATTCAGGTTTAAGGTAATTCAGGTTTAAGATAATTCAGGTTTAAGATAATTCAGGCTTTATAATTTTTCTATAATAAGGATAATAGGGACCTTAATTTCCCATTCAGAGGTCCCTACCGATGATCCAACCCCGTTTGACTGAGAGATAACCCATTAACTCCCAATCTCTATTACTTTTTATGGTTTCTAATTATATAACATAAACTATATGAAATATTGTTTACTATTCAAATTATGCATACCCTTATTTTTTTAGCTGCCTTTAAAATATTTACTTCTGTCTCTTTTTTTGTTATCATTAAAAATTTCAAAATAGTTAAAAACAATCCTTTTTTTTGTTTTCTTTTCTTCTTCAAAATTTATCTCAGGATTTAAGTATTTACAATTGAAATTCTTTTTAATCTAAATATTTCAAATCTAAGGTTTCAGCTTATAATTTCTATACTAAGAACCTTTCCTATCAATAAGTTCACCAATCTGGGCACAACCGACTAAATTTATTCAAACTGGGCTATATATTTTTTAAAAGTCGGGTGTCATGATAACTCCGAATCCATAGTTTTTTATGGATTATTATTCTTCAAAAATATTGGTGTTAAAATTGGGAGCCGCTTGCCACCTCTGATTTGGCTCCCAATTGTGTGATTCAACCCCTACGATTAAGAGAAAAACCCCTTAACTCTTAATCGTTAACTTCCTCTTTATGTTATAGGGGTATATAACCTATACGACCTTAAAATTTGCTTCTCATTAAATTATTTAGCTGCTTCAAAATCACGTTCTTTTGGCTTGAAAAATTATATTTTACATCCTCAATTATAATCTTTTTTTACTATGTAATATTTATTTGGATTTATACGTTTTTGTCCACGCAGTAGACTATATTTTTTTCTACAGACACGCGATCATCTCCAGCCAATTGCTAATATTTTTTGGGGAAAACATTTCTTTGGAAAAAAATTGCTGGGAGACACGACAGATATTTATTAAGTGTTTCCATATATATCAAAAACATGAACAGCTCACTTCTCGAATTAATCTTCCTCTCTGAAAAAAGGAAAGATCTTCTTTTATTTTTGAAGGAGGGGCCAAAAACGATCGAGGAAATAAAAAACTATCTGGATGCCAGTTCTGTAGCTGTCCTTCCTCAGCTCAAAAAACTAAGGGAAGCTTCTCTGGTATTCAAGACAGAAGACGTTTACATCCTGTCTCCTCTTGGCATAGCGGTAGCCGGGAAAATGCAGGTAATGGTGAGTTTGTTAAACGTTTTTGGTAACTGCTACGAGTACTGGGCAAACCATGCAATTGAGTGCATACCTACCCCTTTAAGGAACAAGATTGGAGATCTGGAAAACTGTACATTCTCCGAACCTCCTGACAGGACACGTCTTTTTGATCCTCACAGGGAATTTGTGGAAAACCTTGCAACATCAAAACGAATAAAAGGCATTGCCTCCATTTTCCACCCTCTTTACCCGTCTCTTTTTCTCACTTTCGCAAAAAAAGGAGTGGACATATCCATTATTGTAACCCGGCCGGTTTACGAGAGAATAAAAGAGGAATATCGAACTGAATTTCGAGAATTTATACATTTCCGGAATGCATGTTTCTATGTTTGTGACGAAAAAATAGAATTATCTCATGCTGTCACTGACAGGTTCCTCTCTCTAAGTCTTCCTTTTTCAGACGGCACTTTTGACCATAAACAGGATGTAATGTGTTTCTACCCCATTGCCCTTCAATGGGGAGAAGACCTTTTTGCTTACTACAGGGACAGATCAGAAAAAATAAATGAGATCTGAATCTAAGCCAACTACCCGCTAAATCTGAAGATTTAACGAATTTCCTGCTGAGGGTTTATGAATCCGGGGCTTTATCTTCTGAGATCGGGAATAATCGGAAGATAGCTATAAATTGGGCTCTTACTATCCTTTATATTATGGAAAAAGTTAAGGAAACCGCAGAAAAGATCCGGACAATGGAAATCCGGGGTGCAGGCAGGATTGCAAAAGCTGCGGCTGAAGCCATCAGAGATTATGCTGCAGGGCTCGAAGCTTCCTCAATGGAGGAGTTTAGTTCCAGTATCCAGGAAGTTTCAAATTTTCTTATAAATACCCGCCCTACAGCTGTTTCCCTTCCGAATGCCGTAAAACTTGCTTCGAGATATTCTTCAGGAAATGTAGAAGAAGCAAGACAGGAAATCATCAAAAATGCAAACCTTTTTATCGAAAGAGCAGACCGCGCGCTTGAAAAAATCGGGAAAATCGGGTCAAGAAGAATTCAGGATGGAGACATTATCATGACCCACTGCAATTCTCATGCTGCTCTTTCTATCATCACCACGGCTTTTGAAGACGGAAAGGATATTTCGGTAATAGCCACCGAAAGCCGCCCAAGGCGTCAGGGCTTATTGACAATCCGGCACCTTAACGGCTTTGGAATCCCAACAGCCCTGATCGTGGACTCTGCCGTACGTTACTACATGAAAGACGTGGATAAGGTCATCGTTGGGGCGGACGCAATTGCAGCCAACGGAGCTCTTGTAAACAAAATCGGAACTTCTCAGCTTGCTCTTGCTGCTCATGAAGCCAGAAAAAGTTTTATGGTAGCTGCCGAGACCTTCAAGTTCAGCCCGAGCACCATTGTAGGAAATCCCATCGAAATCGAAGAAAGGGCTACAGATGAAGTAGTTGATCCTGCAATTATTGCGGACCTCTCCCACGTGCAGGTAAAAAACCCGGCTTTTGACTTTACGCCTGCTGAATACATCGACATGATCGTAACTGATATTGGAATTATTCCCCCGGAGATGGCATATACTGTTATAAAAGAGCACCTGGGATGGGAAATCGGGGAGATTTGAGGGGCAAAGATAATTATTAAAGGTTTTTCACTGATTTATTTCTCTTTATTTCTCCTGTTTTCCTCTTTTCTGCTCTTCACTTCTTTTCTCTTCCATATTGCCTTTTAATTACCTTCAATTATCTTTGATCATTCCGTCCGTAATCCTCAGCACTCTTGAACACTCCTTTGCAACATCGGGGTCGTGGGTAACCACAAGAATTGTCTGCCCCTTCTGGCTCAATTCCTTAAAAACCCGCACAATGGAATCCCGGGTTTTACTGTCCACCTCTCCGGTTGGCTCGTCTGCAAGGATCAGGGCAGGCCTGTTCGCAAGTGCCCTGGCGATCGAGACTCGCTGCTGCTCTCCCCCGGACAGCTCAGTGGGTTTATGATTTAGTCGGTCTCCCAGACCCAGGTCTTCCAGCAGGGCTTTTGCTCTTTCTCTCCTATCTTTTTTTGGCACTCTGGAAAAGCGCATTGCAAGTTCCACGTTTTCAAGGGCTGAAAGTGTAGGGATCAGGTTGTAGTGCTGGAAAATAAAACCTATTTTTTCTCTTCTCACGCGGGGAAGCAGTTTTTCAGGTACCGAAGTCAGGTCTGTTCCGTCAAGGATAACCTTTCCGTCAGTGGCTTCTTCAAGCGTGCCGATCAGAGCAAGAAGGGTCGATTTCCCTGAACCAGAAGGTCCCATGATGGCAAGGAACTCTCCTTTACGTACGGTTATACAGGCACAGCGAAGGGCATGGACAGGGATCTTGCCCCGGATATAGGTTTTGGAGAGGTTTTCAACCTGCATGATTACTTTCTGTCCGTTGTTATGTCCATCAGTTCCGGATTTTTCTGCCGACATCAGGCCCTCCATTTTTTCTTCACGCATGCTTCAAAGCCTCCATTGGACTCATCTTCGAGGCCCTATAAGCTGGATAAAGCCCGGAAAGAGCGCCAATCAGCAGAGCAAAAACCATGGCAATTATAAGAAGCCTCGGAGTTATCAGGAAAAGGACTATCCTTGTCGTTTCAAGCCAGGCATTCATGATATAGACAGCCCCGACCCCAACTATAATTCCAAGGATTCCACCTAAAAGGCCCATGAATGAAGCCTCCCCGAGTGTCAGGAGCAGGATATCCCGCGTTTCTGCGCCTATGGCTTTCAAAATCCCGAATTCCCTCGTCCTCTCGGCAACGGACATGAGCATCGTATTCATCACACAGAGCCCGCCTATGATTGCTGCAAGAAGCCCTGAGCTAATCGTTATTACGCTGAAAATCATGAAGGACTGCTTTGCCTGCACCTCAAGTTCTCCCGGAGAAAGGGTGCTTGTGCCTTTTACGCTTAACTCGATGCGTTTTGAGAGCATCTCGGCATCCACCCTCTCGTCAGGCACGGCAAAGATGTATGAGACCGAATCGCCCACATTATAAAGGTCCTGGGCAGTCTCAAGGGGGATGATCACGGCATTATCAAAGATCGAGCCGGTATAATCAAGGATTCCGACAACGGTGAAATATTTATCATGGATTTCAAATTTACTGCCTGTCTCAAGTCCGTATTCTCTTTTGATGTTGTTTCCGACGACCACGCTGTAGGAATCTCCGGGATTGAGGAAGCGGCCTGCTTTCAGCTCTACAGGGTTAAGGGCAACGCTGGACTTTTCAGGGGGGACGCCGAGGATTTGCTTGCCGGTCATGCCCATCTTGTCTTCATCAAAGGTGGTCATCAAAAGCCCATAGGCATCTTTTACCCCGGCTACGCGAAGCACATCGCTTACCTTATCGTCCGTGAGCCCTCCCCCAAAGACCCCGCTTTCGGCAAAAACCCGGATCTTATCGCTGGTAACGCTCATGGAACGCTCAAAAGTCTGGTGGAAATTCTCAGACATGGCGCCCATAACTATAACTGCAAAAATCCCGAGGGCTATCCCGCAGATTGTCAGTGCGCTCCGGACTTTCCTGTTCGTTATGTTTCGGATGATCAGGTCAAACATAATAATCCCGCATAAGGATGCTTTCGAACTGCAGCTGGTTCTAAACGGCTTGAAGTTGTTGATTTTGAGGTTGTTGATTTTGAGGCGATTGGCTTAAGCTATTGTTTTGAACTTATTGAGATGCCTATCACCCTTCTTTTTTCCCTCTCATTTTTTTCCCGAAAAAATCGCAAAGCACAGGAAAATACCAAGTGCTGCCTGAAAACCGAAGGCTGGAGACTCCTCCGAAGGGTTTATTTCGGCTACGGGCTCAAAAACTCTCAGGACTGTTTCATGGCTGTCCATGACTTCGCCTTCCAGGTTTGTCACATAAATCTTTACATTATAGTCCCCTCTGGGCACCCCCTGCCAGATAATTCCTACGGTATCTTCCTGTCCTGCGGTCAGGATATCTGCAGTTTCTTCAAAGACCTGCACATCTCCTTCTTCAGGAGTCAGCACGACCCTGATAATCCCATCAAAAGGCACCTGGGATTTTCCAATTATCGTAACGCTTGCCCCATATTCGTCCACATCGATGTCCGTATCAAGGAGTTCTACTTTTTCTTCTGCCCTGAAGTCCGATGTATAAGCCGTAGTAATGTCAGGGGAATGGGAATGCACTTCCAGGAGAGCCGTGTAATCTCTGTTTTTTTCGAGAAGGAAGGGCCAGGTCATTGCTTTATAGTATGCATCTGTCACAGGGACATTTTCCAGGCTTTCAGAATAGATGATGTCTGTGTCGGAAAGGAGTTTCAGGTTCAGGTCCACCACGCTGGGCTCAGGCATCTGAACGAATCCGAGATTTGCGGAGCTCATGAGGGTTATCAGAACGGAAGCTTTTTCGGAGTCTGCAGAGAAATCCACAATTTTGAGGGTTGAAAGATACTGGTTTTTGTAAGTAAAAGAAAGCTTCCGGGACTCAAGAGTTTGGGTGCCGTCCTTTACAGAAAGTTGTGCTGTATAGGAGTCCCTATCCTTTCCAAAGTCCTCTTCAAGCCCCCAGAAAAGGACTTTTGTAATCTCCTGCCCCTTATCTACGGAGCCAAGCTGGAAAGTTTCCGATTTCAAAATTTCTTTTCCCGAGCTCAGGGTAAAAACAAGATAAACGTTTTCAAGAGGCTCTTCAAACCTGACTGTTGCATCGCTCAGGTCATGGTCTGAGAAAAAATCAACAATAAGGGGACTTTCTTCTCCGGCAATTGTCCCGTTCATTGCCCCTGAAACAGGACTTGCCTGAACGCAGAGGAAAGTCAGGAATACAATTAAAGATAATAAACGAAAAGTAAACTCTCTCAGTTTTAAACAGTTCTTTTTTTCCGGCAGACTCAAGCCCGGTCCCTCCTTCTTTCCAAAAGCTGCCTGGAACCAGATTCGGTAAACTATCTGGTTCTCTGCAATATGAATATATGCAGGAACCTCTATGTTTAAGTTTTGATGTATTTTTTGTGTTTTTGATGAAGACTTTGTATTTTTTGATATACTGGAGAAGGGCTCAAAAGCCCAGAGGTCCAAACTTTCTAGGACTCAGGCTTTTTAGGGTCCAGGTTTTTTATTTTTTTACTGTAATCCAGGTCCCGCAGGATACCGGTGATTTCTTGGCTGCCTCTCCGCTCAGAATTTCTCCTAGCAGGGCAGGGTCCCGTGCATCCATTACAAGGGCGTCGAGCTTACAGCGTTCGATGATCTTTGCGGCTACAGGGTCTACCGGGGATTTGGAGCCTGCCTTCATCTCGATTGCCATGACTATGCTTATGAGCTTTTCAGGAGAGATTATGTCATATTTTTCTGCGCCCGAGTCACAGTTGGGGTCTGAGGAATAAACTCCGTCAATCGAGGTTGCAATTGTCAGCAGGTCTGCCCGCAGATATTCTGCAAGGATTGCAGCTACGGCGTCAGTGGTCTGGCCGGGTGTAACCCCTCCCATTACCACGACTTTTCCCGAGTTCATAGCTTTTGAAGCTTCAAGATAGTTTGAAGGAATCTCAGGGTATCCATCGGGTCCGAGAGCCGCAATAAGTAGTCTTGCGTTCAGACGCGTGATATCAATGCCTATGTAGTCGCAGGTTACTTCATCTGCCCCCATAGCCCGGGCAGCTCCGATGTAGTTTCGTGCCGCTTCTCCGCCGCCAGTTATTACAAGCAGCTTGTGCTTTTTTGAGATGTCGCGCAGGACCTTTGCGTATTTTAAAAAACGATCCGAATCAAGATTTTTTGCGAGAATTGAACCGCCTAATGAGAGTACTATGAGCATGATGATCTCTACACATTGACAATTTGGATTTTTAAATGTATCGCTGATATTTTTTGCTCACAGTTTTTTTACCTTTCTTTATTCTCCAGAGTGTGGCAGGGTTTCGGAGGGTTTTTTTTCATCTCATTTTTTCCAATGTTCATAATGAATATCGAGATCAATTTGACATGTTTTAGATCTCGCCTCATATATATTTGGATTTTTTTCTTTGTGATAACAGTGTTAATGCATAACTATTTACATAAAAACATTTGAACTATTGTGGGGTATTAATATATTTATATTTTAAAGAGGAGGCAATATATCTTGAATAAAGAAGTCTGTGCTGCAGTAATGGCCTCAGTTTCAGATCTCCAGAATCTTACAAACGATCGAATAGAAGCCCTTACCAAAGGACATGGAATGACAAATATAGGCGCTATGTGTGCCGCAAACGCTATTGCTACAGAGCTTTTCCGGGGTGCGAATATCAAGCTTACTGATGAAGACAGTGGCAGCCTGGAAATTGATCACGTACTCAAAAAAGGTATTGAAGCCGCAGAAGAAGCCGGAGCATGTCCCGCAAATGCGGCCCTTTTTGCAGCTACAATATGCTACTTTGCAGGTTCCAATGCCCAGGCTGGAGTACCTGCAGGGAACCGGAAGATAGGGGCACTTGCCCGTATGATTGCAGGAGCCGATAGGACAGGGGTTATAGCCATTCCCACTCCCAAGTCCAATAACAAAGTATCGGGTTTTGCGGCAGTTCAGGCGATTTATAGCGCCATGGCAGAGGGCAAACTGACCAGAATTGATGGGAGAAAAATTCCTCTCGGGGTTGCAGGGGGTCCTCTGTATGGGCATAACACCCTTGGAGAAGACATCGGCTTTCCAGAAGTGGCTATGAATGCTGCAAGGATAGGGACAGAAGCCATGATGCAGGCTTACTGGGGGGCAGGGGTTTCTGCAAGCCCGATTATCTGTGCAATTATAGGGTCTGCCGCAGCTCTGGAAATAGTCCACCCTGATGCTTTTGTTGGGGAGGAATATGGGGGCTTCTTTGATGTTAACAGCGCCTATCTTTCAGGAAAAGCTGCATGTGAAGTTGCCGGCATCCCGGAAAAACTCCACATACGCGGAACGGATGAGGAATACGACTCTGCCAGAATTGTGGGGGATCTGGGTGTCCTCTTAAAAGACATCGGAGCTCCCACAGTTGTTGGGATGATGTCTTTTGGGGAAATGCTCTGTGCCTTTAAGGAATCGGTTGAAATCGGAGCAGGTTTTTCGGGCGGGCCTATCATGCCCCCTCTAGGGCACATGACTGCAGACACTATCATTACCCTCAGGGCTCTGATCAAATACGGAGGCAATGTAGAACAGGCAGCCGATGTCATTGCAGAGGTGAAGAAGAACGAGTGGCTTGATCCTGAAATTGCTGCAGTTGCCCTTAACACCATCTCCAGGAAGACCGAGCAGGTCCGTAGAGGCTTGATTACTCGTGCTATGATCCTTGGAACTGAAGGGGTTCGCTCGGCTGCAATCTACCGCCGGGCACAGAAGGCTTATGAGGATATAAATGCCGGCAAGTCTGTAGAAGAGGTTGTCCGAGAACTCGACCTTGAAAGGAAGACCACTATTGAAACTCGGGCTGCGGCAATGCTAGGAGCCATGACCGGGCATGAGCTTAAGATCGAAATCACAAAACTGGTCGGTGGAGCCCGCAGGAACCATCCCTTCACGAACGCTTACTATGGTTTTGACACGGATGCAGACGTAAAATTGACCATTGACGGTAAGACCTTTGAACTCAAGGGGCTTGGGCAGAAAGTGATTCCTGATGCAATTTTCAACGACAAGAAGGACCTTCTTGAAATCATTCCTCTGGCGGCCATTCCTGTCTCTGAATTGCAGCTTTCCGGGCATTCAATTATCAACATCACCGTACCTGCAGCTGTTGCCGCTGCAATGAAGGCACTTGAGCCAAAAGAAGCTGCAAAACTGGCTGAAAAAGGCGGAAAGGGCGGTTCGGCTGCAATTCCCGGAGCCCGGGAAAAAGCTCTGGAAGTTGCAAAACTTGCAGTTCGGATAATGGATTCTACGAAATGCGTTTGAGTACCATCCTAAGCTGAAAACCGGCTTATCCACAAAATAATGCATTGAACGACTCTGGGCAGAGAAGAAATGATTTAAGTTACAGGCTTTTACTCCATTTCCACCTCTGCCTTTTTACGTTATGGAATTCAACGGGAGGTTTCCTTTTGTTGTTAATGACTAACATTGACAATATCACCTGCGATCAGGTCCCGTACCTGATCGAAGAATTGATGAAACTTGGAGCTAAAAACGTACATGTAATACCTGCCCTTACAAAGAAAGGTCGGAGTGAATATGTTTTCCTTATCGACAGTGAGGAGAGGAACTTTGAGAAACTTGCCGAGTTCATGGCCCTGGAAACCGGTACTCTAGGGGTCAGGCTTTTGAAGACCGAGCATTATCCCTTTGACTACGAGCTGAGGAAGCTTTGCCTTTCTTTCAGGGACGAAAATGGTCTGCTTCTCTGGGAAGGAGATATTGATATAAAAATAGTTATAGGAAAAGAGCAAAAGCCCCTTTCTGCCCGTGTGGAGTACGAAGAGTTGAAGGAACTGGCAAGCCGGGTAAGGGAAGCTGGCCTGAAGCTTTCCATGTACGAAATTAAGGAATTGATTGAAGAAAGGGCCCTGAAAGGCATAAAAGACTTTACTGTCAATTTCAATGATTGTGGTATGGAACTGGGCAGTGAGTCTCTGTTCCCTGTTTCGAAAAAACTATACTGTAAAGATAAGACGAAAACCTACTGAAGGAATTAAAGCCTGTTTTTTCCTTTTTTCGGAGTAAGGGCTCTTTTCCCAAAAGCCTTTCTTATTCTGGAAAATTTTTATCGTGAAAGATAGTATCATAAATTGTCCGTTTTCTTATAGTATAGTTGCCAAATATCTACTATTTGCCAAATATCTACTATAATACTTGGTTGGGCGTGTGAACTACCCCACCCTGCTTTCTGATGAAAGCGAGGACGGAACTTCCTTCGAGTAATTACGTCACCTGGATATTTGCATAATGCAAGTATCCATCTGTAATCCTGTTTGTCGAAGATTATCAGAAAATTTCTGATAGCCCATCCACAAAGCATTCTGTGATAAGAACCGTTTCATGATGTTGATAGCACTATTTCTATCTCTATCAATAACGTTTCCGCAATCATATTTCATAATTCTTTCCCAAATAAGCATTTCCTGTCATTTTCCACAGATACAGCACTCCTTTGAGGTATAAGCTTCATCAATTCTTATTACTCTTTTACCTGTAAGCTCTGCTTTGTAGGTCAAGAATTCGATGAAACGAGAAAGGTATCCTTGATTTTGGGTTGTCAAGAATTCGATGAACCAAGAAAGATATCCTTGATTCTGAGTTGATCTATTCTGAGAACGTTTTCTTTTTCCATTTTCTTTTTCCATTTACTTTCTTTGATTGAGCCATATTTTTTACATTAAGATCACCAACAATTATTGTATTGGCTCTGGTGTTCACAATCATAGTTTTGGAAAGCTTATGTTGAAAATCTTTTATCTAATTAGACTTCTTTACTTCCATCTTTCTATATGTTTTGTGCAGTCGATTCCATCTATTGCTTCCCTTTTTACAATGATCTCTTCTGGATTTGATTGTATCTATTTTAGTATTCAACATCAAATGCTTCACTTATGTTATGGATTTTAGTTTTAAGAAAATCAACAACTAAAGGATTCGTTAGAGCTTTTCTTCTATATTTCATGCATTGAACGAAATAATAATGGGGTGAATGGGAAGAATGGCTTCTAAGATCCAGTTTATTCTGCATAGTTATTGCTATATTGATGCAATTATAAGTATGAATAATTATATTACTTTTGTTTTGTAGAAGTTGACGGCTTTCATCCTCCACCTGTCGCTTACGCTCCGAGGAAGGGGACTTCCCGCCTCAGAGGTAAAAATCGCCGCAATGTATTTATATGACGATGCAATTTCTCTACATAACTGACTAATCAGTCAATGATAGAGATTATTCATGAAAGAACTAATCAAAGACAAAAGAACAGCCATAATGGATGCTGCCCTGAAACTTTTTACTGAAAGAGGTTTCCACGGCACCTCCACTGCACAAATATCAAAAGATGCAGGTGTAGCCACAGGCACCCTTTTCAATTACTTCCCTACAAAGGAAGATCTTATAAACAGCCTGTATTTTGAAGTAAAAGGGCAATTAAGTCAAAGCATGGGGAAAGAAATTGAGGCACAGAATACATTTCAAGATAAATTAAGAACAATATGGTCAAATTTAGTCAAATGGGGGGTAAACAATCAGGAGGAATTCCTTTTTGTCGGTCAGTTCTGTTCATCCCCTTACATAACAAAATTTACGCGTGAAGAAGTAATGAAAGAGTATGTCTTTCTCCATAAGCTTGTGGATGAAGGAATAAAAACAGGAGCGATCAGAGACTTTTCCGCGGAGCTTACCATTGCAATGTTTTATCAGAGTAGCAGGGCGGTAGTGAACCTTATCCTTGATTCAGATCCCTTGCTGGATGAAAACAAGGTTTTAGAAGACGGATTCCAGATTATCTGGAGAGGTCTGGCTAAAAACTAATTTTTTTCACTCATTCCATGAGTGATTGGTCAATCACATCTCGTTGATAACTACCGATCTCTCGCAAAAATAAGCTGTCGATAAAAGATCGGTCAGGGTCAAGTTAATCAATTCAACAATTCCATAATTCAATAATTCAACAATTCCACAATTCAACAATTCAACAATTCAACAATTCCACAATTCAACAATTCCGGAGAACTAAAAATGCTGTACAGAAAAATGCCTAAAAATGGAGACGAACTTTCAATACTTGGATTTGGATGCATGCGACTTCCCTTAATAGAAGATGGTAGTATAGATGAAGAAAGAGCCACTAAGCAGGTACGTTATGCAATCGACCAGGGAGTAAACTATGTTGATACGGCCTGGCCATATCACATGGGAGAGAGTGAGCCTTTCCTAGGTCGTGCCCTTGCAGACGGATACCGTGAAAAAGTGAATCTCGCAACAAAGCTTCCTTCCTGGCTTATAGAGAGCAGGGAGGATATGGATGAGTTCCTGAACGCTCAGCTGGAAAAACTCAAAACAGACCACGTCGATTATTATCTCATACACGCGCTTGTAGGATCCTTATGGGACAGGATCGAAAAGCTCGGAGTGGCCGATTTTCTTGATAAAGCAAAGGCTGACGGTCGGATCAACAATGCCGGCTTTTCCTTCCACGGTTCGGGAGAAGACTTCAGGAGGATAGTGGATGGGTACGACTGGGACTTCTGCCAGATTCAGTACAATTTCCTGGACGAAAAGAATCAGGCAGGCACAGAAGGGCTTGAGTATGCAGCTTCAAAAAGTCTTGGAGTCATCATTATGGAACCTCTGCGTGGAGGCAACCTTGCAAAGATGGTGCCTCCTGCTATAGAGGAAATATGGGGCGAAGCAAAGGAGAAACATACGCCTTCAGAGTGGGCTCTTCGCTGGGTATGGAACCACCCTGAAGTAACAGTTGTCCTCTCAGGGATGAATGAGGAGACTCACATTGAAGAGAACCTTGCGGTAGCAGATAAAGCATATCCAAATTCTCTAACTGAAACTGAATTGCAGCTGGTAAAGAAAGTGGAGCAAAAATACCGCGAAATCATGAAAGCAGGCTGTACAGGATGCCGCTATTGTATGCCCTGTCCGGAAGGAGTGGATATTCCAGCCTGTTTCGATGCATACAACAACCTTCATATGTTCGGCAATGCAGACGAGGCAAAGTTCATGTATGCAGTAGGGCTGAGTGGCACCTTATCCGGCGGAAAGCCCGGATTTGCTTCCCAGTGCGTGCAGTGCGGACAGTGCCTTGAAAAATGTCCCCAACACCTTGATATACCAACGATTCTTGAATCCGTTTCAGAAGAACTTGAAGGGCCTGATCTGGAG
Source organism: Methanosarcina sp. WH1 (assembly GCF_000970005.1). NCBI lineage: Archaea > Methanobacteriati > Methanobacteriota > Methanomicrobia > Methanosarcinales > Methanosarcinaceae > Methanosarcina > Methanosarcina sp. WH1. The sequence goes on from NZ_CP009504.1 coordinate 331,383, forward strand.
ATGAGGGTTGCCATGGCAAAAGAGATGTTTAAGCGGACTTAAAAGTAAGACAAATTTGAAATGCTTAAAAGATAAAATGAAGATATTGTTTAAGTTGATTTTTATCGAATGATTAAACAATATCTCCATTTTCCGCTTCTGATCTTCAGGTTCGGTTAACCATACTCATCCAGCTTTAGAATTTTGAATTTTTACCTTAAATAGCAGAGTAATAACCCAAATAATTATAACTCAAGCCTATATGAGTATGGCACGAAACTCTAAAAAGCCTCCAAACTAATAATTATTGTCTAGTTACATGGTGTTTAAGCTTTTTATTGCTAAAACATTCAATTTTATTGCTAAAACATTCAATTCTTTTTGACCAAGGGTGGCGCATGGATCTTACTAATATATTAAAATCTGTCAAAGAAGGAAATATCGATATTGAATCTGCAGAACAGCAGGTCCGTAGTCTGGGTTTTGTTAGTTATTCGAACATTGCAAAACTTGATTCCCATCGGAAAAGCAGGACTGGAATAATCGAAGCTATTCTTGCCGATTGCAAGGAACCTGAAGATGTAGTAGAGATCGCCAGGGTTATGGTAAAACAAAGTAAAAGAGCTCTTATCACGCGTGTCTCCCCCCAACACCTTAATGCCTTGAGGGCAGTGTTTCCCGAGGACAGACTCGAATGGAACAGCCGGGCACGTACAGTGGTTATCCACGACGGCACACCAGCCCCAGGTACCGGAGGGGTCATTGGGATCATATCCGCAGGCACTGCAGATATCCCTGCTGCAGAAGAAGCCAGGGTTATTGCTTCTGAAATGGGCTGTGAAACCGTTGCTGTTTATGATGTTGGGGTTGCTGGCATCCACAGGCTGATCCCTGAACTCCAGAAACTCAAACTCAGGAACCCCGGAGCAATCGTTGTTGCAGCCGGAAGGGAAGGAACACTTCCAACTATTGTTTCCGGGCTTGTTGATGTGCCGGTAATAGGGCTTCCCGTATCCACTGGTTACGGGGCAGGCGGCGGAGGAAAAGCAGCCCTATTGTCAATGCTTCAGTCCTGTTCTGTACTTGCAGTGGTAAACATTGATGCGGGATTTGTTGCAGGGGCTTATGCAGCCAGGATCGCCAATATGATTGCTGTAGCGGCCGGAAAAAGGGAATATACTGAAGACCCGGAACAGGATGAAGGCCCTGCAGAAAAACAAAAAGAAGGACAGGAAGAGTAACTGTAGATATTTTCAGAGCAGAATTCAGGGTGATACTTTATGAAAACACTGGTCTTTAATCCCTTTTCAGGGGCAGCCGGGGATATGATTCTGGCATGTACTCTCGACCTCGGAGCGGACAGGAAAACGGTAAAAGAATTGGTTGAAGCTTCAGCGCCCGTATCCATGGATATAAGGGAAGTGGTGAAAAAGGGAATAAAAGCCCTGGATGTCCACATAAACGTGCCCGAAAAAGAACATGTCCGGACATATCCTGAAATCGTGGACCTTTTAAAATCTGCAAAACTGCCTCAGAAGGTGGAGGCAAGTGCTCTTGACATCTTTTTGAAAATGGCTGAAGCCGAAGCCGCAGTCCATGGGCAACCTGATCTTGAAAAACTCCACTTTCATGAGGTGGGGCAGAGCGATGCCCTTGCTGATGTAATAGGCTCTTCTGTAGCTATCCATTCCCTTAACTGTTCCTCGGTTTACTGCACCCCCATCAATGTGGGCGGTGGAACAATAGAATGTGCCCATGGGACTCTTCCTGTGCCAGCTCCTGCAACCCTTGAGATTCTCAGAAAAGGGAAACTCTATTTCAGGGGAGGAAACGTGAATAAGGAACTGCTGACCCCTACAGGGGCTGCTATTCTCTCTCACTTTGCAAAACCCGTTGAGGCTTTTCCTCAGGGCAGGGCAATTGCTGTTGGATATGGGGCAGGAGATGCTGAGCTTCCGGGCCCCAATATGCTCCAGGGAGTGCTTTTTGAACCTGATGCTCACCTTATTCAGGATATTATTGAGGTTCTTGAGACCAATGCCGACGATGTAAGCGGGGAAGTCTTGGGCAACCTTTTTGAGGAACTGCTCACGATGGGAGCCAGGGATGTTGCGATTATTCCTGTAACCATGAAAAAAGGGAGGCCTGCCCATATTATCAAGGTCATTGCAAAGCCTGAAGACAGCGCAAAACTCGCACGGAAGATCATCATTGAAACAGGGTCTCTTGGAGTTAGGGTTATGCCTGTGCGGCACAGGCTCATGGCTGCCCGAAACCTCGAAAGGATAACAGTAGAGCTTGAAGGTCAGGAGTTTGAAACCGCGGTTAAGATTGCCAGGGATTCTGAAGGGGTCCTGCTCAATATCTCTGCGGAGTTTGAGGATTGCAAAAAGATTGCAAAAGTAAGTGGAGTGCCTGTTCGAGACGTCATGCGCAGGGCAGAAGAGATTGCAAGAAAACTCTTCTTTTCCTGAAAACTCTAAAAGGATATGATGTAAAGTAAAAACAGACAAATCGTGTTGCTGTGATTAATAAAATATCCAATCCCGTAAAACGAATTCCGTAAAAGTAAAGGAGAAAAGTAAATGTCTGAAGCTTTTAGATTTTTACTTTTCACTTCTATTTCTATCTTTATTTTCAGAGTTTTCCCATCGAGTGCAGGAGTTCTGCATTAAGGACACTTGCACCTGCAGCTCCGCGGATTGTATTGTGTCCCATCGCGATGTAGCGGATGCCTTCTCTGATTCTGCCCACAGAAACACTCATGCCTTTTCCCATATTGCGGTCAAGGCGCGGCTGAGGTCTGTCAATTTCGTCCCGAACTATCAGAGCGTTACGCGGTTCTGAGGGGAGTTCTCCAAGTTTCGGGTCGAATTTGAGGAAAGCTTCCCTTACCTCTTCAGGGGTGGGTTTATCCCTCATACCTGCCCAGATAGCTTCCGTGTGCCCATCGATTACAGGGACCCTGTGACAGGAAGCACTGACCTTCATATCCGCAGGCACGATTTCTGAGCCATTAAATTCCCCGAGGAGCTTTAAGGTTTCAGTTTCCATTTTCTTTTCTTCGCTTCCTATATAGGGGATTACATTGTCACAGATTGCCATGGCTGAAACTCCGGAAAAACCTGCCCCGGAAATCGCCTGCATTGTTGCCACCTGTACTGTTTCGAGTCCGAACTTCATCAGGGGCTTTAAGGTAACTGTCATGACAATTGTGGAGCAGTTTGGGTTTGTAATTATGTATCCGTCCCAGCCCCTTGCGTCCTGCTGGACCTCAATGAGTCCCAGGTGTTCGGGGTTTACTTCCGGAATTACAAGAGGGATATCTTTTTCCATCCTGTAGGATGATGCATTGCTTGCAACTGCAAACCCGACTTTTGCAAACTCGGGTTCCACTGTAAGGGCAAGGTCTGCAGGAAGAGCCGAAAAGACCACATCCGCATCAACGGCTTTTGGGTCTACAGGAACAACCTCTATGTTTTCGACACTTTCCGGCATGGCTGTATCCAGCCTCCACCCTGCCGCTTCTCGATACGTTTTGCCAGCGCTTCTTTCGGACGCTGCAAGGGCTGTAATCTCAAACCATGGATGGTTTGCTAGTGCTTCTACAAATCTTTGCCCTACAGCACCAGTGGCGCCTAAAATACCCGCTTTAACTGCTACCATTTAAAAAGCTACCTCCGTAGAGATAAAAAATAATCTGATAAAAAGGAAAAAGAAAAATGGAATAAAAAATTTATTCCATGCTGTCTGTTTTTACTCTTCTACTTTGATTGCCTGGTTCGGGCATGCTTCTTCACATGCACCGCACTCTACACATTCGTCCTGGTCGACTACTGCAATTCCCTTTTCTTCGTCGAGGGTAATTGCCTCAGAGGGGCATTCATCGACACAGGTTCCGCATCCAGAACATTCATCTGCATTAACTATTGCTGGCATATTTTTTCACACTCCTATTTATTTGCTCGATATGTACCTGGAAATTAGATCGGTACGTTTTTGAAACTTCCATAGAATATCGAAAAATTTGGTCATAACGCCATTACTCAGACAAACATAAAAACTTATCGCTTTTTAGCAAAAAGCAATTTTCTGGAATCGGAATGAGCTAAGGCTCAAGCTTCCTAATTTTATGTTCTTGAAAATGCATAAAAAGAATAAAGAAATAGAAGAAGGAATAATAGAAGAAGGAATGTAACTATTCAGCCACTGATAAAAAAGTATGTTTTTTCAGCAAAATGCTGAAATTCTCAGAATAATAGCGGCGCTCCTTTGAGCGCCGCGAGAATAGCATCTATAACATTGAAACCATTCTTTTTAATGGTTGAGATATAAGCTCTAATTCTGCAGAAAGCTTCCGCTCCTTGTATAGTTCTGAAAGTTCCTGATATTTTCTGCTGTAATTTCATCATCCTTATGTCTCTTTCTGCTTGGTTATTCTCAAACGGAACTCTCAAGTCATTGAGGAATCTCAGGATCTGTTTTTTGTTTTCTATAAACCTGTCAAGTAGGTTCCTTGCTTTTGTTTTTGGATTTTTACCACGTTTTCCTTGTTTTTCAGGGTTTAGAGAAGGTGGATTTTCTTCAATCCCTTTCATGACTACAGCATCGAACCTTTCTTCTAACACTTTAATTTGCTCAAAGTCCAGATCTTTGACCTGCTCTTTACACTCATCAGTATACTTTTTCATTTCTGTTAACAGTTCATTCATCTCTTTAGCCCATTGCTGTTTATAGTTCTCCTCAATTCCAGTAAGTTCTCTCTGGAGATGAGCATTGCAAAGAGCATGATCACATTCATAACTGTTATAGGGTTTCCATCCGTCATGAACTGCTATTCCTTTAAACTCTGGAAGAATTCCCATGGCATTAATTGCTTCTGATCCTCTTTTTGAGTGAGCAAAATAACAGGTGTATTTGTCATTAGAAGCTACATGAAGCCCAATGCCTTTTTCCTTCAATTTTCATCCCAGTTTCATCACAATGGATTACAGGAGAAGTTATTAACCTCTCCTGACTCACATTTTCAAACTCCTCTAAATTCCGGAAGCATTCTTTTTCTGCTCTGATTATCGTAGCAGAACAGATTTTTATCCCCATAACGTCATCAAAAAACTCTAAAATCCTTTTATAGGGAATAAACTGGTAGTTTTTACAGTAAATTGCTGAAGCTAAAATATTAGGACCATACTGGACGGGATATTTCACAGATTCTGGAAAAGAAGCTTTATTTGATTTTCCACAGTGAGTACAGGTCTTAATCTGACTTCGATGTTCCGTAACAATTAGATTTACAGGAGGAATATCAAAAATTTGTCTTCTCTCATAAGCTTCAACTTCAACATCCTCAAGAGTATGTCCACATTCTTTGCAGCAGGTCAAAGAATGTTCAATTACCTAATCAGGATCATTAACCATATCAAGAGTTGTGCCTGGATGACCTTCTTGACCTCCAGGTTTCTTCCCACTCTTTTTCCGGAGACTCTTGGGATTAGGTTTTTCTTTGACTAAAAAGTCAGTAGAAGGAGGTTTACTGCTGTTTCTGCTATTTTGATTTAAGCGAGATTCTAAAATCCTTACACGTTCTTCTAGTTCAGCAATTCGAATAGCTTGTTCTTCTATGATAGTTTCAAGTCTCTGGATTACAGAAATTACAGCTTCAGGACCAGCTTCATAGATAACGAGGATCTCTTCACGTGTAAGCATAATAACGAAACAAAATAGGATTCAATTTATATGCAATTTTTCCTCGAAAAGAGGAAAAATTGTAGCCTTTCAAAGGCTACCTGAATTGTTACGAAGGAATATTAGAAAATAGGCTTTTTAACATACGGAATCGTGCATTGCAATTCCTGGATCCGTAAGGCGATACATTCCCTCTTCAAACTTGAGGAATCCTTCTTTGAGCAGGAAATCCATATGAAACTTAAAGAAGAAATCGTTTAATCCTGACTCTTCCTTTAGCTGTTTTTCATTTTTCCCAAAGATGCCAACTGTTTGGAGAAGTTTCCTTCTTGCAGGGTTTACGGAAACCTTTTCCATCATCATATGTTCCAGCTTGACAGCTTCTCCTTCGGTAGTTTCTCCCTTCGAGGCAAAATAAACATCAAGTTCGTCAATTTCATCATGCATATTGAAACTCCACTTTTTGTCCTTTAATCTCTTAGTTTTTCTAATATTTGATTTTTCTTTACTGATTGAAGCCGGACTTTTTAAAATATGAAAGTGTACCGATTTTTCTGTAATATCACAAATATCAATAAGTTATTGGATAGAAAATTCCATATCGGAAGAATTGATTTATACACAGTGCACAAAAACACGGCTTCGAATTTACAGCAAATTCGTGACACTGCCTAAAATTTCGATCTAATAATGAAATCGGTGTTTTTCTATTCGGTTTTTTACTTCTTTTTTATGAGCCCTTTTATTTCTGTAAGCGTGCCATGATGCTGTTTCTTTTTCTCAAAAGAGGCGTTTGATTCCTTCAGTTTCTCTTCAAGTGTGCTCTCTACTATTCCTGTGAGCCTGTCTTTCGGGACCTTTGTAATTGCGGAAAGCAGCCTGAGTTCGAGCTTTTCATTTTTACGAGAGGTAAATTCCACCTGTGGAGCTTCTTCTGAAGAAGTCACACTGCCCTTGATCATGAAGTCCGGGAGTTTCAGGGAAAGTTTAACATGTCCTACAAAATCAGGGTTAATTTCCTTTAATCTGTCCCTTATGGTTTGAAGGCTCTCTTCGATAAGTAGCCTGCTTTTTTCAGGGTTAAGATTACAGGATGTGAGGGTAAAAATAACCGAGTGAGCCGAGACTTCCGAATGTTCAATTGAATTTTTCTTTTCTTGAGGAGGCTTCCCAATCCCGGCGACTGCAAGATGGATGAGCAGATTTTCAAATTGTTCATCTTCTAATTTTGCCGAAAACTTCAGGATTTTTGCTCCAGGGTTCAGTTCGGTAAGCATCTGTTCTGTTGCCAGGATTATTTCTGCAGGTGCTATGTCTGTTTTGTTTATCCCGAGGATTTCAGCTTCCTTTACCTGTGTCTCGATAAATCTTGGAATTTCTTTTGTTTCTGTGCCAAAACGCCCGGGGTCTACTATGGTCACAATCGGAGCAAAAGACAGTTTGGAGAGCCCCATAAGTTCGATTTCTTCCCTTATCTGTCCTGGAAAAGCAATTCCTGTTGGTTCGATAATCACAACATCGGGCTTGAACTCTTCTTCAAGGGTCTGAAGAGTGTATTGCATACTGATTCTGAGTGTGCAGCAGATACAGCCGCTTGTTAATTCTTCAGTTATAATTCCCGGGCTTTTGAGGGTTTCTCCGTCAAGCCCTATTTCTCCAATTTCATTTACGATAATCGCAGTTCTTTTTCCGGCATCGATAAGCTGCCTGCTGATTTTCTGAATTGCGGTTGTTTTCCCGCTTCCGAGAAAACCTCCTATGATCATGACTTTCATGTTTTTCCGGTCCTTATTATTCTGAAAAAATATTATGTATCGGGCTGACAACTACCATATATTTTCTCCTATATATAAAATTGGCAAATCCTTTTATCCAGGAAATATGCCATTTTCCAATACCAAAAAGGAAGCCTCTTAACAGAGGCGTTTATTAAAACTGATGAAAATCAGTAAATAACCGGACATTACATTAACCAAACCTGACAGCAGGCTGAAAACTTTCATAGTTTGGGAAGTATTTTCAGCCCGAGTTCAGTCAGCCTGTAAACGCCCTTTTCATCTTGAAAGAGAAAATCAGCATTTATTAGAATTTCAGCGTGAAACCTTAAAGCAGCTTCATCAAGGCCAGTTTCTTTAAGAAGCTCTTCTTTACTTTTTCCGAGAAAACAAACCGTTCGCATCATATCCCTGCGAATCTGGTTGGATGCTGCATTGTAAGTCTTTTCACATTTTTCCTGCATCAGTTCTTTTTCGTTTTTTACCTGTGAATCCAGAAAAAGGTCAATCTCATCTATTTCTTCCATCGTTAATGCTCTCCTTTGCTGTAAAAACTACCTTTTAAAATTCAGGGGGGTAAATATATAATTATTTTGATTTTGTTTTCAGAACTCTCGGTTTAAGGGTACCTAATTTTTTAAAGATGACCTGTATAATCGGAAATCAATGCAATATCCTTGGTTTATTTTTTATTTCACTGTACTCAAGCAGGTCCAGGCGTCACGCAGGGCGGGGAAGAGATCATAAAAATAATGTTTGCCGTAATTTGGAAACAATAAGAGTAATTCTTGAGAGCACCCACAAACTACTCTCTGTTGTAAAAATTTTCTGAAAAATAGTATTGCGTTCCCATCCAAAAACCTGGAAGTTCCAAACGGCTTTAAGAGATGCTTTTATTTTTTTCTGGGAAGAGATACTGAGGTATTGGACTCATGGGTTGTGAGTTTTTAATTTAATTTTTCTTTATCCCTTTACTTGCGGAGTATCTTTTGTACTAATGTGGGGTATTGAAGGGATGAGAACGCAAATTGTACTATGTACTTCAGGTATATAATACTTTTGTAATTATATGTAACACATAATGTTATTTTATGCATAAATTATTATTGCATCATTTTAATTTTAACCCCCTGGTATAATATTATATAACCATTATAATCTCGTTAAAGCTCCTGATAACTCAGAATCATACACTTTCTTTTTATCATATTTTCATCTGATTTTATGCAATATTTTCATCTGATTTTAAGGATATTCTGGCATGAACACAGATTTTTCCATCCTGCAAAAAAAGCGTTGAAAAATTCATTATAATATTCGGTTTAAAATGCAGATAGCTAACAGGCAAGGATGTAAATTCTCTGTTTGTCGTAAAAAGTGGAAGATACATTAATATAGGACACCCGGGAACCGAGCGGGTATATAATAATTATAGGTACAGAATTTCAAGAAAAAACTGAATTGCTGAAATAAAAATCGGAATTGCTGATATAAAAATCAGAATTGCTGAAATAAAAATCAGAATTGCTGAAATAAAAATCGGAATTGCTGAAATAAAAATCGGAATTGCTGAAATAAAAATCGGAATTGCTGAAATAAAAATCGGAATTGCTGAAATAAAAATCGGAATTGCTGGAAAATCCAGCAGAATTGACGGCCTCTTATCTTATTGCCCCGCGGAATATTCCATTACATTTCCTTCTTCATCAACGATTTTCATTTTGCCATCTTTCATACTCATCTCGGAAATTATTTCTCCTGAAGTGTCATAAGCAGTCCAGAAATAGGTTTCTCCATTTTCGGACCATAAATATTCAATTTTGGAGAAGTCTTCATCTTCAAGGTTTGTCTCATAAACGGCTTTGCACATCGGGACTCCATCAATGTTTTCGGTCCCTGTGATCTTCATTATTACTTCCTCGCCTGTCTGGGGGTTTGTTGACTTCCAGGAAGAACCTACAGAACACCAGTCGCTGGAGTCTCCGGTGGATACCATTTCTACTTTAACTTCTTCTTCTTCTGCCTCCTCTGCAGAAGCCTCTTCTTCGGTTACTTCAACCGACTCTTCAGGAGCATTCGTGTCCTCTTCACTGTTTTCACTGCATCCTGAGGAAGCAGCAAAAATGGCACATATGAGTATTACAAGTACTGCAAACCATTTCTTCAACATAACTCTTAGTCCTCCTCGATTTATTTCAAGTATTACATAGCATTTATTTTATTTATATATGTTTATTTTACTTTTCTTGGGAAGAAATGGCTTTTTTTCCATCCAGATAAAATCAATTAATGTCTAACGAAAAGAATCTTCCTTATTTCAAAGATGGCTTCAGACTGTTTTAATTATGTTTTCAGAAGAAGTTATATAGTATCTGATGATGAAAAACAGACCGGAACTACAGGAAAAAATAGTTCTTTTGAGGAATATCCAAATGCAAGGCACGCAAATTACGCCGGAATTAAAAGCTTTTCTTATCTCAATAGGTTCAGTTTCTGTGGACCCTTCGCTTATTCCAAGGGCGCGAGGTTCTACTGCAGGTCCAGGGGCAGGTACCAGCTCCGTCTTTTTCAGTTCAGGGAAAAAGCGAGTCCGACTCAGTGTAAATAAGAACTCTCCGCTTTCCATCGAAGCCGCAGGAGAAGACGGAACAGTTGCGCTTTTACATGAAGGAAAAGAACTTGCCAGGGGAAAACTTGAGCCTGCCCTTGCTCATTGTCCTGAGCAGGCTTTCATTACGCTCTGTGAGAGGTGCATCTTTGACTGCAAGTACTGCCCTGTGCCCAAACTTCAGGGGCATGTCAAGGGCGAAGAGGAAGTCCTGAACATAGTGGACGATGTGATGAAGGCAGGGACCCTTAAAGCCATCTCTCTTACTTCCGGAGTTGAAATATCGGTCGAAGGGGAAGTTGAGCGTGTGCTCAAGTTGCTTCCCGCTCTCAAAAAATACAATGTTCCTATAGGAATTTCGGTGTATCCGACCGAGGGCTGTTCCCGCAAATTCTATGATGCCGGAGTTGCCGAAGTCAAATACAATGTTGAAACCATGGACAGAGATATTTTCCAGAAAGTCTGTGGGGACCTTTCCCTTGACTACATTCTGGACAGGCTTAAAGAAGCTGTAGAAATTTTTGGAAAAAACAGGGTCTTCAGCAATTTTATAATCGGGCTTGGGGAGAGTGACGCTTCTGTCCGGGAAGGAGTCGAGACCCTTGCAAAGATAGGAGTAATTCCCGTCCTTCGCCCGGTAAACCCTCATCCTCTCAGGTCCGGAGACTGTTTTACCGAACGCCCGTCTTCTGAGCGCCTTTTAAAGCTTGCGAAAATGGAGGCTGAAATCCTGGAGAAATACGGGCTTGACCCCAGGTTTGCAACGACGATGTGTCTTAAATGTACAGGCTGTGACCTTGTTCCATTTGTAGACTTCTGATTCATGTATAACTTCTGATCCAGGCATAATTTCATAGAATGCATTTTTGGTCTGGATCATTAATCTTTTCCGGGCCCCGTACTCGAGCTTTTTATTTTTGCTGTTTTGAGGTCTCTTTTCCCTTTTTATAGGTTCTCAAACCCTTTTTTAGAGTTTTTCAATTTCTTATTTTTCTTCAAACAGGGCCCCCATTGTTTCCACTGGAATTATTTGCAAATCAATTTTTTTACGACCTTTATTTTAATTCTTTTATGTGTCTTTTCTTCGTTTTCTATATACTTCTTCTCTCATTTTTGGGATTTCACTTATACAAAAGGAAATTTTTCTTTTACTTTTTTCGGATATGGTTTTATGCTAATAGGAGTCCTTCTGGGATACTGAACTTTCGAGAATATTCATATTTTGCACAGGTCTCTTTTATTTTATTTTTTCTTTAACTCTGTACTGATCTCTTATCTTAGATCAGTATCATTCCTTTTCCGGGTACATATCCCTTATTCAATCGTTTTCTCTTCGCCAGGTCTCCTCTATCCTGTTTGAATTCCACTGTCCCTCATACTCTTTTAATCCATCCGGATGTTATTTCCATTAACTCTCTCGAAATATCTCAATCTCATGTTTTTGCCTTTTCCTGCAGAAATATGAAACCCCATAATTTCCACTGGAAACTACAGGTAAACAAATATTCTTTTCCTGGCGTCTACAATAACAGAGCTCTGATCTGATTATCTTTTAGTGGGTAGGAAGTTCATTTTGACAACTAAAAGTTTCCCATTGTTAGGAGTCTCATATCTACCTTTTTTGATTGAGGTTTCTAACAGGGTCAATATTGTCCCGGATATATCTCCAATATGTTTCTGGACATATTTCTAATGTGGTTCCAGGGAGTCTCTGATATCTAGTGCATAGATTCTAATATATATCCATAAAATAATTATATTAATCATTCAATAAACTTCCTTATGCCTCGTATAAGCCGTCGTCCCAAATTATCATTCACTCAAAAAGATTTAGACTATCTTATCAAGCTCAGCCACTCTAGAAATCAAGCAGCAAGCACTGTCGAAAGATCTAAAATCATACTTTTAAGCTATCATGGAAAAAACGACACCGAAATATCCAGAGAGTTAAAAGTAGATTACAAAACTGTAAGAAAATGGATCAAAAGGGTTTTAGATTTAGGGGTTAAAGAAGGTTTAATAGATAAATCCAGAAGTGGAAGACCTCAAGACATTAGTGCCGAATCACGGGCTTTTGTAATTTCACTTGCACGTATGAAGCCAAAAAATCTTGGTTATCCTCATGAAATCTGGATGCAGAGACTTCTTGCCAAACATATCCGTAAGAATTGTATCAAAGAAGGACATTCTGATTTATCGAAGATAAATCAGGGGACAATTTCAAAAATTCTCAATGCAAGCAACATAAAACCACATAAGATCAACTCTTATATTGCTAAAGTTGATCCGGAGTTTGATCAAAAAGCAGTCAGGGTATTAGCTACATATAAAGAGGCTAATGAATTAAAAAGGCTAATGAATTAAATGATAATATATAAAAAAACAAACATGAAATTCTTCAGATTACAGGCACAAATAAATGAAAGTAATTTTCAAATCGCAGTACTTTCATACCAAAGAAGAAATTGAATCAGTGATTATTTCCTACGGTGAAAAAAAGATCAAAGTTTTGATGGATAATCACAAAATACATACATCAATAGAAACTCGAGAATACCTGAAAACCGTTCTTAATAAATTTGAATTTGTATTCACACCCAAACATGCTTCATGGCTAAGTATAATTGAAAGTTTTTTCAGGAAAATGGCAAGAAGCGTATTGAGAGGAATAAGAGTTGACTCAATAAAGGAGTTAGGGGAAAGAATTGGTCAATATATAGATCAGGTTAACGAAAAGTCAGTCATTTTTACATGGAAATATAAAATGGAAAAAAATTGTGGTTTGTTGAAAGAAGGCACAAAAATATGTGCAGATAGTGGATATTGTAGTGGAGAAAACATACATTACTTGAATGATAAGGAATTGAACCCATACATCCCCGAAAAAAAGAGGCAACTAAGACGGCAACAGAAAATGTTGAAGATATATTTAGTATGTACTGCAGCTAATTTAAGGAAAATATGGATTTATTCAATTAAAAACGGGCTAATTGGATGTGGAAATAGAAATAAATGGAACTTTTTCTGTTGAAAAAAAATAATGAATTTAATGCATATTTAATAAAATTAAAAAGTTCCAGTTTAACAATAGACAACTGTTATTTATTACTGATAGTAATTGTCGGACAGTCTTTTTAGGTTGGGGCGGCCGCCCGCAATTTGATTTTCTTACTTCCTTTAAACGTCTGGGTTTCAGGCCTTGCTGCCCATTTTTGTCACGTCTTCTGCAGTCATACCTTCGTGGACAACTTTTGCAATTCTCCGTACAAGACCTGTGGGATCTTCTGCCTGGAAGACGTTTCTTCCGATTGCAACGCCACGACCACCTGCTTCAAGGGAACCTTCGATCATTTCCAGCAGTTCCTTTTCTGACCCCATCTTGGGACCGCCTGCAATAATCACAGGTACGGGGCATCCTTCTACAACCTCTTTAAAAGTTTCAGGGCTTCCGGTGTAGTTTGTTTTGACAATGTCTGCCCCTAGCTCAGCTCCGATTCTGGCTGCATGTTTTACTACATCCACGTCGTATTCGGAACGGACCTTTTTCCCGCGCGGATACATCATCGCAAGGAGAGGGATTCCCCATTCATCACATTTTCCTGCAACATAGCCGAGCCCTTGCAGCATTTCATATTCGTCTTCAGCTCCTATGTTTATATGGACAGATACACAGTCAGCTCCGACTTTTATGGCTTCTTCCACCGTCGTTACAAGAACCTTATGGTTCGGGTCAAGAGCAAGGGAGGTTGAAGCAGAGAGGTGGATTATCAGGCCAACATCGTGCCCGTATCCTCTGTGCCCGTGTTTGGCAAGTCCCATGTGCCCGAGTACGGCATTAGCTCCACCTTCGGCAACCTTATTTACAGCGTCCTGAAGGTTTGTAAGCCCGTTAATGGGACCAGCACCAACTCCATGGTCCATGGGAATTATAATGGCGTTACCTGTGTTTCTGTTGAAAATACGTTCCATCCTTACGGATTTCCCTATTGTACTCATAGGTTGTGATATACCATCTAATAATATATACTTTGTCTATATATTTTCAAAACATGTCTTTTTCAGGCCTTCAAAGGGTTGTTGCTTTTCTCAGAAAGCTCATTTTGTATTTTCGTTTTGGTAGACTCCGGAATAACCTTCTTCTACTTCGCTGTTAAGGGTATAGAAAAGGAGCTGCATGATCCTGGCGTTTTTCTTCAGCCTGAAGCCCGCTGAGTTGTAAACTACAAGCATAGATTCGCTGCGTCCCCTGTATCCCGCATCCCATACCGCGGTTTCAAGGGTTGCTCCGCAGCGAATAAGGCTTGATCTCGGTTTTGCAATTGCAGCCAGGTTCATGGGGATATTTACTATCTCGTTAAATAGTACTTTATATATCCCCTTCGGAAGGTGAATCCACCCCTCGCTCCCGAATTCCAGGGTTTTTGCTTCGGGAACTTCCCTTTCAGAGTTGTCAAAGTCAACAGCTCCTGCACCTTCGATTGTTTTTATCTCCTTCAGGGTGAGCTCAAGCCCGTTTGGCTGTATCTGGGTTTTGATATCAATTGCATTTTCAAGCAAAGGAGGGTTTGCCTGTATAAGTTTTTTCAGTTCATTGCTGGATAGAAGCGTCATTGGAAAATGTAATTGTAAAGATTCTTTATTACCGTTTCGGACTCTTTTTCTGCTCTCTCACTCAATTTTTATATAAATTATTATTATTATTTTTTTATTATTCTGGGCAGGTCTTTATGAAAAGGTTTATTGTTTTTGGGTTAATAAGTATGTAAAATAAATAATTTCTTTTATGGTCTTGATAATGTCTGAATAGTATTTTTTTATCGTGTTTGATAAAAGGGCTTAAAAGAGGCTACTAAAAATGAAAAAGAGACTACTCACATGTGGGATTATTTCTATTTTTTTCCTGGTTTTGATCACAGGCTTTGCTCTGGCTACAGCGAATGATCTATGGGCTATATCTGCAATTAATGATACGGAAGCCTATTCTCAGGAGATCGTAATTACTGAAAATTCCGGAACAAATCTAACAGGTTATCAGGTTCCTATCAACCTGGATTCTTCTAACTTTAATTTCTCACAGGCAAAAACGGATGGTTCTGACCTTCGCTTCTTTTCCGGAGGACGAACACTCAACTACTGGATTGAAACCTGGGACCCGGAAGCCGAAAAAGCTCTTCTCTGGGTCAGAATCCCCTTCCTTCCTGCAAACAGGAGTATCACGCTTCTTATAAAGTGTGGAAATCCGGCGGCTGAGGCAGTGAGTAACGGAGAAAATACCTTCGAATTTTTTGATGGCTTTGAGGGAGATAAACTCCAGAGGCTTGAATGGAACGCTGAAAGTGCAGGTGGGGGTCTGGTTGAAGTCAAAAATGGAATCTGTAATGTATCAGCTCCTAAGGTTCATGCTTATGACTCCTCCCTTATCTACAGCAAAGACAGTTTTGACATTAATTCCATGTTCGTGGTCAAAAGAATGAAGGTTACTACAGGAAAAGATGAGAGAGGTCCTCTGCTGAGACAGGGTTTCATAGATCAGATTAACAGCAGGAAAAACGAGATTAAGCACGAGACCGAATTTGCCAATGAGAGCCGTGTGCGTTGGGAGACGTCTTACAGGAAGGAAAGGTTTAACTCTTTTGATCTAACCAATGTCCGCATTCCTGAAGGGGAATGGTACACCTCGGGAATTGCCTGGTACGAAGAAAACGATACCCGCAATATCGCCTGGTTTAAGAACGGAGTTCGGGATCCAAAGATGGACTACGCTTCAAACGATTACGTTACGAACCTCCCTATGCATGTTTATCTTTATGCCGCTTCTTACTCTGATGCTTCGAAGAACACAGGCTATATGGCTGTAGACTATGCGTTTGTCCGCAAATTTGTAGAACCCGAGCCAACTGTCAGGTTCGCTTCGGACCAGGTTGAAGATGAAATCTCTTCAGAAAATATTCTTTCTGAATCTGATTCTATTTCCGAATCTATAACTTCCACTGAAACTGAGACTCCAGTTTCTGAGGTTTCAGCCCCCGAAGAAATCCCTGAAACACCGGTGCAGCTACAGGAGAACCAGGATGAAAATGAGACTAATGCTCCAGAAACTCTGTTTCCCAGGTACAGTGTCAATGTTTCCGGAATTAAGCTCTCTTCTCCATACAGGTTCGATTTTCCTGGACTTACAAAGGATTTCGATTCTTCAAAAATCGATACCATCTTCCTGAGCATGAATGGTGAAGATTTCTGGCAGTATGAGCGCTTTGTAAAAATGGCTCATGAGGAAGGAATAATCGTGCATGCAGTGCTTTTTGAGGAACTCAACTGCACGGAAGAAGGAGCTATGAACACCTCCCAGGTTTACCTGGATTCCATTCTTGACTATAACGAAAAGTCGCTTGCACCTTTTGATGGAATCAACATCTACATGAAAACTTCTCTAAATTCCGATTCTGAAGAGGGCTGTATGGATTATGTAACCCTTTTTGAGGCTGCCCGGAAGAAAGCCGGAGAAGATGTGTCCATTTCAGCAAGTCTTCCTCCTGGTTATGATGCATCAAACGTTGAAAAAATTGCTCATATGGTAGATTTCTTTGTTGTCAGGGCTTATGACCGTGATAAGAAAGACCTGATCTCCGAATCGGATATTGTGGATGCGGTTGCACTTGAGATGGGTGAAATAAGAGGTGTGAACTCAAAAGGAATTATTGAAATTTCTGTAGAAGAGGGTTTTGAGGATAAGTATTCAATACAGAACCTTTTTGCTACCCTGGCGGAATATTATGCCAACGATTCGGCTTTTATAGGAGTTTCAATTTCCAATTATGATACATACAAAGCCCTGCCTGTGAAGGCCGAACTTGAAGAAGAGAAGTCTGTACTGCCCGGATTTGAAATACTCTCTGTTTTACTTGCAGGGCTTGGAGCATTTGCTTTTCTGAAGGCGAAGAATAAGTGAAATAAAATCAGGAAAATAGAAGGTTAGTAAAGAAGACAGGGTAAAAACGAAGAACAAACGAAGAACAAACGAAGAACAAACGAAGAACAAACGAAGAACAAACGAAGAACAAACGAAGAACAAACGAAGAACAAACGAAGAACAAACGAAGAACAAACGAAGAACAAACGAAGAACAAACGAAGAACAAACGAAGAACAAACGAAGGAAAAATAAATAAAAAATATTTTTTCCCTTTCTTTTTTCTTTATTTCTCCTGTTTCTTTTTTCTCATCGTCCCTCTTTATTTCATTCACTTTCGATTGATGGGGGTATACAGGCTAAGCATGTTATTATTATTAGTTTATTATTATTTTTCAATATACTGCTATTTATAATATCTAATAATATTATATTCTAACAACTCTTGCTCTATTACATTTCTGGGCAGGAAATATTTTCAAACCAGATATCTATGAGTTTTGTCGGGGGTAAATCCTTCCTGAGCAAAGGGGGACAAAAAACCTGTAAACAAAAACCCTTTCTGAAGAAGAACCTGCAGAGCATGCAGCTGGAGTCTGTATGAAGCAGTGGTCAAATCTGGATAGTGGTTTGAGTTTTACATTAACTAAAATGTAGTTGGGGGAAGTAGTTTGATTAAGTACCGAAAATTCGGCGTGCTTATTTTAAGCCTGATGATGTTGTCTGTGTTTGCAGTGTTAAATGTGCCTGCCTTATCCGAAGAAAATGATTCGATGATAGATGTGCCCACCCTGCCGCTCATTCTGCGTGGCGGGTTAAATGTAGATGGAGAACCTGTCTCTGAGGGCTCTGAGGTTATGGCATATTATGAAGGAGAACTAATTGCGAAAAGTACCATAGGAGAGGAAGGTAAATACAACCTGAACCTGAATCTCACTCCTGAAAACTATACTAATATCGGGAAGGTGGAACTCTATGTCTATGAAGACAATTCCAGTTTTGAGATCCCTGCCTCTGAAATTGAAGCTATAAACAAGACTCCGGGATCGATCTCTGTAATTGATCTCGAAGGTTCTGTTTCCTCTGCTGACATAAATAAGAGTTCAAATAGTAAGGATTCAAGTAGCAACGGTGATTCAGAAGGAGATGTCAAAATTGTGAAAAAAGATTCTGAACCATCTGAAGATTCCGCAGAAGAGAGTTCCATAGAAGAAGGAGATTCTCAAAAAGCCATCTCTGCAGAGGGAGTGAACGAAGGTTCTGTTGACATGCAGGAGCCTGTTTCTCAAGTAAGTGAAGAGGGAAGCAAAGGTGCTGAAAAATCAGGTTATTCAACATTCTTTACGGGGTTGCTTTTTATTACAGCGCTTCTTGGTGCGTTCTATGTAATTAAAAAGTAATCGGGATAACGGTCCAAACAAGCAGAATTCTCTTTTTCTCTTTTTTATTTTTTTTATTCCAGGGTTTCTATACAAACTCACGTATTTTTCCAACAAGAGAAACTTTTTTATTCTGATCCGTCGTTTATACCTTTGCTCAAAAATGTTTGATATCCTGTATTTTAAATTTTAATGGGGGTTCTAGAATTAAAGTTCTCGGATTGGTGGGCAGTCCTAAAGTTGATGGTAATACCTCAAGACTTGTGAATGCAATTCTCGAGGGAGCTGCGGAAAAAGGGGCAGAAACTGTGACCTATAACCTTGCTTCTCTTGACATCAAAGGCTGTGACGCCTGCGGCAAATGCCAGGAACACGGCTGCTGTGTTATAGACGATGATATGCAAGAAATTTATAGGGAAATTCAGACAGCAGATACTGTTGTACTTGGTTCTCCTGTGTATATGTGGCAGATGACAGCCCAGACAAAACTCCTTATTGATCGCATGACAGCTTTCTTAAAGCCGAATTTTTCGAGCAGGCTTGACAATAAAAAATTAATCCTTGTCTTTACTCAGGGAATTTCGGACAGAGATGCCTTTAAACCGTATTTTGAATACACGGCAGGCCTTCTTTACTATCTGGGCTTTGACGTCCTGGAGACAATCGTTGCAGCAGGCACGGATAAGCTTGAAGTTACCTTCAGGCCCCAGTTGTTGGAGAACTCAAAGGACATCGGAAAATTGGTCTCGGGTTCACAACTTCCGGGCCCGGAATATAGAAGAGCTGAATCAAGCTTGAGTCCGTCTCTCTGAATTTTTCCGTATCTCATATCTTTTTGTACTTTTTTTGCAGTAAAGGTGGCCGAAGGTAGGTTTTCAGAGGGAACTTTTATACCTTTGTCGGCTCATCTATTTTATCACTTTTTATTTTCTTTTTCGGAGGAATATTTTCAGATGAAAGTTTTAGGATTAATCGGAAGTCCCAGAGTGGATGGAAACACTACAAAACTTGTAAACGCAATTCTTGAAGGAGCTGCAGAAAACGGCGCTGAGACAAAAGTCTACAATCTTTCCGTACTGGATGTCAACCCCTGCAAAGGTTGTATGACCTGCAAAATCGAAGGCAAGTGCGTAATCGATGACGACATGCAGCAGCTTTATGACGAAATCCAGGCATCTGATGCTATCGTGCTTGGCTCTCCCATATATATGTGGCAGATGACAGCCCAGACCAAAATCTTTATAGATCGCCTTGTAGCCTTTATTAACCCTGACTTTTCGACCCGTCTCAACTTGCCAAAGAAGCTCTTCCTTGTCTACACCCAGGGAAACCCTGATCTGAATACCTTTAAACAGTACTTCGATTACATGGAAGGTCTGTTTTCCTTCATACACTTCGATGTCCAGGGTAGTATAGTCGCAGCCGGCACCTATAACCCTGAAGACATCCTTCAGCAGCCGGAGATTCTTGCAAAGGCAAAAGAAATCGGAAAGAACCTTTAAACCTCAAAGCAATAGAAAAAAAACAATTTTTTTAAGCCATGGGATTTTTCCAGCTTTCAACCTTTTTTTCTTGCTTTTTCACTTCTTTCCATTATTTTTTAGTTTCGCGGTTTCTGACAATTTCTCTGGCTACTTTTCCAAAGAAGAACACTTAATTAGCTTCCTGCTTATTTCTTCAGTAATAGATTTAATTTTCAGGACGAAATGTTATATTCCCAGGAAGGATAGTCACATGAATGTACTCGGATTGATAGGAAGCCCGCGTGAACACGGAAATACTGCCACCCTCGTGAATGCAATCCTTGACGGCGCTACCGAAAACGGGGCAGAGACAAAAGTTTACCACCTCTCTAAAATGGACATTAAGCCTTGCAAAGGCTGCATGTCCTGCAGATCTGAAGGAAAGTGCGTCATTGACGACGATATGCAGGAACTCTATAATGAACTTCTATCTGCCGATGCCCTCGTTATAGGCTCTCCTATCTACATGTGGGAAATCACAACACAGACAAAAGCATTTGTTGACCGCTTGATAGCTTTAACCTGCTGGCAGCCCTGTGCAAAGCCCGAATTCCCCTCACTCCTGAGAGGAACAACAGAACTCGTACTTGCTTATACCTACGGGAACTCTAATCCTAACAACTTTAACCAGTATTTCAAGTACATGGAAGGTCTTTTCAGCTACCTGGGTTTCGATGTACGGGGAAGCATCTGGGCTTCGGGAACCATAAATCCCGATGACATCTCCCATCAGTTCGAAGTGCTCGAAAACGCAAAAGAAATCGGGAAGAAACTCTAAACTTTTTTTTACATCTTGAACTCACACGTCATTGAACTCTTCAGGATACTCAATAATCCCGCCGGCACCTTCAAGAGCTCCTTTCTTTAACTCCAGCGCCATAAACACTTCAACCGGCGTACCAAAAGGATCTTTGGTCCCCGATTTGCTCGCTGGCTCAAACCCGAACTTTAGATAATACTCGGGGCCCGAAGAGTACTACAGAGTCATATACTAGCTCTCTGCAAACCTTGATCCTTTCATTTTCGTTTTATATTTTTTTTAAATGCTCTTTGGTTTTTTATTTTTCATATATCCTTTTTTGAGAACGGCTTACCTTTTCATGAATTAATTTTATGGTCTCTTCATACCTATAAGAAGAACTGTTTTTTGCGCCGTTGTTTGCATCTGATGGATGAGTAAGAGCAATTAAAAGAATCTTTCTTCCAGAATAGATGACATAGTTTTCTCCGTTTTTGGATATTGCATGTAGAAGTTTTTCACCTGTCACGTATTCAACAGCTTTTCCTCCCATACAAATTATAATTTCAGGTTCAAAAGCTTCGATTTCGCGTTTAAGATATTTGTTTGCGCATTCTTTTTTAGGTTGTTTGTGCTCTCCTTCTCTTTTTCCAGGGAAGCATTTTTGATAGTGAGTCCAGTAAAATATACTTAAGAAAGTTTCTCTAAAACTCTCAAAACATGTTCTGTTTTTTTTGCTTTCTCTGTTTTGTAATCTTCGAATAAGATTGGAAATACCTTATCCCTGAAAAATCGATTTTTGAAGCTGATCACGTTATCGAGTTTATTAGCTTGATTCGAAGGATCTCTGGTTATTAACTAAGTTTTCTGAGTATCTCTTACTTCAACGGTTTTTGGGATTGCAATTTCATCCCTTCCACATTCTAAACTCCCGTTTTTCCAGTTAGGGCACGAGTTTATCTCTTTACAAATTCTCGTTAGCAACTCTCTATTCATGCTATCTTCCTGGTTATTTTTTTTATGGAGGGCTACCAGTAAACTAACGGGATTCTAAATTACTTGTATTTTTCTAACTTATTTTTTATTTAAGTGTTTTAATATTTCTAATTCTTCTTTTCGGTCGCAAAATTGCTTCCCATATGAGTTTGCGTTAACATCGGTGGGCAAGATTCCAAAAAAAATTAATAGATTTTTTTATAAAGAGTTTCCAGTACAATTTATATATTTGATATATTCATTTAAATAAAGTTTAAGGATATCAGTTTGTCCTTCAATCTCAATTTTATCCTTTCTCCAAAAATATACAAAACGGAGCCCTTTTCATGATCCCTCTTTTCAATGCAGGAAAAATAGCGCTTGGAAGCATTACAAGTGCAAAGATGCGTTCAACCCTTACAGTACTTGGAATAGTTATCGGAGTAGCGGCTGTGATTGCAAACGTGTCCCTTGGGGCAAGCTTCAACCAGCACTTTACGAATGAAGTATCCAACATTGGTTCAAATTTCATTTATATTCAGGGGATGCAGCCCAAGCTCTTCTACGACAACCAGTTGAAGATAGTTGAAAATACGCCCGGGGTCTCCGGGGTTTCGCCTTTGAAGTACCAGACTGCTGAAGTCATGTACATGTCCGAGACCAAAAGTATCATGGTAAGCGGGGTAGGGGGAGATTATGATCAGGTTGCAAACACCCAGCTCCGGGAAGGCTCCTTTATTAATGACAATGATGGGAATGTTGCAATTATCGGGCATGATATTGCAGACGAGAAGTTCGGCAGGAAACTTTCGGTCCGAAACTCCATAGATATAACCTTCAGGGTCGGAGAAAACGAGAAAATAACAAAGACCTTCAAGGTTAAGGGAATAATCCAGAACCCAGAAAACACCATGGTTCAGGCTTATAACGATAACGAAGCTGTCCTGATCCCCATTGATGTCATGAATGAAATTCTTGGCGAAAAAGACTATGGAGGGGTTTTTGCAATGGCTGAAGACTCGGCAGCTATTCAAGAGACATCGGATGATGTGGACAGGCGGCTTGCCCGGAGCTTCGGGATTTCCGAAAGGGACCTTGAGGACAAAGATTCTCGGCCCTACATGCTAATTAACCAGGCTGAGATTTTAGAGCAGACTGACATGATGGCAGCAGCCCTCAGTTCTTTTCTTACCGTGGTCGCCCTTATTTCCCTTCTTGTAGGCTCCATAGGGATCATGAATATAATGCTCGTAAGCGTTACCGAAAGGACGAGGGAGATAGGGGTGCTCAAATCTCTTGGTTTCACAGGCTTTGACATCCTTTTTCTTTTTATGATCGAGTCAATCCTGCTTGGAGTCTTTGGGGGCGTTCTCGGAAGTGCTGTTGGAATTGCAGGCGCATACAGCGTGGAAAGCCTTCTTCACCTGCCTGTGGTCTTCCCTTTAAGCCTGATAGTTGCCGGGTTTCTCGTTGCGGTTGCTGTCGGTTTTGTCTCCGGCGTCTATCCTGCAAGAAAAGCCGCAAAAATGAAGCCGGTGGACTCGCTCAGATATGAATAAGATTCCCGGAACTTATTTCGAGTTCTTGGAAAAAGAGCTTGAAAGCTATCAGGATTAGAACAAAAAGCCCAATCCCTGCTTCTGCCGGAAATATAAGAGACCAGGTATAAGCCTGGCTTTCCCAGATTCCTATCCCGTACTGGTGAACTACTCCTGGCTAAAACATTGGAGCTCCCTGCTTCATACCTTGGAGCAACCTCCACAAGGCCACAGGCCTTACCCTCTGTCTCATAAGTGATAAATTATTTAATATGAAATAGGAAAATTCAGGACTTTTCCCCTGAACCGAAGGATAATAATGTTTCCGGTATAATTGAGTTATATGCATAAAGGGGGTTTGTAACTGGCACAAGATAAAATCGAGAAATCTGAAGAAGATTGGAAGAAGGTTCTCACTCCTGAGAAATATCATGTTTTGAGACAAAAAGGCACCGAGAGGCCATTTTCTGGCGAGCTGTATTATAACAAGGAAAAAGGCGTCTACACCTGTGCCGCCTGTGGGCAGGAACTCTTTTCTTCCGATACCAAGTTTGATTCCGGGACTGGCTGGCCCAGTTTCTGGGACGTTATTTCCAGTGATAAGGTCAGTCTCAAGGAGGATAACAGCCTTTTCATGAACAGGGTTGAAGTTGTCTGTGCTCGCTGTGGAGGGCACCTGGGTCATGTCTTTGATGACGGGCCAAAACCTACGGGAAAACGCTTCTGCATCAATGCCGTTTCCCTGGACTTCAAGAAGGAAGGAGAAGCAGGAAAGGAAGGAGAAGCAGGAAAGGAAGCGAAGCAATAGAAAAAGTAAGAGAAGAACCCTCTGAAATACCAGTACAGATACAGAAATTCAGAGTTTAGATCATTTTTAGGTCCTGTGAAAGGTAGGTGCCGGTAAGTTTGAACCTGACTAAAAAACAGATCGAAATTGGGGGATTTTTAGTTTTTCTAGTCCTCTACTTTGTTTTTTTTAATCTGATATACCACTTTGAAGGTCCAGGGTACCCTATTTACGCACCTGGGACTCTTATATTTGCCTTCTTGGGATACTGGCTGGGGGGATATCTTTACGATAAATATCTTAAATGATAGGCATTCTCCTGAGAGGGCTCTCGTGGAGAGCCGGGGGGGTGAAAGGTAGCATGATTCATCTTGCCTGACCCATTTGATTTTTTTCTATATAGAACTTTTATTTAGCAAGTACTTTCACAAGCTTTATCATAGATTACGGCGATTTTCAGGACAGATGTTCAAAGCAATTATTTTCGATGTGGACGGCGTTCTTGTGGATTCCATGCGTTTTCATGCCGACGCCTGGGCTGAAGCTTTTAGGGAAGCAGGGATCTCCATAAAAAGGGAGGATATATATGAAATCGAAGGTGGAAACAACCGGGGAATTGTCACAAAAATCTTTGAAAAGGCAGGAAAAACCCCCAAGGCTGAGGATTTCGAGTCTATTTCCCGAAAAAAGCGGGAAATTCTGGATCTTGGCATGTTAAAGCCTTTTGACGGCATGGTTGACTGCCTGAAAGAACTTAAAAAAAGTTTCCATCTCGCCCTGGTTTCGGGGTCAAGCCATCTGGTTGTGGGAACTGTAATTGAAAACTTCTTTTCCGGTATATTCGAAGTCGTTGTCACGGGTTCGGACGTCGAGAATGGTAAACCGTCTCCTGAGCCTTATTTGAAAGGAGTTGAAAAACTATCCCTGCCGGAAGATGAGTGCCTGGTTGTGGAAAATGCTCCGATGGGAATTGAAGCTGCAAAAGCCGCAGGTCTCTACTGTGTAGCGGTCGCAAGCACGCTCGGACCCGAAAGGCTGCAGCATGCAGACCTTGTATTTGAAAACCATGCTGCCCTTTTTGAGTACCTTAAAAGCCTCGTGCCGGATTGAGTTTTTTGGACTCTTGTTTATCTTTTACTCGTTTCTTTCAATTGTTTTTATTTTTTTCATGCTTATCTTTTAAGTCTTCTGGGCTTCAAAAGAGCAATATGGAGGGGTTTATTCAGGAGCTTATTCAAGGGGTTTTTGCTCCTACTTCCTTTTCAAGCATTTTTCTGATTGCTTTTGGCCCTTCCAGTTCTTTTGCAAGCCGGCAGAGTCGCTCAGTTTTGTTTCTGTACTCCTCATCTTCAAGGACTTCCCGGATGCATTCCAGAATGACCTCAGGGGGAGTGGAATAGCTGAGCCTTCTCCCGTATCCCTCCTCCTCGATCACAGCGGCGTTGCTTTCCTGTTCGTTGTGTCCCTCATCCGGAAAAGAGAGGATCGGGATTCCAAAACTTAAAGCTTCCATAATTGTGCTGTGCCCTCCGGGGGCGATTACGGCATCGGAACTCTTGAAGTAGGGGAATGGGTCTTTTATGTACTGAAGGATCTGCACGTTTTCCGGCAGGTCGGTGAATTTTGATGGGTCAAGGCTGGGGCCGGAAATGAGGGTGTAATGGATGCTGGAATCGAGCTTTGCGGTTTTTAGCACTTTCCTAAAAATTGGTTCCCTGTATCCGAAACCTCCAATAAGGGAGACGATATGGGGTTTTTTTAGGGGGATTTTTTCAACTTCATCGTACTTTTTCTGGACCAGTGGACCGCTGTAAAACAGTTTTTCCCGGAGTTTAGGAGTGAAATTCAGGTTTTCCCTGCAGACAGTGTAGGGGAGAGGATAGTCGGGGATGATAATCCTGTCTACCAGTTCAAAGACCTGGTTGTAGAGCTTTTTGGTAAGCTCCCCGAGAAGCCTTATTGGCACCCCCCTGCTCTTGAAAAAATCTTCCATGTTTGACTGGTTGAGGATGAGGTATACTGGAATTTTGAGGGCTTTTGCGGTAAGGATTCCCAGATAATAGCTGTCCGAAACCACCACATCAGGGGCAACATCTCTGGTTAGCTTCAGGATTTTTGGCCCTCCCAGGAGCTGGGTGCTTTTGAGAGTTGCCTCGATCGACCCTTTGAAGTCCAGGGTTCCTTCCTTTCCCACAAGCTTGATTTCCGAGGGGATTTCATGGGCATTGCAGCCTACCTTTTCGATCAGCTCTTTAGAGTATCCATAAGCTCCAAAGTGAACCTCATGCCCTGTACTCATCATTTCTTTCCCCAGGGCAAGGCAACGGCTTGTGTGGCCAAGCCCTTCCCCGCATATAAAAATCATGATTTTCATTCTTTATCCCTTATTTTTAAAATGTGTTTATTCCTATCCTTTTTTCCGATTCTCTCCTCCAGAAGTTTTCGGACAGCTGCCGGACCGTCCAGGGCTTCGGCAAGTTCTCTTAACCTCCGGGTTTTTTTACCGTACTCTTCGTCTTCCAGGCCTTCCCGGATGCAGGCAAGGAGAGCTTCGGGGCGCGTCAGGTAGCTCATCCGCTTTCCGTACCCTCCCTCTTCAAGCACGGTGGCATTGTTTTCCTGCTCACTGTGCTTCTCGTCCGGAAAAGAAAGCACCGGAAGCCCAAAAGCCAGGCTCTCAAGGATTGTCCCATGCCCGCCGGCGGTGATTACGAGGTCCGAGCCTTTGAAGTAAGGAAAGGGATTTTCCGTAAAACCTGTAAATTCTACGTTATCCGGGATTTCAGGGAACTGTTTTGGGTCGACCCCTGGCCCCGAGATAAAAGTATAGTGGATTCCCGGGTCCAGTTTTGCAGCTTCAAGCACGCTCCGGAATATTGCAGCTCTGTACCCGAAGGCACCGATAGTTGAGAGGACATTAGGGTGTGGAAGTTTTTTTGCTTTGACTTCCCGGTACCTCCATCGGATAAGGGGGCCGCTGAAAAATATGGTATCGTTGATTTCCCTTGTAAGCGTAAAGTTCCTCCGGTTGACCGAATAAGGAAGTGGGTAGTCCGGGACGATGATTCCGTCCACACTGCTGAAGATATAATAATAAAACCTTTTGATGAGTTTGCCTGCAGCTCCTACAAAAGGCCCTCTGTTCTGGAAAAATTCCACCATATTGAACTGGTGCCCGATAAAGTAGACAGAAATTTTCCTGGATTTTGCGGCAAGGATGCCCAGGTAGTACCCGTCTGAAAGCACCACATCCGGCTCAAGTTCATCTATAAGTTTTAGAAGCTTTCTATATCCGGAAAGGGGAGTGTTCTTGAGGGTGGCTTTGATGGATTTTCCTATATTAAGCGCACCGGCAGTTCCGACAAGGGTTATCTCCGGAGGAATTTCATGTGCCCCGTACCCTGTTTTTTCAACCAGCTCTTTTGAGTATCCGTAAGCTCCAAAATGTGTCTCATGCCCCGCAGCCAGGAACTCTTTCCCAAGGGCAAGGCAGCGGCTCGTGTGTCCCAGCCCTTCTCCACACATGAAAATAATTATCTTCATAAAACCTCAGCAGGAAACCTCTGAGTCTTTAGCTCAGGGGCAGTTTACATTCCAATCGCTCTTCCCGAACGTAATCCGTAACAATAACTATCTTTCTTAAGTTAAACCCTTGCTGCAGAATTATAACGGTTTCAAAAAAGATCTACATGACTAAAAATTAAAAAGAAGAGATTTGAGGTAAAATCCATCTAAAAGGGTGTAACATGGGAGGGAGATTTTTATTAACTCCTTAGTTACGGATGCTTTTTGGTCTGTTCGTCTGCTTTTTATATGAAGAAGCGTAAAACCCCTGAGTCTTTAGCTCAGGGGATATAAGCGTCAACTTCAACCCTGATTCCGTATGTAATATTCTGCCGCCTCTTTACTAACATTTCCGATAGTAGACGCAAAATAACCATCACTCCATAACGTATTCTCACCCCAATAATACTTTTTCAGATATTCTTTTTGAGTTTTCCATAACCTGTTAGTATATTCTTGTTTCAATTTTCTGACAATTGACAAAACGCTAACTTTCGGCTCACTCTTGATCAAGAAATGAATATGGTCTTTGTCAGTTTCCATTTCAAAGATTTCAAAGTTAGACTCTTTTGAAATGTCAATCATAATCTGTTTGAGTTCTTCGCTAATTGGTTCAAGTATGACTTTTCGGTATTTGCAAACAAAAATAACATGGTACATTAACAAAAATTTGCTATGATTCCGTGTTTCATACTTCATATTTACCAAAAAGTATATATGTTGTTAAATCATATAATGCCTTTGTATGATGCAAGCGTTCAAATTTAGACTCTATCCTACAACTACACAAGCTATTCAATTGAATCAGCATATAGGTAGCTGTAGATTTGTCTATAATTGGGCACTTGACCAGAAAATTAAAACTTATGAGCAGGCAGGGGAATCAATTTCCAGATTTGACTTAAACAAATTAATTCCTACTCTAAAGGCTTCTAATGAGTGGTTAGGAGAAGTTAACTCTCAATCATTACAGGGGATGACTAAGCAGTTGAATCCGCTTTCACTAGATTCTTTAGAGAGAAACAGGTTTCCAAAGTTCAAATCAAAAAAGAATCCGATACAGTCTTTCCCTGTACCTCAACACTACACTGTAAACTTTGAAACTAATACTATCAAGCTTCCTAAAATAGAACCAATTAAAGCAGTTCTTCACAGGAAGTTTGAAGGAGAGCCTAAAACGGCTACGGTATCAAGGACATGTAAAGGACATTACTACATCAGTATCCTTGTTGAAGATGGAAAAGAACTTCCAGTAAAGGAAGCTTTCACAGAATCAACAACAGTAGGAATTGATGTAGGTATCAAAGACTTTGCTGTCCTTTCAACAGGAGAAAAGGTTGAGAATCCAAAGTACTTGAAAAACTCTCTTAAAAGGCTCAAAGTATTACAGAAAAGAGTCTCAAGGAAACAGAAAGGCTCTAAGAACAGGGCAAAAGCTAAACGAAGACTTGCTGTACTCCATGACAAAATAACAAATCAGAGAAATGACTTCCAGAACAAACTCTCTTTTAGACTTGTTAGCGAAAACCAAGCTGTAGCTCTGGAAACTCTAAATGTTAAAGGCATGGTTAAGAATCATCACTTAGCACAGGCTATAAGTGATTCTGCGTGGAGTAGTTTTGTAATAAAGTTGGAATATAAGGCTCAATGGTTTGGAAAAACCGTCCTGAGAATAGGACAATTTGAACCCTCTTCTAAGCTATGTAGTGTGTGTGGATACCACAATAAAGAGCTTCAGCTAAAAGACAGAGAATGGATTTGTCCAGACTGTAAAACCAAACACGATAGAGACATTAATGCCGCTATCAATATCAAAAAATTCGCTCTCATAGATCAGAATCTAATTGGATTATGACACCGTAGGGACTACGGGGATGAGCTTGGGGACTTGCCCTCAATAGAGGGAGGAATGAACCAAGAAGCCACTCAGTCTTTAGTTGAGTGGTAGTTCACCTGTTCTACCTATTACCTTTCCGGATATCTTATATCATGTTTTTTCTTCCTTTAAATTGGTTTTTTACAAAAAGAAGGTCTTATATCCTTTATATTTCTTCTAAAATTTTTATTTGTTATACTCATGAAAAACCAACCGATATTGCTTCAGGATCTATCCGTCTTCTGAGCTTGCAGAAACTCTGCTTCAGGAGGGATGGAAAAAGTAGTCATATGTCTTCGGTTAAGAAAGGAACCATAATAAATTGCACCTATTTCTACAACAGTTATCTAAAATTTTAATATAATATAGGCTGGAGCAAAGTATCGATTTTAGGTAAAGAGGGCAAAGTTTGAGATCGATTTATGGTACAAAATCGATAGCTTTCGGGCAAGAAAACTCCTTAACCGATGACCAATGAAAAAGTAGTTAATCTGAAGGTCTGAATAAAATGAGGATAAAAGTTCAGTACGCAAAGTTAAAGAATGAAGTTAATGAAAAAAAGAAAAAGAGAACGGAGATTTCGGCTTAGAAGCCGTAGTTCTCCGGAAGGAAGACGTTAACTTCACTCTTGTACTTTGTGAGGCAGTCGTCCATGAATTTGTCCATGTCGTCCGTAAGGGAGTCCAGGGATGCCTTTGCGTCTGCGAGGGCTTTAGTTTCGAACCTGGAGAGATCGAGCTTGCCTGCAGCACCTTCGCTGACGATGTCACAGCATGCGATTGCAGCGTTCTTTGCTCTGAGGTAGATGTTGTCGCCGTCCTTAACAATTGCCTGGCCGATCTTGTATGCGTTGTCGTATGCAAGCACGTAGGACTGGGGGTCTCTGTACCTGTCGGAGAGCATGAAAAGGTCCCTGAGAACTTTTTCGTTCTTGGTTTCAAGAGCGGTGTTCATGAGGGCGCAGTCGTATGCAAGGGACTCGGACCAGCACTGAACTGTGGTACCACCGAATTCACCGTGGTATTCGACAGACTCGTTTGACCAGCAGTCACAGCACTGCATAATGAGGTTACCCACTAAGTCAGAGTGAGCGCAGGTGGAGGTCTTACCTTCCTGGGTCATTGGCATACCGGTGATTGCTTTGATGGTGACGTTTTCGTATCCACAGTCCTTTCCTGGACCAACGGCACCGCATTCGTATGCTACGAGGGACCTTGGGGCGGAAATTGCTCTTGCAAGGATTGCGAGAGTGTGGGCGAGGTTCTTGTCAAGCAGACCGCCGCCGATGAACATTGCGGTGTTTGCCTGTGCGCAATCGGTGTCACCAGCTGCAACAGTGCCGGTCTTCTTTGCAATTGCGGCAATGTCGGTCCAGATCATTTCCATGTCAATGGAGCCGAGACAGCCGATGCCGTAAAGCATACCAGCAATGTCGTTCCTGAGAACGGAATAGTCGAATACTTCCTTACCACCCATGCTCTCTACGGAAAGCAGGTCTGCACCTGACTTGGCGCATTCTTCGAAGGCTTCGAGAAATACAGAGTACTTGTCGCCTCTTAGCTGGAGGAAGTCCCTGTTTTCACGGATGTCACCGATTGTGTGGCGAAGTGCACACTTTATGCCGTATTCATCGTGGTATTCTTCCATGATGGTTTTCTGGGCGTGTGCAACTTCTGCTCCCCAGGAGGGGTTGTTGGACATCTGCTGAACGTGTTCTGTTTCAAGGATAATTGCTGGGAAACCGACCTGGACCATTCTTGACATAACGTCGGTTGTGATCCTCTCGTATTCCTTAATGAGTTTTTCCTTGGATGCGCCTGCTTCAGGTCTAGGAGCGTAGTTAATTTCAGGAATTGTGTAACCAGCACCGATCTCAAGGTCAAGGCCTGCTTTTACGGGGTGCTTGGATACGCCGAAGCTCATTTCGTCTGCGCTTGCATATGCCATTGAAGTGTATCTTTTTGCTGCCATCTCATTCACCTCAGTGCTTGTGGAATTTGTCTCTTAATGCTGCAATATCGTTTGTACCTGCAATGATTGCGTCAGCAATCTTGGGAGCGTCAGCTGCTTCTTCACCGTACACACCGAGTGCATACTGGGATACGAAGTCCTGGTTGACTGCGCCGCCACCGCATGCGAATGGGATCTTAATTCCCTTCTCAAGGAGCTTGTCGTTAACTTCCTTGAATGCATACATGGTGGTGGTCATGAGTGCAGTGCCTGTGACCATGAGGGGTTTGTTTGCAATAACCGATGCAATAACCTCGTCAACAGGGACGTCCCTTCCAAGGTCAACTACATTGTATCCATTTGCCCTGAGGAGAGCGGCAACGATATTCTTACCGATGTCGTGAACGTCACCTTCTGCGACGTGGCAGACAACAGTTCCCTTTGTTACAGGGGCAGTTTCAGAGTTTTCCTTACAGAAATCGATACCATTGAGCATGGCGTCAGCAGACATCATGACATTGGGGAGGAAAATTACTCCTTCATCGTAGAGTTTGGTGACAACGCCCATACCGATCATGAGAGCATCGTCGATGAGTGCGATTGGGTCCTTGCCTGCGTCCATTGCGGCTTGGAGACCCTCAACTACGTCATCTTCTTCTCCTTCGAAGATGGCTTTTGCAATCGGGTAAACAAGTTCGTCTTTAGGATAAAGCTCTTCTGCGGCTTCTTCAGGAGTCATCTCTTTTTCCAGAGCCACATTGTACCTGGTTAATACTTTTTTCAGACTTGCCTCTGTAAAGTCCAACATATTTCTAAACCTCCATTTAGATTATAAGCAAAAAGGTCCTTGCCATTCCGGATCTGCAGTTCACCGGATTTATAAGGCATGGGATGTTCCGGTTTTGCCTTTGTAAAGCTTCTTTGTAAAGCTTTTTTGCTCCTGTTACCGGAACTTTTCCTTTTTTATTGTATTTCACGTCTGCATGCTGACATGTGTTACAGCTCAATTAGGGGAAATCATCCCATATACCATAACCGACGGAAATTTTTTCCTGATTTTTACAGGGCAACACGGGGTCTGAAATTTTGAGGTCACTGAGCGACTTCCTGCCTGCAGATTTTTTAAGCCCTTGTTTCTTGATAAAAGCATTCAAAATTTTTGATGCAAATTTGGGGGTCATTGCTCGATATTTTAGGACGTTTTTCTTTTATAACATTTTTACTTTTTTTGAACAATGTCATTATTCCGATAAAGCAGGTAAAAAATTTCAATGTTCTTATTTACTCTTTTAGCCCATCATCTAATATTTATTTTATTAGTTAGGGTGTCATTTTCTTTTAAAACTCTGGCTGATGATACTGTTTTTCTTTAAATTTTACGTCTCTCTTTAACTGGCAAAATTATTTTGCTTTGATCTTCTTTGCGTTTTAAATTATTCATCCAAATCCTTTTATATAAATGGGCATATCGGTTATCTTCAGTATTATGGCGCAAATTCTTTCTTTTATTGAGGTCGTACAGGACCTGAACGGAACTCATATTTCTATTCGCCCCGGTACGAACATTTCTGTGCCGCATAATGCAGATTCCTATATTTACAAAAAATAGAGATATAAGTGGTTTGAATGCAACCTGAGTTAATAGATGTAGTATTTCGTTCCCAGAAAAGAAGAGATCTCCTTTTACTCCTGGGAGAAAAACCCCGAACAATGGAAGAAATTAAAGTCCTCCTTGATGTTTCTCCCACAGCCATCTTGCCCCAGATCAAGAGGCTTACAGACAGTAACCTGGTCATTCAAAAAAATGGCAGCTATGAATTGACAGATATGGGAGATCAGGTATTCAAAAAAGTCAGAGATCTTGTTGACGTCCTTACCCTGGTTGAAAAAGACAACTACTGGATCGAACATGACCTGGGTGGAATCCCTAAGTATCTTCTTGACAGGATAGGGGACATCAAGGACTGCAATCTGGTCAATGTCGATCCCAGCCAGATATTCGAACCTAATATGGAGCTTTTGAATTTCTTTTCTTCTTCCCGCTATCTTATGGTGTTTTCATCCTTTTACAGGCCTGAATTCCTCCCCCTTTATTCAAAGCTCGGAAGGCTTGATGCAGAGGTTTCCCTTATTTTTACGGAATCGGTACTCGAGAAGTTCCTGCACAACTATGAACGGAAAATAAGGAAATTTGCCACGATAGAGAACACCGAACTTTTCGTCTGTAAGGACGGGATAAAAATTGCCGAGCTTATTGTTTCTGATCGTGGGATGATTATCTCTCTCTTTGACAGCCAGGGCAGGTTCTATCACGACTATATGTGCTGTTCCGAGCCTCAGGCTATTTCCTGGGCAAGAGAACTCTTTGATTTCTATGTATCAAAGGCATCAAAGGTTGAAGGTGAGAAGATCATTGACAGTTTTATATGCACATCTGAAAACGGAGCTTTCTCAGAATCTCTGCTGTTAAGCCTTCATTGATATATACTGATGTATCAACATGTTTAATACCAATTTGAGGCTCAAATTCGAAATGACTCAGAAGAATTTTAATTAACATCTTATTTTATCTCAAACTCCTTTCCGGAGGGAGGCTGAATCGAATGAGTATGGAACTACAGTTAATAGATACTATTTTCTTTTCGGATAAAAGGAAAAACCTGCTTCTATTCCTGAAAAGCGGGCCAAAAACGATTGAAGAAATCAAGACCGAGCTTGATGTCAGTTCCAGTCCAATTATGGCTCAGATCCGCATCCTGATCAAAGACGGGCTTCTTGTGCAGAAAGAGGACGGTTACGAACTCTCTGTAAAAGGGAAACTCATAGTTCCCAAAATGGAGCCCCTTCTTTCCACATTCCGGGTCTTTGATGAAAATCATGATTACTGGGCAAGGCAGGATCTTCGCGCCCTTCCTTTGCACTTGCTTGATCGGATAGGGGAGCTGGGCAAGTGTATGGAGCTTGTGCCTGATAGAACTCATATCTTTGATTACCCTCCTGAAATTATGGATCTCCTTTATAGATCAAAAATGGTTATGGAAGTCTCTTCTTTTTTCCGTCCTGGGTATCCAGATCTCTACTTGGACCTTGCTTATAAAGGCATAGAGGTTTCTATGGTTCTGGAAAAGCCCATTTACAGGAAACTGGTCTCCGATCATAGAAAGGAGGTTGAGAGGTTCCTAAACATGGAAAATACGCAGATTTTTGTCTGTGAAAATAAAATTGAATTCGCTTCCAGCTTTATTACGGATCGCTTTTTCTCAATGTCCATGATCTCCAAGGACGGAAGGTACTATAACCATGAAATGGTGAGCTTTGAAAAAAGCGCCCTTGAATGGGGGAAAGAACTTTTCAACTATTACAGGGACATGTCTGAGCAGGTCACGCAGGTGTGAGAAATACTAAGAGATGAAAATTTTCAAACCTTCGAAATAATGCAAATCTGAGTAGTCCACAAAGGCTTAAACGTATTATACAAATTTACTTCTTTTCGATTCTAAAAATTAAAGTAACCTCAAAGCCCAACTTTCTTTAACCATGATAAAGCGAGGTTTTACTCCATTCCTTGATGAAAATACCAGGATCCTTATTCTGGGGTCCCTTCCCAGTGATGAATCCATCCGAAAGCAACAGTACTACGGAAATCCCGGAAATGATTTTTGGAGGCTGGTTGGACGCGCAATCGGAGAAAACCTTCAGAATATGGCATATGAAAAAAAGCTTGAAGTCCTGAAGAGTAACGGGATTGGGCTCTGGGACGTGTTTCATGCCGGAAGTCGGGAAGGGAGCCAGGACTCAAGGATCAGGGACGAAGAAATAAATGATTTTTCAAGTTTGAAAGAAATAGTTCCAGAGCTGAAGCTCGTCTGTTTTAACGGCAAAAAAGCAGGGGAATACGAACCTCTCCTGAGGGGAATGGGCTATCAAACAAAAGTTCTGCCCTCTTCAAGCGGGGCAAACCGGCGATTTTCAAAAAATAGGGAATTGGAGTGGGAAGTTGTTTTCAAGTATTAGATATCTACCCACTCTCAAAAGTTAAGGAATAGCATTGTTATTGCTGCTATTAATATTATTATTGTTTATGTTATTATACTATTATGTCTTTAGTATTATTGTTTATGTTATTATACTATTATGTCTCTAGTATTATTGTTTATGTTATTATTCTATTATGTCTCTAGTATTATTGTTTATGTTATTATTCTATTATGTCTCTAGTATTATTATTATTGTTTCTATTATTCTACTTTGATGGCTTCTGCTGGGCAGACGTCTTCACATGCCCCACAATCCACGCATTCGTCTTCGTTTACGACTGCAATTCCTTCTTTTTCGTCAAGGGTGATTGCCTCAGAAGGGCATTCATCGACACAGGTTCCGCAGCCTGTACATTTTTCTTTGTTCACTTTTGCTGGCATTAATTTCAACTCCTTCTAGATCGTTTTTCCATGCTGTTCTATTCAAATCGGTATTTTTTAAGCAAAGTTGGAGTTCAGAATTAGGTTTAATTTAAACTCCATTATTATTTATCTGCTCTGATATATAAAAATTTGCTTTCGTCCAGATGGAAATTTTCCTTCACCCCTCAATGATTCTCTCCTTCTCCAGAACATCAAGGATTTCAAGTAGCTTTCTTTTAAGTTTATTCTTTTCCCTGATCTCGCTGAGATAAGACTCCCATTCGACTTTTTGTCCCCCGGTTTCCATCGTGTTCCTGACCATCCGGAGATAAATGGATGCAGATTCGTATGCATCTACCTTTGTCCTGGAAATGAGTTCCTCTGCAATAGTTTTCCATATATCGACCGCAATTTCCGGATATTTCTCTTGTACAGTGTGGGCAATTTTATCTCTCCTGGTAAAATACCTGTCTTCTCCCTTTTTTCTCCTTATTTTTAGTTTGTTGTACCACCTGGCCACTTCATCGGGATTCTCTTCTTCGATGGCGATGTCGATCAAGAGTTCAAAGGCAGGTACATCTATTTTTTTGAAAGAATCCCTGTCAATCAGGCCTGTCTTTGGAAGGACCCCTAACAGGTTCGAGGATTCTTCTCCGGGTATGGCGCTGTCTGCGGGGAGGTTTCCGTTTTCCAGGTACTCATGGACAGCTTTCCGGACTTCTTCCCATACCCCGGCTTTTTTTGCTGATTCCCGCAGGTCTATATAAAATTGCAATGAAAGGTACCTGAAAAACTCTTCTGCATTTAAAGCTGCTACAAAGAGCCAGTTCTCTTCTTTTTCCTTGATTTCGAGGAGGGTCCGGAAGAGTTCATAGGCAGTTTCCGGGGAAGATTTCCTTGTTTCTTTTATTTTCCGGTAGATCCACTCTTCTGCCTTTTCTTTTTGCTCCGCGGCAAGCAGCACTTTGATTAGCCGGACATAACTCCAATCTTCTCCAGCTTCTACTTCCTCTTCGCAAAGGGAGATGGCTTCTTCATAATTCCTGGCTTTTTCGAGCGCAAGGGCAAGCCGTTTTACAAGCTGTTCCCGGTCCCAGTTGAAATCGGAGAGAGTTTTCCCGCTGTCGCTTGTCTCTAGCCTGTCTTTGAGGACTTCGGAAAAATGGTTCCACTCTTCTACTGGAAAATCCGAATTCCAGAAGGCTTCTTCGTCAAAAATCCCGTATTCGTCTTTTAATTCAAAGTCCAGAACTCTAAGCATCCTTTCGTGGGCTGGGTTTCCGGACTGCAGGAGAGCCTTGATAACTACTTCCATACATTCGCCAATCTCCATGCCGATATTCCCCTCTTCATCATAAGGAGCTATTTCTTCATACCCTTCCAGAATTTTCATACCCAGGTCTGCAACATCATCTGCATACCCGGCTTCAAGGAGTTTTTCCAGCCGGTTCCTCAGGTCCGAAAAATCAGGGGTAGGGGAATCATAATCTCTGTAGTCATAGCTTCTGGCTTCCTCCCAGAGCTCTTCCAGTTCGGAGTATATGTCCCCTACCGTCTCCTCCGTATCCCCCGATGCAAGGTTCAGCATGTCCCACAAGTGCCTGGAAAGCAGGGAATCCCTCTCGGATAAATTCATCAGAAGGTCAATCAGTTCCTCTTTTTCCATCTGCTTCAGGTACTCCCTCAGCTCTTTTCGGAAAACCTGATACGAATCCCGGGTCTCTTCAACTTTCAGGGCAATTCCCTGTCTGGCCATTATAATTAGGGGGTCTCCTTCGGAAGCAACGGGAACTTCTTCTCCCTGCTCTGCAAGTTCAAGGTATTCAAGTACAGTGGCAACCCCGTGTTTGCAGTCATGTCCAACCGGACAGGTGCAGGTGGAACTAAGCTCTCCGTTTTCCAGGGAAACTTCCGTGAAATATGTTTTCGTCCCCTGTACCCGGGCTATGAGGCTACCCTTAGAGGTTTGTTTAATCTTTTTTACCCTGTCTTCATCCTGGTACTTCATTCCCTTAGCAGTGGCTTTTTCTCCAGCCCAGGCCTGGAGGTCGCTCCATTTGAGGGTTTGGAAGGGGTCGGAATTCTTGCTTTCCGATGGCATAGGATAGTATTTCTCAAAGGGTCTATAAATAACGGTTTTTTTCAGTCCTCAATATGCCGGTTTTTTTTTCAGTCCTCAATATGCCGGTTTTTTTCAGTCCTCAATATGCCGGTTTTTTTCAGTCCTCAATATGCCGGTTTTTTCCCAGTGTACCAAGGATTTCAATGAGCCTCCTTTTGCGTTTATTTTTCTCCCTGATCCCACGGGGATATATCTCCCATTCTCTTTTTTGTCCTCTGGATTCTATATTATCTTTAACCTTCCGGAGGTGTACGGCAGCTTCTCTGTAAGCATTCACATTTGTTTTGGATATGAGCTCTTCTGCAAGTTTCTTCCAGACTTCGAGTGCAATATCTGGGTATTTCTCATGAACGGCATTTGCGATTTTGTTTTTGTCGATGTAATATGCGTATCTTTTTGTTGTCTCTCCTCCCTTTTTCAGTTCTCCGTACCACCTGACAACCCCATCCGGAGCTCTTTCTCCAATAGATATTTTGATCAGCAGGTCAAAAACAGACGTTTTAATCTCTATGAAGGAATCGGGTTCTAGCAGCTCTGTAGGGGGATAAGTTCCGGGGAGGATTGAAGTGTCTGCTTCCACTCTTTGTTTTACAAACTTTCATTTGTGTGTTGATTTGTGAAAAGCAAAACAGTTCAAACCAGGTCAATGACTCTTGTTTGCAGGCAGTTCTATTCTTTCTTCTCTATGTTTTATATTAATAACCTGTCAGAACACATTAATAGTTGTAATTCTTACAAAGCAGTTAATTAATAATTCGGAAGTGTTGATATGGCTGAAAGGCAAGTCGAAAGTGTGATTATCGAGATTCCAAAAGGAAGTCGGAACAAATATGAGTACGATAAAGAAAGGAAAGTAATTAAATTCGACAGAATGCTTTTTTCTTCAATGATGTATCCTTGCGATTATGGTTTTTTTCCTGATACTCTAGCTCTTGACGGTGACCCTTTAGATGTCCTGGTTTTAATGTGGGAACCTACATTTCCGGGATGTATAATAGATGTACATCCTATTGCATTATTTGCCATGGAAGACGATAAGGGAATAGATGACAAGATACTCTGTGTTCCAAAAGGTGACCCCTTATGGAATTATATAGAAACAATCGACCAGGTCCCTCCTCATCTATTAAAAGAAATTACTCACTTCTTTGAAACTTATAAGAATTTAGAGCATAAACACGTGAAGGTTATTGGTTGGGGAGGTCTTGAAGCAGCAGTCAATATAATTCAGGAAGCCAAATCCCGATACATTGAGCAAAATAAATGATTAACCGGTTTTGCATAAATGATGTAACCATTCTTGCTCAGTTTTATAGAAATTGCGCATTTGAAATGCTGAACCGTTAATTCCGGTTTTTATATAATTCTATTCTTACTCCATAAAAACACAATTAGAACCATTTAAATACAACTACTTTTGAATCAAAACAGTTTAGGGACAACAATGCCAGTTGATGAAATTATAAAGTTGATCCTTAAGGAGATTGGAAACACAAAACTAGTTTGTGTCACCAAGACGATTGAACCTGAAAGGATAAACGAAGTTATTAGGGCCGGAGCCACTATTATCGGAGAGAACCGGGTTCAGGAATACGAGGACAAATGTGATGATATATTGCCCTGTGAGACACACCTTATAGGCCATCTACAGACAAATAAAGTCAAAAAAGCCGTACATCTCTTTGATCTTATCCAGTCAGTTGACTCCCTGAAGTTAATCAGGGATATTAATAGGAGAGCCGGGGATATTAACAAAGTACAGAAGGTCTTCCTTCAGGTTAACATAGGCAACGAGTCACAAAAATACGGATTTGGACCGGATGAGGTAAAAAAGGCAATAAATGAGATCCATTCTCTCGGGAATGTCCGCTTGGAAGGCCTCATGTGCATCCCTCCTTTTCTACCCTCTGAACAAACCCGTTTCTATTTCAGGAAGATGAAGGTCCTTTTTGATGAAATGAAACAGGAAAACCGGGACAACATCAATATAAGGGAACTATCAATGGGTATGTCCAATGACTACAGGATTTCCATCGAGGAAGGAGCCACGATGGTACGGGTGGGCACTGCCATATTCGGGGAGAGGAAGTACTGAATGTGCTATTTTGTGGAAAATAATTATTCATTGCTTATTTTTTTCGAATAAATATTTTAAAACTATTTAATACCTTTAAACTAAAAAACAGAAGAAGAAAATGAGCAAAATGCATAATGGGCTCGCAGAGCTTCGAACTCAGGACCTCTGCTTTATGCCGACATCGAGGACCTGCATACTATTCGGCTGAACTACTATACCAGCGCCAGTTACAAAGAGTCGGTGCCCCTGGAGTGGACTTGAGCCAGCCCATACTGTATCCCAGGGTGCCGAGGTCCACAGCGCCTGGGCAGACAGCGGTACTGTCAAATGGACACAATTGAGCTGGGGGCAGAACCCCGTCAATGGCATATCATCACACTGGCAGAGCTGCCAATGCTCAAAATGGCTCCGTTTTTCATGTTGAAAGGGGTCGTCATTTTGAAACCAAATAACGGACATGTTCTCGAATAATTAAAAATACGAAAAAAAATATAAGAGAAAAAAGTAAGAGAGAATGTAAGAACGAAAAAGAAGTAAATAAAAGAAAAGCCGAGAATTTTCAAAAAGGGCTATAAATTATCAAACATTTGAGAATCAACTCAGCCGTAAGCAACCCCAGCAGTACATATAACAAAATAATCAAAAGGTTGAGTATGACCGGACCAATTCTGGTTCGAACTTTTCCTAGTCCATACACTCCAATTACCATATATAATTATGATAGATTAATATATCTTATTTTCGGTCATCGTTTTTGGGTTTTATCATTACTCCTTTTCTTTTAATTCTTTAATCTGCTTTGCAAGCCAGCTAAACCGTTCCTGTTTTTCAGCCAGATCCTCTTTAGTTAAATGAAAATCAGAAGTATAATATCAGAAGTATTATTCATTGTTTTACTTTTTCCTTCCACGATCAAATTATTCGACGTAAGGTCCCCGTCTCTTTTTCTTTTATGCTGACTCTTCCTGGGCCATCTCCGGCCACATCAAATAAGCGCCAACAAAAAAGCAAACTGCCCCGATCAGGGTGAAAACAGTGGACCATAGTGCGAGATTGTTAAAAATTGGTTCAGGTCTGATAACAGCCAGAAATGCCGAAATTAAGAATGCAACACATCCCACAAAGTTAATGATCGTAATCCACCAGTCAATGTTGCTACTGCGCCAGCACCACCAGCGATGACAAATTTCAAATATCGCAAGTGTACCGGAGATCTGGAAGAAAATAGAGCCAACCATGTCCGGTGTCCAGATCAACAGGTCTTGTCCTATCCAACCCAGATTGAGAAAAGCATCAAACGTGTTGAAGTTGAACATAATCGTTCCCAGAAATTGGCTAAATGTAACCCAAAAATCAATTCTAACAGGTTGCCAGGCCAACCATTTGCGTTTAGTATTTTGGACATCACCACCAACGGTAGTCTTGGCGTTGATAGACTGATGATATTGAGAATAACCGGCAGAGGTAAAGAAGATCGAACCGATGAAAAAAATCAGGGTGAGAATGAGATTCCTTTTGAACCCGGCCAGAAATAAGACGCTGCCCAGTGCAAAGTGGCTGGCACCAATCATGAACAAAACGGCGATCCACCAGTTTAACGAGCGGGGGCGCCAAAGCAGGTATTTGGGTCGTTTTTTTTCCGCCGCTTCAGGGCCTGGTTCCGGACCAAACTGCTTGCGATGTCGTCGGGAGGTCCTTACATCCACAGTGCCATCAGGCCGGCGGTGGACAATGCGGGTAACAAAGGGACCTATATACTGTGACTCGATATGTTCCCATGTATCCGGAAAATAGATATAGCCTCGTTTAATTGAAGTTGACATAAGCGTTTATCTCTCTTATTTAGCTGTCAATCAGCCAGGCATGGTCATATTCCAGTGGATAGCTGAAGCATGCAGCCCCAAAAATCTGGTACAACAAACATAGTTCTGGAGAGTGGTACAAATTCATTGGGTTCCAACAACCTGGGTTCTTGGGAGCTTTTCAAGAGACCGGACAGGATGACATTTACGTGTATCCCAGGTCACAAACCCACATCCATATGAAAAATTTCTGAAGTTAACCCCAGGGCTGAACAGTCTGTTTTGGCACTACTTGTTTGGTGAACCCATGATCTTCAGAATCTTCAGGATACTGGAGGGTTTGAATCCAGATAAATTAGTGTGGTTGAACTCGATGTGCTGCTGCGAAAGTTTATTACTACTTCGCTTATCATCAATAGAACTTTCACCACAGTGTATCATAGAGTTCTGTCTATTTTAATTTCCTATGTGTCTCTTACTTTTTCTTGTTAAAATTTGCAGTTATCTGTCACGTATCCAGTATTCTCATAGCCACTAAATATAAACACTTAGAATCCGTAAAAAAAGAATAAACAGAAGTGGGCCCGCTGAGATTCGAACTCAGGACCTCCGCCGTGTGAAGGCGACGTCATAACCGTCTAGACCACGAGCCCATTGATTGAAATTGAAAACTAATAAGGGTTAAGCAGGGTTAAGCAACCATAAAATAGAACTTCTTATGTATAAGCTTATCGCTTGCAAGCTGATTTTGGGCTTGACCGGGCCTGTTATGTTATTACTTGTTATATTTTTGCCTGGGGGTTTTCAGTTCCTTTGTATATTTTGAAGGATTTGAAGGGGGAAGAATCGTCGGCTGGAGTTTTCAGTCTGCGGGTGGAACTTTTGATGGGCTGTCGACGGGCTGTCCGGGAATTTTCATTCAAGCGATAAAGTAAAGAAGTAAATAAGTAATAATGTAAATAACTCTAAAAATAATTTAATTGTCTGGTTTGTATGATAGAAATCCTGAAAATCCTCTTTACCATGCCATTTTTGCTCTATTCGTGTTACACTGACCTGAAGGTGCGCAGAGTCTCAAATAAGGTGTGGAAGTCCATGCTTGCATCGGGTTTGGTATTTATTCTATATGAAGTTTTTACCGGAGGGATTCCCTATCTTAAATCTCTTATTTTTTCTGGAGTTGTTGTTTTCATTTCGATTTACATCCTTTTCCAGCTTGGAGCCTTCGGGGGCGGGGATGCAAAGGGGCTGATAGTGCTTTCCATCTTATTCCCTCTCTATCCGGTTTTCCTGTTCTCGGGAGAGCTTTATCCTCTGTTCGGGCTGCCTCCTGTAGGGCTCTTTGCCTTCACGGTGCTGGAAAATGCTCTTCTGGTAACGATATTCGTGCCTCTCGGGATGTTCTGCTACAACCTTCTGCATTTCTCGCCTGAAATGCTCAAAAAGCCCTTCTACATGTTTATCGGGTACAAGACTGAGGTTTTCTCACTGAAAAATAAGGAACATCTTGGTTTGCTTGAAAAGTTTGAGCTTGATGAAAACGGAAGCGTTATCAGGAAGTTTGCACGGGCAGGGCTCGATTTTGATGCGAACCGAAAGCCCGAACTTGAAGAATACGCAAAAAAAGGGCTCATTGAAAAGGAAGTCTGGGTTACTCCGGGCCTGCCTTTTATGCTCTCAATTACAGCAGGCTTTATAACCGCAGTCGTTTTCGGGGATTTGATCTTTTACGTTCTCATGAGCTTTATCGCGGTCTGAACCGAACGTCTGTGTTTTTTCCATTCTCTTTCCCCTTTTTATCTTTTCTGCACGACAAGCAGTCCGTAAAGAATAGTTTCCGCAATCGGGGGGTTGTCAGGAGTGCCTTTTGCGATCCTTTCTTCGGGGTAGCCGAGGTTTTCGCAGGTATAGAGCTCGGCTTCCAGTCCAAGGTCTTTAAGGATTTCCGCAACCTCGCGGGAGCCGAAGGTCTCTTCCGGCAGCAGGAAAATATTTCTCCCGTTCTTCAATTCCCGGATCAGTTCGGCTTTTGCAGGCTCAAAGTCCCTGCCGTGGGCTGTTATTGCACAAAGGTTCGTCAGGTTCACTCTTGTACGCGCACAGGCTGCCTGCATTGAAGAGATCCCGGGAATCACGGTATCCTTTTCCCCTGCAAATTTCCCGAGCCCGGAAAACATGGGATCTCCTGTGGACAGGACAACGGCATCTGCGGGCAGGAGATGGAGCGACTTATAATCTTTAATTGTTTTTGCTTCGCAGGTAATATATTCCTGGGCGAGCTCAAGGGATCTTTTTGCCCCGTAAACCACGGATGCCTTTCTTATCGCCCTTATCCCTTCTTCCGTGAGCATGCCGGGTCCGACCCCGACTCCTACCACAATCATAGTTTTTCTTCCCCTCTGTCCGGTTCGAATTTCTGATATCTCATTCTCTGGATTTCGCTTTTAATTCAACTTCAGAATTTAGTTTTATTCAATTTCTGAATTCACTTTTTCTTCTCACTCTTGCTGTCCATAAGGACAGACCCGTCCCTGTCAATTACCACGATTCTTGCACCTTTGCCTTTCTCAACCGCCATTTCAAAGGCTTCTTTCAGGCGCTCGTGTTCCGGAGCCATTTCAAGCATTTCAACAACGGTTGCATACCCGCTGTTCTGAAGCATTTCAGGGTTTCCCCATTTCAGGACAAGCCCCGGAAGCCCGCAGATAATAACATCGCCTGATGCGTTCTCAAGACCTTCCGAAATCCTGCTCCCTACCATAACAATAGTGTAGTCGGGGAAGAGCATGTGAGAATATTTCATTCCTATCCGGCCCGTAGTCAGGACTACCCTGTCAGTGCAGCGGATGAGGTCTCCTTTCATCTCTCCCAGGTGGTCGTTCCAGGGTTCAACAAAACCTGTGCTTCCGAGGACGGAAATCCCGCCTTCGACTCCTATCCTGC
The DNA here is from genome assembly GCF_000970005.1 of Methanosarcina sp. WH1. Lineage (NCBI taxonomy): Archaea > Methanobacteriati > Methanobacteriota > Methanomicrobia > Methanosarcinales > Methanosarcinaceae > Methanosarcina > Methanosarcina sp. WH1. The sequence continues at coordinate 376,014 of NZ_CP009504.1, forward strand.
TGTTCAGAGTCTCTTTTCCTATCCTTTCCCCTTCAGGGATTGAAATCGTGACCTCAGCTCCCTTCAGGCCCAGTTCCTCTACGGCTTCCTGCACTGCAGCCCGGATCTGTTCCATGGGTTTAGGGTTGATGGCAGGTTTTCCCTTCGAGACCTGGAGCCCGTCCCTTCTTACAACCCCTATACCCTTTCCACCGAAGATGCTGATTCCCTCGGTTTCCCTGGCTTCGCCAACAAATTCAAGCCCCCGGGTAATATCGGATTCGTGGTCGTTAGGGATCTTCTTTACAACTGCGCGCCCTGGGGAGGACTCGCTGATTTCAAGGTAGGCTCTCAGTCCGACCGGGGTGGGTACGGATACATTGTCCACTGTTTTTTTAAGGGAAAGGACAGCGGCTTTTGCAGCTGCACTGGCTGTAGTTCCTGTGGTATATCCTCTCTTGAGTACGGACCCGTCACTCAGGACCACGACCATCCCGGACGCTACGTTTTTTTCAAGTTCTTCCCTGGGCAGCCCTGTAAGGGCAATCCATTCTTCAGGGATCTTGAAATTGTTAACAGGATCTATCATGGAAGAATACTCGGGGGTTTTTTATTATAAATGTATTGACCTGAAAAATCGGAAAAGCTACATGGACAATGTAATATTCACAGAACAATATAGAAAAGAGTGGCATCATTCCAGGACTGGGGATTTTTTCGTTTTTCTGGAAGTTGGGGGTATTTCTCTTGGGGTTTGAATGGGGGGTACCATTCTTTTGTGGGGGTTTGGGGGTTGGTGTGTGAAAAATAGCTTTGTGGAATGATGCCTTTTAGATGTCAATACTCGTCTGACATCGACCTTACATCATCAGTTATATTATATAAATCTATAGGAAATTAATGGTGGATTTCCAGTGGAAATCTTCCTGATATCTCCATAGCTAATTACCAGTATTCTTTCTGTACGCTCTATCGACAGATGGCTTTTTTATGGGGATTTTTCATTTCTTGATCAATCCCTTTTTCCGGATTTTTTTCAATATTTTCTTTTTTCCGGCAACTCTGTTTACTGAATTCTTGCAAACATGCGGTCCAATTCACTTTTTGTAAAGGTTATCACTGTTGGTCTCCCATGCGGGCAGGAGTAGGGATTTTCAGCTGCTTTGAGCTGTTCTATCAGCTCTTCCATCTGCCTCGAGTTGCAGGCTGCCCCTCCTTTGATTGCTGCCCTGCAGGCGAGGGTCTTGCTTACCTTTTCCGAAATTCCTGTGTCCTTTTTAACCTTTCCTTCAGCCAGCAGGTCAGAGATCACGTCATGGATTACGCTGGTATCCTCAAGCCGTCCGAAAACCTCGGGCACAAAAGTAACGACATAGGTATTGTCCCCAAATTCTGAGATCCCGAAGCCGTACTCCTCCAGATAGGGGATGTATTCTTCCATAAGCACCTTTTCTTTCGGGGTAAGTTCTATCACTACAGGGGCGATCAGTTCCTGCACCCTGGACTTTTTCGTTCTCAGGACCTGTTCGTAAAGGACCCGCTCATGGGCTGCATGCTGGTCGATGAGCACAAGATCTTCTCCTTTTTCGGCAATGATATACATTTTAGAGACCTGGCCTATGATCCGCAGGTCTTCTAGAAGGTCGATGTTTGCTTTTTGCTTTGGCTTTTTACTTTGCCTCTCCCCTGCATTTATTCTTTCATTTGCCTTTTCCCCTGCTTCTTCCTTTTCTTTTTCCTTTTTACTGCTCTGATCTTCTCTCCTCAGGACTTCCTGGGACCCTGTCCTTTCTGGAAAATCCAACAGGCGCTCGGATTTCTTCAGCCTTCTCTCCGTATCTTTTATCGGATAAGTATAAGCTTCTGATTTTTCTCTCAGGAGCCTACTGCCACTTTCAGGAACCCTGGTTTCCTCTTGAACCCCTGCTTCCTTTCCAGTTTCTTTTCCGGCTGCTTTCCTGATTTTCTCTGTTGCTCCCTTTTCCGGCAGAGTTAAGGGAGCTTTCTGTGCCTGAATTTCTTCTGATGGCCTCGGACTCTCAAAGGTTTTCTGAAACCTTCTTCCCTCTTTTTCCCTTACTTCGGGAGCAAGTCCGTGGTCCGAGAGGACCTTTTCAACTGCATGAATGACTGCATCCCCTACCTCCTTTTCCCGGCTGAACCGGACTTCGGCTTTGCGGGGGTGTACGTTTACATCTACTTCTCCCGGATCAAGGGTAAGAGCAAGTACTGCTACAGGATAGCGGCCTTTAGGGATCTTTGTATAATATCCTTCGCGGACAGCCGTGTTGATAGCTCTTGAAGTGACCGGGCGAGTGTTTACGAAAACATAAAGCTGGTCGCTTCCTCCCCTGGTGGTTTCGGGTTTTGAGATATATCCCCGAATTTCAAAGTCTTCTGTTCTGTACTCAAGGGGTAGCATTGAACGGGCAGTATCAGGTCCAAGAAGGTTGACCAGGCTTTTGAAAAGGTCGCTGGAGCCCGTATTTCTTATGACTGGCTTTCCTTCGCTGAGCAGGGTAAAGGAAATTCCCGGATTTGCCAGGGCAAGCCTTGTAACGGTGTCTGTGATATGGGCAAGTTCGGTGCGGTCGCTTTTCAGGTACTTGCGCCTTGCAGGTGTGTTATAGAAGAGATCTTTTACGTGCATCAAGGTTCCCGGAGCCGTGCCTGCATCAGATGTTTCCTGCACCTTCCCTCCGTGGATGACTATTTTTGTACCGGTAATCTCTTCCTGGGGGCGGGTAAGGATTTCTACCTTTGCAATGGCGGTAATTGAAGCAAGAGCTTCTCCCCTGAACCCCATTGTTGCGACCGTATCCAGGTCTTCGATCCGCGTGAGTTTGCTTGTTGCGTGTTTTTTATATGAAAGAAGGACATCTGCCCTGCTCATCCCGCAGCCGTTGTCCCTGATAAGGATGGAATGTTTTCCCCCTTTTCTTACTTCGATGCGGATTTCCGTTGCTCCGGCATCGATTGAATTGTCCACAAGTTCCTTTACCACGGATGCCGGGCGTTCTATTACTTCCCCGGCTGCGATTTTATTTATCGTGTCCCTGTCAAGGATCCGGATTTTATTTCCCTGCTCTTCCATTTTCTCTTCCATCTTTTCTTCAATCTGCTCCGTCATTTGTTTTTCACTTTTCCTTTCCTCTGTCCTTTATCTGTTCTTTATCTGCCTTTATCCACCCTTTCCTCTGTTCTTCCCTGATCCTTGCCCTATCAAGGTGGGCAATCCTGTAGCCCGTTTATTTTTTAGTCAAGTAGCTTTTTCAGCTCATGGAGCTTGTTCATGGCTTCTATTGGTGTCATCTCATCCACATTCGTCTTTTTCAGGGCTACTTCCACAGGGCTCAACCCTTTTGCCTTCTCCGAATTTCCATTGCCACTCCCAGGGTCAAAAAGCAGCATCTGGGTATAGCGTGCACCTGCCTTGCTTTTTCTTTTTTTCCCGTTTTCGCCATCCACGGCTTCCTCAAGCACGTTTTCCTTTTCCAGTTCCTTGAGGACCTCATTTGCCCTTTCGATCACCTTTTCCGGAACTCCGGCAAGCCTTGCAACCTGGATTCCGTAACTCCTGTCTGTTGCTCCGGGGACTATTTTCCGCAGGAAAACTAACTCGTGACCATCTTCTTTTACTGCAATGTGGTAGTTTTTGACCCTTTTTAATTTCTCTTCAAGGGCTGTGAGCTGGTGATAATGGGTCGCAAAAAGAGCCCTTACGCCAACCTTTCCTCTATTGTGCAGGAACTCTACTACTGCTTTTGCGATGCTGTACCCATCGTATGTGCTCGTTCCCCTGCCGATTTCGTCAAGCAGTACAAGACTTCGGGGACTTGCGTTATTCAGGATATTTGCAAGCTCCACCATCTCAACCATAAAAGTGCTCTGCCCGCTTGCAAGGTCGTCAAAAGCCCCTATTCTTGTAAAGACCTGATCAATCATCCCTATGGATGTATAGGATGCCGGAACAAAGGAGCCTGCCTGAGCCATAATTGCAATAAGGGCGGTCTGGCGCATGTAAGTGGACTTTCCTGCCATGTTCGGGCCTGTAACAAGCAAAAACTGTTGCTCCTTGCAGTCCATTTCGGTATCATTCGGGACAAAGCCTCCTGATACGGTACTTTCGACTACGGGATGTCGCCCGTCCCTGATGAGGATCTTGCAGTCTTCGGTGAGTTGCGGCCTTGTATAGTTGTTGTTTTCTGCAACCTCGGCAAGGTCTGCAAGGACATCAAGGGTCCCCAGTCTTTCTGCTGTTTCCTGGAGTTCCCTTGAATGGGTTGAAAGGATCTGTGTGAGTTCAGTGAAGATTTCGTATTCCAGAGCTACTGACTTTTCGTTTGCTGTCAGGATCAGGCTTTCTTTTTCTTTAAGTTCCGGAGTAAAGAAACGCTCGGCATTTGACATTGTCTGCTTTCTTATATAGTCCTCCGGCACCTGGCTACTATTTGCATGGGTAACTTCGATATAATAACCAAATACCTTATTGTACCCGACTTTCAGGGACTTGATTCCGCTTCTCTCTCTCTCTTTCTGCTGAAAAACCGCAATCCACTTTTTGCTGTTGCTTGCAATATCCCTGAGTTCGTCAAGCTCCGGATTATACCCTGGCTTTATCATTCCCCCATCCCGGATGGTTACAGGAGGCTCGTCAACAATTGCTTTTTCAATCATTTCCGCCAGGGTTTCCAGTTCCGAAAAGGCTGCAAGCCCTTCTGCAATCTCTTTTAAGATTTCAGACCCGGCTTTTTCCAGCAGGCGGTCCCGGATAGAAGGCACGACGTACATGGATTTTTTCAGGGCTACGAGATCCCTCGCACTGGCATTTCCGTACACAATTCTTCCTACCAGGCGTTCGATGTCTCTTACATCTGAGAGCCAGTCTCTTATATCGTAGCGGAGCAGAGAGTCTTCTGCCAGTTCTTCGACTGCATCCAACCTGAGGTTAATTTTTTCTACGGAAAGAAGCGGCTTTAAAAGCCATTTTTTCAGGATGCGGCTTCCCATGGGGGTCCGTGTATAGTTCAGGGTCCGATAGAGGGAATTTTCGTCCCCTCCCTCTCTCACGTTTTTCACGATTTCGAGGTTGCGCAGGGTAATCGAATCCAGGACCATGAATTCAGTGTTTGAGTAGGCTCTGAGGGTATTGATATGGGCAAGGTTCCTCATCTGGGTAGTTTTTGCATACTCAAGGGCAGCCCAGGCTGAGTAAACTGCAAACTCGAGTTTTTCACAGCCCATACCCTCGAGGGTCGCGACCCCAAAATGGGTTTTCAGGTTCTCTTCGGCTTCCTCGGGTCCGAAAATCTCGGGGGCAAATTCCTGTACAATTGTCTGGTCCTTTAACCTGGCTACAAGTTCCGAATTCCCGTACAGGGACGGGGGCAGGATGCATTCTGCAGGGTGCATGCGGGCAAGCTCGCTAAGTAATTTCTCAAAGCTGTCCGAGTCCGTAAACTGGGTTGTAAGGAACTCCCCTGTAGATATATCGAGGAAGGAGATCCCGAATTCTATTTCTTTTTCTCCGTTTTTCCCGGATTTTCCGATCTCTCTTCCTGCAACTGCCATGAGGTAATTGTTTGAGGCATCCGAAAACATGGAAGAATCTATTGCTGTTCCCGGGGTCACCACCCTAACAACTCCCCTTTTCACAACCCCTTTTGCCTGCTTTGGGTTTTCGAGTTGTTCACAGATGGCTACCTTGTACCCTTTATTTATTAACCTGGGCAGGTAGGTGTCAATGGCATGGTGGGGAATTCCTGCAAGCGGCATTTTCTCCCCTTTTTTGTCTTTCCCTCGTGCAGTCAGGGTAATTTCAAGTTCTTTCGCAATGGTTTTTGCGTCTTCCCCAAAGGATTCGTAGAAGTCACCCATTCTGAAGAAGATAAGGGCATCAGGGTATGCCTGCTTGGCTTCGTAGTACTGGCGCATTGCAGGGGTCATCATTTCTGTCATTTTTCAACTCACTGTAAGCCTTGATCATTAATATCTACAGTTAATATCTAAATCTGGAATGGGGATATATGAATAAGCGGCTGGTTATTTCAGCTAAGCAGCATGGTTCTTTTTTGCATGTCAGTTTGAGTCATTTTTAACATCATTTTTAACATCATTTTGAATATCAGGTTAAAATACTATGTCTTTATCTTGAATCATGCTTCTTATATATAATTTAACGATTCGGTATTGTAAGCCTTATTAAAGGAGGAATTGCCCTGAACCGGGAAAAATTAATTGAAGTCTGTCCTGTTTGCGGGAATGCGGATATCTATTATGAGGTTGGTGGGTATGCAGGTGCGGTCTACCATTGCAAAGAATGCGGGTATGTCGGAGCTTTCGTTGTTGAGGCTAATGAGGAAATGATTGAGAAAATTAAGGAAAAGTATAAGCGGGAAAAGGGGAAGGAGGAGGAATATAACTAATAAGTGAGTTTAACACGGTGTGCTTCCTGCACAGATTTTATTTTGACATCTGTGATTTTTTTCTTTTAACGCGTCCTTTATCATTTATTCTCAGTCGAATACCCCGCTAGCTTGCGTCGGGGTGTGCCAGCGCAATTTTGATTTTTGTGGACATTTGCGGAACGTCGGAACAAATAAACTGCTGAGATCTTTACAATACTTCAACTTGGGGAGTATATCCCAAGTTGAAGTTGTCAACTTAATTAATTTTTTTATCTTACTGAATATAATCCTAGCCAAGAGCCTTTATTTTTTATATTTTTGAAACTCCGGTTAAAGTTAGGTTGTTGCAGCAGATCATAAATTGCCTGTATCTGAGTTTTCAAGTCCTTTTTTCTGTTTCGGAAAGGCTGCCTGCTTCGCAGTCGTTGAGAGCCCGGGGCCCAAAAAACAAATTCAAATATGTGGGTAAGGTTTTGGATTATAAGCTCAAAAACTATGAAAAAAGATCCAAAACGATGAAAGGGGCTGAATATAGGAATTATGCAGCAAATCAGATATTGTAAAAACATGTAATGAAAAATCTAATAAATAATACCTATAAAAACGTCAAAAAGCTGAATAAAAGTTTGGTGGGGCCGCTGAGATTCGAACTCAAGTCGCAAGACCCCCAGCCTTGCAGGATGGACCAAGCTACCCTACGGCCCCGCAGAGTATTTACGTTTATCAGACGGCAATGGTCCTATTCTTACTTGCCATCATCCAACTATTGTAATCAAACATGTAGTATAAATGCATATCGGTAGGGAAAAGTCTGCACCTTATCTTTATTATTTTTTCAATTGTTGACCTGCGTTTTTTTTGCACGAGTTTTGTATGGGTTTTTTCCTTATTTTTAATTTCAGGGTTTCTGGAATTCGGATTCGGATAGCTCACTCAGGATACTTTTTGCCCGCAGAATCCTCTGGATGATGGTGACGTGGGAGATAATGGCTATCAGCACAAGAGCCCAGCCGAGGAAGCCTAAAAGAGCGCCTAAAGCAAGTATAAGCATCCTTTCCGTGCGTTCGGCAATTCCTATAGACAGTTTTCTGCAGCCTGCGGACTCTGCTCGGGCGCGAGTGTAGCTAACCAGAAAAGAACCTATCAGGGCAAAGCCAGCCCAGAGCCAGCCATCAATTCCGAGGATAGGGGTAAAACTGAGCCTTCCGTTAATCGCTCCTGCCATGATCCCGAGAAACATTAGCCCGTCGGAATAGCGGTCGCAGACCGAGTCAAGCACGCCTCCGAATGGAGTGATTCTGCCTTTTGCTCTTGCTACTCCGCCGTCAAGGATATCGAAAACTCCGCTGAAGAGGATCAGAAGCCCTCCTTCAAAAGGTTTGCCCAGAGAGAATGCAGCTCCAGCAGCTACGCTTACTGCAAAACCCATCAGGGTGAGGGTGTTTGGGGCAAGGGGTATTGAACGAGCAAATGGAATTACCAGCTTTCTTGCACTGTTTTTGAGGTCTTCGAATATTTCTATCCCTTCCTTTTATCTAGCTATTCTTATCTGGCTATTCTTTTTATCTGACTATTGATAATACGTATCTGGATATTAGTCTTATCTTTTTTCTAAAGATTCTGGGCTTCAGGGATGGAATAATCCAGAAAGAGGTTTATATGAAGAAGCGTAAAACCCCTGTGTCTTTAGCTCAGGGGATATAAGCGTCAACTTCACCCCTGATTCCGTATGTAATATTCTGCCGCCTCTTTACTAACATTTCCGATAGTAGACGCAAAATAACCATCACTCCATAACGTATTCTCACCCCAATAATACTTTTTCAGATATTCTTTTTGAGTTTTCCATAACCTGTTAGTATATTCTTGTTTCAATTTTCTGACAATTGACAAAACGCTAACTTTCGGCTCACTCCTAATGAGTGGTTAGGAGAAGTTAACTCTCAATCATTACAGGGGATGACTAAGCAGGTTGAATCCGCTTTCACTAGATTCTTTAGAGAGAAAACAGGGTTTCCAAAGTTCAAATCAAAAAAGAATCCGATACAGTCTTTCCCTGTACCTCAACACTACACTGTAAACTTTGAAAATATACTATCAAGCTTCCAAAAATAGAACCAATTAAAGCAGTTCTTCACAGGAAGTTTGAAGGAGAGCTAAAACGGCTACGGTATCAAGGACATGTAAAGGACATTACTACATCAGTATCTTGTTGAAGATGGAAAATAACTTCCAGTAAAGGAAGCTTTCACAGAATCAACAACAGTAGGAATTGATGTAGGTATCAAAGACTTTTCTGTCCTTTCAACAGGAGAAAAGGTTGAGAATCCAAAGTACTTGAAAAACTCTCTTAAAAGGCTCAAAGTATTACAGAAAAGAGTCTCAAGGAAACAGAAAGGCTCTAAGAACAGGGCAAAAGCTAAACGAAGACTTGCTGTACTCCATGACAAAATAACAAATCAGAGAAATGACTTCCAGAACAAACTCTCTTTTAGACTTGTTAGCGAAAACCAAGCTGTAGCTCTGGAAACTCTAAATGTTAAAGGCATGGTTAAGAATCATCACTTAGCACAGGCTATAAGTGATTCTGCGTGGAGTAGTTTTGTAACAAAGTTGGAATATAAGGCTCAATGGTTTGGAAAAACCGTCCTGAGAATAGGACAATTTGAACCCTCTTCTAAGCTATGTAGTGTGTGTGGATACCACAATAAAGAGCTTCAGCTAAAAGACAGAGAATGGATTTGTCCAGACTGTAAAACCAAACACGATAGAGACATTAATGCCGCTATCAATATCAAAAAATTCGCTCTCATAGATCAGAATCTAATTGGATTATGACACCGTAGGGACTACGGGGATGAGCTTGGGGACTTGCCCTCAATAGAGGGAGGAATGAACCAAGAAGCCACTCAGTCTTTAGCTGAGTGGTAGTTCACAAGGATCGCAAGGTTTTAACTCTAAAGTGGGAAGTCCCCTTCCTTGGAGCGTAAGCGACAGGTGGGGAATGAAAGCCGTCAACTTCTACAAAACAACAGTAACATAATTATTTCCTACTTATAGTTATCTCTATATAATTCCAACTATGCAGAATAAACTGGGTCTTGGAAGCCATTCTGTACATTCACTCCATTATCATTTCGTTCAATGCGTTATATATAGAAGAAAAGCTCTAACGAATCCTCCGATAATTGATTTTCTTAAAACTAAAATCCATAACATAAGTGAAACATTCGATGTTGAAGTGCTGAATATAGAGTGTGACAAAAACAATTTTCACTTATTATTTTCAGCAAAACTTTTGCTTGATATTCCAAAATATATCAACATTATAAAGATACTAACTTCAAGGGAGGTTCGTAAAAACTTCCCTGAAGTAAAAACTATGTTATGGAAAGATACGTTCTGGTCAAGATCGTATTTTATCGCATCGACAGGGCAAGTAACTCAAGACGTATTTAAAAAATATGTGAAGAATCAAGGCAAATATGCATCTGACGAAGAAGATCAAGATCAACCCAACTGAAGAACAGATAGATGTTCTTTGGTAATTATCTGAACAGTGTAGATGCCTCTATAATTTCGCTTTAGCCGAAAGAAAAGAAGCGTGGAAAATCGAACAGAGAACTGTAAAGTACGTAGTACAACAGAATCAGCTTCCAGCATTGAAAGAAAAATACCCTCAGTACAATATAGTGTATTCCAAAGTATTACAATCGGTATTGAAAAAGCTTGATGCTAATTATAAATCGTTCTTCTCACTCTTGAAAAATGGTGATAAGTCTGCAAGACAGCCAAAGTTCTGAAGTGAAAAATACTTCATGACTTTGGTTTACAATCAAAGCAGATTCAAAATCAATAGTGGAAAACTCAGTTTCTCTCATAAAGTATATGAAATTCCATTATCGTTTGAGATTGGAAATACTTTTGATTTATTGACAATCAAGCAGGTTGAAATCTACAATGATGATCCATACAAGGGTAGACTACAATGACGATCCATACAAGGGTAGACTACAATGACGATCCATACAAGGGTAGACTACAATGACGATCCATACAAGGGTAGAGGAAATTTCTTTGTATCAATAACATATGATGAAAATCCTATAAGTCCTATAACAGAGTATATTGATAACGATTTGTATCAAGCAATAGATTTAGGAATCACGAAAATAGTAACAGCAGTAAACACTCAAGGAAAATTCTTTGAAGTTAAAACACCACGTTCAGATCAATACTGGAATACTAAAATAGATACAATCAAATCCAGAAGAGATCATTGTAAAAAAAGACGCAAAAGATGGAATAGACTGCACAAAACATATGGAAAGATTGAAGCAAAAAAGTCTAATCAGATCAAAGATTTTCAACATAGGCTCTCTAAAACCATGATTGAAAAAACCAGAGCCAATACAATAATTGTTGGTGATCTTAATGAAAAAGTATGGTTCAATCAAAGAAAGTAACTGGAAAAAAAACGTTCTCAGAATAGATCAACTCAGAATTAAGGATATCTTTCTCGGTTCATCGAATTTTTGACCTACAAAGCAGAGCTTACAGGTAAATGAGTAATAAGAATTGATGAAGCTTATACATCAAAAGAGTGCTGTGTTTGCAGAAAAAGACACGACATGCCTCTTTGGTAAATAATTATGAAATGTGATTGCGGAAACGTTATTGATAAAGATAGAAATAGTGCTATCAACATCATGAAGCGGTTCTTATCACAGAATGCTTTCTGGACAGGTTATCAGAGTTTTTCTGATAATTTTCGACAAACAGGATTACAGACGGATACTTGCATCACTGCAAATATCCAGGTGACGTAATCACTCGAAGGAAGCCCCGTCCTCGCTTTTTTCCAAAAGCAGGATGGGGTAGTTCATGGATCGCTATAAGAATGGAGTCTCACGAGTTTAAAATAATGTGGAGTTAAAATATGAATCTAGTGGAAGAACACAGGGAAAAATGTACGCAATGCGGACAGTGTCTCGAGGTCTGCCCGCGATACGATGACCTCAGTTTGCTTGAACTACTTTACGGGTATCTGGATGAGGCTATTGAAATTGATCCTACTGGTATTGATTCTACTTCTCTGCTACGCTGCCTGACCTGCGGGCTTTGCGCTGAAGCCTGTCCCGAGGACCTGGGTCTCAAGATGCTTATTTCTCCTGCCCGGCAGAAATGGGTCCGTGAAAATGGCCTTACGGACAGGCAGACCATGTTGGACCCTGAGGCTGAGAATAATATCTTCAAAAAGATTGAGGAAATGGATGAGATTCCTGCGTACATAGACAGTCCTGGCTCTGTCGTGTATTTCCCGGGATGTGCCGGCACCTATATTAACAAAAATATGCCTCGGGCTGTTGTTGCCCTTCTGGAAAAAACAGGGGTTGATTACACTGTCCTTAGCGGGCTTGAATACTGCTGCGGAGCAGTATCTGCAGGTGCCGGAAATCCGGATCCAATCCGCAGGCATGGGCAGCAAAATATTGAAGAAGTTAGGAGAAGAGGGGCAAAAATTCTTATCACTTCCTGTCCGGGATGTTTCAAAGCTTTTAAGGAAATCTATCCAAAAATGTTCGGGAAACTGGACTTTGAGGTGCTCCAGGTCTCACAGTATCTGGAATACCTTTTAAGGGAAGGAAAACTTACTCCGGAAACTACCCTCAAACACAGGGTCTTTTACCACGATCCCTGCCATCTTACGCGGACAATGGGCGCCTACACGGAAGCAAGAAATGTACTTGAAAATATCCCCGGAACTGAGCTTGCAAATAAAACTCCCGAAGGTTCGGCTTGCTGTGGCTTTGGTGGAGGCACAAGAGTCAATTATCCTTCTGAGTCAATTTCTATAGCTTCTGACCGTTTTCGGGCTGCCGAAAAACGGGGCTGCGATATAATCATAACCAACTGTGGGGGCTGTATGCAGAACCTTGTCGAAGCCGGAAAGAATGAGAAAATAAAGATATTTGACCTTGCCGAGTACCTTTCCCTTGCCTGTGGAGTAAAAATAGAGAGGGAAGATCAGAAAATGCTTGAGCTTGTAAACAGGGCTTACAGGTTATGTATATCCGGCTATAAAGAACCCAGTTTGTCTTAATTTTCTTTGGGATTCTTTCTCTGAATCTGGCTCAGTAGATTATCTACTATATATTGTTATCTCTTTTTTCTGTTTTCTGGCCTGAATTTTATTCAGACTAAGTAAAATAGGAACAACAATGTTCAAAAAAAGGAATAATTGATCGCAAATCAAATATATGTTTTAAAGTTGTGGTAGAAAAAAGCTTCAATAGCCTTCATATTCTCATTATCGCTTTAACAATGAAATATCTTACTTTTTTAATATTTTTGCTGAAATTCCCCCTGTAACTTTACTTTTCCTTCTTTTATGTACCCTCAAAAGTCCATCTTTTTTATTTCATATTTATATTTTTCGTAATATCCTCTCATATTCTTTCCCGAATACTCCATTCAAAATGTTTCAACCAAAAAATATTTATATAACTCTTCTTTTTTGTATGTTTATTTTGAAAAAATATTTATACCAGTACTTCAAACTTAGTTTGGAGACATCTGAAAAGATGAGTAAACAGACGGGATTTAAAATGGCACCAAAAATACTCCCTCTGCTAAAATACTCATGAACCCTAATCAGGATAATCATGAACCCTTCATGATTTTGCAGTTTCGCTTGTGATAATCATGGTTTCCCACCCATGGTAATCATGACGTTACTTCTCGTGCATGACATGACTCGTAGAGCGTGAGCTTGCAGCCCAAATGTTAATGATTATTCATTTATTTTTGGGTCGGTACGTCTCCATTGTTCAAAAACTAAAACGGAGGATGCAACATTAGCCAAGAAGAATTACTTCAGGAACTTGCAGGCGCTGTAATCACCTGTAAAAAGGACACAGTGCTCGCTGCCGTTGAAAAGGCAAAAGGAGAACTGGATCCCGCATTAATTATTGAAAAAGGGCTTGCTGCAGGCATGAATGAAGTGGGTGTCCTCTTTGAGAGAGGCAAACTTTTCTTACCCCATGTGATGATGGCTGCCGACGCAATGACTGCCGGAGTAGCAGCTCTTAAGGAACTTATGCCTGATGGTTCTGCCAGCTCAAAAATGGGCGTCATTGTGAACGGTACCGTAGAAGGTGATGTCCACGACATCGGCAAATCCATCGTGTCCACAATGCTCCAGTCTGCAGGTTTTGAAGTGCACGATATCGGTCGTGATGTTCCTATCAAGAACTTCATTCAGAAGGCAAAGGAAGTCAATGCTGATATGATCGGGCTTTCTGCTCTTATGACCACAACTCTTCCCGGACAGAAAGGCGTTATCGAACTCCTCAAGGAAGAGGGCATAAGGGAAAAAGTAAAGGTCATGATCGGGGGCGCACCCGCAACCCAGGCATGGGCAGACAAGATCGGCGCAGACTGTTACGCAGAAAACGCAAGTGAAGCCGTTTCAAAAGCAAAAGAACTGCTTGTTTAAATAATTCCTATTCGGAGGTTAAAAAATGGCAAAATGTAATGCAGTTGCAGGATTTAATGCACTTAACGGTGTGGAATTAAACCTTTTTACGAATGACGAACTTAAAGCAATTCACTACGCCACTATGGAAGTTCTGATGGAACCCGGTATCCAGGTCTCCGACCCGGAAGCCAGGCAGATCTTCAAGGAAAATGGTTGTGAAGTTAACGAAAAGACCCAGGTAGTAAAAATCCCTGAATATCTTGTAAGAAGAGCTCTTCAGCTCGCTCCATCCAGATTTGTCCTCTGGGGCCGCGACAAGAAATACAACACTGTGCAGGAAGCCGGCGGAAAGGTTCACTGGACCTGTTTCGGTACTGGCGTTAAGATGTGCAAGTACCAGGACGGCAAGTACGTAACCGTAGACTCCGTAGAACAGGACATTGCAGACATTGCAAAACTCTGTGACTGGGCAGAAAACATCGATTACTTCTCTCTCCCGGTCTCTGCAAGGGATATTGCAGGTCAGGGTGCCCAGGACGTCCACGAAACCTTTACTCCTCTTACCAACACTGCAAAACACTTCCACCACATTGACCCAGTCGGCGAGAACGTCGAATACTACAGGGACATCGTAAATGCCTACTACGGCGGCGACGAAGAAGAAGCAAGGAAAAAGCCGATCTTCTCTATGCTGCTCTGTCCAACAAGCCCGCTTGAGCTCAGTGTCAATGCCTGTCAGGTCATCATCAAAGGTGCACGTTTCGGAATGCCTGTAAACGTCCTGAGTATGGCAATGTCTGGGGGTTCTTCTCCTGTATACCTTGCAGGAACTCTGGTTACTCACAATGCCGAAGTCCTCTCAGGTATCGTCCTCGCCCAGCTCACAGTGCCCGGAACCAAAGTCTGGTATGGAAGTTCCACTACCACCTTCGACCTGAAGAAGGGTACTGCTCCTGTCGGATCTCCCGAACTCGGCTTGATCAGCGCATCCGTCGCGAAGCTCGCCCAGTTCTATGGCCTCCCCGCATTCGTGGCAGGCACCTAGTCTGATGCAAAGATCCCTGACAACCAGGCTGGACACGAGAAGACCATGACATGCCTCCTTCCCGCCCTCGCAGGGGCAAACACCCTCTACGGCGCCGGGATGCTTGAGCTTGGTATGACTTTCTCCATGGAACAGCTCGTTATTGACAATGATATCATCAAGATGACCAAGAAGGCTCTGCAGGGCGTTCCTGTCAATGAGGAAACCCTCGCAGTCGAGTCTATCCAGAAAGTAGGCATCGGAAACAACTTCCTTGCCCTCAAACAGACCAGGCAGCTTGTGAACTACCCCTCCGACCCCATGCTCATCGACAGGCGCATGTTCGGTGACTGGGCAGCAGCCGGTTCAAAGGACCTTGCAACCGCTGCACACGAAAAGGTCGTAGACGTCCTCAAAAACCACGTAGTTAAACCAATCGATGCCGACATCCTCAATGACATGAAGGCAGTTGTCGACAGAGCTGACAAGGCTTTCAAAGGCATGTAATTTCAATATAAGGATATTCAGGAGATCTAAAAATGGCAAGTACAGAAGCAATCATTGCAAAAGCAAAAAACGCAATCACCGATTTTGATGAAGAACTCGCAGCAGAAGTTGCAGAAGAAGCTCTTGCAGCAGGTGTTGACCCTGTAGAAATCATTGAGAAGGGCTTTACCGCAGGCATGATGGAAGTAGGAGATCAGTTTGAACAGGGTACTCTCTTCCTCCCCCATGTGCTTGCAGCCGCTGAGGCAATGAAGGCAGGTATTGATGTCATGAAGCCGGAAATGGAGAGGCGCAAATCCCAGACCAAGAACCTTGGAACTGTTGTCATCGGGACCATCGAAGGTGACATCCACTCCATCGGAAAGGATATAGTTGCCTCCATGCTCAACATTGCAGGCTTCGATGTTGTGGACCTTGGAAGAGACGTCCCAATCGGCACCTTTATTGAAAAAGTAAAGGAACTCAAACCCCAGATTGTAGCATCCTCCGCCCTTATGACCACCACCATGATCAACCAGATCCAGATTGAAGAACAGCTCAAAGAAGCAGGTGTTCGCGACCAGGTAAAGACCATGGTCGGTGGGGCCCCATGTACCCAGGACTGGGCAGATAAGATCGGTGCAGACATCTACGGAGAAAGTGCCACCGATGTTGTCAGCAAGGTAAAAGCAGCCTTACTCTAAAAAACTCAATACGCAGAAAATGCAGAAGATCTGATCTAATGCATTTTCTGCCCAATTTTATTTTGTACAGTTTTTGCGAAACCGATAGTTGAGGGTATCTACAAAAAAAATTCTGCAGATCGGTCATAACTCACGGGAATCAAGTATCCATAAAAAAGACTGAGCAGAAGCCTGTTCAATGTTATACTACGGCAATACTACGGCAGACTTCAAAGCTACTGATAATTGTTTAAATATGGCAACTCAAAGCAATTAAAAAACCTGAAAACTGCAGTTAAAACGGAATAAAAACGGAATAAAAACGGAATAAAAAACGGAATAAAAAACGGAATAAAAAACGGAATAAAAAACGGAATAAAAAACGGAATAATATCCCGATTATTAACTGTAGCAGTATGACTTGAGTAAGCCGAAAAGTAGTCTTTAAATTAAATTTCAAAGTTAATCTAATTCCCTGAGATGTAAATGCCCCCATAAAGGGTTCGCAAGCTGTGCTTTCAGGCTGTGGAATAGGGCTGGGACGGACTCATGCCTTGAGGGAATTCCGCAGTGCTTTTGAAAAATGGAGGGATTTTTCGTGGATTTAAAATCTTTAAAAAAACAGGAAAGCAAAAGAAAAATCAGTAAAGGGTACATGTGGGCTCTTTTCTGTGCTGTATTCTGGGGTATCTGGTACCTTCCAGGGACCGTTGTGTGGGTGCTTAACCCATTCGATGAGATGTACAGCGCTATTGCCGAAACCGGAGGAGACGGTACAGCTCTTATTATAACTGCCGTTCTGATTACGGCCTTTAATGCACTTACGGTCATGCTAGCGCTTATGCTCTGGAATGGGGTTCTTGGTAAATACGGGGAACTCGGTAGGACCCTTAAGGAATTCCATCCGTGTTCCAAGTGGTTCTTCCTCGCCTCGATTTTCGGAGGTCCTATGGCAATTCTCGGTTCATTCATTGCTATGGGCTTTATAGGCGGAGCATTTGCAGCTGTTGCGGCTCTTCTTTACCCTGTGGTGGGCTCGATTCTTGCTTACTACTGGTACGGGGAAAAGATCTCCAAGAGAGCGGCAATCGGTATAGGAGTCATCATTGTAGGAGGCATCACGATCTTCGGAGGCGGGCTTCTGACTGAGCTTTCCTCAGGCAACGTTCAGTGGATCGGATACCTTGGAGGTTTGATGGCTGCTGCCGGCTGGGGAATTGAAGGTGCAATTGCAGGAAAAGGTCTCGACATTTCCGAGCCTGACGTGGGGTTGACCCTCAGGTTTGTAGGAGAAAACATTATCTGGTGGATCGTTCTTGTTCCGTTGCTCGCACTTTTCGGTTACCCGATGTATTCCTTTGCACTCCAGGCTTTTGAACCCATGACTCTGCTGGTTCTGATTTTCGCAGGGATCACTTTTGGTTTCTGTTATGTCTGCTGGTACAAGTCCTTCCCACTTATCGGAGTTGGGAGAGGCCAGGGTATCGGAAACCTCTATGGGCTATTTGCTATCATCTTCATTTTCCTCTTCTTCGGAGATGTTCCGCAGTGGACTATCCTTGTCGGAGGCACTCTTTGTGTTATTGGTAGTTTCGTTATGTTTACGGAAGACACAAGTGAACTTGAAACTCTGAGAGGTGAGTGATATGAGCGGAAACCGTCCTATCAAATTCAGGATTCTGGAGATTTTACTGGATGAGAAAGAACGATGGAACTATGAAATCGTTTCAAAAGTCCAGGAAGAGTATAGCATGCAGGGAGCTTACAACCGGGACAGCATTAACTTTGACATCATTGAACTGGCGTCAGGCGGGATGCTGAAGGATGTAGAGCAAAAAGTCGATGAGGGTGGTATCTACAAAAAAGGTTTCCTCCTGCACAAATACGTGATCACCGACTTCGGAAAGGCTCGTGGCTCTGATGCCTGCCTGAGATATGTGTAATCTTAATGGAGGTTAAGCATGGTACAAACAGCAGCTGCAATGGAAGCTTACAATGCCTACTGGGCAAACTCCTTCATCCCTTCCGCAGAGATCATGTGGATGGTTCTGATCCTGGTTCTGGCGGTAATTGCCCTCTGGCAGGCAAGGACTTTCGTGTCCAGGTTCTGAACCCCAATAGAATACAGCTTTCCAGATCTAATTATATTGAATAAATAATATAAATGGTGAAAAAATGGCAACTGAATATGCTTTGAGGATGGGAGACGGGAAACGTGTCTTCCTTACCAAAGAAAAGATTGTTGAGGAGATTGAGGCAGGCACGGCTAACGCCGCTGACCTCGGTGAGATTCCTGTCCTCAGTGCTGATGAACTTGAAAAGCTTGCAGAAATCCTGATGATGCCCGGAAAGGCAGTCAGTGTCGAGCAGGGCATGGAAGTTCCTGTGACCCACGATATCGGTACCCTCAGGCTTGACGGGGACCAGGGCAACAGTGGTGTTGGTATTCCTTCCAGCCGGCTTGTCGGCTGCATGATGCACGAGAGAGCCTTTGGTGCAGACACCATGGAACTCGGGCACATCGATTACAGCTACAAACCTGTAAAACCTGTAATCTCAAACGAGTGTCAGACCATGGAAACCTGCCAGCAGAACATGATCGTGCCGCTCTTTTACGGGGCAATGCCGAACATGGGCCTGTATTATACTCCCGATGGTCCCTTCGAAAACCCGGGAGACCTGATGAAGGCTTTCAAGATTCAGGAAGCCTGGGACTCCATGGAACACGCCGCAGAACACCTCACAAGGGACACCGTGTGGGTTATGCAGAAACTCTTTGCCTCCGGGGCAGACGGGATCAACTTTGACACAACCGGTGCAGCCGGGGACGCAGACATGTACGGGACCCTCCACGCTATCGAAGCTCTCAGGAAAGAATTCCCAAACATGTACATCGAAGCCGGGATGGCAGGAGAAATGGTGCTCGGGATGCACGGCAACCTGCAGTATGACGGCGTAACCCTTGCAGGGCTCTGGCCACACCAGCAGGCTCCTCTTATCGCAAAAGCAGGTGCAAACGTCTTCGGTCCAGTGTGCAACACTAACACCAGCATGACCTCAGCCTGGAACCTGGCTCGCTCCGTGACCTTCATGAAGGCAGCTGTTGAAGTCTCCACCATCCCCTGTCACGTTGACATGGGTATGGGTGTCGGCGGAATCCCTATGCTTGAGACTCCTCCAATCGATGCCGTTACAAGGGCAAGCAAGGCAATGGTCGAAATTGCCGGCGTTGACGGCATATAGATCGGGGTCGGCGACCCAATGGGTATGCCGATTTCCCACATAATGGCTTCCGGTATGACAGGTATGAGAGCAGCCGGTGACCTCGTTGCAAGGATGCAGTTCTCAAAGAACATGCGCATAGGAGAGGCAAAAGAGTATGTGGCAAAGAAGCTGAATGTCGACACAATGGACCTCTCAGATGAATATGTCATGAGAGAACTCCGTGAAGAACTCGATATTGGCGTCATTACCTCAGTCCCAGGTGCTGCAAAGGGAATTGCTGCAAAAATGAATATCGAGAAGTTGCTCGATGTTAAGATCAACTCCTGCGATCTCTTCAGGAAACAGATTGCTTAAGATGGATCGGTTCAGGCTTTGGCCTGTCCCTTCCTCCATGTAATGGAAAACCGGCAGGAAGCAAAATACGTGATCAGACCACCAAAAATGTTTCAATATCTCCGGAAAACCGCTCTGGAAATTTTATTTCCTGATCCGTGTTCCGGAGATAAATCCCTGCCGCCTTTTCCATTTTGTTTTTTTGGAATTTTATTATAATCTCTATTTTTCTTTCATGCAATTCTTAATTCCTGCTTTCGGCATGTGATGTTTAATTGGTGAAGAGTACTTTCATTTGTTTGTGCCTGTTATTCGAAGAATTTCATGTGCGTTTTATGGAGACGCCTCCTTCAGTGCTTGCCTGGAAAAACTTCCCTCTTCATAAAAATGTTCTGACATGCTCCCGCAGCCCAAAGGGCTGACAGCTTCTTATGGCTGACAGCTCCTTATTTTGCAGAACCTTTTTTTCCCTAGCTTAAAGAAATATTTATCTAATCCCTGTCCCTTTATGTCCGCATAGTCTATTAACGCTACATTAATGCTACATTGAAACACCTGATATTTCAGGAAAATTACAAGAGAAACTAAAGCTTTGGCATCCAAATGAGGCTTAAGAATCAGAGGCAAGGCAATGTTACCTGATGAAGACCTGAAGATTATTAAAAAAGAACTTGGGAGAGAGCCTACCCTGGTAGAGCAGGGCTGTTTTTTAAATCTGTGGAGTGAACACTGTTCCTACCGCTCAAGCGCCCCTCTCCTGAAAACCTTCACGACCACGGGCGAAAACGTCCTAATCGGTCCCGGAGACGATGCTGCAATTATTAAATTCGAAGATGGATATGTGCTTGCCATAGGCATGGAAAGCCACAACCACCCCTCATACGTGGACCCCTACAACGGGGCAGCTACCGGTGTTGGAGGGATCGTAAGAGACATAATTTCCATGGGGGCCCGTCCGATCGCCCTCATGGATCCTCTTTACTTCGGGTCTCTTGACACCCCGAAAAACCTCTTCCTTTTCGAGCAGATAATTAAAGGAATTGCAGGGTATGGGAACTGCATAGGGGTGCCCGTTGTCAACGGCGAGACCTTTTTTGACAGGGAATACAGCGGAAACCCACTGGTAAATGTGGTTGCAGTCGGGCTTTGCCGGGAAGAAGAAGTAATAACCGCCCGTTCCCAGAAAGCCGGAAATAAGCTTGTGCTCGCAGGTTCCAGAACAGGAAAAGACGGGCTTGGGGGGGCATCCTTTGCCTCCAGAGACCTTTCCGAATCTGCCGAAGCGGAAGATCGCCCAAGTGTCCAGGTGGGAGACCCCTATACCGAAAAGCTCGTCATAGAAATGACTCTTGAAGCCATGAAAAAGGGATATGTAAAGTCCTGTAAAGACCTTGGTGCTGCAGGGCTTGGAGGAGCAAGCTCGGAACTGGCTTCAAAGGGAGGGCTGGGAGCACACATTATTGCAGATGCGGTTCCGCAGCGTGAACCCAACATGAACGCATATGAAATCCTGCTTGCCGAGTCCCAGGAGCGCATGCTCTTTGAAATAGCTCCTGAAGATGTCGATGCAGTACTTGCCCTGGTCCAGAAGTATGACCTGAATGGAGCTGTGGTCGGATACCTTACAGAAGAACCCATGTATACCGTTGAGTTCAAAGGGGAAATCGTTGCCGACATTCCAATTGGTTTTCTTACAGGAGGAGCCGCTACCTGTGAGAAGCCCTCAGAAGCTCGCCCTCTAAGGGAAGAAGGCAAGAAACCGGAAGCTCCGGAAGACTTAAAAGCGGCTTTTCTGACGGTTCTGTCCTCTTATAACATTGCCTCAAAGGAATGGATCTACAGGCAGTATGACCATGAGGTTCAGTTAAGGACCGTTGTCAAGCCTGGAGAAGACTCCGGAGTGCTCAGGATTACCGATAAAAAAGGGATTGCACTTACCTGCGGCTGCCAGCCCAGAGCCACCCTTCTTGACCCCTACACAGGAGGAAAGACCGCAATTATCGAAAACGCCATGAATCTTGCAGTAAAGGGTGCGGAAAGCCTGGCTATTGTAAACTGCCTTAACTTTGGAAATCCATATCGCCCTGAAACCTACTGGCAATTCAAAAACGCCGTACTCGGGCTTGGAGATGAAGCCAGACGTTTTTCAATTCCGGTAGTAGGAGGGAACGTTTCTCTCTATAACGAAAGTGATGAGTTCAAGACTGCAGTACCTCCCACTCCCTCGATAGGAATGATAGGGAAAGTGGATCTTGAAACTCCTCTGCCCTCAAGTTTCTTTACGAAGGAAGGAGACAGCATTATCCTTGTAGGGGAGACCACGCCTGAAATGGGCGGCTCCGAATACTATGCCTGCATAGGGTCTGAAAATGCCGGAAAGGTCCCCGCAGTCCCTGAGAACACCCCTGGCATTATACATGCCATAATCGAAGCTGTTAAAAGCGGAAAACTGAGTTCTGCACATGACCTTTCTCTTGGAGGGATCGGTGCAGGGCTTGCAAAGATGTGCAGAAATCTGGGCGGAAAAGTAGATCTCAGTGAAGCTGCAGGAAATACGCAGGCAGAAGAGTTCCTGTTCTCAGAAACTCCCGCAAGGGCACTGCTTGCAACACCCGAGCCTGAAGCTGTACAGGAAATTCTTAAAGGCGTGCCCCATGCAGTAATCGGCAAAGTGGGAGGCGAGAACCTTGAAATCAAAGGCAAGAATTTCGAAGTTTCTCTCTCCTTAAAAGAAATTGCAGAAGCTTACGGCAGCCTTACCAGATTCATGATGGGATGATCACTTCATCCCCTCTTTTTCCCGAATGCTCCAACCCCGCGCGGCGCAGGGAGGGAAATCCTAAAAATTACCTCCGGGTTTTGGAGTAGATCCCCCAATTAATCAGGAATCAGCTTCTTTGAGTATGATCAATAATTCTTTATTAGGGAAAAGGCTGAAAGAAACAATAGTTTTTAGTAGGTTTCCGCACAAGAGTATTTCGTTATGAAAGCCGTGTGCATGTGTGTGGGAGTGCATTTGCCTTACAGTCCCAAGTGGTATTGGCCCGTACAGGGGTTTTCCGGAGTTCCTGAAATGGATCGGTATTTTGACCGAAACCAAATTTTTTCAAGGCTCTTAAACACAGGCAGAGAACTTCTGCGCCTTAATGATCTTTTTCTGGAATCCATTGAAAGGGGGGGAAGCTACACCTTTGACCTTTCAGGGCCTTTCCTGGAACAGTGCAGGTGGGACCCAGAACTTATTGAATCTTTCAGGGAACTTGCGGAGTGCAGAAAGGCAGAGTTTACAGGAAGCTGTTTTTATCATTCTCTGAGTGCCCTTTATCCCGATCTCTCCTGGTTTAGAGAGGAAGTAACGAGTCACAGGGAACTGCTCAGGGAACTGTTAGGGGTAAACCCTGAGACTTTCGTGAACACGGAACTTCTATACACGGAAAGGGTGGAAAGTATACTTACAGATCTGGGTTTCAGGTGCCTTATTGCCGAAGGGTCACGAAACATTCTGGATGGATATGATCCCATCCGCGTTTTTGAAAACCACCTTCCGACTCTTCTCAGGCACATAAACCTGAGTGAAGACCTTGAACTGCGTTTCTCTGAAAAAAATTGGGAAGGTTATCCTCTGATTCCGGATAAGTTTGCAGACTGGATTGCAAGCATGGAAGGGGATGTCCTGACCCTTTATTTAAATTATACAAGCCTCTGCCTTCACCACAGGAGTAAGAGCATGATAGCCGATTTTATACGGGTTTTTCCGGAAGCTCTGAAGAGCCGGGGCATTGAAATGATCACACCTTCGGATGCAGTAAGCAGGTTCAGTCCTGTGAGACTTCCTACTCTTGGGACTGAACAGACAATCCGTTACGGAATGCATAACGCTGTCGGAAACCATGCACAGCAGCTCTACCTGAGGGAGCTGGTAAGGGTAGGGGAAGAACTTGCAGAAATTAAAGAAAAAAAGAACTATCAAAAGCTGAAGCAGGTTTTCGGTTATCTCCAGCAGAGTGAAATTCTTTTTTCTATGAATACGGGAAACGTCCGTGAAGGGTCTGAAAGAGCTGTGAATTACTATTCCATTCTCTCGGATTTAAGAAGAGCCGTTCTGGAGGAAGGGGCATGACCTCTCTTTGTATGTACTTTCAGGTACATCAGCCTTTCAGGCTGCGCAGGTTCTGGCCTGATGACAGGGCTGGCTTTTTCCGCTATTTTGATGAAAGAAGCAACAGGGAGATTTTTGAAAGAGTAACTCATAAATGTTACCTCCCTGCAAATAGGGCTCTCCTGGACTCCCTCGACGAGCATAAAGGAGAGTTCAGATTTTCCCTGTCGATTACTGGTACACTGCTTGAACAATGCGAACTCTGGGGAAAAGAGGTACTTGAGAGTTTCCGGCAGATGGCGGAAACAGGAGCAGTAGAGTTTCTGGACGAGACATGTTATCATTCTCTCTCAAGCCTTTTTGACGACAAAACAGAGTTTATTGAAGAAGTAAAGGAACACCGAAAAATGGTTTTCGACCTCCTTGGGGTCAAACCTCAGGTATTCCGAAACACCGAACTTCTTTACAATAACACCATAGCAAAGATTGCTTCCGAGCTTGGGTACAAAGCGATCCTTACAGAAGGAGCAGACCATATGCTTGACGGGAGGTCTCCCAACGTACTCTACATGGCAAAAGGTTCAGGCCTGCCCATTCTTTTCAGGAACTACAAGCTGAGCGACGATATAGGGTACCGTTTTTCGGCAAGGTGGTGGGAAGGATATCCACTTACTGCGGAAAAATGGGCGTCGTGGGCTTCAGGGGTTAAGGAGGACTGCGTCAATATTTTTATGGACTACGAGACTTTTGGAGAGCACCAGTGGGAAGAAACCGGAATTTTTAAATTCCTGGAAAGACTGCCTGCAGAAGTCCTCAAAAATGGAATGGAATTCAGCACTCCTGTAGAGATTGCCAGAAAATATTCCCCTGTAGCCGAGATCGATATTGGAGACTTTTCAACTATTTCCTGGGCTGATATGGAACGTGATACCAGTGCGTGGCTTGGAAACGACATGCAAAGGCGTTGTTTTGAGGAAATAAAATTGCTTGAGCCTTTTGTGAGAAAAACAGGAGACCCCGAAATCCTGCGTATATGGAAGCACCTGTTGACTTCGGACCACTATTACTATATGTGTACCAAGTGGCTCGGGGATGGAGATGTGCATTCTTATTTCAGTGTCCACTCCACACCTTTCGAGGCAGCAGTAAACTTTATGGCAGTACTTATGGACTTCAAGGCTCGTGTATTCAGGAGCTTAATGCAATAACTTAATGAAATGCACGCATATATATTCATGGGAGTTTGAGTCACATGGTTAGAGACTTATGCATGTTTGCAGGGTTTAATGAAGATTTGCAGATTGTATGGTTCAAGGTTACCTATTCTAAAGAGCCTGGCTCTTTATCCTTAATAACTGATTTTCTTGAAAAAGAGAACGCATTCATTATGTTCGGGCACCTTGATAACATTACACAGGAGACAGGAGAGTATTCAATATTTGCAGAGTTTAAGAAAGATGTGGATATAGAGAATCTTGTCCGAAAGATAGGGGAACTTGAAGTTGTAAATTCAGTGGAATATGGGGTTTCAGAATTCGGGATGATATACTCTGTTGATTTCCCCCTGAATGTTATAGGAGCCAGGGGAGTTATGGCAAGGGCACTCACAATTGTCGATATCATCAAAACCCTCAACCAGAGTGTGCCACACGCAGAAGGGCTTCTTACCCTATCCGGACTGCGAGGGGGAAGTCATGCCGCAAAATATTTTAAGAGTATCATGCCTATTAATAACAGTAACTTCGCGAGTATGATTGCAGAGTTATTCAGAGCTGTAGGATGGGGAATACTGGAAATCGAATGCAATCCCGAAACCTATGAAGGAAAGATCATTGTTAAAGACTCGTTTATAGCCGATGTTTATGGAGCTTCGGACCAGCCAGTCTGTGCCTTCATGAGCGGCTACCTTGCGGGTTACCTGACCGAATATTTCGGTAAGAACATAAGTGTGAGGGAAGTCAGCTGTAAAGCCACAGGAAAGAATGTCTGCGAACATATAATCTCTCTGGCGCCCTCCGGTGGAAATCAGGAACACCAGCTAAGAGGGGACCCCCGGTGATCAAACAACCTAATGTCATTCTCGGAAATGATGAACTGCTTGTGACAATGGGCAGAAAGGGAGATATTTTAGGCTTATTTTATCCCCGTAGAGACCATGCCCAGCACGTAGATGAATCTCTCGCCTGTATTCATACAGGGGAAAGGCTTTTCTGGACAAATGATAACGATTGGCACTCTATTCAGAACTATATCGAAGATACCAATATCGTATCTACAAAACTCTACCATGACTCCGGGATAAGGATCTCGATTCTTGACCTTGTGCATCCTGAAGTGCCTGTCCTTATCCGCAGGTTTAAGGTTCAGTCCCAGCAAAAAATGTCAGGAAAATTCTTCTACTATTCAAATTTGAACGTAGGGGAAACTTCCAAGAAAAACTCAGGATTTTGCGATACGGAAGCTCGCTTGCTTGCACAATACTGGCAAAATTACTATATAGGAATCTATGCCCTGCCGGAGTTTACGGAATGGCAGATCGGAAAGGCTATGGACACCATATGGTGGACAAATTCTAAATACGATATGGAAGACGGAAAGCTGCAGCGGAATAAGGAAGATATCGGAAATATCAACAACGCTGTTGGCTGGGACCTTGAACTGGAAGCTGACGGAGCAAATGAATTTGTCATCTTTATAGGGGCTGCATCTTCCCGGAGCCTCCTGTATAAGAGAATGCATGAGTTATCCAAACTACCCCTGGAACACATCTTTGAAAAGACACGGGAATACTGGGTGATGTGGCTAGCAAAAAAATACGTGCTCAAGATGCCCGGACTTGAAGGACATAATAATCTGCGCCAGGAGTTATTCAATGCATATAACCGGGCTCTTCTCATGCTTTATCTCTTGAACGACCGTGAACACGGGTCCTTTGTGGCTGCTCCGGAGTTCGATTCCAATTTTGAGAAATGCGGTGGATATGGGTTTTGCTGGAACAGGGATACCTCGGAGGTCGTGCTTGCTCTCAAGCATTCTGGATATCCAGATTATTGTGACAGATTTTTCAAGTGGTGTATCCGGACCCAGCTCCCCAATGGTTCATGGTTCCAGCGTTACTGGCTCAATGGAGACATAGCTCCTTCCTGGGGAAATTTTGACTATTCAACCCAGATAGATGAGACCGGATCCACACTTCATGCCATGGATGTATATTACAGGATTCTCGAAGGCCTCAAAAAGGTTGAGTTTCTGGAAGAAGTCTGGGTCTCCGTGCTCAGAGCTGCCGAATACCTGATGAAAAGGACCAAGTCCGGACTGCATGAAAGCTGTATGGACCTCTGGGAGACTTATTACGGAGTTTTCACCTACACTAATGCCTCGATCTATGCAGGGCTCATGGGCGCTTCCCACCTTGCAGAAGAAAACGGCGAGTCTGGCATGGCAAGACGCTGGAAGAAAAGGGCTGAGTTCATCAAGCGGGCTACAATTGACCGTTTCTGGCTTCAGGAAGGTTACTTTGCAAAAGGAATCATCAATGAGAAACTGGACAAAACCATTGATGCAAGCGTCCTTGGGGCCTATATACCCTTTGGAATGCTCTCCCCGAAAGACCCTGTGGAAAGGGATATGATTCTTTTCCTGATCGAAAATATCCAGAAAAAGCTCTCAATTCCTATCAATGCGGGTAATGGAATCAAACGTTACGAAAATGACAGTTACATCGATGGAAATCCCTGGATAATAACCACCCTCTGGCTTTCGGAGGCTATGTTTGCTTTTGTCCTCGATCTCCCCAATGGAAAAGAGGGGCCGTATGCCGAAGATTTGAAAAAATTGACCAATGAAGGAATTAAATGTCTGAGATGGGCTCTGGCCGGAGCAACAAGCACAGGACTTCTCCCTGAACAGGTGGACAAGTCTACAGGAAAACCAGCCTGGGCGATCCCTCTTGGCTGGAGCGGTTCTCTCATGCTTGACAATATCCTTCTCCTTGATAAAATTTGCAGAAGAAATGCAGGAAATCATGAATAAGACCTGATAGTCAACTACCCCTGAGCTAAACTCAGAAGCTTGTCTAACTAGCTCTGGTTGACCAGATCACCGATTAGGAGCAACAGATAATCGACAAACGATCGTAATGAATACATAGTTACCCTTGAATGTCGCTTAATTTCTTTAGACAAGCAAGGATTTGCCCGGAAGGGCTTTCCTCAAAGTAATTGACGAGCTGCCGGCTTTCTCATTTTATTTTTTTTTCTCTGAATCGAGAAGCAATCTTGAGAGGCACGCCTGCTCATATACAAAACTCCTTGCACGTCCTGTGTTTCCTCCAGTTCTGTGGTCCTGTCAATTGTGCCATAGAGTTTTTGAAGTAATCCACAGAATCAAATTTACTGATTTTCAAATTTTGCTGATTTCTTTGGCTCCTCCCAGATACGGTCTGAGAACTTCCGGAATCTCCACACTTCCATCCTCACGCTGGTAGTTCTCCAGTATCGCAACGACGGTCCTGCCGACAGCAAGTCCTGAACCGTTAAGCGTGTGGACGAACTGCGGGCCTTCAGGGGTTCTGAAACGGATGTTTGCTCTCCTGGCCTGGAAGTTCTCGAAGTTCGAGCACGAGGATATCTCCCGGTACTTTTTCTGTGCGGGTACCCATACCTCGATGTCGTAAGTCTTGGCTGCTGAGAATCCAAGGTCACCAGTGCAAAGGCTTACGACGCGATACGGTATTTTCAGGAGTTTGAGAATCTCCTCAGCATCGAGGGTGAGTTTTTCCAGTTCTTCATAAGATGTTTCCGGTTTCACGAACTTGACAAGTTCAACCTTATTGAACTGGTGCTGGCGGATGATGCCTCTTGTATCTTGACCATGTTTTCCCGCCTCACGCCTGAAGCAGGCGGTATACGCTGTAAGGAATACCGGCAGATTTTCCATATACTCGTCCATGAAGAGGTTGGTCACCGGGACTTCTGCGGTAGGTGCAAGATAATAGCCGTCAGCGCTGCATACATACATGTCATCTTTGAACTTTGGCAACTGCCCAGTGCCGGTCATGGCTTTTTCATTGATAAGCACAGGTGGGAAAACTTCGAGATAACCCTGGTCTGTGTGTACATCAAGCATGAAGTTTATGAGCGCTCTTTCAAGCTTCGCACCCATGCCTTTATAGACTGTAAAGCCCTGACCTGCTATCTTTGCTCCTCTCTCAAAGTCAAGTATATCCAGTGCCTCCCCTATCTCCCAGTGAGGCTTTGGAGTGAAAGTAAATTCTCTCGGTTCTCCAACTACCCTTAAGACCGGATTGTCATTCTCATCCTTGCCTACAGGCGTCATCTCAGATGGGATATTGGGGATGCTGAGCATTATCTCATTTATCTTTGATTTATATTCTCGTATCTTCTCATCAATTTCTTTAATACGATTATTGATGCCCTGCATCTCATTTATTTTGGATACAGTGTCCTTCTTTTCCTTCTTAAGCTGCGCTATCTCGCGGGTGACCACATTGCGTTTATGCTTCAGGCTATCGCCCTCGGCGCTACATTTCCTCCAGGCCACGTCATATTCAAGAAGGCTATCTATAAGCTCGGTGCCCATATTCCTGTTAATAAGGGCACGCCCAACTATGTCGGGGTTATTACGTACAAATTTGAGTTCCAGCATGTTAAGCCCGAGATATCCTGCATGTTAGCTAATATATATTTTGCTATTTTCAGGCTGTAAGCCTGTTCTAAAAAACAGAAAAAAACCGAAAACTGAATAAATAAAAAAATATTACGGAATAAAGGAAAGAGAGGAAGTCCAGGAATTAGCTCATATAGGCGAGAATCTTGCCGTAGGGGCTTTTCTCAAAATAATTGACAAATTGACTGGTGTCCTCTCCGGAATTGCCAGAATCCGAACCGAGAAGTAAACTTGAAAGGCTTGCCCTGTTCATATACACAACCCTTGGTTCACCCTGTATATTCCCCATTTCTGCAGCCTTATCAATTGCATCATAGAGGTTTCCAAAGTCGTCCACAAGCCCAAGCTCTTTTGCTCTGGATCCAGTATATATGCGCCCGTCAGCAAGCTTTTTTACTTCACTCCGTTTCATATTACGCCCTTCTGCAATCTGGGTTACAAAGTTTTCATAGCTCTCCATGACAACGCTATCAGCGTATTCTTTTTCTTCGTCCGTAAGCCCTCTTGAGGACCCTCCCATATCTTTGAATTCTCCTGACTTTGAAATGTAATAATCTATACCTTCCTTTTCGTAGTAAGAAGACTTATTCTCAAAGGTCCAGATAACTCCAATAGATCCCGTATTTGTGGAGGGATTTGCAAATATGTAATCTGCTGGTGCAGAGATATAATAGGCAGCGCTGGCTCCCAGGTCTCCCATGGAAACAATAACTGGGACACCCTGTTCCTGGGCTTTCTTGATCTCTATTGATATTTCCTGAGCGGCTGCGGGAGACCCTCCTCCACTATTTATCCTGAGTACGATTGCCTTGACGTTTTCATCCGCTACAGCAGAGTGAATGTTTTCTGAAATTTCTTCCGAAGTTGCATAGCCGAGCCCTGCAGGAACATTTCCAGTGAGCATGGTGCCCTGCACATAAATTACTGCTATCTCTTCGGAAGCCCCAAAATTTCCTCCGAAGCCGAGCCCGTAGAAGATAGCAGCCATACTGATTATAATGACAGTAACCAGAGCCAGTAAGACTACAACGTAGGACGTGTCACTGCGTTTCTTTTTCTGTAGGGAAGGAGAAGAGCCTGAATTCATGCTTAAACTCTCTTTTTCAATAATTTTATTATCCGGGTCCCGGGGAGAAAGTTCCTGAGAATCCGTTTTTTCCGCCGCCTTTCTTTCAGGAGTAGCATCGGAATTTGATGAATTTACCTTAATAGTACTTTCTGAAATACCCCCTTCAGGGATAATAGTCTCTTTTTTATTGGAAGCACTACTTCTCGAAAGGTCGTCTCCAGATGCCTCTCCTGGACTCGTGTTTTTTGAATCCATACCTTCTGAGTTTACATTTTCATCATTCATATTTTACAGGACCGCATCTCGTGTTTTTTGAATCCATACCTTCTGAGTTTACATTTTCATCATTCATATTTTACAGGACCACATTTCTTGGATTTGTTTCTTTAATTTCCAGTCTATGCTTTTTCACTGCTGAAAACTCCATTTAAGAGGTCAGACAAATTCTCCTGGTCGGGAAATTATCAGAAATATATTTTAAGAAGCCTGCAAATAAAAGGATCTTAAGAAGAATTCAACCCTGCAAGTAAAAGGATCAATTCAACAGATCTGAATTGTCAGAGCAACTATTTATGTTTCTCTACATTCCACCCCTCTTTATATATGATTATCAACTATCCCTCAAATAAGTTCTCTTGTAAACACAATAAGCGAAATATATTTCAGAATTGCAGTCATCCAGAAGAGATACACTTATAAAATTATATGGAGATAAGAATGTCAAACTCATCCAGTAAACCCGTACTTGTCACCTGTGGCCTGCCCTATGCCAACGGAAAGGCCCATATCGGGCATCTCCGGACCTATGTGCCCGCTGATATTTTTGCCCGCTCCCTGCGGAAGGAAGGAAGGGAGGTTGCCTTTGTTTGCGGTTCGGATACCCATGGCACCCCAATCGTCGTAAACGCCGAAGAGCTCGGGATTACCCCTAAAGAACTGGTAGAAGTCTATCATAAACACTTTGATGAAACTTTCAAGCAGCTTGGAGTTTACTTTGACGCTTTTGGGACAACCGATGACCCTGAAAATCATCACCGGACCATGCAGATTGTAAACCGGCT
Source organism: Methanosarcina sp. WH1 (assembly GCF_000970005.1). Classification (NCBI taxonomy): domain Archaea; kingdom Methanobacteriati; phylum Methanobacteriota; class Methanomicrobia; order Methanosarcinales; family Methanosarcinaceae; genus Methanosarcina; species Methanosarcina sp. WH1. The sequence continues at coordinate 407,548 of NZ_CP009504.1, forward strand.
GATTGAAAAGGGCTATGTATACCCGAAAATTATAGAAATCGCTTACTGCCCGAAGTGTAACCGCTTCCTTCCTGACCGCTATGTGGAAGGAGCCTGCCCTCACTGCGGAGAAACAGCCAGAGGCGATGAATGTGACCAGGGATGCGGAAAACACCTCGAACCTGGAGAGCTTCTGAACCCTGTATGTACTATCTGCGGAGGGCCTGCAGAGTACCGTCAGCAGGAACACTTCTTTTTCAAACTTTCCGAGTTCAGCGACTATCTGATGGATTACCTCTCAAATGACCTGGGAGGTACAACTAATGCTATAAATTACGCACTTGGCTGGGTAAAGCAGGGGCTTACGGACTGGTGTATCACAAGAAACCTTGAATGGGGAGTTAAATTCCCGGGGCATGAAGACCTTGTGGTTTATGTCTGGGTGGATGCCCCTATAGGATACATGGCTTTCACTGAGGAATGGGCTGCAAAGACAGGGGATTCCTGGGAAAAATTCTGGAAAGAGGACGGAGAAATAGTTCACTTTATTGGAGGGGACATTACCTACCACCATTGTATTTTCTGGCCTGCCATGCTTAAAGGTGCAGACTATTCCGTGCCTACCGCCGTTGTGGCTTCAGGTATGGTCAAGATCGAAGAAAAGAAGTTTTCCAAGACCAGAGGTTATGTGGTCTGGGTAGGGGAAGATTATCTTGACCACGGCTTCCACCCCGACCTCCTGAGATATTACCTTGCAAGCTACACCTCCCATACTAAGGAACTGAACTTTTCCTGGCGCGTGCTTCAGGAAAAGATCAATACCGAACTGGTGGCGGTTTTCGGAAACTTCCTGTACAGGACCATGCTCTTTGCTTTTAAGAACTATGGAGAAGTCCCTGAAGGGAAACTGGAACCTGAAATAAGTGCGGAAATTGAAAAGGTAATAAATGAAGTAAAAGCTGCAATGGCTGAGTATGAGTTCAAAAAAGCGGTTGATTCTGCCATGGCTCTTGCGTCTTTCGGGAATATTTACTTCCAGTCCCACGAGCCCTGGAGACTTATAAAAGAAGACCGAGCCGCTTGTGGACAGGTCCTCTACAATTGCCTCCACCTGGCAAAAGCCCTGAGTATTATCTTTGAACCCGTGCTCTCGCAGACCATGGAAACAGCCTGGAAAGGGCTCGGACAGGAAAGTGATATCCATGCTGTGCAGTACGAAGAAGCCCTTGTGCCCCTGAAGGCAGGCACAAAGCTTGCAAAGCCTGAGCTCCTCTTTACCAAACTTGAAGACGACAGGATCGGGGAGATGGAAGAGATCGCAAATCAGAGGGTAAAAGCTGCAGATGCAAAGAAAATTGCGGCAAAGGGAAGCGAAAAGGAGCCTTCAAAGTCAGATGGAATGGGCCCTGCAGAAGAGGCAAAACCAGCCGAAAAAGCCAAAGACGCAGCAAAAACTGAAGAAAATGGGCAAATCGAAACTCTTCCCATGATCAATTATGAAGACTTTGCAAAGCTTGACATCAGAGTAGGAAAAGTCCTTCTTGTCGAACCTATAAAGAAGTCAAAAAAGCTCCTGCGTGTTGAAGTGGATATCGGAGAAGAAAAACCCAGGCAGCTTGTAGCAGGCATGGCTTCGTATTACACTCCCGAAGAGCTTATCGGGAAAAATGTAGTCATACTTGCTAACCTGAAACCTGTCAAACTCTGTGGAGTTGAGTCAAATGGCATGATGCTTGCAGCCGATGATGGCGGAGCTATTGTAGCAGCCCTGATGCCGGACAAAGACATAAAGCCTGGCTCCAGAATAAGGTAATAATTAAGAGTAAATTAAAATCTAAATTAAAATTAAATTAAAATCTAAATTAAAACTTGCCAGTTGTTTTCATGTCCGTACATGACGCGGGCATGAATAATTTATTGATTTTGTCCCAAGGCCCATTTTAGTATCAATAAAAAATAGTCGGGATAATTACTGAAATTAATTCTATAGTTTTTTAATTTTTTTTATTCAGTACCATTTCAAGATAAGAAGTCCGGATGGAGTCTTTTTCTCCGGCGCCAAACTGTTTTAGTAATTCAAACAGCTTTTCCCTTGAAATGTCGAGATCTTTTTCATCTTCAGCTATGATTTCTACTTCCAGGAATTCTCCCAGTCCTTCGACGGCGTCAAGGCAGACAGTTATCTCCCCTGCTTTGAATACTTCCCTTTTTTTGCGGACCATCCCGGCTTCCGAGAATCCAAGGGCACGAAGTATTTTTGCAGTAGTTGCTTCATCTACAGAAGTTTCGAGTTCTTCCCGGGTTTTGGAGACTTTGTCAAGTTTAGGGCCTTTATAGGTCAGCACAGCCTTGCCGTCCAGGGAACGAATCCTGAGCGCCTCGTCAGTTTTTGCAAAATCCCTGTGAGGAGCTGCAAAATAAGAATCTGACTGATTTTCAATCCCTATTTTTATTGCCCCTAATTTCTGAAGGACGGAGCGGACCTTTGAATGATCCGCTCTTACTTTAACTTCCACTTCAATCATAGTTTGCAGACATCTCCAATTTGATCCGGAAGACCCCGGAAATCCTTATTTTAATTAATTATTAACGGAACCGGAAGAATCCGGACCCTCTCAGGCATCTGCAGGGATGAATTTAGTGCCGTAGTAAATCATGCCGCGATCGCCGTCTTCCCCTAGCTTCCTGAACACGGACTTAACCCGCGTTCCAATCTGGATTTTATCAGGGTCGCCAATCACCTGGGAGGTCAGCTGGGGCCCTTCATCCAGTTTAATAATTGCAAGGGTATAGGGAGCCTGGTTTTCAAAACCTTCCGCAGCCGTGTGAATCAATGTATAGGTTACTATTTCGCCGGTGCCTTTGAATTTGAATGGTTCGAGTTCACCCATGCGCCTGCAGTTTACGCAAACATTGCGCGGGGGATAGAAATATTCCCCACATTCCTTGCAGTGGGTCCCTTCAAGGTTATACCTGCTACCGAGGTTTCTCCAGAATCTTGGTACAGAAGACATCGAATATCACCTCTCCCTCGAGAAAATATGTATTACTGCGGTCGCTCCTGACCCTCCTACATTGTGGGTCATTCCATACTCAGCCCCTGCAACCTGGCGTTTTCCCGCATCTCCACGCAGCTGGGTTGCAATTTCCACAGCCTGCTTTATGCCGGTTGCTCCTACGGGATGTCCGCAGGCTTTCAGTCCACCGGATGTGTTGACAGGGATTCGACCTCCAATCTCAGTTTCCCCATTTTCTGTGACAATTCCGCCTTTCCCTTTCTCGGCAAATCCGAGGTCTTCAATTGCGCAGATTTCGGCAATGGTAAAGCAGTCATGCACCTCTACGAGGTCGATGTCTTCAGGCTTCAATTTTGCCATGGAATATGCCCTCTTTGCAGCCATCACGGTTGCGTCCAGAGTTGTGATGTCTCTTCTGTCATGAAGGGCAAGTGTGTCACTTGCCTGTGCTGTTGCCTTAATGTAAATGGGAGTATCAGTATATTTGTGGGCAACGTCTGCAGGAGCCAGAACAAGTGCAGACGCTCCGTCTGTTATGGGAGAACAGTCAAAAATATGTAACGGGTCGGCTACCATTATTGAGTTCAGTACGTCGTCCACGGTAATTCCATTTTTGTACTGGGCAATAGGGTTGAAACACCCGTTTTTGTGGTTCTTAACGGCTACTTCTGCAAGCTGTTCGCTTGTAGTTCCATACCTGTGCATGTGCAGCTTTGCAATCATTGCATAAAGCCCGGGGAAGGTTGCTCCTGCCATGCCTTCCCATTCCCGGTCAGCAGCTGCTGCAAGAGCTGAAGATGCCTCTTCAGATCCGACATCAGTCATCTTTTCTGCTCCTGCCGCGACTACGATATCACTGTAGCCTGAAGCCACGGACATTATAGCCTGGCGCAGGGCAAGCCCTCCGGATGCACAGGCAGCCTCCACTCTGGTAGCTGGAACATGAAGGTTTCTCGAAAGTCCTGAATAGTCTGCTATAAGGGCACCGATGTGCTCCTGATCAACAAATCGGCCTCCACTCATGTTTCCTACATAAAGAGCATCGATATCTTTTCCACTTACACTTGTATCTTCAATCGCTCCGATTCCGGCTTCTACGACTATGTCTCTCAGGGAACGCTCCCAGAGTTCCCCAAATTTTGTATTCTTTATTCCGATAATTGCTACGTCTCTCATGTATTCACCCCGTTTTCAGGCCAGACGGATTTTGCCTTTATGTCTGGCATACTTTGCGTAGTCGATGTATATAGGATCCTTTATAAGTTCGGAAACCGTCGGAGCCATATTTCGGATTTCTTCAATTCTGTCTGTAACTGTTATGCTGAAGGCATCAGACCCTGCACCGGATCCAAAAGCGGTTGCAAAAATTCTGTCCCCGGGCTTTGCCTGGTCAAGAGTTGCAGCGATTCCCATAAGGCAGGATCCTGAATATGTATTCCCTATTTTTGGAACTACAAGTCCCGGAGTAATCTGGGCTTTTGTGAATCCCAGCATCTTTGCAGCTTTGCTCGGGAACTTCCCGTTTGGCTGGTGGAATACTGCATAATCATAATCTTCAGGCTTTGTCCCGAGTTTCTTAAGAAGACCTTTTGCGCCGTTTGTCACATGTTTGAAGTACCCGGGCTCTCCAGTAAAACGTCCTCCGTGCTCGGGGTAAGGCATTCCTTCTCTTCTCCAGAAGTCAGGAGTATCTGTTGTAAATGAGTATGTATCTTCAATGATTGCGGCAAGTTCTGATTCTTTTCTTCCGATGAGACAGGCAACTCCTCCTGCTGCGGCAGTGTATTCAAGGGCATCACTGGGGGCACCCTGGGAAACATCAGCTCCTATAGCCAGGCCAAGGTCAATCATTCCGGAACCCACCATTCCCATACATGCCTGGACTGCAGCTGTTCCTGCCTTACATGCAAACTCAAAGTCTGCTGCAGTCATTTCGGGGGTTGCGCCGATAGCCTGGGCTACTATAGTGCTTGTTGGTTTTACAGCATAGGGATGACTTTCTGAACCTGTGTACACTGCGCCTATTCTGGAGGGATCTACGCCGCTTCTTGCCATTGCGTATCTTGCCGCTTCAACTGCAATTGTTGCTGCGTCTTCATCGACATCAGGTACGGATTTTTCGTACACCATGAGGCCATTTTTAAGAGCCTCTGCGTCATCACCCCAGAGCCGGGCGATTTCTTCAATTTTTATACGGTATCTCGGGACATAAGCACCGTATGATACAATTCCAATAGTCATGTGTTCACCTGTTTTTGAGTGTTTAGGGCATCTTTCAGGGGTCATTCCCTTGCATAGTATTGACTGTATTTTTTCAGTAATTGCACAATCTGCTCGAGATCCATTGTAGTTGTGACCAGGGGTACACGGTCTACTTCCGCCATCTTGATTGCAACAGGTTCAACCTCTTCTTTACGGAGCCCGTGGAGCACAACAGCTCCGGGTTTCAGGTTGGTGACCCGGATAGCTACCAGGGGGGATTTTCCGGTACTGACTTTCGTAAAGATCATGGCTCTATCCGTACTCCAACCATAGAGCTTCTGGAATTCGTGGGAGGAAAGTTCCAGGACTGCCCGTTGACTGTCGATGACAGAAAAACCATATAGAGGCTTCTCAATTCCTTTGTAGACAATATCGCCTTCAATAAGGTTAACCAGTTTAGCAAGCTGTATCGGGAGAGTATACTCATAGGTTGAGTAGATGGACTTTGAACTGTTTTCAGCGTTAAGTATCGATTCGTAGGTGTGAATCTTTTTGCCTCCCCGCTCGAGATCAACTTCAAGCAGGGATTCCACGATCTTCCGTACGATCATTGTCCCTGGGGACTTTCGCCTCCCGCTTTCGTAATCACTGATAACAGAAGGAGAAACCTTAAGGTAATTTGCAATATCGGTCTGGGATATCTCAAAGTTTAATCTCCACTTCTTCAGTGACTCTCCGGGTTTTTCAGAGAGTGTGATATCTCCAGCCATTTTTTCTGCCAGACGGTTGCGCAGATTTTCTGAGGAATCGTTGGATGTCATGACTTACTTAATCTAAGAGGAAACGTTCCCTTATATATTTAACGAATGCGAGTTCGTCAATTGTCGCAGGAGTTTTACTATCAGGCAAGAGTGGGATCTTATGCAAAAAATTTATATTATGTGTAAAAGGACTTAATATGTAATGCCTGCAGATTCACGGAATCCTGAGATAAGCGTTTCTGATCTTCTCCTGTATATCAATTGCCCGCGGCGCGTATACTTTGTCAGTCGTGGTTTTGAGTTGTTCCCGGAAATAAACGCTTCAAGGCTTGAAAGAATGCTCATGAAAGAGCTTTCTCTGACTTTTCCTGATATTATGAAGGAATGTTCGTTAAACGCCGATAACCTGTGCAAAGAACTTGAAACTGCTTTTCTCCATGCATGTGAGGACCTCCCGCTTATGTTCCCAGCAGAATTCGCATGTATTGAAAAGGAAGTCCTTGAAGAAGGGAAGGCGCGGGCAAGAGCTAAAATCCCTGAAATCGCGGCTAACCTTCTTAGAGGGCTTGAAGAATACGGAAAAGACCCTATGCTTGCGGCACTTACACCTGTTAAAACCGAGCCATTTCTTTCATCTGAAAAACTTAACCTGAAGGGTGTCCCGTCCAAACTTGTCTGTTTTGAGGGCAGGAATGTTCCATCGATTATGAAACCTGGAAACTGCCCTCTCCAGGGCGTGTGGGCATCTGACCGGATGCACGCCACATCGTTGGTCCTTCTGCTTGAAGCCGAGGCCGGAGGGGAGGTGCCCTTTGCCTTTGTTGAATACGTAAGTTTCGGCCTGCTCCGGAAAGTAACTATCCGAAGTTCGGACCGCAGAGAAGTTTTAAAAATCTGCAGGCGTGTGGAAAAAATAAAAGCCGGATTCATGCCTGAGAAAAAAGAAGAAAAATTCTGTTCAGAATGCACTTTTTCAGAGCATTGTGTTTCAAATTCGTCCTTGATGTCAAAGTTTTTTTGAACCGGGAATGGACGGAAAAAGACTACAGCACAATGAAAAGGGAAAAAACCAGAAGAAGGTGAACTACCGGGGTAATAGAAGGTAACTCTCAAAGGTACTATTAAAAGAGGCAAAAAACGAACCTGTCGTTTTGTAATATGTTTTAAGGTTTTTTTCGAATGCGACTGAACGATTTGTATCTTCCTTAAAACCAACATTTTCTATTTTTTAAGTTTAAGAAATCACTTGCGTTATATATAACTATTCTTACAACAGTCTCAAAATTTGTCTTATTTAAGTACTAAGCCTGAGAAATATATTCATAAATCCAACGTCCTTTCAGATTGTTTGATAACCTGCACAGAAAGTTTATAATGAGTAACAAAGAGTAATTTATGGAGTTGGAATGTACTTTCCAGGTTCAGCCGAACTCCATAAAACATGTGTTCTGAGGCATAATTAGGTTAGCTTTGCATATATTTAAGCCTGCCTGATTCTGCCTCCTGGGTGTTAAACAGGAGAAAAAATATGATTAAAAACAAAATTGGAATTGGAACGCTAATTTTAACAATATTGCTGGTTTGTATGGCATTGATACCAGCTGTAAGTTCACAGGAAGAAAAAGATTATTCTGTAACTGCTGAGGAAGCTTTTAAGCATGCCAATGCGCACATGATAAGTTTTATAGCAGCTGATGCACCATATTTTGAAAGAAACTAAACGCATATATGTACACTAAAATTTATCAGAGATTTCGATAAACTTCTAGCTTCAAAGGCTGCATATACATTTTATATAATCAACCAAAAAGCGGGATTTATCGAGATTCTCATTACTTTTTAATATATTTGTTAAATCAAGATACAAAATACTAATTAAACAGCGAATTAGACGGTAAAAAATATTTTTACCCTGAAAATTATTTCGTCTTGCAACTCATTTTTTTATCTTGAAATTGACTTAAATTAATGAAGATTTTAGAAAAATATCCAAAGTCCAAATTTTTTGATAATAACACTGGCATGAAAGGTATATACTGCTTGGTGAAAAAAGATGAAAAGTAAAATTATATCAACAATAAATATTGACACATTTTCTATTCCATTCCCATTTGTGGCAATGTCTAACAAAGCACACAAAGAAAATACCGTTATAAAAGCTTTGGGAATAACTGCACTTGCGATTTTAATATTGGCTGGTGTAGCAGGTGCAGACCCATTTGCATATGTTACGAGTCTTGGAGTCGACACTGGCACTGTCTTTGTAATTGACACAGCAACTGACAATCTTACAGCCGTGGTACCTGTAGAAGGCTGGCCCTTTGGAGTTGCAATCAACCCTGCAGGAACAAAGGTGTATGTGGCGGACTTGTCAGGCACAAGCACCACTGTCTCTGTAATTGACACTGCGACAAATAAGGTTGAAGCTGTGGTGGATGTAGGAGGATATCCTCGGGAGGTTGCAGTCGATCCGACAGGAACAAGGGTTTACGTGACGAATCGCTACAGTGTGGTGGATAATGACAGCAACAATGTCTCTATAATTGGCACAGCCACAAACAGTGTAGTGAGCACGGTTAATGTGGGGTTGAGTACTTATAACGTTGCATTTACACCGGATGGGGAAAAAATCTATGCTACTAACAGCCGCAATAACACTACTTCTGTGCTTGATGCGGCTACAAACAAAGTTACAGCCACTGTACCTGTAGGAGACTATCCTACTGATGTTGCAATCAGTCCTGATGGAAATAAGGTGTATATAACCAATACAGGCAGCAACGACTTATCTGTAATTGATGTGACTACAAACAAAGTTATAGCCACTGCGCCGGTAGGAGACGGTCCATGTGGCGTTGCAGTCACTCTAGATGGAAATAAGGTATATGTGACAAATAAACGGAGCAACAATGTTTCTGTTATTGACACAGCAACAAACAAAGTTACAGCCACCGTTCCTGTAGGAATTAAGCCTTTAGGAGTTGCAGTCACTCCAGATGGAAATAAGGTATATGTGACAAACGCCAAAAGCGACAATGTCTCTATAATTGACACAGCCACAAACAAAGTTACAGCTACTGTGAATGCAGGAAAATATAATATAAACTATCCTGTCGGAGTTGTCATTGGGCATCTTGCAGATTATGATATGACTGATCAAAGTATAAGGGCAACCCCCAGTTCAACTGAAGATATAGGAGTTGAAGAAATTAATTTATCATCCTCTGAAAAAATAAACGATATCAAACTCAATAACTCAAACAATAATAATTCAGAACCCGATAGTGGTAATAGCTCGGGTGAAAATGAATCGAGCAAAAATAACTCTGCTCCAGGCTTCGGATTATTGGGGAGCTTGACCTGCCTGTATGGAAGATGGAAACTCGGGAAAAAGTAATGAAGGCCCTGGATAACCGGATTGCTGGCAATTGGTAATCTGTAGCCTGTTGGATCGGATACACAAACTGTTGAAGCCTCTGGTTCTGAAATTAAATGCATATAAACGGGATTAAAAACCCATATTTTTGAGTGGTTGATATGAGCAAAATCAATAAGGAAATCGCTATTTTTATTGTATCCTGACTTTGACAGTTAGATAAAAATAAGTGCTCTTTGTTTTGTGTTATTCGGTCAAATGAACATCACAAAACAGAGAGCATTCCCTACAATTCCTAACAAGAATATATGTGTTCCTATCGGATCGATTCTTGCCGTCCAACTCTTTTATGAAAAGCTTAATTTCTGTGATATTTTTGGCAAACATAAAAACAAGGGTCTTGATCTCAATAGTTTGCTGATCGGTTTGCTAAGCTACAAGCTGACTGAAAATTTTAGTATCAAAGAAGCTGGCAAATGGTTAAATCAGGAAGAAATTCTCGAGATATTGAATCTTGAAAGGTTTCATGAAAGAGTTCTTTACAGAACTCTTGAACTCTTAGGACGTAACAGAGAGGAAATTCTCTCTGATATTCTGGATTCTCTATTTTCTGTATATGGTTTTGAAGAGACGGATATAAACCTGGATTGGACGAGTATAGTCCTTTATGGGACTAAATCCAACCTTGGTAAATACGGGTATAGCAGAGATCACAGGCCTGATAAGCTGCAGATAACTGTTGGAATTAGTGAATTAGCTAACCCCATTAACATACCTATTGGAGTTACAGTGAATAAAGGAAACGTTCTTGATCTTGAGCACTTTTCTGACACTTATAACCAGGTGAAAAGTAGACTTAAAAAAGGCTCTCTTATTGTTTTTGATAAAGGAGCTAATACCAAAGATAATATCGATATTATACAGGATGCTGAGATGGACTATCTCACTTCCATGAAACTGAATACGAGTGACGATAAAATAATTGAGAAATTTGATCTGGAAAGAGCAGAACTGATAGATTCCAAAAAAGGTATATATGGGATAAAAATAGTCAAGCCTAGCAGCATTAAATATTTCTATTTCTCTGAAGCTCTACAGAAAAGGCAATTAGAATCAAAAGCAAGAGCTGTTATGAGGAAATTAAAGGAAGCAAAAGAGATTCAGAAGGCCATCATAAACAACAAAAAGCTTCCTAAGAAATTCAGAGTAAATAATGAGTTGATCGAGATTGATTACTCTTTTAGAACTAAGCTAGAAGAGCTTAGTGACGAGGAAGCTGTAGAACTCCTAAAAGCTTCACTGATTAATGGAAGAGAAGGATTTTTCTGTCTGAAATCAAACAGGCATTTGACACTTGAAGATGCATTGATAACATACAGAAAAAAGGATTCTATTGAGAAAATATTTCATTCATTGAAAAATGAAATTCAGATTAAGCCATTAAGGGTGTGGTCGGAAGATAGCATTTATGGGGCCATTATCCTTGGGTTTATCGCCCAATTATTCATATCGCTGATGCGATATGAAGTTGAAGAGCTAAAACACACGTCTACAAAATTCATTAAAAAAAGCTTGAAGAATTTGACACTTACAATCAAGTTCAAGATAAATGGTGTCAAAAACCATATTTTTGCGAATTTTGACTGGATCAATAGCTTGATAGTAGCAAAAAGGAATGAAATTACATAGAATATATAATAAATTTTTATAAATTTATAGGACTTGTCAAGCCCGATTGAACCAAAAAAGAAGGGAAATATTCAGTACCAATTAGTGGGTACTGTCAAACTGAGGTTGTATTTCTAACTCTTGTAGCGCTTTGGGGGTTATTTGTAAAAGTGCCAGTAGAGGATACGAAAACACCAGATCCTGAATCGCAAGTCGCTGGTATGGCTATTCAATTTAAAGCTGGAATTTCTGAATCAGAAGTAAAAGCCATTCTTCAAAACTACAACATGATTCGGAACTATAGAATGACATACGATACTACTTCTCCGGAAAAATATTACATAGTGGCGGACAAAGATAATTGGAGTGACATAAGACGCGAACTTGTAAACGAGATGAAGGAAGATAAAAAAGATTGGACTATATCTTCTCCTGCTGATGTTACCCGAAAAGGAGATTATTACGTTCTTCCGGTCTCTGAACAAGCGATCCATGACGAAAAATTTCTTGCAATACTGGAAAAATATGATATAGGGGTGAAAAAGTTTACCTGGTGTGATATTCGTTTTCTTTATAGTGATGGACCCCTGACGTATTGGATTCCGAAAGAAGAAGCGATGAGGATAAAAAATGAGCTTGAGCAAAACGAAAATGTCTTTACTGTACAGCTTAGTTACCTTTATCCTCCATATGACCCCACGACCTAAGAGCCTGCCTGAAAATTATATGTAACTGTTTCACCTGTAATTATTTCGTCTTATAACTCGTTTGTTTTATCCTGAGATTGACTTAAATTGATGAAGATTTTAGGAAAATATTCTACGTCCAAATTTTTTGATAATGGCACTGGTATGAAGACAAACACTGCTTGGGGAAAAAGATGAAAAGTAAAACTATCTCAACAATACATATCGACACCTTTTCTATTCCATTCACATTTGCAGCAATATCTAATAAAAAATATCAAGAGCACACTCTCATAAAAGTTTTGGGAATAACTTCACTTACGATTTTAATATTCGCTGGTATAGCAGGTGCGGCTCCATTTGCATATGTGACAACTATGGGAGATTATGATCAGAGAGGTTATTATTACGATACGAATTATAATGGTACTGTTCCTACTCCTAATGTCGCTGTAATTGACACAGCAACTAACAATGTTACAGCCAGAGTGCCTCTCGGCGGAGGATGGCCTGTAGGAGTTGCAGTCAACCCTGCAGGAACAAAGGTATATGTGGTGGACTCACCTATGGACGCCTCCACTGTTTATGTAATTGACACAGCCACAAACACGGTTAGTGCAAAAATTAATTTAGGAAGTAGTTATCCTTCGGAAATTACATTTAACCCTGCAGGAACAAGAGTTTATGTGACGAAACAGCATGACTACACCGATATTTTTGTAATTAATCCAGCGACAAACACTTTAATGGCACCGATTATTGTGGGACCGAGTACTTATGATGTTGCATTTACACCGGATGGGAAAAAAATCTACGCTACAAACACTTTCAACAACACTATTTATGCAATTGATGCAGCTACAAACAAAATTACAGCCAATATATCTGTAGGAGACAGTCCTTATGAAGGTGTAGTCACACCGGACGGAAAAAAGGTATACGTACCTAACTATGACAGCAACACTGTCTCTGTAATTGACACAGCCACGGATACTGTAATAACCACTGTGCCTGTAGGAAGCTTACCTGGTCGTGTTGCAGTCACTTCTGATGGAAATAAAGTATATGTAGCTAACAATAACACTGTTTCTGTAATTGACACAGCTACGAATAATGTAATAGCCACTATACCTGTAGGAACTTCTTTTCGTAAAATTGTAATCAACCCAAATGGAAATAGGGTATACTTAGTGAACTTTAATAGCAGTAGCGTCTCTGTAATTGACACAGCCACAGATAATGTAATAGCCAACGTGCCCGTTGGAGAACAACCTATGGGAATTGCAGTCACACCAGATGGAAAAAAAGTATATGTGACAAATTCCAGAAGCAGCAATGTCTCTGTAATTGACACAGCCACAGACACTGTTGTGGCTACGGTAAATGCAGGAATCCATCCTACTGGAGTTGTAATTGTACCTCTTACAGATTCTGATATGACTGCCCAAATCACAGAGACAACTTCCAACGTAACTGAAGATGTCGAAACTGAAAAAACTAATTTATCATCTGAAGAACAAAATGCTGTCGAATTAAATAATTCAGACAACAGTGATTTTGAATCTGATAATGGTAGTAGCTCAGGTGAAAACGAATCGAGCAAAAGTAACTCTACTCCAGGCTTCGGGTGGGGATCTTGACTTGCCTTTATGGAGGATGGAAACTCAGGAATAAGTAATGAAGGACCTGGATAACCGGATTGCTGGCAATTGGTAATCTGTAGCCTGGTGGATCTGATATACAAACGGTTGAAGCCTCTGGTTCTGAAATTAACCGTATATATGTGAGGAGTTAATACTCCTCATTTTTTTCGGTGATTGATATGAATAAAATTAGCAAAGTCGTAGTTGTTTTTATTGTTTCTCTGACTTTCTTAGTACTGATGATGCAATCTCAAGAAGTTAAGGTAGCTGGTTTACTTATTCAATTTGAAAATGAAACTACTGAGCCGGAAGTTCAAGCCATTCTTGAAAATTACAACATACCTGTGAATTATACCATAGACTACAATTCTAATATTGGGCGAGGAATGTACTACATAAAAGTAGATGAAGATAAAATAAATGAATTGAGGAAAGATGAAAACTGGACTTCTGTAGTTGAACTCAAAAAAGGAAATTATAACATAATTATGTTATCTGAAGAATTTGTCCCAGATGAGAATTTTCTTACGATGCTGGAAAAATATAATCTTCAGTTGAAAAAGGCAGTCGTGTGTTATATCCATTTTGGAAATGGGTCACCAGACTGGGTTGTGGGGACGAATTGTGTTCTGGAAAAGGATGCAATCAGGATAAAAAATGAGCTTGAAACAAATGAGAAAGTTTTGATTATAGGTCTAGATGATATTGAAGGGTAAAAACACTGCACTGAATTATCACTGCAGAAATTATGATACATGAATCATTAAACTTCCAGAGTAAATGAATTTATCCAAGCTAAAATTTATTATGGTGAAATTATCATGATGAAAAAATCATACCAACTACTTTATATCGCTTTCTTCGTCATTTCTTTATCATAATCCTGATTATGCATATAATAAATAGTGACAGGAGACCATCTTAAATTACCCCCTAATATTTACGCACCCGATGTATGAAATCAAATACAGTAAACATCATAGTTTATATTTATATTTTAGACATTTAATGGTTTAACGCTACTTTTCCAGTTCAAATACATAAGTCCTGCCACGGCTGCAAAATAAATTCGATATTAAAACTTTTTCATAGGAAAAGCTAAAACCTTCCACAAAAATTTTTGGTCAAGCTTTTTTTTAAAAAGCTTGAGCCAAAGCCTTTTAAAGGTGAACCTCGCTCAATCTGCATGACATGTCCAAACCAGTATACCTTGGCAAAATGCTCCTGCACTGGTGCGATGCCTGCAATGTGCCTGTGCTCGGAAAAAAGTGTGGGTGCGGCAATAGAGCAAAAAAAGTTGAGGTCACTCCTCCCGGCGATATTCGTCCGGCTTTTGATTATGATATAAAACGCATAAATTCCGTTTCTGAAAAACAGTTCAATGCTCCCCTTATCCCCGAAGGGCACCTTGTGGTGCTTAACAAAGCCCCTTATGAAGACCGGATGGATGAAATTATAGTGGACGGGGAAGTCCTTGCATCTATCAGGTTTGAAATAGAAAACTGCACATGGGTCCTGCTCCCCAGGCTTGAAGGAGCACGGCGGCTTTTTCAGGGCAGGGACCGGAAAGAACTTAAAAAATGGGTGGTTATCGAGCCGGAAATTATGCCTTTTATCCTGAAAAAAGGGGCAAGTATTCTTGCTCCCGGAGTCCTTGATGCAGACCCGGAAATCGAAAAAGAGGACGAGGTTGTTGTCCTTATCCCTTCAGGTGAGGTAGTTTGCTGCGGAAGAGCCCGGCTGACAGGCAGGGAAATGATTAATGAAAAGCGTGGGAATGCAGTAAAACCACGCTGGAGTGCAGAACCCGTGGCTGCAAAAACCCTTCCCTCGGGAAAGAGCTGGGATGATGCCGTAAAAGCCAATGAGAAAATCCTTGACTCAATGATAGGGATGGCTCATTCTTTCATAAGAAACGTTTCCGGAAGTATGGACCTGAAAGTCAGCGTATCTTATTCCGGGGGCAAAGACAGCCTTGCAGTGCTGCAGCTTGTGGATGAAACTCTGGACGATTATGAATTGATGTTTGCAGATACAGGGATTGAGTTTCCGGAAACCCTTGAAAACGTCAAAAAAGTTGCAGAATATTACGGAAAAACCCTCCGGACAGCGAGTTCGGGCGATTCTTTCTGGGAGTCCATAGGAGTTTTCGGGCCTCCGACAATGGATACGCGCTGGTGTTGTAAGATCTGTAAACTGGGACCCATTGCCAGGCTGATTGATGAATATTATGAGGGGGGCTGCCTGAGCTTCATAGGACAGCGCCAGTACGAATCCCATGCCCGCTCCATCAGTAATAAGGTCTGGAAAAACCCCTGGGTAGGAAATCAGGTTGGAGCGTCTCCAATACAGGAATGGACAGCTCTGCATGTCTGGCTTTACATCTTCAGAACAAAAGCTCCCTATAATCCGGCTTATGAGAAAGGGTATGACCGGATGGGATGCTGGCTCTGTCCTTCTTCATCCCTATCCGACTTTTTCCTGCTTGAAGAAAGTCACCCTGAACTTGCACAAAAACTCAACACCCACCTCCTGGCTTACGCAGAAAGGATGGGGCTTTCTCCCGAATGGGTAAAATATGGCTTATGGCGCTACAAACGCTACCCAAAGGTACTTCAGGAGCTTGCGGATAGAAAGGGAATTTCCCTGCTCCCTTCCCAGGAAACTCCCGGAGAGCTCCATTTTGAAGTTGCTACAGGATACAGGCCCTGCAAAGCAGGAGGGATTTCTGCGGATGGAAGTTTCGGTCAGGCGATAGATCTTGAATCTCTTGAAGAAAGCGGAATGCTCTATCCTGTAGGGAAAGCTTCCTTCATCGAAGGGGCTGCCTCTGTCACTCTGGGGGAGTCGAGAGCCCAGGTCTTTGCTTCCGGAAATGTGAATGGAAGAAGTGAAAACGAAAAAACCCTGAAAAAGCTCATGCGAATGGTCGAGTTCTCGGTAAGAAGAGCTGTTCTCTGCCAGGGTTGTGGAGTCTGTGTAGGACACTGTGAGCACAACGCAATTCAAATGAAAGAAAAAAGAGCTTGGATCAGGGAGAGCTGTATTCACTGCGGAGCCTGTATAGAGGTCTGCCCGCTTGTGAAATTTCTGTAAGTGTTAATCCAGTGTTAAATTTTCAGGCTGTCCACAGTTAATTAATTTCTTGACATTATTCCTGGCGGCTTGACTTACAGCTCCTATTTTTTCATGTCCTGTGCAGTGCAACTCCCTGAAGACCTCCGATTTCCTGTGATCCAGAATCGCAATTCGGGGAAAAAAGCAGATAATGTATAAAGTGAGTCCACGGCAAGGCAGGGCGGATGGACTTTTACCAGAGAAGGTGACCTTGCCAGGGCTCCGGATTCTGTGGCCTGTAAAATGTATTATTCGGCATCAATATTGATTTCAAAACAGCTTGCTATCTGGTTTCCCCTCCTGTATGTGCCTTTTATCTTTTGACTTCCCTGGCAAGTCACCTGAATATCCCATACATGGTATCCCATGCTTTCGGTCTTTTCCTCATCTTCAGGGACAAACATGTCCCTCATTATCTGTAAGCCGTTACTGGTTGCAATGTCCCAGCTAAATCCGCTGACTGGATTTTCCGGAAATTGGATTGTAAACGGTTTTTTGATCATATTGTCCCTCTCCTAACCGTCCTTATGCAGTCGTCCTTCCTTACCCACTTTATAATTCTTTCGCCATTTTTTGCGAATTTCAGATAAAGTACTTTTCTGAAGAAATCCGCATGTAGGGCTGATCTACATAAAATAATAGCCTCTTTCAAAAATGGGACCGAAATTCAGGTTATGGAAGAAATTTCGAACTATTACCCATATTATTATTACATTTCTTGTTTGATAAATTTTATGAAAAAATTCTCTTTGGGGTTAACAATAAAAAGGATTAAATCATTAAAATATTTTTAACTGCGGCAAATGTTGTTTATATACTAATTATAAATATAAATTATGTGGTTAACTGGAGTACTATAAATGTGTAATTGAGTAAACATTAACTCGCCTGATAAATCTCCTGGCTTGTACAAACAACCAGGTAAACACAGGATCTAAATAACACAAATAATGAGGTAGACCTAATCCCAAACATATGCACAATACAGCATTCAGGCTTAATAATCAAAAAGGCTTTTTTGACCCTTTTTTTTCTGGAGCCCTCCTACCTTTACCCCCACACGCCGGAGTTCAGTTCTGTTTTCCGAAAGGAATTCGCTCAGGATTTCTCTGGTTGCTTCAAGAAGGGCTTCCTTTGAAGAAACGGTATGGTTAAGTGTGCGGCTCCTGGTATACATCCTGAAATTTGAGTTTATGGCTGTAAAGGTTACAACCTTGAAGGAGAGTTCCCTTGAATTCAGTTTTTCAATAACGTCTCCTGCAAGCCTTTCCAGCAGTGGAATGATAAGTTCCTGATCCAGAGTATCTTCAGGCAGTGTTGCAATCCTCCCGATCTGTTCTGAGCCTTCCCTTTCCTTAAGGGGGGATTCATCAAGTCCTGTCGCAGCTTGTTTAAGCCACGTTCCCCGGGCTTTTCCAAAGGTGGAAATAAGTTTGATAACATCATGTTCTGCAAGGTCCTTTACCGTAACTATGCCCATTTCCTGCAATTTTTTTGCAGTTACATCTCCGATCCCCCAGAGTTTGGACACTTTCAACGGCCAGAGAAAACCTTCCAGATTTTCGGGGCTCACGACTGTAATCCCATCAGGTTTTTTTGCGGAGGAAGCCATCTTGGCAATTAGCTTATTTGGTCCTATTCCTATAGAGCAGGTCAGGTTCTCCTTTTCTTTTATTTCTTTCTTTATCTGCATCTCGAGTTCAAAAGCAAGGTTAAAGTCTCCCTCTGTCCTGTCGGTAATTTCAAGGAAAGCCTCATCAATACTTATCTGCTCAAAGGAATCTCCATTTTCTCCGGGGTCTGCATAGTTTCGGAGAATTTCCATGATTCTATCTGAAACCGAGGTGTAAAAATCCTTCCTGGCAGGCAGAAATACGGCTTCAGGATTAAGGTTCTTAGCCTTTGAACAGGGCATTCCTGCTCTGATTCCAAACTCTCGCGCAATGTAATTACATGTGCTTACAGATCCGCTGAGTTCGCTTCGCCCGGAGAGCATGCAGACTACAACTGCTTTTCCACGAAGTTCCGGCTTTTCCCGTTCCTCGATGGCTGCATAAAAATAGTCCATATCTATGTGAAGAATGACCCGCTGCATCACAGCAAAAGATGCGGGGAAGATTTGTATAATTATCTCTCAAACTAGCGTATAATTATCTCTCAAACTAGCGTATAATTATCTCTCAAACTAGCATATAATTATCTCTCAAACTAGCATATAATTATCTCTCAAACTAGCGTATAATTATCTCTCAAACTAGCTTAATCCACTAACCTTTAAAGATAATTTAAGCAATGAACATACACTTCAAAACGGAAAGTACAACCCATAACACATAAAAAAGATAACTTCATTAGCTGTGACATTATTTTTAAAAAAGGTATATTATAAGGTCAGTAGTGGTCTCCTTACAGGACGTTTTCAAGTATGAGCATCTCGAATCCCCCACACAACTCCGATGAAGCAAAAAATATCCTTGAAGAAATGGCAAGCAGGAGGAATCTTAAAACAGAGGCAATTCCTGAAAAAGCAGGCAATTCTTCTAAAATAACCGGTACCCCCATCCTTGAAGTAAGAGATCTCTGCCACAGATACCCTCACCTGGAGACTAACACCCTTGATAAAATAAACCTGAAGGTCCACAGGGGAGAAAGAGTTGCAGTGCTTGGGGCTAACGGAGCAGGAAAGTCCACCCTTTTTAAGCACCTTAACGGGATCTTACGCCCTCTTTCTGGAGAAGTCCTGGTAAAGGGAGAAAAAATTACTAAAAAGAATGTCCGGATGTGCAGGGAGGCTGTAGGAATAGTTTTTCAGGATCCTGATGACCAGGTGCTTGCTCCGAGTGTTGAAGAAGACATAGCTTTTGGACCGATCAATATGGGCCTGTCCAGAGTAGAGGTAGAAACCAGGGTTAAAGAAGCTCTGGAAATGGTGGGACTTACGGGTTTTGAAGAGAGGGCTCCGCACCATCTGAGCGGAGGACAGAAGAAACTTGTGGCAATCGCAGGCATTCTTGCCATGCGCCCGGAAGTTATTGTGCTTGACGAACCCACAGCAGGGCTTGACCCGTTGAGTTCAGCCCGAATTCTGGAACTTATAATTAAAATGAACAGAGAACTCGGGATCACCATGCTTCTTTCAACCCATGATGTGGATGTTGTCCCTTATTTTGCGGAAAGGGTTTTCGTACTCCATCACGGGAAACTTGAAGCTGACGGAAGCCCGGAAGCTATTTTCAGTGACCCTGAACTTCTCAGAAAAGCACATTTAAAACTTCCGAGAGTGGCTGAAGTCTTCGAAATGCTCCAGCAAGAAGGACTCAATGTAAACATACAGATTACAGCCGAAGCAGCCAGAGATGAAATCCTGAAGCTCATAAGCTCGGGACAGAAAACCGCTGGACTTGAGTGAAAGCCAAAAAGAAGGCTTCTTACTGGAGAATGTATAATGGTAACTCTCACTGATATTGAACGTGAATCCTATAAAAACAGCCCCATACACAGGCTTGATCCTCGGGTAAAATTATTCTTTGCGCTTGCTATAATTATTTATGTAGTTAGCCTGCCCAGGATTCACGATAAAAATATGGTTCGCCTTCTTGCCATAGAAGTTTATTTGCTGGTTCTTGTACTTGTTGCAGGGTTGGATCTAAGGTACTTTTTCCTCCGTATTCTTGCAATTTTACCTTTCGGGCTTGGAATTGCCCTTATCCAGCCTTTTCTGCGACCTTCCTTCGTAGAAAATTATACTCTTTACCCTCTTGACCTGCCTTTAGGTCTAAGCATAACCTATGAGGGGCTTGCCTTTGGGAGCACACTGCTTGCGAAATTTCTTGTCTGCATAACATCCATCGTCTTGCTATCTTCCACTACACGGTTGAGAGATATGGTTGCAGCAGCAGATAGGATAGGCATCCCGAGGGAATTTACCCTGCTCCTGAGCATGATGGTTCGCTATCTCTTTCTTTTCTGGGCCGTCCTTAAAAGGATAAGGATCGCACAGCAGACAAGGCTCTTTGATATCTGGAACAAAGATGTTCCGAAGAGATGGGTCCTCGAGCAGGTAGGAAACAGCATGAGCTCAATTTTCATACGCTCCTATGAGCAGGGGGAAAGAACCTATATCAGCATGCTTTGCAGAGGCTACGGAAGCGGGTACGAAAAATCTTATTACAAAACTAAAATCAGAACCCCGGATGTCCTTTTTGTGCTTCTGGGTGTAGCCTGTATATTATGTGTCCATCTTTATGTCTGAATGGTCTGCTGCATGAAATCTTTTAAGAACTGAGTATCATGGTTTTTGAAACCTATTTATGGTTTTGTAACTCTTTTCCTGCAGTTTCCAGAGATTTTTATCTTCGTTTCAGAAATACAACCGTATTATTAACTGGAGGTTCCGGCTGAACCCTGAGATATTCTTCAAATCCTGGCGGCAGATCGAGGAAGGAATTCCCCTCAAGGATTCTTCGGAGACCTTTTTCATAGAGGCGGTAGGAAACCTTACTCCCTTCGGGAAGTATTTTTGCGAGATGTTCGAACACCTCCTTTTTGGGTTCGGCCTGAGCGGCGACCATATAAAGGTCACATCTGGTTTCAAGTGGCAGATTGAAGTGGGTTCCTTCTATTATTTTGATGCTTTCGGAAAGCCTGAGGCAGGCAATTACCTCTCTGGAAATACTTGCCCTTTTTCCGTCCTGTTCAATTCCTATTCCGAAAAGGCCGTATTCGCGGCAGAGCAGTATCAGACTCAGAGGTAGAGGACCGCTGCCAAGAAAAAGAATACAGTCTCCGGGCTTCAGACCGGAACCTGTATATTCGGTCCTGGCAAGCTGCAGGTAGTTCGGATAAAATGTAAAATTTCGGAGAGTTTCCCATGGATTGGAGCTTCCAATAAGGTTTCTTGCTTTTTCGTTTTCAAGTTTCAGATTGTATATAAACCGAAAACGGGAAATCGAATCTATCAGAGCATCAAAATCCGGGCTTTTAACGACTACAGCAATAGACTTTTCATCTATTTCCAGGGCTGCGAGTTCGTCCAGCTTTTTAAATAAGGTATACAGTTCGCCTGAGGTATTTTCCTGAATTTCTTCCTCTCCAGACCCCTTTACCACAGCAGAAATCTGCCGAAGCTCAGCAACTAAGGAA
This sequence comes from Methanosarcina sp. WH1, assembly GCF_000970005.1. NCBI lineage: Archaea > Methanobacteriati > Methanobacteriota > Methanomicrobia > Methanosarcinales > Methanosarcinaceae > Methanosarcina > Methanosarcina sp. WH1. Next base: position 429,139 of record NZ_CP009504.1, read on the forward strand.
GCAGTTTCGATTTGTGGGATGTTATTCACACTCCAGGAAGACCAGGGAGTTGTTAACCCGGCAGGAAGGGTGTATTTCATTTATTTTCCGAAACCCCCGGGTATGCTCAGGAAGGACAGGCCAGTAGAATAGTTGCCTCATGCCTGTATAGCTCCGATAACACACGGAAATAGGCTTACCATTCTTGGATTTTTTCTTTTTGATTATTGTATGAAGATTCTGGAAAATGCGAGATTTCGGTTCAGCAAGAGCTGCTATGAGCACAGAGCCCCATTCAAGTTTTGAAAGTACAGTTTCATCCCCTTCAATAATATTGATCTCTTTTTCAAGACCAAAGTGCTTTACACAGCTTTTTGCCAGAGCTACTGCTTCTGGGTCTTTGTCTATTCCGATGCAGTGAATGCCGTATAGTTTACTTAATAGCAGCAGGGTAACTGGAAGGGGACCACAGCCTATAAAAGCCAGAACCCTGATCCGGGAGGAATTCTGGAAATGGGTATTGATCAGATTTTTATATCTTGGATACAGGGGAAAGGATTCGAGCACTTCCCAGGGGTTTCCATTTTCAAGAATTTTTCGTGCAAGCTGGGTCTCATGAAGGCTAAAATAATTGCTGTAATTGGAATGGACTGCAGGAAGTAAGGCTCGAATTACCGGGTCCTGAAGCACACACTCACAAATCGTACTGTCAACATCCAGATGTCCCAGATCATCGAGCTCGGAAAATATCTCGTAGAGCTCTTCCAGGTTTGATTCTGCAATTATACTTAAATCTCGATCTTTAATATTATCGTAAAAATGCAATATGTGTGACCTTATGTCATATAATTGCGGCTCATATTCCTGAAATAGGGCTGAAAAAGAGTTGCCTTCAACGTTCAGTAGGCTGTTCATGAGTCCATATCCCTCGTTATTTTCCATTATTATTTTTCCCCTTTATTATATATTAAAAATTATAAAATTGTTTTTAATTTATAGTTAGTTTTTTTTGAATTGGAATAAAAAGCTTTCTACAATTTTGGACAAGTATGTATGTTAAAAAGTTTTATTGCATTAAGTAAAAAAAACAAGATGAAAAATGTAAAAGCAAATGGTAAATATCGTCAGGATCGTGTGACTATAAATAAAATATCATTGTTAACAACGATGATATAAAAATGTCAGGGCATTTTATGGAAAAATCCAGCTAATTAATAGGGCGAGGCAAAAAAAGCAGTTTGGGGGCAAAAAGCTTATTCTTGCTTTTTCTGCCCTGATACCAGAAAAATGGAGTTATTCTTGAGAAGTCTCTGTAAGAACGAGTGTCTGTTTTTTTGAAACTTCTGCACCCCAAGGAGAGGATTTATTGCAGTGTTCACAAGTCCGGTTTCGGAAAAGATGTGGGAGATATTTTCCGGGCTTATTTTCTCATAGAAAGGAAGAGAATTTCTTATCGGATTGTAAGACTTCTTGAATACCAGATTGTACTGGTTTTTCTTCGCAAAGCTTTCTGCTAACTCGGAAATTATTCTTTTGATACACCGATCTGGTCGGGGATCAAACCAGTTGCCATCTATGGCAAAGATCATCCCTCCAGGTTTGAGGACGCGCTTCCACTCGCTAACAGCACATGCAGGCTTCTGGAGGGTCCAGAGAAGGTATTTGTTCACAACCAGATCAAAGGAACAGTCTTCGAAAGGCAGATTTTCCGCATCTCCATGGAACAACTCAATTTTTAGACCCATGTTATCTGTGTTATGCTTTGCTTTCTCGAGCATGCCTTCAGAGAGGTCTATGCCTGTTACCTCATGCCCCATCTCGGCAAAAAGGAGGGCGAGAAAACCTGTGCCTGTTCCTACGTCCAGTACTTTTAAACGCTTGCCGGAAGCCAGGAAATTCTCAAAGATTTGTTTCCAGACCATACGTTCTTTCTCATCAAAGCCATTTACTCCGTTTGTGTAGGTGGAAGACCTGAAATTCCAGTAATTGGCAATAACTTCCTTGCAGTCCATAAATACTCCTCCATATAATACTGGATATATGGTAATATACAAATATTACTTTTTTTCATAATAAATATTACCAAAAATTAAAATCTGATGAGCACATATTACTCAAATGCTTATAAAAGCAATCATTCAGGGATCAAAAAGCTAGTAAAAATGGGACTGATGTGGATTAACACCAACTTTTCTTAGATGAATATCTATTCGACTTGATGGAAGATCCAAGGTTACTTAATTTGATTAAAAAATAATTATGCCAACACTGAAGGAGATTTCATAAAAAAAATTATCAAATAAAATAATACCAAAATGTATATATGTAATACTGAATTATTTAAAATTATACAGAAAATCTCCTGAAAATGACTCTCAAAATACACATTAGGAACAGTCATAATAGATATCTAATTGTAATAATTCACATGATAATACTTAACAAATTTTGACTTTTTGGGTTTTTTATTCTTTATGTAATGAATATTCTGAAAAACAAGGGATATGGAATGTTCACAGTGTAAATGAAATCTATAAAAAATAAGGTTTAAAAAGAGGAATAAAAAAATGCATATACCTGATTCTTTTATGCCGTTAAGTCAGGCAATTGTCTATTGGGTAATTGCCCTTCCATTTATTATCATGTCAATGAAGTGGGCAAAAAATGAACTTGATGAAATGAAAGTGCCAGTTCTTGCCGCCCTTGCAGCAGGAATCTTTGCTATCCAGGCAATGAATATTCCTATCGGAATGGGAACGAGTGGACACATGGTCGGGGCAGCCCTTGTTGCTATTGTTTTCGGAAGCCCCTGGGCAGGAGTTCTCGTACTTACGCTTGTGTTGCTTGTTCAGGGGTTTGCCTTTGGCGATGGCGGGATCACCGCAATGGGCGCAAATATCCTGAACATGGGAGTTGTTTCCGGGTTTGTGGGATATTATACGTATGTTGTTCTTCGTAAGAGTATGGGCACAATCATCGCAGCCTTTGGAGGTGCCTGGCTTGGGCTCTTTATGTCGTCAATTGTCTGCGCAGTTCAGATGTGGATTGCAGACATTTTCCCCCTTGTTCCAGGTCTCATTGCGATGGGCACCTATCACCTGATAATTGGTTTCATCGGAGAAGGGCTGATCACTGCAGTTGTAATCACAGCGATTTCAAAATCTCGCCCTGATCTGCTTGAAGACAGTTTCACTGACAGACCGGAAAAATCTAAGAAGGAGACTCATGCATGAGCGGTAACTCAAATATGAAATTCCTTTATGCTGGAATTGCAATTGCACTTTTACTTTCGGTTTTGGCCCCCTTTCTTGCATCTCCCGACCCGGACGGGCTTGAAAGTGCTGCTGGAGAGATAATTGATGAATCGAAAATGACCCAAATTGAAGAAATGGAACCTGCAGTAAGTTCTCCAATGCCTGATTATTCAATTGAAGGCATGGGGAAGAGCGGGGAAGTCCTGGCAATTGCAGTAGGAACGCTTGCAGTACTGGCAATCAGTTTCGGGTTTGGGAAACTTTTCAATAAAAAAGCTTGAGCAAAAATCGTTTCTCATTTTTGAAAAGCTATCTTCTTCCAGATAGTGGGAGAAGCTGCTTTTTAGCAGAATTCTGTTACTCCCCGATAAATATAATACTTGAAGGGCACAGCTCTTTTACAACACAAATGCGGCATCTGGGTTTTTTTGCCTGGCAAACTTTCCTCCCGTGATATATCAGGGTCATGGAAATTGAATCAAGGTCTTCTTTTCGGGTAAGGGCTATCAGATCCTGTTCGATTTTTTCAGGGTCGGAGTGCCTGGTAAATCCAAGCCTTCTAGAGACTCTTTTTACATGGGTATCCACGGCAATACCCTCTATTATCCCAAAAGCCCTGGCAAGCACTATATTCGCTGTTTTTCTCCCGACCCCTGGCAGGGTAATCAGTTCACCCATTGTCTTTGGCACTTCTCCATTATAGTGCTCGATAATCAGTTGCGCGGAAGCTTTGAGATTTTTTGCTTTGTTTTTGTAAAACCCTGTAGAATAAATGTCAATTTCAAGTTCCCTGAGGTCTGCGCTGGCATAGTCTTCGGCAGTCCTGTATTTTTTGAATAAATTTTCAGTCACCCTGTTGATCTGGACATCCGTTGACTGAGCAGAGAGGACAGTTGCTACAAGAAGTTCTAGTGGGTTGCTGTAGTTAAGAGAAGGTTTTGCATCCGGGTACTCTTCCTTTAAATGAGCCCATACCCGGTCAAAATTATGCCTGTTGTCAGGAATATCATACTCCTGCCAGGGCTCATTAGAGGTCGATTTCGTCGGTTTTTTTTCAGGCATCAAAAAACTCCATTATTGTTTTCATTTTCCCTGCCCCAGCCATAAGAACAATTTTCTCAAAGGAAACTGAATCTCTTTTTATTTTACCTTTTCCAGGCCAAAATCTAGATCTAGATGTAAGAAACCTCAATGCTTTAGCGTGAGATAGTTCACAAAATACCAAAAACTTAAAGAACTAGAACTCCAAGAGGTTCATGATTAAATGTTAACCGAAATATTGCATTTGAGGAGTTAAACTCTGATTTTTTCAATAAAAAAAAGTTTCTTACTAATAAAATAACGTGTAAACCATAAGTTTTATAGCTAATAATTTTTAAACCAAGTATATTGGTGATTTTTTGGTAAAAAGGGCACTGCTCAGCGTCTCAGACAAGACAGGAATTGCGGAATTTGCACGCGGGCTTGAAGCACTTGGCGTGAAGATCATCTCAACGGGTGGGACTGCGAAAATCCTTCGCGACGCCGGCATCGAGGTTACCGATGTCGCGGAAGTCACAGGCTATCCGGAGATGATGGGAGGAAGAGTCAAAACTCTCCACCCGAGAATTCATGGCGGGCTCTTATGCCTGCGGGACAGCAAAGAACAGATGGAGGAAGCTGTAAAAGAAGATATCTCTCTCCTCGATCTGGTGGCTGTAAACCTATACCCCTTTGAAGTAACGGTTTCCAAAGAGGGTGTGGAACTTGAAGAAGCCATCGAAAACATAGACATCGGGGGTCCGACCCTTCTCCGTTCGGCAGCTAAGAACTACCGCTCGGTAACAGTGATATCTGACCCTTCGGACTATGGTCATGTCCTTAAAGAACTGCGCTCAAGTGGAGTAATCTCCGATAAAACCCGTGCTGACCTCGCGGTTAAAGCTTTCAGGCATACAGCTGATTATGATGCAGCCATTGATACTTACCTGAGCAGGACTCTGCTTGGAGAAGAGGTACTGCGCCTGAAATTTTCCGATGGCGTGAAACTTCGCTATGGGGAAAACTGGCATCAAGAAGCCTCTTTTTTTAAAGACCCTAAAATTGAAGGTCCGAGCCTGGCAAAAGTTGCCCAGTTGCACGGGAAAGAACTTTCTTACAACAACTATGTGGACGCCGACAACGCCCTTCAGACGGTCAAAGAACTGGGAAACACTTCTCCTGCTGTTGTTATTGTGAAACACAATAACCCGTGCGGACTTGCTACTGGAGATACACTCTTGCAAGCTCTGCAGGCTGCTTGGGACGGAGACCCGATTTCGGCTTACGGAAGCATAATCTGTACAAACGAGATTTTTGACCTCGAAGCTGCAACTTTTCTGAACGGGAAATTCGTAGAAATTATCCTTGCTCCTGACTTCAAGCCCGATGCTCTTGAATATCTGAAAAATAAAAGTGAAAATCTGAGGCTCCTGAAACTTCCAGAACTTAGGGAGGTTTTTGGGATGGAGTATACCTACAAGTATGTAATTGGAGGCATGCTTAAGCAGAGCCGCGATATAGGGATTTACGAAAAATGGGAATCTGTTACTGAAATTTCCTATCCTGAGGACAAGCGCGCTCTCTCGGAGTTCTGCCTTAAAGCCTGCAAAGCCACAAAATCCAATGCTGTGACCCTTGCCCACGAATACGAACCTGGATACTTCATGGTACTGGGTATGGGAGCAGGGCAACCTAACAGGGTGGACTCGATCCGCAAACTGGCAGCCACAAAGGCAGTTGAAAATCTAAGGGTAATCTACGAACGTGAGCAGCCTGCTGCACCATTTGAAGAGTACTGCCAGAAGATTATGTCAGAATGTGTAATGGCATCAGACGCTTTCTTCCCCTTCGATGACAGCGTCGTCCACGCAGCAGAAAATTACATTCGTTATATTGTTTCTCCCGGTGGGTCGATCAGAGATAACGAAGTTATTGATACTGCAAACCGACTTGGAGTTTCCCTGGTTTTTACAGGTATGCGGCATTTTCTTCATTGAAATATCAATAAAGATAAAGAATAACTCAAGGTATACACTTACTCAAGGTATACACTTGAGTTCAATGTAAAAATTCGAGTACCCCTGCATCTAAAGCAGGGCACATTCTCATTTTAAGCTTATTTCTTATTACTTATTTTCAGAATAGCATGGTTTGAAAGATAAGAGATTTGCCGGAGTTGAAGCTCTTATGTATCCTTAATCAAGTGCTGTACATATGGGTTAATGGATGGCAAATTTTATTAATTTATTAATATATCACATCCTGTATTTACTTCACTGCTGGATCTGCATACTTTCATTAACAATTCATCAAACGGTTACATTAAATCTCAATTTTTTATTTATGATTTTTAACCGGCGTGCTGAGTATGCAGCTTTAAACTGTATATTGGTAGAATAATTCTATATCTTTATTATAATAACTTTTTTTGAAAGTCATGTGCGTTTTTTCAACCGGATATCTTATGTTTTCGAAAGACTGTTACACAGAATATCTAAATTCAATAATAAATTATTAAGAATCAAGTCTACTCTTGAAAAAGATAATATATATTGAATTCGTATATCATTCTAGCAATATTATATCACTCTGATATAACTGCCACATCAATTCAATATAAAAAATGAAAAGAATTTCAAAAAACAATTTGCCTTCACTTCAAATAAAAGCCGGAGAACTTACTTTTCCATAATATCTCTCAAATTTCTCCAGAAACAGTACTAATAATCACGGGCTGATATGTGTGAAATCAATTGGACTTTTAAGCATCCTAACCTTCTCTGAAAAACGAAAAGACATCTTATTTTGTAACTATTCAGCCACTGATAAAAAAGTATGTTTTTTCAGCAAAATGCTGAAATTCTCAGAATAATAGCGGCGCTCCTTTGAGCGCCGCGAGAATACCGTCTATAACAGGTAAATCGTTCTTTTTAATGGTTGAGATATAAGCTCTAATTCTGCAGAAAGCTTCCGCTCCTTGTATAGTTCTGAAAGTTCCTGATATTTTCTGCTGTAATTTCATCATCCTTATGTCTCTTTCTGCTTGGTTATTCTCAAACGGAACTCTCAAGTCATTGAGGAATCTCAGGATCTGTTTTTTGTTTTCTATAAACCTGTCAAGTAGGTTCCTTGCTTTTGTTTTTGGATTTTTACCACGTTTTCCTTGTTTTTCAGGGTTTAGAGAAGGTGGATTTTCTTCAATCCCTTTCATGACTACAGCATCGAACCTTTCTTCTAACACTTTAATTTGCTCAAAGTCCAGATCTTTGACCTGCTCTTTACACTCATCAGTATACTTTTTCATTTCTGTTAACAGTTCATTCATCTCTTTAGCCCATTGCTGTTTATAGTTCTCCTCAATTCCAGTAAGTTCTCTCTGGAGATGAGCATTGCAAAGAGCATGATCACATTCATAACTGTTATAGGGTTTCCATCCGTCATGAACTGCTATTCCTTTAAACTCTGGAAGAATTCCCATGGCATTAATTGCTTCTGATCCTCTTTTTGAGTGAGCAAAATAACAGGTGTATTTGTCATTAGAAGCTACATGAAGCCAATGCCTTTTTCCTTCAATTTTCATCCCAGTTTCATCACAATGGATTACAGGAGAAGTTATTAACCTCTCCTGACTCACATTTTCAAACTCCTCTAAATTCCGGAAGCATTCTTTTTCTGCTCTGATTATCGTAGCAGAACAGATTTTTATCCCCATAACGTCATCAAAAAACTCTAAAATCCTTTTATAGGGAATAAACTGGTAGTTTTTACAGTAAATTGCTGAAGCTAAAATATTAGGACCATACTGGACGGGATATTTCACAGATTCTGGAAAAGAAGCTTTATTTGATTTTCCACAGTGAGTACAGGTCTTAATCTGACTTCGATGTTCCGTAACAATTAGATTTACAGGAGGAATATCAAAAATTTGTCTTCTCTCATAAGCTTCAACTTCAACATCCTCAAGAGTATGTCCACATTCTTTGCAGCAGGTCAAAGAATGTTCAATTACCTAATCAGGATCATTAACCATATCAAGAGTTGTGCCTGGATGACCTTCTTGACCTCCAGGTTTCTTCCCACTCTTTTTCCGGAGACTCTTGGGATTAGGTTTTTCTTTGACTAAAAAGTCAGTAGAAGGAGGTTTACTGCTGTTTCTGCTATTTTGATTTAAGCGAGATTCTAAAATCCTTACACGTTCTTCTAGTTCAGCAATTCGAATAGCTTGTTCTTCTATGATAGTTTCAAGTCTCTGGATTACAGAAATTACAGCTTCAGGACCAGCTTCATAGATAACGAGGATCTCTTCACGTGTAAGCATAATAACGAAACAAAATAGGATTCAATTTATATGCAATTTTTCCTCGAAAAGAGGAAAAATTGTAGCCTTTGAAAGGCTACCTGAATTGTTACCTTATTTTTACTTAAGGAGAGTCCAAGGACCCTTTCGGAGATCAGGGACTACTTCGATGTAAGATCCCCGGAAATTCTACCTCGCCTGAAAGAAATGGAAAATGCGAATCTAATTGTCAGACAGGAAGGAGTGTATCAGTTGACTTCCCTGGGAAAAGTTTCAGCCATCTATTACAAACCTTTCCTTGACACTCTGGCAGCTATAGAAGCAAACGAAGACTTCTGGAGAGACCATGACCTTGGAGCAGTTCCCGAGACGTTGCTAAACAGAATTTTGGATCTAAAGGAGTGTAGAGTTGTAAAGGATGAACATGAACATATTTATGACTCTCATAAAGCATTCATGGAAAATGTCCTGACTGCCAGCCGTTTTATGGGTTTTACATCCATTTTCCTTCCCAGCTATCCATCGATGTTTCTTGAGATGGCCCGAAGGAACATCCCTATTTCCATAATTGTTACGCCAAATGTCTTTTTCAAATTAAAAAGTGAGCATAGCGCTGAAATTGAAGAGTTTCTTAAGTACAAACACACAAGTTTCCATGTCTACGACAGCGCAAAGGTAGCTTTTGTCGTAACAGACAGGTTTGTATCACTCTCACTGTTTTTCAAAAACGGAACTTTTGACCCGAGAACTGACCTTGTGGGTTTTGATTCTTCATCCATTAAATGGGGAGAAGACCTTTTTAAACATTATAAAGAGAATGCAGTTGAGATTAAGAATCTGTAAATCGAAAGGTTGTAATTTCCTATGTTCGCAGATGTTTTGAGAGTCTGAAAAGAAAAAAGCTGAATAATTGAATTGGAAGTATAAATGGAAGGTCTTGATCTTCAAATAAAGATGCTTGATCTTCAAATAAAGATGCTTGATCTTCAAATGAAATGTCTCGATCTTCAAATGAAGAGGCTAAATGTCTCGATCTTCAAATGAAGAGGCTTGATCTTCAAATGAAGAGGCTTGATCTTCAGTCTGACCTCTTTAAGGCCTATTGATAAGGGTAATATGAATTTTTCTGTCTTACAAGGCTCTCTATCTTCCGTATAATGCTTTTGTAAATGTCTTAATGTAAACATCAGGCTCCAGATGTATTACCAGATCGAGTTTTTTATTATATTTTTAATTAGTATCTTTTGTACAGCCAGGTCTTTATGTAATCAGAGCGCCTGCAACCATCTTGAGTCCAAGAATAGAAGTGGATTCCCCGTCTACAAGAACGGTCCTTTCAAGTTTTCGGGAAGAAAGTTTCTCGTCCTCAGAATTTGTAAAGCTCTGGATACATATAAGTCCGCAAATGAAACTATAGAGAACTATAAGGGGTTCGAAAGCAAGGACTCCATGGATAAGGGCAATCCCAAGCGCTAGATGAGAAAGCAGGTGCATGGCAGTAAGAAGATTGCGGGTTTTCTGTGTTCCAAGGCTTACGGGAAGAGTCTTGAGACCTGCAAGAGTGTCTCCTTTTATATCCTTGAAATCATATATGGCAGAGTTGATAAATACTTTAACTCCAAAGAAAATAAAAACCAGAACGATAGGGACCAGGTTTCCACATCCACTGCCTGCAAGACCTGCAATAAAAATGCCCCATGTAAGCCCCACAACAATATTCTTAACTCCAAGTCCTCCTTTTAGTTTCAAAGCGAACCTTCCTATTTTAATTCCTTTACTGTACAGGTAGCCAGTTATGAAGGGCATGAACGCAAGTGCAAGCATTCCCTCTTTTGCTAGTATATAAGTTCCTATCATAAAAGCCAGCAGTGAAACCGTGAGTCCAACTTTTTTATTCGAGCCATTCAGTTCCGCCCGGTTTACAGTATCTTCCTCGGCTCCTAAAGCTCTGTCAAGTGTGTATACAGTATAAATTATTAGACCACCTGCAATGCAAGTTAGTATGCTTGATTGAATATGGAATAGTAAAAATGCGAGATGTATCCGTAGTGCACCAGAGAACGCAACTAAAACAGAACTTTTAAGGAGTTCGAGAGTGGCATTTTCCTCTTTGTATTCAGGAGCTTTAGTTCTTATGTACTTGAAAATCTGCTCTAAATTTCCAGAAAATACATTGGAGTCCATGAAATTAATACTGTATGACTTTTAAATATTATTATTTCATTATAATATCAATAGATCTGTATAATTAATACTTTACTGGACAAATTGTATATCATTAAACTAATAATTAACATAATTATCTATCAATTATATTTATACAGATAAACTATCTGATCTTTGACTTCTTAAAAAATGCAACGGGATACGTTATTCTAAGAACTTGAACGCGCACAAAAACGTGTAATTCTACAGGATTAACCCTGTACTCTGAGTATCGATGGTGAATTTAAAACGAATATTTAACCTTCGTAAAAACAAAAATGACCCAAAATGGGGTTGTCGCCGGATTGACAACTTTCATAACGATAACATTCTTATTTTTTGTAAAATCTAAGGTTCTGGATAGCACGGGAATAGATTTTGGGACCTTTATGGATGACCTGATTCTCAGCTCTTTGAGCAAGCCCTAGAGTTTAGAAGAAAGCACAGGCAAAAAAGGGAAAAAACACAGGTAAAAAAGGGAAAAAACACAGACAAAAAAGGGAGAAAACACAGACAATAAACAGTATAAATCACTTTGTCCTCTTTGTTTTTACGGAGGGCAAAAAAACCTTGTCCAAACCTTTGATACGGACATTTCTAGGGAGGAATCACTTGGAAAAAAAATATATATATTGATTTCGCAAACTATTTTTAGCAGTAATATTCGTATATATAAATTGTCCTAAAAGGATATTTGAAAGATTGTACTCGAAATCTTCTTATTTCAAAAGGCAGAGACTTTCCACCACATTTTCACCCTTGTGCTCCAGCCCTTTTGCACGAGAGCCCCATTGTCTTCTTCCAGCATCTTTTGAAGGTAGGACCTTAGAATTTCTTCCTGCTCAGGTGAAAATGCAGCGTATTGAGGCTTAAAGTGCTCAAGAGCTTCTTCGATGTTTTCAAAGCGGTTTTTGTGCTCAAAAGGAAAAACCTTCACATCAGGATAGACTCCCATATCGTAGAGTACGTTGTAAAGAACGTCTGCTTTTGGACCCTGCCTATACTCGTGCCCGTGCAGGATAGGCCAGAGGTTTCGAGAGTGTATATCCCAGGAAGTATCTCTTGCAAACCAGTATAGGTAAACATATCCTGAAGATACGTCAACCATTTTTTGGATTGAAGCCCGAATATCTTTCATGCCCAGGGAGTAAGATGCAAACACGACATCATAGGAAGGACAGAGGTCAGATATTGCATTAACAGTTTCCCAGTCTTTATAGACACAGTCAATATTCCTGATTCCATAAGTCTTGATATTTTGTTTCAGAATCTCCATCATTCCTTCTGCAGGCTCGACTGCTGTTACATGCGCAACCCTCTCCTCAAGAGGAATTACCAGGCGTCCGGGGCCTGCTCCAATGTCAAGAACTCTGGATTCGGAGGTAAGGGCCATTCCAGTTAGGGTTTTTTCAACCCTATCTTTATTTTCCAGAGACATTTCTCAGAATTTCCTGGTGTTTTCTTTTTTCTGCCAGATACTGGAGCAGTCGGTATTGAGGCTAGCCTTGCTCTGGAATTCTATTCTTTCTTTCCAGACTTCATTCCAATCAATTTTTACATTCATGGTATTTTCCTCAGCCTCCCACATTGAACTTTCTATATAATGTTATAAATATATTAATAAGTATTAAATATAATTTTCTAAAAAAAGATTCCCAGAAATAAGGATAATGAGGATATGAGGATAATGAGGATAACAGTAGTTCCGATCAGGCTTACTTCCGAATGACAAAAACATATTGATTTTACTTTTTACCCACTCATTTTCAAAATATTTTCTATTACTGGTTAGAGTTTAAAATTCTTAATCTATAATTTCCACTAACAGTTCTCAAAAAATAATTTTTTATCGAGTGATTTTATAGCATAAGCTATTAAGTTAGCAATTTTTAATTCAATACAAGTTATATTGTAGTTAATCGAGTGCGTAGCACTCGATTTCGTTCTTCATTAAACCATCTCAAACATTCCAGTAACACCTTAACTGGAATAAAATTCAGCGATTTTAGCCCATATCTAACAGCTTTGTTTATGTCTTCATTTATTAATGATTTTAGCTCATAAGCTGTAATTTCGATAACTGACTTTAGCATATTTAGAACATTGTACATGATGCATTGAATAACAAAGAACAATACTCTTGCTACTGGTGATTTTGTACATGTTCGTATCTTGAAGTCGTTTTTCACTCTATAGCCAGTTTCTATGTTCCATCTTTTTCGGTATTCTTCAGGAATTGTCTTTTCAAATTTCTCAGTTGATTCTGCCTCTTTGTTTGTAGCAAACAGGATGTACTTTTCCTTTTTATCATCATATATTGCCACAATATTGAAGGAAGGTCCTCCTTGCTTAAATTGATATTCAAAAATTACTGAAGTATTTCCCCATTCTTTTTGATGATTTTTAAGTTCTCTATTGATAACCTGATTTGATTTAGCTGCTATAACAAAATTGACTTTAAGTTCATCTAATTTTGAAATCACAGCTCTATTACAAAATTCCTTGTCAAGGTATGATGTCCCTGTTTTTACACCTATTGCCTTAAGTCTTTCGAATAARGATTCGATGAATAGAGAATATTCTTGTTCAAACTATTAATGTCGATTACGTCAAGTGTCAAGTGAGAAGTTCCAATTATATCCAGGGTACAAAACGATTTACCCCACGAACTGCCATTCTTTGGTTTTATGCCCCTAATTCCGGGAGTATTTTTGTCTCCATAAAATGGAACATCATGAAAATCAATAGCTATGTCATGAACAGTGTTTTCAAGTTTCATCATCTTGAAAATCTCAAAATTCATTTTTCTGAAAGCAGAAAGAGTATCTTCAATATTATTGTCTTTGATGTAATTGAAAATAGTATCTGCTGAGGGGATTCTTAAGTCAGGATTTTTGCTTTTGAGGTCATTACTTGCAGATTCAAGAGAGTTTGTAGAAAATGTTGAGGCATGTAATAACACGTTTAAAATGTCCTGACATTCATAATTTGCAGATTCTGGCAAAGTTATTATATCATATTTGCGAAACAATTCAGAGGATACAGCCATCAAGCTGGCTGTATCTATGGCCATGGAGTCGTTTTTGGTTGGCATCACAAACGAATTCCATGGTTCATTAGATCTTTTTTTCGGTAAATCATAAATATTTGATGACTGCCAAATTCAGCATTCGGAACTTGGGTTATTCGGAACTACTGGATAATGAAGATTATGGGATAATGAAGATAATGGGATAATGAAGATAATGGGATAATGAGGATAATGGGATAATGAAGATAATGGGATAATGAAGATAATGGGATAATGAGGATAATGAGGATAATGAGGATAATGAGGATAATGAAGATTATGGGATAATGAAGATTATGGGATAATGAGGATAATGAGGATAATGAAGATTATGGGATAATGAAGATAATGAGGATAATGAGGATAATGAGGATAATGGGATTATGAGGATAATGAGGATAAAACACATATTAGTTAAAAAAAAGAAATCCGGACACTTAGCCCGGAAAACGATCCCAATATAGGGAAAGTGAATAATTGAAATTAAGTGATTTTATTCCGCAAATTCAGAGAGGAATCATCTTTTTACCATACATCTCGTTCAGCACCTGGCCAAGGGCCGCGTAGATGGCTGAAAGCCCTGTGATAATTCCTTCATAACCAGCTATTTTGAGTATTGCCTCACTGCCAAGGTAGTTTCCGGCAGCAAGCAGGAAGAAAAGGATCGCAAGAGTCAGAAAAACAACTTGTAATGCCCTGTTGGCTTTCAGAGTGCCTATGAACATGAAAAAGGTGAAAACTCCCCACATGAAGAGGTATGCAGCAAATGGGAATGCCTCAGCTGCCAATCCTGAGTAGTTTCCAGACTGCGGAAGCAGGACAATTCCTACCAGAGTGAGCCAGAAAAATCCGTATGAGGTAAAAGCTGTGGCTCCGAATGTATTGCCTTTCTTCCATTCTTCGATCCCGGCAATGACCTGAGCTATCCCACCATAGAAAAAGCCCATTGAAAGGATCATCGCGTTCATAGGGTAGAAGCCTGCATTGTGTATATTCAAAAGCACAGTTGTCATTCCGAAAGCCATCAAACCCAGGGGAGCCGGGTTCGCCGTATAATCCTGGATTTTTACGTGCGTAAGATTCATAATGTCTTGAATTTCCTCACTCATAATAATCATCCTCCTAACAATCCTAAAGGTCAATCCACCTACCTGTTACCGGAGACCTAACCAGACATTTCTATAGATGTTAACAGAGACACGGGTCGTTTTTGTGTTCTCGTTTTTACCTTTTGGATAAATATGTAATTATTAATACTTATATTTACGGACAGTAAATAAATTTTTAATACATCATTAATATATAACATATATTTTTCATTATAAGCTATTAGAGAATCTTATGGCTGGATATTATGGAGTTTCATAACAAGCTATTTATGAACAGGTGTGGAATTCCCTTTATATGACTCAGGCAAGAAGACCTCTTATGCTCATGATCCTTGATGGATGGGGCTACAGGGAAGCAAAAGAAGGAAACGCTATCCTGGCAGCCAGGACTCCAAACCTCGACAGCCTGCTGAAAGAATATCCATGGTGCTTTTTAAAATGCTCTGGAGAAGCCGTAGGTCTGCCGGAAGGTCAGATGGGAAACTCTGAAGTCGGCCATCTGAATATAGGGGCAGGGAGAATCGTTTATCAGGACCTTACAAGAATAAACCTCTCTGTTAGGAACGGTGACTTTTTTAAAAATCCTGTTTTGCTGGATGCAATTTCGAACGCAAAGCTCAATGATTCAAGCCTGCATATCATGGGGCTTGTCTCTTACGGAGGCGTTCACAGTTATATGACCCACCTTTATGCCCTTATCAACCTTGCACAGGAAAAAGGGCTAAAAAAAGTATATATACATGCTTTTCTGGACGGGAGAGACGTACCCCCCAAAGCTGCTCTTGCAGATATTAAGGAACTTGATGCTTTTTGTAAGAAGAGCGGGAGTGCCAGGGTTGCGACAGTCTCAGGGCGCTACTACGCAATGGACAGGGATAAGCGCTGGGAGAGGACACAGCTTGCCTATGATGCCCTGACTCTCGGAGTTGCTCCGTATACAGCTCCTAATGCTGAAACTGCAGTTTCTGAAGCCTATGGTAGGGGGGAAAATGATGAATTTGTAAAACCTACTATAGTCACTGGTCCTGAAGGAAATCCCAAGGCAGTCATACAGGACAATGATTCAATAATTTTCTTTAATTTCAGGCCCGATAGAGCAAGGCAGCTTACCTGGGCTTTTGTAAATGAGGACTTCGAAGGTTTCGCCAGGGAAAAACGCCCGAAGGTTCACTATGTTTGCATGGCACAGTATGATGAAACCCTGGATTTGCCTATTGCCTTCCCACCTGAAAAACTGGATAATGTGCTTGGAGAAGTACTTAGCAAGCAAGGGCTTGTCCAGCTTCGCATTGCAGAAACCGAGAAATATGCCCATGTGACTTTTTTCCTGAATGGCGGGCAGGAAAAATTCTATGAAGGAGAAGACCGCTGCATGATTCCTTCACCAAAAATTGCCACTTATGACCTCAAACCCGAGATGAGTGCATATGAAGTTACGGATGAGGTGGTCAGGAGAATCCAGTCAGGAAAGTATGATGTAATTATACTCAATTTTGCAAATATGGATATGGTCGGGCATACCGGAATTTTTGAAGCTGCGGTACAGGCGGTAGAAACCGTTGATGACTGCGTGGGTAGGATTACAGAAGCTCTGAAAAAAGCAGGAGGTGTAGCACTTATCACTGCAGACCACGGAAATGCCGAACAGATGGAAGATCAACACACCGGAGAGCCGCATACAGCCCATACCTCAAATCCTGTCAGATGCATTTACACAGGAAACGGTGAAGTAAAAGCCCTTGAGGACGGAAAATTGTCTGACCTTGCTCCCACCCTCCTGGAGCTTCTTAGGGTCCCTAAACCTGAAGAGATGAAAGGTAAATCATTAATTGTAAAAGAGTGACGGTAAAGGAGAAGTAAAGAGCAATCGTAAGTAAAGGAAGTATTAACGAAAAAATCAGTGTTTTTTGATTTTTCATTCAATTTTTTTTGCTTCTTTTACTCTCTTTTTAGATTTCGCATGTCTCCTGCTACATGGTTGATATTTTGGTATTAGAGCTTCCAATCAGGAACCACCTGAATTTTCGTTCCCCTTTTCTTTTCTTCCTGTTTGCGCCCTTTCTTTTCTTCTGAAGTTTTTACTATTTGCCATTGTTTGGTCTAATTTTATTTTTTTTAATGAGTTTGCTGCCTCGTTTTTCATAAATTATACAGGCTTTCCAGACAGGATTTTTTTAAAAAGATTAAATATCAGTAGGTATAATAAAAAATGCAGATAATTATGGTATTATAATATTTTTAAATGTTCTTCGAGGTTGTACTACACATGATCAAAATAACTACTCCCTCTCGGCTTCACATAACCCTTATCGATATGAACGGTGAGATCGGAAGAATGGACGGGGGAGCAGGGTTGACCCTTTCCTCCCCGAACATAACAGTTACCGCAGCAGAAGCTGATGAAATCCATATCGAGGGGCTGCAGGGATTTGCCGACCGCATGAATAAAGCCGTAGAAGCCTTGCTTCCTGAAGGAAAAGGGATCCGGATTAATGTAAAAGAACTGATTCCTCCTCATGTGGGCTTTGGATCAGGTACCCAGGCTGTTCTGGTTGTGGCAGCAGCTGTGAATGAACTGTATGGGCTTGGAAAAAGTGTTAGAGAACTTGCATTTGCAGTGAAAAGAGGAGGTACTTCGGGCATAGGAGTAACTGCTTTTGAAAAAGGTGGATTCATAGTTGATGGAGGGCACAGGTTCAAAGACAAGGGGGCTTTCATGCCTTCCGCCGCCAGCAGGGTGCCGCCGGGTCCTGTGCTTTTCAGAGAAGATTTTCCTGATTGGGATGTAGTTATTGCAGTTCCTGATGATACGGGTATGCACGACCAGGAAGAGATCAATGTGTTTCAGAAATTCTGCCCCCTTCCGATAGAGGAAGTCCGGGATGTTGCACATATGGTACTCATGAAGATGATGCCTGCAGTAATAGAGGGCGACATCGAAAATTTCGGAGCTGCGGTAAACCATGTCCAGACAGTGGGTTTTAACAAAAGGGAAAGTCTGATCTGGCCAGAATTCGTAAAGAACATTGCCTCTTTTATGCGCAGCCGGAGTTACGGAGCTGGAGTAAGCTCTTTTGGGCCTGTAGTTTATGCTTTTGTAGATAACAGGGAAGAAGGCAGGCAGCTTAAGGCAGAAGTCCAGAAAATGCTTGATGAATCGGTAGGTGGAATCACAATGATGACTCGAGCGAAAAACAGTGGTGCAGAGATATCTAAACTCTGATATTAAATAATTTATTTTAACCTTGTTTCATTTTCTAATACTTTGTCTCAATGAGACTTAGCAGGTGATATAGGTTCGTGTTCCGGAAGCTGATGATAAGCCTCTCCGGACGCTTCCCTGGGATCTACGTGTACAACCGCGTTTGACAGGTAATTTAGACTATGAAGCATCCTATGTCTGACGTTTACAGCGATTTCATGCCCTTCCTTAACAGAGAGTCCGGATTCTACTGCAATATTAACTTCAGCATGAAGCCTGTGCCCTAACCAGCGTACTCTGATCTCTGTAATATCCCTTACATCTTTTACCTGGCTTACCACCTGTCGGATATCATCCACAATTTGAGGGTCAACCCCATCCAGCATGCGGGAAAATACGGATTTTCCTGCGTCCCATACTATGTGGAGGATTGCGATCGTGATTAGGAGCCCGATTATAGGGTCTGCGAGAGGATAACCCAGCCAGGTGCCCAGGGCTCCAAAAAGTACGGCAAGGCTGGTAAACCCGTCTGCACGTGCATGGTATCCATCTGCAATAAGGGCAGCACTTCCTATTTCTTTTCCTACCTTTATCCTGAACTTTGCTACCAGTTCATTTCCCAGAAAACCAATAATTGAGGCTACAGCCACAGCCCATAGAAAATCAACAGGCTGCGGAGATAGAAGCCGGGAAACTGATTCATAAGCCGCAACTGCTGCACTGAGTAAAATAAGGAAAACAATTAACAGACCTGCGAGATCTTCTGCCCTGCCGTAGCCGTAAGTATAACTTTTGTTGGGTTTTTTTCTGGAGAGCAGGAAGGCAAAACCCAGCGGGATTGCAGTTGCGGCGTCCCCAAAGTTATGAATGGTGTCGGCAAGAAGAGCTACACTTCCTGAAACCCATACGACATAAATTTGAAAGAGCGCCGTTAATATCAAGCCAACAAAGGACCATTTGATAGCATATAGCCCTCTATCTGTGGAAAGAAGTCCGGGGTCCACAATTCCGTGGGCATGGGAATATGAGTGTTCTTTTCCTGAATGCTCGATTTCTTGTCTTGTCAGGCTCAGACCTCCCTGCCTGTATATCTCTGACGAAGATACTTTCACAGGGAATGGATTCAATTTATAAAAAATGTAAGGACAATGTAAGGAATATGTAAGGAATATGTAAAGAAAGAATCTTAAATAGAAATACCTCTTTATCTCTTATAATTATTTAGAACCACTGGTCAAGGGTTTTCTGCCTTGCACCTGAAGCCGCTTTAAGGCGTTCTATAGCTTTTTCCATCCTGTCTACAGAGAAGCCATTCTCCCCGCAGAGGAAGTTGATGAGTTTTTCGGAATCCGGTTTACCCCATTTGATTTTGTAGTCGTCCGTAACATCAGGATGGGTAAAAAGTTCCTTTATATTGTCCAGCCCTTCGATTTCTACTCCCTTCTCCCGGAGCACGGCATGGATGTCTCCATGCTTTTTAATTAGTTTAAGGGCTGTTTTAGGACCCACTTTTTCCAGGCCTTTGTTATAATCCGTGCCTACACAGATTGCAATATCGATAAGTTGGTCCCTGTTAACTCCCAGAACCCCGAGGGTTTCATCGAGGTCGATCATTTCAAGTTCAACATCAACGTATACATTCTTTCCAGGGAGCTTGCGTTTTCCAGTTACCGTCATGTTACGGACAACACTCGGGGCTCCGAAAAGGAAGGAATCATAGTCCTGGGAAGCAACACAATCTGCATCCTTTTTAATAACCATATGAGCAGCCTGTGCCTCTCCTTCACAGGGGGCCTGTATCCAGGGAATACCCATTATTCCGAGAAGGTATTTGGAATCTTCAACAATGGTCTGGTCAACCTTTGAAGACGCCTGAGCATACTTATGAGCAGCTTCAAGGTTCCCTTCTGCCTTTGCATTTTCCCATTTCTCCAGTGAAGTCTCCCTTACTTCTTTTCTTCGGCTCAGGGTTTCGGATTTCAGGTCGGGGGGTTTGCCGTCAAAAACGAATACAGGTTTGATTCCGGCTTCAACCAGGCTTGCTGTCCTGTAGAGCAGGCCGGAGAGGTGGGAGGTCACTTTTCCGCTTGAATTAACCAGAGGACTTCCGTCCCTCTGGCGGATAATGCTCAAAAACTGGTGAAGGGTGTTAAATGCATCAATTGCAATCACCCGGTTTGAGAGGTCAGTAAGCTCTATTTTTCTTTTCTGAAGAAGATCTCCTATGTCCGTGCCCATATTTTTTCCCTCTGGTATATGAAACTCTTTTGGCTCTTCGCTATTTCATGTGGGTAACTCAAATTTAAGTTTCCCTAATTTTAGATAGATCATATTAATAAAATATTGTACGTTTTTAAACCGGAGTTTCTAAGATATTAAGAAACAAAGGCTCTTGGCTATGATTATTTACAGTCTACCAAAAAATTAATCAAGTTGGCGACTTCAACCTGGGATGTACTCCCCAAGTTGAAGTTTTGTAAAGATCTCCGCAGTTTCTTTGTTCATTTCCTCTACGACAAACTCTGCGTTTTCCCCTCCTTTTCCATTGTATACTAATCCCATTCTTATCTTTTCAAGATTCTCGGCCAGCTTTTGAATTGTTAGTTCCTGGTCATCGATCAAATGAAGCAAATAATTGTGTAGCAGTAACCCCATTACACAGAGAAATACATGAGCTCTGATCTTCACATCCTTTCTGACATACACAGGCTTTACCGGTATCAATAACTTGTCTTTCAGCCACTTTATATCCTCTTCAATCATGTTTCGAGAATCGTACATGTCCACAATTTCTTTTGTTGCAAGATTTTCCTTATCAGTAAACACAACAGTCTTTCCCATCCCTAAAAGAAACTCTTTTTCCTTATCATCATTTAAACTGAAATTAAGTTGTAACGCTCCCTCTTTTTCAACGACATTGTAATCAAAGAGACCTCTATATTGCTTTGGAATTGCATCAACAACACGATTCATGAGACCTTTTGCAGTCATTTTTCTACCTTTTCCTTTACGATTAAGTTTTGAGCCTATTTCTTCAATCTTCTCCAGGATATCAGATTTTTTAATTTCCCACTCATGCATCTGTTTTCGACTAGTAATTTCAGTGTATTTTATGACTCCAGTAAACCCTTTACCATACCAGTTTCCGTTTACGCGATGAGCTTTGATGATATTCTTTTTTTCATTCTCCCATTCTTCTTCAAAATCGGACAAAGGAACATGGAATAAATCTTTGCACATCGAAGAAGGTAAAGCCCCAACAACGTGCATTTTATCCAAAACGTGTTCTATGTTATCTGTAGAGTTCCTTCCTCGATTAAAAACAATTGTTATTTCCTTAAGAGGAATCCCTATCTCTTCTATACGTTTACAAATACCGTCAATCAGATCCGAAAACAAAGTTACATCGGGAACGTTTGCAGGATACGTAATTGTCTGAAAAGGAATGTTTTCGTTGAACGACTCTCAGCTTCAAGGCAAACAGATAATAATATATTCTGGTTTTTTTATCCACGCTCTCTATCAGATTTTCAAAATAGTTCTACGTTTTGATAGGGACGCTCCCCTAAAATAGTTCGGACTTCCTCAAATTGCTACTTTGTAGACTTCGAAAATAACACAGTTCGGCTCTTTAAAATAGGGGAAGTTAAAGCTGTCTTACACAGTATAGTTAAAAATCACTGTCTGGCGCAGGTTATAAGTATTTTTGCATGGAGCAGTTTTGTGACAAATTCATCTTTCAAAGATGTGTGACGAATACTCCGTTAGATAACGAAAATCCATGGCCCCCAAGGAACTAAATCCAAAAATGGTCTTATTTATCACGAAAATTCGTAGCTGCGATACTGGTATGTAAATATAATCCTAAAATATTGCAAAGTTTACAGGCTCTAAGCATAGCGATTTTAAAAGACAAAAAAGTATTGAAATTGAATAAAATCACCATCAGACAGACCATTTTTCTGTTAAAATGTTAACTATATAGTCTATTGTTATCGTTTTTTTACGATCTTTGAAAGTCAAGACAAAGTTAGAGTACAAAGCCTAATGGCTCGGAAAAACTGTCCGTCAGATTAACGGCCTTTTGAGATGGAGGGAAATTAAAAAAGGGGTTTTCAGGAAATTATCCCAGGATAATCTCCGCAGGTTCGCTCATATTGAAGTTCAGGCGGTAATCTTCTGCATAGAGTGCGGTATAATAGGTCCCTTCAGGCAGAAAGTCATAGACAAAAGTCGTATTTTCATCCATCTTAAGCCTGCCAAGTGCTGTCCAGTCCTTAATGCCGGATTCTCCGTAGACCGGTGCATACGCAGTGATAATATCTCCGGATTCCGGTTCAAGTACTTCTTTTGAGAACAGGATGTTTCCGTCATCCAGGGATTCGTAGGGATTCATGTAAGCTTTGACAGTCCCGTTGAGAGTGTCCAGATAAAGCTGGGCAAGACAGGATCTGGACTCTCCATCTCTTTGAAGTCCCAGTTCGGTAGTAAGTATCCTGTTTCCATTCTCGCTTTCTCCCCCACAAGCTGCATAAATAAGAGAGCTTTTCCCTGTTTTGGAGTTCTCTATAAATATCCATTCCCCGCCCCAGGCAGGGAGGCTATAGTTTGTGCTCCCTGAACAGGTAAGGGGTATTCTTCCTATGAGAACCGGGCCTTCTGGAGAGTCTATAAAGTAAACCTGGTCTACTGAAGCCAGCCCTGAATTGTCTTCTACTGAAAAGGAATCTCCGGATTTCGAGATGGCGGGTTCTGTAAAGTCTGCACAGGTTCTCACTGAGTAGCCGTCAAGGAATTCCGACCAGGCTTTTGAAATGGAAACCCTGCCGTAATATGTAGAGTAGTTGTCCTGAGTTTGGGGGGAATATACAGATATACCATATGCATCAGGCATTGTGCCGTCCTGCCTTGAGTAAATAACAAAATCTTCAAGCGATTTAATGAGAGCGTCAGACCTGCCTTCAAGTTCCGGGATTTCCTCTCCGATTCTCAGGGCAAAACTCTTAAGGTCCATTGAGATTTCAGAACCTTTCTTTGGTTCTACTCCAAACTTTCGGGCTTTCGTAATAGATGCCCCAAGCCCACAATACCCTTTTGAGTTTGAAACGCTTGTACCTATATCCTCTGCAAGCCAATCTACATTCTGCAGTACTTCATCGGTTTTAGAGAGGTCAAGGAGAGAAAGAGTTCTAGGGGGCACATGAGAGGGATTCTCCAGGTAGCTGTCGATGACGACCTTGCCCATTTCTTCTGTAGAGGCGTTTGGATTCTCTGAGATATAACCTATGAAAGCAACATAGTCCCAGCCGTGGGTGGGTTCGATTGATTCTGAGGCGAGCATAAAATCTGCAGAAGGCTTGACTGCTCTTGCAAGCTCAAGGGTGGACATGAGGCAGGCATCAAAACCGATAAGGTCAAAATGCATTCCAGAAGCTTTAAGAGTGTCACTCAGTTCAGGAAGCTCCAGCCTGTCGTAACCATGATTTTCGTCAAAGCAAACCCCCCTGTAAGCATCTCCATGGTCCCAGAAAATAAGCAGGACCCTTTCACTCTCATAATTTTCTCGGAGATACGAAAGAAAGGTTTCAAGCCCTGCGGCATCTCCCATGTTTGCATGGGGATATGTTTTCCTGTAGCTGCCCCCATTACCTATGACTCCATCTTCTCCGTCCTTTCTGAGGTCATCAAGCGCTGCGATTGTCATGCCCTTCCATCCCTCCACAGAAGCTCCTCCATAAGCTATCAGAATTTCAGTATCTTCCCTGTTCAGTGTGGAGGCTCCGTCAATAATTTCAAAGATATCCTTGCTGGCATATCCGCTTGAAGACTCAAGGTCACTTCCAACCATATAAGCAGCAACAACAGTAGATAGCTGCCGTTTCGGAAAATCCGTCTCAGGTCCTGCAGAGTAGTTGCTTTTTATTTCAGCTCCACTGCTGGATTTTTCAAAGTCGGCGTTTTTTTCTTCTAGACAACCACTGCTCAGCAGAAAAAAAAGAATTGTAATAAAAATAATTGCAGTAAATCCTGCTTTCTGGAATTTCCATCCCAAATTCAACACTCCATAAATTTCAACCGGGGCTATCCCGGAGAAAAGGAGAAAATCAAGGAATCTCAAAGTTTTGTCGGCATATGTCGAAGTCAATGGCTGTTAGGCGGTAAGATCAAGTCGGACATCTATTACAGAATCTTCATTTGCCTCTATTTTGGATATTGTCAATAGGTTTCCTTTCCTTTCAAGAAGCGTCGCCTTCGTGACCTGGACCTGGTGACCATCTATTTGTTTTTTGCTATTATTTTTATGGATAACCAGAAGTTTCTGGCCCATCTCAGCTCCTTCTCCTATTTTGGAAACGATATTTCGTATAACCTGCTCAAAATCAGAATAAATTAAAATCTCCGACTTATTTGCAACTTTTTTGATAATGCCAATAGGTTCCAGATTGAGGTGCATATTAGCTTTCCTTCTTTACCTGTTTACACAAGGTAATCAATATACTAACTCTGAGTAATAATAACTTACGATACACTATGTCAATTTGAATATATTTATATTTGTCTAGATGCCAGATGTTTTTCCCTTACTACAGGACCTCCGGTATATATACTTTGCTAATTCGTGGATCTTGCGCTCGAAATGATCTATCAATATAACAATTAATTTGGGTTGGATATCATAATTTATTAACTATTCAAATAATCGTGTTAATAAATTGAATCTAATTCAAATGGAAATTAGGATTTCTTCTACAAAACCTGTATATTTACTTTTCTTTTTAATGAAATCTGTCTGCACCGGGATTTGCGTCATAGAACCTTTAAATAATATAAGTTTTTCCTATTGTCCGACGTGGAGAGATCTTCATAAATGAACACCCCCGGGAGTTTACACAAAAAATCGTTGATTAACGATAAAATCAGTTATAAAACCGTCCTGAGACAAAGAGGGGGAAATAGAAACTGGGGGAAATAGAAATAGGGGGAAATGGAAAGGGGGGAAATGGAAATTGGGGAAATAGAAATGGGGGAAATAGAAATAGGGAGAAATGGAAATATGGGGAAATGGAAATAGGGGGAAATGGAAATAGGGGCAGTTTGAAGGTAAAATACAGAAAGGAAAGCGTCATATGAAACAGATGACAATCATTCATAATCATTCAATGTCTGGTTATTGACGCGACACTAGAAGATGTTTCCTTTAATATCTCATTTCTTAAAAGACCAGGCCATAACCGGAAGAAAAAGGTGAAAACGGATCATAGATAAATGGATTATAGATATTAGAGTAAACCTTGCCGTATTTTACCGTATTTACCCCTGCAGGAAAAAATAAGAGTATGAGCAGAAATCAGTGATATTTTCTGCGGTTAAATTCATATACTGCATTATCAACTTTACTTGAGAGCTCATTCATCCTCTCTACAATTTTTGTGTCCGAATTTTCCATGTTAACCCTTAGGGAACGGTCTTTTGCTTCCATCTTATCTTCAAAATCCTGAAGTTTGTTATTGATAGAGATGAGCATGAGAGATAACGTTCCGGCCAGAACCATAATAGATAGAATAATTAAAGGGTCGATGAAAGGGTTTGTGGGTTTGTATGTAAACCTTCTAAGCCATTCGAAGGATAGAAGGAAAGATGACAGAACCATCACAACAAGGAATACTGTGTCTCTGGTTTCCATTGTATACCTCTAACGTACTTATGGAAATTCTCCTTATGCAGTCATAAACTTCGTGTAAAACCACAAATTCCTCAATACCGGCGGAAAGTTATTAGATGGAGATAATTCCATTAAAGTATTATACTGTTTTATACTGTTTTTCTATTTTTATCGTATTATACTGTTTTATACCGTTTTTCTATTTTTATCGTATTATACTGTTTTATACCGTTTTTCTATTTTTATCGTGTTATACTGTTTTATACTGTTTTTCTATTTTTATCGCATTTCCATATTTATTCTTTTTCTATTTTTGCTCCTTTTTTATACAGTGGTCCTATATGATTTTTTGCATAAACTATTTATGTATCTTTTATCCCTAATTTATTTTTTCCCTTGATCCTGTCAAAAAAACAAGATAATACCTTTAAGAGGATTACTGTGACTCCTGTCAGGTAAACTAACAGGAGCGGGGGAATTATCTCAAGATGATATCTCAGAAATAATTGTAAATCCAGACGAAGGTAACCTAAAAACCATTGCTGGGGCGGAAAATTGGTTGAAGTGATTATTTATTAAGAGATATAAATATTGAAGACAGAGGATACAGTAAATATATAAAGGAATAGAAAAGGCATAGTGTCAAGAAATAAGGAGTTTAGTACTTGAGTTCGAGCGAACATTCACTTAAAGATTATTTGCCGATTCTTTCCATGGCAGGGTTAATTCTGATTGTGCAGGTTCTAGCCCTTCTTTTATCAACGCCAATGGAAATAAATGATATGCAGGCTTTTGAGGACCCGACACAGGTTTCCAATTCTATTTATTATCTTATGATGATCCTTGTTTTTACGCTTTTTGTCCTGATTGCAATAAAGAAAAACATGAAATGGATTATCAGCTTATTTATATATCTCGCTATAGTCAGTACTCTCTACTATGTATTTTTTGCATTGTTTACCCTTATTCCTTCCTTCGCAGGCTTTGAAAATACCGCTTCACTCCTGATTTCTATAGGGTTGACAGTATTGCTTTACAAATACCCGGAGTGGTATGTAATCGATATTCTGGGGGTCTGCATAGCAGGTGGGGTCAGCGCCCTGATAGGGATCTCTCTTTCCGTTCTCCCTGTAGTTGTCCTTCTTATATTGCTTGCAGTCTATGATGCCATCTCGGTATATAAGACAAAACATATGATAGCCATGGCTGAAGGTGTAATGGACCTTAAACTTCCTATTCTTTTTATAATCCCAAAGAACTCAAACTATTCATTCATTAAGGAAAGTTTTAAAGAAGGAGAAAAACGTGAAGCTTTTTTCATGGGCCTTGGAGACGCAGTCATGCCCACTCTTCTGGTAGTTTCCGCAAATGTATTTCTCGAAAATGGAGGGTTCTCGTTCCCTGTACTTGGGGCAATGCTGGGAACTCTTGCAGGGCATGTATTTTTGTCTATCCTGGTAATGAGGGGCAATCCTCAGGCAGGGCTGCCCTTCCTGAATTCAGGAGCAATTCTCGGTTTTTTTGCCGGGGTCCTGATTTCGGGAGCATCAATCATATAAAAGAACTTCTAAATGTAAGTTTAATTTTTCCACTTCATTTATTTTTATAAATTTCTGTTTCCCATCCATTTTCCGGGTTTTTACAAAGATTTTTTTATTTTATAGATTAATCAATTTACATGACCAAAAGAATTGCAGTGGTCTTTGACAGTGCCGGAACTCTTCTCCACATGTACAGAGTTGCAAAAGAATCCAGCACCGGCAATATCCTTGAAAACATAGAGAGCACTGCTATTGTCGCGAAGAAAAACGGTTGCGGCCTTGTAGCTCTTAATACCGATAACGAAATAATCCTGAGCTCGAGAAGGGATATGTTTTTATTTGAGTTTATAAGGGAATACGGAGTTTCAATAGGTGTAAGCTGTTCAAAAGGAATATTTATCCCGGAAGTTGCCTCTGAGATCATAAGAGGGGCTTCTCTCCTTATGGGAGATGTGCATGATGTGCTTGAGGCAGTTACATCCCGTTGCCCTGACAGCATTTATCTTGCGGCAGGTATTATAGTGGACTCGGAGGCAAGAAGAATACCATATGTGCTCAGTACGGGAGGGCAGGTATTCGGTAAGACGTTGCAGACCGTCCAGTTGCTCCATGCCATGGAAGTGGATATATACATAGCATCCGGGGACCGAATGTCTGCTCTCGTGCAACTTGCAGAATTAGTAAATATCCCGCAAGAAAGAATCTTTGCCTTTGCAGATTCAATTATAAAGGAAAAAGTGGTGCTTGAACTTAAACACAGGTATGATAAAGTAGTTATGGTAGGGGATGGAATTAACGATATTCTGGCTCTCAGGGCAGCAGATGTGGGTATAATGACGACCCAGCAGGGAGACGACAGACCAGAAGCGCTCAGAGAAGCAGCCGATGTGGTGCTCGATGATATAATAAAAGTTGTGGACGTGGTAAAAGGATTATAACGAGCAAAAATTTACTAAATTTACCAACTAATGTTGGTTCTGGATGTTCACAGTGACAAAATAATGCGTTATGTTTATCTAATGTTTACTCTTATCTAATTGTTGCCCATATGTGTGAAATTTATTGATTAGGTTAATACGGTATTCACTTTAAAGTAATTACTTTTCACTCTTGAGCGATACGCCCAGGCAGGCAGAAGAAAGCTACTTAAATTTATTTGCAGCTCGTAATTTGCGGAGGAAAATGCATGCCAGTATTTATTGAAGTTAAAAACTTAACTGTAGACTTTGACGGTTTCAAAGCCCTGAAAAATGTAAATTTAAGTATCAACGAAGGGGAAGTCGTTGGGATCTTGGGAAAAAGCGGATCCGGGAAAACAATCCTGATGCATGTATTGCGCGGGACCGAATCTTTTGAGAATATCTCAGGTGAAGTAATCTATCATCTAGCTCGCTGTGAAAAATGCGGGTATATAGAACGTCCAAGCAAAATCGGCCAGAAATGCCCGGTATGCAGCGAAAGTCTTGAGGCGTACGAAGCTGATTTTATAAAACTTTCACTTTACGACCCGATAAGAAAAGACATCGCCAAACGCATTGCAATTATGCTACAGAGAACCTTTGCCCTCTATGGGGATGAAAGAGTTCTGGTAAACGTCATAAACTCCCTGAATGAAATCGGGTATAAGGGAGAAGACGCCATGAAAAAAGCGATTGAACTCCTCGAGGAGGTAAACCTGAGCCACCGTATGATGCACGTGGCAAGGGAGCTTTCCGGTGGAGAAAAACAGAGAGTTGTGCTTGCAAGACAGCTTGTCAGAAACCCTCTCCTCCTGTTAGCTGACGAGCCTACAGGTACCCTTGACCCCATGACTGCAAAGCTGGTTCACGATGCTATGATTAAGGCAGTGGAGAGCTACAATATGAGCATGATCCTTACCTCCCATTGGCCGGAAGTTATTGAAAACCTGGCAGATAAGGCGATCCTGCTCGAAAACGGTGAAGTAATCCAGGAAGGAGATCCGCTTGAGGTTTCTGCGATCTTTATGCAAAGTGCATCCCTGACCAGGCAGGAAAAGAATGCTCTGGTAGGAGAACCTATTATCCGCGTAAGGGACCTGGCAAAGCGCTATATCTCAGTAGACAGGGGCGTGGTCAGAGCCGTGGACAAAATCTCTTTTGACGTGAAGGAGGGAGAGATTTTCGGACTTGTCGGGCTAAGTGGAGCAGGCAAGACTACAACCTCGAAAATCCTTATGGGAATTTTACCTCCAACCTCAGGAGAAGTTGAAGTACGTATCGGAGATGAATGGGTGGACATGACTAAATTAGGGGTTGATAACAAAGGCAGGGCAACAAAATACATGGGATTCCTGCACCAGGAATATGGGCTTTATACTCACAGCTCCGTAATAGACAACCTTACAGAATCCATCAGCCTGGACCTTCCATTCGAACTTGGGGTTAGAAAAGCCTTAATCACTCTCAAGGCAGCAGGTTTTGACGAAAATAAGGCAAAAGCTGTTTTGCCCAAAATGACCAATGAAATGAGTGAAGGAGAGCGGCATAGAATTGCACTTGCGCAGGTCCTTATCAAGGAGCCAAGGATCGTTATTATGGACGAACCAACAGGGACCATGGACCCCATTACCAAGATATCAGTGACAAACTCCATCCTTAAAGCCAGAGAAGAGATCGGAGAAACCTTTGTAATAGTTTCTCATGACATGGATTTTGTAAACGAGATCTGTGACCGTGTAGCACTTATGCGTGATGGAAAGATTGTGGAACTAGGGGAACCAGGTACCGTACTTGCTCAGCTCACAGAAGAAGAGAAGATCAAAGCTGCAGAAGAAATATAAATATGCTGTCACCTCTTAGTATGGAAAATACTAAAATGAGGTGCCGATTACGAGTAATGAGATCAGCGTAGAGGTGAATGGGCAAAGTTATACTCTGCCTGCAGGCTCTACCCTTGGAGACTCCCTTAAAGTTTCCGGAGCCCCCTACATAGCCGGTACAGCGGTTGGTATTCTTAAAAAAGCCGCTGAGAAGAGAACGGAGAAAATCACCGAATACGCTATCAATACGTCCAGAGGGGAACTTAGGATAGAAATCAATGATCCAGAATCATCCTCTGGAAAACTATGGACTGAACATTATAAAGAGTTCGAAGGTAAAAATATCCACTGGGCAAGTCCTGAAGCGCTGGCTTTCGGACCTTTTGAAGTTGATATAAAGCCTTTACGTGAGACAGGAAATTTTGAAGCATTTGATGTTGTGTTCGGGGCAGGAGGATTCGACTCCCGTAATACTCATCTGATCCTGTCAAGAAAAAGACATTCTGCTGAGTATGGATCTCCCGATGATGGCGTTTTTGCAACAGTTGTAACCGGGAGAAATCTTATTTTCAGGCTTTCGAGAGAAGACTCCATCCTGAGTATAGAGCCGATTATAGAATGGGAGCAACTTGCAGAGAAATACTGCACCACTGATCTTTCGACCCTCCTTGAAGATGAAGACAGTGTATTTACTTATTTCGAGGTCGAGCTTTCCATAAACGCTCCTAAGGGAGCTGAACACTTCTATGCCCTGACTCGTGAGGGAACTCTTTCCATAGATGCGGTAACTAGCGCATTTATTTCAGATGATAGCCTGAAAGAAGAACCCGTTCCTTATGAAAACTTTGAACCGAGAAGAGAAGGCGCCATCTCTGTCAGGACTGCTGGATACGGGACAGGCAGGGTATATATTTCCAGAGATGACCGGCCTTCAAGCCTTGTGCATTCGGTTGTAGGGCAGGTAACAAAAGGCCTTGAACTTATCAAACTCGCGGAAAAAGGGCAGAAGCTGTCAGTAGAAAGTCTTCCTCCCCAGATAGTCCTGCTGGGCCACAGCTTTGAAGAGGTCGAGCCCGTGCTTTCCTCCATAGGAGTGGAACTGGTAAGAGATGGACATACAGGAAAAGATGCAGTAATTGTCAGGCAGGACCCGCCAACAACCCTGGAAATTCTCGGAGAAGCGAAAGTGACTGCTTATGCGGTATCCAGGGAAAAACTTATTGAAGTTGAACTTTACCCGGAGAGCGCCCCAAAATCGGTGGACTTTTTCCGTCGCTCTCTTGAACTCAAAACAAAAACCGTCGGGAAACTTCCTGTTTATATGGTATATGAGAACACTTTCCTTTTCAAAACAGAAAAGAAAGTGGTGAAATACGTAGAATTACTCCCTGAAAACACACCAACTGACAGGGTACTTGCCGGGGAAATAGGAATTACAAATCAGGCCGCAAAAAGGATGGGGAATATAGGAGTTAAACTTATAGATGACGATCTCTTCGGTCCTACCGGAGAAAAATTATCCTCAACGAATATTATCGGTCGGATAGTCGAGCCCGAGAGACTCAAGGGTATTGAAGAAGGAGATACGATATATATAAGTGAAACTGCACGCAAGAACACTGATGATCAGGGGAACTAAGAATCCAGAGTATTGATACTCATATACTCCCATAAATATAAAAAAGGAACTAATTAATTTACTTGAATAATGCATAATAAAATATTACATAACCGAATTAATGTACTTGATACTTGAGCGGATTCACATGTTTGGATTTATCACAGGTGAAGTCTCCCGAAGTTGAGGAGAGACAGAAGATGACAGAAATAAAACAAAATGAGATTACAAAGTACATTGTAATCAGTTCGGATATAGTGCTACCTGCGGATGCAGCCATGAAGATTTATGAATCAGAGTTTCCGGTTATTGTAAAGGAGACATGCTTTGGACTTATTGTAACAGGACCGGAGGAGGATGTCCTTGCGGTGGTAGAAAAGATCCAGCAGATGGATAAAAACCATATTTTTATAAAAGAGAGGGGATTTCCTGCCGGCGATGAGAGGCGCTGCCGGGCAAGCCGGGGTGGAGGCCCGAGGCCGGGATTCCATTTCCTGAGGGAAGAAGTGAAGATGCTCCCTGCCATAGGGGCTGCACTTGATGAACTGGACGCAAATGGGTCCGTAAAAGAAAAGCGCAAAGAGAAAAGCAGGCTTAAAGTTTCTGATTTGGAAAATATTATTGAAGAAGAGCTTGCGAGGTGAATTTTTTGGCAAAGGTTTTCATTTACCCTGTAAACAGTCTTATTTTGTCTGACCTGGTTGAGCGCTTTGAGCATAAACCCCTTACAATGATGAATCAGGTAAAAGAAAAAGTTACAAACATCAGCCTGGATTCTCCCCCTATTAATATTACTCCGGAAGACCCAAAAATCGGGCTTCGATATGCTGCGGTTGAAGTTCCGGCTGGAGTAAGGGGCAGGATGGCTCTAATAGGCCCCCTTATAGAAAAAACCGAAGCTGCAATAATAGTTGAAAATCCACCCGCAAACTTTGGCTGTGTGGGCTGTAACCGCACAAACGAACTGATGAAATATCTGGTGCGCGATAAAGGGGTTCCTATTCTGGAAGTAAAATACCCGGAATCAAATGAGGATGCTCGTGACTTCGTGAGCAAAATCGCTGCATTTCTACAATCACTGCCAAAAGAAAATCCTGAAGAAGAGGGGTTGCCAGAAGAAGATGAAAAGCCAGTAGAGGATGAACCGGCAGAAAAGGGGGCTGAGTAATGAGTGCCGAGGAATCTGGACTTGTAAAGATTGCTCTGGTCTCCTGCGGCTCTGAGTATGCCGGAGTTCAGCCAGAATTTGAAGCTGCCGCAGCCAAAGTAAATGCAAAATTCATTTTTCCTGAAATTGATATTGCATCAATAGATACCATAGGTAAAGAATTCGGGCTTGAAGTTGCAAGTGGGGACCTCAGGCTCATGATGGCACGGGCAAAAGCCGTCGTTGAAGGTCTGACAAAAGTAGATGGAGTCTTTATTACTACCTGCTTCCGTTGTGCAGAAGGAGCCATTGTTCGAAACGAGGTCCGAAGGTACATCCATAAGCACTCCGAGATCCCTGTAATCAGCTATTCATTTACCGAACGGACAAGTGCAGGCACTCTGCTGACCCGCCTTGAAGCCCTGACCACAATTGCCAGGCGCAGGCATCTCCTTGCCCGGGAAGTCCAGACTGGACTGACTGCGGGAATTGATTCGGGGTCAACAACCACAAAAGCTGTGGTTATGAGGGATAACAAGATCATAGGGAAAGGCTGGGTGCCCACAACAAAAGTCCTTGAAAGTGCAGAAGAAGCCTACTCTCAGGCCCTTAAAGAAGCCGGAGTTACCAGAGAAGAAGTACAGGCTCTGGGCACTACTGGATACGGTCGTTTCCTTATAGGGAGCCATTTCAACGCTCAGCTTATCCAGGAAGAAATTACTGTCAACTCAAAGGGAGCTGTCTACCTTGCAGGCAGGCAAAAAGGCTCTGCAACGGTCATTGATATAGGAGGTATGGACAACAAGGCGATATCTGTTGAAGACGGAATCCCGGGCATGTTCACAATGGGGGGGATCTGTGCTGGAGCCTCGGGACGTTTCTTTGAAATGATCTCAAAGCGTCTGGGTGTGGATATTACGGAACTCGGGGCACTTGCTGTCAAGGGTATGCAGGAAAATGTAAACATGAACAGTTACTGCATAGTCTTCGGGATACAGTCCCTTGTAAACTCTCTTGCCAGAGGAGCTACCCCGGAAGACGTGGCAGCTGCAGCCTGTTATAGTGTGGTAGAACAGATATACGAACAGCAGTTACAGGAAGTGGACGTAAAAGAGCCGTTGATCCTTGTAGGTGGGTCTTCCCTTATCGAAGGAGTCCCTAAAGCTCTCGGAGACCTTCTTAAAATTGAGGTTCTTGTACCGGAAAACTCCCACTTGATTGGGGCGGTAGGAGCAGCACTTCTTGCTTCAGGCTATGTGGAGGAGTGAGGTCATAATGGAATCGTTAGAGATCTTTATTGTCAAGTCTGCGATTGATTCGGAGCAGGAGTTTTACAGGAAGATTATCGAGGACAACCTTGCAAGTCTCAAGCTTGCTCCTGCAATAGGAAGGATCAAGGTAGTGCTGAGACCTGAAGATTCTCTCTTCCAGATGGCAATCATTCTCAGGGATGTTGGCACCAGGGTTACGGTAATCGATATTGCTGACGTGGAAGCAAAACCTCTCGCCAGTGAAATAATGATTTCGATCAAAAAAGAGCAGTACATTCCGGAACTGCTTGGGAAACTCTGGGAGCGCTACGGGAAGGCGAATATCCGCCAGCCGGACCGCTGGACTGTAGCTATAACCACAGATAAACCAGCAGAAGAGGCGGCTTTTCTTAAAGAAATGATGGTTGCAGACCCGAGGCACAGGCTTCATGAAAACCTTGTAGATTTTGCGATTCGTGCCACTCCCGAGGGGTTCAGGGTTCGCTACCATCTATATAAAGGTAATCGCTTTGTTTTTGTGGCATCTGAGGAAGCATTGAAACAGGAGTGGATTGAAGAAGCAGGAACAATGCTTAACGAACTGATGGAAGGAGGGAAGAATTAAGATGGTTGTACTCCTACCCTATCTTTACACCGGTGGGGTTCATAAACACGGGCTTTTAATCGAACTAATGGAAGACCTCGGAGGCTACATAATTCAGAAAGTAGTTACCGGGGTCGAAGTCAATCTTATAATGCTTATCCCTGAAAAAGATATTGATCTTGTAAAACAGCTCTCAGCCGAACTGCTCGGGGTTCTGTTGGAAGCTCCTCTTACAGGGGTAGAGATTGCAGTTGTCTCTCCCACTCTTGCCTCACACCACCTCCCACATTCGGCTTGCGATATAGCAGAATACCTCCGCCATCCTGGAGCCAATACAAATATGATCGGGCTTGCAAGGGGAATGGGTCGCAGGGTCTCCCTGTCTATGGACTATGAAAGAAAGCTTATCAACGAGCATGATATTGCGGTTTTTACCTTTGGGTCTTTCAGTGATTGTATTACAAAAAAGAAGCCGAAACTCTTTGAAGGCATTGAGATCCCTATTGTGGTTACAGGAGGGCCTACTGAACTGAAAACCGAAGATGTCCCCGGGGCAGACCTCTACATTGGAAATATCGGAAGGGTTTCTCACAGATTAAGAAGAACAGAAGAGATTAATGCCCTCGAAAACCTGAATGAAGGGGTTTCAAAGATCGCTTCTGAGATTCGCCAGCAGCAGGCAAAAGACCCCCTTGCAGTGCTTCCTGCACGAGTCATGAAGGAGATCGAAAACCAGGTTCCGGAAATCCACAGGGTGCTCTCTCCTGCCCCTCTCACTCTTCAGCTTGACGGGATCAGGGTCAAACTGCCATACGATGAATACCATGAGAAAATTGAAAAGCTGGAGTTTGATGAAGGGGTCATCCTTTCCGAGCTTGCAAATATTTCCAGATCAAAAATGAAAAATTATATATTGATAAAAATCAAATCTAAGTCTGACGTTGGTTTTGCAATTTGATCCGAATTCTGTTGGGTTAAAATTTATCCACTTTACATTTTTACTGGGTTTGTGCCTTTTCACTTATCCTTTAAACTGTAAATCCTTGCCCGAAAAACGGTGCCTGACCAGGTTTCTACGTTAATGTGTGCTGGTGGTTTCTTATGGAACTTGAGGATATTGTAGAAATTTTAAAAAATGATCCCGAGAAGGTCATTCCGGAACTCCTCGAGGATGTCCGGAAGCAGTATGGGGAAGTTCCTTACATTATGAATTTTATGAAAGACCTCCCTGAGCTCTTCATCCCAAAAACTCTTTATGATAATTCCATCATGCGAGAGTTCAAAAATCTCGACCCGGAATCTGTAGAGCTTATTTCAATAGGTGTGGCTTCTGCCCTCCGCTGCGAGCATTGCCTGAAAATGCATATAAGAATCGCAAAAAGAAAAGAAATCCCAAAAGAAAAAATATTTTCTGCAATAATGATAGGGGCATCCCTGTCCAACGCTGCAGTACTTGCAGAAAGTACAAGGGCTCTTGCCTCCGAATTCCCTGGTGATGACGACGAAAACGAAGAAAATGAACAATGCTGCGATCCTGATTGCGAAGTATGCAATATCGCAGGAGCTAATATTAAGTAATATTAAGTAACCAGTAAGCAAAATTCTAGAAATTTTACTTCTTCAAGCTTACTTTAAAAGTTCAATTTTAGATTTTATTTTGAAAAATGATTTTTGAAGATCAGTTTAAATTAAAAATCGGTTTACAAATCAAATTCTCGGTTAATTTTTGGGAAATATATTGTGAAGTTAAATTCTTATAATCTTAAGGCTTATTTTTTAACAGATCTTTCAGGTCTTTGATTAACGTAATTTATATACTTCGTCAAGACATCCTGAGAAATCCTTAGGTTCAACAGGTCCACCTGATATTAATATTCCTAATATGATTCATAATAATATTCATAATGAGATCTATAACAATATTTATAAAAATATATATTCTGACTGATACAATATTTCTAAAAAGATATGTAAATCGGTTGTAATAATATTTATATAAATCGGTTGTGATAATATTTATACTAATGATCACAATTGAACTTAATAGTATTGCCGATACGGAGGTTCATTTGTATTAATCAAAACAACATTTTTAAAATAATTTTACCTTTCATCTTATTGCTGATGGTATTGGTTTTACCTGCTGTTTTACCAGTATCCGGGGCTAGTTCAGAGAAGATTCTCGAGAAACCCTGGAATCATTCTCCTATCACAGTGTACGTAGACGACAAAAATATACCGCCCCATTATAGCCCTACATACTATGAACAAATAGAAAAGGCTCTTGAATACTGGGAAGAAGGAGGAAACGGTAACCTCGAATACAGCCCTGTTTTTGAGATTGTTGACTCCGAAGACGCTGACATAAAAATAATGTGGGTGGAAAACCTGGAGAACGTTGCAGGTGCTCCTTCGGGTGTAGCAGGCTATGCAAAACCCAGTGTCTCTGGAGACCGTTTCGTTGAAGTGGATATAGTCCTTGAGGTTGGAAACTATCAGGGCAGGGGCTGGCGGCAGTATGGCGACGCAACCATGCTCACCATTGCAAAGCATGAGCTCGGGCATGCTCTTGGCCTCGGGCACAGCAATGATCGGGGAGATATAATGTATCCTGAGTACGAACTCAGGGATAATGTGAACCCCATTCTTTTGAGCAAATATGGAACTCTGCTGCGTGCGGCAGGTTTTATAGCTCTTGCAATTCTCCTGTTCCTTGGTGTAAGCTGGCAGTACAGCCGGAAAAAAAGAAAAAAACTTGAAGATAAGTACTTCAAATGAGAAAGAATAGATAGGCATATTTTTCGGATCAAACTGGAGGCTTGTAAGGTTTTTTGTTTTCGAGGGCAAACCTTTTGAAAAAATCCCTGAAATATGCAGGAAGTGTCTCCATTTCAAGAATACTTTCAAGGGAAGTCCAGGCATATTCCATGTGTTCATAGCTTAATTTAACGTCAGCGACAACATACCCCCCATTAAATACAATAGCAATAACCTTTTTTCTCGGAAGTTCAAAGGTTACTTCCCCTGCAATTTCCCCTGGAACGATTGAAATTCCCGTTTCCTCCCAGACCTCACGTATAACTGCCTCTTTAAGCGACTCTTCCGGGTTCACCTTCCCGCCTGGAAGATCCCATTTCCCAGGGTTGGTATGGGAGTTTTCCGAGCGCATGAGCAGCAGGAATTCTCCTTTTTCGTTCCGGACAAGGGCATATACAGAAATGATGTAAGGTTTCTCCAGATTCATGTAATATTATCTAAGATTTCTTTGCCTTAAAGTCTGGCTCTTTCAAGATCTTCACAGTACAGATCCTGATTAAAAATTGCTTCTCAATAGAAAGGCTTTAAGGCAAATATTTCTATAGAGCAGTTAAAGAGTTTAAGGAAAGGACAGAATTCACGCAATGGACGAATAATAATATAATATGGGATTGATATGGCTGGCTGGACAGGAAAAACAGTATATGTAGACCTTAGCTCCGAAGCAGTTACCGTCACCGGTACCGATGAAAGATTAATCCAAATGTACCTGGGCGGCAGAGGACTTGGAGTTAAGTTACTTTTCGAGCTTTCAGATCCTGATATTGACCCTCTTAGCCCCGAAAACCCCCTGATTTTCACTATCGGGCCGCTTACAGGCATTGCCCCCATGGCTTCAGGGACAGTCCTTACTTCGAAATCTCCTCTCACAGGCACCGTATTCAGCTGGAACACAGGTGGGGGCTTTGGGCGAGAACTGAAAAAAGCTGGAATCGATGCCCTGGTTCTTGCTGGAAAGGCAAAACAACCTTCCTTTGTGGAAGTAAGGGGAGATGAGATTAAAATTGTGCAGGCAAGCCAGCTCTGGGGAAAAGGTACTGACGCATGCACCGAGGCCCTGAAAAGTAAAGGAAACGTAGCTTGCATAGGCAGGGCAGGAGAAAATGAAGTTCTTATTTCTTCTTTCGTCATTGATTCCATCCACAGCGGAAGGGGGGGGCTGGGAGCGGTTGCGGGCTCAAAGTTGCTGAAGGCAGTGGTTGTAAAAGGGGAAAAAGAGTGTTTACCAGCCAGTCCTGAAAAGTTCAAAGAACTTGAAACAAAAATGCTAAAGCTTTTTGAAGCCAATCCCGTGCTCTCCAAAGGGCTTGCAAATTATGGTACGCCTGCATTTGTAAAGCTTCTGGATTATATGGGACTCATTCCATGCAAAAACTTTTCCGGAAGGGAAATTACTTTTGCGGACCTGTTTTCAGGGGAGTATATCAAAACCAGCTTCGAGCTTGAGAAAGAAAGCTGCTCTGCCTGTCCTCTGGGCTGTAAACGAAGGATTAAAAAAACCGGGCAGGTTCTTCCTGACTACGATTCCCTCTGGGCTTTCGGGTTCAACCTTGAAAATCAGGTATTTGATTCGGTGCTCCTGGCAGACAGAATCTGCAAGGATTACGGGCTTGACCCCATTTCTGCAGGTTCCGTGCTTGGCGCCTGTGCAGAACTCCAATCCAGGAAAATGAATGTCAGGGAACTTGAAACCCTGCTTGCAGGAATCGGAGAAGGAAGCGAACCCGGAAAAGGCTCCAGAAAGTACCTCTTGACCCGGGATAGGAAATACCTCAGTATGGATGTAAAGGGTCTAGAACTCGGAGGTTTTGATCCCCGGGGGATTAGAGGACAGGCCCTTGCTTACGCGACTTCCTGTCACGGAGGAGATTACCTCACAGCCTTTATGGTCGGGCCCGAAGTACTTGGAAAGCCTCTGCTCCTTGATCGTTTCAGCCTCAAAGGAAAAGCTGGAATTCTGCAGGTATTTGAAAACTTGACTGCTGTGCTGGATTCTCTTGTGTTCTGTCCGTTTTCGATTTTTGCCATCAATGAGGAACTCTGTTCAGCTCTTCTACATTCGGGGGCCGGGATAGACGTATCTCCTGCGGAACTCCTGAAAGCAGGAGAAAGAATCTGGAATCTGGAGAGGATTTATAATTTGAGAGCGGGGTTTACACGGAAAGATGATACTCTTCCGGAAAGGTTGTTTGAAACCGGCAGCGAAGAAAGAGGAGATGGGATTCCCAGGCAGGAGTTTGAAGCTGCTCTTCAGGATTATTACCGTTATCGTGGCTGGAATAAGGAAGGAGTACCCTCTCAGGGAAAACTGAGAGAACTTGGACTTGGATGATAAAGAAAACCTGAAAACAGGCTGCGGATTTTGCATGTACCTCAAATTCCACAGGAACGGGGTTCGTCTGGACCTCATTCAAACAGCCAAATTTTACCTCTAATATTGAAGACTTCGTTCACATTAGTGGAATAATCCGATTATTTAGGACTTTTTCTCTAATTTTTGTGCTCGGAAATACGAAATCTCTCATAAGCGTTATATACTCTAGGATAATTAATCGTATTAGTTCTCTATCTGTGAGATTGTACATGCATTCAGGTAGTAATTACTTTCCAGTTTTTCTATACAGAGCAAGTAAGCAAAGTATGGATAAAAGGGTAGACAGGCTTAAAAATTAGAACAGCCATCTTATACCACTTCACCGGAATTGGCACTGGAAAATTTCCAGCAAATTCGGTATGGTGCTTACAACTTATTGATGCACATAGCTAAAACGTAAGGGAGATTTGTTATGAAACAGCAGGTTGAAGTTAAGGAGTTAAAAGAAGGGAAGTACATGATCGTCGACGACGAAGCATGCGTTATAAAGAGCATTACAAAATCCAAACCCGGGAAACATGGATCTGCAAAGGCAAGAATAGAGACAATTGGCCTATTTGACGGTC
This sequence comes from Methanosarcina sp. WH1, assembly GCF_000970005.1. Taxonomy (NCBI): domain Archaea; kingdom Methanobacteriati; phylum Methanobacteriota; class Methanomicrobia; order Methanosarcinales; family Methanosarcinaceae; genus Methanosarcina; species Methanosarcina sp. WH1. The sequence continues at coordinate 469,634 of NZ_CP009504.1, forward strand.
AGAAGCGCTCCTATATCGGCTCTGTTGCAAACAAAGTATATATCCCGATTGTGGAACGGAAGAATGCACAGGTAATCTCAATCGTCGGCGAAATCGCTCAGCTCATGGATCTGGGGGATTTCTCAACATTTGAGATTATAATCCCTGAGGAATACAAGGATAAAGTAAAAGAGGGCGAGGAAATTTCTTATATCACAGCTCTTGGAAAAGTCAAACTCGATATAAGGACATAAACCCTGAAAAGCAGGAGAAATCTCAGGTTAATAACCTGAACTCTTTTTTTAAGTGAACAATTTACCTCAGGTAAGAGTATGTTTTTACCCACTTCCTTTATAGATGCCCTTGCAGACTATGAGTCTGCACGTTATGTTATTTTCGGTGTACCCTTTGACAACACCTCCTCGTATCGCGCAGGCAGCCGTTGGGCTCCGGATGCGATGAGGCAGGTCTCTGCAAATTTTGAAAGTTATAACCATACTTTTGACATTGACCTTGTGGATCTTCCTATTTATGATGCCGGGAACCTGGAAACTTCAGCTTCAGTTGACGAGACCCTGTGGGATCTTTACGAAAATGTAAAGGGTTTACTGAATGACGGAAAGCTTCCAATTATGCTTGGAGGAGAACATTCTCTGACTTATTCTACGGTTAAAGCGTGTGCCGAGTTTGCAGGAGATGATTTCGGAGTTCTTGTCCTTGATGCCCACTTTGACCTCAGGCAGGAGTACAGAGGGTTCAAGCATAACCATGCATGTGTATCCAGGAATATTCTCGATCAGGTCACGGAGAATCTTGTTTCCATAGGCATAAGGAGCGGCCCGGAAGAAGAATGGGTTTTTGCCAGGGAAAATAGCCTGAAATACTACACGGCAGATGATGTTGAATCCATGGGGATGGTCGAAGTCCTCAAAGAAGCAATCGAATGGCTGGATTGCAGCCAGCTCTACCTTTCCCTTGACATGGATGCAATAGACCCTGCTTACGCTCCTGGTCTAGGCACACCTGAGCCTTTTGGCCTCAGTGCCCGGGATGTCAGAACTGCAATAAGGACTCTTGCTCCTTTCTCAATGGCTTTTGACATTGTTGAAATTGCTCCTGAATATGATTCCGGACAGACAGCCATGCTTGGAGCAAAACTCATGAGGGAGTTCATTGCCTCCCATGCAAAAAGTTGCATCAAACTATAAGCTGCAAAGAAAAAACAGTTTCAGCTTTTTGTAAAAAAGTAATGGAAAGGGACGAGGTTTCCCACTTTGGAACTTCTCCTATTTTTAGTGATCCTTTAAGTGATCCTGAAATTTAAAGTTTTGAACTTACTGAGCCCACAAGGCAACAATCTTGTCAATGGCTAAATGCGTCAGTTTTCCTTTATTTTCGAGGGTGAGTACATTGTCTGCACAGGCTTTTACTTTCCCCTTGAATATATCTGGCCCACCACAGTAAACATCCACGGCACTCTCCAGGTAGTGCTCTACTATAAAAGATTGCAGCATATTTGTTAACTCCTGTTGATATTCTTATTTTCAATAGATGTTTTGTTGATATTCTTATTTTCAATAGATGTTTTGTTGATATTCTTATTTTCAATAGATGTTTTTATTTGCCTGTTACCTGTTGATTTTATTCTTTATTTCCGAGATTTCCATTGTTACCATATATCAGCTTTCAAACTGAGATCTTATAAACAGACATCTATATTTAACTACTTGTTCATTCTTTATAAATTTATTTGGAAATTGTTCTTGATTTTCCGGACGCAGTAGATTTAAACCCCCAATTAAGAAAATGAACTTATGCACTGAAATCTCAGTTCTTTATTAGATCTCGATTTTGTCAAATATAATATCCTGATTATATGGTCTTTTACTTCAGGTTTATTTGCGTGGAAGGGCTCGTGAAAGTTAAGTTTAGCTGGAAAAATTATTATAATGTTTGCTTTTGTGACAAATCGGGGGAGAACTCAGGCAATAACTGAGAAAATACTTTTTACTGTTTTTATTAAGAAGGGGATGTTCCGGTATCTTAAAAAAAAGGTTTATATGTCTCTTTACAGGGGACCTCTCAATTCTTGTCGTCCTCGTAGAGAAAAATATCTTCAATGCTTGTGTTAAAAAGTCTGGAAAGCTTGAACGCAAGATCAAGGGAAGGGTCATATTTTCCTTTTTCAATAGCGTTTATTGTCTGCCTTGTTACCCCCACCTTTTCAGCAAGACTTTCCTGGGTAAGGTCATGAATTGCCCTGTAAACTTTAATATTATTCTTCATCCCAGCCCCCATATTCCCTGTTGTAAAACCTGTAAAATAGAGTGTAAAGCACAAGGACACCGCAGCTTGCGTATGCCATGAAGAAACCAAGGTCAGTATGTCCGGGATATGTATTCCTCATGGTTATCAGGACTGCACCTCCAAGGGCAAGGCCCAATGCCATTATCTGGAGAGTAACGCGCGAAGCCTTCTGGCTAACCTGTTGAATCCTCTCATCTTCAACCACACCTTCCAGCCTGCTTTTTAAATTGTACATAGCCGCCATGCCTGCGAGTACAACACCTGCTGCAAGCGCCGGATTTCCTATCGAGACTGAAAAACCTACAACAGCCCCCATGATCATCGTGATCAGTAGGGTAATCATTCTAAATTGCTTTTTTTTCATCTGAAAAACCTCTTCATATATTTTCCAATTACAATAGTTATCATTTTCATTTTTTCAATTTTAACTCCAAGTATACTTCTAATGACATATTGTCAATATGGGTATATAAAATGTAATGTATATTTTACATTAAGTTGGATAAATATTACATTATTTATAGATTTCGGAATGGGAAGAATAGTTAAAAACTCTGAATAAATATGGTCTGAAAAAAAGGTTTGAAGAAGAATATTTGAAGAGGGGGTTGTCCTCTTCGAGTGTGTCTGATAGGAATTTCAGCTGCTTAATCTTAATCTGGAACATTGTGCCAGATTGTTTAAATCTCTAAAAATCGAAATTCCATATAAAAATTTGAAGTTTTAAACCTGTTCAGCAGTCCATCTAAAATAGTTAATCTGTATCAGAGGGTTTTTCGCATTTTATCTGCACTGTACTAAATAATTTATATCTGATTAACCCATTATTATAACTATGGAGGATAAATTTTTAAGATATGCTGAAATTATATTTTGTATTACTCTTTTTGTACTTATTTTGGTTGCCTACAGTAATACACCGGTTTGAAATAAAATGAATTTTCTCATTTCTTCTCCTCAAAAAGCTCTCTAAGCTCTTCAAGTCTCTCCGGAGGGCTTATCACAAGCAGGATATCATCGGACTTAAGTTCTGTCTCAGCTCCCAGATCATAGATTAGCTTGTGGTCCCTGGAAATTGCAAGCACAGAAACTCCATACTTCTTCCGGATATTAAGGTCCACCAGAGTTTGCCCCGTGGCTTCCGAATTCTTCCCTACTCTTACGCTTCGGATTTCTACATCGGAAAAGTCAAGGGAAATTTCACAGATACTTTTCCGGCGCATTTCAGGGCTGCGAAGTATCCTGTAGTGGTTAGCTCGAAGTTGGTTTCCCATTGTTTCTATCTCACTGAAAGGGACCATGTACTTGTGGAGCACCCGGGAAAAGAGTTCTATGGAACTTTCAAATTCGTCCGAGATGACCTCATCCGCCCCAAGAGCATAAAATCGGTCGAGTTCACTCAGGAAGTGGGTTCTTGCAATAATATGGATTTCAGGATTCAACCTCCTTGCCGCTTCAATGATCCTCTGTGCACTTACGGGGTCGCCTGCAGTTATAACAACTGATTTTGCAGCCCTGATGCCTGCATGTTCCAATACGGCTTTCTGGGCTGCATCTCCGTACATAATAGGTTCTCCTTTTGACTTTTCTTTCCTTACGGTATCCGGGTTGATGTCGATTATGTTGTAGGGAATCAAAGCTGCCCGGGCAGCGGTCGCAACGTTTCTTCCGTTGACTCCGTAGCCTATAATGATCAGATGGTTTTCAATTCCTCCTTTCCTGCTGTACTCTAAAAACCCTCTGTACCAGCCGGATTTTAGCACCGGGGGAAGGGAAAGCCCCTGAGCGAAAGCCGCAGCTCGGGGGGCCATACCCATGATGAAAGGGGTAAGCACCATGGAAAGCACTGCCACGTCCAGGAACTCCTGATAGATTTCTGCGGAAAGGAGCCTGTTTTCAAAACCGACACCTGCAAGGATCAGGGAAAACTCTCCTACCTGGGAAAGGGAAAAGCCTACCAGGATCATCGTATTCAGGGGAAAACCGATAAGGAAGGTGCTCAGGGCATTTATGAAAGCCTTGAGTAGCAGCACTGCAAAAGTGGCAGTCAGGATCAGGAATAAGTGCTGCCTCAGGATGTCCAGGTCAAGCAGCATCCCTATGGAGATAAAAAAGATGCTCATGAACATATCCCTGAAGGGGATGACGTTTCCAAGGGCCTGGGTTGCATATTCGGACTCGGAAATAATCAGCCCTGCCAGGAAAGCCCCGAGGGCGAGGGAGAGCCCTGCCATGGAGGTTATCCAGGCAACAGAGAGCCCTATTACCACCACACTCAGGAGAAAAAGTTCACTATTGCGGGTCCTTGCAACCTGGTACATAATAAAAGGAACCACATACCTGGCGCTGATCAGGGTAAGCAGGACAAGCCCCAGGGCTTGCAGGATAAGCTCTAAAAAGCCGTTTCCTTCTCCCGAAACGCCCGCAAGAGGGGGAGTCAGGAGGATAATTACCACTGCAGCCACGTCCTGGAAAATCAGGATTCCCAGTGAAGTTCTCCCGTGGGCACTGTAGATCTCTCCTCTTTCTTGCAGGATCTTAAGGACAATTGCCGTGCTGCTCAGTGCTACCAGCGTCCCCAGGAAAATAGAAGTTTCCCTGGAGCTCCCCAGCAGCAAGAAAATAATAGTGATCGCAAGAGTAGTAATTGAAAGCTGAAGCCCACCTCCAAGGAGTACTATTCGCTTGAGCTGCAGGAGGTCGCGCAGGGAAAACTCTATCCCTATGGTGAAAAGCAGGAGTACGACCCCTATCTCGGCCAGCAATTCGATTTCTCCGCTCTCCTGAATCAACCCGAGCCCAAAAGGCCCGGCAATGATACCTGCAATTAAAAAGCCCACCAGCGGTACAATCCTTAGTCTGGAAAATGCAAAGACTACAGGGATCGAGAGCCCGAAAATAATCAGAAGGTCCCTTAAAAGTAATGATACCATCAATTGTAGATTGATTTCTAAATTAATATATATTTCATTGATGCAAAGTGGAAACACCCCTGCAATGGGGTACCCTGGCAATAACAAAATTCATCGGGGATATATCCGGAAAATAAATGTAAAAATGGAATTATAGGGCATTAAAATCTTTTTTTAACCCTAAAACCCTTAAATAAACTCTATTAGATAATTAAATGTAAATTATAGCCTTTATCTCTTTATGAAAATTTTATTGCATTCCGGAAACTGCTAAATAAAGAATCAATTTCTTTTCTTCCTTTTTATGTGCATATACTCTCCCCAGAGGAAGCAAAATAGAGAATGCCAGAAGAATTGTAATTTTAAAAGAAGATAAAAGGACAGAAAAAGGTGAAATCTAAAATTGTCATGAATATAATAGTGATTTTTAAGATTTATTTTTGAAAAAGGGAAATTTTTAAAACTTCTTTAACAAAAAAGTATTTAATATATGCATTAAATCTTAGTATTATTCAATTAAAGACGCATTTTCTTTAAATAAGCTGGAAAAGACAGGATTTTTTATCCTAATCAGGATTCCATTTACTATATTTTGGACATGTGTCCCTTAATTTTTCTTCCAGCTTTCACGAGGTTTAAACGTGAGATCTAAAATTAAAGACTATTTTAACGCATCTAATGAAGAATTTTCAGACTGGAAATGGCAATACAGGCACAGAATTACTACCGTGGAAGAGCTTGAAAAACTGGTTCCGCTTTCGGAGCCTGAAAAAAAAGACATAAAGAAAGCGCTTGACGTTTTTCCAATGGCGATATCTCCTTATTATGCTTCCCTTATTGATCCGGAAGACCTGGAATGTCCTATCCGAATGCAGGCTGTACCCCTTTCAGCTGAACTTCAAAAATCATCATGGGAACTTGAAGATCCTCTATGCGAGGATAGTGACTCTCCTTCTGAAGAGAGTTGCATAACTCACAGGTACCCGGACAGGGTACTTTTCCTTATCTCAAATCGCTGTGGGATGTACTGCAGGCACTGCACCCGTAAACGCAGGGTCGGCAACAGAGAACATGACTATTCTGAACAGGTAATCAGGGAGGGGGTCGAGTATGTCAGGGAGCACCCTGAAATAAGGGATGTCTTGCTTTCGGGGGGAGATGCCCTTCTTGTTTCTGATGAGAGGCTGGACTGGCTCTTAAGGGAACTTTTTGATATTCCTCATGTGGAGATAGTAAGGATAGGCACAAGGGCTCCTGTAACCCTGCCCCAGCGCATAACCCCGGAACTGTGTGAAATCCTGGGGAAATACCCTTCGGTCTGGCTCAACACCCACTTTAACCACCCAAAAGAGATTACTTCTGAAGCTAAAAAGGCAATGGATATGCTTTCCCGTGCAGGAATCCCTCTGGGCAACCAGTCCGTACTCCTCAGGGGAGTAAACGACTGTCCGGTAATAATCAAAAAACTCTGTCACGAACTCCTGAAGATAAAGACCAGGCCCTATTACCTCTACCAGTGCGATCTTTCCTTCGGGCTGGAACATTTCAGAACCTCAGTTGCAAGGGGTATAGAGATCATAGAGATGCTCAGGGGGCATACCTCAGGGCTTGCTGTCCCTACTTTTGTGGTCGACGCTCCTGGTGGAGGAGGAAAAATCCCTGTTGGACCCAATTACCTTATCTCAAATTCAGATAATGGAGTCACCCTCAGGAATTACGAAGGGGTGATCTGCATATACCCGGAACCTGCAGAGTATTCTGCGGTGTGCCAGCAAAAATGTTCAATCTGCGATAAGAACCCCGGGCTTAAAAGTGATACGGGCCTTGCAAAACTCTGTGATGAAGATAATGATGTCATATCCATCGAGCCCGAAGGGCTTGAAAGAAAACAGCGTTTCTGAAGAGGAAAAAGCCAGGAAATACCGGTGCTCCGAAAGCAAAAAAAGTGTTTAATAACTTAAGGAGGTGTTACTGCGGAAAAAAACGTTCCTTTAACGCTTGAGATTAAAGAAGAACTCCCGGACTATTGGAAAAAAGCAGAACTGAATACTCCAGGGGCAAAGGCTGAACTCATTATTGATTACTACAATAGAAGAATAAAAATCATGGATTTTTCCGGGTTTTTTGAAGAAATCTCCGGAGCCCTCGAAGCCCTTGCCGAAGCAGAAGAAATGGAAAAAATAATCGTATACACTCCGCCAGAAAAAGGGCACGAGGTCAAAAACTGCGGATATGTAGAGGAAGGGATCATCAGAGGATATTACCCCGAAAAGGACTGCCGTATTTTCTCAAGCTACCTGGATAAATCTAGAGGAATTTCCTTTAATAAGGAAAAAGAGGATCAGGTAATCAAAAATTGCCTGAGGAAGGGTAGAGGGACTGGAAAACACCCACATAAATCAGGAAATTCCCGGAAAAAAGAGGGCTGGAAAAAACAAAAAGAAAAAATCCAGCTTCCAGAAGAGTACGTACTCAGGTTCGCAGTCCAGGCTGATGCCTCCTCAATGGCAACTCTTTACAGTCAGGAATTTCAATTTTATCCCACTCCCGTGCACATGGAAAGCTACCTGCTCAAAACCATGGATTCCGATGTCCTTTACCTTCTTGTGGAAAAGCAAGGGAAAATTGTGAGCCTTGCTTCGGCAGAAATGGATTCCGAAACCGGGAGTGCTGAAATCACTGACTGCCTGACAGTTTCTTCAGAAAGAGGAAAAGGGTTGATAAAAGAGCTTATTGTAGCTCTGGAAAAAGAACTTTCAAACAGAGGCTTCCGGAGTACCTATACTCTCTGCAGGGCTTTGTCTTTTGGCATAAACACAGCCTTTGTCTCCCTTGGCTATGCTTACACAGGCAGGCTCGTGAACAACTGCAGGATAGGAGAGGGGTTTGAAGATATGAACATCTGGTGTAAAATGCTAAAGTGAATGCCCCTGAAAAATCAGGACTTAAGGAAAAACGCTTAAGGAAAAACGCTTAAGGAAAAACGCTTAAGGAAAAACGCTTAAGGAAAATCGCTTAAGGAAAAATGCTTAAGGAAAAACGCTGATTTGCTGTTGAAGCTGTTCTACGGTTTTCTTCGCAGCTTCTTCAGCCAGATACTTTCTGTAAACTTTTAAAGACACAATCCTTTTTGTGGAATCCTGCAATTCCATATTCCCATGTATCAGCTTTTCCCCACCCCTGGAGCCCGTGTTTACAAAAGTTACAGTTACATTTCTTTCTTTGAATTATTCAAAATATTTTGTGTCTCTCCCGCAGAGGTATAGAATAACAGGATATTCGGGTCTGAAGAGGCGTAAACAGGTGTATTGAGCCCATCTTGTTTACTTACATTCACCAGAAGGGCTTGAAAATCATACTTATCCTCAACCGCATCGGTGACTGATATTTCCATGCATGTTTTTCCAGTTCCGCTTCGAGTTTTACTCAGGTATTTAGAGGTGGAATCGTCTCCTTCTACATAAAGATAGATCCTGCTCGGGAAGTCAATCTGAGGGTCCCCCGAGGAATAAGCACTTACCTTTGAATTTGTTTGCGTCTCACTCTGAGCCGCCTTAGAGTCCAGAGTATAAAATGAATAAAATGACAACTGTAAGGATAAGCACGAAAAGGGGAACTTTTTTTATATACCTTCAGCAGGAAACCCCTGAGTCTTTAGTCCAGGGATCGTTAACTTCAAACAATTACACAATAAACATTATATATAAAATATTAAAAAAATATAAAATTAAGTGGGTTTTCGATTCATTCTTTTGACTTCAGGTATTCTGCAATCTTCTTGCCCAGTTCTTTTGCGGCAGTGACAGCTTCAGGCTGGTCTTCAAATTTGTTTATTCCTGCGGACGCTTTAGTTGCATCCGGGCCGAACATCATCTTGATGCCGCTCATGTCACATTCGTCTCCATATTTGCATTTCACACAGGGGTTATTGCCAAGGACCCTGACAGAACCTACTGCCTCCATCCCTTCCTCCATCATGTAATATGTGATCGCATTAATACCGTTCTCACATGCAGGTGGCAACTTAAATGATTCCTTAGGGACTGCACATGTAACTATGATCCCGCCTGGTTTTCCCTTCATGAATCCGTATCTATGGCGAAGCGGATAGAGCCTTTCAATGAATGCCTTTGTACGTGAGTCAAGGGTGGAATATGGTGTAAAACCTGCAATAATAAGAGCATCTGCTTCTTTAGCTTTTTCTGCCAGGGCAATGCCGTCGTCTTTAATTACACAGACATTTGTATCTACGCAGCCCAGACAGGCCTTGCAGGGAGCAATGGTATAATCGATCAGCTTGACAAATTCGTAATCCATACCTGTTGCTTCAAGTGCCGCTTTAAGAGCACGATCCGTATTGCTATCTTTAATCGGGGAACCCGATACTCCCAGAACTTTCATAATTATCCTCCACTTAAATAATCAGTTTGTAATCACTTTAAATCTTGTGCTTAAAAGAAGGTTTGGAAAGGAGGTATCAAAACTGAATATGAAAATGATGAGTAAGATATTGGAGGAAATGTCTTTATATGAAGAAGCGTAAAACCCCTGAATCTTTAGCTCAGGGGATATAAGCGTCAACTTCACTCCTGATTCCGTATGTAATATTCTGCCGCCTCTTTACTAACATTTCCGATAGTAGACGCAAAATAACCATTACTCCATAACGTATTCTCACCCCAATAATACTTTTTCATATATTCTTTTTGAGTTTTCCATAACCTGTTAGTATATTCTTGTTTCAATTTTCTGACAATTGACAAAACGCTAACTTTCGGCTCACTCTTGATCAAGAAATGAATATGGTCTTTGTCAGTTTCCATTTCAAGGATTTCAAAGTTAGACTCTTTTGAAATGTCAATCATAATCTGTTTGAGTTCTTCGCTAATTGGTTCAAGTATGACTTTTTGGTATTTGCAAACAAAAATAACATGATACATTAACAAAAATTTGCTATGATTCCGTGTTTCATACTTCATATTTACCAAAAAGTATATATATTGTTAAAGAATATAGTGCCTTTGTATGATGCAAGCGTTCAAATTTAGACTCTATCCTACAACTACACAAGCTATTCAATTGAATCAGCATATAGGTAGCTGTAGATTTGTCTATAATTGGGCACTTGACCAGAAAATTAAAACTTATGAGCAGACAGGGGAATCAATTTCCAGATTTGACTTAAACAAATTAATTCCTACTCTAAAGGTTTCTAATGAGTGGTTAGGAGAAGTTAACTCTCAATCATTACAGGGGATGACTAAGCACGTTGAATCCGCTTTCACTAGATTCTTTAGAGAGAAAACAGGGTTTCCCAAAGTTCAAATCAAAAAAGAATCCGATACAGTCTTTCCCTGTACCTCAACACTACACTGTAAACTTTGAAAATAATACTATCAAGCTTCCAAAAATAGAACCAATTAAAGCAGTTCTTCACAGGAAGTTTGAAGGAGAGCCTAAAACGGCTACGGTATCAAGGACATGTAAAGGACATTACTACATCAGTATCCTTGTTGAAGATGGAAAAGAACTTCCAGTAAAGGAAGCTTTCACAGAATCAACAACAGTAGGAATTGATGTAGGTATCAAAGACTTTGCTGTCCTTTCAACAGGAGAAAAGGTTGAGAATCCAAAGTACTTGAAAAACTCTCTTAAAAGGCTCAAAGTATTACAGAAAAGAGTCTCAAGGAAACAGAAAGGCTCTAAGAACAGGGCAAAAGCTAAACGAAGACTTGCTGTACTCCATGACAAAATAACAAATCAGAGAAATGACTTCCAGAACAAACTCTCTTTTAGACTTGTTAGCGAAAACCAAGCTGTAGCTCTGGAAACTCTAAATGTTAAAGGCATGGTTAAGAATCATCACTTAGCACAGGCTATAAGTGATTCTGCGTGGAGTAGTTTTGTAACAAAGTTGGAATATAAGGCTCAATGGTTTGGTAAAACCGTCCTGAGAATAGGACAATTTGAACCCTCTTCTAAGCTATGTAGTGTGTGTGGATACCACAATAAAGAGCTTCAGCTAAAAGACAGAGAATGGATTTGTCCAGACTGTAAAACCAAACACGATAGAGACATTAATGCCGCTATCAATATCAAAAAATTCGCTCTCATAGATCAGAATCTAATTGGATTATGACACCGTAGGGACTACGGGGATGAGCTTGGGGACTTGCCCTCAATAGAGGGAGGAATGAACCAAGAAGCCACTCAGTCTTTAGCTGAGTGGTAGTTCACATATCAGTCTCTTATCTTTTTCAGCAGTCACGCCATGTTCTGACCGAGTTTTTTCATGGTCTGCAGTTTGAAAAGTGGATCTTTTCCTCTATTATGCTCTGATCCAGAAACTATAACTGCCCTTTCTATCAGAGCTTTCATCTCACTTTTCAGATCGGCAACATATGTGGGTGTTGTCAATATGATGCCATCGGCTTCGATCATCTTTTCAATGCACTCATTTATTCCATCTCCAGAAGCTCTCGGATAGCGGTATGATCATTCAACAACATGAAAGAGGGGAATATGTGATCACTGGTAAAGGATTCAGGGTGATGGAAAGTGTCAGCGATATATGTTTCTTTTTCGTTTCTGAAGAGAATTAAGCATTCTGGAACAAATGTAGAGGGGCAAGGAATGTATTCAACATGATACCTCTCTTTACCGCAGACACATGAAAACCCATCTTATTTGAAGAGGATATACGTTTTTTTTGCTTAATTTCTGCTTAATTATTCCTCTGAAACCGATTCGTAAAGTTTTCTCCTTTCCGGGGGCATGGCTTCAAGATATTCCTTTGCTTCTTCGGGAGGGACTGCTCTGCAGGTACCGTCAGGTTCCTGTATGACCACGCCGCTTTCTTTGAGCATCCTGTACCGTGCTTTTCGGACTTCTTTGTCTGGATGGCAGACGAAGTGGCAGTTGGAACAGGTATATTCCATTCTATTTCCTGGAATCAGGCAAATAAAAAACCCACCCTTTATCTTCGGCCTTTCGAGGTAAGCTTCTATGGTACCGGGCAGAGCAGCAATGAACTCTTCATCCTTTTCAGGGATTTTAAAGCGCGCAGGAGACCAGGTAGACCACTTTCCTGAAGAGTTGAGGCCTGCGAGTCCTCCGCAGACAAGGAAGCAGCGGCTATTGCTTCTTCGCTTCCCATAGCTAAACTCTTTTCCTCCAAGGGTTATAGTGACCTTCTCAACCGGGTCCACGTATCCGGAGGAACAGACTGAAAGGCAGAGCTTGCATTCGTCACAGTAGTTTTCTTCTTCTGGAAGAGGGTCTGTTGGAGTCAGTTCCGCGTCAGTAACGACTGAGGCCAGGACAATCGCTGACCCGTATTCCTTTGTAATAATGTTTCCTGAGTATCCGAAGTGCCCTATCCCTGAGCGAACAGCCAGGTACCTGTGGGAAATAGGGGGGTGCATGTCCATCATCCAGTTTTCCGTATCCATCCTGTAAACGAAATTTGCAGATTGAGGGACAGCTTTGTACCCCATCTGCTGCAGGAACCCTGCCATTTCTAGGGCGATCCCGTTGGCAAGAGTGGTTGTCCGGACCTTATTCTTTTCGAGGGATTCATGGTCCTCTTTTTTGAAGTAAGGGTCGATAAGGCTCTGGTCAAAAGCCAGGGCAAAACAGATAGCTGACTTTGCTTCAGGCAGTACATAGGTCAGGTCGGCAGAAGGGGGGCCTCCTGCAAGGGTTTCAGTTGTTGCTATTCCCACTTTGAAGGCTCCAAGGGTCAGAGCCATCTCTTTGAGAGATTCGGTTAGTTCGTTCATTTTCCTATTCCTCTTAAACACCAAAAAAGATTAATTCCCAGTATAGTTTATGTAAGGTCACCGATATATTCTTAACCTGCACTGGAGTGTACTTCTAAGACTCAGGTATAGTCCAATGACCTTTTGCCTACTTCTTTTAGTACTGTTTTTCAGAACACGTTTTTTCTGAATTTGGAAGCCCCAGGATAAAAAATGTAATAATAAAAGTAATAGAAAAGTTAGTCTGCTTGAGCGAGTAAAACGAGCGAATCAGACAGCTCACTGCAGAGTTGCAACTCTGCTGGCACAACTATACTGAAAAATAAAAAGTCGTTTTTAGGGAAAAATCATTCCTCTGAAACCAACTCGTAAAGTTTTCTCCTTTCCGGGGGCATGGCTTCAAGGTATTTTTTTGCTTCTTCGGGAGAGACTGCCCTGCGGGTTCCATCGGGTTCCTGTATAATCACACCGCTTTCTATGAGCATTCTGTACCGTGCTTTTCTTACTTCCTTATCTGGGTGGCAGACAAGCTGACAGCAGGAACAGGTGTATTCCAGCCTGTAACCTGGCATCCCTGCGAAGAAAAATCCTCCTTTGATCTTTGGCCTTTCAATGTACGCTTGCATAGCAGGAATCTGCGCATCAGGATTCAGCATATCAGGAACATCTTCGTCTTTTTCGGCAATCTCAAAGCGTGCTGGAGACCAGGTGGACCATTTTCCTGAAGGGTTCAGGCCTGACAGTCCTCCGCAGACATAACCGCAGCGGGAGTAGTTTCTTCGCTTCCCATAACTGAACTCTTTTCCCCCAAGAGTAACCGTGACCTTTTCAACGGGGTCCACGAATCCGGAGGAACAGACTTTGAGGCAGAGCTTGCACTCGTCACAGTAATTTTCTTCTTCTGGCAGGGGGTCTGTCGGGACAAGTTCTGCGTCTGTAACTACTGAGGCCAGGACAATTGCAGACCCGTATTTGTTTGTGATAATTTGTCCGGAATACCCGAAGTATCCGACACCTGAGCGGACTGCCAGGTACTTGTGAGATATCGGGGGTTTCATGTCTTCAGGCCCGTTTTCGCTGTCCATCCTGTAAACGAAATTTGCAGCCTGAGGGACAGCTTTGTACCCCATCTGCTGCAGGAACCCTGCCATTTCCAGGGCGACCCCGTTGGCAAGGGTGGTTGTCCGCACTTTATTAGTTTCAAGAGATTCATGATCCTCTTTTTTAAAGTACGGGTCTATAAGGCTCTGGTCAAAAGCCAGGGCGAAACAGATTGCCGATTTTGCTTCAGGAAGCACATATGTCAGGTCGGCAGAAGGGGGCCCGTCTGCAAGGTTTTCCGTGGTTGCTATTCCCACTTTGAAGGCTCCAAGGGTCAGAGCCATTTCTTTGAGAGATTCGGTTAATTCGTCCATTTTCAATTCCTCTAACACTAAAAGATTAATTTCCAGAATAGTTTATGCAGGGTCATTTATATATACTTAACATACACTGGAGTGTACTTCTAAGACTCAGGTATAGTCCAATGACTTTGTTCCAGCTATATGCTCTTACGGAACAGAGCGGAATATGGGAAAAAAGTATAAACAAAAATAAAAATAAAAGAAAAGTTAGTCCGTTTGAGCGAAGCGAAACGGACCGCGCACTGTTGCGATTACATCGTAACTTCCCGAAAATCTCCGATTTCCTGAGATTCCAAAGTGCAACTCGGGTTTTACGCCATCACAACTCCGTATTTCGCAAACACCTGTACAAATGTCTGTCTCAGTTCTTCTGCTACCTTTATTGTTTCCACCGTATCATTGAGGCTTGCAGTGTTTCCAAGTTCTGTGATTTTTAGCTTTACAGCCTGCACTGCAGAAATGTCGTTTTTACAGGAAGAAGTGTAAAACCCATGAAATATTAATTTCATGGGATATAAGCGTCAACTTTCATAAATTCACTGTACCAAGTTCGTATTCATGTAAAGCCTAAACGGACGAATGGACAGAACTCAGTAGGGATGGTATAGCCCGAATTAACACTCATGGAAATGCCGATGGTTTTCTATGAAGTGAGAAGCTGCTAAGTCTTTAGCTTAGGGGTAGTTCACTTTTATCTTTATATGAAGAAGCGTAAAACCCCTGAGTCTTTAGCTCAGGGGATATAAGCGTCAACTTCAACCCTGATTCCGTATGTAATATTCTGCCGCCTCTTTACTAATATTTCCGATAGTAGACGCAAAATAACCATCACTCCATAACGTATTCTCACCCCAATAATACTTTTTCATATATTCTTTTTGAGTTTTCCATAACCTGTTAGTATATTCTTGTTTCAATTTTCTGACAATTGACAAAACGCTAACTTTCGGCTCACTCTTGATCAAGAAATGAATATGGTCTTTGTCAGTTTCCATTTCAAGGATTTCAAAGTTAGACTCTTTTGAAATGTCAATCATAATCTGTTTGAGTTCTTCGCTAATTGGTTCAAGTATGACTTTTTGGTATTTGCAAACAAAAATAACATGATACATTAACAAAAATTTGCTATGATTCCGTGTTTCATACTTCACATTTACCAAAATATATATATGTTGTTAAAGCATATTATGCCTTTGTATGATGCAAACGTTCAAATTTAGACTCTATCCTACAACTACACAAGCTATTCAATTGAATCAGCATATAGGTAGCTGTAGATTTGTCTATAATTGGGCACTTGACCAGAAAATTAAAACTTATGAGCAGACAGGGGAATCAATTTCCAGATTTGACTTAAACAAATTAATTCCTACTCTAAAGGCTTCTAATGAGTGGTTAGGAGAAGTTAACTCTCAATCATTACAGGGGATGACTAAGCAGGTTGAATCCGCTTTCACTAGATTCTTTAGAGAGAAAACAGGGTTTCCAAAGTTCAAATCAAAAAAGAATCCGATACAGTCTTTTCCTGTACCTCAACACTACACTGTAAACTTTGAAAATAATACTATCAAGCTTCCTAAAATAGAACCAATTAAAGCAGTTCTTCACAGGAAGTTTGAAGGAGAGCCTAAAACGGCTACGGTATCAAGGACATGTAAAGGACATTACTACATCAGTATCCTTGTTGAAGATGGAAAAGAACTTCCAGTAAAGGAAGCTTTCACAGAATCAACAACAGTAGGAATTGATGTAGGTATCAAAGACTTTGCTGTCCTTTCAACAGGAGAAAAGGTTGAGAATCCAAAGTACTTGAAAAACTCTCTTAAAAGGCTCAAAGTATTACAGAAAAGAGTCTCAAGGAAACAGAAAGGCTCTAAGAACAGGGCAAAAGCTAAACGAAGACTTGCTGTACTCCATGACAAAATAACAAATCAGAGAAATGACTTCCAGAACAAACTCTCTTTTAGACTTGTTAGCGAAAACCAAGCTGTAGCTCTGGAAACTTTAAATGTTAAAGGCATGGTTAAGAATCATCACTTAGCACAGGCTATAAGTGATTCTGCGTGGAGTAGTTTTGTAACAAAGTTGGAATATAAGGCTCAATGGTTTGGAAAAACCGTCCTGAGAATAGGACAATTTGGACCCTCTTCTAAGCTATGTAGTGTGTGTGGATACCACAATAAAGAGCTTCAGCTAAAAGACAGAGAATGGATTTGTCCAGACTGTAAAACCAAACACCATAGAGACATTAATGCCGCTATCAATATCAAAAAATTCGCTCTCATAGATCAGAATCTAATTGGATTATGACACCGTAGGGACTACGGGGATGAGCTTGGGGACTTGCCCTCAATAGAGGGAGGAATGAACCAAGAAGCCACTCAGTCTTTAGCTGAGTGGTAGTTCACCTCCTCCTCTTGACTTTCATATTTCCTTCAACTTTCTTTTCCCCTTAAATTCAGGGACCTTTGTTTCAGGTCCTTATACCCTTTTATGCTTCCTTCTTACTGATCTCAGTGCCTGTTTTTGACTCTTAGAGTTTCCCGATTTCGAAATGCGGTCGGCATGCCTTATATATCGCAAACATTCGAAAGTTTAAATATTATCTTCTCTAATTAAGGTGCAAATATTAATGGAGGACTTTAAGATTAAAGACGAGATCTGGATTGAAAAATACAGGCCAATCAGGCTGAATCAGGTAGCAGGGCAGAAGGAAACAATCGAGCGCCTGATGTCCTATGTGGCAACTAAAAACCTTCCCCACCTCCTCTTTTCCGGGCCTCCTGGTGTCGGAAAAACAGCTTCCGCAGTTTCAATTGCAAGGGAACTTTTCGGGGAAGATTTATGGCGAGAAAATTTTACTGAACTCAATGCTTCCGATGAAAGGGGCATTGATGTAGTTAGAAATAAAATTAAAAACTTTGCAAAAACTGCTCCTATAGGCGGAGCTTCGTTCAAGATCATTTTCCTTGATGAAGCCGATGCCCTTACCTCGGATGCACAGTCTGCCCTCCGCAGGACCATGGAAAAATTCAGCAGTAACTGCCGTTTTATCCTTTCATGCAATTATTCCTCCAAAATCATTGAACCTATCCAGTCCAGATGTGCAGTTTACAGGTTCAGGCGACTTTCCGATGAAGCAATTAAAGAACGGCTTGAATACATTGCTAAAGACCAGGGTTTGTCCATCACAGAAGGTGGGTATGAAGCTCTGATTTATGTAGCTCAGGGAGACATGCGAAAAGCTGTCAATTCTCTTCAAGCTGCCGCCTTCATTGATACGAAAAATCCTATTTCCAGAGAAACAATTTACAGGACTACGGCAACCGCAAACCCTGATGAAATTAAGAACCTGATTGAGACTGCCCTGCGCGGAAATTTCAGGATTGCCAGAAAAGAGCTTAACAGGTTGCTTTACGAAGAAGGGCTTTCCGGAGAGGATATTGTGGGCCAGATCTACAGGGTGGTTTCTGAAATGGATAACCTTATGGTTCTGGATCTCGGACTTTCGGAAAGGGACATTGTCGCACTTGTGGATATCATCGGGGAGGCCGATTTCAGGTTAACCGAAGGAGCCAGCGAAAAAATCCAGCTGGAAGCCTTACTTGCACATTTCGCTCTTTCAAGAGGAGAATGAGGCTTCAGAATTCCTTACAAACAGGTTTTGCCGCATGTTTACATCTGGATCTCTGAAAGGTAGAAAAGGCAGATGAAAAAGGCCTTAATGAAGCGAGCCTTTTTCTCTCTAAAGATTATAATTATCACTCCTGATCATCATGTCTGTTGAAAATTTACTGGTAGAAATGCTAGGGTCTGTGCCCCATTGGCTTGCAGTAATGGTTATAGGGGCTATTCCGATCTCCGAACTGAGGGGGGCAATCCCTGTTGCCATGGGTATCTATGGAATGGGGCCCCTTGAGGCTTATTTCCTTTCGGTGCTTGGAAACCTTATTCCTGTGGTCCCCCTTCTGCTTTACCTTGAGCCAGTCTCCGGGTACCTGAGGCGCTACCACATCTTCGATATCTTTTTCACCTGGCTCTTTGCAAGGACCCGGCGAAACCACACTGAAAACTTTGAAAAATACGGGCTCTTTGCCCTGACTCTCTTCGTTGCCGTGCCTCTGCCAGTTACCGGAGCCTGGACAGGTTGTGCAGCCGCGTTTGTGTTCGGGATCAAGTTCAAGCATTCACTGCCAGCAATCGCTGCAGGGGTAATGATAGCAGGAGTCATTGTAACCGTATTCACGATGACGGGCATGGGCCTGGCTGACCTGATTTTTGGAGTTTGACCTGAGGTCAGTCTCTTCGAAATCTTCATATACCTTAAAAATATCAAATATATCATAGACATATCAAATATAAATTTCTCTTTATATTTGCAGTCAGTCCTGCTTCTACAGATAATTACAGGTATATTTCCCGTTGTCTGGCAATTCTCTGGAGTTTTTGAGGTGATTTTTAATGGTAAAGGCAGATAAGAAAAACAAAAAGGTAGTTCAGTCCGAAAAGTGTATTGGGTGCGGGATATGCTATTCCGTCTGCCCCGTGAACGCAAAAATTATGAAAAACGATGATTTTGATCCTGAAACTGCCGAACTTGCAATTCGGATCATCGACGGAATGGCAATTATCAGTGATGAATTCTGCATCCGCTGCGGAGCCTGCTCAAGGATTTGCCCTGTGGAATCTCTCACTATGGTTGAGCTTGAAACTGCAACTGCATAATCAGGATACAGTATAAAATAAGAAAAATGCTGTTTTTCAGCATTTTGTCTTTTTTAATTTAAAGCATTTCTTTTGCTAATTTTATATCTTCAGCCTTTACGGTTTTTCTGCCTGCGTGTTCTGCAAGTTTTATAGCTTCTTTTGATATTTGAAGTCCATATTCTTCCAAAATTTCCGTAAGGGCCATTCCTGCACTTTCGCTTACTCTGTGGGCACCTGCTGTCCTTATTAAACGCTCAATTGGTGCAAACGGTATAACTTTTGCTGTCATGTTATCCTCCAAGCTTCTTTTCTTTAAATAAATCCCTTCTAATCTCTGATTTTGTAATCAGATTCTATAAATACTTTTGCTTATATCGGGGTTTTCTTCACTTCTTATTCAGCTTTTAATGCTCTTTTTCCC
Organism: Methanosarcina sp. WH1; assembly: GCF_000970005.1. NCBI lineage: Archaea > Methanobacteriati > Methanobacteriota > Methanomicrobia > Methanosarcinales > Methanosarcinaceae > Methanosarcina > Methanosarcina sp. WH1. Next base: position 489,123 of record NZ_CP009504.1, read on the forward strand.
CTTTATTTACTTTGTAAAGCTTATTTATCTCTTTTTCTTATTGTAACTATTTTTATAACGATCCTCAAATACTCGTAAATTCCTGGAAATCTGTTGCTTTTTTATTTCTACTAACTTTTATTTAATTCCTCTCATTTTATTCTGGGCCTCTTTTTCGAAATCTTGATATTAGATTATTCGAATCTAGTCCAACATGCTCTTACAGGAACTCCTTGACATAGAAGAAGAGATCTACCTTGTAGAAGAAAGTTATACTGCCCAGAGGGCTCCTGAGCGTACCTTCCAGTACCTCAACGGGGTCCGAAACTTTCCAGGCGCGGGAAACATTCGACTTATCAGGGTCAGGGAAAGGGAACACACGCTGGGATTGCTGTTTTTCAATCCTGCCGATGAAAATGTTCCTGTAGATTTCTGGTCAGTATTTACCGGAGCCCTTGCATCAGCTCCCCTTAAAGCCAGCTTTGAAGCCCTTGCAGACTCCCTTCTTGCCTCTAACCCTCCTGAAAAGGACATTGAGCTTTCTGCCGAAACCTGGCGGGACGTAATAAACGAATATTACTCCTTCATGCTTGTTAGCCGGAACCTCTGTCCGGGCTGCTCTGTTAGACCCGAGTCCTACAAAAGTGTTTTTTCAGAAAATCGTGTAAAGAGGGTCACAGACATTTTTGAGCTTCTCCGAAAAAAAGGCTATTACCCTGAAGGCAGGCTCCTTGAGGTTTGCTGTGGAAACGGGATGTCCACACTTGCACTCTACAGGCTTGGGCTGAACCCTCTGGCAATAGAAATCAATAAATGTACTGTCTGTCAGGGGCTCGAGCAGCAGGTCCTGAATCCCCAAAGGGTCGTGGTTATGGATGCAACAGCCATTTCAAAATACTTTGAGCCCGGAAGTTTTGATGCGGTAATGGGTTTTATGCTGGGGCTCGTCTACGAATTTAACAAAGGGCTCTGGACCGGTATTATTAGAGAAGCTGTCTCGGTCGCAGCTGATGGGTCTGTCCTGCTCTTTACTGTAAGCAGCAAACCCGAGATTGAAATTCTCGCCGATGCTCTCCTTAAGGAAGGGGTCGAGGGGGAGATTGTGGACAATACGGATTCAGAAGGTACTTATGACCAGTGGCTCTTTGTCGGGCGAAAGCAAAAAAGTGTATTTTCCAGACAATGAGCTTTTTTTTTGTTCTCTTTGTCTCTCTCGTTTTGTTCTCTTTGTCTCTCTCGTTTTGTTCTCTTTGTCTCTCTTGTTTTGTTCTCTTTTTCTTTCTTTTTGTCTCTTTTTTTGGCATGAAAGTGCTTTAATTATTTTTAATTACTTTCATTTTTTGTGCCTGTCATTCAAAGAATTTTATGTACATTTTTTCGTTTTTTCTCAGGTTCGGGAGTTTTCCTTATTTTTGTATCATAATTATTTTTTTTTATCTGGGAGATAATTGTTTTTCTGATCTGGGATCTTCTTTTTGAAAAGAGTACTCTCCAATGTTAACGCTAGCGAAAAGTATTTACTTGTTAACAATGGTATTATTAAAAATATTCCTATCGACGCAAGACACGTTGAGTTTTGCGAGTTTATCTATAATCTTAATTTTCTCCTGCTAAGTTATGCGGTATCGGAGATTCGGTTATACTATACCGAATTAACCCCTCTCCAGGCAAATTGCAAGCTACTGCAGTCAACCGCTATCAACCGCTATCAGGAGACTAATATGCTTTGACCGAACCGAATCAAAAAACAAGTTCCCATTATACTCTGTAAATCCCAGATCAATCTCTCTGGAAAAGTCACGGATGGGTATATTTCAGGGTATATTTCAATAACTTCTGTTTTTTTGATTTGATTTAAGAGGCTCATCCATGCGTATAAAAATTACTGAAACCGTCCTCCGGGATGCACACCAGTCCCTCCTGGCAACCAGGATGCGGACAAGGGACATGCTCGAAGTGGTTGAACAACTGGACCAGATTGGATATTTTTCCCTCGAGATGTGGGGAGGTGCCACCTTCGACACCTGTATTCGCTACCTTAATGAAGACCCCTGGCAGCGCCTCAGGGACCTCAAGAAAAAGATGGTCAACACAGATGCTCAGATGCTACTCCGTGGCCAGAACCTTGTAGGGTACAGGCACTATTCTGACGACGTTGTTGAAAAGTTCGTCACCAAAGCCTATGAAAACGGCATCGATATTTTTCGGGTTTTTGACGCGGTCAATGATATCCGGAACATGGAACTTTCTATTAAAGTGGCAAAAGGCCTGGGAGCCCATGTACAGGGTACGGTCTGCTACACCATAAGTCCTGTGCATACAGTAGAAAAATATGTGGAGCTTGCAAAACAGCTTGAAGAGCTGGAGTGTGACTCTCTCTGCATCAAGGATATGGCAGGGCTGCTCTCTCCCAATGAGGCTACCAGAATAATCAGTGCCATGAAAAAAGAGATATCGATCCCAATTTCTCTGCATTGCCACTGTACTTCGGGAATGGCCCCGATGAGCTATATGGCAGCCTGTACTGTTGGGGTGGATGTTCTGGACACCGCGCTCTCTCCTCTAGCGTGGGGGACATCTCAGCCTCCTACCGAGACCGTTGTTGCAGCTCTTAAGGGAACTCCGTATGATACAGGTCTTGACCTCGGAGCCTTTGAAGAGGCTGTCAGGTATTTCAAAGACCTGAAGGATAAGTACCGTGGGATTCTTGACCCAATTTCCGAACAAATTGACACCAATGTCCTTATCTACCAGATTCCCGGAGGGATGCTCTCTAACCTGGTTTCCCAGTTAAAAGAGCAGAACGCCCTTGACAAGTATGCAGCTGTGCTAGAAGAGATGCCAAAAGTCAGAAAAGAGCTCGGGTATCCGCCTCTTGTTACTCCTACAAGCCAGATCGTAGGCACGCAGGCTGTGCTCAATGTGCTCATGGGGGAAAGATACAAGGTCATTCCTAAAGAGGTAAAAGATTATGTACGCGGGCTCTATGGGCGCTCTCCTGCTCCAATCAGCCCTGAGATTATCGGGAAGATCATAGGCGACGAAGAACCTATTCACTGTCGCCCTGCAGACCTCCTCAAGCCGGAGTATGAAAAGAGAAAAAAAGAAGCAGAGGAAATGGGTATTGCAAAGTCCGAAGAAGATATCCTTACATATATCCTTTACCCGGCAATTGCTCCGAAGTTCCTGAATGGGGAAATGGAAGAGGAATCCCTGGCAGTTATCACCCCTGCCCCTGAGGCGCCTCAGGAGTACACAATGCCTACTCACTTCAGGGTCGAGGTAGATGACGAGGTCTATGAGGTCAAGATCGAGCCCCTTGGGGGAGTTTCCATCTCCGAGGTATCCACTAAAAAACCCGAATCCATTAAAGGCGGAGTTACCTGCTCAATGCAGGGTATGGTGCTTTCCCTGAAGGTTAAGGTAGAAGATGTTGTGAAGGAAGGGGACACAGTTGCCGTCATCGAAGCCATGAAAATGGAAAACGCGGTTCATGCTCCACATTCGGGAACCATTAAGGAAATTTTTGTTTCCGAAGGAGATATGGTTGCTCCCGGCAACATAATACTGTCAATCGAGTGAATTGAGCAAGGTGGAAGGTATATGTTCAAAAAAGTACTCGTTGCAAACCGTGGTGAAATAGCAATCAGGGTCATGCGTGCCTGCCGGGAGCTCGGAATTTCCACTGTAGCTGTCTGTTCGGAGGCTGACAAAAATGCTCTCTTTGCCAAGTATGCCGATGAGGCTTACCTGATAGGTCCTGCCCCTGCCAGCCAGAGTTACCTGAACATGGAAGCTATCCTCGCAGTTGCAAAAAACACCGGAGCCGATGCAATCCATCCCGGCTATGGTTTTCTTTCTGAAAACCCTGTCTTTGCAAAACGCTGTGAGGAAGAGGGTATTATCTTCATAGGTCCTCCGAGCCATGTGATTGCCGAAATGGGAAGCAAAATCAGGGCAAGAAATCTGATGATGAAAGCCGGGGTCCCTGTAGTTCCGGGAACAAAAGATGCAGTTGAGGACGTGAAAGAAGCCCTTGATGTGGCTGAGATGATAGGTTATCCCGTCCTTATCAAAGCTTCTGCGGGTGGCGGCGGAATTGGGATGAAAGTCGTTCATTCCAGGGAAGAGTTTGCTACAGCCCTGAGTTCCACGCGGCAGATGGCAGGTTCGGCTTTCGGAGATTCTTCTGTATTTATTGAAAAGTACGTAGAAGAGCCCAGGCACATAGAGATCCAGATTCTTGCTGACTCTTTTGGTAATACGGTCTATCTTTCGGATAGGGAATGTTCCATCCAGAGAAGGCACCAGAAGTTGATTGAAGAGGCTCCTTCCCCTATCATGACTCCCAAACTCAGGGGGCAGATGGGAGATGCTGCCGTAAAGGTAGCAAAAGCGATCGGTTACGTAAACGCAGGCACTGTCGAGTTCCTTTACTCTAAAGGAAATTTTTACTTCCTTGAAGTCAATACCAGGCTGCAGGTGGAACATGGAATCACTGAAATGGTTACAGGGGTCGATATTGTAAGGGAACAGATCAGGGTTGCCTGGGGCGAAAAGCTCGAGTTTGAGCAGGAAGATATAGTTATTGACGGGCATGCAATCGAATGCCGGATAAACGCTGAAGACCCCTTAAACGACTTTGCCCCGTCTCCAGGAAAGATCCGGAGATACCGTTCGGCGGGAGGTCCCGGAGTAAGGGTGGACAGCGGTGTGCACACGGGGTATACGATCTCTCCTTATTATGACTCCATGATTTCCAAGCTCTGCGTCTGGTCAAGGAGAAGAGAAGATGCCATTGCCAGGATGGAAAGGGCTCTTTACGAATACGTGGTCGTGGGAGTAAAAACCAATATTCCTTTCCATAAAGCCGTCATGAGGAATCCAGCATTTCGCAGAGGAGATCTAACAACCGGGTTTATCGAAGAGCAGAATATCCTTGAAGCTGTGGAAGATGTCGTTAAGGCTGACAGTGAAAAAGGGGCTACCCTGGCTTCGGCTCTGGAGGCAAAGGACAAAAAGGTCGCAGCGATCACGGCTGCTGTACATGCCTATGTTAACATGGCACAGAAAACACAGCGGTGATTCTGTTTACTCTCCGGAAATCAGTAACATAAGAGATTTCCGGTCTGTTTGGTATGAATATATGTTTAGACTAAGAAAATATATACGGTGGAACGTATACATTTGTATGGGGTGCACGGATGGGAGATAAACGATCTCGAATTATTAAGGCACTTAAGGATGCGCAGAAAACCCCCGTTTCTGGGGAAGAACTGGGGCTCAAGCTTGGAATTTCTAGGACTATGGTATGGAAATACATCAAATCCCTTCAAGCGGATGGATATGAAATAGAATCATCCCCGAAGAGGGGCTATGTCCTGAAATCCGTGCCTCAACTCCTGTACCCTGATGAGATCCAGATGGGGCTCAAAACAACTCTTCTGGGACAGAAGATCCATTACTTTGAGGAAGTTAGTTCTACTAACAGTGTCGCTAAAGAAATTGCAGCTTCCGAAGAAGAAGGAGCTCTTGTTATCGCTGAGGTTCAGAAGGGAGGCAGGGGCCGCATGGGCAGGGAATGGGTCTCGCCCCACGGTGGAATTTGGATGTCTGTGATCCTGAAGCCCGGGATTCCTCTCAGACACGCCTCAAGGCTGACCCTTGTTGCCGGGCTTGCAGTTGCAAATGTAATCCGCAATATGGGGCTTGATGCTCGCATCAAGTGGCCAAATGACGTCCGTATCAATGGGAAGAAAGTCTGCGGGATCCTTACTGAAGCAAAGGCTGAAGTGGATAGGGTGGACTATGTCGTTCTCGGGATAGGAATCAATGTAAATATGGATTTAAAGGATATTCCCGAGTCTTTCCGTGTAGGTTCGACCACTTTGAAAGTCGAGCTTGGAAGACATCTTAGAAGAGTTTCGTTCCTTCAGGATTTTCTCTTTGAGCTTGAGCAGCAGTATATAAGTTTCAAGACTCAGCCCTTTTCCCAGATCCTCAATGACTGGCTTGCTCTCTCGGATACTATTGGTAGAGAGGTAAAGGTGACCACCCCTTCCAGGATTATAGAAGGCAAAGCTATCGGAGTAACTCCGGACGGAGCGCTTATAATCAGGAAGGCAGATGATACTAAGGAAGAAATTATTGCAGGTAGATGCATTTATGCGCGTCCCAAATAAGCACGGAAGAAAAAGCAGGAAAGGAACAAATCTCCTGCCTGCATTTTTTTTCACCCTTCTGGTCTTTTTTTTCTTTTCAGTTATCTTCTGTGCAGTCTTTCCTGTCCCAGCCTGTGCAGATGAGGAGAAACTTTCTATTATTTTAATTGACGGGGACGAGATTTATGTTCGATCCGGCGATTACTACACATTCTTACAGGATTATCAGATTCATGTAAAAGGTGCTGATACTGAGGGCAGTAGGGTATGGATTGAACTTCGAAGGAAAGAGTTTTTCCTTGAAGACGCTATTGTAAGTGAGGGTAGCACTTTTGTATATTCTAATAACTCTACAGAGATTTTGAACCTCACAGTGGACACTATCTATTCCGGGGCAGATGGAGTACTGGTAAGGTTCTTTCCGGTGTATCAGCACCTTGACCCCAGGCTTCCCATGCCTCAGAAACCTGAGACTTCTCCTGCCAGTGACTCCGTTAGCAACTCTTCTACCTCTATCGGGTTTGAAAATCAGGCAGAAGGTTTTGATCTCCCCCTTTTTCTTCTGAGCATTGGAGCTGTTTTTTTGGTAACTGGCTTTTTTGCGGGATTATATAAGAAAAAGTGATTTATCCGAGTAAAACCAGTTTAAAAATAAAAGTCAGACTTAAAAGTAAGGGCAGGCTTGAAAGTCAAAACTATATGCCTAAAGCAGAACCCGATTTAAAAACTGGGAACTGAAGTTTTTAACTGGAGCTCCCTATGAATAAATAAGTCTGAAACGTCTGAAACAGACTTTTTAAATAACGGTTTCTATCGCTTTTTTATTTTTTGCTCTTTCTTCCGGTCTCAGTCGTTTGTGGAGAACTTTACATCTCCTTTCTCTATGAGAAGCTTAAGATCTTCCAGGCTGAGGCGAGCATTTTTCTGCAGTTTTTCACGGGCATCGCTGTGTTTCTGGCTAACTTTATGTTCATTCTTTGTAAGTTGGATGTCTTTTAATCTGTCAAGGTATGACGAGAGTTCTTTTCGATTGCCTGCGATGTTGCTCTTGAGGGGATCTATTTTTTCTTTAATGGAATTTATGTTTGCAATTTTATCCGTAAGCTGGGCATGGTACATATTTGCCTCTTTTCGGATTTCGTCTGCTGCCTTGAAGTTTTCGAGCATTTCCAGGTGGCATGCCTGAGATTTGTCTGAAAGCTCCTGGATTTTTTTGTGGAATTCGTCCCCTTCTTTGTGAATTCCTTTGGACTCTTTATAACTGTCCTGAATCAGTGAATGCAGTTCGTTTGCTTTTTTCGCAGCTTCAAGGCGATTAATCAGGTCGTTTAACTTCTGGATTATCTTGATTTCTACTGCAAGGGGGAGTTCTTTGTTTAAAAGAGCATCCAGTTCAGCCTCATACGCCCTTGAGAGGGATTCCACGCTTCCGTGAGAGAGTTTGTTGCATTCATCACGCTGTTCCTTGAGGTCTGCAATTCCTGAAAAAAGTTTCTGGGTTTTGGAATTTACGTCGCTCCTTTTTTCCTTGTACTCTCCAATTTGCTTGTTAATCTCGTCCCTTCGGTCTCTAAGTGACTGTGCTTTTGCAACCCTTTCCTTAACCTGCTTGTTCAGAGAGTCTCTCTTTTCTTTCAATTCGTCGATATCGGTCCTGTTTATTTTCAGTTCCTTAAAAATCGAAGCCAATTGCCTTTCGCTTTTCTCTATCCTGCTCCTGAGCTCGTTCACCTTGCCCTTAAGCTCCCGTTCGTTAAGGTTTGAAAGGTCGGCCGTTGCAGTTTCTGCTGTTGAAACGTCGTTGTTCATGTCCTACCACCCAAGTGTTTTCTTTAAATTGTTATACTTTTTGTTTTTCCCAGTAACTCAGGGCTTCTTCGTGACTTTTTATTTTGCTGCTGAGCCATTTGTGCTGGGGTTTATTTTTGGAAATTTCACTGTTTTTGCTTCCATCATCCTCTTCAAGTTGTTTTTCAGACTCTTTGATCTCTTTTAGCTCCAGGTTTGAGTCCCTGGCTTCCTCCAATCTGGCTCTGGTTTGCAGGAGAAGGCTTTCTCCGACTCCTTTTTCTCTGGTGAGCTCTTGCAGGTTTTCCATAAAAGAGTCTTTAAGTTCCTGTTCTTCTTCCGGTTCGATCTGTCCTTTGAGTTTTTTTATATCTTCCTTTATTTTATCAGCAGTTACAGGGTCCAGTTTCGGAAAGAGCTCTTTTTCGAGCAATCCCTCTGCCTGATGGTAATATTGCTGGCGTTTTTCCTTCAGGACCTCTTTTCGCTCCGCCATCCGGGTTCTGGAAATTTTTGCATTTTTTGCGTCTTCTTCAAACTGGCTCAGCTTGCTGTCCAGTTCTTCAAACTCCTTTCGATATTCTTCCAGAAACCTTTTGTGTTTTTCCACAACCCCGGAAATCAGTTCACCTTCTGTCAGCATTCTGATTCCGACTTCTTCGATATTTTCGCTCACAGTATCACGATTTTGCAATTTTCTCTTATAGGTTTTATTTTTATCCGGTTCTGGTAGGGCCAGCCCGGAAAATTAAACCGGGAATTGCCGTATACCACATTTTAGCCATTTACACAACCAGCGTGAGATATAAGATCTTTTTCAAATTCTGAATATCTGGGCGTGTGGTACACTATCGATAATGATTACAGAATCAGGATCGATAAGCCCGCACTTTATGGCGCATTTGATTGTTTTTTCCCCGAAGAGATTTGCAGTCATAGCTTCTTCCAGAGCTTGCTGAAGTTCTTCCTCAGAGACAAGTTCCACTCCATAGAAAGCACTGCTGATCTCTATTACGGCGTTGCCATGTTTCAGGGTTTTTCCGAGCACTTCCTTATCACAGGCTGCAACAAGCCCGCACCCTTCATTTTTATAAATTTTTAGATACATATTTTCCCTTTTTAAGTAATACTTCGCCCTTTTAGTATTTACAGCTTAACCATTTTGCCCTATTTAGTATTTACAGCTTAACTATTATTATTTTGTTTACGGGTATGCTGCTCGTCCGCTGGACTTCCAGTGTGCAGCAACTTTTTTAGGCTATGAAATACCACTGTCTTTTGATTTAATTAATGAGCCTGATATGGTTCTGGTCCGGAGAAAGAATGTCCCCTTTCTGCTTCATTTTCTTTATATATTCTTCTGCATGATCTCTGTCCATTCCATGCTCATTTTCAGCTTCGGTGTAAACTTCTTCGAGAGGAGCTTTGGCACCAGTATGTCTCTCGGAGACTTTTTTTATTATGTCTTTAAGGAGTTTTATTTTATTTCTCTGGCTCATGCTTGTGCCTGAAGCAAGTACGTCTGCATCAAGAGCTCCCGTTTCAGGATCAACACCCACGTTTTTAAGGCAATTCATGGTGATTCTTATAGTCCGTTTTGCATCTTCCAGAGTGACTATATTGCTCAGACGTACTCTTGCACTGGCTTCGGAGAGACGAACCAGCGCCTCAAGCTGCCTTGCTGTCACGGGTACGGGCGTATTCTTACCTTCTCCACTTTTCCTGATGTCTGTATAGAAGTTGATTATGTGGCGCCGGGCGTTTTCTTCCATTACTGGGTACACATTTTTTCGTGCATATGCAACGTACTTTCGCATAATTTCTGCTTCTATTGCGGGCTCTATTATTTCCAGTTCTGCATCAACAAAATCTTCTGTTACCTGAGATCCGGGAAGTTTCTGCCGCTGTTCGAAGAGTTCTCCTGCATAATGCGACTGAAGAATATGGTTTGCGATCCTGCTGTCCAGGGTGTGGTTTGGGGTGTCGAGCAAAACAAAGATGAGGTCAAAGCGGGAAAGCAGTGCTGGAGGCATATTTATTTGTTCTGCGAGGCCCTCATAACGGTCAAAACGTCCGTATTTTGGGTTTGCAGCTCCGAGAAGTGCGCAACGGGACTTAAGGGTAGCAATAATCCCGGCTTTAGCAATACTTATAGTCTGCTGTTCCATTGCCTCGTGCAGGGCGCTCTTATCCTCAGTCTTCATTTTATCCATCTCGTCAACCGCAGCAATCCCCATGTCAGCCATGACAAGGGCACCGCCTTCGATTGTCCACCTGCCGTCATTCATGTCATCTTTAACGGCAGCAGCAGTCAAACCGCTTGCGGATGCACTTCTTCCGGATGTAAAAACGCCTCTTGGTGAGAGTTTTACCACATAACGTAGCAACTGGCTTTTTGCAATTCCGGGGTCACCTACAAGCATCATATGGATATCCCCTCTGATCCTGGCTCCGTCAGGAAGGGTTTTCACAACTCCTGAAAAAAGCTGAAGGGCAAGGGCTTCTTTGATATCTTCATATCCATAGATAGAGGGTGCAATGGACGCTATGATTTTGTCATAGATTAACGGGTCACGGGAAAGTTCAAGGATCTGTTCCTCGTCTTCGGCAGTTATTTCAAGTTCGTCATAATCTTTGTCCAGGCGCTCGATAGAATTTGCTTCCAGCACCAGGTCATAGAAAGTGGATTTTCCATCTTTGAGGGTGCGCTGCCTTGATTTCAGGATTCCGTTAATGATGACGCGGTCTCCGGGGGTGACATTTCCCGTGAGGTCGTCTTCGGAATCTACTTCCAGGCTCTGCGGCTGCGAACCTCCTTTTAGATTTTCCGGAGATTCCTGGATCTGGAGTTTCTGGGCATCTATAAAGGTCGAATCTTCAATTGCAACCTTAAAAGGTCCTTTTTTTCCGCATGTCTCATTTTCACAGCCTGCAAAGGGTTCCTCAAACTTGAAACTATTTTGTTCGACAATGGTAAGGTGCCCGCATCTCAAGCACTGGAAGGCAGCTTTAGTAATCCTTGGTCTTACCTCTGTGGCTTTCCTTATCATGCCTTCGATTGCAATAAGGCGTGATAGGTGTTTGCTTCTCAGTTCTCTGATAGGGACCCTGTTTGGGATTTTTATAATCCTTACATGAGCCTGCTCAAGGCTCTTTTCTACAGGAAGGTCAATTTCTTTCAGGGCAGCTTCAGCTGCACATATAAGTTCTCCTGGGTGCTCGAGCAGCTCTTTTGAAAGCTCCCTGTCAAACTTCTCTATATCTGTAAAATCCACACCAAGGCTTCGCTGATCCGGATATTCGTTTGCAAGTTGAAGGATTTCATTCCAGTAGTAGTCTTTAAAGAATCTTTTTAGTTTCTCGTCCCACTTGCTTTCTGTCTCGGTCATGGCGTTCTCAAAAATACTTGGCTTTTATGTAAAATTTTTCCTTTTTGATAAGGTTATTTCTGCTTAAAAATGATCCTAAAAAAAGTTAAAAAATGTATTATAGATTCTGATGTAAATCAGGCTTAGTATCATATGAACTTTTCTATGCTTTCTGAATCTTCTGCTTTCTGCAGGTTTTTAGCTTCTGCTGCGAACCCCATTTTTCTCTCGGTTTTCCTTATTATACCCCTCAGAGTCTGGACTTCTCTTGGGGTCAGCCCGGCTCTTCCGAATATTCTTCTCAGCATCAGGGAAGTTTTGTCTTTTTTGTGGGCCGGATAACCTATTTCCTCAAGCAATTCATCCATATGCCCGTACAGGAGCTGCAGGTCAAAGCCTTCAGCAAGTGGGTTGTTTCCCCCTTTGAGTTCCGAAAGCTCGTAAAGCACAATTGCAATCGCATGAGATAGATTCATTATTGGGTATATCTCTGAGGTCGGAACCGTGATAAGCATATCAAAACCTTTAAGTTCGTCGTTTCTGAAACCGCTGTCTTCACGCCCGAAAAGGACTGCAATGGTGCCGCTGTATTCTTTAATTTTTTCTTTGAATTCCTTTACAGTGTAAAGGGGAAGGCGGATATGCTCTCCTGTCTTCAGGCTTGAGATTCCTGTTGTCCCTACGAGCAGGTCTGTGCCTCTTACGGCTTCTTCAATGGTTGAGGTAATTCTTGCACCTTCGAGCACATCCCTTGCATGGGAAGCCATTGCTCTTGCCTGTCCCTCGAGTTCACAGGGGTTTACCAGAACCAGATCAGAATATCCAAAGTTTTTCATTGCTCTTGCAACCGATCCCACATTTCCCTGATACATGGGTTCTACAAGCACTACACGAATTTCAAGTGACAAATTTCTCAATCCTGGTTGTGTTTTTTGTTTTTTAAAATCAGTTTTCAAGGGTGATTGCGTCTTCCATACAGACGGTCACACACATTCTGCACCCGAGGCAGTAAGAAGGATCTTTCTGAATACAAACTCTCTTACCATTTTTTTCTTCTATGGAATAAATCCTCGGACCTTTAGGGCAGGCAGCCTTACATGTCCCGCAGCCTGTACATTTATCTTCATCAATATAAATTTTCATCTTAACTATTTTCCACTTATCATTCTCAACTTTGATTTTTTTTCTTTATCTGTTGCAATATTTTTTATCTTTATATATGCAGAACTCTTATTTGTCCTCTTTTATATATTAGTGTTAAACCTTTCAATTTATAGGAAGAAGCGTAAAATCCATGAAATCTTAATTTCATGGGATATAAGTGTCAACTTTTCCACGTTCGATTGTTATTGATTCAGGTAACTTATTAATATTTTGAAGTCTATTGTTCTGTGCTGAAATTCCAAAGCGATAACCTGGCACAGGATAAAGGGATTTTGCTGTTACCACAATGTTTAGGCAAGTTGGCTAACAGGGCAAACTTTTCCGATCATACCCTCTAAGGGCTAGAGGCAGTGCCAGCGAAAACTGGAAACCGAAAGGTAGCTCAAGTACATCTTTCCACCTGCGGAATACGGGGTAGAGCCTGTATGACTAGCAGACAATAGTCGGTAGATGATTCAGGAAGCCCTTTAAATCTTTAGATTTAACGGGTAGTTTACAAATAGGTTTTTTTTAAAGGAGAAATGGTGATTTAATGGACCTTGAAAAGATTCTGAAAGATACCTTTAGAGGAGAGACAACTGAGGTTGGATTGTACCTGGCAATGTCCAAGATTGCTGAACAGGAAGGGTTTGCAGATGTTGCAGTCTACCTCCGTCAGATAGCAATGGACGAAGCCTGGCATGCCACGGAAGTGGCTGAAATTATGGGGCTCGTAAAAAGCACGACAACTGAAAATCTTGAAATGATGTTTGAAGGGGAAAGCAAAGCCGAGATCGAAAAAGCCGAAGCTGCGGAAATTGCCAGAAAGGAAGGCAATACCAGAGCTGCTCTTTTCTTCGAGAGGGCGTCCCTTGACGAAGCCAGGCATAAAGCAGGTCTCAAGGGCTTTCTGGAAAGAATAAAAAAGCAGCAGTAAAAACTATTGACGGATCTCATGATCCGTTTATCAACTGATTAATCCGGAACCACCCATGCATTTGCTCCGGATATTTAATTCACTCCCTGAAACCGGTTGTTGTGGCACATACAATTTATATTGTTTCGAGCAATATATTATCTGGTCTGGTACTCTCTTTATGGGTCCAGAAGTCTAAATCCTCTAATCCGGAAGGGTGCCGGGTTATCGAGGTTCTGTAGTTATGGAAGGGGTCTAATTCACCGGGGTTAAAACAGGTTCACATATCCGTTTCTGTGCGGGTCTCTGTACGGATCGAAGATATTGTTCGGAAACTTCAGCCTGTTCGTCAATCTCAGTTTTTGCTTTGATGTCCAGACATTGGTCTCAGGCTAACCGATAATTAGATCCTGAAACAAACTTGAAACTATTTACCAGGAGAGTGTAAAAATATGACAAAAGAATACGTTAAAGGCGACCTTCCTGAGAAGGCTGCAATCCTGCAGAGAGACGGAGAATCCTACGCAATTGCTCCCCACATTCCCGGAGGGATCGTATATCCAGAGACCCTTAGAAAGATCGCAGACATTGCAGAAAAATATGGGGCAGCGGCTTTAAAAATCACATCGGCCCAGAGAATTGCTATTGTAGGGCTTAAGAAGGAAGACCTGGATGCAGCCTGGGGTGAACTGGGTATGAGCCCGGGAGCTGCTATCGGGCTCTGTGTCCGGAGCATCAAAATCTGTCCAGGAACTACGTTTTGTAAGAGGGGCAAACAGGATGCTGTCGGGCTTGGCCTGAAGCTTGACAAAAAATATCACGGAATGCAGCTCCCTTCCAAATTCAAAATGGCTGTTTCAGGTTGTCCTAATTCCTGTTCTGAACCAAGTATAAAGGATTTAGGTGTCATGGGCACGGCAAAGGGCTATAATCTGACTGTTGGAGGAAGCGCAGGGCCGAGTCCGAGGCTCGGAGATTTGGTGGCGAAGGATCTTTCGGAAGAGCAGGTGCTGGACCTTGTTGAAAAAATCATTAATTTCTACAAAGGTTATGGGAAGCCAAAAAGGCTTGGAAAAGTTATAGATGAGATCGGGATTGAGAAATTCAAAGAAGAGATAGGGCTGTGAGCAGTTCTCCATCATGGTTAATATGAGTTAAGCTCAGGAAATATGAGTTAAGCTCAGGAAATATGAGTTAAACAGGAAGGACGCCGGGTAGTTTTTTTCAGAGTAAAAGGTGCTTTCAAACATCTTCTATGAATTTTAATCCGGATATCCCTCTTTTCCCATCTTTTTCCACCTTATAGTTTTCGACTTTTTCTGAGTACGTTCTATCTTTTTAGATGTTCGTCATTATGTGTGGGTAACACAATTCTCAATTCAAGACAGCGTTGGTTTTTATGGGTACATATGCACAAAAAAATAAAGTGTTTTTTTTCAGCACCTTTTTCTTATTTTCTTAAACTCATTTTTTTTCATTATCAGCTAGAATGAATTTTAGTTAGGGTTTCCTATAACCCGTCTATTATAATTTTACTACTATTTCCCCAGTTTCTCTTTTTTTTATCTGTTAGACCCCTTTAATGTTTCCCTATTTTCGCGCCTCTTGCGAGCTTTTCGATGTATTGTATGTTAAAGATAACGTTTAAATATAATAGATACAAAGACTAACAGACTATTCAAACCTTATACAGACAGTTGCTACGGTTCTTGCTCTGTCTTTACTGTAATTGATATCCTGTAACATCAATACAGACAGTTGCTACGGTTCTTGCTCTGTCTTTACTGTAATTGATATCCTGTAACATCAATGATATTTATAAAGCAGTATCAGTTCTCAGTTTTTACCCATATATAGGAGGAATAAACTATTAGCAGTGAGATGGCATACTTCTCTGGGCTCTCGGATGCACTCAGACTTACGTTTGTCCAGATAATGATATTCAGCACAATCGCCATTGTGATTTTCTTGTACGGTATGATCCTTAACTTCCAGAAATGGGGTGCTGGCGTCACAGGCTATGCTCTTGAGCCTCAGGCAGGAAGCAAGGGAAGTGCGATCAGATTTTTAAAGACCTGGTGGGAACAGGTAGTAGAAGAGTCTCACCATGGGCACGGAAAACCGATTCTTGAGGTTCTTATCCTCGATATTATGTTCCAGAGGAGAATTCTCAAGAGAAGTCCGCTGCGCTGGTTCATGCACTTCACGATTTTTGCAGGCTGGATGGCTCTGTTTGCCCTGTCGGGGCTCATGTTCGCGGTGGAAATGATCGAAAAGTTTGGAATCGAGCTTCCATTCACCCCCGCCGAGTTCAGAGATTTCCTCGCCATCCCGAACTACATTTTCGGATACGTTCTGCTTCTTGGAGTCATAATTGCAGTGGTCAGGAGACTCTTTGTCTCTAATGTAAGGGAAGCTACCATCATGTATGACTGGATTCTGCTCGGAGGAGTTTTCATAGTCACGATTTCCGGTTTCATTGCCGATGGTATCAGGACCGGATTTATCTGGAGCTTTGGGCTTGATCCCTCAACTGCACCCCCCGCAGCTCTCTTCCACTCCATTATTTCCCTGCTATTCTGTATTGCATACATCCCGTACAGCAAGTACATACACGTAATCGCCACCCCTCTTGCAATTCTTGCAAATAAGGGAGGAGAATAAAAATGGCAAAAAAAACTCCATCAATAGACACCAAGAACCTTACAGCCGTCCAGCTTATGGAGCTTGACTCCTGTACCCGCTGTGGTGAATGTGTGAAGTGGTGTCCAACCTACGCTGCTTCCGGGCAGAAGCCCGGGTTAGCTCCCAGAGACAAGATCCTGCGCTGGAAGCAATTCATGGATAAGTCCTATGGACTCAAGGCAAAGCTCTTTGGCCCGAAGGAGATCCCTGACGCCGAACTCGAAGAGTTCAAAGATGACGTCCACGGCTGTACCACCTGTGGTATCTGCGGAACCGTCTGTGAGTCCGGGATCAACACCGTGGAACTCTGGGAAGCCATGCGGGCAAACCTTGTAAAGAAAGGAATTGGCCCCTATGGGAAACAGAATATGTTCCCAAAGCTTGTTAACAAGTACAACAACCCTTACCTTGCAGCTCCTGAAGACCGCCTTAAATGGATTCCGGATGATGTCAAGATCGCCGAGAAAGCCAACATCCTCTATTTCGGTGGGTGTACTGCCGAACTCAGGCAGACCAAGCTGGCTGTTGCAACCGCTAGGGTGCTTAACAAGTTAGGCATTGAGTTCACCATGCTCGGGGAAGAAGAATGGTGCTGTGGTTCAGCTATGATCAGGACTGGTCAGTCCCATATTGAAGACGTCGCCCGCAAGGTTGCCAAGCACAATGTAGATGCCATCAAGGCCAAAGGCGCAACAAAAGTCCTCTATGCCTGTGCAGGCTGTTTCCGTGCCTCCAAGGTCGATTGGCCAAGGCAGCTAGGAGAAGAACTGCCCTTTGAAGTGGTCCACATCACCGAGTTCCTGGCAGAACTTATCAAGAAGGACCAGATCAAATGGGAAAAGTCCATTGACAAGTCCATCACCTATCACGACCCCTGCCACCTGGGCCGCCACGTAGGTGTATACGATGCCCCCAGATATGTGCTTGAGCATATCCCAGGTGTCAAGTTTGTTGAAATGGACAGAGTCAAGGAATTCCAGCGCTGCTGTGGAGCTGGCGGTGGTGTGAAAGCAGGTATCCCTGACCTTGCTCTGGGAGTTGCCGAAACCCGTGTAGAGGATGCTCTTGCAACCCACGCAGATATCCTCTCAAGCGCCTGTCCGTTCTGTAAGAGAAACCTTCAGGACGGAACGGATTCCCTCAATAAAAAGAACACACCGGGTGCAGAAAAGCTGGAAGTCGAGGACATTATTGTTCTTGTCGCAGAAGCTCTCGGGCTCGAAGTTATAGGAGATTAAACCCTTCGGGGTTATTTTTTTCCTTTTATTTCCTTTCTGGTTCCTTTTTGGTTCCTTTCTGGTTCTATTCTGGTTCTACTCTGGTTCTACTCTGGTTCTATTCTGGTTCTATTCTGGTTCTACTCTGGTTCTATTCTGGTTCTATTCTGGTTCTATTCTGGTTCTATTCTGGTTCCTTTCTGGTTCTATTTTGGTTCTACTCTGGTTCTACTCTGGTTCTATTCTGGTTCTATTCTGGTTCCATTCTGGTTCTATTCTGGTTTCATTGTTTGCTTTTGCTGCCGGTCTTTGATTTTATGGATAGGTATAAATACTGCTAAAATCTCATGACCAATGTATGCAAATTCCTTACGAATTCATGGGAAAAGTGTTCGTATTCCTGACTTTCCTGGCTTTGTGCGGGACTGTGTTTGCTCTTCTGATAGGGGCTTACTCTTTTAAAAAACGCAGAATACTTTTTCCAAGTTTTACACTCTTCACGCTCTATCTTTTCTATTCTCCTTCCAGGTGGATATGCAAGGTTTTTCGAATCCGGGAAACGCTTGTTGACGATATCCTTATCGATGTCCGGAATGCTATGATGCTGGATGATTTCGTACATACGAAGGAGGGGAGGGTTGTCCTGCTGCCGCAGTGTATGCGCCATCCGAATTGTAAGGCAAGATGTGACCCAGTGCACGGGTATGAATGCAAGCGCTGCGGGCTCTGTGATATTGCAAAGATTTGTGAGGCCGGCGACAAGTACGGGTTTAAGGTATTCGTAATTCCTGGAAGCAGTTTTGTCAAAAAGATCTTCAAGGAATACAGGCCCCGGGCTTGCCTTGGTGTTGCCTGTTACAATGAGCTTGCAGAAGATATGCAAGAGGTATCTTTTGTTCCTGTGCAAGGGGTTCTTCTCCTTCGTGACGGCTGTTTCAATACCGAAGCGAACGTTGAAGAAATTATCCGAAAAATGGAGATGTGCAATGTATAATCTTATAGGAAAAGTCCTGTTTTTTACCGTGATTTTTTCGGTTTTTATAGCGTCGATTGCTCTTCTGGTAAGTCGGATAAGCCTGAACAGATATGTCTGGCTGGCCGGTTTTTTTGCAAACGTGCTTGACTTTTTCTATTTGCCACTCAGGCATCTCTTTGTTAGGTTTTCGGATTCCAGAACACTGGACAAATGGATGGCTTCCCTGAAAAACATGGCTCATAAATCAGCTTTTGCAAAAACCAGGAAAAGGATCATTCTTGCTCCCCACTGCATGCGAGCCCTTGACTGTCCCGCCCATTCCACGAGGGAAGGTATCCAGTGCAAGTCCTGTGGAAAATGTGTGTTTGCCCAGCTAAAAAAAGATTCGGAAAAATACGGGTACAAGCTTTTTATCCTGACCGGGTCTTCTTTTGTCAAACGCATCCTGCAGATGGAAAAAGCTGATGGAGTGCTCCTTATCGCCTGTGATTACGAGCTCAACAAGGTTATGCGTGCCATCAAAAGTAGAAAAATCGTGACCTACGGGGTTCCGATGGAAAGGGACGGTTGCTTCGGAACGGAAGTGGATTATCAAAAGGTTCTGGATGCTTTCGAAACTTTCAAATACTGAACCTGATTTCCTTCTTTCGGGTAAAAAGCAACTTTTTCCCTGCAAATCTATATTTTAAATACGTGCCTCTCAAAATTAATATGTGATTTTGAATTCATTTAAATATACTTTTAAAGGTGCTACTTTCATGTATGACGTAATTATCGTAGGTGGTGGTCCTTCCGGAGCCTCGGCCGGAAGAAGAGCCGGAAAACTTGGTCTCAGTACACTGTTGCTTGAAAAAGAGGAATTTCCCAGATACAAACCCTGTGGTGGGGGACTTTCGGACCATGCTATCTCTTATCTTGATTTTGAACTTCCCGAGGAGTTTATTGAGTGGGAAGTCACAGGGGCAAAAGTCTTTTTCAAAGGCCAGTTTATCGAGACACATAAAGATTACCGTTTGTCAGTGATTGTCTCCCGATACATGTTTGATAATCTCCTGCTTGAAAAGGCAAAGGAAACCGAAATTGAAGTTCATACAGGGGAAAAGGCTCTTTCTTGCAGAGAAATGCCAGAATGTGTCGAAGTTGAGACTAATAGGGGCACATACAGAGCAAAATTTGCAATTGTTGCCGAGGGGGTACAGGGGCTCGTCAAAAACTGTGTGCGGCATTCGGATACTAAAGAGGAGTACGGGATCTGCATGGTCACTGAAGTTCCTGCCAATGAAAAAGAAATTGAACAGCGATTGGGAAAAACCATTGAATTGCATTTCGGGATTGCTGGCGGTGGTTATGGCTGGGTTTTTCCTCATAGAACCTATTATTCTGTCGGGATCGGCGGAGTTGTTAAAGACCTGCCTCACCCAAAAGAAACAATGCTTAATTTCCTGAGAGACAATGGTTTTTCCGGAAACTACAAATTGCATGGGCATAAGATCCCCTGGGGAGGGCTTAAGCGCAGAATTGCAGGTTCAAGGGTTCTCTTGAGCGGGGATGCTGCAGGTTTCGTTGATTCCTTCTCCGGGGAAGGGTTGGCCTATGCCATCAGTTCCGGACAGTTTGCTGCAGAAGTAATTGCCGGGATTTGCATGCATGGTGGAAAAATCAAAGACCTGAATAAATATGAGTCTCTATGCCAGGCTGAGTTTGGGACTCACCTTAAGTATTCCCTTCTGTTTTCAAAGGTAATGCACCGCTTTCCGGATAGGACGTTTAAGATCTTCACTTCAAGTGAAAAAATGATTTATAAATATCTTGATGTTGTGGATTTCAAGATCAATTATAAAGATTACCTGCGCTGGGCACTTCTGAATTTTAAACTAAAATAAATTTATTTTTGCTTAAGAAGGGGCATTTTCCCGGGCAAAAGACCGGATAAAAACAAAACCAGAGAAAAGGAATAAAGAACAAATTAGAATAATTGTATGCGAGTGAGGCTTGTAAGCTCCCTTCTGTTCATGCAAAAATTCCTGCCATTCATCAGTGGAAGAAATGGTCCCTGAGGACTCTTGCATCGACGGCATTCGGCTAAGCGTTACCAAAACCAATCGGGCGATTCCGGACTACTCGTTCTTCCCGATTTCCAACTTGCACCCACGAGGATTCGCCGTTTCATCCACTCTCCCTGCGACCTCAGCTTATGGCATCATTGCATTTGCAGGGGGCAGTTATCGTTTCTGTGCCAGAGCCCAGGCTCTCGCCCGACATCCTTTACAGATGTTCGTGTGTCCGGAGCGGTGGGGAGACTTTCCTCAGACCAAAAGGTCCGGCAGCCGCCCAGCCTCTCTCGCATGTTGTTGATTAACCTGTCCTATGTATTTTTTGATCGTATATATATTTATGGGATAATATTTTTGCAAAAGGAGACTGGCTAAATAAGGTGCTTGAGTAACATTGTTTTCAGCAGCTATTGGCTTATTTTTCGGGCTGATTTTTTTAACTCTTTCCTGGTCTGGATCAACAGGTGCATTCCTTCTGTATGTTCTATATAACCTTTGAGTGTTTGAGATCTGCCCAAATATTAATATATATGTATTGTAATCGGAAAAATAAAATGGATTTTCCATTTTAATAATGGATTTCCCATTTTAATAAATCTCTGAAAAAATATTCTCATAAGATTAAAATGATTCGTTAGCTTAATATGTGACTATAACTATCATTTTTGTGTTCAGTTTCCAGTCTTATTTTTTAGAGGTAAAACATGAGTGATTATCTATTTGATTTGCATATTGGATATGTCCGTTTTAGAAATCCCATTGCACTGGCGCCAATGGCAGGTATTGTCGATAGCGCTTTTGCCAACCAGTATGCAGGTGATGCCGGGCTGGTAGTGCTTGGAGCCTTCAATCTGGATAAAGGGTCTATTGAAGTTGCATCAGCCCTTGTTGCCAGGGGTAGAAAAGAGTTCATCTCCGATGAACCTATGGAGCTTATAAAACAGGAAATCCGGGCAGTAAACTCGGGTAGTGCTGTTGCAGTAAACGTAAGAAGCACTACCCTTGAGCCTTTGGTTGAAGCCGCAAAAATCGTAAAGGAAGAAGGGGCGATCCTTGAGTTAAACGCCCACTGCAAGCAGCCTGAAATGCTTGAAGCGGGCATAGGGGAAGCCCTGCTGTATGATCTCCCCAGGCTTTCTGCCTGGATAAAGGCAATAAAGGAAACAGGAGTCGTGCTTTCCGTAAAGGTAAGGGCAAATGTAGTGAATGATGTTGAACTTGCCAGGCTTATTGATAAGGCCGGGGCTGATATCATCCATGTAGATTCCATGCTGGAAGGGTTTGGAGCCGACCTTGATTCGATTTTAAATTACAGAGATGCTACAAGGCTCTTCCTTATAGGCAACAACTCGGTTACTGACTTTGCCACGGCAAAGGACATGTTTTCTCGAGGAGCTGACATGGTCTCTGTTGCAAGGGGAGCGATGGAAAACCCTGAACTGATAAAGGAACTTGTAGAAAGTGTCAGTTCGTATCAGGAGTCAATAGGCTGGTATAATGCTCCCAAACACGTTTGCAGTGAAGGGGACTTCAGGGGTCTGGCTTTCTGCTGCCTCCCGGTAAAACCCTGTCCTGTGCACGAGAAATCCCGAAAGCTGGGGTACACTGCCGAAGAGTTCGCCCGGACAAAAATGGAATTTGCCAGAGGCACAATGCTGGAGTTCGGGGAGGATACCTGTTTCGGCAGCCTTGTCTGGTGCTGCAAGATTACAAAGCCCTGCTGGATCAGGGATGGTGTACTGAATACACTTGACCTCTCTGATGCGGAGTATATGAAGCTTAAGGAGCAGTTGTCAAAATACATCCTTGACCATGCCAGGATTCCGGTAAATGAAGCCCAATAATTCTGCTTTCTCCCTTCATATCCCTGAATGGGTAGAGGAATCCCGAACCCCGAGCCTGATTGCACGCTGTGCACAGCTTGCTATGTTGCTCGAGGTCTCAGCCTCTCCGAAGCCGGGGAACGTTGATAGGGAACATAATTATCCTGACACCTGTTTTGAGCATTTTATAGCTTCTTCGGTTGCCGCCTATCCTGTCCTGGAGCTTGCTGCAAGAAGCAGAGATGGAATAGGAATTCTTCTCAGGAGTGCGGTTTACGAAAGCTCTGCCTGGCAGCAGGGAGGGAATACACATTTTGGCGCTTTTTTACTCCTGATTCCTCTGGCAATGGCGGCAGGTGAAATCTCCGGAGAACCCCCTCATCGCGGGAAGGCAGGCTTTCGGCTTGAAGCCGGGGATTTTGAAGGGCTTGCTGCCCGAGCCCATGCTTTTGTCCGCGCAACTAACTGCGAAGACGCCGTTGAGTTCTACAGGGCTTTCGGGCATGCAGGAGTCAGAGTAAATAGTGTGGACGAATTCGATCTTGAAGACCCTGAAGCAACTGCCGATCTCAGAAAACAGAACATTACCCTTTACGACCTTATGGAAATTGCCAGAGGGTATGACCTTATTGCAGATGAGTGGACATCAGGTTTCGGGCGTTGTCTTGAGGGCGCAAAAAGCATCCTTGAGTTCATGCAGGTACGAAACTGTGAAGCAGAAGCTTTCACAGGAGGCTCGGTTTCCACCTGTTCGGGCACAGGAATCAACGAGGCTATCGTGTATACGTTCCTGAAACTGCTTTCCAGGCACAGGGATACCTTCATCCAGACCAAGTTTGATACTGAAACTGCAGATTACGTTTCTTCCAGAGCAGGCAAGATCCTTTCAGGCTGGGAAGCTTCTGGGAAAACAGCCCGAGACTTTACCTTTATCCTGCCTTCAGTACAAGATTTTGACTCCGAGCTTTTGGAAAAAAGGATCAATCCTGGTTCTACGGCAGATATCATTATTGCAGGACTTTTTATTTCTTTTCTTGGAGGCTTGCGCTTTTGACAGGGCTTTCTTCTGATTGCAGGGAAGTTGGTAAATTATCTCCGGAAATCGACTTATTTTCGTTCGGGATCCGGGAGGGTATCTCGGAAGTAATAGTAAGTACAGGCTTTGAAAGCCCGAACGCTGCTCCGATAGGTATCATTACAAAGGGTGGAAGGTCTTTTGTCCGGCTTTTCAAAGGCAGCCATACCTGGGCAAATGTTTTTCAAGAAATGTATCTTGCTTCAAATGTAGTTTATGATCCACTTCTTTTTGTGCGTTCCACCTTTTTCGACCTTGAACATTCCGAGTTTGAATATGTGACGGCAGGCAGGCTTAAGTTCCCAATCCTAACAGAAGCCGCTGCCTGGGTCGTTTTCGAATGCGTTAATGTTAAAAACACAGAACAGGCTCTTGTTGCCGATCTTGTTCCTGTGGAGGCGGGCTTTAATGAAGATAAGAGAAAAGCCTTTCCCGTACCCAACAGGGGATTCAATGCCGTGCTTGAAGCTACAGTCCATGCAACCCGTTACCAGTTGTCGGGGGATAAAAAATACCTTGAATGGATCCGGCACTATGAAACCCTTGCTTCCAAATGCGGGGGCGAGGGGGAAAAGAAAGCTATGAAACTGCTTTATGAAGTGCTGGGGATCTGACTTTCTTTATATCTCCAGACTCTTTTGATTCTTTTCCGGTTTCAGTTCTTTGTTGTAATTTTCAGTTTCCTGTTTCAAGTTCCTCTTTTTTAGAAAATTATATTATCTTCCTCCTGCATGATTTCTTTTCATGAGTTTTAAGAGCATTGCATGGGGTATTACAGGAGCCGGACATTTCCTGGACCGCAGCTACCAGGTCTTTAAGGAACTTAAACTCAGAGACCACGGGCTTTCCGTAAACACGTATATTTCCAGGGCAGCTGAAGAGGTCCTCCGGATGTACGGGCTTGAGCAGAAGCTTGTAAAAATCTCGGGAGGAGACTACCTTGAAGAGATCTTTCGGGAAAGTGAGCAGGGTTCAAGTTCTCCCAAGGTCGGGCGTTTTCTCCTTGAAAGGTACGATGCCCTCTTCGTTACGCCTGCAACCTCAAACACAGTCTCGAAAATCGCCTACGGAATTGCCGATTCCCTGGTAACCAATGCCGTTGCCCAGGCTGTCAAGGGAAGGATCCCGGTTTATGTTGTGCCTGTGGACATTGAAGGCTCGATCGTCTCGGAAATGCCCTACAACATTGACAGGAAACAGTGCCGGCATTGCGAGGACTGCCCCCCCAGGGCAAACTGTCCCCATGGAGCAATCACTGAGAAAAATGGTGTCACAGACCAGATAGAACTCCTGAAATGCAAAGGCTGCGGGATCTGCAAGGAATTATGCTCTTATAATGCCATCAAGGGCGGACCTGTTGAAGTCCTGGTGCGGGACGTGGACATGCGTAATGTCGAAATTGTAAAAAAGCTGCAGGGAATTACTGTACTTGAAAGCCCGGAAGCTATTCTGGAGCTATTTTGAGGTTTAGGTGCCTGGTTTCAGGTACCTTTCCGATTTTCTCTTTGTTTTCTCGGACCCTATCCTTTTTCATTCTTAATTAAAATAAGTTGATTTGATTTCAGGGCATGACGAAATATAAAAAATAAAAAATGGTTTGTAAGGTATCGTTTTTTATTGAATTTGTGGAGGTTTTTTTGGCAAACAAGTACAAATCAATTTAACTTGTTTTACTGGATATTGATATACTTTGCTTCTGTATATATTTTGTCATACATCTCACTGCTTTTCTTTTTTGAGGGTCTGAAGCTATAGTTTTGCTACATTTTGTTTCTCCAGTTTAATTTGTTTTTCAGCTTTCCTTGCCAGTTTTTCTTCCGGGTGCAAACGCAATGAGGCAGAATGTCCTTTATTCAGGATTATGAGGATTATTCAGGATTTATGGGGATCTTTCTTTCTTGCGATAATAAGTTGCGTGGGAATAGCATCGTGAAACTCCGTTTCATATTCTGCTTCGAAGCCTGCATCTTCAAGAGCCTCCCGGATCTCCCCGCTGCTCATCATGTACATATTTCGGCCTGCAATCTTTTTGTATAGGTCATGGAGAAGAGAATTCAGAGGGCCGGTCCTATCAGCCTTTATTGCAAAAGCCTGGATTATGAAAATTCCTCCGGGCCTTAAACACCCGGCAACATTTTGATAAAACTGTTTCACGTCGTCTAGGTTGCTTTCAAAAGATAAGATTTCAAGGGCGATGTCGTACTCTGCCCCCTGTTTATCCTTTACGTAGTCTCCTGATACGGCTCTTACGCGTTTTTCCATGCCGTATTTTCCGATAAATTCCCGGGATATCTCAGCCATTCCGGGGCGGTCAAAAATTACCACTTCCAGGTATGGGTTTTCCTGGGCAAGCCCTATTCCGAACAGTCCGTGCCCGCCCCCAAGGTCGATAAGGCGCCGGGCCGCCTGAAATTCCGGAAGCGCGATAACGATTTTCAGGATCTTTTGCAGCCTACCGAGCAGGGTGGATCTTGCAATCAATTCCATGGACTTCCGGTCATAAAAATACTGGTAATCAGGCTTTTCCTTCTTCTGTGGACCGTGTATCAGGATTTCTTTCAGGTTCAGCCAGTTACGTTTTTCCTCTTTGGATAAGAGGAGCTGCTTTGAATAATAAAGCCCATCGTCTGCAAGGAACGGATAAAGGTCTGCCGGTGTTACGTAGGCTCCATCGTTTTTGGCAAGGAGGCAAAGGGCAACGAGTACATCCAGAAACCTGCCAGTAAGTACAGGGTCTGTCCCTGTTTCCCGGGAGATTGCTTCGGCGGTCATTGGGGTTTTGAGTTTTGTAAAAACATCAAGTTCAAGAGCCGTCTGAAAGACCTGCCCTTTTTTAAAATTCGCAGCAAGGTCTCTGAGAAAGGGATTTTTATCTTCCAGGGGAGGCTTTATATCGGTTAATTTTTCCATCGTAAACCCTTCTTCGTTCTTTTTTCACTTTTTCTTCTCTTCACTTTTTCTTCTCTTCACTTTTTCTTCTCTTCACTTTTTCTTCTCTTCATCTTTCCTCATAATCTGCTTGATCCGGAATCTGTTCCGGTTTCACGCTTCAATAACGTCCAGCTTCCCGTTTTCAAGCATTCCCATCCTCTCCGACATGAAGCGGATAACGGCTTCATCATGGGAGATCAGGAGGTAGCCGATTCCCTGCTCTGTCTGCACTTTTTTCAACAAGTGGAGGATCTGGGCCTGAACCGAGACGTCAAGGGCTGAGGTCGGTTCGTCAAGCACAATGTATTCCGGTTCGAGCAGGAGGATCCTGCCAAGGGCAAGGCGCTGGAGCTGGCCGCCTGAGAGCTGGGTCGGGTAGCGGGCAAGCACTTCTTCGGGGAGGCCTATGGTCTTCAGCATTTCTTTTGTGCACCGGATACACCCGGTTCCCGGGGTATCGAGCAGTTTCAGAACTTCAAAAATCGAATGCTCAATCCTCTTCCTGGGGTTAAAGGCATCTGTCGGGTCCTGGAACATCATCTGGACCCTGCGGCGGAAAGTCGCATGTTCGGTTTTTTTCATCCCGAAAAGCGGACTCCCGTTAAGAAGAACTGCGCCATCGGTGGGCCTTTCAAGTCCTGTAATAACTCTTCCGAGCGTGCTTTTTCCTTCCCCCGAGGGGCCCATCAGCCCGAAGGTTTTCCCGGGTTCAAGTTCAAACGACACGTCCCGGAAAATGCATTTTCCTTTTCCTAACAGGCCGGACCCGTATGTCTTTGAGAGGTTTTCGGCTTTCAGGGACATAAAAAACACCTCACTGCCCTTCCGTTTCCTTCTTTGAGTTCGGGGTGTTCCTGCGTGCAACGTTTTTCCTTGGAGGGGCATCTCGGATGGAACCTGCAGCCTGCAGGCGGGCTGCTGAGGGGTGGGGATGAACCGGGTATGGGTACAAAACCGTTTTCAGGCAGGCTGTTCAGGAGGCCCTGGGTATAGGGGTGGAGCGGGCTTTCAAAAAGGGTTGATGGGGTGGCAATCTCAACGATTTCTCCCGCATACATTACGGCAACCCTATCTGCGATCTGCCGCACAAAACCGAGGTCGTGGCTTATCAGAAGCAGGGATGTTTCACTTTTTTCTTTCAGTCCCTTCAGCTCGTTTTCCAGTTCGGCTACGCGGCTCCTGTCGAGCCCTTTGCTGGGTTCGTCTGCTATAAGGAGGACCGGGTCAAGCATGGTTGAAGCCGCAATCAAAAAGCGCTGGTTCATCCCTCCGGAACACCAGGAGGGATAGTAACCCATGTATTCCTGGGGATTTGAAAAACCCACTCGTTTAAGGGCTTCCACGACTTTTGATAGGGCTTTAGTTTTTTTCTTTCCCTTCACTTCCTCTTTTTCCTGTCCGTGAATCCGGAGAGGTTCTGCAAGCTGGTGCCCTATTGAATATACGGGATTTAAAGCAAGAGACGGATTCTGGAAAATGATGGAGATTTCTTTTCCCCTGAGTTTTGCCATCTCTTTTTCGCTCAGTTCGAGGAGGTTTTTGCCTCCGAATTCTATTCTCCCTTTAACTCTGGATTCCGGGGGGAGCAGACGCATAATCGCATGTGCGACAACGGATTTTCCGCAGCCCGTCTCCCCTACGAGAGCCACAGTTTCTTTTTCCCTTATAGAAAGCGAAAGGCAGGAAACAGCGGCCACGGTTTCGTTTTTATTCCCGGTTTTATTCTCATTCTCATTTCCCTGAAAAGAAACGTTGAGGTCTTTTATTTCCAGCAGGGTGTTCATTCCGCATCCACTCCTCTTTTTCCACGTTCTTTCTCTTTTCCTTCGAACCCGAACCCTATCAATGCAATGGACATTACACAGAGTGTTATGCAGACTCCCGGAGGCAGGTACCACCACCACATTTCCCTGATAAAACCACCTCTGGAAAAGGCAAAGGAAAGCATGATCCCCCAGCTTTTCATGCTTATGTCCCCGAGTCCCAGGAAGGAAAGTGAGGCTTCCGAAATCATTGCCGAAGCCGTTGCCAGCATGAACTTGGGGAGCAGGACATGGAAGAGGTTCGGGACGATGTCCGAGGTCATGATGTGAAATGGGGAAAAGCCCATGCATCGGGCACTTTTGACATAGCCTGATTCTCTTATCTGCAGGGTTTTTGAGCGGACAACCCTGGCAATTGACTCCCAGGAAAGCAGCCCAAGTACGAGGATCAGGATCCAGATGCTCGGGTGGAGGAATGCTCCCAGGATTATTATCAGGGGGATTTTGGGGATTATCAGGACAACGTCGGTAAAGCCCATAAGCAGTTCGTCAAGCGTCCCCCTGAAGTAGCCTGAAAAAAGCCCTATCATGAGGCCTATTAAGGTTGAGATGCAGGCTGAGGCAAACCCCACCGTCATCGAGATTCTTGCCCCGTAAACCAGTTCCGAGAGTATGTCATTTCCGATATCGTTTGTCCCCAGAAGGTGGGCAGTCGATGGGGCTTCATAGGGAATGAAGCGCTCTGTCGGGGAGTAAGGGGCAAAAAGGGCAGGAAAGAGGGCAAGAATTAGGAAAAAAGTAAAGAGAAATAGTCCTCCTTTGTTGAATCTTTTCAGGTTTCTTCCGTATTTCCGGATATCAAGGTTTAAATTAAAGGATAGAAAATCTTTCCACTGACTGTCTCTTTCCTGGGCGGTGCTTTCCCCTATGTATGTTTCCTTCTGTATCATGCCGGCCTCCTTACTCTCGGGTCGGCAACTGCATACAGCAGGTCCGCAAGCATGTTTGCCAGCAGGACTGCAAGGGCTATTACCAGAAACGAGCCCTGGAGGACCGGGTAATCTTTCCCGATTATTGCATCATAGATAAGGGTCCCCATTCCGTTTAGGGAGAAAACGATCTCTGTAAATAGTGCTCCGCTGAAGAGAAAACCGAAATCAAGGGCAAGCAGGGTAATGATCGGAAGGGAAGCATTCTTTATGACATGCCTGAAAAGAATGGATATGTCATAGAGGCCCTTTGCCCGGGCATAGAGGGCGTAAAGCTGCCCTTTTTCCTGTATGACGCTTCCCCGCATTATCAGGAAGTTTCTGGAGGCGGAAAAGAGAGCCATCACGGTTACCGGTAAAAACATGTGGTGTGCGATACTTCCCGGGGTCGGGACGTTATAAAAACCCTTGAAAGGAAAAAGCCCTAGCTTGAAGGCAAAGATCTCCAGGAAAAGCAGGGCAAGGAAATAGGGAGGTGTGCAGGAAAGTGCAATAAACCCGCAGCATAGGATGCGGTTTGCCTTTGTTTCTGGTTTCCAGCCCGCGTATGCTCCTAGCAGGGTTCCCAGGGCTGCTCCCAGGAGCATGGATACACCCACAAAAAGGAGGGTCCAGACAATCCTATCCCTCAAGATCTCGGTCACAGGGCTGTGAAGGTGGTAGGAGTAACCCAGGTCAAAGCGGAGGAGGTCTCCGATGTAAGCAGTAAACTGCTCGTAAAGCGGTATGTTAAGCCCCATCTCGGCTCTCAGTTCCTCCATTACAGCCTCCGAAACGTAGACGTCTTCCCCTATGAGGTTCTTTACTGGGTCCCCTGGCATAAGCCTGGGGAGCGCAAAGTTGAGGGTGACTATGAGGAGAAAGGAAGCCGCATATCTTAACACTTTTTTTGCCACTTCACGCATTGTACCACCTTCCCGTTTTCAAATCTCCTTACCTTTTTCAAACTGTTTTGTTATTTTCGAGGCACTTCGCCTTTTCAAATCGTTTTTTCGTTTTCAAAGCAATGTTATCCGGAAACTGCTCCTGTCTCATACCTCATGTACATCGAGGAAGGTATCCAGGGTGTAGATTCCTTCAAGGCTGTTGTAGTGCCAGCCTTCGAACCTTTTATTATAGGGGGTAACCTCCTTTTTCCAGTAAACCGGAATTACCGGCAGCTCTTCTGCATAATAGTCCTGCAGGGAGTAAGAACAGGAACGCAGGGTTTCGGGATCGGTAGTATTCAGGAGCTGGTCGCAAAGTCCGGTAAAGACAGGATCTTCGATGTATCCGTAGCGTCTGGAATCGAAGTACCCGGTACCCAGTCCCGCGTGCATCAGCATGCCCCAGGGTGTGGTCCTGGAAAAGACAAGCTCGTACCTGGAACTGTCCTTTCGGTCCCCGTAGGTGTTCAGGTCAACGTTTTCTATTTCAATGTCGATTCCCACATCACGGAAGTACTCCTGCAAAAGTTCAGCATCCCTTTCGTAGCCCGGACAGATCATGAGTTCCAGGAGGATATCTTTTCCGTTTTTGTCTTCCATGATCCCGTTTCCATTGTGGTCTTCATACCCTGCCTTTTCCAGGATTTCCCTGGCTTTTTCCGGGTCGTAACTGCATTTTTCCGTGGGTTTGTAGTATTCCATGTCCGGGGGAACCAGCCCCCTGTTGGGAATGCTTCCGTAACCCAGGGTGTCAAGCTGCATGATTTCTTCGTAATTTATGGCATAGGATAGGGCTTCCCTGAATTCAAGGTCCGAACGGGGGGCTTCGTTTAAGGTAATCCCAAGATAGAAAATTCCGATACTGTCCTTTTTGACAAAGTTGAAGTCCCCAGTTTTTTCCAGACGCTCGATGTTCGCGTAGGGGTAGGAGGAAGCATATTTGTAGTAGGTGTCAGCTTCTCCTTTTTCAAGGGCCAGGCAGGCGGCATCTTCATTTGCGTACCAGTCAACCTCTACCTTATCAAAGGCACAGCTTTTGCCTTCCCAGTAAGGGTTTTTCCGGAAGACGAGGCGGGCGGTGTTCAGGTCTACGGATTCTATATAATAGGGCCCACAGCCCACATAAGGGCCTTTGCTTGAGTATTCCATTGGATTGTCTATCTTTTCCCATATATGGGCGGGAAGAATATAGTAGGTCGCAAATTCCAGGTTGATGCGGGTGTAGGGTCTGTCGAACCTGAAAGTCACCGAGTTTTCAGTCTGCGAAACGGAGGAACTTTCCAGGGTTTCGTTGATCCAGCGGCAAGCAGGATGTTTTTCTCCATAGTAAATTATGCTGAACTGTACATCTTCGGGGGTCACCTTCTTTCCGTCACTCCAGTAAAGGTCATCCCGGATATAGAAGGTCCATTCCCTGTGGTCTTCCGAAACCTCATAATGATCAGCCAGCCTGCCGACTATCCTGCCGTCTTCGGACATTTGCATTAGGGGGAAATTGGAGAGATGGGCAAAGATGCCCAGGTAGTAGTCTCCTATCAGGGATTCAGATTTTATGACGTTCGGGGTTGCAATCTTCAGGACTTTTTCAGGTCCTTCAGATGATTTCGCATCCGTATCTGCTTGCGCACCCGGAGTTTCAATCCCCAATGCCTCTTCATCTCCCGAAGGCGGCATGACCTGGAATGCCCCTCCTAAAAATAGTAAAGAGAGAGCTGCAATACAGAACAGCTTGCTTTTTGTCCACTCCATACGCATCTATCTCCTTAAGCAGAATTTTTCCTTACATTCACGAAGTTTTCCAGGTTATAGATCCCGTAGAGGGGGTCTGCATACCAGCAATCGAATTCCCGGTTGAACGGCGTTACCACATTGTTCCAGTAGAGGGGAATTGCGGGCAGCTCTTCTGCATAGTAGTCCTGAAGCTCGTGGGCACAGGTTTCAAGTTCTGCAGGGTCCGTTGTTGCCAGGATCTCATCGCATAGTTCCAGGAACTCGGGGTTGTCCACGTTGTGCATGACTCCTTGTCCTGTCCTTCTGGAATCGAAGTAGCCGCTCCCCCAGCTTGCGTGCATCAGCATGCCCCAGGGGGTGGAACGGGTAACGGTCAGGTCATATTCATAATTGTCTTTCAGGGTAATCCAGGTATCCGAATCCGCAGTCCTCAGGTCGGCGGCAAGACTCACATTCTCAAAATACTCTTTAAGAAGTTCGCCTGTGCGGGCGTACTCGGGCCGGATAAGGATTTCAAGTTCGATGTTTTCTCCGTCTTTTCCTTCCAGGATTCCGTCCCCGTTGCTGTCCGAATATCCTGCTTCTTCCAGAATCTCTCTGGCTTTTTCAGGGTCATACTCAAGTTTTTCAGTTTCCTTAAACGACTCCATCACAGGTGGCACAAAACCACGGTTAGGGACTTCCCCATACCCTAGGGTTTCAAGCCTGACGATTTCTTTATAATTTATGGCATAGGCAAGAGCTTCCCTGAATTTCAGGTCCGAAAAAGGAGCTTTTTCCAGGTTCGGGGCAAGGAAAATCAGTCCGATATCCGTTTTTTCCAGAAAATCAAAATCTCCGGTTTCTTCAAGCTGCCCAATTTCGGAATAAGGGTACGACCCTGCGTATTTGTAGTAAGTGTCGGCATCCCCGTTTTTTAGGGCAAGGGTGGCAACGTCCACGTTTGAGTAGAAATGGACCACCACACTTCCGAATGCCGGGGCTTTTCCTTTCCAGTAAGGATTTTTCTCAAAAACGAGTTTTCCGGCATTGAGGTCTATCAGTTTGAGATAGTAAGGTCCGCAGCCCACATAGGGGCCATTGTTTATGTATTCCATCGGGTTTTCTATCGTTTCCCATACATGAGCAGGAAGGATATTGTAGGTCGCAAACTCCAGGTCGATGCGGGTGTAAGGCTTGTTGAATTTGAAGGTCACGGAATTGTTATCTTCCGATACGGTCGAACTTTCCAGGGTATTATTGATCCAGCTGGCCCAGGGGGTCTCTTTCCCGTAGTAGCGGATTGAGAATTCTATATCTTCCGGGGTCACCGGTTCTCCGTCACTCCAGTAGAGGTCATCTTTCAGGTAAAAGGTCCAGCACGTGTTATTTTCCGAAACCTCGTAGCTTTCAGCAAGCTGACCTGCAAGGTGCCCCTCAGAGTCCATTTTCATGAGGGGAGGGTTTGAGAGATGGGTAAAAACCCCCAGATTTGAGTCTCCTATAAATGATGCAGATTTTATTACATTTGGAGTTGCGATTTTCAGAACCGTTCTTTTGGAAATTGCTGACTGCTGCATCTCTTTAGCTGCTGCTTCGGAGATCGGTTCCGAGTTCTGCAATTCTTCCCCTTCTCCGAGCAGGGCTTTTATATACGTAATAACCTGGTCCAAAATTCCGTCTTCTGAGGGCGTAAAGTTTTCTCTAGAATCTTCAGACTCTGCCGCTCCTGCTGGATACATGTTTGCACAAAAAATAAAAATGAGTGTGGCAAAAGTTAGCCCCTGTTTCAATCCTCTGTTTAATCCTGATCTCTTGAAATGTTTCCTCTGTTTCATCCTGCTGCCTCTTCCTGTTTTACTTCCTTTCTCCTGGATTGCAGAAATAGCACCAAAGGCCCCGGTTATTTTGAAAAACTCATTGTTGTCCTGCTTCTTCTTTGCACCAATAGAGGGTGGGGACAATAGTATGCGTGAATTTTGAGTACTCCTACACGTTACATGTTAAATTTGGAGTCTGAACGATAATGGTAACCTTGATGTGTATTTTTCTTCAATTTTATCTGTATATTAATAATATTGGATATATTGATAATTAAAAATCATACGAAATTATTTTTTTTTATGTTATAGGTTCTAAACAATTTCGTAATATAAACCTTTTGATTTTTAATCTCTTTTTTAAAAAACAGATTTCTACGCAGCCTATTTTTTGAGTGTAGCTTCAATCTAACTGGAAAACAGAAAAATGCTTTGAGAAAAATTGTGTTTTTACTTTTGACTTTTAATCTCAATCTTTTTTTCAATTTTTCTTGCAAAGCTTTCTTTCGAGTGAATATAGATGGAAGCTGGAAGCCCGGTATTTGAGATCATATAAAGCAGGTCCATGGTTGTCCGGTTAAGCCTGGGAGAGTAGTTTAAAAGTGTGCTCCTCGAGACCCTTACCATTGTATCCAGGGACTTTATTCCTGTCAGGTACCTTTTTATATCGCGGGTTCTCTGGCTTTTTTCAAATATCAGGTCTATCCACGTATTCATTTCTTCCATCAGAATTTCCCTTGTAAGGTCTTCAGGGACAATGTAACTTTTTCCTTTCTCTATATTTTTGAAATATTCTCTGAAGTTGTCTCCCTTTGCAAGCGTATACACCTTCCCAAGCCCCCCTGAGTGGGTGTCCGTTGTTGCAGCGATGCCTTTACCGAACCTTTCCGCAAGGGCGATCGTAAGCTCATTTTTCTGCTTGAGCTCATGCATGTTATATTCAAGTACAGGAAATAATTTTGCCAGTTTAGGCACTGCAGAGAGGTCAGGCTCCTGGCGAAGCTCAAACCAGAAGGGATGGTTGTAGATAAAGGGCAGTTTATGACTTTTGAGATATCTTATAAAACTCTTCAGGTCATGTTCTATTATTGAAATCTCTGTAAGTTCTAAAAAGTCTTCTCTACAAAGTTCGAAAACGTTCACATGTAGTGTGTGCCCTGCAAACTCCGGGTCATAGATGGTCATTTCAACGCCAGAGACCAGTTTTTCCCTGTCCCATCCGAGAATTTCGTATGCGTTGACTGTATTATGGTCCGTAAATGTTACAAAATCCATTCCCATCCCAAGGGCTTTTTCATAAAGGCTTTCAGGACGCAAATCTTTTGCCGGGAGCACATCAAAAGAACAGGTAGTATGCACGTGCAGATCTGCCCGTTTCCAGCCTTCCTCCATAAGCTCAGCTGCCCTTTCCGGTGCAATCAGCTTTTCCTGATAATTCTTCGGCCTTCTCCCCATAGGCGTAGAATCCTGAGATTTTTAATTTTGTCCCGATTATTTTTATTCGGCTTTATATTTCTTCTACTATAGTATACTCCTTTTTTTAAATTAAGGTTTTCCGGGCTTTTCACTGAGGAGTACAGTCAGTATTTTTTTGTATTTCATACCACCATGTTTATAAATATGCTAAAGTATCCCTGTAGCTTCACAAAAACGATAGTGATTAACTATGGGGTTATTCGGAAAACTAAGAAAAATCATTAGCATTATTTTTGAAAATGAGGCCGAGCAAAAGGGAGATGACTTCGAAAAATACGTGGTGGACCTCTTCGATGAAAAGCAATTCTCCATCGTGCAGTGGACTACAGATATGGCAAGAAAACATACCCGATTCGTAGAATCCGACTGCGGCCCTGACCTTGTCTTCCGCTACAAACCCACCAATGAAATCTTCTGCGTGGAGTGCAAGTACAGGTCAAAACTCTTCAAAGGCAAACTCCAGTGGGCTGCAACCCGTCAACTAGGACGCTACAGGAGCTTTGCAAGGGACAATGAGATTCCGTTTTACGTCGTCATAGGGCTCGGTGACAAAGCCGGAAAGCCGAAAAGAATGTTCAGCATCCCCCTTGAAGAAGCAAAGTCTCCTGTGCTTTCTCCGGAGTGCTTTGAGAAGTTTGAACGAAGTCCAAAAAAGAAGTTTTTCTGGAAAGGTGGAATGCTGAAATAAATTTCCCAAATTAATTTTGGTTATCCACTAATACCTGATTGATGTTTTCATGGTATATTCTCAAATATGGCTTTTGCTTGCGTTTGTATGCCCACACAGCAGTTCGGTCACAGCAGTGCTAAAAATGTGGGAAAGGAATAGCTGTAAACTGTATTTCGATTATTTTGAATTAATATCAATCAACAAATGATGGACGACCAGTTTTCCTTTATCGTAATAATCATGGAAAGCCCAAAAACAAGCCGTTTGATTTCTCTAATTCATCTAATATTTTTTCAAGGGCATATATTTCACCCAATTTAACCAGAGGAACAAGAAAAAACTGGGAAAGAATAAGAGGACTTCAAACACTTTCCGTGAGCCTGGCATTTGTAGAACCATCGTGTTGTAAAGGCATCAAAAAGCAACCAAAAGTCGCGTTTGGTCTTCTATCCTGAAAACACCAATTCTGTATCAGTGGACGACCGAAGCACTGGTTTGTTTTTTTTTGTAACTGTATCAAAAAGATATATTTTTATAAGAAATCGTAACCAACTGTAGTCAAGTTACGGCTGATTATCAAAAAATCTTGGAGCCTATTCGAAGAGTCAGTAATGCATGTTGATAAGTTCCAATAGACCTCTAATGTCCAAGTATCCTTTCCGTTTGTGAATATTGCATTTTGTGATAGTTACAGTAAGTCACAATACTTTTCGGATAAGTACTCTTAGCCAACTTTCATTATTGTATGACAAGAATGGGTATACAATTTTTAAAGTGTTTAATTCTAAACAAACTGGATTTCCATCAAGATGAAATTTTGAAAGGGAACGTAAAAACCAGATTTAAGTCTAAACGAGGATAATTAAGGGGTGTAGTGATTGAAGAAAAAAACAGGGTTGTGTAAAGGAACACTTGGTAGTAAATGGAAATTAACCTGGATTTTATTAATTCTTATTTTTTCAATAATTTCAGTATCAGCCACAGGGGTAGAAAACAGCACAAAAAGCCACTCAAGTGGCATAGTAGACTATCATGAACAAAAAAAGGATGTAAGTAATGTAGTAGACGATCATGAACAAAAAATAGATGTAAGTAATATAGTAGATGATCATAATCAAAAAACAGATGCAAGTGACGTAGTAGATGATCATAACCAAAATACAGACACGGGCGACATAGTAGATGATCATAACCAAAAAACAGACACGGGTGATGTAGTAGTTAATCATAAACAAAAAACAGATGTAAGTAATGTAGTAGATGACCATAACCAAAAAACGGATGTAAATAATGTAGTAGATGATCAGGACCAAAAAACGGATGTAAATAATGTAGTAGATGATCAGGACCAAAAAACAGATTCAAGTAATGTAGTAGATAACCGGGACCAAAAAACAGATACAAGTGATGTAGTAGATGACCAGGACCAAAAAACAGATACAAGTGATGTAGTAGACGATCAGGACCAAAAAACAGATACAAGTAATGTAGTAGACGATCAGGACCAAAAAACAGATACAAGTGACGTAGTAGATGATCATAAACAAAAAACAGATTCAAGTGGCGTAGTAGGTGATCATAAACAAAAAACAGATTCAAGTGGCGTAGTAGGTGATCATAAACAAAAAACAGATACAAGTAATGTAGTAGATGGTCATAAACAAAAAACAGATTCAAGTGGCGTAGTAGATAATCATAAACAAAAAACAGATTCAAGTGGCGTAGTAGATAATCATAAACAAAAAACAGATTCAAGTGGCGTAGTAGGTGATCATAAACAAAAAACAGATACAAGTAATGTAGTAGATGGTCATAAACAAAAAACAGATTCAAGTGGCGTAGTAGATAATCATAAACAAAAAACAGATTCAAGTGGCGTAGTAGGTGATCATAAACAAAAAACAGATTCAAGTGGCGTAGTAGGTGATCATAAACAAAAAACAGATGCAAGTGACGTAGTAGATGGTCATAAACAAAAAACAGATTCAAGTGGCGTAGTAGATAATCATAAACAAAAAACAGATTCAAGTGGCGTAGTAGATAATCATAATCAAAAAACAGATTCAAGTGGCGTAGTAGATGGTCATAAACAAAAAACAGATTCAAGTGGCGTAGTAGATAATCATAAACAAAAAACAGATTCAAGTGGCGTAGTAGATGGTCATAAACAAAAAACAGATGCAAGTGACGTAGTAGATGGTCATAAACAAAAAACAGATGCAAGTAATGTAGTAGATGGTCATAAACAAAAAACAGATGCAAGTAATGTAGTAGATGGTCATAAACAAAAAACAGATGCAAGTAATGTAGTAGATGATCATAAACAAAAAACAGATTCAAGTAATGTAGTAGATGGTCATAAACAAAAAACAGATGCAAGTAATGTAGTAGATGATCATAAACAAAAAACAGATTCAAGTGGCATAGTATATTCTCATAAACAAAAAACAGATGCAAGTAATGTAGTATATTCTTATAAACAAAAAACAGATGCAAGTAATGTAGTAGATGATCATAAACAAAAAACAGATTCAAGTGGCATAGTATATTCTTATAAACAAAAAACAGATGCAAGTAATGTAGTAGATGATCATAAACAAAAAACAGATGCAAGTAATGTAGTAGATGATCATAAACAAAAAACAGATGCAAGTAATGTAGTAGATGATCATAAACAAAAAACAGGTCCAGTTGACGTAGTAGACTGCCAAAATCAAAAAACAGATTCAAGTAATGTAGTAGACAGGCAGAACCAAAAAACAGATGCCAGTTCCGGATTAGATTGTCCGGCAGGCTCCCAAGTTAGCTCTGAAGAAAAAACAGATGGCATTACTGGATTAGATTATCTCACAAGCTCCAACGTTATCTTTGAACAAAAAACAGATGCAAATAATGAACAATATATTGGGGCGAAAAATGAATCAAAAACCGAAGTGTACAATGATACACAAACTCTAAAAAATGGGGAAATGAGCCCTGAAATAAAGGTATACAACTGGAATGACAGCGCAGGAAACGAGTCGGTGATACCTGAGATAAAAGTAGGGGGCAGCAGCTGGAACCATTTGAAATTCATACAATCATATTCCTATTCTCTTCGTTCTTTTTATACTGTAAACGAGAAAGTGAAGATAATCTATAGAGGGCCTGAAACTCTCGGACAGCAGAAAATTAAAATATATCTTGTTAAGGAAAAAAGCCCGTTTCTTCCTGAAAATGGCATTTCAAACGGCATAAATGAAAGTACGATTTCCCTTGAAGATGTTTTCAATAGTAACACGGAATTTTATATCCAGATACCCGGGACTTTGAACAAATACGGAGACTTATCTCCTCTAACTGTTGGTCCTCTTCCTGCTGGAAGTTACTGGGTCCTTATAACCCTCGCAGGAAACGAAAATGAAAAACCTGAATCCGAAAAAGAGATTCTTTTAGCGAACTATTTCGAAGTTCTCAAATACGAACTGGAAGCCAGAGTTCCGTATACCTTCGAGGAAGGCGAAAGTTTTGAAGTCAATCTGAAACTGAAGAATGCACCTGTTCAGAAGAATTATACGTACTGGGCTTTACTGATAAGTGAAGATGCCTATACAACATCTGAAGGCACAAATTCAGGCCGGATGAATATCGGAATCAGGCCCATCGTGAACGGGAACGATATTCTCAGGAGTTTAAATGCCAGTTTGATTGAATCTGAGTCCGAAACCGGAAAAGGAGAGCTTGAGAGCAATATCCAGGCTCTTATCGGAAAAGGCAATGGTATTATAAGTATAAGCGAAAAAGACCAGAGCACTTTTTCCCTAAAAAGCTTCGAACTTCCTCCAGGAGACTACCTCTTCCTTGCAGGTGCTTATGAAAATGACAAAGGTCTTGCAGGGATAGCCCAGAAAAAACTAAGAATCTCCGCCGAAAACTCACATGGGTCAGGCTTGAAATCCAGCTCGGAAAATCAGACCTTTGACAATATCTCTCCAAAAATATACACAGTCTCTTCCTTGATGGGAATTAACCCTTATCTCGAAACTCCAGACGCATTCATATCCAAAGATCTCAAACCCTACGTTCAGGCAAGAGCATCAGTAGAAGTCGTAAGAAATCCCCCAAAAATCCCCTCCTTCCTGATAGGTTTTTCAGGAACCCTCCTTATCGGACTTGCTATACTGAGGAAATTTAGATAAAACCGAAAAATCAATTTCGAACGGCCACTTCACCCCAAACAGGTCGCCCGACAATTTAGAATATTTTCTTTTTCAGCGATGATTGAGTATTAAAGCTGGGAATCCTTACAAAGTATCTCTTTCTGGGGGACTGCGTACTGAGATAACTCTCTAATTGTACTTAGCTTGTGATTTCCGTTTTCTATCTTTTTTCTCTATCATTTGAGAGGATTTTTCCTAAAAAACAGTTGTATATTTCTTATTTTCAGCACCTGTTTCTCAGAAAATCTGCCTTCTATCTACCCTCTATTCCATCTCCCACTCAACAAATATATATTACTCTTTAAGTATCTTTTATTCATGACCCTTGAGCCCGTGCATATGCATAAGATCTCGGAGCTTGCAGAGAGGATTGACCGTTCATTTGAAGCTGATGAATCAAAAACGGCAGCTGATATTTATTTTCTGCTTGAGGAATTGAAGATTGACGGGAAAGTAATCCTGAAGGCTGTGGAAAGGCTCTT
Organism: Methanosarcina sp. WH1; assembly: GCF_000970005.1. Lineage (NCBI taxonomy): Archaea > Methanobacteriati > Methanobacteriota > Methanomicrobia > Methanosarcinales > Methanosarcinaceae > Methanosarcina > Methanosarcina sp. WH1. The sequence goes on from NZ_CP009504.1 coordinate 529,274, forward strand.
TCGGGGGATGGTCAGGCCCGAGCTGATGGCACAGGGCGAGGATCCGTATCCTGTTACTTATGCCTGTGACAGCGGGAGCACGAACCCGAAAACTTACGACAGTGGGCTTTTTGTTGACTTTTGCCACTGCGGGCTGGCTGCAACACCTACCGATCTTGATGTCCAGAGGTGCAGAACAATTGTCTGTGCGGCTTATTCTTCTTCGCAGAGGATAGCAATGCGAGCGACATCAGGCTGGGAAACCTTCGATGAAGGGCTTGGGAGGGCAAAGCTGGTAACAATTGCTCCGGACGAGCTGAAAAGAAAGGCTCCTGACATGGTGCACAGTTTAGCCATGTACCTGGCAGAATCCGAGCACATGCTTTTCATGAAGGATCTGTTAGAACCGGAGAGCTTTTTCATAATGGACGGGCCTCTTTATCCGAAACAGCTCATGTACTGGATGGTGCTGGACGACGAGGAAGTGCAAATCCGGCAGAACAATAATGCCCGAAAAATCCTCCAGAATTACATTGATATTATGGACCATTTTCTGGAAAAAAAGAGACCTGTGATAGGCTTTGTAAAAAATCCGACTGACGTGCAGATCATGGACAGCGTCCGGAAGAAAAGGGAAGGTTTTGACCTGCCCTGGATGCTTGATTCACAGTTTTTCCGAAACCTTCTCTCCCTTTACAAGGTTGAAGGCCAGAGAGGGCAGGGGCATGACAGACATAATTCGAAAACCAACGGGAAAAACGGCAAGTATAACGGTTCCAGAAATACTTACATTACTTACACTAATTGGTTTTTGCAGCCCAACCGATTTTACGAAAGGATGCTTAACGGGACTTCTCCTCTTGCAGCCGGGGATGCATTCCAGCAAGAGCTCAGGCATAAGTTTTCGCCTGAGGACTATGCTCTCTGTTTCTTCATGCTTTACGTACCTTCCACGGATGTGGTTTTTAAGGTTGAAGCTCCTTATGGGCTTATTAAGGATGATTTCCTGCGCATGCAAATTACCAAAAAAGTGCTCTTTGACCTTTCTTTGCATGGTTTTCCCCTCACTCTCACAAAGGCAGACCACCTCGCAAAAATCAGGAAAGTGGAGAGGCAGGAGATCGATAAATTTTTTGAAAATATGAGTCCTGATATCTCTTATAATGACACTCGGTGGGGTAATATCAATGAAATATGAAGATGCCGATATTCTGGCTTTTATTTCCAATAAGTCAAAACCTACTTCTGCTTCTGAAAAGGATGCCGAATCCGACGATAATGCAGGCTCAGATGAAAGTTCCAAGGCGAGGGATCTGGAAAAAAAAGACCTGGAAAAGGATCTGCTTACGGAAGTCCCCGGCTTGGACTCACTGCCAGCTTTTGAAGAATTCCCTGTTTCTTCAGCTGAAGCTCCTATGGAAGCCGATCCGCATAACTCTTTAAATAATGGTTCAAATACAGCCTCTCAGGCTCTTCCCAGCCGTTCACAGGCTGTTCCGGAGCTCACGTCCTCTTTTTCCCCGGATAACTCTTTTGTTGCAAGGCTTTCCGGAAAAGATGAACTTCCATTTGAAGCATTTGATGGCTATGATTTTGAAACCTCCGGAGTTACTCCATCTCTGGATGAAGCTTTCGGAATTGTCACAACCGGTATAGAGCCTCTGGAAATAACTCACTCGGGAGCTACAATTACTGGATACATTGCTTCTGCCCGCAGGAGTGAGATTAGGCTTGGGACATATGTTGTTGTGCCGTATGAGGGTGGAGAAAAACTCTTTGCAAGGGTAGGAAAACTTCAGTACAGGCAGGAGTTTGCAGTGGATGATGCAACTGAAATCCATTCGAGGCGCATGCTGAATGCCCGGGCAAGCCCTATGAATGAGGCAGACTATAAGTTTCTTGCCTGCCTTGACCCTCTTTGCATCCTGTACCGGAAAAAATCAGATAGTGCACTTACACGCAGGATGGCAGACAGAATTCCTCGCCCGAATACTCCTATACTGCCTGTTACGGATAGGCTTGAAGTTCAAACAGGGTTGAACATACCTGAAGAGGGGGTTTTCCTGGGGCACCTCAGCGTTGGAGGAGAACTTGTAAAGACCCACTCTGAACCCGAAACAGTTGCCTATTACCTGAGAAACGATTATTTTCTGGGCGACCCCCTTATTTTCAGGCATATACTGATCTGCGGGAGCACGGGAACAGGAAAGACTTTCCTCTCAAAAAACATCCTGCGCCAGTTCATGACCGAAAGCAACCGGTACCGACTGCGGAATTCTCCCGATAAAGCCCGGAAAAATCCCTGCCTGGTAATTATGGATCCTCAGGACGAATATTCCCAGCTTTTTGAGGACAACGAAACCCTGACCGAAGAGGACAAATTCAGGTTTGAGTCCGAAAATGTCACTTACGGCAGGGTTCAGTCCACAAAGGCTTTTGTGGCAAAGGTAGACGGACAGAAATATCCCGGAGATAAATCAAGGGCAGAACAGCTCGAGTTTACAATTCCGTTTTCCCTTGTGAAGTACAACTCCTGGCTGATATCGGCAGCCGGAATGTCTGAACTTCAGTACATAGGGCTTGAAGTGCTCCTCGGGGACTTTTTCAAATCAAGCGTTCCCCATACCTACCTGAACTTCATTAACTACATTGAAAATGAAGGTACTCGTTCCCACTACGTTGACAGTGGAAAACTGCATGAGTCCTCTTATGATGGAATTGTGAGGAGAGTCAGTAGCCGGTTTTTCCCGAAGGTATTTGATCAGGATGCAACTCCAATCACCGAAATTGTGGATAAAATCTTCAAGCCAGGGCAAATTTCGGTTTTCCCAACCGAGTACATAAGTTCTCCTAGAATCAGGGACCTCATAGTGCTCACAATCATGAGCCTGATTGTTGACAACAAGCTCAATACCACAGGGATTGATGCCATTAAAGAAACTCCAATCGTCCTGGCGCTGGATGAAGCTCATCGCTATCTTTCCCGTGCAAACGGAGAACATGCCCGTCTTATCATCTCCCGTTTCGCCGACGCAGCCCGGCAGGGAAGAAAGGAAGCGTTGGGGCTCTTTTTGATCACGCAGGACCCTCAGGATATTGACGACACTGTTTTCAAGCAGGTCAACACAAAGCTGATCCTTAATCTCAATAATGACGCTGCAATCTCATCCTTAAACGTCCCTAAAGAATACGAACGCAGGATTCCTTATCTCAAAAAAGGACAGATGATAATCCACAGCCCTGATAACAGTGATATTGTGGAAATCCTTGGGCTTTCAAACTGCGTTGTGAGGCACCGCTAAGAAGGTATGAAGCTAATAATTATAACTAAAAAACGATAATTGATGAAAAAATGTACAAAACTTGAATATTTACGAAACCTTCTTTTTCAAGAAAGGGTTCTCAGCACATGCCTGCTTGAAGCACAGGCATGTGTTTCTTCTTTTGTATTTCTTCTTTCTTTTTATTTCTTTATGTGTTCTGTCCCTGTTTTTCAGCTTAAAGCAGTTCGCAGAGCCCCATGTTATCGAGAACCGCCTTGATATTCCAGTATACATACCTCTTATATCCACTGGGGTCAGGGATGTCGTAAATTGCCATGCCTCCGACATTCCAGGCAACGTTTTTGATAAGCTCACTCTCTTGCAGTTTGTCTACGAACTCTTTGAGTTTGCTGAAGTCATCGATACTTTCTCTCCAATCTGCAGCCCTCAGTCCACTGTCACCTGCGTTTGCCATCTCCATCTTCTGCAGGGCAAATGCATATATCTCGAGCATGTCGATGTTTGCAGGCAAGACGTTCTTGACAATCGGGGCCCCTTCCCGCATACTTTCTTTCAGTCTTTCCGTAAATGCAAAGACGTCGTCGGAAGTCAGGGTGTTTTCGGCTATCTTTCCTTTTAATGTTTCAAGAATCTGTTTCATGATATTTTACCCCTACATAAAATGGCTCACATAGTCTGATTTTAAAGGGTGAGTTCCAGGGAGTAGTTTATTCACACCTAAAATAAGTAATAAGTTTTCTCTATTAAAATGATTCTAAATCAGTTAGTTCTGCGGAGTTATTCACCCACACATAAAACAGGATTAATCTGTTTTCTATATTAAAATTATCTGTTATTTATAAAGACCTTATTTATAAATTAATATTTTTTTATAGTAATTGTTGTGGATGATATCTTTTACGCTGTAAACCGAAGTAATAAAGATATTAAACAGCCATTACCTGTGCAGGATTTTATAAAAAAAGTGATAAATTACATAAGAAATATGAAAAAGGATGGGATAGCGCGGATTTGAACCGCGGTCCAAGCGTCCCAAACGCTCGAGGATGGACCAAGCTACCCTACTATCCCAAGGGTACTTCCTCTCAAAGGCTATTATCCTTTATATAGCTTTCGTTAGAACATACACCTGTAATCTGACTTTATGAATCAACACTTCCAGCTTTACTTACTTTAATTCTGGAATTTGTGCAGGGGTTTCCCGATCCTGAGTCGTTTTTTCACTCCCAACGCTGGTATATGTCGTTTTCCACTCCTAAAAGGTCAAGCGCCCTGCCTGCCATGGTGTCTATGAGGTCATCCAGGGTTTTCGGTCTGGAATAGAAACCCGGACATGCCGGGAGAATGCTTGCCCCAGCCCTTTTAGCCTTCAGCATGTTCTCGAGGTGTATCAGGTTCAGGGGAGTTTCCCTTGTCATCAGGATCAGTTTTCTTTCCTCTTTCAGGCAGACGTCTGCAGCCCTTGTTATCAGGGTGTCTGATATCCCGTTTGCAACTGCCCCGAGGGTTTTCATGCTGCAGGGAGCGATGACCATGCCTGCAGTTTTATATGAACCGCTGGCTATGGGGGCTGAAAAGTCTTTCTGAAAATAATTCCAGGTTGCAAGCTTTTCCACTTCAATGGGCAAGTAATCAGTTTCGATCTCGATTATCTGTTTTGCAGCTTCGGTCAGTACAAGATGGGTCTTAATTCCTTTTTTCGCCAGCACTTCCAGAAGGCGGATCCCATACTGCACCCCTGAAGCCCCGCTGATTCCTACAGTTATTTCCATTATTTGCTTCTCCTTGCAGTCATGTCACTTTTTTCACAGGAGATAATGAAGCTTCCAACCATTTCCTCTGCGGCTGAGACTATTTCTCTGATCTCTTGCTGGCTGATATTATCCACATGGATTCCGGCAACAAATACCGATGTCTTTCCTGTTGCCCTGCTTACTCGCCTTGCACTGTCCAGGGCAAGCTGCTCTTCCCTGTGTCCGGGAAGTGTTATCACAGAAGAGCTGGCTCTCCTGCTTTTTTCATCAAATAGCCCGACCGCAACAGCACCTGCATGTTCCTTCCCGCCGGTAAGGGTCAGCAGGTAGTCTTCCCCGATCTTTTTTACCTCGAGTATGATTTCTACACTGCAGACTTTCCTTGTGGTTTTAAACAAAAATTTTACTCCTGTATTTTAAGTTTTTTCCAGATCACTCAGCTTAAACTGCTTTGTGGTCTTTTTAATGTTAAAATATTCCTTTGCAGCTTTTCCCACGGCTTCGCAGTGCTCTTTTGGGCTGTAGACTCCCATTCTCCAGTTATCCATATGGGCTTCCTGCAGGATTGATACAAAATGTGAAGCTTCATTAAGCGGGATCATCCTGTGATCTGCTTTTATCATCGCTTTCATTTCCAGCATTTCAGGAGTCTTTGGAATATCCACAAGCACGCATTGAGAGTCTACTCCTGCAAGTTCTGCAATCTCCTTCTCAGCTCTCTCAATTTTATCTCGGTGCTTGAGTACACCTTTTCCTGCATCTTCAAGCCCTGTATAAAGCGCCCGCTTATAGAGTTTGCGTGAATCCAGCCGTCTGGCAAGTTCTCCTGCATATCCGCTTGCGTTTCGCATGGCTGCTGTCAGGTCTGTGTCATCCATCTGCCTGAGCCTGGATGGATCAAGTTCCCCATTCTTGACCATATACTCCACGGCTTTTGAACACATTGCTTCCGAAATTCTGGTCACGTGATGATAGTAAACCGAGGTATTCATCCAGAAACGGGAGACCAGAAGAGATTCGGCAGCTTTCAACCCCCCGTAGTCGATAACAAGCCTGTTTTCGTAAAAGTGCATCTGGTTGATCAGGCGGTTGTAGTCCACGACCCCGAAGGCAACCCCCGTGTAGTGGGAGTCCCGGACAAGGTAGTCCATCCTGTCCACATCGATCTCACTGCTGAGGATCTGTCCTAAAGAGGTTTCGCCTTTGATGTGTTTTGCAAGGTCTCCAGGGGAAATTCCATGCTTTTTCAGTACTTCTTTTATTTCTCCTTTCCCTACAATTTCCTTTACATCATCATGCCTGTGCCGGGTATACTTGTCAATAGCATTCTCGGTTACGTGGGAATACGGCCCATGCCCTACATCGTGCAAAAGGGAGGCAGCTCTGATCTCTGTTTTTTTATCCTTTTCAATAGAATTGAGGTTTTTCATCAGTATGGAGGCAAGGTGCATGGCTCCGAGGGAGTGTTCAAAACGGGTATGGTTTGCTCCCGGATATACAAGGTTTGAAAAGCCAAGCTGCTTAATCCTTCTGAGACGCTGCATCTGGGGGGTAGCCAGAAGTTCCTGGACGATTTCATCCATTTCGATGTAACCGTGTACGGGATCAAGGACTACTTTCATTATTCTTTAGACAGATGTCATTATATATTGCTGTATCTATTACTTTGATGCTAACTTTGATGCTAACTTTGATGCTATCTTTGATGCAATCTTTGATGCTAACTTTGATGCTGGATAAGTTGCAGGAGCACCTGCTATCCAAAGTCTGAAAAAATCCGGGAAAGGTATTTATCATGATCATATTGTCAGGCGGCACCGGAACTCCCAAACTCCTTGACGGGCTCAAGGACATCCTCCCACCGGAGGAATTGACTGTTGTTGTAAACACTGCTGAAGACCTGTGGGTTTCTGGGAACCTTATCTCTCCGGACCTTGATACAGTGCTCTATCTCTTCTCAGATCAGATAGACCGAAAGAAATGGTGGGGTATAGAAAACGATACTTTCAGGACTTATGAACGTATGCAGGAACTCGGGGTTGAAGAAAGCTTGAAGCTTGGGGACAGGGACCGGGCAATCCATATTATCCGTTCAAATCTCATCCGGGAGGGGGCATCCCTTTCGGAAGCGACAGTAAAGCTTGCATCCTTTTTAGGGATTCAGGCAAACATTTTCCCTATGTCCGATGACCCTGTTTCTACCTGTATTGAGACCCTGAATGGGGTTATGCATTTTCAGGACTTCTGGGTTGGAAAACACGGAGAGCCTGATGTGCTTGGAGTTGACATCAGAGGCGTTTCTGAAGCTTCAGTTGCTAAAAAGGTTATTGAAGCTCTTGAAAAGGATGACAGAGTCCTCATAGGTCCGAGTAATCCCATAACCAGCATAGGGCCCATTATCTCCCTGCCGGGAATGAGAGAACTGCTGAAACAGAAAAAGGTTGTTGCAGTCAGCCCGATCATAGGAAATGCTCCTGTCAGTGGCCCTGCCGGGAAACTGATGCAGGCCTGTGGGCTTGAAGTTTCTTCCATGGGAGTTGCGGAGTACTATCAGGAATTCCTTGACGTCTTTGTTTTCGATGAAAGGGACAGAGCAGACGAATTCGCTTTTGAGAAGCTTGGTTGCCGGGCCTGCCGTGCAGATACCCTGATGACCTCCACGGAGAAAAGTAAGGAACTGGCAGAGTTCGTAGTCGGACTTTTCGATACCGTATTCTGATTTTTCGATTTCTTTTTCTTTCCTTTTTGTAACTATTCAGCCACTGATAAAAAAGTATGTTTTTTCAGCAAAATGCTGAAATTCTCAGAATAATAGCGGCGCTCCTTTGAGCGCCRCGAGAACTACCGTCTATAACAGGTAAATCGTTCTTTTTAATGGTTGAGATATAAGCTCTAATTCTGCAGAAAGCTTCCGCTCCTTGTATAGTTCTGAAAGTTCCTGATATTTTCTGCTGTAATTTCATCATCCTTATGTCTCTTTCTGCTTGGTTATTCTCAAACGGAACTCTCAAGTCATTGAGGAATCTCAGGATCTGTTTTTTGTTTTCTATAAACCTGTCAAGTAGGTTCCTTGCTTTTGTTTTTGGATTTTTACCACGTTTTCCTTGTTTTTCAGGGTTTAGAGAAGGTGGATTTTCTTCAATCCCTTTCATGACTACAGCATCGAACCTTTCTTCTAACACTTTAATTTGCTCAAAGTCCAGATCTTTGACCTGCTCTTTACACTCATCAGTATACTTTTTCATTTCTGTTAACAGTTCATTCATCTCTTTAGCCCATTGCTGTTTATAGTTCTCCTCAATTCCAGTAAGTTCTCTCTGGAGATGAGCATTGCAAAGAGCATGATCACATTCATAACTGTTATAGGGTTTCCATCCGTCATGAACTGCTATTCCTTTAAACTCTGGAAGAATTCCCATGGCATTAATTGCTTCTGATCCTCTTTTTGAGTGAGCAAAATAACAGGTGTATTTGTCATTAGAAGCTACATGAAGCCAATGCCTTTTTCCTTCAATTTTCATCCCAGTTTCATCACAATGGATTACAGGAGAAGTTATTAACCTCTCCTGACTCACATTTTCAAACTCCTCTAAATTCCGGAAGCATTCTTTTTCTGCTCTGATTATCGTAGCAGAACAGATTTTTATCCCCATAACGTCATCAAAAAACTCTAAAATCCTTTTATAGGGAATAAACTGGTAGTTTTTACAGTAAATTGCTGAAGCTAAAATATTAGGACCATACTGGACGGGATATTTCACAGATTCTGGAAAAGAAGCTTTATTTGATTTTCCACAGTGAGTACAGGTCTTAATCTGACTTCGATGTTCCGTAACAATTAGATTTACAGGAGGAATATCAAAAATTTGTCTTCTCTCATAAGCTTCAACTTCAACATCCTCAAGAGTATGTCCACATTCTTTGCAGCAGGTCAAAGAATGTTCAATTACCTAATCAGGATCATTAACCATATCAAGAGTTGTGCCTGGATGACCTTCTTGACCTCCAGGTTTCTTCCCACTCTTTTTCCGGAGACTCTTGGGATTAGGTTTTTCTTTGACTGAAAAGTCAGTAGAAGGAGGTTTACTGCTGTTTCTGCTATTTTGATTTAAGCGAGATTCTAAAATCCTTACACGTTCTTCTAGTTCAGCAATTCGAATAGCTTGTTCTTCTATGATAGTTTCAAGTCTCTGGATTACAGAAATTACAGCTTCAGGACCAGCTTCATAGATAACGAGGATCTCTTCACGTGTAAGCATAATAACGAAACAAAATAGGATTCAATTTATATGCAATTTTTCCTCGAAAAGAGGAAAAATTGTAGCCTTTCAAAGGCTACCTGAATTGTTACTCCTTTTTTTCTCTTTTTTCCCTCTCTCTTTTTCCTCCCTTTTTTTCTCTTTTTTCCCTCTCTCTTTTTTCTCCCTTTTTCTTTCTCTTTTTTTCCCTCTTCTTTCCCTTTATTCCCGTAAATTTCCTTTTCCTTTTCTTTTTCTGCTGATCCAGTCTTCAACGTTAACAAAATTCGAAAGATTTATGTATTATTTTTCTCTTCTTTTGTAATACTAAAAAACATAAAATTAAAATTTTGTCTTATTTGTTAAGCTATATTCTCTAACAAATACTATTTTGTTATAAAATTAACAAAATAATTAACGGGTAGTAGAGGAAAAAGCATGATTGGAATACGTGTAATTGCTAATCGAAAAATCAAAACAAAAATCATAGATTTTGTTTTACTGACAATACTTGTCTTCTCCCTTTGTTCCATACCGGGGATGGCACATGAATCTGATAACCAGGAGTTGATGGCTCAGGTTTTTGCCTTAGCCGAAGCAAACCTTGGAGATATTGGTCCTGAAGATACCCTTATTATTACTGATCTAGGATCTCCTGCAGAATCCTATGTTTTTCTGGACGATTTCTATTCGGAGTTTTACGGAAGGGAGTTACAGTATACAGAGAACCTGCTTGTAGTCCAGAACGCCAGGAATGCCCCTCTCTGGTTTGCTTTCTTTAACAAATCCAGCGGGAACTGTACTTATATAGAGGTTTCATACGGGGATGAGAATGAAATCAGCTATCAGGCGACCGAAACTATAGACTTCGATGAACTTTCGAAAAATAAGAAGTCCATAGCAGCCTGGAATGAAAAAGTAAGTACAAAGGTGTTTAACGGGCGCGAATTTGCCATCCTTACAATTTCCAATGCCTGGGCTACAGGAAATCTTGATTATGGCCTGATGCAGTGCCTGGAACTTCACAACCACTTCTGTCCAGGGGTTTCCAGTGGCTTTGTGCTTGCGAACTGGATGGAAGAAAATTACCCGCTTGAGGAAGGGGTAAGTTATACTGTTTTCTCCTGCCCTAAATGGTGCAAAGAAGACGTTTTTGTAAAGCGCTGGGATGCCACCCCTGGAAAAGGAGGTATCTTTGTCTCTGCGCTCACGGATGAAGAGATAGAAGCAATCGGGAACTCTCCTGCCGGAATCTTTGTGGTTACGGATAAAAATGCCGGAACTATGAAGGCAGTGGCGCTCGGATTTGACTTTGATGTCGTGAATGCGAAGTGCGGGGCAAAAGAAGGCGATCCTGCCTGGCTTTCGAAATACTTGATGGACCTCTGGCTCATGGACAGAGAAAACTGGGACGAGGAAGGACTTGTTACGAAAATCGCAGCCATTGACATTGATAAGGATACCCTGAGTGAAATGAAACGGGCGGGTTCCAATCCCTATGAAGTTCTCGGGCTTCTCAACTCAACGGGAAATGTTAATCCTCCAGTTGATGATAAGGAACTGATGGATCAGGTCTTTTCCACAGCCGAAGCAGAGCTGGGAGCGCTTGGGCCTGAAAACACTTTTATATTGACTGATATCGGTTCTCCTGCAGATTCTGATTCTTTTCTAAATGATTTCTATTCAGAGTTTTATGGAAAGGAGTTGCAGTATACAAAGAACCTGCTTGTAGTCCAGAACGCAAGAAATGCCCCCCTCTGGTTTGCCTTCTTTGACAAATCAAGCGGGAGTTGTACTTATATTGAGGTCTCATACGGAGATGAGGATCAGATCAGCTACCAGGTGACGGAAAATATAGAGTTTGATACGCTTTCCGGAAGCCCGGAGTCCATAGCGGCCTGGAATGAAAAAGTGAATTCTGCTGTTTTTAACGGGCGTGAATTTGCCATCCTTACAATTTCCAATGCCTGGGCTACAGGAAATCTCGATTATGAACTTATGCAGTGCCTGCAATTGCACAATCACTTCTGTCCCGGAGTCTCTAGCGGTTTTGTGCTTGCAAACTGGATGGAAGATAATTACCCACTTGAAGAAGGGGTAAGTTATACGGTTTTCTCCTCTCCTCGCTGGTGCAAAGAAGATGTTTTCGTAAAGCGCTGGGATGCCACCCCCGGAAAGGGAGGGATTTTTGTTTCTGACCTGACAGACGAAGAAGTGGATGCAATTGGAAGTAACCTTGCTGGAATTTTCGTTGTCAAGGATAGAAATGCCGGAACTCTTAAGGCAGTTGTGCTGGGATATAACTCCGATGTCGTAAGTGCGAATTGCGGGGCAAAAGAAGACGATCCTTCCTGGGTTTCAAAATATCAGAAGGATCTCTGGCTTATGAATCCTGAAAATTGGGGAGACCTTGTTACGGAGCTCGCAGCCATTGATATTGATGAGGCTACCCTGAACGAAATGAATCAGGCAGATACTAATCCTTATGAAGTTCTCGGACTGCTCAATTCTGCAGAGGATGCAAGCTCCCTGAGTCTGGAATCCACTGAATCGGTAACTGTATAAGGACAACTAAAGCCTGAAATAGACTGATAATGGGATTTTAACGCCATTGATGTGTTTATTTTACCCATTTTCATCTTTTTTACCTTTTTTGTGTTTGCTTTCTCAGTTTTTATCTCAGTTTTTATTTTTTACTTTCTGCAATTCTCATATCTTTTATCTGTGTGTCCTTAAATTTATTAATACTGACTTAACTATTTATTTCTAAATTTCCTACACCCTGAATCTGAACAGGCTGGAATCGGAAGACCAAAGCTATATCAAGTACTTTGATGTTTTCCTGCATCAACCTCCCTTTCCCGGCAGCAGGTTTGTACGCTTATATCTGTAAACTTATATCCATACATAGCTTCGGGAAACAGTATCTGAGGGAGCAGGCTTAATTTTCAAGATTTTTACTTCCGGAATATTGAGACAGCCAGAAAGGTTAAAACCATGCTTGAAAGACTGAAAGATTCACTGATTAAGTCCCCTGTGATCAAGCGAGGGGAATATAACTATTTTATCCATCCTATTTCTGATGGTGTACCTTCCATCGATCCCCATATGGTAGAAGAGATTTCCGATTACATCGCAGAGATAGCAGATATAAACGTTGACACTATCCTGACTGTGGAAGCTATGGGCATCCCGGTTGCAAATGCTCTTTCTCTGAAAACCGGAATTCCTCTGACCATTGTCCGGAAACGGCCTTATTTCCTTGAAGGAGAGGTGGAACTTTCCCAGAGCACAGGATATTCGAAAGGTGTTCTCTATATAAACGGGCTCAAAAAGGGAGACAGAGTAATTATCGTTGACGACGTTATCAGTACGGGTGGAACGCTTCTTGCCCTTGTAAGGGCGTTAAAAAATATGGGTGTTGAGGTAACGGATGTAATTTCCGTTATAGGGCGCGGAGATGGCTATCTTAAGCTAAAGGAACTTGGATTTAAACCCAAGGTTCTCGTTACAATTGATGTGGGCGAGAAAGGGGTGGAGATTAAGGATGTCTTTGGGGATCAGTGAAGCATTCGATTTAAGACCTGACTATATAATCAGCGTAATAAAGGACACGAAAGCAAAGCTTGTGGGCTTTCAATTTCCTGAAGGGCTTAAACGCAATGGTCCGAAACTTGCGAAAGCTGTTGAGGAGGCCACCGGAGCTGAGGTTCTCATCTCAGGAGACCCCTGTTTCGGGGCATGTGACCTCGACAGAACTCTCCTTGACCACGTTGATATCCTTTTCCACTTCGGGCACGCGGAACTGGAAGATGTCAAGCTTTCGGATAAAGTGTACTTTATCGAAACTCGCTCCTCAATTGATGTCCGGCACGTTGTTGAGAAGGCTGTCCCTGAACTTAAAGGACAGAGAATAGGGCTGATCACCACTGTTCAGCATGTCCATAAGCTTCCGGATGTATGCAGTGTGCTCGAGAATCAGGAAAAGACCTGCGTTATCGGGCTTGGGGACTCCAGGCTTGCCTATGCGGGGCAGGTGCTCGGCTGCAATTTCTCGGCAGCAAGGGATGAAGATTGTGATGAGTACCTTTATATTGGAAGCGGGGATTTCCATCCCCTTGGGGTATCTCTTTCCACAAAAAAACGTGTCCTTGCAGCTGACCCATTTTCCGGTGAAGTCCGGGAGGTTGACCCTTCAAGGGTTCTCCGCCAGCGGAGTGCGGTAATTGCAAAGTCTCTGGATGCGCAGGTTTTCGGGATCATTGTCTCAAGCAAAAACGGGCAGATGAGATTGGAACTTGCTTCTTCTCTCAAAGAACTTGCAAGGAAACATGGAAAAGAAGCTCACCTGATCCTTATCGACCTCGTAACTCCTGATCAGCTGCTTCAGTTCAAGGTTGATGCTTTCGTAAACACTGCCTGTCCACGGCTTGCTGTGGATGAAGTGGGACGTTTTCCCTCTCCCATGCTGACGCCACAGGAGTTTGAGATCGTGCTTGGAGAACGTGAATGGGAAAAGCTTGTGCTGGACGAAATTACCGAGGAACCCGTATAACCTTTTACCAGATGACTGCATAACCTTTTACTGAATATAAAACACAGATTAATCAAAAGATATGAAACAGAGAAAACTTGAAATACTGCTCGAAGAGGTCGAAGGTTTTTCCGATCCCGAACTTGAGCTTGAGCAATACCAAACTCCTTCTCCCCTTGTTGCGGAAATACTCCATTTCGCTTACATGCAGGGAGACCTTGACGAATCGGTCCAGGACCTGGGCTGTGGTACCGGTATTCTTGCAATAGGGGCAAAATTTCTGGGAGCCGGGAAGGTTGTGGGGTATGATACGGACCCGAAGGCGCTTGAGGTTGCAAAAAAAAACTCCGAAAAGCTTGGAGTGGAAGTGGAGTTCATCTGCTCCGATATTACGGAAGTTTCAGGGCATGTAAAAACCACACTTATGAACCCTCCATTCGGGGCAAGAGTTAAAGGCAGGGACAGACCTTTCCTTTCGTCAGCGTTAAGAACAAGTGAGATAATATATTCCATCCACAACCGCGGAAGCCTTGCATTTATCCAAAAGTTCATTAAGCCTGCGGTCATTACACACTCTTACGTTGCGAAATTCCCTATTAAACGGACTTTCGATTTCCATCAAAAAGAAAGAGAAATTATTGATGTAGAGATTTACAGGGTTGCGGTTCATGAATAAAGCCTGTGTTCAGGAGTTATTTAAAGGCATCATGTTTTACAGCTTTGCATCTTCAGATTTCATTTTAAAAGGCGGAATTAATAACTCTATAATTCTATTATACCGAGAACAGGGTATGGTTCAGAGTATAAATCCGTGACACATAGAGCAAATCCATGGAGTAAACAGATAATTCGGGACCGATAATTTGGGATAGATTATCTGAAATAAATAAGCTGGATGGGTACCTTACAATAATATAATCTGTATGCATTGAAAAGTATGACATGCTTCAAGGGAAGAATTAACTGGAAGATATAGAGAAGGGAATTACTCCTATTTCTCTCGAAGATAAGTTATCTATGAGTTCAATTGCCGCCAAAAACTCTATAAAAATTACTGGAAAAACAATTATCAAAACTAATTATCTATATCCACTAATAGCGATAATTCGAATGAGGGATCATGATTAGAATCCGAAAAAATAAGACTACTAGGAAAAAATTAACAGGTCCTGGTGAAGGAAAGTCTATTGATGAAAAATCGGTCCCGCCAACTGGCGAAAACAGGGATCAGTCAAGGGATCAGTTTAAAAGCCAGCCCCGAGATCAGTCCAGGGGCTCGCAACGAGATCAGTCCAGGGGCTCGCAACGAGATCAGTCCAGGGGCCCGCAACGAGATCAGTCCAGGGGCCCGCAACGAGATCAGTCCAGGGGTCCGCAACGAGACCAGTCCAGGGGTCCGCAACGAGACCAGTCCAGGAGTTCGCAACGAGACCAGTCCAGGGGTCCGCAACGAGACCAGTCCCGAGATCATTTCAAGGGTCAGTCCCGAGACCAGTTCAAGGGTGATCCTAACAAAAAGAGAAGGTTCCCATATCCTAAGAAAACTCCCCGAGATAGGAAGGAAATGTCAGGTTTCAGGTCTTCTGTCGGAGAAACCGTGATATCTGAAGAAGAACTTGAAAAAGGAGATTTTGTTCTTCCGGGAGAACTTGTTGGTACTACGGAGGAATTCAAGCCAGGTCCCGGAGCAGCAGTAATTGCCGGAGATATTTATTCTACTGCCACAGGCAATGTACTCATTGACAGAAAAGCCAGGGTGGTCTCGGTTAAGCCAAATACTCTTACTCCAAATATTCTTAAAGTCGGGGACATAATTTACGGTAGGATCACTGACGTCCGCGAGTCCGGGGCAATGGTGGAAGTTGCAGGAATTGAAGGAAAAGAAAACAGGGAAATTGTCGGATCAAGGCCAGGAGATATCCACGTTTCAAATGTAAGGGACTCATATGTCAAGAGACTGTTAGATGAGTTCAGGCCGTCTGATATTATAAGGGCCAGAGTCATTGAAGTTGACAGAATGCGCCTTACCACAGCCGAAGATTCTCTTGGAGTTGTAAAAGCTTACTGCTCAAACTGCAGAGGCGAACTCGTGCCGGAAGGGAAAAAGCTTAAATGCCCTGTCTGCAATATGACTGAAACCCGTAAGATCTCAACCGGGTACGGGAAAGGAATAAGGTAAATTTCTCTTTCCCTATCTTACTTTATGCAGGTTTCGGCATTTTATGACGAATTATGCATTATTTGGCAGGCTGTTTATAGCTGGCTATATCATTCACCATTTACAGGTGGTCACCAATGGAACTGAACATCATTACTAAAACAAATAGCGATCTTGAAGTCGAGCTCAGAGGCGAAACTCACACCCTTCTCAATCTTCTTAAGGACCTCCTGATTAAAGATGACAGGGTTGAAGCAGCTTTTTACGACATGAAACACGTGAGCATTAGCGACCCTATCCTTTACATCAAAACCGATGGTACGGATCCGATTCTGATCTTAAAGGAAACGGCAGCAATTATTGTTGCTCAGTGCGATGAGTTTATCGAGATCTTCGGCAAGGCAGCAAATGCCTGAAGCCGATGTGCAGGACGTCTCTTAAAAAGATGTTTTGCTCATTTTTCTTCTTTCAGAAACTTTTTCCCGCTCCGTACTTCCATGTGAAGGCTACTGGATAGTATTTTCTTTTTACTTTCCTTTCCATTTTGTGCTTTTAGAACAATGAAATTCAGCTAACTCTAATTATCCAAGTTTATTGTCGGACTGCCTGTTTAGCTCAGGTTTAATTCATGATTTTTTCCCGTAGCCCTAAATGTAATTCTGAATTCCGTCCCCAGCTCTCGTTTAAGCTCAATATGTAATGGGACCGGAGTGAAGAGATTATGTTATCCAGTTTTGAATATTGGTCAACGGTAAGGGAGTAACCGATGGGCAAAACAAAGCCCTATTGGTTGGGTAATGGGAGCCGGATGAGTCGAGAGGCTCAAGTTCAGTTCTGAAAGGGTCTAGGGGTGAAATTCCCCTGGGTTACTTGCCAGTAAAAGGAAACTTTTACGCTCCGTTCGTTGGAGAGGGAAAGTGAGCAATTACTTTCTCTTATCCTACTTAGAAGAGGGAGAGCGAGTAATTGCTCTTTCTTATTTGACAAGCCCGTAAAAATGTTCTCTATATTCTCAATATAATCACTGATTGAAAACAAATCTACTATAATGTTGAAAATATTGGATAAATCGATAAATTAATTACATATTTATGTACATTTGCAGAACGTGAGTTATAAGCTTCTTCAAGCTCAGAAGTATGCGCTTTAACTTTTTCTTCTAAATTGTTATGTGTTTCTTTTAGAGCTTCTTCTGCTTTTTTGCTCTCGGTAATATATCTGATGATTAGACTATCTGCGGCTCTCCGTTACTATCCGTGAAAAGGGCGCTGCTTATCTCTCCAGTAAACGTAGTTCCTTCCTTGAGACTGTAAGTTAACTGGGCTTTTATTGATCCAGAGCGCATAAGTTTGTCTAATACGTCGGATACCGCAGGATCTTCCAGGTCAAACATCCCCTTGCACCCCCTCCGATCAGTTCTTTTTCTGCCTACTCAGCATCCGGTAAGCGACTGGATTAACTGACAGAATTTTCCCGTCACCTCTGGGGTCACTAAGGATAAAGGCATCCGTGCTGTGGTCGAATAACATGCGATACCGTGTTTCATTTTCCAGCAATCCAACGCCTACAAGAACATTACCTTTGAGATCATTTAGGCCTATAGGAACTAGATGTTTTTCTTCCTGATATTAACGACTGGACTGCCCTGAAGCAGCTGAAGAACGACCCTGATACAGCCCTTTCGTACTTATTATTTCAGTTACAGACAACAACAAGCTGGGAATTGCCCTTGGGGCAACTTATTCCTTTACAAAACCAGTAAAAAGAGTCGAACTGCTGGATTCCTTATAAGAAATCACAGGTAAGTTCAGGTTAGAAGAACCGAGGATTCTCATCATTGATGACTATGAGAATTCAGTGGAACTTCTGAGTACTATGATTAAACCTGAAGGCTTTGAGGTGGCAAAGGCCTATGGTGGGCAGGAAGGCCTGGACAGACTCTTTTCCGAGCAGCAGTCGGATATCCTTATTTTCGATCTGTTGATGCCGGAAATAAGCGGATTTGAGGTAGTTGCCCGCCTTAGATCAGGTGAACAGACAAAAAAATCTCAATTCAGTTTAATGTACCGCAGGCGAGTTAACCGAGAAAAATATTGAAGAACTGAATGACGAACTTAAGGGTCATCTTATTTCTATTATGAAAAAGGAAACTTTCGGAAGAAAAGAGTTAATTAATAAGATAAAACAATTAGCTATGCTGAAGAGGCGTGAAGATGAAAGAAATTCTTATTGTCGAAGATAACCCCATGAACATGGAATTGATCCTGGATCTCCTGGAGTTTTACGGACACCATGTAACGGAAGCTGAGGACGGGATAAAGGCTCTTGAACACCTTGCTGAGAAAAAGTTCGATATTATCCTCCTAGACATGCAACTTCCTAAAATGGACGGACTTGAAGTTCTGGACAGGATAAAAAAGAACCCTGAGACTTCAGACATTCCTGTGATAGCTGTCACAGCTCATGCCATGAAGGGAAGTGAAGAACACTTTATCGAAATGGGATGTGTAGATTATATTTCAAAACCCATAAATATCCACAGGTTCAGGTCCCTTATAGATAAATATCTGGGAGTATAAAGGAAAGACACAGAACAGCAAATTGGAACGCAAACCGAATTACAATATGATGTTTGCAGTCTAAAGAAATCAAAATTTGGAGAACAAAGAAAATCAGGAAAAGTAAACTAACATTGGAAAACTATTGTAGCCGGAAATACATTTTTTTCTATTTCGAGCTGAATATTTTTTCAGTCCCGTTTTCACTCAGTTTGATTTTCGTCTACATCCGGCTAAAGCCTTATGTTTTAAACAGATTCCGCCTCTGTCTTAAACATGCCATATTACCCGGTAAATTATATGTTGTCCAGTCGCCTGGACATATTTTTATAATATAAAAAAAGCTCTTCACACCATTTAAGTGCGCTTTCATCGAAGCTCATCAACCGCTGGTGGTCAAACTTTCCTTTTTTATCAAAGAGTACAAGAGAGCAGAAACGTTCTGTTACGACATCTTTAAGTGTCACATTTTTGTTACATATATAGACTTCCGTATTCTTTGATTCTACAAGAGTTTTCAGGTCTTCAAAATAATCCTTTTTCATTCTCTCAAAGACCGGCTCTGTAAGGATAAGGCACATCTCTGCTTCTTTTCGTACGAGCTCGGAATATATCTCGATATGGAGAGGATTAAAGTATGAAAGGAATATTTTTATATGTTTTGACGCGAGAAGGTTCTTTTTGAAGTCTTCGGGAACTTCGAAAAGCCGGTTAAGATCGGCTTCAAGCATGAAGTAATTCCCTAGTTCATTAATCCTGTTAAGAAGATACTCGGGAATTGCGGTAAAATCATGGTTAATCCAGTAATCGTAGTTTTCCTCAAAAACCCTTACCGTATCAAGCAGAGGCTCCATCTTTTCTACAACGATTTCCCCCATATCCGAGAGCCTGTAGGTATTTTTCTCATCCTGAACGATCAGACGCCCTTCCTTTAATTTCTTGATCTGCGGCATAATTGAAGTCGAGTTAACGTTAAGGGCGGTTTTTATTTCGTCACCTGTCTTGGGCCCTTCTTCTAGAAGGAGCAACAAATCTTTCCTTTTTTCAGATAGGAATGCCAGGTCAATAAACGATATTTTCATTTTAATTCCATCTCCCCTAGAAGCTTCTTAAGTATGCCGGAGGAGTTCTCCAACATCTTATTTCAGGAAGCAATCTCTATTGGCAAAAGTCCTTTATTTTTCCCAGGAGAAAACTGCGAGGGGGACTTAGTGCAACACTCATGCGCTACTTTTCAGTTGCTTCCTTATATTATTTTCCAAAATTTACTTATTTTCTTAAAGTTAAGCTCTTTTTATCTGTCGGTTTCCCTTTCTCTTTGCTTTTTTTCTTTCTATCTTTTTTTTATTTCCTATCTTTCTGTTCCCCTTTTTCTTTTCCTTTTTTATTTTCTGCCTGTTTTTCTCATCCTTTTCTCATTCTTTTATTCTGATAGCAAGGATGTAACCCACATATTTTGAGGTTTACTTTTTCGGAGCAGGATTTTTTTGCCTTCTCCCAGCCATTTGAAACTGTATCTGATCTTTCTGCCGAACAGGTAATACTTCCCCATTTTCAAAATCAGCTCTGCAAAATACCGGGCAAATTTCCAGGTCCCGCCCATCCCCCAATCAATGCGTTTACTTCTCCGGGTCTCGGAGAAGACCTGAACTTTCGGACATTTACGTCTTTGAGCCCGCCTTCTTGAAGTCCCCTTTTCTATTCTTCCGGTGTGGGGAGTGAAAAGGGAAGCTCTATAATTTCCCCGAATACTTTTTCTGCGTGAGCGATTTCTTCAGCGGCTTTCGGGGAAATCCTCTCCTCTTTGTACATTTCGTTGATTCCCATATAGCCCTCAGTTTTCAGGACCGGCGCAAATTCTTTGAAGGTCCTACCCCTGTCAAGGAACTGGGACACAAACTCGGTTATCACTGCGTCAAAAGTCCCGGCTTCGAAGGGCAGGGCATAAGTGTCCGCAACCCTGAACTCCACCCTCTCCGAAACGCTCTGTCTTCTGGCTCTTTCTTTTGCTTCCTCAATAAAAAGTTCCGCAATATCAATCCCCACCACATTGCAGCCGATTTTTCTGGCAAGGAAACAGGCAGAAAAGCCGTTTCCACAGCCTACCGTAAGAACTTTTTCGTCCTGGCAATCCGGCATAACTCAGCAAGTTTTCTGGTGGATGTAAAGCCGCCTGTATGATAATAGAGCATTCCCAGGTAACCTAAGAACTGTACATGAATTTCTCGATTCATACAGATCAAGCATTCTATAGCCTTTTCTGTATCAGGCAACAATCTTTTTTTTCAAATGGAATATCCTTTCCAAAAACCTAATTTATTTCGATGTTAATAGAAGTAATCCGGATCGAGAAATGGATTCATTTGCAATTTTTAAGAAATATATCTGTATATTCCGGTTTTAGATTGAAGCAATAACTCGTTAATCTCAGTTTTGAAATCCCATCTTCTGGTATTGCTTCTCTTCCAATAATTAAAGCCTGATTTCATACCATTTTGGTTCAAGTGTATCAATCTAGTTTCGTTTGGAGTACTTGACGACTTTTACAATGATTCACTTTACGTTTCCCATGGAATCCTTACCCTATCAAATCGTCTAAATTGGATTTTCAAAGTTATTCACATTGTTCCAGAAGCTTTGCACACCTGCATTACTGCTGATGCACATTCTGGTAGGGTTACCCCCAAATGGAAGGCAGCATTCAAGTAATCCATAACATAACTTCTTGTCGCACGGCATGAACGTGCTTTTCACACTTTTATTTTTTGTGCTTGTTATTCAAAGAATATCATGTGCTTTTTTAAATCCCTACTCTTTCCTTAACTGCCGTATTCTTTTTTCCACCAGTTTCATATCTCAATAGTTTTTTCTTCTCTGTATGACTGGATTGCAGCCAGCGCCACTTCCAGAGCATGCTTTCCTTCTTTTCCTGAGGGTATCGGGCATGTTCCATCCTTCTCACAGCAGATAAAATGGAAGAGTTCCTTTTGCAAAGGTTCCGCTTTTTCTACCCTGGCTTTCTGGATCCATCCATCGTTATGGAGTTCCACACTTTGATCCAGGTAGTCCAGATATGCAACACCTTTCAGACCTACAGCAGTAAGCTTCCGGATTTTGTGAGGGGTAAGCCAGTTTGTCTCCACAAGCCCTGAGTATTTGTGGTTCAGGCGCAGGTGAATGGTCGCATGATCTTCAAAGGAATGAATATCTGAGCCCGCTACGGCATATACCTGGTTTATCTTCATTCCGTAGATGCAGGAGATTATATCTATATCATGTACCCCAATATCCAGGATTACCCCCACATCCCTTATCCTGGGATTGTAAGGGCCGACTCTTCTGGTTGAGATAGAGACGATTTTTCCCAGAGCCTCTGAATCGACGATCTCTTTTAATTTTAGTACCGCAGGATTAAACCTCTCTATATGCCCCACCATCAGATATCTGTCCATTTCTTCAGCAGATTCGATCATTGCGGCTGCATTTTCCACACTGTCTGCAATAGGCTTTTCTACAAGCACGTCCACCCCTGCTTCAAGGGCATCAAGTACTATGGGGCAATGAAGTGTGGTAGGAGCTGCAATACTGATTGCGTCAAGCTTTGTTTTCTTGAACATTTTTTTATGGTCTGCAAAAGGCAATGTATTGTATCTTGCTGCAAGCTCTTTTACCCTTGAAGTATTGGGATCGGAAATCCCTATCAAATTTACGTCTTCCATTTCACTATAAATCCTGACATGGTTCTCTCCCATGTAGCCGGTTCCAACCACTCCTACTCGTATCAATTTTACCCCCCACAATTACTTTATCAGGCTTTATTATCTCGATTGTCTGATATCCTGCAAAAAAACAGGATATTTCAACACAGATAGTATGTTATCTGTAAATAAAGATCAATTTTATCTGTAAATAAAGATCAATTTTATCTGTAAATAAAGATCAATTTTATCTGTAAATAAAGATCAATTTTATCAGTAAATAAAGATCAATTCTTGAACAGAATGACCTTGAGTTCTTACTGCTTTTTCAGATAGGCTTCAATTCGATTTTTCCATATTGTTCCTTTCATTGTATGGAAGCCTTCCAGAATACAGGTAAGTTAAATTTCAAACCCTTTTTTCCCCAATTGACGGCGTATGCCTTACCATTATGCCGTTTCCCTTTTAATTAATATATATTCTTTGTATGTCAGTTTTATCCTGCCATCAATATTTTTTGCCAGTAGACTCTGACTACGCGCATATATTGAACTCCTCTGCTTCATTTTTTAAAGCCTATTGGCACTTCTATATTTTGCTTGAATTCCTCTCAACTAAAGAAGCTCCTTTACTACTTCACGCGCTCTCAGAGTATGCCTCATGTGTCTTCGGTTAAGTGAGGAATCATGATAAATTGCACCTATCTCTACAACAGTTGTCTAAAATTTTAATATAATATAGGCTGAAGCAGAGTCTTGATTTTAGATAAAGAGGGCAAAATTTGAGAGGGCAAAGTTTGAGATCGATTTATGGTACAAAATCGATAGCTTTCGGGCAAGAAAATTCCTTAACTGATGACCAATGGAGTATGCCTATACAATGCGCTTCTTTACCACTTAATCTTATTCCCTCAGCTCTCTCCTTTCCTTATCACCGGAAGGATTAATAAGCTCCCGGTGCAACATTATTTTTCTTAAGGTTACTGCATGATATCAAGGAGCTTTTATGATGCTTATCTTTTCCCCGGTCTCTGAGATTCATGCCTTAATATATAACTGGGTTAGGACATACTATATGTCAGCAACTCTCTATTCAATAAATGGGGTATTCTCATAAGTTCTTAATATCTCATAAGTTCTTAATATCTCATAAGTTCTTAATATCTCATAAGTTCTTAATATTTTCACGAATTATTTTTAGTCACATGTTATCTTTATATATATTTTTTGTACAATATCTTTTAAATGATAGCCTTTAATATTTTTGCATTTATACATATACAGGGGGTTATAGTATAACGCATATTCATAGGGGGGTGAAGAGGGTTTGTATTCAGCTCTTACACTTTGTTTTAATTCTCTAATTTCCGATCCTATCAGTATAGTTTCATCGCCATCTCAACTTTCCGATAGGCCTCTCAGGCACGAGTTTACGGTCTTGATTCCAGCTCAAAACGAGGAGGCTTCCATAGGAAGCAAGGTCCTGATTGCGGCAAGTTATGCAGACCGCGTACTCGTGATTGACAAAGGTTCTACTGACCGAACGATGGAAGTAGCAGCTCTGGGAGGGGCAAGAGTCGTCCCTTTGACCGGAGGAGAAGAATCATTAATAAAAATTCTTTATAGGGCATCCCTTGATTCAGAGCTTGTGGTTCTTATCTATCCTGAGTGCATGCAGGATATAGATCTACTGTCTCATGTTCTCGAGCCATTAAGGCAGGGGTTTGACCTGTCGATAGGTTCCTGGCCCTGCCGGATTTCCTGTGAACAGGAGACTGTCATGCTTCTGAACGGGAAAAGCACCTTTAAAGAAAAAATAGGCTTTCTTGCCATAAACTCAAGATCGCTTCAGAATATTAGTTCAGGCAAAGAGCATATGTCTTTGAAGTCCCTGCTTTCTGCTGCGAAAACCGAAGACCTTAAGGTTAACTACCTGAGCTTTGACGTTGATCCTGCATTTCGAAAGCTTGAGAGCGCCCGTATAGGAGTTGTAATACCTGCTTATAATGAAGAACTGCTTATTGGCGAAACCCTGAGTGGGATTCCAGAGTATGTTGATCGGATCTATGTTATCGATGATTGTAGTATTGACCGGACTGGAGAGATTGTAAAAAAGTTCGGAGACCCGAGAATCGTTTATTTGCGCCACGAGGTAAACAAAGGTGTCGGAGCAGGAATAATTAACGGGTACAAGCTTGCTCTAAAAGATGAAATGGATATTGTAGTAGTTATGGCCGGGGATAACCAGATGGATCCTGCCCAGCTTCCAAGATTGATCTTTCCGATTATCGAGGGATGGGCTGACTACACAAAGGGTAACCGGCTCCTTTCGGACAATTTTATGACCGGGATGAGCAGGTGGAGGTCTTTTGGAAACCTTCTGCTGAGTTTCCTGACTAAAATTGGGAGTGGATACTGGCATATTATGGACCCACAGAACGGGTATACAGCCATTTCCAGACAGGCCCTTGAGGTTATCGATCTGGATTCAGTTTACCCTTACTATGGCTATTGTAACGACCTGCTGATCAAGCTTAATGCCTTTGGAATGAGGGTCATGGATGTGGTAATCCCTGCCCGTTACGGCAGAGAAAAGTCATCCATAAAGTACAGCAAGTATATCCTTAAGGTTTCACCCATGCTATTCAGGGGTTTTCTCTGGAGGCTAAGGATCAAATACACGGTACTGGATTTCCATCCTCTGGTTCTGTTCTACTTCCTTGGAATGCTTGCCTTACCTTTGAGTGTGCTCCTGGGGTTCTGGGGACTTTTACAGCTATTGTTTCAAAACCCTCTACCTTCCTATTACCCACTGCTTGGTTTCTTCGTACTGGGTACCGGACTTCAGATGCTCCTGTTCGGAATGCTCTTTGATATGCAGGTTGAAAAGAAAAGGAATGACAGGGTAGGACTTGCTCGTTGAGGTTTGGAAGGAAAACTTCCAGACCTTTCTCTGTAATGTATTTTACTCAAAAACAATAGGATTCCACCTGTTTAACAAGGGCAAATACTCTGGGATCTTTTCTTTTTTGACACAGGTAAATCCCGGCAAGAACAAGAAGGCAGCTGAACGGATGAAACAGGAAACCCCTTGAAACAGGAAACCCCTTAAATCTTTAGATTTAGCGGGTAGTTCACTTGTTTGTATACTCTATAGTAAGTTTTGGTCTCTGGGCTTTGTTTTGCCATTCCGAACTGTAGAATGCAATATAATTATTGTCTTCCACTCTGGCTTTTATCAGGAAACCGGTATTTTCATACTTCCCACTGGTGTACTCCTGCACAAGCTCTGTTACATCCAGCTCATAATAACGGTCTTCCGGAAGATCACTGCTCTTAATAGTGATTGTCGCATATGGGTTGCTACCCTGAGAAACACCATTTTTATCGTACCAGTCTCCTCCTGGGTTCTGCCAGAGGGTTTCTGTTTCTCTTTCTTCCCAGGTAACATGTTCCTCACACCATTTTTCCGGCCTGTATACTTCAAGAACAGTATCTTCCAGCCTGGCCACTTCTGGGTAATACCAGAACAAAGAAAGGGTTGCTTTTTCAATACGGTCTGCTTCATCCAGCTCGTTCAGTTCAAAAATCATGACAGCCCTGTATATTCCTCCCTCTGGTCTTTTTCCCACATCGGTATATTCAGTTTCTCGATATGTCGTGTTAGGAGACTCTTCTTTCAGCCTGTTGTCCGAAACAACCGACAGTGAGGCGATTTTAAGGGTTTCTTCGTCCGATTCTCCCGAAGTAAAACCCAAAAAGGTATTTTTCACAAACTTTACTATTTTTGATATAGCCCTTTCAATATCATATTTGATGCCTTCTTCCCGTCTTGCATCGATGCCATGCTCATCTATCTCATAAGGCATTTCCTGTGGCCCTGCGTTTATCGCGTCTGCACAGGGCAGGTTTTGCACTGAAGACCCGTTTTTACCCAGCTGTTCAATAAGTGCAGGATCGGCCTGTACATCCGATGTAGAGCTGGCATACATGTAGTCTCCACCCGAATTGTTTAAGAGACAGTTGTTTTGAAGGATGAACGAATGAGTGTTTTTCAATTCATTATAAAAAGCATAACCTTCTCCGGCGGCAGGATTCGATTGGGTATTAATTATTATATTATTTCGTGCAATGGTTGTATAGCCTGACTCTGGAGATGAAAACTCGTTGTTTACCTCTTTATGAGCAATTGCCGCCCCATAGCATCCATCGAATACGTTGTTTTCTATCAGGGTATCGTAAAAACCGTTGATGACGATACCTCCTGCCCAGTCGGCACCGAAATTAATGCCAGTTTTGTAAAATTTATTATTGTGAATGTATATATCTTTTGCAGAATCTTTTGAATATGTGGACCCGTAGCCTGTAATCCAGATTCCTGCGGCATTTGTTTCATATATCAGGTTGTTGTAAATTTCTATTTCATCCATTACTGTTGACGAACCCGCTTTCTGGATTTCAATTCCAGCTCCGCCTTCCCCCTCGGAATTGATTACATTGTTATAAAATTTGACTTGATTCCCGTTATATACTCTGAGCCCGCTGTTTGTTCTGCACGTTATTTTGTTGTTCCAGGCTTTTACATTTGAAGAATAGATAATATAAAGAGCATCATGCCCGAGTT
Organism: Methanosarcina sp. WH1; assembly: GCF_000970005.1. Taxonomy (NCBI): domain Archaea; kingdom Methanobacteriati; phylum Methanobacteriota; class Methanomicrobia; order Methanosarcinales; family Methanosarcinaceae; genus Methanosarcina; species Methanosarcina sp. WH1. The sequence goes on from NZ_CP009504.1 coordinate 556,100, forward strand.
TATATATCGTGTTGTTATAAAATTGAATATTGTAACCTTTCACCACTTTCAGCCCATCACCGTGGCTGTCATGCATATACATATCATATACCTGAATATTTTTGCAGTTGAGAAAATGGATCAGGTTGTAGTACCCTTTTCCCCTGCCTTTTTCCTTATTTCCGTCATGGTTTCCGTCGATTTCAAAACCTCTTATAGTAATATTCTGGTTTCCCGAACTATCGATCTGTGTAATCAGGGGTTTTTCCTCTGGCCAGCCTGCTTTATCTTCAAGTTTAATCACAGTTGTGGAATCCCCTTCCAGGATGGTATTGCTGCCGATGAGAATGCTGCTCGAGATAGTGTATGTATTAGGACCTTTTAAATGAACAGTTGTGTACTCCGGGTTTTCTGCAACATATGCGAGGGCTTTATTGATCTCTACCTGGTCATCGATTCCATCGCAGTTGAAAGCTTCACTCCCATCGGTATTTACATAAACCGTCTGTTCAGACGGGGTATTTGAGAGGGCAACGGTTACACCTGCAAGCAGAATCAGAATTAAGATCAGGATCCCTTTTTTCTTTTTTTCTCCCTGTCTATATATCCACGGATTTTTGTTCATTTTGTACCCCCGATACACTTAACTATAACTCTCTAAACTTTATAAAAGTTATCTTTTAGGGCCGGTAAAAAACTTTACCTAAATGTTTGAGTTTTTTTCGGATCCTTATGTCAAAAGAGTTTGATTTTTAAATAAAAAACCTTTTTTCCTCTTTAATATTTTTTATACACAATATCTATAAGTCATAAATTTTTGAGGTTAGCAGAAAAGTCTGTCCTGAATCTGGAGAGGATCTAACTGTGGAGATTAAAAGCAAACCCCTGGAAGTTTAAGTTCAAACTTCTTTCCGAGGCTGGATAAATTAAAGTCTTTTAATTAAGGGATACATCTGAGAAAGCATTAAATCTGAATTGAGGAAGCATTAAATCTGAATTTAAAAGAAAAGTAGATAGAGGCTTCTCAGGAGTATCCTGAACATCCTCCACTCAGACGAAAATATCTGATGCCACCAGGCCACATATCCTGGCATTACACCTGACCTTGATGCTTCTCCAGTGTTTCCGTACCTTCCTATATTGATCCTTTTCCCGTTGTCTTCGGGCTCATTTGAGTAGTCAGAGGAGGAATACCCTGCATCAATACACGGGGAATTTTCAATGTCCTTTACCCAGGTTTTCCCATTCCATCTGCCGCCTGCTGATCTAAGATGGTAATCATTTTTTTTCTGATTTGCGAAAAGAGGATTTACATAAATATCGCTTGTTGAGGTTGCATTTCTATAGTCTCCTGCCACATTATTGTAAAAGCAGTTGTTTTCCAGTACAAGCCTATGGGTTTTGGGGAGGTAATTGACAACACCAAATCCTGTCCCGCTTGACTCGCTCTTGCGCCGTTTCGTATTTGTAATGATGTTATTACGGACAATGGTCGTGTATCCTGTACCTTTAGGTGATACTTCTATGGAGCGGTCTGTCGGGTACATCGGGACGATAGCAGCATGATACGTGCCGTCAAACACGTTATTCTCAATCAAGGTATTGTTAAATCCGCTGGTTACAATACCTCCTACCCAGTCAATACTTGGGTTTGTGCCTGTGCTGTAGAATGTATTGTGATGAATATGGACATTCTGTGCTTCTGTCAGAGGGTAGTTACCATAGGCAAGCAGCCAGATGCCAGGTCCGTAAGTGTCGTGAATCGTATTATTATATATTTCTATATCATCCATGACAGCTGAGGATTTCTGGATCTGAATTCCAGGTCCGCCTGCGCTCCAGTGATAAAAGGAATCAATGGTATTGTCATGAAATTTCACATGATTCGAATCCCACACTCTAAGCCCGCTGTTAGTCCTGCAGGTTATCGTATTATTCCAGGCTTCCAGGTATTGAGACTGGATCCCGTAAAGACCGTCGTGACCGAGCTTATATACTGTATTGTCGTAAAACCGAATATTGGAACTGTTTTCAACTTTCAGTCCGTCTCCATGACTGTCATGCATATACATATCATGAACCTGGATATTTGTTGAATTAACTAAATGGATTAGATTATAGTATCCGGCGCCTTTCTTTTTATCTGTATTGGCGTCATGATTCCCGTTTATCTCAAAACCCTTTATAGTAATATTCTGGTTTCCGAAACTATTTATCTGCGTAATCAGAGGCTTTGTTACTGCCCAGTTTGCTTTGTCTTTAAGCTTTACCACAGCTGTAGGGTCCCCTTCCAGAATGGTATCGCTTCCGATGAAAATACTGTCTGAGATTACGTATGTGTTAGGACCTTTCAAATGAACGGTTGTATACTCCGGGTGTTCTGCGACGTATGCAAGGGCTTCATTGATTTCTATCTGGTCATCAGCCCCATCACAAATATAGTTTCCTTCCCCGTCTCCAGTCACATAAACCGTCATTCCTGAAGGTGTGGTAGAAAGGGCGGTTGTTCCCATTATAATCAGGAACAAGAAGACTGTAATGTAAACTCCCATTTTCTTTCTTTTTTCCCACCTTTTTATAAGATCTTTCCCGTTCATTTTTTATCCCTGTACCCTGAGATATAAATCCTCCAAACTTGAAAAAAGTTTATCGCTGGAAGGTATTGCCACCGGAGTTATTTAAAAACCTGATTTCCTCAGTGATCTCACAGGTTTAGTCTTTATTAACAGTTCATACAGGTTTAATACGCTCGACAGTTTAAAATAATTTATTGCAAACCATCGGCTTTTCTTGAATGCACATGAGCTCCAATATAAAGGATACTAACCATTGATTACGGCTGTGTACAAAAAGCTTATGTGCTTAAATTTATTAAATTTGTATTGGGGGTACATATCGAAAGTACAATACCTTCTGAATTATAATATGCCTATTTATAAAATAAAGTTCAAATTAATTTTCTTATACAGTTCTCTGATTTAAGTTTAGTACAGAAACATATGAGTACCTTTTAAATTATATACACTATCAAATTATATATCTTCTCTAGCTGAGTTACTACTTATTATAAAATTTTATTATTACTTCTGCATGAAATTGTCTACTATGAATTTTCTCCACTTGCATACATTCCATTAGATCTCAATGAATATCATATGAAATGAAGTACAAAGAATATTCAGATGTGTTTCCTGATAAAAATAAGTTGGAAGAACTCAAAAATCTGGTTACGGAGGTTTTTATAATTTCCGCACTACCAGCCTCTTAGAGTTCTCCTCCTGAAGTTAGAGCCATTAAACTACAGCTTTCTCTTCTATATTCAGCATTGGGCGTTTTTTTTCATCTTCTACTTCACTGCTGTAGAATGCTACATAATCCGCATTTTCGGTACGTGTTTTAATCAGGAACCCTGTATTTTCGTACTCGCCGTTGACGTACTCTTTTACTAGATCAGTTACGTTCAGCTCATAGTACCTGTTGTCCGGTATATCGCTTCCGTTCAGGGTTATCGTAGCGTACGGTGCATCCCCCTGGGAGATATTATTCATGTCGAACCAGTCTCCTCCGGGATGTGTCCAGTGCACACCATCATCCCTGCTGTTCCAGGTCACATTTTCTGGATCCCAGGCTACAGCGGGCCTGTATATCTCTACTACCGCATCTTCCGGCCTTTCCCGTCCGTCAGGATAATACCAGTAGAGGGAAAGAGTTGCATTGGTAATATTTTCAGCATCGTTGTATTCACTCAGGTCAAACAGGAGCAGATCTCTGTATCTTCCTACTCCAGGTCTGCCTCCGATGTCAATATACACCTTATCCTGGTAGACTGTATTAGGAGATGCTTCCCTTAGGCGGTTGTCTATAACAATGCCTGTTGCATTTGATACGTTCCCAGCTTCGACTTCCTGCTCAGAAGCAGTCTCTGTTACAGCAGAGGAAGTCTCTGTTACAGTATTGTCGTTAACTATAGTCTGGTCATTGGTCGTTGCAACTTCGGTTTCTTTTGTCTCTGTTACAGCAGTTAAAGAATTGCCAATAGAGCCATATCCATATCCTTTCGCTACCCAATTCTCAACACTGTGATCAGATGGTCCTAATATGTTTGTGCCTGAGCCTACCTCAATGTAAGGTGACACGTTCCACATAACGTTATCATGAACGTTAATTGACCCTTTTGCATTCCAATTTCCAACGCCTGCGCTGCTGCTTGATCCTTTGTAATCATGCATAATGTTGTGATGGACATTCACATTTGTCAGTGTATTTTCCAGTTCAACACAGCACCATCCGGACCCGGCACTACCTGTGAAGGTGTTATGATCCACTTCAATATTTGCACAGTTGTCTATCCTGACTCCTGTGTTGGTCTGAACCTCAACATAGCAGTTATACATTCTGGAATCCTTGGTGCCGGACAAAAATGCCACGCCATCGTGTCCGGAGGATTTCATTCTGCAATTATATACCTCTATTCCAGAACTTCTACTGATTCTGACACCGTCACCATACAGATAGCGGGTGAATAATATGTCATGTACTTTGCTATTAGTCGAAGACGTGAGCTTTATGCAGTTTCGATAGTCTCCATGACCTCCGTCACTTGGTCCAGTTGCTGCACTTTTGAATTGAAGGTTAGATACTTCAACGTTAGAAACACCTGACCCGAATACATATGCAGGTGATCCCTCGGAGTTACAAACCGAACCTGTAGCATAGATTATTGTACTGTCACCTGCACCTTTCAGTACTACATTAGATTTCAAAATTATAGGTGCACTTATCTGATAAGTGCCAGTACCAAGGAGAACATATCCCGGGTTACTTGATGTTGCTCCTGATGCTACAGAATTTATTGCATTATTAATTGCAGTTTGAGCATCTGTCCCAGATGTCGGATTTACAGTTATTGTATTCTGTGCGCCTAACGTAGTGGGTACGGTTGTTAAAATAAGGCATATTGCTAGGAATAGGATTCCTAGATTCTTTTTTAGCATCGTATCACCTTTGGGTTGGATTTGGAATTTGAGAAGACTCAAAAAACCTAGAAGAGTTGTATATTTCCCCAACAGTTGATACGGTTGTTAAACTAAATGTCAGGAATAGGGTTCCTAGATTATTTTTTAGCATCGTATCGCCTCTGTATTGGATTTAGAATATGAGTACACTCAAAAAACTCCAGGATAATTGTATACTCTTTCCCAGATATTTCTCAAAATTCCATATTACGTACTCGTAATATTTTTCCGAACTATCTAATTAGACCAGGTCTATATCAAATATCTAATTATATCGGGTCTATACGGTAATTCAAAAATTCTAATTACGTCTGCGTAATATTTTTGAATCTATCCAATTTGGTTCTCTGCGTTTTGTGGGGCGGACACGGTGCAGAGGATTTTCCACTCTCTATCTTCACTGTTAAAAGTGATTAATTTTTTGGAGGTGGACGGACATAAGAAGCTCTGACTCTAAACTTTTATTTATAATTTGTCATAATTACAGGATATTTATAGGTCAAATTTCCTGTTTTTGTCAGCCATGGCTTTTAGCCCGGTCAACTCATCTGCGGAACTTTTGTTTACTTATTTAATGCTGAGTTAACTTTGAAATGTATGTGGTTCTATTATAATATTTTTTCGATATTTTTTCAAATATATTTATACCTTTTTGGGGTACTTTATCTTCCCGTACTCCCTTTTTGACAAACATATTGGTAGCTGCAGATACATCTATAACTGGGCTTTATACCTGAAAACAAAAACGTATGAGAAGACTGAAAAATCGATATTTCAGATTGATATAAACAAAAAACCAAACATGATAGAGGTATAAAAGTTGCCGTGAACATCATAAAATTTGCTCTCCTATGTAAAAACTTAATAGGGTCAAAAAATTTGCTCCCCTATGTAAAAACTTAATAGGGTCACAACACCTGTGGAATGTGGTAGAAATCCAGACTTCTTTTTTCCAGGCAAAGAATTGAATTCATGAAGGTAATGACTTTACTTTGAGCCCCAGTAGTTCAGTGAGTGCCTTACTAGCTGATCTATGGGAAATAAATCCTATTAATAGGCAATACCTGGTGAATTTTATTTGTCTTGTTCTCGCCGTTAAAGTCCTGTTTCCCTAATTTAGTGCTTTTTAGCTCTTTTTTTTATTGTGGTATTTCAAAAAATTTTTATACTCTTAAGGTATTAGTTTATGTAGGGAGGCTTTCTAAGCCAGTGGGGAATGCATTGTTGCTAAATTCTCATTCTTAGTCAGACTCCCGGTCCAGTTTCACGATATCTGCAAATACAGCTCGGGGTGAGGGGTTTAATGAATGGTAGTCTTTCAGTTACGGTAGATCTTGAAGATTGGTATCATATTCCTTCTGTCTGTAGTTCTCCGTTTTCGGTTTACAGGAATGTGGATGAATTCTTCAAGAACTGGACTGGCAGGTATGATTTCTTGAGTGAGCCCACAAAAAGTGTTCTGGACCTTCTTGATGAGTTCAACATAAATGCTACTTTTTTTGTCGTTGCAGATACCATCGAACACTACCCTGGATTGGTGGAGTCAATTGTAGATAGGGGACACGAGCTTGCCTGCCACGGGCTAAATCATGCCTGTAAAATCGATCCTCATACAAAAAAACAGTTAATGAGTGTGGAGGAATTTGAGCAAAGAACTCGGGTTGCAAAGAAAATGCTAGAAAAAATCAGCGGAGAAAAGCTGATAGGTTACAGGGCACCAAATGCGTTGGTAGGTGGATGGATGGTTAATTCCCTTGAAAAGTTGGGATTCAAGTATGATTCATCTGTTTCAGTAAATTCCTTTTACAACAAAACAGATTCAGCCCTTAATACCGTTTCTTCCTTCCCCTATTATCCAGAGAAGAACGAACTTGAAGCAGGCAGTGACCGGAACTTTATTGAATTTCCATGGGCTTATTGTCAACATGGATTCAAGTTCCCCGCATCAGGCGGCCCTATGCTTCGGTTCCTGGGCTCGTCATTTATATTGAACGGGCTTATGCAGAGTCTTAAAAGAGGACATACAATATTCTATTTCCATCCACTGGATATCTCCTGTGCCAGATTCCCATCTCTTGGAAATAAAAGGCCCTTTTACTGGTGCATGAAGGGGAGATTTGTTGAACAAAGGATCAGACATATTCTGGGTAAACTGAGCGAAGTTGAGAAAATATGCTTGAGGGATTATTCAGGAATATCATGTATTTGAAAACTTCCTGATTCTCAAAGTAGAATGGTCTACAGAAAGGTCCGTAGAAAGGTCAGGCAAGATTTTGCCGTTTCTTGCTCCCTTAATATATTTTAAATTCTGAATACCTCCCCATACAAAGGTACATAGTCAGGAAGTCTAAGATAGTCAGGGAGTCTAAGATAGTCAGGGAGTCTAAGATAGTCAGGAAGTCTAAGATAGTCAGAAAGTCTAAGATAGTCAGGGAGTCTAAGATAGTCAGAAAGTCTAAGATAGTCAGGAAGTCTAAGATAGTCAGAAAGTCTAAGATAGTCAGGAAGTCTAAGATAGTCAGGAAGTCTAAGATAGTCAGGAAGTCTAAGATAGTCAGGAAGTCTAAGATAGTCAGGAAGTCTAAGATAGTCAGGGTTCATAAGAAACCAACTCCCTAATTCTTATTATTTTTTTGAAGTAACAGCTCAAGGCTGTATGATGTTATCCACATTTCTGTGTTATCCATATTTCTATGTTATCCATATTCTCTTTTCCAATTTTCCAGTCTTCTATTCTCACACTCCTTACCATTATTAAATAACCAGGATTTATGACATCATTTTTATATATCTTGACAAAATAACGGGAGTATGAATAAGGTATGTAAATTGCATCCATAATAGCCCGAAAACCTTTAATTCATGAGGATTTTTTCTTATGAGGAAATTAATTCTTTTGAGAACCAGTATATAACCTGCTCATCGGGCACAACAATTAATTTTTTGAGAACCAGTATATAACCTGCTCATCGGGCACAACAATTAATTATTTGTTGAGAAATTGGATACACGAAAAATAAAAAGGAAAAAAACAAAAGAAATTTTTAGATGGAAGGAAATTTTGAGCACGGAAGTTTACCTGCTTCAGGATCCTGTGAAAGCAGACTCTATGGAAGTATAGATGCTGCTTCAGGAAAATCCTTATATAATGGTATGGAAACTGGACTCTGTAACTTTCCGGAAGGATGGGGGACATATTGTCTAAACTCAACAATAATATCTTAAATCTGATAACATCGGTATCTCTATTACTACTCGTTTACAGTCTTTTTGTTCTCAGAGGAATCCGGCCTGAAGGATACGCAGTTAGTATCTATGGACAGCTTCCTTTCCATTTTTACCTGGTCCTGCTCGTATGTTACCTTTCTGCCTGTTTTCTGCTTCTTGCATATAAAAAGATTAGTGCAGTCTTCACACTGATATTTGTTCATATTATTGTATTAATAATTCCATATATGCTTGGTTACGCTTCAGTAGGCAGGGGGGATGAATTCTCATACCTGGTTCTGGCAGGAAATACAGGGGGTTTTGATTCTTCAGGTCTTTCTAGCTTTTTAGATTTCTCCCCTACCGGTCCTTTACTGATCTCAGCTCTGACTCTGGTCTCCGGAATGAAGACACAGGCACTATCTTACTTTTTACCGGTTTTCTTTTCGATTATGTTTATTGCCGGCATGTTTCTGTTCTACCGGGGTTTTATGAGCCGGATAAAACTGGTTTCGGTAACTTTTCTCTCCTCGGTCATTCCATACTTCGGGCATTTCCAGGTATCAACGATCCCCTACTATCTCGCTTTCTGCCTCGTTCCGATCTATCTTCTTTTGCTGTGGAATGCAATCTCCAATCAAAACAGGACGATGATGGTTGTTTGTTTGCTCTTTATGATACCTTTACTTCCGTTAGCTCATCCTTTTATCTTCACTTACCTGGTATTTTTCGCTCTACTGCTCATTTTTGCAGGTAAAGCCATGCGATCAGGACTCCTTAAAAAAATAGTCCGTCTTAAAGATCTTGCTCAAGATCCCCTTTCCAGCTCTTCGGGAAGAATAGTTCCCCTATTTATCTTCCTGTCATTTATTTCGTGTAGCTACTTACTCTGTGCAAAGTACGCTTCAGGGTTCTTTTATATTTTTCTCTCGGCCCTCACCTGGCGTATTGAAGCCCTGAAAGCTGCGGGTTTTTCTACAATTCCAAGCATGAACCCCGGGATTTTTGAGTTCATACACCTTTTCAATCTCTATTACGGCAAGTACTATATTCCGTTAATTTTTGTTGTAATCAATACGGTAATCGTATGGCAGAATCGCAAACGCTTTTGTCACCACTTTGTCCGCAGGTATCCTCGCTTTTTATTCCTGTATATAGCCTCGTTCTTCCTGGAGGCGGGCTTCCTCTTAAATCCCTTTATCCCTTATCCTCCTGACAGGTTTGCAAACTTAAGTTTCATTATCTTTGCCCAGATTCCGCTTATAGGGTACTCTCTCTATATTGTTCTTCTCAGGAAGGGGTATACAACCGGCCTTGGCGTTACAATCCTGGTTCTGGGTCTTCTCTGGACTTTAGGATTTTTCAGCTGTTTCAGTTCCCCGTACGCTGGCGGAATCTCGGAAGCTGTCACACAAAATGAGGTAGAAGGAATAAAGTGGTTAACAGGATCAAAAGCCGCATATCCGTATGTTATGTATTCTGGAGAATCGGTAGGTTCTACCTTTTTAGGAAATCCTGCCGGCAGTTCTGAACAACATAGAACATTTCCTGAGGTTTCTATTACTTCCGGATCAACCCCTGCAAACCGTCCCGAGGATGTAAAGTATTTAGAGAATCCTGCCACAAACGGACCTTTCTACTTTGTAGTAACAACTTTCTCAGAGGCTCTTTACCTGGAAAAATCAGGACCCGATATTATGGGATACTTTTCAGCTTGGAACAGCTCCGAGACTCAGGACAATAAGCCCATGTGCAAAATTTATGATTCCCTTAACATAAAAATCTATGAACACACTTCTTGAGCCTGCATCTCCCGAGTTTCAATTCGGGATCACAGAAAATCGGAGATTTTGGGAGTTGCACTACAAGTGCAACATCACGAGGTTCTTTTCACTCGTTCTGCTTGCTCAAGAAGACTAATAAAAGATTTCGGTTTCCAATTATGGAATATATCAACCGATTTCAGGGACTACTTTTTTAGTTCTGCTCTGTTACTTCTTCTTTCATTGTTTGAGAGCTAACATTTTTTGCTTCTATTTTTGACCTGATACAACTGGCTGTAAAGAGGAGTATAATGCCCAACCCTATTATTTCCGGGATAAATACGCTTGTAGAAGCTGGATTGTATGAATTACTCAGGATTTTCATGAAGTACTCAATAAAACTTCCGGAAAGCGTATCTTTTGGAAACTTCCATCCTAGAAGTGGCCAGAAAAGGACTTCAGGGGAGTTCCACATCTGGTCTTCAAGCAGGTGACAGAATGAAGCGCCTGCAACAATAAGGGGTATTGTCCAGCCCTTTTGGTAGAAGATGTAAGCTGCAACCAGCCCCAGCAGAACTCCGAAGAGGAGGGTATGGGCAAAGATTCTCCCGCTTCCTATAGTTTCGGTAAGAATTATCCTGCCAAGGGGTTTGTCGATAAAGTCCGGAAGGAGCGCCCCAAAAGCGATCCATTTTAAGTCTACTGGAATATTCTTTTTCGGCAATAAACGGTTCAGGAAATAGAAGATCCCCAGAGTAATGCCGATATGCCCGAAAATAAACATCAGGTTAAAAAAGTTGATGATATATAATTATTTTTTGGCCGGCCTGCCTGAAAGACATGCCAGCGCAGGTTTCCCCTGTTTACAGGTTTCTTCCTTTTACAGGTTTCCGCCATTTTTATCTTTACTGTGTACAGAACTTTTTAAATCTGGCACTCAGACACGAGTTTTTCTACCAGCTCCTGCCTGATCGTAGTCATTCGGTCTCCGCCACATACCATACCCCGAACACCAATTATGTCGGGTCCTATTCTTTCGAGAACCGAAAGGTCTTCGAATTTCAGGGAACCAGCAATTGCACTCTCAAGCCCGTGTTCATGGGCAAGGTCAGTAAACTCTATCAGCTCTTTTTCATCCATGAATTCAAAGGTAGATTTCCCGTCCTTGATGCCAGTGTCTACCATGACAACATCTACTCCGGCCTCTGCAGCAACTGCGGGGAGTAAAATAGGTGAAATCGAATTAATGCGTTTGTAGTCCGAATATCCTGAGGCAACAACCTTTTTTGATGGGTCATAGTCTTTAACGGCTCTTGTAATCTTCGTGAGCAGCTCAAGGGCCTGTGCTTCGGTCTGGATATCATAAAGGCCTACTTTTATATAATCCGCTCCTGCGACTGCTGCTCCAAGGGCTGCAAGTGCGGCAGTTCCGGGTTTGTAGTTGAAATCTCCTATTGTTGCGCTTATCGGCTGCCTGCCGTTTACACCCTCTTTAACGTCCCTGATTACCCAGGGGAAATTGGCTCCAAGGGAACCTTCTTTTGGGTTTTTGACATCTACAATGTCTGCGCCGCCTCTGGAAGCGATAATTGCTTCCTCTCGATTTATTGGACTTACAAGCAGTTTCATAAAAAGCCTCTTATTTAGAATGAAATTAAATATTTAATGAGGTATATTGTTCTTTTATATATATCTAACCTTATTTTATATTTTTTTATAGGATGATGCCGCTATGGAATAAGTATGTTCCGTGTAATTTTTGTAATGGATATATTTAACCGTAACGTGGTTCTTGCAAAAGGTGGGGTCAGGGAAAATTACCGCCCGATTTCGGATTCAAGTGCTGTGTGCCGGACTTCAGCTCCCCTGGATGTAGTTGAGTCTTTACACCCTGAAGAAGTCTACATTGCCGACCTTAACGTACTGCAGGGTAAAGGTCCTCTCGATATTAATGCGGAGATTATCCGGAAAGTAAGTTTAAAGGCGGATACAATGCTTGATTTCGGGGTCTCTTTTCTAGAGGATGTGGACAAAGCACTTTCTATTGCAGGAACTGCGGTTATAGGCACGGAGACCGGCAAGCTTGCAGTAATCAAAGACGCAGCTTTCAAAAATCCGGGGCGTATCAGTGTAAGTATTGATGTCAAATATGGAAAGATTCTGAAACAAGATCCCGAGATCCCTGAAGATCCTTTTGAAATCGTCAAGCTTCTTAATAAGCTCCCTTTAAAAGACCTGATTTTCCTCGACCTTGACAGGGTCGGTACAGCTTCGGGGTTTGACCCGGAATTTCTGCGCAAACTGGCTGAAACCTCCGTACACGACGTATTGCTTGCGGGAGGGGTCAGGGATATGGAAGACCTTTTTGCTCTTGACAGGCTCGGTATAAAGGGGGCTCTGGTCGCAACTGCAATCCACACAGGGTTGGTTCCTCTGGAAGTCATGAACCTGGGACTTGAACAAATTAAAAAGAATGGTTAATAATCCCGGGAAAGGATTTATTCCTGCCTTATGCCTCTGGTATATAAGGCATTAAGTATCTTTATAACCCAATTTGCAGATTTATATCCAGATTATCAGATTTCAGCATTTAATCAAAGAGTTTACGAGGTTACAATATGGCAGCAAGAAAGGTAACTGAAAAAAGCATTGAAGAACCATTAGAAGAGCACACAGGAGATGACAGTGGAGACGGGTATACGGAGATCAAAATGGGGGGTGGCTGGTACATGACCATCTCTCTGGCGCACAGCGATCGGTTTGAAAAGGAATATGTAGAACTCGCAAAAGAGCGCGGAGGCGTGAAAAAGTCCCGCTTCAATCTCAACCCCTCGCACGTTCGGATGCTTGGGGAAGCTCTGATCAAGTTTGCGGATGATAACAAGCTCTAACCGGACTTTCACTTCCTTTTTTTATTTTTAGATTTTAGTTCGATATTTAATTTTCATGTCCAGGTTATTTAATATTCATTTCCCGGTAGATATCTCGTTCAATCCACCTGGAAAAAGTCGAGAATTTTTTGTACGACTGTTTTTTCCACGTCCTCCGGAGAACCGGAGGCATCGACAACTACAAAACGCTCCGGCTCTTCTGCGGCAAGCCCGAGGAAAAGCTCTCGGACTCCTCGTAAAAATTCTATCTTTTCGAATTTGGTTTGTTCTCCCCGCTTGCCGCAGCGTTTTACTGCAATTTCAGGTTCAATGTCAAAAAGAAAGGTAAGGTCCGGAACAACTGTCCAGTCTCTATGAAGGTTTCTCACCCATTCAAGCGGGTTCTCGAGAAGGTTTTTAAGGGTAATCCCCTGGTAAGCATAGCGGCTGTCGGAATAACGGTCCGAAATCACGGTTTTCCCGTTCTCAAGGGCAGGTTTTACAAGCTTTGCCAGGTGCTCGGCATGGTCAGCTGTAAAAAGGAAGAGTTCAGCAAGCTGGTCTGTATCCGACTGAATAGCATTTTCAACAGCATTTCCGGTGAGGGTGCCTCTTGTCGGTTCTCTGGTAAAGACCGGCTCAAAAACACAAAGTTCAGAGCTTTCCTGAAGTTTTTTTGCAACCGTACTTTTGCCTGAACCGTCAATACCTTCAAGTGTGATCAGTTTGCCTCGCATAAGAACCGCCTTTTTTATTTTTTTCTTTACAGGTTTTCATTCAAATGCACTATCTGTATTTATATTCTATAGGAAGCCCTGGTTGAGAAGTCAGGGCAGAGATAAGGACAAGGACAAATATAAGGACAAATATAAGGACAGAGATAAGGACAGAGATAAAAATGAGTATCTATTTATGTAAACATTCAAAATAGCTTAAAGTAATGACTATAATAGGAGTTATCACACGGGGCAAGTACGGGCATCGCCTTGTTGATGTTATAAAAGAACACAGCGATTTTTCAGTTATAACTGCCGACCTGCCCGAGTTTGTGCCCATATTCATTGAGGAACCCAATGAGTTTTTGGAAAATCTGAATTTCGACCTGCGTGTCTTTTCTGCCGACCTCGTGGTTACTTATTCCCTGCATCCGGACCTGACCTCGGCAATTGCAAAGCTTGCCTCAGAAGCCGGGGTACGCTCTTTGATTGTACCGGGAGGGGCTTCCAGAGCATCGGTTCCCGAACTTAAACAGATTTCCGAAACTTCCGGAATGGATATAGAGGTGGATGAAACTTGCTGTACCCTCGAACCCAACTCATTCAACCGTCCATTTGCTGATATTTTCGGGTCCCCGGTTTTGAAAGTTAAAACCGAAAAGGGAAAAATCTCTAAAGTTGAGGTCATAAAAGGTGCCCCATGCGGGAGTACCTGGCATATGGCCAAAGAACTTGTCGGAGTGCCGGTAACAGATGCTCCCCCAAAAGCCGGACTGTTGATCCAGCAATATCCATGCCGGGCTATCAGGGGCGAAATGGGGGGGATTCATGAGTCTGCAGAACTTCACAAACAGGCGCTCATAACAGCGCTTGAGAATGAGGAATGATTATATATTCCTTGGAAAAATATAATCTAAATGGCAGAAGAATGGGACTCATTTTTTATTTTCTAAAATTCCTGTTTTTTGCCTGTACTGATTTCCAAGTATCTTTTTGGGGGTGAAATCATTATTTCCCTATCTATATCAGAAGATTCAGGGCCTGAAGACCTTGAACCAATAGCATTTGCAGTGCATTCACTAATGGGACTTCCTACCACCATTAGAAGCCTCAAACGAAAAGGGCTTCGTCTGGAAAAGGGAAAAATCCTTGACCGGGACTATACAGGACCCGTTCTCGAAGAGGTGTTAAAGACCAACAAAATTGTCCATGAAGTTCCCTCAGAAGGCATGTACCGCGGAAAACATGTGGTAGTTGCTCCTATCCGTTCAAAGGATGGGAAGGTTGTTGCGGCTCTCGGGGTTGTGGACCTTCTGGCTACAATTGATCTTTCTTCTGTCTTTCAGGAATATACTTCCGTGCTGCAAGAAGTAGAAGATGCAAAAAAATAAAGCTGAAACAGGTTCCGGGAACCATTCTATAAAAAAGGAAAAAACGAATTGGATTTTATTGGAGGATGGTGTCCCCCACCTCTTTTTCAAGGTTTGAGAGGGACATTTTTCCAATTCCTCCAGCCCTTTATGAAATCCAGGGTGTGAATTTTCAACCGGGAAGAGTTTTCCGGTATTTACTCTGGTTTTTCGTATAGGTATCTTACTGTGGCTTTTCGTATAACTGGACCTTTTTCAACAGGGCTCCGTTCTTTGCGTGTGGCTGTCTGAAGACGGTGTCATTGGATTTTTCAATTTCTCTTGCCTGGGTTGCGAGTATTGCTGCAGCTCCCATTATTTCGTGCCCGGCTGCGGCTGTGAGGCATACCTGGTCGATTTCTTTTAACATGAAGCAAGCAGGGAAGTTAACCTGTGCAACTTTCTCAGCCATGTGAAGGGATGCAAGAGCTTTTGCTTTTGCGTAAGGATTTGCAAAGCCTGCGTGTTCTACACATTTTTCGGGTTTTGCGAAGATGTGCGGAAGTTCAAGGTCCTTTCCTGACTTTCCGGATGCTACTTGTTCGGCTACTTTGTCGAGCTCTTCCTGGATAAGTCTTACAACACCACAGATGGAAAGCACTTTCATAGCATCGGAATTGAAGGATGCCATTTCGACGGGGTCGAGGAATTCCCTCTTTGCTCCGATAAGTGGGTCTACCGGAAGGATAATGTATCCGAAACCATCCTGCTCAAATGCCTCACGAGCCTCCTTTTTTGTAGGGCCGTCTGAAACTACGATACAGGGCACATCTTTCCAGAGTTCACGAGCTGCGGTAGGGCCTGGGGCTGCTGCGTTCGGACTGATAATTACTACGAAGTCAGCATTCCACTGCTTGAAGCTTTCAGTGTCCGCGGCATCGGCAGGGCCCATTTTGGCACCAGTGCCGAATACTCTTACGGTTATTCCTTCTCGCGCTGCAATTTCATCCTGGATCAGATTGATAACCTGGCTCATTCCCAGGTTGCCCATTTTTATAAAACCTATGTTGACCATTTTTCTCAAAATCCTGTGTTAACCTTTTTCTTCAATAGTGGAATTCCTAAAGGGTTTATAATCCTTTTGGCAATCTCCCTTTCTTATCCCTCTTATTTTATATATATCTGTCCTATTTATAATAATTATTCGGTACATTTCATTAGTCCTCCGAAAAGCTTAAAAGGGATGTGATTTATTTCACTCAAAAACGTTGACATCAATGCTGTTGTTTTGTGGTTTTGTTTTCGCGAAACCCGCATTATAATTTGAAGAACTTTATCCGTTGGTGGGCTTTTAATGTCAGGGCACATATATTCTATCAAGCTGCGGGGGTACCCTGAAAACGGTACTTCGTGTGGCATGCCCTTTTTCGGGAATTGTCCCGCTATATATAGCTATTCAGGTCCAGGTTTTGATTGAGTGAACTGTCCTATACATAATTCTACTGAAAACAAACTCATTGTTTTTGATATGGATAGTACCCTTATAGACGCTGAGACTATCGATGAGCTCGCCAGGGCTGCAGGTGTTGTAAGCAAAGTAGAGGAGATTACGAAGAGAGCGATGTATGGAGACCTCGATTTCGAGCAAGCGCTTGCAGAAAGGGTAAGACTTCTTAAGGGACTCCCCCTTGAAACTGCCCTTGATGCTGTAAATCAAATTGACCTTATGCCGGGAGCAGCCGAACTTGTCCTGTATGTTAAAAATCGGGGCTATAAGACTGCGATGATTTCCGGTGGATTTACCATAGCTGCCGAGATGGTAGGTGAAGTGCTTGGTATTGATTTTGTCGTTTCTAACGAACTGCTTGTGGAAGATGGTTGCCTTACGGGCGAAGTTTTCGGTCCTGTCACACAAAGTGACTCCAAAGCAAAAGTGTTTGAGGAACTGGCCCGGCTTTACAATGTCAGGCCCGAGCAGTGTGTGGTTGTCGGGGACGGTGCAAACGATGCCTGTATTTTTGAAATCGCAGGTTTTGCCATAGCTTTCAATCCAAAGCCCATCCTCAGGGAATATGCGGACGTGGTCATAACTATAAAAGATCTGAGAGCCGTGATCCCTGTTCTTGAATCTCTTTCTTATCAATGTTGTAATAAGGCACAGCATGTCGACATCGAACATTACTAAAATGCCAGCTCTTTTGCTGGATCGGGAGGCACAATAAGAGATGCTAAAGGAATTGCAGAAAAAAAGATCAGATTTGAAGGACATTTCTGAAGAAGCCAAGGAAAAAAGGAATACTTTAAACGCTGAGGCCAGTGCTCTTGCCGCCAAGCGCAATGACCTGAACAAGAAAACAAAAGACCTTATCAATGAAGCCCAGGAACTAAAAGTTCGCAGGGACGAGATCAACGAGAAGGTAAGTGAATACAAGAACAAGCGCGATGATACCAACGCCAAAGCAAATGATCTATTTTCAAAGGCAGATTCGATCAGGAAGCAGAACAACCTTGGCGGGCCTTCAATTAAAGCCTTAAGGAAAGATATCGATCGCCTTGAGTTCACTCAACAGACTGAAGTCCTGAGTACCAGCAAGGAAAGAGAACTTGTTGGCAAGATTACCCAGCTTCAGAAACAATACCATGTTAAAAAAGTCCAGCTCGAGAGCAACCTCGAACTGAAAGATATCCTGGATGAAGCTCAGAAAATAAGGGATGAAGCTTCAGAGTACCATAACGAACTTGCCGAATATGCCAGGCAGGCCCAGGAATACCACGAGAAAATGATTGCCGCCTTCAAGGAAGCTGACAGAACCCGGGCAGAGTCGGACATTGCACATCGGGAATTTGTAAAAGCCCAGGAAGCAGCTGACGAACAGCACAAGATGTTCATCAACGCTCAGAAGGAAATCAGAGATCTCGACAAAGAAATCTTCAAGCTTAAAAAGAAAGACAAGGACGGAAAGTCCCGTGTCATCAAGTCCGAACTTCAGAAGGATGCCAAATCCATTTTCGATAAGTTCAAGGGCGGAGCAAAACTCACTACCGAAGACCTGATGACTCTTCAGCGGTCTGGTTTAGTCTAATCAATCACAGAGAATCAATTTGTTCGCTGAAATTTTTAATTTTCGTTGTAGGTGAAGGGCTCAAACCTTTACTTGCACTCCTTTTTCTGTTACCCGCTTAGTTTCTTTTTGCCAGCTTAGTTTTCTGTTACCCGCTTAGTTTCTTTTTGCCAGCTTAGTTTTCTGTTATCCGCTTAGTTTCTTTTTGCCAGCTTAGTTTTCTGTTATCGGAGCAGTACTGGAATCTGCTGCTTGTTTTATGTTAACTGTTTACTGCTAGTTTATATTCCCTTTTCACGCTGTATCTACTCAAGTTGTTTTTATTCAAGAAGATTCGGCTTTTCTATAAGTTTTCACTTTTCACCGCCCCAGTTCATGGTTGATATTCTGTTAGTGTACTTTCGCGCAGCTAGTGCTTCACTTTTTTGCTGTACAGGAAAGCTCAGACCGCACAGGGCATGCGGAAAAAAGAACTATTCTTACTTTTACCCGACATTCCTCTGATGTACTCATATGTACTCAGATGTACTCATATGTAGAATTTATTTGCCTATAACGCTGCGCGTATCCACCTGTCCACTGCACATTGCGTTAGCTGGCTTTTCGGAATGCCAGACTCCGACCCTGAAAAATGATCCCACCGCCCGATTGACAAAATTGTTGCACAAACCTTTTCCTGTATTCCAAAAGTGTCAACCAGCGGCGAATGAGGCTGTCAGCATGACTAGGAAGACGATGTTGATAATCACATGCGCAATCATGGATACGTAGACACTCCGTTTTTGCCATGCGACTAGAGCCAAGAATGCATGAGTTGAGAATGCAACTCTATATTAAGGAATTCTTGTCAAAGAACACTAAACTATTCCTGGGAAAACGGTGGGAGACCCGAAGCTCACTCCAGAAGCTTCAGGTATTTTTCCCTGAACTCGGGGTTTCTCATAAGGCAGCATTTTGCATTATATGTGGGGTCGGCCCTGATTATTTTCCAGACATCCTTTATTTTGTCCCTGTGAGTATTTCCATAGGGAATAGGGATGCAGGCACAGGGGAGAATATTTCCTTCAGGCGTGATGTGTAGCCACTTCCTGCCTGCCATACAGCCTGTGGTCTTCATAACCTGCGGAATTGGAAAAACTCTGGGTCCTTCTTTTTCCCTGGCCTGGGACACAAAATTGTCAAATTTCCTGAGGTCTTTTGGGGTCATGATCTCAGAAGCATGGTCCATCCACCTGCCTGTGGGGACTATCTCATAGAAAGAGAGTTCATGGACTCCAAGATCTGTTGCAAGGGTATAGAGCTCATCAAGCTCATTGACATTATCCCTTGAAAGTACCACATACATGTTTACAAGCAGTCCTGCCTCAAGTCCGTTTTTGACTGCTTCAACCGCGCTTTTGAAAACTCCTTTCCTGCCCCTTACATAATCGTGCTTTTCCTCATATGAGCTGTCAAAACTAACCGTAAGGGAATACAACCCTGCAGCTTTAAGGCTCCGTGCGCGTTCTTCTGTCAGTCCGACTCCCGAGGTGAACATGCCGGTAATGGCTTTATCAGGGTTAACGTAGCTAATCAGGGCTTCCAGACCATGATAGGTCAGGGGCTCCCCACCATCAAAAATCACAAAGGTTGTGCCCATCTCGAGCACCTGATCGATTACATCTTTAACAGTCTCGGGTGTAAGCTTTGCCCTGTTCTTTGTATCCGGGAGGGCACAGTGGATACAGTTGTTGGGGCAGTCCTCCGTAATTGAAATTGTTACCTGGTCAGGCATATTTTTCCCGAACATTGATGAGAGCTGGCTCTTCACAAGCCGGTCAAAGCCCGGACTCGGGATCGGGGGCATCCAGGTAGAATAGATCAGGCGGTCAGTTTCTACATTTGCAGGCTTTTCGCCATCAAAGATCGAGAGGTTTGCCGTCAGGACTTTTTTAATGAGTGGAGAGGCTACCCCACTGGTATTCATCTTCAAGCATCCATTTTCTATTTCGGCATAAACCCTGAAAAGGGGATTTTTATAAAACTCGTACTGCATATTTTCCCTGCATCTGGCTTTCTGGTGATTTTTTCCTTTCCGTATTTTCCGTTCTATTTTTTACGGTTTTGTCTTTTCCCTTTTTTTCAGTTAGACCTTTTCTAGCTTGCCTTCGTTTCCAGTTTACTTATTCCTAAGGAATGCTCTGTATTTCAGCATAGCCGAGGGTTTCTTCTTCAGCATGAAGAGAAATACCTGCATAGCCTGTTCAAAGGCGCTGCCATGGATAAAGGACAGGTCTTCTTTTTCAAATACCCTTACCATTTCATCGATTTCCCTGTCCGTCATCTTCCTGAGGGTTTCAAGCCCTATGCGGCCCAGGTAATGCTCGACCTTAAATTCTTTTTCCCAGGTTTTCCTGTATTCCGAAAGAGCACTTTTTGAGACGTCTCCCTTTTTTACAGCATCTGCCGCAACATCTCCGCATATCTGGCCTGCCCTCATTGCATAGCCTATCCCTGACTGGCCTGCAGCTCCTCCAGCTACCATTATCCCATCTGTAATGTATTCCCCCGGTATGGTGACGATAGGGTCTCCCCCGGAAAGTTTTCTTACAACCTCAAGTTCCTCGAGTCCTTTAAGCTTTTTGAAACGTTCCACCCAGGCATTCAGGTAAGGGGTTGCATCCTTCCCACACCTGCGCACATAAGCTCCAATCGCGGCATTATCACCTCCTCTGGGTGCATAGGTGGTTTTCCAGCCGGGAGCGTGGTTTCCTACATAGTACTCAAACATTTCAGGTTTCCCGAGCCTTGGAGCCTTGACGTCCAGCTCAATCCCCCAGGCAATATCCCCCGGATGTTTCATTGTCTTCAGACCAAGAAGGGATGCCATTTTTGAATTGATGCCGTCGGAAATTACTATAAGTTTCGACCTGAAGACCCCTGCCGAAGTAATTATGGCAAATTCTCCACCTTCTTTTCGGATACTGTTTACCTCTATCCCTGTCTTGAGGTCAACTCCTGTTTTGATTACTTTTTCAGCATAAAACCGGTCAAAGCTTGTTTTGTCGATAGAATAGCCAGGGGTTTCTACTATAACTTCGCGCCCTTCAGGGGAGATGATCTTCATCCCCCTAAGGTAATGTACGACATAAGATGGATCTACCTTTTCTCCACACTTGTCAAGCATCCCCTTAAAAAAAGAGTTTGCAGGGTGTGGCGGATTCCCTATCTCTTTCTTTTTTTCCAGCAAAAGGACATTTGCACCCTTTTCACAGGCATTTCTGGCAGCCATGAGCCCTGCAGGAGACGCCCCGATTACAATAATTTCCGCATCCATTTTTTTTGTCCTATTCTTTTTTCACCAGAGAATGGAGGTATAAGATCCAAGGTATATACAGAGCACCACGTCCAAGATCATTGATCCGAACATTATTGCCCTGTAGTTTGAGCCGTTAAGGAAAAGCGCCCCACCTCTCTCAGGAGTTGGGTGTTTGATAAAATCAAAGCACTGGGCGAGTAGCCAGAGCCCTGAGGCAAGAGCTCCCGCAAAAAACACCGGTCCGAGTCTGGCTGACCAGCCTATTATTACTGAAGCAATAACTCCGATAATCCACCAGAAGGTCACAAACCTGGCGGTAAAAGGAATTCCAAAAGTTACTGGCATTGTGGGAGCACCTTTTAACCGGTCTCCTTCTACATCTCTGGCAACGCCTCCCAGAGTAAAAGCCCAGTCTGTAACGCACATCATGAGCCCGAAGCAGATTGCAGGCAGGGGCAGTATCACTCCGTCGCTGCCTTTCAAAATCCCTGCAGGGTCAAAGGCAAGCCAGATGCCTATAGGTACAAGCCCGTAGGAGATACCCACAGGTAGGAAGCTCAGGAAGGTGCTGCGCTTTGCAAAGATTGAGTAAATGGTGATAGTTGCAGCTGCGATAAATAGGACCGCAAGGGATTCCGGGTTCAGGTACGTGGCTGCCGCAGCTGCGATAAGCAAAAGAAAGAGGGCATACATTATCGCCGAATTTTTCGAGATTATCGAGGCAGGAAGAGGGCGGTCAGGGATATTGATTGTGTCGATATCAACATCGCAGCAGTCATTGAATACATATGAACTGGTTATGGCCGCAAAGCCTCCTATCACGGCAATCAAGAAGGGGACAAATAAGGGCAGCCCTCCGGTTGCCAGGTAGGAAGCAAGAATTGCGCTTGCGGCGGGGAGGGTAAGGTCCATGTAGTAGAGTTCGGGTCTCAGCAATCGGAGGTAGGGGCTGAGTTCCCCGATTCTTGCTGTAAGGGACAATCTTTTCACCTGTGCTTTTCTGGTTTGTATTGGGAGTTTGTTGTATTTCGGGAATTTTCAGGTTTTTAGTATTATCAGGAGTTTTACAGTTAGTCCTATAAACATTGGCATCTCAAAAAAGTTTCCTTTTTTCTTTTTCAGGAGAATCCTGCCATGAGAGGGCAATTGAAGGGTTTATGAGATGCATGAGAACCCCTGGAACCATTTAAGAATCCGTAAAAAATCATATCCCCTTTAAGGGGCTATGAGATGTTTATTCTTTTTTCCAGGTGTCTCTGTAGACAAGTTCAGCTTTTTCTTTTATTTTTTCGAGAAGAGGATGCTCGAACTCCCGTTCACAGACAAAGGTAAACTCCGCTTTTGGGTTAAGTTCCATCAGTTTAAGTGTATTTGAAAGGGCGGTGCTGAGAGCTTCGTAATCCGGAAACTTTGAAATCTCGGCATTGAATGGGTATACCTCTTCCATCTCTGCAGGGAATGCCCCGAAAGGTGCTTTGAAGATCAGAAGCTGATCATAGCTTCTTTCCCCTTTCACCGGAGTTGTGCGGATAAGGGTTTTTCCTTCCACGTTGAACCTCTCCAGTCTCTTTCCGAAACGCAGGACTTCCGGCCGGGAGGTGGATTCCGGTCCGCAGTAAAAGTATGTTCCTTTAGTTGCAGGGTCAAGCTGTTCCAGCCATGCAGAGTGAGTATAGAGTTTTTTCAGCCCGTCAAGAAGTTTTGGATGGGTACGGCAGCGTTGTTCAACAAGCTCGAGCAGTTTTCCATCCTTTATGCACTGTTTGATAAGCCGGATTTCTGCAAAGGTTGCGTAAAGATTATGCCTTGCGAGAAGTTCTTCCTTATTTTTGGCTTTTTTCAACTCGTCAGCAGTATATTTAGAACAGATAGGACAGGAACAGGGCAGGTAGTTCAGTTTTTCTATGTGATAAGTCCCGTTTACAGTAATGTAACGCCCGTCCTTGGCATAGAGGGCATAAGCAGCCGAGTCAAAAAGGTCACAGCCTAGAGCGACTGCAAGAGAAAACATCATAGGGTGCCCTGCCCCGAAAAGATGTACAGGGGAGGTTGGAGAAAGCCCTTTTTTGGCTGCAGCAATTACATCCACAAGCTCTGCGTATCGATAGGATTCCATTAGCGGAACAACTGCCCCCAGGGGATATACTTCAAAGTTCAGATCTCTTAAGTGGGATGCAGCCCTTTCCCTGAGTTCAGGATAGGTTGATCCCTGGACCGGGCCTGCAAGGAGCTGTTCGCTCTTAACGAATTTGCGGGCAGCTTCCAGGCGTTCGGCAGTGACTGCAAGTTCTTCTTCTGCTCTTCTGTAGTGGACGTCCGGTGGAGTCGGGATATCAAGCGGGACTATGATGTCGCTCCCGATTTTCTGCTGGAACCCGAGGATCTCTTCGTTTGTAACTTCTACTGATCCGTATACTGAAAGCTGGAAAGAACCCGAGTCTGTCATAATTGGCCCGTCAAAGCCAAGGAGTCCATGCAGCCCATTCTCAAGGGCGACACTCCGCAGTTCTTCTTTCCGGTAAATTATATAGGAATTAGTGATCAGAATCTCTGCCCCGAAGCTTTTCATCTCTTTTGGGGAGATAAGCTGGATGTTCGGGTTTATTACAGGCATGACAGTAGGAGTCTCAACAATCCCGTGAGGAGTTCTGAGTTTACCTATCCTGCCGCCTGCGTCCTTGTCGAGAATTTCAAATGTCGCTGACATGCCGGGGGTATAGATGCCTCTCAGATATATTTATCTTTGGGGCGCCCCGAATTGAGCCTCGTCTGAATTGAGCCTCGCCTGAATTGCGCTTTGGGATCTCAGGAAATTGGAGAGTTTCTGAGAGTTACTATGTAATCGCAACAGTACGCGGTCCTTTTCGCTGCGCTCAAGAAGACTAATTGCTGAGTTATAATAGTGAGCTTCAATTAAGAAGACAGAGTTACAAACATTGTTGATCTTTTCCGTATTTTTCATGGTTATAAAGTTTCGAGCGAATCACATGATATCTCTGTTGCAATTATAGTCCCCACTCTCCTCATTTATCCCTTCGTTTTTTCTGGATCAGTTTTCTTTTGTCCGCGGCATTGCAATAATTTCCCTTACCTGAAGGGAGAAGAAATCATTGCTGTGAGCTGGCCTTAGCACAAGAGCTACGTCTGCACCCCACCTTGTGCCTCCTACAGCTATGATTTCGGTGTCGTCAGAGACAGGGATGTGGCCTGAGTCTGCTGCCATGATGGCAACTTCTATGGCTACCTTGAAGCCTTTTCCGAATAGGGAACGCAGAGTATCGGCAATTACTTCAAGCCTTGAATAGCCCCCGAACTTCTTTGTGATCGAGCGCTCTATTCCGGAAAACATATGTGATTGGGTGGTAATTACTGCTCCAAGTTCTTCTAGCTTCTTTTTGTACTCTTCTTCTACTTCCCACTCGCCTTTTTCCTTCTGCCCGTACTGGTGGCTTACTCCAATTACTTTGATGTTGCTGCCTTTTACTGCCTCTGCCATTTTTAGAGCGGTTTTTCCACTGGTACTGGCAACTACAATATGGGATATTCCAAGTTCTGCTGCCCTTTTAGCTGCAGCCTCAACAACTGCTTCCGTGTTTTCTTCTCCTACGCTGTCCAGATAAAGAATTGGTTCTTCCATGAATTAATTCCTCCTGTGTTTGATTTTAATTTTCTTTTACTAACTGCTTTACGGACTTTTTTTCAAGTTCCTGTTCTGCCATTCTTGGATTTCTTTTCTGTAGTCTTCCCTTTCCTGTTGTCTTCCCTTTTATATGAAACTCTTTTCCCTCTCCTTTTTTTCTCCGGAATCACCTCAGCTCGCATTTAGCAAACGTTGAGTGGAGAAGGCATTGTGATTAGAATATACGTTTCTGATCTGAATTATTTTTTCGCTGTCATGAGAAAAGATATATATTGAAAGGATTCTCTTTTAATAAAAAGGAGGGTTATGGCATTCGGAATCCCGGATTCGTCGATATTTTTCCATTGATGTCTGTGCAGAAAGTCACGCAGACCCGGACTAGCGAGAAACTTGTTTATTTAGGATTAGCAAATATAATCATAGGGGTTTCATTTCCTTGAGGTGGTTTTTTTGTCAACTACTACAGACTATGACAACAACGACGTGAAGATTATTACCAAACCTGTGCAATCAAAAAACCCTATTTTGATTGAAGGTTTTCCCGGAATCGGGCTTGTGGGGAATATAGCAAGTCAGCATATGATAGAAGAGATGAATATGGAATATATAGGTTCCATTGAGTCCAGGTATTTCCCTTCAATTGCAGTGCTTTATGAAGGGCTTATAAACATGCCTGTAAGGATCTACGAAAACGTGGAGCACAACCTCATTATAGTCATCTCTGATATTCCGATAAGCCACTCGGTCTCCTACGATGTAAGCAATGCCCTCGTGGACTGGGCAGAGTCTATCAATGTCAAGGAGGTTACTTCCATTGCAGGAATTGCCATTATGGACGGAGAGCATAAGGTTTTCGGGGCAGCTACCACGCCGGAAATGCTGGATAAAATAAAAGGCAAGGTAGAAATTTTCCAGATGGGGACGATTTCCGGGATTTCAGGCAGCGTAATGGCTGAGTGCCTGCTGCGCGGGATTCCTGCAATTAGTTTACTCGGGGCTACAAAAACCCAGAATCCTGACCCGAGAGCCGCTTCTGCCGTTATCGGAGTCCTTAATGAACTTTATGGGTTTTCGGTAAGCACGGAGAGGCTTATAGAACAGGCTGAGCGCATAGAAATCGAGCTCCAGAAGCTTTCTGAAGATGTTCAGGCTACCGAGCAGAAAGGAGAAGTCAAAAAGGAGTTCCCAATGTACGGGTGATACCATGGAGTACACCGCGTTAACAGGAATTGCCGATTCCTTGATTGAGATCCTTAAAAAACACGAGCTAAGGACTCTTGAGATCCGGAATCCGCAAAACGTCTTCGGAGTATTGGGGCTCAATGCAGGAGACAGTGTTTTTCTGACTTCTACGAGCCTTCAGGACCTTACTGATGGGACTCAAGGTCTCATAGCAAAGGTTGTTCAAAAGCAGGTCTCATTTCACTCATTTGTCAGCTCAAACGATGTCTACCTTGAAGAGCGAGAAACTCTTTCAGTCCGCATTCAACTTGAGTGCAGGTGTATGGCAAGGGTGCGAAATGTTATTTCAAATGATATCGGAAAAATAGTGAGAGTAGATGTAAGGGAAATCTCCTGCTACGAAGCCAGGTAAAGATTTCATAAAACTTCAGCAAGAAACCCCTGAGTCTTTAGCTCAGGGGAGGAATGCATCAACTTCCGTCCTGATCTGTTGAATTAGTTTTTTATAGGCGACATCCAAGGGTAACCATGTATTCTTTCCGATCGTTTACCGATTATCCTTTGCTCCTAATCGGAGCTTCGGTCAAAATAAGTTATTTCTTTACTTTTCCTTGAATTGCTTTCTCAAATATCAATTTAAAAAAGAGAGGTCCGGAAAATTTGAGCTTTTCCGGAAACCGCCAGTTTAGTTTTAAATCTTTACATGTCTTCCGGCATTTCGCCGCCTGGCATTCCGCCTGGGCCTGCTGTTCCACCGCCGGATGAGGCGATTACATCGTCGATCCTGAGGATCATGATTGCAGCTTCTGTAGCAGCGTTGATTGCCTGAGTCTTGATTCTAAGGGGTTCGACAACATTGTTTTCGAACATGTCCTCGATCTTGCCTGTGTAGACATTGAGTCCA
Source organism: Methanosarcina sp. WH1 (assembly GCF_000970005.1). Taxonomy (NCBI): domain Archaea; kingdom Methanobacteriati; phylum Methanobacteriota; class Methanomicrobia; order Methanosarcinales; family Methanosarcinaceae; genus Methanosarcina; species Methanosarcina sp. WH1. The sequence goes on from NZ_CP009504.1 coordinate 583,085, forward strand.
GCCCTCTTGTTGCCCTTTTCATGCTGGGAGCGCATTTCCACAAGCATGTCTATCGGGTCAAGCCCTGCGTTTTCGGCGAGAGTCTGGGGAATGATTTCGAGGGACTCGGCGAACTTCATAACAGCAAGCTGTTCTCTGCCTTTAAGGGTTGCTGCATATTCCTTGAGCCTGAGAGCCAGTTCTATTTCAGGTGAGCCTCCGCCCACAACAATCTTCTGGTCTTCGAGAGCAACGCCCACAACTCTGAGAGCGTCTTCGAGGGCCCTCTCAATTCCTTCAACTACATGCTCGGTTCCGCCACGAAGCAGAATTGAGGTGGTCTTACTGTCCTTGCAACCTGTGACGAAGGTCATTCTGGAACCTGTGACGTCCTTTTCTTCCACAAGGCCTGCATAGCCGAGATCGGAATCCTCGATTTCATCCATGCTTGTGATAACTTTTGCACCTGTTGCCCTGGAGAGTTTGTCCATGTCACTCTTCTTGACTCTGCGCATTGCGAAAATTCCTGCCTTTGTCAGGTAGTACTGGGCGAGGTCGTCTATGCCCTTCTGGCAGAAGACCACATTTGCGCCAGTCTTGATGACCTTTTCCACAATTTCCCTGAGCATGATTTCTTCCTGGTCAAGGAAAAGCTGCATCTGGTCAGGGGTGGTGATCTTTATCTCGGCTTTTGTTTCAGTCTTCTTGAGCTCGATTGGCACGCTCAGGAGCAGGACTTTTGCATCTTTCACCATTTCCGGCATTCCGGTGTGGACACGTTCTTTATCAACGATTACACCTTCAATAATCTCGGAGTCCGCGATACTTCCACCGGGTCTCTTTTCGATCTTGATGTCCTCAATGTCCACAGTGATCTTCCCATCTTCACTTACCTCAACAACCGATTTAACGGCCTGAACTGCAAGCTTGGAAAGGTGGTCCTTGTCAGCCTCTGCGCCTTTTCCAGTAATGGCTGTGCCTGCTATTTTTACAAGAGTTTCGGTATCTTCCGGAGATGCGCTGATTGTGACGGTCTCCAGGATCTTTGTAGCCTGATCTGCTGCAAGCCTGTAGCCACTTGCGATAATGGTGGGGTGAACGCCACTTTCAAGCAGGTCTTCTGCCTTTGTCAGGAATTCTCCTGCGAGCACGGCCGCTGTGGTTGTTCCGTCCCCTACCTCGGCATCCTGGGTTTTGGCGACTTCTACGATCATCTTTGCACCTGGGTGCTCGATGTCCATTTCTTTGAGGATAGTTGCTCCGTCGTTGGTGATGACGACGTCTCCCATGGAGTCTACAAGCATCTTGTCCATACCCTTCGGCCCAAGAGTGGTCCTTACTGCCTCAGCTACTGCCTTTGCGGCCATGATGTTGTTGTGCTGGGCGTCGGAACCGTGGGTTCTCTTGCTGCCTTCTCTTAAAATAAAAATCGGTTGTGCTGCCAAAATTTAATCTCCTTTATAATGATATGAATTTCTATGAATTTTTATCAGTAGTATTTCTGAGCACGTTATTTTTGTGCGTAATTTTTCATATTCTTAATGCAAGCACTTCTATATAAGAATTTCTCTGGAGGTAAGGTTTTGAATATTTTAAATTGGGTCTTCTGGTCCTTTTAATGCCCCGAATCCCGTCTCCCGAGTTTCGCTTCCCGAGTTTCTCTTCCCGAGTTTCGCTTCCCGAGTTTCGCTTCGGGAGCACGAGGTCCTTTTCGCTTCGCTCAAGAGGACTAACAGAAATACTAGTGCTTCGATTCCAAAATAATTTCCTTATTTAGTGGAAAAATCAGTGGTCGATTAATCAATTCCATGCGTCTTCGGTTAAGAGAGAATCATGATAAATTACTCTATTTCCGCAAAATCTCTCAAAAGTATATATTGATGCGAAGTTGGAACATGGTATCGATTTTAGTTTTGATGTTCGAAATTTGAGATTAATTTTTGCTCTAAAATCTATAGCATACAGGCAAGAAAATTCCTTAACCAATGACCAATGTTATCAATTCAAAAGTTAAGTTTTATAATCTCATTTCAGAATCGCAGTACTGGTTATTTATCTTTAAATACCTTCATAAAAATTGTATTTTCGGAGATTTTACTCTCGACTTTGGCTCCACATGTTTTAAATAAACTTTCAAATGTTGCTACATTTAATTTTGAGTTATTAAGGCCCAGACTATGAGTTAATGCTAGTAAATAGTAGTCGCCATTGTCCATGTAGTCTACTGTATCAAACATGTGTGATGTTCCAAAAACAATCGTTAGTCCATCTATAACCTCTTTTAGACTGCATTCGTTAAGAGGCTTCTGGAGAAAAAACTGTACTACACATTCTATGGGTTTATTTTTGGTCACATACTCCTTAAATCGCTCATGATTTACAGTTTCCATTAGTATTTTTAAAGCCCCTTTTTGGACACAACAAACCGAACTTATCGATTCACACGCCAGCCAAAATTTTTGTTCAGTAGATAATTCCGGGCACAGTTTTGAATTGTTTTCCAGATGTTCCAATGCTAGTTCCAGGGCCTTTTGTTGTGTTTCAAATTTTTCTGCATGTTTTTTCAATAATTCCCAATGTTTCTCTGAAATGGTGGTGGCAATGCGGTGTCTTTTCATATTAGGGCTCACGATTCTATTCCTCTTATCCGCTTCATTAGTTTTCTAATGTACATGCTGAACATACGATACGCAGATAATCTATTTTTACATGTGTATTCGATATCAGGTCATTACAGAAAAAAATTGTTGCGGGATTTATCCAGTTAATGAGCTACTCCCAAAACTCAAAATTGCTCATCTGAATCTCGTATTCTAAATAATAAAGACATTAACTTTGTTTTTAAAAAAATATTTTTCTGAATTTATTTAAAAAGGTGGAAATAAAAATGATTAGTCTTGAAGCACAATTAAAAGAAAGAACATCTTTAGTAAACTTTGATCCTATCTGTACTGTTAAGCAGTTGTGGGATGCAGCGATTGCTCACCATAAAGATGGAGATTTTGATACAAATGCAATGACGGATATCTACCAGCGTGTTGATCCGCGGTTAACTTATCAGGATATTGCAAATGTAATAAGTGCAGTATACGCAGATACATACTGGTCTGGTGTACAAATGGATCCAGGAGTATTGGTCAAACATATGGTACAGGCTTTGGGGGTTACTCGTGACGATGCTCAAGTATATGCAAATAAAGCCATGTCTCAATGGAGGGGTATGCTAACACGTAAGTATACATCAGATTCAGGTGTGATTCCAGTAGATAATTGTTGCTTGGGTATCGATTTATTATGCAACCGAGATGGCGCGTTTGATACCGATGAATTAATAATTAATTGGAATTCTACGTATTGGAACACACCCCAAAAAGGCAAAAATTATTTTGCTGTCCGCTGTCAAAATCTTAGTTTTAAAGGGCTTATTACACCTAAAGTACAAATGTTCTATACTCAAGCTGGGTTTAATACACCTCCTACCGAATGGCACCAGGTCTATACTCTTAAAGACCAAAAAACAAAAGGAGATATATTGATTAAAGGAAAAAAAATAGGCCAACTGGATGAAGGTGATCGTGGAGCTAGTGAATCATTCATATTGGATTTTGTACCTACAACAGACTCAAATCATTTCTGTGCTATAGCGGCGGTTAGTTCAGAATTTTTTGATAACAATCCTCTAACGAAACACGATAACTGGAGTACATCAACCTGGATTATGTACAACGGGGCGGCAGCATGGCACAATTTAGACGCACAAAAATCTGTTGAATCGTCCCTGAAGTTTTATAATCAAGATGGTCGACCTGAGAAGTTCTCCTTTGAAGCCCATTGCAAAAAAGTACCTGAAGGCACAGTGATAGCTCTTAATTTTAAGGATTCAAAGTTACATGACGCAAATAGTGGCAATGTTAAAATCACTCGTGGATATCAATTTGTCTCAACCGAAGCCACAGTGCCTGCAAATCATAAAGGTGAGCTTAAAGTCTTGATAAATACTCCTGATGGCGAACTCCTCCCAGAGGGTGCTTCAGTAGAAGTACGTATGTTGTGGCTTCTTGATCATACTCATGATCGATACTTAGATGCTGCCGATATGTTGTGTGCTCACGAAGATGCCAGGGCATTAAGGACTATCAAAATGCCTATGGGCAATTTCATTTTTACAGGAATTCAAAGTGATATCTTAAGTCCTTCTTCACTACAAAAAATATGATTCTTTGTTGAATAGGGGGGAAAGGTTATTCTTTCCTTTCCTTTTTTGATATTTTCTCATAAGTTTGAAACTATTATTGCGACTGAAGCTTCCATAAATAGAGGGTTAAAAACTTTCATTTAATACATGTGGCCGAATAGTGTGAGAGATTTCTAAGAGCGTGTCTTAAAATTAAATTTGATTATACAATTGGGACCGAACTTACGCATTTGAACTGAAAAACGGTAGAATTAAACCGTTAAATGTCTAAAGTGTACATTTTAACTATGATGTCTTATGTCTTTGATTTTATACCTCGAGCGAGTAAGTCCGATGTAATTAATTTACGATCTGAATTTTAATTCAACAATGCCTATTATCCAAATGCGGAAGTGATTTGTATTTTTAGACATCCTCTAAGATATTAACTTGAATTGGTAAAGTATTTCTCAGAAAAAAACGATAGCTTGGAACGTTGTTGAATTTTAGTGAACATCTGCGGCAAGTCTGATTTATATATAGGTTTGTTGTAAAACCTATATAAAACTAAAAACCAAAACATTGCTCTTTTATCCTAAAAAGGAAAGTAGTGGGTTTGATTTATTGAAACTATAAGCATAAGAATCTCTCTGCATTTTCCTTAAATGCGGAGATTGTACTCGCTTTTTCAGAATTAATAAATAACTCACGGATACGACTGAAAATTAGATTCACAGAAAAAATACCGCAGTTTCTAAAATATAAGTTGAAGAAGCTCTGGCATTTTATTTTCGACTTCTTCGATATAGATTTTGTGGGTAGGATTCTCAATGTGTTTTTATGTACTCTATCATCCGCGGGGTCAGCAAAGGGATGATTTCGGGCAGCATGTTTGGCATCAGATTATCCATTGCCTTTGGCATGAGGTCCGGGAGCATCTTTCTCATGTAATCAGGCATAGGGACCCGCCTCTCAACAGCCTTGAGCATATCAGGCATGACCTTTGGCATGACAGAGGGCATGAGCATCGGCATCATTATGGGCATCATGGGCTTCATCATGGCATCCATTCCGGGCACATACTTGACCATCTTCATCATGGCCTGAAGGGGGGCTGGCATTGCGGCCATCATCTGGGGCAGGAGTTCTACCATCAGGTTGGTCATGTTTTCGGGCTGCAGGAGGTCGATCATCTTCTCAAAGGGCACCCATGACTGCAGGGCGTAGTTTGTCGTGTCCGGGATGTCATATCCAAGGCTTCTTGCCACAAGGGCGCCGAGGTCCTGGGACTCTATGTTCATGTTGGTTTTTTCGGCTGCGACACGGAACTGAACCGTACAGCAGGGACACAGAGCCGCAATGATGTCTGCGTTTACATCTACAGCTTCTTGAAGCCTCATACTTCCAAGTTTATATGCAACCGGAGGTTCGGCAATAAGGCTCACCACCGAACCACAGCAGTGGGCCTTTTCCCTGTTGTGTTCAAGTTCTTTGAACTGGATGCCAGGAATGGCTTTCAAAAGTTCCCTTGGGGGATCGTATATCTCGCCTCCGGCTCTTCCCAGGTGGCAGGAGTCATGCCAGGCAACCACTTTATTAAGGGGTACCTTGAATTTGGGTTTCAGCACGTCCAGGTGCTCCACCAGGACTTCGGAATAGTGCTTTGTCTCAAACCCGTATTCGATTCCCAGTTTTTCCGCCCACTGGGGATAGACCGTATGCCACATGAGCCAGCAGGCGGGACAGGAAGTTATCACGGTTTTTACGCCCCGCTTTTTCATGTTGGCTACGTTCATCCTCATTATCTTCTCAAAGACGTCCCATTTCCCGGCAACGAGCATCGGGATTCCGCAGCATGCCTCTTTATCTCCCAGGCCCGTAAACTCGATTCCTGCATCATCGAGCATGCGGACTGCCCCTATGGCCACATCTTTTTCTACATAGGAGGCGGTGCAGCCTGCAAAGTAGGCATACTCGGCTTTGTCTTTCATTTTTGCCCTGATTTCGTCAGGAATCCATTTATCCCTGTCTTTGCTAAGGTTTGCCCAGATGTTCCTCTCTTTCAGGAGGCTTGCAGCCATGATCTCGAAGGGTGGGAAAGTCATCTTTTTCTCTTCATCAACCAGCTTTCCGCGCATTGTCATCCAGGCATGTTCGATTGGCATGTCCAGCTCACAGCGAGCGTCGCACATCTGACAGGTGGTGCAGGCAAGGAAGGTGTTCGTCTGCCTCTGGTCAAGCTTTTCCCGGCCTGCCAGGTATTCCTTGATAAAGAACCATTTCCCCCGGGGAGACTGTGACTCCCAGCCCCTGCCGTAGTACTGGTCACATTCACTTACACAGTACCCACACTGGGAACAGGAGTAGGCAAGTTCGGCAATGTCTGCGGGGATATCCTTTTCGTCTTTGAAGGAAACTTCCCCAATTCCGGACATATTTCCAACGAGCCTGCCCATAGGTTCGAAAGAAGAGCCAAGGGAAACGGCTGTGTTCAGGAGCCCCTTCCCTTCCAGGGTCTCAGGATTCATGATCTCATCGGGGTCGAATTCTTTCCTGAAGGCTTCTATTTCCGAAAACCGGTCTCCAAAGACGCTTTTTTTCTTTGAGGCAAAGAAGAGGCCGGAAGAATAGGCTCTGCCTCCGTTTTCCTCTGCAATTTTCAGGACGCTCAGGGAAAGGGCAAAGGCCGTATTGAAGAGTAAGGAGCGCTCGGAGTGGCGCATGAAGCAGAGGAGTACAACGTTTCCGTCACTGATTACCATCCCTTCGGTGAGCACCGGGAGTTTTATCCTCTTTTCAATTTCTTCAAAAGCACTGTCCATCTTCTCAAGCGGTACCAGGATCTCGGCAGGGATGAAGGAGGGACCGAGCCTTTTAACTTTCATGGACTTGAACCATTCCTCAGTCTCATGCTTTGCAATCTCTTCGGGAAGGACTGTGCCTCCTGCACTCTCAATTGCTTCTTTGAGACCCGAAACGTCTTTTGAGGTAGGGTACATGAAGGTACAGACGTAAGCAACCGGCAGCACTGGCCTATGTTTGTCCACAATTTCCCCATAGTGGAGTTTCTGGGGTGATTTGTTTTTCATGTCCGCCCACTCGGGGTTAAGGAAGGAGATGGACCAGAGGGGGATGTTATTTTTCCTTATAGTTTTTACCGCTTCTTTCATGGCTGAAGCATCAGGGAAGCTGGCGGAAACAGCCTTTCTCTCTTCGAATTTCTGGACATTCAGGGTAATTTCAGTGATAATGCCCGTGGTTCCCATCGTCCCTATTAACTTATTGAGTTCGGGACCGGAAAAAACCCTTATTTTTCCGTTGGGAAGAACAACCTGGGCTTTTTCCATGCTCTCGTAGCCCCAGCCGAACTCATAACTCCCATACCCGGCTCCGCTCTGAGCCAGCCAGCCTCCGACTGTCGAGGAAGGAGCGCTTGAAGGGATCGCCCTGACAGAAAGCCCATTCTCTTTCAGTTTCCTTTCTAACTTTTCCCAGATAATCCCGCTCTGCACCACAGCTTTCTGCCCTTCGGGGTCGATGCTTATAATCTTATTCAGTAATGTAACATCGGCAACTATGCCTCCTTTTGTAGGGATTACCCCGCCATACCCTGAAGAAGCTCCTGCACGTGGAACAACTGGAATACTGTGCCTTTTTGCAAATTCCAGAAGCTTTACTGCGTCTTCTTCCGTCCGGATTTTTACAACAGCTGCAGGGTCGGTGTTTCCTATCACCTTCTTGACAAGAGGGGGTAAGGCTCCTATATCGTGGTTGTAATAGTGGCGATCACGTTTGTCAAGATTGACGTATTCTCCGAAGAGTTCGGAAAGTTCTGTTTTCTGGGCTGCTGAAAGTTCCGGCACATTTTTTGTTGTCATGTTTTTTCTCCTGGGTTATGGCTGATTTGTGGACACTTTACAGTGTACAGATGGTTGTGATATGTCAGGTTCTTGAAATTTTTTAAGCTCCCCTTTATTTTATAATGGTCATAAAAATAAAAAAAATAAAAATTGATAATTAAAAGTGAAGGGCATCTTTGGGGCAGACACTCACACAACGCCCGCATTTGATACAGTCGGGTTTTGTCTCTGCCTGGCAGACCTTAAGCTGCATGGGACAGACTTTTTCGCATTTCTTGCAGCTGATGCATTTGTCTTTTTCAAGCTGTAGCTGGTACTTCTTTCCTCCGAGCAAGTTCTGGGCTGTTCCCATCGGACAGAAGGAACACCAGGTCCTCGGGCTCAGGTAGCTGCCGAGAAGGACCGCAATTACCGTTGTCACAATGCACATGGTGACAAAGACCATCCCTATCTTCTCAAAGATGTTCAGGGTTCCGACGATGCTTGAAATCCTGTAACCCATGAACCCCATCATCAGGAGAAAGATCGGAAGGCGCACCCACAGGCTCCTTAAGATTCCAGGGATCTTTCTTTTCTTTGAAATTTTGCTGATCCAGAAATCAGCAAGGCTTCCCCTGGGACAGAGGTTTCCGCAGAACCATCTGCCTCTGAAGGGGCTGATAAGGAAGATTGCTGCAAAAATAAGCAACACAAAGTATCCGAGGGCAGGGTACCAGAGTCCCCCGATAGAAACGATCAGTACAAGGATTCCCAGGTAGGGAGTGATTTTAAGCACTTAATTTAACCTCCGTTTTCCCATTGTTCGAGTTCCTGTCCGAGTCTGTCAGCCCAGGAATGAACTATTTTTAAAATAATATTTTTAATCTGATTTCTTGAATGGATTTTGTAAATGAAGACATAACCCCCTCCGTCAAGGTTCTGCTGTGACCTCTGGAGAACCCCTTTCTCGTGCAGCTTTTTCACGGAGCGCTGGACTGTAGAAATATCCAGATCCAGAGATTTCGAAAGGGCATCAGTATCAATCCATTTTTCGGGTTCGTTTAAAAAATGCTTCATTACGTTCAGGTCGGCTTTTGTAAGATTGAGAGCGCACTTGATTACGTCTTCTATTTTGAATTCCTTGCAGGCAAAGTCCATTATTCCAATCCCTCCTCTCTTTTACAGTACTGTTGTATTATATCAGGAGTTTATATATACTGGCAAGTACGGTGTATTACAAGCAAAAACACGAAGTACACTAATTTTTTTTGTCTGTTTCCTTTAATCTATTTGTTTTTTTCAGTGGTTTCCAGCCACTCAACCTCATGCCCCCAGCATAAATCTGATATCTTTACTAAAACAAATTTACCTGATTTAATATAACTCCATTTCTATTTTAATTTCTGGTTTATGTTTCGAGAGTTGTTTTTTCATATAATATTCAGCTTTCCTGAATCTATGTATTTTCTCCTTTTTGTAGAAATTTCTCTCTTTTTTCCGGATTTTTTCCCCAATTGTCTCCAAATGTGCCCTCCATCTACCAAATTGAGATAACTTTTTATACTCCCTCCCCAATCTGCAAATTGCGGTTTAATGAGCTTGCTTGATTTGAGGTTTCTTCTCCACAAAGAACTCCGGTCGTGAATATGCTTTCGGCTCATTAAAATCCACATATACTCCACAAAAAACCGGCAGGTTTCTCCTTTTCTCCTGCCGGATACAAACATCTTTTTTTCAAAATGAAATACACAGGATTCCCGTCATTTCAGTGGCGGGTAGTTGACTTAAAGTATACTTGATTTGGAAAAATCTGTCTTCTTCTTCTTCAGGCCTCTCCCATAGGCTCCCTATTTCCCCTTCTGAAGGCAGATCTTTTCCAGATCAGTTTTCCGGAGAAACCCTACAGTTTCCCCGGTGCCGGGACTTACATCCCGAAAGCCGTCTGTGCAATCGTATTTTCTATTTCGTTCTTTAGCTCTTCCGGGATTCCCTTTATCCCAACATCCAGGAAACCCCTTATGATCATTCCAATGGCTTCTTCTTCGGTAAGTCCTCTTGCCATCAGGTACTCTACCTGGTCTTTGGCAATTTTTCCCACAGCTGCCTCATGAGTAAGCTCGATATCGTCCACGTTGGCCTCTAGGATAGGGATTGCTAGCTGACTGCCTTTATCGGTTAGGACAAGCCCTTTGCATTCCAGGTGCCCTTTTGCACCCTTTGCATTTCCTATCATTTCTCCTCGTGCAACTAATCTCCCGCCGATTGTGATTGTCCTCGATATGAGTTCTGCTCTCGTATCCGGGGCGTTGAAAATCGCCCTGCTTCCAAGGTCGAGTACGGAGCCTGAGTGTGCAATTGCTATGGTATTGAGCCTTGTAATTGCTCCCTTCCCTTCGAGCCTGACAGTCGGATAGGTCTGTACGGAGCGCACTGGTTTCAGGCAAATGTAATTGCTCACGTAAGTCCCGCCTTCATCTACCTGCACAACTGTCCTCGGGCGGACTCCTATCTGTTCAGCCCAGTTGTGGATCATTGTGAAATTCAGGGTGGCTCCTTTTTTTACATATATTTCGGATATTCCAAGGTGCAGGCCTTCTTCAACTCCCTTTTTAGCGGTACAGCCTGTGATAATATCGAGACTTGCTCCTTCCTCGACGACTATGATATTATGCACTGTCTGGGATACCTTTTTGCTGTCCAGCATCAGGCAGGTCTGGACAGGCATGGAGGATTTCTTTCCCGCAGGCGCACGGATAAAGTAACCGTCCGCATTTTCAAGGTAGGTTTTTGCCGTGTATTTGTCAGTATCCACCTGCACGAGGTTCCAGGAGTAATCTTTGAGCCACTCATACTTTTCAAGGGCTTCATGCGTGGACATCAGTTCCACGTTATCATCTTTATGAGAAGAGTGTGAGACCGCATTATCCAGTACCAGAAAACTACCGGATCTGCCTTCTTCGTTTGGGATTATCCCTACCTGAAGCAGGGTTTTTTTGCTTTCCTCATCAAGAGTTTGAAGATCTTCAACAGGCTTGCTGACCTTAGAGCCCTCCTCATATTTTACCAGTTCAAAATCTTCCCCGTAAGCCGCTTTTTTTTCAGCTGCGTTCTCGGCTCTCTTTTTCAGGCTTACTTCATCAGTCTGCATGTTATACACTCCTGGTACCCTTTATTTTTTATTTCTTCCAGCATTTTAAGGGGATTTCCTGAACACATAACTGTTCCATTACACAGAATATACCCTCTATCTGCCTGCACATAATCCAGAACCTTGCCTGTATGGGTAATGATAAGGGCTGATTTTCCCTTTTTGCATCTCTCACCCGGGCATTTCAGACCTTCTTCAAGAAGCCCTTGTATTGTCTTTCCGACCTGTTCGATGCTTACAAGGTCCACTCCGGACTCAGGCTCGTCCAGAAGGTAGAGAGTCGGATTCTGGGCTGCAAGCTGCAGAAGTTCGGATCTTTTGATCTCTCCACCTGAAAAACCCACATTTACATCCCTGTCCAGAAAACGCTTCATATCAAGGTTTCCTGCAAGGGTTTCAGGGTCTTTTTTTCCTTTCGAGGCTATTTTTACAAGGTCCCTCAGTTTAATTCCGGACATATCCGGTGGGCGCTGCATCATAATACCCAGCCCGCGGCGGGCTCTTTCGTCTACTGGAAGATTGGTAATATCTTCTCCATTAAACAGTATTCTGCCCTTCACAATCTTGTACTCGCTAAAGCCCATGATTGTCCTCATAAGGGCTGACTTTCCAGCTCCGTTTGGGCCGAAAAGCACATTTGTATACCCTTTTTCAACCTCCAGGTTCACGTCATGAAGCAAAATTTTCCCGTTGACCTCTACAGTCAGGTCTTCTATTTTCAGCATCGATGTTTCTCCCTTTATCTTTAGATACGGTTTCCCCTATCTATTTACCCGTATCTCGAGAAGTAACCGTTAGAATTGAGTTTATTTAATTTATATTTTGGCAGAAATAAAGATGAAATCAGACTGTTCTGGCATCTTTGCCTGATTTCCAGTTATCTGCACTAATTCTTTTATTATTGTTGTAGGACATTGTATTTCTAACCATCCGTTTCTGCAGGGTCTCTCTATCTTTTTAAATTTACTGGAGTTCAAAGAGCATTCCAGCTCTAGTTTCCATATATTTTGAGGGGAAAGCGCTCTTTATTTTTTCCTTATGGACTGTGCAGTGTCCGGCTGCTATCAGTTCCATCTCTTTAAGCCTATCAAACCTATCCCCATCATGCAGCCCGCCAATAATTCCTTTAATATCTCCATAGCACAGAGCAGCATCCATAATCACATCAATCCCCGGATGAGCGCAGCCTGTAAGCACATAGGACCCGTTTTCTGTGCTCAGAACAAGAGACTGCTCTTTTATTTTATCTCCAAGTTCTCCTGTACTCCAGATCCCATTAGATATCTCCACGGCTTCCTTTATCTCTACAAGGTCAGCCTTCTTCTTAATTTCCCTTTTGAGATTCTCTGAAAAAGATGAAGGGACATACACAGTGAGTCCGGGGTTTACATGAAGGATTTCGGGCAGACCCCCTATATGGTCCCAGTGCTGATGGGAAAGGACTAGTTTGCTTATACTGGCTGGATCGACGCCAATTTTCTCCATATGCTTAAGAAGCAGAGTCCCATCCCATCCGGTATCGAAAAGAATGGTCTCTCTGTCTGTTTCAAGTAGAGCCGAAAATCCCCAGCTTCCTGAGAAACCAGGGTTTGCTTCATTATCATATAGAATTGTCAACCTGAGCATCTACCCGCCTCACATTTTCAGTATTGTGCATTTTATTGCGCATTTAATTATTCTAAGTTGTCCGTTCATATTTCTGACATTGTTTGGTAATCCAGTACAGTGGAAATCGGGTTTGTTTCAATTTCAATTCCTGTTTCCTCAAGGGCACAGATCCCGTTAATCCCTCCGACTACCGCAACCCCGAAATTTCCGGTTTCAACCGGAGCTCCAAGTAAAAACTCATCAATATCTCCTGTAGTGATACAGCCTGCAAGACCCACCTTTTCTGCATTTTTCAAAATTTCTTCTGCCATATTATGAGCAGAGGCGTTTATCTGCCGCATATTGGCTAGGATTTTTCCTTCCCCTTTTTCAAGTACCTCAAGAACTGAGGTAGGAGCCCTGTTCATGAAAATCTTTATTGGATCAATGGAAGTCCCACTGTAGGAGATCAGGTCAAGAAAACGTGCCGGTTTATGGTTTTCTATCTGGAGTAATCCTCCATAAGCGGGTTCTACGGGGATACCTGCTTTCAGGAGAAGCCCATCAAAAGTGACACTGCATACGGTAGCAATTCCTATTTTCCCAGGGGGAAGGGGTATTTCAGGTTCCGAGTCTTCTTCAAATATTCTTATCCTCGGGCTTATCATATACCCTGAATGAGCCGTATAAGATATTAGATTAATAACAGTCTCGAAGTCGTCTTTGTCAAAATAAGAAATATTTACCACGACGTCCCCTTTGTCTGTTTCGGGGGTATATGTGGTCCTGAATGCCATTTCTTCGATCCTGGATATTACAAAACCAAAACGGTCCCCTATAAGGGCATCATTCATTTCGCTTTCTCCAAGACTTGTAAGCGTACGCCCGGCATATCCGTGTTTGTGTGTAAACCCTCTCTCATCCAGGATCCTCAGGTGGTAGCGGACAGCCCTCTCTCCTATATCATAGCCCCGGTTGTTCAATTCGTCAGCTATTGCCCGGGCACCTATAGGTTTGTCACTTTCGTGAATCACCCTCATGATTTCAATGAGTTTTCGCTCTATTTGCGGATCCATCATGTTTATAACACCGTTATACCCTGTATTTATTCCGTGAACTTTACGAATAATCGTGATAAAACCACGAAACTCACACATTGAATTATTTTGTGTGTGGGCTCAATGAGTAAATTTAAGTGATTTCAGTAAGCAGTTTGCCGGGACGCCGCTATGAATTTTTCGGTAAATCCCGGATCAGTATAATTCTTTTTGAATCTAATTTGATTCTTTTTGAATGTAATTGGCTATTTCTCGATAGTTTAAAATGGATTTAATCCTGCTTTTAAATACTCATTTATAGTAAATCTTTTCGTACTTAATATAAGTTTGTCTTATTTAAGTTCACAATAACTGCCTGCTGAGAATTTAGGAAAAGAGAATTTTCCGGATAACAAAAAGTTCTTTTCCATTTTTGTATTAACTTTTTCTTTTCCATTTCTGTATTAACTTTTTCTTCTATTCATAAATTATACAAGCTTTACAATTCCAGGTTCGGGAGAGTAAAGCTCTCCTGATTCAAGAAGTTTCTTCAGAATTACTTCAAATTTCTCCTGACTTATTCCTTTTTCTATAGCTTTCTCACAAAACTCTTCAATTCTTATTTTCCCATTTGAAACCTTAAGGATTTCATTGAGGATTGATTTTTGGTCTTTTTTAGAGGCTGTGCTTCCAGGAGAAATTCCGGACCCCGGTTGAGCTGTTCTTTTCACAGCTTGAACTTCGGAAGTTGAGCTTTCAGCTTCTTTCGGAAAGGTTTTCAGGAAAAAAGTTTCTTTCCCTTTCCCGGAAAGTTCAGCCTGTAAGCGGGTCCTGAAGTCCACAGCTTCGGATAATTCTTCAAAAGAGCCGAATATTCTGAGTTTGCGCGCCTGCAGGAGGGCTCCGCAGTGCTGGCATCTAAGGTTTTTCTTCCCGCCCTTTGTTATCTGGGCATGCTGCCTGCATTTAGGGCATACTACCACAACATAAAGAGGGTATCCGGGTTTTTCTCTAAACTCCATTTCTTCTCACCTTCCGTACCTTCTCTGCCTCTTCTGGAAATCCCTTATCACTCTCAGAAGGTCTATTTTCCGTATCTCTTTCCAGTTGACATCCGTAAAATATAGTTCCGAATAGACGGATTGCCAGACAAGAAAATCCGAAAGTTTCTGCCCGCCCGAACGGATCATTATATCAGGTTCATGCTTGACAAGGAGGTGTGATTCAAGCATTTTTTCGTCCACTTCTTCCGGTCTGATACTTCCTGCCTTAACATCATCTAGAATAGAAAGTACAGCCCTGGTGATCTCCCCTCTTCCTCCAAAACCAAGTGATACGTATACAAAAAAATCCCTGCCCGGTCGGCTGCTCCTAACTTCCCCTTCAAGGCCATATATTTCATAACCTGTTCCGGAAGGAAGATCCATGAAACTTTCTTCCAATATGGTTCCAAGCGTTGACGCAAGCTCGATTTTCACCTGCTGGTCAGTCTTAAGAATATCCACATACATGCTCACAAGTTCTATCTTAAACCCTTTTAATGTGAGGAGCGCAGCCTGGAGTTTTTCCATCCCTTTAAGCTCAAAAAGATCGGTTTCCTTGAGTATGATAGCCACATGTGCCGGGGTTTTTGTAGTTGACCTCGTTATTTGCCAGGCCAGGTACTTTTCATAGAGAAGATAACCAAAAGAAAGCAGTTCCATCAAGTATTCCTTCTAAAAAAGCCTTAAATGGCCTGGTATTTGTTTTTCATTGTTCATTTCCTGTTTCAAGTTTTTCTCAGGTATGCAGGTTTTTTCGTCTAGTTTTACAGCAGATTATTTTGCAGTAGATACTATCTTGATTACATCTCCATTTTTCAGCTCGTGTTTTTCACCAAGCCTGAGTCTTGTCCTTGCGTCCACCGCATAAAGGAAACGATCTCCGATCTCGGTATGGATCTGGTATGCAAGGTCGTGGCAGGTAGAACCTCTTTTCATAAGGTAAGCATCTGGCAGCATATTCCCTACTTTGTCGGACCATTTTCCTTCGTCTTCTACGGGATATACTACTATAAGGTCAAGAAGTTCAAAGACAGTCCTGTTTATGCACTCCTGAACTCCGGTGGTACCAAGCCGTTCAATAACTTTGTGGATGGCTTCAAGCCCTTTCTTCTGGGCTTTTGTAAGATCTTCTGTAAGCAGCTCGAAGTCTCCATTTCCCGGCGTATACCTGATTATTCCACCTTTTGCCGCTGATTTCAAAGCAAGTTCGGCTGCTGCACTCGTAGGGACTACTAGTCTGTCAAGCTCTTTGAGTTTATTCAGGCTTTCTCCTGGGGCAATATCTGCCTTATTTGCAGCGATAAGCAGGGGTTTGCTGATTTCTCTCATAGTGTCACAGAGCTGGATTATATCTTCTTCAGTCCATTTAATATGATCCACCCTTGCAAGCCCAGTGTCAATTAAGGCAGCGTTTACGTGAGATTCCTTTATCCCTGCCCCTGCAAGCTGTTCTGAAATTACGATTTCAAGTTTTAACCCTTCTGCCTGGATTTTTCTGGAGAGCTTCACCCAGTTCCTTTCCAGAATTCCATAGAGCCACATGGTAATTTCCCTATTCAGGAAAACCACATCCTCAAGAGGGTCATGATCTCCTATTTCTACAGGGTTGCCCTCAGCGTCTGTCCCGCCTGAGGCATCTACAACATGAATTATTGCCTGAGCCTGCCGGAGCTCGTCCAGAAAAGTGTTTCCAAGTCCTCTTCCTTTGCATGCATCCGGCACAAGCCCCGCAACGTCAATGATATCAATCGGAACAAGCCTTATGCCGTTCACACACTTTCCACATGTTTTTTCCTTCTCTTTACAGGGGCACTCAGCCTGAACATATGTGACGCCGTGGTTGGCGTTGATAGTTGTGAAGGGATAATTTGCAATTTCAACATCTGCAAGGGTAGCAGCTTTGAAGAAGGTGGATTTGCCCGCATTGGGCTTCCCTGCAAGGCCTATGGTCATCGACATAAATTATAAAAAAGAGCTTGTTGCATTTAATCTTTATTGATATTGAAGTCGTGGAAATAGGTTTTTTCCTCCATTTTCAGGGAAAACAGAGAGATGAGCTGCAGAGACAGTCTTTTTTTGAGTAACAAAGTTTATATTCTAGAATGTGCTTATCAGTGGTGCTCGCTTGCGTCCCGATAGGGTAGTGGATATCCTTGAGGCCTGCGGAGCCTTAGACCTGAGTTCAAGTCTCAGTCGGGACGTCAATTTTTCATTATTTTCGATTTTCGTTGTTTTTTCATTATTTTCGATTTTCGTTATTTTTTCTTTATTTTCGATTTTCGTTATTTTTTCATTATTTTCGATTTTCGTTATTTTTTCTTTATTTTCGATTTTCGTTATTTTTTCTTTATTTTCGATTTTCGTTATTTTTTCATTATTTCTTTGCTTATTTCTTTTCCTTTTTTCCTCTCTGTTACCTTATTTCTCTTGTTATTTCTCCTTTTATCTCTGTTTTTTTGTTTTTTTGTTTGTTTTAAATATCTTTACAATCTAATAACTAGAAGCGAACTTGTTTTATAAAGGTTGAAAGATAATGATATCTATGAAAGGAAAAATCTTGGTTTTACTTCTGGTGTTTGTGTTCTTATTTGCCTCCGGCTGTGCTGAGGAAGATGCGGGGACAGCGACTGAGGAATCCGATGCTTCAGAATCCGTAGCAACAGAATTGCAAGAAAACGTACCACAGGAAAATGTTGCTTCCGGGTCTGGAAATACTCATATTATTTACCTTGAGTATTATAATGCGACAATGCAATCAGTAACGCGTTCAGAACTGGATATTTCGGCAGGGGATACAGTTTCCTGGTGGAGCAAAAAAAGGCAGGGAACTTATGTCCTGGTAAGCGAAGAAGATCTTTTTCCAGATCAGAACCTGGCTTACAGAGTCCCTTATAGCTACACATTTAATACTCCAGGAACATACCTTTTCACTGTAAAAGATGTTCCGGAAATGAATGTTACGGTCAGGGTGAACTGAGAACCTTTGTTCTCAAATTTTTTAAAAACCACTGTTTTTTCTACTGATCTAAGATTTCTACGTGGTAGGGTAGAGTTTCAGTTAAAAAGCAATACGAATTAAAGATGAAAACCCGTCATACTATCGACCTTCCGCAGAAATCCACAAAAATGTTATCTATATTCTCAATATGATCACGGGTTAAAAATAAACTCGCCATAATATTGAGAATATCGGACAAATCGGCAATTAATTTCTTATTTGTGTACATCTGCGGTAAGTGAGATACTATCCGTTCACAGGCAGATATTTCAGGCTCTTTATGAACTCCCTACGAAAAGAAGTATTACAGTTGTTGCAATAAAGTTCTATTGAAGTTCTCTGCGGAAAAGGATCCATTAACTGCTTTCCGCGCAGTGCTTCTTAAGAGCTAATCTTTTCAAGGCTAATCTTTTTAAAGCTAATCTTTTTAAGGCTAATCTTTTTAAGGCTAATCTTTTTAAGAGCTATTTTTAACCTGGAATTTTTATGGAGGGGAGAATCTCTCTCAGACCTTTGTAATCGGCCTTGCCATACCTTTATAATGTTCAAAAAGTTCCTTTCCCCATTTAAGTGCGCTTTCGTCAAAACTTACCAGGTTATGGTTATAATAGATCCCGCTATTGCAAAAGAGGGATAGAGCCATAAATTTATCTGTAACTATGCTTGATGCGATTTTCATATTGTTGTTGTTGCAGACATAGAGTTTAGTGTATTTTAAGTTCAGGAAATGTTCAAGCTCTTTTTTGTAGTCATTAAGCATCCTGTCATAAACATACTCAGTGAATACAAGTGTAATATCCGTACCCTTTGCCGCAAGCTCTATACAGAGCGAAGGATAGATCGGAAGGAAAAATGAAGATGAGATCATCACCTTCTCAGATTCTGAAAGGTGCTTTACGACTTCCTTTGGATACTCGAACACGTGGTTCCTGTCAGGGTTTACTTCACTATAGTCTCCAAGCTTTCCGATATTATCCAGGAATTCAGGAGGAATTGATGTCATATCCTGGTTTATCCAGTAATCGTGGTTTTTATCGAAGACATTAAAAGTTTCAAGTATTGCTCTCATCTTGGGGACAAGAATCTCTCCTATACTGGAGAGTTTGTAGAGCCTGTTGTTTTCGATAATTAAATCCTGTTTCATCAGGATCTTTATCTGGGTCATTATCGGACTTGAACGTACCTCGAGTGTGTTTTTAATTTCCTCTATGGTCTTGGGTCCGTCCAGAAGCAGCAGAAGAAGGTTTTTCCTTTTTTCTGAAAGAAAGAGAACATCCAGTAATGATGATTCCATCTGATTCCCTCTCTTATGTTTCATTCCATTATATCTAACATTGTATATATCTCTATACCAGAAGTTTATACACTTCTCTTACCTTTCTCCCTTGCCATTATCACTTTTTATGGAAGAAGTACTTTTGTAGAAAAAGTACCTCAGATTAAGAACTGCAGGGTCATTCTGAAAATTGCCATTTTTATCTAACAAACTACTACTATAAGATATATAATAATATTTCATTATTTTTGTTTTTGATGTCCCAATATCTGAGTCTCATCCGGCAAAACTTTGATCTATCTTTTTTTCACACGCCTGAAGAGCAAGACAATAGTTATATTTTTAATAAATTGGGGTTTTTCATCAGTACCTCTCCTTTTATATGGTCCTTTTTAAGTTAGATTTTATTTACCTGTTTGGAAAGCCTCTTGAAATAGTCAAACAATTCCTGGCCCCAGCGCAGGGCAGCAGGTTCAAAGCTCAGAATAAACTGCTGGTCGAACTTTCCATTTTTATCAAAGAGCCCAAGGAGCATTATTTTATCAGTTACCGTAATTTCAGAAATTTTTATTCCCTCTTTAGAGATGTAAAGGCTCACATTATCCATGCTCATTAGCTCTTTTATCATACTTGAGTGCTCGTTTGAAAGATGGTCCCAGACAGACTGTGTAAAATTAAGAGAAAGTTCAGCATCTTTTCGGCCAAGCTCCACATATAAGGGCAGATAGGCAGGATTAAAATATGAAGCAAGGGTTGAAACTATCTTCGAATTGGCCATGCTATCAATAATCTTCTGGGAAGGTTCATAAAAGTGGTTCAGGTCCGGCTCTATGAGAGTGCAGTCTCCAAGCTCTGAAATTCTTTCCAGAAGGTGGCGGGGGATTGAATTCAGGTCATGGCCTGTCCAGTAACAGTTATTTTTTTCCACAACCTCAAGGGCACTGATCAGTGGCTTTACCTTTTTGATTATGAACTCTCCAAGTACCGTAAGCTTATACATCCGGTCTTCCTGGACGATGAGATCGTTATCTATCAGTTTCTTTATCTGGGGAAGAATCGATGTGGCAGTAACATCAAGTTCATCCTTGATTTCATCAATGCTTTTTGAGCCGCGATCCAGCAGTATAAGAAGGTTTTTTCTTTTATCGGAGCGAAAAACAAGATCAATAAGTGAAGATTCCATATCTCCCTACTTCCTGCAGTATAAAAAGCTGCGATATGCCGCCGGTCCTTCTTTCCGGCAGGCAGGTTCCTTGGCTATTCTTTTTCAAAGTCAAAAATTCTCCAGCACTTTTTCGAACTACCTGTTTCTAGGAGTATAATCGTAAAATTCAGTCAATTGGAAACCCGGGAGTACAAACTCCGACAAACATTATCTTTGTCTCCATCGGAGTGTGCTTCCATTCTGGAGGGACGAGATATTCTATGCTGGTATCTATCTTTACTGAACTTTTCGGAAGTCCAAAAGCTTTCATAGAATCCAGAATCATCTCTTCCCCGGTTTTTTGAGCGAATTCCACTGCAGCCCTGTATTGCTCAAACTTTTTTCTTCCTGCCGGGGTAAATACAAGGAAATTCTGATTTGGATTATCCATCGAGTAAGGCTTGATAGTTATCTCAATTCTTTTAATCCCTTTTCCTACGAGAGCTCCGACAGCATTACCTACGCTCGCCTGCTCGGGAACAATAATATCTGCATCTATGAGGGCTTTCAGTTCCCCATAGTAGGCTTTTACTGGTCCTCCTAGCAGAACGATGGGAATATTTACCTTGTACTGGACAGGAACCTCTTCTTCCAGCATCATTTTTATTCCATCTTTTCCCTTTCCTTCCATTATAAAGGACATCAGGCTGTAAGCCATATTTCTGGCAACTTGATGCTTTACTTTTTTACAGAAGACATGCACTCCCATTTGAGTAAAGCGAGAAAGTTTTTTTGCTCCGATCAGGGCAGTCTCTACATCCCATTCCGTATATTCCCCAAGGACGTGCAGGGCGTCAGTGGGCGTAAAGCCTATTGCCTGGATCATCCGCTGGTTGAGCAGGGAATCAAGGATTGCAGGAGAAGGAACACGCTTCATTTTATTTAATATTTCGTGGATAGAAATTGGTTCGTCTCCTATAACTTCCAGCAGCTTTTTCTCACTCTCTGTGGGGTTGACGGGTATTACTCCGGTTCTTACAAAAAACTTGGTGGGCTGGATATGCTCATTAAGCATTGTCCTTAAAGGGATGGGATTCTTTTCAAGTTTTTCTTTAAAGTTGGGGTATTTTATCGCGGCAAAACAGAGGGGAATGACTCTTTTTGGCCCTATCCTTATGCATTTCTTGAACCAAACATGGCTATCTCCTCCGTTTGCGGAGCTTTCCATTTTTATAGCTTTTACGTGGGTTTGCCAGCCTCCAACAATTGCCCCTTTCTCACAGAGTTCTGGCACGCCGTTTTTAATTATAGAAACATCTGTGCTCGTCCCTCCAACATCGATCACAGCACATGTGTCAAGCCCTGAAAGATGTGATGCCCCCATAATACTTGCAGCGGGGCCGGAAAAAATAGTCTCGATCGGGCGCAGTTTTGCTCCTTTGATATCTATAACTGAGCCGTCACATTTTAACATAAGAACCGTCGCATCAAGCTTTCTTTCCTTTACTTCAGACATGATGGAATGGATAAACTGGTATGTTATGGGAATTAGTTGAGCATTTAAAACTGCGGTTGTTGCCCTTTCGTAAGCTCCAAGTTCCTGGGAGAGTTCATACCCGCAAACTACAGGATGCCCTGTAAGTTTGAGGATTATGTTCTTTATCTTCAGTTCGTGTTCCGGGTTTCTGGTGCTAAAATAGGAAGAAACGGCAAATGCAGATACTTTATTTTTTAGACTTACCGCAAACTGTTCTACAGCTGTGATGTCAAGGGGGTGGAGTTCGTTTCCATTGCTGTCATGCCCCCCTTTCACTGTAATACAGTAGTCGGCTGGCAGCTCCTTTGGAATGGTGTAGTCCCCTACAAGGATCAGTCCAACAGGATACCCTGTCCTTTCCATTATAGTATTTGTTGAGAGAGTTGTGGAAACCGACACGAGTTTTACTTTCTTAAGATATTCCGGGTTCAACTTGTCAATTGCGTTCCGAATTCCGGTCATAAGATTTGGATAGGTGGTAACTGCTTTGCCTGTATCAAGGATACTGCTGTCTGAATCCCTCAAGATAACCACATCAGTATATGTTCCACCTGCGTCAATACCCAGACTATATTGCATTGTCAAAACAGCCCCATTTTTTACTCAATTTTAGGCGATCTATATCTTCTTTTAGTTTTATTCATTACCTTTTTTAGTCTGATTTGTGAAGTTATGTCACAATATATATATATTTCCTTTTATAATGTGTAATCGTAATTTCCATTACTTCTTGCCTTTTCTTTTAGACTGCATGGGTATTCTTCGGAACACCTACTCCTACATAGATAAGTTTTGTTTCCATAGGCACGTCTGTCCAGCCTGTGGGTGCCAGGTGCTTCCTGCTGACATCTATCTTTATGTCCTCTTTTTCAAGCCCTGCACTTACCATATAATCCATGACAAGCTGTCTTCCCAGCTTTTCTGCATATTCCAGGGCAGCGCTGTATATGTCAAATTTTTTCCTTTCTGAAGGGGAAAACACAATAAATTCTTTTTTCTTTTCCTGTTGAAGGGTACTTTCTATAACTTCATTCTCTGGAGTTGTGTCGTATTCCCCTTCATCTTCAGTTTTTTCTTCCCTGGATTTGGGGACAAGTCTTGTTTTTATGAGAATCTCAACCCTTTTAATTCCTTTTCCAACAAGGGCGCCAACTGCATTGCCAACATCAGCGTGTTCGGGAACTATGAACTCTGCATTAATCAGTTTTCTCAGGTCTTCAACATATGCTCCGACGGGTCCCCCGAGAAGGACAACAGGAATTTCCACGCTGAAGCGTGTAAAGTTCTTTCCCATAAGTACTCTGTAAATTTCGTTTCTGGGCATTCCCTCTATCAAATATGCAATAAGGTCTTCGGCAATGTTGCGTGCAACCCTCCGTTTTACTTCAGCACTAAAAGCCTCCGGGCTTAGTTTCAGAGACCTCCCAAGTATATATGCCCCTATCCTTGCAGCTTCCACATCCCATTCGGTATATTCCCCAAGGACATGCAGGGCATCGGTGGGTGTAAAACCTATAGCCTGAATCAGCCTTTTCTGTATCAGTGAATCGAGAATTGAAGGTGAAGGACGTTTTTTCAGTGCTATTAGCAGGTCTCCGAAGGAAACAGGCTCTTTCCCTATATGCCTATATATCTCCTTTTCTCTTGCTTTCAGTTCAATAGGCTTAAAATCTGTACGGACAAAAAATTTCGTTACCTGGATGTTTTCACAGAGGTAACCTTTTGATACCCTGTTATGCTTAAGTTTCTCCCTGAATTCAGGATATATGACAGAAGCCCTGCAGAGAGGAATAACCCGGCGGGGGCCTAAGTTGAGCCTGTCCCCCTTAAGCCATATGTGGCTGTCTCCTCCGGTTGCCGAGGTCTCCATACGGATAGCTTTTACGCGGGTCTGCCAGCCTCCGACTACCGCACCTGAACTGCTAAGCTGTGGGAGCCCGTTTTGCATCATGGCTACGTCCGTACTCGTGCCGCCAACATCAATCATAGCGCATGTTTCAAGTCTGCTGAGGTGAGATGCACCCACAAGGCTTGCAGCAGGTCCTGAGAAGATAGTTTCGATGGGTTTTTCCAGAGCCTCTTCTATTCCAACTACTGACCCGTCACACTTCAGCATCAGCATGTTTGTGCTGATCCTGCGGCTTTCAAATTCTTTGATTATTGACTGGATAAACTTATGGGTAATTGGGATTAGTTGAGCGTTCAGGAAAGCAGTTATAGCTCTTTCATAGGCTCCAAGATCCTGGGACAGCTCATGCCCGCAAACAACCGGGTGCCCGGTAAGTTCCTTCACGGCTTTTTTGACGGCAAACTCGTGCTCTGGATTTCGGTTGCTGAAATACGAAGAAACCGCAAAAGCAGAAACTTTATCCTGTACTTTGAGGGCGAAGTCTTCTACCAAACCAAGGTCCAGGGCCTTTAGTTCTTCTCCGTCGCTGTTATGCCCGCCCGAGACCGCTACCCAGTAGTCTGTTGGAAGGTTTTCCGGGATCACATAGTCTCCGACCATGATCAGCCCTACCGGAAATCCGGTGTTCTCCAGAATCGTATTTGTGGACAGAGTGGTGGACACGGATACGAGCTTTATATCCTTAAGATAGCTGGAGTCCAGTTGGTCAATTGCATTTTTCATTCCTGGCAGGGGGTCGGGGTAGGTAGTCAGGGCTTTGCTCGACTCAACTACTTTTCCATCAGAATCTCTTATGATTACGGCATCAGTATAGGTGCCTCCTGCGTCGATTCCAAGACTGAAGTGCATTTTCTTACTTACCTCTTTGTGAATTGGATAGTGAATTCTTCAAGTTTTCTATCAATTATTGGCTTCTACTAATGATGCTGTAACGTTAGCTTCTAGTAATGATACTGTAACATTAGCTTCTAATAATGATACTGTAACATTAGCTTCTAATAATTATACTGTAACATTAACTTCTAATAATGATACTGTAACAAAATGGTCAGTTTTCAGGCTCTGGCTTATGTTTAGATTCCTTTACTGGTTGAAGCCTGTTATGTAATTAAAGTATGAATAGTTGTTAAACATGTAGTAACTAAATGGATATCTGATGAAACCTGGGTGACAAATGAGAGCTTCATAAAACCTGTGAAATTCAAACGGATTCTTCTGATTTGGATTTACACTTTTTTGATTGGCTGCTTTGCCATCGCTCGTTTATACTACTATCTTATTTCTCCCTTCCTCAGAGATTCTGATATTTTTCTGGAATGAACAATTTCTTTCAAGGGCGGGCTCTGCCTTTATAAGGGTGTATATCCCTTGCCCGTAGGCTGTTTTCAGTCTCGTTTCCACCAGGTCTGCAATCTCTGCAACTTCCTGAATGTTCAGAGAGTTATTTACAGTAATACAGGCATTGATTGCTATCCCATTTCCGATTTTCCGCGTTTTAAGCTCGCTAGAACCCAGTACTCCTTCGGTTCTGTTTATTATCTCTCCAATCTTCCTATTATTTTCTTCATCAAGGGAAGCTTCTATGAGCTCGTTGGTAGCACCATAGAGGAGTTTGCCCGAAGTTCCGAGAATGTAAAGGCTTAAAAGAACTGCAATAACAGAATCAGCTATAGCCCAGTTTTTTCCGGGGAGAAACGTACATCCTATGCCCAGGATAACAAAACTGGAAAAAAATAAACTTCTAATATGGGCATTTCTGGTATAGGAGTTAATTTCGAATGGAATCACCCCAGTTTGCTTCTTGGCTCTCCTGTTAATAAAAGGAACAATTTCTTTTGATAGAAGAGTAAAAACAGCTGCAGAGAGTGTAAATATTTCAGGGGCTTCTGTCTCTCTTCCCTGTATAAACATAAGTAGCTCTCCTGAGGCTAGAGCAAATGACTGTACCCCGGCAAAAAGGAGCACACATGCTCCTGCTCCCTTAAAGAGGGTCTCAATTTTTCCATACCCGTAGTTATGGCTCCAATCTTCTGGTTTACTAGAGATAAAAAGGTCAAGAATCTTTGCGGATTCGCCTATTAACTCTGAAAAGGACCGGACTGCATCTGCAATGAGTGCTGTGCTGTGCCCTAAAAGTCCTACTAATAATTTAAAAAGAGTTAATGCAAGACTAAAAAATAGCCCTGTATATGATATGTTCCGGGTTTTATTCAAATTGTTGTCCGCTTTCATCCGAAACCCACCGTTAATGATTTTTTTAATTCTTCTTATAAAGCGGGCCTATTTGACCGGGTCGAAAAGTGTTACTTTTTTATTGAAATTATTTTTTAAAATTTAGTAGGACCTCGAACGCCTACGTTTTCCCTTATGTGGTACACAACGCAGCATTTTCAGCCACTAAGATCATAGATCTTGGAGAGGGTGAAGATATTGAAAACACAGGTTTATATCCTGTGTTTTCAAGGGTTGACACTTTTTTCGGGCTTTCTGTCTTGTTTTTGCCCTGCCGTTTTTACGGGTTTTGTAGGTCGTCGAGGTTGGTGTAGGTTTCTCTCGTATTCCGTTTTTTATTCCGTTTTTTAATTCCGTTTTTCTTTTTACTGAGGGTGTAATGCTGTCATTACTTTATCTTCAGAGTGGAGCAACTGTCTTTCCATGAATTTCATTCATTACCATGGCAAGAGCCGTATACAGAGATCCAAGACCCATAATAAGTCCGACATATCCAGCCACTACAAGCAGCCCGGTACTTCCGGTTGCGTTTACAACGGCCAGCAGCATAAATAATATAAATAATGTTGCAAATACAAACTGAAGGGCTCTGACTCCTATCTTCATTGTAATGATTAACATAACAAAGGTGTACATACCCCAGACAGAAAGATATGCGGCCATAGCGATTCCAGAAGAGGCTTCAGCCCAGCCTATTGCAGGCATTATAATCAGTCCGGCTAGTGAGAACCAGAAAAGGCCAAATGCTGAAAATGCAGTTCCTGCAAAAATATCTCCTTTCTTCCAGCACATGATTCCTGCAAACACCTGGGCAAATCCTCCCAGGAATATTGCCATGGAGACAATCATTGACTCCATAGGGTATACGCCTATGTAGCTCAGACTCAACAGAACTGCAGCGAGGCCTAGGCCGGTAAAGCCAAGAGGA
This sequence comes from Methanosarcina sp. WH1, assembly GCF_000970005.1. Classification (NCBI taxonomy): domain Archaea; kingdom Methanobacteriati; phylum Methanobacteriota; class Methanomicrobia; order Methanosarcinales; family Methanosarcinaceae; genus Methanosarcina; species Methanosarcina sp. WH1. Next base: position 609,916 of record NZ_CP009504.1, read on the forward strand.
GCAGCATTTGCAGTTTTGTCGACTATTATGGTAGAAGTTCCTACGTTTTCGCTCATGATTATTCCCCTGAAGCCGTTTTAAAAAAATTAAAAAAAGAAGTTTAGGGCTTAGAGCCCGTAGTTTTCAAGTCTGAAAACTCCAACTTCCTGTTTGTATTTTGTCAGGCTTTCACTCATGAACTTGTCAGCATCATCGGTAAGAGCCACAAGGTCAGCTTTAACCTTTGCAAGAGCATTGGTTTCGAACCTTGTAAGTCTGAGCTTGCCGGAGTTGATGCCTTCTTCTACAATGTTGCAGCTCTCAATTGCAGCATTCTTGGCACGGAGATAGTTGTTGTTTCCGTCCTTTGCAATTGCCTGTCCTACCTTGTAGGCATTTTCATAGGAGACAACATATCCCTGTGGGTCTCTGTATTTGTCAGAGAGTGCGAGGATGTCCCTGAGGTCCTTCCCCTTTCCGAGTTTCAGAGAGGTGTTCATCATTGCACAGTCGTATGCAAGGGACTCGGACCAGCACTGAACAGTGGTACCACCGAATTCACCGTGGTATTCAACGGATTCGTTGGACCAGAGGTCACAGCACTGCATGGTCACGTTACCCATCAGGTCAGAGTGGGCACAGGTTGAGGACTTACCTTCCTGAGCAATTGGCACACCAGAGATGGATTTGATGATGGTGTTTTCGTATCCGCAGTCCTTTCCAGGGCCAGTTGCACCTGCTTCAAATCCACAGAGGGTCCTTCCTGCAGAGATTGCTCTTGCAACGATTGCAGTTGTGTGGGCAAGGTTCTTGTCAAGCAGACCGCCTGCGATGAACATTGCAGTGTTTGCCTGGGCACAGTCTGTGTCACCGGCTGCAACAGTACCTGTTTTCTTGGTAATCTTTGCAATGTCGGTCCAGATCATTTCCATGTCCATGGAGCCGAGTACACCGATACCGAAGAGGATACCTGCAGTGTCGTTTCTGAGAATGGAGTAGTCGAATACTTCCTTACCACCCATGCTCTCTACGGAAAGCAGGTCAGCGCCGTTCTTGGCACACTCTTCAAAGGCTTCGAGGAAAACTGAGTACTTGTCTCCTCTGAGCTGGAGGTAGTCACGGTCTTCGCGGATGTCACCGATTGTGTGGCGGAGTGCGCACTTTATGCCGTATTCATCGTGGTATTCTTCCATGATGGTCTTCTGGGCATGTGCAACAGCACCTCCCCATTCGGGGTTGTTGGACATCTGTTCGACGTGTTCGGTTTCGAGTACTATGGAAGGAGCACCGATCTGGACCATTCTTGCCATTACATCGGTGGTAATCCTTTCATATTCCTTAATGAGTTTGTCTTTTGACTTGCCTGCCTGAGGTCTTGGGGCGTAGTTAATTTCAGGGGTTGTGAATCCAGCACCGATCTCAAGGCCAAGGCCTGCCTTTACCGGGAACTTTGCGTTTCCGAAAAGCATGTCATCTGCTTTAGCGTAAGCCATTGAAGTGTATTTTTTTACCATTTTGCTCCCTCCGTTAGTGCTTGTGGAATTCTGCTCTTAACTTCTCTATGTCGTTCCCACTGGCAAGGATTGCATCAGCAATCTTTACTGCGTCTGAAGCTTCTTCACCATAAACTCCGAGGTCATACTGTGCAACGAAGTCCTGGTTTACAGCACCGCCACCACATGCAAAGGGCAGTTTTAATCCCTTTTCAAGGAGCTTGTCATTGATTTCCTTGAATGCATACATGGTGGTTGTCATGAGAGCAGTACCTGTAAGCATAATTGGTTTATCTTTTACAACAGCCTCAATGACTTCGTCAACAGGGACATCTCTGCCCAGGTCAGTTACATCATAGCCGGCTGCTCTCAGAAGGGCAGCAACAATGTTCTTTCCGATGTCGTGCACGTCACCTTCTGCAACATGGCAGACAACAGTGCCCTTGGGTTCGGGTACATCGGTGGTCTGGGATTTGCAGAATTCAATACCATTCAGCATTGCGTCAGCAGACATCATAACATTAGGGAGGAAAATGATACCATCGTCGTAGAGCTTGGATACAACACCCATGCCTACCATCAGAGCATCATTGATAAGGTCGATTGGCTTTTTGCCTGCAGCGATTGCGGCTTTGAGGCCGTCAACTACGTCGTCTTCTTCTCCTTCGTAGATTGATTTTGCAATCGGGTAGATGAGTTCATCCTTCGGGTAAAGCTCTTCTGCCGCTTCGTCAGGAGTCATTTCCTTTTCGAGGGCGACGTTGTAGCGTACTAATATGCCATCGATGTCTTCCAGTTTCAAATCCAACATATTTTAACCTCCATTTTATAATGAAGCGATCTCGGATTGCTCAGATCCTTGATCCTGCAAGTTGCATCTCCCTGAATTTTCAGGTATTTCTTCCGAAATACTTTCTGAAACAATGTAAATGAATTCGAAAACCTCCAGGCCGAATTCTTTCCATTGTGAGGGTAGGATAACCTTTTGGTATACTGGTTACACAAAAGTGCTGAATTACAGTCTATTTTTCTGTTTTTTAGGCTCCTTTTGAAAATATTGTTGAGTTTCCTGTTTTTCAGTTTATATTTTCAGGTGCCAGTAGACCTTTTCTTCCCAGTCAACTTATGAAAGGTATACTCCCTTATTATTCGGGAATTCACTTGCAGATGAAAGTTGGATTTTCTCGCATATACCCTCATCCATGCTAATTTTTGCGCAGCTATAATTTTATAATTCTTACCCTATTTTTTTACGCAAATGATTTTATAAAAAAGGATTGTTTTTTTGTCCCCATTGATTTAATCAATTGCCTCAAAATTTATAGGGCAATTATCTTCTTTTCAAGGAGATCTTTTTTTGCGGATCGTGAAGATACACAGGCTTTCAATTGAGATTTAGAAGTTGTCAAGTGGACTTGTTTTATTTGAAATCTTTATTAAGGCAAAATAAGGCGCATTGGGATATTTTTTTGAAAGCACGCAAGTAAGTTCTACATGCTAAATTATTTCCATCGGTTTTCCTAGAATTATATATTCTTCCTAATATATAATCCAAATTTTCAAAGATCGGGTTTTTAAATTGTACCTGATTCTGGCTAAATACTATTTTTTGCCTTTTTTTCTGCCGTTTTTTAAAATGTGAGTGAACTTTTACCTGATAAGTTATTACATCTCTGTCTTTAATTTCTTCTTATGCAAACTCCCTTATATTTTTGGGAAATTTCTATTCATTTTGAAGCCAGGGTTTTTCTGGACGGCTAAACGAACATTTTGCCTCTCTAATGCAGGTCTCTTTTGGGCAAGGAGCGAGGACAATTTTATCATATATAAAGTTTTTGTATGTCCGGTCACGGCTTTCCTAAACCGGAAACATATTTCCTTCAAAAGTACTTCTGTTGAAAGGGACCTATTGTGCTCTGGCGGGAGACGTTGTCGTTTTTTTCCACCTTTATATATGAAATTTGTCTGTTTTCCAGCTGTCCAGTTACCGTCGTGTCTACAGTTTTGATAAGTTCTTCCCTGGATACGGATGTTACCGCAGAGAGTATCTTAATCCTTGATCGGGAATTGCTCTCTTTTTTTAGGATTTCAATTTCGGGTTTTTCATATGCTGAAGTCACACTTCCCTTTACAAAATCCTCTTTGTGTGTAAAGGAAAGTTTGATATGTCCTGTAAATTCAGGGTTCAGTTCCGTTACTCTATTTCTTATGCCGTCCAGGATCTGCCCGGAAACAGAAACCGATGTTTCAAGAGGTATTTCCTGTGAAATAATCTCGAACTCTGTTGAATAAGCTGAAACTCCAGACATTTCAACTGAGTTTCTTGCTTCATTAATTGTTTTATTCTGGCTGTTTCTCCCAATCAGACTGAATAGTTTATCCAGGGCTTCTCCTCCCTGTCTGGCTGAGAAATGAACTATCCGCGCTTTTGGGTTCACTTTGCGGAGAAGCAGGCAGGTCTCCAGAAGTTTTTCCTGCCCTATGAGGTCAACTTTGTTGATGCCCAGAACCTCGGCATCTTCGATCTGATTTCTCACAAAATTCTGCAGATCTCCTTCATCCGAGCCCAGGCGGCAGGGGTCCACGAGATTTACTATAGGAGTGAATCTCATCTCCGGGATACCCATGCTTTCTATATTACTTTTAATCTGTCTTGGAAAGGCTATCCCTGTAGGCTCTATAATAATAGTATCCGGACGGTAGGAAGTTATTAGGTTTTTTATGGTGTACTCCATACTGATCCTGAGGGTGCAGCAAACGCATCCGTTTGTAATTTCTCTGGTTTCCACTCCCCCATCCGAGATGGTGTCCCCGTCTATCCCTATTTCTCCTATCTCGTTGACAATAATTGCTATTCTTTGCCCCTGTGCTCCAAGGTATTCGATCAGTTTTCTTATTGTAGTAGTCTTGCCGCTTCCGAGGAAGCCGCCTATTATCATACACTTCATGGCTTTTCCACCTTCCCCATGACTTCAATTAAAGATTGAACATTATCACTGGAATAGTGTCTGTACTGCCTGCAATATTATTATCTGGCAGTATTATTGTCCTGCCTGACGTATTGATCAAAGCAGGAGTACTGCTCCCTTTCCTGCCTGGAGGGCTTCAGCAGTAAAGGGGCGTACAGATCCCTGATTGGAGCCCAGCCTTCTTTTTAGACCCTTCAAATGGCAACAGGATCTAAAAAGTACCTTTTACCTGTGTTCTGATACTCTTTTTGTGAGGGGATTAAAGGTTAGAGTACCGGGACGTTTTTCCGTCTGGCAATCGTCCGGTAAATGGCAAAACCGGAGCATATCACCTTTACAATATCGCCTTTACAATATTTTTCTGGACACAGGCTCCTTCCCGGAAAGGCACTTTTAAATGGCAAATCCGTGCCTTTCCAGAAAGAGTATTACAGGTCTAACTTTAGCTGGTGGTAGTTCACTTTTCAGAGGATATGACAACAATGCTCACGGAGAGGGAGTAGCATTGTTATCAGCGTTATATTTTTGGTTTTATCCGGTCTCCCTTGTTCCAGATTTATGCTTGCATTTTTGGCTTATCTCTTCGGGACTATCTCATCAATCCTGAGCACGTTTTTTGCCGTCTCCGTGCCTGCTATTATGGCAAGTTTTTTAACAGTCGCCGAATCGTAGACTTCCGGCCCCTTATCAGTTACCTTTCGTGAGAGGTCTATCCTGGCTTCTATTCCTCTTGAATATGAATTCCTCATCTGCGCCACTGCATCAATTGCATTCATTCCCATATTTCTGGCAAGAATCGTGGGGATCTTTTCGAGGGCTTCTGCATACGCMTGAACTGCAAGTTGCTTCTTTCCGGTCTGTGTTGCTGCAAACAGCCTGACCATATGTGCCAGTTCAAACTCTATTGCCCCTCCTCCATTCACGATTTCCCTATTTTTCATAAGGAATGCCGCATTATTCAGGGCATCGTCTATCGCTTCTTCTACCTTGTCAAGCCCGTATTTAACAGGTTCCCATATCAGGATGGTGGCTATTGCTTTCTCTTTCACGGTGATGAAAACAAAGTTTTCCCCGTTTTTCTTTTCAAGCTTTATGCTGTCTGCTTTTCCAAGGTCACGGGGGTGAATCTCATCCTGAAAGACTTTCAGGGTTGTACCTGTTGCTTCTGCAAGCTTCTCAAGGTCTTTCATCTTCAGCTTCTTGAAAGCCAGGATCCCATTGTCCCGGAGCAGAGTTTCTATATAAGGGTCTATATCTCCTTCACAGAAGAGGACATTTGCACCCGAATCAATGATCTTTCGGGCAATTTCCCCGCACATCTGCTTTTTTTTCTCCTCAAAAAGTAAGGAAGTCTGTACAGAATCCATTTTGAGGTTATGCTGGGGATTTAGGTATCCGCTTTTTCTCTTGAGGTCATAATTTATGATAAGGACTGCAGGGTCCTGAAAACTTTTCAGCATATCTTCTCTTGCCGGGTTTTCATCAAGAATCAGGCCTTCTATTGCAATGATTTCCGACCCACCTTTCTTTTTTAGGATTTTGATGTTCCTGTTCAGGTCGAGTCTTCCTGCCTGCTTTTTGCTCAGGTGCTTTATTACTTGAAGTACGATGTCCGTAACAGCTTCTGCCTGCTGCCTTTCAATTCCTTTTCCCGTTGCCGAGCACATTATTGTTGTGCGTATATCCTCTTCTGAGGCCTGCTTTATGCTGTACTGCAGCATCTCATACGTTTTTTGCATGGCAAGTTCGTATCCTTCTATAATGATTGTCGGATGAACCCCTGCCCTGATAAGTCTTACCGCGTTTTTAATCAGGTTGCTTGCAAAAATCACAGCCGTTTTTGTGCCGTCTCCGCAGGCTTTATCTATTGATTCGGCAAGCTTTTTAAGGGACGTTACGATCGGGTGAAGTACATCCATTTCCTTTAAGATGACTTTCCCGTCGTTCGTAACGAAAATATCCCCCACAGGGTTTACTATTATCTTGTTCATCCCCTTTGGCCCAAGGGATGAGCCCAACAGCTCGTCAATCTCTATGGCTGCCCTTTCAAGCTGGTCGATAAGCCTTTCTTCTTTTACCGGCTCGTCGATGAGAATCTTGTCCCTTATCGTCCGGGCCAGTTTTTCCATTCCGTCCTGGCTTTCCGGGCTCATGTTGCCCTGTGTTTTTAGCTCGCTTGCCATGTCCGTACCTCATTTGCTGCTGTTCCTGCTCTTTATTCCCTGCTGGAAGTCTTATTTTTGGCTGATATTCTTCTTTTAGCCAAAATTTCATCCGAATCTCTGCTCTCTTTCGGGCTTTTTTATCTGGGGTTTTGATATATCTAAAAATTAAGGGAATTTGGAGGTTTTGTCGTTTTTTGATTGGCTTTTTTGGAGGTTTTGTCGTTTTTTGATTGGCTTTTTTGGAGGTTTTGTCGTTTTTTGATTGGCTTTTTTGGAGGTTTTGTCGTTTTTTGATTGGCTTTTTTGGAGGTTTTGTCGTTTTTTGATTTGTTTTTTTGGAGGTTTTGCCGTTTTTTGATTGGTTTTTTTGGGTGTTTGCCGTTTTTTGATTGGATTCTTAGAGGTTTTACCGTTTTTTTATTTAAAATTGAAACTTTTACCGGATTATTCTTTATTTAACTTATACTGAATGTCTGATGATTCGGAGAGCTTTTCTGTGCATTCAAGGTTGGTCTCAGGACTTTCCATTGTAAAATTTATTTCTGTGGGAATATTGGAACATCTGGAATCCGTGTATGTATCTATATACCCTCTTTCTGTGAGCATATCGCAAGATCCAAAACCCGTATATATATCTGTATATTCTAACGATCCGGGGGATAAGTCTGATTCATATTTTTGAGGACTTGTTTCAATAACTGAGTAACGGAAGAGGAACTTCTGAGATGAATGGTTCAGCTCCAGCTTGTAGATTGCAGGGTGTAAAGGACTCGAATAAAACGTTTCATTCTCAGGAGTGGGTATTTTCTGAGGTCTCATCCAGTTTCACCTCTTTTAACAGGAGTATTTGAAAAGGTTCACTACTATTTTCTGCGGGAAATATTCCGTTTTTCGGCCCAAATGTGTTTGTATTCGTTTTTATTCTCGTTTTCCTTCCTTCACATGTTTTTTCTATCGTTTTTAGTTCGCTTGCACTTTTGAGGTAAAGGGTTCAGGAAACACTTTCTTTTTTATTCCCGCTTTTATTCCCGTTTTTTTATTCCCGTTTTTTTATTCTCGTTTTTATTCCCGTTTTTATTCCCGTTTTTTTATTCCCGTTTTTTTATTCCCGTTTTTTTATTCTCGTTTTTTTATTCCCGTTTTTATTCCCGTTTTTATTCCCGTTTTTATTCCCGTTTTTATTCTTGTTTTTCTATGTTTTTCTTCCTCCCAATGCCTTTTTTATCGTTTTTAGTTCGCTTGCACTTTTTGAGGCAAAGGGTGCAGAAAATAGTGATAGCCAATGTTTTATTGTGATTAATAAAGGGAGGATGGGTCTGAATCCCATCCCGTACCTGGCAATCCAGGCTTAATTTATTTCTCAGGAAATTCAATGGGTTTAGCCGATGATTTTCTTGTAGAGTTCGGGTCCCTTCTCTGCCACGGTATATGTCTGGGCAGTGATGGTGTCACAGGGTGCGCCTGGTGGCACTTCACAACCAGTTGAAATCATGTACTTGGACTGCATACCGTTCTCTTTGAGAGTGTTCAGGACGCTTTCCTGGAGAGCCATGGTATCTGCCTTCATCTTACTGATACCTTCAGGGCTGTTGTCAAGGAACAATATTGGGCTGACCTCTCCACCGAACATGGTTTCTTTTCCGTGGGTGTTGATAAGGTACTTGTGGTCCTTGGATCCCTTATTGGCCTCGTCAGGATAGTAGGTGTAGCTGTAGTACTCCGTGTTCCACTTGCTGATGAGGTCCCAGTGCGGGGCGTCTGCACAGTTGTGGATAACGACTGGCTTGTTGTACTGCTTGTAAAGTGGAGCAATCCTGTTTTGCATGATCTGACCTTCGGATTTCATGTATTCGTCAGCGCTGAGGATTACATTGTTGGTCCAGAGGTTCACCATACAGAGGTTATCGGGCTGGGCTTCTTCGAACATGCCCTTCATTATTTCTTCTACATAGGTTGTGGTCTTGTCAAGGGCTTTGAGGACGACATCAGGGTTGGTCCTGAGGTCGGAAAGGACACGGGTTGCTCCCATAATCTGGGTCAGGGCTACCATTGGACCTTCGATCAGAGCGGTCATGGGTGCATTGAGGGCGTGTGCCTTCTCTGTAGCAAGCTTGTTGCCCTGGATAAGGTTGTAGGCACGTGTACCTTCCTTAAGGTCGGGAACTTCCATTTTTTCGTAGTCTTCTATGTGGCCGATTGCTGCGGGGGTGTCTTCTTCAGGATATCTTACAGTTGTACCGAAATCTGCTGCATCAACACAAAGGTCGGTCAGGCCGACGAAGGTGTCCATATTGAAGTACTTGATTCCTGCTTCGACGCAGTCTGCATACTTCTCTGCACTTGTCGAGTAGTCTTTGTAAGCGCAGGGCACGAACTTTCTGGAAACACCGCAGGCGAGAGGTGCTACAGGGAGCCGGTCGACTTTCTTGTCCTGGAAGGCAGAGCCAAACCTCTCTGCTTTGGTCATGGTTTCCTTGAACTTCGGGACCACGGAGTCGAATTCGGCTTTGATTTTCTCAGCGGTTATGAGGCCGACATCGATCTTTTCCTTTCCGCCTTTCTGTGCAAGGGATTCTTTGTACTTCATCTTGCTTGCTGCAATAGAGGAATCGCTCCATAAATCGGCAGGAAGCTCACTCACAAGGGAAGTAAGAGTCTCGACTGCTATGCTTGCATCACCGGCTGTGCCATCTGCACCAATACTGTCTGCAAAGTCTTTGGAAATAGGCGCTCCACCGACCATAACAATCATGGAGTCTCTGATGCCTTCTTCCTGAAGCTGTTCAATAACGGTTTCCATGCCGCCCATGGTGGTGGTCATCAGAGTGCTCATTGAGATTGCAGTTGCCTTCTTCTCCTTTGCGGTTTCTACGAATTTATCAAGAGGCACATCACAGCCAAGGTCGATCATGTTATAACCGGCTGCAGTCATCATGGTTTTGACAAGGTTCTTGCCAATATCGTGTACATCTCCTTCAACGGTACCAATGATGACATTTCTGGGAACTGAGGTTCCGTCTAGTTTAATGTAAGGGGTAAGGATGTCCATTCCGGCATACATTGCATCTGCTGCAAGCAGAAGGCTGGGGACAAAGGCTTCTCCCTTTTCGTACATATCACTGATAATCTTCATTCCTTTTGCAAGGCCGTCAACGATTGCTTCGTATGCGTCGAGGTCTTCATCAAGGGCTTTTTGCGCAAATTCTTCTGCAATTTCGTCGTCGCCTTCAACCACAGCATCCATTAAAGCGTTCAGAATGTCTTCTTTTGCCATTGAAAATCTCCTTTTTTAGTGAAGTACCCAGATGGACAGTTTTCTTTCTGCTCTTCCGGATCTCCATCTTTTTTACTTAGATCCTTAACGGGTTCCACAGCCCGTCAATTCCCTAAATCCACTAATTATACTCCTTAATTCACAAGATGGCCATTCCCCTGAAAATCAGAATCTCCGGCTGCGGTACAGACCGAAATTTCGCCTGAATTTAGTCAGGTTATTCTTTCTTTTCAGGTTTAGGTCACTAAAGACAAATTGACTTAAATGTATATAGCTTAACCGACAATGTTTTTTGATCCATAAGCAGTTTTTTATATCCCTACGAAATATAGATTTCCTTATATTTTGGATGGACCTGATTTTTATTTGGCTTCTTATTTTAAGGTCCGGGAAAATTTGTTGCTTCTTTATAGTTTGCACTCACAGACTTTTTGCAAACTTGAGCTTTTTATTCGGAATATGGAAAATTCCTTCTTATTGAAAAACAGAGACTACTTGAATTTGTGATGGGGTGCAAAAAACAAAGGCATTAAAAATTTGAAGGCAATGATCTCGAAGATACAGGCTGATATACCACAGGTGCCAACTGACATTCTGAACTGTCCTTTTGAGTCCATTACATTTATATTATTCGGTGAATAACAGACATTTTGTTTTTCAGTATTGTGAAAACAGAAGAATATATCTGATGTTGGTTTTATATTTTTTGATTCTTTACTTATTATGATACTTTATATATAATATCAGTAATGTTGTTATATTTAATATTAAAATGCAAATATAATCTATATCTGTAGTTTGTGTTATGCTGATCAAAATCTATATTTACGTATAAAGCTATATTCATATATTATATCTGTAATATAATTACTGTTATAATCTAAGAGACCCCCCACTTTTAGATTGAAATTTCATATTGAAGATATGTTGGTTACCCTCCTTTAATGCAGAGGAGGATGCTACAAGAGCTAAAGTTTTAAAACGCTTTATTATACGGATCAATTATAATTTATCTGGTAAAGTACCAGATTATCCAGTAATGCTCTTGGATAAATGTTGAAGCTATCCTTCCCGGAGGATTGAGGTGGGTTTATGGGCAAAGTTCCGGGAAACGATAATTCAATTTTAACATAACATGTTCATGCTTGGAAGCTGATAAACATGAGTACTCTTATAGATTTGATCTTCTTCTCTGAAAAAAGAAAAAATCTCCTTGTCCAGTTAGCTAGTGGGCCAATGCATATTGATGAGATCAAGGACACCCTTAATGTAAAGGCATGTGCGGTAATGCCGCAGATAAAAAAATTGAAAGACATGGACCTCATCGTGCAGAAGGGAAGTGCCTATGAACTCTCTGATATCGGAGAAGTTATAGTTGAAAAGATGCTTCCCCTTAATACGCTTCTCGATGTTTTTGACGGAAACAAGGATTACTGGTCTAAACATGACAGGTCTCCAATTCCCAAGCATCTGATTCAGAAGATAGACATGCTGGGAAAATGTACTCTGGAGGAGCCTGATCTGGACCATCTCTTTGAATTTCCAAAACACCTTGAAGACAGACTTTACAGCTCAAAAACCCTCAAGTCATTCTACTCTTATTTCTGTCCTGACTGCCCTGCAATACAGGCAAAATGTGCAGAGGATGGGGCCGAAGTGCACCTTATTCTCGAAGAAAAAATCTATAATAGGTTGAAAAATGATTTTGAGGATGAATATAATACCTGCTTGAAAAATAAGGTCTCACTTTACATCTATACTGGAAAATTAAGGATATCTTCTTTTATGGTTACAGACTCTTTTCTGATGCTGAAGCTCTTTGGAAAAGATGGAGAATTCGACCATAGGAAGATCATGAGTTTTACCCCCAGTGCTCTGGAATGGGGGAATGAACTTGCCCAGTATTATATAGACCACTCAGAGAAAATCATTTAAAAGGCGTTATCATCTGTCGGCCAGAGACATTTCTGGTAATTATTTACACAGCTAAACAGGAACTTCTGGGGAAACTATTTTTGAAAAAGGGGAAATAAGAACGTTTTTCCCTTACTTGCCCTTTCTTTTCTTCTTATTTTTTCCTGCCTTCAATTCACGATTTTTTGTCCATGTCCATGTTCGTGATGTCCATGCTTCTGGTCGTGTTCATGATCATGTTCGTGTTTGGCTTTATGCACGTCTATTTCCCTTTTCTCAAAGGTTTCCTGTACCGAGTTGTTCACAGCATCTTTTAGAGTTTCCTTCTCAACATTTGAGACTGCGGAGAGGATCTTTAATGTCGGAACAGCTCCTTCTTTTGATTTTATGATCTCTTCCTGGGGATCTTCATAATAGATAGTAACGCTCTGCTTTACGGTTTCCAGTCCGTTGTCTAGGAAGAGTTTGATATGCCCTACAAATTCAGGGTTTAGCTCGAGAACCTTTTCTTTTATTGTGTTCATTAATTCAGTAGTAAGCTCCCTGGTGGTTTCCGTGCTCAGGCTTTCTACATCCTTAATTGCGAACTCTGCAGCATAGCTGCCAACTCCAGAGGCTTCGATGGAATCTTCGGTTTCCTTAGCTTCGGGAGGTCTGGACTTTTCTTCTGTGGTGGTTGCCTGAGCTTTTTCCAGAATTCCTTTGATATCAGGGAGAACTATCTGCATGAAATTCTCAAATATTTCCCCGGTATTCTTTCCCGAAAGCAGAACCACTCTGGCTTTTGGATTCAGTTGCTGCACTGAAGCTTCCAGAATGGGAATCCTGATGGGTTCGATCAGATCCACTTTGTTTATTCCCAGAATCTCGGCATCTATAATCTGCCTCATGGCAAATTCTTTTACCTCTTTCATTAGATACTTGAAGCGACTGCCGTCAATCAGGGTTACAAGGGGAGCGACTTTTACCTCTTCTCCAAGATTCATAAGCTCTACTTCGTTTCTGATAATGTGTGGAAAAGCAATTCCTGTGGGTTCGATCAGCAGGACATCGGGTTTGTATTCTTTTGCAAGGAGAGTGATTGTGGTCCTCAGCCCAACTTTCAGAGAGCAGCAGATGCAGCCTCCAGTGATCTCTTTGGTATCGAATCCGAACCTCTTGATCACGTCCCCGTCAATCCCTATTTCTCCGATCTCATTCACAATGATGGCAACTTTTTTTCCTTTTTCTGCCAGGTATCTGCCCATATTGATAATGGTGGTTGTTTTCCCGCTTCCCAGGAAACCTCCAACAACAATGACGTCCACTTTTTTTTCCTCCGTTTTCTGCCACTTTCTATCGTTTTCTACTTATAGTCCCTTCATTTTTTGCCATTATATAATGAAGTGTAAACTCCCCAGACATCTGGTCCGGAGATATAAGCGTCAACTTTTCTATTCTCAAAGTATATTGTTTTATCTCTCAATAGGGGGTTATTAAAATCTTTTTTGTGTTTCTCAAATCCTTTTTTGGCGTCTATTCCCTCTGGGTTTATTCTGGTTTTTATAGTGATATATGCAAAAATTAAAAGAGATTATACAAAGTCACATGTAACAGGCAGGAAACTCTGTTGTTTTACAGGCTGTCCGACATTACTATCTGTAAGATTCAAAATTCCTTTTTTTCAGTTTAAAGGCTTTATATACCTTATTTTTTGCATGTTTCTGCCCTGAAATTGAATTGTCGGACCGCCTCTTTAGCGTAGGGTAGTTGACAAATTAAATACAACCGAACAAACTTCATGGGTACAAACAAGTAAAAAACTTCAGTTTTGAAGGTAAACATTTACACTTTACTCACTCGATACCTTCTAACCACGGGAAATGTAGCAGGAAATCCGCGAATTTAAGTTCACGGGCTCCACTCTCTTTATTCCAATAAGCTTTATTACTCTTTTGTTAGATTCCTGCAACAGTCAGGTTTTCCCATTTGAACCTGTCATCCGGGCAAGCATGCAGGCAGCGCTGGCAGTTTGCCCCGTCACAGAGGTCGGTCCTTATTTTTACAGTCCCGTTGTCTTCCATCCTGAGAGCTCCGGTGGGGCATACCTTTGCACATTTTTTGCAGCCTGCGCAGTCTTCTATGACCATGGTAAGGTAGGTCCCGACTTTTTCAAGTACTTCGAGCCCGTCTTCTCCGAGTACAGGAATATCCCTTTCAACCTGGCGGTCGATTTTCAGGATAGTCGAAGGCTCGCCGATCATAGGGAGTTTTTTCTTTTTCAAGAACTTCTGAAGCATCTTAAATGCCATGCCCTCATTCCAATAGGCAAGTTCCAGCAAATAGGCTTCCTTAAAGGCTTCGGAAGTTGCGAACATCACATGCGTGCCCAGGATTTCCTTTGCAATTGCCTGAAGTTCCCAGAGCCTGTCTTCCGAAAGCAGAATTTCCCGGGCAACGGTCAGGGAGGTGTTTCCTATCTGGGAAACATAATTAGTGTTATAAGGGATCATTCCTACTTGGTGGGCTTTTGCAGCATCCATGTAAGTCCCGGCAGCTCCTGACATGTGAGCTATCTTGAGGTCTTCCATCTCTATGCCTGCAGCTACACAGAGGGTAATGTGGCCTGCACGGAGTGCTCCGATGGCTCTCCCGGCTGCTACAAGGTCTTTTTCTGTAAACTTGATCCCGTCCTGGAGGTGGATGATGCTCTCGGGAGTCTTAATTTTTGGCAGAACTATCAGTTTGTTCCTTATCCCGGTTTCGATAAGGGCAATAACTCCTGTACCTGTAATGCCTTTTGCAGTGACCTCTCCTTTTTCCACGACTTCCCCTGTCTTTGGGTTTACGAGATCTCCCTGGACTGTGTTCATGTCCCTGTCGAGCACGTAACAGCGCAGGTTTTCCCCTTCAAATTCGACATCGCTGATGGTATGCGGGGATGCAATGGATCCGTATTCGATTTCCTGACCCTCTAGAGCCGGTCCGGCAGCAGCCGATCCAGTGTAAATAATCCCGTTTGATTTCAGGGCCATTTCGGCGTTTGTTCCGTAGTCCGTAGCGATCGCAATCTCATCACTCTCGAGCATGCCTGCCTTTTCTATAAGGGCAAGCGCATCGGCTCCAACTTCGTGTTTTATGGCAGGGGGAACAAACAGTTTACAGTTTTTAAACTCTTCGAATCCATCGATTTCGGGCAGAGGTATGACCCGAGCGTCTCTGTTTTGTTCTTCAATATGGTACTTCTGTTTCTTACGTTCACCTGCGTATGCCAGGTCTTCAATGGGAATTCCCTGGAATATAGAAAGCTGGATTGGGTTTCCGCAGATTGAGAACTTCTCCATCTCTTCGGGTTTTACTCCAAGTGCCGTAAGGATATTTTTTACTGCTGTGGCTGAGAGCCCGTGGGCTTTGTCAAGCCCATAATGGATTGCAAAGTCAAGGTGATCCATTACGTTTGCTCCCGGCAGGGGATTCCGGAGAGTTATCACGGTTTTCTTAATCTCGCCGTTGTCCAGGTCAATTTTCTGGGCCCTAAAGCCGCTGGTTCCCAGGTCAATTGCAACTCCTATTCTCATATCTTAACCTCCTTCAAAAAAGTTTAAGACTTACTTAACCAATTATTTCAGCATTTATTGTTTTTAATAATTTTTAATAAGTTTGATGGTGGGCCAGTTTTCCCGGTGAGTTTTGCTGAACCACTTTCCTGGATCGAGTCTCCTGAACTAATAGCTTGTTAAGAGCCTGGATCCGGATATTCTCATCTCTGAGGTCCCTTTTTGGCAACGTAAAAAAATATGAATCTGGGCAGAACATCCCGAAGTTCTAATTGTTTTAGAGCTCCGGGATTTACCCGTAAAAAAAATAAAGAAATTTTATGCCTTTTCAGGCGTAGTATTCGTTTCTTGCTGCAACCATGGCTTTTATGTTCTCGAGTGGGGTCATGGGTGCAATTCCACAGCCCGGTGCGAGCACATCAATGCCATCCGCAAGAGCCTGCTTGGATTCGGTTTTGATCTTGTCAACAGGGCCGGGCAGTAAGGTGAATGGACTGGAGATGTTTCCTATTAACCTTACTCTGGTTCCGATGACTTCCTTTGCTTTCTTTACACTGCCAATCTTTTCTTCAACGCTGAGGCCTTCAAAGCCGCAGTCTGCCATATAGTCGAGAATAGAGTTAACGTTTCCACAGACGTGGAGGACTGTAACCGAGTTCACACCGGCAGAGAACTTCTGCAGCCTTGGCTGGAGATACTGCTTGAAGGAGTCAGGGCTCATGAGGTCAGGGGAAGCGACAGGGTCTGCAATGGCAATAATGTCTGCACCTGCTTCGACCATTGCGTTTGCATAGATAATTGAAGCTTCGGTTGCAAGGTCCAGAACCTGTTCAAAGAGTTCAGGTTTTTTAATGGACCATTTCATGAAGGATTTTACACTTGAAAGGTCAGAGGCTACAGTGATAGGGCCTTCCATACCGCCGATGATTGGGACATCCGGGCCGACCTTTTCCCTGATGATCTTGATTGCTTCAAGCACGGTTGGTATTCTACCTTTCTGCAGAAGGTCTGCAGGGACTGCTGCGCCTTCAAGGCTCTTGGGGTAGGGGTGACCGGTAACAGAGGGCTGCCTGTTCTTGGTACCCATGTTGATCTCACAGCCCATGGCTTCGACAAGGACGGTAAGGCAGTAAGGAACCCTTACAGCTTCAAGTCCGCTGAGCTCGTAGTTGGCGAGTGACAGTTTTGCCATAAGTTCAGGGTTGCTGTGAGATTCAGGCCAGGGGGCTCCGACTTCGTCCATGAGTTCTACAATTCCGGTCTGGGTCACGGAACAAACAGGTGTTTTGTCAACGGGCTTGCCTTCAAGGGCAGCTAACAGTCTTGTTTTAAGTGTGAATTCGCTCATATCGGTCATACCTTTTTTACTATTATTCGTAGAGATTTATTTTTATTCCAATTTAATTGTCTACTTGACAATATTATATAGACCTTTTCAATCCAAAATGTTTCATACTCCAGACTAGAATGCCCAGAGTTAAAAATATATTAAAAAATTGCAACTTTTTCTGATAAACGGGGACAGATAGCACTTTCTGAATCACCATTTTTGTCTCGCCTGAGCAGGAGTGAGAATAATGGCAGTAAAAATAATTCTCTAGCTACTCAATTGAGCTGGATACGGATATTTTTTTAGTTAGCAAATTATAAAAGCTAATTGTCGGGAATTTTTTTTTGTCTTTTCTTTGATAAATCCAGTAATAAATTTTAACCGCATTATCCGGCTTCTTATCTTCTTAAATGCCTTTCCCGTATTTTGTTCTCTCAATTATCCGGTTATCTGGAGCTGATAGAATTTCTATTAAAGACAGACCTCAGATAATTGACTGTTCTGGATTTGTTTTAAGAAATTCGGTGGACGTGTAATGTTAAGTTTCTTATTCTTGTGTCACATTAAACTATAGGGGATTCGATGGAAAAGGACTCGGCTGAAAACAGAAACAAACTATGCTTCCCACAGGGGGATGAACATCTAATTTCTCTTCCAGAGTTTCTACAGAGGCTAGAAGTCACAGAAAACGGGCTCAGTGAGCAGGAAGCTACCCAGAGGCTCCAGAAATGCGGACCAAATGTCCTCGAAGCAGCCGGAAAGGAAAGCATACTTAAGAGATATGTCCGGCAGTTTCGTAACTTTTTTTCTATCCTGTTGACTGTAGGGGCTATTCTATCTTTTCTTGGCGAATACCTTGATCCCGGGCAGGGAAACTTATATATAGGAATTGCTCTCGTCGGGGTCGTTGTCCTTAACGGAACTTTCACGTTTGTGCAGGAGTACCAGGCTGCAAAGACAATGGAAAGCTTCCGGCAGCTTCTGCCACCTCATGCAAAAGTCTTCAGGGACGGAAAGGTAAAGGATGTTCTGGCTTCAGAGCTTGTTGTGGGGGATCTCATCCTTCTTGAAGAAGGAGATAAGGTTCCTGCAGACGGGCGTTTGATTGAGACCAATTCTCTGAAAGTCGATAATTCCTCCCTGACCGGAGAAGCGGAGCCGCAGCTGCGCTCTATCGAGTGTACACATGAGAATATACTGGAATGCCGGAATATGGTCTTTTCCGGAACTCTTGTACAGAGCGGGAACGGTAAAGCCATTATTTTCGGTACCGGGCAGGATACCCAGATCGGAAGCCTGGCAGTGCTTACGGAGCAGACCATCTCTGTGGACACTCCTATCCGAAAAGAACTCAACCATTTCATAAAGGTTATTTCAGCAATTGCGATTTTTCTTGGAATTACCTTTTTCCTGCTTGCATTTTTTCTCCAGGATATCTTTCTTGCAAGCCTTATCTTTGCCATAGGAATCATTGTTGCCAATGTTCCTGAAGGGCTTTTGCCCACCGTTACGCTTGCCCTCAGCCTTGCTTCTCGGAGAATGGCTTCTCGAAATGCCCTTATAAAGCAGCTTGAGTCTGTAGAAACCCTGGGCTCGACTACCGTGATTTGTACGGATAAAACCGGGACCCTGACTCAGAACAGGATGGCAGTAAATTCGCTTATCGCAGGGTTTGAAACTCTGGAGCCGGAAAAACCTTCCATTCCTCAAGAAGGCGTTGCAGGGCAGAATACAGAAGAAAGTACAAAAAAAAGTCTTGCGCAGAACGGTACTGACTCAGGCGCAAAAGAAGTTTCTGTTACAGGAAATCCCGGATGGGATCCGAAAAAGATCCCTCCGGTTTTCATAAGGGCGGCAGGGCTCTGCAATAACGCAAAACTTTATGAATCGGCCCCTGGATATACCGGCGACCCGACAGAAGGTGCGCTTCTTGTTTTTGCGAATGGTTTCGTAGATGTAAAAGACCTCCAGCGAGAGTATCCGAGACAGGAAGAGTTTCCTTTCGATTCCCTTACCCGACGCATGGAAGTTGTCTGCCGAACTCCCGAAGGAAAACTTGAGGTATACCTCAAGGGCGCTCCGGAAGTGGTTGTGCAGATGTGCGGGTCGGTTCTGGAGTCCGGAGAGGCCAGAAAACTGGATGAAGCCGGGCAAAAAGAGCTTCTAGATAGGCATCTAAGGCTGGCAGAAAAGGGAGAAAGGGTAATTGCCCTTGCGTTCAGGCAGGCAGAAGAGGAGAAAGAGTACACCGGAGATTTTATTTTCCTGGGTTTCATCGGGATTGTAGACCCTCCACGCCCTGAAGCGAGAGAAGCTATTGCAAAATGTCATGCAGCAGGAATCAAGGTTGTTATGATCACAGGTGATCACCCGGTTACCGCAGAGTCCATTGCCAGAGATGTAGGACTTGCAGGTTCCGAAAAACCTGAGATTATTACCGGAGATGAGCTTAAATCCCTCTCCCGCACAGAGCTTGCTTCACGGCTCAAAAACCCGAGCATTGTTTTTGCCCGAACCTCTCCTGTACAGAAATTAAAAATTGTACAGCTCTTCCAGGCAGAAGGAGAGATCGTTACCATGACCGGAGATGGGGTTAATGATGCCCCCGCGATCAAGAATGCCGATATGGGGGTCGCTATGGGCAGCGGCACGGATGTGGCTCGTGAGGCTGCAGACATGGTGCTTCTGGACGACAATTTTGCCACGATAGTAAATGCTGTGGAAGAAGGCAGAACCGTCTTTGATAATATAAAAAAGTTTATTGCTTACATCCTCACAAGCAACATCCCCGAGATCCTCCCATTTATAGCTTTTGTTCTTTTTTCCATTCCCCTTCCCATGACTGTCCAACTTATCCTGGCAATTGATCTCGGAACTGATATCCTTCCTGCCATTGCTCTGGGGGTGGAAAAAGGAGAGGGAGATATTATGAAGAGATCTCCCAGACCAAGGGATGAAAAGTTATTAACCTCTCAGGTGCTTTTGACATCTTACGGAGTAAAAGGACCTATAGAGGCTGCTGCAGGCTTCTTCTGTTATTTTGCCGTACTTTTTGAAGGGGGCTGGATTTTCGGGGAGCAGCTTGCAAACACTAATCCCCTTTATATGCAGGCAATAACCGCTTTCTTCTCAGCTGTGATTATCTGCCAGATCGCTAATGTGTTTGCTTCAAGAACTCGGTTTCAGTCTGTCTTCTCAATGGGATTGTTCAGCAACCGCCCGGTTCTCCTGGGAATTGCAAGCGAATTTCTGATTCTTGCTCTCATTATCTGGCATCCATTTGCTAACCTTATTTTCAATACCACTCCCATTGACCTCAGGTATATGCTACTTGCCGTTCCTTTTGCGGTTTTCCTCCTTGGGATCGATGAACTGAGGAAATATCTCCTGAGAAAAAACGTGAACTGGGCAGTTAGATTCTTTAAATGGTGATCCGGGACACTGTCTTGAGGAATTTAATATATTTTGTTATAAACGATATTCTTGACCTCTCAAAAGTAAAAGCTGGAAAAACGGAGCTTCACTACAGTGAGTTTTCTATTGACTCGGTTTTCGAAGAGGTGAATTTTTTATAATCTTGTAAGCAATGCAATCAAGTTTACCCCGGAAGGGGGCAAGGTACCTGTCCACTCTAATAAAAGCGGAAACAGGGCTCTTTTTTCAGTAACAGATACGGGAATCGGTATTTTTTCTGAAGGGCAGAAAAAACTTTTTCAGTCCTTTAAATATTTTCCTGCCGAAAGACCTTTCTGAAATGTCTTCAAGTTCATCATATGAGAATCTGGGACATCCCTCCTGAAAAAATGTGCAGGCAGCACCTTCTCGGGGAACACCGTGAATTGCATGCCCTGTGGTCCATAATTACCAATAACAAAAAAGCTTATGCACACCATCCTGAGACCCTGCGCTGGAAGGGGAAATTGAAGGCCCTCTACCTGAGACATGAAGCCCTTGTAGAAGAGATGTCAAAAAGAGGGTATAAACACCACACTCCCCTGGACCCTGCCCTTGCAACAGGGGTAGCTGTACAGAATGAATTTGTGACTACCTATGAGGAACAGGTCCGGATCTTAAAAGAAAGAGGGTGCGATTGCAGGGTCTGATTGCAAAGTGTGAGTGCAAAGTGTGAGTGCACGGTCTGACTGTATGCTTCAGAAACTCACATGGAACTTTCCCCTAAAACTCATAAATTTTGGATTTTCTTTGAGGATTATCTCAACTTTCTTTGAGGACTTATTATATTTTATTATGATTCGTGGATGAGACAATCTTTTTATATATAGTTACCGATAACTATTAATACTACTAAATCATAAAGGGAGAGAGACAAAAACGGAATACAAGAAAACTATTCGATAACTCAAGAAAAGATGTTATAGGAATAAAGTCAGGTGTTGAAGCAATTCACATTCAAAATGTTAATTCTTGAGAGAATAAGTATCTAAGGGACTTCAATGACTCTTGTGCTGAATGAAGAGGAAATATGGGTACTTGAATGTATAAAAGAAGCCCATATAGACCGGGGATTCCATATTCGAGATGTGATAAAAAAAGCAAAAGCCGTATATGGGTTATCAAGGTCAACTGTTTACGAAATAGTGGGTTATATGGAGTTTCACGACCTTATAAAAACGAATAAAGCCGGAAACAGGGAACTTGACGAATCAATAGCTTATTTTATAACGTGCCCGGGGTGCGGGAAGGAAATACCGGGAGACGAATCTATAAAAGAGAACGGGCAGGCAATATGTGAGGATTGTTACCTGGAAGGACACCAGAAAATAAAGTTTGCAGATCCCATGGCAGTGCGTTCCAAGAAACTTTTCAGAAAACAGCACGGGTTTGAAGGCTCAGAGGGAATGACGGAGCTCCAAAAGGAGCTCTATGACTTTATCCTTACAGAAGGGGGTGCAACCCCTGAAAAGATCTCGAAGCTTTTCGAGCTTACACTGCAGGAAACCATGAACCAGCTTGCAATACTGAGACACTGTGAGCTTTTAAAGTGGAGAAAAATGGGAGAAGAAATGTACATGGTGCCTTTTGATTCGTAAATTATTCATTCTATTTTGGGTACCTTAAGTTTTCTGAATGCAGGAAGTGATAAAACGACCGAAAAAATTGATATGAATGAAAGGACGGAAGCAATGGCCGGGGAACTCCCGGGAGTTATGAAAGCTCTTATGGGGCTTCATTCCGAAGTTGTCAAGGACGGGGCTTTAAGCGCCAAAACAAAAGAAATAATGATGGTCGGGATTGCAGTTGCCCTGCGCTGTGAATACTGTCTCTGGAAGCACGTTCCTGAGGCTGTAAAAATGGGAGCGACTCGGGAAGAGATTATGGAAGCTGTAAGCACTGCAATAGTGATGGCCGGAGGACCTGCCGTAGCTTACGGGTCAGTAGTTGTTCTTAAAATTCTGGATGAAATGGATGTCTGAAACTCTGGAGGGATACAAGATGACAGAAGAAATAACCAGCCCTGCCAAATGTGAGGCATGTGGGTGTAAATTGGAAAAAGAAGACATTTACGAAGAAAATGGCAAGGTTCTATGTGAGGACTGTTATATAGAGAGCCACCATAAAATCCAGGCATGTGACCCCTGGGCAGTGCGCTCCAAAAAAATCTTCAGGGAAGAAGCCGGGCTTGAAGGAACTGACGGTCTTACAGACCTGCAAAAAGCCATCTATGAATTCATTGTTTCCCGGGGCGGGGCAAAAAAGGAAGAAATTGCAGAAAAATTTGGGATATCCTCACGGGAAACCGAAAACCAGTTTGCACTCCTCAGGCACTGTGAGCTGGTAAAGGGACAAAAAAGGGCAGATGGCGTATACCTTGTGCCTTTTGGGGACAAATAAGTTTAAAAATAAATTTTTTTCCTTTTTTACCTTTTATAAATCAATGTCAGTAACTTTTTCCAGGGGTTGAGATGCAGTATGGAGTATTTAATATTTTACACAGCCGTTTTTCTTACAGTTCAGCCCCCAACCCGAAATCTCTCTTATAATTTTTCTTCCTGACAATCCCCTGCCCAAAACTGTTTCATAATTGAAGACCAAATTCATATTTGAAGCCAATTAATAATAGGTTTTCATATGGATAACAGATTTTTGCATGGTTAAGAGCTACAGCCGGGGTGTTTTATATTGGAGAACTCAAAACCTTACTTTAATTCAGAAATCGAGACCATGGACAGGGGGGAACTCGATGCTCTCATTGAGGAACGTGTGCAATATACGGTAAAATATGCAGCTGAAAATTCTTCTTTTTACAGAAAATGGTTTGAAAAACATAGGGTAAGCCCCGGAGATATCAAAGCCCATGAGGACCTCCTTGAACTTCCAATCATATCTGGAAAGACTATCCGAGAAAACCAGCCTCCTGAGATGAAGGATTTTATGTTCAGGAGCGTAGGCTGGGAAGATGTTTTCACCATTCATGAGACTAGCGGTACAAGTGGGACCCCAAAGAGCTTTTTCCTTACCTGGGAGGACTGGGAACGCTATGCAGAAAAATACGCCCGGATTTTTAGGTCTCAGGGCTTCGGGCCCGGAGATAGGGTCGTTGTCTGTGCTTCCTACGGCATGAATGTGGGGGCAAACACCATGACCCTTGCTGCCAGACAGCTGGGCATGAGCATTATCCCTGAGGGTAAGTGCACTTTTCCCCTGCGTGTTATTGAAACATACAGGCCTACAGGCATAGTAGGCAGTGTATTCAAGCTCCTGAACCTTGCCCGCAGAATGCAAACTGAGGGTATTGACCCCCGACAGTCAGGCATAAACAAACTGGTTGTGGGAGGTGAAGCCTTTGCTGATGAGTCAAGAAACTATCTCTCGGAAATCTGGGGTTGCCCTGTGTACAACACCTACGGGAGCACGGAAGGGACGATGTGCGGGGAATGCAGTGATATTACAGGGCTGCATGTTCCTGAGGATTTTGTCCATCTTGATGTTTACGACCCGCACCTGGAGAGTTTCGTGTCTGATGGGGAGTGTGGAAGAGTTATCCTGAGCACGCTTCTGCCTGTTGGGGCAAAGGCAGGGAATCTTCTCTTAAACTACGATACCGATGACACTACTGTAGTTCTTACGCGCAAAACGTGCTCTTGCGGCAGGACCCACATGAAAATCCTCACTCCCCAGAGAGAGGCAGAAACAGTCTGGGTTGAAGGTACTCCTTTTAACCGCGTTGATGTAGAAAGGGGTGTATTCCAGAGTGGAAACATGGATTATCTAACAGGAGAGTATGAAGCTTTTCTCTATGGAGGGGAAGATGAGGGAGAAACCGTACTGAGGGTCAGTATGGAATGCGAAAACCCTGATGCCTGTGACAGAGATCTTATAAAGGAAAACTTCATCAGTTCTTTCCTTAAATATAAGCATCCCCTTTCCAGAGCCTATGAAGACAGGACTTTCAAGCTCCTTTTCAACTTCACGGGTCCCGGAGGACTTGAGTTGTACAAAATTAAGGGAAGACCGAAGAGGCTTGTAGATAGACGATAACTGGATACGAGGGCAGATTAATAAAGTAATTTAGTTTTTAATCTCTTTTTTTACTTCAGTTTTTTCTTCTCGCTGTGGAGTTTATTTATTTTTTTTGAATTCTTTCCTTTTGTTTTTATTTTTTAGTTATTTTTGTCTCTTTTATTTTTGCATGGACGTTTTGACCCTTTCATATATGCTAAGTTTGATAATTCCCAAACATTAATATACTGAGGGATGAATTATCATATGAGTACAACTCTTTTATATTAATGATCAAGTGAAAAAAACATATATAGTAATACTCACAATAACTTAATGTATTATCATTCGGATAAATTACAAATTATTTGGTGATTCGATGGAAACAGAACTTATGAGGATAGGGGTCTCCCTGCCCGACACCCTTCTTAGCACATTTGATGAGATTATCGAAAAAAGAGGTTACTCTTCCCGTTCGGAAGGCATAAGGGACGCCATCAGGAGTTACATTTCTTACTACGAATGGATGGGTGACATTAAAGGTCATCGTGTCGGAACTATTGCTGTCATATATGACCACACAAAGCGTGGGCTTTCAAACGCCCTTGCAGACATCCAGCACCATTACTCTTCCCTGATTAAGTCCTCCGTGCACATTCACCTGGATCATGATAACTGTTTTGAAGTAATCGTTCTGGATGGGGACGGTGAAGAAATTAAAGAGCTTGCTGAAGCTATAATGGCCCTTAAAGGAGTGAAATTCTCAAAGCTCACTACGGTAGCCTCAAACGACAAAATGTAATCTTATCCTTCAGGGATACGAATCTATATACAGATTCTATTATTTTTTTAGTGTCATGGGGCTCCTACACATTAAATTGTAGAAAGTCCCTCCACTTCTTCGGTCATTTTTTTTCAAAATGTTTTTCAATGTGCTTCAGTAGCAGGTTTCCGAATTCTGTAAGGTCATAGATCTGGAAATTGCGCTCTCTCCTTGAATCCACGAGCCCTGCTTCCTTTAAGAGCTTGAGATGGTAAGAAAGTGCAGAGTGCTTCTGGTCCGTAGCTTCAACAAGGACACAGACGCAGAGGCTCTGGATTTCGAGGGCTTTAAGAATTCTCAGGCGGGTCGAATCTGCAAGAACCTTAAACAGGCTAACGCTTTCTTCAACATCTTCCTTCAGTGCCGTATGAACAGCCTCAAGCACATCTTCCGGAAGGGAATAGGCATCCCTAACTTCTATTATTTTTTTTTCGAACATTTCTTCCACTCAGACTTTTTGCGGATTTTTTGTTTCAAGTTATCACATCCCTTTCAGCGTGTCGGTATTCGTTGAGAGAACTTCTCTCCATTTGAGCCCGAGTCCCGAGAGGGCGAGCCCGCCTCCAAGCAATGTGATCGAGTTCTTTATTATGTGGTCAAGCACGGCGACTGTAAACCCGAGTTCTGGCCTGATTCCTCCAAGCCCGAACACTGCAGTAAGGGCTACTTCATATGTTCCTATAGCTCCAGGAGTGATTGGAAACGTTTTTACAATGTTCCCGAGGGCTACTGCCAGGAAGACCAGGGAGATGGTGAACGCTGAAGACATATCTCCCCCGGCTGTCGGAAAGGCTTTCAGAACCAGAAAACAGGTAAGGATATCCATACCCCATATGAATAGGGAGGATGCAACCACTGTAAGAAACGCCCCGGGACGGACAGCAACAACGCTTATCTGGTGAACAAAAGTAGATGCAAATCCTTTTATTTTATGGAGAGGTTCGCCAGAAGAAATCACAGAAGCCTTTTTCCCCCCACTCTTTGTCATGCGGCCTTCTCTGAAAGATAATGCAAAGAGAGCTATAAAGAAAAAGAGAACTGCAAGCCCTGAGAACTTGATCAGGGACTCCATCCAGGAAGCAATTTCAAACCTCGTAGTTACACCTGAAGAAGCAAGTGCGGCAATGAAAGTTATTGCAATTATGTCAAAGACCCTTTCTACGGTCAAAGAGGAAAGGCTCGTTGTAAAGGCAAGATCTTTACTTTTTTTCAGGATATACATCCTGCTCAGGTCTCCTATTCGTGCAGGGAGGATCACATTTGCAGACTGGCTGATGAAAATGCTCCCCGTAAGAAAGCCAAGTCCGTAGTGGTTTCCGAGTCTGTTAAGGATCTGCTGGAAACGGATCCCTCGGAGCGGCCAGGAAATGCAGTAAACAAGAGAAGCAAGAGCCAGGGTACTCAGAGACGCCTGCTTGATATTTTCCAGAACAGAGGAAGCGCCCAGAAAGGTTGCAGCAAGGGCAAGAATCAGAAGGGCAAGAGAAGCTGTAATAAATAGCTTTCCTTTCCCAGAAAAAAGCCCCGGAAAAAAAAGTTCCCACCACAGGCGGAAAATCTCTGATCCCATTCCAAGAATATCCTTTACGAAATTGACCTTACTTGACTCTCCATGCCTCCAGTAGACAGGAAACTCCAGAACCCTATACCCCCGGTGCTGAGCCCTGACCAGCAATTCGGTGTCCCAGAACCAGTGCTGATTCTCAACTTCATCGAGCAAATCAAAAAGAGGGTCTCTCCTGAAAGCTTTGAAACCGCATTGGTGGTCGTAGAGTTTTGAATGCAAAAGAAGCCGCACAAGGGAGTTATATCCTCTACTTGCAAACTCCCGTTTGAAAGGTCTTTTTGCATCGCTTTCGGGTATTATTCTCGAACCGGTGGCAAAATCATAGCCACCCGTACTTACAGCTCTGACCAGTTTTTCCAGATAGCTCATATCTGTTGCAAGGTCCACATCAATATAGCAGAGCACTTCTCCTGAGGCTGCCTTAAAAGCCCTGTTCAGGGCTCTTCCCCTGCCCTGTCGTTCCTCGGAATGCAGGTGTTTGACATAAGAGTACTGTTCCGAAAGCTGGAAAGCTATCTGGTCCGTACCGTCCGTGCTCCCATCCTCTGCTATGATGATCTCAAAGGAATCAGTTATCTTTGAAAGAGTCTCTGCTGTTATCGAGACCGTATTTTCTATTCTGGCGGCTTCATTATAAGCGGGCAGAACTACCGAGACGCTGATTATGCGAACAACCTCTTAACATTTATGATAATAATCTGGTTTTTTTTGCCTGAGCCATTTTTTCTCTGAAAAACAGACAATTATAATGTCCCTTTTACGTAATGTCCCTTTTACGTAATGTCCCTTTTAAGTAATGTCCCTTTTACGTAATGTCCCTTTTAAGTAATGTCCCTTTTACGTAATGTCCCTTTTAAGTAATGTCCCTTTTACGTGCCTTTCTTTAATTTATATATTGTGACTGTATCCCGATAAACTGGTTCAAAATAGGTTTCATTCTCAAATTTATCCAGGTTTATGGAATACACCTGCTGTTCAAGTTTACCGATATACACATAGCTTACGTTATATTTATCCATAAGCTCCAGGGCTCTCTTTTCATTGCCAGTGCAATAAATCGAGCGAACATCTTTTATCCTCTTTTCCACTTCTTTGTGGTTTCTTCCCCAGAACCTCTCGTGTCTTGTCCACCCGATGACTGTGGGGAGCCCGGTATTTGCAGAGACCCTGGACGTGTAACTGTAACTGCTACCATCTTCAGAAGCTTCAAGAACTATCGGAGATCCTTTAATATTTTCCTGCATCCACCGTATGGCATTGTAATCTCCCCTATCCAGTTTCTTCATGTATTCTATCCCGTCAAGAGTGGGCCTGGCATTCGTATCATTAATTCTTGTAAAGGTTGATACTACAGGAAAAAAGACACAGGAAATAACTAGTAGCACAAGTACAGTTGACCATGCCTTCTTTATATAAGCCCCCTTCAAAAAAGCTCTATTTTCGGACTCACCCCGGTAACGGAAATGAAGTTCATAGTACGAATAAGAGGCTGCAATAGCAAGGAAAATCCATAAATGCATGTAAAATTTGAAAACCGTGTTCATACGGGCAAAATTGCCTGATATTGGGTCATCAAGAAAAACAACTTCGCATAGAAGGGCAATGAAGGCGGCTGTCGCTATTAGAAGAGATACAAATCCTGTCGTGCTTCTTTCCGGAAGATCCTTCAGGAATAAATACAGAGAAAGGACAAGCAGGGGAAAAAGGACCGCAATCAGGGGAATAGACCATGCAGCAGAAAGAAGTGCTGATACCCCTACCCATAGGATAAAAAACCCGATTTTTCTTCTGGAGTTCAGGCGAGGTACAAGGAAAGAGAAGGTTAAAAACAGGAAAAGTCCGAAAAGGATCAGGAATTTATCAATCGTTGTCCTGAGTTCCGGTACAACAAAATCAAATCCTCCTGCTGCTTGAGGGTTAAAGGACAGATAAAAGGGCAAATATGGCAGGAAGCTGAAGATAGAAACAAGAATGACTGATTTGGAAAATCCTGCAATGAAACCGAATAATTTTTTATTATGAATATAATGCCCGCAATAAAATGCAAAGATAACCAAAAGTGCCAGGCTGAAGTACACCGGGAAATCCCAGGAATTAGAGGGGAACAAAAAACCCAGAGCTATTGAAAATGTAATGAAGGCCAGGCTATTTTCAAATATTGTGTGTTCACTTTTCCTGAGGTAGATATTCAGGAGAAATACAAGTACAAGCAACTGAAACGGAATTGCAAGCAGATGAGGGTGCAGGTCCCCGTGTATGAAAGTGAAATATGGAAACTCGTTTATCGTAAAAGGAATAACTCTCGAACTGCTCCAGTAATACCCTCTTGAAACCTGTTCCTTGAGAACATACATGGATACGAATTCTATAAGTCCCTGCAAATTTCCAAGCAGCATCCCGGACCCCGCAGTAAGGAGTCCATACCGGATTTTACCATGAGTGAGGTTATACCCGATGCCGAAAAAGAGGTTGAAGGAAAGAGCAAAAGTAAAGGCAATTGCCAGGTTAAAAAGGATGGTAGGTTTGACAGCACTGAGTTTTCCCAGAACGCCCACGGAAAGATATCCGAAATAATAGTAAAAATCCAGAAACTCGCCTGCAAACCAGGGATCAGCCGGAGGAAAAGAGGAAGTCTTTATTACTACATTTAAAAAGGCAAAGTCCATAAATTTCTCGTGCATGTATATTTCCGGAAGGTGCACGCGTACAAGTAAGAAAAAAAAGAATCCTGCGAGGAACACGAGTTCATTGACGAGCAGAACTTTTCTTTCGGGGAAAATCTTCTGTTTCCGATAAAGACCAATTGACAGTAGGCAAGGAACAAGGAATGAGATCAAGATCGTAGTATGGTTAAAACCCCATATGTAAGAGAATATCCAGGAAAAATAGGCAACAAGTATAATTCCCAGAGTTTTTGCTGCCGAAGCACCCCTATCAGCCAGCCTGTTTCCAGCATTTCCAGCAAGTGGGATAGAAATCAAACCCAGGATCTCTATAATAAAAAACCATAAAATTACTTGAAGGCAATCTGACACTGTTCTCTGTACCTGCCTGTGAAAGTTATTCTTTTAGCTACTGACAAATTGCAGTCCGGAAAGTAAACTCCGACGTCAAATCCTGCAAAATGTCTTTCCTGACGTATTTAACCTCATGTAATCATCTGGAGTCCCACTCTTATTCTCCAGAAAAGTCTCTGAAGCCTCTTTGAGCCTTTTATGATAAGTGTCCCACAAGTCCGTTTTTTTTGTTTATGTCAGGAGATCCTGTATTTGATACAATGTAATTTGTAAATATACTTATATTTCTGTCGAACAGGAATTTGTTTTTCTTTTTACTCTCGCTGTATTCTTCGCCCCTTTCATTTAAACTATTATCTCAAAGTCATACTATTTTTTGTTAGTTTAAAATAGGTCTTCGCAAATAATGGTAGCTATGAAAATGCAGATTAACGGAAAAGCTGTGGAAGCATGCGGTGGCGAGTTTTTTGATGTTAAAAATCCTGCAACAGGTGAACTTATCGAGCAGGTTCCCCGGGGCACAGAAGAGGATGTGGCTTCAGCAGTCGAAGCTGCTTCATCAGCTTTCTCAGGCTGGGCTTCCGCATCTGCACAGCATAGGGGGGGAGTTTTTTACAGAGCTGCAGAAATTGTCCGGCAGAGGAAGGATGCGCTTGCTGCCCTGCTTACGCAAGAACAGGGAAAGCCTCTTGCAGAAGCCCGAAACGAAATAGAAGGTTTTGCACATGTCCTTGAATATTACTGCGGACTTGCAGGCAGCCTGCGAGGGGACTTCATTCCGGTCCCGGGAAATGGGTATGCTTTTACCGTAAAAAACCCTCTCGGGGTCTGTGCAGCCATAATTCCCTGGAACATGCCTGCTTTGATTATGGGCTGGAAAATTGCCCCTGCTCTTATTTCGGGGAATACTTTTGTGCTGAAACCGGCAAGTAACACTCCCCTTACAAACCTTACCCTTGCTTCTATTCTTGGGGAAGCCGGGTTGCCTGCAGGTGTGCTGAATGTGGTCACAGGACCTGGGGAGACAGCAGGAGAAAGTCTTGTTCGCAGTCCGGATGTAAGAAAAATTTCTTTTACAGGAGAAGCCCGAACCGGAAAACGAGTAGTTGAACTTGCAGCCCACGGGATGAAAAGGGTTACTCTTGAGCTGGGTGGAAGTGACCCTATGCTTGTGTGTGACGATGCCGATCTTGAAAGTGCTGCTGCTGGAGCCCTTAGAGGGAGGTTTTACAACTGCGGTCAGACCTGTACCGCTGTCAAGAGGCTGTATGTTTTTGAATCCATAGCTGAAGAATTCATAAAAAAGCTTGAAACAGGTGTTCGGAGCTTAAAAATAGGAAACGGGCTGGACAAAAATACTAATATTGGACCTCTTAACAATCGCCATCAGTGGGACTATATAAAAGAGCTCACAGCCGAAATTGAGGAGAATGGCGCAGGCAGGATAATTACCGGAGGAAAAGTACCTGCGTTCAAAGGTTCTGATAAAGGGTACTTCTTTGAACCTACCCTTGTTTCGGATGTACCCGAAGACTCCAGACTTTTGAAAGAAGAGGTTTTTGGGCCTTTGCTGCCCGTGGTGACGGTAAAAGACCTGGATGAGGCAATAGGGGAGGCAAACAGTGTCGGTTATGGGCTTGGGGCGTCCATCTGGACAAAAAATTTAGACCGGGCACGTGTAGGATGTGAACAGTTAAATGCAGGGATTATATGGATCAACCAGCATCTGAAGATAGCTCCCGAAGTTCCTTTCGGAGGAGTTAAAGAGAGTGGTTTTGGAAGAGAAAATGGACCTGATGCCCTTTCTGAATATCTGGAAACAAAAACCATAATGTTAAAGACTTGAAATAGAGCTGAGTAGTGAACTATCCCACCCTGTTTTCTGATGAAAGCGAGGACGGAACTTCCTTCGAGTGATTACGTCACCTGGATATTTGCAGTGATGCAAGTATCCATCTGTAATCCTGTTTGTTGAAGATTATCTGAAAAACTCTGATAGCCTGTCCACAAAGCATTCTGTGATAAGAATCGCTTCATGATATTGATAGCACTATTTCTATCTCTATCAATAACGTTTCCACAATCACATTTCATAGTTATTTCCCAAAGAGGCATATCGTGTCTTTTCTTCAGTTGGATTGATCTTTATCTTCTTCGTCAGATGCATATTTGCCTTGATTCTCCACATATTGCTTCAGTATATCTAAGGTTACTTGTCCTTCAAAGATTACTTGCCCTGTCGATGCGATAAAATACGATCTTGACCAGACTGTATCTTTCCATAACATAGTTTTTACTTCAGGGAAGTTTTTACGAATCTCCCTTGAAGTTATTGTTTTTATGGTGTTGATATATTTTGGAATATCAAGCGAAGGTTTTGCTGAAAATAATAAGTGAAAATAGTCTTCGTCACACTCTATATTCAGCACTTCAACATCGAATGTTTCACTTATGTTATAGATTTTAGTTTTTAGAAAATCAACAACTAAAGGGTTCGTTAGAGCTTTTCTCCTATATTTCACATACTGAATTAAATGATAATGGGGTGAATATAAAAAATGGCCCTTAAGATCCAGTTTTTACTATATAGTTATATTTATATTGATGTAACTATAAGTATTAATAATTATGTTACTGTTGTTTTGTAGAAGTTGATGGCTCTCATCCCCCACCTACCAGCCTTCGGCTGTCGAGGAAGGGGACTTCCCGCCTTAGAGTTAAAGAATAGAATTTGATAAAACAGAATTGAATAAGTCCCTTTGCTTTAGAACTATAATATAAAGATTTTCGATGAGCCTCGATCAGCCGGCTCACCGACTTCCTTTTAGAAATTGATTAATGAACTGATATCTTTTCCTTGTAGCTTACTTTTTGTACTTGGGCAGAAGCTGCATGAATTCTGAAGCTTCCATTACGGGGACGCTGTCAATCACGCAGACATCTGACCAGGGCAGGTTGAAGGCTCCGTAAGCCTCGGCACTTTCTGCTTCGTAAAGAATGTAATAGCGGTTTCCGGAAAGGTCAACCCACTGGTTGATGACATCAATTCCCTCAGGAATGTTCAGTTTCTTGAAGTGTTCAAGGATCTTATCGCGATTCTCAGGGTCCCAGGTACTAACGTCCATGAATAACATCTTATACCACTCCTTTTATTTTTTATGCCGCCCATACCCCTTCCTGGAAGCTCAGGCAGCCTCTATTCAGCATGCGGGTTCTTTATTGAGAGCTCAACCTTAAGGAAAACATGTGTGTTCCCCTCTACCATCCCCTTACAGGTATGACCTGTGTGCCCCCAAAAAGCCGGTTTACGGCAGAATTCAGAACATTTTTTTAGTTTTCTCTGTCTCTCCTTTATCTGTCACTCCCAAATCCCCATGAGTGACAAATCCGGTAAGACAGGCAGCCTTGCAGAAAGAAGTTCTACAGGCACAAACAGTATAATATCATCCCTTAGGCTATATAATAGTTCGTCCGAAGGGATTGTTTTGAGTTAAATATTCTCATTAATATACATAACTTTATTTTTCTTTCGTCAGCAGTTCGGCTGATTCAAACCCGGCTTTTACCGAACCGTTCATACTCCTTTCCGGATAATTGGTTGAGGAGAACATACCTGCAAGGTAAAGCCCGGATGGGCCTGCAGCAAAAGGAAGTACATTTTTAAGATAGCCCTGTTCGTATACAGGAGCGGTATCTGTTCTGCGGTAGAGCTTCGTCCAGCGAACCCATTCTCTTGAGAATTCGGGAAACATTTTTTCGAGCCCGCTTAGATAAGAATCAAGAATATTTTCTTCTTTTTGAGTCCAGAGGGCACTCTTTTTGTCCTGGAAATAGGACGTCACATAGACCAGATGTTCCCCATAGTCTTCAAGAGGCAAATAATTGGTGTGTTCGATTACAGCTCCAAAAGGCACATCGGCTTTTATGTTTAACCAGTAATTCCCGTCTTCCATAAGCATCCTGTCAAGCCCTATCAAAGCACACGCCGTCCCTTGATAACGGATATTTTGCAGGGAATCATGCAGAAGCTCAAGCTTGCCTCCGGTGATCCCATCCAGCACCAGTGGTTCTACGGTAGAAATAACTGCATCACAGGCTATAAAATCCCCGTCCACTACTACTCCCTGTACGGCATTGTCTTTGATCACAATTTCCGTTACTTCCTTATTTGTTCGAATCTCTCCCCCATTTGTAGTTATTTCCCCTGACAGGGCTTCCAGAAGATAGTTAAAGCCTCCTCTCATGTACCCCAGTTTTTCTCCTTCTTTTCCCCTATCCGACCTTATTTTCACCCTCCCGATTAGCCAGGCAGCAGATACGTTTTCAGCATTGTCTCCGAATTTACTTTTCATCAAGGGAGCAAAAAAGTTTTCATACACCGACATTCCTGCAGTATCAATTATCCAGTCCTTTGCCTTTATTTGATCATAGGATACAGTGTCTTTTATCAATCTTATCCTTAAGACCAGCAGGCCAAGTTTTGCCAGGTCAAGAATGGAAAGAGGGCTAAAGTGTAAGATCTCAAGAGGTGTGTTCATGGGATAGTTCTTACCATCCACGAAATAGGCGTTTTTTGCTTCCAGCCACAGCATCTGCTTTTCAAGCCCAAGTTCCTTTATAAGGGCAAGAAGTTCCGCATCACTCCTGAATATATGGTGGTAGTACCTTTCAATAAAGTATTTTTTTCCGGAATGTTCCAGAGAGTAGCTTGCTGCCATTCCCCCAATATCCGGATCTTTTTCAAAAATGATTACTTCGTTAGATTTACAGAGCCTGTAACCTGCTGACAAACCGGCAAGTCCACTTCCGATTATTACTATCTTCATGGATACTTTTTCCCTCTATTCATTAATTTTTAAGCTAATTTTGAGAATTGGGCTTCATAACTCTATAATTTCTATATAGAGAAACAGATAAATTCCAAATCTTTTTTACAGGAAAAGCTCTTGTAGAACTATAAATTACAAAAAACCCCTTTGCACATCGATATGTATAACCGCTATATATACATTAAACTCATTTATATTATAGCACAGTACATACTGAGTGCAGAGATATCGGGTTACAAAAAGACGAGGACCAGGGTTTGTACTACGATCAGGAAATTAGCTTGGTTTTTGAGGAGCTGAAGACATCAGAGGAAGGGCTGAGCTCCGGAGAAGCTGAAAAAAGACTGGATGAGTATGGGAAAAACGAACTTAAAGAAAAAGAAAAAGTCTCTGTCTTTCGTCTCTTTCTTTCACAATTTAAAAGTATTTTAATTTTTATCCTGATTATTGCTTCCATTGTTTCGGCTTTACTTGGGGAATCCATTGACGCAATAGTGATTTTATTTACTGTTTTTCTTGCTGGAGTTCTCGGTTTTGTGCAGGAGTACAGAGCTGAAAAAGCAATTGAACTCCTTAAATCCCTGACGTCTCCGGAAGCAGCTGTAATAAGGAATGGAACTGAAAAAAAGATCCCATCATCAGAACTGGTTCCAGGGGACATAATTCTGCTTCAGACCGGAGACCGCATTCCTGCAGATGCCAGGATAATTAAAGAGTTCAACCTTAAAGTTGACGAATCCTCGCTAACCGGGGAATCCGTGTCTGTACAGAAAATTGCCGATTCTCTGCCGGTAGACACTTCTGGAGCTGACAGGAAGAACATG
Source organism: Methanosarcina sp. WH1 (assembly GCF_000970005.1). Classification (NCBI taxonomy): domain Archaea; kingdom Methanobacteriati; phylum Methanobacteriota; class Methanomicrobia; order Methanosarcinales; family Methanosarcinaceae; genus Methanosarcina; species Methanosarcina sp. WH1. The sequence goes on from NZ_CP009504.1 coordinate 645,097, forward strand.
GCCTATGCAGGGACTGCAGTTGCCTATGGAAGAGGAAGGGCTGTTGTCACGGCAACAGGCATGAATACCTCTTTTGGAGAACTTGCCGGGCTTCTTGGGACAATAGAAAGGTCCAAAACCCCTCTGCAGGAAAGCCTCGATAAATTCGGCAGATGGATTGGCGGGGCAACTCTTCTAATTGTAGCTTTTGTTGCAGTTCTCGGGGTTCTTTCCGGCTTTCCCCCTCTTGACATGTTTCTCTGGGGCGTTGCACTTGCAGTTGCTGCTATACCTGAAGCCCTCCCGGCGGTTGTGACAGTAGGGCTCGGGCTCGGAGTAAGGCGCATGGTTAAAAGGCATGCCCTGATCAGAAAACTGCCTTCTGTAGAAACACTTGGGGCTACAGATGTAATCTGTTCTGACAAAACAGGCACGCTTACTCAGAACAAAATGACAGTTGAGAAAATATATGTTAATGGGGAGATCCTCAATGTCACGGGAAATGGATATAATCCCGAAGGACAATTTCTAAAAGGAGATTCCGAAGTAGCAGAGGACGATATACATCTTCGGATTCTTTTGCTGGGGGCAGCTCTCTGCAACGATTCAAACCTTTATAAAGAAGAAGATGGATGGAAAATTACAGGAGACCCGACAGAAGCAGCTCTTATGGTTGCTGCTGCAAAGGCTGGATTTGAAAAATTCGGGCTTGACCGGAAATATCCACGGCTTGGGGAAATACCTTTCTCTTCCGAAAGTAAGAGAATGACCACTTTCAATAAACTGGGGGACAGTCCGGGCAGCTTTCTGAATTCCGAGCTTGCAGCTTTTTCAAAAGGAGCTCCGGAGGTTATTCTTGGTTCGTGTACGAAGATTTTTCTCGACGGTGAAATAAAGGCTTTAACTCCTGAGCAGAAACAGGAGATCTCCGAGCAGGTTAGAGAACTTGCTGATCAGGCTCTGCGGGTTATGTCTCTTTCTTTCCGGCCGCATGAAAAAGGCTTCTCTTTTGAAAAAGTCTCTTCAGGGGAAATCCCTGCAGAGAAGATCGAAGAAGACATGGTCTTTTCAGGATTAATTGGCATGAGAGACCCACCCAGAGAAGAAGCAAAAGCTGCAATCAAAACCTGTGAGGATGCCGGCATTAAGACTGTAATGATAACAGGAGACCATAAGGTTACAGCAGCTGCAATTGCGCGAGAACTCAGAATTTTGAAAGAAAACGATCTCACTCTTACCGGTTCAGAACTTGACAGCCTTGAAGAGAGTGAATTTGAGGACAAAGTTGAAAGGGTCTCAGTTTACGCCCGCGTTTACCCTACCCATAAACTGAGGGTAGTTGAAGCTCTTAAAAAGAAGGGCTATGTTGTGGCGATGACCGGGGACGGGGTAAATGATGCTCCTGCCCTGAAAGCTGCGGATATGGGCATTGCAATGGGCATTACAGGCACCGATGTGAGCAAAGAAGCTTCAAGCATGATCCTTACAGATGATAACTTTGCGTCCATTGTCTCGGCAGTAGAAGAAGGACGAAATATTTTTAAAAATATCAAAAATTTCATCACTTACGGACTCACAGCCCATATCGGGGAAGTCCTGATCGTCCTCATTGCAATTCTGGGCTGGCAGATGCTGCCTTTGCTTGCCGTACAGATCCTGTGGATCAATCTTATTACAGATGGGCTTCCTCCTATGGCTCTGTCTGTTGAACCTCCTGACAGGGGGCTTATGAAACAGAAACCCCGGAACGTTGAGGAAGGGCTTATCACCCGCCGTGAAATCGTTGCCGGGATGGGGTTAGGAGGGCTTATCGCTTCACAGGCACTGATAGTTTTAGTCTGGGCTCTTGACAGCGGTTTCCCGATTTCGAAACTGCAGACTATGATCTTCACCCTTGTGGTCTTTTCAGAGATGTTCAACGCCTTCAACTGGCGTTCTGACAGGTATTCGGTTTTTTCTCTCGGGCTCTTTACAAACAAAGCTCTGGTCTTTGCGGTTCTGACTACGGTGATTCTGCAGTTGATGGTGGTTTATATTCCCTTCTTCCAATTTGCTTTCCGGACAGTCCCCCTTTCCCTTTCTGAGCTGGGAATCATACTGGCTTTAGCTTCCACCACACTCATCTCGATGGAGATTGTAAAGTACCTGAACGTAAGGAGAGCCCACTGACCAAAAAAGATGTGAGTTCATCCGGCTCTCTGCATTATACAACCGGGTTCATGTCCCTCATTCCTGATTAAAACCGTCATGCTTTGATCCTATCATCGGTCTTATTTTTTCTTTCAGTTTGGATCGCAAACTTCAAAAGCGGAGGTGAAATCAGGATGGATATAATTACCATAAAAACCATCGCTGAGAATATTTCCTCGCCGATGATCCCCGTGCTCCTGCCTATAGTCAGCACCACAAGTTCTATCCCTGCCCTTGGCATGACTCCTATCCCGAAGATAAGGCTTTCATAAAAATCAAAACCTATAACTTTTGATCCTATAAAGCCCCCTATTAGTTTTCCAGAGAGGGCTAAGAGGATAATCAGGGGAATCAAAATACCTGCATTTACCAGGTCGTAAAGGTCAATTGAAAAACCTATAAAGGCAAAAAAAAGAGGGATCAATATCCCGTAAGCCAGCCCTTCTACTTTGCTCTGTACGTCCTGGATTTTGGCAAGAGGAATTTCCGAAATTAAGACTCCTCCTATAAACGCCCCTATTGTTACATGGAGCCCAAAAAACTCTGCAAGATAGGCAGAAAAAAGAGCTACAATAACCACAACGGAAAATACTGCTTCTTTTTCATGCATTTTCTGAGCATAGACAAAAATCCTGGGGAAAAAATACTTCCCAAGGATATACATAATCAGCAGAAAGAGCAGGATTTTTCCTGCAATTGTAAGAAAACCTAGAACTGAAGGAATGCAGTTAAAACGGGCAAAAGTAATCACTATGGAAAGCAGAGATATCCCTACAATATCATCAAGGATTGCCGAGAAGAGCATTATTGTTCCGGGTCTGCTGGAAAGATAGTTCTGGTCTATAAGAGTATTGAGCACTGTTCCTATGCTTGTCGGACAGAAAGCAACTGCTATAAAGAGGCTTTGAAGAAAACTGAAATTAAAGATTTTCCCAAGCCCGAAACCGAAAAAAAAAGCAAAAACCACCTGTGAAAATGTAGGAACAAAAGCAACTAATACTGCAGGTTTCAGGTCCCTTAAGCGCACTTCTTTATATCCTGCAGTAAAAAGCAGGAAAATAGCTCCAAGCTGAGCAAAGAAAGCGATTACCACGGTTTCTACGTTAACAAAAAGTACTCCAAGTAAGATGCCTGCAAGAATTTCTCCCATGACTGAAGGGAAACCTGCTCTTTCTGACGCCTCACCCAGAATTTTCACACTGAAAATAAGAAATAGTATCTGAAACAGAGCACTCACTGCTGTTAGTCCTCCACTTTCTTCTCCTGTTCTTTGCCTGAACTTCCATTTTCTCGGAGTTTACCATTCTCAGAGCTTATCTGGATTTTTTCTTCTCCTGCAAATCTCTTTTACGAGATCTTTCTTGGAGATAATTCCTGCCAGTTTTCCATTATCGTTGACGCAGACACGGTCAAACCTGTGCTTCATCATCAGGTCCGAAGCGTCTTTGAGCGTAGCGTCAAGAGAAATTGTCACCGGGTGTGTAATCATTATGTCTCCAGCTTTTCCTCCAAGAGACCTTATAGCCGTAAGAGGGGTATGTTTTGATCTGGGAACCAGGCATAAGAGCAAGATTTCAAGAACGACGTCAAGATCAATGATTCCCACAAGCTCATTTTTCTCATTCACTACTGGAAAAGTATGGTAGGGGAACTTCCCAAAAAGTGAAAAGACTTCTTCCATAGGAGTGTCTTCCCGTACCGTGACCACGTCTCTGGTCATGAGTTCTTTAATTGTTATCCAGAGGCAGCTCTCAAATCTTTCGCCTGTCTGTTCGGATGGCATAAAGTCTTCCAGAAACTCTCCAAGAGTATCGGATAATCCTTCTTCCTTTTCCGAAACTTTTTCCAGAGGTTTCTCTATTCCTTTTTTTCCTCCTCCCCCTTCTTCATTACTGTTTCCTTGAGAGAAGCCCATTCCTGCAAGATTATTTGTTAAAAAGGATATTTTGCCCATAAACAACTCCTATTTAAGGATTCTCCCCTTTTTACATATTATTTGTGTTCGCTTATGGAAATCAGTTGATTTATTCCGAGTCCAAAAAGGGAGACTTTCAGAAATCTCTCCCTGCGCCGCTCGGGGGATGCAGCCGGTCCTCCGTCCCGATAAATAAAAAATTGAAAGCCAGTATCGCGATCAAGAGAAAATATACTGAAGAAATGTCCCACTGAAGAAATGTCCCCCGTTTGAGAGAATACTTCCCCTAACTCCGAGAACCTTTTTTTTAATTCACAGGTAAATACAGGTGTTTTTACATGCTGGCTTCTGGCTCAACTTGGGAAGCAATCGGGATTCATCTGCTCATAAACCTTCAGTCGGAACCCCCTGAGTCTTTATCTCAGGGGTAGTTGACTTCAAGTTTCTTCTTATAATAGAGGGCGAAATCCCTTCCCGGACGTAGAGTAAAGTTGTAAGAGGAGTACTCTTCTTCAGAGATTTCCCTGTACATATCATAGGATGCGGGCACAATAATAGCATCGTATTTACTGCTCGCTGGAGGTTTTGAAGTATATCCTATTTTTTCGTAGTCCCGCAGGTACCAGGGCAGGGGCCAGTACAGTTTATTCGGGTCAACCACGTAAAGTCTCAGAGTTTCAGGCTTTCGGTCAAATCCCTCTATTTTTTCCATGAGCTCCCGAATATCCGGAGAAGCCTGTGTGTACGTCATCAGTTCTGCTGGCTCCATGCTCCTATAGTAATTTACCGAAATACACTGGCTCAGGGAAATTATCAGGGCGAGTGCCAGAATCCCTGCTGTTACATTGCGGGCTTTTCCGGAGTGTTTTACCCTGAGAGGAGGCTTCGGGCCTGTCAGAGGGCTTATACTTCCTCCCAGATGCTCCTGTTCCGGCACTACAGATTCGGTATTTCGGGAAAATATCTCTCCCAGATAAGCTCCTGCCAGGATCCCGAAAGGCAGGACGATATGTACGACGAGCCAGGGGACTTTTTCCTGGAGATAGGAATAGAGCAGCAGGCTGGTAAAGGCCCAGTAACAAAGGAAAAAGAAAAATGAAGCGTTCTGCCTTTTATTTTTCAGGAAATGGAAAAATCCTGCAGCTCCAAAGATTACAACCGGGATCTCATATCGTAGAAGAATGGGGATATAATAGTAAAAGGGTCCTCCTATCCTCTCTATCCTGTGCATTGCCAGCCAGTGAGTAAAAGCCCTTTTTACGATTGAGAAAAGGGAAATATCGTTCCTGAAAAAGCTTGTATAAAAATACATTATTATGAAAATGGAGAACACCCCTGAAATAAGAATTTCAGGGAGGAAGGGTAAAAGAACCGAAGCTTTGCGGAGGAGGGTCTTTTGCAAACTCAGTTTTTCCCTCTTCCAGCTTGAGTAAATCCAGTATAGTAAGCCCATCCCGGCATAAGCTCCGAATATAAGTATGATAATATAGGCGTTTTCCTTTGCAGTTACAGCAAGGGCAAGGGAGGAGGCTGTCAGGATAAGGTAAGGGTACCTCTTTGAGCTGTGGATATTGTCAAGATAGCGGAAGGCACCTATAACAGCCGCCAGGGTGCAGAAAACAATTATCATATCGTTTCTGAAGAACCTTGATATGTAGACCATGCTTGGAGAAAATGCAAGCAAAAACATTGACCAGAGCACTCCGCTCTTTCCCAACTCTTTTTTCAGCAAAAAAAGCAGCAAAATAGTTGCCACTCCGAAAAAGACCGGGACCAGGCGGGCTGTTGTATCGTTTATTCCCAGGAAATGGAAGACGACTGCAGTAGAATGGAAAAGAAAGGGACCGTGGTAGGCTGGATTATAACTGTACTCTCCGCTTTCAAGCAGTTTAAGGGTAAAACTACCGTGTACGCTTTCATCATGATGGAAAACTCTCTCTCCAAGCTCAAATAGCCTGAGAGCCAGGGCAAAAAAAACGATCAGAAGCCCTAAAAGCCTGTACTTTGTATCAGAGAGCCTCAAAGAATTTGCCGAGTCATTCAAATCATCGTATGGACTTTTCTGCATCGTTTCCCAAACCTTCCGGTGATGGCTGCTCCTTATAAGGCATAGGTATATTTAAGGAATAGGATGAAATAGTCTTCTTCATGGCTGAAGTAAAAATTAAGTTATTTGCAAATCTGCGTGAGGCAGCAGGCACACCTGAACTCCTGCTTTCCGGAGAAAAGGTTATTGATGTCCTTTTATCCCTCACAGACAAACATTCCGAGTTAAAAGGTCTTATTTTTGAAAAAAGCGATGAAAAAGGTGATAGCCCGGTCCTTTGCGGCTCAATTAATGTCCTGGTTAACGGGAACAATGTCAGACATCTGGAAGGGCTTGATACTCTCCTTAAGGACTCAGATGAAATTGGAGTTCTACCTCCCGTTTCAGGCGGCTGATTTTTTCAGGGGGCAGGAGTATGGGCAGGATATTTAAAGAACGTACTTCAGTTGATGAAGCTTTACGGCTTTTCCTTGAAAGCATTTCTCCTCTCAGGCACACAGAAGAAGTCTCACTTGAAGCCTGTGCAGGTAGAGTACTTGCAGAGGTTGTAGTTTCCAGGAGGGATGTTCCTCATTACAGGCGTGCTGCAATGGACGGATACGCTGTCAGGGCATCCGATACCCCGGGTGCTTCCCCTGCAAATCCCGTGCTTTTACAGCTTTCTGACAGTATAGAGGAAGGGACCTCTATGTGGGTCCATACCGGAGCCGTGCTGCCGGAAGGAGCTGATGCGGTTGTAATGGTTGAGGATACTGTTACGGTCGGGAACCTGGTTGAAATCCGAGCTCAGGTGCATCCGGGGAGGAATGTGGGACAGGTAGGAGAGGATATTAAAAAAGAAGATCTGGTTTTTGAGGAAGGGCACCTCCTTCGCCCCTGTGATGCTGCAGTACTTGCCTCTCTCGGACTGAACAGGATAAAAGTTTTCCGTAAACCGGTGGTTGCAGTCATCCCCACAGGAGATGAGCTGGTGAGTCGAAAAAAAGCAGGAGAAATTCCTCCGCCGGGAATGGTGCTCGAGACGAATGGACTTATGGCTACCCTCTATGTGGAGAAGTGGGGCGGAATTTCCAGATATGCAGGTATCGTGCCTGACCAGCCTGAGAGCATAAAAGAAGCGATAGAGGCAAATCTGGATGCCGATATGGTCCTTATCTCAGGCGGAACTTCAGTTGGTAAAAGGGACCATGCACCCGAGGTTGTCGAATCCCTGGGAAAACTGCTTGTACACGGTGTAGGAGTTAGCCCCGGAAAGCCAGTAGCCCTTGGAGTCATAGATAATATTCCTGTGGTTTGCCTTCCAGGCTATCCGGTTGCCGGACTTGTTGCTCTATACCTTTTTGTCCGCCATGGAATCCGAAAGCTGGGTTCCATACCAGAAGTACCGGAATTTGTCCTTAGAAAGCGTCTGGCTGCAAAAATAAGTTCAAAAATAGGGTATGTTAATTTTATCCGCGTCGTTTTTGAAGGGGACATGATACGCCCACTTATGGGAAAGGCAGGTGTCCTGAGTTCGGTTGCGAAGGCTGATGGCTATGTGCTCGTGCCTGAGAACCTGGAAGGCTATGAAGAGGGACAGGAAGTGAACGTCTACCTTATCGAGTAAAATCGAGATAGAAACATGTACAGCCATCTTTTACTAATTTTTCCTTCTCTGAATATGAATAATATTTTATACTAACAGGCGGTAATGGGAATGACATAACCGTCCTGTACTCCAATTTTTAATAATAATATCAGTGAAGAAAATGCCCTCTCCAGATAAAGAAATGGATAAGATTTTTTTAATAGGAGTCGGCGGCTTTCTAGGAGCCGTTTGCCGATTTTTGCTCTGTGAGCTTGTGGAAGGGCAGCTTGGCATCCTCTCTGTAAACGTACTTGGGAGTTTCTTGCTGGGCATGATAATGTACGACACTGAGTACCTGGGCTTCATAGGTCCTAAGGGAAGGATCGCATTCGGAACAGGGTTTATGGGAGCATTTACAACCTTTTCCACATTTGCAGTTCAGTCTTTCAGCATGCCTTTTATTCCTGCCCTTGAAAACGTCAGCGCCAATCTCTTTCTTACCCTTACAGGTGTGTTCTTCGGCAGGAGTGTTATAAAAGCCCTTTCAAGCAGGGAGATCTGAGACATGTTCCCCACTTCAGGCATCGGAGAACTCTTTTTGATAGGCACGGGCGGTTTCATAGGGGCATCTCTCCGCTATACGGTTTCAAGCCGTGTACCAATAATCCAGAATATCCCTGCAGGAACCCTTACAGTAAACCTTCTGGGCAGCATAGTTCTTGCACTCTTTACTTTTTCCTCTGAACCGGAATCAATGGTCTATCTGGTAAACATAGGAATTCTTGGCTCCTTTACAACCTTCTCCACCTTTGCCTATGAAACGTTCAGGTTGCTTGAGGACGGGCAAAACGTTTCATTTTTCCTCAATATCTTTCTAAATGTTATTCTCTGCCTTCTGGGTGTAAGCATCGCATATCTTGCCCTCATGCTTTAAGTTTGAATATATCGCCTGGGGAGGTTACTTAGGGCAGGTTAAAAAGATTGTTTAATGGCTATTTCAGTCGTCCTGCCCACTTTGAGTTATTATTTGAAAGCATCAGCTGTTAGAAATAGCGAATTAAAAATCCGGATTTGCAATCGAGTTGCCTTGGATGGGGTAATCTCTTGAGAATTAATGTAAAAAAAGACTATTATTTCTCTAAAAAATATAACTAAGTAGCTATAAAATTTAACTAAGTAGCTAAAAAATATAACTAAAAATGGTAAAATAGAAAAACCCTTAAAATCACTTTACAAGGGCTTTTGCAGATCTTCTTATGAAACGCCTCTTGTGACCTGAAGATGTGAAGCGCTGTGAAGGTCCGGGGTGTGCTTTTTGAGATTTCGATTTCTGGACCTTAATTACTCTGCCTTTTCTGCCTTTTACCTTTACCCAATCAATGCTGCCGGTTTTACCCATTATCATTCCTCGTTAATTTTGATTTGAATTTATTCTGTATTTGTTTTAACTTATAGTGATTTATTCACTATCATATTCGCCTTATTGCTGACCACTTCTGTTTGCCGCGGATTTTTTTCCTTCAGCAGTGTTTAAGCAAAGAGGTATTTTGATTCGATGATGTGTCAAATCGAAAATCTTTCAATTATCTTAATTGGAATACTTGATATTCCTTGAAGCCTGAAAGTAAGAAATTATAAGTTTCATCAAGCCTTGAGTTTATCATAAAGAGAAATGCTAGTAATTAAATGTTACGGACATTCCCCGAAATTCGGGCATAAAAATGTGGGAGATATGCACAAAATATAAATAATTCTACCTCCGGAAGATGCATATAGATCCATCTGAAACTGCATAGGTACCAGGATAATTCCAGAAAGGATGAAGAGCAGGATCGATGAATAGCAGGACAAATTTTAAATTATTATTTTCTGAAAAAGGTGATTTCCGTAAAAAATAATCTTATTGAAACCAGGCTTGCCGAAGTGCGAGAGGAACTTCTGGATTTGAAAAGCTTCCCTGAATCTGAATTTGTCGGCATAATCAAAGAACTGGGATTCAGGTGCGAACTCTGTGCCCGCTGCTGCACTAAAGAGTTTAACGACCATGTGTTTCTGCTTGATTCAGACCTGGATAGTATAAAGCAAATAGACCCGGATGCAATCACTCCTGCCCCTTATTACGAGTTTTGCGACCAGAAAGGCAGGTTTTACGTTTCCGGCTATGCTCTTAAAACAAAGCCTGATGGCTCCTGCATTTTCCTGGAAAATAAGAGGTGCAGGATTTATGAAGGGCGCCCTTTAATCTGCAGGGTATATCCTCATATGCTGCATAGGGAAGCTGATGAAACAGGAAAAGTAGACTGGCGGCAGATAAGCGGCTTAAACGAGCATGGAAGCTATCATTCAGAACTCGACAACTCGACATGTGAAGAACTTGCACAGGAGACTAGGGCGTATGAAGAAGCTTACCTTGTGCAGATGATTGGTTTTCTCGAAGCTATGAGGATTCACTTCAGGAAGAACCGCTTAAAACACGTCCAGAGTATATACGACCGCAAAATGAGGGAATTCCTTAAAGGGGAATGCGAACTGGAAGTTTTTGTATACTGCAAAGGTGGGTTTGAAATACAAAAACTCAGGCATAGATCATATAGGTAACCGGCAAAATTTTTGAAAAATAGTCAGAAAAGGAAAATTTCAGTTCCTTTTCCCTTTGACCTTCCACTTAAGAAGTATTCCGTCCTCAATTCTTTCAGCCGAAACCAATTCAAGTCCATAGAGTTCGGTTTCCTTAAAACCTTCCCCATCCATAAAAGTCGGGGCTGTTTTTCCTCCTATGATAAGGTTTCCAACGAAAGTGTAGATCTCGTCAACAAGGCCTGCGGAGAGCATACCCCAGTTAAGGGTTGCACCCCCTTCGACCATGAGGGTGTTTATGCCCATTTCCTTTAATGTTCCTGCAAGCTCTAAAAGGTCAACTTTAAGGTCTCCTGTTTTAATGACCAGAGCTTTTTCTTCCAGAGTTTTGATTTTTTCTGCAGGAGCTGAATTCGAAACAGCAATTATCCTGAGCCCTTCTCCTTTTTTGAATATATCGGCGTCCAGAGGGGTTCTTGCGGCACTGTCCACAATAATCCTTATCGGGCTTTCGCTTTTTCCGGCGGTTTTTCTGGCGGCTTTCCTTTCAGCAGATTTTACAGTCAGGCTGGGGTCATCGGCAAGTACGGTTCCTATCCCTACCATGATTGCATCTACCTGAGCTCTGAGTTCATCCACTCTCTCAAAATCAAGTTTTCCAGAGATCTTTACCTGCTTTCTCTCTTTTGTTGAGAGCTTGCCGTCAGCTGACATAGCAGAGTTTATAAAAATGAAGGGCCTGTCCATATTATGTCTCCTGAAGAAAAAGTCTTAAATTGAGAGGCACTTTGTATAAAAGTAGCTTTCCAGTATTCGAATTCTGGAATAGACATGGTATTTGACTTTAAGTTCGTTTTTCTTTCCGTTTTTTCGGGCTGTATTTATTTTTTGACTGAAATTGGTTTGAGCAGGGACCTGAACTATTTCTGACCCGGCTCAAAATTGTTTTCAGTCAGGCATGCATTTTAGCCTGGTTTATTCCGATTCTATCAGGGGCTTCAGGAGGTCATGGTCTCTTAAGAGACCCTGAAGCTTGCGGTTTGAATTAATGATTGGTATCTGGTCGATCCGGTTACGTTTCATTTTTCTTGCGCAGTCGCTGACAGATGCAATATATGTAGCTGTGATCGGTTCCCGGATCATGATGTCACTTCCAATCAGATTGGGGACCTTGATCCTGGACACGCTGTAGTAAATGCTCATGGTATCCCTCATGGATTCCCAGGTCCAGGCATCGTCATCCTGGCCTGCGGACATATCCGACATCTCCACGCTGTCTTCAATAACGCTTGCAGAGATAACGTCCCTGTCCGAGATAATCCCTATGAGTTCCAGGGTAGCATCAAGAACAGGCACAGCCTTGACCCCGGCAAGTTCCATGATCCTGGCTACAACAGGCAAAGGCGTATCACTGAAGATTGCAACTACTTCCTTTTCCACATAGTCCTTGATAGGAATGTCGATATTCATATCCGCAATTGTGCCTACAACGTCTGCAACCGTAACAAGCCCCACGAGTTTTCCATCATCGACGACCGGAAGTCTTCTAATACCGTGCTGCAGAAGCAGGCGTGCGGCAGTCTGCAGGTCCGATCCAGGGGATATGGTTATCGGGTCTCGTGTCATAAGAAGGGCCAGTTGTTCTTCTTCAGGGTTTTGTAACAGGTTTGTCCTGGTTACGATTCCTACTACTTTGGAATCTTTTAGTACCGGGACTCCTGAGATATGTTTATTCTTAAGAATTTTAAGAACTTCGTCCCTGGAACCTGGCAGGGTAGCGCATGCTACGTCCCTTACCATGATATCTTCTATGAAGATGTTTTTTGGCATATGATCTACACCTGTGTTGTCCTCTGAATCTTGGATTTTTTGATTATCGATACTTCTTCAAAAGGCTTCCAGTTGATAGCAATATCAGCTTGTTTCTCCACTCCGAACGACCATTACCGGAACTGTTGAGCCTCTAACTACCTTTTCTGCAACACTTCCCATAAGGAATCTGTCAAGTCCGGTTTTTCCGAGTGTTCCCATAACTATCAGGTCAACATTGTTATTCTCTGCGAACTCGAGAATCTCATTACTTGGGTGCCCTTCTTCGAGTACCTCCTTTACATCCACGCCTGCGGCATCTCCCTGTTTTTTCACTTCTGAGACTGCCTTTTCCCCTTCTTTCTTCAGGATTTCGTACATTGCTTCCCATCCGGTATCCATTGGTATTGACGAAAAAGAAGATGTGTCCACTACGTAAAGTGCGTGAACTGTAGCCCCACTGATTTTTGCAATTTCAATTCCGTAAGAAATTGCCTTCTGGTTATTCGCAGATCCGTCTGTTGCAATTACTATGTTCCGGTAAAATTCGCTCGTCATGTCTCTCTCTCTCCATTTGCTTTACGAATGAAGTACCGCTAATATATCATCGGGCCTCGCCCTCTTTGTGATTCCACTTATCGGGTTCTTTATCCCTGCCAGATTATTTGAATTCCCATTCAGGATCATCACATTAGCTTTATTCCCCTTTTCTATAGAACCCGTGGAGTCTGGCCCCATTACAAAAGAACCATTAAGTGTGCAAATTTTAAATACTTGTCTATCCTCGATCGAAAAGACTTTGGACATGAATTCCATTTCAGCAAACATATTTACAGAGTTTAACATTACATTATCTGTCCCTGCTGCTACCCTAATTCCAGCCTCAAGCATTTCAGCTATCGGTGCCATTCCCACCCCCGTTATGAAGTTTGACCTCGGGCAGACCACAACTGGAACTTTGGTCTGAGCTACTTCATCCAGGTCTTTTTTTGTGGCATGTGTTAGATGAACCAACAGGTCTGGCTCCAGGGAGAGGGCATTTTCAATGTCATTTCTGTTCTTTTCCCCTGCATGGATTGCAAAGAACTTTTTTCGATCTCGTGTGCAGGCTGTAATCTCCTGCAAGAGTTCCATATCGAGATCATTTGCTCCACTCATTCCAAGTCCATCAGAATGCAATAAAACCCTTCTTACTTCGGCAAGCACCATTTCCAGAGGTAACTGGGGTTCTGTAGGTCTACCAAATATAAGGGAATGCAGGTCCAGTCCCTCAAGAGCTTTATTCAGGGCTGCAACTCCTACAACTCCTCCTTCTCTAAAATCCGCAAAAGCACAGGTTCCGGTCTCAATCATATCCAGGAGAGACTTTTTAATGTACTCGATAAGTATTTTATAAGAAGTCTCCCTAAGAACCCTATGTTTTAATCCATCCGGCGGCTTTACCAGGGAGTCAAGATCTCTCTTGACCCGAAAACCGTAAGTTTTTCCCAGGGGTGGGTCTTTGCAAACTGAATCTCCGAGATGGGTGTGGGCATTGACAAAACAGGGCGCTATTATGTTTGTAGAACATGTATGCTCTTCTCCAATTTCCGTGATAATCCCGTTTTTAACACAGATGTACCCCTCTATAGGGTTCAGTTCAGAGCCTGCAATAATTTTTCCGGGAATTATCTGTTCAGTGCCGTACATATATATGCACTTCCGCTGCTCATCAAACGCCTGTGCTCAGTTTATGGAAGACCAATCATATACATCATATATATCTTTTCCTTAAGCCCTTTTTACAGTACTCAGACATTTTCTCTGTTTCGGACATGCCAGGACATTTTTCCTATTTTTTAAGCGGCTTCCTACAGATATATTCATATGATGAATATGTACATGAAGAATATTCATATGATGAATATGTACATGAAGAATATTCATATGATGAATATGCACATGAAGAGGTTCTTTTTACCGGCATATTTATAAGTTAGTATATATATATAACCATCAGTCGCATTGTATAGGTCCTTGCATGAGATAATGGAAAATCCTAACTATGAGTGTACAGACAACCCCAATGTGATACATCGATAGTGTGACACTGCTCGGCACGAGGGTAACTGAAAGGGACTGCGGAAAACCAGAGGATGAGCTTTCGGAGTTAGTGCGTCCGGGCTACAGCACTATTCTATATAAATCTTTTTTAACTCTAAGGCGAGAAATCCTCTTCCTCGACAGCTGAAGGCTGGCAGGTGAGGGATGAAAGCCGTCAACTTCTACAAAACAACAGTAACATAATTATTTATACGTATTGTTTTATAAATACAGTAATTGTCGGGAATCCAGTTACTCATTTATAGGAAGAAGTGTAAAACCCATGAAATCTTAATTTCATGGGATATAAGCGTCAACTTCTTCAACATTATTTTTGATATTCGTTGCCTTTTGATATTCGTTGCCTTCATATGTACCATCGTCTAATATTATATTAGATTAAGGCATGTGAAAACCAAGCAACCTTTTTCCAAAAGTTTGTCATCAGGCTCGATAGGTCTTGAATAAATCCACTGTACCAAGTTCGTATTCATGTAAAGCCTAAACGGACGAATGGACAGAACTCAGTAGGGATGGTATAGCCCGAATTAACGTAGTACTTACGCACTTGAATTGAAAAATCATGCACATGCGGACTCGTCAACATTATTTAAGTTTATTCAGTTAAGTCTTTCTCGCTCGTGGTATTAAATTCAACTGCGTAAATCCTACAACGCTCATGGAGATATCGATGGTCTTCTATGAAATGAGAAGCCGCCAAGTCTTTAGCTTAGGGGTAGTTCACATATATAACTTCTAAATGATGATACATATGTCCTTCGAAGAGGCAATAAAAGCTCTGGATTCCGGTATTATAATTGATATCGAAGTTACCCCGGGTTCCAGATTGCTTTCTGTTCCCAGCGGTTATAATGAATGGCGCAGGAGAATTGAAGTGAAACTGACTAAAAATGCCCAGAAAGGAAAGGCAAATGAACAACTTATTGAAAGCCTTGCCGAACTCTTTGGTATCAGCAGTTCAGATATCCTGATAAATAGTGGAACTACAAGCAGCAAAAAATCTTTACTGATTAAAGGGGTTTCCTATCAACGGGCAGTTCTGGTTTTGGGAACCCATTTAAAAGAGTGAAAACAGGATTTAAGGAAATGATTTCAAACTTATATCCCCTGTTTAATGAAAAAGGTTGCAGAATAACGTGACTGATCTTGAAATTTACAGAAAAAGGCTGGAAAGAATTGAAGGGCTACTCTCAGAACTTTCAGAACATTCTGAAAGGGGAGCAGTGATTATTGTTGAGGGAAAAAGAGATATTCTTTCCATGAAACGGCTTGGCATTGAAGGTAACTTTGAGCTTGCAACCCGTCACCCTCTTTTTAATTTTTCTGAAAGAATAGCTAAACTCGGTTGCGAAGTTATCATACTCACGGACTGGGATCGGAGAGGTGACCTGCTTGCTGTCAAACTTTCTGAATACTTTGGTAACTTCGGAATAAAGCCTGAACTCCAGATCCGGAAAAAACTGAAGTTAATAACACAAAAAGAAATTAAAGATGTGGAAAGCCTGTATACTTACGTTTCCAAGCTAAGGTCAAAGACAGGCTCATCTTTAGATCCGGAATACGAAACATGAGACTCGAAACTAATAGACCACCTGCAGATTCCAGAAGTATAAACTGATCTCAAAGGGATATTGCAAGAAGAAAAATCTGAACAAAAATTATGCTAAAAGTCAGCTATCTAAAAGTCACTATCTAAAAGTCACTATCTAAAAGTCAGGATCTAAATAAGAGAGTTCTCTTTTTCTTAACATATTTCTGAAAAATAGAACAAGAGTAAAAATATAAAATAAATTAATATTTGCTCTAGCCTGAAAAAGAGAACCTTTTATTCTTTATGCATCGGATTGGATGATTCTCCTTTCTCCTGAATCATATCCATACTTTGTGGATTTTTTTGGTGATTAAATGTTCTGTCAAATTCCGGATATTTTAAAAACTTGCCAGCCAGCTCTTCAAACATTTTATGCCTTGGACTGATAATAATTATATGTGCAGGGGGGTGAATCTTCTTCAACCTGCTAATAGCCGCTCCAGCGTGGTTATTTAACTCCACAAGGGCTGCAGAGTTGCATTTTGACTTGAGTGATACGCCCATCACACTTACAAGAAGTTCATCAGCATAGTTAGGTTCTATACATTTTGGAGTCGCTGAAAATTGAATATGTCCGTATCGTTCTAGGTCATGTAATGCTATTTTTACTTTATCCGAGTCGTCTGCCCGGACTAACGCGAATGATTTCATTTTTTACACACCACCAATCTACAGAGTTATCCCCATTTCGATATGGATCTACCCCTATAATAAACTTTGTGTATGAAAAGGCTTAGTGGACGACCATGACTTTCCGGGCTAATGCGGCATCCTCATTACATCAATAATGTTAAAAATGACCAGTTCCGGGGTCGTATTATTTTGTCCGCCTTTTTTATTATGCAGAATATGCTCAAAAATTACAGGGGATTCCACAATTTCTTTTTTCAAGATTTCGTATGCGCTTCCGTGAAATAAAGTCGCATATTCTATAGTTATATGCATCGTATATATATTCGTTTTGAAATAATATTTTACTAACAGGAGAACTTTATCTTAAATCCTATTTAGTTGAGTTTTTAATAAATGATTTTTTTACTTTTAATAATATAATATTCTCTTGTTGATCCTGTAAACTACATCTTTTAATTTTTCTGTTTCAGCATAAATGGAGATATTTTTCCGGGCTAATTATGAAGTCGGGGAATATTCCAGCTTCAAGCGGATTTTTATTCTCTATCTAAATATTATTTTTTATTAAATAAAATAGTATTAATATAAACTTAACTACTTGATTCTATCATATGAGCCAAAAATTGCTTTGCTAAATGGTATCTTTTATTTAGAACCTTGCCATATCATATACCGAAACGGCATACAAAAATATTTATCATAGGACTCTCTGGGTTCTTTTTTCATCTCCGTGCATGAAAAAACTCAAATATTCTGTGGACCGAGTTCTTTCTCTTATAATCTCATTAATTACATTTTAAGTAGACCTTTGACCCGGTAAGTTTGGTTTAATAAATCGGATTCTGTTTAAGAGCCTGTTACCAGCCTATCCGGTTGAAGCATTCAGGGTTTACATAAAGACGGTGAATATATGGCTGAAGATATTGAAACGAAAGTGATTAAGGCAAAAAAAGCTTCAATTGAGCTTTCCGATGTAAGCGAAGAGATCAAAAATAGGGCTCTCGAAGCTATGGCAGAAGCCCTGGATAGGGAAAGAAAAACTATCATCGAGGCAAATTTAAAGGACCTTGAATATGCAGCCGGACTAAAAAAAGCCGGGAAGCTCACTCAGGCTCTTGTTGACCGGCTTAAGGTCACTGATTCAAAGGTTGACGGGATGATCGCAGGAATCAGGGATGTAATTAGGCTCAAAGACCCTGTAGGGGACACTCTTTCCACACTCGAGCTGGATAATGATCTTATCCTCTATCAGGTTAGCTGTCCTATAGGGCTAATAGGAGTAATTTTTGAATCCCGACCTGACGTAGTGCCTCAGGTAATGTCTCTTTGTCTGAAGAGCGGAAATGCAACAATTTTTAAAGGCGGAAGTGAAGCCAGGGAATCAAACCGCACAATTTTCGAAATTCTTGTAAAAGCCATCGAATCCACCGAGGGAATGCCGAAAGGAGCCTTCCAGCTAATGGAAACCAGAGAAGAGATCATGAGCCTTCTAAGCCTTGATGCTTATGTCGACCTCCTGATCCCCAGAGGCTCCAATGAGTTTGTCAAGTTCATTCAAGATAATACAAAAATCCCGGTACTCGGACACACAAGCGGGATCTGTCATATCTATGTGGACGAATTTGCAGATCTGGACACAGCCTGGAAAGTCTGTTTTGATTCTAAAGTCCAGTACCCTGCGGTATGCAACGCCATTGAAACTCTCCTTGTAAACCGCAGGATTGCAGAAGTTTTCCTGCCTAAGATGGCAGAAATGTATATTGGTGCAGGAGTGGAACTGCGCTGTGATGAGGACAGCTATTCCCTGCTTGTAAAAAAGAGGCTTTCTACCCTTTCAAAGGCTACCGAAGAAGACTGGGGCCTCGAATATAACGACCTTATCCTTTCAATAAAACTCGTAGATACCATAAAGGAAGCAATTGGCCATATAAACACATTTGGTTCCCATCACACCGATGGAATAATCACGGAAAATGCTTTCCAGAGAAAAGAGTTCATAGGGCTTGTTGACTCTTCAAGTGTTATGGTGAATGCCTCAACCCGTTTTGCGGACGGCTACCGTTATGGGAAAGGTGCTGAAGTTGGAATCAGTACGAACAAGATTCACTCCCGTGGACCTGTTGGCATGGAAGGGCTGCTTATTTACAAGTATATTCTTATGGGTAAAGGGCAGGTTGTTGCCGACTATGCTGGAGAAAACGCAAAACCCTATACTCACAGGAAGCTTGATCTTAAGTTTAAGGATGTGAATTAATACATTCTAGAATATTTATGATATATTTATATATTTGAATTGAAATACCAGCGCAGGTTAAGTGCAAAAATCGGAAATCCTGACTGCAGCTGAGATTATCTGCAGCCATTTTCCAAATAAACTTAAGAGGCACTTCCATTGACAGATAGAAAACAATTCTTTCGTGATGTTAATAAAATCGTTATTAAGATTGGAACTTCTTCGCTCACCAGAAAAGGCTGCGATCATACAAGGGAAAACTGCAACATTGACCCGTTCTTCATGGAAAGAATCGCAGCTCAGGTATCCGAGCTTCGAAAACAGGGAAATGAAGTAATCCTTGTAAGTTCGGGAGCGATAGGTGTCGGGCTTAACGAGCTGGGCATAGACCCTAAACCCCGTGAGATCCCTATAAGGCAGGCCGCTGCAGCTGTAGGGCAGAGTATACTGATGCAGGACTGGATCAGGGCTTTTTCCAGGTACGGGATGAAAGTAGCCCAGATACTTCTGACCTACGAATTCTATTCCGATCGCGTAACCTACCTTAACCTGAGAAACAGCATTTCGACCCTTTTGGAGTATGGGGTCGTCCCGATAATAAACGAAAACGACTGTACCTGTACAAACGAGATTGAGGCAATCTTCGGGGACAATGACAAACTCTCTGCAATGGTTGCAAGCAAAATTGATGCCGACATCCTGATCATCCTTTCAGATATTGACGGTCTCTTTGACAGGAACCCAAAAACACATAGTGATGCGAGACTGCTGACTCTTGTAAAAAATATCACACCCGAAATCGAGAGCTACGGGGGAGACCCTACAAGCTTCAAGGGTGTAGGGGGAATGCGGACCAAGATAAAAGCTGCAAAGATCTGTAGCATGGCAGGCTGCTATGTAGTAATCGCAAACAGTGATATAGAGGATGTTATCCTGAAGATTCTTTCTGGAGAAGAGATCGGAACTCTTTTCCTTGCTGAGAGGCATATTCAGAAAAACCGTGCCCGCTGGATTATTCTTTCCAGGGCTTCAGGTACTGTTCGTGTGGACGTCGGAGCGAAAGTTGCAGTTCTGGGAAAAAACAGTCTCCTTCCGGCAGGCATTGTGGATATTGAGGGAACTTTTGACAGGGGAGACGTCGTGAAGCTCGAGTGTGAAGGCAGGGTCTTTGCAAAAGGAATTACGGACTATACCTCTGAAGAACTTATCAAAATAAAAGGAGCCCAGACAAATCAGATTGAAAATATCCTGGGCTATAGTAATTATAATAATGTTATAAAGAAAGAAAATATCGGCATACTGGAAGAGTTTAACTAAACCCACCAGACTCAGGAAGATTTAATGGGCCTCTTCTGGCCCTGGAAACTATTATTATCGATCATGAGGAGATTTCATATATGACAGATCAAAAAATAGGATTCATCGGGGCAGGGAAAATGGGCTCTGCTCTCATGAAAGGCATCATTAAAGCTGGAATCGTAAAGCCTGAAAATATCGGTGCAAGTGATGTATACGAGCCCTTTTTGAAAGAGCTGCAGGCAAATCTGGGTATCCGGGTGTCAACTGAAAACACTGTTATCGTCCGGGAATCGGACATTCTTATCCTTGCAGTAAAACCCCAGACACTGGGCTCGGTGCTCGCAAATCTGAGGAATGAGATTACTTCAGAAAAACTCTTGATATCAATTGCTGCAGGAGTGCCTCTTTCTACCTATGAAGATGCTCTTCTTGAAGGTACAAGGGTTGTGCGCGTGATGCCAAACATAGCAGCGACAGTTTCTGAAGCTGCTTCAGGGATTTCCCTTGGAAAGAATGCTACTCCCGAAGACCTGAAAGTTGCCCTTGAGATCTTTTCTGCGGTCGGCACAGCAGTCCAGGTGCCGGAATCTCTTATGGATGCAGTAACAGGGCTTTCGGGAAGCGGACCTGCGTTCATTTTCCCGGTTATTGAAGCAATGGCTGATGGGGCTGTCCTTGAGGGGATGGATAGAAAGAGTGCCCTTACTCTTGCAGCCCAGACTGTACTTGGAGCCGCAAAAATGGCGCTTGAAACAGGCATGCACCCCGGAGAACTCAAAGATATGGTTACATCTCCTGCCGGAACTACCATTCAGGGGATTCACGCTCTTGAAGAAGCCGGAATCAGGGCTGCCTTTATGAATGCCGTTATAAAGGCAAGTGAACGCTCAAAGGAACTTGGGAAAAAATAAACTCCGATTCTTTCCTTCCTTCTCTTATTTTCTATTATTCATTTTTTTTATAGGTTTTCAAAACGTAAATTTATCCCGATAAAATTCGGTTTAGGGTAAATCCATTCTTTTTTTCTACCTTTTAACCTTTTTCTTGCTTATTGAATTTAATTTTTCATTAATAGTTAATGATCATTTATGTTAAATATCCGTAAATATTATATATCAGTGTATTCAATATTGTCTATATCTAATAATCAGGCTGAACAAATCAGGCTGAACATGAAAGATTGGGGTTAACGGGGGTCATACTTCCTATCCATGTCCAGTTTTCAGTTATATAAACATTCAGTTATATAATCATTCAAACCCTGTAGAGTTCTATGCAGGTTCTCCAGGGTTACAAATTTTCCCATTAATAGCGACGTTAGTCAGTTATAACAACATTCGTCAGCGAACTGAGATAATCAAGTTAGAAAATCACGGTTACTTGAAAACTAAAATGAGCAAAAGATCAACTACGTCTGAACTAAATATTCAAGTTTTTCATGCTGAGGTTTTATGAATAATAAATTGCGATAAATTATGGTGAAACGGAGTTTTGGACCTTCTTCGTTCACCATTGGGGAATCTCTTATGGGGGTAAGAGGTTCCTCTTCAAATTTATTCTATTTTTATCTTCGCCTAATCTCTTATTCTCTGCGAGATTACTCTTGAAAAAAGGAAAATAATGAGATTTATTATTTTTAACTTACTTTTTGCTATCTTTTTTCAGGCATATAAACCAATCAAGGCAGCACTTGCCTTCTTCTGTTTTTCCAAGCCTTTCTTTTACTGCTTCCATCGTATTTGGAGGCGGAATAATAACGTCTTCTCCTGGCTGCCAGTTCGCAGGGGTTGCAACTTTTTCTGCTGTATTTTTCTGCAGTGCGATCACGATCCTCTTGATCTCCTGCATATTCCTTCCGGTTGACTGTGGATAGTAGAGTATTGTCCTGATTTTTGCCTCCGGATCAATAATAAATACGGCTCTTACAGCCTGGGTGGTCGAGGTTTTTGGCTGGATCATGCCATATTTTTTCGCGACATCCATCTTCAGGTCTTCTATCACCGGGAATTTTATCTCGAGATTCTTCATCCCTTTATATTCGATTTTCTCTTCTATTCGCTTAAGCCAGGCAATATGGGAAAAGACGCTGTCTATGGAGAGTCCTATAAGTTCTGTGTTCATTTCCCTGAATTCTTCCTGCATACTGGCAAAGGTCATGAATTCTGTAGTGCATACGGGCGTGAAGTCTGCAGGGTGACTGAACAGGATTACCCATTTTCCTTTATAGTCCTCGGGGAAATTGATCGTTCCCTGTGTGGTCACTGCGGTAAATGAAGGGGCATCATCTCCAATGAGAGGCATACGTATCTGTTCGGGTTCTGTTTCTGTGATGTTTTCACCTCATATTAAGACTGCAATATGTTTCCATTATCTAGAGCACGACTTCAGGTTATTGATACTGAATCTTGATATGCACTATCTGCTCCCTTAATCGTCCCCAAAAACTACCTTACTATTATTTTCGTTGCTATATATCTCTTACTAATAATGGCAGAATATCTCTTTTTTCTGGAAATACTGCATTTATAACCTTTTTTTATAATAGTTTCGTTTGTCTCCTGAATACGTCTCATGCCTTTTTTTGTCTGAAAAATAATTTATTCAAGCAACTCCTTTTTATATGGGGGTTAAATGAGAGAGTTTTCCAGGCCAAAGGTTGTTGTCAGCAGTTGTCTTGAATTCGACCACTGCCGATATAACGGAGATATGATTAGCAGTCCTGTTGTGGCAAAACTTAAGGAGTATGTTGATTTTTTGCCTGTCTGTGCAGAAGTAGAGATCGGGCTAGGAGTTCCGAGAAAGCCGGTGAGAATAGTCCTTGACAGAGGAGAACACAGGCTTGTTCAACCCTCCAGTGGGAAGGATGTCACCGAGGATATGAAATCTTTTTGCGCCCGTTTCCTTGACTCTATAGAATATGTGGACGGTTTTATCCTGAAATTCAGGTCTCCCTCCTGTGGGTTCAAGGACGTGAAGATTTACTCCTCTGCAGAGGGAAGAGGGTCAATTGGGAAAACTTCAGGGTACTTCGGGGGCGCAGTTCTGGAAAGATATCCTCTCCTCCCTATTGAGGATGAAGGCAGGCTCCGGAATGTACGGATAAAAGAACACTTTCTCACAAAACTTTTCACATTTGCTACTTTTCGAAAAGTAAAGGCTGAAGGTAGTGTTAAAGATCTAATAAGCTTCCATAAGGAGAACAAGTTACTTCTAATGGCTTACAGCCAGGTAGAGCTCAGTAAATTAGGGGGGATTGCCGCAAATAGAGAAGGCACACCCTTCGAACAGCTAGCTTCCGAATATGAGGAACACCTGTACAAAGCTCTCTCCAGTGCTCCCAGATACACCTCAAACATCAATGTGTTAATGCACGCATTCGGGTATTTTTCGGATGAACTTTTGAGCCGTGAGAAGGCCCTGTTTTTAGACTGGGTTCAGAAGTACAGGGAAGGAAAGGCATCCTTTTGTCCTGCAATAAATACAATCAGGTCCTGGATTGTACGGTTTGGGAACGACTACCTTATGCATCAGACCTTTTTCGAACCGTATCCTGAAGACTTGATGGAACTGAATCCTATAGAATCTCACTTAAGAGATGATCTCTGGAAATGAGGTTTTATTAATAAGGTATTTCAGGATGGACGTTAATCATGAAAGCTAGAATTAAACTAATTTCTCTTTTTTTACTCGTTTATCTGGTCGGGGTTTATTTCTTCTGGCCTTTTTCTGAGATCTCCGGGGATTCTGGCAATAAAGGGATACAGAATAACCAGCAGGGGGCAGAAAATAAGAATGTCGGATCTTCCAGCAGCCTGGTCGCGGAAGAATCCGTAGCTCCGGGGAAATCTTCCCGAACTTACTTATGGAACTATGAAGGCTACAGATGGAGCCTTACTTTACTTCTTGACGATAAACTTTATGACGCGTATAAGTCAAGGACGCGCAAAAGGGAATATGACCTTTTTGCTTCTGACCCGTACGATGACCGTTTGATAAAAAATATTGCAGATACCCTTCTTTCCCTTTCAAAAGAGTATGGGCTTGAAGAAAACAAGGTTCCCGGGCTTTGTGTTTCTTTTGTCCAGTCCCTGAACTACACTTCAGACTTTGCAAGTTCCGGATATGACCAGTACCCCCGGTTTCCTTATGAGACCCTTTATGATAACGGAGGGGACTGTGAGGATACCTCTGTCCTTTCCGTAGCAATCCTGCAGGAGATGGGTTATGATGTTGTCCTTCTCAGACTCCCGGAGCATATGGCACTCGGAATAAAATGTGATCCTAAAACAAAAGGCAGAAGTTTCGAATATACTAACAATCATTACTACTATCTGGAGACTACAGGAAGCAACTGGCAGGTAGGGGAGATGCCTGAGGAGTATAAAGATGAGCCAGTTCAGGTCATCCCTGTGTATAGAAGACCTCTTGTTAATCTTGATTTCAAGGCTCAGTGCGAGTATTCAAAAAAAGAAGGGATAGTGGACGTTAACGTTACTCTGAGAAATGTGGGGTCCGAAATAGCTGAAAATACCACTATTTATGTTGCCCTTCAGGCTGATGATGAAAGCTGGGCATGGGACCAGATAGAAAGCGATCCTGTAAATGTCGAACCTGAAGAAGCTTACCAGTTTGTTGCAAAAGGGCTTAGAGTTCCCGGAGGCAAGACATTCAGGGTGTATGTGAGGGCTATCGGGGAAAACCTGTTCTCTGAAGAGATAATGAGTGAATGGGTAAGTATCTGAGAAAAAATTCAGTTCTGATTCATAGACCAAGTTCAAAGCCTGAAATTTCGGGGAATTTTGACAAACTCCAAAAATTGGAGAGTCATTTATTGGAGAGTCACTTATAAATCTTATATAAATAATATATTATAAGTGGAAAAATTAGATAAAACTCGATATAATTAGAGGACTGGATATTTTTCAGGGAACTTAGAATGTTTCCCTGAAGTAGAGGTAGTCATATGAAGAAACTATACAGGTCAAAGAAGAACAGGATTATTGCTGGAGTATGCGGGGGTATAGGTGAATACCTTGATGTAGACCCTACGCTTATAAGGCTTTTATGGGTGTTCCTTTCCCTTCAAGGGATTGGAATAGCTGGCTATATTATAGCCTGGGTTATAATCCCTGAAGAGCCTTAAAAATACCCAATTTTGCAGTTGAATTCTCGGAAAACAGTCTAAACTGTAAACATAAGTGTGCTCTTTCTCTTCCGGAAATTCTTTAGTTCTCTGATTAGCCTGCTGCTTGATGCTTACTGGTTGAAAAGCTGGTCCACAAACCATTCGGGATCGAACTTTTTAAGATCTTCATATCCCTGTCCTACACCGAAAAAGAGAATCGGTTTGCCTGTAATGTAAGCAATGGATATGGCAGCTCCTCCTTTGGCATCGGCATCGATTTTTGTAAGAATGGACCCGTCAATCGGGACAGCCTCATTAAACTGGGCAGCCCTTTCTACCGCATCGTTTCCGGCCACGGCTTCGTCCACGAAGATAATAAGGTCCGGAGAACTTACCCTGCAGATCTTCTCCATCTGTGCCATAAGGTTCATGTTAGTGTGCATGCGGCCTGCCGTGTCAGAGAGCACAAAATCGATTTTATGTGCTTTTGCATACTGTACAGCGTCATAAATGACGGCTGCAGGATCGGCTCCGGCCTGATGCTTTATCATCTTTACCCCAAGTCTGCTTGCATGAATCCCAAGCTGGTCAATAGCACCTGCCCTGAAGGTGTCCCCTGCAGCAAGGACTACGGAATAATCAGATTTAAGCAGCCTGTGTGTCATCTTTGAGATGGATGTTGTTTTTCCGGTTCCGTTAATCCCTACAAAAACAATATGAACCGGCTTTTGCTTGTTTTTTACGTAATCATCAAAATCAAAGGTATTGGCAGACACAACATCAAGGATTGATTTCCTCAAGGCTGTTTCAACTATCTCCCCGGTATTGCTTCCAATCCGTTTTGTAGTGCCTGTGAGCTGGCTTTTCACGGACTCGACAATAGCCTCGGAAACTGAGAGAGCAAGGTCACTTTCCAGAAGACCCATTTCAAGCTCCCAAAGAGGTTCTTCCAGGTCTTTATCGTCCAGATATACTTCCCTGTTAAACACGAGGGCTTTAGCTTTCTGAGCAAATCCGACTTTCGGGACGACCTTTTTAAAAAAAGACTTTTTCTCTTCAGGAGGCTTTTCTTCCTCTACTTTTTTTTCTCCTGCCTTCCTTCTGTCTTCAAGCCTTTTCCTGTATTCAGCTTTCTTCAGATCTTCTATTGGAATATGGGCAATACCTGGAGAAGCAGTTCCCTTTTCGGCTTCGGGACTTTCTTCTTTCTGGACAGCCCTGAGGGTCTCTTCCTCAATTCTCGGTTCAATTTCCTCTTCGAGGCTTTCTTCGCTTTCAGGCGCCTGCTCAACGACTACTGGTTCGACTTCTACTGCCTTTTCATCAATCGTTTTGCTGAGCGCCTTCTTAAAACTCCCAAGTTTCTCTTTAAATTTGTTGAACACAGGATCCATCCCGGAAAAATTCAGTAAAAAATAGGAATTTAAGTTTAATGAAATAATTGAAATCAATTAGATAATTAGAGTTGATTGAATAATTTAAGTTAATGATATTATTCGATTCTGATATTATTCGATTCTGATATTATTCGATTCTTAAATACGGTTTCTGAGTCCCTCAAATCCGCTTACGGTTTCTGAGTTCCTCAAATCCGTTACCTGTGCCTGAACCGGGGCTTTTTTCAGGCCTGGCCAGGTTGAAGTTTTGCAGCTTCTGCTTCAAGGGCCTGCATTCCCTGTGCAAATTTAGTCAGTGAAGCATTCATCTGTTCAAGGATTTTCGTAAGCTGCTCTTTGCGGCGGTTCAGAGTTTCGATAGCTTCCTCTGCAGTTTCCTCTGCACTGAAACCCGCTCCGAGATTAACAATGACCCGATCTGCGTTCTTGACCTCCGCATAAACATAAGAGCCAAAACCTACCGGAACCATTGTTTCCGCAGTCTTGCCTGTTTCGGATGCTGCTTTCAGCTCATTTATTGTCACAATGGTCTGATCACAACTGGAAATAGAAGCCTGCACCATGCTTATCTCCTGCCTGAGCGCTTCAGCCTGCCTCTGGAAATCCTGATGCCTGGCTGCCAGATTTCTGATCTCTTCACTGACTTCTGCCATATCCTTCACTCCTCAGCTACGCTTTCGATCTGGACCTGGCTTCTTTTAACGCCGTGCTTGCTTCCGAAGATCGAATACGTCTTATCGGTTGCATTCTTTTCGTTCTGGCTTTCGACCTTCTTTGTGAAGTTTTCCCAGGTATTTCCTGCTTTAAATTTGCCTTTGACAATAAAACTCTTCATCATTACCACTCTCTTGCTGTAACTTTTTTCTGGAACAGATGGATGATATGATGCTCATTCCAGGAACCCAAGGGCTTCTTCAATTCTCCCGAGTTCTGGCCCTGTTGTTTCGGAGCCTGCTACAAAGTTCTTTGAGTTCGCGAGCAGACCTGAGCCAAGCATCTGGGTTCCGAAGTTAGTAGTCCCTATGTTTACCGGAAGTCCGAAGATCTTTTCCAGAGATTCTCTTTCTAAAGTTGTTACTTTTGGGTGTACCAGAAGCCCTTTATTTGTTACGGCTCCTGCCATCCCTACATTTTTAATCCCGGCAATTGTTCCCCTGTAAACATCTACCTTAAGGGTTCCGGCAATGGCTTTCAGAGCTCTATCTGACAGGTCTGGGTGCACAAGGGCTGCGGAATCGTTTGCAAGCACAATGTTTCCTACTGCATTCAGCCTGTCCGGAAGGACTCCCACGGGAACCCCGGTGAGTCTCTGCATCTCTTCGGCACTGGATCCGTATGGAAGCAGAAAACCATTTGAGTTGCCCCTGGAAAGGGCTCCCACTACAATGCTTCCATTTATAAGAGTTTCGATGACCCTTACATCCAGCACCTCTTCGAGTATAGCGCATACCTCTGGATTTGTCAGAGGGGGAACGAGAACAATATCTTCGGTACAGGTTGCAAAGACCCCGATGATCGGGGTATCGTAGATATCCACTGTTCGTATCATATTCTTTGACTTTTCGCTTTCTCTGGTATATTTACTGGGCAAGTTCTGCCTGTACTTCACCATCTGCAAATTTCACAGCCCGTACCCTGATTGAGAGAGGTGGCTTTTCACAGCCTTTTTCCCAGAGACGTTCATTGATGGATTTATCCAGCTTAACCTGCGTTGATTCGGTTTTCATGTGCTTTACGAGAAAACCCCTTACTTCAGTAACTGCCCTGCTAGCTCTTTTCCATGCAGGGACCTTCCTTGTCTCTCTGAGGGGTATAGTATATATCTGTTCTTTAACCATGTCGTCTGCCATTTTTTCCCACCATCCTCGCTTATTTCACATCCAAGCTTCTTCTTCTCCAGTGTCTGCGCCTGGGATGACTCACTACCTTCCGGTTAGTTTTCACAATAACCCACACAGGGACTCGCGTATTCTGGTTGTGCGCCTTTGCAAGACGCTTCTTCTGTCCTTTCATGTTATGACTCAAGTGGATCACACCTGTTGACCTGTAAGCAATCTGATTCTGTTAATTTACAGTTATTCTGTTAATTTACAGTTATTCTGTTTATTTACAGTTATATCCAGTAATTAGCTGATCGTGATTTCAATCCTTACGTAATTGCGGCTCTACCATGCCAGAATGAATCGGCAGGCCTGTAAACCATATCCTGTAAATTCTATGATGTTCTGTGGTAACCTGCAGCAGTATAAGGGTTGAATATAACTCGATTATTCTATAAATCTTTATTCCAGAATTTTCCTCTTCAGGGAGGTTTCCAGTTTTCAAATGCATCTGCTTCTTTTTTCAAGGATATTTCTTCCTTGAAAGCACATGGGACTGAATATGAACCGGAAATAGTTCCTTGATCATCTCCTTCCCCTGTCTCTGCCGGATTAACTCCCTGAGTTCGGTTTCATAATCTGCTTTCTGGGTGCTTTCGCTCAGCCCCTGTTCGACATTCAGATAACATCCTACAAGAGAATCCACAACTTTTTTGCCGAATCCTTTAAGGGGGCAGGAATACTGTACTCCCAGCCGGTCTTCAATGCTTCTCACCTGTGAGATCGAAAGCACTGGAACCCTGTCATCTCGCCTGGTTCCGTCGGCAATCAGTTTAACTGCCGGATCCATAGCAAGAGTTTCGACAGCTCTTTCGTGGATATAATTGATAGCGCTTTTTGGAAACCCTTCTTTCAGTACCATCTCGTATGCCTTTTCCAGGATCTCCCTCTCAAGAGAAAGGACCCTGTGTGGGAAATGTAACTCTTCAGCAGTTTTTGCTGCGATTTTTCCTGTAGGGAGCAATCCGAAGTTACAGGTTACGAGTTCAACCTCAAAAAACGGCTCTAGCAAAAGGGCAGAGAGTGAACTGTCCTTACCTCCACTAAAGAGGACCGAGACTTTCATTTTGATTAAACCCGGGTTATGGACGTCTTGCGTTTCTTTGGCTGCATCCGCATCAGGAGTGTTTTCAGCTGCTCATCATCGATTTGAGACTGGAGCCTTCCACTCTGGGCAAGCGATATCAGCTGCATCTCAAGTTGTTCCCCAAGAGCTGGCCTTGACATCTTCAGAGTTGTCAGACGTTCCCTTGCTTCGGGAGTCAGGATCTGCCTCAGTATCGACTGCTTCTGAGCTTCCATTTCAGCTCTTGCCTGTTCCTGCTGATAAGCCGCCTGTGTGTCAGATGGCTGATTCTGTGCCTGCTGTTTCTGGATTTCTGCAAGCCGTCTCTTTCGGATTTCTTCGAGTTCGTCATCCATATTAGACATGGCAATCACCGAAAAAATCGGTTTTCTGAAATATTGTTAGTATGTTAGTATATATGAAAGGGGATCCGAATTTTTTAGGTCCCTTTCTAAAAGATCTTCTCTTTCAGTATTTGGCAAGTCCCGGAATCTTTTCGAGCAGTTCCTGCTTAAGTTCGTGTGCTGCGTTATCCATCATGGAACGTCCTTTTGCAGATACTGTTCTTCCGTCCTTTACCTTCTGCAGGAAGCCTGCTGCTTCAAGCTGCTGTACCGTCTTTCTGGCAACAGAACCACTGCCCTTTGCCTTGTGGGAGGGCTGAGAACCATTATCCTTCTTTCCCCCATATACGGAGCGGAGTCTCTCGGTTCCGATTGGTCCTTCTGTATAAATCTTTCTCAGGACTGCTGCGCACCTGATGTACCACCAGTCTTCATTGGTTGGGGAAAGTTCTTTGTGAACCCCGGTTTTCACGTTCCCTGCCCATTCTGGGGGAACGATCTTTTCATTTTCCTTAAGAATACCTGCAAGTTTTTCGATCATTTCCATTGCAGGGACATCGAATACTGTTGTCATGCTCTCCTCCTTATGCAAATTAAGTTAGTTTTGCAGGTTCGGGTGATAGCGCCGATTCTTCCCCCCGAATCTGTCAGGAATGTAACTCTTGTTCTCGAAAAGAGGTAACTCTATTCTCTTCTGAGAAGTCCATTGCTGGTTTTTAGCTGGCTACGGACTCTTAAAATTTGGGCCAGAAGGCCCGATAATGCCGGTTAATATGATTTTAGTCTAAACTGGAAAATGGAGTTGATAAATTTATTGGTTAATATATACATTTTTCGGTAATCTGCTGGACAGATTTACTAATGGCATTATTCTTTTTTAAAGGTTTGTGCCCTTCCAGGACCTACAGATATATAATTGACAGGGACTTTCATAAGCTCTTCAAGCCTTCTGACATAGTTTCGGGCATTTTCAGGAAGCTCACCATAGGCTTTCACCTCTGTCAGTTCGTCTTTCCAGCCAGGGAGATCTTCATACACCGGGATGCAGTCCCATAGATCTTCTGTAAGTTCCGGGGGATAGTCCAGGCTTTCTCCTTTATGTTTGTATCCAACACAGATCCTGAGAGAGTCAAGGCCTGTCAGTACATCCAGCTTGGTAAGGGAAATTTCCGTATATCCGTTAAGGGCAATGGCTTTTTTAAGAAGTGGAAGGTCGAACCAGCCGCACCTCCTGCCTCTGCCTGTAGTCGTCCCGAACTCTCCTCCGGCTTTCTGTATCCTTTCTCCCAGTTCCCCGGAAAGCTCTGTTGGTAGCGGCCCTTCCCCGACTCTTGTTATATAAGCTTTTACTATGGCAATAACATTGTCCACCCTTGTAGGCCCCACTCCAAGGTTGGCACATGCAGAACCCGCAATTGTGGAAGAAGAGGTTACGAATTTCTGGGTTCCGTGTATCACATCAAGGTGGGTTCCCTGGGCAGCTTCAGCCATGACATGCTTTCCTTCATCAAGAGCCTGATTGATTTCCTTGGAAACATCCGTAACATAGGCAGCAAACTGTCTTCCCAGTTCAAGGTATTTATTTATTAGGACCGGGTCTCTGACGATCTTCGGGTCTCCCCCCATTGTCTCGATTTCTTTTTCTTTCTGGGGAGCAAGTTCTTCAAGCCTTGCCAGGAAACGATCCTTATCTACAAGTTCAGCCATGCGGATCTCGTCCCTTGCTACTTTATCAATATAGGCATAGCCGATTCCGCGCCGAGTGGTCCCTATTTTTGTTTCCCTTGCAGCTTCCCTGAGCCCGTCCATTTCTATGTGGTAAGGCATAATAATGCTTGTTTTTGCATCAATCCCGAGTTTTCCCGGGTCTACCTTTATCCCATGCTTCTCAAACATTGTGGCTTCTTCGGCTAAAACCTCAGGGTTCAGGACAACCCCAGGCCCGATCAGGACCCTGGCATCAAGCAGGATGCCTGAGGGGATCAGGTGCAGTTTGTAGACCTCATCTCCTACCCTGACTGTATGGCCTGCGTTGTTCCCACCCTGGAAACGGGCAACAATATCATAATTTTTTGAAAGAAGGTCGACAATCTTACCTTTTCCCTCGTCACCGAACTGCGCGCCTGTGATTATCGTAAACATAAGCCCTGAATCGGGCTTAACCTTAATAAGGTTTTGTCCGGTTTAAAGGAGCAGGTAGTTTTAAATTCTGCGCCTTTGAAAACAGAGGGGTTCCCTGGTTAATTGGTTGGTATTATTCCGAAATGACCTTTGTTGTATCTCCTATTTCTCCTTTCCACGTGCCGCTCCCTGTTTGAGCCTGTCTGCATACAGTAGATAGAAACAAAAACTAGGCAGGAGGGACCTAATACCGAATATCAATCTTGTGGCTGGAGAAGACCAAAACAGAGTAGCTTTGAAAACAGAGTAGATCAGTGTTTGAATGCAGATGAAGGCAAATTCAGAAGATTATGCCTCTGAAAATAAGCAGACTGAGAACCATCAGGATTATCGCAAGGATTGTTGCTGTCTTTGCACTTTCCCCTTCGCTTCCAAAGATAATCGGGATCGGGCCAAGCATAATTACTCCTCCACCCCTTATCCTTGATTCGGCTTTTCCTGCATGAGGTTCTTTCTTACCGGGGTCCTCGAAACCGAAAGAATTTCCCGAATCAGCATCTTTTCCGAACCAGCCCCTTCTTTTTGAATATCCTTTTCCAGGTTCGGAAGTTTCGCGCATGCCTATGGCTGTTCCGATTATAAGTATTAAAAACCCGAAGAGTATAATGAAAATTCCAGTTAAAACAAGTAAGTTTCCAATCAACGTTTCGTCTTCCACAGGAATAGATAAAGAATTGTTATTAATAATCCAAGTCCAAGCATATTTGTTGTAATTTCAGGAGTAGAGCCGAATACTATCGGAATGGGTCCGAGCATGACCAGTCCGCCCATTTGAGTGCTTGCAGGATGCTGTAACATTGTAAGAATTATACCTAAAAATACTATAACAAAGCCAACAAATGTGACTGTTGCACCTACTCTTAGAAAATCTTCTGATACACGCATGTGGAATGATATTATGCTTCTATTATTAAATCTATCCTTTGAATTTTTTAGGCATGTAAACGAGTTTATTCTTTTTATTATCTTTATTGTAGAACTATAACTGAAGTTGAGATAATATATCAATAATCTGGTAAAGTCAAGGTTCTATTTTGAATATTTGTACAAAGTTGCCTCTTTTCAGCCCCGGGTTCTGAATCGTTCCAACGAAAGGTTTTTATATCGTTCATTCCCCAGGGCAGAGATGTATAAAAATGCCGTAATATTCCATCTATGTATCTCAAATTCTGGCTCTTTCAGGGAGAAATGCGGTGACATTGAAAAGTGACAATTATGCATAACTAATCGAAAGGAAAAAATAAAGAGTATGAAAGAAACAAAGAAACTGATGTGTATTATGTGAGTATTATAAGACAAGAGTCTTTTTAATTTTTTCTGGTTTTTCTTCAATTTCAAAAATAATCATAAAATTTCATCCGAATTTGAGTAAACCAATCTACACATCTTGGAAAAGTTGATCCATTCATATGTACAGTTTTAAACATTTTTCAATTATGGATTGATTCTTGTGGGATTTTTCAATAGCTACGACTGGAAGACTTCAAGTTTAGGTTCTAAGTTTCCATTTTTCCTTTGCTTTTATCCATATTGGAATCTTGCCCTCATTAAGGGTGAGAATCCTTTCCATTTACCAGTACTGAAACACCGTTTGTTGGAATAAGTAAATAAATTATAACAAAAATTAGTTAGGCCACTATCGGTTTTAAAAGATCTTGCTTTGTCTACGATATCACATGTCAAAGAAAATATCTGTTCCATTGTATTATTCGTCTCAGGTGTAAAACCTTTTTTCAAGAAGCTTACATTCTTCTTGAAAATCTCTTCTGCATAAGAAATCGCTTTATGAGACGCTTCTGAAAGTTTCAAATTAGAGTCAAATTTTCGTATCTTTTGAATATATGCAACAGCACTGATGGCCGTATAAGAACGGATCAACTGACAGATCTCATTGTACACAACCCTGTCATTATCTGGGATCTCTTCAATAGAGTTCAATTCCTCATAATATCTCTTGCTAACGTTTTTTAATTGATGAAACACGCAAAAAAAATGAGCCACTTCAGGGAACACCCTCTTTACGGCTCCTATGATTGCTTTGTCCTCATCAGAAACAATCTTTTGTATTTTGCCTTCGGGAAATCGATTCTTTATTTGAATGAAATGAGGCATCAGAGCTTCAATTGTTGGTAATCGGTCAGTTACCTCAAAATCTAAAATTACCTTTTCTTCGGTAGCAACAACGTAAACAGATTTATATCGCATTTTCTTCCATTCTTTCTTTGGAATCGTTCTCTCCAATAGATTTTCAAACTTTTATTTCCAGCCTTTTTTGATCCAATCTCCATCAACATACAATGTTTCGCGAAAGGCAACTTTTTGATCCAAAAGTTCTTGCTTTGAAAGTTCTGCTCGTTTTTGTTCATATAACCATAGTGAAGTTGCACAAGGAGCTCTTCCACAGAAGGTTATCAGGCCTTCTGTATATGTTCCCTATTCATCGTGAATTGTTAGACTGCATCGTTCATCATATCTAACATTCATTTGTTTATCATAATATTCAGAACTGTAATCTGCAGAACCAGGAACACCAATAATTTGATCGTGAAAAGGTTTCTTGCAAGCAGGACAAAACCAGTATGTAACATTGCGAGCTATAGTGCCGTGACTTGACAAAATAAAACGAGTGTAGTGAGAGTTCACATGTAATTTTCTGCCACAATCAGCATAATAAGTAGATAATACGGGGAACATAGGTTAGTATCGATTTCCAACCAAAACTTTTGGCAAAGGAATCATTATTTTTCCGTCAACTACCGTTTTTATCATTGACTTATCTATTGCGACGTTTCCTTTTCCTATTAATTGAAAAATTATCAAAATATAATTAAAATTTGACTGTTTTGCATGATTTAGAGAGGAAAATCTAAAGACCAGAAAAATCTAAAGACCAGAAAATAATAATAAGTTTCTTAGACAATTTTATAAGGGTTAGCAATGGGCGGCAGGAACTTATATATATCCTTTTTATATTTATATGTGCATAATTATTCCCGGCATCTTATATATACTGTGAACACGATAAGAACCTCTTCAATTGCATTAGAACCTCTTCAATTGCATTTTAACCTTTGATATGCGTACGCTATCCTGTAAAAAATATATGTATAAATTGTCCTGTACTGGGTAACGTGCAATTGCTCTCTTAAGGGCAATAGTCATGAAAAGTATTGTTCTGTTCCTGGCGTCCGTTTTCAGGCTTTTGCTCTTTTGTAAAAGCCCTGAAGGAACGGAGGCAGATGCCGGAAGATAATTGCATCTCCAGACAGAAATCTGCAGGGTAATTGCTCAGGGTAATTGCTAAAACTCTGATAGCTGCAGATCATCACCTGCAAATAAGGTTACTCGTAAACCTTTTACCTCCGAATCAACTAAATCAACCATATACACACGTTTAGAACTCAATTAACCTGAAACCAATATTCAAATCAATTTTATATCATAACACAGGTGTATTCAAATGTCAGAAGACAGTGCCATAAGGTCTTCCCTGGAAGATATTAAGTCTAGGGTAGAGTTTCAGCTTGAAGGCGGGGAGATCATTTCTGAGGATGTGAAATCTCTCTTAACCGAAATAGAGATACTTAAGGTCCAGAACGAAAATATGAAGGCACGGCTCCTTGAAGCCAGTGTAGCCACAGGCAGGCACCTTCAGGAAATCAATAAATTAAAAGCTCACCTGGAACAACTTACCGAACCTCCACTTTTCATTGCAACCATTCTTGAGGTAAATGGGGAAATTGCCCTTATCAGACAGCACGGAAACAACCAGGAAGTCCTCACGCAGATCCCGGAGGAATGCCTCGGGAAAATAGAGCCTGGGATGAGGGTTGCGGTAAATGGGGCTTACTCGATCATTTCCATAGTGAGCAGGGCTGCCGATGTGAGAGCTCAGGTTATGGAGCTTATCAATTCTCCGGGTGTGGACTACAGCATGATTGGTGGGTTGGATGAGGTACTTCAGGAAGTCCGTGAAAGCGTGGAACTTCCACTTACCGAACCCGAACTTTTTGAGGACCTGGGAATTGAACCTCCCTCCGGGGTTCTGCTCCACGGCGCCCCTGGGACGGGAAAGACCCTGATTGCAAAAGCCATAGCTTCTCAGGCAAAAGCCACCTTCATCCGGATGTCAGGTTCAGACCTCGTCCAGAAGTTCGTTGGGGAAGGCTCAAGGCTTGTCAAGGACATTTTCCAGCTTGCAAGGGACAAGTCCCCAAGTATCCTCTTCATAGACGAAATCGATGCTGTGGGCAGCATGAGGACCTATGACGGAACAAGCGGCTCGGCGGAGGTAAATAGGACAATGCTTCAACTCCTCGCTGAGATGGATGGATTTGATCCAAAAGGAAATGTAAAGGTGGTTGCTGCAACCAACCGGATTGACCTTCTTGACCCCGCTCTCCTCAGACCCGGCAGGTTCGATAGGTCCATCGAAGTTCCGCTCCCTGATGAAAAAGGCAGAATCGAGATCCTAAAAATCCACACCCGCAAGATGAAACTTGCTGATGACGTAGACTTTGAAAAGCTTGCAAAGGTCCTGTCAGGAAGGAGTGGGGCAGATATAAACGTAATTGTCAAAGAAGCTGGGATCTTTGTTCTGCGCAGGCGCGGCAAACAGATCACCATGGCAGACTTCATGAAAGCCTATGACAAGGTCGTTAATGTGCAGGAGCCAACAATTCCTCAGGCCATGTTCGTATAACTTCGGTTACCGGAAAAGTAAACAGATAGCCTTCATTCTGAAGGAAATCTCCTCTAACTCTCTGCCGGGAAGTATGCATATCCTCCCGGCTGCTTCAATTTTTTTTGAAAATCAGTCGAAAGGTTTATATTTTATAAATCACTTGAACGTATGCTGTCTTAGGGACAGAACATAATTAACAGCGTGCTCCGATAGTGTAGCTCGGCCAATCATTCAGGACTCTCACTCCTGCGACTGGGGTTCAAATCCCCATCGGAGCACTTTTCCTTTTTACACTCGTTTTTTATACCATTTTTTACACTCGTTTTTTGATTTTGTATTTTAGGACTCAGATAATTGAATTGAAAATTCAATTGTTTTAACTCTAAGGCGTGAAGTCCCCTTCCTCGGAGCGTAAGTGACAGGTGGGGGATGAAAGCCATCAACTTCTACAAAACAACAGTAGAATAATCAGTTATACTTATAGTTATATCAATATAGTTATAACTATTCAGTATAAACTCTGGGTCTTAAGGGCCATTCTGTGAATTCACTCCATTATCATTTCATTCAGTGTGTGAAATATAGGAGAAAAGCTTTAACGAATCCTCTTATAATTGATTTTCTCAAAATAAAAATCCATAGCATAAGTGAAACATTCGATGTTGAAGTGCTGAATATCGAGTGTGACGAAGACTATTTTCACTTATTATTTTCAGCAAAACCTTCGCTCGATATTCCAAAGTATATTAACATCATCAAGACAATAACTTCAAGGGAGATTCGCAAAAACTTCCCTGAAGTAAAAACTATGTTATGGAAAGATACGTTCTGGTCAAGATCGTATTCGAACAGAGAACTGTAAAGTACGTAGAACAACAGAATCAGCTTCCAGCATTGAAATAAAAATTCCCTGAGTACAATATAGTGTATTCCAAAATACTGTGATCGGTATTGAAAAAGCTCGATGCTAATTACAAATTATTCTTCTCACTCTGGATAAATGGTGATAAATCTGCAAGACCACCAAAGTTCAGAAGTGGAAAATACTTCATGACGTTAGTTTACAATCAAAGCGGATTCAAAATCAATAGTGGAAAACTCTGTTTCTCTCATAAGGTAAAAAAGAAAACGTTCTCAGAATAGATCAACTCAGAATCAAGGATATTTTTCTCGTTTCATCGAATTCTTGACCTACAAGGCGGAGCTTATAGATAAAAGAGTAATAAGAATTGATGAAGCTTATACATCAAAGGAGTGCTGTGCTTTCATCAGAAAGCATGGCGGGGTAGTTCACAAAAAGTCTTCTTTAGTATAAAAAAATAAGGAAATTCAAAAGTTGCCTGCAGAGCAGGCAACTGCGTAAGTTCTATTAACAACATTGTACTGATACAATGTGTTTTTGTGTGTTTTTTAGTTTTTAGTTTCACTTATTATACGGTGTCCTCTTCATCGTTTGCTTCATCGTTTGCTTCATTGTTTGCTTCATCGTTTGCTTCATCGTTTTCTTCATCGTTTTCTTCATCGTCCCCCTCATCGTTTTCTTCATCGTTTTCTTCATCGTCCTCTTCATCGTTCGCTTCATTTATGGTTATATTCTTGGTTATGGTACTTCCTGCATTGTCCCCATTATTTTCGACGCTTCCTGAATCCTTCCCATTATAATTTTTGGAGCCTGCATTGTCCCCATTATTTTCGGTGCTTGCTGCATCCTTTCCATTGTTATAGGTGCTTCCTGCACAATCCCCATTATTTATGGTGTTTCCTGAATCCACCCCATAATTTCTGGAGCCTGCACATGCCCCATTATTTCCGGTGCTTCCAGCTGCCACACCATTATTTATGGTGTTTCCTGCTACTCCCCCATCATTTATGGTGTTTCCTGAAGCCACATCATAATATCTGGAGCCGGAGCCATCTCCACAATTAATGGTACCGCCTGCTACTTCTCCATAATTATCGGTGTTTCCTGTACATTCTCCATAATTATAGGTGTTTCCTGCATCTTCCCCATAATTTCTGGAGCCGGAATCAACCCCGTTATTAACGTAGCCGCCTGCAGAATCCCCATAATTATAACTGCTTGCTGCATCCTTTCCATTATTTATGAAGTTTCCTGCACCTTCTCCAATGTAATTTTTGGTACCTGATCCATCCCCATTATTAATGTAGCCATATGCTACATCCCCAATATTATGGTAGGATCCTGCATCATCCCCATTATTAATGGTTGCTCCTGCTTCCGTCCCATTGTAATATCTGGAGCCTGTAGCCTCCGCATTATTTTGGGTGCTTCCTGCATACTCCCCATTATTTTGGGTGTTTCCTGCACACTCCCCATTATTTATGGTGTATCCTGCCTCTTCCCCATAAACTCTGGAGCCTGCGTACGTCCCATAATTAAAGATTGCTCCTGCGTATAGCCCATTATTAATGGTTGCTCCGGCGTACGTCCCATTATTTTGGGTGTTTCCTGCACCAGTTCCATTGTACGCTTTACTCCCTGCATAATCTCCACTATTTACGGTACTTCCCGGTTCAGCACTCGCTGCTGCAGTACTCCTCTGATCAGGGTTGAACTCCGATAATTGACGGCTAACTTTAGGAGCATCTGCGGTGTTTGCTGCATCCGGTTCAACTGTTGTGAGATTGTTAACTATGAGGGTGTTAATTGAGACATTGACAAATGTGACATTATTAAATACGACATTGTTAAATTCTACATTTTCAAATGAAACAGTGTCAAACGTGTCTTCTGAGATCGTCACATCGTTATATGCAATTTTGTTGTCCTCTGGATCTCCTGTATCGTCCTCTGCTGCTGCTACATTTGTCAATAATATTAAGGTTACCATGAAAAGATAACCTGTCTTTTTTAGGATGTCAAATCCTGTTTTTCCATTTGTTCTAATACCCCACTTCCCCATTTGTTCTCATTCCTCACTTTTGTTAACTAAACACAATGCTTAAACGCTGTGTTTTGCTATTGACATGCTTACCTACTTTCAAAGAAACGTTTTTTAGATATTATCATAAGGTGCGAAAATAAATAGGTATGTATGGTATACATTAATATTAATACAGTTTTAATTATTTTAATATTGTTCTATTTATATATGTATACAGTTATATTTCCTGGTTTCTCCAAAATAAGGTATAAATAAAGGATTTAAATTGCTTATTTTTTCTGATAAGCGCATATATTATCTTATTAAGGTAAAAATAGATGTCAATAATTACATATCTAGTTAATAACTCTTATATGTCCTTAAAAACAATAATAAAGTTAAATAATTGCTTAATGTCTGCCAAATTATATTTATTTGTAACTATGGCATCCAGTATTATTATTAGTTATATTTAATTAAACGTCCAAAATAAGGATAAAATATCTTTTAAATATCAAATTAATAATTTTTACCCATTTTAAGGACAAATAATTCCATCAAAAAGTATATTTTTATTGGAAGACAGCTGAAACCACACTTAATTTCCTATATACGGCTCAATAACTCTTAAAAAATGAATTATTTTTTGGAGATCCAATCTAAATAACTATAACTTAATAATTTTTGAACTTATATATTTGAGGATCAAAATCAAACATTTGCAAATCTGTCACAAATATTATGAATTAGATAGTTAGAAGTCTTATGCTACTTTTTTTTCAATTCAACTGCGCAGGTTGTCCACTACTTAATGGTTGAGATGTACTCATGGTTGAAGGGTATGATAAGTTCATACGGTTTACTCTTGAATCAAAGAAGGTCAAGTTTGAGAGTAACATGATATCGGGATTAAGGTATGTGGAGTTGCAAAGGCACTATGATAATCCTGCCCTGTATACCTAGAACAAAAACAAGATCATTCTGCTGAATTCTGTATCTAACAAACCGAAATCAATTAAAGCATTTTAAGCTAAACACAGCCTCCTTGTAAAAGTCCTGGCAATCATGGAAATGTACTCATAGAGCTTCAGGATTTGGGATTTTTACCTCAAACTATTAGCAACAATTTGATATAATTCAAAAACTCAAACCTATCTGAGTAAGCTTAATTATACATGAATAGTCACATTTCTCTCTTGAGTTATGGAATTGAAATCATGAGTACAGATAACACACAAGCGACTCCATATCTTGAAAGCAAGCTTCGTAGCTTTCTTTTCGGCACCGCATGCGGAGATGCTCTTGGCCGTCCCGTAGAACATCTGAACCTTGAGCAAATAGAAGAGAAATATGGAGAAGATGGAATCCTTGAACTCTCTCCAGAGTCTTCCTGGACGGATGATACCCAGTTGATGCTTGTACTTGCCCGAGGGCTCCTGCATGGGGCAGAACTTGAACTTCCAGGGCTTATGGACAAAATCGCAGAGGAACTTGTCCTCTGGCTGGATGAGCCTGACCTTGGAGCCGGAGCAACAACCAGAAGTGCAGCCCTTAATCTCAGAGATGGAATTCACTGGAGCAGGGCAGGAATAAACTCAAAAACATGCGGAAGCCTCATGCGGGTTGGAATCCTTGGTTTCATTTTCCGGAATGACCCCGAAAAACTGATAAAAGCAGCTTCAGTTTCCGGTAGAATTACCCACTCTAATCCTACTGCAGATGCTGCATCCATTGCGGGAGCATATGCTGTAAAACTGGCTCTTGATGGGGTAACCCCCGAAGATATGTTTTTACCTCTTCTCAAGGCAACGGAAGGGATTTCTGAGGAGTTTACGGAATCTCTGAAAAGATCTTATGAACTGGCTCATAGTAATTTGAGTGATGAAGAGGCTCTCCAGAAAATAGGGCAGGGCTGGTATGCCGATGAAACTTTTGCCCTTGCTTATTTCTGCATTCTACGGTACCCTGATGATTACAAAAAAGCCATTCAAACTGCGGTGAACATAACCGGAGATTCAGATTCAGTGGGCAGCGTCGCAGGCGGGATACTCGGGGCAAGGCTTGGGATTGAAGCAGTACCTGTCTCCTGGGTTGAAGCCCTGAAGGAAAAAGATAAATTGGAGGAAATGGTTGTGCCTCTGCTTGAGAAGTACCTTCAGGTTTCTGAAAATAAATTGAGGTCTTAAAAACCGAAGTCGCTAAGAAATCGAGTTATTAATAATCGGAGTCTGAAAATGGATTTTTCCGAAAAAGGGGTTTACTGCCTGGTGTTTGAGAACAGGGATTGCATAATTGAAGTAGGGAAAAAGGGCACGTTTTCGTTTCCTGCAGGTTTTCATATCTACGTAGGTTCGGCCCTCGGACCCGGAGGCATGAAGAGACTAAAAAGACATATTGACCTTTCTTCAAAAGGGGATAAGAATCCCAGATGGCACGTAGATTATCTCCATCTGAACTCTTCGTTTAGATTGTCCCAGGCAGTTTGTGCCGGCACTTCTGCCCGGCTTGAGTGTGAAATTGCCTGCAGGCTTGGGGGGGATTCAGCTCCGGGATTTGGGTGTACGGACTGTGCCTGTAGATCCCATCTCTTTTACAGGAAAGAGAACCCTCTTTTTGAGATCAAAGGAGTTTTTGAGGCGCTTGGACTCCGGGCTGTTGTGCTTGAGTGCTAAATTATTATTATATGCTGAATTATTATTTTCTTTTAATTCTCCATTTTCTCATAAACAGGAAAGTTTAAAGTAAGGCAGGATTTAATCTAAATTAACCAGAAAAACGGTTTTTACCTGATCAGGGGATGTTTCATGGAACAATTCTCTTTTATCGCTTGCATGCCTGACAAGCCCGGAGCCCTGCACAGTGCAGCCGAGATTATCACGCGGCATGAAGGAAACATCAACCGGATACAGTATGACCGGAGGATCGACAGGAACACTGTCTTTTTTGAGGTAGCGGCTGCTTCACAGGCTTACCAAAAAATCCTTGAGGAGCTGGAAAAAATAGGTTACCTCCAGACTTCCCTGCAGCCTGTAGCTTTTCTTAAATTCAATGTCTATCTCCCAAACTGCCCAGGAGCATTATTTGATCTCCTGAACTATATCACTTCTTCAGGGGCAAATATCACTTTCCTTGATTTTGATGACAGGGGGCAGCATCCTGAAAGGCTAGTCGTGAGCCTTAACATTGAAAATGCCGGCCTTATAGATGCTCTCCTGAACCAGCTCAAATCAAAGTACAGGCTTGAGATTGTTGAATATGACACAACAGGGGAAAAGCTTGATGATACGGTTTTTTATCTGAGGCTTGCCCAGAAACTGAGGAACTATCTCGGAAATGCAGAAGATGCCTTTTTAATGAAATTTTTGCACGACATCAACCATATCGCCCAGGAACTCTCAAACCTGCGAAAAGACCCTGTTGAGGTCTTTGAGAACATCCTCAAAGTCGGAGAAACCCTTAACCGGACTTCAGGAGAAGGCTTTTATGCCGATGTGCAGAGGATCAGGGTAAAGGACGGCATTGAACTTTTCTGTTTCCAGCTTCCTTGTGGAGGAAATATCTATCTTTTCGATACTCCTGAAGAAAGGGTTATGATTGATACGGGCTATGGGATATACCAGCCGGATGTCGTGAATATGCTCCAGCACTACAGGCTTGGAGACCTGAGCCTGCTTAAAAGAATCTATATTACTCATGCAGATGCTGACCACTGCGGGGCTGCAGGCTATTTTTCCGCTCCTTCTTACCTCAATAACGAAACCTTGAAAATTACGCGGGAAACCAGCAGGGCTTATGGGTCCAGCAATCAGGGTTGTATTCTGGAAGAGGTTTATACAAAAATGATTAATCTCTTTTCAAGGTTCACTCCTCCTTCAAATGTGATCCTTTTCCCTGAAATCCCGATTCAGGCTGAAGAAGTCGAGAAAAGGGGAGCTTTTCCTCTTATTGCTCGCTTCAGGATAGGAGGTCTGGAGTTTGAAGCCCTTCAGGGTCTTGGAGGGCACATGCATGGGGAAATCTTCTACCTGTGCCCTGAAGAAGGGCTTGTTTTCCCTCAAGATTCAGTGATTAATTTCAGGAGCTTGAGCCCGGAAAGGGCTGAATACAATTTCCTGGCTGATTATCTCATGACATCGGTAAATGTAGACAGCAACCTTGCAAGAGAGGAACGAAATGCCCTCATGTCCCTGATACTGGAACTTGATAACAAACTCTCCAAGAAAGGCAAAAAATGCTTAATCTGTTGTGGACACGGTTCGGTGTCCAAACTCGAAGGTGGAAAGCTTGTCAAGCATTCCGGTTCAGAGAGATACCTTGCAAGGAGATCTCCGTAAGAGAAAAGCATATGCAAAAAATGGGCGCTTTAAAAAATAGATAGTTTGAAATCCGAAAATAGACAAATTAAATTAAGATAACAGATTTTAGTCCTGGTATTCTACAAAGTTAAGAAGTGATCCCGCTTGTCAATGTTTTCTCAGTTTGATTATTATGTTCTGATGTTTCTGAACTCCTTTTCCTTTCTCGACCCTTTCATGTTATTTGTAAGCCTTAAATTTGATTACTTTCTTTTCCTGATCATTGCTGTACTCTATTA
This sequence comes from Methanosarcina sp. WH1, assembly GCF_000970005.1. Taxonomy (NCBI): domain Archaea; kingdom Methanobacteriati; phylum Methanobacteriota; class Methanomicrobia; order Methanosarcinales; family Methanosarcinaceae; genus Methanosarcina; species Methanosarcina sp. WH1. Next base: position 689,196 of record NZ_CP009504.1, read on the forward strand.
TTACAGAGGAAGGGAGCAAACAATTCTCTTCCTTGTCTTACTCGTATCGGCCTGGTCTCTAGCCCTGGCTCTCAAGCCTATTTTTGAAGTCCCGAGACCTGAAGACGTCCGTTTTGTAACCTGCACCACAGGATACTCTATGCCGAGTGGGCATTCGCTTATGTCCTTTGCTCTGGCTACTTTTTTGCACTCAAGAGCAGGAAAATTTAAACTTTTAGTCTGGATATTTGCTATTACTGTAAGTTTGAGCCGGATATTTATCGGAGTCCACTACCCCTCGGATGTGATTGTGGGCGCGCTCATAGGCTGCATAGTCGGATTTTTCTGGCTTTATGTTGAAAAGGCGCTGGTAAAGTACGGACTTTACGGAAACTCTCTGGAATCCCGGCAGGAAGGTAAAGAAGAAGTTTTTGATCAAACTCTTCAGCGGCCCTGATATTATCTGAGGGGTCAAAAAAGCCTGTAAAACAAATGCGAGGGGTGCGATTCGAACGCACGAATTCCTGCGAAAATGGGTCCTAAGCCCATCGCCTTTGACCTAGCTGGGCAACCCTCGCACTACGTTGTCTTTGTATCGTGATAAATAAAATAAGAGAAAAAATTATTTAAAACTATTTAAAAAGGTTTAAATGCGCCGACCGGGATTCGAACCCGGGTTTTGGGCTTGGAAGGCCCAAGTCATAGCCACTAGACCATCAACGCAAACTGCAACACATCTAGAGGTATTTGTTAAATATAACGTTTTCGCTCGACATTATATATTTTTTTATTCACTCCAGCAATATTGTGGTATATCTCCTTTTTTTCCTTACTCTATTCTCTCCGATTTTTATAGGAAGAAGCGTAAAACTCACGAAATCTTAATTTCATGGGATACAAGCGTCAATTTTCATAGATTTTTAAATTGTTGATTCTGCTAAACTATTTTTCGTATTAAGTTAATTTAATAGTAGATACTGTCACCACAACCCAAAATGCGAAAACCAAACTGGGGGAGTTGGATAACAGGGTATCGTATACCTGAAGGGATCGGGAACATTAAGTTGGAGAAAACCGGAAGCTCTAAGCATCTCAAGTACTCTCACGATCATATATTCATTTCACCTGTGGTATGCGGGGCAGGACCTGTATGACTTGTCCTCAGTAGAGGGAAGGATGAATCCGGAAACCGCTAAATCTTTAGTTTAGCGTAGTTCACATGGTCAATATCTCCTAAAATGGCTTTCTGGATTTCTCCCTTGTTGCATGCAGGGTTGTGGCTGGGCTACCACCGGTAAGAAAAAACTCCTTACTATGCTTGACCCCGAGAACCATCTTTCAATACAAAAATTATAATGTGCCTCCAAAATTCCATCTGGCGACCTGCCCCCTGAAGAAACAAAATAGGCATGTAAATAAATGAGGACTACCTGATTATTCGAAGGGGAAAAAAGACTGTATAATTATTTGGGGTGGAATTGTTTGGGGTGGTATAGTAATAAAAGGCATCCAGATGATGTAGTAATAAAAGGCATCCAAAAGGCATCCAGATGATGTCTGAAAATGTGCCATTGCAAATAGTAGTCAAATATCTTCGGGAAAAAGGCAAATAAGTAACTCAGGTTACTGAATTGTTCCGGTTATAATTTCGAGTTTGCAAATTCGGATAATAGCATTAAATAGTGTGAAGGCACCAGTTGAATTTTTACAGTTTTTATATATTCCAGTTCTATATATATTTCTATTTTATTGTTAACCCTGCTCGCTTGAGAAATGGGTTTATTACATGAATATTTTAGAGTAAATATCACCAGATAAAGCTTTAACAATCTTATTTTTTTATTATTGTTACAAGTAAATATTCTGGCTGAATTCATCGATTTTTGCTACTTTTTGAAAGAAAGCCACTTTATATCCAGTATTTCCTTTGTAAAAATTTTAATTAAATAATATTCAAATGATTATATAATACTGTAAAAATAATATTGGGCTCTTTAGATAAGAATAATTATTTTTATTTTTACAGTGGATAATAAAAATATAATTTTTCCTGTTTTTTCCCTCTGGAATCTTATTTCTCTGATAAGAGATATATACTCTTATATAGGGCTAGACATAAGTTTTCAAAAACAGTTTTCTTCCTTTATACTGCCCTGGCTTCAAAACCGGGCTGAAGAAACTGATAGTGCAAAGACGTGATATAAATGGAACCCTTTATTCTGGCGTTTGCAATCAGCTGGATACTCATATTTGCATACCTCCTGTCATTACTTAAGACGTATGCAGAGTCCAACAAAAGGTTAATGTAATGATCGAGTTATACGGGGTTTTAGAATGAACAAAAGAAAAAAATCATTGCTTGCAGTTGCTTTTATTGCTGGTGTGTTTCTTATAGGGTTATATGGAGTCGACTCTTCTGAAGGATATCTTGCAGTATCTGAGCTTCTTTCGAACCCTCAGGGCTATGCCGGGCAGAGTATAAATGCAATGGGAATTGTAGAGGACGGAAGCCTTGAAAAGGTTCCTGGCATGACATCATTTGAACTGAAAGACGAAAATGATGAAAACCTTAAGATACATGTGAATTATGTAGGAGATCTCCCTTCCAATCTTGCCGAAGGAAAACAGGTGACAATTAGCGGAACAATGATTTCCGAATCTACGTTTGAGGCAAATAAGATAGTTACCGGATGCCCGTCAAAGTATACGGAGTAATATTGATGAATATTGAAGAATGGGAAGAATACAGATATGTAGAAGCCGGGATTGAGGACTCAATTGCCCGAATAGAGAACTCCGGCTTAAAAAAAATGGTTGAGCATGTCTGTCATTCCGGAGGAAAACGAATTCGACCAATTATCCTTCTTCTGGCCAGCGAGATCTGTTCAGATTCATATTCCCGGAGCCTTAATGCAGCCCTTGCCGTTGAAATGATGCATTCGGCTTCCTTAATTCATGATGACCTGCTGGATCAGGGGCTTATCCGGAGGAATCTGCCCTCTGCCCCGGAAAAATTCGGGCCTTCCAGATCACTGCTCTGTGGTGATTATCTCATTGCAAAATCAATTGCGTTCATTTCCCCTTATGGTGAAAAGGTAATTCGAGATTTTGGAAAGGCGGGAATGGATATGGCGGAAGGAGAGGTCCTTGACCTGAGGCTTGATGACGATAACTTCGGAGAAAGCGATTATTTAAAATGTATTTATAAGAAGACTGCTTCTCTATTCGCAATCAGTGCATCCATTGGAGCATATACCGGAGGAGCTGATGAGGCACTTGCGGAGCGTTTTAGCTTCTTTGGGAATTCCCTGGGAACTGCATACCAGATTGTTGATGACATTCTTGAATTTCTAGAAGTAGTCGAGGGCAAGGAATCAAAATTTACATCTGAAACCCTGCCGCACATCTACATGAGGAACATGTCAAAGGAAGAGGCCTTAGAGAAGTCTATAGATTCCGTAAGGCTGCACGTTAGTGCCGCAAAAGAAACCCTTGAAACATTTAGAGTATGTCCGGCAAGGGATAAGCTTTTCCAGATAACTGATTATATAACCGTAGACATGCTTCAAAATATCTGATTTAGCTCTACTCATCCTGAAAAATGAATTGACTCTGTCGAATTTCTGTGTATAGAATGCCAATAATGATGCAATTTAGTTTCTTACTTAAACCCCAAAAGTTTTCAGCTTTTGATATTAACTTTATCAGGTGTATCCATGCGAGTATATGATAGTCCGGTGATTAAGGTAAATGCCAGTACAGAAAATGAAAAGCTGGTGCTTGATGCAGAAGGTCCTCTTTCCCAGCTTGCAAAACCCTTTCTGAAACGTATAAACAACATCTTTGCGGAAGAAAAACCTATTTCAATAAACGAAGACGAGATTATTTTCTCCACATGGATTCCTCCCATTCCCGGCCCTGTTTTCAGCCGAGTCATAAGTGCTGAAATTGCAGCCATAATGAAGAAACGTGTTCCGGATCAATTTTCAATAGGGATTACCGCCCGCTGTCCAAATCGGTGTATTCACTGCGGAGCAGCTGACATAAAACCTGAAAGAGAACTGACCCTTGATGAGATATGTAACGCTATAGAGCAGAGCCTTGACCTTGGAGCCTATCTGGTTTCCTTTGACGGCGGAGAGACGATGCTCAGGGATGATCTCGTTGAGATGGTCTCCAGGGTAGACAAGACAAAGGCAATTGCCACATGTTTTACTTCAGGCTTCAAGCTCTCTGAAGAAAGGGCAAAGGCACTTAAGGCTGCAGGACTGTATGCTTCAAGGATCAGCTTTGATAGCCCATTTGAAGCTGAGCACGACCGCTTCAGAGGACGGAGCGGTGCATACCGGGATGCAATTGATGGAGTCAAAAATGCAAGTGCTGCAGGAATCCTTACTGATATGTTTGTCGTTGTTTCTCCGCATAATATCGATGATCTGGAGGATTTCTATTCCCTTGCAGCCGATCTGGAAATGAAGGAGATGTCTATTTACGAGATCATTGCAGTGGGGCGCTGGCTTGAACATGAGGATGAGGTAATAAGTGAGAAGGACGTATCAAGGCTTCAGACTTTCCAGAAAGCCATGAACAGCAAACCCGAGGGGCCGAGAGTTACAGCTTTCCCTTATTTTATGGGTCCTGAACTTTTCGGATGTTTTGCCGGCAGGCGCTGGATGCATGTTGCTTCAGACGGGGAGGTAATGCCCTGTGCATATACCCCACTATCTTTTGGCAATATATGTGAAGAGCCTCTGGAATCCATCTGGAAACGCATGGGCAAGCATAATGCCTACAAGAAAGATGATGCCTCCTATTGCATGATGCGAAACCCTGAATTCAGGAAGGAGTATATACATACTATCCCCAAAGGGGCCAGAATTCCTTACAGGTTTAAATAATTCCTTTTTAATACCTTTTAAGAAGGAAATTTTGCTTATTTCTGGCTTTTCGGCCTCCTTCAAGCCTCTTTCTTTTTATAAATTTTTTTACATTACTTCTTTTTTTTTCTCTTTCTCTTTTCTGCTATTTTCTGGATATTTTTCTATATTTTAAGCCGTGAATAAAATTTTTTAATTATTATTTTTTACACTTTCTTTAAAAAATTTTTATTGTGTTCGTGGCTTTATTTTGAATATTTCGATGGAACCTTCCTTGTTTATTATCGACTAAGTGTCTGCAACGAAATAACCTATGCAAATGATTATTTATTGTAACTTCAATTGGTGACTTTGATATTGAAAATTAAAAAGTCAAATAGGAAATCTACATAGGTTGTTCTGTGACGGCTACTAAGCTCAGTAATTATCTTTTCGGGAGTTTTGTTCACAGACTCGGAATTAAATGCATCTATTTAAAAAAGACTGGGCTGTTTTCTAAAGTAATCTTCTATTTTTTTGAAACAAGAGGCTAGTGTCGTTTGAAAATACATTGTATTTTTTTAAAAATTGTTATATCCCTTACTTTGAATACATTCTTTTTTTTATTTTTTAAACTCGCTTTAAATATCTTCTCTCTATTAGACAATGCTGTGCGTGTTTTAAGGATAGATACCTGTATATAGATACCTGATATAACTTGTTTTACAAAGTCTTAACTCAAAGTTGTTAATTCACATTTATTTTAAAATTACCTTGAAATCGCCTATCAGAACATTAATTCAAAAAAGTTCTTTTCATGGCTTTGCTCTTCTTTTTTACAGGCAAGATTTAACATTTTTTACCAATCAATTATATTCGACTGTTTATATTTAATTATTTTTTACTGTTCTATTTAATCTTTTGGATTTAAACCACATATTTTGCTATTTATATTTCTAAATTTCTTAAAAATTTCCGGTGAATTCGATATCTAATGAATATTCATTATAATTACTCTATCCCTCTCCGATAAAACCGAAGCTGTTATATAGTTCTTTCGCGAAGGATTTGTTAACTAGCTCCATTGGAGTAGGGATTTTTAATTATTAATTTATATATTAAATTTTGAGAGACGGAGATTCACATGGCTAAAAATGAAATCTTATCCGAAATAAAAAAAGCGGAAGAGAGCGCTAAATCAATGGTTGACAACGCTATTGATTCCAAAAACAAGCGTATCTCCGATGCTCGGGCCGAAGCCAGGGAAATCCTGAGGCAGGCCGAAATCGATGCACATAAAGCTGCACAAGACTCTTTTAAAGTAGGTGAAGAAAAGATCCTGGAGGAAAGAGATAAGATCGTCAACGATGGTGAAAAAAACGCATTAGCCATGTCCCAAAAAGCTCAAGCTAATTTAGACAAATCCGTCAATTACCTTGTACAGGAGTTTGAGAGGGCGGTCCTTAATGAGTAGACCTAAATCGATGACAAAGGCCGTTATTGTCGGGCATAAAAGCATTCTAAGTAGCACCATCGATTCATTGCATGAAACTAATCTCTTTCATATTGAAGATTTTGTTGAGGACGAGTCTGGTTTTAAGATCAGCAAGCCATTGAAAAACGCCGAAGAAGTCTCGAAAAAGCTTGTGAAGATCCGATCTATCGCCAATTATTTGGGGATTGTAAAAAAAGAACCGGTAGTTCAGAAAACTGACGCTGTTCTGCGCGACCTTAATTCAAAACTGGATGAATTGGACAGGACAATTGCAACTAAAACGGAATCAATTGCTCAGCTTGATAATGAGTTGAAAGATCTGGATTCCCAGAAGAAGGAGATCTTGCCTTTTCTGTCCATCAATCTCGACTTTGAGTATTACCGTGGCTACGATAGCCTTAAGGTTTTCGCGGGTACTGTAAAAGGAAGCCTGGATGACAGTCAGATTTCAAGCATCACCAAAGCTTATGAGCTGTACTTTGATTCCCAATCAAAATCAGTTGTACTGTTTGTAGCCAAGAATGATGCCGACAGAGTCTACGAATTACTTCAGGGTCTTGGATTCAGAGATCTCAGAGTTCCAGAAAGAGGTGGTGTCCCAAGCGATCTGTTAAGATTTATCGAACAGAAAGAAGTCGAAGTCACCAAGAAGATCGAGTCTTTAAAGGCTGATATCGAATCCTTGAAAGTCAAGTATTCTGATTTCATTCTTTCCAGTGACGAGGTCTTGACCATCGAGAGTCAGAAGGCAGAATTGCCTCTAAGGATAGCTACATCTGCAAACGCATTCATAATCGAAGGTTGGACTCCAACTGAGGATTATGACAAAGTTGTCAGTGCAGTCAACAGTGCCACTAATGGCAAGGCATATGTCACAAGCCTCGAAATTACTGAAGAGGAAGAAGAGCATATCCCTGTTGAGTACAACAACTCCAATATTGCAGCACCGATGCAGCAGATCATGGATCTGTACTCCAGACCCAAGTATACTGAACTTGATCCATCCTCAGTGATTTTATTCACTTTCCCACTAATGTATGGGCTGATTCTCGGAGACATCGGATATGCACTGATACTGGGAGTACTGGCACTGGCGATTCGAAAAGCAGTAAAGTCAGATGCTGTGAAGCCTCTCATGGATATTCTTATTTATTGTCAGATCTCAACATTTATATTTGGAATTCTTTATGGTGAGTTCTTAGGATTTTCGTTAGCGAGTCTTCATACCGAACATGGTTCAGTTCCGGGCCTGATTCCAGGTTGGGAAACTATTGTTCTGTTTGAAGGGCTCGGTGGTGAGGAATTTATGTTCCCGATCCACAGGACTCACATGGTAATGACTATGATTGGAGTAACTGTCGTAATAGGATTGCTTCAACTCAATCTCGGGTACCTGCTCGGATTTGCAAATATTTCCAGGCACCATGGGATAAAGCATGCGGTTCTTGAAAAAGGCAGTTGGCTTATTATACAGCTCGGTGCACTCGTTGCAGCTATCGGCTACCTTGGTGGTAATTCAGGACTGACTTACATCGGTGCTGGTATTCTTGTTCTCGGAATTGTGATGCTCACCATGGGTGAGGGTATCAAAGGTCCGATTGAATTGCCATCTCTTATGGGCAATGCATTGTCATATTCCCGTATTATCGCAGTCGGTCTGTCTTCGATTTACATCGCTTCAACGGTCAATGATATTGCTTTTGAAATGATCTGGGCGGATCACTCCAAGATCAATTTCTTAGCAGTAGCTGCAATAATCGTGTTTATACTCGGACATGGTCTTAACTCTGTCTTGAGTATCATCGCTCCCGGACTGCATGCACTCAGGTTGCAGTACGTAGAGTTCTTCGGAAAATTCTACGAAGGCGGGGGCAGAAAATACAACCCATTCGGATACATACGAAAATACACGGAGGAATAAAAACATGGTAGGAGAAGAATTAGTTAGTGGACCTTTCCTGGACGCAGACGGAATGAAAGCACTCGGTGCAGCACTCGCAATCACAGTAACTGGGCTTGCATCTGCATGGGCTGAAAAAGAAATCGGCACTGCAGCAATCGGCGCTATGGCAGAAAACGAAGGGTTATTTGGTAAGGGTCTTATCCTTACTGTCATTCCTGAAACCATCGTTATCTTCGGTCTTGTCGTTGCATTGCTTATCAATTCTGCTTAAATTTAAGAGCGTATTCCGCTCTTAAATTTCTCAGAGCATTACTCTGAGCTTCTCTGGGTGTCTTTTCCTTTCCAGGTGAAGTTGGAGTAATTATATGCTCTGAGTTTCCCCTTAGGTATCGTTGCACTCTAAGCAGCTTAGAGTATCTGCTCTAAGCTTTAGAGCACTTTTTTGCTCTATATTTATTTGGAGGTGTAAGCATGGGACTAGAGATCGTTACAAAAGACATCCAGGAGGGTGCAAGAGCTGAGGTTTCCCGTATAAATACCGAAGCCGATGCAAAGGCAGCCGAGATAATAAATGAGGCTAAAGAAGTACAGAAGAAGATGCTCGGGGACAGCCTTGCCAAGGTGGAAGAGGACCTCCAAAAGCTGCACCAGCAGGTTATCTCAAGTGCAAACCTGGAAGTAAAAAGAATTACGCTTAACAAGCGCAAGGAACTTCTTGATAAAGTTTATAGCCAGGCTGTTGATAAAATCAAGTCAATGCCGGCTTCCAAAAAAGAAGAGCTGCTGAAGCATATTATTAACAAGTATGAGGCTAGCGGTGCTAGGATTTATTCTTCTAAAGCTTCAGAAGAGACTGCCAGGAAATTATCTTCATTAACCTATGCGGGTAATTTGGACTGTATAGGTGGCGTTGTTATTGAAAACGAAGATGGGACCATCAGGTTAGATTTCACATATGATTCAATCCTGAAAAACGTGTATGAGCGTTCATTGAAGCAGATATCTGATACTTTATACGGGTGATGTTCGATGCGGCTTTTGGAGAGACTCTGGGGTAAAAATCCCTACCGAAAATCCGATAAGAAAAAAAAAGGCACTTCTAATTATGCTTATGCCGTAACCCGTGTCCGTGCGATGAAGAGTAAGCTGCTTCCTAAAGAAACTTATCCACGGCTTCTCAATATGGGGATTGATGAAATCACCCGTTTTATCCAGGAATCTGAATACAAAAACGACGTTGACGAACTGGCAATGAAATACAGCGGTGGCGATCTGGCAGAACATGCACTAAACAGGAATCTTGCGTTAACCTATGATAAGTTGCTCAGGATCACCTCAGGAGAATTGAACTACCTGATCATTGCATATCTTAAAAGATATGACATCTGGAATGTAAAAACGCTTCTTCGTGGCAAAATTTTCAATGCATCCGTTGAGGACATCCTCGAGTCTCTTATTTCTGCCGGGGAGTTTACCTATACCCTCCTGTCAGAACTTGCAGCCAAGGACACATATCAGGAAGTCATTGATGCTCTTAAAGAGACTGAGTACTACCCACTGCTGCAGGAGTTTGATGGAACCAACTTGGCATATATAGAAAACGAGCTTGACAAGATGTACTACGCAAGCCTGTTTGCCGTAATCGGAAGGCCAAGGTCCAAGGATCGTAAGCTCTTTGCAAGGTTCATCAAACTCGAAGTTGATGTCAAGAACCTGAGTAATCTATTCAGGTTGAAAAGAGCAGGAGTCGAGAAGTCTGATGAGATCATGCCCCTCATGATCGAAGGCGGCCTGGAGCTAAATCCCGAAAAACTGGCATCGCTTCCTTACGAGCAGTTTATCGATGAACTTCGAAAAACTCATTACTGGGATGCAATTTCAAGTGTTACGGGGCTGGATACGGTTTCTCTGACTCTCGTTGAAAGCAGGCTCATAAGGTACTCTCTTGAATCTGCAACCACTTATTCGCATGTATCTCCGATCTCAATTGTACCCATTATGGACTATGTTATCCATAAAAATAATGAGGTCACCAACCTCCGGATTATTTTCAGAGGTAAGGAAGCTGGCCTCGATGATACACTAATTAAAGATCAGTTGGTGGTTATCTAATGGAATTGGCAGTGATCGGAAAGAGCGAGTTTGTCACGGGATTCAGGCTGGCAGGTATCAGGAATGTATATGAAGTCGTTGATATCCCAACCACTGAATCCGCGGTAAAATCGGTGCTTGAAGATAAGAGTATCGGGATTCTTGTAATGCATAATGATGACATTGGTAATCTGCCGGAACTTTTAAGGAAAAACTTGAATGAGTCTGTCCAGCCTACAGTAGTATCGCTTGGAGGCAGTGGAGCAGGCTCGAGTTTAAGAGATAAGATAAAACAAGCGGTAGGTGTTGATCTGTGGAAGTAAAAGGTGAAATTTATCGTGTGTCTGGGCCTGTCGTCACCGCCATTGGCTTGCAGGCAAAAATGTATGACCTGGTCAAAGTCGGTAGTGAAGGTTTAATGGGTGAAGTCATCCAGATATTAGGACCCAAGACCATCATCCAGGTATACGAAGAGACTGCAGGCATCAAGCCAGGGGAGCCCTGTTATTCTACAGGTTCGTCTCTATCCGTGGAACTTGGTCCTGGTCTTCTTTCCAGTATTTATGATGGGGTTCAGAGGCCTCTGCACGTCCTGCTTGCAAGTACGGGCGGTTTCATTGGCAGAGGTGTTACTGCAGATGGGCTTGACCACAAGAAACTCTGGGAATTTAAACCCATTGTCAAGGCAGGCGATTTCGTAAAAGGCGGAGAAGTATTCGGTGTTGTACAGGAAACCGTGAATATTGAACATAAGATCATGGTGCCTCCTGACATCTCCGGTACAGTTGCCGACATCAAGAGCGGGAACTTTACGGTAGTAGACACAGTATGTACCCTTACTGATGGAACCGAATTGCAGATGATGCAAAGGTGGCCTGTCAGGAGACCCAGACCGGTGAGGGAAAAACTTACTCCAGATAAACCTCTGGTTACAGGACAGAGAATCCTTGACGGACTTTTCCCTGTGGCAAAAGGCGGAACTGCTGCAATCCCCGGACCTTTCGGATCGGGAAAGACCGTTACTCAGCAGCAGCTTGCAAAGTGGAGTGACACTGAAGTTGTGGTCTACATTGGTTGTGGTGAGCGCGGAAATGAGATGGCAGACGTTCTGAGTGAGTTCCCGGAACTCGAAGACCCTCAGACCGGCCGCCCACTGATGGAGCGTACTGTTCTTATCGCTAACACTTCAAACATGCCTGTGGCTGCAAGAGAAGCATCTGTGTACACCGGAATTACCATTGCAGAATACTTCCGTGACATGGGATTAGACGTCTCCCTTATGGCAGACTCCACCTCCAGGTGGGCAGAAGCTATGAGAGAAATTTCCTCCCGTCTGGAAGAAATGCCTGGTGAAGAAGGTTACCCAGCATACCTGTCTGCAAGGCTGGCGGAGTTCTACGAGCGTTCAGGTGTTGCTGAATCTCTCAACGGTGCGAAAGGTTCTATTACTGTTATTGGAGCAGTATCTCCACCTGGCGGTGACTTCTCAGAACCTGTTACGCAGAATACCCTGCGTATTGTGAAAGTGTTCTGGGCTCTCGATGCCAAGCTGTCTCAGAGGCGTCACTTCCCGGCTATCAACTGGCTGAACAGTTATAGCCTGTACAAGGAAAGCCTTAACAACTGGTTCTCAGATAATGTGGCTCCTGATTATGTGGCTATGAGGGAAAAAGCAATGGGAATGCTTCAGACAGAATCCGAACTGCAGGAAATCGTGCAGCTCGTAGGTTCTGACGCTCTGCCAGACGATCAGCAGCTTCTGCTTGAAATTACTCGTATGATCAGGGAAATCTTCTTGCAGCAGAACGCATTCCACCCAGTAGATACCTACAGTCCATTCTCTGAGCAGTACAAGATCATGAAGGCAATCATGAAGTACGGAGATGCTGCACAGGAAGCTTTGAAATCAGGTGTGCCTGTCTCGGAAATTATCAAGATGGAATCTAAGAATGAGCTTCCCAAGGTCAAGTTTGAAGAGAACTTCGATGCTTCTATGAATGATGTCCTGGCAAAGATGGATAAAGAGTTTGCATCCCTGAGAGGTAGGTAAACATGGTAAAAGAATATAAGACAATAACTCAGATTGCAGGACCTCTAGTCTTTGTTGAAAAAACAGAGCCAGTGGGCTATAAAGAAATCGTTACTGTCAACCTGCCTGATGGAACCACCCGTAGAGGCGAGGTGCTGGACTCTTCGGCGGACATAGTGGTTATCCAGATTTTTGAAGGTACTACCGGGCTGGACAAGAATTGTGGTGTAGTCTTCACAGGGGAAACCCTGAAGCTCCCTGCATCCATCGACCTTCTCGGAAGGATCCTTTCAGGTTCAGGAGAACCTCTTGACGGCGGGCCCAGGATTGTGCCTGATCAGCTTCTGGACATCAACGGAGCTGCAATGAACCCATATGCCAGGTTGCCTCCAAAGGATTTCATCCAGACTGGCATCTCCACAATCGACGGAACAAACACCCTGGTTCGTGGACAGAAGTTGCCTATTTTCTCAGCCTCTGGTCTCCCACACAACGAAATCGCCCTGCAGATTGCAAGGCAGTCGGCTGTGCCTGGATCAGAAGCGGCTTTCGCAGTAGTTTTCGCAGCAATGGGTATTACCAATGAAGAAGCCCAGTACTTCATGAGTGACTTCGAAAAGACCGGGGCTCTTGAAAGGGCTGTGGTGTTCCTGAACCTGGCAGATGACCCTGCTGTCGAACGTATCGTCACCCCGCGTATGGCTCTGACTGCAGCTGAATATCTGGCATACGAACATGGCATGCACGTTCTTGTCATTCTGACTGATATTACCAACTATGCAGAAGCTCTCCGTCAGATGGGCGCTGCCCGTAATGAAATACCTGGCCGCCGTGGGTATCCGGGTTACATGTACACTGACCTTGCAACTCTTTACGAGCGTGCAGGTATTGTCAAAGGCGCAAAAGGATCAGTTACCCAGATTCCGATTCTTTCTATGCCTGGTGATGATATTACTCACCCGATTCCTGACTTGTCCGGATATATTACTGAAGGTCAGATTGTGGTTTCAAGAGAACTGCACAGGAAAGGTATCTACCCGCCAATCAATGTGCTGCCGTCCCTGTCAAGGCTGATGAACTCCGGTATCGGAGCAGACAAGACAAGGGAAGATCACAAGGCGGTTTCTGACCAGATGTATGCAGGTTATGCAGAAGGGCGTGACCTGAGAGGTCTAGTGGCTATCGTCGGTAAAGAGGCTCTGTCTGATAGAGATGTTAAGTTCCTTGAGTTTGCCGATCTCTTCGAACAGAATTTCGTTACACAGGGCAGAAACGAAAACAGGACAATTGCAGATACCCTGGACATCGGATGGAAGATTCTTGCGCACCTGCCTGAAAACCAGCTGGGTAGGATTGACAACAAGTACATCCAGAAATACCATCCTGCACACAGAAAGGGTCAGTGATTGTCATGGCTCAAGACGTAAAACCAACTCGGTCGGAGCTAATTGAGCTCAAGAAGAAAATCAAGCTCTCTGAAAGTGGGCACAAGCTCCTTAAGATGAAGAGAGATGGTCTTATTCTTGAGTTCTTTAAGATTCTTAACGAGGCAAGGAACGTCAGGACCGAGCTGGATGCCGCTTATGAAAACGGTGTGGGCAAAATAAATCTTGCCTGTGCTGTTAACGGAATGGTTGCTGTCAAGTCAACTGCTTTTACAGCAAAGCAATCCCCCGAAATCCAGCTTTCAGGGCATAACATCATGGGTGTTGTGGTGCCAAAGATCAGCTCTACTGGAGTTCGCAAATCCCTCTATGAGAGGGGTTACGGTATCATCGGTACAAATTCATATATCGATGAGACCGCAGAAGCCTATGAGGATCTGGTAGAGAAGATTATTACCGCCGCAGAACTGGAAACAACGATGAAAAGGCTTCTTAATGAAATCGAGAAGACTAAGAGGCGTGTAAACGCTCTCGAATTCAAAGTTATTCCTGATCTCATTGCAACCATGAAGTATATTCGTTTTACCCTTGAAGAGATGGAAAGGGAGGGTACTTCCCGGCTGAAGAGAGTCAAGGAGAGAATGAAAGATCAAGCTTGATTTGAAATGGCAGGACGCGACGATCAATCAAATCTGATTGAAAAGGCAGTACATAAATTGTGGGAACCCGAAAACCAGGCCCGTCTGCTACAAGCAGCCTGGTTTATCTCCCTTTTAATGATGGTTTTAGGGTTCATTATTATGTTAAAAACGATATTTCCAAATTTTATCGTGACCTGAACTTCAGAACGATTATTTTTTTGAGTTCGGCACAAAGTATTGTTTTTTTTGGATATTTTTTTCTCTTTCTCTGGTCTGCTTATTATCAGAAAGCTATTTTAACGACGAATATCAATCCTAATTTCCTTATGCAAAACGAAGCCAGACTTCTTCATGTGACCGGCACGGTGCAGGGTGTCGGCTTTCGCCCCTTCATATACCAGCTTGCAAAATTCCACAGGCTTTCAGGGTACGTGAAAAATCTTGGAAACCACGTAGAGATCCTTATAGAAGGAAAAAGGCTAAACCTTGAAAGTTTCCTTTCCGATCTTCCTGAAAAAAAACCTCCACTTGCCAGAATTACGGATATCAAAATAAATACTGCCTCTTTTTCCGGTTATTCGGAATTTATTATCATACACAGTGAACCCGGAACGTTTGAAAACTCCATAATTCCTCCGGATACGGCTATCTGTGAAGAATGCAGGCTGGAGCTTTTTGATCCCTCTTCCAGGTACTATCATTATCCTTTTACTGTCTGTACAAACTGCGGTCCTCGCTACACAACAGTCCGTGCCCTCCCCTATGATCGGGAGAATACTGTAATGGCAGATTTTCCCCTCTGCAGGGAATGTGAAGTGGAATATACCGATCCTCTCAACCGGAGGCACCATGCTCAGCCTGTCTGCTGCTCGAAATGCGGACCTGAACTCTGGCTTTCGGATTCCCGGGGGAAAGTGCTCGCAAAGAATTATGAAGCAATTGTAAAAGCTTCTGACCTTCTCCAGCAAGGTTCAATTCTTTCGGTTAAAGGTTTTGGGGGGTTTCATATTGCCTGCAATGCCAGAAAGGAAGAGCCTGTACAGGAGCTTCGAAGAAGGCTTTTGCGTCCGGAGCAGCCTTTTGCAGTCATGACAAAAGATATAGCGGTTGTAGAGTCCTTTGCAGTACCAGGAGATACAGACCGGAAATGCCTCACATCTGCCCGCCGCCCTATAACTGTGCTTCCCAAATCAAAGGTCTTCAAACTGGCAGAATCGGTTTCTCCTAATCTGCACAACATAGGGGTCATGCTTCCCTATACAGGCGCCCAGAACCTGCTTTTTGACCTCAAACCGGATTCTGTATACGTTATGACCTCGGCAAACCTACCGGGAAGGCCCATGGTTGTTGAAAATGAAGAAGCGCTTGAAAAACTAAAAGAAATTGTGGATTTTCATCTGCTGCATAACAGGGTTATTGCAAACAGGAATGATGATACGGTTATCCGGGTTGTGAACGGACAGAAGGCTTTTATCCGGCGTTCCAGAGGGTTTGTGCCTGAACCTATAGAGCTTCCTTTCGAAATTGGAGCTTCTGCAGGAGTGGGAGCCGAAATGAACTCGACAGTAACCCTGGCAAAAGGAAAATTGGCTTACGTCTCCCAGTATATTGGGAATACAAACCATCTGGAGACCTTCAGGTATCACTCTGAGGTTTTCCAGCATCTGGTCCGATTGACAGGTATAGAGCCTCTTAACTGGGGCTGTGACCTTCACCCTGCTTTTAACACTACTCGTTTTGCAATGAGCAGGGGTGAAGAAAATACAATTCAGGTACAGCACCACTACGCCCATATCCTTGCTCTAATGGCTGACAATTCCTTGCCAGAAGACTCCCGGATCCTGGGAATCGCCCTTGACGGAGTCGGGTACGGTGAGGACGGCACAGTCTGGGGGGGAGAATTTCTGGGGGCCTCGTATTTCGGATATGAACGCCTGGGAAATCTGTTGCCCCAGCCTATGCCCGGGGGAGACCTTGCAGTAAAAACGCCTTCTCGCATGGTTCTTGGTATGCTTTCCGGGAGGCTTGAAGAAGCAGAACTGGAAAAACTCTCTCTTCACTTTCCCAGGGGCAGGCAGGAGTTTTCTACAGTTATGCAGCAGCTTCAAAGAAAAATAAATGTTACTATGAGCAGCAGCGCAGGGAGAGTACTGGATGCGGCTGCAGCGCTTCTGGGCATATGTAAAATGAGGACTTATGAGGGAGAGCCGGCAATGAAGCTTGAGTCTGCGGCAAAGAATAGCATTCACAGGCCAGACCTCCCCCTGGTTTTCAGAACAGGGGGGAAAAACGGAGTCTCTGTACTTGATACGACTGAGCTCCTGCTGGGGGTTTATGAACTCTCCGGGGGAAAGTATTCCTCTGCCGATCTTGCATTTGCCGTTGAAGAGAACTTTGCGAAAGGAATCTCGGAAATTGCCATTTCCCTTGCTACAAAAAACGGTTTTGAGCAGGTAGGCCTGAGCGGGGGGGTTGCCTACAACGACCATATCACCTCATGCATTGCAAGAACTGTGAAGGAGGCAG
The DNA here is from genome assembly GCF_000970005.1 of Methanosarcina sp. WH1. NCBI lineage: Archaea > Methanobacteriati > Methanobacteriota > Methanomicrobia > Methanosarcinales > Methanosarcinaceae > Methanosarcina > Methanosarcina sp. WH1. The sequence goes on from NZ_CP009504.1 coordinate 706,101, forward strand.
GCTTTGAATTTCTCACGCATCGCCATGTTCCTTGTGGAGACGGCTGCATTTCCTTTGGGCAGGCTCTGGCAGCCGGGCTTAGAACAGATTCAGAAGGAATTTTATGGTATCGGAAGTCCTCATCTTGCAGACCGGAAAATTAATTTTCACCTTTTTTGATGATCCCTGTCTGGTTACTCATCCAACATACTGAAATTTGATCCGAAAAACTGAAATACAAAATTAAATAAATGATCTATGCTTACATAGGAATGGGAGCATAAATGGGGTTGGGTAGTATACGGATTAGAGTGGTAACCAACAGGGATGAAATCCTTAGTCTGGAACACGAGGAGAAGGCAGTACATCTTGCTTTTAGGCCCTCGGACAGGGATCTCTTCAGTCTGGTCAAGACCTGTCCTGAAATTGAAATACTTCAGCTTCCCGCATCTTCCTATGAGGGACTTTCAAAATTTATTAAAATGTACCTTGCATCTTCAGGAATTCACCTTGTAAAGGGTGACGTCAGCGGGCACTGGCATGACCTTAATAATTATTTTGTAATACCTTCTTATGTGCTTGAAAAGATTAAGGAACTGGAGGTTCAGGGGAAAACCGAAGAAGAAATAATCGGCGAGGTAACAAGTCTCAGAAAAATCAGCCCTGATATGATCCTTCACCTGCTTCATAGCTCTTTTCTTACTACATGCCCCGAAAGGCCTGAAATGAACTAAATTTAAACCGATTTTTAACAAATGTTCTTGTAAAGAAAGCTGTTTTATTTCTGGCTTACAGGCGTTTCCACCATTTCTTTGAGGCTTTCTGTTCTTCTATCTGTCTTAATCCTTCAGCTGCAAGTTTATGCTGCATCCGGTACTTCCTGTTTTCTTCATTAAGCCTGGAAACTTCTTCTTCTTTGCTTACAAGTGTTCCTTTGATCTGTTTTATTAGCTCATCTTTTTCCCTGAGCTGCCCTGCCAGTTTTTCTTCTCCTACATATCCAGAGAGTTGTTTTTCAAGCTTTCGGACTTTTTCCTCGCTTGCGGCAAGCATGGCTTCTACTGTGTTTATCTTTCTCTCTTTTCCGGAGAGCTTCTCTTCAATTCTCTTTACTTCCCCACCCTTTGCAATAACCTCTCCGGCAAGAGTCTTAAGGTCCTTATCCTTTACTGAAATGTTTTCTTCCAAAACACTTATAACTTCATTTTTTTCGTTCAGTCTGATGTTAAGTCCTTCAATAGTGCTGTTGTCTTGAGTAATCCGACTTTCAAGTTTTTTTATTACTTCTCCGCTTTGAATAAGTTGATTTTCCAGATTCTTTACAGCTTCATCTCTTGCAGAAAGGGTTTCCTCAAAGGTTTTTATTTGTTCATTCTTTCCAGCGATCTCCTTCTCAAGTTCCACCAGTTTGCTTTCTTTTTCTGAGATAAGTTTTTCAAGCTCTTCCCGAAGCCTGCTGATTTCACTGTCCCTGCCTGCAAACTGTTCCTCAAACTCTTTTATTCTCTGCAAGCTTTCTGCAAGTTTTATTTCCAGGTTTTTTAATTCGGTATCTCTGCTTGCAAGCTGGAAGTAAAGAGAATTTATCTCGGCTTTGGACTCAGAGGCTTGCAGTTCTTTTTCTTTAGAAAGAAGGCTGACTTTGCCTCTTGTGTTTTCACAGATTTCAGCCCAGGCAAGAATTGATGCTATCGGAGTTATCCTTTTAAACACGCTGTCTCCTATCTTGCAGCCGTAAACTTTACTGGCGATATAACCTTCCATGGTATTCAGATCCAGGTTCGGATCTCCCAGCCTGGAGTTTGTTGCATTTCCTTTCTTCGCCTGCCCTCCATTTTCCTGCAAAAATTTAACGGCTTCGGAAAATGTATTCCATGGGAGAAATGGCTGATTTTTCAGGTTATCAACGTAGATTCCATCTTCTTCAGCTCGGGCTTTGAAAAACTGCTTTCCGCTCATAAGTGGAATCTTTGCCGGGTTTCCATTTTTATTGAACTTGTTTTTTATTTTTGCAACAACAGGGTCTTCCATGTATGGGCCTCATAACAGTCTTAGTTTCTGGAATATAATAAACGCAACATTTAATAAAAGTTATGTTATTCCCTCAAAATTAATTAGCAGAGAAAAAGTGATTTGCAGACATCATATAAATTGTCCGGTATTCCAGTTCATTCTCTGTTAAGATTTTCTCGTTTGGAGATGAAAATACGGACTGAAAAACAGTACTAGGAGGTCTGATGCTTCCGTTATTCTCGATACTTATATATACTTTGTAATTATTGTAAAGATCATTTGCCTTATATAATTATAATTTTTATATATTTCTATCTAAAATGCAATAACAGGCTGGAAGATCAACATCATGTTGGAAAATCAACATCATGTTGGAAGATCAACATCATGTTGGAAGATCAACACCATGTTGGAAGATCAACGTCGTTGATTCTGTAAACGAGGTTGTTAATTCGTTAAAGCTTGAAGGTTTAACGGGAAACATTTTGAGAACAGGCATGATTCTTTTTCAGGTGCTCTTTGTTTTTTAAAAACCGGTTTATTATATTGATTAAATATAATTTTTAATATACACAGCGATTTTTTAACGGGGGTGCTTTTCAATTAAAGTTGGGAGTTTTTCCGATGACGGTTAGTATATCTATTTTTGAAACCTATATTTAATTGCTTTCTGTTAGAAAAAGGAAAAGATCCGGACCTTTACCCTGAACCTTTTCAGATGCAATATGACGTATCAATATGTGGAATATTGATGAGCAGTTGTGGAGTATTATGATCAAATCGAACCAGAGGTATCAAAATGGATGATCTACCGGAAGAAGTCCAGGAATTAATCGAAGAACTGGATGAGGCAGCAGAAGATGAAGATGAGGATGCGATTAAAGAGCTGACCCAAAAGCTTCTGGACACGGGAGCTGATGTGGAAGCAATTACCCTCAAAAAACTCGCACTCCTGGTAATGGACGGCGAGGAGGAAATGACCCGGGGCTGGACAGAAGTGGCAATCCAGATAGATCTGGATCCTTTCAAAACTCTTATAGAGGGTCTTGCAACAGGCATGAGCCTTATTGGGAATAAATACGAACAGGGAGAAGCTTTTGTGCCCCAGCTCCTGATAGCTTCGGCTGCAATGTACGGCGGGATGGACCTTCTCGCTCCCTACATGAAACTGGATGAAAATAGCGGCTCAAAAGCTGCAACAGTTGTCATTGGTACGGTTGAAGGTGACGTCCATGACATTGGAAAGAGCCTTGTAAAAACTCTGCTCAGTGCAAACGGTTTCAATTGCGTGGACCTTGGAAATGACGTCCCAGCCTCCAGGTTCATTGAAGCTGCAAAGGAGAATCAGGCAACAGCAGTTTCCATGAGCACCTTGATGACTACAACTATGGCCGAGATGCCGAAGGTTGTCAAGATGCTTGAAAATGAAGGCATCAGGGACAAATTACTGGTAATGGTGGGTGGAGCTCCGATCACAACCGAGTATGCATCCCAGATAGGAGCAGATGTCTCTCCTCATGATGCGGCAAGTGCAGCAAACTGGTTGAAAAGAGCAGTTTTTGACTTCCCGTCTGAGGGCGTGAGATGGGGCTGACCTTAACAGATGCTTTTGAAAATTGACCTGATTAAAAAGCATAAAAGGAGTAAAAAAGGAGAAAAAAACATGGTATCTGAGATGACCTCAAAAGAAAGAGTCCTTGCAATGCTCAACAGAAAGTCGGTTGACAGGGTTCCGGTGATCACAGGCTCTGCTATGGTCAAGGAATATATAGAGAAGAGCGGGAGTTCCTGGCCTTATTATCACTGCAATGCGGAGATGATGGTTAATACTGTGAGCCTTATGCATACCGATGCTGGGCTTGACAATATTGTAATGCCTTTTGGCATGTTCATAGAATCCATGGCTATTGGCCTTGAAGTTAAGATGGGAAGGATTGATATTCAGCCTTCGGTAAGGAGCTTTTTCAACAAGCCCGAAGAGGTAAAATATGACAGTTTCCTTGAGGACAAGTTTGTAAAAACTACACTTGACGCTATAAAACTCTCTAAGGAAAAATATCCCGATGCAGCAGTTACTGCTTTTCTCGTAGCTCCCATAACCCTTGCCGGAGACCTCATGGGTGCTGAGAACCTGTCCATGCTCAGCATCAAGTGCCTCCAGAAGGAAAAACAAATGCAAAAAATGCAGGATTGGCTCTCGATAGCTCTGGAGATTAACAGGATCTATGTTGAAGCCTGTATCGAAGCTGGAGCTGACGTTATATACTATTCGGATGCATCAGCATCCCCTAATCTTGTAATGCCTGAGTTCTACTACCAGGTAGCCGTCCCTGCTGAAAAAGAGATAGGTGACTTTGTGCACCACCTTGGGTGTCCCTGGGAACTTCACATCTGCGGAGATACTGTCCCGATTATTGAAGGGATGGCTTCCACAGGCGCAGACTGTCTCAGTGTTGAACAGGCTGTTAATATGAAGGAAGCAACCAAGATCGCAGGGGATGTGCCTGTTGTCGGGAATGTGACTCCTCTCCTGATGGTCGAAGGCACGGAAGAGCAGATTATTGACGAAACAAGAAAAGGGCTCGATGGTGGAGCAAAAGCCAGTATGCTCGGATGTGGAACCCCACCCCTTAGTACGTCAGACAGGCTCAAGACCTGGGTTAAAGCTGTAGCTGATTGGTCTGCAGACAATATTTGATCAGAAAAATTTTGGTTAGATAAGCTTTTGATAAGCACATTGAAAAAATAACGAATTGCTGTTTGAAGAAGAAAGTTGTCCCGGGAAGAGAGTCACCTCAGTAAGAATGGAATTGTCAGCATTTTTCCGTTCAAGCTCTTCCCGTGGGAATAAATAGAGGGATCGGATTTAAGCATATCCTCTTGAGGATGCCGGATTCCAGTACTCTCTTTACATTTGTTATCTATGTTCTTAATTATTGTTATTGGGAGCGATAGCTATGGAAATTAATCAGAATAATATGAACAAAGTAATGAAATATCGCTGGGTGGTGTTTGTTATTCTCGCCCTTGCATATTTCTTTGTGTATTTCCACCGCGTGTCTACCGCAGTAGTTGCGACTGATATTATGAATTCATTTGGAGTGGGCGCTGCATCTATAGGGCTGCTTGGTTCCGCCTACTTCTATGCATACACGGCAATGCAACTTCCAAGTGGGATTTTGACTGACAGCTGGGGTGTAAAAAAGACTGCCGCAGTCTTTACAATGCTTGCTGCAGTTGGGGCTGTCCTGACAGGAATTGCTTCCAACTTCACGATGGTCCTTATAGGAAGGGTTCTCATAGGGGTCGGGGTGGCAATGGTCTACATCCCTGTAATGAAGGTGCTTGCCATCTGGTTCAAAAAGAATGAGTTTGCTTCAATGTCCGGAGTCCTGCTAGCAATTGGAAACATAGGAGCCCTGAGTGCCGCAGGTCCCCTTGCTATAATGGCAGCGTTCTTTGGAGACTGGCAGAAGGTTTTCTTGATGCTGGGTATCTTTTCCGGGCTGCTTGCAGTATCTATCTTTGTGCTGGTTAAGGATAAACCCGAAGACATGGGCTGTCCCACTATTCCAGAAATTGAAGCCTACGAAAAAGGAGAGAAATATATTCCCCCGAAAGCTGTTGCAAAGATTCCGATGGGAGAAGCTCTCAGGCAGACGTTTAATTCCGGGATGAAGTTCTGGCCTCTGTCCATCTGGTTTTTCTTCATGTACGGCAGCCTTATGGTCTACCAGGGATTGTGGGGAGGTCCCTTTTTTAGAGACGTTCTCGGCTGGGACAAGGGGACATATGCAGGAATTCTTTCCTTCATAGCAATTGGTATGATCTTCGGCTGTCCGATTGCAGGTTATCTCTCGGACAAGGTGTTCAAGTCCAGAAAGAAAGTCCTTATTGCAGGCACTGCCGTGTATATAGTGCTCTGGGGAGTCCTCTGGTCTCAGGCAGGAACCATTTCCAGCACCACCGCATATACCCTTATACACTTCCTCTTCGGGTTCTTCGGGGGTTTCTTTGTTGTATCCTATGCCCAGATTAAAGACTGGTTCCCTTCGTCGATCGTGGGAACTGCAATAGGGGCGTATAATATCTTTCCCTTCCTTGGTGGAGCTATTTTCATGACCCTGACCGGGAAGATGATGGAAGTTTCTGATGGAACTGTTGCTTCCGTAGCCCAGTATAAATCCGTCTGGCTGCTTATGTTAGCATGCATGGTTTTTGCCTTCCTCTGTCTTCTGGTCTCCAAAGAAAAAGGCGCAGAAAGCACTGCTGCCCCAGTAAAAGTTACAGAAGCCGGGGAAGTGCCGATCGGGTCTCAGAGATAAGATAATAAGAAGGTATAGAGCAAAAATCAGAGTGGTTACAGACACCGGAATGTTTTCCAGTGAGTTTGCAGTAAAAGCCTGCAAAAAGGCGAAGAACTTCATTTACACACCTCCAGAAGGAGTCGGTAAGGCTCCTGTAAAGTGTTTCACTTCGATAGGAGAACTTAGCTTCTCCGAGATGTATGTCGTCATGTATCCCCAAAGCAGGCAGTAAGCCCGCAATACCCTCTCTGTGCAGGCACAGATTTGCTATTTCAATGTGCTTGCACAAACTTTTTTATTGCTGATTTCAGGAACGGTAAGGGGAATATCCGGAGAGTATAGAATCCATGGCTGGCTGTTTAATAACTTTTTGATACATTATAAATAATAACTTTTTAATATCATATACCCCTATATTATATTGTTTATAAATTTCACTGAATGTTTCCCGATTCTCTTCTGCTAATATTCAATGGCTTTGATCCTGTCAAGCTGTCGTTTTACCCTGAAGGGTTATAAGTCCCTGGTGATTGAGATTGAACCCATCATGCCTGATAAAAACAATCTTCTTATCTGAAAAAAGGAAAAATGTACTGGTTTTTCTGTTGAAAGAAGGGCCCAAGAATATCGATGAAATTAAGGAGGCTCTTGAGGTCAATTCAAGCGCTCTTATGCCCCAGATTAAGAAACTTCTTAAATGGGATCTCGTAACCTATGACCCCGCTGAAGACATGTATAAGTTATCTGATATGGGAGTTCTTATTGTTGAAAAAATAGAGGAATTTCTGAATATTATCAACATTTATGTAGAAAACCATGAGTACTGGGAAACCCGTGACCTTAGTGAGATCCCGTATCATATGAGAAAAAGGATTGGAAATCTGAAGCACTGTGAGCTTCTGGAAGCAGACAGAGATTGCCTCTTTGAGTTCCATCCGAACGTTGTCGAAAATATCCTTGCCTCAAAATATGTTATGATGGCAAGTTCCACCTTTCAGCCTCAAACAGTCAGCATCTTTTCAAAACTTCTCCAGAAGAATGCAAAGGTCTCTTTCGTACTTATGGAACAGGTTTTTGATAAGTTTTTTGACGATTTCCCGAATCAATTTAAATGTTTTCTCTCCCATGAAAACATGAATGTTTCCATGCGTAGCGGACATATTGGCCCTCTTACTCTTGTTGTAACGGACATCTTTATGGCTCTCTGGCTCTTTGACAAGAATGGGCGATTTGATGGGACTACACTTATAAGTTATGAAGAGAGTGCCCTCAAATGGGGGAGGGAACTCTTTACTTATTACTCCAGCATCTCAAATCTGGTCTATATCGACCCTGATTCCGGGAAAATGGAGTTTACGGGATATAACATCACAAAAGCCAGTAAATTTTGAATTCTTTCAGGATTTTTTTCTCTTTAGCTGCAATTTTCTCTATATCGACTCAGTACCAAAATCCAGTGATGAATGAAAAATTAAAAATCACTGGATTTTATTTGGGCAGGTAACATCAGTAAACTTTGATTGTGGTCTGCGTTTTCCCATAATATATTTTTATATTACTATATTTATGTAACACTTACCATATACAAACTGGTCATCACATTTCCTGCTTTGACTATATGGCAATATGATGGCCTACGTATTCGGCAGATCAACATAATAATTCAAACTTTTTTCCAGATACTTTTTTGAAATAATAGTATCTATCTTAAAATCTTTGATTATGTTTTAATCTACTGGAAACTTCGGTTAATATATCAGTAAAAGTGAGTGTATGGAACTACAGATATTGGATGTTAGTTCTAATATCTGGCAAAAAACAATATCTGGCAAAAAACGTCTCGGAAAATTTTTTCTCATAAATTCAAAAAACCTGCCCAATGCAGGCTATATTGGTGCGATAACATTATACAAATGAAGTAATATTAGAATGATATGCTACTATCTGTCCCGATAGAATTATATTATGTGTTAAAAATATTAAATCCCTAGAGTGCATTATTAGAATGATACGCTACTATCTGTCCCGATAGAATAATATTATGTGTTAAAAATATTAAATATCTGGAGTGCATTGTATAACTTGAGTTATAATCCCTTTGCAGAGTTGGATGAACTTCTACTTTGAATCTATCACACAACACTGAAAAAAACAAAAACAATACCAGTTTAATATAATGATACCCCCTTTGCAGAGCTGGATAAACTTCTACTTTGAATCTATCGCACAACACTGAAAAAACAATACCAGTTATACCCCCTTTGCAGAGCTGGATAAACTTCTACTTTGAATCTATCACACAACACTGAAAAAACAATACCAGTTATACCCCTTTGCAGAGCTGGATAAACTTCTACTTTGAATCTATCACACAACACTGAAAAAACAATACCAGTTTAATACAAGGCGCCGGCTTAATTAACCCCACTTTCCGCAGTAAATTTTCGTATACTCACAATTATTCCTGCTATCAATTTTCAATATAACGAATTTATTGAATTTATGTGCAGGAGTTAAAAACAGCGAGATGGGTATTTAGAGGCCAAAAAATGATAACATTCAATTTTATCAAGTTCCATTTTGATCCTCTATTATTTGAAGATATTTTGAAAACGTTATCAAAAAAAATATTGATTTTCGGCAAAATACTGTGGAACTTAGGTTAAATAATGCCAAGTAATATGATGTTCGGAGTTTAAAGCTGAATAATGATGTCGGTTTAAAGCTAAGTGTTCAGATTATTTACCTGGATGTAATTTCGCTCAAGTAATGCTTTAACGGCCTTTTACTATCTCTGTGCTATTGATAGTGCCGTCGATTGGCTGAAGTACCTTTTTTATCAGCCTTTGCTTGTGAGAGGCAGTTATTAGACACTTACAGGATAATTTGGTTGGAGGAATAATACTTTGGTCAACTTCAGTGTAAAACCATGGGTCACAGATCTGGTTTTTATGCACATTTTGTTTATTGTGACCCTGTATATAGTCTACATTTTTATTGTGCCATTAATAGTTCCAGATTGATTGTAGATGAAATAGATGAAATTAATCTCAGGCGAAAGGATTGTTTGTACTCAAAAATTATTGAAATGATTGTAAATAGGATTGAAGATGGTCTCAATTGGTGGAAGGAATAAAATCTCAGATAGGTGACAATAATATGAAAAAACGAATACAAGATCCGGCTGGGGATGACAGGTCAACAGGATCTGTTCATTGCAACCCTGTACATAGTCTACGTTTTTATCGTGCTAGTGATTCCGGGTCGATTGCAGATGAAATTAATCTCAGGCGAAAGGGTTGTTTATACTCAAAAATGAGTATAAAACAAGATTTAAAGGTGGTTTTAAATGATGGAAGGAATGAAATCTCAGATAGGCGACACTAAAGTGAAAACAAGAAAACAAGATTCGATTACTGGGGATGACAGGCCAACAGGATTGGGGTCCAAAGGTTACTATCTTGACGTGCTCTTTATTCAGTTTGTGCTTCTCTTGCTTCTTTACGGAGTCTCCGTATTTGTTGTACCCGAGCTGTCTTGAAGTTCTTTAATTTGACTGAAATAGTCTCTGACTTTCTTCGGTGAAGTGTTTCAATCTCTTTCCAAAGCAGTACCCCACTTTTAAGGGGATTTCTTTATATTTAGGTTTATTTATTATTTTGGACTCTGGTTTATTCCAGGTTCATTGTAATTTTTTATCAGTCATTTCCTTCATTTCCTTCTCATGTATCTCTTTCTCAGTCACTTTCTTGCTTCGTGTTTTTTTCCTTAATTCTGCAGGTCATATAACTCTTCTTGACACTGTAGATTTTCTGGATTGTTGAATGTATATTATTCGGACGAGTTAACATTCAAATTTTGAGAGGTAAATATGTACAATCTGGAGGGTTGAATCTATATTGAGAACTTCAGCAAAGAAGAGGTTCAGAGAAAGTTTTCATAAACTTCCGGGGTTTATCTGGACTTTATCGAGTTATATTACAAAATATTGAAAATTACAAAATATTGAAAATTACAAAATATTGAAAATTACAAAATATTGAAAATTACAAAATATTGAAAGTGCCCTGACCCGTGATAAAATAAATTTTATTTCAATAATTCTGATTTTTTGTTGATTTTGTTCCTTATGCTTTTCAGAATGTTAAACTGTATGTCTATTGGTGTTTTTGATGAAAAGCTGCGATTCATACCGTTTTTTTCTATCTGATTCTATAATACACGAGAATAAAAGAAAGAATGTAAATACTAGTTCTCTCTAAATAAATCATGTAATTATAGATAAATATTTAATGAAGAATTTTTTACTATCAAATGAAAAAAAATCAATAGATAGGAAGGACAAACTTTGAAAATAAGGGTTGTGAGTTCTAGAGAAGAGATCTTTACATTAAATCCAAACGAAAGAATAGTTCACCTGGCTTTCAGACCATCAAACAAGGACATTTTTTCCCTGGTTGAGAACTGCCCAAAGATTGAGGTAATACAGCTTCCTAAATCATACAGGCGTACGGTCTCAAAGTCCATAGAAATGTTCCTTGAAATGCAGCGTATCCAGCTCATAGAAGGAGATGTCTGGGGCCACAGAAAGGACATTAATGAATATTATCGTATTCCTACCTCTATAATTGAGGAGATAAAGGAACTGAAGATTGAAGGCAAATCCACTGAGGCAATTGAAGAAAAAGTCTCAAGGGAGAGTAAACTGAACCCTGAAATGGTTGCGTACATCCTCAAAAAGGATGTTACTGTATGAGCCTCTGAAATATTTTTCAGGCTCTTACCATTTTATTTTCATTTTAATTTTATTGCTTTATTATTTTTATTATTGTTTTATTTGTATTTCTTTTTAAGGATGACATTTTATAAATTCATTACTTCTTAAGTTTTGTTACTTTTCTATTTGTATTACATTTTATTTTTAATTACTTTTTTATTTTCATCGTTTTGTAACTTTATATTATGACGTTATTTTTTAATCACTTTTTCCACTTAAACTACCTCTAAAACGTAATTAAGTATTCCTTGATCTTAAATTCCTCCGTTACATGAAAGTGTACAAGTTTTTTGAAGCTAATGTGGCAAACTTTATTCAACAGAGAGCCCTGATAAATTTCTGTAAATTTCTCAAACCTCCTTTAAATCTCCTTATACGAAGTGTTATGAATTCCTTTTTACATTGATCTTTATTGTAATTTCCATTCCGTTATCTCTTTTCAATTCAAGCTTGCCATCTGGCTGGTCTACGAGGATGCTTACCAGTTACAGACCAAGGGCATCTGAGTTTTCTAGATCGACTGTTTCTGGAATGCCGGTTCCGTTCTCTGAGACAATTAGAGTAAACCCGGTGCACTTGTTATCTCTTTCCCTGTGTCTCAGCATTACTCTGTAATCTTTGAAAATAACACTGTCAAGCTTTCTAAAATAGAACCAATTAAAACAGTTCTACATAGAAAGTTTGAAGGCGAACTTAAAACAGCTACCGTTTTGAGAACTTGTAAAGGATGTTACTACATCAGTATCCTTGTTGAAGATGGTAATGAGCTTCAGTTAAAAGACAGAGAATGGACTTGCCCTGATTGTAAAACAAAACATGATAGAGACATAAATGCCGCAATCAATATCAAAAAATTCGTTCTCATAGAGCAAAATCTACTCTCATAGAGCAAAATCTACTCTCATAGAGCAAAATCTACTCTCATAGAGCAAAATCTACTCTCATAGAGCAAAATCTAATTGGATTGTAACACCTATGGAACGTGGGGAAGAGCTTGGGGACTTGCCTCAATGGAGGGAGGAATGAACCAAGAATCCACTCAGTCTTTAGCTGAGTGGTAGTTCACTTTGCAACTAAAAAATAAGAAAAAAAGATTGTAAATAACCCTCTTTTTAGAGTATGCACCGGAACAGTATCTTAAACAGCCGGACCTTGAATTTCTTGCCGGGGAGGAGATACAAATTTATCTTTTTTGTTTTACTCTTTTTGAGTCCTGAACTAGTGCATAGATTCTAATATAAATCTATAGTATAATTATATTAATTATTCAATAAACTCTCTTATGCCTCTTATAAGCCGTCGCCCCAAATTATCATTTACTCAAAAAGATTTAGACTATCTTCTCAAGCTCAGCCACTCTAGAAATCAAGCAGCAAGCATTGTCGAAATATCTAAAATCATACTTTTAAGCTATCATGGAAAAAACGACACTGAAATCTCAAGAGAGTTAAAAGTAGATTACAAAACTGTAAGATAATGGATCAAAAAAGTTTTAGATTTAGGGGTTAAAGAAGGCTTAATAGATAAATCCAGAAGTGGAAGACTTCAAGACATTAATGCCGAATCACAGGCTGTTGTAATTTCACTTGCATGTATGAAACCAAAATCTTGGTCATCCTCATGAATTCTGGACGCAGAGACTTCTTGCCAAACATATCCTGGATAATTGTATCAAAGAAGGACATTCTGATTTATCGAAGATAAATCAGGGGACAATTTCAAAAATTCTCAATGTAAGCAACATAAAACCACATAAGATCAGATTTTATATTGCTAAAGTTGATCCGGAGTTTGATCAAAAAGCAGCCAGGGTATTAGCTACATATAAAAGAGGCTAATGAATTAAATGATAATATATAAAAAAAGAAGAAATTGAATCAATGATCATTTCCTACGATGAAAAACCAGGCATTCAAGCAACTGGAAATGTTTACCCAGATCTTATGCCAGTAGAAGGACATTATTCCACAATAGCAAAAGATTATGAGTACAGAAGATATGGTACTCTTTCGCTATTAGTTGGAATTGATTTGACATCAGGAAGAATTATTTATAAAGTATTTGAAAAACAGAAGCTGGGAATTCATACAATTCCTTAAAGAACTTGAGTTAATTTATCCAAAAGAAAAGATCAATATTTTGATGAATAATCACAAGAAAGGGTCGAAATGCCTGGTGGAATTATAATCTAAAAGAAAGAGGAATTAATTAGGAATCGATGCACTAGATAGATGCTAGATATATATTGAGATCTGCAATGTACACGGACCTGATAGGCAAACTCCAGAAGGTAGGATTCACAGAAAACAAAGCGAAGATCTATATAGGGCGCCCGAGCCTGGGCGAGGTAACAACAAAGGATATCCATGAATTTACCACACGTCCCAGGCTAAAGATTTATGCTACGCTGAAGAGTATGTCAAAAAAGAAGTGTGTGGTAGTAATAGAAGGAACTCCAGCATATTTTAGGTGTATTGGTTCGGAACAGTTGACCAAACGACTGAAAGATGAATTCCTTTTCTCCCTGAATGAAACATTGAAGGAACTTAATTTTGCAGGTTACGGGATAAAAAGAGGAAAAGGGAAAAAAGAAGTATTAAAAGGAAGATAATTAAATGAAAACCAAAACAACCGTAAATTCGAATCCCTTCAATCCTGAAAAAAGTCCGGAAACAATAGGTGTAAAGATCCTTGAGGGAGACCCGAAAAAAGCCATTATCAAACTTGCAGTCCCGATGATTGTTGCGATGTCCGTCCAGACTATTTACCAGCTGGTAGATACTTTCTGGGTCTCAGGGCTTGGATCGGATGCGCTTGCTGCAATGGGTTTCGTATTTCCTTTCTTTTTTATAAGCATGGCTTTATCCAATGGGCTGGGTATAGGAGGAGGAGCAGCCATCTCCCGAAAGATAGGAGCACGGGATAAAGCTGGGGCAGATAATGTAGCTGTACATACGATTATAATGATGCTGCTGCTTGTTCTGATATTTACCATACCCTTCTATGTTTTTGCCCCCCAGATCTTCACTCTGGCAGGAGCAGGAAGAACAACCGATCTTGCAGTAGCTTACGCGAGGGTGATATTCCTCGGGAGTTTAGTAGTTTTTTTTACGAATGTAGCTAACTCCATCCTAAGAGCTGAAGGAGATTCAAAGCGCGCAATGCAGGCAATGGTCCTTGGAGCAGTCTTGAATATTGTCCTTGACCCTATTTTCATATACACCTTTAAAATGGGAATTGCGGGTGCAGCCTGGGCAACCCTGCTTTCTCTTTCAGTCTCTTCGTTGATGATGCTGAACTGGCTCTTTTTCAGAAAGGATACTTTTGTTTCCTTCGATTTTAAAGACTTCAGCTTTGAAAAAAATATTGTAAATGACATATTCAGGATAACAATCCCTGCCTCTGCCCAGCAGCTTTCTATGTCATTATCCATGCTTGTCCTCAACCTTATTATTGTGAGCGTAAGTAATACCGACGGAGTTGCTGTCTATTCCACCGGCTGGCGGGTTGCAACAATTGCAATTGCTCCTCTTATAGGGATTGCAACAGCTGTAGTTTCAGTATCAGGAGCCGCGTTCGGGGCAAAAGAATATGAAAAAGCAGAAATTGCCCATACCTATGCAATAAAACTGGGGCTTCTCATCGAAAGTGCGGTTGCTGCATTAACTTTCATCTTTGCTCCGCAGATTGCAGCCATATTCACTCAGACAGCAGAAGCCTCCCATATAGCGCCAGATCTTACCCATTTCCTGCGCGTGATCTGCATCTTCTACCCCTCCGTTTCTCTCGGAATGCTCTCGACATCTTTCTTCCAGGGAGCAGGAAAAGGCATGAGTGCACTTACCGCAAACCTCCTGAGGACCATAGTATTTACTCCGATCTTTGCAGCTTTTTTCGCCTTCAATCTGAGTATGGGCCAGGTAGGGGCCTGGTGGGGCATTGTTGCAGGCAATGCCATCGGAGCTGGAGTGACCTTTGTCTGGGCAAGGCTCTACCTCAACACAATTCTGAAAACCGGATATCTGAACAAACCTCTGGAACAGGGAGTTTGAAAAGATCTTTTGGAAAAGTAGTTTGAGAAAGTGGCATGAGGATCAGTGTGCAAAATATTTATATATTATAAGGAGGTAATAAGATACCGTCTGCCGGCTAAAATAAAAAACAGAAAAACATGTTCAAAAGGTGAGCCAGAATGAAAGATACAGTTCCGCAAAAGCCTCTGGAACCAGTTTTACATGGGTTCCTGCTCAGAGACCGCAAGTTAGTCTCGTCCTCGAAGATAAAAATCCTGAAGCTCTTCGGGCTTATTTCGACACAGGAAGCATAAATCTAAAAACGTCCCTGAAGTGCAGGGAGGGCTAACCTTCTTCAATAAAGGGCGGAAATTAAAAAACCATTCGGAAGGCGGATACCTTTACAGATAAAACTAAAATTTCCTCCACCGAAAAACGCAAATCTACCTTAACCAATTATCATAACAAAAACCCAGCAATCCAAAATTGCCCGGAGATAAACCTTTGTCAATAGAAAAAAGTATTATTTTCTGAAAAATCTCCCGATAAATATATTGAAATAAAAAAACCTGATAAAAATCTCTAAAAAACGAACGGAATTTAAAAAAACGGAATTTAAAAAAACGGAATTTAAAAAAACGGAATCTAAAAAAAGGGATCTAAAAACAGATTCTAAAAAAGGATTCTAAAAAAGGATTCTAAAAACGAGAATATTCAGGAACATTTCAGATAAACAAGTCTTCCCAAAAACGTCTTCAATACTGTCTTCAAAAAATATATTTCAAAGCGACACCCAACAAATGAAGCCAGAATAATTTGAAGAAAATAAATGCGAGACACCAACAGCTCCTTCCTTGGAGTAATAAATAATATCTAAAAAACGGTAAGCTTAAAAGTATAAATCCCACCCAAAAAACGTTCAATAATCGGGAAAGGGAAAACGGAGGGAACTGGAAACTGCATCCAGTTCTTTCCAAAAAAATGTAACCACTTTGAATTATTTTCTTCTACTCTATTCTGTTTTATCTAAAAATAAAAATTGACTCTGGAAGAAAAAAATGGTTCCAAAAAACTCCAGCAGCAGGCAGAAAAAAAATATTTTGCTTATTATAGCCTGTTGGGATCGCATCTCTGCTGAATCCCGGTTTTCGTCACCCCCTACACACTTTGCAGTCATGCGAGTGTTGGGACCATACCTCTGCTTAATCCGGCGGATGCATCCTTCTTGGTAGCTTCTGTATCCAGCTGGGGTATCTGCGTGAACACACCCCTCACGAGATCTTCTCTCACCCTCTCAAGTAGCTCACTGCGGAACAGTTTATTCTGGCTCTTATTTATGTTCTGGCAAAAATAATAGGTGAAAGTTCCGTGCCAGTCCTCGCCTATTTTGGCATCTGCACTGGTCTGGTCAGACCGACATGCAGACCACAGTGTATGATCCACACCGATCCCCTTCGCTTTTAGTGATTCGGCCATCCCTCTGGGCATGTAATCTTTTATCTGCTTGAAGGCCTTCAGAGAAGGCGGTGGCATGAATCTGGGCTTTTGATCCCATAAATCGATAACTTTCAGGCCGTCACCGCTGTGGCAAGTATCGAAGACGCACTCCAGATCCACTGACGAGGGTAGCTGAAGAAAAAGATCATTTAGCTCATCATCGGTTATAATGTGAGCAGGATCCCATCCATCCCCCTTCTGAGCAAGGTCGGTGGGGCAGAAGGCCTCATCTGCGTAATCTCGCTCATCTTCGTTCAGATCTGGAACCTGGGTACCATGGCTGGAGATGCTAAAAAACAGATAGTTATACATGCCTTTATTTGCACCATCTACCATCTCGGTCAGGTTTGCCATGATATTGGCCTTGGTGGCCTGATCATCTGTGAGACTGATGATATCTCCATCTGTGAAACCCAGATATCTTTTCAGGACAGAAATCGACAAAAAATATTGCATAACAAATTTAAAAAGAATGTTCCCTTGATAAACTCACTCATTGTATTGAGGATTATATTTATAATTATAATAGTGTTTTAATTATAATAGCATTTTTTATAAAATGGTTGTATGAATCGTTCAGAAACGACTATTAGTTAACCTTAGGATCTTAATTTAAAGCGACAAAATTTGGATAATTCAGGTAAAAAAATACAGCGAACCGCAGAAAGTTCAGAGGGAAGGACTTGAAACTCAACATCGAAACTTCAAGGCGCATAGAGCTGATAGACATTACCTCAGAGGTACAGGAAGAGGTCAGGATAAACGGAATACAGGAAGGCATATGCCTCATCAGTACCAGGCATACGACTGCAGGTATTATAATTAATGAAAATGAAAGTGGGCTCAGAGAAGACATCCTGGATCTACTGAACCGGCTTGTTCCTCAGGGAGCCGGGTACAGGCACGACCGCATAGACAATAATGCTGATGCCCATCTCAAATCTGTGCTGCTCGGAGCAAGCGAAGCCCTGCCAATTGTAAAGGGAAAACTGGAACTCGGAACCTGGCAAAGCATCTTTTTTGCCGAGATGGACGGCCCAAGGCACAGGACAGTAGATTTGACGATTTTAAAAATAGAGTAAGGGTAGAGAACCTGAAAGAGTTAAAATAAAGGAGCAAAACAAAAAATAGTGCATTACAGCCAGAATGAAGAAATCAACAGAGAATAATAAAGTAAAATAAAGTAAGAAAAGTAAAAGAAGAAATCCTTAGAGGCTGTCTGAGGAGACTACCTGAGAGGAACCTCCGGCCTTACTGAAATCGTCAAGACGGGTTTGTTTTTTCCTGCATTTCTCACCAGGGATTTCTACAGGATACTCACCTGTAAGGCAGCCAACGCACATGTCGTTCTTATCGCACTCAAGAGCTCTCATGAGCCCTTCAATGCTGAGATAACCGAGAGAGTCAGCGTTTATAAGCCCTTCGACCTCTTTTATAGTCTTGTATGAGGCTATAAGTTCCTGCCTGGTTGCCATATCGATCCCGAGATAACAGGGGGCAATAATTGCCGGACTTCCGACCCTTGCATGGACTTCTGAAGCTCCTGCCTTCCTGACCATATCTATGATACGCCTGGATGTAGTGCCGCGGACAATACTGTCGTCGACCAGGACTACACGTTTGCCTTTGACATTATCCTGAATTGCGTTCATCTTGAGCCGAACTGCAGTTTCGCGCAGGTCCTGTCCCGGAAGAATAAATGTGCGCCCTATGTAGCGGTTCTTCATAAGACCTTCCAGGTACATGATTTTGGATTCCCTTGCATAACCGATTGCGGATGTGATTCCCGAGTCAGGGACTGGAGAAACGATATCTGCTTCAACATGATGCTCGCGGGCAAGCTCTCTTCCGATTCTTTCCCTTACCTTGTAGACGAGTTTGCCATCTATGACAGAATCGGGTCTTGCAAAGTAAATGAACTCGAAAACGCAATGTGCCGGATGGGCCTCATTTGTGAGCTGGTAGCTCTCAAAGCTTGAACCCGTGAAGACCATAACCTCGCCGGGCTTGACGTCTCTAATGAGGGTGCCGTTAAGGGTATCGATGGCCACACTTTCCGAAAATACTCCGTATCCACCGTCAACTTCTCCAAAACAGAGAGGCTTGAAACCGAAGGGGTCCCTGACAGCGTACACAACGCCGTTAATGAAGATGACAAGGGAATAAGAGCCAACAAGCTTGCGCATTACGATCCTGATTGACTCTATCGGATTGTGTTTTATAAGTTCTTTCACAAGCAGGTGACCGATAACCTCGGTATCTGAGTCGCTTATAAAAATCCGGCCTTCGTTTTCCAGCTCGTCCTTAAGTTTTCCGGCATTTATCAGATTCCCGTTATGGGCAATGGCAACTGTTCCACCCTTGAAGTTCAGGATAAAAGGCTGACAGTTTTCAATCTTTGACCCGCCAGTCGTGGAGTAGCGGACATGTCCGACTCCTGAGTTTCCGATCAGACGCCCAAGGGAATCCTTGTTGTATACATCAGGCACAAGTCCCATACCCTTGATGGAGAGCGGAGACGTGCCATCATGCACCATTATACCCGTAGATTCCTGTCCTCTATGCTGGAGAGCATACAGAGCGTAGTAAAGCTTGAATGCGACAGTATTTGACTGAGGTCTGTCGCCAGGGAGGATTATGCCTGCAACCCCGCATTCTTCTTTCAATCTTGACCTCCGGTGCAGGTAAAAAATAGAGAAAATTGAAAAGGCAGGCTTAGTACTTGCACTTTGCCTGCCACTTGTAAGTTCTCATGCGGGATGTCTTTCCAAAGCCGCATGAAGTACACTGTTTTGTATGCACGTTTAATGAAACACTACCGCAACGCCTGCATTTGACGTGGGTGCGCTTCTGTCTCTTTCCCATTGATGAAGTACCTTTACTCATTCATAAATCTCCTGATAAAAATCAACTTATTAGTGTGTAATATTCAATAATTTGAAGCGATTTTGTCTTTCTGAATTTATTCTCAGTCATACAGATTCTGTTGCTCACCGAGGTTTAACGTTAATAGATGAAGTAACGTTAATAGATGAAGTGCTTGATATAGATTACGGAGATACGTATACCACGTTGTCACCGCGAATAACAACACTGCTGAATTTACTTACAACTTCTCCTTCTCTTAATTCTTCAGCATTGTCAAGCACGAGATTCATGTGAATATCGTATCCTTTCAGTTCGCCCCTAAATTCACGTGCGCCTTTCAATCTAACGATTACAGGTGTGTCCAGTGCGTTGTTCAAAATATCCAGAGGTCGGTTTGCCATCCTTACAATCCCCTTAAAACATTATAAATCAATTCATTATCTATATCAATATAAATAGTTAATCCAGACTTAAATTGATCGCCGCGCTTAAGTATTTGATTATTTGCATCAAAGTCGCAAATACAATATATAAATGTATCGAAGCAATATGCTCTTTTCAGCTTCCAATATATATATGGCCACAAAATATAAGAAAAATACTCTTTTCAGGGGAAAGATACAATATTACTAAAACACATTCATCCAACACTCTTTTGAATGTTTCTAAAAGTTTTCAAAAAATAAAACCTGCAAAAAAAGAGGAATATAATGATAGGAAACCCCTTAACAGAAACCCCTATTGTGATGACTATTGCAGGCTCGGATTCAGGAGGAGGGGCCGGAATTGCCGCTGACCTGAAGACCTTTGCCGCATTTGGAGTTCACGGTACCTGCGCCATAACTTCCGTAACTGCTCAGAATACGACAGGAGTCCTTAAAACATTTGATCTTGCCCCTGAAGCTGTTGCAAGCCAGATTGAAGCGGTCTGTACGGATATGAATATTAAATGGACAAAGACCGGAATGCTTGCCTCTTCGGAAATTGTAAAGGAGGTTGCAAAGCAGGTAAAAAAGCACAGACTTTCCCTGGTGCTTGACCCTGTCATGGCTGCTGAAGCCGGAGGAGACTTGCTGCGAAAAGAAGCGTTTCTGGTCCTTATCGAAGAACTGCTGCCCCTCTGTAAGGTTACGACCCCAAATGCCTCTGAGGCAGGTGCACTTGCAGGAATTCACGTCAAAACCCCTGAAGATGCAAAACTTGCGGCAAGAAAAATTGCAGACCTTGGAGTTGAAGCCGTTATTGTTACAGGAGGGCACATTGATGCTACTGATCTGCTCTATGAATCCGCGTCTGATAACTTTACCCGCGTCCCCGGAACCTTTGTTAGGGGCGGGACTCACGGCTCGGGCTGCACCTACTCCGCAGCAATGACTGCCTGCCTTGCCTGCGAGGACAGCCTGGAAACCGCTGTCAGGAAGGCAAAGAACTTCGTGGTTCAGGCAATCCAGAGAAGCCTGCCTGTGGGCAGGGGAGTGGATCCTGTAAACCCCCTCGGAAAGACCCTTGAGGAAAAAGAGCGCTACCTTGCCCTGAAGGATATAAAAGAAGCGATTTTGATTCTTACAGACAGCCCTGAGTTTGCAAAGCTCATTCCTGAGGTTGGCTGTAACATAGGGATGGCAATTCCGGGAGCCAGAGATTATGAGGATATTGCGGCTGTGGAAAGCAGGATCGTGAGATACAGGGGAAGGGCAAACCCTGTTGGATGTGTTGACTTTGGAGCCAGCAGGCACGTGGCAGGGATAATACTTGCAGCTCTTCGTGAGAATCCTGACATCAGGGCTGCTGTGAATGTAAAATATTCAGAAGAAGTCCTTGCAGCCTGTGGGGAGATGGGGCTTAACATTTCCTCATTTGACAGGGAAAAAGAGCCTGAAGATATCAGCACCATGGACTGGGGCACTTCTGAAGCAATTAAAGAATACAGAGGGGTGCCTGAAGTAATTTATGATGAAGGGGGGGTTGGAAAAGAGCCTATGGTCAGGCTTCTCGGCCCGGATGCGTTAGAGCTTGCAAAACTTGCAGTGGAACTTGCCAGAAGAGTAGAATAATACCCGTAACATAATTACCGGTGGAAAAGCCGGTACAAGTTTTCTTTTTATATTTCCCATTATTCTAGCGGTTAGTCTCATTTTCGTAAAATATGACGAATAATTTTGTAAGCCAGACCTGCAAACAGACAACATTTATATACATCAAAGTATAATTTTGTACAGAACCATGTGATGGAGATTTCTATGGAACAGACAAAGATTATCCTTGACGAAAATGAAATGCCGACGAAATGGTACAATGTCCTTTCCGACCTTCCCACTCCAATTGATCCGCCTCTGGACCCGAGGACCTGGCAGCCTATAAGTCCGGATGCCCTTGAGCCTATATTCTCAAAGGAACTGATCAGGCAGGAGATGAGCAGTGATCGGTATATTGACATTCCCGAAGAAGTGCTTGATATTTACAGACTCTGGAGGCCAAGTCCCTTATTCAGAGCCCACCGGCTCGAGAAAGTTCTCAAGTCCCCTGCAAAGATCTATTATAAGTACGAAGGAGTTAGTCCCGCAGGCAGCCACAAAACAAATACCTCTATTGCCCAGGCTTACTATAACATGAAGGAGGGCATCGAGAGGCTCACAACCGAGACAGGGGCAGGGCAGTGGGGAAGTGCACTTTCACTTGCCTGCAATTACTTTGACCTCGAATGCAAGGTCTATATGGTCCGTTCCAGTTACTACCAGAAGCCTTATAGAAAATCCCTTATGGCCCTCTGGGGAGGAAATGTTGTGCCTTCCCCAAGCCCGGATACGGAGTTTGGAAGAAAGATCCTGCAGGAGCAGCCTGATACCCCCGGAAGCCTTGGAATTGCAATCAGTGAGGCTGTAGAGGATGCAGTAGCCCGTGAGGATACAAAGTATACCCTTGGAAGTGTGCTTAACCACGTTGTGCTCCACCAGACCATAATCGGTTCAGAGTGCAAAAAGCAGCTCGAGCAGGTAGAAGAATACCCTGATGTTGTTATCGGGTGCTGCGGCGGAGGAAGCAACCTCGGAGGAATCGGACTCGAGTTCATAAAAGACAGGCTTGAAGGAAAACACAACGCAAGAGTGGTCGCAGTCGAACCCTCAGCCTGCCCATCCCTGACGAAAGGAGAGTACAGGTATGACTTCGGAGACACTGCCGAGATGACTCCACTCCTTAAGATGTATACCCTTGGCCACAAGCATATGCCCCCTGCTATCCATGCCGGAGGACTCCGCTACCATGGCGATTCTCCAATCATAAGTAAACTCTGTGCTGAAGGGCTTATTGAAGCTGTTTCATATGACCAATACAATGTTTTTGATGCAGCCATACAGTTTGCCAGGACAGAAGGGATAGCTCCTGCACCTGAATCTGCCCACGCTATCCGCTGTGCAATTGATGAAGCCCTCGCAGCCAAACAGACAGGGGAAGAAAAGACCATTCTCTTCAACCTGAGCGGACACGGGCACTTTGATATGACCTCCTATGACAAATATTTCAGCAGGGAACTTGTCTAAAATAACAGGGATAATAAAGAGCATACAATGAAAAACACACAAAAAAATAAAACCTAAAATACACATGCTAACATGTACAGGCTAAAACATAAAGATTAAAGAGTAGAATAGTACAGGGATGCCTTTCAGGCGTTCTCAATTTTTTAGATTAATTTTTAGATTAATTTTTAGATTAATTTTTAGATTAATTTTTAGATTAATTTTTAGATTAATTTTTAGATTAATTTTTAGATTAACTTTTTTTTAGATTAATTTTTAGATTAATTTTTAGATTAACCGTTTTCCAGATAATGTGTTTTTTAAAAATGTTTCTATGTAGATATCTCCTTGCATTGTGTTACCAGTATGCTGTTAAGTTTTTTCATTCATATACGGTTCGTATTCAGCTGCTGTTATTCGTACACCATAGCTGCACTCCCAATGGAGCTTGTTACTCAAATTGATTTCTGTCCAGGATATAATGGATCATCTTCGGGTTGAGCTTGCTTTCCTTCGTCATTTTTTCAGAGATTTCGTCACCTGGTATTCCTTCTGCTTTCATGTTCCTTATTTTAGTCATTACTGAAGGAGGAACAGTATAATAATCGTTTATGTCCTTTCTGTGGCCCCAGACATCTCCTTCATGCAGGTAGATTTTTTGCATTTTCAGAAACATCTCCATAGACTTCGAAATAGTCCTTTGATATGATTTCGGAAGCTGGACTATTTCGAGCTTAGGACAGGTTTCAACAAGCAGGAAAATATCTTTATTTGAAGGCCTGAACGCAAGGTGAATTACCTTTTCGTTCGGGTTTAAGGAGAGAATTTCATCTCTGGAACTGACAACTCTTATTTTCATACCATTCCCCAGACCCTAGTTAAGTTCAAGAATCAATAAAATTGATTATACGACACTATTTAAATATTTTTCTGTGTTATACTCGAAAAGTTCGTTTTTCTGAGATGATCATATTTGAAATAAGAGGACTTTGAAATGCAAAAATAAAAATTCAGGAGCAAAAATACAGAATTTAAGATACAAAATCTTCTTTAATTTTTTTCACTCAGTTCACTATATATAAAAAAGAAGTTGTGAAAATAATCAATCATTTTCTACGGAATAAATCCAGTCCGAAACTCTTTGATCGTTGAGTTCGTCTGTTAAACGGTTTTTAAAAGAATAAA
Organism: Methanosarcina sp. WH1; assembly: GCF_000970005.1. Taxonomy (NCBI): domain Archaea; kingdom Methanobacteriati; phylum Methanobacteriota; class Methanomicrobia; order Methanosarcinales; family Methanosarcinaceae; genus Methanosarcina; species Methanosarcina sp. WH1. Next base: position 730,258 of record NZ_CP009504.1, read on the forward strand.
TATAATAACTATACAGGAGATTATTTTAAGAAGAGAAGTCCAAAATACATGGAAAACTTTTTAAGACAGAGTCTTAAAAAGTTGACTGCCCCTTCAAAGAAATTATCTTTCACAACAAACTAAAAATCGATTTGTCCCGAAAGGTCATGGTTGAAAGGGCAGATGAATCCATATCTCAGGAAAATTCCATGTTTCTTTTGCTCAGGATATAAAGGATCATGTCAGAATTCAGTTTGCTTTCCCTCGAAAGCTTTTCGGCAATTATCTCATTTGAGAATCTGTCGGCTTTTAATTCCTGAATTTTCTCCAGAACATTCTGAGAAACGTTGTAGTATTCGTTTATGTCTTTCCGGTGTCCCCACACATCCCCTTCAAGGAGGTTTATCTTCTGCATTTCCAGGAACATCTCTATTGACTTTGAAACAGTCCTTCTGTAAGATTTAGGAAGCTGTATGGCTTCAATTTTAGGACATGTTTCGGCAAGCATGAATACATCCCTGTTAGACGGCCTGAAAGCAAGGTGGATAACCTTCTCATTCGGGTTTAGGGTAGGAATTTCCTCCCGTGAACTAACCACTCTGATTTTCATATTAATCCCCACTCTGTATTTATGAAAAATTTGTATTTATTTAAATATCAAATTTTATTTACGCATTTACGTTTTATATACATATCGACTAGCAGAAATATTATTTAGAGGGTTTGTACCCGAAACGAGTTCTAATAGCATCAGCATGTGCCTGCAGACCTTCTTCCTCAGCTAATGCGATTATAGTTTCTTTCAAACTTTCAAGCCCACTCTTGCTGATTTTCTGGATACTGGAGTATTTAAGGAAGTGGTTGATATTCAGGCCGGAATAAATCCTGGCATATCCTGCCGTAGGAAGCACATGATTGGTACCGGAGGCATAGTCTCCAACTGGAACAGGAGCATAGTTCCCTATAAAAATAGATCCGGCATTTTTGATTCTGTCAAGTACGAAATCGGAATCTTCAACCATAATTTCCAGGTGTTCGGGGGCGAATTTATTGCTGAAGTCAATGCCCTGCTCAAGAGACTCTGCAGTCAGGACTGCCGCATTTTCAAGAGAAGCTTTCACGATCTCACTTCTTTCAGTATTTTCGGCTTGCCCGAGTACCTCTTTCCTTACAGCTTCTGCGAGAGTTTCTGAAGTTGTCACAAGCACAGAAACTGCGCTTGGGTCGTGTTCTGCCTGAGCTATTATATCCGAGGCAGTCATGACAGCATCGGCTGAATCATCTGCTAAAATAAGAACTTCACTCGGACCTGCCGGGAAGTCAATCTCGGCAACATTCCTCACCTGCATTTTGGCAGAAGTCACAAAAACGTTCCCAGGGCCTACGATTTTGTCCACCTTCGGGACCGTTTCGGTTCCGTAAGCCATTGCTCCTATTGCCTGCACACCTCCAAGCTTGAAGACCTTATCTGCCCCTGCAACTTTCGCTGCAGCAAGCGTAAGAGGATGTACAGAACCATCTGCATTCGGAGGAGTACATACGATTACCTGCTCAACTCCTGCAACCCTGGCAGGGATTACTGTCATCAGCACTGTTGAAGGATAGGAAGCTCTGCCTCCCGGAGCATAGGCACCCACACTTTCAAGGGGTGTTGCCTTCTGCCCCAGAATAACCCCCGGCTGAAGTTCCATAAACCAGGTAGTTTCAGGCATCTGAGCTTCGTGGAAAGCTCTGATGTTTGCAGCTGCGGTTTTAAGGTGTCCCATAAGTTCAGGACCGATACCTGACAGAGCTTCTTTAAACTCTGCCTTACTTACCTCAAAATCGGCAAGCTCAACTTTATCAAACTTCTTTGTATACTCCTTGAGTGCAGAATCTCCCCTCATGCGCACATCAGAAAGTACGGAGGAAACAGTTTCCTCTACATCTGCAAGCCCGGACCCCCGGGAAAGTAATTTCTGCATTTCAGCTTCTGAAACATCAGACAATTTTTTGAATAACATTGTGACCATCTCTGAGATTACCTGGTAAAACCTGATCCAATTGATCTGATAAGTTTGGTATAAGTGTGGTATAAATTGATGCAATCTGACCTAATTTGATATAATCTGATATAATCTGATTCCATTAAATCCCTGATCTCATTTAATATTTTACCCTCTGCTCAGATCTAAAAGAGATGAAAAGTAAGTATTCTGTCCTGTACAATCATATTCTATACTGAGTCGTTCTTTTCACGCTCGACGCAGGAGAGCGGTCTTTCCCAAAAAGACGGATAGAAGACAAATCCAAAAAGACGGATAGAAGACGAAATAAGAGATAAGCCTGAAAGTAAAAACTATCGAAGAAGCCATAACACAAACAAAAAAACGAACAGATCAAATTCTGCCTGAAAAATACTTTTTTTGAGTTTTTTTCATTCGAACTTCTTTTTCCTGCTTTTTTTGTAGGACCGCCAGACAAGCTGGTGGAAGCGCTTATATTTTCCATACTTTAAAAACAGTTTCCAGGCTTAAGGTAACTATTCTCTCAATTCAGGGGGCATTTCTTCAGTACATATATCTCATAATTGCAGTGTCATTTTGCAGGTCACCTTTTTCTTGCGGGCAGGTCGACCCCATTTCCGGGCAGTGTAAGGGGAGAAAACTGAGAGATTGAATCTTTGGATTCCGGATGAGACAAAACGATTACTCAGGGACGCTAGGAATTGAAATCTAAAAAAGGAAAGATCAATGATCATCGAGACAAATCAAAAATCGTTGATCGTCCTCTGTCTTTCCGGGGAACTTTTTTCAAAAGACTTGGTGTCAGGGATTTCAGGCACTGTATCTCTTCTTCCGATCTGCTTGAAGATCCTTTCAGCAATCTTCGGCCCTACAAGAGCAGCCACCTGTTCAGGAGAAGCCCCTGCAAGATCTGCTGTGGATTTGAAACCTGCCTCATAAAGTTTCCTTGCCCTTACACGTCCGATGCTCCTGATATCGAGCAGCTCTATCAGTTCAGGACCTGCCCCGTAATGGATCCTCTTTTCAAGCTCTGCAGCTTCTTTTGCCCCTTTTAGGTCAAGGAGTCGGGCAAGCTGGGTGGTCACGTGCATGATCCACTCGGCAATGTCTGCACTTGCGTGGATGTCTCCTTCTCCTATATTGAATTTTAAACAGAGCTCATTTTCAGGCTTTTCATGGATCCAGTCCATCAGCAGTAGAGAGGTCTTTACCTCGCTCAGGAACCACTCGTATTCGACAACATTGAAGGGGCTAGGAACCTTTGAGAACTCTTCGGCATGCGCCATTACGTAATCATTGATGTTCTGGTAGTCCTGGCTCCGCATATACATAAGGCGCATATCGGGCGTGCTGCAGACCAGATGCAGGAGAGTAAGCTCGGTAAGAGTTCCGGCTCCTCTTAAGCCCTTTGCAATAAGGGCTGCAGAAAGGGGGTCAATATAGAGCCTGGAAACAAGTTTTCCGAAACTCGTGGAAATAAGGGAATCGGGATCCTGCTCAAGCATTCCCTCCTGCCGTAAAAAGTTCAGGCATTCGTCTACAACCATGGAGAGCCCGAAATTTGAGTATTGGAATGCGAAAAAAGTCGCCTCCAGAAAATCCATAAGTTCTTCCTTTGTCCGGGCAAACCCATTCGAGACCGTTGAAAGCACATGCGTCCTGAGAGCGTTTTCCGTCCCGAGCTTGGACCAGATATCTTCGGCTCCGGCTTCAATATATTTCTCAAAAAGGAAAACTAGTTCCTCGTACGATTTTGCAAGCAGTACAGCTTCCCCATAAGGGTCAAGCCTCGGCCTTCCGGCTCTTCCTGCCATCTGCTTGTATTCGAGCACCGGGATAGGCTGCATTCCTGAATCAGAAGAATAACGTCGATAACTCCTTATAATTACACGCCTGGCAGGCAGGTTCAGCCCTGCTGCAAGGGTTGGGGTACTTGAGATAAGCTTTATGCGCCCATCCCGAAAGCCGGCTTCTACAAGTTCCCTTAGAGGAGAGGTAAGGCCTGCGTGGTGAAATGCCGTTCCTGAACGGACACAGGTTGCAAGAACTGAAGAGGTATCGGTTTCGCTGTTTTCCAGAATCTCATCTGCAATCCCTGCAAGAGCTTCCTTCTCTAATGAGGAAAGAGTCTTTTTGACTGCAGAGGTTGCTTTCTTTGCAAAACCCATGCAGTTTTTCCGGCTGCTTTCGAAAACAAGGCACTGGCCACCTTCCTTTATGGTATCGAGTACAAGGTTTATGGCTTCATCCTTTGTGGGCTGTTCAACAGATTTTTCCCTGTCCCTGCAAAAAAAAGTCCCATTAAACAGCACCCCTTCCATAAGTTCGGTGGGCCTCCACTTGCTTTCCACAAGTTCGGCATCGAGCCAGGCTGCAAGCTCATCGGCATTCCCCACTGTTGCCGAAAGGGCAAGGATCTGGCAGGAAGGGTTCATTTTCCGGAGCTTGGCCAGAGTGACTTCAAGGGTGGGTCCCCTGTCCGCAGAATCGATAAGATGGACTTCATCTGCCACAACAACCGAGATCTCTTGCATCCAGGCAGTCTCGTTCCTGAGCAGAGAATCGGTTTTTTCCGATGTGGCTACAATGATGTCGTTTATACCGATTCTTTCATCTCGCCGGTCATAATCCCCTGTTGAGATCCCGACCCTGATACCCAGTTCGGAGAACTCCTGAAACCGCCTGAACTTCTCCGAAGCCAGAGCTCTCAGGGGCACGATATAGAGGGCTTTTCCTCCGGCAAGCACGGACTTCAACATTGCAAGCTCTGCAAGCAGAGTCTTTCCTGAAGCCGTAGGGATTGCAGCAAGCAGGTTTTTCCCTTCAAGCAGTCCCTTTTCAACAGCCTCTGCCTGAGGTGGATAAAGTTCAAGAATCCCGGAGTTTTCATAAAAGTGCTTTACTTCAACGGGCAGGTCGAGACTTTCTATCTTCATTGAAAACCAGTGACTCACACATTAGATAAAAAACTATTTTGAAACCAAGATGCCAGCGACTAAAAACTGCTTTCTTGCAAAAGGTTGAGGTTTCCTTTTAAGGGAACCCCGGAGTTTTTCAGAATATTCTCTTCAGAATATTTAGTGGAAAATCTGAAAAAACTCATTCTTTTGCAGAATAATAGTAGTTTCCGCTTTCCTTCTGCTCCCGGTCAAGCCGTGAGTCAAGGTTGTTTACGCGAGGGCGCCTCGTCTCTTCATCCCTGCGGAAGGTGATGCCGAGGTTTTTCAAGAACTTGTTCATGCCGCTTTCCATACTGAACGGGCCGTGAGCTTCACCGTAGATAGAGGGCTTGCCTTCAAAAACAAGGAGACGCTGGCTGAGTAGATCGATCATATATATGTCGTGGTCAACGACCATAGCCGTTTTCTGGTTGTTTTCGGCAAAGCGGTTGATGACTCTGGTGACCATGGAACGCTGTTCCACATCAAGGTGGGCACTTGGCTCGTCCAGGATATAGAGGTCTGCTTCCTGAGAAAGGCAGGCAGCAATTGCTACTCTCTGCAGTTCTCCGCCACTTAGGTCGATAAGCAGGCTGTCATAGATCTTCTCAAGCTGGAGAGGGTTCGAGATCTCAACCTCATAATAACTGGTCCCAAACCGCTTTGAAATGCCTCTCAGGAAGTCCTGAACGCTAACAGGAGTGTCTGCTTTAATATACTGGGGCTTGTAGGAGATTTTGACCTCGATTCCAGGGTCTCCTTCCTCTGGCTCGATTTCTCCTGCCAGGACTTTTACGAAAGTTGACTTTCCTATTCCGTTAGGGCCAACTATCCCGAGCACTTCTCCCTCACGCAGGTTTCCACCTGTTGCTTTGAGAGAAAAACCGTCGCCGTACTTCTTTGAAAAGCTGTTGAAAGAAACCGTGGACTTAAACTGGGCATCCTCTTTTGGAGGATGGACCTCGAACTTGATGGCTTCAGGCCGGATCCTGATGTTTTCTTCAGGGAGGTAGCCTTTAAGGTACTGGTTGATCCCGACCCGCACACTTTTCGGGAGAGTGACCACACCAAACCCTGCAGGTTCGCCATAGGCGATGTGAATTACGTCTGTAAGCATATCCAGGACTGCAAGGTCGTGCTCGACCACAAGCACTGCCCTGTCCTTTGAAATTTCCTGGACAAGGCGGGCTACGTTAATCCTCTGGTAGATATCGAGGTAGGGGCTTATTTCATCAAAGAAATAGAACTGGGCATCCCTTGCCGCACAGGCTGCAATTGCAACCCTCTGTAGTTCCCCACCACTTAATTCCGAGATTTTTCTCTCGACTACACCTCTCAGGTCAAGATAATCGATAAGCTCGTCCATAACCCCTCTTTCATCGGTTTTTTCAAGCAGCTCTGAGGTCTTGCCTTTGAAAGCTTTGGGGATCAGGTCAACGTACTGAGGTTTCTGGGAAACCTTTACCTTTCCATCCACAACTGCTTTGAAATAATCATGAAGTGTCGTGCCGGCATAGTGTTCGAGTACTGTATCCCAGTCGCCTTTCGCCTGCCCAAAATTGGGGACCAGGGTTCCGGAAAGGATCTGGACAGATGTACTTTTCCCTATCCCGTTCGGACCCAGAATACCGGTTACCTTTCCTGTCCTCGGCACAGGAAGCCCGAAAAGGGCAAAACCGTTTGTCCCGTACCTGTGAGTGGGTTCCGTAAGGGCTTCGGGAAGCCCAATAATCATGATGGCATTGAAAGGGCATTTGTTAACGCATATTCCGCAGCCCACACAAAGTTCCTCGGAGATGACCGGCTTTCCATCGGCCTCAAAAACAATGGTTTCGTCTCCTGTCCTGACTCTGGGACAGTACTTTTCGCACTCCTTGCTGCACCTTCTGGGCTGGCACCTGTCTTTGTTAATTATAGCTAATCTCATAATAGTCCCCGGAATTTACGTTTTTTGATTGTTTAAAGTATAAATAAATTAGGCAATATGGGTTCATTCATGTAAGTTATTTGTGTAAGTTGTATGAGTTCAATAATGTGGTATTGTTATCTGATTTATATTGTGCAGTTATCTGATTTTTGTAATGATAATAAGTATCAAAGTTATACCACATATAAAGCCGTCAAGCATCTACAGCATTTCTCGGTTATGAAATGCCTGCCCTGGTATATGAACCGTTGGGATGTTGCAGGTATGAAATACCATATTAATAAAAAATATTATTATGTCTGAGTACATAAGTGAAAATAAAGGTTAAAACCGATAGCAAAAGAGCCGGGATAAAAAGGCCCTCTTTAGAAAAAGCCTTTTTTGAAACCCAGGAAAGAGTTTTTCAATTCAGGAGCAGTGTCCATGTAACAAGGAAGAAGTCTACAACTATGAACTCTACGAAAATCCAGTCTTTAGCCTTGAATTCCTTAGTATCTATCTTAATCATAGGGTAAAGAATCCTCTGGATATAATATGTGATTCCTATAACGATCACGAGTATGGCATACCAGATCCGGTCTTCGCCTGCCCCATACTGGCTGAACATTACAACCCCGGAGATTATTCCAAGTATTGAAGATACAATTGTTTTTATAATGCCTTCTCTGTGAGCTTTCTGCTTTTCTTCGGGGGTCTTTTGCTTGATAAGGATTTTTTTTTCGGGAGCCTCAACAATTTCTGGGACACTTTCTACGGAAGCCTCGGAAACTTTTGCGAGTTCCTTTCTGGCTTTTGACTTTGGGGTTTGTTTACTCAACCTGCATTCTCTCCTGAACAGCAATTCTCTTTCCTGGGAATATAGTATTAATTAAAAGTTTAAAATGATTAAAAATGGGATTATAGATTTCAATGATAATATTTGATTCGGTGATATTAGTTAAATTAGTTCAAATTTGATTCATTGATATTATTAGTTAAATTAGTTCAAATTTGATTCATTGATATTATTAGTTAAATTAGTTCAATTAGGGTTTATTAAATTAGAGTTACATTTGACCCCGTGTACCTAATAATTGGATCTAGACTTACATAAATAGATTTGAAAATAAATTATCAGGTGGTGACTCAAACTGTTAGACCGGATTATCAGCCCGGTGTCTGAAGTTTGAATTGAAACCTGTCAGACCGGAGTTATCAAATTAAAGTATCAGATTTAAATCATCATATTTAAATATTTAGACCTTTATTATTAGGGCCGGGTTTCAGGGATTTAAATAAATTCATTGCTTAAAACATTACCGATCTGATCTATAGATATCGAATCGATCCCTATTGAATTTAAATGTTTTGAAAATTTTGAAGGCCTGTCTCCTCCGGGATGGTAAACAAGAGTGACTTCGGGATTAAGCTTTCGGACCATATCCTCAAGCCCGCACGCATCAAGGTGGTCACTTATCTTGATAATAGGATACGGATAATCAGCCCGGCAACTCAACACATACTTTTTCACATTCCACGGGAGCTTGTTAAGATTCCAGGGAGCCACCACGAAAACGTCATCCTCATTTCCGGAGTCAAGCCCTGCAAGTTCTCCTGCGTCTTCAAGCATGCTCCGCGTAAGCACCCTGGTCCGGGTTCCCATCCGAATTGTGCCATCGTACCCGAAGCCTCTTATTAGTTCAACAGCACGCTGGGTTTTTCCGAACTCATATGCTCCGAAGGCAACAGGTCCGCTCTCAAAAAGGGCGCATTTCATGCGGTCAAGGTCATCAGCAAAATGACAGGACGGGTCTTTAGGGTCTCCGTAGTTAGCTTCAGTTATAAGGACATCGCAGGGAGGAAGCTTGCTGGCATCCTTGACATCTCCTGTGACCAGGATTCTTGTTCCTACATCGTTTTCCCAGTAAAAAGCCGCGGCGCCAACAGTGTGTTCCGTAGGGCAAGTCCTTACCTTCACCCCTTCGACTTCAATTTCATCCCCTAGCCTGCACATGCTGCCCGCATATTTTTTGTCGTGCCTGATTTCAAGAGCAGTTGCTGTTTTTTCCGTACAGACCGCCCGCGGAGAGAGCATAGCAGATTTTCCGTGATGATCGGAATGGGCATGGGTAATCAGGTAAGCATCGGGCTGGGGGCACTTTCCCAGAGTCCGGGTCGTATCAATAGAAAAAGTACGTAAATCTCCTTCATTGTCCCTGAAACGGAGTGAGACATGGGGTTTAAAGGTTCCTCGGGAATTGCGCTGCCTGAGCGCGAGCACTCCAAGGTCAATTAATTTTTTAGAAATCACGCCAATCTCTGAGGAGATACTACTTAAGGTATTTAAGATTAGGGAAAACAAGTAAATTGGTGGTCTATATTTATCCAGTAATCGGAATAGGCTTATCTAGTAAATCAAGAAACTAACCTTTATATGAGTGTGTACCCCTTAGTTACTTACTGATAAGTAAGTGTTCTGTTATGAAAGAGATGAACGAAACCAATCAACAGATACTCCATTATGCAGGGAACTTTTTGCAGTGTCGGGGTTATAATGGATTCAGTTATAGAGACATTTCCCGGAAACTGGGCATAAAGAATGCGGCAATCCATCACTATTATCCCCAAAAAGAAGATCTGGTTGCAACCTTTCTGGAGGTCAGCAGGCAGAAATTTACTGCAAATATTGCTCAAATAGTGGAATCGGGAGGTTCAGCCCGTGAGCAGCTTCAATATTATTTTGATTATGCCCTGAAAGAATTTGATGAAGGCAAAAGTATCTGTCCACCAGGTTCGTTGATGCTTGATTTTGAAGAACTTCCGGAAAAGGTAAAAAAGCAGCATCTTCTGTTACTGGATGAGATCCTGAACTGGCTTTCCAGAGTTCTGAAAACCGGTCTGGAGCAGGGAGAGTTAAATTTCTCAGATCCTGTGGAGGTACGTGCGGATGCGATATTTGAAACCTTACTGGGTGCCAGGCAATTATCCAGCATTAAGGGAAGGAAAACGCTTGTCAGATCAATTGCTCTAATAAAATCCGATCTTGGGTGGAGGGATTGATTTTTACGGAAGGGTTGATTTTTCTCGAACTGCGACTTACTTATATGTAAGTAAGTAAAATGTATTTATATACTGATTTTATAGAGGAGAAATTTGATGCCTATTATGAGTATTCTTTCATGCAAGATAATGCAGGACGAGATTGTCTGGATTCTTGAAAATGACTCTGCGATTGATGAGGTTATTGTAGTTGAAAATGAAAACATCCGGGAATTCAAAGGAAAACTAAAAAAAGTAAACATTCAGCACAAAATACTCCCCATTGAGAATATCCCTTTACTTTCTGACATAAATAATAAACATGAGAAAAAAAGTAAATGTGAAAAATATACGGTTCTGGTCTACCTGATGGAACTGGGTCTGCATAAAAACCCAAAAGATTTGAAAAACAAGGTATATGAGAACATAGATACCCTTGCCCCATTCTCTTCAGGGATTCTGGTTTTTTACGGCTTATGTGGAAATGTGCTTGGAGATATCGAAACAGACTTTGAAAGAAATTCATTCCCATGCCCTGTTCGTATCCTTAAAGACAGAAAGAACAGAATAGTAGACGACTGCATAGGAGCGACTGTGGGAGGAATGGATAACTACCTGAGGTTACTCAAAAGTGTTGGTGATGCTGGAACGTATCTTTTTACTCCAATGTACAGTAAGGGCTGGAGAGAGTTTATTGAACTGGATAAGCTGCACAAAGACCCGGATAAAGCCTTGAAAATGATGAAAAAAACCCATGAAATGATTGGCTATAAGAGGGTTGCAAAAATTAATACCGGGCTTGAATACACTGAAAATTTCGATGACGCTATTAGAGAATTTGCAGAACTTTTTGATTTTGAAATACTGGAATTTAATAATGGCAACCAGGAAATTTTCGAAGATTGTTACGGGAAAATGAAAGTGGAAATCGGAATAATGAAAATGGAAATTAAGAATAAATAACGGAACATGAGAGATGGTTCACTGATGCCTGTACTGAGCATAATTGCTTGTGAAATGCTTGAGGACGAACTTGTTTATGTCCTCTCAAAAGACCTGAATGCAGTACGATTAATCACAGTTGAAAACAGGCAATGTTTCAGGTTTATTCGAAAGCTTAAATCCAGAAATTGCCAGGTCAGGCTTTTTCCTCCTGACAGGATATCTTTTTTCACAAAACAGATGAATCGTCCCGAATCCAGGAAATGTCCTGATTTTCTATTGAAGCTTCCACTTTTAGGGAAAATACATGAGAATATGAAGGGAAAGAACAGAAAAACAATCACCGTAGTGGTAAACATTCTGAAGCTTGGCCTGCATGCAGATTGTGACCTTTTAAAGTCTGAAATCTACCGAAATATGAAGGAAATGGCAGACTTTTCAGATGGAATTCTTATATTTTATGGGAATTGCGGACGCCCGTTAAGGAGCCTGGAAGCTGAGTTCAAAGATTTTGATTGCCCTCTATATTTTCTCGAAGATGAAAAAGGAGAAATTGTGGATGACTGTATCAGCGTAGCTCTTGGGGGCAACGATAATTATGCTGAGGTTATGCAGAGTGGAAACGGCACAGGTATGATATACCTTACCCCTATGTGGGCCTCCGGCTGGACAGAAATGAAAAAAGAATCATTAGGTACTTCTGACGTAGATATACATTTTTTAAAAAGTCCTTTGTATAAAAACGTTGTTAAAATCAGTAATGAAATCTCCAGAGGAGAAGAATTCGACAAAAATGTCTCTCATTTTGCCCGGATTTTTGATATGAGTATTATTGAAAGGGAAGGCAGTATGGAAATTGCAAGGAAGTCCTACCTGAATGCCAGGAACAATATCTGCAAAAAATTACCCAATTATCCTTAAAAAGAAGAGTTAAACTGGAGATTATATATAATATAAATGTGGAATCGACAAACTGTACACTCTAATCTCCAGCAAAGCCTTAAGGGCATGCTCCAAAAGAAAATCAGGCAGTAGTTTCCTTATCCAGGATATAACTGACCATTTCAGGGTTCAACTTGCTTTCCCTTGAAATCTTTTTCTCAATCTCCTCAGTGGTTTTACCTTCGATTTTCATTTCTTTAATCTTTTCAATCACTGAGATTGGAATGCTGTAGTATTCGTTAATGTCTTTCCGGTGCCCCCAGACATCTCCTTCGATGAGCTGGATTCTCTGCATCTCAAGGAACATTTCTATGGACTTTGAGACTGTACGCATGTAAGATTTAGGTAACTGAATTACCTCAATCTTTGGGCAGGTTTCAACCAATCCAAAAATGTCCTTGTTAGAAGGTCTGAAAGCCAGGTGAACAATACGTTCATTCGGATTAAGTGTAAAGATTTCTTCTCTTGAACTAACTACTCTTATTCTCATGTTTTTCCCCCACTGTAAAGTTGTTTTATGTTTTAAGTTGTTGTATGTTTTTACTATATTAGAAAGTACTTGCACTCATTATAAATAGTTATCTCATTGAACTAACATTATTTTAGTAGTTTATTTGGAATTCTACTTTTATTAGGCACCGGAAAAATAACTTTAAAAAGCTTTAAAAAAGATTAAAGTCGCTTATTACAGGTAGATTTTTTGTTTTGACATCAGTTTTTGCCGTTTTTCATTACAAAAATATTTTCAAACACTACTTGAATTCTTCTGATCTTTGAGCTCCTGAGTTATTAATTTTAGCTTGAAGTTTAACTGAAATTTTGTTGAAAAAAGGAAAAATTAAACTCCAATCAGGATTGGTAAAAAATCTATTGAGTTCAGTGCCTTAAATAGAAAAACTCTTGGAGAAATAGTGAGAAAAATCGTTCAGGAATAAAAATTTAAAGACAGTAATTCAGGAATAAATATTCAAGAATAAAAATTTAAAGACAGTAATTCAGGAATAAATATTCAGGAATAAAAATTTAAAGACAGTAATTCAGGAATAAATATTCAGGAATAAAAATTTAAAGATAGTAATTCAGGAATAAATATTCAGGAATAAAAATTTAAAGATAGTAATTCAGGAATAAATATTCAGGAATAAAAATTTAAAGATAATAATTCAGGAATAATTATTCAGGAATAAAACTTCAAAAATAATAATTCAGGAATAAAAACCTCCGGTTGAAGAGGTTGTAAAAGAAATCTTCTAAAAATTTGTGCGCCCTCAGGTTCCCCGAACCAGGGCGGCTTTTTTCCAGAAATACAGAGGTCAGAGAATTTTATCGAGTTCAGATGCCAGTACACTGCCCTGGGTTACACCCATAAAGCGCTTTACTTCAGTCCCATCCTTCTCAATGATCAGGGTCGGGACAGCGTGTATGCTGTACTTTGAGGCAAGCTCCTGGTTTTCATCTACATCGACAACCTTGAACTCTACCTTATCCCCGTACTTTTTCTCGAGCTCTTCAAGAATAGGTTTTTGCATTCTGCAAGGTCCACACCATGTTGCGGAAAAGTCCAATAACAACGGTTTCATAAAATCACCTGCAATACTTGAAACGACTGAGACTTTTACTGTTTTTGGTTTATCTATTCCAGTCAGCGTGCAGAGGAATTGTATATGCGTCCGTACGGCACGGCTGCTAAACCCCAATCCTGAATGATTGATTGACATGAAGGTGGAATTACCGGACACAGGATCGGGACTCAATTTATTGTATATATTATCGCCGAGAATATATAACGCTTATCTCAGTCCTGCGGGCTTGTATTTAAACGTATTCCGAAAAGGGAGTTATAGCAAGCTTTTTATTGATTCCCTGTTTCCGGATTCTCTTTTTCCGGATCATTGTTCTGGCCCCTGATGATGTTGCCGAAATACATACACCCTTCCATTGAGATTGTTGGCATCTCCGGAGACTCATCTGCCATTTTTACCGGAGCGCCCCGGATTAGCACGCAGGGAACCCTTTCTCCGGCTTCTCCCATAAGGATTTCGGCAGCTGAAACCAGGTTATCCGCCGCTGCTTTGTAAGTCAGGCGGAGGGGCTTTCCGTAAATATCAAAAGCGCCCCTTGCATCCTCCACAGGCACAAAGCCTGATACTCCGAGTGCAATCCCCGTGCAGCCTAACCGCAGGGGCTGAGTTCTGCTGTCCCCTATAATAACTCCCAGTCTGCAGGAGTAACGCTGCTCAAGCCTTTTCCGGATGTTTTCGGAGCTTTTTCTAGGGTCTACCGGAAGCAGGACTACATAGCCGTCAGGGGCATTTGAAGCATCTATTCCAGCATTGGGAGAAAGGATGCCCTTTGTAATCGTAAGTGCGGCTCCGGGGACGCCCCCAAAGAGCTCATCACATTCCTGAAGCACAAGCTCCATTTCTCTCGGGTCTATCCCGTATTTTTCCCCGAGGGATAATGCTTTTTCCCCAGGACTGATGCTGGCAAGTTCGATGATTCTTTTTTCCGCTGTGGCAACAGCCGACTCAGCCAGCACAAAAACATCCCCGTCAACTGGAATAATGCCAGTGTCCTGCAGTGCAACTTCAAGGGTCTGCACGATGTCATCCCCTGCTCTGATGATAGGGGTCTTAATCCCAAACATCTGGATGGAAGTGATTTCTGGACTCATTTTGATGCCTTTAAAAAACTGTGATTAATCTCGATTTTCGGAAACGTAAAATCAATATAGATAGAATCAAACCGTAAAATACCGAAAGGTATTGATAAATGTATCCAAATACTCTAGAAAACCCCTACTCAGGGATAAAAAAGCTTTGAAATGAGGAAATGCCCCCGGAATATTTAACCTGATAAACTAAAAGTTATCTACGGCAGGATCAAAATAGGACCTGAAATAACTTTTTCCAGAGGGGTTACATTAAGACAGGGGCCGTAAGCGAATGCTTCAGTTCACTGTAACACATTTCAAAGATAGCCTGGTCAGTTTCGATTTCTGTAATTTCAAAATTATAGAAAGCTGCAAATTCCCTTACCCTGGACTCGAAATTATGCTGATAGTTTAAGCCGGCATTAATCTTTGCTACCTGAGTATATCTGGCAGCCCGAAATACCAGCTTTGACTCTTCGAGATTTTCCAGACTCCGGGCAAACCCGTTAGCTACAACCATTTTTTCCCAGTTGGCAGCCCACATGGAAGTAAGCATGAAAACCCTTTTACCCCTGAAACCCTTTATTTTTTCCACGAAAGCTCTTTTGCCCCCTAGAGCCGCACAGATGCAGTCATCAACGATGTTTCCTTCGGGGTCCCTGAGCAATGTGAGAGGACACTTAAGGTACTTGAAATCTATCTCAATATCTTTGAGCAAGTTTCCGCAAAGCCCATAGAACAAAAGCATTTTGTCTGAGAAGAGCGACATCTTCAGAATCGCATCATATAAGTTCGTTTTCAGCATAGTACGCTTTTTTCCCATGCCAACTACTTCAAGGATGTTGATCACAAGCATGAGGCCCTCCCTGTCCACACGCATCACATCCTTAAGGAACCTTTGTGCCTCGATATTATTGAGAGTCAATTCCCGGCAGGAACAGCCAATTTCACCAAACTTCCGTACAATGTCCTCCGAACTCCCATTTTTCAGTACTATAACTTCATCCACCTCTTCATCATGCTCCACTAAATGGACAATTTCATCCTCAAAGATTTTACATGATATGATACTCATTACCTTCATTGTGACCTCCTTTTCGAGCTCTCTGATTCTGGCGGAAAAACTCTAAATCCACCAACAAATCCGGATTACAGAAAGAAACATAAAAACTCCCAACCCTCATAAACCCATGCAGGATACAGTAATGTACAGGTGGTGTCGATTATAATGTATTTACTGGGAGTATGTGAACTACCCCGCCCTGCTTTCTGATGAAAGCGAGGAAGGAGCTTCTTTCGAGTGATTACGTCACCTGGATATTTGCAGTGATGCAAGTATCCATCTGTAATCCTGTTCTGAGGACGTTTTCTTTTTCCAGTTACTTTCTTTGATTGAGCCATTTTTTTTACGTTAAGATCACCAACAATTATTGTATTGGCTCTGGTGTTCTCAATCATGGTTTTGGAAAGCTTATGTTGAAAATCTTTTATCTGATTAGACTTTTTTGCTTCCATCTTTATATATGTTTTGTGCAGTCTATTCCATCTATTGCTTCCTTTTTTACAATGATCTTTTCTGGATTTGATTGTATCTATTTTTGTATTCCAGTATTGATCTGAACGTGGTGTTTTAACTTCAAAGAATTTTCCTTGAGTGTTTACTGCTGTTACTATTTTCGTGATTCCTAAGTCTATTGCTTGATACAAATCGTTATCAACATACTCTGTTATGGGACTTATAGGATTTTCATCATATGTTATTAATACAACGAAATTTCCTCTACCCTTGTACGGATCATAATTGTAGATTTCAACCTGCTTGATTGCCAACAAATCACAGACGTTTCCGACTTCAAAAGATAATGGAATTTCATTTGCCTTATGAGAGAAACTTTCTTTCAATGCTGGAAGGTGATTCTGTTGTTCTACGTACTTTACAGTTCTTTGTTCAGTTTCCCATGAGTTTTTTCTTTCAGCTAAAGCAAAATTATAGAGGCATCTACATTGTTCAGATAATTGCCAAAGAACATCTATCTGTTCTTCAGTTGGATTGATCTTTATCTTCTTCGTCAGATGCATATTTGCCCTGGTTGTCCACATAATTTTGCAATCATTTCTTTGTAGATTTTAATTTCCTTTTTAGTGTCTCTCCTTGAATCAAATATTTTCAGAGGGTATCTCAGCATATTGAAAAGTTTCTTAAAATTACAGTTTTTCCTTGGAAAAATTAAAGGTACCACCCTGAACTCTCTCACAGATATACCATAGTTTTCGTAAGAATAGTATCTTCTATCAGCATAAACAATGTCTCCTGCTTTTAATATTCTCCGTTTTTTGAGTTCCTTGAGTATTTCTGGATAAATTTTAGGTTCTGATACATTTGCTTCATTAATCAGAAATGCTAAAGGTTTCAATGTTTGATATTCAAGTGCAAGAGTCAGTTTCACGCCAATGAAGAATCCTCTATGAGTTGAGTGGCCCCACTTGTATTCTTTGTTTTCCAGGCTTTTTTTGGTAATCTTTTTTGCATGCCAGTTCAGGTTAAGGTTTATGTCAGTACTGTCACTGATAATGCCTATTGATCCTTTTTTTCTCTTAGGGCATAATTCGTTCAAGAGTTCAAAAACAAAATAAGTAAACTGGTTTGGTTCATACTTACTAAGAATGCCATAAATTTCATTTTCAGTTGGTACCGAACTGATTTTTAGGAAATTTCTCAAGCTTTCCCTTTCGTTTAATTCTCTGATAGCATAGGTAATTCTACAGGAAAAAACATGCTTAAGAGTACGATTTTAATTGCAGGCACTGATCTTGAGAGGGGCACAATGCTCCTCCTTGTGAGTATTTGCCTGCAAGATCTCAAATCAAAAACATTTAATATTTCGGATAACAATTTCCATTTGAATCTTTGTTTAGTGGAATAAACGGAGCTTTCATAATATATCGTCAGAAGAGGATTTTATATCCTTTTCCATAAAATTGAAGGCTTATTAAGGCTTTAATTAAAATTTATTTTAAATATAGGATTCACTTCTTTTAGGAAAACTGTGATCTGATTTAATTGGTATAAAAAAGGACAAATATGGTTCAATTTAAGGGTGAATTCGAGAGGACCCTATATATTTTGGAATATCAAGCGAAGGTTTTGCTGAAAATAATAAGTGAAAATAGTCTTTGTCACACTCTATATTCAGCACTTCAACATCGAATGTTTCACTTATGTTATGGATTTTAGTTTTAAGAAAATCAACAACTAAAGGGTTCGTTAGAGCTTTTCTCCTATATTTCACACACTGAACTAAATGATAATGGAGTGAATACACAGAATGGCTCCTACAATTCAGTTTATACTACATAGATATAACTATATTGATGTAACAATAAATATAAATTATTATGCTACTGTTGTTTTGTAGAAGTTAACGGCTTTCATCTCCCATCTGTCGCTTACGCTCCGAGGAAGGAGACTTCCCACCTTAAAGTTAAAAGTAGGTAAAAAGAACGAGGTATGAATTATAAGAAGAAATTTTTTTCAAAAAATGAAGGTAATTGCACAAAATACACAGGACCTGAAAGCCTCGGCACTGGAAGAAAAAGAGAAGAAATCTCCCAGTTAAAGTGAATTTTCGGGATCCCGTTGTTTATCTGAAATTCCAGCCATGGAAAGCAGTCTGGGGGTGTTTTTGTGAGATCCGATTGGCATAATGTGAACCCCTCGTGAGAGTTTTGTCAATTCTTTTATAGTTTCGGAAGCTATTAACAGACCTTCTTCTATAGGGGAAGCTGCATCTTTCATTCGAAGCATGGTTTCTTCAGGCACATGAATTCCTGAGATGTTTTTATTCATATATTCAGCCATGCCCAGGGATTTGAGAGGAATCAAACCTGCAATCACAGGTACCTCAAGATGGTTTACTGCTTCCGTAAACTCCTCGAACCTTCCCACGTCATACACAGCCTGTGTCTGGATAAAATCGGCTCCGCATCTGACCTTTTTTTCAAGCTTTATTAACTGCAATATATTTTCAGGATCTATGCCTGAGACCGCGCCTGCACAAAAGGAAGTGCTTCCATCCAGCTTTTTTCCTGCAAAATCAATGCCTGAATCAAGCTTCCTGACAAGTTCAATGAGCTGTACGGAGTCAAGATCATAAACGGGTTTTGAGCCTGGATGATCTCCACAGATAGGATGATCTCCGGTCATCAAGCAGATGTTCCGGATTCCCAGAGCGTATGCTCCCAGAAGATCGGATTGAAGCCCGATTCTGTTCCGGTCCCGACAGGTAAGCTGCATGATAGGTTCATGCCCTTGATCGAGCAGAAGCTTGCTGAAAGCCAGTGAACTCATGTGCATAATTGAGCACTGATTGTCCGTAACGTTCAGGGCATCCACAGCACCTTTTAACTGGCAGGTATCCTCCAGGGAAGCTGAAAACCTGGTCCCTTTGGGGGGAGAGACTTCAACAGTAACCAGAAACTTCCTGGAGTTCAGTTTTTCACGAAAATTAAAAAGCATTAAATAAGAATATTAGGAATGAAATTATTTAAAACCATGCTCCTGGGGGGCATGGGTAACGTAAAGAAGGTCAAGCCTGTTGATCTTTTTCAAACGCTCATAGATAAGAGCCCATACACAGTTATTTTCCCTGTTTACCTCGCACATCCCTTCCACAGCCCCTCCGCAGGGCCCGTTGAGAAGTGCCTTAGGGCATTGAGATTTCGGACAGAGACCGCCATATTCACTTATGGTACAGTCCCCACACATAACGCACTGGTTGGAAAGAAGCTTGCCTCCACCAGAACCGCCAAGTGAAAGAGTGTTGTTCGAACCATATATAGGCAAATCAACAACACTGGCAACAGCAGAAACTCCACTGCCACAACCCATAACAAGAATGCAATGCGCCTCTTTTATTTTCTCATTTTTCTCAGCTAGAGATTCATAGGACCGGATACTGCAGGCTGCAGTTGGAAGAGCCCAGCCTATAACGTGCTTTCCGCTCTCTTCAAGCCGCCTGCACATCTCAAGGACTTCAGGTTCTCCTCCAGTCTTCAGTTTTGCAGCACATACGTTACATCCGACAACAAAGATATTGTCTTCATCTTTTAACAGGGAAAGGATTTCTTCAAAGGGTTTTGCTGAAGTTATGATCATAATTACCTCAAATATCGGTATTCCAGACTAGTCCGATTTGAAATACATTCGCGGATCATTTCTGCAATAAGTGGGAGGGAACGAGCCTGCCCATCCAGTTTTCTGGCAAGGCGTCCAAATTGCAGCAGGGTACCCATCACAAGCACGTCAGTAGTTTCCGTTTCATGGGAAACTGCATCTCTTGCAAGGGCTGCATCTCCACCCCTTGCAAGCATCTCCTGTTTTATTATCAGAGCTTCCGTGGTTGTAAGGTTCCTTATCTTTAACATAAGATGGATGCTTTTTCCCTGCATTACCTGCGAACCGACTTTTGTAGCTCCAATATTCCTCATTGCAATTCCTGCGTCCTGAGGAGTTTTTACTTCAAGCACCGAAACCTCATACCTGTCTTCCTTTACAACACTTACCCGGCTTCTCAGGGCTCCTGAAAGCTTAATAACGTCAGAAGTCTCGGGGACATCATGTGTACGGATAATATGTGCACCTTTGTGAACAGCAATTGCTGCTGCAGCCAGGCTGCCGTAGAGTCTTTCATTTGCAGATTTTCCAAGCACATCTCCTATAAAGGACTTCCTTGAAAGGGCTGCAAGCAGAGGTTTTTCAAAAATCTTAAGGCGTTCAAAATCATCCAGGGTTTCAAAATCATACATCGGAAGCTTTTCTTCTGTCCACCTGCCTATTGCGGGATCAAGAATGAGGCTGTCAGGTTCTATACCTCCAGCCTTAGCAGCCTGTATAATGGAATCAAGTGTTTCAATAATGGAATCCATGCCCAGAGGATCTCCGGGTATTTTTTTAGAAGCCATAACCACAGCCGGGCAGCCATGGTCTGCCACCACTTTTATCATTCTAGGGTCTGCTGTAAAACCGGAAACATCGTTTATGACATCTGCCCCTCTTTTGAGAGCTTCTTCTGCAATTTCGGAAAACATCGTGTCAACGGAAATTACCACATCCACATTGCCTTCCAGCGCTTCAAGCACAGGCAGTAAGCGCTCAAGTTCTTCTTTTCTGCTTATATTTTCTGAAAAGAGCCATGTGGACCGCGCACCCAGATCCAGGAAGGTTGCTCCGTCCTCAACCATTTTCCGGGCGACCTCAAGTGCGGATTCTGGACTTGATATCGAACCTTTGTAAAAAGACTCAGGGCTCACGTTAATAACGCCCATTACATGTGCAGGATATTGATCTCCCACCTTTAGACCACAGATATCAGTATTAACTACCATTTTTGACAACCAGGCTATGCAGCTTTTAACTCAGTTGGCGCAACAGCGCTTGATAAATATGAATGAACCACGTACTTAAGCAAACAATTACAGTATTTTTAAACACGATTTAAACAAGAACGATATTTGAAGCAGGATCTGTAGATTCCTTTTTTTCCGTGAGGAGATATTTTCAGCGGTATTTTGTTGAATAGTGACTGCAGACGCTGTTTATTCAGTCATCCATTAACATTCCCTGAAAAAGCTATTTCTGTCCCTTCACCTGAAAGGCTTCCCGAACGCAAGAAAAACAAAATAATTTTTCCGGCTGCGAAGCTGAACACTTGAGGACTTGAAAGGGAACTGGGGGATACATGTTCGGTTAAGTTTAAGAGCTTCAGGAGTCCAGGAATTCTGGATTCCTTATATATGGAAGTGGATGGAGTTTAAGGTTATGGAATGTACTTTTCTAACTGGAGTGAATTTTTTAATGAAATTGTCTATTTGAGATTAACATGCGATTATGAGAACCTGAAGGATTATCACGGGAACTCAATACCATCAACATATATCAGGCAGATTTATTTGGAGATTGCAAATAACTAATTTTAGCGCCCAGATATTTTATGAAAGTCTAAATATTAAATTAATACTTCATAAACTATTTTTATGATTTACTAAAGGCAAACAGGATTTACAGTAAAATAGGCTTCAATGATACATAAAAATATTGATGTGTAAAATTGATTTATCGCAATCAGGATAATTATGCTGCAGATTAATAATATATTTATATAAAACTCAACCTTAATAACCCAATATGGCATGTCCGGGAGAACAGAGTAATATCACCAAATATACTGCAATCAAAAAACAAATTCATTGGTCATCGGTTAAGGAATTTTTTTGCCCGAAAGCTATCGATTTTGGACCAGAAGCCTACCTTCTTTTTGGCCTATTTATATGAAATCGACACTTTGTTCCAGCCTACAATAATATCAAATATTTGACAACTGTTGTGGAAGTGAAAGCAATTTGTCACGATTCTTCACTTAACCGAAAACGCATGAAAACAAATTTACTTGTCTTGGTGCGAAAAGCTTGAGAAGATTAGTTTTGTGCTTTAAATATAATCAAAATGAAAAAAAGCTTTAAATAAATACAAAATAAAAAAAACCTTAACCCCACATTCCGCAGTATTTTTTCCAAAAATCAATATTTTCTTTGATAGTGTTTTTGAAACAAATCAAATTAATTTGAACTTTTAATGGAACTTGGTGAAAATTGAATGATATCGTTTTTTTGTCTCTATGATACACCATATAGCTGTTTTCCCTCCTGCATAAAAATCCAATAAATCCACGTTTTATCGAAAATCGATAGCAGGAAATATTGTGAATATGCAAAAATTTACTGCGGAAAGTGGGTTAACTATTCAGCCTGCTAAAATCATTTGATTGATACCGATTTTGATGAAACCGATATGTCTGATTACTAACCAATGAAAATTGAAAAAATGTAATCAATAGCCAATAATCAAATAAAATCGATTCCCAGAAATTTGCTTATTGAATTTTAATACAGATGGCTATTGATGTTGTTTTTCCCAGGCTGAATAGTTACAAAAAGCCTTACAATAGGGATTAAAGGCTTTTCTCCGCACACATCAGCACATGCTTCATGAGCATGGCAATTGTCATGGGACCTACGCCGCCAGGGACAGGAGTTATAAGAGAAGCTTTTTGGATTACGTTTTTAAAGTCAACGTCTCCGAATACTCCACCTTCCTCCTGGGTTATTCCCACGTCAAAGAGTACAGCCCCTTCTTTAACCATGTCTGCTTTGATGAGGTGCTTGACCCCTGCCGCAACCACTATGATATCGGCACCAAGGGTGTACTTCTTCAGATCATCGGTGAATATATGACAGACCGAAACGGTTGCGTTTCTGTTCAGAAGCATTGCTGCCATGGGTTTTCCCACAACATTGCTGTGCCCGACAATAACCGCATTTTTGCCCTTAACAGGCACATTATACTCCTCAAGTGCCCTGATAATCCCGTGCGGAGTGCAGGGGACAAGGCCTTCATCCCCTATCATGAGTTTTCCCATATTATAGGGATGAAAGCCATCTGCATCTTTTGCAGGAGATATAGCTTCCATTGCTTCTTGCGGAGAGAAGTGCTTCGGCAGCGGAAGCTGGAGCAGGATTGCGTGAACATCTTTGTTTTTGTTAAGAGAATCAATCAGGGCAAGAAGTTCTTCCTGAGTGGCTTCTGCCGGAAGAAGGTAATCTTCTGCGCTGATACCCACACGCTCGCAGGCTCTGTGCTTCAGGCGGACGTACATCTTTGATGCAGGGTCGTCCCCTACAAGGATGGTAGCAAGCCCCGGGGTGACTCCTCGGTTGCTTTCGAGGTCTTCGACTCCTGACCTCACTTCTTCTTCAACCTGCTGTGCAAGGACTTTTCCATCTATAATCCGTGAATCATAGCTTTCATCTGACAACTGGTAAAACCCCCTATCTCCTCAATTAGCTGTAAATCGGGAACCTTGAACAGAGATCCCTTACCTTTCCGTTGACTTCCGACAGCAGAGCATCGTTTCCTGCATTCTTGATTGCTGTCTCGATGTAGTCGGCAATCAGTTCCATTTCCTTTTCTTTCATACCCCTTGTGGTACAGGCAGGGGTCCCAAGCCTTACTCCGCTGGTTACAAAGGGGCTGCGAGTCTCGAAAGGAACCGTGTTTTTGTTGGCAATGATCCCGGCTTTGCTCATTGCAGCTTCTGCATCCTTGCCTGTAATGTTCATATTATTAAGATTTACGAGCATAAGATGGTTGTCAGTGCCACCGGAAACAATATCAAAACCTTTCTGCCTCAAACAGGAACAAAGAACCTTTGCATTCTTCACTGTCTGAGCCTGATCCTGCCTGAATTTTTCATCCATGGCTTCCTTGAAGGCGACTGCCTTTGCAGCTATGATGTGCATAAGGGGACCACCCTGGATGCCCGGGAAAACTGCCTTGTTTACCCCTATTGCAAGCTCTTCGGTCCTGGAGATAATCATTCCGCCCCTGGGTCCCCGAAGGGTCTTGTGGGTTGTGGTGGTGACAAAGTCTGCATAAGGTACAGGGCTCGGGTGTACACCTGCAACTACAAGCCCTGCAATGTGGGCAATATCTGCAAGAAGGTAAGCTCCTACTTCATCGGCAATTTCCCTGAACTTCTTGAAATCGATCTCACGAGGATAGGCTGAAGCTCCGCATACGATCATTTTCGGTTTGCATTCTTTTGCTATTTTCATGAGTTCGTCATAGTCCAGGGCTTCGGTCTCTTTGCTGACCCCATAAGGTACGATGTTATAGAGTTTCCCAGAGAAACTTACAGGGCTGCCGTGAGAAAGGTGTCCCCCGTGAGAGAGGTCCATGGACATGATTGTGTCCCCAAGCTGCAGTACGGAGAAGTAGACAGCCATGTTGGAGCCTGAACCTGAGTGGGGCTGGACATTCACATACTTTGCCCCGAATAGTTCCTTTGCCCTGGCAATCGCGAGGTTTTCGGCAACATCAACAAAATCACAACCACCATAATAGCGCTTGCCGGAATATCCTTCGGCATACTTATTGGTCATGATTGAGCCTTGGGCTTCCATAACAGCCCTGCTCGCGTAGTTTTCTGATGCAATCAGGTTCAGTTTGTATTCCTGACGTTCGGCTTCCTTTTCGATAGCCTCGAACAATTCCGGATCTATTTTTTCAATATAAGACATTACTGTCACCTCGTAGTCCATGCATTTAAAACTTATTCGAAGTAAAGGGTTTTTGCTAGCGTGAATTGATTAACTGTTAATATGCTTAACGGAAATAGAGATTCTATAAAAAATTTCCCGAGCATTTTGGGGACTCAGGAGATTCGAGAATATGGAAAGTCTTCGGTTGGCCAGTATAGTTTCGTGTAAATAACATAATTCAAATACTTTCCATTTACCATCTTTTTAGGGACATTTTCGTGTAAATAACATAATTCAAATACTTTTTCGCGTGAGTAATATAATTCAAATACTTATAACCGTCAGAGTATTAATGAGGACACTAATGGGTAAAATCTATTCCGGTTTGGGACTACTTCCTATTTTTTGAGCAAGTTCTCAAAACCTATCCCGCCGGAAGTTGCCCGATATTAATACATAGATATTAATACATATCTTTTAATCTGGACTTAAGGACCATTACTTAAGGGCTATTACATTTCTACCCTCGACTTTAAGTTTACCCTCGACAAAGAGCCTGACAGCTTCGGGATAGATAATATGCTCCTGTTCGAGAATCCTGGCAGTGAGAAGCTCTTCAGTATCTCCCGGAAGCACAGGCACACACTTCTGGATGATAATAGGTCCGGAATCGAGTCCTTCATCTACAAAATGTACAGTACAGCCTGCAACTTTTACTCCGTACTCAAAAGCCTGTTTCTGGGCATGAAGCCCTTTAAAAGCCGGAAGAAGAGATGGGTGTATGTTCAGGATCCTGTGCCTGTATGCCCCAATAATCTCGTTTCCTAAAAGCCTGAAATAGCCTGCAAGCAGAAGAAGGTCTGTATCATATTGTTTGAGGACATTCAGGATTTCTCTATCGTATCCGGCTCTGTCAAGCCCTTCGGGATCAAGAAAAACAGCACTGATTCCGTGTTTTCTTGCACGTTCGAGCGCATAAGCATTGGCCTTGTTGGAAATTACCACATTAACTGCCGCATTCTTTATATAGCCCTTTTCAATGCTATCTATGATCGCCTGGAGATTTGAACCCCGTCCGGAAACCAGCACTGCAATCTTTACCGTCATTGAAGCTTTTAGATTGAAACAGTGATATATTAGGGTTTTGGAACTATATTGAATTTGGATAAACTGAAAAAAAAATACTTATGGAATAATTTGGATGATAAGAGGTATTTGATTTCAAGAGTAGACCCTAACTTCATAACTGCTCTTCAAATTAAACTTATAAGTAAGAAATTGGGGCCTGGCTTTACCCCTTCGGTTTTCATAAGTTAAACCGCAAAATGTGTGAGTCATTTATAGAATTAAGTTTGCAATAAAATACGAAGAAAGTTGTTTCTGAACTGCTTCTGAACTTTATATTACATCCATCTGATCTTGTTCCTTCAAAGTAGAAGCCACTGACTGGAAATAATCTTTAACTTACCTTCGGCAGGTCGACATTTAATTTTTGATAATTTTTGTTGATGGCGATTTTGAAATGATGCCCCCTAATTGTGTGTAGTTGTTAGGTTTACATATGACCAATTATTTATCTATTATACTAAACTTTAATGAAAAAATGATTCAGTGCTATAATAAATTAAATAATAAATTTGTATTATTTTGCCTCATTAATAATAAATTATATAATAAATTAAATAATAAATTTGTATTATTTTATAATTGCAAAGGTTCCAGCTACTTAGCCTACTTATCAACATCCCTTAATCATGTTTTTTACGTATCCTCTTCATATCCAGGATTAATTAATCCAGCAAAATAAAATATCAATAAGTTTGTCATATGTTCTGGAAATTTAATTAATCTGTTAATTAACTTCAACTATGTTTTTATTGAAGAGAATACTTGGTTCATTTATCACTTAGAGAAAACCTTACTCAGTCACTTATGTTTTCCTGATATCGGTTTCCTTGAGAACTTCGCTTGGTCCAAATCCAAAGTCAACTTTATCTTTTGAACGGCTCCAGTCTCCTTGAACCCAGTCTTTACCCTGTACTAAACCTGCTTTATTTTTTTGAAAACAAACTTGGGTATTAATATACCACAGTAAATAATATCTCTAAACTTTGACAGCCAAATAACGAACCTTTAATTTTCAAAAAATTATAAAAATATTAAATGGATTGATCCCCAATGGGGTGATTTCCTTCTCCGGATGTTACAGGCAAATGTACGGTCAAACTTATTAATGCTAAAGAAATTTACGATCAAATTTATAATTCTAAAGAAAAAGTGCAGAAAATTAGAGAATAAGAGAATGCTTGATCAGATAGTAAACCTATCTTCCCGAATACAAATTATATTATTTGAGTTATTTTAGAATTCTTTTGCCAGATGATATTAAAGTGGAAAAAGATGGGAAAATAAATTGAAAATTCACGGCCTTGAACTTTATAAAAAGCTTGGTTTACAGAGTTGTTTGTGGAAGGAAAAGAAACTCAAAAGTGAACTTAACTTATGTACCGTCCCGAGTTTCCTTGCGCTCCTCTATGAAATCAAGAAGCTCCTGAGAATCACTTATATTGTCAAGTTCTTTCTTTTCTATCAGCACCGTATTTTCGACTGACTTCAGTTTAGATCGCCCGTTAATAATGAACACGGACTGAGTTTCTGTAATACAGGAGAGGCTGCTCATCAAATGAGCCCGTTTGATTACTGTTGTGTTAAACTCGCTGACCCCTGTAAGGATAACTGAAGACTTGTCTCTTGAGATAGCCTTGAAAGGTGCCTGTGCAGTATGAAGGACATCATATCCGAGCATTGAAATCGTATTGAGGATAAGGTCTTCCGGCAAAAGTACATTCTTTTTTGCCTGGGGTTCTTCCTTTTCAGACTCTGCTTTCTTCCTTGGCTTTCTGCTCCCGCAGGATTTCAGGATATCTATGGGCCTTGCCAGTTCGATCCGGAAAATATCTTCAAGCTGGAGAACTACATCAATGGATGCATCCATGCCTTCTTCTTCATATTTGCTGATAGTCCTTCTCGAAACTCCCACCATGGAAGCCAGGGTCCCAAGAGACATGGAATGGTCCGTCCTTGCCTTCTTCAGGAGATCTCCTTCTATTGAGACATAAAGCCCTCCAGGTGCTGCTGAAACTAGAGGCTGGATATTTTCGACAAAGTAGTCATGGAGGGTCTGGACACTAAGGGCAAGGATATCATAGCGCATGTAGACAACACTGTCTTCAAGCAGCTGGTCCCTTGTTTTGGCTCCAACAACGATAGCGGAACCTCCGAGATACTCAGCAAGATATTTCATCTCCCTTGCTGTTTCTTCGTTCAGGCCGTCAATGTTAAATAAAACCTTGCAAAGTAATAGTGTTTCATCTTTACGTGCGGCAACGTCAAAGCTCCTGGGGCGTATGTTACAACGATCAGAGAGTGCAAAACCTGCACGTGATAATACATCAATAATTTGATGTATGAGAACTTCTTTTGTCATTCCGGTATCAATCTCTGTTTGAACATCTATATATATATATCTCCAACAGAGTTAATGTTTGCAGGGAGAAAACGGGTCGGAGAATCCCGAAAACTAAGGTATCCCAGCTTCGGAATCGTAGTAATATGAAGGTAGAAAACCGGGTACGGAAAAATATGATCATCGGAATTGACGATACGGACTCAAATGAAGGTATGTGCACCACATATCTGGGAGCCCTGCTGCTGGAAGAATTGCAGGAATATGGTACTGTAGAAGCCCTGCCCCTCCTTGTGCGCTTGAATCCTACCATTCCCTACAAAACAAGAGGAAATGCAGCAGTAGCCCTGAAACTTAAAACTGTCTTCCCTGAAAAAGTAATTGCGCATGTAACATCCAGAATAGAGGAACTTGCACGTATGGAGTGCGAAAAAACTAATCCTGGAGCCGTATTTATTCTGGAGGACGATTATGAGAGCCTCAAACCTGTCCTCATGAGTTTTCTGGAAGAGGCTGTAAAGAACGTAATTGAAATAGAGAAAGCAAAGAACCTGATCAATGAACTGAGAATTACCTCTAAGAGCTTCAAGAATGGAAGGGGACTCATAGGCGCTCTTGCAGCCTGTGGAGCAATGCTGAACCCTGAAGAGTGGGACTGTACATTCGAGCATCTGGCATACAGGCAGAAGGAAAAATGGGGAACTCCGAGGGATGTTGATAAAAAAAGTTTTTTTGAAGCTGACCGGGAAACCTACCCTGAAACCTGGGATACTGTAGATCTTACAAACCGGCTCGTTGTCTGCGTGCCTCACTCAGCAGATCCGGTATTATTTGGGATAAGAGGAGAAAACCCTGAGATAGTTAATAAAGCTGCAGCCCTGATCCGGACAGAGCCGGTTGAGCGCTTTGCTGTGTACAGGACAAACCAGGGAACGGACATGCATCTCCTGCCAGCAGAGAATATCGCTAAAATCAGAGACATGCATTCTTATACGTTTGAAGGTACAGTCTCGGCAGCCCCGAAAACCCTTGAAGGAGGACACGTTATCTTTGCTGTCCGGGACGGGGAAGGAGACGAAATAGACTGTGCAGCCTTCGAACCAACCAAGAACTTCAGGTCGCTTATCCGAAAACTGGTGCCTGGGGACCTGATCATCCTTTCAGGGAGTGTCACTTCCGGGACTTTGAACATTGAAAAAATAGAAATTAAAGCTCTTGCCTCCGTATGCAGGGAAGAAAACCCTAAGTGCCCTGAGTGCGGAAAACACATGAAGTCTGCAGGTCAGAGTCAGGGGTTCCGCTGCAAAATGTGCGGGACGCTCTCCCTTTCAAAAGTAAAATATAAGATCGAGAGAGACCTTGAGCCAGGGCTCTATGAAGTCCCCCCCTGTGCCAGGAGACACCTCGCAAAGCCGCTGGCAAGAGAAAAACGCCAGGATATAAAACTTCATCCTGCGCGGTAAGAGGGAAAGCTGCAAACTTAAACTTCTAAGGTGCTACAAGTTAAATTGCTCAGATTTTTATGTCTATGTAAATTGCTCAGATTTTTATGTCTATGTAAATTGCTCAGATTTTTATGTCTATGTAAATTGCTCAGATTTTTATGTCTATGCCCGCCTTTCCCTCAATCCGAGAAACGCGTTATAGTTCCGGCACAGGTGGAGCTTTTCGTTTATGTTCGTTTCTCTCAATGCGTCTGGTAACAGAGCTGAGCTGTTCAGCAGAAATCCCCACATTATCCTGAATTTTTTTGGACTCAGTGCCTTCTTCAAGCATCCTGAGCACCTCATCGATCTTTACGTAAGAAATACCAAGTTCTGCTTCATCGGTCTGGCCTACCCATAATCCTGCAGACGGTTTTTTGGTAATGAGAGGCTCCGGGATTCCCAGCCTGCGGGAAAGTTCCCATACCTCGGTCTTGTAAAGCCCGCCTATTGGCTCAAGGTCGACTCCCCCGTCTCCGTACTTCGTGTAATAACCAAGAAGGATCTCGGTTTTATTTCCTGTCCCGATGACCATGCGGTTCAGCTGGTTTGCGTGGAAGTACAGGAGGGACATCCGGGTTCTTGCCTTCAGGTTGCCTCTGGTGAGCCGGTCTGCGGATTCGCTCTCTGGAACAGCATCCATGAAAGCCGAAACAATGCCTGAGATGTCAATTGTCCGATACTCAATCCCGAGCCAGTTGGCAAGAGTTTTTGCATCTTCGCTGTCAGTAGCAGGGGTAAGGCTGCTTTCGGGCATGTGGAGGCCAAGAACCCTGTCTTTTCCCAGAGCTTTTACAGCAAGAGTTGCGGTAAGGGCGGAGTCAATTCCTCCGCTGATGCCTACAATTGCCCCGTTTGCACCTGCTTTGCCAGTCCTGTTCCGAAGAAAATCAATAATCCTGTTCTGTGCTTTTTCAAGGTCCATGCTTTCAAATTCCTGGAATTTTGTGAATATAGGAAATCAGTTATCTCGAAATTCAAAATCTAATGTTATCTCGAAGTTCAAAATCTAATGTTATCTCGAAGTTCAAAATCTAATGTTATCTCGAAGTTCAAAATCTGAATATTAAACTATGGTTCATCAGAAAGCCTGAATTATCTAATATCTGAAATGCTAATTCAGGTTGTATTAACAGTTTTATACACAGAAGCTGTAAATATATTAACCTAACAGGGAAAAAGGAGCGAAGGGTAAACTTATTTAATAAATAGGGAATATAGGAAACTTATTCTCCGGACATAATAATGTAAATACTTGAGTATTAAACGTACTCAGTAATTGCCCGTTACTTGAGTATCCTGGTATCGGGATGTTAAAGGTACCTTAAGCTGGCGAGATACTTTCTCCGGGAGTGCAAAAACAAAAATAGCTGGACGTCGCCAGGATAAAGGACTTGCAGACACAGATTCGATGCCCGGAATGGTCCAGAGTAAATGCGTATACGGGACAAATTTTCCCGGATGACAGGCATTAAAATAAAAAGAGCATCTAATAAATAGAAGTAGATATTCCAGAGTTATACGACCCGGAAAAATTCGGGAAAAACCGGTGTCATTTCATTTTACGTCATTACCAGATAAAATAACAATCAAAAAGACAACTATTTTCGGGATGATCCATGGAAGAAATACAGTTGAAGGTTGAAAAGGCATATCCTATAGACCTTGGAAGAGGAATTATCCGGCTTGACCCTACAGCGCTACTGAAACTTCAGCTCTCTCCCGGTGACATTGTGGAGATAAAGGGGAAAAAAAAGACCACAGCAAAGGTATGGAGAGCGGACAGGCAGGATTGGGAACAGGGAATAGTGCGTATTGACAATTTCATC
Source organism: Methanosarcina sp. WH1 (assembly GCF_000970005.1). Classification (NCBI taxonomy): domain Archaea; kingdom Methanobacteriati; phylum Methanobacteriota; class Methanomicrobia; order Methanosarcinales; family Methanosarcinaceae; genus Methanosarcina; species Methanosarcina sp. WH1. Next base: position 761,538 of record NZ_CP009504.1, read on the forward strand.
CGGCAAAATGCCGGAGTTTCCATAGGGGAGAAAGTGACCATTACAAAGGTCGAAGCCCCGGAAGCAAAAAAGCTTATTCTGGCACTTCCGGAAAGCATGACTCAGGGTGGACCTGAGCTGCAGTTTGGGGAACATGCAAATGAGATCATAAAGCGACATATCCTGAAAAGGCCTGTGTTTAGGGGAGACATAATTCCAATTATAAACTCAATGTCTCAGCCGATGACTGAGTCCCTGACAACAAGCCAGGTAATTCCCCTGGTTGCTGTTGAGACAGACCCTGCCAATACCATTGTCCTGATTACGGAAGCCACAACTATCGAGCTCCGGAAAAAACCGGTACAGGGCTACGAAAAAGCGACTCGAGGAGTCACCACCTACGAAGACATCGGCGGGCTGGGGCAGGAGATCATGCGCGTTCGGGAAATGATAGAGATGCCGATGAAGCACCCGGAACTCTTTGCCCACCTTAATATAGAGCCTCCAAAGGGAGTTATTCTCTACGGCCCACCCGGTACCGGAAAAACCCTTATTGCAAAAGCCGTGGCAAACGAATCCGGGGCAAGCTTCCATTACATTGCAGGTCCTGAAATTGTGGGGAAGTTCTACGGGGAAAGCGAAGAAAGATTAAGGAAGATCTTTGAAGATGCAACCCAAGATGCGCCTTCAGTTATTTTCATTGATGAGATCGATTCCATTGCCCCTAAAAGGGAAAACGTAACTGGGGAAGTGGAAAGACGAGTTGTTGCCCAGCTCCTTACTCTTCTTGACGGGATGGAGGAAAGAGGACAGGTCGTGGTAATAGGGGCTACTAACCGTGTGGATGCAATTGACCCCGCACTCAGGAGACCAGGCCGCTTTGACAGGGAAATTCATATTGGTGTGCCGGACACCAAAGACAGGTACGAGATCCTGCAGATTCACACACGGGGCATGCCAATTGAGAAAGACGAAGAAACCAGGATGTCTGAGCCTGAATCTGAAGTAGAAATCGAAGCCGGAACTGAAGTCGAAGCTGAAATTGAAGCTGAAATCGAAGTTGATGAAGCTGCAATAGACAGGGAAAAGAAAGAGAAGACAAACCTGTATCTTATGTACCTGGCTGAGAGGACTCAGGGCTTTGTGGGTGCAGATCTTCTGGCTCTCGTGCAGGAAGCAGCAATGCGTTGTCTCAGGGAAAGCCTGCCGGATCTTGACCTCGAAAAAGAAACAATTCCTCCTGAACGCCTGGAAAAGATTGTTGTAACTAAAAAGAACTTCGAAGATGCCCTGATGGAAGCCGAACCCTCAGCTCTGAGAGAGATCTTTGTTGAGATGCCTTCGGTTGGCTGGGATGATGTGGGCGGCCTGAATGAAGCAAAGAATTCGATTGTTGAAGCTGTTGAATGGCCCATTAAAAACCCGGAAAAGTTTATCCAGATGGGCATAAAAGCTCCAAAGGGAATCCTGCTCTACGGCCCTCCCGGTACTGGTAAGACCCTGATAGCACAGGCTGTTGCCAAAGAGTCAAATGCCAATTTCATAAGCGTCAAAGGGCCGGAGATGTTTTCGAAATGGCTTGGAGAGTCGGAAAAAGCAATTCGGGAAACCTTCAAGAAAGCAAGGCAGGTTGCTCCCTGTGTTGTCTTCTTTGATGAGATCGACTCCATTGCTGCGATGCAGGGTGTGGACACGGACAGCCGGGCTTCGGAAAGGGTACTCAACCAGCTGCTGACCGAAATGGACGGGCTTGAGACTCTCAAAGACGTGGTCATAATTGCCGCAACTAACCGCCCTAACCTGCTTGACCCTGCAATCATCCGTCCGGGGCGTTTTGACAGGCTGGTTTACGTTGGGGCACCTGACCGTAAAGGCAGGATGAGGATCTTTAAGATCCACACAAAGAATACTCCTCTTGCAGAGGATGTGGACCTTGAAATCCTTGCCAGTATAACAGAGGGGTATGTGGGTGCTGACATAGAAGCGGTATGTAGAGAAGCCGTAATGTTTGCCCTAAGGGAAAACTTTGACATCAAAGAAATTGAGATGAGGCACTTCAGAGAAGCCCTTAAGAAAGTAAAACCCACAATTTCCGAAAACATTGCCCAGTTCTATGAGAAGATAGAGGAGCAGTTTAAGGGAGGTCAGAGACCGGTAGAGACAGCTGGACTTGTGGGATACAGGTAAGAATTTAAATGAATAACTCTTAAAAGAGAAGAGTTTATAAAGATGATAACTTCAAATTGAATAAAATATCACAAGTAAAAGTATTAATACAAAAAAGCCAGCTTTACCCAAATTCCGCATAACACTGAGCACGGAGACAAGATAAGAATGTCTAAAGTATTTGCAAAAAACCTCCTCTTCAATAAACAGGTGATGGCTACCGACGGAACGGAGATAGGAACGCTGAGCAACATTGTAGTCGAAATCAAAGGAGGAAATATCATTGATCTTATGGTCAGCCCCAATCCCACCTTTGATATTTCAAGATACAAAAAAGAAGATAACTATATCCTGATTCCTTTCGACTCCGTAAGCGCCATCAAGGACTATATTATAGTAGACAAAATGAAAGCAAGGGCATGAATTGAAAAAGGGAAGGAAAGAATTTGTTTACTTTCTTTTTCTTTCATTTCCTTTCAGATCCTGTTTTCGTTTTCATTCTACATTTCTTTCAGCCCAGAGGAACTCTTCGTTTAATTCTTGCTATTCAATCTCTGGAAACACCGTTCTAATCCCGGTTTGTTTTAATCTAAGGAACTTTTCTTTTAATTCTGAATTTTTTTAGTTGAACTTTTTTAGTTGAACTTTTCTAATTCAGGTTGATCAGAAGGGATTCTAGCTCCGTTTGAAGCTTTCGTGTGACAATGACTATGCCAGCAGAGATATTGGAATGATGAAAGCCGAGGGTGGAAAATACTTCAACCTGGTTTCAATCATAAGCTACTAAGAGCCTATCCGAAAAGTCAGAGTAGATGACCCCTTTTCGGGTAGGCTCTAAAGGGAATAGCATTTTTGCTGTTTTTATTAATTTTGAGCAAAAAAAGTTTTAACTTTTATAATTAAGTGTTTGATTATGGACTCAAAGCACCTACATTTCAAATGTGATTCAAATGCTTTAAGTAACTGAGCCAGAAAACCAAAAATATTTCCTTTATTTCATCCCCCCATGAATATTAATCATAAATTTCACGATGTTCCCTCTTTCCCGTGAAATCTTCATCATCTTAATCCTCTTCAAGGTATTCACAAAAGGATTCACCTGATGATATTTTGAGCTCTGCCAGGCAAAAAACTTGTGGGCGAGGAATAACAGTATTGCACATATGGACGACAAAAATAATGCACTTACTGACATTTGTACTTCGAAAGGTGACGTTTTACTTGCTCCTCTTAATTTTCCTGTGATATTGAATGCAAGGAGAAGGTGACCTCCTTCTTAGAGTTTTCGGTATGTTTCTATTTATATTGAGTTATTGGTTTTTTTGTGTAAGAAGTGTTATAGGAAATGTTAGTTCCAATCCCTCATATCACGAAAATTTAATTATGGAAGAGCTCATCCCAAAACCAATTTTATTCTCAAAAATCAATAGTATTTTTTGAATACAGGAGTGTTTATGCGTGAACGATTTTCCGGAGTTTATGAAAAGTAAAAGTAATCATATGGGAGCACGGAGCAAAATACTGAAGATATCGAGGGCTATTTTTACGAGGGTGCAGACGGCAGTCAGATGGCTTTCTGGACCTGTTATTCTGACTGAGTTCCCAAAAAACATACTCATGAATTTGATGAGTATATGGTTTGCGTTAGTGGTCAATATACGGCAGTGTTAAATGATGAGGAGTTTGTTCTCAATCCCGGGGACGAATTATTCATCCCGAAGAGGACAGAACAGTGGGGAAAATGTATTGCTAGAACAAGAACTATCCATGCATTTGGGGGAAAAAGAATTCATAGGGATGAAGAGTGAGGAATTCGTAAAAATGTGCTTTGGGAATACTTTCGATATCATAATAAATATAAATTGCTTCTGAATATATTTAGTTATAAATCGAAAAACAGATCATCAGGTGACTTTTTGAATCCATTTATACGTCTTATTTCCCTTTTTATCCTCTCTATGTCATCCCTCAATAATGGATCATCACCTTTTTTGTTCAAATCGGATTTTTCCTTTAACTCTCTCTTAAGTTGAGCTATCTTTACATCAGCCATTTCTTCATATGTTGTTCCCGACTCTTTAAAAATAGAGGGAAGACCTAAGCTATCTAGAAAACTAAATGTTCCATTTAGGTTGGAAACTTCTTTTCTCATTTCATTTACTGTTGAATTAAATTCTGCAATGGACCCAAGAATTAGCGTTAATATATCATCTTCGGTATTTTCAAGGTCTGCCAAACTTCTAGCTAAATTCTTATAGGTGTACGCTAGAGTTATGGGGTTTAAATACTTATATACTGAATTGTCCATATTTTTTATTTGTTCGTAAAGCCTTTTCCTCGCCTCTTCGACTTTCTCTGGGTTTTTTAAGTCATAAGAAATAATTCTCATATCGTCAATGTCAAATGGAGTTTCTTGACCTTCTGTTTTCATCAGAACACATGGCTTTTTCATCGCATGTCTCACTGCGAGTTCATAAAAGACGTTCGGATTATTATTGGTTAAGTCGGCTATAACTAAAGGGGACGTTATTATTTTATCTATGATCTGGAACTTTATCATGCCCGACTCATTCATATGATCAGCTCTTATGGGGGCATAATTAAGTTTTTCAACAACGGGTTGAATAACATATTTAAAAAATAAATCGGAATTTTTTCGAATCTCAGTGTTCTCTTCACCAATTGGACATATGATAAAACAAGTTTTAGGAGGATGGGTGGGTTCCATTATAAACACATCTCTATAAAAAGTTTCTTAAAAGTCTAAAAAATATCAAGATAGATAATTACACTTATATGTATATCGTTTTTGTACCACTTTCTTTAAAATAACGAATCGTATATCTATACCTAGACACGTTTGCCACGATTTTAACCATGGCTTTCTGCTTTCCATATTCTTTGAAAACTCCTAGATCCGAAATTGAATCCTAACTACTTGCTTATTTTATTCTTATTTACTGCTCTACCTCTTCATCCTTCGTGTATAAATGCCAATGTTTTTTAGTTTATAATTGATAAAGGACAGATAAAAGTTTGTGGCAAAGAAAAAATATTATGACATTAAGAGAGGAGTTGAAACAGCTTGGTGATAATACCAAAAAAGATGCGAAACAAATCTATGAGAAGGTAAAACAATACCCGTTGATTAGCCTATTTTTCATAATCGCTGTATTGCTATTAATTGCACTTCCACATTGGCAAGTATCCGGAATAAATAACGCTATAGAAAAAGTCACTCAAGAAAATCAGTCCCGTGCAACATTAGCTCAAATACTAGGTGGTGTAGCTATCGGTATTGGGCTTTACTACACATGGCGACGAATTACTATTGCTGAGGAAGATCTGAAAGTTACTCAGGAAAATCTAAAAGTTACTCAAAAGAATCTAAAAGTTTCCCAAGAAGGCCAGATTACCGAACGTTTTACTCGGGCTGTTGAACAATTAGGAGCTATTGATCAATCAGGAAATCCAGCAATAGAGATTAGGTTAGGTGGAATATATGCCCTTGAACGAATCTCAACCGAATCTGAGAAAGACTACTGGCCGATTATAGAAATTTTAACTGCTTATGTTAGAAAGAATTCGAGTGTTGAAAATCAATCAAACGAAAATTTTCTGACAACTGGATATATATCCATGGATATTCAAGCTAATGAAAGTACACATAATGAAGTTCCCGAAGTAAATTCTTTGTCATTGGACATTGAAGCAGTTATTACAGTTCTTGGAAGAAGTAAACATAGATATATGGATAAAGAGTCTAAATGCCTTAATCTAAAGAATACGTTTTTTAAATGGTTAACACTTAAAGATGCTCATTTTGAAGGAACTAATTTTAGCAACGCCCATTTTGAAGGGGCTGTCCTTAAAAATGCCCATTTTGAACAAACGGATCTTTTCAGAGTTTATTTTGAACACGGTTTTCTAATAGAAGCTCATTTCGAACATGCTATCCTATAAGAAACTCGGTTCGAAAATGTTTATTTTATAGGCGCTTATTTTGAAGGATCTGAGATTGATGGGGCTCATTTTGAAGGATCTGTGATTGATGGGGCTCATTTTGAAAAGGTTGACATTAATTTGGCTCACTTTGAAGATGCTAGTATGATAACTACTCACTTTGAAGGAGCTAATCTCCTTGAAGGGACTAATCTTGAAGATGCTAACCTTGAAGGAGCTAACCTTGAAGGAGCTTATCTTCAAGGAGCTATAAATTTAACAAGTGACCAGCTTTCTAAAGTGAAAACCCTTTATAAAGCAAAGTTAGACAAAGAGCTCGAAATACCCTTAAGAGAGAAGTACCCCGCCCTTTTTGAAAAACCTGATCCAGATAAACTATAAGTTTATACATTCCTTATTAAAACGCGAATTTAATTCATAGTTACTGAGCAAATCAAGGTGTACCAATAAAAAAGTAGTTTCCGTCTCATATTTAAATTTCATAGAGGCTTTGTAGTATTTATTGACAGGTGAGTAAGACGCACACTGAAAGCAATAATCTTCAGGATTACCTCAAAAAGAATGAGATCATAAACTACGATCATAAGCTGATTGTTGAGAAGTGCCTTGAATTACAGAAAGGCATGGAAGAGGGGGACGAAATCAGTTTGATTAAGAAAATCTATGAATTTGTCCGGGATGAGATTCATCATTCAGGGGATATAGGTGCACAGGAGGTTACCTGTAAGGCATCAGAGGTTTTAGAGTTTGGGCATGGGATCTGTTGTGCTAAATCTCACCTGCTTGCAGCCATGCTAAGATTTTATGGGATACCAACCGGGTTCTGTTATCAGAAATTTTGTTCAAGCAAGGACGTTAACAGGAAATTCTTGCACGGCTTAAACGCGGTATATTTAAAAGATTCAAAAAAATGGATCAGGCTGGATGCAAGAGGCAATAAGCCAGGCATAGACGCTCAGTTTTGCATGGACGAGGAAAAGATTGCCCGACCAGTTAATAAAGAGCTTGGGGAAGAAGACAATCCGATAATATTCATAGAGCCAAATCCGACTGTTGTAGAGGTATTAAATACAAGTAATAATAGGGACGATATGTGGGAGCAGTGGGAACTTGGGCTGAAAGACCTGTTCAGCGTTTGAGAGTTAAATCCTGAGAGTTAAATCAAGAAACCGCATATGTCGCGATTTTTATATCCAGCCTTTCGATTCCAGATACTCGAAGGCTTCTACTGCTCCTTCCCCAAAAGAGGTTTCAGTTACATAATCTGCACCTTCCTTAATTTGCTTATCGCCGTTTGCAACAGCAATCCCGAAACCTGCAGCCTCAAACAGCTCAACATCATTTGCAGAATCCCCTATTGCCACAAAGTCCGAAGCCGCAAGCCCCATCATTCCTGCAATCTTTCGGAGGCCTGAGCCTTTGTTGACTCGGGTACTTTTGATGTGGACTGCATACTTGGTATCAACCATTTCGACATCAAATTTTTGAGTTTTCAGAAGAGATCTGGCTTTTTCAAGGTCAAAGTCCCGCCGGAGGGCAATCTCGGTTTTTCGGTAGAAGGGATCGAGTTTGGTGAGCTTGAAATGTTCGGATAGGAAAGAGAAGGCTTTTTCACATTCTTCCAGGCTTTCTTCAAAAGTGCCATTCAAATCATAGCGGACAGTAATAGCGCCTCCGTTTTCGGCGATCACAGCTCCGTCCAGGCCGAGAAGCTTTGATGTTGTCCTTGCATAACATAGAGTGTTGCCTGTGGCAAGGACTACCGGAACTTTAAGGGAACGGATTTTTTTGACGGCTCCCAGATGGAGTTCCCTGTTTTCGCAGGTAATTGTCCCGTCAATGTCAACGACAATAGCTTTGAATTTCATTGAAAAGAGATGGGAACGGGGAGATAAAATGTTTCCCCATTCACAGTTTTTTGAATAGATGTATCTAGATGTATAAGGCTCTGTTCGCCTTAACTCTACTCATCCTTAATTGAACTGATCTTAATTGAACTGATCTTAACTGAACTGATCTTAACTGAAATGATCTTAATCGATCTTAAATTTCTTCACTGATCTCCACTTTCACTGGTCAGTAAGTCCGGCTGTGGTGACTGCAACGACAGCTTCCCCTTCAGGCAGGTTGGGGGAGTCTACCAGGCGGATAATTCTCTTTTCTCCTTTGGATTTCCGCAGGTAGAGTCTGAAGGTTGCTGTGTGTCCCACAATATGTCCTCCGACAGGCTTTGTGGGATCACCAAAGAATGCGTCGGGTTTTGCCATAACCTGATTTGTAACAACCACGCAGGCATTGAACAAGTCTCCGAAGCGGAGTAGGCCGTGCATATGCTTGTTTAGCTTCTGCTGCCTGTCTGCAAGGGTTCCCCTTCCTACATATTCAGCTCTGAAGTGAGCCATAAGAGAGTCAACGATCATGAGGCGAACGGGTTTTCCCATTTCTTTGAGCTCGTTTGCCAGGTCTGTTGCAGAGTCTACAAGAAGGATCTGGTGATTGGAATTGTATGCCCGTGCAACATGAATGTTCTGAAGGAATTCTTCAGGATTAAGTTCCATTCCGTACTTCTCGGAAAGCCCCTTTACCATCTGGGTGATCCTTTCCGGCCTGAAGGTATTTTCAGTGTCGATTATAATGACGGACCCGCTGAGACCTCCATACTCTTTGTCCATCTGGACATTCACTGCGAGCTGGTGAGCCACCTGGGTCTTCCCGGAACCGAATTCTCCGTACAGTTCGGTAATAGCCTGGGTCTCTATGCCCCCTCCCATCATTTCGTCAAATTCCGTACAACCGGTAGTCAGCTTGCCTACCAGCTTCCTTCTTTCAAGCACAATATCTCCGGTTTCAAATCCCCCGATATCAGCAGCCTGCCTTGCAGCATTGATGATTTTTGCGGCAGTCGATTCCCCTATTTCGGCTGTAGTTGCAAGTTCAGAAGGAGAGGCTACGGCCACTGCTTCAATAGTGTTAAATCCGGCTTCTTTGAGTTTTTCTGCAGTTGCAGGGCCAACTCCTGGCAGATCTTCAAGTGCTATTTCGCTCATTACAGATTCTCCTGGATGCACATGTTTGTATAGGGTGCATGACGGTTGCTCCACTATGGTTTTGTGGGTATATATAGCTAGAGGAGGCGGGGTGAAAGTATTACAGAAAAACTTGTAAAACGCAGGCAGAATATTGCAACACTGTCAAAAAGAAGGAGATAAGAGATCTTTTTTTACATTTACATTTACATTTAGCATTTACAAAAAATAAGGGAAAAGATAAAGAAATTCCCCAGAAAACCGAAAAAAACCAAAACTTCTTTTTACTTAGTAGATTATCACCCATCATGCCAAAGGTCGCCTTAGGCGGTACGTTTCAGTATCTTCATGACGGACACGCCAGTTTAATTGAAAAAGCATTTGAGATAGCAGGGAACGGAAAAGTCTACATAGGGCTTACTTCTGACGAAATGTTGCAAAAAAACCACAATGTTGAAAATTATGAAAACAGGAGTGTCCGGCTGCTTGAGTATATTAAATATATGGGAGTTGCGAAAGAAAAATATGAAGTTACCAGATTGAACGATCCCTACGGCCCGACTCTGGAAGAAGACTTCGACTATATTATAGTCTCTCCTGAGACCTATCCGGTTGCCCTGAAAATTAACTGCATCAGAGAAAAAAAAGGGAAAAAACCTCTTGAAATTGTGTACGTTGAATATGTGATGGCTGAAGACGGGACTCCGATTTCGTCCACAAGGATTGCAAAAGGAGAAATTGACAGGCATGGAAGGCTGAAAAAAGAGTCATAGGCCTGAAACAGCTACATTTTTAGGCATATTCCCTTTCAACAGGTATAAATCCGGACAGGGTTATAAAGTGATAATATGCCCAGAGAATTCACACAAAAAGACATTGAGATTTTTAACAAGCTTGCCCCGGAAACCGGAGGAAGTCAAATTTCACGGGAAGCAGGACACCGTTTTCCTTTCATCCTGCGCCCGGTATCACACAAGTTTGCCGAATCTCCGGAAGACTTCAGGGAAAGGCTCGAGAGGCTGAACGCAGAAGAACTAGATTACCTTGTGGGACTTGCCCTTGAAGGAAAGGAAGATGTCCAGTCTCTGGACGAAGACCTTGAGGAACTGGTGGCGGTAGTTGAGGAAAAGGTATCTCCGGAAAGGGCAAAGCAATTAAAGGACTTTGTGGGAATTTTCTAAAATAGAGACTTTTTGAAAACCATGCCATCTGAAACACTTTTTTTTGGGACTGCCGGAGTTCCCAGAAGCGCAAAAGCCAGCAATAGCCCTGCAGGAATCGAGCGGGTCAGGGAACTGGGGCTCGACTGCATGGAGCTCGAATTCGTGCAGGGGGTGCGCATGAGCGAGAAAGGGGCAGGAAAGGTTCTGGAAACGGCCGGGAGAGAAAACGTAGCCTTGAGCGTACATGCCCCTTACTACATCAACCTGAACTCTCCGGAAGAAGAGAAATTAAAAGCCAGCATGGAAAGGATTTACCAGGCTGCAAGGATAGGCAGCCTCTGCGGAGCAGAGTCGATCGTACTGCACGCAGCATTTTATCAGAAGAGCAGCAAGCAAGCCGCTTATGAGAATGTCTCAAAGGCCCTCCGAGAACTTACAGAACAGCTCAGGGGAGAAAAGATACCTGCAGTCCTCCGTCCTGAGACCATGGGCAAGCGTTCCCAGTTTGGAACCCTTGAAGAAGTGCTTGCCTTAAGCGAAGAAATCGAAGGGGTTATGCCCTGCCTGGACTTTTCCCACATGCACGCAAGAGAAGGGAAAGAAAACTCCTATCCCGAGTTTACGACAATCCTTTCAAAAGTAGAAGATGTTCTTGGAAAGGAAGGGCTTGCAAACATGCACATGCACGTCTCGGGAATAGAATATGACAAAAACGGGGAAAAGAGACATCTGCCTCTTAAAGAATCAGACTTTAATTATCCAGAACTTTTAAAAGCCTTTAAAGAATTCAAAGTATGGGGGCGAGTCATTTGCGAAAGCCCGATCCTGGAAGAAGATGCGCTTCTGTTAAAAAAAACTTATAGCAAACTTTAAGGAAAGGGAAAAAGAGAGGAAGAATATGAAAAAAATCAGACCTTAAAAGCCTCAGGGTCACTATCCGTTTTTTCAGTCCACTTACATCCGCCTTCTCTGTTAACAACGCCTACAGTAAACTCTATCCCACTTTTTTCTACATACTCCCTGGTTCTTTTCAGAGCATGATCTATCATTCCGCCTGTAGTTAGGATAAGGCAGCGTTTTCCACAGAGTGCCATCAGGATCGACTTATCTATAACACCTGAGGTAACGTCCAGGTGAATTCCATCCTGTTCGGCAAGATTCTTGCTTTTCTTGCCCATTGCCCCCACGAAGGCAATTTCTCCATCTTTCAGGATCTGCCTGACTTCTGGCAGGGAATAGCTGTCAGTATCGTAAATCAGAACCCCGCCAGCTTTAATTCCTTTGCGCTTCAGCTCAACAATAGCCCTGCCGTCAGGATGGATGTGCAGAACCGTGGCATTAATAGCTTCATAAGGAGACTGAGTCGCATATTCCCCATACATAACTCCGAGATTCAAGTTGTCACCTTCCCGGACTCCGGGAGGGACATCAACCCACATAAGATCAAGAGGCTTTAAAGTGTTGACAAGGTCAGGTATGCTTTTAGGGGAGTTTTTGCCGTATGCAAGCCCTCTTCTCTCAATTTCATGATATATTTCAAGGGTAGTAGGCTGGCGTAGCCCTGTTTTTTTAAGAAGCTCCTGATCTTTGAAGACCTCCACAGGCGTCCCCTGTCCTATAAGTTTGCTGTTTGATATGAGGTACACATAGTCAGACCAGCGGTAAGCCAGGTCCACATCATGAGTGGAAATGATGATCGTACTCCCAAATTGGTTAAATTCGTTGAGCAGATCCATTATTTCGTCCGCACCCACCGGATCAAGGTTTGAGAGGGGCTCGTCCAGAATGATTACCTCGGGTTCCATCGCCATCACCCCTGCAATTGCAACCCTCTTTTTCTGCCCTCCGCTGAGATGGTGGGGAGGCTTGTCCTTCAAGGTGGAAAGTCCTACCTGTTCAAGGGCTTGCTGTACGCAGGCACCAACTCTTTCTTTTGAATATCCCAGGTTTGCCGGCCCAAAAGCTACGTCCTGATACACTGTAGGGGCAAAGATCTGGTCATCAGCATTTTGAAAAACTATTCCTATGGATTTTCGGATTTCCCGGAGAGACTTTGAATCGTACTTAAAAGGGGCTCCATGGAAGAAGATCTCCCCTTCATCTGGCTTTAAGGTCCCATTCAGGAGCAGAAAAAGCGTGGATTTTCCGGAGCCGTTTTGCCCTACAAAGGCAATCTTTTTTCCTTTTTTGATCTCGATATTTATACCCTGGACAGCTGCAGTTCCGTCCGGGTAGGTGTATTTAAGGCCCCTGGTCTCAAGAATGATCATGATCTGTTACCTCAAATAATGGATATGTTTTTTGTAAAATAAAAAAGTGCAAGGGCTGAAAGGAAGTAGGCAGAGGTAAGCAGCAGTTCTATTGCCCTTACTGGCCTGTGCACTTCGAAGAGAGTCATTTTTCCGTCATAACACCTGGAATTCATAGCAAGAAAGAGCTTATCTCCCTGTTCCCAGGATCTTATAAAAAGTGTACTTCCAAGCATACTCATTGAACTGAGGGAACGCCTGAAGTTTGAATAGCCTAACCTCACAGTCTGGGCATACTTTATGGAAAGGGCCATGTCCAGAAAAACAAAAATGTACCGGTAAATCAGCATGGAAAGCTCGATGAGGGATTCCGGAAGCCTGGTAGCCTTGAACACGGCAAAGAGTTCTATCATAGGAGTTGTAAGCGAAAGGAAGTAAAGGCAGCACATCCCGCTTAAGGACCGTGAAAGCACCAGTAGAGCAAGCTCAAGCCCATCTGCCCTTACAGAGAGAGAATAACCTGCAAGGTTAAAGGACAGAAGTTCCTGCCCCGATCCGGAGAAAAAAGCAATAATAACCACACCTGTTAGTGCAAAGCCTACAGGGGCGAGCAGGAGTTTCAGGTATAATTTAAGGGGAGCCCTGCCAAAAGCAACTGTTGTAAAGCTCATGCAAAGGGCTATGAAAAGAGGAGTTATAGGGGATGTGGATGAGACTCCTACAAGCAGCCCGAAGAGAACGATTGCCATCTTCAACCAGTTATTTCGGTGCCTTAAGGGGCTCATAAGGGCATAATCATCAAGGATATTGGTCATGTGGGGAACCTGCTGATAGGTAGATGAAAGCAAAAATCAGAGATTAAAAATAAAAGGCAAAAGATAAAAAACTTTCCTCCCCGAAAGGAAGATAGTAAAAGGGCAAAAGAAGAGATTATTGAGACTGCCTGTCGCTATTAGGCTTATTCTTTCCTTTGTATCCAAGCTCGTTTTCATAGTTTTTTTTAGCATTATAATAGCCAAGGAAGTAACCGATTACCCCTGCACCGATGGCTGCCTGAAGGCCAAAGAGAAGGCTTTCTATTTCCCCGCTTGGAGGCTCCCAGAAAGGTTCTGCAATTGGTTCGTAGGTTCCCCCGGTGATTTCATTTATCACGTTTTCAGCTTCTCCGTCAGCTCCTCCGTATTCGGCATCCGTTGTAGATGACATATAAACGAATTGCACTGTAAAGATCAGAAGAATTGCAAGTACAATAATTTCTAGTATTCTGCTCATGCGGGAATCCCTCTCAGTTTTTTCACGACCGCAGATTCAATAACTTTCATTTCAATCAGGATATCACTCTTGACGTTGACCACATACTTGAAGAGCAAAGCACTGACAGCGCCTTCCATGATTGCGAGAGGCACCTGAGTAACTGCAAAGACAACAGCAAATTTGCTGAATGAACTCATAACACCTGCAAAGGTGAGTACTCCTCCTGCAGGATAAGCAAGAGCAAGTTCCACTGAGGTGGTTACATAAGTTGCCCAGTCCCCCAAAGCCGTAGCAAGGAACACCACAGCATAAAAATTAAGATTTGCTTTCATTCCTGCCTTATAGACTAGATATGCCACTACAGGGCCAACTATGCCCATGGAAAAGACATTTGCTCCAAGGGTTGTAAGTCCTCCGTGAGCAAGGAAAAGTGCCTGGTAAAGAAGCACAATGGTTCCGAGGACTGCAGAGATTGCCGGACCGAATATAATTGCCGCGATCCCGGTTCCTGTGGGGTGGGAACAGCTTCCGGTTACCGAAGGCAGTTTAAGGGAAGATAGCACGAAAATAAATGCACCTGCGACAGCAAGGAGAGGCAATATTTCGCGTTTTTCTTTGACCAACCGATTCATTTTGTAGATGCCGTACATTATCACTGGAATTGACACTGCAAACCAGGCTTGCCACCAGGGACTCGGTAAAAAACCTTCCATTATATGCATTAAATCACCGTGAGGATATCAAGTAAATATTACTAGTGTTAAGTCAAGTTAAATTGAGTTCTTGGATACATAAAGGTTGCGGTGAGGGAGAAGCAGGCACGTAAGAACCCATAAAATTAGTTTGAAGGGAATGCAACTTCTAAAAAATTGGAGCAAATTTGATCGAACAAGCAAACTTGAGTAGTATATGCTATAAATCTGCATAGATATTATATTCAAAAAGGAATAATTATAAGAGATATCCACACCTATATACATCATTCGAAGAACTTACGGGGAAGATTAACTAATTTCAGTGTCAGTAAACGGGAATAGTGCGACATTGAAAGTAAAATTGTGTAGAAATGAGACCTATGATAAAGAACAAGAAAAAGAAAAAAGAAAAAAAATGGAGGTTATAATCGAGCATTGATTCGTTTTTGAAGACCTGGAAGACAGGTCTGAATGGCAAGCAAAGCAAATAGAAATCAACTAAAATTGCTTTAGCAAAAATACATTGTACCCTGAGTTATATAAATATATCCATTTGGTTCGTTTAGAGGAAAAGTCTTGAAACAAGATCGTCAGAGAGGAGATACTGTGGGAGAATAATAAGAAGATTTAAAAGGAGAATTTTCAGAAATAAAAAAAATTTGGTAACTATTCAGCCACTGATAAAAAAGTATGTTTTTTCAGCAAAATGCTGAAATTCTCAGAATAATAGCGGCGCTCCTTTGAGCGCCGCGAGAATACCGTCTATAACAGGTAAATCGTTCTTTTTAATGGTTGAGATATAAGCTCTAATTCTGCAGAAAGCTTCCGCTCCTTGTATAGTTCTGAAAGTTCCTGATATTTTCTGCTGTAATTTCATCATCCTTATGTCTCTTTCTGCTTGGTTATTCTCAAACGGAACTCTCAAGTCATTGAGGAATCTCAGGATCTGTTTTTTGTTTTCTATAAACCTGTCAAGTAGGTTCCTTGCTTTTGTTTTTGGATTTTTACCACGTTTTCCTTGTTTTTCAGGGTTTAGAGAAGGTGGATTTTCTTCAATCCCTTTCATGACTACAGCATCGAACCTTTCTTCTAACACTTTAATTTGCTCAAAGTCCAGATCTTTGACCTGCTCTTTACACTCATCAGTATACTTTTTCATTTCTGTTAACAGTTCATTCATCTCTTTAGCCCATTGCTGTTTATAGTTCTCCTCAATTCCAGTAAGTTCTCTCTGGAGATGAGCATTGCAAAGAGCATGATCACATTCATAACTGTTATAGGGTTTCCATCCGTCATGAACTGCTATTCCTTTAAACTCTGGAAGAATTCCCATGGCATTAATTGCTTCTGATCCTCTTTTTGAGTGAGCAAAATAACAGGTGTATTTGTCATTAGAAGCTACATGAAGCCAATGCCTTTTTCCTTCAATTTTCATCCCAGTTTCATCACAATGGATTACAGGAGAAGTTATTAACCTCTCCTGACTCACATTTTCAAACTCCTCTAAATTCCGGAAGCATTCTTTTTCTGCTCTGATTATCGTAGCAGAACAGATTTTTATCCCCATAACGTCATCAAAAAACTCTAAAATCCTTTTATAGGGAATAAACTGGTAGTTTTTACAGTAAATTGCTGAAGCTAAAATATTAGGACCATACTGGACGGGATATTTCACAGATTCTGGAAAAGAAGCTTTATTTGATTTTCCACAGTGAGTACAGGTCTTAATCTGACTTCGATGTTCCGTAACAATTAGATTTACAGGAGGAATATCAAAAATTTGTCTTCTCTCATAAGCTTCAACTTCAACATCCTCAAGAGTATGTCCACATTCTTTGCAGCAGGTCAAAGAATGTTCAATTACCTAATCAGGATCATTAACCATATCAAGAGTTGTGCCTGGATGACCTTCTTGACCTCCAGGTTTCTTCCCACTCTTTTTCCGGAGACTCTTGGGATTAGGTTTTTCTTTGACTAAAAAGTCAGTAGAAGGAGGTTTACTGCTGTTTCTGCTATTTTGATTTAAGCGAGATTCTAAAATCCTTACACGTTCTTCTAGTTCAGCAATTCGAATAGCTTGTTCTTCTATGATAGTTTCAAGTCTCTGGATTACAGAAATTACAGCTTCAGGACCAGCTTCATAGATAACGAGGATCTCTTCACGTGTAAGCATAATAACGAAACAAAATAGGATTCAATTTATATGCAATTTTTCCTCGAAAAGAGGAAAAATTGTAGCCTTTCAAAGGCTACCTGAATTGTTACAAAATTTGTTTGAAAACAAAGAAAAATGCAATCAAAAAAGGGAAAAGCAAAATCTGAAAAAACTAGTTTTGAAAAAATCAAAGTTGCCCACAACAAAAACAGTAAACCAATTTACTGGCGACTGAAGGATCAAAATAAAATCTTTTTACTTTTATTATTTATAAGCCTCAAATCTCCTTTTACTTGGATAAGTCCTTCTACTGATGATAAGTCTTTAGATTCATTTTGCCAATTGGCATACCTCAAAATCTGCCATTAAAAAACACTACTGAATAAGCAAGTACTAAATAACGTGCGAATTTCCCCAGAAAGACCAGGATTGAAAAAGATCTGAAAGGAAGCTGCATAAGCCCTGCAACCATGGTAATCACATCCCCTATACCCGGCACCCAGGTGAAAAGAAGGGTATAGATTCCATATTTGCTAAAAAGCCTTTCACTTTTCTCGAGCTTTTCAGGAGAAGGAGAGAGATACCTTTCAAGTACATGTCGCCCTTTTAAACCCAGGTAGTAGGTGGTACATGCCCCGAAAAAGTTACCGGTGGTGGCGACCATGACTACGGTAAGAGGGCCAAACCCCTTGTAAATGAGGGCGATTACCAGAGCTTCCGACCCGAAAGGCAATACTGTAGAAGCCAGAAAACTCAGGACGAAAAGATGAAGGTAACCGTAGTCAACAATAAAGGCACTCAGGGTTTCAAGCATAATATTCCTTCTCTTACACTTCTGCTTACTATTTTATTATATTACTTTTATGCCTGTGTGAGAAAGCCTCCAGTAAAATATCAAGGAAAGTGTCCGTTTAAGATATCCAGAAAACCATCAAATTGAGATCCGGAAAGTTGTCAGGTCGAAAATCCGAAGAAAAAAAGAAAAAAGACCGGAATCAAAAATTAATTTCCGGTCCCTGCTGCAGAAGAAGTACCAAACCTGGTTCAATTTCTTCTTTTCCTGAGCAGTACGAATGCCGTGGCGAGTATTCCGAAAGTTGCAATTCCGCTGAAGAAAGGAGCTGACTTCGTTACTTCATAGCTTCCGCTCAGATCCCCTACCTCAACCGTATATGCCCCTGCTTCTTTCTCAGCATGGGAGAATTCAACCACTGTACTTGTGCCAGCTTCCAGGCTCACGGTTTTGGAATCTACGGATTCGCCGTTGATCAGCAGTTCCACTTCGGTTTCTCCTGCAATATTACCGGTGTTTGCAACGTTCACCTTGATTGCAACTGCGTCTCCGCCCTCAACAGAAGCAGGCTCGATTGAAAAGTCCGAAAATTTAAAATTGGCTTTGTCTTCAGAAACCTCAATAACTGTTTTTCCTTCCTCATAACCTGTCTTTGTAGCATTTACAGTATATGTACCCGGAGCAGTTATCCAGTAAGAGACACTTCCGTCTGTACCCGTCTGTCCTTCAACCTTCTGTCCGCCGAAGTAGACATCCACTCCAGAGACAGGTTTCTTTTCTACAGAGTCGGTAACCTTTATATTAATCTGGTCTCCTTCCCTGATGGTTTCCGGAGAGATTGAAAGCAACAGCTTCAGGACCCCTGCTCCTACAATGTCCACGTCCTTAGTGCCGGAAATATACCCTGCCTTTTTTGCAGATAGTGTTAAACTACCTTCCTGCCCGGGGGTGTACATAAGAGTTCCGTCATCTCCCGTGGTCCCGATGCTCTTACCTTCAAGGAGGATTTCAACATCGCTGACTGAAACGCTTCTTGCCGTGACCAGGATTTCTGCTGCCTGCCCGACCACAAGGACATCGGAGGTTTCTATTTCCAGCTGATCCTGAGCAGCAGTCTCAATTTCAACATAGGGATAGAAGCGCAAGACCGAGGAGTCAGCAACCCTTAACTTGACGTTGCCCATCAGGTCAATGGTATTGCCCTTTGAAAGGGAAATAGAGTCATCATTCTTCATTTTTATTCCTGAGCTAGAAATCGTATTTATCTCCATCCTGCCGAAAGAATCTCCCTGAGAGAGCTCAATGTAATCGTCGGAGATCTGGAAAACCCCTTCTATAAACACAGCATCTGTTTCCTGAGATCTGAAGACAGTGTTTATGTGGACTGCGATCATCGGGACTCCTTCAGCCTTTCCAATGTCGGCCTCGTAGATGTAGTCGCCGTTCTGGGAAATGATTTCCGAATCCACCAGTTTCCCATCTTTATAAAGCTCAAAGATAACTTTTTCTCCGCTAACGTCGACTTCTGAAGCTTTGAGGGAGTAGCCGTTCTCGAGAGTTATTGAAGAGCCCGTAAACATCGACTTTTTGTTATCGTCATCAATCAGGACTTTTGCCAGGATACTGTCCGAAAGCACACTCACGCTCTTAGAATTTCCAAGGGTATTATCAGGATAGCCTGCAAAATACTTCTCAGCCATGAACCCGACAACCTCATAGCTTCCCCAGCCTTCGTGCTCAAATTTCACAAGAGCGGGGCTGGTGGAATAAACAAGCACCTCGTTATCAACTGATCTTCCACTGATTTCTTTTGTGAGAGTCAGGCTTTCGGTGGACACATTTTCATCGATGTTGTAATAGAATCCTTCAAAGTTGAAAGGGGTCCAGACAGTTGTATCAAACACTTCATCGTGGACCGTTCCCCTCAGTTCATAGTTTCCGGGCTTGGAAGTCTCAACTATGGGGGCAAAGCGGAGTTCGCTGGCATCAGCCACAATGAAGCTGAGTATTCCCATTATTTCGATGGTATTTCCCTTGCTGAGAGTGATAGAATCACGGTTTTTCATTGTGATTCCGGAACTTGAAGTGGAACTTATTTCCATTTTCCCGAATCTGTCCCCATTCTCTATCTGGACATATTCATCCGAAATCTGGAAAATACCTTCAACAAAAACCGCATTGGTTTCTGTACCACTGAAGATTTGAGCTAAATGGACTGCAATAAGGGGTACCTTATCCACGCCTCCAAGCTCGGTTTCATAAACATAGTCAGTGTCGGAAGAGAGGAAGCCGTCATCTATCACATTTCCATCTTTTTCGAGCTGTACCCAGACTGTATCCCCACTTACGTCTACTTCCACAATGTTCAGGGAATAACCTTCTTCAAGTATGAGGGAAGAGCCCGTGTACAGGGATTTTTTGTCATCGTTATCTATCAATATCTTTGAAAGCTGTCCTTCCGAAATAACACTGATTTCGTCCTTTACAAAGCTGGAATTTTTTGTATATCCCGCAAAATACCGCTCTGCCATAAACCCTATAACCTGATAGGAGCCCCAGTCCCCAAATTCGAATTCCGTTTCAACGGGTTTTGTCTCATACTGCAATCCGTTTTTCTGGATACTCCGGCTGCCAGCGGTAAGCTGGACCGTCATATTCTCGGAGCCTTCTCCTGTATCAAGGTCATAGTAAAAGCCCGAGTACGTTTGAGGAGTCCAGGTATAAGTAAGACTCTGGTTTGAGTTTTCATCCCAGATGCGGTTGCCTGTTGAATCTGAAACCTCTGCGACTGCAGTTTCACACAGCAATCCGAGCGCCAGAAATAGACATAGAATTATTATATATTTTTTAGTCCCCAAGTTAGACCTCCTTTTGAGATAACGGATAAGAGGGTGCAGCTTTTCGGAAGCCAGAGAAAAATAGAAACAAAAAAAGTTTCCAGAACACTCCCTGGATGCTTTCCTGAGCTAAAATGCCCCCGTTTTCTATAAAGATATTTAAACATTCAACAATATACAGTTTTAGGTATTGCAGGGATTGGATAAAGGTTTTTGGGTAGTCATTATTATAAGAAAACGAAAATGAAATAAGGAATCCTGAAAAAGGAATGAAAAAGGAGAATAAAGAAAAATAAAAATCTAAAATAGCTTAAAAAATAAAAAAGCGATGGATATAATATAGATATTATATTTCTCCCGTTAAACACAATATTTTTACTTATTGAGCAATTTTTTGTAGAGTACAAATCAGGGTTTATCCAGAAAACCGAGTACATTTTTACTGATAAGCTGCCCTATAACCAGGGGAATGATAGGCATAACCCCATAAAAAACAATAAAAACAAAGATCAGGGAATCCAGAGTGAGGTTAACAAAATCACTTGCACTTGAACAGAGACAGATGTAAGGATTTTCCAGAATATCGTGCTTGAAGTTTTTTTCCTTTTTCAGAGAAGTGCTTTTTAAGGGATGCAAAGAACCGGGCGTCAAAGGTCGAACAGACCATAAAAGAAACCCAGCTTGTGATTGTAATTCTGACGCTCAGCCTAAAGAGGCTCTTCCAGACATCTTCCAGCTCAAAGAAGGGGGCAGGGCTGAGACTTGTAACTATACCTATAAAGAGTACGAACAATACCTGGGTAGCAAAAGAGATGAGAATGGAGATATGCGTTCTCTGCTCCCCATAGACCTCATTGATTATATCCACACCTGGGCAATAAAAGGATAGATGAAAACTGCCGCAGGAGCAAAGAAAGAGTAAAAACCAAGGTCAAATACAATAATACGCGTGGTAAGGACCTGTGAAACCACAAGATAATCTACATAGAAAACCGTCAGCACGGTAAACCCGTTTTCAGGTATTTTTTAATAACATACGCGGATGTATAGGTAGCAATTGTTAGAGTAATAATCCAGTACAAATCCAGTACAACCAGATGAAAATCTTTTTACACAACCGGGTTTTATGGAGCTTGGAACAGACCGATGATCGGAATTGATCGAGAGACTTGAAACAGACTGATTGAGAAATACTGAGCTTAAAATTAAAGAGAAGGCAAATCTGCAAAACTGCAAGATTCGGGAGATAGAAATATTACTCATTTAGCATGAAAGTATATGAGGAGATCTTCCTCACGTACTCTCTCTTTCTTCATTTCTCGCAATTACATATATTTCACTCATTATTTTGATCCTTTCATCAACTGAGAATATCTCAGTCTCCACTATCTTTCTCTTTTGAATTTCCCCCTTTTTATATCCAGTTTCATCTTCATACATCTCCTCGTTTGTGATCAGATGCCATATAATTGTTGCAATTTTTCTTGCCAGGGCAATAATTGCCTTTGAATGCCCAATCGACTTCTTTTTTCTGTTGAAAAACTCTTTTAACCTGCTATTTTTTGTTCTTGCTGCTGCCTGAGCAATCTGTGTTAGAATCCACCTTGCTTCCTTAGATCCTCTCTTAGTGATTCTTCCGTTATGGTATTTATCCGCTGATTGGTACACATTCGGAACTATGCCAAGCCATGAAGCAAGCTTATCCCCTGAAGAAAAATCTTTGAAATCGCCTATTTCAGCAATAAGAGTTGCCGCTCCAAGTTCTCCTATTCCTGGAACAGACATTAAAATTTCCATTTCTTGCTTATGATTTTTATAAGCATAATTGAATATTTCTTTTTCCAAAATTTTGATTTCATTGTCAAGATGCTTTATGATATCCAGACAGATCTGAAGCCTGAATGCAGCACCTTGAGAGATTTCTCTGTCCAGAGTTTCCCTTATCTGATCACTTTTTTTACGAACATTTGGGGAAAGGCTTGCTATAATCTGGTCAACGCTTTTACCTGAACAAATTCCTGATAGAATTGCTCTACCACTCTTACCAAAAATATCTGTTAGCACATTCTTCAGATTAAACATTTCAGGTGCGAGTATGGCGTGAGCTTCATCTTTATATCTGTCCTTTTTTGTACAAGGTTATGGCGAAGCCGGATACATGAACGAAATGTTCTATGGTTTTTTGGGAAAACTCTTGATGGTTGAATCATATTATTCAATGCAAGTTGTGCGATGAATTCGGAATCGATCTTATCTGTTTTTTTGTGTGTAAACGCCTTCATATCTCGGGCATTTCCAACTATAACAGGTAGATGTTTTATCAACGCATCATAAATCGGAACCCAAAAGTCACTCGTTGATTCACAGGCAACAACGTCACATTTATCTGATATAACCCAGTTTTTAAAAGCTAAAATTTCGTCAGGGGTTCTAGAGAAATATTGTTGCTGTTTTTCACCAGATCTACTGAGGATTGTAGCAATGAAAAAGAGTTTGTGAATGTCTAAACCACAAGCTTTGTTAATGACTTCAACCAATTTAGATCACCAAATTAGATCACCAAATTAATTTGGGCAGTAGAATTGCCTCAAAGGCCAATTTAGCATCCGTGATCAAAGTCACATTTGAGCCTTCGATGGCAATTCACTGGTTAGTTTTATCACGGCTTCAAAGAACCAAAATAAGTACAACCTTACTGCCCAAGAGAATGATGAGGTTGATAGGTAAAAAAGGTAAGGAAAAAAAAGTACTTTCATTTCTTTGTGCCTGTTATTCGAAGAATTTCATATGCGTTTTATTTAAAGCGTGTATATTTTCTTACCACAGGAAGCTCTGGACAATACCCTGGAGAATTCCCCCGGATCTGATAATCCGCCTCACTCGAAAGAAGATCTTCAACCCTACAACCCGGAAAACAGCCATCCTTTTTGAAATTCTACCTGGAGATCCATAAATTATAAGTTAAAAGAGAAGATTTCTGACCTGTAGAAAATCAAGAATCAATCTGAAATCAAGAACTTATCTGCAGAATCAATAAATAACATATGGAGCCGTCCCGGGCATGGAAACGTATACCAGCATTCCAGAAGACCTGAAGCTTGCCGTACTTGAAAAGGTTAAACCTACGGAAGCCGAAAGAAAAATACTCTCAGCAGTTCAGGAGGAACTTGCCGCAGAGGTAATAGCGGCAGCTGAGAAACTTTGTGTATCGGATATTTTTGTAAAAATGGTCGGTTCTGCTGCAAGAGGCACCTGGCTCTCAGGCACCCATGATATTGATGTTTTTATCAGCTTTCCTGAAGAAACACACAGAAGAGATCTGGAAATCAGTGGCATGGCAATTGCAAGGGAAGTGGCAAAACACGCGGAACATGCCGAAGACCGCCATGCCGAACATCCATACCTGAACATTGTTTTCAAAGGCTTTGACGTGGACCTTGTCCCCTGCTTTCGGGTTGCTTCGGCGTGCCAGCTTAAATCCGCAGTTGATAGGACGCCTTTCCACAATGAATTCGTAAAAACCCACATAAAAGGACGGGAAGATGAGGTCCTGCTTATGAAGCAGTTCATGCGCGGAGGCGGAGTCTACGGCTCTGAGTTGAGGACTCAGGGTTTCTCAGGCTACCTGACCGAACTCCTCATCATTCACTACGGCTCTTTTGAAAACGCCGTAAAAGCAGCCTGTACCTGGAAACCCGGACAGAAAATAGACATTATGCAGCACTCGGAAATAGGACATAACGAGCCTCTTGTTATGGTAGACCCGACCGACCCGAAACGGAACGTTGCAGCAGCTCTCTCCCTTGATAAATTCTGCATGTTCATAGACCACTGCAGGGAGTTTCTGGCAAACCCTGAGTTCAAGTTCTTTTTTTCTGCCCCGATCCTGCCACTTGAAGATAAAGAATTTCTTGAGAAGCTGGAAAGCCGGAAAAGTTCACAGCTTGCAGTTGTCTTCAAAACCCCCGATGTTGTAGACGATGTGCTCTACCCGCAGCTCTATAAAATGGAACAGGCTGCAGCTGCTCTCCTGAGTGAGTACGATTTTTCGGTGATCAAAACCGGGGTCTGGTCAGGAAACCCCGTAACCGTAATCATGCTCGAACTTATCTCAGGCACCCTTCCCAACGTTAAAAAACGAATTGGCCCTCCGGTCTGGGTCAGAGAACACTCTGAGAAGTTCAAAGCCAAGTATGAAGGGGCTGAAAATGTTTTCGGAGGCTATATCGAAGGCGGAAAGTATGTCTTCGAGATCCAGCGCAAATACCTGACGGCAAAAAGCCTCCTTGAAGATCAGCTTGTAAACTGCTCCCTCGGAAAACAGGTGCATCAGAGCGTGAATGAGGGCTTTGAGGTTATAGAGGATGCCAGGATTTGCAGGTTAAATGATTCTGATTTCAGGGTTTTTTTGAGAAAATGGATGTAAAGACTTTGCTATGGGAATAAAGTAGTGTCCAATTAACTTATTTTACACAAAGCGGAATTTTTCCGCAAAAATTCTTTACCTATTTCCTGATTTTTTTTTGAAAATTTACCCACTGAAAGGTTACTGAGAGAAGGTGTTCTCCCAGCCAAGGGAAGATGAAGAGGTACAGACTTTCTACCTGATAGAAGCAGAGATTAAATCTGATAAGGAAAAAGTAAAGGAAAGAAGAGCAAAGTTAGGAAGGTTCATTCTTACAATTAATGATCTGGGGTTGACTCCAGATCAACTCCTAGAATACTATAAGGAACAGGGAACGGTTGAAAGGGGGTTCAGGTTCATTAAAGATAAGAGTTTCAGAGTGTCTGAGGCGTACCTGAAAAAGGAATCCAGATAACGAAGGTATTAAATCTGGATGAGGAAACCATTAAAGTGCTGAAACTGATGGGTGAAAAGTACGAAAAATATTATGTGTGAAAAAATAGGGCGGAATGTGGGGTCAAAACAGGTTTTTAAAGCATTTTTCGAGCAGCTCTGAATAAAAGTAAAAAACAGATCTAAATTTTGAAGGTGGAATTAAAAAACAAAAAAGATATAAAAGAAGACTATACAATTGGGCAAAATAAAATAGGGACATTAGATAGATGGATAAATTCATTATCAGTCTTTAACCTCGCAAAGCATAACCTTGCTAAAAGTTATTTCTCAAAAAGCTTCTCAAATTGAATCCAAACATTAATTCTCAAAATATTTCATATATCAGTTAAAATACCAATTCAAGTATAATTCAAATAGAATTCAAGTATAATTCAAATAGAATTCAAGTATAATTCAAATAGAATTCAAGTATAATTCAAATAGAATTCAAGTATAATTCAAATAGAATTCAAGTATAATTCAAATAGAATTCAAGTATAATTCAAATAGAATTCAAGTATAATTCAAATGGTGAGTAATCGCATTAATGCCAGTTCTCTTAAAGGATTGTTTTTACAGAGAATTAGATCTTGTAATTATCAGATCTCGAAAAGAAAAATAGGTATGAAAAACAGTAGAGGTAATATGTGTATAGCTATTCCTGGTAAAATAAAGGCTATCGTTAACGAAAACACTGTCACGGTTGATATGGGCGGGATCTGCAGAGATGTAAACATGGACCTGCTTGGAGGTGCCAGTGAAACTCTGCTCGGGAAATATGTCCTTGTCCATGTGGGATATGCAATATCCGAAATCTCAAAAGAGGAGAGTGAAGAAACCATGCGCCTCCTCAGGCAGATATCAGGCCTTGAAGATTCAGAGATCTCTGAAACAGGGTTCTCGGAAGAAACGGACGCTGAATGAAATGAAAAACAAGGATTCTTCTTTAAAGCCCGCGATGCCCAAACTTGAAAAAAAGCTTCTGGAAAGACTTCAAGCCTCTGGAACCTCACTCCGCGTAATGCATGTCTGTGGCACACACGAAAGGACAATAGCAAAATACGGGCTCAGGAGCGTGCTTCCGCAAAATATAGAAGTAATAAGCGGCCCCGGATGTCCCGTCTGCGTCACTCCGGTAAAAGATGTTGATATTGCAATTGCCCTTGCAAAGAGTGGAGCAACTGTAGTTACTTTCGGAGATATGATGCGAGTTCCCGGTTCTGCAGAAAGCCTGCTGGATGCAAAGGCTGAGGGGGCAGATATAAGGATGGTCTACAGCATTGATGATGCCGTAGCCCTTGCAAACAAAAAGCCTGAGCTTGAAGTGGTCTTTTTCGGGGTTGGTTTTGAGACCACAGTCCCTGCAAATGCAGCTGCCCTTCTAAGAAGTACACCTGAAAACTTCAGCCTCCTTGCTTCCCAGAAACAGACCCCTCCTGCAGTTGAGCTTCTTGCCAGAGATGCTGAAGTTGATGCCTTTATTGCCCCCGGGCATGTAGCAACCATTATAGGGACAAAGCCCTTCGAACCTCTTGCAGAAAAAGGCTTTCCTGTTGTTGTGAGCGGATTTGAGGCAAGAGATATTCTCCTAGGAATAAACCTGCTCCTGGCGCAGATAGAAAATGGGGTTTCAAGGGTAGACAATGGATATCCAAGGGTCGTAAAGCCAGAAGGGAACACAATAGCCCTGAAAATTATGAATGAGGTATTCGAAACTTCGGAGTCCGAGTGGAGAGGCATTGGAAATATAGAGGGGTCAGGGCTGGTGCTCAGGAAAGAGTACGAGGAAAAAAACGCCTCTAAAAAGCACGAAGACCTTTATTCTGCTTCCTTTGCAGAGATTAGAGCAAAGGCGGAGAAAAAGGATAAGAAGAGCTGTATCTGTGCAGCTATCCTCACAGGGAAAGCAAAACCTTCCCAGTGCTCCAACTTCGGGAAAGACTGCACCCCGAGAAATCCTGTCGGCCCCTGCATGGTTAGCCAGGAAGGTATGTGTTACAATTGGTTCAGGTACTCGCGGGAAGGGGGAAGCAGATTTGCATGAGTATTCCATCGCCTGTGAAATCTTTGAGCAGGTAATAGCAACTGCAAAAGCTCACGAAGCCCTGGAAGTCAGGCATGTAATCCTGGAAATGGGGAGGCTTGCCCATACAAATCCGGAGCAACTGAGTTTCTGTTTTAAGGCCATTGCCAAGGGGAGTATTGCCGAAAATGCAGAGTTCATTGTAGAGATGATCCCACTCTCCCTGGAATGTGAGTGCGGATACACAGGCCCTGTGGATGAAACACAGATAGGAAAGGACGACCTCCGAAGCGAACTTCTGGAATACATCGCAGCGCTTGAATGTCCGGTATGCGGGAAAAATGCTCGCATCACAGGAGGCAGAGAACTTATTATAAAAAGCATCGATATTGAGACCGAAATAGAAAAGTTAACCTCCAGGCAGGCAAACATATAAATGTAGTAAAAGGTAGCAGGTTTATCAAATACTCACTGAAACTATACTCACTAAAACTATACTCACTAAAACTATACTCACTAAAACTATACTCACTAAAACTATACTCACTAAAACTATACTCACTAAAACTATACTCACTAAAACTATACTCACTAAAACTATACTCCTTAAAAATCTCATTCAAACATACCTACTTTAATCATACATCCTACTCTTCAAAATCTAATTCAAGATCAATAAACGGATTTTTCACCGAGAGAATCAAGTAACCCCGAGTGATATTTATGTTAATGCATGTAATCCACATGGGACACGATGTGTTCAAGGCAAATGACAAAATTGCCGAGAAAAACAGGAAGACCCTTGACAAACACGGAGTCTTTTCTGTTAACGTTATGGGAGCCATCGGGTCAGGAAAGACTACTCTGATCGAAGAGGCAGTCAGGCATCTCAAAGATAAATACAAAACAGCGGTAATCGCAGGTGATGTTATCGCAGAGATGGATGCCTCACGTTTCAGGAAACTTGGAGTGCCGACAATCCCTGTAAACACTGGAAAGGAATGCCACCTTGACGCAAAGCTGGTGGAGAAAGCTCTCGATGAGATCGACCTTGACAATACGGACCTCCTTATTATTGAAAATGTGGGCAATCTGATCTGCCCTGTGGACTTCAAGCTTGGAGAGCACCTCAGAGTGGTTGTGGTAAGCGTCACTGAAGGAGACGATATCATCCTCAAACACCCCATGATTTTCAAAACTTCAGAACTTGCAGTCATAAACAAGGTTGACATTGCACATGCAGTTGACGTTGACGCCGAGAAAATGAGGGATGACATCCTTTCCTTAAACCCTGGTATACCGGTTATCCTTACTTCAAAGCACGACTGGGAGAGCCTTGAAACCTGGATAAGCTTTATTGAACTTGGAATCGGAAGAACACAGGAAGTTCAGGGGAAATAAACCAATTAAAAGCATTTTAAACGTGAATAAAAAGAAAAAGAGTCCTTATATGGAAACTAATACCATTTCTCTGGAACATGGGGCAGGCGGGGAAGTAATGCAGGCGCTTATAGGGGAAATTATCCTTAAAAATTTCCGCAACAAAAGCGCAGGTTCAATAGGTCTTGAAAGCCTTGATGACGGGTCTACGGTCAGGCTTGAAAATTTTAATCCCGCTTCCGAACTTGTGCTGACAACAGATAGCCACGTGATAACCCCTGCTTTTTTCCCGGACACTAATATAGGACGTCTGGCAGTTTCAGGCACCATCAACGACCTCACTGTAATGGGAGCAAGACCCCTTGCCCTTACCTGTGCAGTCATAGTCCCTGAAGGTTTTCCAATCCACGATTTTGAAGAGATAATCAAAACAATGGACGAAACAGCTGCTGAAGCTGGAGTCCCCATAATTACAGGCGATACAAAAACCGTGGAGAAAACTGCCCTTGACTCAATCATCCTGAACACAGCAGGCCTGGGCATAACGGACAGCCCCGTCAGGGACTCAGGCCTGAAGCCAGGAGACCTGATCCTTGTCACGGGAACGATAGGGGATCACGGGATTTCTCTTATGGCTCATAGGGAAGGCTTTGACTTCGACACCGACCTTGTCTCGGACTCCGCTCCCCTCTGGAAACTCATAGAACCACTTCTGAAACTCCGGACTCCGGAAGGAGCCCCGGTAATAACAGCTATGAAGGACCCGACCCGCGGAGGGCTTGCAAACGCCCTCAACGAAATGGCAGCAAAAGCCGGAGCAAGAATCCTTCTCGAAGAAGACCTGATCCCTTTCAAGCCTGCAGTCACTGCAGCCTGCGAAATGCTGGGCCTTGACCCCCTCGAAGTGGCAAATGAAGGAAAAGCTGTTATAGGGGTAAAAGCCGGCTTCGAAGAAGAAGTCCTCTCAATCCTCAGACAGCATCCCTATGGCAGGAATGCAGCCCTCATAGGAGAAGTTACTGCCGAAAACAAAGGTGAAGTAATCCTGAGAAATCGCTTTGGTGGCATGCGTTACGTGGACGTGCCGGCAGGAGACCCGATTCCGAGAGTCTGTTAACGCCGATCAGAAGACAGTCGATATTTTTCGATTACTTTTACTTGTTGTTTTCCTTCTGTTTGCCATAGATTCTAAGTCTCAAGCAGTTCCTTTCACTGCCTATGTGCCAGCTACTTTTGATGGAACTGCCTTTTAAGAATTTCTGGATACTACACGCGAAGTGTAGTACCAACAATTTTTGATGCAGAGAACCACTTAAAAATATCATCAATTTTGTAAAGAGTTTTCATTTTTGGCACCTTAACAATTCTTGTTACAATGCCTCAAGCCTTGTTTTAGTAAACCTTGCTCATGAACGAATTAGTTCAGGAAGACTGTAGATTTCAGGAAGGTTAAATGGTGAAACACTCCTGGAAAGCTGCAGATTTTGGGAGGTTTAAAAAGGCAAACTAATGCCAGAAGATTGTGGGTATATCCCAAGAATAATTCTTATTCCGATACCCACAAGGATTTCAGAACTACTTTCCTGATCGGAAGCTCGATTGAATATTTCAAATCGAGATTTAATAAAGCCGTTTTTGGACTTTGGAATCCGCTCTACGTACTAAGGGAGGAAAATACCGTTTTGCAAATAAATCAAGTAAATTTGATTTACATATCACTAAAAATGCGTTTGTATACATAAATGTTTCCCATAGTAGAGAACTTATTACTAAAAAACAAAGATCATAATACAAGTAAAAGTGAAACGTTGTTATCTGATAATAAGAATAATATATTCAGTAAAAAGATAACTTCATTGGGAGATCATCCAACGTGCCGCATTCAATAGTTTCCAAATATGTTTTGGATAATATTAAAGATTTTATGCGTACGAATTATGTGAATTTTCATGTTTCTTTGCCACACTCTTTAATTATTGCTCAAGCATTTTGTTTAAGGTTTAAAGAGTATGGAAACGACTTTGGTGTATCTGTATGTAATAGCCAATGCCGTAGAACTGGCCAAGTTTCATTTCTGGTTTTAATGGATTTTTTCTATAAGGTCGCTCTTCTAAATCGGGCGTGACAATTCAGTCCTCTTGAGCGCAGTGAAATGGACCTCTTGCTGTTGTACTTGCAGTGCAACTCCCCGAAAATCTTCGATTTACTGTGATCCCGAAATGAAACTCAGGAAACACAATTTATTTAAAGTCGTGAGCAAAAGCAAGCACGCCATAAAAAACATGTACTGAGAGGAAACGAAGGAGCTAAGGTTTGAAATGGGATTCCATTGTGGTAGAAGAACTATTACGCTCAATCCCTGTATATTTTGTTTTTTTTTGGCCATTGGAGCACTACTGGATTATGCAGGATACCTCTGAATTGCCGGTTTTGCAATTTTCATCCTGACCTTTATTGTGACAGTGGCACACTTTAATTTCATGGTCGGATACCGAAAAAAAACATTTGACAAACCCTTCAATCAGTTCAATAATAGGCCACATGCTTAAGTGACAGAAGCCTGAAGGAAGAAATACAGGATATATGGAATTGAGCCCAAACTTCCGTTCAATTCTAACAATATTGGTTATCGCATATCTTGTGTATCGTTATGTGGTGAACTGAGAGCTATTTTAGAGGCTTATTGAAAGAAGTTTTCCCGCATAGCAGGAGCTAATATCGAAAAACGACATAAACAATGCCGATAAATAAGGTAATTAAAGAAAAAATAACGCCTGGAAAAGTAGAGGGATAAAGATGATAATGGATTTTAAAGGCAAAAGTCCGAAAATCTCCGAAATAGCTTTTGTTGCGGATTCTGCAGACTTAATAGGAGATGTTGAGGTTGGGGATTTTTCGAGCATATGGTTCAATGCCGTGCTGAGGGGAGATCAAAATAAAATAAAGATCGGAAACGGGACAAGCATCCAGGACGGCGTGGTAATCCATGCAGATCCTGAAAACGGGGTCCAGGTTGGAGATTATGTCTCAGTCGGACATGGGGCTGTGCTTCACGGGTGCAAGATAGGAGATAATGTGCTTATCGGCATGAACTCGACTGTGCTGAACAGGGCTGAAATAGGGAAAAACTCCATCTTGGGAGCAAATGCGCTTGTGCCTCAGGGGAAGAAGTTTCCAGCCAACAGCCTTATTATCGGAGTTCCGGGAACGGTAAAAAGGGAGACAAAAGAGGCAGAGGTTGAGGCTATTAAGGAAAATGCTGACGAGTATGTAGAGATGGCAAAAGAGTATAGAGAAAAAATGAAGAAATATGCCTTCGCCAAATCAAATTCAATGACCTGAATAGGATACCATCGTGGGAGAAAACGAGTTTTTCTAGATATTTAACTTATTATGCTTGTCGGTCGTGTAGATGAGCTACTTAAAAAGTTTTAGCAATATAAAAAGTAACTATTCAGCCACTGATAAAAAAGTATGTTTTTTCAGCAAAATGCTGAAATTCTCAGAATAATAGCGGCGCTCCTTTGAGCGCCGCGAGAATAGCATCTATAACATTGAAACCATTCTTTTTAATGGTTGAGATATAAGCTCTAATTCTGCAGAAAGCTTCCGCTCCTTGTATAGTTCTGAAAGTTCCTGATATTTTCTGCTGTAATTTCATCATCCTTATGTCTCTTTCTGCTTGGTTATTCTCAAACGGAACTCTCAAGTCATTGAGGAATCTCAGGATCTGTTTTTTGTTTTCTATAAACCTGTCAAGTAGGTTCCTTGCTTTTGTTTTTGGATTTTTACCACGTTTTCCTTGTTTTTCAGGGTTTAGAGAAGGTGGATTTTCTTCAATCCCTTTCATGACTACAGCATCGAACCTTTCTTCTAACACTTTAATTTGCTCAAAGTCC
Source organism: Methanosarcina sp. WH1 (assembly GCF_000970005.1). NCBI lineage: Archaea > Methanobacteriati > Methanobacteriota > Methanomicrobia > Methanosarcinales > Methanosarcinaceae > Methanosarcina > Methanosarcina sp. WH1. The sequence goes on from NZ_CP009504.1 coordinate 793,960, forward strand.
AGATCTTTGACCTGCTCTTTACACTCATCAGTATACTTTTTCATTTCTGTTAACAGTTCATTCATCTCTTTAGCCCATTGCTGTTTATAGTTCTCCTCAATTCCAGTAAGTTCTCTCTGGAGATGAGCATTGCAAAGAGCATGATCACATTCATAACTGTTATAGGGTTTCCATCCGTCATGAACTGCTATTCCTTTAAACTCTGGAAGAATTCCCATGGCATTAATTGCTTCTGATCCTCTTTTTGAGTGAGCAAAATAACAGGTGTATTTGTCATTAGAAGCTACATGAAGCCAATGCCTTTTTCCTTCAATTTTCATCCCAGTTTCATCACAATGGATTACAGGAGAAGTTATTAACCTCTCCTGACTCACATTTTCAAACTCCTCTAAATTCCGGAAGCATTCTTTTTCTGCTCTGATTATCGTAGCAGAACAGATTTTTATCCCCATAACGTCATCAAAAAACTCTAAAATCCTTTTGTAGGGAATAAACTGGTAGTTTTTACAGTAAATTGCTGAAGCTAAAATATTAGGACCATACTGGACGGGATATTTCACAGATTCTGGAAAAGAAGCTTTATTTGATTTTCCACAGTGAGTACAGGTCTTAATCTGACTTCGATGTTCCGTAACAATTAGATTTACAGGAGGAATATCAAAAATTTGTCTTCTCTCATAAGCTTCAACTTCAACATCCTCAAGAGTATGTCCACATTCTTTGCAGCAGGTCAAAGAATGTTCAATTACCTAATCAGGATCATTAACCATATCAAGAGTTGTGCCTGGATGACCTTCTTGACCTCCAGGTTTCTTCCCACTCTTTTTCCGGAGACTCTTGGGATTAGGTTTTTCTTTGACTAAAAAGTCAGTAGAAGGAGGTTTACTGCTGTTTCTGCTATTTTGATTTAAGCGAGATTCTAAAATCCTTACACGTTCTTCTAGTTCAGCAATTCGAATAGCTTGTTCTTCTATGATAGTTTCAAGTCTCTGGATTACAGAAATTACAGCTTCAGGACCAGCTTCATAGATAACGAGGATCTCTTCACGTGTAAGCATAATAACGAAACAAAATAGGATTCAATTTATATGCAATTTTTCCTCGAAAAGAGGAAAAATTGTAGCCTTTCAAAGGCTACCTGAATTGTTACTATAAAAAAAGCATTTTAGTGCGAGGGATGGGATTCGAACCCACGAACTCCTACAAGACTAGGCCCTCAACCTAGCGCCTTTGACCTGGCTGGGCAACCCTCGCATTTCGATGTAGTAGATGAATAAGCTTTAAGAACTTTTATGGACTTTGTGAACTTTTTTATGGATATTCCTGTAAAAACGTATTGAATTCAAAGTTAACAATAAATATTAAGAAATCTGGTGCGAGGGATGGGATTCGAACCCACGAACTCCTACAAGACTAGGCCCTCAACCTAGCGCCTTTGACCTGGCTGGGCAACCCTCGCATCCTGTTTTCCTGTTAAATTCCGGCGCGCCTTGCGCCTTGCACTTCCTCACAATACCATGGATAATATATAAATGTTTCGAGTCATGAGGAACATTAATAATAATTGTTTGAAGATCCCACAGTAAACGGAATAATTCCTGAAGTATCCAGGCACAGGAAATCCCCTGAAAAGAGGATTTTCAGGCCAGAATACGGTCAGAAAAATGGTGCTTGAACCCAGGCTGAACCGGGATTCAGAGCTGGTTCAGAATTGTAAGCAACTCTTCGGCTTTGCTTTTAACAACGTTTGCGGCGTTAAAGACAAGGTCTTTGGAGGTATATGAACCATCGGACTCCATGGTAAAAACAAAAGCGTTTTCTTGGAAGCCCACCTTTATCGCGTTAATGTCGCACACTTTCTCACAAAGCCTGCAGAGGGAACACCTTATGACATCGTCCTCAGCAACCTTTGCTCCGGCCTCTTCAACTCTGATAATGCCCTTAGGACATTCTGCTGCACAGTGCCCGCAGGCATCGCAGTTTTCAATGGTTATAACAGGCACGTTTTTGTAGCCGCATGCAACACCGGCTTGCCATTTAACGCTGTCTCTACCGTAACCCATGTGGGCAATTGCCTCTAGCACAAGCTTCTGTCCTTTTTTCAGCTCAACAATCGGTATATTCGGATCTGCTGGCTGTATCTTGGGGTCAGCGGAGATGAGGTCCCGCGAATAAACGGTACAGGGACCTTCTGCACTGAGGGTCAGGGAGACCTCACAGGCAGGGCAGCCTTCTCCTCCGCAGATTTCGCACTCAGCTTGAGGCATATACGTCTCTATATCCGTTACGAGTGGGATTAAGGAGAGACGGAGAGCCAGCTGTTCATCATAGAGCACGGAGGTGTTGTCGTAAAGGTTTACATACTCAATTGCAAGAGTGGGTACATCGGCGATCATGGCACGCCGGATGCCGTTAGCAAAAGCCGTGCTTGCCTTTGACAGCACAAACTTTGCAGATCTATCCGATAACTCCAGAATGTCTACTTCCATCGTCATATACCTTAATTCCCCTTAATTTTGAATACCTTAAAAAAAGAGAATTTTGAAGAATTCTCTGAATAATTCTCTTTATACACGCCTTCCGCCTTTCGGACGGGTGCCGTCGTGTGGGACAGGAGTAACGTCCTCGATCCTGCCAATGCGGATTCCTGCTCTTGCAAAAGCTCTGATTGCAGCCTGTGCACCGGGTCCTGGGCTTCTCTGCTTGTTTCCTCCGGGAGCTCTTACCCGGATGTGGATACCGTTGATGCCCTTGTCCCTGAGCTGGTCAGCAAGCTGACCTGCCATCTGCATGGCGGTATAAGGAGAACTTTCGTCCCTTGCTGCCTTTACAACCATGCCACCAGAGGACTTTGCAATGGTTTCAGCCCCGGTGATATCAGTTACTGTGATAATTGTGTTGTTAAATGAGGACTTGATGTGAGCTACAGCCCATTTCATATCTGCCATGTTTATCTCCTCCCGCCTCTCTTCTTTCTGCCACCGCCCCTCACAGGAGGCTTTTCTCTTGCCTGTTTTGCTTCGGCAGCAGCCTTAAGGGTTGTTGCGCTGTCTGCAAGGAAGGATGCGACCTGGACAGGTCTTTCAGGGTGGTCTTCACTCATGAGAGGGGAGTTTCCATAGTATCCGATGTGCATCTCGTCATCCTTTGAGACCAGCATTCCCGGAATTGTAGCTTTTCTTCCGTTAATTGCAATGTGGCCGTGAGTGATGAACTGGCGTGCCTGGACAACGGTCCTGGCAAGCCCGAGGCGGAGAACCTGGGTCTGGAGTCTTCTTTCAAGAATATTTTCAGTCTTTAAAGAGAGAATCCCGTCAATGTCAGAGTCCGAGTTGAGAATACCATAACGAATGAGCTTGGATAGGATTTCTTCGGACTGAGTCTTCAGGTGTCCTTCAAGTCCACCTTCTTGACCGCCAGCGACGTTTGCAAGCAGGTTTCTGGCTTCAGACCTGTACATCCTGAGCATACTGGCTGCTTTCCATACTTCCTTCTTGTTTCGGAGACCGTATGCCTTCACGAGCTGGACTTCAGCAGCCATCCTGGCTTCCTGCCAGGGGTGCTTGGGAGTCTCGTAACTTTTACTTTTTTTACCTGGATATGCCATTACAAATCACCTTAACCGAAAAATTACTTCTTCCTGCTCACACCGACAGTTGATCCGCGGCGGCCTGTGGATTTTGTCCTCTGTCCTCTGACCTTAAGACCCCTCTCGTGCCTGAGACCTCTGTAAGCACGGACCTTCTTCAGGTTGTTAATGTCTTCCCTGAAAGTCAGTAAGATATCAGTTCCGAGCAGGTGCTTGTCCTGGCCGGTGGTAAGGTCTTTCTGCCTGTTAAGCATCCAGGTAGGGACGATGTCTTCAAATTTTCCGATTGCAGTGTCGAGTTTGGCTACTTCCTCGTCCGGAAGGTATCCAAGTGTAGCAGTAGGGTCTACCCCTGCGCCCTTTGCAATGAGTATTGCGGTACGTCTCCCGATTCCGGGAAGACCTGTAAGAGCATACTGTACGGGCTTTGCCCCCTTCAGGTCGGTATTCATAATCCGAACAAGATGCCTTAGTTCTTCTTTATTATTTTCTTCAACCATATACTTCCTCCATTGGAGTGCATACAGCATCCTGTAGCCCCTGATCGAATACCCTGAAAGAATACGCGAAAAACTCAGGAGCAGCTCTCAAAAGGAGCTTCTTTACAGCACATACTGATGAGTTCTGTTACATGCAACTGCCAGTATATAAGGATATCTGCCCCCACTCCTCCACTAAAAAAGAATGTACAACCGAACCCTCCGGATGATCTCATGAATTGCTGGAAACAACAGAGACATCATGAACCTGTTTGGATGGAACAGAAAAAATCCATGAAAGCAACACTATTAGATGCAAAAAATATCTGAAACATTCATTAAAACATCGTGTTAAAACATGTCAAAATAAAACATCGTGTTAAAACATGTCAAAATAAAACATGTCAAAATAAAACATGTCAAAAATAGGGTTTGAAATTTCGATGAAAAAAATGAAGAAACATCGATTGCCGTTAATAAAGACTTGAATATTTAATTTCCAGGTTGAACTTCAAAATTCCACATGCTAATTTTCTACAACCACAACTGTTCAGAAAAATATAACCCACATAAATGAATCGAAAAATATTTCAAAACTGTATATTGATGTGTAATATACTACAATAAATATTTAATAAAAGTTAAATAGCTAATTGAGAATATCTTTCTAAAAAAATATGCAGAAAAACTCAATCAAATAAAATAATTTGAGCAACTGAAATAGAGATCGCTCAATGTCCAGTCAATATAGATGGCTCTTTGCTGTTTCGAGTGGGTAACTTCTATTCATCCCTAATTGTTGAAATAACATATTTAAAATTTAAAACACTTGTTATTGTAAATCACGTTCAGACCTGATGTTTTTCTTTTTGGCCTGGCTACTTCCCAACTAAGCAATTATTTTCAACCCACACAATACAGCGAAGAACCACAAAGATTTTGGAGGAATTTTCTCGCAATTGAAAACTCTATGATTGTTAAAATTGTCAGATTCAAAAAATAAGTTCTGATTTTTGAAAAAAATTCTAAAAGATCTACAGTGCATAAAATTTTGTTTTACTACATATCTAAAAAATTATATTATTGGGCTAAAAATTGGGGAATAAAAATATGAATCTAAACAAAATAAACTTCGATTTTATTGTCACTTTATTAACGATATTGTTAGACAAAAATAATGCTGTGACACCGGAGAAGATGCTCAAGAACATCGATTCACAACACAATAAATGCAGACACCGATCCGTAATCTTATTAATGCTGATAGCAATCTTGAGCATGACCGTCTTAATGAGCATTGTACCTTTTGAAGCACAGGCTGCAAGTGGCTCTTATACTTTAAAATGGTATGCAGCCGACCCCTCATTAAACAGTGCTCCATATTTGCCTACATATGAAAAACTAACTCCAGCTTCACTTCCGTCTCCCGGACTTGCAGGGAGATATCCAGATCCTCTTGCTAATGCTGTGGCTTATGGACCCACTTCTTCTAATCTTGATGCTTTATCATCTCTTTCTCCAGAAAATATGGCTCTTGGGCAGGTGGTGCCATTTGAAATGGTGATATCAGTTAGTGGAAGTACATCTCCTGAAAACGGAACCATTAATTTTACAACTATTTTTGATGCCAATACGACTTCCGGCTCCAACTTTGGCTTTGATCCGGCTTATGGTGTGTACGCTGCTTTTGTAGATACTGCTGATGTCGGAACCAATGATCCTCTAAATAATTCTAAAGTAGAAAGCTTTACTTCCATTCTTACAGGTAGTGGTTCATCCCAGGAAATTCAGGGAACATTCCAGGTATCGGGTCTTGATGATGGTGACCGAGTAGTTGTTGAGATATGGGTTGTCCTCAAGTCGACAATTCCTACCGGGATTACGGGCAATGTACAGACAAGCTTGGACAGTGCACAGACTGCCACCGGGGACTCAATCAAAAGTGGAAAGCAGACAGTCTCTCTTTTACAAGTGGGTAAGTTCTTTTCCAGTGATGCCGATGTCTCGGTTGTGAAAACCGATAACCCTGATCCTGAGATTCAAGGAAAAAATCTCACTTATAATATTATTGTGAAAAACAATTCACCTGACACCATTGCAAATGGAATTGTGGTCAATGATGCCCTCCACGCCAATACGACTTTTGTTTCGGCAACCGGGGCTCCATACACAATTAGTGGGAATACTATCACCTTTAGTGTAGGGGCATTGAGTCCGGGTCAATCGGATACAATGACCATAGCTACTACAGTTTTGAATACAGCGGGGGCAAATAACGATACTTCTATAAACTCCGAACCGGGCACTTCGGGCCCTCTGCCTGCATTGTATGATCTGCTCGATACCGTATCGGTAACAGCCATTACTGATGATTCTAATACAGCTAACAATATTTACTACCAGCCAACAAATGTTTTGCTCGCGAATCCGATTTACATGATCAACAAGGTAGTCACGGATGTTGCAGGAGAGGGACCTGCGGGAGAGGTAACCTCACCAGGTGATGTAATCAGCTACAAGATTTACGTGAATAACACAGGAAACGTTGATCTAACAAATGTTATTGTTAATGATTCTCTTATTAACCTGACAGGACCGGCAGGAGATAATCTTTCAACAGGGATATTGAATCCAGGAGAATCCTGGACTTACATAGGAAATTATACCGTAACCCAGGAAGATCTGGACACTAACGGTGGAGGGGACGGCTTAATAAACAACACAGCAACCGTTGACTGTGATCAATTAGATCCGAAATCCCGTATTGCTGAAGTGCCGATAAGGGCACTTCCAGAATACATGATTAAGAAAATAGTTATAGATATTGGAGGGAGAGGACCTATAGGGAACGTTTCGGCAGGAGAGACTATTACTTACCTGATCAATGTGAGTAATATAGGAAATGTTGATCTGACAAATGTTACTGTTAACGATTCCCTCCTCAACCTGACAGGACCAAACGAATCTCTGAATAATAATAGCATCCTCGAAGTAGAAGAAACGTGGACTTACACTGGAAATTATACAGTTACTCTGGATGATGCAAACAACAGCGAAGAGTTCGGTTCAATAAACAACACAGCAACCGTTGACTGTGATCAGCTGGAGCCAATATCAGATAGTGCTGAAGTGCCCTTAGAGGGGATACCCGCTTACATTATTCATAAATTTGTTCTGGATGTTGCAGGAAGGGGGCCAGCAGCATACGTAACAGATGTTGGAGATGTCATTACTTACCAGGTTAATGTGAGCAATGTGGGAAACGTCAGTATGACAAGTGTGAATGTCAGTGATACTTTGATTAACCTGACAGGCCCGAATGAGTCTCTAAATATCGATAGCGTTCTGGAAATGGGTGAAACATGGACCTACACCGGAAATTACACAGTAACCCAGCAAGATATTAATGGGTATTGCGCAGGGAATAGAACAATAAAAAATGTTGCAACCGTTGACTGTGACGAGTGTGTGCAGCTGACTCCCAAATCAGATACTGCTGAAGTACCAATAAAAGCAACGCCAGGTTACATGATTAATAAGGTAGCTATTGATGTTGGTGGGCGGGGGCCAGATGGATACGTAACATCAGTAGGAGACGTAATCAACTACTCTGTTGTGATTGAAAACACAGGGAACACCTATCTGACAAATGTAAGTGTTAATGATACTTTGATTAACCTTACAGGACCAATTGAATCTTTGAATACTGACGGAATTCTTGAAGTAGAAGAAATCTGGACTTTTACAGGGAACTACACGGTAACCCATCAGGACATAAACAGTAATGGGGGAGGAGACGGATTAATTGAAAATACGGCAACGGTTTGGAAACCCGATTGTGACCAGCTTGTACCAAAATCATATACTGCTGAAGTACTAATAGGAATACCGGTTTACATTATTGAAAAAACTATCACAGATATAGCCGGGGAAGGACCTAATGCAGATATAACTGCAGCAGGAGACATCATCAGCTACCAGGTTAATATCAGTAATATCGGAAACCTTGATCTGACAAATATTACTGTTAATGATTCCCTTATTAACCTGACAGGCCCAGCGGGAGATAACCCACCAAATGATGTCCTAGATGTAGGAGAAGTATGGACATATACAGGGAATTATACGGTAACTCAGGAAGCTATAAACAATACTATTGAAGGAAAAGGATTCATCAACAACACAGCAACTGTAAACTCCACTCAGGTGGGCCCAATAAATGACAGCGCTAATGCACCAATATCTCTTCCCATAGCTTACAGTATTAGAAAAAGAGTTACAGATGCTGCAGGTAAGGGACCAGATGGATATGTAACAGCTGCAGGAGACGTAATAACCTATCGTATTAATGTGACAAATACCGGTCAGGTCAATCTCACAAATGTAACTGTGAATGACTCTCTAGTTAACCTGACCGGACCAACAGAGTCGCTAAATCCCGATTCGATTCTTGAGATCGGAGAGATCTGGATATACAATGGCACTTATACTGTTAATCAGACAGATATATACAACAATGGGGGAGGAGACGGATTTATAGAAAATACGGCAACTGTTTCCTCCGATCAGCTAGCTTCAAAGTTAGATATTGCTCAAGTACCAATAGTACAGATTCCGGAGTTGACGATCGATAAATCAGCCAGCCCAATGAACTATTCTGAAGCTGGCCAGAACATCACATACACTTACAATGTAACTAACTCCGGAAACGTCAATATTACATCACCAATTAACGTTACAGATGATAAGCTTGGAGTAATTCCACTTACGAGTGGAATCCTTGTTCCTGGACAGAATGAAATGGTAACATTGGACTATACCATTACTCAGTCTGACCTGGATTCGGGATTAATTACAAATGAAGCATTTGCAACAGGTATATTCGGTAACAACACAACCGTTTCTAACACAGACAACGTAACGGTTACTGCTGATCAGATTCCGGAGTTGACGATCGAGAAATCAGCAGCTCCTACAAACTATTCTGAAGTTGGCCAGAACATAACCTATACTTACAACGTTACCAACTCTGGAAACGTCAATATTACAGCACCAATTAACGTTACAGATGATAAGCTTGGAGTTATTCCACTTACGAGTGGAATCCTTATACCAGGACAGAGTGAATCGATAACGTGGGACTATACCATTACTCAGTCTGATCTTAATAACGGATCTGTAACCAATACAGCGTTTGTATCCGGTCTGTTTGCAGGTAACTTCACCAATTCAACTTCGGTTAATGCAACAGTTACTGCAGAGCAGAATCCGGAGTTGACGATCGAGAAATCAGCAGCTCCTACAAACTATTCTGAAGTTGGCCAGAACATAACCTATACTTACAATGTAACTAACTCTGGAAACGTCAATATTACATCACCAATTAACGTTACGGACGACAAGTTAGGGGTAATTCCACTTGCGAGTGAAATCCTTATCCCTGGACAGAGTGAAATGGTAACATTGGACTATACCATTACTCAGTCTGATCTTAATAACGGATCTGTAACCAATACAGCGTTTGTATCCGGTCTGTTTGCAGGTAGCTTCACCAATTCAACTTCGGTTAATGCAACAGTTATTGCTGATCAGAATCCTGCCTGCACTATTGACAAAATAGTTCAAGATGTCTCTGGAAAAGGACCCGAAGGACGGATAACAATCCCTGGAGATATCATTACATATCAGATTGTAGTAGCCAATACAGGAAACGTTGACCTGACAAATGTTACTGTTACCGATATTCGGATTGAAAATCTCACCGGACCAGATGAATCTCTGAATGAGAATAGAGTTCTTGAGACAGGAGAAAACTGGATATATATCGGAACTTACACCGTTACCCTTGAAGATATAATCAATAATGTAGTAAACGGCTTCATAGAAAATACTGCAACTGTTGAGTGTGACCACCTGGATCCGAGATCAGACAGTGTTAGAGTACCGATAGGAGGAGAAGGAGGAGAAGGAGGAGTAATACCTGAAGAAAAACCAGATTGTACAATTGATAAAACAGTTATTGATGTTGCAGGAAAAGGACCTGCAGGAACAGTAACAGCCTCTGGAGAAATTATTACATATCAGATTGTAGTGACCAATACCGGCAACTTTTACCTTACAGGAATATCAGTAACCGATTCGCTGATTCAAGATCTCAATGGACCGGAAGAGTCCCTGATAACTGATGGGGTACTTGAGCAAGGAGAAAGCTGGGTATATACCGGCTATTATATGGTGACTGAAGAAGACATAATCAGCAGCGGTGAAGAAGACGGGTTCATAGTAAATACTGCAACGGTTGAGTGTGACCTGCTGGGTCCGAGATCAGATAGTGCAGCAGTGCTGATAGAAGAAGAACAAATACCGATCAAACTTGAATACTGCATATCCAAGTCAGTAATCGGGGTGGATGAAGCAGGGGATTGTATAATCAACGAACCTGGAGATATAATTTCATACCAGATAGTGGTTGAAAATGAAGGAAATGTTGATCTCACGGGAGTTGAGGTAAACGATTCTCTGATTCAAACTCTCGATGGGCCAGTAGAATCCCTGTATGATGATTCAGTTCTCGGGATAGGGGAAAACTGGACATATACAGGCTGTTACATGGTTACCCTGGAAGATATCGAAACTAACGGACATGGAGACGGCTGCATAGAAAATATAGCAACCGTTGTATGCGATCAGCTGGACGCGGTATCAGACAGTGCTGAAGTCCCGATCGGAGAAGTCCCGATAGATGAGTATCCGGATTATGCCATTGAAAAAACGGTAACGGACGTTGGAGGGAAAGGACCGGCAGAAACAATAACACAGGCTGGAGATATAATCTCATATAAGATAGTGGTTGAAAATGAGGGATATGTCGATCTCACGGGAATTAAGGTAAACGATTCTCTGATACAAATTCTCGATGGACCGGTAGAATCTCTGAATAATGATTCAGTTCTCGGGATAGGGGAAAACTGGACATATACAGGCTGTTACACGGTTACCCTGGAAGATATCGAAACTAACGGACATGGAGACGGCTGCATAGAAAATATAGCAACCGTTGTATGCGATCAGCTGGATGCGGTATCAGACAGTGCTGAAGTCCCGATCGGAGAAGAGCCAACACAGGTGATAACTGAATACTGTATATCCAAGTTAATAACCGGGATCGATGAAGCTGGGGATCGTAAAATCAACGAAGCTGGAGATATAATAGAATATCAGATAGTTGTGAAAAATGAAGGCAACGTAGACCTGACAGGAGTTTCGGTAAGTGACCCGATGATTACATTGACAGGACCGATTGGAGACGATGTTGACTCAGGGATGTTGAATCCGGGAGAGTCATGGAAATTCTTCGGAAACTACACAGTAACTCAGGAGGACATTAGCAGTAACGGTGAAGGAGACGGATTTATTGAAAATACGGCAACAGTAACCTGCAACGAACTTCCTGAAGAAAACAGCAGTATAAAGCAACCGATTCTTCTTGGTTCAGAGGACGAGAAAGACAATGCTGATACCCAACACCATGGGAATGGTGGAACTGGCAGTGCCCGTGTGGTTTCCAAATCCGTCAAAGACATTGAAGTGAGTGAAAATAAAGAAGAAAATGATACCGTGAATGACACTGGAACACAGATTAAAACCAGTACTGAAATACAGTCTGAAACTGACAATGAAGATGTTAAACAAAATAAGGAAAGTATAGAATCAGATGTTGAAAAGAAACAGGAGGAGAAACAGGAAGGAAATAGAAGTGTGCCTGGATTTACTGCCATTTCTGGTATTATAGGTATGCTTGCAATATTCTTGTGTATTTCATATAAAAGGAAGTAAAAGCAAGGACAATCAAGTGAAAAAGACTTAAAGAACTAAATGAAAAAACATTGGGTGAAGGAATTAAACCTTCATCCAAATTGTACTTTTTTTAATTCAACATAAAGCCGCTATTACCGCAGCTTAAATGTTAGGTGCAAGCCTGTATGCAAGAAGTAAAGCGACGGCGATATATACAATACAAAATACGGAAATCAACGTGCCGAATATTAGAGTGGGAATTTCCTTGCCGATAGCAAGATAACAGACGATATAAGTAAATGAATTGACAATGGCAAAAGTGCCGCTTTTCATTTCAAGATTGATATTGTAAGGCTGCAAAAGATAATAAGGCACCATATTGTGCACCGAAAAATACCGACATGACGATAATGGAAACAAACAGCAGCACATAATTGAGCGCGTTATCCGTTCTGCCTGTAAACCATAACAGAAACGGTAGCTCGAGTGCAATTACCGAAGCTGGCATCAAGTTAATCAATAGAATGGATTTCAGCCGTTCCGTAAAGGAGCAAAATTGCACGCGGTTGCTTGTAAAACCGGTAGGCAAGCATACTGTGGTCACAGTTCATGAACATAGCCTGGTTGATAACCTTTCCGCGATTAATAAAATACATGACAAACAGAAAATAAGGCAAAAAGGTCAGAAACATCCCGTTTATTATTGGTTTTGCTTCCTGGAGAAGAAAACAGGCCATGATGGAAAACGCAAGCGTTACAAGGGAAATCAGGGTTATTTGCTTGACTGATTTGGTCAGCAGACTGCTGTGCCGCTTAACAAAAAGGTCGTTGAAATACCGATAGCCGCTTTTGCTGTTTGTTGCCTTAAGGTCTATTTTTCTTTGCAAAGATTTCTGAGTAGCCCGTGCAACCATATCTTTTCTGCTCACAGCAAAACTATTCGCTGTGAGAAGTTCCTTGCAAATCCTTCGGTATTCGGGGAATTTGAGTACATATGAAAAGGAAAACAACGCCATAACAACAGAAATGGCAAAGAGAACGAGGAAAACAGCTTCGTTCATGGCATAGCCGAGAAACGGCGGGAGATATGCCCAGTCAATGATACAGCAATGCCAACCAGAGAAACTGGATTGAGCTGATTTTCATTTTTTACATGGCCGGTCCTGACATAATTATGAAGCGCAAGGGCAGTAAAAATAAGTTTTACGGAAACAACAAAAAACGGCATCAAAAGGCAGATAGCAAGATCTACCCCGGAAAGTAGTCCTAAAAGCAACGTGACAGGCAAAAATCCGACAACAGTTTTCAAAAGGAAATAGAAGTAATTCGAAAGCGTATACTCCCACGCGTTCATTCGCATGAGAAAAATGGCATAATACTTGTCTCTGGTGGGGTGAAATATCTGCGTGTTGAGAAAACCACCTGCTATGGTCAGAAAGAAAAACATGTGCATGAAGCTGTTTGCAGAACTGTTTTTCATAGAGTTTTTTAGAAGGAAGATCAGAATAAACATATAAAACAGCTTGCTCAAAAACATTGAGACAAGTTCCCACAGGATGCTGACAAAATTGGCAAATCTTTTCAGCCCCGGGCTTCCATAAAGCGAAACCGGTAACAGCCCGTTGATGATAGGGATGGATTTGAGCGAATATATGATGCTATTGGCTCTATATGTGTTTTTCAGCCTGAAAGACGTAAGGAAAGTTTCAATCGCTTTCATCCCTTCTGAGGGCCTGAATAATTCTATCCTTAAAGACCTCGTTACTGAGGCCATCCCTTTCCATTTTTTTCAGAACCCCGCCACTCAGGATCACGATCTCGTCGCATAAATCCAGTGCAAGCTCCATGATATGGGTGGAAAAGATAATAATGTGGTCTTTTTTGATTTGGCGCAGCAGCATCTTCATTTCGTCGGCGACCACAACGTCAAATGAGGTCAGCGGCTCGTCTAAAAGCAGAATGGCTGGATTTGCGATGAAGTTTACAAGCATTTGCATCTTGTTCTTCATGCCATGGGAATAATCTTTCAAAAGCCTGTCGCGATCCTCGCTTCCAATCATTACAAAATCGAAATATTCGTCAATAGGCTTAATGTCCGGAATATTTTTCACGTTGATGTCAAGAAAGAACTTTAAAAATTCCCTACCTGTTAAAAACTCCGGAACGACCGGCGTCGACAGAACATATCCGATATCGCCCGGACAAACTTCTCTCTTCACTCCGTTTTCTTCACGGAGAATTGAGCCGCCGTCAATCTTTAAATCTTCATTGATGCAGTTAAAAAGCGTAGTTTTGCCTGAGCCGTTTCTTCCGAGGAGGCCGTAAATTTCCCCCTTTTCAAAGGCAAAGCTCGCACCCCGCAAAACCTCTTTTTTGTCAAAGCTTTTTACGATATCGTTCAGGATCAGTTTCATAAACCCTCAGCAGGAAATCCCTGAGCTAAACAGGCTGTCCGACAATTACCGCGGATAATTAGAGTTTCCTGTCTCGACATATATACTACAGTAGTTCCGATTAAGTATAGTTCCGAACGTCTAATTATTACATAAATTCGGGTTACTTACTCAAAAAGTATGAAATTATCTCCAAAAAGATAGAATCTAACCTCAGTTTGACAGTACCCACTAATTGGTACTGAATATTTCCCTTCTTTTTTGGTTCAATCGGGCTTGACAAGTCCTATAAATTTATAAAAATTTATTATATATTCTATGTAATTTCATTCCTTTTTGCTACTATCAAGCTATTGATCCAGTCAAAATTCGCAAAAATATGGTTTTTGACACCATTTATCTTGAACTTGATTGTAAGTGTCAAATTCTTCAAGCTTTTTTTAATGAATTTTGTAGACGTGTGTTTTAGCTCTTCAAATTCATATCGCATCAGCGATATGAATAATTGGGCGATAAACCCAAGGATAATGGCTCCATAAATGCTATCTTCCGACCACAACCTTAATGGCTTAATCTGAATTTCATTTTTCAATGAATGGAATATTTTCTCAATAGAATCCTTTTTTCTGTATGTTATCAATGCATCTTCAAGTGTCAAATGCCTGTTTGATTTCAGACAGAAAAATCCTTCTCTTCCATTAATCAGTGAAGCTTTTAGGAGTTCTACAGCTTCCTCGTCACTAAGCTCTTCTAGCTTAGTTCTAAAAGAGTAATCAATCTCGATCAACTCATTATTTACTCTGAATTTCTTAGGAAGCTTTTTGTTGTTTATGATGGCCTTCTGAATCTCTTTTGCTTCCTTTAATTTCCTCATAACAGCTCTTGCTTTTGATTCTAATTGCCTTTTCTGTAGAGCTTCAGAGAAATAGAAATATTTAATGCTGCTAGGCTTGACTATTTTTATCCCATATATACCTTTTTTGGAATCTATCAGTTCTGCTCTTTCCAGATCAAATTTCTCAATTATTTTATCGTCACTCGTATTCAGTTTCATGGAAGTGAGATAGTCCATCTCAGCATCCTGTATAATATCGATATTATCTTTGGTATTAGCTCCTTTATCAAAAACAATAAAAGAGCCTTTTTTAAGTCTACTTTTCACCTGGTTATAAGTGTCAGAAAAGTGCTCAAGATCAAGAACGTTTCCTTTATTCACTGTAACTCCAATAGGTATGTTAATGGGGTTAGCTAATTCACTAATTCCAACAGTTATCTGCAGCTTATCAGGCCTGTGATCTCTGCTATACCCGTATTTACCAAGGTTGGATTTAGTCCCATAAAGGACTATACTCGTCCAATCCAGGTTTATATCCGTCTCTTCAAAACCATATACAGAAAATAGAGAATCCAGAATATCAGAGAGAATTTCCTCTCTGTTACGTCCTAAGAGTTCAAGAGTTCTGTAAAGAACTCTTTCATGAAACCTTTCAAGATTCAATATCTCGAGAATTTCTTCCTGATTTAACCATTTGCCAGCTTCTTTGATACTAAAATTTTCAGTCAGCTTGTAGCTTAGCAAACCGATCAGCAAACTATTGAGATCAAGACCCTTGTTTTTATGTTTGCCAAAAATATCACAGAAATTAAGCTTTTCATAAAAGAGTTGGACGGCAAGAATCGATCCGATAGGAACACATATATTCTTGTTAGGAATTGTAGGGAATGCTCTCTGTTTTGTGATGTTCATTTGACCGAATAACACAAAACAAAGAGCACTTATTTTTATCTAACTGTCAAAGTCAGGATTCATTGTAAATCTTGTTGTACAAAAACGAACTCGAAAACGGGTGAAGTTACCTATTATCACCAAATGTTGAGTGGAGCAATCGTTCATCCTGATTTCAAGGAGGTAATACCTTTTGCACCAGAGCCGATCATCAAACAGGATGGAGAGAAAAAGAATGATATCGAACGCAATGCAAGCAAACGTTTTTTAGAGAAATTAAGAAAAACGCATCCCTATTTACGCCTCATTGTAGTGGAGGACTCTTTATATTCAAATGCTCCACACATTCGCGAATTAGAGAAGCATAAACTGAAATATATTATAGGAGCAAAAGAAGGTGATCTAACATATAGTTTTCCTCCGAAGAGTTATGCGTATCCGAATCGTGGACTTCAACTTCGTGAAGTTGGAGTGTTACAGCGTAGCTGGAACAAGTCAATTCCGGAATCCGTCCTCCTCTCGATCTGATATGGAAAGGTTTAACGATGCAAGCACTGTCCCTACCTCTCAGGACTGTTTAACCGGCATCCTTAGAGCCTTAAACTGAGGCGACATTCAAGGGTAACTATGTATTCTTTCCTATCGTTTACCGATTTTCTTAACTCCAATCGGTGATCTGGTCAACCAGGGCTTGTTAGACAAGCCCCTGAGTTTTAGCTCAGGGGTAGTTGACTTTCAATATTCCTTCTCTGTTTGTTTCCGTTTATTTCTTTCGTTCCCGCCTGAAATCAATCGATCATTTTTCAACGGGGTCCTTACCTTGACATTGTCAGATTAACTTCTTTTTTGAACTACTAACGCTTTTGCATATATTCCAGGTTGTTTATACATGGGAGTATTTGAACATATGATCTTTATACAAGTGAGTTTATGCCAAAATCATTTTAAATGCTTTAAATTTAAAATCAAACTGCGTGCGGCCACCCCAACCTAAAGGATGGGGTATGCTGATGGACCGCACGCCCGGTTACTCGGAAATGATTCACAGTGTCTTTTAACAAGGTTCCCTTGATCTAAGTTATTGAAACTCTGCTATCGAGCCCCTGTCCGATTTCCGATAATTTTACAAAGAAGCGACGATTTAGATATTTAAATCAAAACCAATAAGAGGCGAGGGTTCACTTCATCCCCGACCTAAAGGACAGGGTATTCGTGACCCTCCGCACTCCCGAAGTAATAAAAGCATTTAATCCTATATTTTCGAAAAAAATTCCCTTAAATCGCTTAAAAATGCAACCTTCTAAAAGCAGTTGGTGCCCTTATTAAATCTTGTCTTCCAACTTTAAAAAAGGATTGTAAATGTAATTTAGAAAAGACTTGAAAACATGACGCCGAGGGGGAGATTCGAACTCCCGAGGGGCTAAGCCCCACAAGCTTTCCAGGCTTGCGCCCTACCACTAGACTACCTCGGCACAGAGTTTATGGCACGACTTATACCATAACGGAATAGTGGTATATAAATCTTATTCTAGGACTGCGTAAGGAAGAAAGAAGGAAGAAAGAAATTTGAAGGAAGGAAGAAAGAATTTAAAAGGTTAAAGCTGGACTTTTTCTTCTTTTTTAGTCCAGCCTTTTGGATAAGTCCCTGCTTCCATAAGTATGCGGATAGGAGAAGCTGCAATACCGGCAGAAGCTTTGAGAATCTCTTCGGTTGTCATATCAGCCTTTGCAAGAGCCACAAGTTCCCCTTTTAAGGAAAAAAGCCCTGTAAGTCCCCCTATGATCAAGTTGGAGTCCAGGCTTGTAATACCCGGGACTGCCAGGGAAGCACCGGAACAAACCGCATCTACTGCACTGTCCCGCAGGATTATTTTGGGTAGGTGGGATACAGCTGATTCCATTGGCCGGATAACCCTTCTCAGTTCGGACTCATCACCATCTTCCTCCCAGAACACATAGGCGTCTTTGAGTTCATGGAGCGTTACAAGGGTTTTTTCCGTAAACGGGCCTGCTTTAGTCCTGCGGAGTCCCTGCATATGCCCGCCGCAGCCCAGAGCAAGCCCGATATCGTGGCAGAGTTTCCTTATATAAGTCCCTGCTTCGCATCCAACGCGGAAGAGCACGGAAGTGCCTTCGATTTCAAGCACTTCAATATAATAGATTGTCCTTACCCTTATGACACGTTTTACAGCTGATTTGATGGGAGGCCTCTGGTAAATAGGGCCTGTAAATTCCTCACAGACCTGGCGAATCAGCTTTGGAGGCATAACCCTGTGAAGCTTCAGATGGCAAACATACTCTTTTCCTGAGAGGCGCAGGGCAGGTACGGCTTTTGTAGCTTTTCCCAGCAAGGTAGGCAAAAGCCCTGTGACCTTAGGATCAAGAGAACCGGCATGTCCTGCTGTCTTCACGCCAAGGATGGCTTTTACCCAGGCTGCAACCTCGTGGCTTGTAGGTCCACTGGGCTTGTCAATATTCACCACTCCTTTTTCAATGTATTCAAGGATAGGGCGCTTTTCCGGAGGACAGCCGTAGGATGGATTTGTCCAGGCGCCGGACTTCCGGACAAGGGTTCTTTCAACTTCTGATGGCAGTTTGCCGGCGGATGACATGGTTTTTTAAAACTCCTGGGTTGTGGTTATGGATTCAAATGAGTGATGCGTACAGATCTGAAATACTCTTGAATAAATCACTCAGGCCCGACAATAGAGTCAATAGCAATCCTGAGGATATCAATAGTCTGGTACTGGTTCCATTTTTCAGAATCGATAACAATGTCGTAGATTGATAGGTCTGTAATATCAATCCCGTAATAGTTCTTATAACGGAGGGCTTCGGACTTTTCCCTTTCAACCGTTTTTTCCAGCTCTTCATCAAAGGAGATTGATTTCTCACGCCTCTGGATACGCCTGACTCTTGTCAGCAGTGGGGCTTTTATCCAGATTTTAAGCACATTAGGCACCCCTTCAGCCATATGACCTGCAAGCCGGCTTTCAAGAATGATATTGTCCTGGGTATGGATAATAGATTTCTGGTTTTTATCGATATCAAGGTCAATGGAGGGATCCTTTTCAGCCATGGCTCCAAACTCAGAAAGACTCATTCCCCTCTCCTTTGCCATCCTCCTGAAGATTTCGCCTGAGGAAACCAGCTCAAGCTCATAGTATTCAGACAGGAGCCTTGAGAGGGTTGTTGTCCCACTTCCGGGAAGCCCGCTCACGGTGATCCGCATTAGACCCCACCGATATTCAGTGCCTTCCTTATAAGCTGACTGATTCCAAGAGAGGAAATAAAGTACCAGTAGATCCAGTGTTGGAAGGGGCCAAAAGCCTTGGACGTTAGCAGTTGTTCACCCCAGAAGGGAAAGACCATGGTGGCAGCTCCGTGCCCACTAATGTAATAATAAGCCCACATGAAGAGAGGCAGGGAGATAATACTAATATAAGCCATAGGCTTGAACTGCTGTTTGGACATCTTCATCTGGTCTTCCATCATATCCTTGCGCTGATCTTCAAGTTTTTTCAGCATGTAAGTGTTCTGGGAAAGTTGTGCCTCCCGGAACTCCTTCTGAAAAGACTTCATGCGCTCCTGGGTGTTCCTCATGAGGTCCCAGTCGATAGTGTATTTCTGGATAAGGGATGCATAGATAGCAGTGATAGCAGCCATAATTAAAAGGGCCAGGTGGAAGTTCTCCTGTCCGATCAGCATGAGCATGGGGTCCATTAAAACCCCTACTGCTTCCCCCACAGATTGCCTGAATTCCTGTCCAAGGATCATTATCCCGAACATAAGGGAAAAACCGAAAGCCAGCAGGAACCGGTCAATTTGCTTTTTTAAAGTCTCCGAAACCAAGTTGTTCTCACCATTAAGGTTCAATAAATGTTAATTAGATTCATTCAAGTGGAAGAATCTTGCTAGATAGAGCTCAACTAAATAAAGTTTTGACAATGAATTGAGTCTTAATAAGCTTGAATTTTAGTAAATTAACCAATAAATCAGCTCAGACTGCAAGCGGGTTTAAGACGTTTACATAGGCTTTCTGGTTAATAAGTTTCGATGTATATATAAGTTATACTATTCGGTTAAACTCTGACTGCAAGTGCCCTTATTCCAGTTTTTCTCTTTATTTTACATACCTTTCGGATGGGCTCAGCTACATATAGCCACAGATACGGCCCCGTTGAAAAAACAGTACTCTCAAAGAGACTTTATTCTGGAGACTTAATGCTTGGAAAAGCCCGGCGTTTCTTGCCCGCAGGATTACGTTTTCCCTCGCAGTTTCAGGTAAAAATATTGGAGTATATTTATAGGTGGGTGCCAGATCAAAACATAGTTTTAAATAACTTATCATAACTTATCATAAAAAGGCTTCAGAGGCTGAAAACAGAGAGCTTGCTCTGAAGAGATATTTCAAACGGTATTCCGTGAAACACCCACAGGCATGAAAGAGGAATTTTAAAATGCACCTTCCAAATCCCCATAAACAACACCCAAAAGTAAGCAAAAGGGCGTGGATATCCGAAACAGCATTAATAATAGGAAACGTAAGTATTGCAGATGATGTATTCGTCGGGCCAAATGCAGTCCTCAGGGCAGACGAACCAGGTTCATCCATAACTGTTCACAGAGGCTGTAATGTACAGGACAATGTTGTGGTCCATTCACTCTCACATTCCGAAGTGCTAATTGGAAAAAACACTTCCCTTGCCCACAGCTGCATTGTACACGGCCCCTGCAGGATCGGAGAAGACTGCTTCATAGGGTTCGGGGCAGTGGTGTTTGACTGCAATATCGGGAAAGATACGCTTGTCCTCCACAAATCCATTGTCCGAGGCGTGGATATTTCCTCAGGCAGGATGGTACCTGACGGGACCGTGATCACCAGACAGGATTGTGCTGACGCTCTTGAGGATATCACAAAAGATCTGACTGAGTTCAAAAGATCAGTGGTCAAGGCCAATATTGACCTTGTGGAAGGTTATATAAGACTCAGAGAAGAGAGTTGAAGACAAAAATACAGCTAATACAGCTAAAATACAGCTAAAATACAGCTAAAATACAGCTAAAATACAGCTAAAATACAGCTAAAATACAGCTAAAATACAGCTAAAATACAGTTGAAAGCAAAAATACTGTATTTATCCAGAATTATTCTGGAAGAAAAATCCGGGAGGAAGAAAAAGAAGTAATCCAGACCGAAAACTTCTGACCGTAGGTTAAAGGTATTTTCCCTCCAGCTTTTCCAGAACTATTTTTCCTTTGTCCGTAAGCATATATTTTTTCCAGGTTGATTTCTCAGGAGTCAGGCATTCGATTAAATCCCTGTCCTCAAGTTCTTTTAAGGCGCGACTGATATTTTGTGTAGACCTGCTTGCTTCATGGGCGATATCCGAAGCTCTCACTGCATTATGCCTTTTCATGGACTCCATAAGTATCAGGCGGCGGTCAACACTGATAACCCACTTCATCAGTTCTTCTATTGAGTTTTCAGTCATGTAAGTCAGATTCTCCAGCAAAAACTTCCTATTGAGATAAGCAGTCGCATAATATTTAACATTTAATCACTCTGTCGCGGAAGATGCCGTCAGGAGATACAATTCAGGTACTTAAAGTAACTATAATTTTTAGGAAGTTTTAAAAACACAGGAAAATAAAAAAGAAAAAAAGTAAAAACAAAAGAAAAAGGAAGGAGGAATTCAGGCAAACTTTGCCAGAATTGCCTTAATATCCTCAAAAACCACGTCTATATCCTTTGTACCGTTAAGGGTGACAAGGATACCTTTTTCTTTATAGTAGTTGATTAGCGGTTGGGTCTGCTTTTTGTAGACATCCAGGCGGTTCTGGACGGCTTCTGCAGTATCATCGACGCGCTGGAATATCTCACTGCCGCAACTGTCACAGATGTTGTCTTTCTTTGGTGGGTTGGAGATCATGTGATAGCTTGCCCCGCATTTGCACATCAGACGCCCGCTGATTCTTCCTACAAGCACTTCGTCAGGCACCTCAAGGTTGAGGACAATATCGATGGGCTTTTCGATTTCATCAAGTATTGCTTCCAGGGCGTCTGCCTGAGGGACAGTTCTCGGGTATCCGTCAAGAATGAAACCTTTTTTACAATCTGCCTCATTCAGACGGTTTTTAATTATGCCTATAAGCACCTGATCAGGGACAAGTTCTCCTTTGTCCATATATGCCTTGGCTGCAAGTCCCAGTTCTGTTCCTTCTCTAACATTTGCCCGCAGGATATCCCCTGTGGAAATCTGCGGAATTCCGTAGAAATCAACCATTTTTTTGGCCTGGGTACCTTTACCGGCACCCGGGGGCCCGAAGAGTATTATGTTCATTCGAAGATCCCCTTTTTGTGTCCTTTTATTTGATTTTTTCTTTATGACCTATATTTTTCAGTTATCCTTGCAGTTAGAGGTTTACCAGCCCTTACTGCTCCCCGAAGAAAGAACGGATCATCGGGTGCATTTCCATCATCTGCTCGGAAGCAATATCCTCGTAAAGACGGTACACAATGCTTACTGTAAGCAGCAGTCCGGTACCTCCGGCACTTCCGAGAGTACCGAGCAGGCTTGCAACCAGAGTGAGAAGCCCAATGAAAGCTCCACCTATCACAGTAACCTTTGGAATGTAACGCTGCATAACTTTTTCAATACTGCCAATGTTCCGCCTGAAACCAGGGATCTGCATTCCTGAATTAAATATCTTCTGGGCTGTGGGCTTTGCACCCATGCCTGTGGTTTCGATCCAGAAAAGGGCAAATATAATTCCGCCTCCGATCAACATCACGGCATCTGAAAAGACATGAAGCACAATCTGCCAGGTAGCAGGAGCAGCTGCCCCGTAGCTTGCAAAGGATTGTTGTACAAGGGACGGTATCCAGTCATATGGACTGTGTATGGGAGCTAGGTAATACATGATCCCGTTCAGGGGCTTTGAGCCGCTGAATTCTCCGAGGAAGTTTATCCCTCTGCCGGAAAGGATTATCCCAATCATCTGGATGTTAGCCTGAAGAGCCCTGACAAGAATCATGGGCAGAACTGATGCGTATATGAGCTTTACAGGGAAACGACCCCTTGCCCCTCTAACCGCACTGTGGGCGAGAGGGATCTCAATTCTCGTACTCTCCACAAATACCACAAGCAGGAATATGATTACCGTGCTCAGGAGAGCGAGAATTCCTCCTCTGACCAGCAGGAACATCAGACCTTCACCGGAAAAGAGGTAGTCTGCCCCCGTGTTTTGGGCAATGTAGATCCATTTGGGAATGAGTCCGACAGGAAGCCCGTCTTCAAGTTGCCAGTTAAAAATACCTGTAACGATCTGCTGGGAGATTCCTGCAACTATGAAAAGCCCGACTCCTGATCCAATACCCCACTTAGAAATCACTTCATCCATGAAGAGGATCAGCGTGCCTCCGATAAAGATCTGGACAAGGAGCATGAAGGTGATCACTCCCAGGCCTACACCAAGAGTGGAAGCAAGCCCCGGATCCGGCTGGATGTATCCACCAAGAAGCTGCGGTAGAGCTTCCAGAATAATCATAACAAAGACAAGAAACTTCTGGGCACCCTGAAAGAACGCCTGGTCTTTGGGGTCCGAAAGATCCATTTTGATAATGTCTGCCCCGACAAGAAGCTGCAGGACGATAGAAGCCGTGACAATTGGCCCTATACCGAGAAGGACTAAAGATCCCGAAGCCCCGGCAAAGAAGGCGCGGTAAGATTCAAAAAGGTCAACAGAATCCTGAGACATCCCGAAGAGCGGCACATTTGCAAGAGCAAAGTACAGCACCAGAACTCCCAGAGTCCACCAGAGTTTATCCTTAAAGTGGACGTGTTTTTCCGGACTTGCTACTGCGGGCAACTTGTTAAAAAACGGTTCTAAGGTATCCCTGAGAGTCATCGATTACACCATTCAAAATATACATTTATTTATACTATATTAAATATTAGATTATGTTTTTACCTTAAGTTAAAGGTATATAGCACATCTAATATAAAAAGTTACTAAAAGAATGAAATAAGTAGAGTCAGGATGACACTACTTATTCGGCATCGATGCAGCTTCCGCCTGCATTTTCAATCTTTTCACGGGCAGAGGCTGAGAATTCCTCTGAAGTAACCACAAGGTTCTTCATGACACGTCCGCTTCCAAGTACCTTCTCAATTCCGAGATTTTCGAGGTTAATGTGGTATGCCCCGTCCTTAACCTCGGCAAACCCTTCTTCAACAAGATAGGGAGCAAGTTCGTCGAGCTCTCCAACATTTACTATGGAAACGTCCTTGGATACTACATCAGGGCGTTTGAAACCATGCTTTCCGTAGCTGTACCCGCGCATCATAGCTCTTACGAAGTGGTGTTTACAGCCACCGGCTTTCCCGCGGCCTCCGCGGTTTCCGGCTCCACGCCTGTTTTTGTGAGTTCCGCCACCGCAGGTCCTGGACCCTCTGAACTTTTTAACATCCATTCAAACCACCTTATCTCATTTTATGCAGGAGCACGTTGATATCTTCATCGTGGTTTCCGAGCACTCCGCCCTGCTGGACTGTCCTCTTAATTCCTGCATGTCCTTTTCGGGGCGGGTGAAGCCTGAAAACAGGCTTCAATTTGGGAACATCCTTAAGGGAGGTTTTTCCCTCAACAACAGCTTCGGCAAAGGCCTGTATGGAATCATAGTCCGTATTTTCACGGATATATTCTTCTGTGAGGCGGGTGTTGCCTTCAAGCCTTCCACGGTTTTCGAGGACTTCTGCAAGGATTTTTGCATCAATCTTTCCGTATGCAACGTAGTCCTTCACTTTCTGGACCATACCCTTGTAGTGAGGATTCTCCGGCACAAACACACAGTGGTTAACTCTGTGCAGGCGGAGCATCTTCATGGTGTCCTCAATGGTATAGCGCACGTTGACCTGTCCTCTCATTCTCACAACTGCATACATCTCAGACTTCCTCCTTACCATAGTAAACAGGCAGCCTTATAACGTTGACCTGGTTAAGGGCATCGTAGGTAGCCTTTGCGAAGTTGAGAGTTGTCCTGGTAGTTCCGAAGGTCTTGGTCCATACGTCTTTAATGCCGGCTTTTTCAAGCACTTTGGTTGCAGTGTTTCCTGCGGCAATCCCGAGTCCCCTTGGGGCGGGAATAAGGGTCACACTTACACTGCCTGCCTTCCCTGTAACCTCGTAAGGTACGGTATGCGGCAGCCCGCAGGCACATTCCCAGGAACCGCAGCCTCTGCGGATGTAGGTAATGTTGAGCTTTGCAGCGTCGATTGCCTTACGGATTGCAGGCCCGACCTGAACGTCTTTTGCCTGTCCAAGTCCTACATAGCCGTTTCTGTTTCCCACGATTACGGTTGCTCTGAACTTTACACGGCGTCCTGAGTCAGTCATCCTCTGGACCATGTTGATATCGAGCACCTCATCTTCCAGGTCAGGAAGCAGCATATCAATTATCTGGGGTTCCCTGATAGGCAGGCCTGACTTGATTGCCTCATCCATGGAAGCAACCTGTCCTTCAACGACTAGTTTTCCAAGCCTGGTTTTCGGTACCCAATCTTGATCGAATGCCATTTAATCACCTTAACTAAACTCAGCAAAGATTTTCTCTTTGGTTGCTTCAAACTGCTCTGGCAGGTCTGAGCTCTCTTCTCTGTATTCGGCTATGTGCTCTCCGCGGATTCTCTCATCCGAGGGAAACACTTCCGGGCTGCAGGGGATTTCAAAGCCTGAGTCTACAATCCCTTTAAGGGTGGCATAGACTCTTGAGCCTGTAGAGGAAGCCTGGAGTCCTATGTCCAGAATGCCTCCTTCATAGCCCTTCTGCAAACTCTTCAGCCCGAATAAGAGCCCTGTTAGGTATGCAGCCGTCGTGTTTCCGGTAGCTCCTGTGTAACCGTACTTTGCAAGTTCACTCGAAACGGCTGAGGAATAAGTTATGTCCCCGTCTGCTGTTGGAGCTATTAACTGGATCTGAACGTTTCTTGCACTCTTTCTGACAACTACACGGTCCTGCTTTGAGAGTAGTAATTTAAGGCGGAGGTGGTAGTTGGTACGTCCTTCTCTTCTTCGTCTAAAAGGAACCTTATATCTTGGTCCTGTTGCCATCTTCAGCTCCTCCAGGTTATTCTTTATTTAACAGTTTTTCGGACTCAAGGTGAGAGTTAAGGTGGGAAACGCTTCTGTATTCTCCGCCTTTTGCTTTTCTGTAGAGTCTGCAGTACACTGATTTATCAAGTGCTCCGTCTGCACGCAGCTCCTTGAGTCTGTTTCTAAGAGCCCGGATCTTTTTGATCCACTGTTCCTTTCTGGGAGTACGGGCTCCTTTCTTACCCTTTCTGGAACCATGTCCCTTGCAGTGCCCATACTTACGTTTGACAGCACGAGCTTTGGCTCTGCCTCTACTGACTCCTTTTACAGGCTTTGCCTTAATGGTGCCTTTCTCAATGAGTCCGCGGATATCTTCTCTTGTGATCGCAGAGGCGATTTCTTCGGATGCTTCGGGGTTAAGCCATACCCTGTCAAGCCCACAATCAAGAACTTTGGAAGCCAGCTTCCTCTGGTTGAACAGGTCTGACATTTTATTCACTCCTTCCAGGGTTCAGTACTTTAATTCCGAGTTCTTCAGCTTTTGCAAGAATAATGGCTTTCTTTTGTGCGCCTATTGTTCTTGCTATCCTGATAGCCTCAAAAGACGGGTCAACAAGCTCAAGTTCCGCAATGCTGGTAATAAGAACATCAGAATAACCCGAAGGGTGCAGACCTTTGACTGCTGCAGGGCTTCCGTATCCTACCTGGGCAAGAGCGCCTTTTGCAACATACTTTCTGCGCTGTTTACCCTGAGAACCTCTCGGGCGCCTCCAGTTGGTGTCAAGTCTTTTGAATTTGTGGCTGCAGGTTCTCTTGAACTGGGGTTTCTTCCCCTTCTGAACCTTTCTCACGTTGAATAAGCGCCTGGATTCAGGATCCATATCAAGGGCGGAAACCGAAGTACCTTCAACTTCATTGAATTCTTCTCCCATCATAACCACCTTCAGGCCTTCTGCACTATGTAGATTCCATCCTGGAAAATCCTTGGATCGAACCTCTTAATCTTGGTCTTCTGTTCTATGTTTGCGGCAGTCTGCCCGACATCTTCCTTGTTGATTCCGGTAACGATGACCTCGCCCCCGCTTACCTTAACCTTTGTCTCACCAAGGATTTTTGCAACTCTTGGCTTCTTTTCCCCAAGGAAGTTCCCGATTATGAGAGTCTTGCCTTCAACTTTTACCTGCATTGGGAAGTGAGCATACACAATATTCATCTTGCACTCAAAGCCTTCATTTACGCCTTTCATCAGGTTTCTGATATGGGAGGCAAAAGTCCCTACCATGGCTTTCTGCTCTTTCCTGGAGAATTCTGCATCCACCAGTACATCTTCTCCCCTGACTTCAATCTTGATTCCGGGGTACCAGAACTTTCTTTCAACAGTTCCCTTCGGGCCCCTGGCTGTAAAGACATCCCGAGAGAGAGAGACGGAAACTCCTTCAGGAATCTCTATTGTTCTTGCAATTTCCTTAACCATTTCCTGTTCCCTCCTCAGTACACATAAGCAAGAAGTTGCCCACCGATCTTCTTATCACGGGCCTCATACTGAGACATGACCCCGCTTGAAGTGGTTACGATAAGGGCACCAAAGTTCTTTGCTGGTAGAAACTGCTTTTCCCATCTTTCAAAGCTGGCAGTTCCTACGGAGTAACGCGGTTTTATTGCACCGCACTTGTTGATTCTTCCCACAAGGGTAACGCTGTAGATTCCGGCTTTTCCATCGTCGATAAACTCAAAATCTCCAATGTAGCCGAGATCCTGCATAACCTTCAGGACGTTGCCAATATTTTTTGAAGCAGGCCTGACAATACAGGAGCTCTTCCCAATGGCTTCCGCATTCTTAATAGTGGAAAGGGCGTTTGCAAGAGGATCAAGTAATACCATTTTAATCACCTTACGAGTACTTATCAAAGCCCATCTCGTGGGCAATTTCCCTGAAACAGTGCCTGCAGAGGTAGATGTCGTATTTACGGACAAGCCCCTGTTTTCTTCCGCACCGTTTGCATTCGTTTACTCCTCTTCCGGACTTGTTTATTGTATCTGTCATTTACATGACCTCCACGCCGTAACTTTCGTTAAGGAAGGCGATCGCATCGTCCACCGTGACCCTGTGGCCAGTCGGGATTTTCCGGGTTGCGATTCTCCTTTTGCAAATCCTTTCTCCCGGGCGTTTGAGTACAACAGTGACGTCCATTCCGAAAACCCCGATGTTAGGATCATATCTCATACCCGGAAAGTCAGTATGTTCTTCAATCCCAAAAGAGACGTTTCCGAGGGAATCGAACTGTGTCTTGCTCAGAGTCTTCTCAATTATCCCAAGAGATGTCTCAAGGAACTCCTGAGCTTTCGGACCCCTGAGAGTTACCTTGCAACCGATGGGCTCATTCTTTTTGATTGCAAAAGCAGGAAGGGTCCTTTTTGCAAAGCACTTTACGACTTCCTGTCCTGTGATAGCCCGTAGGATGTCTTCGGCGTTTACCAGTTGTTGACCACTTTCTCCAACACCCATGTGGACAATTACCTTTTCAACAACAGGTGTGCGCATAGGATTACTCACTAAGCTCACCACCAAGCCGAATTTCAGGTTTGTCCTTACCAATAACGATTACGTAGTCCTCGATTGTTTCGAAATCGGTTTCTCCGGAAATCATTACTGTGTTGTGTCTGGAACTCTTAACTTCCTTGATCTCCATGATCTTTCCGGTTTCTCCCGAGTGCTGACCACCTACAACCATTGCAAGGTTTCCGACCTCAAACTTCAGGTGTTTTACTACCTGCTTGTCAGGAATGGAAAGAATCAGGGAGTCCTTTGTCCCGTACTCGTTGGAGCCAATGATGTTGGTTCCGTCATTGAGGTTAAGCTGGACTTTTCCTCCCTTGACGGTTAACTTGTTGTCGATCCTGCACAGCTTGTTTACGTTAGTTTCGTTGAGCTTGTGAAGGGTCAGGCGTCCCTTTTCATCCTGGAGCATCCTGTATGCTTCATTTACAAGAGGAAGGGTAATTACATCAAAGAGCCCTACCGGGAATCTGAGGTCTTTCCTGGGAATTCCGTCAACAAGAACTTTTCCTTCGGAGAGAACCCTTTTACCTTCTCTGCTGTTGTCAACAAGCTTGAGAATGTCCCGAATGATGATTCCGAGCGGAAGACTACGTGCCTGGCTGTGAGGCCCCGGGCGGGTAGTGGAGATCCACTTATTGCCTTTTTTCCCGACCTTCCAGCTCTTTGGAACTGATAATCTTTTCTGGTGTGTCACAAA
This sequence comes from Methanosarcina sp. WH1, assembly GCF_000970005.1. Lineage (NCBI taxonomy): Archaea > Methanobacteriati > Methanobacteriota > Methanomicrobia > Methanosarcinales > Methanosarcinaceae > Methanosarcina > Methanosarcina sp. WH1. The sequence continues at coordinate 823,296 of NZ_CP009504.1, forward strand.
ATCACCTGCCTCACTTTTTAATGCTTGACGCTCTGCGCCCGTCTTTCATTTCTAGTTTTGTGATCATGACGTTTGAGGGATTTATGGGCCTTGGGACTTCAGTGCCGTCCACTTTTGTGGAAGTAACTCCGTCCACTGAGATTGTGCCGTCCATAAGAGATACGGACTGGACTTTTCCTTCAGTGCCTTTGAAGTCTCCGCGCATGACCTTTACTGTGTCACCAGTGATGACTGCAGCACTTCTTGTGCCGTACTGTTTGGTAAGTCCCTCACTGAGTCTTGCACCCATGAATTTCTGCCTGATATGGAGAGGTGCGGTGTATCTTGCCTTTCTCTGCTTTCTGGGCTGTTTGGATACCATTGCAATCACCTCAGACAATTATGGATGCTGTAGTTCCTATTTTGGGGAACCTCTCAGCTACTTCCCTTGCTATCGGACCTTTTATGTCCGTGCCTTTGGGAATTCCGTCTTCGTCCGTGATTACCATTGCATTGTCCTCAAAGGACACGTGTAACCCGTCCGGACGGCGGAACTCCTGCCTCTGGCGAACCACCACTGCGAGGAGAATCTGTTTCCTCATTTCTGGTGTGCCTTTCTTTACGGAAACGACGCACATGTCACCAATTCCTGCGCAGGGCATTCTGTTTTTGACTCCTCTGTACTTCTTGACAGAGATTATCTCAACGACCTTGGCTCCGGTGTTGTCCACACACGGAATCTTGGCGCCTGCGTTAAGAGCCCTTGGGATGTTTGAGCGTATGCCTTTCATTTAGGCACCTCCGCTTTGACCACCACAAAAGACTTGGTTTTGCTTATACGCCTGCATTCTGCGATGGTGACAATGTCACCAACTTTTGCAGAAATGCAAGGCGGGTTGTGTGCGTGAACCTTCGAGCGTCTCTTCTCGTATCTCTGGTATTTCGGCACCATTTTCATGTATTGCCTTTCAATGACTACCGTATTGTCCATTTTGCTGCTGACCACGGTACCCACAAGGATCTGACCTCTCACCGGAAGTGTTCCGTGAAAGGGACAGTATGCATCATCACATTCCTCTGATGGCGCCGGTATATTTAATCCAATATCTCTTGCCATGAATTTAGCCCCATTTACGTAGCTTTTTAATGTTCTTGATCCGATTTTCGGGTTGTGAGAGCAGCAGGTTTCCCTGAATTTTAACGAATGTATCGGATCTGCGGCCTTTTTCTGAGAGCTCGGCAGGGACCCGGAAGATAAATTCCGAATCCGCCTTGGGAATCTGCAGTTCCCGGGACTGAGAGTTTTCAACCACAAACATATTTTTCGTCTCGTTAACTACTCTGCCCCGGATTCCTGTTAATGATGGATTAGTGGAGTAAATCACCTTAATATCGAGCCCTATCAGTTCATGAAAGATAAGAGTCGAAGGCAGAATTTCCACTTTAGATCTCATTTAGCTCGTGCTGAATTGTCTTTATCCGGGCAATAGTTCTCCTGATCTCTCCGATTCGTCCCGGATTGTCTGGAGCCCCGCCTGCAGAGGTAAGGGCACGTTCTCTAACCAGTTCATTATTAAGGTTTTCGAGTTCGTCAGCCCGTTCTTCGATTGTCATGGTCCGGATTTCGTTGGTCCTGAGAATTGCCATTATTCCTTAGCCTCCTTGTGGACCCTTGCCATGGGATGCCAGTAATCATAGCTCTCATGCTTGTGCTGCCAGACACCATTGACCTGTCTTCGGACTTCTTCTGAGCCCTCAACATAGATAAGTTCGGCTTCTTCGACGTCTTCAGATGCCTCCACCGGGGATTCTTCCTCAGCTTCTTCGGGTTCTGCGACTTCGGCTACCTCTACTTCTTTCTCGGGTACTGCCGCAGGAGCTTTGGGTTTTGCCGCACCTTCCTTTTTAGGGGCTTCAGCGGGTTTCTCAGCTGGTTTTTCGGCAGGCTTTTCAGCGGGCTCAACGATAATCTCGCTTGATTCCTTAATCCTGAATGAATCAGGTAGGACAACGTCAGGTTGAATGATCCTGACTTTGCAGCCAAGGGTTCCGAGCTTTTTAACTGCTACTGCAAACCCTTCGTCTACTACCTCTTGTACAGGGTGTCCGGAGTGTTTTACGTGCCCGTTAACGAATTTTTCAACTCTTGACCTTGCTCCGGTAAGCTTTCCGGAGATTACGACTTCACAGCCAAGTGCGCCTGCGTTCATGACTGCTCTGAGGGTGTTGTGTCCGGCTTTTCTGAAGTACCAGCCCCTCTCAATGGAAGATGCAAGCCTGGATGCCATCATCTGGGCATTAAGTTCAGGCCTCTTGACTTCCTGAGCGTCAATCTGCGGGTTTTCGAGGTTGTATTTGGTTGCAACGTCACGGGTAAGTTTTCTGATGACCTTCCCGGCTTTCCCGATTACCATCCCCGGCTTTTCGGAGTAAATAATAATCTGGGTGCCCATAGGGGTCCTGTTCAGCTCCATGCCGCCGTATCCAGCCCTGTTCAGCTGTTCTGCAAAATACTCGTCCATGGAGGCTTTAACATACCCGTCATTAACGAACTTTCTCTCTATTGCCATTTAGCGCACCTCGGAGAGGATCATCTCGATGTTTACAGTTTCCGTGTCTTTGGGTGTTGCCCTTCCTCTTGCCCTCGGCATGAACCCATGAATCACCCTTCCACGCTGAATGACAGCATGGGTGATGTACATGTTTGCAGGTTCAAGACCCTTGTACTCGGCGTTGCTCTCTGCATTTTTGAGAACCTTTAAGATCTCTTTTGAAGCACTGACAGGGTATCTTCCTCCAGCCATAGGACCTTTCCTGTGACCGGTCCCTTCGGAGTGTCTCTTGAAGGGCACTGCCTGCTTCAGGGCAATTACGTCCTCAAGGAATTTCCTTGCTTCAGAGGCTTTCATGCCTTTAATCTTGCAACAAACCTCACGGGACTTCTTCGGGGAAATGTGAAGTTCGGAACCCATTGCTTTAGAGGTAATTTCAGGATCTCCATTAATTGAATAGTTTATTCTTGCCATTCCCTTTCACCTCATTTCAACGGTACGAACTTGCTTGAACGGGTTGCTCCCACACCGGCACTGCCGTGGTTAACTTTTGGTCTTGTGGGTGCAAATTCTCCAAAGCGGTGCCCGATCATTTCAGGCTGAAGTTCCACACTTATAAAACTTTTCCCGTTGTGGATTTCGATAACTGTTCCGATCATTTCTGGAAGAATGATCAGGTCCCTGTGATGGGTCCTTATATTCTTTCCTTCCTTGAACTCGTGCAGGACTTTCTTCTGCCCGTCTGTGAACCCGCGTTTGATGCTCCTGCGCTCTCTGGAAGGCAGAAGTTCTGCAAACTCTTCAAGACTCAGTTCCTGAAGTTCTGAGACGGTTTTCCCGCGGTAGGTGAACTCACCTTTTCTCTTCGGTAACCTTGATGATGATTTTTTTACCATAACGAATTCCCCTCATCAGCGCTTCATTCCGGTCCTTCTTGCTGCAATCAGCCCGACTTTTCTTCCGGGCGGGGCGTTTCTACTAACAGTTGTGGGCTTTCCCGGGTGCTTCCAGGCACCTCCACCGAACGGGTGGTCAATCGGATTCATGGCAACACCTGAAACCCTTGGATACTTTGCAGCCCTTGTTTTCATTTTGTGGTACTTTTTACCGGCTTTGAGCCAGGGTCTGTCCACTCTGCCACCGCCAGCAACAATCCCGACAACTGCTCTGCACTTGGGGTTAAGCCACTTTATGTTACCGGAAGGCATAGCCACTGCAGTCCTTGTCGGTTCGTGAGTCACAACGGTTGCATATACTCCGGAGGATCGGACAAATTTGCCGCCGTCGTTTGGCTTTGATTCGATGTTGCAGATGAAGAAACCTTCAGGAACATTTCCGATAGGTACAATGTTCCCGGGCTTGACCACGGCATCGTCTCCACACTCAATGATGTTCCCTACTGAAATGCCTTCGGAAGCAAGAAGGAAAAGTTCCTCTCCGTTTTCAAAGGCAACTTTTGCGATAGGGGCTGAGCGAGCAGGGTCGTGCTCGATTTTTATGACTTCTCCCTGAAGGGAGGTATTTTCATCCACACGGGGGTGCCTCAGGTCTGCCTTATACTTGTGAGAAGGAGCTCTGTAGGTTGGAGTACCTCTACCCCTGTTCTGTGATATGATTCTTTTACCCATGGATCACACCTCACATAAGTCCTATTCGGGTTGCAATCTCATGTGCCGCTTCAGGTTCTTCAAAGGCAAGGACTGCTTTCTTCATACCCTTCATTGTGGTCATTGTCCGCACGGATCTTACTTTGAATCCGTACATTTTCTCAACATCTTCTACGATCTGCTTTTTGTTTGACCTGGTATCAACGATAAACTGAAGCTTGTTTTCATCAAGCAGCATCATCGCTTTTTCAGTAACAAATGGATAATTGATAGAACTCATTGGAATGCGCCCTCCAGTTTTCCAATTGCAGACTCTGTCCAGACAGTAAGGCGACCTGCATGCGTACCTGGTGCGAGCAGTTCGGCGTTCAGTGAGTCCACTGTTACGACATCTACTCCGGAAAGGTTTCTTGCAGCCTTCATGATAGGAGATTTTTCTCCTGCAACTATCAGGACGCTCTTTTTATGTTTGTATTTCCTGCCTCTGATTTTTCCACGGCCGGCTCTGATATGCCTTCCGTACTTTGCCCTGAGGACATCCTCATACAGACCAGCAGCTTCAAGGAATTCTATTACCTGCTTTGTCCTTTCGAGGTTTTCAAGAGCATTTTCCGCAACAATCGGAAGTTCAGCTTCAAATATGTGACCCCTCAGGCTTACAAGGGTAGGGTCAATGGTTGCTGCGATTGCAGAGCGGATTGCATAGCGGCGCTCTTTTGTGTTAACCTTCTCGCTTCTGTCAGCTTCCGGTTTTGGTGGGTGAGCTCTCCTTCCGCCCTTTGCGTGCGGGATTCTTGCAGCCCTGCTGCTGTTTACGAGTCTGGGGACCTGGGATACACCCCTTCCGGAGCCCCAGCCTCTTGCAGAAGTTTCCATGCCTGCGTAGAGACGGGGACCATAGGGCTGAAGCCTGTTTGCCTGTGCCGCAAGTACTGCCTTTTTAATAAGGTCAGGGCGGTAGTCTACGTCAAACACTGGTGGAAGTTCGATTTCCCCGATTACCTTTCCTGTAAGGTCTATGGTTTTTGCTGTAGCCATCTTAGATCACCCCTGCTTGGATTCCCTGCTTATGTACAGGATGTTGGGTTCGCCAAGGTCGGCTTTTTTTGCCCTGATCGGATCTCTGAACCTTATAAGTCTTTTGGAAGGCCCCGGGACACTGCCTTTTATCAGCACATAGTCTCCGCGGATAAGGCCATAGTTAATGAACCCACCTTCCGGAGTGACTTCTGTTCCATCGGCTCCGATCTTGAGGATACGCTTGTTAAACTCAGTCCTCTGGTGGTATCCCGTCTGACCCATCTGGGGAACTCTCCAGGAAACGTGAGCCGGATGGAAGGGACCGAGGGTACCGACCTGCCTGAGGCTTCCCTGCCGGGAGTGCTTGCCTTTCTGCATTTGAATACCCCAGCGTTTTACAGGGCCCTGAGTACCTTTACCTATGGTAATTGCGGCGGTGTCAACAAGTGTTCCATTCTTGAAAACATCGGTAAAGCTTACAAGTGTTCCGAAGATTGATTTTGCGTATTCGAATTTGGTGCTGAGGTCTCTTGCACTGATTCCGGATTCCATGATATCCGGCACCTTTTTAGGGACACCGGTAAGGCTCTTTGGAAGGGTGTAGACAACTGCCTTAACATCGCTTACTCTGCCTTCTTCGATCAGTTTTCCGATAGCTTCAAGGGCTTCAGCCTGATTCTCTACTGCTGGAATTGGAATCCTGCGTTTGAGTTCAGGATCAAGGTCTGCTGCCCATACCTCCGCAATTGCTTTTTCCCCGATGCTGTCTTCTGTGTAAGCCCGGATAGCTGCAACCCTTATCGCAGGAGTTTCGATTATAGTCACAGGCACGGAGATTTCCATACCCTGGGTAAGGCTGTTCTTTATATCATCAACCATAATCACGTGGGTCATACCCACCTTATAACCTGCAAAACTCTGTAGCTTTGGCTCGCCTGTAGCTTCCGGCCAGGCCCTGAACCTTGGAATGTGGCTCTTGGCCCTCTTGCGCGGACTGAATGCGAGGGAACCTCGTTTTGGTCGGTGTATGCTTGCCATATTTCTACTCCGTAAACTTCAATTGAAATGCCAGCCCCTCCGGTCGGAGTAACACAAGTGACAAAAGAGAAGTGTTCTGGATTCCCCGAACGCTACCAGGTGGGGGAGGGATGTCGTTTCAGACCTGCCGGCGGAAAGCCTCAAGCAGACCGGAGCCCTATGCTCCCGGTACCCTACATTCCTTCAGGCATCTGCAGATATTCGGTTCCCTTTTGCTCCTGCCTCAGCAGGAACATCTGATAAAAGGACCGACCTTACGATCCTGGCAGACCCAAATCCAGGCACTCGGCCCTGATTTGAAACATATAGCAATCTGATTTTGAAACTTCAGTATTCAGCAACCTGATCTATAAATCAGTTAACCTTATTTGAAACTTCAGTATTCAGCAACTGCAACCGCAACTCATCGAAAAACTGAAACAGTTTCGTGCGATTTTAGACGCCTGCGCGGCGTCAAAAGCGGGCGTTTCAAAGCATTGGCCCTTTGACACTCATGTTGATCCGACTTTTCTCACTGGCTTATATTCAATGCAGGGAATTCGACCGTAAAAACGGTAGAAAGCCCTTACTTCCGGAGATATCCGGGAGTTTAGCATTAAGCATCACATTGATCTGATAAGTAGTTCCAAGCACTATAATGCCTGAAACCTCACATCTCTGATGTACTTTGCCTTTAAATAGCACATCTAATATATAAAGCCTTTGCAGAGATAGAGGAAAAATAAAAAAGAAGAATCAATGGCAGGGGAGAAAAAAAGATTATAAATTTTAAAGTCAAAGGTGCAAGGATTAAGCCGATACGACAAAAATACTCAGGTATTCGCCGGCAAAAACTCGGAAAACATCCCATTCCGAATTGCCCTTATTAATACACCATTGCGAAGTATACTATATCGAAGTATACTATATAATACATTCAGAGCAACAAACCTGACTTATTTACCAGCGCCAAGGATGGCATTCATGAAGCATAAACCCTGAAAAAAGGAAGCAAAAAAGTTTTCGGATGGAGATCGAACCGAAAAAAGTTCAGGATTCTGTCTGTTTTTCGGCAGAAACCTGTTTTACGATTTTAGGGACCTTTCTACCCCTGAAGTTTATTCCGCCAGCAAGTGCCACACCCGGAGATTTCTTAACTAATTCGACATCGTTGCTGTCAAGACTGGCGATAATCGTTCTTCCTGCTACCATTTCAATCCTTCCACCGGCACCCAGAACCACTCTAAGGATTCCCTGTATCTGAAGGGCGGTAGCATTTTCTTCAACCTTTATAAGATATGTTTCAAACGGCATCGGAAAACCTGCAGATTAAAGTTTGATTCTTGAGAGAGTGTTGCTACGCAGTTGGGCTTCAGGTGCCTGTTTTGAGACTACAAGATTCACCGGGACCGATAGGTTGACCGTAGAACCTGCTTCCGGACTCTGACCTGTAACTGTTCCGGCGGTAGCCGTTGAAGCGACTTCGGAAATCGTCCCGACTTTAATCCCCTGAGCCCCGAGCAAAGAATACGCTTTTTCAAGGGGCATCCCGATAACGCCTGGAACTGATTTATAGTCCTGCCCGGAAGTTTCGGCAGATGTGCTGGCAGAAGTTTCACGGGATACCTTAGTTTCGGTTTCGGGAATTGTCCGCAGGGGTTTTTCAAGCACCACGTTCTTTTCTCCAGTTGAAACGATAAGGTCAACCTTTGCGTTTGCTTCAACTTCAAGCCCGGGTTTGAGGCTCTGGGTAAGTACGACTCCGGATTTTCCGCTCGAGAGCTGTTTCTTTAACCTTCCCGTCTGGAGCCCGGACTTTTCTATGACTTTTTTTGCACTTTCAAGCTCAAGCCCGAGCAGGTTAGGGACTTCGTAGACCTTTGCAGAAACCGTCAGGACAATCTCAGAGTCAACTTCGACTTCCGAACCCGAACTGAGACTCTGGGTGAGGACTATGCCCGGGTCTTTGTCCGAAGGCTGTTCTTTGACTCCTTCAAGCTGGAGCCGCGATTTTTCAAGAAGGACTTTTGCGGCTTCAAGTCCGAGTCCTACGAGGTTCGGGACCCTTACGGAAAGAAACCTGGAAACTGTAAGGTCCACGTCTGCTCCCGGTTCTGCAAGGGAACCTTCAGATGGGAGCTGGGCAAGGACCATACCTTGAGGTTTACTGCTTTCTATTTCAATGACATCTCCTATCTTAAAGCCTGATTCAAGCAGTTTGCTTTCGGCTTCTTCATTTGAGAGCCCCACAAGGTATGGAACTTCCACATAAGAGTCAATACCCGGTTTTTCAGGAGAAGCTTTCAGGGAAAATTCTATTGTGCTGAGGTTTTCGGGGCTGATGATGTCATCGGCTTTTGGCAGCTGGAACCTTAACTCCCCCCCTTCGAGAGCAATGTTGGTTTTTAAGGTCACATTCATATTGCTGACAAGGTACTTTGAGCCGGACTGCACTTTCTTAAGTCCCTTGTCCATTTCCACAAACGAGGACGCAAAAGAGCTGACAAGGTTTGAAGACGAAAGGACAGGTCTGTTTTTCAGCAAAATGGAAATCCGGGACTCAAGTTCTGCTTTCTCACTTGAGAGTGTCGTCACCTGGGTTGCAAGACTGTTTTTCTCCCGTTCAAGGACGAGTTTTTCCGCGAGCAGTTTGTCAAAATTTTCTTTATAGACAAGGGCTTCTTTTTGAATGGATTGGAATTTGATTTCCGTATTATTCAATTTATCTACAATGTTTGCATAACTAGCGGAATCTATTGTTCCGGCTTTCCTGAATGCTTCCAGGCTGCTCCTGATATCACTTAGATTTTTCATGCCGTTCCTCCTGAAAGAGCATTTCCTGAAAAGAACCTTATTCTTCCCTTACCTTTGAAGACGCAGGGACGGAAACGACCTTTGCTTTGATGCAGCTTGAGCCTTGCACATCGTAACTGTAAAGCGAGTTGTAAGAGGCATTGAGGGGAGAGGCGTTGAGGACAGGCCTGTAGCCCCTGACCCGTTTTTTGGAGTCCCTTTCCTCTTCAAGTTTCACAGTAAGCGACATCTTAAGCTCAAGGTCCACCTCAGGGATGTGATACCAGACAGCCTGAATATCATACTCGCTGAGGGTTTTTTCTTCATCAATCTCAATCTGGGTCTTTATGGAGTTCCTGTCAAGAGCCCGCTGGGTCTCGGCAACCGAACGCCCGACTTCCCCCAGAAGCTTGGAAAGGGGGGTGATAAGCACTTCTCCGATTTCTTCCCCGTAATTAACCACGATTATAACTCCTTGAAATAAGTCCCGGAAATTAGTTCCGGTAAGATAGAAAAATACGGCAGATATTTAACCTTCAAAAAGGGTATTTAGAGCCTTATTTCCCGTGGCTACAGGCAGGTTCTCACAGATTTCCAGAGAACCTTCCTGCAGCAAGAGATCTTTTGTTAAATATTTGGTCAGGGCGGGCTTATTCAGCAGCCTTGACTTTCACCTTGGGGATCGTTTTTTCAGGAGCAGGGACTGGTTTGAGGGTTGTCCTCAGCAGACTTGTGCCTTCTTCCTTAAAGGAATATTTAGAACTGTATTTTGCATTAAATGTGGAAGTGTAAGCAACAGAAGTCGTATTTTCAAAGCTCCCCTTGCTCTTTCCGAAGAGGACTTTTGCAAGCCCCCCGGATTCCATGCTGCCCGTGACCTTTGACTGGTTGTTAAACTTGAACTCCCTGCCATAAGTGAGATCTGTCGAAGACTCTCTCATCATGGTTATTGTCATCTTAACCTCGATAATCGATTCCGTAAATTCGTAGAAACGAGGCTCAAGCCCGTAAGTCAGAAGAGACATTGGCTGGTCATTGGTAACCACACTGCTTGCAGTAACATTCCCGTCAGCATCCACGGTCTCTTCAATATACATTACTACGCTTCCCGCATCAAGCTGGGTTGACGCGAGAGTCTGTGCAACCTGCACCGAATTCATGTCCAGAGCCATCTGCCCCTCTGCAATCGCAAGGGCCATTTCTTGAATCATGTCCCCAAAAGGAACATTCAATAGTTCCTGACCGACACTTACCATAGTTATTTATCCCCTTTTAAATAAATAAAAACTGAGTATAAAACTAAAGACTTTAATAGTATAAAACACTTTGTAATAAAATATCTATTGTTTTCAAATATTGTTATAAACCATTGACTTTAACATTCACGTAAATTTGCTCAGAAACAGTAGCAACAGAGTAGAGAAGAGACGAGATATATAACTATAAAAAATATAAATATAAAAAGAGTAATAAAAAATACAAAAAATGTAATATCTGTACAATCTATAAAAAGTAATAACTATATAAATAGTAATAAATATAACAAATGCAATAAGTATAAAAATTAATAAATATATAAATAGTACTAAATATAACAAATGCAATAAGTATCAAAAATTAATAAATATAAAAATAGTAATAAATATAAAAATAGTAATAAATATAACAAATATAATAAATAATACAGATTACGATGAAATAGAATGAAGTTATACAGACACGAAAGAGGAAATTTTCTCTCTTTTCATCTTCCCCTGAGATGCTGAAAGGCACTCAAGCGTACAGTAGATTGCCTTTTCCTCCACCTTTTTCAGGACTACAAACTCATTCCCACAAATCGGACATGTTTTTCTTACATACTCCATAATATCACCCACTTTTTTAAGTTCCAGTCTCGATGATGGTTATTCACAGGCAACAGCTACTTATTTTATTCCAGAATCAGGAATTAAAAGCATAGGGATTTATTAGTAGTTAATACTGTTTTTTCTGTATAAGATAATGCCACATTATATGTGTATTTTCCAAAATTTTGCGCTATAATAACTATTTAATCGTAAATATGATTGTACATAGCTAAACATTAGACGAGTAAATAACTTTAGGAACCTGACTTCCGCCTTTTTAGGTGCATATATACTTTTCCGTAAGTATATAAGGTCAGATGATTACGATTTAGAGATTCTACCTTGCATCCCACTTTCCGCAGTATTTTTCGTATATTCATTATTTTTCTTGCTATCGATTTTTGTCCTAACGTGAATTTCTCGGATTTCTATGCAGGAGTTAAAAATGGCTATACGGTATGTTCAGAGACCAAAAAACTTAGTATTCAATTTTTATTCAAATTTCAGTTTGGGTATATTAATTGAGAATTTTTGAAAAACGCTATCGGAAAAAATATTGATTTTCAAAAAAATACTGCGGAATGTAGGTTGCATCTGATGCGCTTAAGTTTAAGCGCATGAGTTGGTATCAGGCGACATTTATGCGCTTAAAAATACGGAACCAAGGTTAGGAAACATAGTTTCTGAAGATAGGCACTTAATAAGTGGATGTTTGGGGAGAACTTGTAGGGGTTTCAAAAAAGACAAAATTAAAAATTCATTTGATAAATGAGCCTATCCCGAAACTAACATTATATATAAATTATACATTTAATAACATATATTTTTGTATAATTTATATGAAGAAGCGTAAAACCCCTGAGTCTTTAGCTCAGGGGATATAAGCGTCAACTTCAACCCTGATTCCGTATGTAATATTCTGCCGCCTCTTTACTAACATTTCCGATAGTAGACGCAAAATAACCATCACTCCATAACGTATTCTCACCCCAATAATACTTTTTCATATATTCTTTTTGAGTTTTCCATAACCTGTTAGTATATTCTTGTTTCAATTTTCTGACAATTGACAAAACGCTAACTTTCGGCTCACTCTTAATCAAGAAATGAATATGGTCTTTGTCAGTTTCCATTTCAAGGATTTCAAAGTTAGACTCTTTTGAAATGTCAATCATAATCTGTTTGAGTTCTTCGCTAATTGGTTCAAGTATGACTTTTCGGTATTTGCAAACAAAAATAACATGATACATTAACAAAAATTTGCTATGATTCCGTGTTTCATACTTCGTATTTACCAAAAAGTACGTGTGTTGTTAAAACATATAATGCCTTTGTATGATGCAAGCGTTCAAATTTAGACTCTATCCTACAACTACACAAGCTATTCAATTGAATCAGCATATAGGTAGCTGTAGATTTGTCTATAATTGGGCACTTGACCAGAAAATTAAAACTTATGAGCAGACAGGGGAATCAATTTCCAGATTTGACTTAAACAAATTAATTCCTACTCTAAAGGCTTCTAATGAGTGGTTAGGGGAAGTTAACTCTCAATCATTACAGGGGATGACTAAGCAGGTTGAATCCGCTTTCACTAGATTCTTTAGAGAGAAAACAGGGTTTCCAAAGTTCAAATCAAAAAAGAATCCGATACAGTCTTTCCCTGTACCTCAACACTACACTGTAAACTTTGAAAATAATACTATCAAGCTTCCTAAAATAGAACCAATTAAAGCAGTTCTTCACAGGAAGTTTGAAGGAGAGCCTAAAACGGCTACGGTATCAAGGACATGTAAAGGACATTACTATATCAGTATCCTTGTTGAAGATGGAAAAGAACTTCCAGTAAAGGAAGCTTTCACAGAATCAACAACAGTAGGAATTGATGTAGGTATCAAAGACTTTGCTGTCCTTTCAACAGGAGAAAAGGTTGAGAATCCAAAGTACTTGAAAAACTCTCTTAAAAGGCTCAAAGTATTACAGAAAAGAGTCTCAAGGAAACAGAAAGGCTCTAAGAACAGGGCAAAAGCTAAACGAAGACTTGCTGTACTCCATGACAAAATAACAAATCAGAGAAATGACTTCCAGAACAAACTCTCTTTTAGACTTGTTAGCGAAAACCAAGCTGTAGCTCTGGAAACTCTAAATGTTAAAGGCATGGTTAAGAATCATCACTTAGCACAGGCTATAAGTGATTCTGCGTGGAGTAGTTTTGTAATAAAGTTGGAATATAAGGCTCAATGGTTTGGAAAAACCGTCCTGAGAATAGGACAATTTGAACCCTCTTATAAGCTATGTAGTGTGTGTGGATACCACAATAAAGAGCTTCAGCTAAAAGACAGAGAATGGATTTGTCCAGACTGTAAAACCAAACACGATAGAGACATTAATGCCGCTATCAATATCAAAAAATTCGCTCTCATAGATCAGAATCTAATTGGATTATGACACCATAGGGACTACGGGGATGAGCTTGGGGACTTGCCCTCAATAGAGGGAGGAATGAACCAAGAAGCCACTCAGTCTTTAGCTGAGTGGTAGTTCACTATATTCTATGAGAATCCATAGAACCCTATCTTCCTTCACAGAAACTCATATTAGAAGGTCTCTTGCCAGACTTCTGGAAGTTAAAAAAATGGATTTAGTTGCCGTTACAACAGATTGTACGTGAAAGATGCTTCGTAGATATGGCTCGAAGTCAACAGTTCATAGATTTCATCTCTACTTGTGTAAACATGTACCTATCAGAAGATTTTCAATGAATTACAAAATACGTATAACATGGTAAATAACTATCCAACTAAATGATAACAACAATGGAAAAATTCCCATATTTAAAGAACTTTCTAGAAACTCCTCCCCACGCTTTGAACCCGAAAGTATATATTTAATGCCAAGAAGTAAACCCAACCCGACTAATACCATATTATTGTAATCTGGGAGACCAAATACAATATTCATAAAAATTGTACTTGATGATGTAGTAGTGATTATGCTTGTAAACATAATATATCAGCTCTTTTATGGTTAAATATTAATCACAATTTGTAGTACGTACAATAAATAAGACATTCTTTAAGAAGATTCCGAAAACAAACTGAAAGTTGTTTATTTGTTATTTAAGTCTGCTTTTTATTTTTTATAATTAGTGATCAATTTAAAAGAACATTGACTATTTTTTGAAACACAGGGGATAGTTAGAGTATTCCGAGTCCGTGTCCCATAAGAGGGATAACTCCGAAAGAAAATACATTTATAAAACCATGTATCAATGCAATGAAAGGAAGGCTTCTTGTTCTATAGAACAAATATCCAATTAAAAATCCTGTAAAGGATGCATATAATATTTCATATGGAGACCCCAAACCGGAGTTCATGAGCCCGAAAACCAGGCTTGAAAGAACCAGACCACCCCGTGACCCAAATATTCCCTCAAGTCTTGTCTGGAGGATTGACCTGAATAATAGTTCTTCAGTAATCCCTACAAAAAAGACCATTACAACTGTAAGCTTTAAGATATTTATGAAAGAAAGATCAGGAATAAGTGAGACTGTTTGCGTGATAAATGATTCACCCTGCCCCAATAAGAGGCCAATAATAATTGATACAGGAAGATAATACCATATTTTTTTGAAACTCAGCCCTAACTGTTCATATGTAAACTGTTGACGAATTGTAACGATGGCCAAAGGAATGATCATTGGTGCGTAAATGTACTCGAAGGATAGAAGAGAAGATTCAGGGAACATAGGCACTGAAAAATTAATAAGGCGGAAGATCGGAAGTAACAGGAAAACCTGGCAGATGTTTCGGATTTCCTGCTCTTTTATGAATATTGAGATAAGAGATAAAGCTACCAGTATACCTGTATACAACAAGAGAGCAATTTTAATTTCTCCAGAATAAATCAACGATTCGGGAAGAACAATTAGAAGAAGAAGAACACCTGCAAGGGCTTCTTTACTCTGATATTTTGAATTTTTCAGTTGTACTTCTGGATTTTCGGCAGATTTCCCGAAAATTGTGGTTTCTTTGCTGCAGTTTTTCATACTTAATTACTCCATATTCACTACGCCTTCGATATATCAATCGCAGAGATAAAGATCTCGATAAGGGATATTCGTCTTGCTTTCATTGTAAAGCAGGAACTCAAGTTTCATATTTTTCCCTCAGAAGGGGTAACAATAACTAGCTCTTCCCACGCCTCATTACGAACAAAGCTTACTGGTACCTGTTTTTCCGGAAGAGTAAGGGGCCTGTTTTGAAACCTTACTTCCATTGTGTAGTTTATAGGCCTGTACTCATGATTTACGACTCCTACTATTGGCTAGTATTATAAAGGACTCCTACTATTGGCTAGTATTATAAAGGATTTCTACTATTGGCTAGTATTATAAAGGATTTCTACTATTGGCTAGTATTATAAAGGATTTCTACTATTGGCCTAGTATTATAAAGGATTTCTACTATTGGCCTAGTATTATAAAGGATTTCTACTATTGGCCTAGTATTATAAAGGACTCCTACTATTGGCTAGTATTATAAAGATTATTATGAGCAACAGATCTAAAGAAAATTTTTCGATGTCCAAACATAAATCCTTCTAAAATATTATTATGTTCTGGAAATCTTACTAAGAGACATTCCTGAGCATACCTTATAAATATAATAGTTTATGGCATTCAATTCTAGTCCAATTTTTGTATAGTTACTTACAAACTTTTATTCCAACCTTTTTATAATCTATATAAATTGAGAAAATAACCTACTTTGATTAATAAAGCACTAATATTCCTTTTAATATATTTATTTTCTGAATATAATATTGACTTTCATTTATTTCTTAGTGAACTAAATTTTTCTAAATTCTTATCTTAAGACTCGAATTTTAGAATAAATCGAAGAAAATATGAGCATAATATATAAAGTATCATATTAAGATTACTAATATATTTAGTATGGAATATCATATTTTAACATTTATCTTTAATAAATAGTAAAATATGATGCCTCAGTTAAAATACATTTCAAATGAATTGATATTTATTCTTTCTGAAATAAAGTAATATCCAAAGTTACTTATATTTATAGGTTCTATCCACAAATCGATTTTATAAATAAGAAAATGTTTAGAAGAACTTAGAAGGTCTTGCTATTTTTTAGCAAGTGTATTATAATTCAGTGGTTGGAATTGGTTTTACTCTAAATTATAGACAGTTATTCCGAATTTATTTGCTTGAGTTAAATTTATTCGATTTCAGGCACATCTCAAGTAAAGCATCATATTTCAGTTGTGGGTGAATGGACATGTATGAGGAGGCTTTACCGGAGGTTGCAGTTATTCTTCCGGCGTTTAATCGAGAAGTTGAGATTGGAACAGTTGTGCTGATCGCCAAGCGCTATGCAAACCGGGTCATCGTTGTAAATAATGGTAGTTCAGATCAGTGTGCAGAAGTGGCCGAACTTGCAGGAGCCGAAGTAATTCAGGATTTTTTAAACACAAGTAAAAATTATTCTCTTAAAAAAGGCATAGAGGCTGCAAAAGGTGCCGATATCATTGTCACGATGGACATGGATATTTGCAGAGATCCAAAATTAATCCCAAAGATGATCGCGCCCATTACAGAAGGAAATTTCGACTTGACAGTAGGAACCTGCTTACACAAGCGTCAGAGAAATTCCGAAAATGTCCTTTTGATTAAAAATAAAAAGACAGAAGGTGAACCAGTGGGTTTTCTGGCCTTCTCAAAAGCCTGTCTTGAGGAACTTGAACTTTCCGATGTCTATCTTAATTCCATTCGTTCTATTATGACTACCTGTGAGAGAAATAAAATCAAGGCCCATCACATTGACCTGCAGGAAGAACACGAAAAGACCCTCTTTAAAGCCTACAAGATCGGAGTCGTGGTTCCCGCCTACAACGAAGCACTTTTAATCCAGGAAACAATTGACGGGATCCCTGATTACGTGGATAAGATCTATATAATAAATGACTGCAGTACCGATCGTACAGGAGAGATCATCGACCAGATGATCGACCCCAGAATAGTACCAATACATCATAAAGTTAATAAAGGTGTGGGTGCAGCAATCATAAACGGCTACAAAAGAGCCCTTTCAGATGAAATGGATCTGGTTGCGGTTATGGCTGGAGATAACCAGATGGATCCCGCTCATCTTCCCCGCCTCCTCTTTCCTATTATTGAAGGGAAAGCCGACTACACCAAGGGAAACCGTCTTCTCTCAAAGGACATGAGGAAAGGAATGAGCGCCTGGAGAGCCTTTGGCAATGGACTCCTTACCTTGATAACAAAAATAGGAAGTGGGTACTGGAATATTACAGACCCTCAAAACGGTTACACTGTAATTTCTCGAGAAGCACTTGAAGTGCTTGATCTGGATTCAGTATATACTTATTATGGTTACTGCAACGATCTCCTGATAAAACTCAACGCTTTTGGCCTGCAAACAATGGACGTATCAATGCCCGCACGTTATGGCAGAGAAACATCTACTATCAAGTACGGTGTCTACATCAGAAAAGTTGCCCCCATGATTTTCAAAGGCTTTTTATGGAGGCTGAAGATGAAATACATAATTCTTGACTTCCACCCTCTGGTTCTGTTTTATATTGCAAGTATGTTACTGGTGCCTATTGGGTTTTTATTTGGAGTATGGATCGTTCTGCAAAAGTTAGTCTTCCACGGGCCCGTTTCGGCAAATTACCCACTTCTGGATGTGTTTATTTCACTCATGGGTATGCAATTACTTCTCTTTGCGATGTTCTTTGATATGCAGGTGAATAAGGCAACAAATTGGAATTATCCGGGCTTAAACTAATTGTTGAGTTTGTGGAATGCTTGAGAGCTATTCAATAATAAGTGGTTAGAAATTTTTGTCAAGGAGCTATCTGAGTGAAGTAGATAATAAAGACGGAATCTTCTTGAAAGAACTGGAAAGTCTGCGAAAAAAATGGATGGAGGGTGTGATGCCAGATGATCGAGGATAAAAATGCTAATTTCATAGAGGGAGGCTTAATATCCTGCATATCTGCTCAAACTTTCATGGTGATCTCTGATGCTAGACTTTAAAAATCGCGATTTTACGAGTTATAAGTTCCTTCAGCTCTGTGAAGCAATATCCGGCACCTACCCAACGGTAACAATGGCCGAGTATATGGAGAAACAGCATCCTACCCGTTTTATATTGATGCGCCATGATGTTGACAGGATACCGGAACGTGCCCTGGGTATTGCCAGGATAGAACAAGAACTTGGCATAAGATCAACATATTATTTCAGGATGATAAAAAGCGTATTCAAATCTGAGATCATACGTCAGATAAAGGATATGGGTCATGAGATTGGCTATCACTACGAGACCTTGAGTGATGCAAACGGAGATTACGAAAAGGCACTGGATTTGTTTCGATCAAATCTGGAAAAAATAAGGGAGGTCTGTGAGGTAAAAACAGTCTGTATGCATGGAAGGCCCCTCTCAAAATATGATAACCGCGAACTCTGGAAGAATCATGATTTTAAGGATTTCGGAATAATTGGTGAGGCCTACCTCTCTGTAGGAGATGATCTCAACTACTTCTCTGATACTGGAAGAACATGGGGTTGTAAAAATAGTTTAAGAGATTGTATTCCCGGTAAAACTGAGCAAGTTTTTGCTGAAACGACTGATGAGCTTATCGAATTGATAGAAAGAAAGGAATTAAATAATTTATATATTCTAACACATCCAGAAAGATGGCCTACAAGCGCTCTTGGATGGGGTATATATTATTCTACAGATCTTTCGGTCAACTTTGGAAAGAAAATTCTAATGAAAAGCCGTGGAAAGAATCCGAAGATTCATATCAGGAGTAACAACACATTATCAGTTACAGTTGACATCGAAGACTGGTATCATATCCCATCTGTTTGTGGGTCGAGTTTCTCAACTTACAAAAATGTAAGCGAATTTTTTAAAAAATGGAATGAAAGATATGATTACTTGAGTGAACCGACAAAAAGAACATTGGATCTTCTGGATGAATTTAATATAACTGCAACTTTCTTTGTTGTTGCAGACGTTGCAGAGCATTACCCAGGCCTGATCGAATCCATCGCTGAGAGAGGGCATGAAATTGCATGTCATGGAGCAGATCATACATGCGTACTCGATCCAAAAACGAAGGAACCTCTTACGACCGTTGAAGAATTTGAGGCAACAACTAGAAAGGCAAAGAAACTGCTTGAAAAAATATCCGGGCAAGAAGTAGTTGGATACAGGGCACCAAATGCAGCAGTTACTGGATGGATGCTTGACTCACTTGAAAAAATTGGATTTATGTACGATTCTTCAGTATCTGTAAATTCGCTATATAACAAGTCTGATTCACTTCTGAAGGATGTTTCTTCTTCACCTTATCATCCAGCTCCAGGTAGCCTGGAACCCACCGAATACAGGGATTTTGTTGAGTTTCCATGGGCTTATTATGATATGGGAATTAAGATCCCTGCTTATGGCGGACCAACACTAAGATTTTTGGGTTCTCATTTGATATCCAAAGGGCTGAAGCAGAGTTTAAATAGAGGCCATACGGTTTTTTATTTTCATCCGATTGATATTTCTCATGAGAAATTTCCATCTGTTGGGAATCGGAGACCTTTATATTGGTGTGTAAAAGGAAAAATGGTTGAAAAAAAGCTTCGGTGTGTGTTTAATGGACTCAAAAACGTTAAGAAAGTACCTTTAAAAAATCAGGTAAATAATTATTATAATGTTGACTATTAAACGATAAAATAAATCTAATTACTAAAAAATAAAAAACGTGAGTAAAAATACCTCTATTATAAAATATTCAGTCTAGATTTTTCTACAAAATATTTTCAAACCACAACGATGAACAAAATTGCACACAAAAAGTTATTTATCTGGCGTATTTGAAAGGGCGCAAAAATATCTCACTCAGGTACAAATCCATTAAATTGAGGGGCGAATAATTGCATGATAGGTTCTACAAATCGCGACTTCAGTCTTGAGAAATTTAGCCAGCTTTGTTCTGCAGTAGCAGATAAGTACACATTTATTACCATGAGTGAATATGTGACTGCAGGCGATAAGCTTCCAGAGCGTTTTGTATTAATGCGTCATGATGTAGATAAATGGGCTAAAAATGCACTAAAAACCGCAAGTATAGAAGAAAAATTTGGAATAAAGGCAACCTACTACTTTAGAAACAATAAGAAAGCTTTTGTTCCTGATATCATACAAGATATTGAGAAAATGGGACATGAGGTAGGATATCACTATGAAGTTTTGAGCACTGCAAAGGGAAATTATGAAAAAGCTATCAAATTATTCGAGCGTGATGTGCAAAAATTCAGAAGCATCTGCAACCTCAAAACTGTCTGTATGCATGGAGCCGTGTTGTCAAAATATGACAACCGAGACCTCTGGAAATCATATAGTTTAAACGATTTCGGAATTCTTGGAGAGGCTTATTTATCTGCAGGAGAAAGTCTCAATTATTTCACTGATACAGGAAGGGGTTGGAACTCAAAAAACAACCTGAGAGATTTTATCCCCGGTAAAACTGAACAGTTCTCTGCTGAAACAACTGATGATCTAATTAAGTTGATTGAGAGCTGTGAAATCAGCAATTTCTATATCTCACTGCATCCTGATCGATGGAAGTCAAATATTCTAAATTGGAGTTTATTCTGGATAGAAGATTTCGTATTGAATTCAGGGAAAAAAGTTTTGATGGCTGTGAGATCGTGAAATTCATTGACGAAATGAAAAAACTGAATTCAAATGTAAAATTTTTGACTGCGGATGACAGGTTTCCAGAGAGATATTTTTCGGGAAAACTTGATATTATTTTCGTGGCTGGTTTCTTGGTATTTGCTATCAATCTAAATAGAGAAATAATGGAAAAATACCAATCATTACTCGAAGAGGGAGGGAAACTAGTTTCAGTTCACAATTTTGATTTAACATGAATCGTAAGAGGAAATAATTGTAGAAATCGTAAAATAGAAAAGTTAATATCGTCTTTTGAAAGTTTAGGATGCAATATTGAAAATATATCTATTTATATCAGATCTATTATTATAAAAATGTTACGTTCGTTTGTTTTTAACAGCTTTTCGACAAAACTGTGTATTTTAATATTGAAAATAACAAAATTACCCTGTTATTTAGTCTTTACTGTAAAAAGACATGGTCAAACCACAGGATCATTTATTTAATTCAGGGAAAAATAATTTTTATAACGGTTAGAAAATGAGAATATTCTTCAATATATTCCAATTCAGGGAAAAATAATTTTGATAATGGTGAGGAAATGAGAATACTTTTCAATATATGTCATCCTGCTCAAGTTCATTTATTTAAAAATGTAATTTGGAATCTAGAAAAAAAAGGGCATAAGTGCAAGATAACAGTAGTTGAGAAAGACGTTTCTTTGAATTTACTGGATGCTTATGGTTTCGAATACAAAATTGTTGGGACTGCTGAATCGGGATTACTTTCTAAGGCACTAGAACTTATAAGAATAGATTCAAATATATATAATGTCTCAAAATTATTTAAGCCAGACATTTTGGTAGGAGGTTCTGGAAATGCCTACTGTGCACATATTGGAAAAATGATTGGAAAACCCTCTGTTATTATAGAAGATTCGGAAAGGGGAAAAATTGAACATTTTGTGACAAACCCTTTTGCTACCGTTATTTGCACTCCCGCCTCATTCAAAAAAAAACTCGGGAAAAAACAAATTTTATTCGATGGCTACAAAGAATTAGCATATCTTCACCCCAATAACTTTTGTCCAAAACAGACAGTACTTGATGAACTTGGCCTAGACAAAGAAGCTACTCTCATTATTTTAAGGTTTGTTTCTTGGAATGCAGACCATGATATCGGCCACTACGGTGTAAAAAATAAAGTTGAACTTGTAAAAGAACTTGAAAAACACGGGCATGTGTTAATTACTTCCGAATGTGAACTGGATCCGGACTTGGAAAAGTACAAAATAAAGATTTCCCCTGATAAACTACACGATTTATTATTTTTTGCCAAAATACTTTTAGGGGACAGTCAGACAATGACAACTGAAGCTGCTATGTTAGGAGTGCCTGCAATACGTTGTAACTCATTTGTGGGAAACAATGACATGTCAAATTTCATAGAACTTGAGCAAAAATATAATCTTATTTTCAATTATAGAGACTCGAAAGAAGCTTTAAAAAAAGCAGTTGAAATAATAAATGAACCAAAACAGAAAGATAAATGGAATGAAAAAAGAGAGTATTTGTTGAGAGAAAAAATAGATGTTGCCGCATTCATGACATGGCTTATTGAAAATTATCCCGATAGCTTTAAAATAATGAAAGAAAACCCGAAAACTCAATACCGGTTTATATTTCCTAATGCGAGTTATTAATTCTCGGCATTATCTTATACTGTTGATGTAGAATAAATTTGTAAGAAGAAATTCATAGTTTTAAGGAGTCGCCACAAAACAATATTTGAATTTTCCAAATGAATTGTAAGAAGAAATTCATAGTTTTAAGGAGTCGTCACAAAACAATATTTGAATTTTCCAAATGAATAGTAAGAAGAAATTCATAGTTTTAAGGAGTCGCCACAAAACAATATTTGAATTTTCCAAATGAATATCTCGATTAAATGAATATCTCAATTTTTTTCAATCACGGTCATCAATCACAGTTACAAATAAGATAATTTATACAGTTTATTTCGTTGCGGGTACTAAGGGGTAGGTAGAATGAAAATTATTAGTATCATTGGTGCTAGGCCTCAGTTTATAAAAGCATCAGTTGTTTCAAAAGAGTTAAGGAAAAAGTATGAAGAAATTATAATTCATACAGGTCAACATTACGATTATGAAATGAACAAGATTTTTTTCGAAGAATTAAATATTCCAGAACCGGATTATTATTTGGATGTTGGTTCAGGTTCACATGGTTTTCAAACAGGAGAGATGCTGAAGAAAATAGAAGGTGTACTAATTGAAGAAAAGCCGGATCTTGTATTAACTTACGGCGATACAAATTCTACAATTGCTGGAGCTCTTGCTGCTTCAAAATTGCATATCAAATCTTCCCATGTAGAATCTGGGTTGAGAAGTTATGATAAGATGATGCCTGAAGAGATCAACAGAGTTCTAACAGATCATTGTTCAGATATACTGTTTTGTCCAACGGAAAAAGCTGTTATTAATTTAAAAAGGGAAGGAATAACAGATAATGTGTATCTTACAGGGGATGTAATGGCTGATTCTGTATTATATTATAGAGAGATAGCAGAAAATAAATCAAATATCTTAAACGAGCTTGGTTTGGAAGACAAGAACTATTTATTAACTACGATTCATAGACCTGGTAATACAGATCATGAAGAAAAGCTCAAAAGTATTGTTGAGGCATTTTCAGAGATAGATGACACAATTGTATTTCCAGTTCACCCAAGAACTGAAAAATATTTGAGAGAATACGGACTATTTGATAGATTAGATTCTTTTGTTAAGCTAACAAAACCATTGGGTTTTTTTAATTTCATAAAGCTATTAAATCATGCAAAAATCATACTTACAGATTCAGGTGGGATTCAAAAAGAAGCGTATATTTTAAAAGTTCCTTGTATTACATTAAGGGAAAATACAGAATGGGGTGAAACTGTTGAAGATGGTTGGAATATTCTTGTAGGATCCAGCAAAGAAAAAATTACTCAATGCGTTAATGAGTTCAATCCTTCAGTAAAGTCTCATAAAAATAGATTTGGTAATGGAGATGCGTCTAAGAAGATCTCTTCAATTATTGGAATGTCTCATAATGGGGAAAAACAATGAGCTCTAGTGAACTAACTTGGAACTCTATTGAATCTCTATACAATTGGGTGAAAAATGAAAACTTTTATGGCTGGGATCCCTATGACGCGTTAAATAGCAGACTAATTGAGAAAGTCTGTATGGGGTCGCGTTTACTGGAAATACTTGCTATTCAGTCCAATAAATATTCAGTAGTAAACCTAAGGCCTTTTTTTAATGTAAAAAAAGGTATTGATGTAAAAGGCATGTCGCTTTTTGCTCAAGCTTTTCCTAAGTTATACAGAATAACAAATGACGAAAAGTACAAAAAAGATGCAGTAGATGCTATTTTATTTTTAAAAGACAGATCACTCAAGAATATATACGGTTATGATTGTTGGGCAGGACATTACTACAAATACACTGGTGCGGGTAATGAGAAACTGTCATCTAATCTTGCAGATATAATTACCACATCCAATGTCATCAAAGCAACTGTCGATAATTATAGAATATTTAAAGAAGAAAGTTTTTGTGACATGGGGCGAAGTGCCTATAACTTTTTAGTAAACTGTTTATTAAGAAAAACCGAAAAAGAAGGTGATTATTACTTCAGTTATGAACCATCTTATGAAAGTCGAATCGTAATTAATGCTTCTGCAGAGGGTTTAAGTTCTATTTGTAAACTTATGTATTTATTTAAAGATAATAAGATGGAGCAGATTGCATACGATATATCACAGTTTTTAATAAAAAATCAAGAAGATGATGGGTCATGGATATACAGTAAATTTAATGGGAAAACACGTCAACAACTTGACTTTCATCAAGGCTTTATCCTGGATTCATTAAATGAGTATCTTCCATTTGCAAACAATGACAATCATAGAAGTAAAGTTATCAGTTGTCTTGAGAAAGGAGCGGAATTTTATCGAAGAAATCAGTTTTTATACGATGGAAGATGTCATTTCAGATATCCACGCTTGTACCCGATAGACATCCATAACCAAGCTCAAGGAATTATCACATTTAGTAAACTTAGCTCCTTAAACAAAGAATACCTGGATTTTGCCGGGAAGATAGCTAATTGGACTATCAAAAATATGCAAGACGGTTCCGGTTATTTTTATTACCATAATTATAATTTGTTTTCAAATAAAACTCCACATATGAGATGGGGACAGGCTTGGATGATGTTAGCACTATCTACTTATCTAGAAAAACTATATTGTGATCGGTATGATTAAAGTCTTAATGTGTGGGCCTCTTAATGTTTCCGGGGGCGTCTCTGTACATACAAAAAGTGTTACTCAACACTTATCTGATATGGGTATAAAAGTACACATGTACAATTTTTATGGTGAAAACTTAAAATACTCACCTGTAAATCATTTCTTTAAAGTTTATCGAAGGACTTTGGGATTACTTTTCAAAGCGATTAAGTTACGCAGTGAATACGATATAATACATGTTCAAGCATCTGGGGGTATTTTTAGTTTCATATCAGCAATTAGTGCATCTTTCGCATCAAAGATTTGCAGCAAAAAGCTGTGTGTAACACTACATTACCGAGCTTCCCCTAAATTTATAAAAAAGTACAAATCTCTATTCTCTTTTGTATTAAGTACTTCCTCTGTATTTTTTGTTGTTTCAAAAGAACAAAAAGAAATTATCAAACGTTTTCTCCCTTCTTTTAATAATGTAATGTTAATTCCAAATGGGATAGACCCTAAAAAATTTAAAGTGATGGATAAAACGGCATGTAGAATAACGCTTGGATTGCCACTTGATAAATTAATTGTACTTTCTGTTGGCAACTTGGTGGATGAAAAAGGTCATCAATACTTCATAAAAGCTGCTAGAGATATTGTTCAATCCCGAAAGGATATTCTTTGCATAATAATAGGCACAGGCAATTTAAGAAAAAAACTTGATAAACAAATAAAAGACGATGGATTAGAAGAAAATTTTAAGCTGGTAGGAGTTAAGCCACATAGCGAAATTCCGATCTGGATGAATGCATGTGATATTTTTGTGTTCCCTAGTCTTGTAGAAAGTTTTGGTACGGCTCAAATAGAAGCAATGGCTTGCGGAAAGCCTATTGTAGCTACTTATAATGGTGGAAGTGAAGGGATTATAATCTCTAGCGATTATGGATTGTTGTGTGAAACAGCAAATTCCAGCAAACTTGCAGAAAATATCTTGAAAGCCATCAATAAATCATGGAATAAAGAAGACATAGTCCGATACAGTAAGCAATTTAGCTGGGAAAATATCGCAAAGAAAACGATTTCTATATACAACCAAATATAAAGGAGTATCAAAACTGTGAATGTTTTACATGTTATGCCGTATATTCCTTCTCCTACAAGTGGAGCTCTTGTTCGGGATTACAATATTATTAAACAGCTTTCTAAAAAAGGAATTAAATCTCATCTCATTTGCAATATTTGTTCAAATAAATATATGAATGATATTAATTTACTTGAAGATCAATTAAATATAAAAATTCATCCATTAAAAACACCTTATTTTTCCGCATTGTATAAAATGAAAATTGTTATTTTCGATCGAATGTATCCAGAAGTTCATCGTTTCAATACAATAGATAACAGAAATTTTATCTCTTCTTTGCTCAGCAACAATGACTTTAATATTATCCATGCTCAACATTCAGTGGAAGCCGAGCCTACAATTCAGGCTGCATTAAATTCCAATTTTAATGGATGTAAGATTCTTACACTCCACAATGTAGATCACTTAAACTTCATAAGACAAACTGACCATCAGAAAAATCCATTAATGAAAATGGCACGTAAAAGAGTTTCACTAAGATTTAAAGAACATGAATTGGATATGATTCAAAAATTTGATCATCTTTTTGTTGTTTCAGATATAGACAAAAGTGTATTCATGGCTAATGGAATACCAGAAGATAAAATTGATATAATTCCTAATGGAGTTGATTGCAGTTCATTTAACATTAGCAAATTTCACGGTGAAGATAAATTAATTCATCCAAATATATTATTCATGGGAAAATTATCATATCAACCAAATATTATTGGTATTAAAAACTATTTGAAATATATACACCCATTAATAAAGAATAAAATTTCTAATATCAAATTATACATTATAGGAAAAGAATGTCCCGACTGGCTTATTAAATATTCAAGAACTGATGATTCAGTAGAGGTTATAGGGTTTGTAGAGGACGTTAAGCCATACATTTTTGGTTCAGATGTATGTATTGCCCCATTAACAAGTGGTTCAGGTACTCGTTTAAAAATACTTGAATATATGGCAATGAGCAAACCTGTAGTTTCTACTACAATTGGTGCTGAAGGTTTAGAGGTTGAAAATAATAAAAATATATTGATAGCAGATATATGGAATGAATTTGCGGATAGAATTATTGAAGTATTAAATGACAAAGAACTGGCAACCACTATAGGAAACAATAGTAGGAAACTTGTGGAAGATAAATATGATTGGAATAAAATAGCTGAAAAACAAGCGAATATTTATCGCAAACTAATTAATAAATATTAAATAAGTTTGAATACACGGATACACGTTTAAAAATTGTAAATTTTAACTCAAAAAAAGTTAATTTTAACACAAGTGATTTATTGATAATTGCGTTTATATCTAATAACCCACTTTCCGCAGTATTTTTCGTATATTCATTATTTTTCTTGCTATCGATTTTTGTCCTAACGTGAATTTATCGGATTTCTATGCAGGAGTTAAAAATGGCTATACGGTATGTTCAGAGACCAAAAAACTTAGTATTCAATTTTTATTCAAATTTCAGTTTGGGTATATTAATTGAGAATTTTTGAAAAACGCTATCGGAAAAAATATTGATTTTCAAAAAAATACTGCGGAATGTAGGTAATAGAATGTAGGTAATAATATTTATTTTTAATTTTTCCGGATTATTTAATATTTTAAAAATTATAAAAAAAAGTCAATCTGTTAAGATGTGTATTCTTGAAAAAAGTTTGAGGATTGTGACTCATGATGAAAAAAGAGGATTTATTGTTATTTATTATCTCCTAGTTTGTTATTTTTACTTTTGATTTATGGCTTGTGTCCTTGATTCTTTACTTCAGTCTCCTTCTATTTATATAGCTCACAGATGTTCTTCCGCGAGGCAAGGAATATATATTAAAGCTACTGTGTGGGACATCCTTTAAAAATTATTTTGCTTAAAATCTCAGATATCTTACTAGTGAACACTCTTTTTTCATATGTTTCAATAATAAGCCGTCTCCTGTCTTTCATTCTTATTATATATCTAATCTGTTTCTTCTATTTTTCTTTAACTGTTTAAAATTGTTTTAACACATATGCAAATAATTTTATAACATAACGATCTAAATTACAATGCAGACTATAGAAAATTATTTTTGTAGATAAAAATAATTTCCTTCTACTGTTTGCACCGGGGGGAATTCGTGTATATTGGAGATAAATTGTCTACAAAACTGGTGAATTATCTCTGAATCCAGTATTCTTATTACATAATCGGGTCCTATAGCCTATTGGCTGATACCTTTGCTAGGACTTGTTCTATAGTCTTGAACATTTGGAGAGTGGATACTATCTACAAAATTTTGTTTTATAAGCTTAGGTACAGTGTAATTAAATTAACTAATATATTGGTTAACATTATAAAAATATGTAACAATTGTTCGGTCGATCACATATCCGCCAGGCAAATTAGAGTAAAATCCTGCCTTATATACACATGTAATAATTGTGTAATGTTAAACTATAGGTGATACATTGTTGGAAAGAAACTTAGAAGCCAGAATTCTGGCAGCATACATCATACTATTACTTCTGATGTGCACAGTAACGACCAGTACCGCGGCCTCCGGTGAATCTTCAACAATAACCGTGGGTAAATCTGGTGCAGTTGATTACTTAACTACGAATTACAAAACAGACAGTGCTTGCATCCAGGCAGCTCTCAATGCTGCAAAGAGTGGAGATACAATTATAGTACGAGAAGGGAAATATAATCTCGTAAACCAGGTCTCACAGCAGAACAAAGACCTGTGCATAATCGGTGAAGGGGATGTCATTTTTAATATTAATACCGGTATTGCAAGCCAGCCCGCATTTTACATTTATGGTAAGAAAATAGATACAGAGTATCTGGCAATTAATGCAGCTAAAGGCAAAACCCAGATAGTTTTAAATGATGCATCCAATGTACAGAAATTTGACCTTATTAAGATATGGAAAGATGTGCAGTGGTGTCCGGATGATTACCCACAGCAAAAAACAGGTGAAATGTATCTGATAGAGAGCGTTAGTGGAAATACCGTAACATTAAACCAGCCATTAATACGGGATTATAGCACATCGGACAATTCTGTTTCTGAAATCTACCGACCAATTAGGGTACAAATTGACAATATAAAATTCCAGAATTGCGATTCTACAGGTGACCTTGAAGGCTTAGCCCTGAGATACTGTAAGGATTCTTCCATTACTAACTGCTGGTTTGATGATAATGGCCAGGCTTCGATCCGGCTTTTCTCCTGTTTTAATGTAGAGGTAACAGGAAATTTCATAAGCGATTCAAATCGTGCAGGTAGAGGATATGGAGTATCAATAGCTGATGCAACTGCTTTTGTAAATATTCACGATAATCAAATAGAGAATTGCAGACACTGTATTATGAGTGGAACAGGGAAGTTTAAAGCTCTGAATAGAGATATTATAATCTGGAATAATACATTAGTAGGTTCATCTGTTACTGATGCGAATGTCATTGATGCGCATCCAATGACAATTGATTATACTGTGACTGAAAATACCATCTATCCGAAGCCAGGTTTTTATGCATTTTACGACGGGACACTTAAATCGGTGTTCTCGGATAATTATGTATACGGAGGCGGCGGAGTAAAGAGACGTGGAAGTGTTGATGATGGTCAACATATCATAAAAGACAATCGCGTTGAAGGCGGCACTTTGTACCAGACTGCTGGAAATGGAGTTGGGGATACACTCCAGATCATCTCGAACGTAAATGAAAATAGCGTGTATGGTGTGAATCTTTATAATGAAGACTATCGCAATGTGGTTATAGAAAAAAATACATTCAATAGTTTATCAGTGAATGGGATACTTCTTGCAATGCAGCCGACCACAACGGATTCTATGAATGTTACTATTTCAAATAACATAATCAGTAATGCCCAGAAAAACGGGATGTATCTGAAACGTTCAAATGCCAATAACAAAATGAATCTGGAAATAAAAAACAATACTATCAAGAACGTGAATTTAGTGTCTGAATACCATAATGGAATATATCTGGTTGACACATGGAGAGCTAACGTTGAAAATAACTTTATTTACGATGAAAAAGGTACTATGTATCTGGGAATCCGTGAGACTGGTAGCAATGCCGATTGGAACTATATCCATGATAACATTATCAGTGGTGGTAGCAAAAGTATACGTACTGTAGGGAAAAATACTATATGTGAGAATAACTTTGACCCGGCTGAAGCCCCGGTTAACCATGCTCCGATAAACGATGCGGTAATAAAGGGAAATATCTCTGACTTTCTTCCTTTAATACAGGATTCCCGTCTCCGTGAAGATTCTCCTGGTACGGTCTTTAAGGACGTGCCTTATATAGACCTTGGAGGAATGGACGGAGTTGGTGCTTATAGAAACCTGCTCTTATTTGACTTAAGTGAATATGATGATTCGGATTTGATCGAAAAGGCTACCCTTTCCCTCTTCTGGTACTACCCTGCCGGAATTGAAAGACCAGAGGATACCATTGTTGAAATCTACCGGCCGAAATCCTGGAACCCTAGTTATGTTACCTGGAACAACTGTGACCTTAACAAGCCTTGGGGCATTGCAGGTGGAGAATGGTTTGGTAAGAATAATGTAGCTCAGGGCAGCATCCCTTACGCAACAATAACCCTTAAAGGAAGTAACCTTCCTGACAACAGCTACCATGAACTTGATGTAACTGACCTTGTAAAAGAGTATGTAAGCGGGAAGTACGAAAACACCGGTTTTCTGATTAAAGCCCGTACAGAAAGCGGAAATTATGTAGCTTTTTACAGTAGCGACTGCGGAAACGAAAGCCAGATACCAAAGCTTAAAGTGACAAAGAAAACTGTATATGAGACTATTACTGGCACAAACGACAACCGCCTGCGTGAAGCTTCTCCTGAGACTGTTTTCCAGGATAAACCCTTTATTGATGTAGGAGGAATGAGTGTTGGCAGATACAGAGATGTAATGCTGTTTAACCTGAGAGACTATACCAACTCAGATATTATTAATGCAACCCTTTACCTGTGCTGGTATTATCCAGAAGGAAGTTCAAGACCTGAAGATACCGTAATTGAAGTTTACAGACCTGCTTCTACCTGGAACCCCAACTATGTGAGCTGGAATAAAAAGGACAAAGATATCGAATGGAGTACTTCAGGAGGAGACTGGTACGATAAAAACAGTGTCCTGCAGGGAAGTGCTCCTTATGCCATACTGACTCTTGAAGGAAGTGATATTCCTGACAACAGGTATTACAAGCTGGATGTAACCGATCTCGTAAAAGAGTACACCAGTGGAAAGTATGAAAACACGGGATTTCTGATAAAAGCCCGCACAGAGAGCAATAACTATATTGCATTCTATAGCAGTGACTGCGGAAATGAAAGCCAGATGCCGAAGCTAATCTTAGAACGAAGGATGTAAACTTCCTGGACTATATCAGGGATGGATAAATAGTATAACGTATTGGATGGAAAGAAAACCATCCAGCTACGGAATTTTTAAGGCACTTTTCTTGAATATGAATTCTTCGTTTGGTTATATATCTTTAGCTTATCTATTTATCCTTTAGCTTATCTATTTATCCTAACTTTGACAGTTACCACTATTTTTAACTTCATTTTGGTAGATAAATAAAACGCATATGAAATTCTTCGAATAACAGGCACAAAGAAATGAAAGTACTTTTTTTTCCTTACCTTTTTTACCTATCAACCTCATCATTCTCTTGGGCAGTAAGGTTGTACTTATTTTGGTTCTTTGAAGCCGTGATAAAACTAACCAGTGAATTGCCATCGAAGGCTCAAATGTGACTTTGATCACGGATGCTAAATTGGCCTTTGAGGCAATTCTACTGCCCAAATTAATTTGGTGATCTAATTTGGTGATCTAAATTGGTTGAAGTCATTAACAAAGCTTGTGGTTTAGACATTCACAAACTCTTTTTCATTGCTACAATCCTCAGTAGATCTGGTGAAAAACAGCAACAATATTTCTCTAGAACCCCTGACGAAATTTTAGCTTTTAAAAACTGGGTTATATCAGATAAATGTGACGTTGTTGCCTGTGAATCAACGAGTGACTTTTGGGTTCCGATTTATGATGCGTTGATAAAACATCTACCTGTTATAGTTGGAAATGCCCGAGATATGAAGGCGTTTACACACAAAAAAAACAGATAAGATCGATTCCGAATTCATCGCACAACTTGCATTGAATAATATGATTCAACCATCAAGAGTTTTCCCAAAAAACCATAGAACATTTCGTTCATGTATCCGGCTTCGCCATAACCTTGTACAAAAAAGAACAGATATAAAAAATGAAGCTCACGCTCATACTCGCACCTGAAATGTTTAATCTGAAGAATGTGCTAACAGATATTTTTGGGAAGAGTGGTAGAGCAAATTCTATCAGGAATTGTTCAGGTAAAAGCGTTGACCAGATTATAGCAAGCCTTTCCCCAAATGTTCGTAAAAAAAGTGATCAGATAAGGGAAAACTCTGGACAGAGAAATCTCTCAAGGTGCTGCATTCAGGCTTCAGATCTGTCTGGATATCATAAAGCATCTTGACAATGAAATCAAAATTTTGGAAAAAGAAATATTCAATTATGCTTATAAAAATCATAAGCAAGAAATGGAAATTTTAATGTCTGTTCCAGGAATAGGAGAACTTGGAGCGGCAACTCTTATTGCTGAAATAGGCGATTTCAAAGATTTTTCTTCAGGGGATAAGCTTGCTTCATGGCTTGGCATAGTTCCGAATGTGTACCAATCAGCGGATAAATACCATAACGGAAGAATCACTAAGAGAGGATCTAAGGAAGCAAGGTGGATTCTAACACAGATTGCTCAGGCAGCAGCAAGAACAAAAAATAGCAGGTTAAAAGAGTTTTTCAACAGAAAAAAGAAGTCGATTGGGCATTCAAAGGCAATTATTGCCCTGGCAAGAAAAATTGCAACAATTATATGGCATCTGATCACAAACGAGGAGATGTATGAAGATGAAACTGGATATAAAAAGGGGGAAATTCAAAAGAGAAAGATAGTGGAGACTGAGATATTCTCAGTTGATGAAAGGATCAAAATAATGAGTGAAATATATGTAATTGCGAGAAATGAAGAAAGAGAGAGTACGTGAGGAAGATCTCCTCATATACTTTCATGCTAAAATAAGTGCTCTTTGTTTTGTCTTATTTGATCCAATGAATAAAAACATAGAACCAAGAGCATTTCCTACAATTCCTAACAAGAATATATATCTTCCTATTGGAACAACAATGGCTGTTCAATACTTTTTTGAAAAGCTCAATTTTTACGACATTTTTAGCAAGTATATAAGTAAAGGCCTCAACATCAATAGTTTACTGATTGGATTGGTGGGCTATAAGCTCACTGAGAATTTCAGTATTAAGGAAGCAAGAACTGGATGAATCAAGCTGAAGTTCTCGACTTCTTAAACCTTAATATCTGGTCATATCCAGGAAAATAGGATGCATGTTAAGCGCTAAACGCTTCTTCAAATCAGCAACTTTTGGTTTCAGTTTGAAATGGAACTTACAGTATTCTTTCAATTCCATTCTCATGTTATCTCCATAACAAATCTTTGGGGTTTTCCAAATCGAATAACTCTAACTTCCACGCTTCCTCTGAACTTCTCAATGCTGTTTTTTGAATTCTTAATTCGAATAAAATTCCCTATTTACTCCCCGTTTTCGGTCAGTATACAGGCTTAATGAATATTCTTTGTTATCAATACCAACATTCAGATATACTTCTTCGAGCCCCACAAACTAATTTACAGACTGAGAACCAAATACTCTTTGTTCTCTACAGATCATAAGATCGTGAGAAGTATTGTTTCTAAAATTATTACTTTTAATTTTTAGCTTCTGTGGTCTATTCATTAAACGAAGAAAATTTAGGAACAGTTTATTGATTATTGTAGCAAGATTGTTAGTATATTTATATAGGTATTTCTTTATTTAATCATTCCATTCTATAAATTACAAGTATTAATTTAATAAATTTCAGTACAATAGTCACTTTTTCTTTATGAAACCGAACAATATCCAAAGGTATTTATATTTATAGGTTCAATTCGCAAATCAACCTGATAAACTAGGAAATGTTGAGACGAAGTTATATATCTCACTATTTTTCTAGTAAGTATTTCATTATAAAATGATTATTAGTGAGTGTAGTAGAATTTACATATAGTAGTTCCGAATTTATTTGTTTGGGTTAAATTCTTCAGTTTAGGAAAACTCAAGTTCAGGCAGACTCAAGTAAAACATGTACCCGGTTGTGATGAATGGACACGTATGAGGAGAGTTTTCCGAAGATTGCAGTTATCCTTCCTGCTTTTATCAGGAGATGGAGATAGGGACAGTCGTGCTGATCACAAGGCGTTACACAGACCGGGTAATTGTTGTAAATAATGGCATTTCAGATCAGTGTGTAGAGTTGGTCGAATTTGCAGGAGCCGAGGGAATTCGGGATTTTACGTACATGAATAAAAATTTCTCTTTAAAAAAAGGTATTGAAGCTGCAAAAGATGCCGATATCCTGGTTACGATGGATGGATGTCTGTAGAGATCCATAACTAATCCCGAAAATGATCATACCTATCTGAGAAGGGAACTTTGACCTGAGATGGTAGGGACTGGCAGACGTCACAGAGGTCTCAAAAACGCTTTTATGGTCAATAATTAAAAGATAGAAGGATGCCCTGTGGGATTCCTGGCATTATCAAAAGTCCGTCTTAAGGAACTTGGCCTTTCCGATGTCTATCTTAATTCCATTCGTTCCATTATGTCATAAAAGAAAATTAAATAATTTGTATATTTTAATACATCCGGATCGCTGGAAGTCAAATGTTATCAACTTGAGCTTTTTCTGGCTAGAGGATTTTGTA
The DNA here is from genome assembly GCF_000970005.1 of Methanosarcina sp. WH1. Taxonomy (NCBI): domain Archaea; kingdom Methanobacteriati; phylum Methanobacteriota; class Methanomicrobia; order Methanosarcinales; family Methanosarcinaceae; genus Methanosarcina; species Methanosarcina sp. WH1. Next base: position 858,183 of record NZ_CP009504.1, read on the forward strand.
TTAAATTCAGGAAAAATACTTTTGATGGCTGTGAGAACGTGAAATTCATTGACAAACTTATCCATAAACTGATCTTAAAAAAGGGTTTCAAATATTATCAAGAAGACAAATATTTTATAAAACAGGTTTTGAAATTTTCGGAAAATAAAAATATAAAGGTTCTTGACGTTGGTTGCGGAAATGGACATTATTCGTTTCTGTTTGAAAGTTACGGAGCAGAAGTAACTGCTTTTGATTATAATGAAGATTTAATTAAAAAAGCGAATGAGAAAAAGAAGGAGCTCAACTCAAATGTAGAGTTTCTGGTTGCTGATGGCAGGTATCCAGAAAAGTATTTCACTGATAAATTTGAGATTGTGTTTCTTTCTGGATTTGCATTATTTGGTATTAACCAGAACAGAGAACTTATGGAAAAATATCTATTATTGCTTGATAAAGGGGGTAAATTGATATTTGTTCATAGTTCCAATTTAACAGGGGACATTAGGAAGACGCGCTGGAGAAACCATAAAATAGAAGAGTTGAAATCATTTTTTGAGAGCCTGGATTGTACAATTGAAGAGATTTACTTTTACGATAGGCATATTAATATAAAATTATTTCATTCTTTTGTATTCAATGGCCTTTCGACAAAAATTCATATTTTAATATCGAGAATAACAAAATTACCCTGCTCTTTAGTCTTTATTGTAAAAAGGCAGGTCAAACCACAGAATCATGTATTTAGTTCAGGGTAAAATAATTTTGAGAATGGTGAGGAAATGAGAATACTTTTCAATATATGCCATCCTGCTCAAGTTCATTTATTCAAGAACTTACTCTGGGACCTTGAAAAAAAAGGTCACAAATGTAAAATTACAGCCGTTGAAAAGGAAGTTTCATTGAATTTGCTTGATGCCTACGGGTTTGAATACGAGGTCGTAGGAAGTGCGAAATTTACTTCTTTTTCAAAAGCAATGGAATTGATAAAAATAGAATATATGTTGTACAAGATTGCCAGAGTATTTAAACCTGATATTCTAGTTGGCGGCGTGGGAAACGTGCATGTTTCACACCTTGGAAAATTAATAGGTAAAACTTCTATTGTATTTGACGACACCGAACACTCAAAGATTGAACATCTTTTAATGGACCCCTTTGCGACTGTCATCTGTACGCCAGCAAGTTACAGGATTAGCCTTGGCAATAAACAGATACGATATGAAGGAAATCATGAACTTGCATATCTTCATCCTCACTATTTTACACCTGACGCCAGAGTTCTGAACGATCTTGGAATAAAGGAAAATGACACTTTCATAATACTAAGATTTGTATCATGGGGAGCAATTCATGATGTCGGGCATGCTGGTTTAACTCTAGAGGATAAAAGAAATGCTGTAAGAGAATTAAAGAAATATGGGCGTATTCTTATAACTTCGGAAAAACCTCTTGAAAAGGAGTTTGAGATGTACCGGATTAACCTTCCACCGGAAAAGATGCATGACCTGCTATATTATGCAACGTTACTTTACGGGGATAGTGCAACAATGGCTTCAGAATGTGCAGTCCTCGGAACACATGCGATTTTCTGTGATTATGCAGGGAGGGGGTACACAGACGAAGAAGAAAAAAGATATGGATTGGTGTATAACTTTTATAATGAAAATTCGATGGGTAAGGATTCTTTAGTCAAAGCGCTGGAATTACTGAATAATCCTAATCTAAAAAGAGAAGGCAAACAAAAAAGAGAAACATTGCTTGCTGAAAAAATTGACGTGACCAAATTTATGGCAGATATTATAGAAAAATACGGTGGCTTGTAGTTGAATCCTCAAGATATGCAGTTTTAGGGGAAATAATATGTTTCAAAAACCTTTGTTTATAACTGCCCATCAATTAGGAGAGCGGGGATTCTATCCATTATATAAAAAATTGGTCGACTCTCAGTGGAAATCTTACCCTGAACAAAAAAAAGATCAGGAAAAACAACTGAAGCATGTGATTGTTTTTGCATATAAAAATGTGCCCTACTATCACAAACTGTTTAATAAATTGAAACTGGAACCCAGTGACATCAGAAAGATTGAAGACCTCGAAAAACTTCCTATCCTTACTAAAGATACCATCAAGCAAAATTTTGAGGATTTTAAACCAGTTAACCTTAGTTCAATCAAATACTATCTAAATTCAACAGGTGGGTCCACAGGTAATCCCCTGCAGTTCAGATTATCAAAATATGATAGGTTTTTCAACGGAGCCTCACTATATCGTGGGTGGGGGTACGCAGGATACGAATTGGGGGATAAGATGGTGTTCTTGGCAGGTTCCTCTCTGGACATAGGTTCCGGATCTTTTGTTGTCCAGAAAGCTCATGAAATTGTAAGAAATCTTAGGAAACTGTCCTCTTACGATATGAGTACCGAAGATATGCAGCAATATGCAAAGACAATTAACTCATTCAAACCTCAATTCATAAGAGGTTATGCTTCTTCGTTAAATTTTTTCTCAGAATTCCTTAGTGAAAACAAAATTGATGTTATTACTCCTCAAGCAGTTTTCACAGCTGCAGAAAAATTAATTCCTCACATGCGGAAAAACATTGAAAATGCATTTGGATGTGAAGTATTCGATGGCTACGGGCTGAATGATGGAGGCCTGGGAGCTTATGAGTGTAAGGAACACAATGGCCTCCATATTGACACAGAGCGGAGTATCCTGGAAGTTGTGGATGAGAACGGTTCTCAACTGGAAAACGGAACTGGAAGGATTATTGCAACAAGCCTTCATAACTATGCTATGCCATTCATCAGGTATGAGACTGGTGATATGGGGCATATTGTAAGTGATGTTTGCGGGTGTGGACGTGGCTCCAGATTGTTAAAGGAAGTTCTCGGAAGACAACAGGAAATTTTGCAAACTCCGGAAGGAAAGTTTGTTTATGGCGGTTTTTTTTCACGTATATTCTGGGAAATTAGTGGGGTAAAAGAATTTCAGATTATACAGAAAAAATTAAACACGATTACTATAAAAATGGTATTGGAAGAAAATTTTGATGAAAATCAACTGGATATTATTAGAAAGATAATTAAAAGTAAGTCTGAGCAATGGGAAATAGAATTCATCTATGTGGATGAGATAGAAAGAACAAAAGCCGGGAAATATAAATTTATATTAAGTGAGTTATAATTATGGCGTCAAAAAATTTGCTCGTAATATCCAATGATTTTCCAAACGCTGACAATAAGTATGTAAGAGAGATTTTTGTAAAAGAGCAGGTCATGTTTCTTAAAGAACACTTCGATAATATATATGTAGTGTCTCCGGTTGCTCATGGGATGGAACTTTTAAGAAAGACGCGTCATGAAAACTATACATTTGATAATGTACACGTATATTTTCCAAAATATATGAACTGTCCATTATTTTTTAAATACGGAAGAGATTTTTGGATCTATTTCGAAGAAAAGGCTGTAAAAAAATTAATTGAAGATGAAAATTTGCAATTTGATTTAATTCATGCTCACTTTACATGGAGAGCCGGAGCAGTCGCTGTCAAGTTAAAGGAAATGTACAAAGTTCCTGTAGTTATTACGGAACATACTTCCAGAACGTTTAATAATGCTGTAAAAAGGAAAGAGCCTCAATTTATAAGACCATGGAATTTGTGTGATGCAATAATTCGTGTTAGGAAGGGTGATATATCACTGTTTAAAAGCGTTGGAGTGCCTCTGGATAAGGTATACTACATCCCAAATGGCTATAGTCCTAAATCCTTTCCAGATTTAGACCAGCAAAGCTGCCGAAAAAAGCTTGGGCTGCCTTTGGATAAGAAAATAATATTGAATGTTGGAAGTTTATATGGAGAGGTAAAAGGACATAAGTATCTTATTGAAGCTATGAATGAAATCATAATGCAAAGAAAAGATGTAATCTGTTTCATAGTTGGTGGGGGGAAACTGGAGAAGAAGTTAAAAAAGCAAATTAGCTCCTCAGGTCTCGAGGATTACGTAAAGCTTACCGGGAGCAGACCATATACTGAAATTCCATTATGGATGAGTGCCTGTGACGTCTTTGTTTTGCCGAGTTTGCACGAAAGCTTTGGAATAGTTCAGATAGAGGCAATGAGCTGTGGTAAACCTGTTGTTGCAACATATAATGGTGGAAGCGAAGAGGTTTTGATTTCTGAGAGTTATGGTTATCTGGTTGAGCCGACAAAATCAAAGGAACTGGCAGAAAAAGTGCTTGTCGCTTTAGATAAAGAATGGAACAATGAACAGATAAAAAAATACGCCATGAATTTTAAGTGGGATACGATTGCGGAAGAAATTCTGAGAATATATAAAAAAGTTGGAGTTTGAAGCCTGTGAGAGTTTTACATGTAATGCCCTATATTCCTTATCCTGTAAGTGGAGCTCCTGTCAGAGATTATAATATAATAAAAAATCTATCTGAAAAAAAGATAGATTCACATATGGTTTGTAATTATTCTGTTGATAATAAGCTTGAGAATTCAACATACAACTTGAATCAGCTTGAAAAAGAATTGAACGCAAAAATATACACCAGAGAGGTCCCGGATTTATCTATACTCAAAAAAACGAAAGCCGTTTTTTTAAACAGTATGTATCCTCCTATTTATAGATATAATTCACCAGCAAATATAAGGAGTATCGAATCTGTACTAAAAAAAAGTCAATTCGATATTATTCACGCACAGCACACTATTGAGGCTGCACCTGTAATACAGGCTGCATCAAACTCCCACTTTAAAGGGTGTAAGGTTATTACTCTTCATAATGTTGATCACTTAAATTTTATAAGGCAAATTAATCACCAAAAAAGTTCCTGGGTTAGGTTTGCACACAAGCGTGTTGTTAAAGGATTTAAGGATCATGAATTAAAGATTATAGACCAATTTGATCACATATTTGTAGTTTCGGAAACAGATAAAGAAATATACGTATCCTGCAGAATCCCGGAAGATAAAATAGATGTAATCCCGAATGGGGTGGATTGCAATTTCTATAATACGGAAGAGTTTGCAACCAGTGTTCAATTATCCCATCCAAATATCTTATTTATGGGGAGTTTATCGTATAAACCTAATGACTTCGGAATTAAAAACTATTTAGAAAATGTTCATCCCGCAATAAAAAAGAAATTCCCGAATATAAAATTTTACATTATAGGTAAAAGCTGCCCTGCCTGGCTCAATGAGTATTCAAAGACAGACAATACTGTGGAAATTATAGGGTTTGTAGAAGATGTAAGACCTTATATCTTTAACGCAGATGTCTGCATTGCCCCGTTAACCAGCGGTTCGGGTACCCGTCTGAAGATACTTGAATACATGGCAATGAGCAAACCGGTGGTTTCCACAACAATTGGTGCAGAAGGCTTAGAAATTAGCAACAACAAAAATATTTTAATCGCAGACCAATGGGATACATTTGCAGATTTAATTGTTTCATTATTAGAAGATAAAGAATTTTCTGAGCGAATCGGTATCAATGGAAGAATACTGGTTGAAGACAGATATGACTGGAAAAAGCTCGTAGAAAAACAAGTAAAAGTATATAAAAAGCTGACCACATGTAATTCTTAATTCGCTACATATTAATTTTTAATTTATCACATATGATTCTTAATTCATCACATATGATTCTTAATTTTTTATGTATTACTCTGCTAAGCCTGAGTTCTAATCCTATTTTTAACCCTAATTTTGTCAAACTCCGCAAATCTGTGAAGTCAGATGATTGCGGTTTAGGGATTCTACCTTGAATCTAATGTGCTTATTTTATATAGGGTGTTTTGCCGCTCTTTTACGAACATTTCCAGTTACAGGTAGCTGCAGTATATCAATCCCCGGCTTGCAAGTACATAATTTATCATGAAGAGCTTATGTATCTGAAGGGCAGGACGCTGAGCCTTAAAAATTGAAAGATGAGAATTTTAAAGTTTATATATGGAATTATCATAGTTTGAATAAATCAGATTATTTTGATCAGATAATGGGATGTCAGTAATATTCCATTTCATGCCTTGTTTCGGTCCATACATAATCCCATAATTAACGTTTGGGTACCTTAAATAGACATAAGAACCTGGCTCTATCCTGCTATGATCGGTTAATATGGGTTCGCCGGGGATCATGCCATAGCTGAAGAATAGGAGTGCTGTGGATGACAGATCAGCATATATTTTTGTCGTTGAATTTCTGTTTTTAGATAACCATTTAGTACCAGTAACATCCTGGGATGGAAAATGCATTTTGTAGAAGACATATTTATGTTCGAGGTTATCTGAGTTTTTTGCCCATTCCCTATTAATAGATACGGAAGTAGGGTTATCATGTATTATTTGCTGACCAATACCGACATTAAAAATCATAAATACTGCAAAAAAGACAGATAAAATTTTTAATGACTTTTTATAAGATATTGGATGCGTATGGAGAATCTTAGATATCGACTGAAAAAAAGTAAATCCACCAACAACACAGAACATTGATAAAAAGATGGATGTTATGTGATACAACCTGTGGATATTCATACCTGTAGAAGAAGTGAAAAATGATGTGATCAGTACAGATAAAAATACAAATGAAAAACCAAAATATTCATTAGATATTTTAAAATCTTCTGGTTTAAGATATACAGTTATGAATCCTATAGCTATGAAAAATTGTGATAATAGATATAGCATTCTTAATATTTGCCCACTCAAAAAAGGAGATGTACTGGTAGCCAGTTCAACTGACCTTGTTGAAAATAAATCATCCATTATACTTTCATGAATGTGGCCGAATATACTAACTATTGTTTCCAATACAGATCCTTGTGTGAAATTGGTATACCATATGAAAACAATAATAGAGAATAAAAGCATAAAATTAATTGTGTATGTGTCACTTTTATGTTTTAAAACATAAGTCATAAATAAATATCCTACTGGCATAAACAAGAGTATCAAGTAGGATAATCCGTAATGAGAAGTAACCAAACCCAGTACAAATAAAACCATCAAAAGTCGTTTCTTAAATAAATCTAGGTTACTTAACATAATTAAGAAGATAAGAACAAAAAAGAATTCTGCAATTTGTTGTCTTGCTAATGCTAGCATTTCTGTAAAAAATGTATATATCGACATGAAATAAAATACTGATATAAAAGCAATTTTTTCATTTAGTATCTGTTTTTGGTATATATGGTAGATTCCAATAGGTACCATCGAAAAGATAAAGGGATATACTATTTTAAACACATATGTAAGTTCTAAATTGCATATCTCTGAATAGATGGGAGCAAGCATTACAATGCTTAGCATTGCATTGACATTTAAGGGAATTGTAGAGTCCCATAAAGAATTTCCCAAAACAAGGTTCGCAAAATAGTACTCAAAGTGAATATCCCAGCCATCTAAAAAAGTTGATGCTAATGAATTATGGTATAAGATGGAAATTGAGATTATAAATATTGAAAAGGGATATAAATTTTTTGGCAGCAAATCGGTAAATGTAACTATAATTAATACTATAATTATAAAAATTATAGATATTATTGCAAGTATATTTGTGTGATAAAAGTTAATGAGATAGCTCCCAATTATACTTAAAAATGGAATTGTGCATAAAAATAATAAAGGTAGGGATAATGAAGTTTTTGTAGTGCTGGAGTATACTTCATTATATTCATTTTTATCTCTCATATAGCATATGAGGGATAAAAATAATAAAATCGTACCTATTATTAAAGTTAAAGGAATAGTTGAGATAAGAGCATCCGTGAAAAAATAGCCAAGGCTGTTTATAAAAAAGCCTGAAAACATGATAAACAGCATGCTCAGTCCCACGATACAAATAAATGATTCAAGGAAAGTCAGTTTTCTTAATTTAAGAGCTCTATGCAGAACGATTCCAGGTACAAAAGTAAGATATACAAACCCGATTACTTGCCGTAAGATTGGAACGGGGAAATTTAGGAAGTCAAGCAATATTGAACCTACAAGTGCACAATGTATAGAGAATAAAAAGATCAAAAATTTTTTAGCATCGTAGTTGATTATTTTTTCCATTAAGTTCATATCCCACCTGGTAGAAAAATGAAGGCAAAACTAATTAAATATTTGATTATTTAAGGCTATATATTATTGAAACATTCCTTAAAATCTATCTAATAGAGACCTTCAGGCTTAGTTAACTTTTTTAGTACCTATCAATTTTAAAAATTTTTTATATGGAATATTAATTCCACTTTTTTTCCCAATTTCAACCAATATCTTGATATCATCTCTATCCAGTGATTTTGTATATAATATGGAAATAACATAAATTAGCAAAAAAATTGAATACGATATTGCCACTGCCCAGAATGTTGTAATAAACAGGCTCTTCACAAAATAAAAAATAACTGCGAGTAGTACTGACAATATAGTAAACCTCAAATAAATATTTGTAAAGGGATGTATATTCAAAAAATGATATAGTTTTACAGTCATGTATATTTCGACTACTGCAAAAGACAAAGCCGATGCAATTGCTGCTCCAACCATTCCAAAAGAGGGAATCAAAATTAGATTCAGCAGTATATTCAAGATGGCACTCATTAAAGTACAGTTCATTAAGAAGTAGGATTTCCCTATAGACATTAACGTATGATAGTTAAGACCAAAATAAGCGTTTGTTATAAATCCCAGGACTAAAACCTGGAAGACGGTACTGGCCTCAATATACCGAGAATCATAAAATAAATCTAAGATAAAATCTGGATATAAAAAAAACAAAAAAAACATCGGCAAAGTAAACATAAAAGACCATTTAGTTGACGTTGCATTAATGACCCCGAGTTCCTCAATTTGATTTTTACTATAAAGTTGTGAAATAATTGGAACGTAAAGAAAGCCTACAGAATTAATAACAACTGAAAGCAGACTGGCTATCGTGTATGCAGCACTATACATGCCAACTACTTCTGGTGTTTTAAAGTAACCGAGCATCAAAGTGTCAGTCCATGACATTATTGTAAGCAGTATGCTTACCGCGAGAAGTGGCATGGAATATATTAATAATTCTTTTGTAACGTGGTTTATACGTAGCTTGTTCCACTTTAGTTTGAACGGGGGTTTTTTGATAAAATAAATTATAAACGCCAGAAATGTAATTAGAATTGATATGACATAGACAAAAACCATATTATGAAACGGTAATCGTAAAAAAACTACAGAGGCCAGAAATAAGAGATAAGTAACCGGTCTTAAGATTTCGTTTAAACAAATTTTTATTTTAGACTCACCAAAGCCCCTGAAAATTGAGATAAATATGCTGATCAAAACTGACAGGGGAACCGCAATTAATAACATTTTAAAAACTGGGGAGAGTTCTGGGGAATTATAAATATTCACAGATATATAATCAGATCCCAGATATGCAATAACAGAAATTAAAATACTGGAAATTAACGCAATTACTATTGATGAAACAACTGTATCCTGCACATATTCTGATTGGTCTTTTGCTCTGAACTTTGCAATGTACCTTGTAGTCCCATCATATAAACCAAGTGTAGATATTGTAACAAATACACTCATTAGTGTAAAAGCCAGAGAGTAAATTCCATATTCACTCTGGGTTGTGAACCTTATAAAAATAATTCTACCTAAAAATCCTAAAGCCAAATTAATAATCATTCCAATAAATATAATAATAGCACTTTGAGCTACATTTGTAAGTGATTTGCTTATAACTTCAGACATTTTTTAGCTCGAATTCCTTTTTGGGCTCTAATTTTCTTGATTAATTTTTAATTGAACATTTCAACTTGTTGCTCTGATATAATTCTTTCTAAATAATCAACAATTTCGATGGTTGATCAATCGACATTTCTTTAGTCTCAGCAGTCATACTTCTTTAAGCTGTTCTTTAATTCATTAATTTCAGTACTTTGCTAATTTTCATTTAGTATAAATGAGGTTATTCAAAACCTATATATAGGATGAAAATGCCTCCCCCCATACCTCTTTTGCCAAATAAGTTTAGATTCAAACTTTAAATAGAATTAAAGTCATAGAAATATATTGATACGGTATTACAACCTCTTTCTGACCATGTTACTATTAAGATCAATGGTTATCTTACAAGTAAAGACATTTTTCGTACCACTACTAATATGTCAGTCAACAGGAATTCTGTTCATTCAGTCACAGCGCGATATCAGGATGTTGCGTTCGAAACATCTCTTCGATACCATCTCAATAAATTAAACATGGAAGAACTGGAGTTTTTTTAATTTTTTCTGGTTCTTCTCCAATTTCAAAAAAATCATAAAATTTTATCATAACTTGATTTAAAAAAATCATAAAATTTCATCATAACTTGATTTAAAAAAATCATAAAATTTCATCATAACTTGATTTAAAAAAATCATAAAATTTCATCATAACTTGATTTAAAAAAATCATAAAATTTCATCATAACTTGATTTAAAAAAATCATAAAATTTCATCATAACTTGATTTAAAAAAATCATAAAATTTTATCATAACTTGATTTAAAAAAATCATAAAATTTCATCATAACTTGATTTAAAAAAATCATAAAATTTTATCATAACTTGAATAAACCAATCTACCCATTTTGGAAAAGTTGATATATTCAGACAAGAACTTGTTCAATATTTTTAATAAATATCTGGTTTTTGTGGAAATTTTCATTAGCTACCGCTATAAGATTTCAAGTTTCGGTTATAAGTTTCCGTTTTTCCTTTCCTTCACTCAGAACCATATTGGAATCTTGCCCTCATTAAGGGTGAGAATCCTTTCCATTTACCAGTACTAAAACATCACTGATTTAAATAAATATATAATTTATAACAAAAATTAGTTAGACCACTATCTGTTTTAATTGATCTTGCTTTGTCTGCTATATCACATATCAAAGAAAATATCTGTTCTATTGTATTATCCGTCTCAGGTGTAAAACCTTTTTTCAAGAAGCTTACATTCTTCTTAAAAATCTCTTCTACGTAACAAATCACTTTGTAAAACGCTTCTTAAAGTTCCAGATTAGAGTCAAATTCTTGTATCTCTTGAATATATGCGACAGTGTCACGAATTTGCTGTAAATTCGAAGCCACGTTTTTGTTCATATAACCACGGTGAAGTTGCACAAGGAGCTCTTCCACAGAATGCAGTCAAGCCTTCGGTGTATATTTCTCCAATTTGTTGAGAATTGTGTAGACTGCATTGTCCATCATATCTAACATTCATTTGTTTCTCATAATATTCAGAAATGTAATTTGCAGAACCTATTCAGAAATGTAATTTGCAGAACCTATTCAGAAATGTAATTTGCAGAACCTATTCAGAAATGTAATTTGCAGAACCTATTCAGAAATGTAATTTGCAGAACCAGAAACACCAATAATCTGATCATGAAAAGGCTTCTTACAAGTAGGATAAATCAGTATGTAACATTGCGAACTATAATGCTGTAACTTGATAGAATAAAGTGAGTGTAAAGAGTTCACATGTAATTTACTGCCATAATCATTAAAATGAGTAGGAGAACATATGGAAAACATAGGATAGTATCGATTTTCAACCCGAATTTTTGGTAAGGGGATTAGAATATTACCATTAACTACCGTTTTTACCATTGACGTATCTATTACAAGGGGATTAGAATATTACCATTAACTACTGTTTTTACCATTGACGTATCTATTAAGATGTTTTCTTTTCTCCTAAATAGAGGATTCGTTGAAATATAATTGAAATTTTTCTGTTTTGCACGATTTAGATAGAATATCTTAAGATCAGAAAATAATAAAAAGTCTCAAAAAGTACTAAAGGATTGAGATAGAACTTATTCTTCAAGTAACTTCAGAAGCTTCCGGACTTTTTCGTTGTCTATGGAATAAAGCCTCATCTTTCCGTCCTTTCTTACCTTGATGATACCCCAGTCCTGCAGTTTTGCTAGATGCATCGAGGTATTGGACTGGGTCTTGCCTATGAGGTCAGGAATCTCACATGCACATTTTTCCCCTTCAAGCAGGACTTTTATGATTTTATATCTGGTTTCCTCACTCAGGGCTTTGAAAACCTTTACATTTTCTTCATTAATCATATAATCAATCATTGAATTATAGCCGTATAAATACTTTTCTTAAGGCCTGGTAAATATTGTGGGGTGCCTGTGGCTTGCAGGAGTCTGGACCATACATTGCCTCTAAAACTGGTTTGAGGTTCAAAAAATCCAAAACCCTGCCAAAACAGGTCCCTAAAAAAATATGTTAATTGTAAAAAAGAGCGAATTGAAGATCAATCGGACTGCAGTATCTCCTTTATCTTATCCAGGGCTTCTTTAACTTCTTCATCCTTGAGGTCCAGGTCTTTGCTTTTTTTGATCCCTAACTCGGAGATCACAATGTGCCTGTCAGGGACAAAACCGGCAAGCTCCAGGGTCTCTTTTGTGCAGTTTAAGGGGCAGCCGTCAATGGCTATGAGCCTTTCGGAACCTTCGGCCGATTTCATAAGGCCTTTAATCCTGCCGCCGATCCCGACTGTGCACATCATTTTCCCAACTTCCTGCTTTGTAAGTTCGATTGCGACTTTGTTTGCGATCTGGCCTACGTTGGACCCTCCGCTGCAGGCAAAGATCCCTACGTTTGCTGTCCCGCATGCACATTTTACTTCTTCTGACATTGTTTTTATACTCCTTTCTTTACATTTTTTCTGCTTTTGATTGTTACTATTGCTAGTATTTTGTCCCTGATTATTTTGAAAACCTGTAGTTTTCATTCCTTATTTTGCAATCCACTTTTTGATGTCTTCTACACTTGGGACTTTACCTGCGACTTTAACATCTCCGTCAATAACAAGAGCAGGAGTGATCATGACCCCATATCCCAGTATTTTGTCAAAGTCCTCTACCTTGACAATTTCGGCTTCAACACCCATTTCCTTGACAGCTTTTTCAGCCATTTCTTTTGTCTTATTGCATTTTGCGCAACCTGAACCCAGTACTTCTATTTTCATACATTTCACCTATTGCTTAATTATTTCTTTATTTATTGTGATATATTTAGATATAAGCTTCATGAAAATTATTTATGACATTATTTTGATTTGATCCATATTCTCTTTTTTCGTTTATACAAACATAACTCCGAATATATACCCTGAAACGGTCGCAATCAAAACCACGAGGGAGATGTAGGTCATGCCTTTTTTTGGCCCCATGATCCTGTTGATAACAATCATATTCGGTAGACTGAGTGCTGGACCTGCAAGGAGCATGGCAAGAGAAGGACCTTTTCCCATTCCAAGCAGCGTGAGAGCTTTGATGATTGGCACTTCAGTGAGAGTGGAAAAATACATGAAGGCTCCGGCTACTGAGGAAATAAAGTTTGAAGTAAGAGAATTTCCTCCCACAAAAGCCGCTACTAACTCTTTGGGGAGTACGACTACCGCAATCCCGGCAAAGAAAACTCCCAGCAGGAGCAGAGGGGTGATCTGTTTTATCAGGAACCAGGTTTCTCCCATCCAGCTTTCTATTTCTTCTTTTGAAAACCATTTTAAAGATAGGAATGCTGTAATTACCAGCATTGGGATCCAGACAAGAAACTGAGTTGTATACTTCCAGCCCCAGGAGGACATCAGCTCGGGGGCTATAAGAACTGCAATTAGCACAATAAAGAGTTCAACGCTGTGTTTATGTTCTTCTTCTCCGAAAGTCTTTATGGACTTGCGTTCGGTTGCTTTTCCTTCATACGCAAGAGCCATAACTAAACCAACAAGTACGGAAAGAAGAATTGCCGCAAAGGCACGGGCTGCTCCGAGGTCATATCCCAGGATTTTTGCCGTATAGACAATTGCAAGGATATTGATCGCAGGGGCAGAGAATAAAAAGGTGGTTGCAGGACCTATGCCTGCCCCCCGTTTATATATCCCTGCAAAGAGGGGAAGCACCGTACAGCTGCAAACCGCAAGGAGGCAGCCTGAAACCGCAGCTACCGTGTACGAGACATATTTGGGGGCGTCCGCTCCGAAGAACTTAAGCACAGATTCCTTGGAAAAGAGGGAGGCAATCGCACCAGCCAGGAAAAAGGCAGGCACAAGGCACATCAACACATGGAGTGCCAGATACTCCTGCACTGACTGAAGCCCTACGGATATGAGATAAGTGATATAATCAAGAGTCATTTTTCCACCAGGGGTATTTATCCAGATTTGTTTCTGTTATTTCAAATATATTTGAAAGAACCTATATAAAATTTCCTATTTCAAATTTATTTGAAATAACTTCTTGGTCTGTATTCTGTTTATCCTTGCAGGTATTTTTGAAATCGAAGGTGGATATCTGGTCTGGTTATGGTTGTGTGAAGGTAGTGGACTCGTTTTTGCATTTCTCGGAGCAGTAATCCTGTTTCTGTACGGGGTCGTACCTACTTTCCAACCTTCTTATTTCCACAGGATATACGTGACTTAATGAAGAATTTTTATCACTTCCTCTCTTATACGGGGCTTTTTTGTCGATAAAAATATACCTGATAGGTATTAAATTATAGGGGCATTGATTTCACTTGTGGGCGTTTTTGTAATGTTCTATATTCCGCGTTAAATTCATGGGAAGAGAAATGAGCCGCTTATACGGGAACTCTAAAGTCCCGGATAACTTCAAATAGCACAATTTTCAGCTCTCATTTCTTGGGTTCGTTTTGTGCCTCTTTTGCCATGTTTTTAATCATTTCCCCGACAAGTGTTGATTTTTCGCAGTGAGATGCTTCTTTTGGGCTGCAGTTTATGAGGACACCCATTAACCTGTCAGCTGTCCGATAAAACTTCATATCCTCCAGCTTGACAAGAAGGCCGGATAACTTTTCACTAAATTCCCTGCATTTTTCGTGGTCACAGACTGCCTGCTCATGCAGTCGGCTTACCCGTTCCAATTCCTCAATAACCTCACGTGGAAGCTTTTCAGCCATATAATACAGTCCTGTATGATGAATATTGTTGAAGCAATAGGTTTTAAGGGATTTATCAGTGAATCGCATCGTAGGTACATTCACCATGCATGGATATATCCAGGCCTGCAAGCTCTTCTGCATCTGAAACTTTAACCGGAGTTATTGCATTTATGAGCATCAGCATAATGTAGGTAAATATAAATGCATAGATTGAAGCACCTGCAACAACCACGAGTTCTTTGATAAAGAACGCAGTGCCACCGTAAAGCAATCCGTTAGATCCTGCCGGATTTATGGCGGTTGAAGCAAAGACTCCAAGGAGAATTGTTCCTGTTACTCCTCCTATTCCATGAACTCCCCATACGTCCAGGGCATCGTCCCATTTCATCCTGTTTTTAATATGTACCGCAAAGTAGCAGACAATAGCTCCGACGATGCCCATTAATGCAGCCACATGCAAGGAAACAAGGCCTGCTGCAGGGGTAATGGTCGCAAGACCTGCAACAGCCCCTGTCATAAGCCCTACAAATTTTGGTTTTTCTTCCTTATTATAATATATAGGTATGTTTAAATATATTGTCTAAGAAGTAAGTTACCTACTGGTGGTCGCAATGAAATATGTAATAGCAATAATAAGACCGGAAAGGCTTGAGTCGGTCAAACGAGAACTTCAGAAAGTCGAAGTAAACCGGTTGACAGTATCGGCAGCTTCCGGATACGGTGCGCAAAAGGGGCATCTGGAAGTCTACAGGGCACTGGAACTTGAAGTAAATCTCCTTGAAAAAATAAGGCTTGACATCGCAGTAAATGATAATTTTTTGGAACCGACGATCGCTGCGATCCAGAAAGGGGCAAAGACCAATAGCGGTCATATCGGGGACGGCAAAATCTTTGTTCTCCCACTTGAAGATGTCATCAGGATCAGCACAGGTGAAACCGGATCTGATGCTATTTGAGGTGAGGTAAAAATGGCTATTGTAGCAGCAGATCTTGTTTGGGTATTGATTTCATCCGCGCTTATATTATTCATGCTTCCAGGGCTTGCTTTTTTCTACGGTGGGATGGTCAGGCGTAAGAATGTCCTTAGTAGCATGATGCACTCCTTTGCCGCAATGGGTGTCATGACCATAGAATGGGTGGTAATAGGTTATTCTCTTGCTTTTGGAACCGGAAACTGGTTCATAGGCGACCTTGAACACGCATTCCTGCGGGGAATTGACCTTTACTCGGTATCAGGTACCATTCCCACATATGCATTTGTTGTGTTTCAGGGGATGTTTGCTGTAATTACGCCTGCTCTTATCTCCGGAGCCATTGTCGGGCGTGCTAAATTCAGTTCATACATCGCTTTCATAGCCCTCTGGGGGCTTATCGTCTACGCGCCTGTTTGTCACTGGGTCTGGGGCGGCGGCTTTCTTACTGGAGAAGCCCTTGACTTTGCGGGCGGCACGGTTGTCCATGTAACATCAGGTATCTCCTCCCTTGCAATTCTGGTCTTCCTCGGAAAGAGGAAGGGGTACGGCATCGATTCGATTAAGCCGCACAATGTTACCCTCACCCTTCTTGGTACAGGGCTTCTTTGGTTTGGATGGTTTGGGTTCAATGCCGGATCGGCTCTTGCCGCAAATGAGGTTGCAGGTCTTGCATTTATTACAACATTCATTGCACCCGCAGCTGCAGGCCTTTCCTGGATGGCGATAGAATGGATGTCCACTGGAAAACCAACAGCCCTGGGGTTTGCTACAGGCATCCTTGCGGGACTCGTCGTAATCACTCCCGCTGCTGGTTTTGTCACGCCAATGGCAGCTCTAGTAATGGGTTTAATTGCAGGGGTTATATGTTATAAGGCTGTGATGCTCAAAGGCAAGCTCGGGTATGATGACTCACTTGATGCTTTTGGAGTCCACGGGGTTGGTGGAATAACCGGCGCTATCTTAACGGGAGTGTTCGCAAGTGTGGGTGCCACAAGTCTTCTCCTTGGCGATTCGCACCAGTTGTTCATCCAGGTCGAAGGAGTTATTATTACGATTGTTTATGCGGTTGCTTGCACACTCATAATAGGATTGGTCCTCCAGAAGACCATCGGGTTCAAGGTTTCTGAGAGTGAAGAAAACATTGGGCTTGATAAGACACAGCATGGAGAATCCGCATATAACATTTGAGTGCAGGTAAATCTTTATCCGTACTTTTAATTTTTCTTCTCCTTTTTTTCAACCTTTTACCTGCATTCTTTTTTTGGTTTTTTTAGACTTTTTTGGTTTCTTTTAGACTTTTTTAGTTTCTTTTAGATTTTTTTCTTAAGTTCCTTCCATAAGAGAGCTTTTATTCTTTAAATCAAATTTAGAAGTATGTTCGGAGAAATTGGAAGCGTAAGAAACGAGGCAGATGAAACTTCCCTGCAAATTCTCTCCCTTTTCAGGGAAAGCATAAGCGAAATCCGCCTTAATGAGCCTGAAGCCGTATCAGCATATTTCAAAGAGGACTATTCACATTATATTGTAGTGCACACTCCTCTGAATATCCGGTTCCCTGAAAAAAAGGAGACGTGGAATTTGCGCTTTTGTAAGGATGCCGGAGTTTCGGTCGTGGAGCTGGTCGTAGCCGATACAGGCAGTGCTTACGTACGGGGCCTGATGGCAGTTAACGGGTCAAAGGTTTATGCTATCCTTCCTTTTACATCAATAGATGCCGAAAAAGCAAAAAATGCGAAGTTTCCTGAAGACCGCATGGCTCGCGTGAGGGCACAGGTGCTTACCGATGTGATTCCCGGAATAAAAGGGGGAACTATCCTTGATATTGGCAGCGGTTTTGGAACCCTTACAATGGAGCTTGCAAAAAATAACCCTGATTCCCAGGTCTATGGCCTTGATCTTCACGACTCCCTCACAGGGCAGGCACAGATGAATGCAGAAGTCCTTGGTATCGAAAACGTTGAGTTCAGGACCGGGAGTGCCTATGCCCTGTCTTTTGAAGAAGGTTCGATGGATGCAGTTACCTGTTTTTTGATGCTTCATCACCTTGAAGACATTAAATTCGCTCTTTTCGAAATTAAAAGAGTGCTGAAAAAAGGCGGGTTATTAACTGCAGTTGAGCCGCTGGCACATCACCACCACCACGGCCCTCAACTCTCGGAAGCTGCATGGAAGGAGCTTTTTGAAGATGTGGGTTTCAATGTGGAAACGGAAAATCTGGAAGGAGCAGTTGCCCTTAAAGCCGTAAAACGAGAATAAAATCCTGTAAAAGATGATGAATCAAGAAAAATAATCTCAAAAATGGATCGAAAGACTGTCAGGCACATGAATGTATCTCCTGTTACCTTTCAATCCATTCTTATACATTGCCCTATTTACTGATAATCGATACCTTGCTCAATCCTCTTATCTGTTAATATTTTGAAAATCTGTTAGGGAATGGACGCAATTTGTCATGATGCCTCACTTAACAATTTGTACTATTGATGTGTCGGATTTTATATTTTGGCATCTGTGTATAATATTTTAGTCTTCCTGTAAAAACTGCTTATATGCCCCACAATAATACTTATCTAATTCTTTTGTACACATAAATGAATCCTCTTTATACAAAGCACATTCCGATATGTATTCACATCTGGTGTCAAAGATATTCATTTTTTCAAAAACTGTGTCCAATAACTTCATATGTAAGTGTACTCTTTTTATATATTTATATTTACCCCACTGTATTTCCCCATAATAAATCACATAAGACTGTTTTCAGGGACAGCAGGATGTAACCCCTAAAACGGTATGCTTAAAATGTGGATGTGAAAATCTAAAAATAGCCTGGACGCTTGAAATTCGGAAGTAAAGGCGGGTAGGATCATGCTACCCCAATTCAGCCTGCGACCGTCTCGCAGCTCACTACTCTAAACCATAAATTCGTCCTCTTGAGCGTAGCGAAAAGGACCGCGTACTGTTGCGATTACATCGCAACTCCCAGAAAATCTTCGATTTCCTGCGATCCCAAAGCGCAATTCGGGCGGCGCAACTCGGGCAGTCAGAAGACGATCATATCCGAGGCTCTGAGCCTGACCATGCATTCGTCTCCGGTACCTATTTTTAATGATTCAAAGACATGGTTTGCGACCTCTACCTTCAGGACGTCCTCGCTTTCTTTAAGTATCAGGGACATGATCCGGCTGGTGCCTTTGTTCACCACGTTCATTATTACCCCGTCGAAGAGGTTTTTCCTCCCTTCCTGTAGGATATGCATATTCCTCCTGTCCACAAGCTCGACATTCTCAGGTCGAATGCCCCAGCTGACCCTGTCTCCTGCCTTGCGTTCGATGTAGGGAGCGGTAATTTCCGTTCCAAGGGACCAGAGGAAGGTACATTCGGCTCCTTTGCCATGGCCTCCGATCACGGCATTATCAAAGAGGTTCAGGAAACCCACAAGTTCAGCCACATAGCGAGTTTTTGGGTGGTAAAAGACATTCTCAGGGGAACCGATCTGCTGCACCCTGCCCTCGTCAAAGACTGCCATTCGGTCTGCCATGGTAAAGGCTTCGACAGGGTCATGGGTAATGAATATCACAGGAATCCCGAGCCTTTTCTGGATCGTCCGCAGTTCTTTTCTCAATTTCAGGCGAACTACGGTGTCTAGGGCTGAAAATGGCTCGTCCAGGAGCAGGACTTTGGGGCCCGGGGCAAGGGCGCGGGTAAGTGCAACTTTCTGTTTCTGGCCGCCTGAAAGTTCGTCCGGGTATGCAAACTCAAGTTTTTCTATCCCCACAAGACCCAGCATCTCGTTTACCCTGTCCGTTTTTTCCATGGAGCTCAGGCCTTTTAGCCCGAACTCGATGTTCTGGCGCACGTTCATATGCGGGAAGAGGGCATTTTCCTGGAACATGTACCCGATTTTTCGCTTCTGGGGGGGCAGGTTTATTTTTTTCCTGCTATCAAAGTACACGGTACCGTTAATCTTTA
Source organism: Methanosarcina sp. WH1 (assembly GCF_000970005.1). Classification (NCBI taxonomy): domain Archaea; kingdom Methanobacteriati; phylum Methanobacteriota; class Methanomicrobia; order Methanosarcinales; family Methanosarcinaceae; genus Methanosarcina; species Methanosarcina sp. WH1. The sequence goes on from NZ_CP009504.1 coordinate 878,077, forward strand.
TAGTCCCTGCATCCGGGTTTTCAAGCCCTGCAATGCAGCGGAGAGCCGTGGTTTTTCCTGATCCGGAACAGCCGAACAGGACCACAAAATCGGAATCGGCATCAAAGCTGCAGTGCATTGAAAAGCTGGGGTTTTCACCTTTCTTTTTCCTGTTTTTCCTTTTGTAGAATTTCTTTTCAATGTCAACTTCAACAGTCATCCCTACTCTCACCTTTTTTTCATCGTTCTCCCAGTTTGCTGGTGGCTGCAATCGTTATAAGGGATATGGCAACCAGGATAATCACAAGCATGTTCGCAAGTTCATTATTTCCTGACTGGTATGCTCCGTAGATGGAAAGAGGCATGGTGCTGGTCTTTCCCTGGATATTTCCTGCGACCATCAAGGTTGCTCCGAACTCTCCGACAGCCCTTGCGAAACTCAGGACGCAACCTGCAATGATACCTTTCTTTGCAAGGGGCAGGGTTATGAAGAGCGCAGTTTCGAATTCACTTCTCCCCAGAATACAGGCAGCTTCCTCAACACTCCTGTCTACTGCCCCGATGGCGGAGGTGGTGGTCTTAACCATCAGGGGCAAAGAGACAACAAAAGCCGCAATGGCTGCTGCCTGCCAGGTAAAGAGGATGCCATTCCCCGTAATTTTGGTGAAGATGCTTCCTAAAATTCCGTTTTTTCCCAACAGGATAACAAGGATATACCCTGTTACCGTTGGGGGAAGAATCATGGGCAGGGTAATCATCGTGTCAGCTATCCATTTCCCAGGAAACTCCCTTTTTGCCAGTATATAAGCAATTATAATCCCCAGAATCGTCACAAAAAGGGTTGCAATGATGGAAATTTTGAGGGTAAGTAGAAGTGGGGACGCGATTAGTTGAAAGGTTTCCATCAAATCCTTCCCATTTTTGTGTTTTTTCCGGGTCTTAGAGTTTAAATCGCTTTCGGATTTCTCGTTCGCATTTTCTGTTTTTTATTTCTTGATTCGGAGTTATTTGATTCAGATTTATTTGATTCAGATTTATTTGATTCAGATTTATTTGATTCAGATTTATTTGATTCAGATTTATTTGATTCAGATTTATTTGATTCAGATTTATTTGATTCAGATTTATTTGATTCAGATTTATTTGATTCAGATTTATTTGATTCAGATTTATTTGATTTAGAGTTATATGAGTCCGGAGCTATTATGCCGCTTTGAAGCCGTATTCTGTCAGGATCTCCTGTCCTCTGGTTCCGGTTACGAAATCAACGAATTCCTGCGCTCCTTCCTTATTTGTTGATTTGCTTAACACTGCTATGGGGTAGGAAATCGATTCGCTAACCGGGACCATGTACGTTATTTCATACATGTCTTTCCGGCCGCTTTCGGCATCTGTCATGTATACGAATCCTGCATCGACTTCTCCTGTCTCCACATAAGTGAGTACCTGTTTTACATTTTCTGCAAGGATGACTTTGCTTTCAAGTTCTTCCCAGACTCCGGTGTCTTCCATTGCCTGCTTTGTATACTTGCCAACAGGTGCACTTTCAGGGTTTCCGATTGCTATTTTTTCCACATATTCTGCAGTCAGGTCTTCTAAGGACTTCGGGGTTTCAGCTCCGTTTTTCTCAGGTACGACCATTACGAGGGTGTTTGCTGCAAAATTCTTTCTTGAGCTGTTTTCAATCAGGTTTTCCTCCGAGAGGAGGTCCATATGGGCCTGGGAAGCCGAAGCGAACACATCAATAGGGGCTCCCCCTTCAATCTGCATCCTCAGGGTACCCGAACCTGCGAAGTTCAGTTCCACCTTCGTGTCCGGATTGGCGGCTTCAAATTCGCTGGTAATGTCAATAAAAGCCTCGGTCAGGCTTGCTGCAGCCGAAACAGTGATGGTGGCCGGCTTTTCTTCTGTTCCCAGGGATACTCCGAAGAAGGCTACTATCCCAAGGCAGAGGGCAGCTGCAAGTATTGGAAGTATCAGCTTTTTTGCTTTACTTTCGTTCATGCTCCCTCTGCGCAATCATCTTTTGTTCCCTGGCCGGTATATGCAGCCGGTTCTATCTGTTCAGGTGCGGTGAAAGTATCAGTAGCTTCAAGGATGGTGTTGGTTATCCTGTCCAGAAGTTCCAGGGCTCCCCTGTATCCTACAGTAAGGATGCGCTGTGCGCCTACTCTGTCGTGGATTGGCAGACCGACCCTTACAAGAGGAATATCGTGTGCTTTGGCAATGTATCTCCCGTTTGAGTTCCCTATCAGGATTTCGGGGTTGCATTCGCTGACTGCGTCGTTGAGGCTGTCAAAGTCAATCCCGTCCAGAGCCACAGGTTCTAGTTCCGGCCTTATCTCTTCAAAGATTTGTTTTATTTTCTTTTCAAAGTCCCGGCTTTTGCTTCCGGTTGCTACCAGGACGGGGTTCATTCCGAGTTCCAGCATGAAAGTCGTCAGGCTAAATACAGTGTCCGGATCTCCGTAGACGGCTGCCTTTACCCCGTAAAGGTACTTGTGCACGTCCACCATAGCATCAAGGAGCCTTCCCCTCTCTTTCTGATATTTCTCAGGGATAGGGCAGCTAAGGATGCGAACCAGTTCCGTAAAGTAAAGGTCGGTGTTTGAGAGTCCTATGGGGATGGGGACATTGTGTCCGGAAACCCCGTGGGAAGCTTCAAGGTATCTCACAGCCAGGTTTGTGCTGACAACACCCAGGCCAAGGCTTGCTCTGCTGTTGGACATGTCGGCAATTTCGGAAAGTGCAGTGCCTCCCGCCGCTATTTTGGGGAGTTCTTCTCCCAGGGGTGCGTCAAAGGTTTCGGAAATGTCCGGAAGGAATATGTAATCTCCTGCAGTCTCTGCAAGGATTTCTTTGAGTTCCCTCACATCAGCCGGGGAGACGCTTTCGACCGGAATAAGGTTGAGTTTGCTTTTCAGGACTTCTGTCATGTCAGGATTTTTTGCTTCCCCGACGTTTTCCTCTGCCTTTTCTTTTTCCAGGGTTTCCGCATACTCTATAATTTCCAGGTCTTCCATATAATCCAGGAACTCGATGTCTTCCAGGATTTTTGTTTTTTCTGGATCTTCCGGCTTTTCTGTAAACTTCCTGACAATGGCATCCAGGGCTTTTATATAGCCACTTACATGGCTTTCTCCATAGCTGGGAGTGGAAACGGAAATGATTATGATGTCTTTTTCGAGATCGTCTCCGATCCCCTCTTCCTCTTTAAATTCCCTGATAATTGCAGGTACGTCATCGCCAATTGTTTCGGCAAGGCAGGTGGTTGCAACGCCTATTACCTTCGGTTTGTACCTGTTGATGACGTTTCTAAGTCCCTTTTTCAGGTTTTCCCTGCCTCCATAGATTGCTCCCTTTTCACTGAGGGAGCTTGAGGCAATATCTACAGGTTCTCTGAAGTGGTGGGCAAGGTGCAGGCGCATATAGGTGCTGCAGCCCTGCGAGCCGTGGTAGAGGACCATGGTATTTTCAATCCCTTTAAAGGCAAGGGCACTTCCCATGGGCTGGCACATAACACAGGGGTTCACGGTCGTATAGTTTCTTTTAGTCATCTCATCGCTTCCTCATACATGGCTCTCAACTGCAGCATCCGACTTGGAGTGTAAATACCCCGGTTTCAGGGATTCGGGTTCAAGTGTCCTCTGCCTGACAGCTTTCCAGACAGGACTGTTAATGGAGGCATCCACTTCCCGTGCGAAGTTTACAAAGCCGTCAAAGCCTTCAAATTCCATCACCCTGTCGTGGTTGAAGTCGCAGAATGCAACTCCCAGCTTGTATGCGATAAACCTCTCTTTCACGCCTGCAACCATCAGGTCAGCTTTCTGTTTCACGAGCAATTCGGCAAGTTCCAGGGGGTTTGCATCGTCTACAATGACCGTTCCATCCCGAACAGAATAACTGATCTGCTCGTAGTCTTCCTTTTTCCCGGTCTGGGTCCCGATGATGACCACTTCCATGCCAAGTTCCGCAAAACCTTTGATAAGCGTGAGGGCTTTTGCAGGTCCGCCCATGTAGATGGCGGCCTTTTTTCCTTTGATCCTCTCTCTGATCCGGGAAATGTCAGGCATTATCCGGTTCGTTTCTGTCTCCAGGATTTCTTCTGCTATCTTTTTCATCTCTTCGGAGTCAAAGTATTCCGCAGTCTTTCGAAGAGCAATGGAAATGTCTTCGATTCCGAAGAAACTTATTGTCTGGTATGGAATCCCATACTCTTTCTGCATCCATTTTGCAAGGTAGGCCATTGACCCGCTGCATTGGACGAGGTTGAGGTCTGCTTCCGCTGCCCTCGTGATGGATTTGGCAGTCGAATCTCCGGTCATGGAAACTATGACTTCGATTCCCATCTGCTCAAAGAGGGGTTTTACAAGCCAGACGTCCCCGGCTACATTGAAGTCCCCGAGGATGTTAATCTTTGGTTTTCTGATTTTGGGGTTTACCCCGGGCTTCTTTTCTGCAGTTTCCTCTTCCGGTCTTTTGATAAGCTGCTTTAAGGCATCACAAGCTGCCTTGTACCCGTCGGACTTGTTGCCTTTGAAGCCTTCGGACTTTACGGGGAGTACCGGGATATTGTGCTTCTGACTTGCTGTTTTGCATACGGAATCAAGGTCATCCCCAATAATTCCTACAATGCATGTGGAATACACAAAGATCACCGGGGGGTGGTAGATGCCTGCCAGTTCGTCGATTGCATTTGAGAGCTTTTCCTCTCCTCCGAAGACGATATCGATTTCTTTCATGTCCGTGCTGAAACTGCTGCGGTTTGTTTCAATTCCACTGGACTTTGCACCCCTGATGTCCCAGGTATAGCCTGCACAGCCGATTGGGCCGTGGACCAGGTGAACTGCATCAGTTACTGGGTTTAAAACAACCCTGGCTCCCGAATAGACGCAAGCCCGCTGGCTGATGGCTCCTGCCAGAGAATTGTTGTCGCAGGCAAGGGGTATTGTCTGCCCCTTTTCTTGCTTTCTGGTGATGTATGGTTGCCTTTCTTCGAGAGTATCCACTATCCCGGTTTTCTCTTTCATCTATTTCTCCCCCTTACTGCTTCTGCTTTTCTGATTTGCAGCGGCTGGTTCTCCAGTTATTCTGATTTTCTCAGTTCTCTTCTGAAAATAGTTATTTTGAAGTCGGGCCCTTACTGGATGGTTTCAAGCAGCCAGTCTGGCGCATCTCTGTCTTTCCTGTCAAGCAGGGTGTTTCCTATGCGCTCCACCAGTCGTGCAGCTCCGGCGTACCCCATGATTGGGAAGTAGTGCAGGTTTGCCCTATCCATGATCGGGAAGCCTACTCTGACCAGGGGCACATCCTCTGCCCTTGATATGAATTTCCCGTATGTATTGCCGATTAGGAGGTCCACGGGCTTTCGCTTGATGATCTGGTGGAGCATGAAGAGGTCCCCACCCGAGATTATATCGGCGTCCGGGTATTCGGAACCTATGAGTCCTTCTACTTCTTTCTCAAACTCTGAGTTCTGGGTTCCGGTGAGGACAACACTCGGTTCCATGCCCATTTCCAGCACAAGGCTCGTAAGCCCTGAGAGTATGTCCGGATCCCCGTAAATGGCTACCTTTTTTCCATGGTAGTGGGGGTGGGCGTCAGTCATCATGTCTACAAGTCTTCCCCTTTCGTCTTCGAGTTCGGGGGGAATCGCCACGTTGGCAAGTTTTGCCGCGTTCATGACGAAACGGTCAGTGTTTCTGATTCCTATGGGGGTGGGCCCTACTCTGGCAGGGATCTTGAAACGGCTTTCAAGGATCTTTGCTGCAGAACCTCCTGCCATCTTGCAGGCCGCAATGGTCCCCAGGGAGTTTGCGGAATCTTCGATGTCTCCGATCGGGGTCCCGCCTTTGGGGTAAAAGGTATGTTCTTTTGTCAGGGGTGCATCAAAGACATTCGTGGTGTCCGGGAAGACAATACTGGAAATTCCCATTATCGAGAGTATACGTTTGATTTCCCTGATATCTGCAGGTTCTACAAAGCCGGGGATGATGTTGAGTTTCCCGTTTGGCTTGGTTTTTTTGGCAAAGGTAGTTACAAAAGCCTTTACCATGTTGTCATAGCCGGTTATGTGAGTACCGACATAACTTGGAGTGGAAGCTGCACATATTTTGATGGATGGGTCAATAAGCTCTTCAGCACTCACATCTTCTAAGATGACTCCAACATCGTCTCCAATGGTTTCTGCCACACAGGTGGTGTGAATGGCAATTACTTCAGGCTGGTATACGTTTGTCAGGTTGACGAGAGCTTCCTTCAGGTTTGCAGCTCCTCCGAAAACGGCTGTCCCCTCGGAAAAACTGCTGGTAGTCGCCAGTGCAGCCTCTCTGTAATGCCTGCTCAGGCACATACGCAGGTAGGAAAGGCAGCCCTGGGACCCGTGGCTGTGGGGCATACAATTGTGCACACCGAGAGCCGCATAAACGGCTCCTATTGGTTGACAGATTTTTGCAGGGTTGATAGTAATGGCTGAACGTTCCACTTCTTCACATGGGGTATAATCAAGCATTTTTTACACCTCTTTACTTTTTTGTTTTACTCCGCTTCTTCGCCTTTCCACGGTGGGTTTATGAATCTCCAGGTGGGGCTGTGAATAGCCATGTCAATATCCCGTGCGAAATTCAGGACTCCGGAAAAGCCTGTGTAACGTCCGCTGTAATCATAGGAGTGGATCTGCCTTGAGGGGACTCCTAATTTCTGAGCCCAGTATTTGTCCTTAATCCCGGAACAGAAGACATCGGGTTTGAGGGTTTTTACGAGGAATTCGGTTTCATGATGGTTAAGGTCATCAACAACAATGGTTCCATCCTTCATTTCGGGGAAAAGTCCCTCGTATTCCATGAGCCCGATTTTCTCTTTCAGTTCTGCAATTCGTTCAGTGCTAATGGAAGGCTTGAAGTTTTCTTCTCTTTCGTAATGTACATCCTCAAGAATGGATCCAAGGGCTTTTTCCTTTATTTGTGGAATGATCTGTCTACCTTCATAGTCGTCTCTGTGGGCGAACTGGTAGCCTGCAACAACAACCTTCATGCCAAGCTCTTCAAAGAGGTTTATATAGTGGTGACTCCTCGAGCCTCCGGCATAGATGAAAGCGGTTTTTCCCTGGAGTTTTTTTCTGTATCTTTCGATTTCATCCGCATATTTTGCTTTTTCTTCAGCAATGGTTTCCTCGGTTTTTCGGGTAAGTTCCGGGTTGTCAAAGAACTCTGCCATTTTCCGCAGGGATTTTTCAGTTCCTTTCGTACCGATGTAATTTACCTTCAGCCAGGGGACTCCGTATTTTTCTTCCATCATCCTGTTAGTGTAGTTGATAGAACGGTGGCAGAGCAGGATACTGAGTTTTGCTTGATGGGCCTGCGATATTTTGTGGAATGATCCGTCCCCGGTTAAACTTGAGATAATTCTGTACCCGATTTTTTCAAAAATAGGTTTGACTTCCCAGAGGTCTCCTCCAATATTGTATTCTCCAAACACATTTATGTCAAAGGGAGTGGGGTCTTTGATATCCTCTGTCCCAATCAGGTGTTCCATCAGGGCATTGCTTGCGATGTGGTGACCTGCCGACTGACTGACTCCCCGGTACCCTTCGCAGCGGGCGGGAATTACTTTGATCCCGTGCTCTTCTTCAGCTTCTCTTGCAACAGATTCTATATCGTCTCCGATAAGTCCTACAGGGCAGGTCGCACAGATGGTGATTGCGCCCGGATTGAAGATTTTTACAATCTCATCAATGGCCTTTTTGAGCTTTTTTTCTCCTCCAAAGACGATATCGGTTTCCTTCATATCCGTGCATACGGAATAATTCATAAAGTTGTCTTCGCCTTCTTCTGCCCTGGCAAGGTTTCTCCTGGTTCCCCAGGTGTAGTAAGCACAACCTATGGGGCCGTGGACCAGGTGGACCATATCCTTTATAGGCCCGAAGACTACACCCTTGGTACCTGCAAAGGCACAGCCGCGATTTGTGAGGATTCCGGGAATTACTTTATCGTCGGCCTCGATGTGCTGTTCGGTGGAACAGTCCCTGACAACGAGATGTTTTCTCCGGTTTCTGGCAGCCTTTTCAGGGAGCGCCTTCAAAATGTTGTCAACAATAAGCTGTTTTTCTTCAATTTCTGCTCCCATTCTTACATCAACTCCTTGTTTATGGTCGCTTCGCCGCTTTCTCCGGTCCGGATACGGATTGCTTCAGTGATGTTTGATACGAAAATCTTTCCGTCTCCTGCATTTCCGGTCTGGTTAACCTCTATGATTTTTTGGACCACTTCACTTACGTTTTCATCATCCACAACGATGGTTAACATACGTTTTGGAATGAAACGAATGCAGGTTTCTGCTTCCTTTTCCGGATCTGGCAGAGGTGGATTAAATTCAAAGCAGAGTCCTTTTTGTTTTCCGCGGCCCATGACCCTTCTTACGGTAAACGAAGGAAAACCGCATCCAAGCAGGGCATTTTTGGTTTTCTGGACCTTGTTCATCCTGATTATTGCCGTAATTTCTTTCATGGGGATTTCCCTCCAAAAAACCGGTTTTAAAGCCCGGTTTTTCCCGTCCTTATGGTATATGCTTCTTCCACGGGGTTTACGAAGATCCTTCCATCCCCATACTTCCCAGTTCTTGCAGCTTCCGTTATGGTCTTTATAACTTTGTCCTTGTGTTCGTCTTCGACTACCATCAGAAGCATGGTTTTCTGCAATTCGTCATAGTGGATGTCTGCAATGTGAATCCCTTTTTGCTTCCCCCTTCCAAAGACTTCCATTTTTGTAAGGGAAATACAGCCCTCTTTTTCCAGGCACTCGACAACCTTTGATTCCATTTCCGGTCTTATGACTGCTCTTATCATTTGCATCGTTTTCATCTCCTCTGGGTTTCAACAGTTACAGCTCAACGATTCCGAATTCCACCATCATTGCTTCTAACTCTTCCATAGGAAGCGGAGTTGGGACCACGAGGTCGGTGTTGCTCTGGACGTTGTTGGCGAGACTAAGGTACTCTTTGGCTTGGTCACATTCAGGGTCAAAGTGAATTACGGTTTTTCTGTTGATCTCTGCCCTCTGGACAATGTTATCTCTGGGCACGAAGTGGACCAAATGGCTTCCCAGTTTCTTTGCGAATGCATCTAGGAGTTCACGTTCCCCATCCACGTTCCTGCTGTTGCAGATGATTCCTCCCAGACGGGCTCCACCTTTGGCAAACTTAGCAAGCCCTTTGCAGATGTTGTTTGCTGCATAGATGGCCATCAGTTCTCCACTGGCCACGATGTAGATTTCCTTGGCTTTCCCTTCGCGGATAGGCATGGCAAAACCTCCGCACACGACGTCGCCAAGCACGTCATAGAATACATAATCAAGATCTTCGGTGTATGCCCCCAGATTCTCGAGCAGGTTGATTGAGGTGATTATTCCTCTGCCTGCACACCCTACTCCGGGTTCAGGCCCCCCGGACTCCACACATTTGATGCCTCCAAAACCGGGTTGTACCACGGCGTCAAGGTCTACTCCCTCATCCCCTTCACTTCTGAGGGTGTCAAGTACAGTCTTCTGGTTCAGGCCACCAAGCAGCATTCTGGTAGAGTCTGCTTTCGGGTCGCACCCTACAAGAAGAATTTTGTGTCCCATGGTTGAAAGGGCCGCAGTCAGATTTTGCGTGGTAGTGGATTTTCCAATACCTCCTTTTCCGTAGATTGCTATCTGTCTCATTGTATCAAACTCCTTTTATTTAATTAACTAGGCAACCGGAAACCGGTAACCTTTGTACTACTTATTATTATTTATAGTTATCTCCTAATTGAAACTATTTTTTATTCGTCTTTACTGCTTGCCTTTTTCCAGAGAAGGCTTACAATAAAACCTGTTCTGTAGAATATTAAAACAAAAACTCCTTCGCAATTCTTCATTAACGGAAACCGGCAACCTTTGTACTATCCAATATTATTTATACTTTTTTCTTTTGGAGTATCTTTTTCGCTACCAATGTTCTTACAAACATTTCTCAAAAATAAAGCGGGAATTTCCCCTCCTCGGAACGAAGCGGCAGGTGGGGGTAGTTCACTGATTGAATCTCTATTTTTGGTTTCAGGAAAGGATTAATAAACAATTCCTCAGTAAATTGCAGAGGCTAAATAAACAACAGGAAGACTTTTTCATGATTCCAAATGCCTCTTATGATGTCATCGTTGTGGGCGCAGGCCCCGCAGGTTCCACTGCTGCCCTTTATGCCGCAAGGAATGGGGCTTCTGTTCTTCTTCTTGATAAAAAAAGGGAAATCGGAAGCCCTATTCAGTGTGCAGGTTTTCTCCCCGATGCCTCGGAAGTCCAGGCTTTGCTACCTGATGCCGAATTGCCGGAGACCCTGAAAATCTATCCCGACTCCTGCGTGCTGCAGCATATCAAAACCCAGCGGATCATTCCCCCAAATTGCAATACAAAAGAATTTTCCGTGAGGGGAGCTGTCCTCGACCGGCGCCGCTACGATCAGTTCCTGGCTGAGCAGGCTGTCACGGCAGGAGCCGAAATGATGGTAAAAACGCGTGTAACAAAAGTGGAGGGCACAACTGTTGAAGCTTCAGGAATTTTCGGGAAGCATAAGATCAAAGCAAAAGCGATTATCGGAGCTGACGGCCCAAATTCCCTGGTTGCAAAATCAAAATGTCTTTCCTGGAAACCTGAGTCAAAAGAGACTTCTGTTGCTATTGAATACCAGGTCCGGAATGTTGATATTGATCCTGATACCCTTGAGATGTACTTCGGAAAAGATTATGTCCCCGGGGGTTATGCGTGGATTTTCCCCGAAGGCGAAGGGCGGGCAAATGTAGGAATCGGAATCCGAAGCGGAATGGCTGAAAAAGGGGTTTCTGCAAAAGAGTACCTGCACCGCTTTATGCGGGATCACCCTCTCGCCTCTCCTAAGCTGAAAAACGCCATCATTATGAATGTTATTGCAGGCATTATTCCCGTAAACGGAGCTCCTGCAAGCACTGCAACCGAAGATGCCCTTATTGTGGGGGATGCCGCCGGGCATATCATCGCAACAAACGGAGGAGGTATCCCTCCCGCAATGATTGCCGGAAAAATTGCCGGAGAAACTGCAGCTGAATTTGCAGTCGGGAAATGTAGGCTTGAAGAATACGACAGGCGCTGGAGAGCTCAGTTCGGATTAGCGCTTGAAACTTCGGTACAGGCGAGACAGATTATGGACGGGATTATGAAATCTGATGCCCTCATGAACGCAGCTTTCAAGTTTATTTCCCCTGAACAGATGAAAGTCATGCAGTGCGGAATACTTCCGGGACCTGTAAAACTTGGGCTTCATGCCCTGAGCCGCGGGAAAAATAAATGATGTTTTCAGCATTCAGGCAAAATCTACCTTTCTTTCTTCTCTTCAACCGGATTTTTTGCTTTCCTGATTTTTCTTAATTCAGTTTCAGCATCTTCTTTATTGTACCTTGCTTCCGGATATTTGGGTCTGATTTCGAGTGCTTTGTCAAAAGAGGTAATGGCTTCTTCATACCGCTTCAGGACTACAAATTCGAGTCCTCTCAGGTTCCAGGCTCCTGCAAAATCCGGTTTTAACGTCAGAACCTTATCAAAAGACTCAATCTTCTTTTCCGGATCGGTTTCTCCCACAGCAATTCCATACCATTCTTCTACGGTTTTTCCTTCGATTTTCTTCTTGAAAAGTTTGTCCAGAAATCCCAATAGCATCACTTCCGATTGAATATACGCGGGGTTGGCAGAAATAGATAGTGATGCCTATTGCTGTCCTTGTTTTTAAAAACATATGTGATCATGCTGAAAAGAAATTTTTCTCCTGCTGGTTTGTTATGGATATTTCAAACAGGTTTACAGATGTGGATTTTGTTCTTAGAAACGAAACTTCAAGTGAAGTGTATACTCGAAGGAAGCCACTTCTCCGGCAGGCTTTAGCCTGACAGGTGTGGGTAGTTCACAAATAAATGTTCATTTTCTTCTGCGCGAGTTTGACGGATAGGCGACCTTTTCAGTTCATCTTATATGGTTTCCTCACGGAGGCGGATTTTCCTGGATTTCGGGTTTTTATCCTCATGGCCCTGTTTTTAATTCGGCTTCTTTCATCTTTTTCTCCAGATTTTTCTTGTTATACTTTGCTTCTTTATACATTGGGCATATCGAAAGAGCCTTGTCGTAACATTCCATGGCTTTTTCATACTCTCCCATCTCGGAATAGGCATTTCCAAGCACAGTCCAGCCGCCTACAAACCCCGGTTTTAGCTTTACGGTATTTCTGAAGTACTCTACCTTTTTTGCAGGGTCTTTTTCTTTTGCTCCCAGTTCAAGCCAGTCATGGGAGTTCTTGCCGTTAATCTTTTTCAGGAATATCCTTTCGAATACGCTGAAAAGTCCCAGAGCCTCACCTCATTTTTTCAATTTTATTACATCATGTTCTCTTTCTTACAAATATTTCTGATCCGTACAACTTTATTCGCTATACTGAGCCATTTAAATACAACAAATAAAAACAACCGAGAGGCCAAAGATTAATAAGTAGAGTATAAAAATAAGATCACAAAATTTAAAAAAGAAAGTTTGCCTGCTTATATTGAAAGCAGGGCACTTTCGTTGTAAAGGCTTTCAAAGTCTGAGCTTATTACCAGTTTAGTAATATTATCCAGAGTAGTTACGTTGTAGGCCACTCCACGTTCGCTCGAGTTTGCCTGGTAAGCTTTGATCTTTTCATTCACTTCAGGTTCAGGGTCGAGGTATATGGATGTCTGCGTGTAACTTCCGTCGTCCAGCTTTTTGAGATCTCTGTAGTATTGTTTGGCGGGGATATCGGAGGTATTTGTTCTTTTTACCACTTCCTGGTAGATGCTCCCTTCCGGATCTGCCTGGCTCAATATCTGGTCGTATTCGGTAGTAGATGTTGCATTTCCTTCAAGGATATCGATGACGCTCGCTACAGTCTGAATGGGACCTATAATTGCAGGGCTTCCAACAACGTTCCAGATGTTGTAGGTACCGTTTGTCCTGTCGAGGATCTGATATCCTTCATATGGCATTACTCGTGTATTCGCTGGCATGCTAATCTTCTGCTCAGGAATCTGGTGCAGTTCAAAGCCACTCTCATTGCCATAACTTGCACCATATCTTTTCGTAACATCTGAACCGTAAGAGAATGAGACATTCATAGTCTGCATGTTCCCGAAGACGGCTTCTAAGGGAGTTCTCTCCGTTTTTTGAAAATCAACATATACAGCATTCGTTACTCCGTCAGGTGACATTTCTAATCCGTTGATAATAGAGTTAAACTCGTGATGTACCTGTTTGCCCTGGACCTGAGAGAACGGGACTGTGATAGGTTCTTCTCCGGTTTCCGGAGTAGGGACGTCATTATTGTTATTACCTGTAGCCGTGAAATATATCAAAAAGGCTGAGAGAAACATTGTTGCGGCCAGGAAGATAGCCAGATACTTCTGGTTCTTTGTTGCTGAATCCTTTCGTTTCATAAATGAAACCTCATTACATAAGGAAAATTATTCTGAGTGTAAAAAACACACATGGTATCTAAATCTATTATCATGAAAAAGTTTTCGCATCCGTTTTCTAACAAAAGAAAGAATTTGGGATATATTCGGAATTTTAAGTCCCAATATCTATTTTTGAAGGCTTCTGCTCGATCTTTTGTTCAGTCCAGAGTCAGGATCTTGAGCATGTTTGTACCCCCGGGCTTCCCGGAAGCAGGACCCTGGGTGAATACAACAAGGTCTCCACTTTTTGCAAATCCCAGTTCCTTTGCTTTTTCCGTGGTCTCCTTTTCCCAGTTTTCAATGGTTTCTTTTACGATTACCGGATAAACCCCGTAGGATAGGGCAAGGCGTCTGCCGGTATTTGGGAAACGGGTGAAAGCCAGGATCCAGGGTTCGGGCTTGAAGCGGGAAAGCCGGCGCGGGGTCGCTCCGCTCCGGGTTGGGGTCAGCACGGCTGTCACCGGAAGCTTCTGCAGGGCTTCGTGCACCTGGAGGGCGATTACCTCGTCTACTGACATTTCCTGTTCCGTGATCCCCTTGATCATTGTGTCAAGCCCCCATTTCGTCCGGGAGCGCCAGTTTTCGGTGGTTCTTGCAATCTTAGCCATCATCTCTACGGTTTCTACCGGGTAGTCCCCAACTGCGGTTTCCTCCGAGAGCATGACCGCATCCGTCCCGTCCAGAATGGCGTTGGCAACGTCTGTGGCTTCAGCTCTTGTGGGCCTTATATTATCGGTCATGGAGATCAACATCTGGGTGGCTGTGATCACAGGGATGCTCAGGAGCTTTGCACTCCAGATTAGTTCTTTCTGGATCGAGGGAACTTCCTGGATAGGGATCTCGACTCCGAGGTCTCCTCTGGCAACCATCAGAGCGTCGGTTTCCTCCAGAATCTCTACAATATTCTGGACAGCCTGTCTCCGTTCGATTTTAGATACAATATATACGGACTTTCCCCTGGCTGACGCAAAATTCCGGACCTTACGAATATCTTTTGCGTTTTCCACAAAAGAGATGCTGACAGCGTCAACTTCTTCCTTAAGTGCAAACTCCAGGATTTTTAAGTCATGTTCCGTTACCGGGTCCAGGAATATCTTTGCCCCCGGCAGGTTCAGCCCTTTATGGGAATAGAGCTGGCCTCCTACCATAACTTCGCAAAGTACATCTTTTCCCGAAATTTCCAGGCAGCGGAGCTGGATAAACCCATCGCTCAAGTAGATGAGGCTTCCCGGAGATACACTTTCTGGAAGCTGTTTGTAGCTGACCGGGATGCGGTTCTCGCTTCCGGATGCTTCGTCCACAGTAAGGGTTATCCGGTTTCCTTTATGGAGCATAAGCGACTCTTTTATGAGCTTGCCTACGCGAATTTTCGGGCCGGGCAGGTCGGCAAGAATGGCAACTGTCCTGTCAAGTTCTTCTGAAACCTTTCGAACCAGCTGGATCACTTTTCCGTGGCTCTCGAAGTCCCCATGGGAAAAGTTAATCCTTGCCACGTTCATGCCTGCAAGCACCAGTTTCCTGAGGACTTTCTCAGAAGAAGAAGCAGGCCCTATGGTGCAGACGATCTTTGTCTTATGGTCGGGGATTTGCATATTTTCACGGCCTTTGATATTCAATTTGATATTCAATGCCGTTTTTAGGATTGTTATTTTTAGCAGCATCAGAACTTACGCTGCTTACTGCTATCTGCTTTACTGCTATCTGCTTTACTGCTATCTGCTTACTGCTATCTGCTTTACTGCTATCTGCTTATTTTCCCCTGTAAATTTTCAGGGCTTCTTCAACACTTGCTTCTTCTACGGTTATGGCGTAGACAGCGTTGCACATGCGGATAGCTTCATCCAGGGATTTCTGGTGGATATTTCTTCCGGTTGCATTCCCCTGGGCTCCTGAGATGTGGATCTGGTCGTGGAGCTTTTTGAGGAAAGCTTCGGCTTTGTCACTTGAACCTCCAGCGCAAACGACTTTGGTGCGTCCGGCTGCTTTGACGGCTTCCTTGAAAATATCGGCAGATTTTGCCCCTTCCTTTTTCGGATAGTTGACTTTCACAAAATCAGTCCCGAGGCAGGCTCCTACTCCTGTTGCTCCTGCGATCAGGTGTGGGTCCTTCTCATCTTTTACGGCCGTTCCACGGGGGTATATCCAGAGTACGGACAGCATTCCATGCTTATGGGCATCATAAACTACCTGAGCAGCCTGTACAAGCATCTCGGCCTCAAACTCGCTGCCAAGATAGATTGTATATCCAACACCCAGGATATTGAGCCCGCTGTTTTCCTTAAACTCGGCAACCTGGTCAACGTCATACCAGAGGTTGCTGAAAGGGTCAGCCTGAGAAGTTTCCACAAGGTTTGTCTTGGAATTTACTTTTACAAGGTATGGTACATCCCTGTAGTCCATGCCGTAGCGTGCAATAAGCCCGATCTGGGTTGCAAAAACCCCTATCTTGCTCTGTGCTGCAATTCTGAATAGGTGCTCAGGGTCAGAATCGTCTTCGGGGACCCCTTCTCCAAAAAAGTCATCATTCAGGTGTTCTACTTTCTGGTCCCCGGCAAATAACATGAGCCTGCCGGTTCCTTTTGTAATCTCCATGTAGTTTTTCACGTATGTCTCACGCATTGCTTTTGGAACATCTAAAGGTACGATTACATCTTCTTTGTTAATTGAAACCATGTGTATAAACCTCAGTCTAATTAAGTAGCAGCCAATTGGGTGGTAAGTGGTATGCCAGACGATTTAGTTAAAAGGTAGGTAGTAATACGAGAAATGATTTATCTAGTTTATTCTTTCCTACTATATTTAATAATTTTCTAAGTTGATCTGCTGGCATATTGTATCATAGTCCTCCGCTCCAAACTTCCTGATGCTTTCTCATCTCTTCCTGTTTTTATTTTAAAAACTATTCGATTAAGAATTATTAAGCGTTTCGGAGGTTTGAAAACCGGATCAATTACAACGATTCAAGTAATGAAAAAGAGTAAAGCATAAGAATTCCTGTGTAATAAATAAGAAACTGAACTACCATATGAAAACGTAACTTAAGGCAAAACAGTAAGATTTTTTACGCCGCTTGCAGGGCTCGAACCTACGACATTCTGGTTAACAGCCAGACACTCTACCAACTGAGTTAAAGCGGCTTTCGGGTTGGAATTGTATTTTATTTTAGTTATTTTATTTTAGTTTTTGAACCTCTTATACAGGAGATTCTTCGAATATAAATTTTATGGGCCTGACCGGATTTGAACCGGTGACCGCTCGGTTATGAGCCGAGCGCTCTAACCTGACTGAGCTACAGGCCCGAATTGTTTGCATAGCGCTTTAGTAGTTGTTAGTAAGGTTTTAATAATAAACTTTTTGCATATGTTTTCACTTTCCCAGAAAAAGCGCTATAATATATGCAAAAATTTTACGCCGCTTGCAGGGCTCGAACCTACGACATTCTGGTTAACAGCCAGACACTCTACCAACTGAGTTAAAGCGGCTTCTGGTATCGGGTGTGCTTTTTTGCTCACCTATCGCGAACACTCCTAAAGCGATGATCTTATTTATATATTTCGCTTGAAGCTCTTTTAACAAACTGCAGGTGGGGTCGACTTCTCGGCTATCTTCTGACAGTATGTTTCTTCAATTCGATATTATGCCATTTTATCAATGACTTTATTTTATTCCCTTTCTATTTAATGTTCATTCAACTAATGTCTTAATCAGGTTCCTATTTTCCTTTTTCCCTAATTTTCTGTTCTCTTTTTTATAATTTCTTCATGGATTCCTTTTTCCTATTATTTTAATATAAATACTTGTTTGTGAGATAAACCTTATATCCTATCATGAGTAATATATTTGACTAGCTTTTTACAGCTTTAGGTAGCGAAGTCGGATGGGTTTTGTTTTAAGCAACTTAAATTTTAGCTTAAAACTCCTTTATTTAAAGGCCTGTCCGGGGGATTCCAACCAGTATAAAAGCCGTTTCCGACTTTATATAAAGTTAGCTTAAGGGGTTTAGGGTCAGTCACTCTCTGTACTGTTGGGTATCTTTTCAGGCATTTTCTGATATAAAGACACTCTTCGGGCTATATCACGCTTCTGGCCGCTTAACCTTAAAGGTCTAAAATGGAGAATAAGGGGGCTTATTCACGAAACATCTAAAAATATGTCCAAAATGCAACGCTAAGCTTAAATTGAGTGCAGATGGTGAGACACAGTACTGTCCCATTTGCAGGTACTGGACTAAAATCGGTACGGCAAGGCTCGACTCAATCATGATCTATGACTGAGGAGTCTGCATGGAAAATTTCAGTGTTCCTACGTTTTGCAGTGAATGCAAGGTCCAGTTGAAACGTCAGGTTCTAAATTCTAATGTTTTCTACTACTGCAGGAATTGTGGGCGCATGAGTTCTGAGGTCTGTTTCCCCGGAGGAAAGGCATAACTCATGCTCAGGAACCACTGTCTGCCCAAATGGCGTCTTCTGTTACAAACATGGAGGTCTTTGAAAATGTCCAGGTGCTGTGGTAGAGATCTGACCTGAAAAAAAGTTTTTGGTAAAGGAAAGTCAGAATATTCAAATTTAATTTTTTGAAAATGAGCCTGAAAAGGTTCTCTTTTTTTATTTTTTTGTAGCAATTTCTACTTTTTTGCAGTTAAATGTTTTTTAGCTCTGGATATGTGATACTCATCGTTATTCATTTCAATGTTTCATAGTTCTTTTTCCCGATTTTTCTACGGAGATTGCGCTGGATAAAGCAAACTTTTTTTGTCGGAAAAACCATGCTGGATAATATGCATAAAAAAGTACACCCTGTCAAGACCATCTATTGAAAATCTCACTACAAAAAATGAAGAGAAATTAAACTTGAAAAAAGAAACGTTAATTTTTTTTGAAAAAATCCGATTCCTTTTTCACTGCCCGGCTTTGAGCAATTTGCAAACGTTTTCTACTTCGGTCCGGAATTCGTCCTGAGTAACCCCAAAGAGGCCTGCAAGATACATGGCACCCCCGGCACCTGCACCTTCCTTGATTGTGCCTGTTTCGTACCTGTGAAGCCCTTTTAGGGATGATTTTCCAAAACCAGGGTCTGCAATATAGACTACCGGTACGCCCAGGGTTTTTGTGAGCTCGACAAAATGTGCTGATTTATCCTCTACTACGTAGCGAGTTGTTGCAATTGAGAGCTTTTCTGTGTTAAAGCCCAGGTGTTTGATAATAGCGTAGACTGCTGCCATCTGAGTTCCGCCGGCGAGGACAACATTAATTTCTGTGTCCTGGAAACCTGCAACAAGACCCACAACAGCAGGCATCATAGGGTCTCCCATACAGGCAATAGCTTTCATAGGGTCATCTTTCAGGCAGCCAAATGTCAGGCCTGAGGCCTTCATGCCTTCTTCAACAACCTGTTTTTTTAGCTCAAGGGGGTTTTCATCTGCGCTGCTGCTGACGTTCCCGTTATATCCGAGTGCTGTTAAAACTCCCATCGCTGTCGTTGTGCCACCGGGGATGCTTTCCCCGATTATTACATGGTCTGTCTGGTTTTGGAGCCTCTTGGCAAGGAATTTTGCCCGCTCGTAAATGCCCTGCACATCTCTTACTGCAATTGCTTGCCGGATGTCCTCTCCGGGCTTTGCTTTAAGATCAATGCACGGGACATCCGGAGTAACTATCAAACCGGAATTTATGAAATAGTAGGGAGTTTCCGTAAGCTTCAGCGCCGAACGGGTCATGATCGCAGGAGTAGGGGTGTCATAAGGAGGAGTCATGGGAAGCACCGGTACACTGATAATGTTTCCTGTTTCCATAAGTTCTGCATCCCCTGCAGGCGTATAATCCGTAAGTTCAGCCGTTTTTCCTGCTGCTGAGAGCTTTGGGATATGTGCTGTCTTTGTACTGGAAAGTACGCACAAAAAAATCGGTTTTTTAGGCTTTTTCGTTACTTCCGGTTCTATCCAGGCCATATCATATCTCCTCTATAAAATTAAATCGATAAATCTGTATATATATTATATTTGAATTGTTTTAAATTTATCTATTCCGGGATCGGGTTTCGTATAAATCAGCGATTATAGTACACAGCATTGATGTAAATTGAGGTAAATCTCCTAGAAGTCCAGTGAAGAATTCTTCTACTTAGTATTTAATATTTATCGGCACTCAATAATAATTTAATTATGCCCAAATTAACTTTACTTTATTTTGTTCAAATTTCGTAATCTGTTGCTTTGTCGCTGTAAACTATCTAATAAATATCAATTGAGTATAAGCTTATGGGCACCCTTTAAGTATAAACGTGGTACTGTATCCGGGCTATTAAAGTGGATGTTATAATTTAAAGAGAATCTTCCCGGGAAGGGTTGTCAACTGTTTTGAAAAAATGAATTGAGTGGCCTGAAAGGAATTTTCCGCTTAATTTCCCCTTATTTCTTCAAGTCTGGATCTTCTGTACGTCTGAACTCTTTTAAGTAAATGGTACAGGAGTAAATACCAGGAATATGGGGTGTATCTACCCCATATTTTTTCCTGCTGAATTTTTACAAAAAGGTTTTTAATGGCTCAGTATGTTCTTGCAACGTAAACGCGGGTTTCGGTTTCTTCTCCACAGGAAGGGCATTTCTCCTTTCCTTTTCCTCTTGGCGTCAGGGGAATTCCCAGGATTCCTGCTCCTATCCGGTCTTCCATCGCAAGTCCACACTCTCTTTTGCCGCACCAGGGTATTGTTGCAACACCTTTCTGGATCTTTTCCTTTACTTCCTCAAGTTCGGTACAGTCAAAGATGCGGCTTTCAAGTTCTGTTTTTGCTTTTTCGTAGAGGTTTTTATGGATTGCCTCAAACCTCGAAAGTACTCCGGCTTCAATTTCAGGCAGAGGGATCTGTTCCTTTTCTCCTGTGTCTCTCCTGACAGCAACCGCAATATTGTTCTTCAGGTCTCGTGGGCCGATTTCAAGCCTTAGAGGTACACCTTTCATTTCCCATCTATAGTACTTTGCTCCAGGGCGCAGGTCACTTGCATCAATTTCTACCTTAATTCCCGCTTTCTTCAGGCGCTCCTGAACATCCCTGCAGGCTGCAAGCACCTCTTCTGCCCCCTTCTTGAAAATAATCGGGATAATGACTGCCTGAATAGGTGCGATTTCGGGAGGCAGAACAAGTCCTTTGTCATCTCCGTGTATGGAAATCGTGGCAGCAATACACCTCTCTGAGATCCCGTAGCAGGTCTGGTGGGCATAGCGTTGTTCTCCATCAGGGGCTTCGTACTTGATATCAAAGGTCTTTGCGAAGTTGTCCCCAAGGTGATGTGCTGTGCCTATCTGGAGGGTCTTTCCGTCAGGCATCATTGCATCAATAGCATCGGTGTAGTCGGCGCCCGGAAACTTGTCCCAGTCAGGTCTCCTTGAACGGAGCACAGGAACTCCCAGTCTGCGGTATATCTCGGTATAAAGCTCAATAGCCTCCTTTACCTGGGCTTCTGCGTCTTCCCAGGTGGCGTGCACGGTATGGGCTTCTTTAAAAGAAGTAATCTCTCTTAGCCTGATCAGAGGGCGGGTATGCTTTGTCTCGTAGCGGAAAGTATTGACTATCTGATAGAGCTTAAGAGGGAAATCCGCATGAGACCTGACCCACATCTTGTACATCGGATAGATTGCAGTCTCACTTGTGGGGCGGAGTGCCAGAGGGATGTCAAGAGGGTCTTTTCCTCCGTGGGTGACCCAGTATACTTCATCTTCAAAGCCTTTGATGTGTTCGGCTTCCTTCATGAACTCGTTTTCGGGAATCAGCAGGGGGAAGAGGGCCTCCTGGTGTCCGCTGTTATCCAGAATTTCCCTGATGATGTTGTAAGTGGTCCTCCGGATGGCAAAACCGAATGGATACCAGACATAAAGCCCCTTCACAGGGTAGCGGACGTCCATTATTTCTGCCATCCACAGGAGTTCGTTATACCAATCGCTGAATTCCTCTTTTGGAGGGAGTGCTGCTTCTTTTTCGCTTTCTGCCATACCTTCACCGTATTATCGTGATCTCAGTTAATTTTTATGATCAAACCATATTATGAAACGTGTTCAGTCCAGTTGCCTATCCTAAAGGTCCTGCATATGGCTTTTTCGGATTTTGCACCCTGTGCGGCATCTCTGCAACTTTATCTGGACAGGAAAATGCCTGCATAGCCCTTAACGTGCTTGCCTTTATTGAAATAAAAGTAAATAACTATATGGGGGCTCTATCCCTGAATCACGTAAGGGCTGTTAAAAAATCGGAAAAAAGAATTAATCTCCTCCGAGGGGCTGGACATTGTCCGAAAAATCATGTTCAAGTTCGGATTTGTCAACATCAAAAACTATCATGCCGGTGTTTAGATCCTCAGCCTCTTCCTTTGAGAGTTTAGTAGCTACAGCCTTTTTCGAAATTATTGCGCTGTTTCCGAGCGGATCTTCAATGATAATTGTGATTGTTCTCTTGCCTTCGATTACTTCATTGAGCATGCGCAGGAGTTCCTGGCTGCGGGCGAACTTCTCTTCATCCTCCTGTACCCATTTGCTTGCAGTCATAAGGACATTCTGGACCCTCTGCAGCACACCTTCGATGTTCGTTATATATGAATCAGAAACCGTGCCGGGTTCGACTGTAATCCCCATTTCCGGAATTCGGATTGTTCCGGAGGTTGAGCGGATGACTCTTGCGTTCAGGTCTTCCAGGTTCTCAATTGACAGCTCATAGCGCATGGGCTCTTTACTAGAGAGGATCATAGTATCTGCAAAACGGAAACTGCACTGGCATTTTGCAGTTATGTACATGATCTCCCCGAAATAGGGAATATTATCTCTCTGCCACTTCATTACAAGGTCGTTCTGACACAAAGGGCAGGTGATCCTTGTCTCAAAGTTTTCATTCTTAAAATAATCCTGATTCAATATTTTCCACCAATAATCTTTGATCTGTCGATTTTAATGCCAGTAGGAGTTACAATCACAGTGTTTCCTTTGACGCCTGCGATATCTCCATGGACATCGACAACAACATCTTTCAGCTCTTTTAAAACCCTGTCCCTTAACAGGTCATCGCCTCTGATGTTTGAGATATCAATCATAAGTATGTTCCCATTGTAAATCTCCTGCTTGAGTGCGGATATCTGATTGATGCTTGAAACATCTGCAATTTTTACGTAAGTCTCTGCAGGCTCGTCCTCCATGACTTCTTCATATTTGCTGAGGTCAATTTCAGTGTAATCTTCGGCACTGGTAGAACTTTTTACATTGCCGCCAAGGATTTTGTCTATGAGTTTTGCCATTTATGCACGCCTTTTGTATTTTTTTAAATTTGGATAGTAATGTCCTATATCGGGATCTATATTAATTAATTTTGCTATTATAAAGCCACACTGGTTTCCAGTTTCTGTTATAACTCAAAATTCCAGAGTTTGTCTCCTACATAAGTTATTGACTTTATGGCTTTTCCAGAATCTGCATCAACCATTTGTTGCCCTTTCATGAGAGCTTTTCCTATGGCAAGAGGTTTTCTGTGGGTCTCTTCAACTATAATGACGAGGTCTCCTTCTTTGATTTCAGGGTCTGCTTCCAGGATGCCGGGAGCCATAATATCCGCCCCGTTTGAAACGAAACGAATAGCTCCTTTGTCTACAACAACAAGACGTTTCTGCAGCCCCATCTCAAGAGCTCCGCGGACTGTAGGGAAAAGAGTCCCCTCTATTTCAAACAGAAGTGGCCTGCCTTCCACGAGGATAAGGGAATATTCATCCAGAGTAACCTTTTCCAGAGTTTTGTTTTCCAGCTCTGCCATCTCTTCACCGAAGGCGGATTCAAGGTCTTTTAACATCTTGTTCTTTGCATTTTTCCTCAGCTGAACTCTTGCCTTTACTTTCAATAAATCACCTGATTTCAAAAGGTTGCGATTATTCATAGGATAGGGTTTTTGAGCTTTTTAAAGCTTATGTGGTTCCCCAAGGTTCCTGACGCAGGGTCTTTAATCTCCCTTTAAAGCTTCTATCCTGCTCTTATGGCTTTTTCCCGATGTTTAAGGATTTTATTCAAATTTTATAAAAAGCATCATAAGAAGCACCAGGGAGCTTCCGAGAAACACCGTTTCATAGCCAAAAGGATCTATCAATAAACTTCCAAAAACCGGTACCAGCCCAAGACCTGCATAAATTCCCGTATTAAAGAGCCCCATTGCAAGTCCACTCGAGCTGATTCTGGATACGGCAGTAATAAGCCCTATAACTGCAGCCCCTCCTCCGGCACCGATAAGGAAAAATGCCAGCAGAGGTGCTTTTACAGAGAGCAGAATGCCCGCAGCTGCAAGGATTATTCCTGTCCTTATTATATTCTTATAATCTACGCTTGTCCTCCCTGCAGCCAGGGAACTCAGCATTGCAGCTATATATGAGGCTGAAATTGCAAGCCCTAACTCCGGTTTTGTCAGGAAGTCAGCACTGTATTCCGGATAGTTTGAAGTCAACAGGCCTGTGGTTCCGTAGAGGAGAACCGAAATTCCCCAGATCTTCCAGAAGCCGCTTTCAGAAAAAGCTTTTCTGGCTTTTTTCAGGTATCCGGCAGGTTCGATGGTAATTGAAGTTCCAGGCTGGTTTCCTGAAGCTCCCTTGCCGTTTGAGGTGCCGGATTTTTTCTTTTTACTGCCAGTGCTGCCTGATGATATCAGTGTCCAGGCTTCAATAAGAAGCAGGGTAAAGGAAAAGCCTGCGAGAATGGTAAAGATGCCTATTGCAGTTTTGATTCCCAGTTCTGCAAGCATTCCTGAAAAAAAAACTCCTGCAGCAAGTCCGGCATTTAACAGGAAATTAAATTCCCCCAGGCTTCGTTTGCTGTCTTTCCATTCAGCAAGCATGGAAAAGGCAGCAGGAAAAAAAGCCCCGCAGCCCAGACCTTCTACGAATCTTGAGATGCCCAGGATCCACAGGTTGTCCGAAAATGAAATAAAAAGCCCTGAAATAACAGTAAGCGTGATTCCCAGGCCTGCTACCTTCAGGTTTCCTATTCTATCTGCAAGGATTCCAAATGGGAGGAGTGTTAGAAGGGCTCCTATAAAATATCCGGAATAAAGCAGGCTTGATACAGCAGGACTTGCATTGCCCTCTCCTGCAAGCTCCGGGAGGACAGGGATTGCTGCATTAGAAAGGCCCTGGATCGCAAAGACTGAAGAGTAGAGTATGAGTTTTTTAGAGTTCATGGGGTTTTATGTTCGGTGTGTTTTATCGGCAATTTAATTTTCTCTAAGTTGACTTTCATGTATCCTTCTAATCTATGTTAAATAAACTTCTGGATGGAGCGCTTTGTTATGTTAAAGTAAAAGGAGACAAGGGGTATCTCCTGGAAAGTGTCTGCCTAAGATCTGAATGTAGATACTATCTTTCAGTCTTTTAATAGAAGGGCTCCTGCTAGGATACATCCGTTTGCGACAAATATTTCTTCAAAGCTAAAGGTTCCTATAAGGAGCCCCGAAGCGATTGGAAACAAGGAAAGGCCTGCATATATGGTTGTGTTAAAAAGCCCCATTGCAAGACCTCTATCTGCATCCATTCTTGCAACAGCCAGGGCAAAGCCTACCATTGCGATTCCTGATCCTCCTCCGAGAATTGAAAAACCCAGAAAGGGGCATTTGGTGGCAAAAAGAGCACCAAGGGCAGAAAAAGATAATCCTATCCAGATGATTGCCGTTTCCTTAACCATAAAACGCCCTATCAGAATGGAAGATATCATGGCGCAGATATAAAGGCTTGCAATAGCGCTTCCAAGCTGGGCTTTTGTCAGGACTCCAAGACTGTAGTCAGGATAGTAGGCTATAAGAACTCCGATCACTCCGTTAAGCAAAAAAGAACTCAACCATATTCCTGAATTATGGTGGTTAAGGAGCCCTGCAACTTCGCTGAAAGAATGTTTGAAATGGTCTCCGAGAGAACCTGAGTCCGGCGGTAACTCTGATTTTCCTCCCGTTCTTTTAGGGTTGATGAGTTCTCTGTGTCTGGGAAGAAGGGGGATAACTGAAAGTAAAGCTATAAAAGTGAATATAAGGATGGATCCTTTCAGATAGATATCTGCCAGCAGTCCTGAGACTAAAGCTCCGGAAGCTAATCCGGCATTGAAAAGAAAGGTGAATTCTCCCATATAACGTCCTGGGTCTTTACACTTTGAGAGTGTAGAAAAGGCTGCAGGAAAAAAAGCTCCACAGGCAAAGCCTTCCATAAACCTTGAAAGAATAAGGACCCATAGGTTTTCGGAGAAAAGGATAATTAGCCCTGAGATGGCTGTAAGAATAATGCCAAGCCCTATGAGCCTGAGGTTTCCGAACCTGTCAGCCAGAATCCCGAAGGGAAGCATTGTTGCAAGGGCTCCCAGAAAGTACCCTGAAAAGAGCAGGCTTGACGCAAATTCTCCAAACGTACTGTGATAACGGGCAGCAAGTTCCGGGAGGATGGGAATTACAGTATTTGAAAGCCCCATTATTGTAAAAACTGCAATATAAATCAAACGCCTCTCAGGGTTCATAGAATTTAAAACTCGCAATCTCGTATAAGTTTCTTATTGTGGCTGCTCTACCTAGAAACTGTTATTCCTCTTTCAATATTTGCGGGTTCTTCTTCTTTGAACATCTGTTAATATATGCAAATATATGCAAAAAACAGAAAATGTACGAAAACAGAAAGTTCTGGGCAATGTCCTTGCACGAGGGTAATGTTCTTGCACGACATTTTACATGAAATTTTTTAATTATTCAACTTGTATTAATCAGTCGAATGATGTCGGTTTTGATAAACCGGGTAAATCTGATTACTACTTTGTGATATATGAAAAAAAGCAATCGAAAAAAAACAATCAATAACCAACAATTAAATAATCTCAATTCACAGAAATTTGTCCCTCGGGTATCAAAAAAGATGGCTATGATATTGTTTTTTCTGGAATAACTAGTCACGATAATTTTGTGCGTATTATATTAAACTCGAAAGAAATGCATAGCTATTTATATAATTACTTTGAATAGGGATAATGTGAGTAATGTGAGCGGGAAACTTTTTTCACATACCATACCCCCCACTCCCCATATGACCCCCCACTCCCCAACCCGCTCACACTACTTCTAATTTACTTCTAATTTATTTCTAATTTGGAAGCTCTTTTTTTCTGTTTTTTTTCTGTTTTATTTCTAATTTGAAAGCTAATTTTTTCTGTTCCTGGCATTTTCCCCTGTGGATTATTTTTCCCTGTGAATTTGACCTTCATAATTTATTTTGTCTTTAAACGTTGACTAATTTCTGAACTCTTGTTCTATTTTAATTTTGATGATTTCTTTCTATTATGTGTATAATAAGATTAACTATTATATTATCTTTTCTATTTTTCTATTTCTGTTATATCTTTTTTTGAGTTGTTTTATCTCTTGTAATTGCTATTTATCCTACAATAGATATTTTCAATCCTTTCTTATATTTGAATAAATTTAATCTATGTATGCAAAATTCTCTAACTAATTTCTATTTTACTATAAAGAAGCGAGTATATCATTCTATAAAACATACAATTTTTGAAGAGCAACTCACTGAATAATATGTTTTGATTCATGGGTATACTTGTAAAAAATGAGTGTGTTGTTAAGGGTAAATGGCCTGAAAAACAATGGCCTGAAAAACGGGTACGCCGGAAAAATAAAATATGAGATGTGAAAATTGGGAATATGGGTTCCCGAATTAAGGGATTTCAGACCCTTTTCTTCCCTTAGAAAAAGCCGCTGTGTAGTATAAGGGATGAGAAGAGAATTGCCACCATATTCACAACTTTAATCAGGGCGTTGAGGGCAGGTCCAGCAGTGTCTTTGAATGGGTCG
Organism: Methanosarcina sp. WH1; assembly: GCF_000970005.1. Classification (NCBI taxonomy): domain Archaea; kingdom Methanobacteriati; phylum Methanobacteriota; class Methanomicrobia; order Methanosarcinales; family Methanosarcinaceae; genus Methanosarcina; species Methanosarcina sp. WH1. The sequence continues at coordinate 905,402 of NZ_CP009504.1, forward strand.
CCTACAGTATCCCCTACCACTGCAGCTTTATGAGCTTCTGAGCCTCTTCCGCCGTAATTTCCATCTTCGATCAGTTTTTTTGCGTTGTCCCAGGCGCCTCCTCCATTATCCATCATTAGGGCTAACATAAACCCAACTATAATAAGCCCTATGAGAAGCCCCGCAAGCGCTTTTGGGCCAAGGATGAACCCCACAAGCAGAGGCACGAGTACGGCAAGGAAACCAGGCATTGCCATCTCATGGAGGGCCGCTTTTGTTACGATATCAACACAGCGCCCGTATTCCGGCTTAGCGGTCCCTTCCATAATGCCCGGGATCTCCCGAAACTGCCTGCGGACTTCATTTACTACCTCAAAAGCAGCTTTTCCTACCGCACTCATCGTAACTGCACTAAATACGAAAGGCAGTAGCGCTCCGAGAAGAAGTCCTGCAAGTACCACAGGGTCATCGAGGGTCAGGGGCTGCCCTTCAAGATTTACCTTGATGCGATAGTCTGCAAAGAGGGCAAGTGCACCCAGAGCTGCCGAGCTTATAGCATATCCTTTGGTAACAGCTTTTGTAGTGTTTCCCACGGAATCAAGAGCATCAGTGACTTTTCTGACCTTGGCCGGCAGGTTTGCCATCTGGGCAATTCCGCCTGCGTTATCCGTAATTGGGCCATAAGAGTCCAGAGCAACTATCATGCCTGTGGTTGAGAGCATTGCAACGGCTGCGATGGCAATTCCGTAGAGCCCTATCCCCGAGTCTGCTGCTCCTCCCACGATAAAGTACGAAGTAAGGATGCCTATCACAATTATTACAGTGGGCACAAGCGTGCTTTCAAAGCCTATCGATAACCCTGATATAATATTGGTTGCAGCCCCTGTTTCTGATGAGGATGCAATTGTTTTTACCGGTCTGTAGCTTGTGGAAGTGTAGTATTCCGTAATCATCACCATAAGCACCGTGATTATGATGCCTACTAGAGTGACGTAGAAAAACCTGATGTCACCCATAAGAGAGTTGGTTACGAAATAGAATGCAACAAGACTGAGTATTGCAGAGCCACCTACACCCTTGTAGAGAGCCTGCATGATCTTCTCTTTTTTTCCCATCTTCACAAAGAAGACAGATATAATGGACGCAAAGATTGCGACAGAACCAAGTATCAGTGGGTAGAAGATGGCATTTTCGTAAGTGTTGGTAATAAGGGAACCGAGCAGCATGGCAGCCAGGGAAGTAACCACATATGTTTCAAAGAGGTCTGCCCCCATCCCTGCACAGTCGCCCACGTTGTCACCAACATTGTCGGCAATAACTCCTGCGTTCCGTGGGTCGTCTTCAGGAATCCCGGCTTCGAGTTTACCTACCAGGTCGGCACCCACGTCTGCAGCTTTTGTAAAGATTCCTCCGCCAACTCTTGCGAAGAGGCTGATAAGGCTGGCTCCGAAACCAAATCCGACAACCAAGTCAACGTCCCCATAGAGAATATAAAAGCTACTTGTTCCGAGCAGTGCAAGCCCTACCACTGCAAGTCCTGTTACAGCCCCGCCGCGAAATGCAACTGACATGGCTCTCTCAAGCCCGCTTGATGCCGCATGAGCAGTCCGGACGTTTGCCCTTACTGAGACGCTCATCCCGATATAGCCGGCAGCAGCCGAACTTATGGCACCTGCCAGGAAACCAATAGCTATTTTCATTCCATCATCAAGTAAAAACAGAATTAGGAATGAGAGAATGATCGAAACCACTGCAATCGTTTTGTACTGGCGATTTAGATAAGCCATAGCTCCTTCCTGAATTGCTCCGGCTATTTCCTGCATTCTCTTATTGCCGGTATCTTCCTTCAGGATGCTTTTTGCAAAAAAAGCAGCGAAGACCAGACTTATAATGCCTGCTAAAGGAGCAATATATATTAAACTTTCCATAAATTTCATATCCTTTGGTTTTGACACCCTTTCACATTACAATATTTTTATAGTCCTCTAGTTCCCATCCTTTAGCTTCAATTTCCCTTATTATCTCAAATATTATGTTTCACATATATCTTTATTTTATAATGATTTTTACATATCAATTCTAGTATTATTCTAAAGTATTATTTTTCATTGTTAAAGCCCCATTTTCGGCGAAAGCGTAAATAATTATTTTTTATATAAACTTTTGCGCCCTTTTGCCTAATCAAAGGTCTATTAACTCTTTTAATCACAGCAATTTTTTTATACAGATTTTAATTAATATAATTTTGCGGTGCTTTTTTGTTCATCTAATTTGGGCGTCCTTAGCTACAGGGGTGATATTTAGTATCAGGTTTTCAGCCTGCCTGATGATTCTTTTTATCTACTGTATGCAGGTGGGCTCAAGCAGGGCGGTGCAGCATGTAAAAATAAAGAACAGGAGATACAACAAAAGGTCATTTTGAAATAATATTAACCAATTAACCAGGGAGCACCTCTAATTTAGATATTTATTTCAGTTGAATACCCCGCTAGCTTGCTGTGGGGTGTGCCAGCGCAACTTTGATTCTACTAAATAAGTTACCGTATTCCTCCCCCTGGCGAGGAAGATACTGGTTTTTTGCCCGGAGGGAAATGGGCAGGAACCAGATATGAGCAGGGACCGTTTAACCGGCAAAAGTTGTCTAAATCAAAAGAGTTGTTTAAATACAAAAACCGATACAAAAAGGTAAAATCTCAATCTATGAGATAGTGGCATATTACTGTCGAGTAGATTTATATGGGATTATTACAACGTGTCTGTTCGCAATGAAAAATTTTTGCTGATCAGGGGCTGAAATTCTCAGTTCCTCCGGATTATCAACGGATAATCGAGTATCAATTTATATACAAAGACCCATTTATTATCACGAAAAAGTACTTTGGAGGATTACTATCTTAAAGTGCTTTTGATGTGTTTTCCGGTAGGATGGTTGAAATTATGGATATGTTAATCTACCTCGCACCAATATGTGCCCTTATTGGTCTGATTTTTGCAGGTATGTCCTACAAAAACGTCCGAAAAGAAGGCGAAGGTAATGATCTTATTAAGAAAATTACTGCGGCAATTCACGGTGGAGCCATGGTCTATCTCAATAGGCAATACCGTGCAATCGCTGTTTTTGTCGTTTTCCTTGCAATTGTAATTGCATTAATTCTGCCTAACGGAGTCCTCACTGCAGCATGTTTTGTTTTTGGTGCAGTGCTTTCCGCAACAGCTGGGTATGCAGGGATGCTTACGGCTACCATTGCGAATGGGCGGACCACAAATGCTGCCACCAGGGGTATTGGTCCGGCTTTCAAGGTGTCATTTGCATCCGGTACTGTTATGGGAATGAGTGTTGTAGGTCTTGGTCTTTTTGGGCTGTCTATTTCATTTATAATTCTTTCAAATGCCTTTACAGATCTGGGTCTGCTCACCACCGTGAACATTGTTGCAGGCTTTTCACTTGGAGCTTCGTCTATTGCTCTCTTTGCTCGTGTCGGTGGCGGAATCTTTACCAAAGCTGCTGATGTCGGTGCAGACCTTGTAGGCAAAGTTGAAGCCGGAATCCCGGAAGATGACCCAAGAAACCCTGCCGTAATTGCTGACAACGTCGGAGATAATGTCGGAGACATTGCCGGAATGGGGGCTGACCTCTATGAATCATACGTAGGTTCAATCCTTGCAACGATGCTTCTTGCAGCGTCAACAGCAGCAACTACTTTCCCTGGCATCCCAATTATGAATGTTGTTCTGGTTCCATTGATTATTTCAGCTGTTGGAGTCCTTGCATCTATTATCGGTTCTTTTTTTGTCCGTACAAACAAAACAGAGTCTTCAGCAATCCACATGGCATTTAATATGGGGCTGATTGCTGCAATCGTTCTTACAGTCACTGCTTCATATTTCGTTACAGCCCAGCTACTTGGGGAATACGGCCTGAATGTCTTCTTTGCAACCGTTGCAGGGCTCGTTGCAGGTTTCCTTATAGGGCAGATCACGGAGCACTATACATCATATGATAAAAAGCCGACTCTCAGGGTTGCACATTCCTGCCAGACAGGTTCAGCTACCAATATCATTACAGGTTTTGCAAAAGGAATGGAGTCAACTCTCTGGCCTGTTATTATTATCAGTGCTGCAATCTATATTTCGTTCCAGCTCGCCGGCCTCTATGGCATAGCTATTGCAGCTGTCGGAATGCTTGCAACGCTCGGGATCTCCCTCTCAGTCGATGCATACGGCCCTGTAGCTGACAACGCAGGAGGCATTGCAGAGATGTCTCACCAGAAGAAAGAGGTGCGCCAGATTACCGATACACTTGATGCGGTAGGAAACACTACGGCAGCTATGGGCAAAGGTTTCGCAATCGGGTCAGCAGCTCTTACTGCACTTTCCCTCTTCGCTTCATATGGTATTGCAGTGGGTCTCGATGCTATCGATGTTATGAACCCTAACGTATTCATCGGGCTTACAATAGGGGCAATGCTTCCTTACCTCTTCTCGTCAATGACCATTTTGGCTGTCGGAAATGCGGCAGGTGAAGTGGTTGTTGAAGTGAGGAGGCAGTTTAAAGAGATTCCAGGTTTGATGGAAGGCAAAGCAGATCCTGATTACAGCAAATGTATTGCAATCTCAACACACTCTGCTCTTAAAGAGATGATTGCACCCGGACTTCTTGCTGTTACAGCACCTCTTTTAGTCGGACTTTTACTTGGAGCCGGGGCTCTTGGCGGACTCCTTGCGGGCTCTGTGGTTTCAGGTTTCATGATTGCAATCACAATGTCTAATGCAGGAGGTTCGTGGGACAATGCAAAGAAATACATTGAACTTGGAAACTTCGGCGGAAAAGGTTCTGATGCCCACAAAGCAGGTGTAACCGGCGATACCGTAGGCGACCCTTTCAAGGATACGGCAGGTCCTGCAATCAACATCCTCATTAAGCTCATGAGCATTGTGGCTGTTGTGTTTGCACCCTTGTTTATGTAATTCCTTAACTTTTTCCCTTTTTTTTATTTTTTATTTTTTTCTTGGTTCATTCTGGTCTTCCTCTCCAGTGTTTCTTTTACTTAAATCTGTGGCAGGTGTCTATTTCCTGTATTTCGTATTGCTCTTTTTTGAGTACCTGAAGAACGTGCCCTTTCTTCCAGTAGCTCAAATTTTCCGGTTTGATGGCCCATGAATTAATTATCCACAGCTTAAGCTACTTTAAGCACCGGGGATTTATGCCGGCAGGAACAAAAAACAGCATAGCAACGGCTCTTCGTTCTTTCCTGTCCCATAGACAAGCCTCTTGTTCACACTATGATAAGTTATTCACACACGATGTTATTCACACACAAATTTTTTTATATACAATCGGCTGTTTATACACGATGATTATTTATATGTCGAATCTCTAAAAAGGAATACAGTTTCCTATTTGATACTTATGATATAAAAATCTTTCGATTTTATACGGCATTTAGGGGAGTTCTATACCTTTTATCAAAAATAATTTGCCAGGCTGTGAATTCTTTAACTTCTTTACTTTTTAATTAATGTTCTTTTTTAATCAACGTCCGTTATGTTCGGCATGAGCGAGAAAAATAACTTATGTAAAAGAATAAGAAAACCTGTCTTTTTGAAGCACCTGTTTTTTGCAAGTATGGAGAGTTCAGTTAACTCCCCTTACCTGAAGCAGCTGGAATTCGATCTCATCAGGAATTGTAGCAAGGAACACAAAGGTGTTGTATCCCAGTTTCTGTACTTCTTTGATTGCATTTGCCTGGGTCTCATCCAGGTCTCTTGAGTCGCTTACGATACAGAATGACTTTCGATTTCCTGTGTTCACAAGGAAATTAAAGGTTTGCCCATTGGTGTTGAGGAAGGTAACCAGGGCCTTAAGTTCATTCCAGGTATTGCACATGTGGATGTTCCTTGATCCCATATTTTCCACATACCAGTCCCGGCTCACATAAGAGTAAGAAGCATACTGTTCGTTCAATTCCTCATAGGATTTGATGATTTTATTGAGGTCTTTCCTCAGGTTTACCCATTTCCAGTTCTGTGTTGTGAAATAGCGGGCTGCAACTATCTCAAAGATTGACTGTTTATCTTCATTTTCGAGTTTCATTTTCTCACATCTCTATTTTGTCTGCCTTCCAGTGTATTCAGAATACATCGTCCTGGGCATAACTCCGGTTAAAGCGCAGGGCAAGTTCGGCTTTTTCCAGTTCTCTTCCAAGGTATGCAGCATGGTCCAGGCGCGAGATCAGCTCAAGTTCGAGCAGCGTGTCCATAACTTCCCTGGCACTCTCTCCTGCAACCGCGGCTTTCTCGTGTTCAGCTACAATCAGTCCGCCGTTTCCACTTATTCTGTCCGGCACAATCCTTACTCGAATGGGACCTGCAGGGTCTACACGCCAGTTCTTCGAAGCTCTGGCCATGATTACTTTTTCAGGGAGGGGGCTATCAGGACGCCTTCGTTTTTCCTTTAAGCAGAGAAGGTCAATGCCAAGATCCTTTGGGGAGCTTTCCCTTATCCTGCAAAGTTGCATCATCTCTGAGGCTTTTTTCAGTTCTCCTATGGAACCCTGGGCTTTGTCACTGTATTCGGGGGTAAAAAGGATGCTTGCCCCTATCTCTGCTCCGATCCCGCAGAGTGTGGCATTTACTCCTATTGTGTCCACGTCCATGAGTTCCGTTACATTGCCAGCTCCGAAGAATAACGGAACTTCAGGATATTTTCTGTGAAACTCATGGTAGCGTACAATAGATTTGGTTATATTATGACCTACAGGGTCAAGGACAGGGTCAGCTATGATTTTTTCGATCCCAAGCCTGCGGGCAGCTTCGATATTTCTTACCAGGCTTTCCAGACTGTTTCCTTCATCGGGAATTACAACTGCTGCAACGCCTGCTCCTGCAACCAGGGGGCCTGCAGTTTCCATGTTCGTGCCGTTAAGGCTCAGAACAAGGTCTGCTCCTGCTTCTATTCCTTCCTTTATAAGCTCAGGGTCAAGCGTATCGATACTTATTGGAGTACATGTAAGGGTTTTTGCGAGGGATACTGTTCTCCGTACCTGGTCCGGAAGGGTGTTAAGTGTAGCTCCCAGATCGATAATATCTGCTCCACGGGCGATAAAAGCTTCGATTTTTATCTCCAGGTCCGCAGGGTCCATTTCCGCTGCTCCTACAATCTCTCCCATGACCTTCATGCAGGAATTACCTCCTAGCTTTACTCCACTAAGAGTAAGGGGAGAGTGAGCTTCTTCTTCGGCTTTCCTGATAAGCTCAAGCGCCATCTCCTTTCGCACATCTGCGAGAAGCTCACAGGCCGGAACTTTTTTGGAAAACTCAACCTCCTCTGCAAAATGGAGCACAAAGCTGAGGTCATAAGCATGTTTTGGGCCCAGCCGGATTCTGCAGCCCAGCTCTTCCGAGGCTTTTGAAAAGTCCCCTGCTACCAGCCCGGGAAGTAGAATAAGATCATATCGGTTTGAAAATCTTGCCTCCAAAAAGGCTTTAATAAGCTTTTTTGGGGTTATAAATGCGGCAATGTCAATGTCTGCCACGAGGACGTCTGCTTTTTCTCCAGCTGCTTTCCTCACGGTATTTTCCGCAAGCCGCCCTGTTGCAATCAAAATTTCCATATTTTTTAGATAGAATCGCTAATAAAAAAGAGTATCTGTTCGATAATCATTTCAAAAAATGAGTGTCCGGTCAGGAAAAACCCGAGCTATGTGCCTTGAGGAAACTTCCTTCCACAAATCTCTGATTGCTCTCCAAAAAAATCCGGGGAATAACCTGAGGGGGGCCCGGAAACTCGCGGGCCCGGGCTTTTTCCTGAGCTTGGTTTAATTTATGAAATCAATAATCGATTCTTCGTGCTTTTTTCTGAGAGGCCCTGCAGTCTCTCCTCTTTTGCCCACCGAATACAGTCTCCCATATCTCTTTTCCTGGATGGACTCAGCCTCGGCTCTGGACTCCAGGATTCCAGCTCCCGCCTGAGGGCCCAGGATCTGGGCAGATTGGACACCTGTCATGATTGCCATTACCCGGACCTTGCCTTCATAATCTTCCCTGATCCTTGCGCCCCATATTACATTGGCACTTGAGGAAAGTTCATAGGTCAGCATGGAAGCAATTTCTTCGGCTTCCTTCAGGCTCAGGTCAGGCCCGCCTGTTACATGGACAAGGCTGCCGGTTGCACCCTTGTAATCAACATCAAGCAGGGGATGGTTCAGGGCGGTCCGCACGACTTCCGTGCTCTTGTCCTGACTTTTGGATTCCCCAACAAGCATTACGGCAACTCCGCCGCAGCTCATAATAGTCCTGATGTCGGCGTAGTCAAGGTTGATCAGAGAGGGCACTGTAATAGTTTCAGTTATTCCTTTCACGGTTTCGGCAATTAACTGGTCCATTACTGAGAAAGCCTGGTCAATCGGAAGGTTAGGTACGTAGTTAAGCAGCCTATTGTTGTCCAGGACAATTACTGTGTCTGCTGCCCTGCGCAGGTCTTCAAGTCCTTCTTCGGCTTTGAATATGCGGGCTCTTTCGACCCTGAAGGGGCTTGAAACCATCCCTACGACGATTGCTCCCTGTTCTTTTGCAACCTCGGCAACTACGGGAGCAACTCCGGTTCCAGTGCCTCCTCCAAGACCTGCTGTGATGAAAACAAGGTCGACATTCTTTAGAACTTCTTCAAGAGTGCCTCTGGCAAGTTCTGCGGCTTTCTTTCCGGTTTCTGGATAGCCGCCTGCCCCCAGGCCTCTTGTGAGGGTTTTTCCTACAAGGATCTTCTTGTCAGCCCTTACATTGTCAAGGTGTTGCTTGTCTGTATTGATGCATACTGTTTCTGCGCCTTCGATTCCTATGTTGTAGAGCCGGTTTACGGTATTGTTTCCTGCGCCCCCGCATCCTACAATCATAATTCTCGGCTGCCCGAAGTCTTCGAAGTCTTCTTCGGAGGAGGAAGTTTTTCGGTATTCCTTCTCTTTTTCACTGAATTTCATCGCTTCCTGTACTATAGATTGCAATTTATCCCCTCGGCTGGATTTCGTTTATCATCATAATATCTTTATTTTTTCCTTTGACTCCCCACCCTCTAATCGGGGGGCAAATTTCTATTTAGATAGTTGAATTGGGGATAACCTGTAAAAACCTTCTAAAAGATTTCTATCCGTTATCTTTAACAAGTTGGTGCTCTACTACACTTAAACATTTTGAGTATGTTTAAACAGTGTTTTTAAATTGTATATGAAGTTTAAATATGTCACCCATAACTTTCATATATTTCACCTTTTTCAGCCCTTACTCTTAATTCTCAGGGTGAAAAGGCAAGGAATTTACATAATGTTTATATACATTAGGCTGAACTTTTCTAGAAAGTCTCTTTTGTCAGGAAAGCTATCTCGATCATACATGTCAGGGCAATTTTTATTTTCTTTCTGATCTGTTATTTTGCTGCCCTGCTTTTCTCAAATTATTGTGTATGTGGCCTCTTTACCACGTTTTCTTCGAGACGTCCAAACTGGGATACTTTCCATTTAATGAAACTGTTTATATTATTACTTTTAAGTAGAATTCTCATCTTAAAAACTTTTTCGGTATCTTTCGAAGATTTTAAGGCTCTTGCTTATTTTTTCTAGTATTAAGGGATTACTGCGCATAAGTGTTTATATAAATTTAAGTTAAATCTCCTGAAATTTCTGATAAATTTCCTGAATTTTCTGATAAATTTCCTGAATTTTCTGATAAATTTCCTGAATTTTCTGATTATCTTAAAGGTTATTTATTCATAAATTGCTTAATTATTTTATTCAGTTGTAACTTCTGAATAATCTGTTTCCTTTTATGCAGGGAAAATCCCGGATATTTGAAACCTTTTCAAAATCGTATTACAGAAGTTTCGTACTACTTTAACTAAATTGTGATCATTGAACTGTTCTTCGGGGAATGCCGGGAAAGCTTTAAGACTGCAAAACCATTTTTACTTTGAGTTGCTTTACCTCAACTCTTCTAAACAGCACTTCGGAAGAGTCATTAATTGTTCATTAACTTTTTCAAATCTTCTTCAATAGTTCCCATTTCTTTAGGTTCAGGAGTCAGAAGCGTGTTAAAAGCATTAATTTTTGATATGGATGGTGTTCTTGTGGATTCCATGCCTTTCCATGCAGCAGCCTGGAGAAAGGCTTTTCTTGATGTGGGTATGGAAATCCGGGATGAGGATATCTATGCAATTGAGGGTTCAAACCCCAGGAACGGCCTCCCCCTGCTGATCAAAAAAGCCAGAAAAGAGCCAGAGAATTTTGATTTTGAAACTATCACTGCAATCTACAGGCAGGAGTTCAAACGAATTTTTGAACTAAAAGCTTTTGATGGGATGAAAGAATGTCTCGAATTGCTTAAGGCACGTTTCTTGCTTTCGGTAGTCTCAGGTTCGGATCATCTTATAGTTAACGGAATCCTTGACCAGCTCTTTCCAGGTATATTTGATGCAGTGGTCACTGGAGATGACGTGCTTAACTCCAAACCCCACCCTGACCCTTTCCTGAAGGCAGTTGAACTTCTTAAGGTCAGAAAAAAAGAATGTGTCGTGATCGAAAACGCCATTCTGGGCGTGGAAGCCGCAAAAGAGGCTGGTATTTATTGTATCGGGGTCCCCACATATGTAGAGCCTTCTGAACTTGATAGAGCGGATCTGGTGGTGGACGACCACAAAAAGTTAATGGAACATCTTCTTAACCTTGAGTCTCTTCCCAGTCCTGAATTTGCTCCCCGGCACAGGAAATAAAAAGATTTGTGGCCCCTGTGGGGTCACAGTAGCCTTACGGTTTCGAGATTTGTGAGAGCGCGTGTCTCGATCTTAAGCTTCTTGTAAATGGAGCTGGCCATATCCACGCAGGCCTTTTCGTCTCCGTGTTCGGTGAAAACTCTTTCCGGACGGGGCTGCATTCTCTTAATATATTCCATAAGCTGCCTTCTGTCCGAGTGGCCTGAAAAGCCGTCTACTACCTGCACTTCCATGTTCATTTTCAGGATTTCGCTGCTTCCGTTCTTTCCTGTCAGGGGGATTTCCTTCCATCCCTTCTGGATCCTGCGTCCTACAGTTCCGTCAGCCTGGTAACCTACAAACACAAGGGTATTGCGTGAATCCTCAGCAAAAGCCCTGAAATAGTCCATAACAGGTCCTCCATTCATCATGCCCGAAGTTGAAATAACCACACAGGGGTGTGGGTTCTGGATTATCTTCTGGCGTGCTTCATGGGAGTCAACCGGCTTGAAGCATTCGGATAGGAAGGGATTCTGGCCCTTCTGGAAGATCAGTTTCCTCAGATCGTTGTTAAGGTACTCAGGATGGGTTGCATGGATTGCAGTAGCTTCCCAGATCATTCCGTCAAGGTAGACGGGGACTTCTGGGATAATCCCTTTCCTTATGGACTCTTCGAGTACGATCATAACTTCCTGGCTTCTGCCCACAGCAAAAGCAGGAATAAGTGCAATTCCTCCGCGCTCAACTGTATTCTTTACCACCATCTGCAGGTGCTTTTCAGCGTCCTTAAGTGCAGGCTGGAAGGCGTTAGAATTCCCATAAGTAGCTTCACTGATTACGGTTTCTACTCTGGGGAACTTGTTGACAGCAGGGTCGAAAAGCCTGGTTTTCTCATATTTGTAGTCTCCCGTGAAGACTACATTATGGAGACCATCTCCTATATGGAAGTGTGAAATTGCAGAGCCCAGGATATGACCCGCATTGTGGAAAGTCAGTTTAATGTCAGGGGCGATGTCTGTTACTTCCTCATAGTCCAGAGGTATGGTGTGTTTTAGGGTCTTTGTTATCATCCCGGATTCATAGGGGCTCTTCTTCCCTTCTTTAGCTGCTACGTCGATGTAGTCGAGCTGGAGCAATACCATAAGGTCTCTTGTGGGAGGTGTACAGTAGACAGGCCCTTCGTACCCATACTTGAAAAGCAGGGGAACAAGTCCCTGATGGTCCAGGTGTGCATGGGTAACTATTACGGCATCTATATGGCTTAATGGAAAAACTTCAGGAACGTAGAGGTAAGGAGTCATGTTTTCGTCAGAACCTACATTTACTCCACAGTCAATCAGGATTCTGGATTCAGGAGTAGAAAGCAAAAAACAGCTTCGACCTACTTCTTTACATCCCCCGAGGGCTGTAACCCTTACCCACTGGTCTTTTGAGGTACACTCCCTGTGAATTTTCCTCCCCACGGTTTTCAGGATTTCTTTTCTTTCTTTGAGATTGTTCCTCATGAACTCCCGGATGTTTTTCACTGTACGGGACTTAATAGGAGGAGTCCGGACAACTTTGGGAATCCAGCCGATCTGCTTTGTAATCTCTCTCAGGGTTGCGCCATGCTTTCCTATTACAAGTCCAGGCTTTTCGGCTTCGATGATCACTTCTCCGGAATCGGGGTCGAAATAGTAGCTTGAGATTACGGATTCTTTTGGAACAACTTCTTCAATTATAGAAATAGAGTCTTCAGGAGTTGCAAGTACCCTGGGGTCAGGACGCATGGCAATCCGCGTCCTTAGTTCTTTTGCCAGGTTGCGGATAATATTCCCGTCGTCTGCGAATTTGCGGGGTTCCTCAGTGTACAGGACAAGCTGAGGGCCTTCGAATTCGACGTCGGTAATTGTAACTCCTGCGGGTAAATTTTTCTCAATTTTATGTTTGAGGTCTAATAGCACGTCTTCAATAGGCATTAAGAATCTTCCTTTTTGTCAAAAAATCAAAAAGTATCTGGATGTTGAAAAAATAATATTTGAAAAAGGTGTTAGTTTATATATTGAAATAAAAAAACCAACAGTTAAATGATTTAGTTTAATAAAGCTCTTCTGGATTTTACTTCTTCTGGATCCAGCCTTTTGAATGCCTCCTTTGTAATTACGACTACATCGATATTTTCTCCGGAAGCTGAGTCTCTTTTCGTTGCATTGTGAATCGCCCGAATCGCAAGATCGAGACCCTCTTTTACAGTCATATTCTCCCTGTACTGGTCTTCCAGTACTCCGTAAGCCATGGGAGAACCTGAACCTGTTGCCGAAATCCTTGTTTCTTCAATACTCCCACCCATTGCATCCAGTGAGTAGATTCCGGGTCCGTTCTTGTCAACTCCTCCGATAAGGAGCTGGACCATCATAGGGTAGTAGCGGTTAGCACTCAAGAAGTTCGACATCAAGGTGGTGATTCCTTTGATTGTCATGGATTCGTCCCTGCGCATTTTGTAGAGCTGTGATTCTACACTTACCAATCGCACAAGCTGCTGAGCATCCCCTACCGAACCGGCAGTGGTCATTCCTACCAGGTCATCGATCTGGTAAACTTTCTTTGCAGTTTTGCTTGCGATGAAATGCCCCATTGTGGCTCGCTGTTCACTTGCGAGCACAATTCCGTCGGTACAAACTACTCCTACGGTAGTTGTGCCCTTTAGATATTTGTCATTATCCATAAACATACCCTCATAATAAGTTAAAAATGAGAAATGTCGCTAAAAAAAATATTTTAATTGAGGTGAGCATTTTTAGCTTAAATCGCAGGATTTAGCAATCCATTATCTCATTATTAATATCGCTATATATAAGTTTTCCTCCTTTTTTTCTAAATGCGTTCGCATTTAAAACCGGAGAATTATTTGACAAAACTATTTTTCTGTTTTTCTATATACTGGATATCCGAATTATTTTCTATCCGGAAAATTTGGAATTTAGTGGGAAAGCCCCTCTACTTCTTCAGCGAGTTTCTTTACTCTCTGAACTACATATTCAGATATATTCTTTTTATTCATGAGTTCCAATCTGTCGTTTATTGTTATTCTCTTCGTTCCTTTCACAAGGTTGTCTGCATGTGCAATGATTTTTTCTTCCAGACTTCGGGGAAAATAATCATCTTCAGGAAGTCCCAACTTTTTTGCTTCTTCTTTTGAAACGCCGGCTCCGATATGCCGCTTTATTATTTCGGCAACTTCGGGTTCGACTCCTTTGCTTTTAGCCAGTTTGAATCCTTCAATCGCATGAGCAATCCCATGAGTCCGGCACCTCCCAAGGTCATGTAAAAGAGCCCCTACTTCTACAAGCGCTGGATTTACGTTATTTCCGGCCGCTTTCGCCTTTTCTGCGATCTCGACTGCCAGTGAGGCAACCTCCTTGCAATGCTCGATTACATTGGGGGCACAGCCTGATTCTTCAAGCAGCCTTATTGCCTGGGCCCGGTTAGTCAAGATAATCCCTTATGTGGAACTCAAGGCATCAACGCGTTTTTTAAGGGCTCTCACAAAAAGGGAGTTATCATAATAGACCAGGTCTTCCCCGCACATGGGACAGAGAAATTCTGTTTCAGTTGCTTCGTCAAAAAGAAGGCGAACACAGCTCTGAGGGCAAACGTAAAACACATTATTTTCCTCAAATTCAAGGCGAGTCTTCAGGTTCCTGAGCAGTTTTTTCTTTTCCCTCATAAGCTGATGCTCTATGCCGGAAAAGTCCAGATGCCAGAGATAAGTCAGCCATCCACTGTTTGAATCCCTCTCTCTTACAACGATTGCAAATTTATTTTCGTAAAGTATGAAGAGAGTTCTTCTTACAGTATTCAGCAGAACTCCGGTCTTTGCCGCAACTTCTTCATCAGTGACCTCTCCTTCGGGCATCCCTTCTATCATCTTAAGCCCTTCTTCCCCTACAAGGCTCATGAGATATCCTCTAATTACCTTGTCATTCAAATCGACCAAAGTGTTCACCTCGCAAATCCCTTATATGAATTGGACATACCAGTATTAAAGTTTACATTAAGCTTTTCCTTAAAAAGATTTTCCAATGTTTGGAAAAAGCTGTACTTTCCCAATCAAACCTCATGCTTTTCTGGCAGGGTTCATAGGATTTCTTTCTTCTTTCGTTCAGTTTATAATAAAAGTCTTTATCCTCTCTGCCCCACTTTCAAGAGATTGGACTGCCTTGTCTCTTGTTGAAGCGCATGCAAACAGGGAGGTAAGGGGCCAGTCAGGCTCGGTAACGGTTCTCATGGAAGGAATATCAGCGCTTTTTTCCCTGAGAATGACGTTCATGAGCTTTCTGTCTATAAAAAGTTCTCGATCCGAGTAAAGAATCCCTCTTGCAGCAAATAATTTTGCTTCTGGTTTTTCAGGAAGTTCCCCCCTGAAGCAGCCAATATGGGATTCAAAAAGGTTAATTCCCACTGCCATCTCTATGGTATCCAGGCTGCCCTGGAACCTTGGGTTTACTTCCAGCACTACAGGTCCCTTTTCCGTGACCAGGAAATCCACCCCATTTGAGCCCAGGAGCCCGAGTTCGAGCACCAGGTCTTCAGCAAGGGCTTCCATCTCCTCTGCGTGTTCCGTCCTGAAAGGAGTTACGTTTCCGCAGTAGGCAAAAGGCAGCCTCGAGAGCCAGGGCGTCCCTATCAATTGTTCATTTACAGCAATTGCCAGGGCTTGATTGTTTGTGGAAAGCAAAGAAACGCTTGAAGGAATTCCTTCCAGAAACTCCTGAACTACAACCTCCTCTTCTGCGAATCCCGGGTCCAGCCTGGATAATTCTTCTAAAGCTGACAGCAGTTCCTGCCTGTTCCTTGCAACCCTGTTAAAGATTCCTCCTCCCCCTGAGGCAGGTTTGAGAATAACTGGGTATTCGATAGCATCCAGTTCTTCCGGAGAATAACAGCGAGGGTGTGGCATCCCCAGGGCTTCAAGTTTTTTTGCAAGGTGTAGTTTGTTTGAGGCTTCCTTAACGGTGTCGGGACGGCTGGCCAGTACAGGGCAGGGGAAACTGCCAGGGTCCAGCATCTCCATTCCCGAGCCGGGTACGATGGCGTCAAAGTTAAGCCCGAAGGCGTCCATTTTAGCTATTATCCAGCGAGGATCAAGCTGATGGAGTTCGCTTGAAGTCCTGGACTCAAGGAGAACTGATGCATATGCACATTTCTGCAGGTCAAGGTCACGAAAAGCATCTATAGAGCAGACAGTATAACCTGCCCTGTTTGCGGAGCATACAATGTTTCGTGTATCAAACCCAATTGCAAGGATATTCTGCATGTTTCCCCGTTTTTCTGGATTTCTTATTTTTCCTGCGGAACATCGGAGTGTGCCAGCGCAAAGATTCCATATTCGGTTTTCAGAACCGGGATTTCATTTCCTGCTTCTGCGCTAAAAGACATCGGCTTTTTTATTGCAACAGTTTCATAGGTCTGAGGGTCAAGCACAAGAATTGCATTTTCTTCGATTGAAACCAGAACTGTATAAACTGCATCCCCAATATTTGCAATTTTTTCTGCACCTTTGAGTTCTTCAGGGGTTGAGATAAACCGGGAGCCGTCTTCAAGGCTGACCCCGTTGACCTTCTTGCCTGAGCTTCTTATCTGGATAATTCTTCCTCTGAACCTTATCACATCCCCTGGCCTGAACTCCGGAAGGCGCATGGCGAAAGTAATTCTGTAGATGTTTTTCCCATCTTTCATTCCAACAAGGGTAGGAGACTCGGAAAAACTGCCTCCAAGCTCGTTAACGATCAGCCTGCAGACCTGCCTGCTGGCGTTCATGGAACCCATGTAGAGGTCGATTCCCTCTTTCAGTTCAAGGGCTTCGCTTATAAAGGCTAGACGGTCGCCTTTCTTTTTCATGCTTTCCATGGATTCCCTGGCAATAGAAGAGCAGCGCCTCCTTTCCTCTTCAGTCGGGAACCTGCCTGTTGCCCTTATCTGGAGAATTGCTTCAAAGTATCCCCCGGATTCACGGCTGCACATATCGCAGGCTGTCCGCTGAACCCTTACTTCGGTCTCAGCTTCGGCATGGACTGGCTCTCCTCTTACAACTGCATCTATTTCGGCCCTCACCATATATATATAAGGCGTAACTTCTCTTGGTTCAAGGCCGAGTTCCACATCTTCGGCTTCATTGTGGATAAAAAGGGCATTTTCTACGGCTTTCAGCACCACTTCTTCTATATTGCCGATATTTTCCCAGCGGCTCTTGTGGAAGTACGCTCCACAGCTGGAACAGATCCTTAAGTGGAGTACAAGGGGTAGTTCAATTAGCTTGATGGCTTCAAGGAAACAGTCCCTGCAAACGGAATCAAAAAGTTTATCGCATTCTTTGCCGCATTTCGGGCATGTGATTGAATTCATCTATAATCCTTACTGATAGTCTTCTTGGAATAATAGGTCTCGTGTGTTCAGAAAGTAAAGTCTCTACAGTAATACTGAACAGTCCACCTGTTAAGCACTCTCATGTTATTTAAAAATAGCTGGATCCGCCGTTCAAAAATTTACAAAAAAATTTATCTGACGCATGTATTATGAAGTATCTTATTTTTAAAAAAGAAGAAAATTCCGTGTCATAGAGACACGGATATGTAAGGTTTTCAATTTTACATTCGGATTTATTTGGGTGGCCAGTTCTTCTCGACCCAGCCAGGTATACGGCCTGAGTCCATTGGACCAACCTTTACATTTGCACCGAGTGTATCTTCGAGGTCACCCTGCAGACGGGCTGATAGACCTGGGATGATAAGGGTGTTGTGGTTTGTGTCGGTCTTGAGGTCGAAGCCAGCCTTTTCGAAGGCGTCCTTTACCTTGGCGGAAGTCAGCTGACCACCGGCAACTGCAGCTTCCACACCAATACCATCGGTGTCAACTGCAAGCAGCCAGCATACGATGCCATTTGCTGAGATATCGCTTTCTACTGTGTAGTAGGTAAGGGCGAAGTTGGTGGTGAAGAATACCGGAGAGTCTTTGTCAGGTTCTCCAACCTTGTACATACCTCCGTCCACGGATACAGGAGTTCTCGGGTCGGTGTAGATTGTTTCAGCTAGGTGCATTTCAGGCAGTGCTGCATATGGCTCCAGGCTGTGGAGGATCATAATGTCGCCGTACCTGATTGTGAAGACTGAAGCAATAACGGTTTCCCAGTAGGAGGCGCTGACGGGGTCTGAAATTCCTGCCATCCAGGCTGTGAGCGGGAGAGCCATGATCGGGTATGCGATCTCGGTGTCGCCCATAATGCCTGCTCTCCTGATTTTCAGGAAGTTGGTGAAGGTATCCTTCAGGCCTTTGCCGCTTGGGTAGGTTCCCGGGTCGAGTACAATGTCCTTAATGCCTGCCTCTGCGAAAGTCTTTGCAAGGCTCTTGAGACCATCAAGGTCATTGAAGACTGAAACTACAACAGGCACCTTGTATTCAAGTGCAAGTTCTCCGACTTCTTTCCAGTTGTCCTTGTTTGCAGCGTAGAGCAGTGGGTTTTTGTCCTTTGCAACCTCAAGTCCTGCCTTCAGGACTGCAGGGTTGAAGGAACAGAAAATCATAGGCAAGCCTATTTCCGCTACCTTCTTTACGGCTGCTGCGAACTTTGCCGGGTCGTTGGAAGTGGCTTTTATTGCCACACCGTCGAGAAGCAGGTTCCTTCCTACATAGAACTTCTTGAAGTCCGCGATTTTTTTGACTCTCTCAATAAGGGCATCTTCTTCCATGTTGTCTGAAACATCGAAGAACATCTTTGTCTTATTGAAGAATGTGAGCTTGTGGCGGTACAGTACATCGTCTCCACCGATGTTTGCTGCCTTTTCGCCTACTCCTATGGTAACCTGACGAATCTCAGGGGCAAGTAGCCTGTCAAGTTCTGCCAGCTTCTTTGCGTACTTCTTTTCCTTAACCAGAGGTGGGCAGTCTGATGTCTTGCCGGACCTGTCGATCAGCTTGGAGGCAAATGCCATACATGTAGGTTCACCACATTCTCCACAGTTGGTCTGGGGCAGGTACTTGTAGGCTTCTAATGGGCTGTTTATTTTCATGTTTTACACCTCCGCTCCGATCCAGTTGGTGATGTCAACAGGTTCTGCCTCTATTGAGCCAAAGAGGGTCTGAGTGA
This sequence comes from Methanosarcina sp. WH1, assembly GCF_000970005.1. Classification (NCBI taxonomy): domain Archaea; kingdom Methanobacteriati; phylum Methanobacteriota; class Methanomicrobia; order Methanosarcinales; family Methanosarcinaceae; genus Methanosarcina; species Methanosarcina sp. WH1. The sequence goes on from NZ_CP009504.1 coordinate 924,238, forward strand.
TCTGCTTCAGGACAGCTACTGATGTTGGGTGCATCATCATAAAGAGGTCATTTCCTGCAATGGCAAGGGACAGACCTGTTACGATTTCCCAGATAGGTCCTCTGTACTCTCTTGGGCCCCAGTCTGTGTCCTGACTCAATGGAGATCCAACCATCCATGATTCACGGGCACCCCATGCGTTGGTGGTCCCTGAAGACATCGGGAAGGTCAGTTCGTCATCACCCATAAGAGCTGCAAGTCTGATGCGCTCCATGTTGGTGTAAGCGTAGTCGAGACCATATCCTAGGGCGGCAGTGGTTGGGTCCATTATGATTCTGTCTCTGGGCACATTGCACTGCTTCATGAGTTTCCTGTTAAGCTCCTTCTGGGCGTTCATGTCCAGCTGTGTCCAGGACAGCACATCGTGGTCGTACTTTAATGCGGCCTCTGCGATTGCGGCATAGTCCAGGTTCAGGCTGGCAGATGCAAGGAGACAGCGTTCGCCTTCCGCAACTTCTGCTGCTTTTGCCAGGACTTCTGGGTCCTTCTGTGGGTTCCCTGATCCACCAATTGCTATTGGCACATCAACGGCCTGGAGGACTTCCTCAACGGTCTTGGCTGCTTCCTTGGCAGGTGTATCCTTAATGAGTGGGTCGGTTGAAATCAGGTGGATGGTGATCATGTCGGCGTTGAACTTTTCAACGTTCTTCTTTGCCCATTCTCCAGGGCTGTCCATGACCTCATCGTAGTTCTCCTTGACAGCTTTTGCAAGCCCTATTCTCATGTCGAACACGTCTATTGTTACCTGGTTCCTGTTCGGCATTGGAGCATCAAAGTAGAATGGAAGGGCTTTTTCGCCACCAACCAGCACTCTCTTGCCACGGCTTCCGCCGTCTGCAGAGGTGTTCCCTATTGGAACTTCCTGGATCTCAGTTGTCCATTCTGCGATGTTTGCAACATCGAACTTTGCAGGAATGAGATCCTTAAGTTTCGGGGCTGCCAGAGCAGGAGAAATTGCTGGAGCAGCTGCTCCTCCAAATCCTACGGGATAACCAAACATGCCTGCAAGTCTTGCAAAGTGCTGTGCAAGTACCGCACTTTCTTGCCCGAGGGCTGCGGCAAGCATGGGGTCGAAGCCGCCTCCGAGTCCACCGAGATCAATCTCAATGTCCCCTTCTATAGTTACACCTTCGAGGGCTTCTACATCCATTCCCACGAACATGTTTGTTATATCTGATAACTTCATTTTCTTTGCCATGTAAACCTCACCGTTTCCGTAATTTTTCCGTTTTTGTGAGTGACTGTATGATTAGGAATATAATACAGAACGTGTTTCCAGATCTTTTTCCCTGATCTAAGAACAGGGACCGGGGCAGGAACTAATCCTGCTCCGTTATTCTGATGATACTTAATACCGTTTCAAGCTCTTAAACTGGATCTGGGTTCCTGCCCTCTTTGTTCGGTCGGTTTTCTGCATAATCCACAGGTTCAAAAGGAAGCTGGGGTCAGATCCCCAGTTTTTGTACTATTTTTTCTATTTCTACTGCAGCAACCGAATCATCCGGGATTTCAAAGAGAGGTATACCTTTTATGTCCATTTCCTCGATTTTCGGATCGAGAGGGATCACACCTATCAGGTTAAGTTTCAGTTCCCCTGCCAGTTTGACAATCTCTTGACGGTTTGCATCTGTAACTTTATTTGCAATAACGTGAATTCTGCCAACATTTGAATCCAGTTCATTTACAAGTTCACGAATCCTTTCGGCAGTCTGAAATCCCCTGCGTGAGGCGTCAGTTACAACAAGAAGATCATCAATATCCCGGAGAATTTTTCGGCTGAAATGCTCAAGCCCGGCTTCCGCATCAATGACAACTAAATCATAATTCACGATTAGTTTGTCCATGATTCCACGGAGGAGGTTGTTTACGTAACAGTAACAACCTGTCCCTTCGGGTCTTCCCATTACCAGCAGGTCATATCCCGGCATCTCTTCAATGACCTCATATACTTTACTTTTAAGAATGGATTCCTTGTTCATATCGGGGTTGTCAGGCCTTGGTTTTTTGATTTCAACCTGCAAGGACTCTTTTGCATCCCCTACGGTTTTTACGTTCTCACAGCCAAGGGTTTCGGGCAGGTTAGTATCTGCATCTGCATCAACTGCCAGTAAAAATTTCCCTTTTTTGGAAAGGTAGCGGATCATAAGAGCCGCTACCGCTGTTTTACCAGTCCCACCTTTTCCCGTTATCGCAATTACTTTTGTCACAGAATACCCCTTTTGGATTGTTTTTCTTTTTTAGGCGATTGCCTGTCGTCACTCAGTTATTTCTTTTCCTTCTTCTCGCTGATGACCAACTTGTCAATGGTGATCTTTGCGTTCTTGAAGGTCAGCTTTATTCCGCCGCCAGAACCACCGGACATCATTGGCATTGCAGGCATCTGGAAACCGGCTGCAGGCATCATCATTGGTGCGGCTGCAACAGCTACTTCCTCTTCTTCTTCCTCTTCTTCTTCCTCTTCTTCTGCAGCTGCCCAGGTGGCAACTACGGGGTGGTTCTTTGCCTCGAGGAAGTCTTTCAGAGATGCGATATCAGTTGCATCGTTCTCAGTTGCGATCTTGTCCTTCAGGTCGGCAGGAATTGCTTCATCGATCTTCGCTTTGAGGCCGGAGGGGAGCCATACTACTCTGTTCCAGCCACCGTCAGCCTGGATGAACTTCGGGGAGTAGAAGTAGTTGACACCAATTCCGAGGAAACCTACGATCTGCTTTCCACCACCTGTCTGACCGGCCATGGTTGAGAATCCGATGCCGTTAGGAGCCATTCCCTGGTATTCTCTGTCTACCCAGCCGATACCGTCGACTTCAGGGATATAGAACCCGACTACTTCAAAGCAACCGCAGGATGTGTGTGGGGAGTCAAAGAAGGAGTGGAGTTTTATCTTGTCGAATTCGCCGCTTGAAAGCTTCTTGGCAATCTCGTTGACACCGGTGTATTCACCTGTAACAGCATCGAGAAGGTCACCCTTGGCAATTTCAAACTGTGGGCCTTCAGGGTCTACTTTTGCTGCTGCACGGCCGTCGAACCAGTTAATTGCACCACAGAGGGAGATCCTGTCCGGGGAAACCACACAGACGTTGGTAGGAGCAAAGGACTGGCAGAGGGTACATCCGTAGAAGACGTCTACATCTTCGTCGTGGAGGTCCTTTGTCCTTGCGTCTCTTGCCTTGAAGATTTCCTTTGCCAATTCCATCTGCTTTTCAACTTCTTCCTTCCCGGTGTAGAAAGTGACCTGCATCTTCTCGATAAAGGGCAGTTCTGTCTTGAAGAGCATCATGACGGCCTTTCCGAAGGGCTCAAAGGAGTCCATCTTTCCAGCTGTGTCCTTGGAAACTCTCATCCAGACATCGTACCTCTGGTTCAGGTGCATAATGCCCTGGCAGTAGTTGATGAAGTCGTGAACACGCCTTTCAACCACAGACTCGAGATCAGGCTCGACAAGTTCTCCACCGATGTTGAAGATCATTGCCCAGGGGTAGGTCTTGCCCTCTTCCATATCCTTGAGATCTGGACCGACAATTGTGACTTTGTCGTCTTCAATTGCATCCATATCTGCTGCCCTTACAAGTTCGAGACCAAGGGATTTTGGACCCCCGAGCTCAACAAACATTCCTTCCTTTCTTACTCTTTCTCCTTCAAACATTGGGGAAATCTCAAATGGAAATTCTGCCATTGTGTTTTCGCCTCCTAAATCAAATTATAATAAGTCAATCAATTCATCCAGTGCAGCAAAGTGTTCTTCCCTGCTTATGTTCCCGAAGGACATTGTTGCGTTCTGGATGTAGTCTTTACCGATTGAAATTGATTTTACTTTGGAAAAGTTCTTAGTTCCGGACAGTACCTGGTTAATATAGTACTTCTTGAATTCCAGGATTATTATGGTGTCGTAGTTGCCTTTTCCGTCAAGTCCGGGCCATGCGGGGTCGGTTAAGTAGAATCCGAGCTGGTGCACATTGATGTATTTGGCATCTACGTCCTTGTCTAGGAATCCATTAAGGGAGCTTCCGGTAGCTGCAATTGGAAGGTTTGCCTTCTTAGCAATCTTAACTGCACGGTCCAGAATTTCTGGTCTAAGAACTCCGGTTCCGACCACAAAAAGTGGCCTCTTTGCCTTGGAGATCATCTTGGCTGCCATGTCAGGGTTGATTGCCTTTGAGGTGGTCACCCCGTAGCTGGTAAAGAGCTTTGTGTTCTTTGTAGTGTCAACCATTTTCAGGCCCCCTTGCAGAGTCTCTTGAGGTTAGTAGGCTGTGCCGAGACGTCGAACTTAATCTTCGGACCGGAGATGATCTTTTTCCTCTTCCAGTCGATTTCCCAGCCATGCTCTTCTTCGAGTTTCTTCATGAGTTCCGCACGCTTGGCGAGTGGCAGGTCGGCTTCGGTCCTGATGAACTTCCACCAGTCTTCGGGCATTCCGCCAATATACTTCTGGTGGAGTTCCATCCAGTGGGTCAGTTTGATAGACCTACCCATACTGTTGTCGGATGGGCGGATGCAGGCCTTTGCCATCATTGGGATTGCTTCTTGCCAGGTCTCTGCGGTGATCAGGAGGAATTCCGGTGCTGGTGGGATTGCCATCTCTTCGCCGCTTCTGGCGTCGTAGACTTTCCACTTCTCATCATCATAGTTCTTTGAGATCAGAGCTCTCCTGTACTTGGAACTGTGGGGACCAAGCACTGCGGGGATACCATAGATGTTACATCCGGTTCCTATGGAAGATGCTTTCTGGGAGAATGCACCCCATGCAAGGCCACAGGCACCAACACGGTTCAGGACATAGTCTGCGATTTCCGCGAGGTTGCCTTCCATGGTTCTGCCACCAAAGATACCGGCGACTTTCTGGGCGGCTCCGGTGATGTGAGCATTCGAGACACAGGATCCAATGTTAACCAGTCCACCAGACTGGAATCCACCGGGGAACCTCTCATAGAGAGTCTGGCCGTTCTCGTCTTTGTACATACCCATGTCCATGGCTCCACATCCGGTACCGACAACGATAAAGTTCCTCTTAAGGAATTCTTCTGCGATGTAGTATACGGATTTGGCTCCATCACCGTAGTTCGGACATCCGATGATTGCGATGATACCTGGGGTGGTACCCATAACCAGGTTCAGACCTTCTGCACGGATTTCCGCATCAGATACCTGACCTCTGCCAGCCCTCATCCAGCCCTTCTCTTCTGCGATAACCTTCTGAGAGGCTTTCTCGATGACGCTAAGGATTGGGATTTCTTTCTTACAGACCTGTTCACAGCGGCGGCATCCGATACACTGGTCGTGGAGATCTACAAGGTAGCTGTAGTCGCCTTCCTTGGCATGCTTCATAGCTTCTGGAATCTCCAGTTCTTCAGGGCAGACCAGGTAGCAAGAGCCACAGTCAGCACACTTGTCGACCCATTCCTTCATCTGCTCATCAGATGCAATTTTCCTTAACCCTGCTGCTTCGCGGAGAGGGTGCATTTCCTGGGTGAGCCTTACGGAGATTTCTCCAAGCTTATCGTAGTCAAGGATCACAGCACCCGGAATTGCTCCTGATTTGAGTTCCTCAATTGTCGCATCGACGTCCTGTTCGTCCCTGTTGGGCAGACCATACATGATCTTGGCGTTGGATGCAATAACGGGAATCCCAAGCTTCTGGGCTTCGGGTACGATGTCTCCACGGACACACTGTTCATCAACAACAATGACATCAGGCAGTCCTGAGCGGATGATCTTGAGTTCCTGAGACATGGAACCGATGACCTTGGTGTATGGAGCTCTCCTGTCAGCTTCCTTGTACCTGGTCAGGTCAATTGCGGTACAGCAGAGTCCGCCGAGTTCCATCTTGCCGGTCAGGTCGTGCTCTTCCATGTAGTCCATCATGTAGGTGACACCACCCACGTTGTGTCCTATAACACAGAGGAACGGCTTTTCCTTGTCAATGGTTCCGACACCCATTTCAATGAGGGGGGCTTCGGGATCAGCTTTCGGGAAGTCAAGAGCTGCGATCTGGACTATATCGGAAATTTCCATTCCTACGTGGTCCAGGCTACCGCTGAAAAGAGCCTTTGAGTCGTAGTCGATCTCTGCAGATTCCTGCCCTGCGTGGACGGTTGCAAGGAGCTGGGTAAGCTGTTCTTCTGTGTGCTCCATTGCAGGCTTGATTTCTCCGAGAGTCATTGGTCTCTGCCCGGTGGTAATCGTGATGTTGGGGGTCAGGACGTCGGATTGTCCAAGCTTGAGGGGTAAGTCTTCTCCGAAGACCTCAATCAGGTGATCAAGCAGGTGGCGACCGTGGGCTGCGTGGCAGGCAGTACCGGTGATCACACGGAGGAAGAATTCCCTGCCGTTGTGGCCTAGCATGTCAATACCACAGGCGCCTCTCTTGTTGTTGGAAAGGTCACATGGGCCGTATGTACAGTAGCAGCACTGGTCACACATAGGGGTGATTACTGGCTCATAACGGTCGAGTAATTTCAGGTTCCAGTCATCCCTGTAGGTTGCAAGACCAGGCCACGCGGATGGGCCCATAGGACCTAGATCTTTTGCTTTCTCGTCAGCAGCCTCCTTTGCTGCTCCGATAACATTATTGATTGTGATCTGAACGGATTCCAGATCTTCTATAGAAAAACTCCCGGTAGTTAGTTTGCTCATGTGAGCTTTACCTCCTTAATTTGTTTAAAGTCGACTTCGCCAATTCGATTGTAATCCTGATAAGCGGCATATTGTTAATGATTATTCATTTTATATCTTACCGTCTGCTTCAAAGTTACAACCGTTTAAATGACGTTTTATGGTAAAACGTTCATAGCTCTCAATTTGGACATTAAACGTTATACCAACGTTTTTTTCAAATAAGAACGTTTTTATAGAGAATATATTCTTGTAAAAGTCGTTTTTAGGGCCTTATTTCTCTTCCAAATCCCTTTTTACGCCCTATGTCTCAAAAAAACCGTTTTTACCAACGATTGGGACCTTAATCTTGAGCAGAGGTCGCTACCGATGGATAATAAACACTAATTAAAAGTCTAAATGTACCAAATCTATATAACATTTTCTAATTTGTAACACCCTATTTCGCAATGGGTAAAATGGAATTTAGTGATACCTTCTTCATAAAAAAATCTTGAAGATCTACTCCGAAAGAAAAGCCCTCAATGCCTGTAGATACTGGTTTTTTTGAATGAGTATTCTTGATTCCCAATAGTTTTTTCCATTGATTTTAATATTTGTTATTATTTTTTTCATTTTTTCATACTAACCACAACTCATTTTAAAGATTCTTCATATCTGATTTTCAAATTTCGCACAAATTAAATTCAAATTATTCCCGATCATCGTTAAATATATTATTCGTAATAATTATTTAGTTTATTATATTTTTTATTCTTATAAATATATCAAAACTTATTTATATCGGTACGTTCTCTAAACCACTTTACATAGTAAACGCTGTAAACCGTTTTCATGATTTTTTCCTGGAAAAGAATATCTATGATTTTCCCACTTGAATATTAATCAATGAATTATTTGATTTAAATAATATGCAATCCAATTTAAATAGGAATTTGAACTTGCTTCTGGAAGCCTAGTACTATTATGTCGTGGAAGTATTGTATCGTGGAAGTATTGTATCGTGGAAGTATTGTATCGTGGAAGTATTGTATCGTGGAAGTATTGTATCGTGGAAGTATCCCGTGAATCTAAAAGGGTTAGGATTCAAGACTGCTTATTTCCAAAGTCGGGGGTTAAAACCATTAATTTGATTTACTGAAATTTGCAGTTAATTACTTTGTTTATCGGGTTTTCAATTTGCTTACCTTTTATTTGTTCTTGAGCTTATGTTTGGGCAATATTCTTGTGTTTGGACAACGTCTTGTGTTTGAATAATATTTCCTTATTCATTTTGAGACATTCTAAGTTGCCTATTATAACTTGCCTTATTATTTAGGTGATTTATTCAATAATTTTATACTGGATTAAAATAGAGAGTAACGGAACATGTTTAACCGTGATACACCATATGAGTCTCGAGGCGGAACAACCGACAGAATCAAAAGTTCTGTTTCTACAAGCCCATCGATGGCAATTATTTTCCTGTGTGTAATTTCTTTCTTTCTGGAAATGGTTCCGGGGGTGGGGTCTCTCTACATCAGTGCTTTTCAGTTTGACCCCGGTTCTATACTGACAAAACCATGGACGCTTGTCACATACATTTTCCTGCACAACGGAATATGGCATCTTTTTTTTAATATGCTTGTACTGTACTTCTTCGGGACTGCGCTTGAGCGAAGGGTAGGGAATAAACAACTCCTGGGGATCTTTTTTACTGCAGGAATTCTATCTGCAATAGGGTACACTTTCTTAAGCCGACCCATTTTCAACATTTACCCCGGTCCTATGATTGGTGCGAGTGGAGCGATTTATGGGGTTTTTGCAGCCCTTACTGTACTCGAGCCAAATATAAAGGTGTATGTTTATTTTATCCCGATGCGTTTAAAACATGCCTTGGTGCTGTTTGCTCTTTTTGATTTTCTGATGGTCAATTCGTCGGATATGATAGCCCACACTGCTCACCTGAGCGGACTCTTCGTAGGGCTCTACATGGGTTTCCGTATGAAGAAAATCCATGAAAAATATATGAGATCGAGGTATGACGGCAGGTGGTGAGTCTGGAAGGAGAGATATTTTCTCAGGACAGGTATTATTATACTAGGCCCGACCCAGGGGAAAAAGTTCCAATTCAGGTTTTAAATTTTAGGAGGGTTTTTGCAGCCTGGTCTCCGCAAATGAAAAATACTCTCTACTTTGAAAAAGCACCTGAAGAGCCTGAAGAAGAAGGTCTAAAAAGAGTAAGGGAAATTATCCTTCTGCAGGTATATGACTGGCTCGCGGGGAAAGAAGGGTTAATAGAGCTTACGGAGCCGGAATTCGAGCAATTTATGAGGGTCTATGAAGCTTTCCTCCAGCATTCAGGGGAAATCCAGTATAGCAGGCAGAAGAAGGGACGAAAAACTGAAAATCGCTTTGAGCTTCTGGAGTCCCCTTACACCATTCGGGAAGTTCGCAAAAGCCCTTTTTCCGATAAATTATAATTATGTAATATATATTATATCCTATGTTAAAACCGTTTCATTTTGAGAGGTTTACTAATATCTCAGGACTTCCCTTTTCCAGGGCAGATCAGGTTTTCAGTCAATCTCTTAGATAAGGCAAAATTAGAACCTTTTATTGTCAAAGTATGCAAATGTTTTACTACAGAAAAGCAATTATTTAGATATAATCAGATTACTACCCGAACTGCCGGGTATCAGGCTTTAAACCTGAAAAACTGTAGTTGTGAAAAACCGTAGTTGTAAACTCATGGCTATTAACATTAAAACTGCGGTCTTTTCAGGGTTTAAGCAAAATCATAGTATCGATCGACATGAGGGGGTCGCTGGAAACTCTACTCCCTCACAGATTAATTCTCCCCGATAATCGGGGTATTAAATATAAAAAGATGCAGGTTGAGTAAAACTGTAAGGATCACAGAGGACATTAATAATGAAGCCTGTAAAAAGTGGACTTGATTCCATTTCTAGATACCTCCGTACTAAGAAAGAAGTCGGCAGAAGGAAGATAGGACTTTTGGTGGATGGGCCGAATATCCTCAGAAAAGAGTTTGATGTAAATCTTGAGGAAATAAGGGACGTTCTGAAGGATTACGGGAATATCAAGATTGGACGTGTTTTCCTGAACCAGTATGCCTCTGACAAGCTTGTCGAGGCTATTGAAAACCATGGCCTTGAGCCTATCATCTGTTCCAGTGATGTGGATGTGCGTCTCGCAGTGGAAGGCATGGAACTGGTCTACAACCCCAACATAGATACCCTTGCAATCGTGACCCGAGATGCGGATTTCAAACCGCTCTTGAACAAAGCAAACGAACACGGGAAAGAGACTATTATCTTCGGGGTTGAGCCAGGATTTTCCACAGCACTTAAGAACTCTGCGGATTATGTCATTCTCATGGACAAAAACCGTATGAGCGGTTATGATGATGATGACGTCAAAGGGGGAAAACTTGACGCATCGGAGCTCGAAGAATATCAGGGAGACGAGTATGAAGAATCTGTGGGAAAAACCTGATTTCTCTCTTTAAAGATAGTTTCTCTCCGATATTTACGGATAGTCTCTTTCCATTCTTTAAGGATAATCAACGTCTACTCCGAGGATCTGTTTTTTTCCGACATAAACGTCCCTTGCTATCTCGGCACAGCCGATTGCAGCGTGCCATTTCCTGAGGCTCCTGCATTCCTTATCCAGGTGTGTGCAAATCTTTTTCTGCACGTACTCTACCTCCCCTATCGAGCCTGCCAGAAAGACCGCTCCGGTAATCCCATAGTCTTTCAGGAGAAGCTGCATTGAAGCGATTTCCATGGCTGCAAAAAGGGCTATTGTATCAAGGGCGAGCAGGGCAGTTTTTTCTCCTTTCTCGGCTGCATTGAGCAGTTCTTTCCTGTCTTTATATGGGGTCCTCTTAAGGGTCCCTGCTTCTATAAAAGCCTGGTTTGCTGTCTGGAGCCCGTCATCAACGTTTCTGATCGCCTGCAGGTCAAGAGGTCCGTGGTGAACTCCCGGAGCAAATATACAGGCGTCAATTGCCCCGATAACCTTTCCCGAAGCAACTGCAAGAGTCACAGTGTTAGAACTTATATCGGAAACTACGAAGTCTTCGTAGCCAAGACACCGGATATGATATGCAATCCCCATCTTTTCCGGGCTTGTGAGATGGGAAAAGACCTTCATTCTCGGATCCACTTTACTCCCTGCGTGAAGGCCGGGAATTGCTATTGCCGGAATTCCGGAGTTTCTGACTGCATCAAATACCCGTGTGCCTCCTCCGGTCTTTTTTCCTGCACCTTCCGTACTTTGAAGGCCTCTTCCTTCAAGTTTTCTTATGTCCTTGATTGCAGAAAAGCCGTCTCCCATGGAGTAGGTCAGAGCAATCATATCGATATCTTCAACCTTGATTCCAAACTCTTTTTCGATGGATACCAGAATTTCTTGTTCTGACATTGCAGCTGCTTCAGCCCTTCCGAGTTCAAAGGTCAGGACCTTTTCACCCTTAATAAGTGCAAAACGCATTGCTGTTGTTCCGTGGTCAACCCCTATGAATACCAAGCAGTAACCTCTCCTTCAACGCCTCATAGGGCATTTTTTAAGATCTCATTTAATTCGTTCATGATTCTGTCCCCTTCATCAGCTGTACCAACCATTGTCACCAGCCTGACTTCCTGGAAACTTCTGCCTTCAGAGAACAATAGCCTGAGGTTCCCTCTGGCGTCAGCGCGCAGGACTTTTCCAGCCAGTTTTCCCCCTGCAACACCTTTTACGGAAATTACGGAAGGAATTACTTTTTTTATTTCGGGGTGCTGGCTTACAAGCTTTATGAGTTTTTTTCCAGCTCTCCCCCCAATAATTGTAGTATGAGATCCGCCAAGTTTACTCTTTGAAAGGTTTTGAGCGTTTTCCTGTAAGCTATTTTTATTTTCTGTCATTTTAGTCAAATTGGCTGACTTTTCTTTTTTGTCGGGCCAATCCCTGTTTACTGTTTTTACTGTTATACGGATTTCCTTTTCTTTATTTCTCAGAAAAGTCTTTCTCTGTTTGCTCTTTTTATATTTATAATATATTCTATTTACACAGTAGGGCTCAGAAAATCTCTGATAAATACTTCCGGCTACAAGTAGCTACTGGTTGCAAAATCCTTCATATAATACAATTGCCACTTAAGCAAGAACCTGTAAAAAGAGAATTTCCGGAATGTTCAGGCACATCAACATAATGTGCCTGGCTATGGATTATTTCCTGGCTTTTTCTTTAAAGCTGCCTTCCCGGAAAATCCGGTGTTCGATCAAAATCAGATCTTTTCAAGTTCTTTCATGCCGATTAGCTTTATATTGTTCTCTTCCAGCTTTTTTATCGCCTTTTCTATCTCGTTTACCCGGACTATAAGAAGGGCTTTCTGTTCCCGGGTGACAAAAGCATAGGCATAATCAAGGTTGATACTGGCTTCTCCGAAAACTTCCGCAATCCGGGACATGCTTCCGGGGACGTCTTCCATTTCGATTCCCAGAACGCTGGTTTCTGAAACCGTGAACCCAGCATCATGGAGTACACTGTGAGCATAGTCTGACCTGTCCACAACCATGCGAATGATTCCGAAGTCTCCAGATTCGGCAATTGTAAACGCCCTGATATTTATGCCGGCGCTTTTCAATTTATTTGCTACACTTGCAAGTCTACCAGGTTTGTTTTCCGCAAAAAGGGAAATTTGTTTTATAACTTTGTCTTCCATTCCAGCACCCATGTCCTTTTATCCCGTATTTTGTTATATTTTTTATTCTTTTTCGGAATTTTGAATTTTTTGACCTTTTAATTTTCAGATTTCTAACTGCAAAAGCTTCAGATCTTTCGCTTATCGATGACTTTCTTTGATTTTCCTTCCGAACGCGGCAGAAAACCGTGTTCCACAAGCTCTACATTTACCGCAAGGTTTAGCACGCTCTTTAAAGCACTTGCGATTTTCTTTTTGAGTGCCATCATGTCCGACATCTTGTCGCTGAAGGCAGACTCATGCATTTCGATCTGGACCGTCATTGAGTCCAGAGGTCCGATCCTGTCCACGATGATCATGAAATGGTTCCCGACTTCAGGGATGTTCATCAAAACCGACTCGACCTGTCCGGGGAAGACATTTATGCCACGCACGATGATCATGTCATCCGAGCGCCCGCTGATACGTGTGATCCTTGGATGGGTCCTGCCGCATTTGCAGGGCTCCGACATTTTTCTGGTAAGGTCCTTGATCTTGTAGCGGATAAGGGGATTTGCTTCTTTTGCAAGGGTGGTGATTACAAGTTCTCCTGTCTCCCCATCAGGCACAGGTTCTCCTGTTTCGGGATCCAGAATCTCTACCAGGAAGAGGTCTCCCCATATATGGATGCCGCACTGCTCCTCACATTCTGTAAAGAGGGGGCCGCTGAGTTCCGAAGTCCCATAGATATCATAGGCTTTAATCCCTGACTCATTTTCTATTCGTTTCTTGAGTTCTTCAGACCAGGGTTCAGCCCCGAAAAATCCCTTCGTTAATTTTGTGTCGTCCCTGATATTGATGCCTTCTTTCCTTGCGACTTCAATCATGTATAGAAAGTAAGAGGGAGTGCAGGCTATAGCTGTCGTGCCAAGGTCTTTCATGAGTTCAAGCTGGCGTTCGGTGTTTCCCGAACTTGTGGGGAGTACGGTTGCTCCTACTTTTTCACTTCCATAGTGGGCACCGAGCCCACCTGTAAAAAGTCCGTACCCGTAGCTTACCTGGAGGATATCATCTTTTCCCACCCCTACGGATGTTAAAGCCCTGGCCAGGGATTCTGCCCAATCATCAATGTCCTTGTGGGTATACCCGACTACCGTTGGTTTGCCCGTGGTGCCCGAAGAAGCATGGAATCGGGCGAGCTTTGAGTTCGGGACGCAAAACATTCCGGTAGGGTATGTATCTCTGAGATCCTGCTTAAAAGTAAAAGGCAACTTTCTGATATCTTCAAGAGTCCGGATGTCTTCCGGGCGAACGCCGTGTTCGTCAAACCTTTTTCTGTAAAAAGGAGAGTTCTCATACACATAATGTACGAGTTTTTTCAGTTTTTCTTCCTGTAATTTTTTCAAGTCCTCTACAGGCATTGTTTCGATTTCAGGATCCCAGTATTCTGGCATTTTTTTCACGCTCTGTGTTCTTTATATTGAGACCTTTTATTTTCAGGCCGCATCTTTCTTGACCTTCTCGTGCGTATATTTTATATAAACCTTAAGCAGGAAACCCCTGAGTCTTTAGCTCAGGGATAATTGACATCCCTTTAAGATCATGCTTTAACGATGGTATCTCTCATTTCAGACCAAATTTTCGTTTCGGAAGATCGAGGCACTATCGGGCGGATACGAACTTCCGGTAGATCTGACAATGTGAGGATTAAGTTGGATTCTCATATTAATAATAGTTGTTGTTATCAAATCAAAAAACAGACATTCTTCAGATTTAATTGAGATAGGTATTTGGAAAAATATGTCTAATTGGAAAAATACACCGAATTGGAAAAATATGTCTAATTGGAAAAATACACCGAATTGGAAAAATATGTCTAATTGGAAAAATACACTGAATTGGAAAAATATGCTGGAAAATAATAACTTTCAGGCAAGGAGAAAAATTATAATTTTCTAACCATTTTTACTATTTATTCATCTTCATTGACTTCAATTTCATCCTCAGAAATCTCTGTTGAGGTTGCTCCAAGGGAATTCTCAAGGATTTTCTTTGTCATGTCCCTGCATTTATGCAGTACTTCTTCCAGATCGGCTATTATATCTATTCCAGCTGCTCCCGAATGTCCGCCTCCTGTACCATTATATTCATTACTGATATCTTCCATCAGCTGGCCAAGGTTGACCCCGACATTTACAGCATCACGTTTAGCTCTCGCACTTACCCTGACACTTTCTCCTTTGGTAGTGCCAACAAAAGCCACATCAGCTCCGATGTTAATAAGCATGGAAGATGCTGAGCCTCCGAAAGAACTCACATGGGAAGAAGCTATAATCATATCTCCTACCCTATCGAGTTCAATCCTGCTTGCTGCTTTCAGGATAGCTATCCGCATTGAAATATCCTGAGGGGTGGCAGCCATCAGGTCAAGCACTTCCCCGTACTCAACTCCGCTAGCTTCAATGATTTTTGCCACTGTTCGGAAAGTATCAACAGATGCGTGCTTGAAATGCCCGGTATCCGTTACGATTCCTGTGAGCATGCCGATTCCTACCCTGCGGTTAATCGGAGCTCCCATTGCTTTTAAAATATCATATACTATCTCTACAGTTGAAGTCGTGTTCCTGTGCAGGTAAAATTCTGCATTCTCGGTAAGGGCAGTGGTTGTATGGTGATCAATTACACAGTAACTGGTCAACTCGATATCGTTTAGCTGCGCTTTTGTTGAAGTGTCAACCACGACAACAAAACCGTAATTCGCAGGGTCTGGCTTATCCACTACCTCTATTTCGAGCCTATCGATCAAAACCGACGCCACACGGTTGCAACCGTCTACGAGCCCGACTGTACCTCCCAGTGCCTCAGCAAGGGCAAAGGCACTGCTAACAGCGTCCGGATCTGCATTCCTGTGACACAAATACAAAATGTTTCGATAGTCAAGGAGTCGGTTAAAAAACTCCGCTTCATCAACTTGCATTGTCCACTCTGGATACCGTTTTTTATAGGTATCGAAATTCCCGGAGTTCCGGGATTTCGGCACAATCTACGTTATAGCTACAGTTCTATCCTGCATATATTTATACATATTAAAAATAAAAAGTTATTGTGCTTTGGGCCCAAGCGCCTGCTGGATCTGTTCCTGAAGCTGTTTGAAGCGGGTAGTGAGCCTTTCTTCCTGCCTGGAAATAGACTGAAGCCTGAGTGAGAGGGTTTCTTCCCTGTCTTTAAGTTTTGAAACGGATTCATCTTTGGTCGTTTTTATTACCAGTTCTCCGACATTACGGTAAATCACCGCGTCGTCAGCCAGTCTTTCTAATTCGTCAAGAGCCATTTTAGACTCTTTCTGCATAGCTTCAATTTGAGATTTCTGCATGGTCAGAGCTTGAACCTGCTGCTGTACCTGCTGAAGCTGTGCTATCTGGTTCTGGATTTGAGGAGGTAATTCTGCAGTCATATAATTTTCACCTGAGTCCTCAATAAACCTGAAGGGATTTTAATGTTTCTGTCCTTACAGCTTCCGAAAATAATCTTCGCCATCAGAAAGTGACTTAAAAGCTTCTGCCAAAAACTTAAACAATAAGTTCAACTTATATAATAACATTCCTACAATTAAATTAATGTGGATGAGGTGCGGTGGCACAAATCGTGGCGGAATGCGTCCTCGGCCAGGAGAAATGCGTTAGGAGAAATGCGTTAAACCTATTGGGACTAAAAACCTCAAAAGTCTTTCAGAATGGATAATCATAAATGGGCATTTATAATATATCATATTAAACAGATTATTTAGAAAACTGAGCGCACGCCAAACTGAACAGTTATTCATCATAATTAATTTGTGCGCATTCAGACTAACACTTCAACCAATATTCAGGATAAACCAGGATTAAGGAGATTTTCTTAAATGGAAGAAAATATGGAAAAAGGCGGAAACCTTGAAGAAATAACATCTTTTCTCGAAAAATTCACAAACGCCCACGGAATTTCCGGCTTTGAAGATGACGTCAGGAAACTGCTTGAAAAAGAGCTTGAACCCTATGTTGACAGTATGCGGGAAGATACCATGGGGAACCTGATTGCTGTTAAAGAGGGAAATGGGCCTTCTATAATGTTGGCTGCCCATATGGACGAAATTGGGTTAATGGTCAGATATATCGATGATAACGGATTCCTGCGCTTTGTCGGGATTGGGGGATGGTTTAACCAGACTCTTCTGAACCAGAGAGTCGTAGTTCACGGCAAAAAGGGCGCTATATCTGGAGTTATAGGTTCCAAACCTCCACATGTGATGAAAGATGAGGATAGGAAAAAGCCCGTGAAACTTGAGGATATGTTTATCGATATAGGAGCAAAAGACAGGGAGGATGCCGGGAATCTAGGAATCGAGATAGGTACCGCAGTTTCAATTGATCGGGAATTTGTGTCCCTGGCAAACGGGAAGGTTACCTCAAAGGCTTTTGATAATCGCGCAGGAGTTGTGATTTTAATCGAAGTCATGAAACAGCTCCACAAACGCAAAATTGAAGCAAATGTTTATGCTGTGGGCACGGTTCAGGAAGAAGTGGGGCTCAAAGGAGCAAAAACGTGTGCTTTTGGGCTCTGTCCGAATGTCGCCCTTGCCCTTGACACCACTATCCCAGGAGATCATCCGGGGATCAACAAGACCGATTCCGCCATGGAACTCGGAAAAGGGCCTGTAATAACTGTGGCAGACGCTTCGGGAAGAGGTCTTATAGCCCATCCCCGGGTTCTCAGATGGCTTCGAGAAACTGCGGATGCAAATGAGATCCCGTATCAACTGGGGGTAGGTTCTGGTGGCACCACCGATGCTACGTCAATACACCTCACAAAAGAAGGTATCCCTACAGGTACGGTTAGCATAGCTACACGCTATATTCACTCTCCTGTAGAGGTTCTGGATACGGCAGATATAGAAACTTGTGTTTCCCTCATTGTAAAGGCAATAGAAAATGTAAAAGCGTACTTCTAAGGCTCCTGAGTTTCTCTAGCTTTGCTCGTTCAAGGCTCCCGAGTTTTCTCTAGCTTTGCTCGTTCAAGGCTCCCGAGTTTTCTCTAGCTTTGCTCGTTCAAGCGGACTATTTCCAGAATTGAAGTGTTTGCGCCAAAACAGCACCAGTGAAGTCGTATCATCAGAGCTGATGCTGTGCAATATTCTTTTTGTACTCACTGTTTATGTACTCACTGTTTAGTAGGATAGGTTCCTGGTTACAATTTTTTTGTGCTCTTCATATTACTTTAAACTTTTTTTCCTCAAACAGATTAAAAAACTGAATGAATTGAAGACTCTGGCCCAAATTCCGGTTATTAATGTAATATTAAAAATCACTGGTGTTACGTCAACCATCATAGATTTTATTATTGAAGATCTGATTCTTCTTGCGAATTCAGAATCCCAATGCTGAAATGCAAAAATCACTATTGATTGAAAATTATTTGAAACGATTTACTATATATAAGTATACCTGGATGTTATACTTAAGGACATTACCAACTGAATTGAATCTTTTCGTTTCATCACCGTAATTACTTAAATCAAAAAAAAAGAAATAATATGTAAAAAAATACAATTGGATAAGATCTTTTAAGGAATTTCCACGGATGTGGAGATAATAATCGAATCTGAAGGAGGTTTTTATATCATTTGCAGGAAGGTAAAAGTCGAAGATGAAGAACAATGGAATAACGTTGTTAAAGAAAGTCTTAACGGGACCTTTTATCATACCTGGGAATGGAAAGAGGTTATAGAAAAAGGGTTAAACTCCGAAGCCTTGTCAGTAGTAGTCAAAGACGAGGAAGAAAATAAATTAATAGGGATATTTCCATTTTTTATAAGAAACCTTTTTGAAGATTACAGAATTAATAAATATTTTCCAAGTATTTCAAAGAACTTTCAAATAGGCTGTTCTCCTCATCATAAATTATATAGTTTTGGAGGTCCCTGTGTCCTCTCCAGTGATACCAATAGTGAAGAGATTTATGAGTTGATGTTTGATTTTATTGATTCGTATAGCAAAAACAAAAAAAGCTTTACTGATCATTTGATATATCCTTATCATAATTGTCTGGATTCGGCGCTAATTCAAAACGGATATACCAAGACAGGAATCAAAAAAACTGCTATAGTAAATATAGATAAGGATCCCACTGAGATATTCAAGGGGTTCAAAAAACAATTCAGTAGAGATATAAAAAAAGCTTCAAGAAAAAAGATCATTATATACGAAAGTCAGAACTATGAAGAAGATATAGACCTTTACTATAATCAATTCCAGAAACTATTAATTGACAGAATTATTGAAAGAACTAAAAATTGTTATAGAAGAGTATCATACGCCCTGGTGCCATATTCGTATTTTGAAAAACTCCGTGACATCCTTTTTCCGAAAAAAATGGCAAGATTATTCTTCGCAGAATACAATGGAGTAAAAGTTGGAGCATTAATAAACTTTTACTATAAAGACACGATATATCTGGGTCACATCTCGGTATTGAGGGGCGAATACAACAGTCTTAACGCTAATAAGCTCTTAATCTGGCACAGCATAGTTGATGGAAGGAAAAACGGCTTCAAAAATCTTGACGTAGCGGGCCTTCACCCTAATGAATCACATGGTCAATATCGGTTTAAAATGGGATTTAACGGTCAGGTCAAAGAGATTGGAGTATACAATAAGTCGTACAGATATAATGGGATTAAACATGCAAAAGCAATTGTTAATGAACTGAGGAAGCAATTGTTAATGAACTGAGGAAGCAATTGTTAATGAACTGAGGAAGCAATTGTTAATGAACTGAGGAAGCAATTGTTAATGAACTGAGGAAGCAATTGTTAATGAACTTAGAAAGGTAATGTAATCATTTTTTCAAATATTGTCCTTTGATTTTTTCATGAAAATAACAGGCATCTCCCCAAAAAGAAAGTGACCTTGTTATCAGTTTTTATTATTCTAATGGGGATTACAACAAGACCCAACTTCCTTTTTTAGATTTTTTATAAATGGAATTATAATTATATGTTTGGCCTGGTCCAAAATAGGTTTTTTGAGTGGTAAGCTTTTAAAATAAATATATTGTTAACTGGAAACTAAAAATACTATGGTCTGCCTATTGGAGAGAGGTTTCAGAGGTTCCTAGTAATTTCGGAACTATTCCGGATAAAATAGGTTTCTGAGATAAATATATGTAATATGTACATTAAAATGAGTTTTGCAAAATAGGACCCAATTATATAATATAACAACAATAACATTTTTTCCTGTTCTGTAAAGCCAATTTTATCCAAATAAAAACCAAAACTGAGGGATTGTATTATTCGAAAATATCCGCTTCCTGGATACTACTTTGAGAGACGGTGAACAAACACCTGGCGTAGCCCTGACCCGAGAGAAGAAACTCTTAATTGCCCGGGCCCTTGATGAGATGAAAGTCTCTGTAATCGAGGCTGGCTCTGCAATTACTTCCGAAGGTGAAAGGAAAGCCATTAAGGCTGTAGCGAACGAAGGGCTTACTGCCGAAATCTGCAGCTACTGCAGAATTGTAAAAATGGATGTTGACCATGCTCTTGAATGCGATGTCGATTCAATCCACCTTGTAGCTCCGGTTTCGGACCTGCACATCAGGACGAAACTCAAAAAGGACCGGGATGCAGTAAGGCAGATCGCAGCTGAAGTCACAGAGTATGCTAAAGACCACGGCCTGATTGTGGAACTGAGTGGAGAAGATGCCTCGCGTGCAGACTTTGAGTTCTTAAAAGCCATTTATGCTGACGGAATAGACGCCGGAGCTGACAGGTTGTGCTTCTGTGATACTGTAGGGCTTCTGGTGCCTGAAAAGACCACCGAAATTTTCCGGGACCTGTCTTCCTCCTTAAAAGTCCCGATAAGCATTCATTGCCACAATGACTTTGGTTTAGCAACTGCAAACACGGTTGCTGCGCTTGCGGCAGGAGCACAGCAGGCACATGTGACAATTAATGGTTTAGGGGAAAGAGCTGGAAATGCTGCTCTTGAAGAAGTTGTAATGAACCTGGAGTGGCTCTATAAATATGATACCGGTATCAAGCATGAGCAGATATATCGAATTTCGAGGCTTGTAAGTCGGCTTACTGGAATTCCCGTGTCCCCTAACAAAGCTCTTGTAGGGGGAAATGCTTTCACTCACGAAGCAGGAATTCATGTGCACGGGCTTCTGGCTGACAAGGCAACTTATGAGCCGATGAGTCCCGAATATATCGGACGGCAGCGCCAGATCGTACTTGGTAAACATGCAGGACGGAGCTCTATTACTCTTGCCCTAAAGGAAACGGGGCTTGAGGCTGATGAGGCTCAGACTGAAGAAATCTTCAACAGAGTTAAGCAGATGGGCGACAATGGGAAACATATAACCGATGCTGACCTGCAGACCATTGCAGAAACCGTGCTTGATATCTACAAGGAACCTCTGGTAAAATTAGAAGAGTTCACCATTGTATCCGGAAACCGGGTAACTCCAACCGCTTCTATAAAGCTCAATGTAAAAGACAAAAATATCATCCAGGCTGGAATCGGAAATGGACCTGTGGATGCTGTGATCAATGCTATCCGAAGAGCTGTAAGTTCCTGTGCCGAAGACATTATTCTTGAAGAGTACCATGTAGACTCAATTACCGGCGGAACTGACGCCCTTGTAGAGGTAAGGGTAAAACTCTCCAAGAACGGAAAGGTAATTACCGCAAGCGGAGCAAGAACGGACATTATAATGGCCTCTGTAGAAGCCGTAATGAACGGGATGAATCGCCTTATTCGGGTAGAGTAAGTCACAAAAGGATGCGGAACTTCAAAAGTTTCTCAGGAGGACTTTTCTGTCCTCTCTTCTTTTTCCTGTTTGAAGAAATTTTTGAAATAGAGGATCCCTGACACTCTTTAAAACCAGAAAGACCCTCATCCATATATAACATGATTGATTATGATGTATTTACTAAATTCATAATGAAAATATGTGAGTGTCCAGTTAGACCAAATCTCAAGAAATAAATAAGGAGATAAATAATGACAACCGGGTCAACAGAAAAAGTTAACGGCGCAAAGGCTCTTATAAAGTGCCTCGAAAAGGAAGGGGTTGACACTCTCTTCGGATACCCCGGAGGGCAGATCATTCCTTTCTACAACGAACTCTATGATTCAGATCTGCGCCACATACTCGTACGCCACGAACAGGCAGCGGCTCATGCTGCGGACGGGTATGCCCGTGCTACTGGAAAGACCGGGGTATGTGTTTCTACTTCAGGCCCCGGAGCAACCAATCTGGTAACAGGTATTGCTACCGCATATATGGACTCAGTTCCAATTGTAGCCTTAACCGGCCAGGTACCAAGATCCCTTATCGGAAACGACGCCTTCCAGGAAGCAGATATTACAGGCATTACTCAGCCAATTACCAAGCACAATTATCTTATACAGGACCCACAGGAAATCCCGAGGATTGTGAAAGAAGCCTTCCACATAGCGTCCACCGGAAGGCCTGGCCCGGTATTGATTGACCTTCCAAAGGATGTACAGAATATAGAGATTGATTTACAATATCCTGACAAGGTACAGCTTAGAGGCTATAAGCCCACTTACAAAGGTAATACTCAGCAGATAAAACGAGCAGCTGAAGAAATTGCAAACTCCTGCAGGCCTATAATCTACGCAGGAGGGGGAGTAATAAGTTCGAACGCGAGTGCAGAACTCGTTGAGCTTGCTGAGACTATCATGGCTCCGGTTACCACCACTCTTATGGGGATAAGCTCTATTCCGACCGAACATCCCCTCTATGTAGGAATGCTGGGGATGCACGGGTGCAAATACGCTAACTATGCAGTTCAGGAGTCTGATCTTATCATTGCTGTGGGAGCAAGGTTTGATGACCGTGTGACCGGTAAAATCGAGTCTTTTGCTCCCAACGCCAGGATTATCCATATTGATGTTGATCCAGCCGAGATCTCCAAGAATGTAATAGTTCATGTCCCTATTGTCGGGGACGCAAAACAGGTACTCAAATCCCTGATTAAATATATCCAGCGCTGTAATTCCGCAGAATGGATTGAAAAGATAAACTATTGGAAGAAGGAATATCCTCTTGGCTACAGTCAGATTTCTCCAGATGTGGTAATGCCTCAGTTTGTTGTCAAGCAGATATCCGAAGCTTGTAAGGACGCAATCATAGTCACTGAAGTTGGGCAGCACCAGATGTGGGCAGCTCAGTTCTTCAAATATAGCACGCCTCGGACCTTCCTTACGTCAGGTGGGCTTGGCACAATGGGATACGGGCTCCCTGCAGCCATGGGGGCCAAGGTTGGAAAGCCGGATAAGACCGTTATCAATATCGCAGGGGATGGCTCTTTCCAGATGAACTCTCAGGAGCTCGCGACTCTGGTTCAGAACGATATTCCGGTTGTTTCCGTGATCCTGAATAACGGTTATCTGGGCATGGTCAGGCAGTGGCAGGAACTCTTCTATGACCGGAGGTATTCCTGTACCTGTATTAAGGGCAGTGTTGACTTCGTAAAGCTTGCCGAAGCCTACGGGGCTCTAGGGCTGCGCGCAGAAAAACCGTCTGAAGTCAGACCTGCAATCGAAGAAGCGGTCAGGTCCGGCAGGCCGGCTATTGTTGACGTGATTGTTGAATGTGAAGCAAATGTCTACCCTATGGTGCCGGCAGGAGCTGCTATTAACGAGATTATTGACACGGAGGAACACTGATGAAACACACGCTTGCAATCCTTGTGGAAAATAAGGCAGGTGTGCTCTCCAGAGTGGCTTCGCTGTTCTCAAGGCGCGGATACAATATCGACAGCCTGGCTGTGGGAGTTACCGAAGACCCTGATATTTCGAGAATCACCATTGTGGTTCATGGGGATGACCATGTGCTCGAACAGGTAACAAAACAGCTCAACAAGCTCATAGATGTTATTAAGGTCTCGGATATCGGAGGCGATGATGCGGTTGAGCGGGAACTTGCCCTTATTAAGGTCACAGCTGATGCGAGCACAAGGGCAGAAATTATCCAGATTGCAAATATCTTCAGAGCCCGGATAGTGGATGTTGCCCCGAAGTCCATGACTGTTGAGGTAACAGGGGACGAAGACAAGATCCAGGCAATCGAGAAACTTCTCCGCCAGTTCGGGATCAAGGAACTGGTCAGGACAGGCAAGATTGCAATTGTGCGTGGGTCAAAGAAGGTTTAAATATTAAGGGCAGGTAAAGAGAGGTGGCTGCTCAATTATTTTTTTCACAGATTGGGGCAACTGGAAGCCTTTTTTATTTAAAAAGGTTTCTTATATACTTTCTGGGTTTCTGGCTTCTCTTTACACTTTAGACGGCTGTACGGGCCCAGAAATGGTAACTTTTTGAAAATCAGTTTAATTTTCAGGGAAATGTGCGTGTTTAAATTAATACACTCCCCGAATATTGCAGGAAATTTTCATTGAATAATTAAGGAATCTAAAATTTAATCAGTAAAATCAATCCGAAGAATTAATTAGTAAAATCAATCTGAAGAATTAATTAGTAAAATCAATCAGGAGAATTTAGTAATGGCAACGATAATTTATGATGACGAAACCACTTTTGATGCACTTAAAGATAAAACAATCGCAGTAATGGGCTACGGAAGCCAGGGCCACGCGCATGCCAGAAATCTGCATGAGTCCGGGCTCAATGTTGTGGTTGGGCTCAGGAAAAGCAGTTCCAGCTGGGCAAAAGCCGAGTCCGACGGCCTGAAGGTTATGACTGTTGAAGACGCTGCAAAAGCTGCAGACGTTATCATGATCCTCCTCCCGGATGAGAAGCAATCATCTGTTTACTATTCTCAGATTGAGCCTAACCTGAAAGCCGGCAATGCCCTTGTTTTTGCCCACGGGTTCAATATCCACTACAACCAGATAGTGCCTCCAAAAGATGTGGACGTCTTCATGGTCGCCCCCAAAGGTCCTGGACACATTGTCAGGAGAACCTATACAGAAGGCATCGGGGTGCCGGGCCTGATTGCTGTCTATCAGGACGCAACCGGAACAGCAAGGGACCTTGCTCTCTCTTATGCCAAGGGTATCGGTGCAACCAGGGCAGGAGTTTACGAAACCACTTTCCGTGAAGAAACCGAAACAGACCTTTTCGGAGAACAGGTCGACCTCTGCGGAGGGCTTTCCGCGCTTATCAAGACAGCTTTTGAGGTGCTTGTGGAAGCCGGGTACCAGCCTGAAATGGCGTACTTCGAAACCTGCCATGAAGTTAAGCTCATTGTGGACCTGATTTACGAAGGTGGTCTTGAGAGAATGTGGCACTCCGTCTCCAACACCGCAGAATACGGCGGTATGACTGTGGGCCCGAGGGTCATCAATGAAGAATCCCGTGAAGCCATGTACGAGGCTCTTGAGAGAATCCAGAATGGCGAGTTTGCAAAGGAATTCGTCCTTGAAGGCATGGTTAACCACCCCGTACTCAAAGCCATGGAACGCCAGGAAAATGAACACCCGCTTGAGATTGTCGGCAAGGAAATCCGGGCAAACATCCCCTGGCTCAACAAGAAGATTGATGACGACTGAGCTTTAAGTTGCTTTTTTTAGTTTCAGGCCAGGCCAGTTAGACAGCCTGGCAACTTATTTTTTCTGGACTTTTTTCTGGACTTTTTTCTGACTGGCGGTCCTTCATTTTCCGCTATTCTGATATCCGGAGCTGGAAGCTTTAAATCCTTCTTTCTCACGCCATGTTGAGTCTTAGCCGGCCTGCCAATCAGATAAAAGTTACCCATAAACGACGCCGTAATTAAGAGGTATATATCCAAAAACAGCTCCAGACCAAGAGAATAATTTCATTTTTCCCAAAATTAATTTATCCCCGAAATTAATTTATGGCTTTTTTTAGGGTTGTATACAGGTAATTGCTGCCTGCTTGCCGGTAACGTTTAATAACTTGATTCCAATCTTTTAACAGAAAGATACTAAATCTGAAATTGAAAATTCAATTAGGAGGGAAAATATGCCAGTAACAGGAGAAAGTAAAGTCATTGATACCATTCTCAACAGAAGGAGTGTCCGGGAGTTTACGGACAAACCCATCAGCAAGGACGAAATTAACATAATCCTGAATGCAGGTCGTTGGGCTCCTTCCGGGTTGAATAACCAGCCCTGGCGCTTTATAGTTGTCCGGGAAAAGGGAACCATTATGCAGCTTTCGGAATGCACTCATTATACGAAAGTGGTTGTGGGCGCACCGCTTCTGATTGCTGTCTATCTGGATACGGAAAATTCTTATTCTCACACTAAAGACGTCCAGGCAATCGGTGCCGCCATCCAGAACATGCTTCTTGCCTGCTGTGAACTCGGCCTGGGCGCGGTCTGGCTGGGGGAGATATTAAAACAGAATGAGAAGGTCAATTCAATTCTTGAGTGCCCCTCAAAACTCGAACTCATGGCTGTGCTGGCTATCGGGGAGCCAGTCCCAAAAGAGAGAACTTCTACACGGAAAGCCCTTTCGGAACTTGTTTTTGAAGACAGATACAGGCAGAAATGGGGAGAATAAGCTCCTGAATTCAAAGTTCCTGAAGTGAACACAAAATTCGGAAATTTTAAATTAACCTGTCGGAAGTTTATTTTGATAAACTTTCTTTAAAATAATATTTATAATATGATTGAGGATTAGATTTATAATCTATTTAGCACTATTACCAGCCAGTTAACTGATCACCGTTTTATATATCAGTTAACCGAACATAATTTTTTCACAATGAAGGTCTGTGGTGTAGCGGATATCATTGGAGCCTCCGGAGCTTCGTACCTGGGTTCGATTCCCAGCAGACCTGTTCCTGTATTTTTCTGCTGAGCTTCTATATATTCATAGTGGACTTTTATTTTGAGTTCATATTCTGGAAGCTTTTCAGAATATATTTATATCTACGGGCATAAAATATAATAAGAGAACTGAAGTAAATATATAAACAATAAAAATTTGGAAGGTTTGCAGCATGGCTCGCGGATTAAATCGTCGTTTTCTACGTGTAGGAAGAAATAGATTATCTATAGTTCAGTTAATTTTTATAGCAATAATATTGTACTTTCTGCTCAGATTCCTGCTTCCACTTGTGTGGACGCTCTTTTTGATTGTAGCTTTGATTGTGCTGTTGAAGATAGTTGTGGGAAGTCTTTGATTTCAAGCCAATCTAGAGTTTTTAATGATGGGTAGTTTACAAATTTGGTAAAAAATGAATATTCTGATGTAAGCTATTTTTTGTGTTGAAAAAATATGGAAAGAAAGAGACACTGAATATATTTTTCAGACCTCTGTTTTTTCCTTTTCTATCTTATTTTTTTCTTAAATACTCATCAATTGCCTTTGCAGCTTTCTTTCCTGCGCCCATTGCACTGATTACGGTCGCTGCGCCTGTTACCACATCTCCACCTGCAAAGACTCCGCATTTGGAGGTTGCTCCGGTTTCGTCATCAGCAACAACAGTGCCCCTCCTGTTCTGTTCAAGGCCTTCTGAGCCTTTGAAAATGATCGGGTTCGGAGAGGTGCCTATAGCGATAACCACAACTTCTGCAGGGACAAGAAATTCCGAGCCTTCTACGGGGGCAGGGCTTCTTCTGCCGGACTTGTCAGGTTCTCCAAGTTCCATTTTTATGCACTCGACGCCTGTAACATTGAACTTTTCGTCTCCAAGGATGCGGACAGGGTTTGTAAGGAACCTGAAGATTATACCTTCTTCTTTGGCGTGCTCAACTTCTTCCCGGCGGGCGGGCATTTCTTCTTCTCCTCGGCGGTAGACTATATTTACTTCTTCTGCGCCTAGGCGGAGAGCAGAGCGGGCGGCATCCATTGCTACGTTTCCACCTCCTACAACCACAACCTGCTTCCCACACCTTACTCTTGTGTCGTATTCAGGGTCATAGGCTTTCATGAGGTTTACACGGGTCAGGAATTCATTTGCGGAATATACGCCGCTTAAGTTTTCCCCTTCGATTCCCATAAAGTTAGGGAGCCCTGCGCCTGTGCCCAAAAAGACCGCATCAAACTCTTCGCAGAGTTCGTCTAAGGTCTTTATCCTGCCAATTACATAATTGGGCTTTACCTCTACCCCAAGCTTTTCGATGTACTCTACTTCCTGCCGCACAATTTCCTTTGGCAGCCTGAACTCGGGGATGCCGTAACTCAGGACTCCTCCGGCTTTGTGCAGAGACTCAAAGATTGTGACTTTGTGGCCAAGTTTTGCGAGGTCTGCTGCGGCAGTAAGGCTTGCAGGCCCGGAACCCACAACTGCTACCTTTTTGCCAGTTGGAGGCATAGTCCCAGGAGCCTTCATGCCTTTTTCGCGCTCATAATCTGCGCAGAAACGCTCAAGCCTTCCGATTGCAACGGGCTGCCCTTTTTTGCCTAGCACACAGAGGGCTTCACACTGGGTCTCCTGGGGGCAGACACGCCCGCAGATGGCAGGGAGAGCGTTTGTGGTTTTTATTTTCTCGATTGCTCCTTCAAAATCTTCCTCACAGACCAGCTTGATAAAGCCAGGGATATCCACATTCACAGGGCAGCCCTCAACACATTTTGGGTCCTTGCAGGAGAGGCATCTGGAAGCTTCGGCAAGGGCATCCTCTTTCGTGTAGCCGAGGGTTACTTCATTAAAGTTCTTCCTGCGCTCGTCAGCAGGCTGCTCTGGCATCGGGGTCCTTTCTTTCTTTGCTTTTTCTGTCTTTTTTTCCTGTAATCCACACATGTTTTATCCCCTCCTTCTCAGTGCAGTCCGCATCTGCATTTCTCTTCGTATTTTTCCACAGCTTCTGCCTCTTCGCCGCGGTACATTGCAAGCCTGTTCATGAGCTGGACAAAGTCTACTTTTCGGGCGTCAAATTCAGGACCGTCAACGCACGTAAACTTCGTTTCTCCGCCGACAGTAACTCTGCAACCTCCGCACATCCCGGTCCCGTCTACCATTATGGAATTAAGACTGACAAGGATTTCCACATCATAGGGGGAAGCAACCCCTGCCCCCACTTTCATCATGATTGGCGGGCCTATAATTACAACCCTTGCAACCTTTTCGCCGCTGTCCAGAATCTTTTTCATGATATCGGTCACAAACCCGTGGTGCCCTTTTGACCCGTCATCGGTTGCTATGTACAGTTCGGAACTGGCTTCCTCCATTTCTTTTTCCAGAATCAGGAGGTCCTTGTTCCGGGCTCCTATAATTGTAATTACCCGGTTGCCTGCACTCGTATAAGCCTTTGCCTGAGGGTAGATTGGGGCAACTCCTACCCCTCCTCCTACAAGAATTACAGTGCCAAGCTGTCTTATGTCGGCAGGGGTTCCGAGGGGCCCGACAAAATCCTCAAGGGAATCGCCTGCAGAAAGCTTTGCAAGCTGTTTTGTGGTCTTGCCCATTTCTTGAAAAATAACAGTAACCGTGCCTGTCTCTCTCTCAAAATCCGCAATTGTAAGAGGAACTCTTTCCCCCCTTTCATCAATCCTGAGGATTATGAACTGTCCGGCTTTCGCAGCCTTTGCCACATCAGGGGCATCTATTACCATTCTGTGCACCGATGGGGCAATCTCTTCCTTTTCCAGTATTCTATATGCCATGAGATCACATTTTCCTGAGTAAAAGCATATCTTCTGAACAAATGATAGGGTAAATTTAAATGTAACTGAGCTTTGTGCAGGTTCCTGTCCTTTTGCCTTTCCGCATGGACGTTCCCCTTATAATGATTAATGGAATATATATTCTCCCAAATAATTTTAATTATTCTACCTGTTTTGCCCTATTTTTTTAGTGAATTTATAAACGCCTGTTTTTTTGACTTCCTATTTAAAAATGAACAACATTTTTTCAGGTTCTTTTGTCCTTTTTACAAAAATTTAATAAATCTGGTGAGTGTAATAAAATTAGGGGTAAATTTCCCAAATTTACTTTATCCGGGAATAGTAGAAAGGAGGATGGAGAGAAAAAGAAGTCAGGGATCTAAAAGAGAACCATCCGGTTCGAAGGCAAATAAAGAAATATTAATCAAGAGATTGTTTGTTCGCCGCGACGGGATCTGGTAATCTGTCTTAAAATCCCATAGATCGAGGATTGTTGAAAATGCAATCTGATGAGGCCTGAAAAACTGGGAATCTTTCAAAGGTTAACCGAGTCCTGGGACATTGGATTGAAACCTGAGGTATAAGTATTATTTTTAAAGGCGTAAACTGATTAGGGGAATTAATCTATGCCAGAACATAAGAAAAAACCTATAGTAAGTTGCGAAAAATACGATGAGGAAGAGAGAAAGGCGCTTATTGAGGAAGAAAAGACAGAAGTAGAAGAAGCTAAAGTTGAGCCTATACACCCCTCTGAACAGAGAGGAGGTAAAAAGAAAGGTCTGCTTGACACGTGCAAATGAGCAGGTCTTTACTTTTATTTTTATTTTTATTTTTTTCTTCTGACTACTCTTTCCCTAAACGCCTTTTAGCTTCAGATCTTCTTTTAGCTTCAGATCTTCTTTTAGTTTCAGATCTTCTTTTAGCTTCAGATCTTCTTTTAGTTTCAGATCTTCTTTTAGCTTCAAATTTATTATTTCTCATCAGGTAAATTTTATCATAAATATTATATGCATATATGCCCATATATCCATATAACAATGCTTGATAGTAAAGTAAAGTTATTTAAAGCTCTCGGAGATGAGACCCGGCTTACTATCCTTTCTTACCTGCTGGAGCATAGTTACTGTGCCTGTGATTTCTCTTCCCTAACGAAAAAGGACCAGACAACGGTTTCAAAGCACCTGAAGGTTCTTGTCGAAGCTGGAATTTTAAAATACGAAAGACAGGGACGAAATATCATCTACAGCATCAAAAACGAGGAGATCGAGTGTTTGCTTGTATCTCTTGGAATCATGGATATAAAGTCCTGCTGTGATGAGCAACAAGTTTCCAGAGTTTGTCATACCGATAAAACTGAAAACAGAATTCACAATATTATTAATGAGAGAACTGATTATCGAGATGAAAACAAAGCTAAGAACAAAACGAAACTAAATCTTGAGATCAAAAATGAAGATGTGAACAATAAGGAACGGGGTAAATGAATGGATGCCGCTGAAAAAAAAGAAGTTATCAAAAAGAAGTATCAGGAAATTGCAACTTTAGGGGGTTCCTGCTGTTCTGGCGGTGGATGCTGCGGGGATTCGAGTTCAGCAGACTTGTCTAAATCTCTTGGCTATTCGGAAGAGGATGTCCAGGCTGTTCCGAATGCAAACCTGGGTCTTGGCTGTGGTAATCCTGCAGCTTTTGCAGAACTGAAACCTGGGGATACTGTCCTGGATCTGGGCTCGGGTGCGGGATTTGATTGTTTCCTTGCTGCACAGAGAGTCGGAAGCTCGGGAAAGGTTATTGGGGTCGATATGACTCCTGAAATGGTTGAAAAAGCTCAGGTTAACGCCCTACAATATGGATATTTAAATGTTGAATTCCGCCAGGGGGATATTGAAGCACTTCCGATTGATGATCGCTCGGTGGATGTTATTATCAGCAACTGTGTGATTAACCTCGCGCCGGATAAAGAAAAGGTTTTCAGGGAAGCTTTCCGGGTGCTGAAGCCAGAAGGCAGGATGTATGTTTCGGATATGGTCCTCCTGGCTGAGCTACCCGAAGATCTTAAAAACAACAAAGACCTGCTTGCAGGCTGTGTTGCCGGAGCTGTGTTAAAAAAGGAGTATCTGGGCCTTTTAAAAAAAGCAGGGTTCTCGGTTAAAACTCTGGCTGAAGATTTGGATATAAGTAAAAGGCAGTATGGAGGTCTTCCAGTCGAAAGCCTGAAATTAAAGGCTTGGATATGAAAAGAATTTAATGGAGACCCGGGTATGAAAATAATTTAATGGGGGGGACTTTGTCGGCAGATTACTCAGAAACTATGATTCAATAAGTATATCCCTCAATCTATTTATATTACTATTCAATTATTATTTTTTAATGTTATGGTATTTTAGATCCGGGATTCTAAGTCTTATCTTCTGAATACAGGGGCCCTCCTGAATATGGGGAACAGGGTGATAGGGGTCGGTCTCTTTGAGGTGATATTACTGAAAATCATAAGATCCGTAAAAATCTGTTTTGCAATAGGTTTTTTACTTTTGTTGCTCAGCTCAGGCTCTGCGGGTGCCAGACGAATCACTGTGGGGAGTGACGGTAATAAGGACTTTCCCTCTATTCAGGAGGCCGTGAATGCAGCCGAGGCTGGAGATACGGTTTATGTGTATAATGGACTTTATACTGAGAACATATATCTTGACAAAGAAATTTCTGTTCGTTCAATCTCTGGAAAGCCTGAAAAAAATATTGTAACTGCAAAAAATCCTCATGATCATGTATTTCATGTAATTGCAAATAACGTAACTATAAGTGGTTTTTCCATAAATGGCGCTAATGATACTCAGAAAGCTGGCATTTATCTGGAGGATACGCATGGAATTATGATAAGCAACAATAATCTTTCCAGTAATCGCCTGGGAATTTATCTCGAATCTTCTGCTACCAATATGTTGAATCTAAATGATGTTTCTGGGAATGAGGTAGGAATTTTCCTGAAATTTTCGAAAGATAATTGGGTTATCAACAACAGGGTGAAAATGAACAGTCTGGATGGCATTTTGCTTGAAGCTTCAGACGAAAACCGTGTTATTGGAAATCTCCTTCATTACAATACCGAGTATGGCTTTATGCTCTCAAATAGCAGTAGAAACCTCATTTATAATAACTTCTTTCAAAACACTGTAAATATCGGTTATGAAGGTATTAACTCAGAGAATACCTGGAATATAACTCGGGAGAGAGGAATAAATATTGCGGGGGGTTCTTATATCGGTGGAAACTATTGGACTGATCCTCAAAGCACAGCCATGTGTGTTATTGAAGATCTGGATGATGATGGATTCTGCGATGCTTCATATGACCTGGGAGAAGGTAATATCGATTATATGCCTCTTATACTTCGCCCTCCACTTTTCCAAAACAATGAACGTTCCCTTACGGTTTCTCTTTTGGGATTTGCCTTATTTGTATTCGCTCTCGGAATATTTATCATAAAAAGAGTAATGGGTTGGGGAGGAAGCGATTTTTACGAAGATAATAAGTGAAATACAGTAAAAACAAGTGAACTACAGTGAACTTTTAAATGGGTAACAAATGGCCCCAGTGAATCGGACTTTGTTAATCGGATTCATTGAACCGGACTTATTGAACCGGATTCATTGAACCGGATTCATTGAACCGGACTTATTGAACCGGACATATTGAACCGGACATATTGAACCGGACATATTGAACCGGACATATTGAACCGGACTTATTGAACCGGACTTATTGAACCCGGAAAACTATAATTTCTCACTTTTTTATTCTCAGCTTCCCCGGGCAAAGTTTATTTAACAACTGTTTTTAATATATTGCTTGAATAATCACTTTTTCAAGTATGTAGTATGTATGATCTGGTTATTTCAACAAAATTGTTTCAAAAATTCCATTACTTCAAAACAGTCCATGCATTTATATTGAGTGGGCTCTACTTAGATCAGATGTATTTTACCAACACCTAAAGGAGATGACAGGATTAAGTCGATAATTCTTGCAGGTGGCTCAGGGACGAGACTCTGGCCTCTCAGCCGGGAAATGTATCCCAAACAATTTTTAAAATTCGGTGAGACCTCACTTTTTCAGGAAACAGTGCTTCGATGTTTTGAGGTTTCAGATATTTCTGAGATTTTTGTGGTAACGAACGAAGCCCAGAAATTTTTCGTGATCGGACAGATCAAGGAAATGGGATACTCAATTCCTCCTGAGAATGTCCTGATCGAGCCCGAAGGCAAGAACACACTTCCTGCAATCTTCTTTGGAATGAAAGAGATTGATAGAAAATTCGGGAATTCAATCGTAGGGGTATTTTCCTCCGATCATGTGCTTGACAGAGCTGCAATGGCAACGATTTCTTCAGCTGAAAAGCTGGCTTCGGATTATCTGGTCACTTTCGGGGTTATTCCTACACTCCCTCATACAGGATACGGTTACATTAAAGCTTCAGAGTCCTGCGAGCCTGGTTACAAGGTTTCGGAATTCCGAGAAAAGCCTGATTTTGAAACCGCACAAATATACATTGAAGAAGGCTGTCTCTGGAATAGCGGGATGTTCCTTTTTGAGACGCAGCTTTTCTTTGAAGAAGTCAAAAAACACGCGCCTTCGGTTTTTGCCTGCTTTGAGAAAGGGGGCAGTATTAATGACATTTATGCATGTGTGGATAAGGTTTCCATTGATTACGGCATAATGGAAAAGTCTGATAGAGTTGCTGTCGTAAAGCTGGACCAGAAATGGAGTGACCTTGGAAACTTTGCGGCAATTTATGACGAGCTGGAAAAGGATTCAGTAGGAAACGTGATCCATGAATGTGACTCCATGCTTCTCAACTCAGACGGCAACCTAGTGTATTCGAAATGTGGCAAAATCGTTTCCCTGATTGATATTAAGGATATGGTTATTGTTGACACGAGTGATGCTCTGTTAATATGTCCCAAATCCAGCAGCCAGAAAGTAAAGGAAATAGTCACCGACCTGAAGGGCAGGAACGATGAAAGAGCATTTATCGGGCAAACAGTCTACCGCCCCTGGGGTTCATATACACTCCTTGATGCTTCTCCCGGTCATAAAATAAAAAATATTACTGTGCTTTCTGATCATAAGTTAAGCCTGCAATTGCACTACCACAGGAGTGAACACTGGGTGGTTGTAAAAGGCATGGCCTGCGTGGAAGTGGATGGAGATCAGTTTTTCCTGAGGCCTGGGGAAAGCACATTTATCAGAGCCGGACAAAAGCACAGGTTATCGAATCCGGGGAAGGTTCCGCTGGAGATTATTGAGGTACAGTTAGGAGAGCTTGTGGACGAAGGGGACATTGTCAGGTTTGATGATGTTTATGGGAGAAGCTGATAAGAGGCTATTAGCATAAACGTTAGTGTCTGGAGAGATGGACTGGTTAAAATAGGAGTAAATTACACGAGCCTGGAATCGTGTGATCCATCCTCCAACTAAACTTTTAACAATGATATTATTGTGTGAAGGCTTTTTTTTTGGAAGTTCTACTCCGCGAATGCGGATGTATTCTTTATATTTTTATTTTACGGGGTTACTGTAATCCTATCTGCTTTCCGATCTGTATTATTTCACTCCGGATATTGGAGTCAAGTTTTAAGAGCAGGAGAACGTACAAAATAGCTCCCAGTATTATTGGGATTAATGTAAGCCATATGTTTGATAAAGGCACTAAAATCCGATAACATCCCACCCCCAGTCCCATTGTTATAGTTGCGATTGCGATATTTTTTATTTCCTGGTATTCAAGTCTAACGTGAATCATACGTTTCAATGCCAGGTATGCGAGTAAAGAGTTCAGGATCATGGTAATAAGAGTTGCAACCGCTGCTCCGAGGATCCCAAGGATCGGAATCAACATGAAATCAAGGGCTATATTTGCAGTTGCTGCTACCGCTGTTACTTTAAATGATTCTTTTGGGTGGTTCAGGGCATTCAGATACATGGTTTGCAGAAACATGAACACATTTACAAGTTGCACTGCCAGTAGCACGTAAAAGGTCTGCGTGCCCCGTGCAAAACCTTCTCCATAAAAGAAATAGAGCATTTTATCCCCGAGTATAATTCCTCCTGCAAAAACAGGTACTGCAAGCAGCAAAGAATATGTTATGCCTTTTGCAAAGGCATTCTCTGCCATTTTTAATTCTCCGTTTGCATTCCAGTTGCTCACTTTTGGGAAGAGTACCGTTTTCATTGCGAGTGTTGTAAAGGTTGCAGCTGTTGTAAATTGAAATGCTACCCTGTATATCCCAACATCGGCGGTTTCTAAAAACTGTCCTATAATTATTGTGTCGGCATAGCTGAATACAAGGCTTCCACTTGAAGCTAAAAAAATCCAGAAGGAATATGAAAATATGCTTTTTAAATGTTCGGTATTAAATCTTTTAAATCTGAGGTCTAAATAATGAAATCCTATTACAGTGGCTGCGATCATTCCAAATATAAAGCCCCCGGCAAGCCCATTTGCCCCGAAGCCCAGGTATACGGCAATCACCTGAAAAACCGTACATCCTGCACTGCTTATAAACCCACAAGTTTGATTTAATCCCACTTTCCCGGAGCCGTAGTTCCCATTTGAAACACTATTCCAGAAAATCCCGATAATTAAAGCTATAAACAGCCATGAATACATTCCTGATTGGTCGACATTTTCAAGGATAGGCCTGGCAAAAAGAAGTATAATTATAGAAACTCCTACAAGAAAGATCCTTAATACAAAAACTGTCGTGAAATATTCATTTTTTTCTCTTCCTTCGCTTATCCTCTTAACTGCTGCTCCTCCCAAACCACCATCCAGGATCAGGGTTAAGGTATTAAAGTAGGCTAAAAAAAGAAAGTATGATCCCAGTACTGATTCTCCAACAGAATGGGCAAAATACATTGTACTTAAAAAACCAATTGCGGTGAGTAATATTGTTGTGGAAAGGGTCACAATGCTCTGGCGACGCAATTGTTCAATTTGCATAATCCTGGTGAAGGATGAACCAATGCTAATA
This sequence comes from Methanosarcina sp. WH1, assembly GCF_000970005.1. NCBI lineage: Archaea > Methanobacteriati > Methanobacteriota > Methanomicrobia > Methanosarcinales > Methanosarcinaceae > Methanosarcina > Methanosarcina sp. WH1. The sequence continues at coordinate 960,192 of NZ_CP009504.1, forward strand.
ATTTTTACCATTTTTTTATCCTTAATTGAACATTGTTTAGTTAATATATTGCACTTTCCGCAAATGTCCACAAAAATGCCATATATTTCTCAAGAGGGAAATCGCTGAAATGGCAATGTCGCTTAAAATGAACTATATTGGACAAATTGGAAACTAAATTCTACTACTGTGTAAATCTGTGGGATGTAGGTAACATATAAACCAAGATTATTTCTAATAGACACAACAGTTGCCCTTTTTTATATTACTACCTTTTTCTTTGTTATCACTTTTGATTCTTGTATGTTTTCTTTTTAATTCTCTTTTTATGTACTGATGGCTTGTTTTCTGAATAAAAGATCTGATATAATTATTTCTAGTTGTATTGGTTTCAATTATATTTTTTACAGAGCTAGCTTATTATATTTTTTTAAATCATGTGAAAAAATCTCAAAATTTTTTCTTGAATTGTAATTATTTTCCCAATTATCTCTGCTTTTTTTTCTTTTCCTCATCATTTTGTTTGGATTTTCCATCATTTTAGATAATGCTTCCATAATTTCTTCTGGACTTGGATTCTTACTGAGCAGCAAACCTACATCATTAGATACAATTTCTGGGGTGCCACCAACTTCCGTAGCAATGACTGGAATTCCACAGCTTTGAGCTTCCATTATTGAAACCGGAATCCCTTCTAAAGCACTTACGTTTATAAATACGTCAGTACAGTTGTTTTTATAATATGAAAAAATCTCTTCGTTAGGCATATATCCAATGAATTTATGTGTGATGTTCTCCGGTAAAGTTTTATTTGCAATATCTTCTAATTCGAGTTGTAATGGTCCATATCCAATATGAGTCCATTCATATTTTTGGGAACTTTTTGTTTTGCCTAATAATTCAAGGCTTTGAATCAGTAAATCTATACGTTTCACAGGGATAATAGACGAACAGGATACAATTCTAAAAATATTATCTGATGATGGGGATGATAAAAATCCCCTGTCTTTTGTGCCTAGTCTTGAAACCTTAAATAAATTCTCAAAAGAAGGATATTTGGCTAAAATGTATCTCTTTCCATGTTCTGAGATTAAATAGAGTCTATTCAAGTATTTTAAAACTTCTGGGCGGTGGAGTAAATAATTACTTTCACTATAAAGATCTCCACTATGCGCTCTGGCCACGATTTTCATTGTAGGTTTTTTTTGTTTTGCCATTGAAATTCCAGAGGTTGCAAGAGAAAGCCAGTAGGTGTAAAACACAGTCTTTGAAAGATCGATTTTTTGGTATTCTATGTATCTTTCAACCCATTTTTTTATACTCACTGCTCTTCCGAAAAAACCTATTGATGTTTTAATTGTAGATATATTGAGAAACATTTTTGGTTGGTTAACTATCTCTCTGTAAAAATCAATAGATGTGATGGCGTTTGATATCAATGAAATTTTGTTAATTATATCTTTATTGAGGGATGCCTGTTCTTTTAATAATGAATCGTCAATTTCAACGTTCTCTGGAAGTTTTCCTACTCTTTCAACAGAATTGGAATATAATAGAGGGATCAATATCACTTTTTCGAATGTTGCACTTAAGTACGGAATTTCAGGATCTAAAAAAGATTCTGCTATGTCTCCATATGGATAATAAGAAGTAAATAATAACACTATATTATTTTCTTTTTTCTTCATAGTTTTACCGCCATCGCAAGAGTCTGTCTTATTATCTCATCAACAATATTTTTTTCATAAATGATCTTATATGAACTATTTTTGAGATACCTTTATGGTAGGAATCTGATGGGTTGCGAATTTGCTGTATATTTTAAGTCAAATTTTTGTATACTATGGAAGAAATTGATCTTTTGATATTGATTTTTTGACTCAATTACTTATTGAGATTTGTGATCTTACTGAAAAATTGGCATACTGTCATAAATCTCTGAATTAATTAATTTTAAGAAAATATTCATCTTACCTCAGCAGGAAACCCCCTTCCTCGACATTTCCAGCTTGCCGGAAATGGCAGGTGGGGGAGGAATGCGTCATCTGTACCATCTGAACTAATGTTGTACTCCTCGCACTCAGTCTCCTGCATTTTTTCTTAACATTAACACTATCTGAAATTTTGTTTCCGAATATATCTGAGATTGAAAAATACCCGGATGACCGTTTGCCACGAATGAACCCAGTCCCGTTTTCCGTTTTTACAATATCAAATTTCCTGAGCCCAAACAGCTTTCCGGTAGGTATTTTCTTCTCTGATCTCTTCCCTCTCCGCTGCTGATAATCTCCCGCAGGAACGTTTCTTTTTAGAAAAACCGAATCTTCTACCTCTACTTTCTGATCGTCCCTGCAACAGATAGCAACAGCATCAAAGTAATGTGTTTTTAACAGCTTCAAGACCTGCTCTCTCCTGTACTTTGTTTCGTACCCGAAAGTCTCTGCAAAACTCCAGCCGGATTTCCGGATTTGGGATTTGAGGATCCCGATTTCAGTTGCATGTTTTGTTTTTGACTTTTTCCCTGAAAGCTTGAATTCTCCATTGTGCAGGGCTTTGTGACAGGTTTCACAAAGCGTAATCAGGTTTTCCGGAGCATCTGATCCCTTCTGTGACCTGAAAACAATGTGATGGCAATGTAGCCGGGAATCCTTTGACTTTCCCCTGCAATGCTGGCAGGTGTAGCCGTCCCGGTCCAGAACGTAAGCTTTGACATTGTAGAAGCCTTTAAGGTCCCCTTCCTGATACCCAACCCCGGAAACCTCCGGATTTGTTATTTTGTGAATATCAAAGGAAGCAAGCTCTACCTTCCACCTGGTTACTGGAAGCAGGGATTCCACAAACCTCTTTTCCCGGAAATGAGCTTCAAGTTTGCTTTTGATGGAAGGAGCTAATCTCCCTTCTCTCCTTGAATTTCCCCGGTTATCAAATCTTGCAGGTCTATATCTTGTTTTTCTACCTCTTCTGGTTCTCCGGTACATCTTCCGTTGTTCCATCTTTTTCGAAACGTTTTCTCTCAGGTAAATTTCGGATTGATACAACACTTTTCCGTTAGCAATGGCTGCACAGCCCACGACCTTAGAGCCGGTATCCATCCCTGCAATTACAGGTTGAGTATACCCATTGCTTCCGAAAAGTAACTTGATGGTGAATGGAGTATTTCGGACCACTTTTGCCTTGCCTGCTTGCAGTAGCTTTCTGGCTTTTGAAGGTTTACAGGGCATTAGTGGTTTTTTGTTTTGATTGATTACGAAAACTAACATATAGTTTTCCTCCGAAGAGTTATGCGTATCCGAATTGTGGACTCCAACTTCGTGAAGTTGGAGTGTTACAGCGTAGCTGGAACCAGTCAATTCCGGAATCCGACCTCCTCTTGATCTGATATGGAAAGGTTTAACGATGCAAGCACTGTCCCTACCTCTCAGGACTGTTTAACCGGCATCCTTAGAGCCTTAAACTGAGGCGGCATTCAAGGGTAACTATTTCTTTCCTATCGTTTACCGATTTTGTTAACTCCAATCGGTGATCTGGTCAACCAGAGCTTGTTAGACAAGCCCCTTCCTCAAAAACCTGAGCCGTTAGGCGAAGGTTTTAGGGAGGGGTAGTTGACATACTTAAGTTTGGGATCTTACTTTTTAACCGTTTATTGTTTTGTATATTTCAATTAATTGTTTCTCCATCATTTCCCAATTATATTTCTTTTCAACAGCTATTCTGCCATTGATACCCATTTTTTTTGATTCTTGAGGATTCTCTATCAGATATATTATATTTTCAGCAATTTTGTCTTTATCCGTTGGATCCGTCAATAAGCCGCATTTTGCTTCTTTTATTATTTTGCCCATTGCAGGTAAATCACTAGCAATAACTGCTTTACTGCAGGCCATGTATTCAAATAATTTTAAGGGATAAGCAGTTTTTTTGAATCTTTCTGTTGGATACAAAAGCACTGTACCTATTTTTGAGATTCCGATATATTTTGGGATTTCTATGTGAGGAAGGAATCCTAAATATTCAATATTCTTTTCAAGCTTATTTTTTTTAATGTATTCAAAACATTTACTTTTAAATTTATTCGTTTCAAAATTGCCTAGAAGGAGTAATTTTATTGAGGGGTATTTATTTGAGACTTTATTTGTTGCCTCAATGAGGTTAAATATTCCTCTTTCTTCAGCCAACCCACCTATATAAATAATTACATCCTCATCCTTATATTTCTCTTCAATAAAAGGGTCATTATTTCCTTCAAATAGCTGTAATGTAGGTAGATTGATTATTGGATGGACATTTTCATTAAAATTTTTATACCTTTTTGCAATTCCTTCGTCAGCGGTGATAATTGCATCAAAATAGCGGCAGAATAAAGGTTCGATGAAATACAGAAGAAATATAAAAAATACCTTTCTTTGAAGACTCATATCATGCAATTTGTCTACATAATATTCATGAACATCATAAATTACTTTTTTTCTTTTAAAGAATTTTAGATACAAAGCAGCTGGTAAAGATTCAGGTTCGTGGAAATGGTATACATCCGCATTAATGTTTACCGAATTTTTTATCATTTGTCTCAATAACTGTAGGTATTGTTTTGGGTCCACTTTTTTATCGATTCCTATGATTTTAATCCCGTCTACTTCATCTATGGTTTTTTCACTGGTGTGGCCCAAGACACTGACATCATAACCCACTTTTTTAAGGCTTTTTGCTTCTTTATAAAATATCCGGGTATCGAGAGGATTATGGCTTGTTGACAACATACAAATTTTTAACATTATACCCTTGCCTGTATTCTGCAGAATATTTTTTTATATCTTTTAGTGTGAACACCCCACCCGTCAGGTTAACGCCTATCGAGAAAGGGGACTTTCTGTCTTATTGTTAAACTTCCATATCCAAATACGTGGTTTCTTACTCAGTTTTTTCTAATTAATTGTAGTTTCCGAATTCAAGCATACAATTTTCAAAGGATTTGTTCATATATTTCTTTTATTCTCCTGGTATTTGATTCCCAGAAACGATAATCTTCAGGGTTTAATTTTTCTGGCTTTTTATCAAGATTCTCTGAAATGGCATTTTCAAGCTCAGAACTTTTTGCAATCAGCAGATTTTTTCTGTCCTCTTCTTTTGAGATTCCCGAGGCTATTACAAGTCTTCCAAAATTAAGGTATTCATTAAGTTTCCAGACACTTTTATCGGTTGTGTATTTGGTAAGCATGCTTTCCTGGAAAGGGATCAGACATATTTTTGCATTTTGTATTATGCCTGGTATATTTTCATGTGGCTGCCAACCCAGATATTCTATATTTTGTGGTTTTTTTGCTAAATACCACTTTGCAAAAGGTCCATCTCCCACAATTCGAAACTTTTCTTCTGGAAACTTTTTAGCAATGTTCAAAAGGCTCTTTATGCCTTCCCTCTCACATATTCTCCCAAGAAAAGTTATTGCTGTATCTTCCTTCAAATTCTCCTTAGCATTGTTCACAAAACTTTTCCATGGGTAGTTTGGAATTTCATCTATTTCGGTCTGTAAATTTCCGATGTAAGTTTTAACTTTTTCTCCGAGAGGCTTGTTTACTGTAGTAATAAGATCGGCGTTAATTGCTAGTTTTTTCTCAAAGTGTTCAGCTACTATCTTCCCTGCCAGACCTACGTTCATTTGCAGCTCAAGACCCCAGGGTGACCTATAATCATAGATCATTTTCTTGAAAAATTTGCCTTTGAGTTCTGGCAATCTGCTGTATATCACATCAGGTACATTAAAAATATGAATGACATCTGGTTTTTCATTCTTGATTAATTGCTCTGCAAGCCCGGCTATTTTTATCCAGTTTCTACTCTCAAATTTTGGAACTATAACATCGTATCCAAGTTCTTCCAGACTCCCTTTGAACATTTGAAGACGGGTTGTTCTCTCAGGTTGACTGGAAAGTAATAAAACTCTCATATGGCTCTCCTCAAGACCTCTTCGTATTTTCGGGCAAGGACTTCCCAGTCAAAAGTCTTTGCAAGTTCTCTATATTTTTTCTCATTATCCGGAGTCTCCAGAATTCTTTTTGTTTCCCTTATGAACCCTTCCTTATCATCGTAGTAAAATAAGTTATCCCCGAGCATTCTTACAAGGGAAATTGTCCTGCTGGATAAAACAGGCCTTCCGCAAGCAAGGTAATTAAAGACTTTTCCTCCAGCTGCATATTCGTTTTTATCCATTTTTTTCAATGTATTGAGCCCTATATCCATAGCCGAAATATAGGTTCCGAGCTCCTCATAGGGTACAGCCCCTGTAAACCTGATCCTTTCCGAAACTCCTAGCTTGTTTGCCATTTCTTTGATTTTCTCACCGTAATCTGTAAATAATCCCGGACCCACAACCAGAAGCGTTACTTTCAGGTCAGGGAGAGCCTCGACAGCAGTTTCTAGGTCTACCCAGTGCTCAAGGGAACCCACATATCCAATAACATTTCCTTTAAGGTCAAGTGCTTTTTTTGCTTCTTCTTTAGGGATAGGTTTTAAAAGACTGCAATTTACCCCATTTGGGATAACTTCTGCGTCTTCTACTCCTATTTCTGCAAGAAAATCTTTGAGTTCCTGGGTGACAGTTATTACAGAAGCTGCATGTTTCAGATTGTACCTTGTAATCTGCCCTACTCCTTTCTTGACAATTTTCCCAAAAAAAGACTCCGGATAATATACTGATGCAGATTCTTCCAGGTGATCAAGGTAATCAAAAACTACGGGAACATTTAACATATTTATCAAAAACGATGGAAGAATATTTGTGGAGAGTACTACATCTATATCTTTTTCTTTAATTATCTCTCTCATTTTCATAAAGTGCTTTGGCCAATTTAACAAATAATATAGAGAAGGATCTCCCACATCTATAAATTTTGTATCCACAAGTTTGCAAGCTGTTTTTCTTGGCTTGTTATTTTTGAACGCTTTGAGGTTGAAATGCAGAACATACACTTCATGTTTTTCTGCAAGGATATCAAATACGAAATTAAGCCTGTTAGGCACAGGATGTCTGATCCAATCAGTGGTTGGTATCACAAGAATTTTCATGGGATTTTCCTTTCGATTTTATGTATGTTTTACATATCAGACTTAAATTTGGAACACTATTTATATTTTTTCTCATTCTTTACAAAGATATCATATATTATATTAATAATAATTAACTTATATGTTATTCGTGTATTCTTTATTTTTTTATTTGTTATTATTTGGGTAATAGAAAACCTGAGAACAACAACTTTATAAGGTATCTACTCAAAGTGAGTAAAACATTAAAGTTTTAATGCATTATTAGAGAAACCAAGGCCTATTCCAAAAAAAGACAACTTGCTCTGTAAAATAATGGTTGCTATAATTGTATTCTGGATTCGAATATTTCCTAAATACAACGTTTTCCTGTCCAACGGCTTTGTAAGGTTCAATGGGAATGACTCCTGGCACCAAATGCGTGTTGTTGACACTATTATTCTCAACTATTCTGGGTTTTTTTGAAGGAGCCTGTCACTTTTTATAAAACACTTACTTATTTCTACTATTTGTCCGTTATTTAGATATACTATTAAAAAAGTTATTTTAGAGGTTTAGGGTTTCTTAAAGTGTAATTGATCAGGATCATAAACCGTTTCATTTGAATCGATTTGATTTTTCTTCTTACATAACTTATATATTGTATAACTTATATATTACACAAATCTCTATCACATAAAATATATATTATTCAAATCATATATTATTTAGATTATATATTTGATTGCAAAAATGTACTCCTGAAGGAGATTACTATGAGTTCTCAGGATCGTCCTGTATCAACGTTTAAGTCTAAACTAAAATCCAGCTTGCCATATACTCTGGCAGTTGCAATAATTGGTTTTGTAGCTCTATGGATCAGAATACTTCCATCAGATTCGGTGTTCCTATCCAATGGGTTTGTAAGGTTTGGGGGCAACGATCCCTGGTACCATATGCGGACCTTGAATGCTCTCCTTGAAAACTACCCTAACAGGATGTTTTTCAACCCGATGACCAACTACCCTAATGGGAGTTACATCCATTTCGGTCCGCTGTTTGACCAGATGATGGCTATAACCTCTCTGTTCCTGGGAATGGGTAGTCCAAGTCAGGAACTGGTTAATACTGTAGGAGCTTATTTCCCTGCAGTGCTCGGAGCCCTTACGGTCGTTCCTGTTTACTACATCGGAAAGTGTCTCGGTGGACGGAAAACAGGGATATTGGCTGCAATTTTAATCGCCTTTGCCCCGGGACAATTTTTGTCCCGTTCAATGATCGGCTTTACAGACCACCATGTAGCTGAGGCTCTATTCAGTACTTTCTTCATGATGTTTTTCATGCTGGCTTTGATTTCTTCAAAGGAAAAAGGGTTGAGTTTCGAGCATGTAATTACTAAAAATCTCAGTGTCCTGAAAGAGCCTCTGGTATATTCTGTTATGGCCGGTATCATGTATTCGGCTTATCAGCTCTCATGGCCTGGAGCTTCTCTTTTCTTATTAGTCGCTTTAGTTTATGCTGTATTCCAATATATCCTGAATAACTTCCGTAAAGAATCCAGTGACTACCTTGGGTTTACAGGCATAGTCACATTTCTTGTAAGTACAATACTTATACTTCCCTTCGTCCACTCTGATATGGGGTTTTCGATGTATTATTATTCCTGGTTCCATGTTGTCACTGCTTTTGGAGCGATGACTGGCTTTGTGTTCTTGAGTCTCATTGAAAAGGAGTTCAACAGGGGAAATATAAAGGGTTATTATTATCCACTGGTTATATTCGGAATTGTTATTTTGGGACTGCTGGCAGCAAAAATTGCAGTTCCTTCCCTTTATTCACTGGTCATTAATGCTCCAAATACAATTTTCGGTATTAAAACCGGTGGAGCGTCCACAATTGCCGAAGCCTCTTCCATATTTTACGAAGGTGGAGTTTTTACTCTCTCGAGAGCTTTTGGAAATTTCACAATGTCCGGATTCTTTGCGTCTCTCCTCGGAATGTCAATACTGGCTGTAAATATCTTCAGAAAGCCGAAGCCTGAAGAAGTACTGGTTCTTGTCTGGAGTTTTTTAATTTTCCTTACAATCTACGGTCAGAATCGTTTTGCATACTATTACTCCATTAATGTAGCAGTTCTCAGTGCTTATGTAGGAGGCTTGCTGCTTGAACTTGTAAAATGGGACCAGCTTAATGAGAATTTCAAATCCAGTGTGAAATCTCCTGCAGATATCCCTGGATTTTTGAAGTTCGTTAAAATAGAACAGGTGATTGCAGTCCTCGCTATAGCAGTTGTTCTTATCTACCCGGTATACGGCTCTGCAATGCAACTTACAAAAGGCACAGGAGGTCCTGATGGGCCCTGGATTGAAGCCTGTATGTGGCTCCAGTCCTATACTCCGGACCCAGGCATGGATTACAACGCAGTCTACGAAGCCCCTGAGAACGGCGAACTCTTCCAGTATCCGGATACCGCATACGGAGTCATGTCCTGGTGGGATTACGGGCACTGGATTGAAACGATCGGGCACAGGATGCCCAATGCCAATCCTTTCCAGGCTGGAATTGGAGGGCGCAGAGGGAGTATTGAAGATGAAAACCAGCCCGGTTCTTCCACCTTCTTTACAGCCCAATCCGAAGAAGAAGCAACCGCAGTGCTGGAAGCTGTTGACCCTAACCCGGATAAAGCCGGAGCCCGTTATATCGTTTCAGACGTCGAAATGGCAACAAGCAAGTTCTATGCGATGTCAGCCTGGACCCTTGATACTGAAGGATACTACCAGTCTTACTGGACAGGGAGCGGAAATCAGTACCTTCCTTCCACACGTTACTTCAACTCAATGGAGTCAAGGTTGCATATTCTGGACGGAAACGGCCTGAAGCAGTATCGTCTGGTCCACGAAACCTGGGCGTATCAGACGCAGGAAGTCGTGTACAAACAGGTTTACAATCTCCTTTTCGAAGACAGAATCCCCGAAACAGATACGGGTTATGTCAAAATTTTCGAATACGTCAAGGGTGCAAGAATCACAGGAACTGCTTCCCCTAATGAAACAGTCAAAATAAGTACGACAATTCTAACGGGCCAGGGAAGAACCTTTGACTATTCCCAGTCGACAACTTCGGATTCTATGGGCAGGTATGAGTTTACCGTTCCCTATTCAACCGAAGGCCCCATTCCCGGGGAGACCCAGTTCGATACTGCACCTTCAGGTTCTTATGTCGTGAGCTATGGGACTACTATTAAGGAAGTGAGGGTCGGTGAGGAAGCAGTATTAAATGGAGAAGAAGTAAAGGTCTAAAAGTAAGATTTGCATTTCGAAGTAAAGTCTAAAGCAATAAGATGTGCGGTTCAGGTTCTTCTGCACATCTGCTTTTCTTTCAGTTTTTTCTTTCAGTTTTTCTTTACTGTACTTTTTTATTTTACATATCCGCCACTTAGATATACTATTAAAAAAACCTACTTCAAAGGTGATGTGTGATGGAAAACCCTATCATAGGCCGAGTATGGAAATTCGGAAACGATATAGATACTGATGTAATTATCCCGGGAAAATATCTGCGGACAAAGGATATGCAGGTTTTTGCAGTTCATGCGATGGAGGGTATAGACCCTGAGTTCTCAAAAAAGGCAAAACCTGGAGATATTATTGTTGCAGGGGAAAATTTTGGGTGCGGTTCATCAAGGGAACAAGCTCCTCTTGCTATAAAGCACGCGGGAATAGCCTGCGTTGTAGCAAAGTCCTTTGCAAGAATCTTTTTCAGAAATGCGATTAATGTGGGGCTGCCCCTTATGGAAGCTGATGTTGAGTGCCAGGAAGGGGACGAGATCGAAGTTGACCTGCTCAAAGGGGAGGTCAGAGTTTCAGGAAAAGGTGTGTTCAGTGGAAACAAATTGCCTGACTTCCTGCTTGAAATGCTGACCGATGGTGGACTCGTTGCCCATAGAAAAAAAATACAGAGCCAGCAGAAGGAATAATAACTGGTTAAGATAGTAATGGATATTACTGGTTAAATTACTGGTTAAATTACTGGTTAAATTACTGGTTAATATGGTAACTAATATCTTAACTGACTTGATTGAGCAAGATTACTAACAAGAAACAGGATCTGGTCCAGTAAGCCAACCAGATCCAGAAAACATTCAAACAACCGATAACTATGATTTTTCCTGATGAGTACAAGTATGTGGGCGTAACAAAAGCCCTTCCAGAGGGTACGGAAGAACCCATTTATTTCCTTACCGAGTACCTGGTCGAAGAAAGAGAAAATCCCGAAAAAGGCAGCTTTGAGTATGCAGTTTACCATGTGACTAAAAGTGGGGAAGGGTTTCTCAGAAAGGTCGAGAGCCTCGAACTGATCGCCTCTGGAGATGAGGTGGTCAAATATGACAGGGAATTGAACATAAAAGACCGTACCCTTCTGATTGAGACTGCATTGGAGCTCTGCAAAGGGAAGGTGAACACTGTCATTTTTACAGGTGTGGACAGGCATGTCACAATAGTCCATGATCCTGAACCCTCGAACATCCTTGAAATAGAGATCCTTGATGTTGCGCCCCCTGAACCGGCTTGGCTTTTGCAGGTTGTAAGGAGGCTTGAAGCTAGCGGTATTTTCGGGGACCTGCAGATTCGATTTACTGAAAAGATAATTGACCTCAGGCAATTCGAAGGAGAAAATACCGTTTTTCCCTGCAGCTCATCAGGGCTTGAAGGAAAATGCCTGGACTCGGACGTGCTGACCGAAAACGGACACCTTCTTGTAGGGTGTGAGATCTCAAAGACCCTTTTTGAAATGCGTTTTCCGGAACTTGAGTATTCTTTCGTAAATATCTGTCCTTTTAAGTCCGAAATAGTAGTGCCCTCAAAATCCTTTATTACGCGCTGCTGCAGGTCCGAGAAATCAGGGCTTGTCACAATCAATGACTTTGAAGGGGCTGTTGTCCATTGGGGAGCTTCGGAATATCAGGTTTCGGAGGCTGTCAGGAGGCTTGTGAACCGGCTGAGGGAAAAAGAAGCCCGGGATTCCTAAGCTGGATATTCTGGAAGCTTAAAATCTATGTTTCATAAAAGATTATGTATGTTACAGCGTCCTTCAAATGTATTTCGGTAACATTTAATTAAATTTTATTAATTTTTAAGTGGATTTCAGTAACCCTCAGGTATATTGAAATGCCCTTCATCTGCATTGCAGAAACCTTCAACTGCATTACAGCAATCTTTAAGTGTTGCCTAATTTCTTATCCAGGTAAATCCTATCATAAAATGAAAGTGGAGTAACTGTTCGATGTCTTTTTTAACCTATTTCCTCTTAGCGCTCGGGCTTGCAATGGATGCTTTTGCAGTTTCCATGTCCAGTGGTTCAACGATAAGGCCTTTCAGTCTCAATGATGCTCTGAAGCTGGCTATTTTTTTCGGGGGCTTTCAGGCTTTCATGCCGGTGCTGGGCTGGCTTGGGGGAAGTGTAGTAAGTGGGTTTGTTTCAGACTATGCTCCCTGGATTGCTTTTGGGCTTCTTACCTTTATCGGGGGCAAAATGATTTATGAGGTTCTTTACGGAGACCCGGAAGGGAAAGTAAATTCCCTTAACTATTCTGTGCTTTTCTTGCTTGCAGTTGCAACAAGCATAGATGCTCTTGCAGTTGGAATTAGTTTTGCGGTTCTTAAGATACCTATACTTGAACCCGTTATTATCATAGGCTGCGTAACTTTTTTCATGTCTTTTTTCGGGGCGATTCTGGGATACCGAATTGGCCATTTCTTTGAACATGAAGTTGAAGTCCTTGGTGGGCTGATCCTTATAGGACTTGGCGGAAAAATCCTTGCCGAACACCTGCTCTGGATCTGAAAAATCTGTTTTCAGGATCTTAAAACTCTTTTTCTGGATCTGAAATATCGACTTCAGAATCTTAAACAGTTACGCCAGATTCATATACTCCAAGCCATAGATGCAGTACCATGAGACTGGCAGTAATCGAAGGTGACGGGATCGGCAGAGAAGTGATCCCTGCAGCTGTGGAAGTACTGGATGCGTTCGGGCTTGAGCTTGAGAAAGTTTCCCTGGAACTGGGCTATACCAGATGGGAACGAACCGGAACTGCAATGTCAGAAGAAGACATTGAAACCATAAAAGGATGTGATGTGGTCCTTTTTGGGGCAATCACCACGGTTCCGGACCCTAATTACAAAAGTGTGCTTCTCACAATCAGAAAAGAACTTGACCTCTATGCCAATGTGAGGCCTGTAAAACCTATCCCTGGCATAATGGGCGTTACCGGGAGAAATGATTTCGATTTTATTATTGTCAGGGAAAATACCGAAGGGCTGTATTCGGGGATCGAGGAAATAGGTCCTGACTTTTCCTGGACTAAGAGAGTAGTTACCAGAAAAGGCTCTGAGAGGATTGCGGAATACGCCTGCAAGCTTGCAAAGCAGAGAAATAACAAACTTACCATTGTCCACAAATCCAACGTCCTGAAGTCTGACAAGCTCTTTCTTGATGTCTGCCGGCAGGTTGCCAGCTCATATGGGGTGGAATACAGTGATATGCTGGTTGACTCTATGGCTTACAGCCTTATAATGCGCCCCGAAAAATACGATGTTGTGGTCACAACGAACATCTTCGGGGATATTTTGAGTGATATGTGTGCGGCTCTTGTCGGAAGCCTGGGCCTCGTCCCGAGCGCCAACATAGGGGAAAAATACGCCTTCTTCGAGCCTGTGCATGGGAGTGCCCCGGACATCACAGGAAAAGGCATTTCAAATCCATTCGCTGCAATCCTCTGTGTTAAGATGCTGCTGGAATGGATGGGCAACCCCGGAGCTCCGCTCATTGATGAAGCAATAGCCGATGTGCTTCAGAAAAAGATCATAACCCCTGACCTGGGAGGAGTTTCCACAACTGCAGAAGTGGGGCATGCGGTTGCAGAATATGTCAAATATGCATTGAAATAAAGCTGAATAAAGCTATTTCCCTTTCCTTAAGCGGGTATTTTTATACCTTTACATCTATTTTTTTATTATGCAAAGTAACTTGAAGCTTTGCTTAAGATTAAAGGGGGTTTTATTCTGCCAGAGTTTTTTGATGTTTCACTGCCTATTACGGAAGAAATGGTTATATATCCCGGAAATCCGAAGCCTTCGATCCGGAGGTACGCTTCGGTCCCACAGGATAAGGTAAACGAGTCTATTCTAACCCTGGGAAGCCACACAGGCACTCATGTGGATTCAAGGCTACATCTACGAAACGGGAGGGAGGGTACTGCATCTCTGCCTCTTGAGAGTTTTTATGGGAAATGCAGGGTTTTTGACCTGGCTAACGTGGAAGAGGAAATCCACAGACAGGATCTTGAGGGCTTTAATATCGGGGAAGGGGACATAGTCCTCCTCAAGACCAGCAACTCAATGCTGGGGTATATGAAATTCAAAGAGGATTTCGTTCATCTTAAGATGGATGCAGCTGAATATCTTGTCACGGCTGGGGTTAAAACCCTCGGGTTTGACTACCTGAGCGTTAAAAAGTTTGGGGAAGATGATGAGGTGCATGAACTTCTGCTTGATAACATGACTCTATTTGAAGGCCTGAACCTTACCGGTGTGCCTGAAGGAGAATACACCTTTCTGGGCTTGCCCCTTAACATAGATACGGATGGGGCTCCGGCCAGGGTCATACTTGTAAGGGAATTACCCAGATAATGGAATAACCTTTGCTTCCAACCCTATTATCCCCAATTCCATCCTTATCCCTCTCTTTTTCGTTTATAGTTTCAAACTTAAATATTTATACTTTTCATGACCTCTAATGTTTTTCGAGCATGTGCTTTTCATACTCTTCCTTTGTTGCAAAGGTCATCTGGCACACAGCACATTCAAACTTCTTTTTTTCGACTGGCTCTTTTTCCTGCAAGCTTGTTCACCTCCCCATTGCCTCCCATTTCCCTTTTGCGATATACCACTTTGCAAGCCAGAGGGTGTATATTATCCAGGGGTTTCCTGTGACAAGATATGCCGTCCTGTGGTAGGTGTCGTTTTCATATTTTGCCATCCCGCTTTTTCCTGGGACCCAGAGTTTTTCTTCCAGGTGTTGCATTATCCTGACCACACGGGGGTCGTCAGCGGGCAGCAGTTCAAACTCAAAGATCCCGTATACGTTGCTGTCAGCCGTCATGTCTACGATTTTCTGGTCTGTGTCATGGCCTGCGCTCTTTTTTATCCCTTTTTGTCACTAATAAAGAACGCAGTAATTGCTCCTGTCAAAAATACAGCCAAAGAACAGTAATTTTTTATAGAAAGCATCGTATGTCGGTGTAAATTCTCCATATTAGGCAAAAATATAATTTATTTTTAAAAGAAATACTAAATTTAATGTTATTTGAGGGAATAAAATATTTATAGTACTTATTGTTCCATATGATTTTTTAGGTCTCTACTCTAATTAAAGAAGAAACCTCTGGCTGCCTGAACAATCATCTCATAATTGACTTTTAGAGTTACGTTTCCAACCCCTGGTTTTGCTTCTGGCTCTGGTATGCTGCAATTTGCGGATGTTCCTGAGCAGTCCTAGCCTTGTCCCATCAAGTAGATAAACTTCGGCATTTTCAAGTTCAATCCCCCCTGAAGAAAAAACCGGACCCAGAAGATCTTCCTGAGTTGACTCGTTAAAGGGCACGCCTCCGCAGAGCTCATTAAAAGCAGGCATAATAAATATCTCAGGGTCTGCCCAATCACTCTTGTTTTCAAAATCAAGATTTCCAAAGCGAGTTTTCAGGGTTTCCACGTTGAATCTGGTCCTGATCCAGACAGGTTCAACTATAGAATACCCGAAGGTATCGGTAAAACGAACTGTGGGGTGGTTATGGGCAGTAATTACGTGGGGGGTGGCAAGCAGTTCAGGGGCAGGCCAGGTATGCCCGTGAAAGTACCCTACTCCGTCAATGACTTCACCACGTACAGGATGAACCCTTATATCCTTCTGTCTGCTGAAAAGATATTCAATTCCCCCATCATGGTTTCCCGGGAATATCTCCACATGCGCATGTTCTGCAAGCGTTTCTAGAAAGTGCGGAATCTCATCCTTTTCCTGCCAGGAGATCTGAGGGACATTATGCTTTACATCCCCAAGGAGCACTATCCGGTCAGGAGAACACGTTTGTATATATCCCAGAACCCGGTCCAGTCGGGCTTTGATCCGACTCGGTAAATGAATTCCACTCCTGCAGAGATCCCATTCGATTCCGAGGTGGATGTCGGCAATTACCAGTGCAGTTTCCGTGTTCCTGGCGATGAGGGCAGGTTCTTCAAGAATTGGGGTGATTTCAAGGGGCATAATCGACGGATGATCGTTTTTAAGGATTTGAATAAATTAGAATTTGAAGAAATTAGGATTTGAATAAATTATTTTTTTCCTGAAAAGCAAGCTGTTCTTGAAAATGTAGCATAACTTTTCAGACCTGCAACAATATATAGTTTACAATATTTAAATGGTCGGACACTGGTGAATCTTCTTTCTTAACATAGTTGTAATGCGTAAAGTGACTGAACATCGTGCTGAGATCACAAAATTTCCTTACTGTAACTGTATAAACAAAACTGATTTTCCAAAATCAATTCTAAAATGTGGTGTTGGTGTCCAATATACTTAAAAGTTTTAAATGAGGGTCAAGAGTGCGAAATCAGAGGTCCTTTCATGCTGCGACAAGAAGTTATGTTATGGATTGCTTGAATGTTGCCCCTTCCATTTGGGGTAACCCTACCAGAATGTGCAATGAACGTCGAAATAAATTAAGTTTCCGGAACAGATATTCCATTTGAAAAAAAAGACTGCCGCTTGATACAGAAAAGGTTATTGAATGCTTGAGCCTTATGAATCGAGAAATTCACGTACGGTTCGTGCGATAAAAAGTCAAATTGAGGATTGTGAGAAATCACTACTTTGTCCATTCGAAGTATCCCTATCCCAACATGCATTGCTGGTAACGGTTTTGTTTGAAGCTTAGGAAACAACGTGTAGAAGCATTAAACCTGCATATGACAATCTGCTAGGGAAATGGGGCTATGGAGAATCGAAAGGTGAATTACCGTTTGAGGGTTCATAACGTGTAAGTGCGAAAACAGGTTGTTACGCATGACCAAAAGGTACGAGACGTGGCTTGA
Organism: Methanosarcina sp. WH1; assembly: GCF_000970005.1. Taxonomy (NCBI): domain Archaea; kingdom Methanobacteriati; phylum Methanobacteriota; class Methanomicrobia; order Methanosarcinales; family Methanosarcinaceae; genus Methanosarcina; species Methanosarcina sp. WH1. The sequence goes on from NZ_CP009504.1 coordinate 977,339, forward strand.
ATGGTCAAACCGACATTCAAGTGAATGGACATTTATGTCTCATCCTACTTAGAAGAGGGAGAGCGAGTAATCGCTCTTTCTTATTCAACAAATAGTAAAATTTCTGAGCAGATGGAAAAGCGGCATAAATGGCTCGAAACTAAAAAAATTAAATTTAATTTGGTAAATCAGTAAAATATTAGATTTGCTGGACCATTTTTTCTACCTTAATTCCGGTTTCGGTCAGGAAGTAAACATCTTCTTTTTTTGTGATCAGCTCTTTTTCTTCCAGTTCCTCGAGAGTCTTTGCTATGGTGGGATATACTACCCGAAGAGTTTTAGAGACACGTTTTCCTTCCATTTCCCCTTTTGAGGCGAGCAGAGAGAGCACTTTTTGCCTCACGTTATTTCCATTTACAAAGCCTATTAACTCGTTCATAGGGTACCTCCAAGATATGTTTAATTTCTCGAGATTTATATCGATATATTTATATAATAAAAGTGCATAAATCTATAATTACGTAGGTTACATAAAATGATGGAGTTCAAGATATATTTAGCTTTTTGCTGGCTGAAAAATGCTTTTTCCGGCAAAAACACAAATTTTAAGGGTTTTATTCTTCAAGGTACGAATTCGGTTTTTACTATCTCTCTATGAGACTATTCACTTTAAATACAAAGAATATAAAAATACAAAACTCTGGTTGGCTTTTTATATTATTGAGAATTTTAGTTTATGGCCGAAATTCAGTATAAAGTGCCTTAAAAACACCATTAGGCTTTAATATCATCATTGATAAGTACTTTATATCTAATCAGTTATTTTCGGATGTAAATTACATATACAATGATTACAAATTTGGAGGACATACCAACAAATGAGCAGCGGAATGTGCCCGGTATGCGGGCTTCCTAAAGAACTTTGCATATGCGAAGAGGTTGCAAAAGAGCAACAGCGAATCACTGTGAAAGTAAACAGAAGGAGATATGGTAAGGAAGTCACTGTTGTAGAAGGTTTTGATGCAAGTGAAATTGACCTTCATGAATTATCCACCTATCTTAAATCCAAATTTGCATGCGGCGGTACAGTAAAAGGAAACACGGTAGAACTTCAAGGCAACCACCTGACCCGCATGAAAGAAGTCCTCATGGAAAAGGGTTTCTCTGCTGAACAAATTAAGAATTAAAATTAAGAATTAAACTCTGAATCCATCCCCCACCGGAACAACCGAACCTGAGAGCCAGAAAGTAAGTTTAGAGATTCGGAGTTGTACGTATCTTTTTGTCAGTTTTTCGACAGCCTATGCTTTCTTCTCAGTTCATTGAAAGGAAAATGAGTTCCTGCTCGGAAAACTATACAAAAAGTGCGTTGTTATATATTTTTAAAATGAATTGTTATAATGTTAGTTATAATGTTATCTATTCAAGTGTTGGTCTCCAATGAAAACAACATGCGAAATTATGGTACAAAAAGTCTTGCCTGCAATCAGGGCTGAACTTTCACGGGCAATGATTTTCGAGCATGGATGTACGCAGCAGGATGTAGCAGATATCCTTGAGCTTTCAAGAGCTGCAGTATCCCAGTACGTGAGCGAAAAACGTGGGGCTGAAGTTGATTTCTCGGAGGAGACCCAGAAAGAAATTCGGAAATTTGCATCAGTACTCTTAAGTGGCGGATTATCATCTCAGGAAAAAGTAGACGGGATGTGCAGCATATGCAGTTTTGTTCAGAAATCCGGCTGGCTGTACAGAAATGCTCCTGAAGCTAAAACATGCATCATCTGTAAGGATATGAACGAAAGGTGAAAGACATACTGTGTATCAAGTGCAAGGGAAAAGGACTTTGTGGGCGCCCCCGCTGCCCAATTCTGGAGAAATTTAAATCCTTGCAATCGATTTCACCTGTTATCTCAGGAGATTCTATATTTGGGGCTTCTCCCCCGGCTCTTTTTGTAGGAAGCTACGGCTACCCCAGGGTTTCGGCAGGCCCCCTGATTCCTCCCTCATCAACGGAAAACGAAGTTTTGCTTCTTGAAGACCCTTCAGCCTGGGGAAACATGCAGATAGAAGATATCATCTCCATGCGCTCCCGTATGGTCAGGGCAAACACGAGCCTGCATATAAAAGATGCACGGAGTAAAGAAAATCCTCTTCTTGCAAAGGCTCAGGAGCTGGCTCTCTCCAGAAAACCAGTAGATACTGAAGCCTGGTTTTTTAAAGCCCCCAAACAGGAACTCAAGTTCGATGCCGTCCTCACACCTATGGGCCCTTCCGGGCTTGTGAAAAACTTTGAACTGACCGAAAACCCGGATGTTCCGAAAAAAGTGGATTACCTTGTCTATGATACCGATGCCCTTGCAAAAGACGCCGTGACTGAACTTTTAAAAAATAACGTTTCTACGGAACACATCACACGCCTTTTTTCTATAGGCCTGCTCGGGAAAGAGCGTAAAATAGTGCCTACCCGCTGGTCCATTACAGCCGTGGACGATATGGCAGGAAAGGAGCTTGCAGACCGTATACTGGATTTCCCGTGGGCTTCAGACATTAAGCTTTTCAGCGGAACACATTTTGGAAACCATTTTGAAGTCCTCATCCTCCCGCGGGCTTATTCCTTTGAACTTATTGAAATCTGGCTCCCAAAAACAGTCTGGTCTGGAGAATCAAGCTGGATAGGAGAGGACAGCGAAGGCGTGGACGGAAAAAAAGGATATTCCCCTCTTGCAGGAGGTTATTATGCAGCAAGACTTCCCGTACTCGAGTATCTGACAGAAATCAAAAGACAGGCTTCGGTCTTTGTGCTGAGGGAAATCACTCCTGATTACTGGGCTCCTCTCGGGGTCTGGGTGGTCAGGGAGGGCATGAGAAATGCTCTAACAAATCCTCCTGAAACCTTTGATTCCCTGGAAGCAGCGGTTTCGAGTCTTGCATGCAGGGTAAAAACCCAAAAATCAGAGTGGACACAGAAGGCAAAGATGCTCTCTGACTTCCGGTTCCAGACAACGCTTGATTCTTTTTTCAAGGTTTAATGGTTAAAAATGAAAATTTAAGCCGCTAAACCGAAGCTGGGTTACAGGCAGAAAGTAAGATCGAAGTAAAAATTAAGAATGAGGGAATAGTCAAGAAAGAAGGTCTCAAAGGCTTTTTTAAGTTTAGTCGAACCTTCAATCTTTTCCAGGCTTATTCGAATCCTCGATCTCTTCCAAACTCATTCAAATATCTCGGGTACAATGCGCCGGGCAACGTCTTCATAAGCTTTGGAAATGTCGCCTTTGTCAAACCTGAAGACATCTTTATCCATGGACTGCCCGGTTTTCTTGTCCCAGAAACGACAGGTGTCGCAGGAAATTTCATCAGCAAGGATAATCTCCCCGTCCCTTCTTCCAAACTCAAGTTTGAAGTCTGGAAGCAGGATTCCTTTTTCGTCGAGATAGGGCACAAGTAACTCGTTGATCCTGAGAGCAAGTTCCCGGAGTGTAGCAAGTTCTTCGCGTGTTGCAACACCAAGCGCAACAGCGATGTCATCATTCAGCATGGGATCTCCGTACTCGTCGCTTTTGAAATCAAAGACAAGAACCGGGAACTCGAAAATAGTACCTTCTTTCATAGGGTATTTCTTTGTAATGGAGCCCGCGGCAATGTTTCTGACAATTACCTCGATCTTTATGATTTCTACTTTCTTTACAAGCATATCGATGTCAGAAAGCATGCTGACAAAATGTGTTTTTATTCCGCTGGCTTCCAGCATCTCAAATATCTTTTTTGAGATCTGGGCATTGTAGTAACCCTTCCTTTCCATCTCGCCTTTCTTTTCTCCGTTGAACGCGGTTAGGCTGTTTCGGAATTCGGCGATAAAGGTGTCGGGATTATCTGTCGCATAGATAGTCTTTGCTTTCCCTGAATAGAGCTGTTCTCTTTTCATGCAGTGGTCCTCTCTAGGGATAATTCTGGATTTCCTTAGATAGAGAGATTTTCCGGAACTATTATTCCGAACAACAGTGATTTTAATATAGGAGTTATTTAATAATGCTTGGGGTATTCCAGAAACGGATAGTATTCTCCGAAACTGTATGTTTCTGGAAATGAGTTGCTTACTTCCAGAATCCGTAATGATACTCCAGGAAACCTGAGACGTTTGCAGATTATAGGGATTTTTTTCCTGAAACATACTCCGGATTTCATGAAGAGATGGAGTAGATGATAAAGTCTTTCTGCTAGATAAAGTTATCACTCGTACTGGCTTTTTATCCTTCTGCAGAGGGTTATCCCATGCTTCGCAAATTATATCATTGAAGAAAATCAATTAATAGGTTTAGCAACTTATGCAAAGAATTAATAACTTATCGCACTTGAGCGCCCACCACTGAATAATGAATTCATCTCAATACGCAACGGGTAAAAAAACATGTCAGGCATTATACTAGACATCGTAGAGCTACTGCTGACCGCAGAGATCTATAACCGCTATCCAGAACTGGATGTGAATGACCTCCCCAAAAATATTCGGAAAAGTTACTGGAACAGCACAGAAAAAACGGTTCCCAAACCCATAATAGCTTCATATGTCAGGATTGAAAAACTATATGGGATCAAAGATATCGAAAAAAGTGTAAAAAATGTACCTTTCATAACCATTGACAGGACTCACTTTGAACTCCGCTTGAGCGCATTTGAACTTGCCGCAGAATGGCTTGAAAAACAGGAAGGTTCTCAGGAGAGGATCGAAAATAATCCTGTCCTCGCGTATTATTTCGGAGAAATCAGGAAGGATGAAGCTACAGACTATGCAGCTGCAAAAGCAAAGATTAGGCCAAAGGAAGTCGACAGGGAATGGATAGAATCTCTTATAGCTGAAATCAAGAAAGAAGACAAGAGCGAAGAAATGCTCAAGCTCGTTGTCATTATCGCTCCTGAAGACGTCAAACAGAAAGTCAGGGACCTTGTGCTCACCGAGGAACAGGAAGACGAAATTGAAAAAATTATGAAAGCCATCAAGCATAGGGAATACCTGCGGGATATCGGGCTGCATGATATAGGAAAACTCCTGTTTGTCGGGCCTCCTGGTACCGGAAAAACCTCTGTTGCCCGTGCACTTTCAGAACAGCTCTCAATTCCCTTTGTCGAGGTCAAGCTCTCAATGATCACAGACCAGTACCTTGGCGAGACTGCAAAAAATATAGACCGCGTTTTCCTGCTTGCAAAAAAACTGAATCCCTGCATTCTTTTCATAGATGAGCTGGACTTTGTTGCAAAAGCCAGGACTTCCGACGAAAACGCTGCAATCAAGAGGGCAGTCAATACTCTCCTGAAAGCTATAGATGAAATCAGTCTGGTAGAGCATGGAGTCCTTTTGATTGCTGCAACAAACCACCCTCGAATGCTTGACAGTGCGGCATGGAGGCGTTTTGATGAAATTGTCCATTTCCCTCTGCCTGACCTGGAGATGCGAAAAAATATCCTGGACATTGTGACTCGGCACATAGAGGGTGACTTTGATACACAAGAGATTGCGGTATTAACAGAAAGTTATTCGGGTTCTGACTTGCGTATGGTTATCAGGGAAGCTGTCCTGAGTGCTCTTCTGGAAGAACGCAAGGTACTCACCCAGGAGGATCTGCTAGAAGCAGTAAAGTCCTTTGATGAAAGGGCAGATCTCAAATCCGATGACTACAAAGGGAAGAATCCTTCATGAAGATAACGCTGCTCGGGACCGGCGACGCTGTTGGTACTCCAAAAATTGGCTGTAAATGCCCTGCATGCGTCGACGCCCATGAAGGTGGAAGAAGCCAACGCCTTCGTTTCTCTATCCTTGTGGAGTCTGATCAGGGTAAATTTCTTATTGATACCAGCCCTGACCTCAGGCAGCAGTTCCTCAGGCAAAGGCTTTCGGGCATAGACGGGGTGATCTGGACACATGGGCATTACGACCACTACGCAGGCTTCGGGGAGTTTTACAGGGTTCAAAATAAAGTTGATGTCTATGGAGTTCGAGAAACACTGGATTACATAGACCAATACGTTTCTTTCCTGAAACCCAGGTACCACTACGTAAAATTCTATGAACCTTTCAAATTGATCGGGCTTGAGTTCACTCTTTTTAAAGTTTCCCACCCACCGGTAGAAACCCCTGCAGGCGTTGTTATCCGTGAGGGGAGTACCAGAGTCGTGGTCACAAGTGATACGAACCCTGAGATTCCTGAAAAAAGCCTGGAGTTTATGAGGAACCCGGATCTTCTTATTGCAGATGCTATCGTTCCTCCGCACATCCATATTAAAAAGCATATGAATTCGGAAGAGGCTATGGAACTTGCTCAAAAGCTCAACGCTAAAGAAGTGGTTCTGACCCACCTCAGCCACCTTTTCCGCCCACATCACATAGAATCAATGTTTTTACCTCTGGGATATGACGGGCAGGTCTTTGAGTTTTAAGCTCTCTTGAATCTGAATTTTGACCTTTTTGAACTGAATTTTAGTTCTTTTAAGAAAGTTTTAACCTTTTGAGCTGGTTTACCACATTGAGGCACTGTTTATTTGATAAAAACAGAACCCCTTTCTGGGCACAATTTCCATTTTTCATTATTCCTATGTTAGTTCTATATATCCCGAAACTCCAAAATTGCTTATGAATCCAAAACGCATCCGGGCTTTCAAACATGGAAAACCAGGAGACGGGCCTGTTGTTTATTGGATGAGCCGCGATCAGAGAGTTAAAGACAACTGGGCTCTGCTCTTTGCGCGGGCAATAGCACAGGAGGCGAATGTCCCTGTAATTGTTATTTTCTGCCTGACTGAAGGGTTTTTGGGGGCAGGAAGAAGGCATTATGAATTCATGCTCAAAGGGCTGCAGGAACTTGAGGAAGCCCTTTCCCGGGAAAAGATTCCTTTTGTCTTTCTGCGAGGAAACCCGGAGCAAAAAATCCCGGAGTTTGTAACAGAGTATGAAGTGGGGGCTCTTGTTACAGATTTCGACCCGCTTCGAGTAAAGGCTGAATGGGTAGAAAAAATTATTCCTGAAATCGAAATCCCATTTTTTGAGGTTGATGCCCACAATGTCGTCCCATGCTGGGAAGCTTCTCCAAAACAGGAGTATGCTGCACATACTTTTCGGCCGAAGTTCTATGGGCACCTCTCCGAGTTTCTGGAGGAATTTCCGGAACTTGAACCGAACTTCGAATCTATTGAAATCCCATCAGGCTACAGTATAGGAGATATTTTATCCGGAACACAGGAAACCGGAATCAAATCCTTGCTTCCTGAGGAAATTTCCGATAAAAATAAGGATCCCCTTTTTGAGCCCGGGCATTTCAAACCCGGGGAAAAAGCTGCAAGAAAGGTGATGGAGAGTTTTCTTGCAGAGAGGCTTGATTCTTACAACACGCTAAGGAACGACCCGACAAAGAACGCGCTCTCAAGCCTTTCCCCTTACCTTCATTTCGGGCAGATCTCGGCGCAGAGGGTTGTGCTTGAGGTGGAAAAAGCAAAAAGTAACCCCGAATCAAAGAAAGCTTTCCTGGACGAGATCCTTGTATGGAAGGAGATTGCGGATAACTTCTGTTATTATAATCCCGGATATGACAGCTTTGAGAGCTTTCCGGATTGGGCAAAGAAGTCACTCAATGCCCACCGGGATGACCGGAGAACGTATATCTACACCCTTGAGGAATTCAGCGCAGGAAAGACGCACGACCCACTCTGGAATGCAAGCCAGATGGAACTGCTCCGTACCGGGAAGATGCACAGCTATATGCGTATGTACTGGGCAAAAAAGATTCTGGAATGGAGCGAGTCTCCAGAAAAAGCCCTTGAAATCGCAATCTTCCTGAATGACAGATATGAACTGGATGGAAGAGACCCCAATGGCTATGCCGGAATTTCCTGGAGTATAGGAGGCGTTCATGACCGGGCCTGGAGGGAGAGAGAAGTGATCGGAAAAATCAGATATATGAGTTATGAGGGCTGCAAAAGGAAATTCGATGTAGATGCCTATATAGCCAGATATCCTGTTGAAAGGGCACCTGAAAAACAACTTGCTTCATTTTTTCGGAACAGCACCTTTTAATGCCTTCATATCTCGTGCATTTCCAACTATAACAGGCAAATGATCTATCAATGATTCATAAATCGGAATCCAAAAGTCACTTGTTGATTTACATGCAACAACATCACTTTTTTTTGATGTCACCCAATTTTTAAGGTTTCAAATCTCTTTATCATTTCTATCGAAACGTTGTTGCTGTTTTTCACCGGATTTATTGAGAATGGTAGCAATGATAAAGTGTTTGTGAATATCTAAACTGCAAGAGTTGTTTATTTCTCCTTCCAATTTACATTACTCCATTATTTCCATGGACAATAGGATTGCCTCAAAGGTAATTTGGCATCCGTGATCAAGGTCATATTTGGGCCTTCGATGGCAATTCACTGGTTAATTTTTCTACGGTTTCAGAGTATCAAAAAGAAGACAACCTTCCTGTCCTGAGGTAATGATGGAGTTCATAACCAAAAAAAGGTAATTGAAAAGGACTTTCATTCATTTGGGCATGTTATTCTAGGAATATCATGTGCGTTTTTCTGATAAGAAACTCTTCAGAACCTGTATTTTTTCCTGTTCCTGTTCATGATTTTCACAAGGGAGAGCATAACAGGCACTTCCACAAGCACTCCCACAACGGTTGCGAGCGCAGCCCCGGATTCCATTCCGAACAGAATTAAGGCTACTGCCACTGCCAGTTCGAAGAAATTACTGGCGCCGATGAATGTTGAAGGTGCAGCTTCCCTGTAGGGAATTTTCAGGTATTTTGCTCCTGCATACCCGATCCCGAAGATCAGGTAAGTCTGCAGCACAAGGGGAATTGCTATCAGGAGAATATGCAGGGGATAATTTATGATGTTGTTTCCCTGGAATATAAAAATCAGGACAAGTGTTATTAAAAGTCCGGCAGGAGTAATCCACTGTGTTTTTTGGATCAATTTGTTTTCAAACCAGGTAATACCTTTTTTTCTTATCACTACCTGCCTTGTCAGCACAGCAAGGCCGAGAGGAATTGCCACATAAAACAGGACCGAGACGAAGATTGTCATGATGGGGACTGGAAAGTCAGTTGTGACCCCGAGGAGAAACTTTCCCAGAGGAGCGAAAAGGACCAGAATAATAAGGTCATTTACTGATACCTGGATCAAAGCATAGTTAATATTGGCTCTTGCAAGGTAAGTCCAGACCAGGACCATAGCTGTGCAGGGAGCAATCCCCAGTAGGATCATGCCTGCAATATACTGTGCCTGGAGGTCCGCAGGGATCAGGGATTCAAAGAGCACCCGCATAAAAAACCATGCAACAAAAGCCATTGTAAAGGGCTTGATCGCCCAGTTTACTAGAATAGTTAAAAGTAAGGGCTTTAAATTTGCCTCAACGTTCAGGATTTCTTCAAAATTAATCTTAAGCATAATGGGATACATCATGATCAGGAGCACGACAGCTACGGGGATTGAGACGTTTGCGATCTCAATCCCTCCAAGGGTGTCCGCAAAACCTGGAAACATGTAACCGATTGCAGTTCCGAGTATGATACAGAACGCAACCCAGACCGAGAGGTATTTGCTGAAGAAATCGAGTTCCCTTTCTCCCTCCTCTTCAGGCATACTCTTCTCCCTCGTCCCACCCTTCTTCTTCGAACTCTTTGCTTGAAGGGATGATCAGTACGGGCTTTGGGGTTTTCCGGAGTACATTTTCTGTCGTGCTTCCGAGCAGGAGGTCCATTAAAGTTCCTTTTCCGCGAGTAGTAAGCATGATCAGGGTGATATCTTCTATGCCGGCGAATTTGACGATCTCATCCGAGGGAATGCCTTCAACGACAATATACTGGCTTTTTATGCCCTCAAGCTGCTCCTTTATTTTCCTCAGTTTTTCTTTTGCCTCTTCCCTCTGTTCGTCCAGCAGGTCCATATTTTTTATGTCATCTATTACATGCAGGAACAGAACTTCTTTTACGACCCCTTTTAATTCCTGAAGTTGTTCTATTGCCTTCATTGCCTCTTTTGAAAAGTCGAGGGGCACAAGAATCCTGGAGAAAGTCGCCCGGCATGCTTTCTCATAAGCTTCCTTTCCTTCCTTCATAGCTTCATACTTCTCAACCAGCAGGATTTTCTTTGAACTGCGGGCTATGTATTCCGTAGTCCTTCCGAGAAGTTTCCCCTTTATGAAGCCTTCAGTTGTGGCTCCCATTATTATCGCATCGACATCTTCCCGGTCTGCAGTCTCCGTAATTGTCCTTTTGACGTCTCCGATCACTACCAGGGTTTCGGTTTCAAGCCCGAGTTCCCTGACAAAATTTGCATATTCCTCAATTCTTGCCTTTGTATTTCGTTCAAACATAGGGGCAAGCCCCTGGCTTTTATGTATGTCCACTACATGCAGCAGGATAACTTTCCTCAAGCCGGCATTTTTAAGTTCCCCTATACAGCTGAGCAAATCTTCCGTTTCGATTGTAAAATCCGCAGGAACAAGTACTGTGCTTATCATCTGTTGTCCGCAGCCCCCTTTCGTTCCATTTCTTTGAAGGTCTTATCTTTCAGTACCCTGTGGCTTTTTGATGACCCCAGTTCATAATTATGTCTTTATCGCTAATAGCTTGATGCACTGAAGTAAAAAAAGAAGGAGTGTTCTAAAGGAATAGTGTTCTAAAGGAATAGTTGTTCTAAAGGAATAGTTGTTCTAAAGGAATAGTTGTTCTAAAGGAATAGTTGTTCTAAAGGAATAGTTGTTCTAAAGGAATAGTTGTTCTAAAGGAATAGTTGTTTCAAAAAAGCGTTCTAAATTGAGTATTATTGCCTTTGATGTAATTGAAAATAGTGTCTACTGAAGGTATTTCTAAGTAAGGGTTTTTGTTTTTGAGATCATTACTTGTGGCGTCTGGAGAGTTTGTAGGGGATGTTGAGGTCTGCAACAATATATTCAGGGTTCCCTGGCAGTTATAATTTGCAGTTTCTCTGGTAAATTGGCAGGGCGATGGGATATATGAGCGGATGGCAGGACGTGCACGGCAGGAGCACAGAGGAGCGATCCAAAAGCAGGTGAAGTATCAGAATATCCTGAGGGTAACGGTCCTCAGGGGGATTCCATCAGGATCGATAACTATGTTTGTCTGGTACGTGGCGGTGATGTAAGTATTTACTGACTTAAGAAAAGACAATAGAGGACTAATATAAAGAACAATTTATTGAAAATTACCTTTGTTGCGATGATGGTAGTTTTCGTCTCACTTTCCGGCTGCACGGAGCAGACGGATATTCAGGAAACGGATACATAGGAAATGGAATCGCCATCTCAGGAAGGGACCACTACCGTTGTAAAGTATACCCTTGTTGACACCGGGCAGACTGCCTGTTATGACGACGAAGGAAACGAAATGGAGTGCCCTGAATCCGGTGAAACATTTTACGGCCAGAATGCCCAGTTTACAGGCAATCTTTTCAGCTACACCGACAACGGCGACAGAACAGTAACGGATGAAGTTACAGGGTTGATGTGGTAGCAGACCCCTGCCAGTGGCAGCATAAGCTGAGAAGAAGCATGAATATTGTGAATCTCTGGAAATAGGCGGATATGACGACTGGCGCATGCCCACTTTGAAATAACTGTATTCCATCAGTAACTTTTCTCAGGGATGGCATTATCTGGATACAGCCGATTTCGATCTCCCTGAGTGAGCGCCAGCAAGGGTGAACAATATTGGGCAGATTACTACGTCTGCACGACAATAGGGGGAGGCACAAAGGCGGTATTTGGTATCAATCATAGCACTGGATATATCAAAGCTTATCCGGCGGAAGTTTCGGGTCCCATGGGAAACTATGTACGGACTGTTCGCGGAAACTTGTATGGTGCGAATGATTTCGTAGACAATGGCGATGGCACGGTCACCGATCGTGCAACGGGGCTGATGTGGCAATAGGCCGATAGTGTCAGTGGTATGGACTGGGAGAACGCACTGGCTTATGCAGAGAATCTGACGTTGGTTGGCTATGAAGATTGGCGTCTGCTCAATGTCAAGGAACTCCAGAGCATCGTCGAAAAACAGGATATTTCAAAATTCTCTCCACCCTTAAGTTGAAAGGATGCCTGAACTGGCGAAAGTGCTGGGATGAAAATTATCTAATTCATAGAGAATGACGAAGAACCATAAAAAGTATGTTTTTATTGCTTTATACTTCGTCAAAATCGATACTGAGGCTTCCTGCTTTTTTTGCAAGGGATTTTGCTATAAAACCGCTTTCTAGCTTGCATAGGTTAAGCACCCCGCAGGGCACCAGGCAGTTTGAACAGCACTTTGCCTCTTTTGCCTTGTCCATCACATAGTTGTCTTTGATGTCCATGGTTTCCATCATGGGAACTTCAAGATGCGAGATTTTCTTTATTTTTTCACATGGAGTTTCGATATCTACAATGATTTTTCCGCCTTTCATGCACCCGCGGAGTTTGTGGGTAAAATCGCATATTGTGGAATTGACAGTAATTTCAGTCATATGATCACCTCAATTCGTTTTTGAATTCAATTTCTTATTATGGGATAATCTGTTAATTAAATCTATTTAGGAATTTAGAAGTTTATATATCAAATATGAAAGATAAAAAAGTGGGCTGTATTTCAATAATCAAAAAGAAAAAATAGGAAAGAGATCATTCGGACTGAAGGATCTCCATAACTTTTGTCAGGACTTCTGCTACTTCTTCGTCCTTGAGATCTTTGTCCTTAGTTTTCTTTATCCCAAGTTCGGAAATCACGATCTTATGATCCACTTTAAAGCCGGCCAATTCCATAGTTTTGGTTGCACATTTTACGGGACAGCCGTTAATGGCTATGATCCGGTCGGAAGCTTCGGCAGACTTCATAAGCCCTGGAGCCCGAGCTCCGATGCCTACTGTACACATCATGTTTCCTAGTCCCTGCTGATCGAGCTCGACTGCGATTTTATTTGAAAGCTGGCCTACATTTGCGGCTCCCGCACAGGGAAAGATTGCCACGTTTGCCGAACCACATGCACATTTTGTTTCTTCTGCCATTTTTTTCACACTACCTTAAATCCGGTTTTAATTTTCAGTTTCAATTTGGGTTTCTATCAGTGTCTCAGATCGCTTTGTATGTCTGTTACTTTGCAATCCATTTTCGGATATCTTTTTCATCCGGGACTTTACCTGCAATTTTAACTTCACCATCAACTACGACAGCTGGGGTGACCATCACGCCGTAGTTCAGGATTGATTCAAAGTCTTCTACTTTAACAACCTCGGCCTTCTTACCGGTTTCAGCCAGGACTTTTTCAATGATTTCTTTCGTTTTCTTGCATTTAGGACATCCGGTTCCAAGAATTTCAATCTTCATTTTTTCACCTCAACTTATTGTATATATGAATTCTTTTTTAAATTCAGTTTTTTCGGGTTTTTAGAGTTTTACGCTGGATTTTTTTGGGTGTTTATGCTAGATTTTCAACGATAAGCAGTTCATAGCAATATGTTGAACAGGTATCCCGTGAAGACGATTGACAACGCCACAATTAAGACAAAGATCCCAATCAGTTCTTTTTTCAGCACCTTTTTAAGGATGATCATTTCTGGCAGGGACACAGCTGTAACCGACATCAGGAATGCCAGGGAAGTCCCTATCGGGAGCCCTTTTCCGATCAGGCTCTCAACTATGGGAATCATGCCCATTACATTTGAGTAGAGGGGGACACCCACAAGTACAGCAATTGGAACTGCAAGCAGATTGTCCTTTCCTGCGTATTTTTGGAGGATGCCTTCGGGAGCATATCCGTGGAAGATGCCTCCTATGGTGACCCCTATGATCACGTAGATCCAGACTCTTCCCACTATGTCTTTAACGCTTTCAAGAGCAAGGTCTGTCCTTTCCTTTATGGTAAGGCTTACCTGTTCGTTAGTCTGTTTACCTACTTTTATATTATAAACGAAATCTTCTACGTACTTTTCCAGTTTCAGGACTCCGATTACATAGCCTCCAAACACACCGAGCACGATACCCGATATCACATAAATTACAGTTGCCTTCAAGCCAAGGGTTGCCCAGAGTACGGCTACAGCAGCTTCGTTTACCAGAGGGGAGGTGATTAGAAAGGAGAAGGTAACTCCAAGGGGCACTCCAGCTTCCACAAACCCGATAAAAAGGGGCACTGAGGAACATGAACAGAATGGAGAGATCGTTCCTATCAAGGAAGCTATCAGGTGGTAGCGGAGCCCTTTCTTGCCTCCGAGTACCTTTCTTGTTTTTTCCGGAGTGATATAGGTCCTGAGGTAGGAGATCGCGAAAATCATCACGGAAAGCAGGATGACTATTTTCAATACGTCGTAGATGATGAAGTTGACACTGGCCGCAAGGTGAGTAGTGGGTGTAATCCCGAAAACCTCGTATGTCAGTTTGTCTGCAATCCATTGCAGAGGATAAAAGATATCAGCCATTTAGAGTTCCTTCTTTTCTATTTTGTTTTTGCTTTTTTGGATACTCAATTTCATTACGTTATATCAATATATGTTGATATGATGTTTATTCGATATAAAGCTATCGCTTCTAATGAAGCTCTTTTCAGGAATACTTGAGTTAGAATCTGAATGCTCAATCCAGCAAAATCTCAAAATAGGCCGGGTTATATATCTTATTCCAGATATTTTCTTAGAGGTTATCTTAAGATTAAATAATCCTTGTACCTCTATTGTTCGTTAGAGTTAAAACGATCTCGAAGAATTCCTTATCCTGGTGATTTATCCGATCGAGAATGGCAACTAATTAAACCTCATTTTCTTAATTCAAGAATGAATCTAGGTAGGAAACGCGTTCATTCTTTTCGAGAAACACTGAATGCAATCTTCTATTTGTTACGTTCTAGTTGTGCCTGGTGAATGTTACTCCAGGAATTCCCACCATGGAAAACTGTTTGCCATTATTTTCGCCTCTGACGACTTAATGGAATTTGGGAACATGTTAATATTTTTAAGGAACGATTATTTTTAAGATTTTTTATCCCAAAATAAGCACATTAACTAAAATAGCATAAACTTAGCTTTAAAAATGTCTATGAAAGGAATGAGCATTCAAGCCATTGCCGACGTTTTTGAGGTACAACCTGCCAGTGTAAAGCTATGGTTGGCCCGTGCAGCTGAACAATGCGATAAAGTAAATGACAATATGATGAAGAATGTGGATGTGTCAAAGGTAGAAATGGATGAACTATGGGTTACAATCCAAAAAAATAGTTTCAAGAATGAAAGATTATGAAGATAATGGTCCCTGGATGTGGGTAGCTTTTGCACCAGGTTGCAGGTTAATAATTTCTTTTGTTATAGGACCAAGAAAACAGTATGTTGCAGACAAGCTGGTCGAGTTAATCGATAGACATCTTTCAGATAAAATTCCTCTTTTTGTCACAGATGAGTTGAACTTTTATAAAGAAGAGCTTTTGAAACAATTTGGAGTTTTTTGAGAGTTTCCAGGAACTGGGAAAAGAGGAAGGCCAAAGAAACCAAAAACCGTTTCTTCTGAGGATTTGAGGTATGCTCAGGTAGTCAAAACAAGAGTAAATAGGGTGTTTGAGAAGGTAGAGAAGAAGATCATTTTGGAGAAGACATTGAACAAAGCGAAATCTCAACAACTTTACTGGAAAGACAAAACCTAACTTTCAGGCAGGATAACAACAGAGTGTCAAGAAAAACAATATGGTTTTCAAAGGTGAAAGAATGGTTAGAATACCAAATGAAGCTCTATTGCACGCATTTTAGCTTTTGTAGAGGGCATGGAGGATTAAGGTATGAAGATGAAAAGGGGTTGAATGCAAAAATACATCTACAAGAGAAGCAGGAATTGCGGATTCAAAATAGACTTTAAAGGAGATGATGAAATTCAGGTGTTTTAAAATATCAATCGGGTAAAGATGGGCCTTCAAAGGGCTGAACTTCAAAATGAAGGTTCTTTGCTTGGATAAAGGGTTTTATTGTATAGAAATGTTTGAATTCCTTCAAGAATACAATATTTCACATATAGTTCCAGTTGTTAAGAAAGGAAAGAAGATGAAACAGATCCTAAAGGGAAACAAAACAAGGTGTGAACAATATGTTATGAAAAACGCAAAGTCATGCAGAATTAGGAATATAGTTAAGCCAAATACATCAACTAAAAATGCTAATATTAGGTACTTCTATACACTGATATCTTTTCTGCTAAAAAATGTATAGTTATACTTTCTGAAAAAACATTTTATAATCTTCAAAAGAGGGCCGCAAGTTATAGATAAGGATAAGTTCAGATTTGATATGTTTATACTATTCATTGAAGGATGGCTGAGACAGAAGTTAAGGGTTAGGATAATGGTGGAGTGTCTTAGGTAAACTAGTGGAGGAGAGATTTTTTGTGAAGTGCTGACACTGTCATTTGAAGGCATTAATTTCAAAAAAGGAACAAGAATTCAGTCTGAGGATAACAAAAGATAATCTATTTTAAACTTAAAATTATATCCTTATTAAACTTAAAATTATATCCTTATTAAACTTAAAATTATATCCTTATTAAACTTAAAATTATATCCTTATTAAACTTAAAATTATATCCTTATTAAACTTAAAATTATATCCTTATTAAACTTAAAATTATATCTTTATGTCCATATTATCTCTCTCTCTAAATTACCGAAAAAACAAGAGGGAAAAAGTTGATGGGAATGAGTGGAGATTATAAAATAAAGACACACATCAAAGATTTAATTTTATCAATCATAATAATTTATTTTATATTAATACCTTCAAAAATTATTCCCAATACACCTGAAGCACCGATTGTATATGTTGATACAGATGGCAGCGGAAATTACAACTGCGATGGGAAAAATGATCACATAGAAATAAATCAAGCTCTTTCATTCGTCAACAGTAACCCTGATTTTACAACCGTTTACCTCAACGGTTCAAACACATACTGGATAAATGGCACGATATATATTGGAAGTAATACAATATTAGAAGGGGACCCGGACGCTGTAATAAAACTCATTAACCATGCGAACTGGGGGATAAAGTATAAAGGATTAATAGAAGCAAAAAACAACAGGGCAAAGAATATTACAATAAGGGGATTTGAAATTGATGGAAATTGCCGAAACCAGTCTGAGGGTATAGGGAACAGTTACTACAATATGATTAATTTAAAAGAAAGTTACAATGTAACTGTTAATGATATGTATCTGCACGACGGACTCGGGGATGGAATAAAAGTATTTCACGATTACTCAAGAGAATACGAAACTGTCCCAACAAACATAAACATATACAACAATAAAATATTTGAGATTGGGCACGATGCAGTGTGGTTAAAGCATTCATCAAATGCATCCATATATAACAATGATATAACCATAAAAGCAGATGCAGCCATCCGATTAACGGAAACAATGCATATCAAAATTTTCAATAATACAATAACATCAAATAATAAAGGATATGCAGGGATAGAGCTGAACAAAAAAATGACTGGTCCTGTAATGGATGACATCGAGATTTACGATAATACAATATATCACATACGTGCATGGGGAATCTGGGTAGTAGGCTATGGAGGATATGAGAGAGATAAAGCCAGAGGGGTCTGGATTCACCATAATACAATCTATGATACTGGAACGTCATCCTCTCTTCATGAAGCAGGCGGAATTGTAGTTCAGGGATTTAACAACACCATAATCGAAAATAATGTAATCGATGGGAATAGAAAATATGGTATTGCGTATGAATTATATCCTCGTTACGGAATCCCAACAGATAAAGGATTTGTGACTATTGTAAGAAACAATATAATTTCAAACACAATTCCAAATCTTCCGGACTCTGGCTCAGGCTGGGGAATCAAAGACTACGATCCTTCAAATCACACATTTATACTCGAAAACAACTGCATATACAATAGTGCTGCAGCAAATTACGAAAATGCCAGTTCTACTACAGACCTGAACGTAAATCCATTGTTTGCAGATGTCTCAAAACGCGATTACCACCTGAAAAGTGCTGCAGGAAGATTTTCGGATGGTCAGTGGGTACTTGACCGGAAAACAAGTCTACTCATAGATGCCGGAAATTCCCTGTCAAAATATAGCAATGAACCTGATCCAAATGGGAACAGGACTAATATTGGAAGATATGGAAACACTGCTGAAGCCTCCAAGAGTGTATCTAAATAATTCTTATTCTCAGGACACTGGCATCAATCTGATTTTACTTTGATTTGTTTTTTCTTAATTTCTCCATTGATCTTACTTTTTCTCAACTTGTTCTACCAATATTGTGAACTACCACTCAGCTAAAGACTGAGTGGCTTCTTGGTTCATTCCTCCCTCTATTGAGGGCAAGTCCCCAAGCTCATCCCCGTAGTCCCTACGGTGTCATAATCCAATTAGATTCTGATCTATGAGAGCGAATTTTTTGATATTGATAGCGGCATTAATGTCTCTATGGTGTTTGGTTTTACAGTCTGGACAAATCCATTCTCTGTCTTTTAGCTGAAGCTCTTTATTGTGGTATCCACACACACTACATAGCTTAGAAGAGGGTTCAAATTGTCCTATTCTCAGGACGGTTTTTCAAACCATTGAGCCTTATATTCCAACTTTGTTACAAAACTACTCCACGCAGAATCACTTATAGCCTGTGCTAAGTGATGATTCTTAACCATGCCTTTAACATTTAGAGTTTCCAGAGCTACAGCTTGGTTTTCGCTAACAAGTCTAAAAGAGAGTTTGTTCTGGAAGTCATTTCTCTGATTTGTTATTTTGTCATGGAGTACAGCAAGTCTTCGTTTAGCTTTTGCCCTGTTCTTAGAGCCTTTCTGTTTCCTTGAGACTCTTTTCTGTAATACTTTGAGCCTTTTAAGAGAGTTTTTCAAGTACTTTGGATTCTCAACCTTTTCTCCTGTTGAAAGGACAGCAAAGTCTTTGATACCTACATCAATTCCTACTGTTGTTGATTCTGTGAAAGCTTCCTTTACTGGAAGTTCTTTTCCATCTTCAACAAGGATACTGATATAGTAATGTCCTTTACATGTCCTTGATACCGTAGCCGTTTTAGGCTCTCCTTCAAACTTCCTGTGAAGAACTGCTTTAATTGGTTCTATTTTAGGAAGCTTGATAGTATTATTTTCAAAGTTTACAGTGTAGTGTTGAGGTACAGGGAAAGACTGTATCGGATCTTTTTGATTTGAACTTTGGAAACCTGTTTTCTCTCTAAAGAATCTAGTGAAAGCGGATTCAACTGCTTAGTCATCCCCTGTAATGATTGAGAGTTAACTTCCCCTAACCACTCATTAGAAGCCTTTAGAGTAGGAATTAATTTGTTTAAGTCAAATCTGGAAATTGATTCCCCTGTCTGCTCATAAGTTTTAATTTTCTGGTCAAGTGCCCAATTATAGACAAATCTACAGCTACCTATATGCTGATTCAATTGAATAGCTTGTGTAGTTGTAGGATAGAGTCTAAATTTGAACGCTTGCATCATACAAAGGCATTATATGTTTTAACAACACATGTACTTTTTGGTAAATACGAAGTATGAAACACGGAATCATAGCAAATTTTTGTTAATGTATCATGTTATTTTTGTTTGCAAATACCGAAAAGTCATACTTGAACCAATTAGCGAAGAACTCAAACAGATTATGATTGACATTTCAAAAGAGTCTAACTTTGAAATCTTTGAAATGGAAACTGACAAAGACCATATTCATTTCTTGATTAAGAGTGAGCCGAAAGTTAGCGTTTTGTCAATTGTCAGAAAATTGAAACAAGAATATACTAACAGGTTATGGAAAACTCAAAAAGAATATATGAAAAAGTATTATTGGGGTGAGAATACGTTATGGAGTGATGGTTATTTTGCGTCTACTATCGGAAATGTTAGTAAAGAGGCGGCAGAATATTACATACGGAATCAGGGTTGAAGTTGACGCTTATATCCCCTGAGCTAAAGACTCAGGGGTTTTACGCTTCTTCATATAAAAATCTCAATCAAACTTGCCTTTCAAAGATATCTAAAAATTTCAATTTTTCCATAAATTTTTGGTATCAAACACCACCTTCTTTTTTTAAATAATAGTCCCCTTTATTTATAATTCAATTTTTGCGTCTATTGATCTCGATTAAAATATACTGTACTTTATATATTTATTTCCTATCCGAAAAGTGGTTGCCTGTTGTAACTTTTACAATATGCAATATACAAAACCGGAATGGATACTCTGATATTATTACTCTGATATTATAGATCTATCGTGGCTTTTCAACATGCATTACTGACTTTTCGGATAGGCTCTATATATAAAAATAAATGTATCCAATAACGAAATCCTCTCTTACGAATACTAAAACAAAAACGATATATACATATACAATTAAAACTTATTTAAGTCCCATAGCAGAGTCCACAAAAATAAGGATTGAAACCAGGTATTTGTGGAAAATTAACTATAAAAAAGTTACTAAACTATCCTTAAAGAACCGTGAACAAAAAGTTAAGGGTTGTTGTCACCAACATAGCAAAAAATAGTGATTGACATAGCAAAAAATAGTGATCGAAAAATGTATGTTGATTAGTGTTTTTTAAGGAAGGTGGAAAAAATGAATTTGAGTGAAATTTACTATTATTGTGTTTCACTTGCTATGATTGTTGGTGTACAAATCGCCTCGGCACTTAATCTGAACATAGATCAAAATTCAAGTGGGAGACTTTCTATTAATTTCCAGTCATCAGATTCTCTCAAAGTAAGTAAAAAATAAGATTCTAATTCCCCAATAAAATCATTAAAAATAATTTTCCTTCAGATAGAATCTAAAATTTTGAGTCAATAGTACTTAATTCTAAATTATATTGGTCAATATATTCAAATAAACTATTTACCCACTCAAAGCGTTTTGGTTGATAAATTCGAAAAAGTGAATTGTTATGCCTTATCCAGTTTCACATGTTCTGTTTTTTGTTTTCTGTGTCAGCGCAGTAGCAGTCTACGCCATTGTCAGATCAATTTTTCGCAGGGAAATTTCGTCCAGGGACTTACCCCAGCTCTTGTTACTCTTATTTGTAGGCAGTCTATGCACACTTTTCCCGGATATTATGATAATTTATAATCTACCCGTAAATGGCACTTTAGAACACTGCTGGATCGGCCCGATTGCAACACATTCATTACTATTCAGTTCTACTGCCCTCCTGTTCGGAACGCTTGTGGGATATCTTGCCTACGGAAAGTTTGGGAAGGCAATATACCTGGGTCTTTTTGCAGAAGCTGCTTTTCTTACACATTTATTACTTGATGATATAGGGGAAGGAGGTACTGAGTATCTATACCCTGTATACAATGGAAAGGTCAGTGTATTTTCATTAATGAATGTAAGTTTTCAGGAGACTGGATTCTTTCATTATCTGATAGCATCTTTTGTATCGGTCTTTTTTGTTTGCTTTGTGATAATGATGGCACTGTTTGCCCTGGATAAACTTGGTTTTGAATTCAAATACAGATCCGAAAAGTGACCTTTCGTTTTCATCATTCATCTCATCAAAAAAGTGACCTTTCGTTTTCATCATTCATCTCATCAAAAAAGTGACCTTTCGTTTTCATCATTCATCTCATCAATCAGGTTTGAAGCTCGCCTACACCATCAAGCTTTTTAACAACTCTAGCAGGGTAACCCAGAGCAAGACTGTTTGGAGAAATATCACGGCTAACTACGGACCCAATTCCTATTATGGAATTTTCTCCAATTTTGACCCCTTGCGTGATTATACAGCCCGGGTTAACAGAAACCCCACTTCCGATTATTATTGGAGCCATGCTTCTCGGATATGCCTGCCTCGTAGTTAAGCTGCCTCTTGTATGGGCAGATAGTATACACCTATCCCCAATTTCAGCGTAATCTC
This sequence comes from Methanosarcina sp. WH1, assembly GCF_000970005.1. Classification (NCBI taxonomy): domain Archaea; kingdom Methanobacteriati; phylum Methanobacteriota; class Methanomicrobia; order Methanosarcinales; family Methanosarcinaceae; genus Methanosarcina; species Methanosarcina sp. WH1. Next base: position 999,270 of record NZ_CP009504.1, read on the forward strand.
CCACTGTGATCATTTCGGGATGGAGCCTGTCGAAGATCACATCATAGCCGATATACACATTCTCCCCGATGTTTACGCCTCGCATTTTATGCAGTTTTGCTCTCCAGGAAGGGACTGGAGCGCATGAAGCAAGGCGTTCCAGAACCCAGTTCTTAAGGTATTTTATCCCAAAGAGGATCTTATTGCTATGATAATGATCAGCCACTTCACCAAAAGTTACTTTATCTCTGTTAGATATCATCGTGGTGCCTTCCCAATTTTACAGTGAAACCCATATAAATACTTACCACATTTTTTCACCGATAAACACCTCTTTTCTTCGGCCCAGTATCCATTAACCAGTTCGCACATTGCAGCAACTACTACCGGATGAGTGGTGACAGCATTCTCTGGAGGTCTAATAGAAAGAACATCGGGTTTAAGCAATACTCGGTTACCGGGAGATATAATAGTCTCAAGACCGCCTATCAGGTTGAGAGACTCTTTGATTGCATCTTTTGCTTTTGAATAATCACCGCAGCAAACAATAGAAACCCTGGTATTCACAATAATCTATCAGGAGAAAAAATGTCACTTATATCCTTCTCGAGACAACTACAAGAAATTGAATTTTTGCCTTCTTCAAGGGAATATTTTGAGGAGTTTTTCCGGCGTATTCTGTGATATACGCATCAATTCGCATATTTTTCACTTTTACTTCGCCAGTTTGGATATCATATTACTAATTCCCTGTAACGTGTCTAAATTTTCCTGTCCTACATTAATACATTTTTAGAGGGCCTATAGATGACTATAATTATTGAGTTACACATGTGAAAAAAAATAATGGAAAGTATTATCTTTCATCTGTTTAGCTTTCCTCGATTTTTCTCCTTCCCATTTCAAAAGCTCTGATATTAATTTCAACCGTCTTCTGCGGCACAAGTGCCTTCACACTCTCAAGCAGGGCCTCTTTTGGGATGGGCAAGTAGCCAGAGATGGCACCGACCATTGCCACGTTCATTGCAAGCCTGTTCCCGGCTTCGTAAGCCAGTTCGTCTGCATTAAAGGCTTTGACTATATATTTTTCAGAAAGGACGTCAAGGATTTCCTGGACATCAGGGTACTTTGCTATTCCGGAGGTAACAGTCACAGGAATGATTGACTGTGTGTTTACTATAATTACTCCACCGTCCTTCAGGAAATCGAGGTATCGAACTGCTTCCATAGGCTCAAGGGCAAGCATGATGTCTGCGCCTTTCTTAGGGATCATTGACCCAAGGTCAGTTCCCAGCCTTATGTGGTTTACAACCGAGCCTCCGCGCTGTGCCATGCCGTGGGTCTCTGCTGCCCGGATGGGGAGCCCTGTAAAGACTGCGGCTTTTCCGATGATGTCCGAAGCAAGGATTGCGCCCTGCCCCCCGACTCCCGTGATAAGGAGGTCGAGTTTTTTCTCTCCTTCAATCTGGCTCATTTCTTCACCTCCCGGATAGCTTCAAACTTGCAGATCTGCGCACAGACCCCGCATCCGCTACAGAGTGCAGTAATTACAGCGCAATTATTTTCCTCATCAAATTCGATTGCCGGGCAGCCGAATTTGACACACTGCTTGCAGCCTTCACACTTTTCAGGGTCAACTATGTATGGGACCCGCCTGATTCCTGCCCTCTTTACAGAGATCACGCAGGGCTGTTTTGCAATAACCACGGATGTGCCTTCAAAGTCCTTTGCGGCTTTGAAAGCTTCCTGGGTTTCTTCAAGGTTATAGGGATTGACAACTACTACAGATCCGGCTCCCATAGCTCTGCAGAGTTCGGCAAGAGAGACTTCTACAGTGGGTTCTCCGGTAACTGTAAAACCGACTCCGGGATTTGGCTGGTGCCCGGTCATGGCCGTGATTCGATTGTCGAGGATGGTGACCGTAATATTGGCTTTGTTGAAAACCGCATTCAGGAGTGAATTCATGCCAGTATGGAAAAAGGTTGAGTCCCCTATAGAACAGCAGATAGGGCGCTTTTCCCCCGCATGGTAAAGCCCGGAAGCAATGCTTATGCTTGAGCCCATACAGAGCGTGGTCTCAACAGTCCCGCTCTGGATCCCGAGGGTATAACAGCCGATATCACTCGGGTAGACAGCATCCTTTCCAAAGACCTTTCTCATGGAATAGAAGGTTGCCCGGTGAGAGCAACCGGCACAGAGAGCAGGGGGGCGGGGAGCAAGCTCAAGAGAGACCTTCCCCGACTCAGGCTCAACATCCAGGTCAAAAACTTTCTTCAAAGCTTCAAGGAAAGTACTGATGTCCAGTTCTCCTTCTCTCGGGACAAAACCGCCAGTTTTCCCCATGATCGGAATCGGAAGGCCGGCTTCCTGAGCAATCATCTTTACCTGCTCTTCCACAACAGGTTCAAGTTCTTCGAAGACAAGAACAGCGTTTACGGTTTCAAGCAGTTCCAGAACAAGCTTTTTCGGGACAGGATAGGTCCCGATCTTCAGGAAGGAAGCTTCAATTCCCAGTTCCTGCAGGGCCTCTTTTGCATATACAGAAGCAATACCTGCACTTATTACCCCGAAATTTGCATCAGGTTTCAGTTCCAGAGAGTTCCAGGGGGATTCTGCAAGAGCATCTTCAATTGGCTGCTGGATCGAAAGGAGATGGGTATGGCGTATACGGGCGTTTTTTGGAAGCATGACCCAGCGGTCGAGAAGTTTTTCGAAATAAGGAGCGGGTTTGTCTGTCGGGATTTCCCCAAGCTCAATATCGGATTTTCCATGGGAGATCCGGGTTGTAGGGCGGAAGATAACCGGGATTTTAAATTTTTCAGAAAACTCAAAAGCATAAGGAAGCATGTCTTTGGCTTCCTGGGGGGTTGAGGGGTCAAAACAGGGTACAAGGGCAAACTGGGCATAGCGCCTTGTATCCTGCTCGTTCTGGGAAGAGTGACATGAGGGGTCATCGGCTACGATTACGATCAACCCGCCCTTTGTCCCTGCATACGCAAGGGTCATGAAAGGGTCGGCTGCAACATTTAGCCCGACATGCTTCATGGTTACCACCGAGCGCACTCCTGCCCAGGCGGCTCCGACTGCCACTTCCATTGCCACCTTTTCATTCACGGACCATTCGATATAGTAGTCCTGATCTTCACGGGAAGCAAGGGTATCGATAATCTCCGAAGAAGGAGTCCCCGGATAGCCCGCAGCTACCTGTACGCCGCCTTCCAAAAGGCCCCGGGCGATTGCCACGTTTCCAAGCATGTACTCGCGTGTAGTCATTTTACATTCTCCAGCGTTTTAATAATGAAAGTATAACTCCAACAACATTCAGATAGGTCAAACATTTCAAACATCGTTTTTATCAATAAGTCAATGAATAGAAAGTCCAGGAAAGGACAGCTCCGGCAAATAATACCTGCTGTCTGCAAACCACGTAAAACTTTTGCATTATTTAAATAACACGATCAATAATATACTTTCGGATAATTGTTCCGGAATTGAAAGTCAGTCCAATCTTATAAAATAGTTTTTGTTTTGAGCATAAAGGCTTAATAAAGGCAACACAACCGGAAAACGAAAACCCGGAATTATAGTTCTCACCCCCGAAGATGTCGCAAAAATCCTGACAAATGGGCGCATCCGTCTGCTTCAGGTGACCGGGAAAATAAACCAAAGTTCATCAGTGAGCTTGCCCGCCTCCTGACCCGAAGCGTTAATTATGATGCGGTACGGATAACAGTGGACCTGAGCTGTTAATTTGCTCATAGGCTGAGTCCCGGGAAGTGAAAACATCAGAAAATAAAAGAGCTGCCCGTAAAAATTAAAAAGAGTAAAATTAAATGTATTGGTTCACAGACCTGGTCCTTGAATCAATTCAGATCCAGAAACTCCACAAGCTTTCCAATCTCTTCAAGTTCAAGGTCGAATTCTTCGCCTTTCAGGGACGCTTTGAAAAGCCCCCTGTCTGCAGGGATCACTGCGGCAACTTTTGAAGAATCAACAGCCTCCAGCAGGTCTCCTTCAATATCTTCCTCGACCTTGTTCAACACAAAGAAAACCCTGTTTCCAGCCTGTCCCCCGAGTTCCTCGAACTTTCTGGATAGCTTGAGAGATTCGTAGGAGGGGTCAATCACGACTAGGATCGTATCAAAGTCTTTTGCAACTCCCCTTCCGAAATGTTCCACTCCGGCTTCCGTGTCCACGATAACAATGTCGTCTTCTGCGAGGTCAAGGTTTTCCAGGAACTCCCGGGTAAGTACACCCATGGGACAGGCGCAGCCTTCCCCGAACTCGTGGATCTTGCCGATTGCCATGAGCCTTATCTTTCCTTTTTCTTCCACGAACTCCGAAGGCAAGTCGGAAAAACTCCACCTTTCCTCAAAAAAGCGGGACTTCTGCTGGCCTGCGGCAGCTCCCGAAACTGTTAGCCCGCCGAGGGGAGCAGTCTTCGGAACTCTCTGCTTTTGCTTGAAACCCTGTTTTCCCCCGAAGTACTCCATAAGGTCTCTTGGGGCTGCAAGCCCGAGCTGGCCGTGTAGCCCGTAGTTGGACTCATCGGTGTCAAGCACAAGCACGTTCTTTGTTTTTGCCATCTGCTTTGCCAGGAGTGCAGAAATAGTGCTCTTTCCGCTTCCGCCTTTTCCGCATACTGCGATTTTCATATCCAGTTCACCTACTACAGTAATTTATCCGGGAGCTTTTAAAGTTATTTCCCGGAGAAACTGGTCCGTGGTTTCATACTTCTAATTATCCCTTTTCTAATTATCCCCTGCCAGCTTTATGCTTGCAGATTGAACTGGCAGCATTAGTTCTAAATTGTTTCCGCAAATTTCTACTGTAAACTACTTATACCTAAGATCTTATTCTGCAATACTAATGGATCTTCAAGCAGGGCACCATTTCAGTATAGTAACCGACAGTTAACCTTCACCGCATTTCTGTTATTGTGAAGCTGAAGGTTAAAGAGAAAAATTATGAGGTTTTATCCTTTTCTGAATTGATCGGTGGATCTGCATAATATGTCTGTATATCCATAATATACTTCAATATAAATATTTAAAAAAAAGTAATCCTAAAATATATAAACGATAAGGATATAGGGTATTCGATTCTTAGCGCCCCTACTTAAGGGTCGCACCTGTTTGGAAATAAAGACCAGAATAGAATGAATACCGTATTAAATGAATAAAAAGAATAAAAAGAATATAATTCAAATTATCATTAAAACTGAGGTGTCCGAAACTGCAGACTGCGGAAGAAAGGGTAAGAGCGAGATTGATAAAGTATCTCGGCAGGGATGAAAACGGGATACGCAAGGTTGTGCTCAATCTCTTCCTGACCGGAGACAAGTTCACCACCGGTGAAGTTTATGACTACCTTGATAAAGGAAGATTCGAGGTAAGCTACCGGGGGGTGTCAGCCATGGTCGGGCTTATGAATACCAGGCTCGGTATTTTGAGCATAAATGTCACCGGGGATCACAACGTATATTCCCTGAAAGAGAGTTATAAAAACATTGTCGGCTCTGTTCTTGAGAACTATTAACTTTTTATGTTTGAAAGCTGTTTTAAGTTCTAGTTTAAGAGAGTTTGAATAAACTCCCTGAGTCCGGGTGTTTATTTTAAACAGAATAAATCTAACCTCTATCGGAGGTTTTAGAAATCCTCTTAACTATCTTTAATTCTTTTTGTGAAATCTTAAATAGACAGATTATTATATGAGATTGTTTTTTTTTCTACATAGTCTGCATAAATGAAATACTTGTGTGCATGATTATTAGTTGTAAGATTATTATAATACCCCTCTTAAACCCCCTTAATTAGAATACTGCTCTAATCAAGCCCCTTAATTAGAGTATTCGGAAAAACAGGATTTACTATTTACTAAAGAGCTTATCCCATAACTCAGAATTTGCTTCTTAGAGTCCCATCTTTTGACAGGCGATCGAGCATCTGATCTGGAAGCATTTTCTGAAAACCCTTGATTCTCAAGAGTGGAAACTCCTGATTCAAGAGTGAATTATTCCCGGACAAGCTCCAGAATAAAGCACAAATCCTGATTTCTGAGAACATACCGCATTCGAATAGTTTTTCTTATGTTATAGAGGGATACAATGAGCGAGACAGCAAACAGTTCTCTGGAAATCAAAGCAGAGATCCAGAGCAATCAAGCACAGTTATCAAAAAGCGATATTTTCGGAGTCCTCCAGAATGACAGGCGAAGATGCGTCCTGGAAATCCTCCACGGCCAGGGAAATCAGAGTATACGTTCACTTTCTGAAGAAATAGCTCGCCTCGAGTCCGGCGAAGAAGAACCAAAGAGCACCGTCAGAAAGAGCATATACGTCTCCCTGCTCCAGACCCACATCCCAAAAATGGAAAGCCTGGGAGTCGTAAACTACGACAAAGAACAGGACCTTGTGGAACTTCTCCCCGCATCCCACGACTTTGACATCTACATGGAAACCGTCAAGAAAGGCGATATTCCCTGGAGCCATTTCTACGTAGGCCTGAGCGTCCTCGCCCTTGTCGGCAGTGTCACAATTTATCTGAAGCTTTTCGACTGGATTACAAGCTCCCAGTGGATGCTCTTTATAAGTAGCCTTTTCATGTCATCTTCAATAGTCCACATGCGCCACATCCGCAAACTCTGAGTCTATAACATTTTGCTCAAGATTTCCCTCTCTTTTTTCATCCATTTTTTGAGAGATCTCACCGTCGCACGACATCGGTAATTACCCATTAAACTGGCGTTAATCTCTTCAAGCCTCTTTATCTCAAAATTTTCCATGCCTCTCTCTGCGGCAGTCAGTCTGCACCTTTCCTCTTCCTGGTTCGTGTTCCTCTTCTGAAATTAGATTAAAGCATTATTTGAAGATAAAAATCGATATAATGTCTTTTAAAAATTCAAAAGTATCTCATTACTCCTCATCACGCCCCATTAATTGTTTGTTACTACCCCGTAAACCCCATCTGTATCCTGATAGCGTTAATCCCCAATTACCTTCCTGAATTTGCAGTTAATCCGCCAATAACTATCTTAAAAAGACCTCTAAAAAAGTAAGTCAGATTTGCTGAATACCTGGAGTAGAACTGGAAATTCCCCATGTTGGACCTCCAACAGGTTCAGATTTCATTTCCAGCGATCTCATAGCAAAAAGAGTAGGAAAATAACGGAAGACTCCATAAAGAGCCGACTACCCCTGAGCTAACGATTCAGGGGGTTATTGCTGAAAGTTTATGAATCCTGATTTCAGAAAGCGATTCCAGAGTCTAACCTATACTTTAGAGGGATACAATGAGCGAAAGAGAAACCAATTCTCTGGAAATCAAAGAAGATACCCAAAGCGATCAAGCACAATTGACAAAAAGAGATATTTTTGGAGTTCTCCAGAACGACAGGCGAAGATGCGTCCTGGAAATCCTCCACAAGCAGGGGAATCAGAGCATACGCTCTCTTTCCGAAGAAATAGCCCGTCTAGAATCAGGCGAAAAAGAACCAAAGAGCACCGTCAGAAAAAGCATATATGTTTCCCTGCTCCAGACCCACATCCCAAAAATGGAAAGCCTGGGAGTCGTAAACTACGACAGAGAACAGGACCTCGTGGAACTCCTGCCTGCAGCCGGCGACTTTGACATCTACATGGAAACAGTCCCGAAAGGCGATATCCCTTGGAGCTATTTCTACATTGGCCTTAGCGCCCTTGCTGTCGTCGGCAGTTTAACAATCGATCTGGAGCTCGTCAAATTGGTTTCAGACTCCCAGTGGATGCTTTTTATAAGCGGGCTCTTCATGGCATCTTCACTTGCTCACATGCACTATGTCCGCAAACTAGAAGAGTAAACTCTCATTTCACTCTCTATTTCCTCTATTTTCAGGAAATATTTGCCACCGTCGTATGATAACGGTAATCTTCCATTAAGCTGGCGTTAATCCCCCAAATTCCTGTTTTTCTCAAAATTTTCCCCGCCCTTCCCTGCGGCAGTCAGTCTGCATCTCCCCTCTTCCTTGCCCACGCCTTCTTCTGAAATAATATATAAAGGATTCTGATCTGCTTCTATAAATTCATAGTGTACATTCGAAAAAACTCAAAAATATCCCATTACTCCTTATCTCGCCTCATTAATTGTTTGTTACTACCTCTCAAACCCACAGCGTCTTATGATAACGTTAACCTTCAATTACCCACCCGAAATTTCAGTTAATTCACCAATAACTATCTTAAAATGATCCATAGGAAGGGGTAGCTCAGATTTGCTAGATTTAGGGAGTGAAACTGGAATTCAAGATATTGAACCCCCCAGGTTCTTATTCTCATTTCAGTGACCCATTAGCAAAACGAGTGGGAAATTACAGATCAAAATTGGAAAAGATATGGAAAGAGGTATAAAATCATGATTAACAAAAAAATACTATTAAGCGTGCTCACTATCGGTGTGCTCGCTGTTGTGGCAGGTGCCGGAACATGGGCAGCGTTCAGTGACACTGAAACAAGTGAAAACAATACCTTTACAGCCGGAACATTAGATCTTAAAGTGGGTGGAGTAGATGATCCTGATGTTCCGTTCGTAGTTGAAGATGTTTTTCCAGGAGCTACGGGTTCAGCTGATATAGTTCTTTCAAATGCTGGAACAATGCCTGGAGCATTATCCGTAAAAATTGTAAATATTATTGGTGAGGGAGGAGACTTTCCCGAGCCGGAATCGGTAGTTGATCCATCTAACGCTTACAACCTTGATGATGTATTAACTGTTTCAATAAGTGATGGAACAAATACTGTAAGTGGCAAACTTTCAGAACTGACGACTGCACAATCACTTGGAGTTCTTGATGTGGGAACGGGTAAGACTTTTACTGTAACCTATTCTGTCGATTCAAGTGCTGGCAATGAAATTCAGGGAGATAAGGTCACTTTTGATGTTGAAGTAAGTCTCAACCAACAGTGAAGTAAGTCTCAACCAACAGACTACCCCTTAAATGAAATCAAGATCAAATACTGGGGAACAAAACCCCATTATTTTTTAGGAGGCATCGAAAATGAAAGTGATACCTTCAGTTCTGTTAATCTCTTTTGTACTCCTTATGGTTTCTGCAGGTACATGGGCTGCTTACACTGATGTTGAGACGTCTTCAGGAAACACGTTTACTGCAGGAACAATGGATCTGTACATGACAGATAACGGTCCTATTATTGACTCTGAGTGGACACTCACAAACATGATTCCAGGCACGAGTTACAAGCCTGGTGAACTGAACCTGTACAACAAAGGGACAACAGACGCGGATCATGTAGAGATCACATTCTCAACTGTTTGTCGAGATCCTGGATATGATGCAGGGACAAACGAAGAAAGTGATACACTCGATGGTGCCAATGGAATGGACAGTTACTTGAGAGTGGACTCAATGGCATACAGTCCATATGGAGGGAACCCCGAGAGTCTGGTCTTCAATGGGATTTCAAAGGTTTCATCGATTACTGACAAAAATGGAAATGGTTTCATTGACCTCGCAGATCTTAATGGCTTAACGCTTGATGATCTCTTACCTCCGGGACCTAATATGGAAAATCCCAGAGATTTTGACATGCAGGTAAGTTTCGATATAAATGCTCCAAATGATTATCAGGGAGACGAATGCATATTGACAATGCAATTCGAACTGAACCAAAACCCAAGTCAGTAATGGAGTAAAATTAATTAACGGAAAGGGAACAAAAAATGTGGTTCCCCTTTCACTTTTTTATGTGATAACATGAAACTGGCAGATATTTGATAGGATTAGCATTTATTTTTTGCTTTATCTTAAATATGCAGCTGCTGCTCAATGAATTTCATGACTACCGGTGGATATGGGTAACATCCGCGACAATGAACCAAAAAAACAGTTTAGTTCCAAATAAATTGTAGGAACTATGTTCACCGATATACACAATTTATTAAAGGAATAATGGAGGAAAAATGGTTAATAAAAGAATACTTTTGAGTATATTTGTACTTGGTATAGCTGTAACTCTAGCAGGCGCTGGAACATGGGCAGCTTTCCAGGATACTGAAACAAGTACTGGAAATACATTCTCATCCGGAACCCTTGATATGAAGTTATCTAACGATGGCTCAACTTACACCGATGGTGTAACCGCCACCTGGTCATCTCCAAACTTCAAGCCAGGAGATACTTTTGCTAACGAAATCCGTTTTACAAATGTTGGAACAATAAACATTAACCACCTGTATATGTACCCTGAAGACTTGACTAATTCTGGAGGTACTAACAACATACAACTCTCCGATAAAATCTATTTAACGAAGATCAGGGGACATATCACTCGGGACGGCTCAGATCTACAATGGGGAAATAGAGCTAACATTATTGCTAGACTTGTAGGCGATCACAAACGTCCTTTAACTCTTACAGAGTTCTGCGAGTCTAAATATGTTGCATATTATACTCAGCCACTTCTCTTTGGAGTTGTTCCACCCGTCCTCAAAGGTGGAAACCATAAGGACTGGGGCCTCATACTTGAAGGTCAATTTGATCCAGATGCTGATAATGACTATCAGGGAGCTTCTTGTAGTTTCAATCTGAAATGTGTAGGAAGTCAGAATTCACCTACTGAAGGCTACATGCAGATAACTGATGAAGAAATAACTGATGAATAAGTTTGAGAATCTCTGAATACGTTCCAGAATAAAAAGATACCAGAGTTCCAGATTCTGGAACTCTTACGCTTGGAAAGAAACAATGAACCATTTTGGGAAAGTATGTAGTCCTTTTTATTCTACAATAAAAAGGATTATTAATTTTAAAAATATGAAATAAACGTAAAAACCTTTCAGTTTTTTCTAGGCATAATATTATGAAACTAGCAAATATTCTTGCTTTTATTTTTATCTTCGTTGTAGTTGTACCTATTATTGCTACTATGGTTCCTACAGGTCCTATCAAATTTATGACTGTAACCGGCAACAGTATGGAGCCTACTATAACAGAAAGCGATATTGTTGTAGTAAATACTCTGGCAACCCGACCGGATGTAGGAGATATCGTGTCCTTTCGGCATGCTTTTGAGGTAAACGGGGAAAATCAGACATTAATAGTCACGCACAGGGTGGTGAAAGTTGTAGATGAAGGGTATGTAACGCAGGGGGACGCTTATTCCAAGCCTGACGGTTTTATCGTTGCTTCCGAGAATGTGGTAGGAGTTCTGTTTTTTAGGATTCCATACATCGGAGCTCTCGTTCATTTTGCGGGAACTATGATAGGACTTTTAGCACTTGTGATCTTACCTGCGCTCCTACTGATTCATCAGGAAGTACGTGAGATTATCAGGCTCATGAAAGAAAAATAATAAGAACTCGCCCCATCTGGAGATTGCATTTCAGCTTTAAACTCACAGGCTTTTCTGCACCAGTTTTCCGGGTTTGCCTGTGGCAGGAAGCCGGAGGGTATATACTCCTTGAAAAAATATGGTCAACTTCTATAGATAATTTGGATCTCTTTGTCTGTATATTAATATTATATAAGTAAATAGTTTAAATCGGGATCTTATAGAGATTTTACTGGAAATAAATTATGTATTTTCCTTTTAATTCCGCATACTCCGTAAAATTTTTATTTTGATGGATATATTAATTCCAATGGATTTATATACGTGGTACTTCTACCAATTTATGATCTGATATATAATATAATTAATCAAGTGCGAAGACATAAACAAATCCCCTATATATGAAAAACGTAATGAGATCTTCATGATTATGTTTTCAGTAATTTCCCCTACATCTATCTGCATATATCTTACATTCCGGACCGGGCACTTTTGAGCTAATTTGCGGTACAAATAGCCCGTTTTTTTGGGATATATATCTCAAAATAACCATATCGTCAGGTTTATTTCTTCATCCCGGACGGAATTCAAAATCAGGAGGCGGGATGGACAGGTAAAATGGGCATATCTAACTGGAAATCAGAATTTAGATCCGGGATATCAGGACTTACGGAGGTCTCAGGGCCTGGGCATCAGAGGCACAGATTCAGGCATATTAGACATTATGGATAAATATATGAATTAAATAACCGGGGTTTTTCGGGGTTTAAGATAGCAACCATTGGTGGTGGATCAAAAATGAGGGCGTTCAATAAAATATTACTTCTGGGATTGGTGTCGTTCTCTCTTATCTTCATGTGCAGTAATTTCCCCTTATTTACAGGTACTTCTGCTTCTTTCAGCGATACTAAACACACGAGTTCTGAGATCATCGCAGGCGTCTGGAACGCCGAAGCTAGTCTGGTAGGGCTCTCTGAATTCAGCCTTCCAGAAAACGGAGAAGGATTCCGAATTCCCACTTCAGGTGCAATGGGAGATCAGACTTCAATAACCACTTTCACAAATTTCGTAGATATAAATTTTTCAAATAATGTAAGTTCAGCAAACAATCTAACGGATAATTACTCTGCAATAGGAAACGAGACCTTTAACCTTACCAATATCACTTATCTGACAAACATCACTAACCTGACAAACATCACTAACCTGACAAACATCACTAACCTGACAAACATCACTAACCTTACAAGTAGCACTAACCTTACAAGTAGCACTAACCTTACAAGTAGCACTAACCTGACAAACATCACTAACCTTACAAGTAGCACTAACCTGACCGATACCACTAACCTTACAGGTTCTACCAAACTGACCAATAACTCTGAAGTGAACAGAATTGTTTCCCTGGAAGAAGCCAGTAACAGCACAGGCGGCCTGAATCTGGGAACCATATCAAGTTCAAGAGGCAGGTCTGGAAGTTCAAACAAAGATAAGGAAGTAGAGAAAGTCCTCCCTGAAGCAGGCTTCACCAGCAATGTAACGTCCGGGAGTTTACCCCTGACTGTTCAGTTTACCGACCTTTCGGCAAATGCAACAGAATGGAAATGGGACTTTGGAGATGAGGCCAGTTCTACCGAGCAAAATCCAGTGAACACTTATTTTACAGCAGGGACTTATACCGTTACTCTGGAAGCATCCAACGCAAATGGCACGGATTCGGAATCAGCCACAATAAAGGTTATCGAGCAGTATGGAGTGGCAGCTCCTCCTGCTGCAAACTTCACCAGCAATGTAACGTCCGGGAATGTCCCCCTGACGGTCCAGTTTACCGACCTCTCGGAAAACGTAACAGGATGGAATTGGGATTTCGGAGACGGAACTACTTTTACTGAACAGAATCCTGTACATACTTACTCTGTAGCAGGAAATTACAATGCAACTCTTACAGTAAGCAATGCAAATGGTACGGACTCAACGTTTACAAACATAACTGTTTTTGAAGTGCCAGTACTTCCTGCGGCTGTTTTCAATAGCAATGTGAGCAGTGGTTATGCTCCTCTGTCAGTGCAATTTAACGATAGTTCCGAAAACGCAATTGAATGGAACTGGGACTTTGACAATAACGGTATAATAGATTCTACAGAAAGAAACCCGATCAACATATACGCATCTCCGGGAAACTATACAGTTAATCTTACAGTAAACAACGGAAACGGTACAAATTCCACGTTATCTACAATAACTGCCCTTGAGCCATCATTTCCTGCTGCAAACTTCACCAGCAATGTAACGTCCGGGAATGTCCCCCTGACGGTCCAGTTTACCGACCTCTCGGAAAACGTAACAGGATGGAATTGGGATTTCGGAGACGAAACTACTTTTACTGAACAGAATCCTGTGCATACTTACTCTGTAGCAGGAAATTACAATGCAACTCTTACAGTAAGCAATGCAAATGGTACGGACTCAACGTTTACAAACATAACTGTTTTTGAAGTGCCAGTACTTCCTGCGGCTGCTTTCAATAGCAATGTGAGCAGTGGTTATGCTCCTCTGTCAGTGCAATTTAACGATAGTTCCGAAAATGCAATTGAATGGAACTGGGACTTTGACAATAACGGTATAATAGATTCTACAGAAAGAAACCCGATCAACATATACGCATCTCCGGGAAACTATACAGTTAATCTTACAGTAAACAACGGAAATGGTACAAATTCCACGTTATCTACAATAACTGCCCTTGAGCCATCATTTCCTGCTGCAAACTTCACCAGCAATGTAACGTCCGGGAATGTCCCCCTGACGGTCCAGTTTACCGACCTCTCGGAAAATGCAACAGGATGGAATTGGGATTTCGGAGACGGTTCCAACTCTTCCGAACAAAATACAACGCATACTTATACCACAGCAGGGACTTATACCGTTACTCTGAAAGCATCCAATGCAAACAGCATGGATTCAGAATCTGCCACAATCACGGTCCTGGAACAGCCTGAGGTGGTGCTTCCTCCGGTTGCCGGTTTCACCAGCAGTATCACAAGGGGATCTGTTCCCTTTTTTGTGCAATTTACAGACCTTTCGGAAAATCCCGAAGAATGGAACTGGGACTTTGGAGACGGAACCACTTCTTCCGAGCAAAACCCTGCCCATACTTACTCCACAACAGGAGATTACACAGTCATGCTCACGGTAAACAATACGGCTGGAAATGATTCGGAGAAAAAAACTGATTATATAAAAGTGGGAATAGCTTCCTCCATCAAACTGACAGGCATAACACTGGACGGGGAAAACTCTACCGGAGCTACAACAAACTCAGGAGCCTTGACAACAAATCCTGAAGACACCCTGGGACAGATAGCCGTAAGCGATGAAAATGGAATTTTCTTTAACCAGCCGTCTTCTAAAGGGCCTCTTGGAGAAATATCCATACCCCTGCAGCTTGGAATCAATAATTTCTCTCTTGTAGCCGATGGAATTTATCCCGAAAATGAAAACTATGGCGCAGTGTTATTTTTTGACGGGGTCCTGACTCCCCCCCGGATTGCAGTTTACAATTCCAATGGTGGCACCGGGACTTTTTCAGTGCAGCCCGCAGGTACGAATATCACCGGTAGTGCTGAAAACGAGTCCACTCTGGATATAGCTCCCGTTTCATCTTTCTATGTTACTTCAGACAGGACAAAAGTAGAAGTGCTGAGTTTCACAGTCGATTCAAAGAACGGGTTTACGGATGAAGTCACAGGCGAAAATCTCGGTGCAAATGGAATCCCTGATACCGTCGCAAAATTGAGCCTTAAAGTAACTCCTTCCGTCACAGTTCCTCTAGCTTCATTTTCCGCATCCCCTGTTTCCGGAACAGCTCCGCTGAATGTAGCGTTTACCGACAGCAGCTCAGGTTCACCGGCTTCATGGAACTGGGATTTTGGAGACGGAACCGCTTCTTCCGAGCAGAACCCGGTGCACACTTACTCCGCAACAGGAAATTACATCGCAACGCTTACAGTAAGCAATGCAAATGGTACGAATTCGACATTTACGGAAATAACTGTCCTGGAACAGGTGCTTCCCGCCGCAAACTTCAACAGTAATACCACCTCCGGGAATGCTCCCCTAACTATCCAGTTTACCGACCTCTCGGAGAATGCCGAAGAATGGTTCTGGGCCTTTGGAGACGGAGCCAGTTCTTCCGAGCAAAACCCCGTACACACATATTCTGCAGCAGGAAACTACACCGTTTCCCTGGCTGTAGCTAATAAAAACGGCACGAATTCGAAATCTGGCACAATAACGGCATTAGAATCGCCTGTACTCCCTGTAGCGAACTTCAGCAGCAATGCCACGTTTGGGAATGCCCCTCTGACAGTTCAGTTTACCGACCTCTCGGAAAACGCAGCAGAATGGGTCTGGGCCTTTGGAGACGGCTCCAGTTCTTTCGAGCAGAACCCGATGCATACTTACTCTGTAGCAGGAAATTACAATGCAACTCTTACAGTAAGCAATGCAAACGGCACGGATTCAACATTTTCTGCAATAACTGTCCTTGAACCAGTACTTCCTGTAGCTGCTTTCAATAGCAATGTGACCAGTGGTTATGCTCCTCTGTCAGTGCAGTTTACTGATAGTTCCGAAAATACAAATGAATGGAGCTGGGATTTTGGAGACGGAGCCACTTCTTCCGAGCAGAACCCCGCACACACTTACTCTGCAGCAGGAAACTACACCGTTTCCCTGGCTGTAGCCAATGCGGATGGTCAGAGTACGAAAACAGGCCAGATTTCCGTCAATGAAAACCTCGTAGATAGCTCAGGGAATGAAAGTTCTATGGATGATTCCGGAAATTGAAATTCCAGCGCGGAAATGAAAAACATGAAGGAAAAAGAGATTCTTCAGGCAGCAATTGTTCTGATCATTGCGGTTATTCTGGTCAATGCCTTAATTCCGTTCTTTACGGGCTCAAAGATGCCCCTCATAGTATTGAGCGGTAGCATGACTCCAATGATGTTGCCCGGTGATGTGGTTATTGCAAGGTCAGTCGACCCGAATGAGCTTGTGGTAGGAGACGTCCTGGTTTTTCATCCTCCTGAAAATAACGACCCGAATGCCCTTGTAACGCACCGGATAATCTCTTTAGAAGAAGGAAAAGAGCGCATGTTCCAGACTAAGGGAGACGCAAATAACGCGCAGGATGACTTTAAGGTGCCTGCATTTAACGTTGTGGGAAAACTGGATTTTGTCATCCCTTTTGCAGGATATTTGCTCGATGCAGTAAAGCATAATAAAAATATTTTTTTCTTCACCGTCATACTGCCCGCAGGTCTGATCATTCTGGATGAGATCAGGAACATGATTCTGTACAGCAATCCAGTAAAAGCTAGAAAAGTGGAAAAGGAAAGAAAAAAAATTGCTAGGAGAACTTCCTATTTAGTTAAAGGAAAAAAGCTGGCAGTATTAATTGTTATAGCTGGAATTATTTCTACAGGAATAGTTGCGTACAACCTCGGGGAGAATGGGCATCTGGTTCTCGGAAAGGAAAACACAATAAAAAATCCCGGGTCTCTTTCCCGCGTATATGTTATAACGCCTGATGATTATGAGAAAAGAACTGATATCTATTTTTGGTATGGAGTGCTTACCCCGTATAATGAAAGTAAGGCTTATGAAACTCAGTCTTCTGTTCCTGAAGGTGTAATTGCCCCATCTACCTGGACTCAGGTTAATGAAACTAAGGTTATTGCCCCTGAAAATACGCCTGCAACGATCAGTACGGTCCCTTACATTCTGCCGGTCTTCTGGATAATTTCACTTGCGGAAATAAACCATTATCTCCCTGCTATTGTAGAGGTTGGGTTCTATACATTCCTTCCTGCATTGCTGCTGTTTCCTCTGTGGTACAGGAAATCAGTGACTGGGAGAAAGAGAAAGAAGATTAAATTCCGTCGTTTGTTTGCACAATGGAAAAAAAAGGCGCTTCATATGGTCTGAACTTACAGAAGACGCCTTTGAATGATACATGATTTTAAAAATATTTGTTGCCTTTAGAGATCCAACTTTAAAATTAAAAATGATGTTGTCTAATAAATAATTGAAGTTTAGAATGCTTAGGAGTATATACTTCTGGTCTGATTTACTGGGTTAGATTCTGCTATTGAATACACTGTTAACTGTGTCTTTTTTAGCTTATCTGTATACGTTTTCAGCATGATAAATAAGAGGAAAAGTAATGAAAATATTTGAATGTCTGGAAAACTATCAATCATTATTGACAGAATACCGCTGTATAGCATATGAAATAAAAACAGATTAAAAGGGGGTTGAAAAACTGGAGCCTATTTTTCTGAAACTTAAAAATATCTTAATAGACAGGGCGAAAATACTTGCCTTTGTATTCTTATTAATAATGGTTTTTTCCGGATTCTGGATGTATAAATCGTATACTGAACCATTATATGAAGA
This sequence comes from Methanosarcina sp. WH1, assembly GCF_000970005.1. Lineage (NCBI taxonomy): Archaea > Methanobacteriati > Methanobacteriota > Methanomicrobia > Methanosarcinales > Methanosarcinaceae > Methanosarcina > Methanosarcina sp. WH1. The sequence goes on from NZ_CP009504.1 coordinate 1,017,031, forward strand.
AGAGAAGGTTCTTTCCTATATGCAGCGTGGAAGTTATTCATATTCGGCTTCTGTGACTAAGCCAAACTCCCTCTACCCGGAAGGAACAAAACTTGAAATGGGAAAGCCTGCCTATTTCTTTACTATATCTCCAACAGAGGATATTTCATTCGTATACAGCCTCGAAGCTGCAGATTCTGCTGACCTGAGCGTGGAAGCTAATACAATGATTGTGGCAAGCTCCAGGAAAGGATCTGGAGAAGAGCAGAAAATATTCTGGAAGAAGAGTTATCAGGTAGGGGATCCAAAAAGCGTTCAACTGAAGAGCGGGAATGTCCTTACCTCTAATTTTACTATAGATGTGCCTGTAATCCGGTCAAAAGCTAAAGGAGTACAGGATCAGCTTGTCTATTCACCTGATTCGGTGTCTTCCTCTGACTCGGGCCCTGACCCGATGATAGAAATTGTTACGACCGTCAATTATAAAGGAAAAATAAACGGAGAAGATGTAACAGGTACAAAAAATTATAAAATTCCTATCAACGTTAGCTCTAATTATTATGAGATGCCTGAAGAACTTGAATTCGTTGAAGAGACGTACAAAAACGTCAGAGTTCAAAAACCCGCATCATTATCAACTATCAAGTTTCCTCTGGCCTTATTCCTGTTAAGCACAGTTCTGGTTGGAGTGCTTATTCCTGTCAGAAAAATGAAAAAAATTGATCCGGAATACATCGAAAAACTGGAAAAAGAGAGTAAAAAATCACCTTTTAAAGAGTTTATCAGCAAAGGCAAGATTCCCGAAAATAGGAATTTTCTTCTGCAGGTTGAGATTTCTTCACTCGAAGACCTCGTAGATGCTGCTGCCGATATGAATGAAAGGGTAATCCATGATGCAAAATCTGGAGAATATTTCATAATTCACAATGGTGTATTGTATATTTTCTTTGATGCACCTTCAGAAGACTAATATTAAAATAGTTCAGGATCGATGCTGGGATTTTAGTTGGAGAGTTATTGTTATGAAACTATCCTGATCTCAGTCTTCTTTATTTCTTTGTTATCAAATCTGGAATATTGCAGAAGACTTAGATTTCCCTCTTATTTTTCTTTGCTGGAATTTATCCTCAACCATTTCCCGTTATTTCCCGCAGAAACTCTTTCCCCTCCACCCCTCCTTCGAACTAATCTCCTTAGGACTTACGCACTTGAAATGAAAAATCATGCACATGCGGACTTGTCAACATTATTTGAGTTTATATAGTTTAGTCTTTCTCGCTCGTGGTATTAAATTCAACTGCGTAAGTCCTACTCCTGTCTGATTATAGCTGGTTCACATGGATGTCCTCTAACTGCATATGATCAGGAAATCCAGGAAAAATTCCTAAATAAAATGATTTTGTATTTTTCTTTGAGAGTAAATCAGTAAAGTATTTCATTAAATAAAATTAATTTAGAAAGAGATCTATTCCCGTGAGAGATGAATTTTCTCTATTATGAGTATGTTCATAGGGGTTATAGAAACTCTCAATATTACACTTTCCAGCAAAAGAGATATTAATTATCCTGAACTAGAGTGAATACTGAACTAGAGTGAATACAGAAATTTGTGTAGTAAAGGATCTACATAGACAAGTTTGGAGCCGACATATCGCAGGGGGAAAACAGATAATTAACCTGAAAATGGTACCGTGGAATACAGGAGCCTTCCGGGCAGGGCTTCGCTTCATGAAAAACCGGACTTTCAGCATGTTCTACCAGAAGTATGAGCAGATGCTTGAAAAGGAGATTTTGAGTTATGACATCCCTGATCACATAGCCGTAATTATGGATGGAAACCGTAGATATGCGGGACAGCTGGGAAAAGCTCGGAGTTTCGGGCATGCCATGGGGGCAGAAGTCACTGAAAAGGTTATTGAGTGGTGCTATGATATCGGAGTAAAACAACTTACACTCTATGCCTTTTCCACGGAAAATTTCCATCGTTCGGAAGAAGAGGTTGATGGACTCTTCAACCTGATCAATGAGAAGTTTCTGAAACTTTATAATGATAAAAGGACCTACGAAAAAGAGATGCAGGTCAGGGCAATAGGGGACAGGACAAAGCTGCCGGCTTTTCTAAATGAGTCCATTGAAAAGATTGAGAAAGCCACCGAACACCATAGAATGTTTAACCTGAATGTGGCTATTGCTTACGGGGGTAGACAAGAAATAATGCAGGCAGTCCGCGATATTGCAGCGTGCGTTTCAAGTGGAAAACTTTCTCTTGAAGAAGTGAATGAAAACATGATCTCAAAACACCTCTACCCTGCTCCGGGAGTGTCCGTCCCGAATGTGGACCTGATCGTCCGTACAGGAGGAGATGAAAGAGTTTCCAACTTCCTGCCATGGCAGGCTAACGGTAGCGAGTGTGCAACTTACTTCTGTGCTCCTTTCTGGCCGGAATTCCGAAAAATCGACCTTCTTCGCTCGATCAGAGTGTATCAGGCCCGAAATGACGAAAAAAAGCTGGAACACTCATACCGTGCCTTAAAAGTTAGAAATTTCCTTAAAGTAGGAAAATATGGGGAAAAAAGCGAAGAACTAGGACAGTTTTTGCCTATAAAAAAGCAGAGAATTTCCTGAAATATTTAATGCCTGTGAAAAACAGGATACCTGAATAGGTGTCAATTACCCCTTCCTGCTACTTTGATCGAGGAAGGGGGTATCCTGCTTAAATGAGATTAACAATTACTCCCCTCTTAACCTGTAAGTTCCCTGATCGCAATAATTTTTTTACTGTATAGATTCCATATCCTTTTTTGTTCTAAGTTTCTCCCTGACCTGACAGCCTGCCGAAAAAAAACAATCTCTAAAACAATCTCTAAAACAATCTCTAAAACAATCTCTAAAACAATCTCTAAAACAATCTCTAAAACAATCTCTAAAACAACCCCTAAAAGTACCGATATATTGATATTCCGGTGACGACTATTTAAATAGGGAATATTTTGGTTATACCTAATTTTTCAGTTCTCCGGACTATCAAATAACCTTGAGAACTTATCACAGATTCGAAATAATAAAAAACACATTAACAGGATAAAGCTATCCGGTAAGGTTATCTGGAAAAGGACAAAATACTGGGTAGCTACTTATTTAGATATGAGGAGTTATAAAATGGGCACTTGTAAGGAGTTAAATCCTTACTCCTGAGGGGCATGTATTTTAAAGATCAAGGGGCTGGATGATGCTACATCTGCCTATCTGGCACATGGTTCTTTCCAGGATTATTTAAAATTGCTGGAAAGGAGAAAGCTGAAACTCATGAAACTGCAGGCACATACAGTTACTCTGGAGATATTTCAGTAGCCTCTACCCTAACATCCTCAAAGGCTGCAAGTATTGCAGTCAAATAGTCAACTATCCGCTAAATCTAAAGATTTAACGGGTTTCAGGCTGAGAGTATATGAATTTTCAATTCGGACATTGCAGAAAAGGCAGGAATTTTAAAATCGCTGAGGAACTGGAAGTCGGGCCTGCAGACTGGGTAAAAAAAATTTTTAAGTTTAAAGACTCCGGTGCCCGTAGTTTTCAAGCTCCCAGAGAAACCATCGAAACCGGCGGCTCAGATGAAGGAAAAGCTGCATCTCAAAAGGGGGTGGGCCTGAAAAAGGAAACTATCTCAGCCTCTGAACTGCAAAAGAAGCTGGAGTCTGGAACTCCTATTCTTATCCTTGATGTCAGAGAGAAAAATGAACTTTCCGGAAAACTGGGACACCTGGAAAACTCGATAAATATCCCTGTTGGAAGCCTGGAAAGTAGGATTTCGGAGCTTAATGATTCCAGAAACAGGGAAATAATAGTTGTATGCCGTTCCGGTATGCGGGCGGAAAGAACTACTGAAATTCTCGCCAGAAATGGTTTTGGGAATGTAAAGGTCCTGAAAGGTGGTATGATTGCCTGGCAGGATCTGAAAAAATGAGGAAAAACAGGAGGGATTGTACTGGGAATAGAACAAAGAAAAGCTAACCGCCTGATTAATGAAAAGAGCCCTTATCTTCTACAGCACGCCTATAATTCTGTGGACTGGTATCCATGGGGAGAAGAGGCTTTTGAAAAAGCCAGAAAAGAAAATAAGCCTGTTTTTCTCTCAATTGGGTATTCCACCTGCCACTGGTGCCATGTGATGGCGCATGAGTCTTTTGAAGACGAAGAGATTGCAAGACTCATGAACGAAACATTTGTTTCTATAAAAGTAGACAGGGAAGAACGGCCGGATATTGACAACATCTACATGACTGTCTGCCAGATTATTCTTGGAAGAGGAGGCTGGCCCCTCAGTATCATTATGACTCCGGGCAAGAAACCTTTTTTTGCAGGGACCTACATTCCGAAAAAGTCACGCTTCAACCAGACAGGAATGCTGGAACTGGTACCCAGGATAAAAGAAATCTGGAATCAGCAACATGAAGATGTACTTGATTCAGCTGAAAAGATTACATCTACCATCCAGAACATGATTGTAGAGTCTGCAGGGGAAGGACTGGGGAAAGAGATAATCGAAGAAGCTTATGAAGAACTGCTGGAGTCATTTGATACCGAGTATGGAGGCTTTGGAGGGGCTCCAAAGTTCCCGACCCCACACAAAATTTCCTTTTTACTCCGCTACTGGAAACGTAGCGGAAACCCTGAAGCCCTCCATATTGCAGAACATACCCTGGACAATATGCGCAGTGGAGGAATCTATGACCATCTGGGCTCGGGTTTTCATCGCTATTCCACGGATAACATGTGGCTTCTGCCTCACTTTGAAAAAATGTTATACGACCAGGCTCTTACCGCAATTGCATACACTGAAGCCTATCAGGTTACCGGAAAAGACCTGTATAAAGAAACAGCAGAGGGAATCCTTGATTACGTTTTGAGGGATCTGACATCTCCGGAAGGCGGTTTTTACTGCGGAGAGGATGCCGATGTTGAAGGAGAAGAAGGAAAGTACTACCTGTGGACCATAGAAGAGGTCAGGAGTATCCTTGGTCCCGATGATTCCGAGCTAATTACTAAAATGTTCAATTTGAAAAGAGGAGGCAACTTTGAAGAAGAAATCAGGGGCAGAAAAACTGAAACAAACCTCTTCTATATGGTTCTCTCTCCTGATTCCCTTGCAACCGAACTTGAGATCCCTGTAGAAGAAGTTGAAAACCGGGTGCAATGCGCCCGAGAGAAACTCCTTGCAGCCAGGTACGAGCGCAAAAGGCCTTCAATGGATGACAAGATTCTGACCGACTGGAACGGGCTTATGATTGCAGCCTTTGCAAAAGGTTTCCAGGTTTTCAGGAAACAAAAATATCTAAAAGCCGCGGAAAAAGCCGCAGATTTTATAATGGAAACCCTTTACAGCCCCGGCAACAGGCTGCTTCACCGTTACAGGGATGGAGCTGCAGGAATTTCCGGAACTTCCGATGACTACGCCTTTCTGATACATGGGCTCCTGGAACTTTATGAGGCGGATTTCCAGCTGCGGTATCTCAAAGCAGCCGTTTCCCTGAACAATGAATTGTTTGAACACTTCTGGGACCCTGTTTCCGGGGGGCTCTATTTCACAGCCAACGATAGTGAGGCTCTTATCTTCAGAAAAAAGGAGTTTACAGATGCAGCAATACCATCCGGAAACTCAGTTGAAATGTTGAACCTTCTGCGCCTCTCAAGGATAATTGCAGATCCTGAACTAGAGGGAACTGCTGACAGGCTCGAACGCGCATTTTCAGATATGATCAAAAAAGCGCCTTCAGGGTACACTCAGTTTCTGTCTTCTCTTGATTTCAGGCTGGGACCTTCATATGAAGTGATTATTTCTGGAAAGCGCGAATCTCCGGATACAGTACATATGCTTGAAGAGCTCTGGAGCCACTTCGTACCTAATAAGGTGCTGGTTTTCAGGCCCGAAGGAGAAAATCCCGAAATTGCAGGCCTTGCAGAATACACAACAGAACAGCTCCCTATTGAGGGAAAGGCAACTGCATACGTCTGCCAGAACTATGAATGCCAGCTTCCTACCACCGAAACCAGCGAGATGTTAAAGATGCTTAATGTTTGAGGTCCGCAATCAGCTGATACAGGCCTCAGGATGAGATTAAAACTCAGATTGGATCAGATAAAAACATATTGAATTAGATAAACACATATTGGATCAGATAAAATCCTATTGGATCGGATAAAAACTCAGATCAGTACTGAAAAGTCAAATAAAGGGGACATTGAAAATGAAAGAGTACACACTTGAAGAACTTTCAGAGTACAACGGAAAGAACGGCAAGGTTTACATCGCATATGCCGGACAGGTATACGACGTATCAGACAGTAATCTGTGGGAAGGCGGCACTCACCAGGGACTTCATGATTCAGGGCAAGAACTCTCGGAAGCAATGGACAACGAAGCGCCCCACGGCCCCGAGGTTTTTAAAGATTGCCCGATTGTCGGAACTTTGAAAAAATGAAAAGGCTATGTGCCGAATGGTTTTGACGAATGGTTTAAAGTTTTCAGGAAAAAGCAGGAAATCGCAATAAGAGGGAATTGTGGGTATGAAAGATGAAATTGCATCCGTTATTCCTCAGGAACTGGAAGAAAAGGCAGGGGATCCCTCTGTTGAGAAGATAGGGTTCGAAAAAAAAGAACTGCTTGAACAACTAAATGAATTTTTTGAATCTCAACCCCTTGCCGTCCTGGCAACTCAAAACGGAACAGCACCTTACGTGAGCCTTGTTGCTTTTGCCTCGGATGAAAAGCCTAAGTATATTCTTTTTTTGATTACGAAAGCAGCCAGGAAATTCTCAAATTTGTCAGCAAATCCTTCAGTTTCCCTGTTGATTGACAATAGAAAGAGCACAATCGGAGATTTTAGGGATGTAATGGCTGTAACAGTGCTCGGGAAGGCGGAGCCCATCGAGGACTTCGAACGCAGCATAATGGAAAGAATCTATCTGATGAAGCATCCATATCTAGTGGATTTTTTGCATTCGCCCACAACGGCTTTTCTGAAAATCCGGGTGGAAAAATACATTGTTGTGACCCATTTCCAGCACGTTGTTGAAGTTTCGGTTTAATATATTTATTCGGATTGAGATATTTATTCGGTTTAATATATTTATTCGGATTGAGATATTTATTCGGATTGAGATTTATAGGAAAAAATGTAAAACCCATGAAATCTTAATTTTATGGGATATAAACGTCAACTTCCTCATCATTATTTTTGTTCATATGTACCATCGTCTAACATTATATTAGATTAAGTTATGTGAATACCACGCAACCTTTTTCCAAGGGTTTACCATCAGGCTCTATAGGTCTTGAATAAATCCACTGTACCAAGTTCGTATTCATGTAAAGCTGAAACGGACGAATGGACAGAACTCAGTAGGGATGGTATAGCCCGAATTAATGCTCATGGAGATGCCGATGTTCTTCTATGAAGTGAAAAGCTGCTAAGTCTTTAGCTTAGGGGTAGTTCACCGATTCTCAATCTCACAAACAGAAGCACGGTACAATACAGCATAGTACAACACAGCGCAGTACAACACAGCATGGCACAGCACCGCTCAACTGGCATTAAGTATAACTGCGATAAACCCTTATCTCCCTCTCCATGCTCATAGGACTCACAGGTACGCCGGGTACGGGAAAAACCTCGGTAAGCAAGTTTCTCGAAAAAAGAAGGCAGTGGAAAGTAATCTACCTTAACGACCTGATAAAAGAAGAACATCTCTACACTGAAGTTGATGAAAAAAGGGATTCAGTAGTCGCGGATATGGAGCTTATCCGAAGCCGCCTTCCTGAGCTTACTGATAAAATGGAAAGAGAATCCGCAAACAAAGTGGTAATTCTTGAAAGCCACCTTGCACACTATATTGCAGATATTATTATCGTACTGAGGGCATACCCGCCGGAACTGAAAAAAAGGCTTGAGAAACGCGGGTATTCCAAAGAAAAGGTAAACGAAAACGCAGAAGCCGAATCAATCGATTTGATTCTGGCGGAAGCTTTCGAATGGTGCGAAAAAGTTTTTGAGGTAAATACAACCGGCAGGGCTGTAGAAGAGACTGCGGGGGATGTGGAGAAAATCATAGACTATCTTCTGAGCGGAAAAGAAGATGAACTGCATGGATACAGCCCAGGCTCCCTTGACTGGATAGATTCGGTGCCCTGAAAGAAAGTAGTGCTAAATAAGCGTTATAGAGAAAAGTTGTTATCGCTTGCAGAAACATTCCTGAGACGGGTTACTCCGTCGATATCTTTGATTGTTTCTACAATAGGTTTTGGGACAAGGTGTTCCCATTTTTCCCCTGCAATCATCCGCCTTCTGATTTCAGTCCCAGAGTACCTTTCCCTGATATAGAGTGGAGACTCCTTAACACAGAACCCGGCTTCCCGGAAGAGCTGGAGGACGAGAGGATTGTTTGAGTACACCACGTCAAAACGAGGAGTTCTGGATGCAACGTGGTGGACCCAGATAGAGTTGTACCTGACATCTTCGATGGGGAGGACGTAATGGCGGATAGGGAGGTTCTCAAGTGCGTTGTAGAGCATCAGCACCCTTTCCCCTGCCGTGAACGGGTCGGTGGCTTCATGGCTTTTCTGAGCACTTCCGATGCCTATGACCAGTTCATCCACCTCTTCGGCAATCCGCGTAATTACAGTATGGTGCCCGAAATGATACGGCTGAAAACGTCCTATATAGAAAGCTCGTATCATCCTGGATTTCACCTCAAATTTGTACTGGTTATCTGTTTGGATATATCTGGATATATCTTCTGGTTTTAGATTGTTTCATTGCGGATTCCATTCTCAAAGCTGAACTTCTCGCAGACTTCAAGGAAATGTTCAGCATTGCCCTTACGCTTCATATCGATGAGTTTTTTTACAAGTTCGAGGCCTGGCTTGGGGTCTTCCATGGTCTCCATATCATCGCGGACCATATCGAAATACTTCTCTCCTACATCGGTTCTTATAAAGACCGAGTTCCATCCGTCAGGAGCCCCGACAGAACCTACTGAGATGTCGGCAAAGACCGAGGTATAATCACAGCAGTGGTGGCAGGGGTTTCGAGCAAACTTGGCCACGTCCTTGATGGGTACGGAGTGGACCTCACCATCATCGGTGTAGACCCAGAACTTGCCCTTGGTGAATTCCATCTTCCGGATGTCTTCGACCTTTACCTTAAGGATTTCAGGGATGATTTTCTCAAGCATGACATCATGATGGAAACTTTCCATACAGAGCAATCCGATAATGAGCACGATCTTTTCGTTTACATTCTCCCGGATCAGATGTGCAGCATGGGCCTGACAGGGCACTCCAATAACTGCAATCCGGTCGTACTTTTCGAAGGCTTCCCTGAGCGCTGCAAGAACGGGATCTGATGTGTACTTTGTCCCTCTTGTCCGTTCTACATCTTCTGCACTCGTCAGCAGGACCACTTCAGGTTCCCACTTCTCATTTCTGGCAATCCCAACTGCACAGTCGATTTTACCCTGCCTGAAAAGAGATTTGAGGATACCACTGGATACTCCTCCGTCCTGGCTGCCGGCATTGTCCTTTGACTTTGCACCAAAGAACTTACGCACGTTTGCAAGCTCGTTGTCGATGAAGCCGTCCACTACCGGACAGACCCGACTACAGGTTAAGCAACCTTCACAAACCTGGTATCCGGCTCCTTTCTCATACAGGCCCAGATCGTTCGGATCTCGAATTTCACCCGCCTTCTTTACGGTAACAGCCCCAATGGGACACACGGCCTCGCATGCCCCACAGGCTGCGCATACGTCAAAGTCAATGACTTCTGCAATCTTTGGTGGCAATCAGTTACCTCCAATGCCTTGATAAGCTTGCCTTATCGGCAAGATGTTTTTAAAAATATAATGAAATATAAAAATGGTTATGCAGGATGTAATAAAAATTACATCTTTGCAATGATCTCTTTGCCTATAAGCTTTATTGCTTTCTCTTTGTCAGGACCGATAGGGGATCCGGCGACAATCTGGGTTACTCCAATTGCTTCGAGGTCCTTAATCCTCTTCATGCAGTCTTCCGGAGTTCCGCAGATGGCAAAGGCTTCGATCATCTGAGGGGTAACAAGCCCGCCCATGAGGGACCCGAAGTCTCCCTTGGCAATGGCTGCACCGATCTGCTTCTTGGCTTCGACCGGAATTTCATGCCTTTCGAGGACAAGGTCAGGGGATCCTGCAACGATAAAGGCAACCACTACTTTTGCAGCATTAATTGCTTTTACCGGGTCTTTGTCAATGGAGAAACAGGCGTATGCTGTAACGTCGACTTCACTGGGGTCACGGCCGGCTTTTTCGGCACCCTTGCGGATCTGTTCCACAGCGACCTCAAAATCCTTCGGGTGAGAAGCGTTGATCAGGACACCATCTGCAATTTCACCGGAAAGTTCGAGCATCTTGGGGCCCTGGGCACCCATATAGATAGGGATTGGTCCAGCTTTGAAAGCAAGCTTTGCGCCTCCGAACTTGACCATTTCGCCGTCCATGGAGACTTTCTGACCTGCAAGGAATCCTCTAATTGCCTGAATTGCTTCTTTTGTGGTTGCGAGAGGCTTTTCCCATGCAATGCCCATAGCATCGAAAGTTGCTTTGTCTCCGGGTCCGAGACCAAGGACTGCTCTACCACCTGAAATCTCTGCAACGGAAGCAATGCTGGATGCTGTAATTGCAGGGTTCCTGGTATAAGAGTTTGTAACACCGGAGCCGATCTTGATGCTGTTGGTGTTCAGAGCGAGAACGGTAAGAGTGGAATATACGTCACGGTTGTTGTAGTGGTCAGTGATCCATACATAGTCGAATCCCTGTTGTTCTGAAAGCTTTGCGTAATATGCGATCTTTAAAGCAGGATCGGCCGGTACAAATTCGATTCCGAACTTCATATTTGGTAACTCCTTTTAACTAATGGGTTAATAGCTAGACGGGCCTGTTTTTCGCCCCACATAAAGATATCTATTTAATTATAATTAACGTCCAGTATAATAGAGGCCAATTTATAATTAACATCCAGTATAATAGAGGTCAATTATAATTTTTAACTACAATTCATATAACAGTATTTAAGAGTCTATATATAATTAACTGTATTAAAGAAAATGTATATAATTATTTTAATAAAAGAATTCCTCAAAATACCCTTGAAAGTGAAGACCTGTTCAAGACCTGACTAATTCAAAGGAAATAATCAAACCTTATAAACCTTTTCCATAATAGGACTTTTTCAAATCATATAGTACTTGCTTACTCAATAGATAAAATCAGGCATGTGCGGCTTTATCAATATTATTGTGATTTATACAGAGGAGTGATATCTGTTTTATTTTTCAGTTCAACTGCGTGGGTCCTGATCAGATATGGTCCTGATCAGATTTCAACCCATAATTAAGGAAAAATAATAAATAGCTAATTTTAAAGAAAGTTATTCTTCAAAAAACAGGAAAAAGTTTATATTATAAAAATGCAAGCTACCGAAATAGTTAGAGTTTTCCATGGTTAGAAAATGATAAATATAGGGGTTAAAGATAACGAAATAGGGAAAAGACAAAGCCTTAAAGCCCGGTAAAAAATGTGTGAGAAAAATAAGACAGAATCGGATTGAAGGGGAAAATTTATTACATTTTAAAAAATCCTTACAATTATATACAAAGAATCGATAATATAGATGGGTGTAGATAAAATCCGGAGTAAGTATCGGAGTAAATGCCGGAAATAATAGGGCAAGTGGAAAATCCGCTTAAAAGTTTTGGTCAACTACCCCTTAAGCTAAAAGACTCAGGATTTTCCTGCTGAGGGTTTAGGAATTTAATATAAAAGACAAGGAGGTGAATTAGCTATGGCTGTATCCAGAAAAGGAGAAAAGTACCGATGTGAAATCTGCGGTAATGAGGTCACCGTAACAGAAGTCGGGGGTGGAACGCTTGTTTGCTGTGGAGAAGATATGATCCTCATAGAGGAATAATTTAAGGGTTATTATAAAGGGTCATTAGAGAGTTAATTTAAGGGTCATTAGAGAGTCAGAAATTCTCTCATATGAGAATTATGAATTCTCAGACCTGAAATTGTTTGGATAAAATTCGAATAAAAACAGGATTTCCTGCTAGGAGGAAAACCGATGAAATGTTATGAGTGCGCCATAGAAGGCAAAGATACGGATGCTGTGGGAATTTGTATTGTATGTGGGAGAGGGGTTTGCAAAGATCATCTTATCCATGAGGAAACCCCGGTCTGGGAGGGGGACTACCCGATAGAGCTGAAGCCCGACCAAGAACATATAAAAAGAATTGTCTGCCTTCCCTGCCATGAAGCCCTGAAGGAGAACTGCCTGTTTAATGAGGTTTGCTGAGGTGGCCAAAAATGCTGAAATGTTACGATTGCCTTGAAGAGAATAAGGATACTGAAGCAGTAGGGGTTTGCATTGTCTGCGGAAAGGGTCTCTGCATGGAACATATAAAACAGGTAGAATTCCCAATGAAAGGAGGAGGATACCCGCTGCCTCACAAGACACTAAAGAAGGGCCTTCCACGGATGCTGTGTAAAGAATGCATTGACAACATTCTTGGAGATGGGTTCTGCGTCTAAAAAAACGGTTGTGCATATCAATATAAGTATTAAGATAAATATTTAATATAAATGTAAATCAATAAAAATTGGTAGTTCTAATAATGGAGTAGAGGAGATTAGAAGAATGACAGAACACAAAGAGATTATAGAAAGTATGGGAGAGAAAATGGGGTTCACCCCTCAAATTCTGGAGACACTTGGAGATCTTGATCCGGAATTCCTGCACAAATACAGAAGATGTGACCACAAAATACTGACAGACGGAGCTCTTCCGGCCAAGATGAAGATCCTTATGGCCCTTGCAGTGGTGGCATCAAAGCAGTGCGAGTCCTGCACTATGTCCCAGATGAAAAGCGCGCTTAAGAACGGGGCTACCAAGGAAGAGATCATGGAGACAATGGAAGTTATCTTCATCACCTCTGGTGCTCCTGCCGTAGCTGCTTGTAGGGATGCTCTCAAAATGCTGAAATAAATGTGAAAGCCACGTTTAAAAGTCAACTACCCCTCCCTAAAGTCTGATGACTTTTAAGGAAGGGGTGTTCCCGCATTCTTTGATGAATATCAAAATTACATTCAAAAATTACATATTAAATTATATTTTAAAATTACATTTATTGGAATTAGAATTGCAGTGGCGCAATCCTCTACAAGTAGCGGGTTATATTTGCACCACTGTTCATAGTTCCTTAAAATTCGATCGAAATAAACCAACAGTGGAGGGAATGAATATGGTGGAAGGAAAGATTAACAAACCGGCGGACCCTAAAAACCTGACAGAAGGAGATAAGAAGCACATCCCGGCAATCTACGTGCCAAAAACCATCGTTGCCGGAAAGCCTTTTGATGTAATTGTTGAGGTGGGACTTATTCCTCACGTGATGGAAGAAAAGCACCATATCGAGTGGATCGAACTCTACCTCAATGACAACAAAATAGGAAAAGTAGAGCTCTCCCTGCGCAAAAACAAGAAAGCTGAAGCTACATTCACAATTGAGGCAGATAAATCCCTGGCAGGAAAGGAAAGCAAACTCCATGCTCTTGAACACTGCAACATTCATGGGACCTGGGAAGAGTTCATGACTATCAAGATGAGCTAAAGAGTAAAACTGACCGGAAACGGGGGAGATAGCTGGATTTTATAGTCCTAAGATAAAGAGAAAAATATGGCGTGTGAAGGGTGAACTTGCAGAGTATACGGAGAAAAAAATCCGTAACCATAAACCTGCACGCCCGGAAAAACAGCAACATCCATAGTTCCCGGAAAGATTATCAGTATAGTAGAGACCATATCTGGGGAAAAAAGGCAAACGTGCATCTGGAAAATCTGAAAACCTGAAGACATAGTCTGGAGGGAACGTCAGTGAAAAGCACGGTACTCATGATTACCATTTTTTTATTTGCAGGATTATGGGCATCCTCTGTCGCGGCAGAGCAAAGCGGACCCAGGAACTTCACATCTGACCAATTTTCGAAATCCGGTCTCTGTTCCAACTGCCACGGGAGCAGTTTCGGGGAATGGGACGGCTCAATGCATTCGAATGCAGACAGTGACTTCTTTTACCAGGCAATGCTTCAGGAATATGGTGTAGCTGCAGAAGCCCAGGGTCTTTCTCCGGAGTTTTGCTCTCGCTGCCATACGCCCATAGGAATGGTTTCGGCTGAAATCCCTCCCCTCGACGGCTCGGACCTGAGTGAGGTTGCAAAAGAAGGAGTCCAGTGTGATTTCTGCCATTCAGTTGTCGAAAGTGAGGGAATTGGAAATGCCCTCTATGTACTTGAGCCTGGAGATGTAAAATGGGGGAACAGAGCCGATGCAGTGTCTCCTTCCCATGAGATAGAGACTCATGAGTTCTACAACGAGTCCGGATACTGTGGTATGTGCCATAATATCTACCATCCGGTAAATAACCTGACTCTCGCAGCCACTTATACCGAATGGGAAGAAAGCTCATATGCTGAAGAAGGGGTGAACTGCCAGGCTTGCCATATGACCCCGGGAATCGTCGGCTTTGAAGAAAACCCCGGAAAAGCTGCCTCAACAGGCCCGAAAAGGGAACATGTGTATACCCATTATTTTGCGGGCGCAAACGCTTTCGTAACAGAGGTTATGGGGGAAGGGAGGCACGAAAAAAGGGCTATAGAGTACCTACAGCATGCTGCATCCCTTAAAGTAACAGCTCCCGATTCGGCAGAACCTGGGGAAAATGTGGAAGTTGAGGTAGAGATTATAAACACAGGGGCAGGGCACAAAATCCCTACCGGCGTTACCGAAGAGCGGGAAATCTGGCTTGAGCTTATTGCACATGACGCTGAAGGGAAGGAAATCTATCACTCAGGGGCTCTTGACAGTGAAGGGAAAATTGACTCTGGAGCAACGGTCTATCACACGGTTTTTGCTGATTCAGAAGGAAACCCCACGGTAAAAGTATGGGAAGCAGAAAGCATTCTTTCTGACAATAGGATAGGCCCTAAATCTTCTGCAGTTGAAAAACATTCCTTTTCAATGCCTCAAAAAGCTTCCAATCCCATCAGTGTAAAGGCAATCCTTCACTACCGATCAGCTTCTCAGGAACATATAGATGAGCTTTTCGGGGAAGGGGCCTATTTGGTGCCTGTGATCGATATGGCAACATACCCTGAGGAGAAAAAAGCCTCCACTCCTGGCTTTGGGGTAACAGGAACGCTTATTACCCTCTCTCTGGTAAGCTTTTATAAAATGTATAAAAAAAGACAAAAGGCCTAAAAGAAGACAAAACGAAAAAATAAGGGTATTTAGATTTATCAGAGCATAAAATTATGTGTCCAAAAGACATACCAACGTATATGTTCAAGTATATGATTAATTTTTTAAAAGGGATGCCGGAGACGGGGCATGCAAGAAACTGAAACCAAACCGATAAAAATTCTGGGAATATCGGGAAGTCCCAGAAATATGGCGACTGATTTTCTGGTCCAGGAAACTTTGAAGATCGCAAAGGAAAAGTACGGGGCAGAAACCGACTATTTCTCTGCCAAAGGGAAAAAGTTAAACTTCTGCATCCACTGCGACTTCTGCGTAAAGAAAAAAGAAGGCTGCATCCACAAAGACGATATTTCGGCTGAACTGTATGAAAAAATGATATGGGCAGATGCCTGGGTCATAGGGACTCCTGTTTATCAGGGAACCGTTAGTGCCCAGACAAAAACGATTATGGACCGTTGCAGAGCCGTTGTTGCCAGAGACCCAAAGGTCTTTTTGAACAAGGTAGGGATGGGAATTGCAGATGGAGGCGACCGAATAGGTGGACAGGAACCGGCTATCCAGACCATTCTGAACTTTTATGTGATCAATGAAATGATCCCTGTTGGAGGAGGCTCTTTCGGAGCAAATCTGGGGGGGACGTTCTGGTCGCGGGATATGGGAGCAGAAGGGGTTTCCGAGGATTCGGAAGGCATGAGGAGCCTTAGAAAAACCCTTAAGAAGCTTATTCAGACAACCCAGCTCGTAAAGAAAGCTAGTGTATCGATTCCAAAATAAATTCCTGATTTAGTGGGAAAGATTAGTGATTGGTAAATAGATTCAAGAGTCAACTTTTGAAAACCTACTTCGGAATCGCAGTGCTAGTTCAGGAGCGGAGCCTGAAATTTAAACGCCGGAAATGCCGAAAGAAGAAACAAGTAAGCAATGAGACGGATAAGCAGTGAGACAAAAAAATCAGTCTAATAAATCATCAGAGATTGGATTGAAACCTTAAGGAAGGTGTTATTTTGGTAGAACCGCTAGGCAAGAAAATTAAACGTATAGCATGGGGAATTACAGGTTCCGGAGACCAGATGATTGAGACCTACAGTATTCTGGTGGACATTAAGAATCGGACAGGTGTTGAAACAATGGTTTTCCTGTCTAAAGAGGGTGAAACCGTAATCAAATGGTATCACCTGTGGGACAAAATCCAGAACGATTTCCCTAACTTCAAAGTAGATGCAGGCCCCAACTCCCCATTTATTGCAGGCCCGCTGCAGATGGGATATTATGATTTCTTGCTCATAGCCCCGGCAACTGCCAATACAGTGGCAAAGATCGTGTACGGGATTGCAGATACCCTTGTTACGAATGCGGTTTCTCAGACCGCAAAAGGAAAAACACCTATTTTCATTCTACCTGTAGACCAGAAAAGGGGAACTGTAAAAACTGCTGCACCCAGCGGGAGAGCATTTGAGCTAAGTATGCGCGAAGTCGATGTTACAAACTCGGAAAAACTTGCGCAGATGGAAAATATAACCGTACTTCCCAGTCCCTATGATATTTATGATATATTTGGGCTTGAACGACCTTCTGAAGATATAACCTTAAAAATAAAAGAACAAAAGAAACGCAAAACCAGGAAGGAAACAGGTAATTAAATAAATTTAGAAGAAAGGGAAATCAGATAAAATAGTCCCGGGGGATAAAAAGTATGAAAAGCGCTTATCAGGACACAATTGAGGAAGTAAGAAATCTTAAAGGAATTGAAGAAGCTATAGCCCTTGCAATTGAGAGGGAAAAAGAAGCAAAGACCTTTTATCTGCAGCAGGCTGCCTTAATGGAAAATCCAAAATTCAAGGAACTTTATGAGGAGCTGGCAGCTGAAGAAGCGAAGCACCTTGGCTACCTCGAAGATTACCGTGATAAAAAAGAACTGCCAAAAATCAGCACTGAAGTATCCAGCGGGCAGTCCTTCAGTCCTGAATTCGATGTTAGTCGAACGAAAGTGGGTGAGATAACTCTTGGAGATGCAGGCATTCTTCTTGCAGCCATGAGGCATGAGAGAAAAAGTGAAGACTTTTATTCTGCAATGGCAAAAAAAGTCGGAGACGAAACTCAGAAAAAATTTTTTGAAATGCTGTCCATGTACGAAAGAGGCCACTACGAGATTATTGACAGTTACCTCGAATATATCACTCAGTTCCGGATGCAGACCTGAAAAAAACTGAGAGGGCTGTGAGGATATGGAAATCGAAAAAACCGATGGAGACGTCGAACTTGCCAGGGGAGTTTACTGGGTAGGAGCAATTGACTGGAACGGTAGGGACTTTCACGGGTTTACCACTCCGGGCGGGACAACTTACAACTCCTACCTTGTTGTTGGGAAAAAGACTGCCCTTATCGATACCGTAAAGGCTCCTTTTGCGGGGGAGATGCTCAGGCGGATTACCCGGATAATCGACCCTTCAAAGCTTGACTACATTGTAGTAAACCATATGGAACTTGACCATGCAGGTTCCCTGGCAGAGCTTAAAAAACAAACCGATGCAAAGATTTTCATTACAAAAAGAGGCGTCGATATCCTTAACGGCTATTTCAGAGACTCAGGCAGTGAGAACTGGGACCTTGAGGTTGTGAAGACCGGCGACCAGCTGGACCTTGGAGGCAAGACCCTCATGTTCCTGGAAGCCACAATGCTTCACTGGCCTGACAGCATGGAAACTTTCCTGAAAGAAGACCGGATCCTCTTCTCAAACGATGGTTTCGGGCAGCATATAGCCACCTCAAAGAGGTATGATTTTGAAGTAGGGGATGTTATCCCGGAAGCTGCCGAGTATTATGCAAACATACTGATGCCGTTTCACATTCCACTGCTTCGCTTTATAGGATTACTGGATAAACTGGGGGTAGAACCCCTGCAGATCGCCCCTTCCCATGGAATCATCTGGAAACAGGACCTCAAAAAAATCCTTGAGGCATACAGGACATGGGCCAACGGGGAAGTAAAGGAAAAAGTGCTTGTAATATACGATACTATGTGGGGAAGCACGGAAATAATGGCAAGTGAGATTGCAGAAGCGGTTCGGGAAGCGGGAGTTGAAGTAAAACTTCTGAATCTTCGGAAAAACACTCGGAACCATATAATGAAAGAAATGCTCGATACAGCCGCCTTTGTAGTGGGCTCCCCAACCCTTAATAACGGGCTCTTTCCAACAGTTGGAGACTTCCTGGTGTACCTCAAAGGACTGCGCCCCCAGAACAAAAAAGCTGTGGCTTTCGGGTCATACGGCTGGGGAGGGGGAGCAGTAAAAACAGTAGAACAGGAATTAAAAGATGCAGGAGTAGAGGTGCTGGAAACTGGATTACAGGTTCGGTACAGACCATATGAAAAAGAACTAGAGAGATGCAGAAAACTAGGGGAGCAGCTTGCGGCTGTTGCAAAAGAGCAGTAAAACAGTCTTCCCATAACTCTTTTATTCTAAACTCTTCTATTCTAAACTCTTCTATTCTAAACTCTTCTATTCTAAATTTTTCTATTCTAAACTCTTCTATTCTAAATTTTTCTATTCTAAACTCTTCTATTCTAAACTCTTCTATTCTAAACTCTTCTATTCTAAACTCTTCTATTCTAAATTTTTTTGACGTATCTTTATCCTCCCGGGAATAATATCAACCTATGTTGAGAGAGTTTCAGGTCTGGTAACCATATCGATTTTGAAACCTCCACCTCCTGGATTCCATCAAAAAATACTTTCACCCTGCTTGGCGGAGCTTAATAAATACTAAAGTAGTTTTTGGGAATAGAGGTGAATACATGGAAGAGATATTCAAAGGACTGGTTGAACGCGCTCAGTACTATGAACAGTTTGAAAGCTTCAGAAACACATACATTTCCGGACAGTTCGGGGAAATACCGGGAATGAACCTGAAGATGAATTTTTCAGTACCGAACATGTAAGACCGGAATTCAGTTAACAGTTGTATCGGGAATAGTAAATTGGGAATAGTAAATTGGGAATAGTGAATTGGGAATAGTGAATTGGGAATAGTGAATTGGGAATAGTGAATTGGGAATAGTGAATTGGGAATAGTAAATTGGGAATAGTAAATCAGAATAGTAAAAGCTGCAAACTCTCTATGAACAGGCGGAATGTTGAGATTCACGTCTCAACAAAAAATCAGACGAAGAAAAAAGAACGAAGAAATAAAAGAAAGTAAACAAACTAACAGACCTAAAAATTTACAAGACAAAATAAAGGCAAAACGGTAATTAAATTAAGAAGAAGTAAAGGGAAATAATATACAAAAATTAAATGGAAGTGGGAAGAGAAACAAAGAAAAAATTAGAAAAAATAAAGAGAATAAAACAAAAATAAAGAGGGAGTGGGGAAAATTTTCCTTCAAAAAGCAAAGAAAAATGTAAAAAAGTGAAAATTAGAGGTCACTTTTCAACCTTTTGCATATCAGCCTGGAGGTCCTGGCTTAAATCCACGTTATAGAAGTCCCCGCTGGTGGGAAGCTCCATGAAGAACGCAATGGTAATGTCAAGGGCAACATCTCCATTTTCCATCTCAAGGTCCAGGACATGCCCGCCTGCGCTTCTATCCGCTGTGATGAAGTGAAGGTGATACCCTGGCACATTTACACCTTTTATATATTCAGGGGCTCTGAACCCTACCAGTGTGCCGCTTATGTTTTCAAATTCGAAGACCGACTGGGTGGATACGGCATCCGCGAGTTTTGGATAGGGTTTTTCCTGTTTTGGTACGCTTCGTGCTTTTATGTAAGAGAAATTCCCGTCAACCCGGACCGCATAAAAAAGGTTTTTCGAAGGCAGGTTCAGGTCAAGGAAGGCTTCAAGTTCGGTAAGGTTTGCAGGCTCCTCAAGTCGAAAATTTTCATCGGCTTCAAAGCAGGTTACAGTGGCAAAGGGAGTTGTCATTTCCCCGGATACGGGATAGGCAATTCCATCTGTTTTTATCTGATAATAATTGCCATCGAGGGCAAGCATTTCCCCTTCAAGCCCGTCAAAAGTCCCTATACCAAAGTCCCCATGGGTTTCAAGTTCCGCAATTGGTAAAATTCCATCATAAACGCCTTGAAGCAGGGCGTCGATTGTTGAGACCTGATAGAGAACGTCAGTTTCACTATTGATAAGATCTGAAGTTGATTCCGCACTGCTTTCAATATTGTTGGGTTTCTCAATATTGCCGGATCTTTCGGAGAAGTCATTGGCAAGATTAGTGCAACCGGAAACAAAAGTAACTGATAAAATAATTAAAACGATCAAAAGACTTTTTTTATTCATGTATGTCCCTCACTGGATTGTTTGTAAAAATTTTGTAATGTAAATTATGAATTTTGTTAGAATACTTAAAGGCAAACTTATAAATAATTATCAAATGTAAAGCAGATTTACTGCATGGAAAAGAGCAAGGACTTATACATATATTTTTCAAACATCGTGTAAAGAGAGCCCAGGAGTTTCTTACTGAGGCCTTATGATAAAGTTTCTATGTCGAATAAGTCAGGAGATTACTCTCCTTTTCTCTTCTAAGAACGGTACATGACATTTTCATATCATACCGCTCAAGCATTTTCAAACCATTTATATATTGGGAGACAGTTATCCTTTTATTTCCTTATGCTGTTGATAGCAATGCTTGTGCACGTAGACGAAATTGTCAATTCTATAAGTTTCTCCATCTGCTATTGGGATTATGGGGTGTAGGTCCTTTTCTTCTGCAATATCAATAAGTTGGTCACAGAAGTGGCATTTATCCTTTTGTTTAGTCCATATCTTCTTAAACTTCCCCGCCAGTGTCATGGTAACTTAATTTTGGGTCATAGTTATAGGCTTTGAATCCCGTCTGTATCTTCATTCATGGCAAAAATAAAACTTGAAGAAGATAAAGTACAGTATCTTCTAGACTTTTTTAAAAAGGGACAGAAAAGTGCACGAGAACTAACAAAAGCACGAATCCTGTTACTTGCCAACAAGAATTAAAAGAACACCGAGATCGTAGAAATATTGAATGTTGGCAGGAATACTGTTGGACGAATCAAGAAAAGGTACTTGGATGAAGGTCTCCAAAGCGCTCTTGAGGATCAAACAAGAACCGGTCAACCTATAAAATACACCGAAAAGCACACTGCTGAAATCATAGCACAAGCATGTACCACACCTTCTGATGGAAGAAAAAGGTGGACATTTGTACTGCCTACTGAAGAACTGAAGATAAAAGAAGGGTTTGAAATAATAAACAAAGAGAGCGTCCGACTTATTCTAAAAAAAGCAAAATTAAACCTTGGTTAAGGCGGATGTGGTGTATTCAAACAATAAATACCGAGTATAGAGAAAGAATGTACAACGTTCTGAAGTTGAAGTCATCCGGCTGGTTACGGATAATCTCAATACCCATAACGAAAAGTCATTCTACGAAACATTAAGCGAAGAGGAAGCAAAACAGATTCTAGAAAAGATAGAATTCCATTACACGCCAAAATTACGAGAAAAATTGCTGATGAAAAAATGTCTATATGTTATGCACCACATTTAAATTGTTATGGTACTAGTATCGTTTTCTGGGTGCTTTTCCTTTTCAGGCACTTTCATCCAGTTTCTTCAGTGTGCTAAGTATTGTTTTCAGGCTTTCCTGATAGGCTACAATATCTTCTTCGACAAGCCGGTTCATAACTTCAGATGCATTTTTTTCGAGCTCCTTTGTGAACCAGTCCCTGTAAGCTTTCCCCTTATCTGTAAGTGAAACCAGGGTCTTTCTTCGGTCTCCAGGATCTCCTTTCCTGTAGACAAGTTTCTCTCTTTCCAGAGCATCGATCATGCTGGTCAGGCTTCCTTTCTGAAGGTCTAGACACTTTCCAAGAGTAGTGGGCATAATCTCACCTGCTGTCCCTATAATCAGGATAACCTTATTCTGATTTTTTTTGAGATTGTATGGATTATTTCCTGCCTGGCGAAAAGTTTCGGCAAAATTTTTATGGAAGAGATGGATCATTTCAAACTGAAGTTTTACCGTTTCTTTTATTCTTTCTTCTTTCATCGGTTATCACAGTGAGGCGCTTTTTTCAGTCATTATTCAGATGATTCAACCTTCTGACTGATTTTTGATGGGTGTTTTCCGGTCTTTATCGGATTTTTCCGAATTTAACTGTTTTTGTTGGGTTCACCGAATCTTATCGAGGTTGACTGGGTTTTTATTTCTATAGTATCATCCGAATCATGACTGTATGTAATCTTACTATTCACTTTTCTTACTGTTCGATTTCAAACTAAAAATAAACAGGTTTTATTTATATTTTATGATTTGATAAACGAAGATATATGCGAGTATCAGGCATCCTGACGTAATCAACATTTTTTCCCGGTTTTTGTAGCACGGATCATGTATCTTAGGTAGATCTGAGCCCATACAAAAGTAACCAGAGAACCGATAACTGTTCCCACAACAAGCCCCCACCATACTCCGGAAAGCCCCCAATCAAGTTCGTAGGCAAAGAGAACAGCAAAGAGGGGAGTCAGAACCAGACTTCTCAGGAGGGTGGCAATAAGGGCGCTTATGCCCTTTCCTGCACCCTGGAAGAGAGAGGCAGAGAGCATTCCGAAGGCAACCGCTGGATAGAAGAGTGTCATAATTTTAAGGAGTCTTGTTAGTTCCGGAGCGATACGGGCGGCAGTTTCAGCCTGGGTGAAAACAGCTGCAATCTGTGGAGCAAATATATATACAGCAATACCTATGGCAGCTTCTACCAGAAAGCCTATTTCTGTTGCATAAATAAGGGTTTGTCGGGCTTTTTTAACATTAAACTCCCCGAAAGCAGCCCCGCTAATCGAGACCACGGAGATTGAAATTCCTATCAAGGGAGCAACCGCAATGCTTGCGACTCTCCAGCCTGTGGCATAGATTGCAACCCCATCGGTGCTGCTGACATTGACAATGATAAGGTTCATGAAGAGGGCGGTCATTGCCAGAGCGACCTGCTCGACCGATGAAGGAATGCCTACCCTGAAGATGTCCAGGACGATGGCCCGGTCGAATTTGAAAGAGTGGAACCTGAATGAAACGTATGTGTCTTTTTTGACAAAAAACCAGTAGAACATCAGCAGGCCTGAGCTGGCAAAAGAAATCACAGTCGCAAGAGCAGCTCCTGCAACCCCAAGCCCCAGGGTATAGATGAAAATGGGGTCAAGCACTATGTTCAGGACAGACCCCAGGATCATGGACTGCATGGCTCGCTTTGAGTCTCCCTCACTCCTGAGAATGGAGTTTGCAACGTTCGTAAAAAAGAACACAAAACTGCCTGCAAAGATGATCCTTGAATAAGCAACTCCGAGTTCTGTAGTCTTCCCGGCTCCGCTGTACATGAAAAGGTCTCTTACAAAGGCAAGGGCGAGAGCGGTAAGAAGAACCGTGAGGATGAACATTATCACAAAGGTGTGCACTGCAACGTTATCCACTCCAGCTTTGTCCCTTGCCCCTATCCGCCGGGAAATCGCAGCTCCTCCGCCAACCCCAAGCCCGCCTGTAAGTGCCATCTGAATTACGAAAAAAGGAAAGGCAAACCCGATCGCAGCAAGGGCATCCGCACCCAGGCCTGCAACCCAGAAGGTGTCGGTCAGGCTGTAGATGGTCTGTACGGACATGGCGACTATGATCGGAATGGAGAGCTTGACCACAGCTTTTTTTGGGTCTCCAAGGAGGATGTCAACTCCTTCGGTTGCTTTCTGATTGGGGGGAAGATGTAGATTTTCCTTCGCAGTGTCCCCTTTATAGTCCTCTACTCCATCTTTTTCCTCTGCCTCTTCTATGCTCATTTTTCCTGCCGTTTTTGAAATTGCACATTTTTTATTCTATCCCATTTTTTATCCTATTCTTCTTTGATCTCTCTGCCTTTAACATTTTCTTATTTTGTGGCGAAATGTTTTTTATTTACCTTTCCATATGCAGGGATAATAAGTATAACCTGAGAGACACATTTTTTGGATCAGAAGAATTAATATCGATTTATCAGCTTTATCACCGGCCAATATCAATTAATTGGCTTGATCACTGTTCAATATCAATTAATTGGCTTGATCACTGTTCAATATCAATTAATTGGCTTGATCACTGTTCAATATCGATATCTCGGGATAATGGGTCAAGATCTTTATATATGAAAAAGTAATTCTCAGCACCATGCATTATTATAATACAATATTTACTTTAAGGTTAATTGAATAAAAAACTGAAAATCATAAGGAAGAGACGAATTTTAAATGAAAATGGGAAATTGGCGAGTTAAAAATTCTGTAAATTCAATTTCTTTTCACTCTTTTCTGGCAGAGTAAAATCATGATTTGTTGCCACAGGATTCAGATTCCTGTAACTTTTCATCTCAAATCATGTTTTTTGCCCAAAAATTTCTGGAACAAATATGGTGATATATTACGTTTTCAAAATCCGATATCAGGGGTATAGTAAATTCTATAGGTCTTGTTTTTGGAGACATAGGAACAAGTCCTATCTATACCCTGACCGTTATATTCCTTCTCACAAGACCTACGGAAGTTCACGTAATAGGAGTTTTATCTTTAATTATCTGGACACTTATCACGCTTGTAACTGTGGAGTATGCCTGGCTTGCCATGAGCCTGGGTAATAAAGGGGAAGGAGGAACAATTGTATTAAAAGAGCTGCTCGTCCCTCTTCTTAAATCCGGTCGAAGTGTAGCTCTAATCACATTGTTAGCCTATATAGGGACCTCTTTTCTTATTGGGGATGGAGTCATTACGCCTGCGATCAGCATCCTGAGTGCCGTTGAAGGCCTGCGGATCATCCCTGAATTTCAAGACATCGGGCAAGAATCTATCATGCTCATTGCCGGAATAATCGCAGTAGCTCTTTTTTCAATCCAGAACAAGGGAACAGAAAAGATTACATGGGTCTTTGGGCCAATAATGATTTTATGGTTCATAGCCATTGCATTTTCAGGTATTGCCTCCATTTTTTATACTCCCGGCGTGCTCAGGGCCATAAATCCTTATTACGCTATCAGATTTCTCATGGATAACGGGCTTACGGGATTTTTTGTATTATCCGAAGTTACCCTCTGTGCCACGGGGGGCGAGGCGTTGTATGCCGATATGGGGCACCTGGGAAGAGAGCCTATTTTGAAAGCCTGGAGATTTGTGTTTGTCGCTCTGGTTTTGAATTATCTCGGACAGGGAGCATTTCTCATCAGAAACCCGGATTCGAGAAATGTATTATTTGAGATGATAAATCAGCAGGCACATCTCGTATATGTTCCATTCCTTATCCTTAGTATCATAGCTACAATCATTGCTTCTCAGGCCATGATCAGCGGTGTGTTTTCAATAGTATATCAGGGGATAACGACTCGAATAATCCCCATGCTAAAGATCGATTATACTTCAGGCGAATTACAGTCCCAGATTTATATTAGTGCAGTAAACTGGCTTCTCCTTATCTCTGTCTTATTTATGATTTTTGAGTTCAGGGACTCTCACAGACTTGCGGCTGCATACGGGCTGGCAGTTACAGGAACCATGTCAATTACAGGTCTGATGATGACTTTAATCTTTTATTTCAAAAAAATGCTGGTCAGGTCTTTTGTATCCCTTCTTGTGACCGGTATCGATGTAGTATTTCTTCTTTCAAACACCTATAAAATTCCGCATGGGGGGTACTGGTCAATTGTCATAGCAGCTGTCGTTTTTGCTCTGATCCTCATATACACTTCCGGTCAAAAAAGGCTTTATGAACTGATGAAGCCCATGAAGATTGATAATTTCCTTGAAAAATATAACCAGGTATATGCCAGTGAAAATAAAATCAGTGGAACTGCCCTTTTCTTTTCCCGGGACATAATTAATATTCCTCAATACATTTCCCACATAATGTTTGAGAACAATATTATTTATGAAGACAATATATTTATTTCAATTGTCAAGTGTGAAAGCCCGTTTGGGGTTAAAAGCTCTTTCACAAACGAACTGGCAAAAGGATTGAGGGTTTTTGAAATCAGTATGGGGTACATGGAAATTATTGATGTCGTACAGATCCTGAAAGACAAAGGCATCCATGAAAAAACAATCTTTTACGGAATAGAAGACATATTTACCAATAACTTGATATGGAAAGTCTTTTCCGTAATAAAGAAACTGTCTCCCTCTTTTGTCCAGTTCTACAGGCTCCCTACTGATAAGCTTCATGGAGTTATGACAAGGTTTGAAATGTGAAATCAGGATGGGTATTTGGACTCAGGATTGAAACTGTGAACTCAGGACTGGGCTTCCCCTGCTCCTTCCTGTTCCTCCCTTAATTGTTTCTTTAAACAGGGGTGAGCAGGATATTCAGGCTGAAAAGCATGAGCGTTGTCTTCATGGTCCTCGTCTTCTGCCTTTAACGTTTTCTTCTTTTAACGCCTCTATTTCTTTCAAATACTTGAATATTTCAAATATCTGAACGGAAATTTTTATGTTTAAAATCAGATGCACGCAGGTAAAAAGGTTAAATCTTGTTGTATAAGTCCCCAAATTTAACAGTAAATGTATTATCTCCAGACAAAAATTCAGTTAACCTGCCCATATATAGAGGAATCATTAAAACATACAATAAGCCTGTTAATCTATAACAAACTATTATTATATGGATCATTTATTCCTAATAATATGTATATTTGAAGTTAGTACATTATTTAATTATTGAAATCCAGATTTTGGGTTCTTGCTTTTTTGTACCAATTTATTATACAATATGACAGATTGCAGCTAATGGGTATTCGCAAATATCTGTATAAAGCAAACAACTGTCACTTCTGGGTACTGCTTCTGAATACGGATTTTAATAATAGTTATTAAGTTGGAACGAATTTACCCAAAAGTTTCAATGTTTAAATTCAGAGAGAACCAGATGCGGGGGAGTTTAACTGAATAAACAATATTTGTCGTACTTTGCTGCAGTTCTTCTGGCCTTCCTGATAATTACACCTGGGATGGCGGCAGCAAGCAAATGCACATACACAAATGTGGGTGCCTGTAATGCTAGAGATATGATCGAAAAAGATGTATTCATTCTGGACGTTCGTACACCGGCTGAATACAATTTGGGGCATATTGAAGGGGCAGTACTGCTACCACTGAAAAATGTACCAGCACAGGACCCTGTTGCGTTACCTCCTGAAGAGCTACTACCAGCAAGAATGAAAGAATTGCCATGTAATAAAAATACAAAAATGCTTGTTTATTGTAAAGTAGGAAAAAGAGGTGCTGAGGCAAGCAGTCTGCTGGTAGATGCCGGTTACAAAAAGGTGTATAACATAGAAGGTGGTATCGACAAATGGATACAGGAAGGATATCCAATTGTAGCTACCTATGACTCATGGAATAATGTGTGGTATCTCTTATTGTCGCCGCAACAAATGTGTTAGCGGTGATAATGAAACAGCTGGAACCACCTTCTAAGCGTTATGACTAAAAAAATATGGAAAAATGTGAAAGAACCAGTTGTTAATGGATGGTATCCTGTCAACTTATATTTAGCGATTCAATGAAAGAGAATCATTGAATCCATTAACTTTTTTTATATTTGTTGCAAAACTGTTCTGACCCTTTATCCGGCATAGCTTGTAGATTTAGTTCTCAACTACAATTGCTAGTTTTCACCCTTACATACTCCTTCAAATCTGTCCTCAAATACCTCTCAATCTCCCCAGGGTTACTGTTCCTTGTTTCAGTAAAGAGGAACGCAAAAACCGGATACTGCCTGTAATCAAGCTTCCGCAGTTCCAGAGGCTTTTCAAAGTGAGATACAAAGCTTTCGTAATCAAACGCTTCAATATCTTCTGTTTCAATCTCATCCGGTTTTTTGGCAATCAAAAGGCAATAGGTAATGTTATCTTTCTCACTCTCCTGAACCTCATTCTTACCTTTCAGGATCTCCTTCCAGTCCGGCTCCATTCCCTCTAAAAAATACCTGTGGACATTGATTCCGTAAGCATAATACGCGATATCGGCAGTACACCACCCCGCAAACCTGATTGGATTCACCTCTATGGGTACTAGCCGGTTGTTTTTGTCCACCCGGAGTTCAATATGCAGCGGAAAATCCCGCAATCCCGGTGGTTCCTGCAGTTTCGCATCCGGCAACTCAGAACTCCGCACCTCATAATCCCACAGCTTTGCAGCTTCATTTATTTGCCGTAGCAGTTTCAGGGCTGCTTCCAGATAGGTCTCAATGGTCTTTTTTGAAGTCACATAGACCTTATCTTCAACATCATTTTCCGCCGGAAACAGGTGCTCCAGGATATTCAGGACCACCGGCTTTCCCTCGCCGTTATAGTAAGCATCCACAGCCAGCTCCGGCCCTTCGATGCAATCTTCAAGCACAAATTTCCCTGAACTGAACACCTGAGCCGGGAACAGCCCTTTGATTGCTTCCATTTCCTGCTTTAAGACTGACAGGGTCTTTTCCCATTCTTCCCCGGTACTGACCTTATAAACCCCCGCACTGAAGAACCCGACTGCCGGTTTGATTATGAAAGGCTTTCTGACGGCTCCGATGTCCAGTTCGTCCAGGCTTTCAAATTTCACTCCCTGATAGGAAAAGTCAGGATAGATGTGTTCAATCAGCTGCCTGAACCTGAACTTATCCTTAAAGAGCCCTATTTTTTCGAGGATACCGGTGAATCCAAGGTTGTCTGCTATCCAGACGAGGGAGATTTCAGAATTACTGTATATTTTGCAGGTTTTCTGGCTTTTGAGGAGTTCTATGAATTCGGCGTCTTCCAGCAGTTTGACCTCCCTGTTGAAACCCAGGCGTTCAGAGGTTTTGTTTTTCAGAACAGGAAGATTCATTTCTATGATGGTGTCCCGTAGAATTTGAGAAACGTATGGCTCGTCAAGTATGATCAACTATCCCATTCCCCTATGTTATTAATTATCAGTTATCTTTCTTCTCTTTTATTAATTATCAGTTATCCTGTTTCCCTTTTATTAATTCTCAGTTGTCATGTTCCCCTTTCATAAATTTTGTTTCTAAGCTTATGTCGATTGGCAGCTTTGTCTGAAACGCCAGGTTTCATTTGCTAATTTTTCAAGAATCTCAGGTTTTTATGCCATTCGGTTTATTAATACGATTATGATGTTTTGTATGAAAAATTATATATCTAATTAATCATAATATTACATATTAACATAAAAATTTATTATTGTGTTACAGATGAATTCGTAATATGGGGAAAACGGGTCAAATTGTAAGGGGTAAATTCATGAAGCAGGGAACAGGAACAAAAAAGACTTCGCCAAAGAAAAAAACCGGTTTGCATGCACATGGGATCAGGGGAATATTATCTTCTGCAGCTTCACCGTTCCCCTATCTTGTCCCGGCGTTTGCTCCGGTTTCGTTTCCTGCTCCTGAGTACCTGTTTTTTTCTCCCGGGCTTCTCCAGCTTGACCTGAACATTTTCCGGGAGCCCGCGATAAAAGCCCTTATTAAAGAACAGAGTGAGGACCTCTACCGACTGATAAAAAAGGTGCACTTTGACGGAAAATATTATCGGGTAAAATGTGTGCATTCCGGAGGATGGGAACACTGCTGGGATCTGGCAGTAAGAATACAGTTTTTCG
Source organism: Methanosarcina sp. WH1 (assembly GCF_000970005.1). Taxonomy (NCBI): domain Archaea; kingdom Methanobacteriati; phylum Methanobacteriota; class Methanomicrobia; order Methanosarcinales; family Methanosarcinaceae; genus Methanosarcina; species Methanosarcina sp. WH1. The sequence continues at coordinate 1,046,985 of NZ_CP009504.1, forward strand.
GAAAGCTGCAGGGGTTAGCCTTCGAGCCGAAGAAGATCGTTTCCAGAAAAGATAAGAAAATAATCTACAGGTCCCTCATTCTGGTAAATCCTCATGAACTGTGGGATGAGGAACTGGTTGAAAGGTTGTGGAACCTTCAGGAGAGAATCGAGTTTCTGATTGCAAAAATCCTCTTTCATGAATGCATCCATGTCCTTATTTTCCTCGGAGAAACTCTGCCCTCGGGTTTCGGGCAGACGGATATTTTCCTTGAATTCAGGAAGATGCTTGAGTTTGCAAACTCGGAGAAACTGTGCCCCGAAAGTTGTAACGTCCAGTCCCGTCTCAGGAATCTGGCTGATCTTTCCCCGGACTTTCCCGAAAGCTCCGAAGAAAAACTGGATAAGGTTCCTGTACTCTATGAGTTCCTGATCCACGAAAAATACAGCATCAAAAAAACCGATCAGGCTTTCGGCCTTTCCTGGAGCAACAGGAAAGTTTCCCGTAACTACGCAAAGATGGCAGCTTTGAAGATGGGTTCCTACCCGGAATCCCGTAAAAAGGATTGGGAAAAGGAAATCTTCAGACTGCACAGGGATCTGAAAGAGCTTTATGACAGGATTGATGATAATCAGGGCTCTGAGCGTGTGAGAGATTGAAATACAAGTGAAAAGAAAAAGTCATGCTAATTTTATATGTTTACGCATGATACCTCATCAAAAAAATAAGGGAAATTAGTTTCCCTTAAGATATGCGAGAATCATTTCAAGTATATGTATTATCTCACTTTTTGTTAGACCATTTGTTTCTTCTGTATTACTATCCGAAGATGTTGGTGTAAGAGTATTATCTACAGTTATTGTTTTGCTTGTAATTGCAAATGTAGAATATTCTGATACTTCAGCTGTAAAGTACACATACGTTGAATCCTGTCCTGTTATTGTAATTGGTACTGCTACCCATTCACCATTATCATACATATTCAGGACAATGGATGATTTATCAAGACCATTTGCTTGAAGCCATGTCTTTTCAACTTTAAAATTAACAGCTGCATCTTCAATATTATTTGCATTATCACTGTCGATCCATATGTTAAATGACTTGTAAATATCACCTGTTGGTTTCTCAACTAAAGATGTATCATCTTTCAGATCTTCGATAACAACTTTTGCATTGCCTGAATCTGTTGTTGATTCAAAATATATATTGTTGACAACTGAATTGTCATTCTTAACATCAACAGTTACCTTCTGGCTATTATCCATGTTTACCTGTGTTGTTTCTACATACTGGATATTAGTCTGTGATGAATCATCTATAATTGTGACATCACCATTATATACAGAAGAATTGTTAGCTGTGATGTAATCATCGTCTGTGTTTACAGATGTAATTATAGTCATCGTCAGAATTGTAAATATCGTTATCTGTTGATATTATTGTAGTATCAACTACAACAGAATCATTTGCAACAATAGTATCTTCTTTTTCAACAGAATTTTCATTAGTGTCATCAGAAACATCAATAACAGTAGTTTCCTCTTCAATAGTCGAATTGTCTCCTGATGAATTTGCCTTCGCCCCTGCAGTAGCGCACGGGAGTACAGCCCCAAAAATAAGGACTGAAACTAATAGTATTGACAGATATTTTTTCATCCTCTATACCTCTTCCAGGGGATTACCTGTAGAATTGTTTTGCAAAATAGGTTTTTAAAAATATTGACTGTTGGTCTCACCAGGAACTAGTTTTCTCCAATAAGTAAGTCCTAGATTTATTGAGCCTATGGTTTAGTTCACTTTCGGCTGGCTTACTGCAGTAAAATTATGTGAATTTTGCCTTCCAATTGCGATATTGTTGAAATCAGGATAATAGCTTCTGTATTTCTCCCGTATTTTCCTTTGTATCATTTGTGAAAACTCACTAAAAGAATGGATTTTAGGGATGGCAATATACTGGCAGTTTATTATAAGTTGAGAAACACTACTTTTCTTGACTCTTTTTCAGGTCTCCAGCTTACCTTAAAAGTATTTTATGTATAGAATTATCCATAACATTATAAAAAAATCGAACTTAAAATTAAAATTGCAATTCTTATCTGTAAAAATTATATTTATTTGAGAAGTAGTGTTTTGAGGGCATAAGGAGCATAGGAGTATAATCGGTGAGATAACTTTTCCAGTGAGAAAGCCTTTTCGTCAGCTATCCTCAAGGGTTATCTTAAAAAGCCGGCTGGAGCTTTATCCTTCCTTGTGCTGCGACTTTTAGCTATCTGGCTTATTCTTATTGTTTTACACTGCTCTCTTTGACGTTAAAACGGGAATAACAGGTCTTCTTTTAAAACGCATGATTCTCAAGTCCGTACCTTCGTTTTATAATATTAAAAAGGTGAGCTCATGAAAATGCGAATTTTTCTAATAACTGTCTTATTTGTTCTATTAGCTGTTTCTTCTCCGGCTTCAGCCGTTGTTCCTGATTTACGAATAGATAATATTTACAATCAAGCGAGTAGTCCAGAAACCTCGTACACTTCTTCTCAGTCCACTGTTTCAAAACCAGATTTGTCTCTAACTGAAAGCAGTAGAATAGGACTTGTTTCCGGAGATGTGGCAGAGTATAAAATCAAGTTAAACGTTGGGCTTGGAGAATATGACAGTATCACTCTTACCAACTATGTGCAGGAGAAAAGTCCCTGGAATACAAAAGCAGATGAAAATCTGGTGATTCTGCCAGGGCATGCTTTGACTGAAAAATTCTATTCCGACATGGCGATATACTATGCTCAGCAGGGGTACAGCGCATATATCCTGGATAGGAGAGAGACAAATATTCCAGCGGATGAAACTGATTTCAGTTTTATGCAGGACTGGACTTTCGATGAATACCTTCAGGACACATACGAAGGCATCAGTGCCTCAAGAAGCCATACAGCTCTCTTAAGCGGTAAATCTGCAGAAAGAATAGAGGTTACGGCAATCGGCCACAGTCACGGAGCACTGCTTCTTACGGCTTATGAGGCAAGTGAGTATGATGATCTACCCGCAGGCTCTGTTGACAGAGCAGTGCCTGTTGATATTATTATCGCATACAATCCCGAAAATTCCGAATTAATACAGGGTCAGGCGCAGGAATTTGCTTCCATTTCCGAAAGTATCGAAAGCGGAGTTTATAATGATAGTAGTATGGCAGGTATGATGTACGTAGCCTACATGGCTTCTACAGAGCCTGAAGGGCACGATTTCAATCTTACATTCACAAACAGGCAGTTTTTCAGGCTCATGGCAAGCCATACATATATTTTTTCCGAATATCCTTATACTCCGGACTATCACTACTGGAGTGGAGATCCCAGTGGCCTCTATTATGTTGATGAAGACAGGTTGCTTAATTTGACTTTAACCGGGGTTGCTGTCCCTCATACGCCAAAGTATCTGGACCAGTATATGGCTGGTCTGATGGGCAATGTAGAGGGTTATGAGATAAATTCTTCCAGAATAGACTCTCCGGTACTTTATGTCGGACTCGGGGGAGGCTTTGGAGATTACGGAGCATGGTGGTACGAAGATGAGGTCGGAGAAACGAATAACAGGGTTACTACTATAAGCTGGAATGACCAGGGGCATGGTAGCCTGTTGATCGATCGCAATTCCTCTGAGTTATGGGCACTCATAGATAACTGGGTGGCTGGAAAACAACCAATAAAAAAGATCTGACCTGAAAGATGAAAATAATCCTGTGTCAAATCAAGAAGGCAGTGCACCCCAAAAAAGGATAATTGATTCGCACCGCCTTTTTGATTGATGTGTTTACCTTCTCTTTTCCAGAAAATATCCTGAACTCTACTAGTATTTAAGTTGAAGCTGTTTATGCAGATGAAATCTTGTCTGAGGCGACCTGTTGAACATTCAAAAACTCATTTTCATTGAAAATCTACTTTTTTGAGTAAAAGTTGGAAAAATGTTATATGGTTTGGGAGTTACTTCACATGTTGTTGGTGTGTAAAAAATGAAATCTTTTGCATTAGTCCGGGCAGATGACCCGGCAAAAGTAAGAATCGCATTACACGATCTGGAAACATACGGAGACATCAAGTTTTCAACGAATCCCAGATGCATTGAAAACGATTATGCTGACGCGCTTCTTGTTAGCGTAATGGGGGTATCTCTGAGGTCAAAATGTAACTCTGCGGCACTTGTGGAGCTGAAAACTAACGCAGGGGCGGCGATTAGCAGGTTGAAGAAGATTCATCCTCCGGCACATGTCGTCATCATCAGTCCGAAACACCAGATATTTGAGGAGATTACAGGTAAGTTCCAGAAGTATCCTGAATTTGACAGGCTGTTCAGCCGGGAAGACTTGAATAAAGCCCAGGGAATACTGGAAACAGGCAAAAATGAAGAGTGAATAACCTGATTTGTAGAAGTCCCGGAAGTCCCTGATTTACCTGATTTACCTTCTGTCTTCCGGGAGATTGAAGCTCCTTTTTATGTTTATCTGTAATCAGGGTTCCCGGTTACTCGTACCTGAGTGCATCCACGGGTTTCAGTTTTGAAGCCCTGTATGCGGGGACTGCTCCCGAAATTACCCCGATCAGGACGGCGAGAGTCAGCCCAAAGATCATCAGGCCCGGGGAAAGAGATATGCTCGTCCCGCTTCCTCCCCTCATTAGAGTCACTCCAAGGAAAGGAAACAGAGCCGAAACAAATCCTCCTAGCATAACTCCAAAGATACCTCCAACAAAGCCGACCATTGCGGAGTTATAGATAAAAATCATAAGAATGTCCCTGTTTTTTGCTCCGATGGCTTTCATCGTGCCTATTTCCTTTGTCTTTTCAAGGACTGCAGTAAACATGGTGTTTGCAATGCCCACCGCTCCTACCAGCAGGGAAACGGCTGCAATTGCTCCAAGGAAAAGGGTAATGGAATCCGTCATCTCTGTAACGGACTCTGCCATTGACTTTGAGGCGGTTACGGAAAAGTCCCTGTCATCTTCCCTCACAATATGGCGGGAGATCATGAGCTTCTTTTCAATTGCTGTAACCACACTGTCTACCATCTCTTCACTCTGGGCTTTTACTGTGATGGAATCAAAGACATCTTCTTCTGCATCTTCGATCATGTAAACTGTGGTATCGATTGGCATGTAGATCTGCCTGTCCTCACTTCCTCCTTCCTCAGCCAGGATTCCGACAATGCGTACGGATTTGCCGTTGATTGTTATCACCTGGTTTATCCCTATGTCCTGGTCATAAATTCCACTGGCAACACCGCTTCCTATGACTGCTACATACTTATCCGAGGGTTTGAGCATTCTTCCTGATTCGGTTTCTAGAGGGGTCATATACTGCCAGACCTGAGGGTCCACCCCTGTGATAGAAAGGGTTGCTGTTTCCCCTGTATACGTTACTTCCTCTCTGCTGGAAATCTCGCCCGCGATGTACGCTATGCCTTCTATACCCTGCAGTGCCGAAATATCATCGTCTGTCAACTCAGTATCAGTCATAGAACCTCCTCCCCCCCAATCACCGTGCCCGGGGCCTGGCATACGCGACTGAGCCCTTGAGTATCCTGGCGAGATGATGATTTTTGTCAGGTCCATGTCGGCAAGCCTGCTCTGCACGTTTGCCTCCATAGCATCCCCGAGGGAGATGATCCCCACCACTGCCCCGACCCCTATGACAATCCCTATGATTGTCAGCCAGCTCCGGAGTTTGCTGTGCAGAAGCATATTCAGAGCCATTTTCAGGTAGGTTGAATTTCTCATAAAATGTCCTTCGGTTTTTGTTTTTCAGTATTCTTACTTTCAGAGTATGTGCTTTTGATCTTCCTGTTTTTCATCTCTGGATTCTTTTCCAATTTTTTCCAGCTTTTTCCTGCGGTACAGGACCACTCCTGCTCCTGCAACTACTATTACCACAATATAGATCAAATATGAGCTAAGGCTGCTATTGAAACCTGTTGCTCTGGATCTACCTCCGGTTCCTGTAGTTCCCGCAGACGCGGTCATCTGAACTGCAACATCTTTATCGACTGTTATTCTTTCTCCCCTGGCATCCGTATATTCGATCCTTACTTTCAGTGACGGATCAGTTCTGGAAGTGGGAGACTCATTCCCCGGGGCAGCAGCGGCTCTTCTCTCTGAGGGTTCAGTATCCTGGTTTGCGGCCTGGGTGCCCATCACATTAAAGGTAGTGATAGTGTAGTCCCCTTTCTCAAGGTTTCCTACGATTGTAGAAGAAGATCCGGTTACTCTGTACCCTTCCTGTTTAGGGACCGAGACTTTTACGGAATACGCCATGTTATTGCCTACATTTGCAACTGAGAGGGAGATCTCCCCTACATCACTTTCGGAAAATGAGACATCGAAGTCTGTTTCTCCTCCGACAAAGAGCCCTGCTGTTGTCTTGATGTTCTTTATATTTGAATCGTAGTCTTCAAAAGTAAGGTTTATATCCAGAGTGTACAACCCAGGGACTGCGTTTACATCTGCCATTACCGAATAAGCAACGGTTACGGAGTCTCCGGGTTCGAGGTACTTAATGTACTTGGTATTGTCCGAATAGACAGGCAGGATCACGCCTTTAGGGTCTTTCCAGGAGATGACCATGTTCTTGAGGGGAGAGTTCCCGGTATTTGTTATAATGAACTCAAGGGGTTCTTCCTTTGCCACATCGATATTTGCCTTGTTTATGGTCACTATCTGGGCGTATTCTTTCCCTCTTACCTCAAGCTTGACAGTTTTTGTGGTGGTGACGGGACTTGATGACGAGCTCCCTCCAGATTTTGCAGTTGTGGTTATGTCTATTTCGTATGTGCCCTCAGAAGCGTTGGAGTCGGTCATGAGCTTGAATTTAAGGACACCTGCACTGTCTTCATCCTGCCTTGCATTCAGGTAAGATATATCTTTTTTAAGCGCTTCTCCTGAAACTTTGCTGAAAGGGTACTCGGGAGTGATTTCGATAACTATGTCTTCAAGGTCGTTGTTCCCCACATTTTGTACGCTGACTGTGAGTTCCACGGGCTCGCCTGGTCTTGCAGCATCAGGGTTCTGGTTGGTAAGGCTTACCTGTATGGATGAGGAGTCTATCAACCTGCTTGCCAGGGCTGTTCCAGCGGTTAGAGGTATGATTAGTAAAAGTAGAATCAGGAGCATTAATATGGAAATTTTTTTCATTTCATTTCCCCTTAATGTTTTTTTCGATGAACGTGCTCGATTAACATATTCGATTAACATGTTCGATTAACATGTTCGATTTTTTCTATCTTTCCGTCTCTGAGATACACGACTCTTGTCGCGTGTTTTACAAGGTCCAGGTCGTGGGTGACAATGATAATTGTCTTTCCTTCCTTTTCATGTAATTTTGCCAGAAAATCCAGAATGTAGTCCCCGGTTTTGCTGTCCAGGTTTCCGGTAGGCTCATCTGCGAGGATTATAGGGGGATTAACGGCAAGGGAACGGGCAATTGCAACTCTCTGCCTCTGTCCGCCTGAGAGCTGGGAGGGGAGGTTTCTTTTCTTATCCGAAAGCCCTACAACTTCGAGCAGGTATTCTCCCCTTTTCTTTGCCTTTTGAGGGTTTTCTTCCTGAAATTCCAGGGGCAAAAGGACGTTTTCCAGCGTGTTCAGTGTTGGGATCAGGTTAAAACTCTGGAAAATGAACCCTATCATCTGTCCTCTTATGCGGGCCAGTTCGGATTCGTCAAGTCTGGAAATGTCCCTTGAGTCTAGAAAGACAGTTCCCTTTGAAGGGATGTCCAGGCAGCCCAGTAGGTTCATCAGTGTACTTTTTCCACTTCCGCTGGGACCCAGAACAACCAGGAACTCTCCCTCGTAGATCTCAAGGTCGATTCCCGCGAGAGCTGCAAAATCAACTTCTCCCATCCGGTAGATTTTCCAGACGTCTGTCAGCTTGATAAGGGGATTTTTTCCTGACCAGGCAGTAACTTCATGAGTATCAGGGAAATTCTCAGTTTCAAAAGAGGTTTCCTGAACAGTGGAATTTAATGTCATTGTTAGTGTCTCTGTTTGCGTCTCTGCAGGATCGGCTTGCATTTCTATTCTTTAAAAAGTTCCAGTAAGCAGGGGTAGTTGACTTCTTATTCAACCTCTTTGACAGCAGTTTTATGTCCGATTTTGTCCCATCTAATTTCACAACACCTTTCTCATTCAAAACATTTTTTGAAGTATTTAATATATTCTGGATGTTTGTTATATATATGTGATGTTTTTTGTCCATCCCCTGTTTTCTTCAACTCTTGCAAACATTTGATTTTTGCAAAAACCAGGGTCAACAGGAAGAATATGGTTTTTGTCTGCTGAAAAAGCGTGAAGAAGGAAAATTGTGCTGTCTTGAATCAGAACACCCTGAAACGAGGCGGCATGGATGCAGAAAGTTTCGGGACTTAATATTAAGTTTACAGGAGAAGAATATTTATGCCTGAATGCTGACTCGTGTAATCTATTTTAATAGACTATCTAAATGGGACTATCTGTCTTTTAGCTCAGTCTGCAAATTGAAACATTGTTATGAAATCTTAGAGAGTATTGCATGATACCTGTATTCATAATACATTGATTTCGCATACTCCATCTGGAAGCCGTTTTTTCTGGCAATTTTTTCAATAATTTGTGGGCTGTACGAATTCCCTATTGTGTCAGCCGGTCTATTTTCCAAAAAAGCTGAGATCTTTTTTAAGCAGCTGGTACATGCTCTGAGAAATATATCCCGGTGTATGAAATTCTGTGAGAACCAGCCTATTTTCCACAAAGAATATAGCTTGGGATCAATTATGTCAAAGAAAGATATTTTTCCGTCCTCATTCAGATATGCGGATGCATTGAGGATGAAATCGTCAACCTGTTCCGGGGTCAGGTACTGCACCACGCCTGCTACAGTTATCTGGTCAAATTTTGTGTCTAACTTCTCCCATACTGTTCTGTTATCCGCAAGGATCAGATCCACATTTTTATATTTATGGTGCCGGACCTTTTTTTCGGCTTCAAAGAGCATGGAGCTGGAGAAATCAACCCCTACTATTTTTTCATAGTGTGGGACATAATATATGAGGAGGTCCCCTGCCCCGCAACCGAAGTCAAGAAGAGTTTTCCTTCCGTTAAGGTGGAATAGCTTCTCTTTTGCTTCTTTAGCAAGGGATTCTTCAGTTGAAAACCTGTGCTCATCTTTCATTTTATCTGAAAAATAATCTTCCCAGGAGAATTTTGATTTTTTAAACACTGTTTCCATGCTAATCATCCTGTTCTTACTATCTTTTCCATTTCCGGGTAATTTCCTGAAGAGAAAACAGAAGATGAGATCAAAGTTAGAAATAATTACAAACGATTCCTTTTTCTTAAGCTTATTAAGAGAAACACATTTAATATTATTAATTTAATTTACTATTATATAGGTTTTGAAATAATCGTTCTGAATAAAAATCCTGTCATCTCTTACTGGAACTGTGTCTTTCTCAATCCTGTCGTCTTTTCGTCCGCCCCGGGATTTGTGTAACCTCTGCGAGATTTTCCGATCCAATCCTTTATTTTTTCAAATTTCGGGCAATTTTAGTTTTTTTTCGGCTCAAATTTTATTTCAGCCTGCCATTTTCCTCCGCAAAGCACGGCTGCCGCTCGGACCACGCTTTCAGGGCTGAAAAATACCGGCATTCCGGTGGCTGTAAAAGCTGAAGCCATTTTCCGGCTGAACTTTCCCCCCGGAGAGCTGATCAGGATAGGTTTTCCACAGTTGTCGGCAAAATCCCGGATTTTTTCTGCAACCCCCCCCTGGTAAGAAGATTCATCCCCAGGCGCGTGTAGTCATTACCAGTCCCAAAAATAAGGTATTCGAGGAATTGACGGACAATTTCCGGTACTATCCGGAATTTGACCGGGTGCTGACCCCGCGGGAGCCTACGGAAGCCCCGAATACTGTTAAGGAAATGGTGGAATCAGGTAAACAGGAAGAAGAAAGCAAAGAATTGGTCGCAGAAAAGCCGGTTCAGAGTGAATAATGGCATGTAATCCGGTTTTGTGGAAACGTTCTCGTTTCACTCAAAAATCCCGGATACATTTTGCCCCATTCTTTCCAGAAAAGCAGCTTGTAACTGTTTTTCTTCTTTACTGAAACCTGACAATACGATGGAATCCCATTTTAGGGCTATTTCCATCATTTTTTCTTCCATACTTCTCCCTTTTTCAGTAACGAATACCCTGTATGCCCTTTTATCTTCCGGGTCCTGCTGCCTGCACACGTAGCCGGCATCTTCCAGCTTTTTTATTGCCCATGCAGCGGTGGCTTTGTCCATTTTATACTTTCTTGCAAGGTCTTCCTGCCTGCCCCCTTCCTTTACCATAAGGGACATCATAAAACTAAACTGTCCGCTGCCAATGCCGTATGGTTCCAGTTCCCTGTCAAGGAAGATCCGCTGATTCCTGTAAATGTACGAAATTATTTTGCCTATCGGTTTTGAAGGGGAAGTTGTCCCTTATGCTTTATTTTTCATCTTTTTGTACATCCACAATTGTTGCATACGCAACTTTTATATACACACTGCCGCGTTAACACCTTTAGTTGCTAGCGCAACAATCTGTGACAATCTTTTGGAAAAAGGAGCAATCTTAATGAAAGTTCTCGGATTGATAGGAAGTCCTCGGATTAAAGGAAACACTGCGAAACTCGTAAAGGAAATCCTTGCAGACGCCTCGGAAAACGGAGCCGAGCCCGTCGTGTATAATCTCGCAAAAATGAATCTTAGTGGCTGCAATGCCTGTTCCGCCTGCCTGAAGAAAGGGACCTGTATCCTTGAAGATGATATGCAGGAACTCTACAGGAAAATAGAGGAAACCGATGTCCTGGTGCTTGGTTCTCCCGTCTACATGAGGGAAATCAGCGCCCAGGCCAAACCTTTTGTGGACCGCTTACATCCCTTTGTCCATGACAGTTCAAAACCCCTGGCCGGAAAGAGGCTCGTGCTCGCATACACCCAGGGCAATCCCAATGTAGATACCTACGGTAAGTATTTTGAGTATATGGAAGGAATATTTTCACATGTGGGGTTCGACGTGAAATGCACAGTTGCCGCGGCCGGGACCATAGGGGTGGACGACATTCTTGAGCAGGAAGAGCTGCTGGTAAAGGCACGGGAGATCGGAAAGAATCTGTAATAAAAGGATCCTTGAAAAACAGAACAATGAGAGTACTATTATGAAAACTAACAAAAAAATCCATCTTTTTATCATCTGCCTGACGGTCTTTTTTGGGATGTCGGCCGGTGCTCTGCTGGGGCCCGTGTTTCCGGAAATGGTAGGACCCCTGCAAACAACAGCGCAAAATATCGGGATGTTGGTTTCGGCCATAACCTTTTCCACAGCACTATTTTCTCTGGTCCTCGGCTCCTTTACGGACCGCATACCGCGCAAAAAGATCCTTATTTTCTGCCTTGTTCTCTATGGATTTACAGGGCTTGCGGCTTATTTTGCAACGGATCTCGAAACCCATCTTGTCCTTCGTTTCCTTCAGGGAATAGGGGTTGCAGGCATGATGCTGGTCTCAATGCTGCTGATAGGGGATCTCTACTCTGGTCCTGAAAGGGTGCATGCTACAAGCAGGGTGGGCATGACAAATGCCATTGGTTCGGTGTTTTCTCCCCTTATAGGAGGCCTGCTTGCCTCACATAGCTGGAACCTGCCCTTCCTTTTCTATACCCTTACCTTGCCCCTGGCTCTATTTGCGGCGGTATGCCTTCCTGAAACAAAGTCCGTAGGGCCGGAGTATAGAGGAAAGGAATGTGGAAATCCGGGCAGAGAAAATGGCAGAGAACAGAACAGAGAAAATGGTAATAATAAGAAAAACGGAACACCGAACAGAGCCCGAAACAAAAAGACTTTTGCGGAACTTTTAAAGCCATTTCTAGACATTAAAATCTTTTACACCATATTCCTGAGTTTTGCGGTTTTTTTCCTGCTCTATGCGCTGGTATTTTATCTGCCTTTCATGCTCAAGGCCGAATTCGGGTATACGTCAAAGGAATCGGGGCTTGCATTAAGCCTTATGGGAATAACGGTTATTCTGATTGCGTCAAGGGTGAAGGTTCTTGCGTTAAGGTATCCTCTGGTTTGCCTAGTAGGCGTAGGTTTCGGCTTTTCGGGCCTTACCGTGGCAATGATAGGCATTGTACACTCAAAAATCATAATCGTTTTTCTTTTGCTTCTCTTCGGCATGGGCTACGGGCTTTCCCAGATCATAGCTGATACCCTGATCCTCCAGATTGCACCGGAGGATTCCAAAGGCCGTATAATATCGGTGTACAATTCCATGAAATACCTGGGACAAACCCTCTCCCCGATTGTATTTGGCTTTGTTCTGGCCAGTTTCGGGCTTGAAACGGTCTTTCTGTTTGCGGGAGCTTTTGGACTGGCAGTAGCGGGCCTGAGCTGGCTTGTAAGGGGCAAATTCAGGGCCGGAAGTGGGCATGAAGAAGTAGGGGAGAATATACGCGAACATAGAAATGTACACGAACAGGAAGATGAAACCGGGTCTTTGTTTGTGGGAGAGAATTAACTTTTGTTGCAGGAATGTAGCTAAGCTTTTCAATCAAAAAGTTCAGTTATATTCTGCTCCATCCTTTCAAAAAGCGCAGTGCTAAGTCTTTTTTCCTCTTCACTGAAACCTGCTAGCACGACATCGTTCCACTTTATGGCTATTTCTTTTATTTTTGCTTCTATGTCCTTTCCTTTTTCAGTTAAAATGATATTGTATGCTCTTTTGTCTTTTGCATCCTGTTTCCTGTAGACATAGCCGGTGTCCTCCAGCTTTTTTATTGCTCGTGCAACGGTGGCTTTGTCCATTTTGTACATTCTGGCAAAGGTCTCCTGTTTTACTCCGTCCTTTAAGTAAAGCGACATCATAAAGCTAAACTGCCCGCTGCCGATGCCGTATGGTTCCAGTTCTTTGTCCAGGAAAATCCGCTGGTACCTGTAAATGTACGAAATTACTTTGCCTATCGGTTCCAGTCTTTCCATTTCAATGTCCTCTTTAAATTGATATTCGGAGATTTTTTGATGTTGAGTGGTCTGGTTGGTTGTATATGCAACAGAGCTACTTTAAGCTACTTCATGCCGGAAAGGTCCGGGGGAATTCTTCAAACCTCTGGTATGTGTATATAGCTGCCAACGCAACCTATCTGTCATCTGTCGCGTAAACAACTATTTGGTGATAATATGGAAAGTAAAATTGCCAGTTCATTCAAGCTTTCTTTTGAGCCGGTGACTGTTCTCTGGAGTGATGAAAAACCCGATGGGACTCTTCAGTTCAAGCCTGGAAAGCATTCCTGTAACCGAGATTCCTTCCAAGTACGTGATCTTCAAACCGTTCCGCGAAGCAGGGGTCTGAGAGGAGATAATAGGCATCTTCTTTTCCGTAAATGCCCTCCAGTTCTCGGGGCTCGTGTGATTTTTCAGGGCTTCGGGGCTGTTGGGAAGCAAGCTGCCCGTTTCCTTACCCAGAAAGGAGCTGTCCTTGTGGGGGTCGCCGATTCCAGGGGTACGGTCCATGACCCGGACGGGCTTGATGTGGATGTCCTGATAAGGTTTAAGAAAGAGGGCAAAAGTGTGCTTGACTATCCCGGAGAGGAAAAGCTTGGCATTGATGCAGTTCTTGCTGTTCCCTGCGATATCTGGATTCTGACAGCCTGCCCTGATGTGATCAATGAGAGTAAAGTCCATCTTCTGAACATTAAACTGGTGGTTGAGGGGGCAAACATTCCTGTCACGGAGGGAGCGGAAAAGAGCCTCTATGAAAAAGGGATTCTTTACGTGCCGGACTTTATAGCAAATGCGGGTGGAGTGATCTGTGCGGCTTCAGAGTACCAGGGGACTACCAGATGTACCGCTTTAGGTTAAATTGAAGAAAAGGTTAGAAGCAATGTAGCACAGTACTGGAAGCTGCAAAAACACAAGGAATCCAGCCACGGGAAGCTGCCGTTGAACTTGCCATGAAAAGAGTTAAGAGGGCTATGAAGTACAGGCGCTGTTCAATTTTTTCGTCCGCCCCGGGATTTGTGTAACCTCTGCGAGATTTTCCGATCCAATCCTTTATTTTTTCAAATTTCGGGCAATTTTAGTTTTTTTTCGGCTCAAATTTTATTTCAGCTTGCCATTTTCCTCCGCAAAGCACGGCTGCCGCTCGGACCACGCTTTCAGGGCTGAAAAATACCGGCATTCCGGTGGCTGTAAAAGCTGAAGCCATTTTCCGGCTGAACTTTCCCCCCGGAGGGCTGATCAGGATAGGTTTTCCGCAGCTTTCGGCAAAATCCCGGATTTTTTCTGCAACCCCTTCGGTAAGAAGAGGTGGGCCCCAGAGCAGGCTGACAATTGCAAGGTCGTATTCTCCCGCGAGAGCCTCCTGTAGGGCAGCAACATAATGTTCATCCCGCACACTGCCTGTGAGGTCTATTGGGTTTTTTACGGAAGCAAAAGCCGGAAGTTTTTCCTTTAGCTTCCCTACAGTAGCTTCGGAAAGTTCAGGGACTTTGAGCCCTGCTTCCTCACAGGAGTCGGCAATGGAAATGCCTATCCCTCCCCCGTCAGTTATTATCAGGATCCTGTTTCCTTCTACAGGGGAATACTTGTTGAGAACTTTGCAGGCATCTTTCAGCTCTTCGTAACTGGCGACCTCTATTATGCCCGTTTTCCGAAAAGCGGCTTCATAAGCTTCATACATCCCGCTAATTGCACCGGTATGGGAACTTGCTGCCCTTGCTCCCGGTTCCCTTTTTCCAACCTTAAGAGCCATCACAGGTTTCCTTTTTACGCAGCTGGAAGCAACTTCAAGGAATCTTCGCCCGTTTCCTACGGACTCAATGTAAAGAGCAACTGTCTTTGTGGCTTCATCCTGTGTAAGAAATTCAAGGCAGTCGCATTCGTCAACATCAACCTTATTCCCATAGCTTACAACCCTTGCAACGCCTGCTCCCTCATTTGCCAGTTCGTCCATAATCATAGCGGCAAAAGATCCACTCTGTGTAAGCACGGAAACTCTACCTTTGGAAGGTCTTTCTATCTTTTCCCCCTCTATGAAAAACGTATCAACTTTTGAGACAGTGTCATATATTCCAAGGCAGTTCGGTCCCATAGCCCTGATACCTTTCTCTTTTAAAAGAGCCCTCAGTTCGTCTTCCATTTTCTTCCCACCGGGCCCCATTTCCCGAAAGCCGGAACTGACAATTATGGCTCCTTTTATATTTTCCACAGGCCCTTTCAAAATTTCAAGAACAGCTTTAGCCGGGACTGCAAAAATAGCAATATCAATCCTGTCTTCAATCTCTCCGGGAGCCGAATAACATTTCAGCCCCTCAATCTCCCTATATCCAGGGTTTACGGGATAAATCTTTCCTTTAAAACCCATTTTCCTGAGGCTTTTCAGAACCGTATGGGAGAGTTTCTCAGGGTTCGGAGACGCTCCTATAAGGGCTATGCTCTCAGGTGTGAAGAAAAAATCCAGGTTTCTTTCAGTGCCAATTTTTACTTTATCTGCTCCCCCATTATTCATTCAAAACCTTCCTGAGCATTTCCTTCTTTTCAGCATGTGATAGGTCTCATTTCACAACAATTTATGACCCGTTTGTATAAAAGAATTCCAATGCCGATGAACCGGGATACTGTCCTTTTTTGAGGTAAGCGAAACCTGAGAATTTTGCTTATCTTCGAAGGGGAAAAGGCTCCTGATTCTATTCCGAAGGGAGGATGGGATGGGTAGTTCACTCAGAGGTCACAGTATTTACAAACAGACCTGTCGCATTCACTGTTATTGAATTTCCACTTTGAACCCCATTTTTTGATTCCCTGGATAACTTTTATGAAGTCTTCTCCACTTTCTGTAAGAAAATATTCTGACTTGGCGGGGACTGTGGAATTGTCCACTTGCTTTACAATAAGACCTTCACTTTCCAGTTCTGTCATCCGGGCGGAAAGGATTCTAGGGGTTACGCCTCCAAGTTTGCGTTTTAGCTCGTTGAAGCCTTTTTCCTTCTTTTCCCCTTTATATAATTCCAGTAAGATATGGATGGTCCAGCGTTTCCCCACGATGTTCATCGTTTTGTAGACGATACAGTTTTTCATAGTATAAACTATGATACTGTCCTTATATAAGCAATATCTTTAAAATACTACTATTAAAAGATGCATGATGGATGTATACATTTATTAAAAGATGCATGATGGATGTATACATTTCCAGAATATTCCTTTATTAATCCCAACAAAGTATAATTATCTACTAAGTTGAGAGGCGATACCTGTGAAAAGTACCATACCTGAAAAGAATGCTATCATCCAGCGCGATGGAGAAACCTATCTAATCGCCCCCAGAACCCCTGGAGGCATTGTTGATCCTGCAACCCTTAGGAAAATTGCGGATGTTGCGGAGAAATACGGGGCTGCAACTCTGAAAATGACCTCTGAACAAAAGATGGCAATCGTAGGCTTAAAAGAAGAAGATATTGACGCCGCCTGGGCAGATCTCGGCATGGACGCCGGGATGGTCGCCGGACCTTTTGTAAAGGGTGTCAAGTTCTGTCTGGGGACAACTTACTGCAGGAAAGGTCAGCAGGATGCCGTAAGCCTCGGGATGAAACTGGAGGCGAGATACAGGGGGAAAAAACTTCCTTACATGATGAAAATGGCTGTTTCCGGCTGCCCGAGTTCCTGCTCCGAACCCGTGATTAAGGACGTAGGGGTGATGGGCACTGCAAAAGGCTACACTCTCATGGTGGGCGGAGCTGCAGGACTGAAACCGAGGCTTGCTGACGTTGTGGCAAAAGGACTCTCCGAAGAAGAAGTCCTGGAAGCTGTTGACAGGATAGTCGAATTTTTCAAAGAATATGGGGAGAACAGGAAAAGGCTAGGAACAATCATAGATGAAATCGGTCTGGAAGAGTTCAAAAAAGAAGTAGGTCTCTGGGAAAAGTAAAAGACCTGTTTTTTCTTCTTTTTCCCTTTATTTTCTTTTCTTACTTGTTTTTATAATTTTTTCTGTAACAATTCAGGTAGCCTTTGAAAGGCTACAATTTTTCCTCTTTTCGAGGAAAAATTGCATATAAATTGAATCCTATTTTGTTTCGTTATTATGCTTACACGTGAAGAGATCCTCGTTATCTATGAAGCTGGTCCTGAAGCTGTAATTTCTGTAATCCAGAGACTTGAAACTATCATAGAAGAACAAGCTATTCGAATTGCTGAACTAGAAGAACGTGTAAGGATTTTAGAATCTCGCTTAAATCAAAATAGCAGAAACAGCAGTAAACCTCCTTCTACTGACTTTTTAGTCAAAGAAAAACCTAATCCCAAGAGTCTCCGGAAAAAGAGTGGGAAGAAACCTGGAGGTCAAGAAGGTCATCCAGGCACAACTCTTGATATGGTTAATGATCCTGATTAGGTAATTGAACATTCTTTGACCTGCTGCAAAGAATGTGGACATACTCTTGAGGATGTTGAAGTTGAAGCTTATGAGAGAAGACAAATTTTTGATATTCCTCCTGTAAATCTAATTGTTACGGAACATCAAAGTCAGATTAAGACCTGTACTCACTGTGGAAAATCAAATAAAGCTTCTTTTCCAGAATCTGTGAAATATCCCGTCCAGTATGGTCCTAATATTTTAGCTTCAGCAATTTACTGTAAAAACTACCAGTTTATTCCCTATAAAAGGATTTTAGAGTTTTTTGATGACGTTATGGGGATAAAAATCTGTTCTGCTACGATAATCAGAGCAGAAAAAGAATGCTTCCGGAATTTAGAGGAGTTTGAAAATGTGAGTCAGGAGAGGTTAATAACTTCTCCTGTAATCCATTGTGATGAAACTGGGATGAAAATTGAAGGAAAAAGGCATTGGCTTCATGTAGCTTCTAATGACAAATACACCTGTTATTTTGCTCACTCAAAAAGAGGATCAGAAGCAATTAATGCCATGGGAATTCTTCCAGAGTTTAAAGGAATAGCAGTTCATGACGGATGGAAACCCTATAACAGTTATGAATGTGATCATGCTCTTTGCAATGCTCATCTCCAGAGAGAACTTACTGGAATTGAGGAGAACTATAAACAGCAATGGGCTAAAGAGATGAATGAACTGTTAACAGAAATGAAAAAGTATACTGATGAGTGTAAAGAGCAGGTCAAAGATCTGGACTTTGAGCAAATTAAAGTGTTAGAAGAAAGGTTCGATGCTGTAGTCATGAAAGGGATTGAAGAAAATCCACCTTCTCTAAACCCTGAAAAACAAGGAAAACGTGGTAAAAATCCAAAAACAAAAGCAAGGAACCTACTTGACAGGTTTATAGAAAACAAAAAACAGATCCTGAGATTCCTCAATGACTTGAGAGTTCCGTTTGAGAATAACCAAGCAGAAAGAGACATAAGGATGATGAAATTACAGCAGAAAATATCAGGAACTTTCAGAACTATACAAGGAGCGGAAGCTTTCTGCAGAATTAGAGCTTATATCTCAACCATTAAAAAGAACGATTTACCTGTTATAGACGGTATTCTCGCGGCGCTCAAAGGAGCGCCGCTATTATTCTGAGAATTTCAGCATTTTGCTGAAAAAACATACTTTTTTATCAGTGGCTGAATAGTTACTTTTTTCTTTACATTTTTTCCTTATGCTTTTTGCCCCTAAACGTCACAGTACTTGCAGATGGCCTTTTCACATTCTTCGTTCTGGAATTTCCACTTTAGTCCCCACCTTTTTATCCCCTGTATGATCTTTATAAAATCCCTTCCGCTTTCTGTAAGGTAATACTCGGATTTTGGGGGATTTGTGGACTCGTCAACAGTCTTCATGATCATGCCTTCTGCTTCAAGTTCGGTTAACCTTTCCGAAAGGATTTTTGGGGTTACGGACCCCAGTTTTCTTTTCAGTTCATTGAAGCGCTTTTCTTTCTTTTCCCCTTTGTGCAGCTCAAGAAGGATATGGATGGTCCATCTTTTTCCTATAATATTCATCGTCTTGTAGACCGTGCAGTCTTTCATAGTATAAACATAGAAACTGTCTGATATATAAGTTAGTATCTCTAATATACTGGTATCCAAAAGATACTATTATAAAATTTAATTTTATATTATATTCTTTTGTGATATATTCCTGTAATAATAAAGATGAGAAGAAAGGATCAACCATGAAAGACAATTTACCTGCAAAAGGCGCAATCGTTCAGAGGGACCGTGAGACATATGCAATAGCCCCCCACATTCCGGGAGGAGTTGTAGATCCGGACACTCTCATAAAAATCGCTGAAGTTGCAAAAAAGTATAGTGCAGCTGCCCTGAAGATGACCTCTGCTCAGAGAATTGCAATCGTAGGCCTTAAAGAAGAAGACCTTGACAATGTCTGGGCTGACCTTGGCATAGAGCCTGGAGCAGCAATAGGGCTTTGCGTAAGAAGTGTTAAGATGTGCCCGGGAACAACTTTTTGCAAGCAAGCTAAACAGGACTCACTGGGTCTGGGCCTCAAACTGGATGAAAAATATCACGGGATGCCCATGCCTTCCAAACTGAAAATGGGAGTTAGTGGCTGCCCGAATTCATGTGCTGAGCCTGCTATCAAGGATATAGGGATAATGGGTACAGCAAAAGGATATAATCTTATGGTTGGAGGCTCTGCCGCTGCATCTCCCAGGCTTGCGGATGTCGTGGCAAAGGCACTTTCTGAAGATGAGGTTCTCGATGCCGTGGACAGAATCATAACATTCTACAAAAATTCCGGTACAAAAAAGAGGCTCGGTAAATTCATTGAGGATACTGGTCTTGATGAATTCAAAAAACAGGTTGGACTCTAAGCCCCTGAGGTTTACAGTTTAGGAGATGTCCTGCTTCACGACTGATTGAATAGATTGGTACTGATCAGGCATATATAAAAACAGAACAAAAATAGAGCAAAAACGGAATAAAAACGCCTAAATGGTCAAAAAGGGGATAACTATATGAAAGTTGTTGAGATGAAATCCTCACCGGAAAAGCCGAACCCTCATAAAGTGAGCGTACGAATGCTCTATGATACGGAACATGCCCAGGCAGTGCACATCGAACTCAAGCCAGGGGAAGCCTTAAAAAAACACATCACGCCTGTGGACGTCTTTTTTTACATTCTCGAAGGAAAAGGCGTCGTTGAAATCGGGGACGAACAGGAAGAAGTCAGCAGGGACATGCTGATCGAAAGCCCTGCAAAGGTCCCTCACCGCCTTCTGAACCCCGGAGATGGCATTTTCAGGGTGCTTGTTGTAAAAGTTCCGAGGCCGACTGAATCTACCCGTTTGCTGTAAAACGTATTATGATTAAAAAAATGTGTACAGGGCTGGGCAAAAATTGACTAAAAAAACAAAATCCATAAAAATAGCGGTAGTTCGCTGTGACATCGTCTCGGAAGCCTGCCCCGGCGTGGGCTGCTTCAAAGCCTTCAATGAGAGGAAGTCCCACTTTGAGGAATACGATGAAGAAGCGCAGATAATTGCCTTCTTTACATGTGGGGGTTGCTCGGGCAGGAGGGTTTACCGTCTGATAAATGCTCTGAAAAAGTATGATCTTGACGTCGTGCACCTCAGTTCCTGCATGCTTATGGGGGACAGTTATCCGAAATGTCCCCATATAGATACCATCAGAAAGACGATTCAGGATGCGGGTATAAAAGTGGTGGAAGGGACACACCACTGAAAACCCCATTAATGCAAACAATACGTGAAAAAAAATGAACTTCTGATTGGTAAAAAACAACCTTCTGATAGAATAAAAACTCAGGTTTTTTTCGAAAATACAAATTGCTAATAGTACAGGTTGCTAGTACAGGTTGCTAATAGTACAGGTTGCTAATAGTACAGGTTGCTAATAGTACAGGTTGCGAATTGCAAGTTGAGATACAGGTTGCAGATATGGGTGATAAAATGGATCATGATACATCTCGGGACCAGGACAAAAATATAGACGAAAACGAAACCTATGAAGGCGCAAATCCTGAGCTTCAGGATCTTTCTCTTCCTACAACCGATAACATGCTATACTCGATTTTGAACTCTTTAAATCAGAATATAGCAAACTTTCACGCTTACCTGAAATTCAAGAACTATATCTCAGATGAGACTTTAAACACGGAGCTCCTGAAAAGAAGCATGGGCATTCACAGGGATTTTTCTGCTCTGTTTTTGCACACCAAAGAAGAACTAGTATTTATCTATCCGGAACTTCTTGAGAAAGCAGAAAGAGTATTGTTCAAAGGGGAAGCAGGCACGGATTTCATAAAGTATACCTGCAAAATGAGCAAGCTAATAGACGATTATAAAACAACGCTCTACAGGGAAGGGTATTTGCCGGATTTCAAATGGCAATTTATGTTAACCGATATTTGATTTCTTTGCCAAATCATCTAGTTCAACGGATCAGCCAGTCCGACAAACCAGATACTTCTACAAATAAAATAATATCTTCCCATAAAAGGAATATGCCTAAAATAAGGGGTTAATTTCCATGGTAAAACGAACAATTATAAAAATTGACGAGGAAAAATGCACAGGCTGCGGGAAATGTGTCGCACCCTGCGCTGAAGGCGCTATTCAAATCATTAACGGGAAAGCAAAAGTAGTATCCGAAGAACTTTGCGACGGCATGGGCTTCTGTATCGGGGTCTGTCCCGAAGGTGCCCTCTCTATTGAAGAAAGGTACACAGTTGAATTTAACAGGGAAAAAGCTGAATCCCAGCCGAAAAAGCAAGATCTCTCAATCCGCTGCTTCGAATGCGGAGCCGGAGAAGACACCCACTACCTCCTCCCCCTCAGACACAACATGGAAAGCCTCTGGGTCTGCACTCGCTGCCTTCCCAAGTTGATCCACGGTTAATTCATGTTTTATCTATTAAGTTTCTTCCCCATAAAATAGTCCTCTTGAGCGTAGCGAAAAGGACCGCGTACTGTCTAAAATTTTAACTCTTTTGAACTCCTGTGGAACAGTAGAGAAGAGCTTGACCTCGAAAAGAGAGTAGAGGAATGAGATGCACCTCTCCTTAAAGGTCACTCATTTTTTAGATTCCTTATCTTCGGGTATCAAGTATATTTCTTTCAGATGGTGAAGCTGTCTGTGGAACTCTTCATGTTTGCCTGCACCTATCTCTTCATTTTCTACAACCTCGAAGGATTCAAGTAACTCCTTCTGCACTTCCGGTGCAAGGCAGACATCAGCCAGAGGGAAAAGGTCATTTTCCTCTTTTTCTGTATGCAGGGTTAAAAGTTGAATATATGCCCTTGCGTCCTCAAGAATTGTCAATTCTTCTTTATCCCATACTTTTTTTGAAACTGCCTCTTCTATTCTGCTGACATGCTCTCTTCCCTGTTTATGTTCCTTTATAAGGGAGTCGATTAACTCTTTTGCTGGAATTCCAGCCTTTTCCATTTCAGGGAAAAGGTAAACCTCTTCTTTTGTGTGATGGCACTTATCCACGAATATTTTCATGAATTCTAAGAGTCCCTCAAGATGCTCCAGTTTAACGTTTCTTCTATACTCTATATCCGTGCACATGCCGTCAAGAATTCTCAGCATGAGTTTGACAGCCTTGTGTTCTTCTTTCAGGTCATCGGTTGGTTTCATTTGCTCTCCACGTTCTTTTACATCTAAATTCAACATCTAAATTCAACATCTAAATCCAACATCGGGATTTATTCAAATACCCGGTTGGTTGCGTTTTTTCTTCCAACCTGCCATTTTTGATAGTTTGTATTTCTGAGGCTCAGGAATAGATAAATAATATGCATATAGATACAATATAGCTAATATAATCTTTGATAAATATAAACAAAAATAGGCAATGGGGGTTTAATTGGAATGAAAGAACACAAAGATCTGGAACACAAAGAGTTACTGGAAAGTATGAGTGAAAAGCTGGGTTTTACCCCGCATATTCTGGAAATCCTTGGCGAACTTGATAGCGAATCTCTGCATAAGTATAACAGGTGCAATAAGAAATTACTATCAGACGGAGCCCTGCCTGCAAAGGTCAAGATTCTGATAGCTCTTGCAGTCGTTGCATCCAAGCAGTGCGAAAGGTGTACTGTTGTACAGATGCAGAGTGCCCTTAAGAATGGCGCCACCAAAGAGGAAATAATGGAAGTTATGGATGTCATATTCATAACCTCAGGCGCACCTGCCGTAGCAGCCTGCAGGGACGCACTGAAATTGCTCAAATAAAACGGAACCATAAGTTGAAATCGTTTCAGGCCAGAAATCTTTTTTTGGTATCCTAAACCAGAAACTTTTTTTCGCATCAGATGTCGGTATTTTCAGGCATCTTATGCACAGGTCTTTTTTCGAAACTGTTTTAAGATATTAAACCCAAATGCTGGCATGCAAAATGAAAGGCTCCTCCAGGACATCGGCCTCAATGCCTATGAAGCAGCTGCTTATCTTTCTTTGTTGAAACTGGGCGTTTCCGAAGCAAGTGCTATCTACAGGGATTCGGAGGTGCCCTATGGGAAAATCTACACTGTTCTTGAGTCCCTGGTTGGAAAAGGATTTGTGGAAGTTCAGGTTTCAAGGCCCAAAAAGTTCAGGGCGGTCGACCCCGAGCTTTCTCTGGATATTATTTTTGAGAGGAGAAAAGCCGAAGTCGAAAGGGAAATGGCGGTTTTAAAAGGCTTCATTGAAGAGGCAAAGCAGGCCCTGAACGCTGTTCCTAACCAGAAACGAAAGGATGAGATCTTCTGGACAACCGCTATCACCGAATCAGAAATTAAAAAATTTGCTGTTTCTATTTATGGAGAAGTAAAAAAATCGATCTGTATCCTTCCTCCTGTTTTCGGAATACCCATTGTTTTCTACCTGCTTCCGGAAATAACAAAGGCTATTGACAAGGGAGTCCGGATCAGATTGATGGTTTCTCCACGTTTCAGGGCTCTTACCTCCATGCTTTCCAATCAGGAGGGAGAAACTCTTGAAAAACTTAAAAAAGGCCTTGATGTCAGGGTGGTCCAGAATTTCAACTCCTGTTTCGGGATTATCGACGACAACGTAGTCGTCCTTTTCCAGCCTCATCCAACGGACAGGGACAGGGTTCTTTCGGTCGTAAAAATTCGGGACATCGGGCTTGCAAAAAATCTCAAAGAGGAATTTGAAATTCTGTGGAACGCGGGAGAGAAGCTCAACTTTCAAGAAAAACTGGAATAAGCAGACAATCGCTCGACTTTCAAGAAAAACTGGAATAAGCAGACAATCCGGGAAATTTCCACCCCGGGAAAAGTTCTTTTTGAGAATAAATTAACTTAAATGCTCAAATTACCCTCTGGAGCAAAACTAATTATTAAAATCCTAATAGTCCTCTTGAGCGAAGCAAAAAGGGCACCGTCCTCCCGAGACGGGACTCGGGTGGCACAGCTATGCCATCAAAACTTATTATTACCATCCCCCCAATTAACCTTCAGATGATCATAGGTGTAATGGGGCCGGAAGGCTCGTATTCGGAGAGGGCTGCAAAGCTCTGGACTCTGGGTAATAACAAGGATGCAGAGTTTCGGTATTTTGCAGATATAGAGGATGCCTTTCTGGCTGTAGTTAAAGGAAAAGCAGACATATCCGTAATCCCAGTAGAAAACTCTATAGAAGGTTCTGTAGGAGTTACCCTTGACCTCCTCCTTGAAAACGAGGCTGTTATAATTGGAGAAATTGTCGTCAAAATCGAGCACTGCCTGCTTTCTAAAGGCGGGCCTGAGAAGATAAAGGTCATCCTCTCCCACCCTCAGGGGCTTGCCCAGTGCAGGCATTTCCTGAAAAGACATTTTCCTGAAGCGGAACTCCGAAGCACGGGCAGCACTTCTCATGCGGCCCGGCTGGCAGGGGAGTTTGAGGAAATGGCAGCAATAGCGTCTCCTGAGGCTGCAGAGCGTTACGGGCTGAAAACCCTGCTTTCAAATATCCAGGACAGAAGGGAAAACTACACCCGTTTTATTGTTGTCCGGGCCGGAAAAAATATTTCCCAGACCATGGGCGTCGAAGGCGTTGAAGGGGAATCGAACTCGATAACCGGCCAGAATTCAGAGCATGGGTTCTATGCTGAACCCGAAACCAGGAGAGAAAAAGTCAGCCCTTCGGCCTGCAAAACATCTCTTATCGTATACCTGGAAAAAGACCGGCCAGGGGCATTATACGAACTTCTGGGAGCTTTTGCAAAAAGAGGCATTAACCTTACAAAAATCGAGTCAAGACCTTCCAAAAAGGAACTCGGAGACTATTACTTCTACATCGACTTTGAAGGGCATACAAGCGATGCACTTATAAAAGATGCCTTAGAAGATATAAAATCAAAAGCCGGTACAAAATTAAAAGCCAATACTTTAAAAGTACTGGGCTCCTATTCAACTTTTAAGAATTCCGGATAAGCATAAGCCTTCAGGGAACGTGTACATTTATATAGTATCTTTATATAGTATCTTTCTGTAATATTTTTCTATAGTATCTTTATATGTCGGTGTGCATCTTTACATAACATTATTAAGTATAATAACGCCGGGATCTCCGGTTGCAGAAGGGAATAAGATGGCTCTGGAGATTGAAAATATCATAAACAAACACGAATCGGCTCTGAAGAAATATAGAGTATTCTATGTTTTCGCAGACCTTCTTGCAACGTTTCTGGTTCTCTATGCCCTTTTTGTGCTCTTCAACATGAGGGATATATTCTTAATGTTTCGCACCTTTGAACCCTATACCGGTGTAAAATACAGTATTCCTGGTTCTGAAATTGTCTTTGAGACCCTGGGACTAATTATTCTTGCCTTTACCCTCTCTCTTATACTCACAGCAGTCAGGTATTACAGGGCTAAAAAGAAAGACGCGATTTCCTTTATTGAAGAAAAATACCCTGTACTCAGGGAAAGGATGAGGACAGCCTATGATAACCGGGATATTGATAACATTATTGTCCGTGACCTTATAGGCGGCGTCATAATCGATTCTAAGCCTGTGAAGTCCTCTGTCTTCCTTAACAGAAAAAAGCTTGCAAAAGATCTCCTGGTAACCATGTTTGCTGTTACAGTTCTGGCATATGTTGCCCATACAGGATATCAGGCACCTGTTGGTCCCCTCGACATGAGTGAAGTGATAGAAACTATTCCTTTCCCGGGTTCGGGTTCGGATCTTGTTTCTGTAGAGGAAAACGGTGGGACTTCAGGAGACCCGCAGAACAATGAAGGACTTTTTGGAGAACCTGCTGTTATCATAGTTGAGGGCAAGGAAGTAGACTTAAAGATACCTCCGGGTGCAGGGCAGGGCTTTATGAGCCAGGAAGACGGAGAACAGAGAGACAATGAATCATTCATTCAGTCGGGTCTATATGACTCGGATCCCATTGCTTCTCAGGCTTATTATGAAAACCTTCCTGAAGAGTACAGGAGTGTTATCCAGAGCTACTTTGAACAACTTGCAGAAGAATAATATGAATAATTCATCTTAATATTATGAATAATTCATCTTAATATTATGAAAAATTTATATTAATATCTTGATAAATTTGTATTAGTGTCATGATAAATTTGTATTAGTTGGACTTACCTGTATCCAGTTTAATAGAAAGTTATTGAAAAGAAGTTTTGAAATTAAAGGCTGTATAGACTATCAGGCTGTATGAACTATCAGGCTGTATGAACTATCAGGCTGTATCCGGAGTAACAGGCTGTTTTTTAAATGACACTCTGTTGCAGGAGCGAATACAGTTCAGCAGGAAGCGGTCATAGGGATCCGCAAAAAACAGCAATTCAAAGGGTGAAGCAGATATGAGTGAGAATAATATCGATCCAGGGGAGGCCGGCACGACCTACCAGAACGCAGGCAGGATTTTTAAAAGTTTCTTTGAAGAGATAGGAAATGTCATAGTGGGTCAGAACAGGGTAGTGGAACAGATCATAATCTCAATTCTCTGTGAAGGACATGCCCTCGTTGAAAGCAATCCCGGGCTTGGAAAAACCCTGATGATCTCCACGATCGCAAAGGCAATGAACCTGAAATTCAGCAGAATTCAGTGTACTCCTGACCTGATGCCTTCTGACATTACAGGGACCAATATGATTGAGGAGAAAGATAATAAAAAAGAATTCAGGTTTGAACCCGGGCCTGTCTTTGCAAACATCGTGCTTGCAGACGAGATCAACCGTGCTTCCCCTAAAACCCAGTCAGCCCTGCTCGAAGCCATGCAGGAAAAACAGGTTACAGTCGGAAATGATACCTTTCTTCTTGAACGCCCCTTTTTTATTCTTGCCACCCAGAACCCCATAGAAATGGAGGGCACATACCCCCTACCCGAAGCCCAGCTAGACCGCTTCCTTTTAAAGATCCTTGTAGACTATCCCTCCTTTGAAGAGGAAATGGAGATCATAAACCGTTATACGAAATCCGAAGTCCCGAAGATCACCAGAGGCCTGGACAAGTCCACACTTCTCGATTTACAGAATCTTACCCGGCAGGTTCCTATCTCCGAAGAACTCAAGCAGCGCGTCCTTTCTATTGTGTCAATGACTCGCAAAGACAAAGAGCACATAGAGTATGGGGCTTCTCCCCGCGCATCCATTGGCATGATCCTTGCAGCAAAGGCAAGAGCCCTGATACAGGGTAGAAACTTCGTGGGCAAAGAGGATATTGATTACATGGCTTACCCGGTTCTCCGCCACAGGCTGATTCTGACCTTCGAAGCCGAAAGAAGCGGGATGACCCCGGATGAAGCCATAGAGGAAATTTTAAAGAAGATTAAATGAAACTTAAATGAAACTTAAATGAAACTTAAATGAAACTTAAATAAAACTTAAATGAAACTTAAATAAAACAGTTAAGCCGATCAGATAATGAAATCTGACAGGCCTGTAATTGAGCAGGTTCTGAAAACCGATCTGCATAATATATAAAACAAAGTTAAAACCCCCAGGGTTTTTTCCAGGTCCGGGCAGAACCGGGCTTTTCGGTTGACGATCAAGAATGACTCGCACAAAACAAAAAATCGAAACGGATTTTTTCAGGCAGCTTGACCGCTTTACCTTTTCGGTCCGGAAAAGGGTATCGACGGTCTATGCCGGAAATCGTCCATCAACCCGAAGCGGACACGGAATCGATACTATCGGGTTCAGGGAGTATGACTCAAGCGACGCTTTGAAAGTTATAGACTGGAAGGCTTATGCGAGGACTGAAAAGCTTTATGTTCGGCAGTTTGAGGAAGAAAAAACTCTTACAACTCATATCCTTCTGGACGCCAGCAAAAGTATGGACTACCCTGAAAAGGGGACCTCGAAGTTCGAGTATTCTGCCATGCTTGCTGCAGGTTTTGCTTACATGGTAACCAAATATAATGACAGGTTTGCCATATCCACTTTTACGGACGAAATTTTCATCAATAAACCCCGCAGGGGCAGAAAAAACCTTATGCGGGCAATCGACCGACTTAGCGAGCTTGAACTGTCTGGCGGGACTTCTATTAGTGAAGCTGTTATGAAGTACAGCCGGGAGATCAAGTCCAGATCCCTTGTAATCCTGATTTCGGACTTCATGCAGGATCCTGAGGCAATAGATACAGCTCTGTACCGGCTCTCCGATCACGACCTTATAGTTATACAGGTGCTTGATCCCACAGAAATAAAACTTCCTCTTCAGGGAAACAGCAAGCTTGTAGACCTTGAAACAGGTGAAGATATAAGGACATATATAAGTGAAAAGTTCAAGGAACGCTATACCCAGAAACTGGACGACCACACTGCAAGGATTAAAAAAACCTGTATGAAGGTCGGAGCCGAGTTCTATACCTTTACAACCGACACTCCTATCTTTTATGCTTTCCATCATACGATCAGGAGAAGGAGACGCTAAAAAATGCCGTTTCAAACCCCCCTTGCTCTTGCTGCTCTCCTGAGTGTCATCCCACTTATAATCATTTACATGCTCCGCCCAAAACCAGCGGTTCTTTCGATTCCTTCCTTAATGTTTGTCCTCAAGCTTGAGAGGGAACGAAAAAAAGTTTATGCTTCACTCACGAAAATCGTGAGAGACCCTCTTTTCCTGATTCAGCTCCTTATGCTGATCCTTCTCTCCATTGGAGCTGCAGGCTATTATTACACCTCAAATGAGCCTCTTAGCGGAGAGCATACCGTAATTATCCTTGATACTTCGGCAAGCATGCAGGTCGAGTCTCGTTTTGAAGACGCGGCTGGAATTGCCGACGGCTATGTGAGCAAGAAAAACAGCATAATCCTTGCTTCCAGCACCCCCCTGCTGGTTCTTGAAGGCGGAAGCGCATCTGCTGCCGGGGAAATATTCAATAAGGTTAAGCCCGGAGCCGGCACTGCCGACCTTTCTGCAGCTATTACTACAGGTATGCGCCTCCTTTCAAACGAAGGGGGAAGAATAATTGTTATCTCCGACTTTACAAACTGGGATGGGGATGACCCTGTAGTTTCCAAGAACCTGGCTGAATCCTACGGGATTGGGGTCAATTTCGTAAAAGTGGGAAAACCTGCAGACAACATAGGAATCATTAATGGCTGGATTGAAGCAGGGGCTGGAGAATACGGCTACACAGGTGTGGTCAAAAACTACAAAGGTGAAAGCCAAATTGTGAAAATAGAAGCAGGAAGAGGGACTTCGGGAAATGCTTCAAAGTCTTTTACCCTGGCTGTTCCTGCAGGCGGCACAAACCAGTTCACACTTGCAAACCTAGGGCCCGGAATTACTACAATCAGTCTCAATGTTAAAGATGACCTGTCTGTTGACGATAAGGCTTACATCTCCATTCCGGATACCTCCGGGCAGCAGGTCCTCTACGTCACGGATAATGGAAAGCTGCCTTCAAAAACAGCACTTTCCCTACTTCCCAATAGCGACCTTAAAATTCAGAAATCGGTACCTTCTTCCCTTGATAATTACTCCCTTGTTGTGCTTGCTCAGAAAGAAACCCCAATTGCCAACGGCTCGGTGGACAGAATCGAAAATTATGTGCGGAACGGAGGGAATGTGGTTTTCATTGCAAGCGAAGCTCTTTCTCCTGAGAAAACCGAGGTTGGCCTTGTTAAGCTCCTGCCTGTAAAACCTATCGGAGTTGAAGAAGCCGAAAACGGGCTTGAGGTTGAAAAAACTCTTCAGAACAGCATTACAAAGGACGTACAAACCGAAGAGATCTCGGTCCGTAAATATATGAACGCAACCGAAAGGACAGGTTCTACAACCCTCGTAGCCACGGAAAATGGTATTCCTATGCTGAGTTACTGGCAGGTAGGTAAAGGAACCATCTTTTACATGGGGCTTTCCGACGAGCTCGGAGATGGAGCCTGGAACAATTTCCATAACCTGCCTGAGTATCCGGTGTTCTGGATTAAGCTGGTTGAATGGCTCGGGGGCATAGGGGAAATTTCAGAATACAACCTTGAAACCGGCACCTTGACCTCTCTTTCAAAGACCGTGGAAATCCGCACACCTTCAAAGACCCTTACCGCAAACCGTTTGCTCTTTGACGAAGTGGGAATCTACGAAATTTCGGGCAAGAAGATTGCAGTCAACCTCTACGATGACCGGGAATCAAATACTACAGTAGACGCCTCGGAACTTATCAGCCGGGCAGTTGCAGAAGATGAGACCAGGCTTGTCCGGGCTGACACTTATACTGCAGAAAACGATATTACCAATTACCTTATAGGAGTCCTGTTCCTGCTTCTGTTGCTTGAAATCCTGATCGTCCGCGGGAGGGGTGAACTGTGAACGTAGCCCTTGAGAGCCCTGAGATGCTCTTACTAATCATTCCCGTGGTTATTGCGGGGTTCTATCTCCTGCGGAAGACAAAAACAAAACTTGTGGAATGGAGAATGCTCGTTGCCTTCCTCCTTGTCCTTGCCCTGGCTGCCCCCTATACAACGGTTACCCAGACTATCAGTGAAGAAAACCCTTCGCTTGTGCTTGTTCAGGACCAGACAGCAAGTATGGGCATTTTCCCTGAAGAAACAGGTACCGACCTGTATCAAGCCCTCACAGCGGACACCCCGACCACCCTCGTGCAGTTAACCGGGGAAAAGACTTCTCTTGGGGATGCTGTGACCCAGTACTCCGGGCTTGGCAATCAGATCGTGCTTGTTACTGATGGAAACAGTAACTCAGGAAAGGATCTTACGGAAGCTCTGAGATTTGCAAAAGACGCAGATACTCCCGTTTATCTTGTCCAGCCCGAGCTTGAGACAAATGACCTCAGTGTCGAGATACTTGGGGACAAAACAGTTGTTGTCAACAACAAGAACGAGGTTGAGATAGTTGTCCGCCAGGCTTCGGAGCAGAGTGTCAGTTATTTCCTTGAAATTTTTGTGGATGGAGAGCTTATCCAGAGCAGGCAGTTCATGCAGGACGCCCGGGATAATACGATTTCGATTACCTTGGAGCCTTTTACCACCCTCGGTGCCCACAATATGAATGTAAGGATCAGTGATGTGTCCGGAGGGGATTTAAACGAAGTTAATAACGAGTTCTACAAGTCCCTTTATGTAATTCCCAAACCGAAACTCACGCTCGTTACCGGGGAGACCGGTTCTCCTCTCGCCAGTGTCCTGAGCAACCTTTACGAAGTTTCGATTGTAAATGGTTATCCTGGAACAAATATTGCAGACAGTAAGGTCCTGGTGCTTGACAACCAGTTCATAGACACTTTTTCCGAGGCTGAGATAAAGGAAATTAAAAATTATGTCAGCAACGGGGGCGGGCTTATTGTCGTAGGAGGAAATCGGGCTTATAACTATGGGAGCTACCTAAATTCTTCCCTTGAAGAAGTCCTGCCTGTAATTTCAAAACCTTCCGAGTATAAAGGAGGGAGAAACCTGGTCCTGCTTCTTGATGTCTCTCCAAGTACAACTGCTCATGGTACTCAGGGCGATATCCTGTCAAATGCCATTAAGATTCTTGAGAATGACAACATGAAAGATGCAAATGTTGGCGTCATAGCATTCGGTAACGCGGCATATGATGTTTCTAACGGGTTTGTGTTCATGGGGCTTCCGCAGAATCTTGCCGTTCTGGAAGAGAAGATCAGGACATTGACCCCTACTAACCAGACTGAGACCTCTCTTGACCAGGGGCTTGGTATAACAAAACAGATGATTGAAGGCAAGGACGGAGAGCTTGATGTTATTATAATCTCTGACGGAGGAATTGAGGACTCTTATGACCAGAGCCTTCAGACTGCACAAACGCTGAAGGATATGGGTGTAAACATGTACTTTATTCACATCCGTTCTTCTGCTCCCTCTCAGATCGACAAGGTCAGAACCTTCTATGCTGAGAAGCTAATGCAGGAGCTGGGGATTGAAGATAACTATGAGCATCTCGATATGGGTGAGAGAACGAATATCGTGTTTGAGGATCTTGTTACGACTCCCGGAGAAGAAGAAGAGGAAAGCGAGGACCCCGGCATCTATCCGCTTCTTGAGTACTCTCCGGACCACTTCATTACGAAGAACGTGAACCTTACTACCGCCAGTATCACAGGATATAACCAGGTTACGCCAAAAGCAGGGGCAGAACGCCTGGTCATTACGGCTACAGGGCAGCCTGTACTCACTACATGGCGCTTTGGGCTCGGGCGTGTTGCAGCCTTTACAACGGATAATGGCGGAAACGAAGCTACTCGCTGGGCGTCTGCTCTTTACAACGGGACAAACAGCAAACTCATCTCAGGCATGGCCAACTGGGCAATTGGAAACCCTCAGGCAGAAGAAGGGGCGGTAGTTGAAGCTCTGGATACCTGGCTTGGTACCCCTTCCGACCTCACCCTGATAATGTACGATGAGGGAGTCCCGCAGCTTAAACTGGACGGAGCCCCGCTTGACCTTGCCCTCACAGGCAGGAACACATATGAAGCAAGCGTCAGCCCGGACAAAATCGGGATTCACGATATTTCCGGTTACCCGCTTGCGGTAAACTACCCGCTTGAGTACCTTGAAGTCGGGTTCAATAATGATATCGAACCTCTTATCCTTGCAACCGGAGGGAAGATTTATACTGAAAAGGAGGCAAGAGCCCTTCTCCTGAAGGATGCGAGGCAGAACTCCGAAAGGGAGTCAAACGATCCCGTGAGCCTGAAAGTGTATGTGCTTCTTGCAGCCCTTGTCCTTTACCTTGGAGAAATCCTTGTCAGGCGCATAAGGGAAATGAGAAGGCTTAAACAATCCCAGGGTGAAACAGGAGCCTGAGTAGATTATTTTTTCTTTTTAGGGAGAGCCGCCAGACAGGCTGGCGGCTGGCTACAAGTCCTGTGTAGCGCACGAGGAAAAAACCTGAGATATCTTCGGTATTCCTGAATAGTATCAACCGGTTAAATCAGGGATCAGTTTTTTCTATTTTTATCTCCGCAGGCGGGAAGATCTCTTCCTCAAAAATCTACATCGTCAGGCGAAGATTTTAGGGAGGGGTAGTTCACAAATGCATCAGTAGAAGCAAGGTCATCTGCCCGAAGAAACCTGAAAAAACTGGTATCACAAGGTTATCATCTATCTTATTTACTGCGGTTTCCGTAAGGGTTGCAAAAAAAGCCATGACGAGGGTCACAAAGGGATCCCCAATTACAATGAGTCCGATAAGCAGATCAATTATAAATTCGGAAGTTGAACCTTCAAGAGACTTATCATTTTTAAAGATTTTTTTGAAAATCCTTTTTTTTCCGTAGAATTTCCCTATCAGGGCTGCAGCCAGGTCTCCGAAGGTGGTCATAAGGATTGCAACATAAGCGATTTCCTTGCTGAAAAGGGAGATTGTTGCAATTGCACCCAGGGCGAAGAAGATGTGCCCTCCACAACTATCGGCTTCATGCTCCCTGTACATCACATGGAAAATGGGAATTTTCATATCCTGTTCGAGGCGGAGGTATTCCAGGACAAGAACAGTTATCAGGAAAAGCATGAGCACCCAGAGGATTGTCTCTTTCCCGTAAAGTTCGTAGATGAGCACTATCAGGACTGAGATAAGATGTACACTTTTTCTAAGGACTTCAAAGATTATTTCTCTGGAAGACATATCATAAAGGTTTAGTGAGAATTTAATATAAAATTATACTGGTCTGCGGTTTTCCTCTGGCATTTTCCTTCTGTACAGAGGTTTTTTCCTGTTCAAGATATTTTCTCAGGTGTTGTGCTGGGGTTCGGCGGTATCTCCTATCATTTTCTTAATAATGTCCATGTCCTTAATCACTTTCAGACTCATGAGCCCCCCTATTAAAAGGTTCATGTGGTATGTCAGGGTTCTCCAGGCAAGCACGGTAATTCCCAGAATGGATGAATCTACGAAAATAGAAAAAATAGAGGCCGCTCCTAATTCAGCAATCCCGCTTGCTCCCGGAGTTGCGGGTATTACCATTATAACAGCCAGGAGCACTTGGGCTGCAAAGGCGGTGAGAATTGAAGGTGTTTGTGAAAGACCCGTAAGGATCAGGACGAGTATTGAAAATTCGACGGTCCAGAAAATAAAAGTACAGGCAATTCCCCAGAAAAGCCCTCTCTTTCCTTCTGTAAAAAAGACCCTTATACTGTCATGAAAATGGTCTATTTCCCTGTCTATCTGTTCCATGAGGTGTGAAACTGCAGCATCTGTCTTTTTTCCAAAAAAAGGGGCAATCTTGCTTGTCAGCCTGTGAGTTACGTATTTTACTTTTTCGGGCTTCCAGATCCCGTAAATAAAGAAAACAAGGAGCACAAAGACAAGGACATTTGCTGTTAATAAAGCTGCATCAAATTCATAATTCGAAAGAATGTCCCCAAGAATGTATAAGGCAAAAGGCAGACAGGAGAAGATGAAGATGGCGTCAAGCAGGCGTTCCCCTACAACGATTGCAGTAGCCTTTCCTATTGGAATTTTGTTCCTGCTCAGGCCGTGGACTCTCAGGAGCTCTCCACCTGCAGAAGAAGGAGTAATTCCTGCTAAAAAAGTACTTGAAATAACTATCTCTGTCATTTTCAGGACACTTATTCGGTATCTTAAGGCTTTGCAGAGAGCCCTGGTCCGCAGCCCCCAGATTAAGTATGAGCTAATGTGAAGGATGGCAGCTGCCAAAATGTACTCCAGCTTTATCCTTCGCAGGGCTTCAACAGTTTCAGAGTTAAAAGTCAAGCCTGTAACCAGGGCAATTGATACTGCGCTGATAACCAGCGATCCGATAAGCCATTTTTTATACCTGGTCATAAATCCTCTGAAGGAAATCCGTTAAATCTTTAGATTTAGTGGGCAGTCGACTGAAATCTCTTAATTTTATTAGTTAGTAGGCGTGTTATCTTATTTAAGGAACCCTTTTTCTCCGATATATGCTAAACGGTACAAAAGAAGTTGGGTGTATCTTGTGAATTGTTATCTCAAGTTACTTGTACTAAAAAATAAGGAACTGGAAATCATCTGTATCAGATATGGTATTTGTCTCCCGGCACACGGTTGAGGTCCGGCATCGGGTTTCCAGCCAGTTTTATTTTTTGTTTTTATCTACTGTACGCAGGCGGGACCAAACGAAGCGTGGCGCGTGGAAAGAAGATTTGAAACGTCATATCGGGGCATTTCAGAATAAATACCAGCCAATTAAAAAAGGGGTGCCGAAATGATAATATTCGAATAAAAATCCGGCAGAGAGCCTGTGGAAAATCGCAAAATCACAAAAAAATTTGGATTAGCGTTGAAAACTCAATTTGAATTTGCAAGAAACCCGTATTTCCAGGCTATGAATAATTTATAATTGGGTCCGGAAAAATCTGGAACATATCTTTTGACCTGAAGTTATGAGTTTTACATGGAATACGGGTTTCGATGCAGATCTCTATGCAGATTTTCAGGAGCCTTCGTTTGTAGTATCATATTTCGAATTGACAACAGTATCCTTTATGCTAGAATTCTTCTCGATCACTACTTCAGGCCAGATCTTTACTCCTGAATGTATGGTAGAATTGTTCCCTATAACGACTTTATGTCCGATTACGGTTCCATTCTCCAGGCTGCATTTTTCTCCTACAGCGGTTTCATCCGCAACTACAGCTCCAGAGATATTGGAGTTTTTACCTATGGATACACCATCAAAAAGGTACGAAGAAAGAATCTTTGCATTATTATCGATAGTACAGTTTGCACCTATCACGCTGTAAGGCCCGATAAGGACGCTATCGCCAATTACAGTGTTTTCCCCTATGACAATGGGCCCGACGAGTGAAGAATTCGAACCTATCGATACATTGTTTCCTATGGATAGGGGGCCTCGTATTCTTGCGTTTCTTGTTGTGAAGTTTCCTTCTATTGTGGTTCCAGGAAGTGCATCGAGCATCCAGCGCTGGGCCTGCCTATAGGCTGCCGAACTCCCTACATCAGTCCATTTTCCCCGGACAAGCATGCCGTTAATTCTCTTATCTGCTGCAAGCAGGGCAGGGAAAAGGTCTTTTGCAAAATCATACTTTTTATTTTCAGGGATCCAGTCGAAAATTTCAGGGTCACAGATGTAAATGCCTGTACTTGCAAGATTGCTGAAAATCTGGCCGGATTTGGGTTTTTCGAGGAAGCGGTGGATCCGGTTATTTATATCCATATCCGCAATCCCGAATTCCCTCGGGTCATCAATGGAAAGGAGTCCTATGGTCACTATCGCATCGTTTGTTTCGTGGAAGCGGTACATCTCCCTCAGGTCGAGGTTAAGGACGTGGTCTCCCCCAAGCACAATAAAAGGCTCATTTTTCAGGTATTTTTCAGCATTTTTTACCCCGCCCGCTGTCCCCATCTTCTCTTTCTCATACACATAATCGATGTGTACTCCGAACATGTGTCCATCTCCGAGCTGTTCCTCTATATGTTCTCCCATATATCCCAAGGTCATAACTATTTCATTGAACCCTTCCCTTGAAAGGTGCTCTATCAGGTGCCTGACTGATGGTTTATTGAGAATCGGTATGCTCGGTTTCGGGTGTTTGAAGGTCAGCGGCCTGAGCCTTGTCCCTGTGCCTCCGCACATGATACATGCTTTCATATTTTCTCCGATGTTGTTCTATGGATATATTGTTAACGATCTGTTCTTCCGATTTTATAGCGCTTATTGATGACGATTATTTCAAGGTAATATCTTCTTGCCTTTCTACTATTATTTCAGAACAATATCCTCTTTTCGTTCCACTTTGATTTCCCTTTTTCCTTCATACTCAGAAACAGTGCCTGTTATGTTGATGAAGTCCCCTTCATTGATTAATTCGTTCAGGACATCAGCACCCGCTGTCTTCGGAATAAATATGCTCAGGACTTCGGAGTTAAAGTTCACTTCTAAAAGCAGGTGGTCTCCGGTATAAGTAAATCGTTTACTTAAAACCTCGGCATCAAGAGATACTTTTTCCCCTACTTCAGATTCGTGGGTGTACTGCAGGGCTTTTCCTTCTGACTGTTGTCCAGCTCCTGCAAGTTCCTGCCCGAAGAACAGGTACGCGGTCGAAAGAGATGACAATGCCATCACGAGCAACACTACCACGACTTTCTCTTCCTTTTCCATCTCCCATCACTTTCCAGTTTTTGGACCCTAAAATTAACTTATAGTGCATTATCTTGAATAAATTTATTTCAAGGATCAACAAGGTGAATTTATTTCAAGGATCAACAAGGTGAATTTATTTCAAGGATCAACAAGGTGAATTTATTTCAAGGATCAACAAGGTGAATTTATTTCAAAGATCAGCTAGATTAATTTATTTCAAAGATCAGCTAGATTAATTTATTTCAATGGTTAACTGTATACATTTATTTCAGGACAAGCTTACATTTCCAGATCCGTTCACAATGGAGACAAGTCTCATCTCAAGGATCAGGGTTTTGCCTGCAAGTTCATGGTTGAAGTCAAGGATTGCGTAAGTTTCCGTGGAATCGATCACTTTAACTTCCCTTCCCCCGGGTGTTATTATTATTTTCCCTGCTTTTGGAGGCTCCTTGAGCTCAAGCCTTGAAAGAGGAATTTTCTGAACCAGATAATCTTTATATTCTCCGTAGGCTTCTTCAGGTGCGATTTTAAGGGTTTTTTCTTCTCCTTCTCGCATTCCAAGAACCCCTGCATCGATACCTTTTATCACCTGACCAGTGTATGCTCTGAAAAAGAAAGGCCCGTATTTTTTTTCTTCACTATATATTCCAGCTTCAAGAGCTTTTTCTTTTAAGGTGGTATCGAATACTGTTCCATTCTCAAGCTTTCCAGTATAATCAATAAGGAGATAATCTCCCTTCTCCACAGTACGAGAGTTCTCCATTATCCTTTCTCCTGATAATTTTTTCTTTACAGTTTTTCTGGCAGTTCTTTATCTTTTTCTGGCTGCCAGTGGGTTCATCTTTTTTAAAAAAATATATGCCGGATTTTAAGCCGGTTTAACTGACTCAAGCCTCATTCTATTGAAATAAGCTTTATATCAAAAATAAGGGTCTTGCCTGCGAGTTCGTGGTTTGGGTCTAAAGTAACATGCGTTTCATTCACATCAATGACTCTGAAAGTGTTCCCGTACATACTGCTGAATGTCTGTCCTACTTCAGGTTTCACTGACAGGTTCAGGTCCTCAAGGGAGATTGT
This sequence comes from Methanosarcina sp. WH1, assembly GCF_000970005.1. Taxonomy (NCBI): domain Archaea; kingdom Methanobacteriati; phylum Methanobacteriota; class Methanomicrobia; order Methanosarcinales; family Methanosarcinaceae; genus Methanosarcina; species Methanosarcina sp. WH1. Next base: position 1,085,543 of record NZ_CP009504.1, read on the forward strand.
CTGAATTTTAGCTTCATCATATTTTCCGTAAGCTTTTTCGGGGGGAATTGTAAAGGTCTTTTCTTCTCCTATTTTCATTCCTATTACGCCTTCGTCAAAACCCTTGATCAACTGGCCCGAACCAACCTTAAAGGTCAGGGGAACATAGTTTTTCTGTTCTGTGTATATACCTGCCTCTTTTGCGATTTCTTCTATGGAAGTATCAAAAACAGTACCATCTTTTAATTTCCCAGTATAGTCCACCTGAATTGTGTTTCCGGTTTTTACAACATTACCGTCTCCACTGCCCGCGCATCCACTTCCGAAAAGAATGCTCCCAATGAGCAGAACGCATATTATTAAAGTTTCCCTCCTCCCTGCCCTCATTTTTTATTCCTCCATCGAAACAACTTTTATTTTGAATATCAGGGTCTTGCCTGCAAGCTCATGGTTGAAGTCCACAATGAAGTTTTCCTCGCTTACCTCTGTGATAGTGCCTCTGAGCCCTGTTTCTGTGGCCAACTGCATCCCCACTTCCGGGGTAAAATCAACAGCATTACGTGGCAGTTCTCTTGCGTACTCTTCCATATATTCTCCGTACGCTTCCTCGGGAGGGATTTCAAGAGTTTTTTCTTCTCCCATTTTCATTCCGACAACACCCTCGTCAAAGCCTTTAATCATCTGTCCGGCTCCCACGGTGAATGTCAGAGGTTTGTAGTCTCTCATTTCATTGTATATCCCTGCCTCAGTGGCAGCTTCCTTTTCTGATGTATCGAAAACTGTACCATCTTCCAGTTTTCCCACATAATCAACGGAAATAGTATCTCCGTTTTCGACTGGTTTGTTTGAATCTATAATTATATCTTCAGTCATAACGATCAATATGACAAAATGAGAGCATGTTAGATAAAAGTAATGATAAATAAGGCTTTAGAAACCGGTTAAAATGATTCCCGGAAATGGCAAACACAGGAATCTTTATACTTTATTTTTTAAGTTTTGATCAGGAATTTCAATTTATCTAAGCTCCTTTTTTCAGTTCTTTTCTCTTTTTCACTTCCTTATTTTACTCTCTTTCATTTTCTTTAAGTTCCTTTTGATATTCAACATATGAGTAAACAACAGTAAACCCGGCTACAAATATTACAGGTACAAGGATGAAGTAGATTGCAAGTTCCGGAAAAAAAGCCCCGAAGATTGCTACTATTCCTGCTATCTTGAATAGTTTCCCTCCAAGCCTGTTAATTCTTTTCCATACCCTATCGCTGCTGAGAGTCCAGGGAATCCTGATTCCGATGAACCAGTTCCGCTCCGTATTTTCCGTAAGGATTCCTATATAATAAAACAGAAGTCCTATCCCTGTAGGAAGTACGACATTGGGGCTGATCCGAATTCCTGTGTTCCAGAGCAGTGTCTGGAGATGGACTGCAACCATAAACAAAATCAGTATCACTATAAACCCGTCATAACACTTTCTGAATTTTGCGATATTTTCTTTTTTCGGGTCAATTTTCGGAATTACCAGGAACATAATTACAATACCCGTTATCAGTAACGGCATGAAAAAGAGCCCCCAGAGTTTCGACATATAGCCGTCTACTTCTCCCTGTGAGTTCCAGTGAGTTGCCATCTGTTCAGGTACATGCGGATAAAAATAGATTGAAAGGATAAAGGAAAGAAGAACCAGTCCTGTTATTGTTACTGTACCTTTTCGCATGTAAATTCTTTAAATTTTTCAGATATTTAAATGTGGAGTTCTTAAAGGCCTGCAGTGCTAATGGACCGTCTCCTGCCCCGGCACGAAATCTGTCACTGCATCTTACATTGCATCTATAGTCGTGAATGCTTCTCAGTCTTCAAGTTTTCTATTTTTAGAATCTTTATCCAGGATATGAAGTGTTTTTCCCGGATTTCATTCTAAACCCGTCAATCAATGCTGCAACCCCGCCTATTACAAGGGAAATCCCGTATATCCAGGGCAGGACAACGGCACCTGCCAGAGGGTTAACCAGCAGGAGTATCCCAAGGACAATTGTCAGGAGTCCGAGGATTGCCATTCCCAGTCCGTCGCCTTTGAGTGCCCAGATAAGTCTTATTGCCCCGTATATAATACTCCAGATTCCGAGTATGATTACGAAAAACGACAGAATTACAAAGGGGCTGTATGGGTACACAAATACCATAATACCGATAAGGATGCCTATGGTACCAGAGAGCAGTTTCCAGCCCATGTTCTCTCTGTCTATTAGCAGTGAAATGATTGAAATAACTCCTCCCAGAAACCAGAAGATCCCGAGAATCTGAACCAGTGTTATGGTTGTTACTACGGGCGAAAATAACAGAAATAAGCCAATGATGACGGTAATAATTCCTTCCAGTACAACCAGCCACCAGGGGACCTGCAGTACCTCATATCTCACAGCACGGTATTCTACAGCTTCCTGTTCCATATACTTACCTCCAGAGTTGCTTTATATAGTAAATTTGATGCCGTCGGCTACCCCGATAAAAAATTACAGGTATCGAAACGTTATGTCTAGCTGAAGTACGAAGTTTTCTGACTCTTCTGCATACCCCACTCAGGTAGAAGAGTAATCTCTAATCTCTATTATCTATTATATATTGGCCCTTATATAAATCAGCGAGTATTTATTTATTTTCTAATGTTCTGTGCTGTGTGCAGTCACACATAGGTCATGCCTCATAACTGGCAAAATTCTTTTTTGAACGCCCCAGATTATCTAAAAAATCACACATTATTAATAAAAATGTAGGGTAATTTAGTTAATTTTATATCACATTGTCAATTTCGTAAAATAAATTAATCTTAAAACTCAAGAAGTATGACTCAAGATGTTTTTATTCTTTAAATACAGTGTCACAACCATACAATGTATCTTATTCAGTTTAAAAATGGGGATTTGTGATAACTATTGATGTTGAGATGCTAAAATAGTTTGTAGGGGTTTTTCTTGTGTGGCAAATAAAAAGATTATTATTGATTCTATTTACAGTGGCTCTTGCACTTCAGGCTATTGCTGGTAGTGCAGCTGCGACTACATTCTACGTGGACGACGATGGGCCTGGAAATTACACGACAATCCAGGTCGCCTTAACTGATTCGGTTGATGGAGATACGATAATTGTAGAGTCAGGGACTTACTCAGGCAGGATTTCTGTAGAAAAAAGTGTAATTATAAGAGGCTCTTCCGACTATCCCACAATTGTAGATGGTTTTGATATATATGTCCCTGAAGTCCAGGTGGATGGATTCACCATCAAAGACAGAGTTCAGTTTGATGGGGGAGGAGGAGCCTGCAAAATCAAGAATAATAAATTTGATGGATGTGGTATAAGTATTGGCAACAACTATGCCTGTGGAAATCAGATCATAATGAATAACTCCTTCATAGACAGCTCAGTTGGCATATCAACATTTGATAGCATTTCTAACATAATTACTGGAAACACATTCCAAAGCTGTGATACGGGGATATCACTTTTATCTGGTGGTGGTGGTCACGTTATTACCGGAAATACCATAACAAACTGTGATATCGGCATACGTTTAACCGACGAATCTGCTACAATTTATAATAACTATTTTAATAATAAAGTTAACCTGTATGCAGTGGATGAATGGGCAACAAGCTCTCTAAATTCTACCAAAATAAAAGAGACTAACATTATAGATGGTCCTTATATCGGCGGTAACTTCTGGGGTACTCCCGAAGGAGATGGTTTCTCTCAAACCCAGTTAGATGTTAATGGCGATGGTATCGCTGAAAAAGCATACCGGATCAATGAGAAAAATATTGATTATATGCCTCTGGTAACTCCCAGGACCGAGCCTGCACCGGTAGTTCCTGTAGCAAATTTCCAGACAAACATCACCCAGGGACCTGCTCCTCTTGCTGTCCAATTTACCGACATTTCACAGGATACAACATCAAGGACCTGGGATATTAACAATGACGGAATCGAGGACTCAATTGAGGCAAGCTTTGTTCATGTATACACAGTTCCAGGAACTTACACCGTTAATCTGACTGCAATCAATGAAAACGGCACAGCCTCAAAAACTGCTGTCATAACTGTGCTGGAGGAAGAAATTGCTATCATTCCTGTAGCAAACTTCAATATGAATGTTACCAGTGGACCTGCTCCCCTTTCTGTTCTCTTTACTGACCTATCACAGGATACAACATCAAGGACCTGGGATATTAACAATGACGGAATCGAGGACTCAATTGAGGCAAGCTTTGTTCATGTATACACAGTTCCAGGAACTTACACCGTTAATCTGACTGCAATCAATGAAAACGGCACAGCCTCAAAAACTGCTGTCATAACTGTGCTGGAGGAAGAAATTGCTATCATTCCTGTAGCAAACTTCAATATGAATGTTACCAGTGGACCTGCTCCCCTTTCTGTTCTCTTTACTGACCTTTCACAGGATACAACATCAAGGACCTGGGATATTAACAATGACGGAATCGAGGACTCAATTGAGGCAAGCTTTGTTCATGTATACACAGTTCCAGGAACTTACACCGTTAATCTGACTGCAATCAATGAAAACGGCACAGCCTCAAAAACTGCTGTCATAACTGTGCTGGAAAGTAGCTCCAGTGACAATAACAGTTCCAGTGACAGTAGCAGCTCCAGTGGAGGAAGCAGTGGAGGAAGCAGTGGAGGAAGTAGTGGAGGAAGCAGTGGAGGAAGCAGTGGTGGTGGTGGCGGTTCTCCTGAATCTTCAAGAAACATTGAAGTAAAGGAACTTTCCCAGGTCTTCATTACAAACGGAAAAGCTATACAGTTTGACTTCACGAAGAAAGCAACCTGTGTTGTGTATGTGGGTTTTGATTCAAAGAAGACCGTGGGTAAAACCACAACCATTATTGAACAGTTAAAAAATAAATCTACCCTTGTCTCAGGGCTACCTTCGGATGAAGTCTATAAGTTCTTTAACATATGGGTTGGCAACAGCGGGTTTGCAACCTCTAAGAATATCGAAAACCCGGTCATCTGTTTCAAGGTTGAAAAGATCTGGATACAGGATAAAATGATAGACCAGGCTTCTATTGCCCTCAACAGGTACAGTGACGAAAAGTGGGAGCAGCTGTCGGTCAAACTTTCAGGTGAAGATGCAACTTATCTGTACTTCACGGCTAATGTCCCGGGTTTCTCCTCTTTTGCAATAACAGGGACATCAAAAGGTGCCTCTGAAAAAGTGACCGAAAAAGGTACTGCTCTGGAAACTCGGTCCCTGCAGGACGGGGGCAATGAAAGTACAGGTTTGGGCACGGATGCAGAGCAGAGCGAGAGCACAAATTTCTCTGGCTCCCCCCCAGTTTATGGTATAATAGGTATACTCTTTTTAGGCTTGATATGTGCTATCATTTATATACAGCTCCCAAAATAAGAAAATGAAAATGGAGTGCTCCACAGCGTTTCATATTATCCCATTTTTTGTGAGGAAAGGTTGATTATCATTTCAACCAGTAAACCGTTTTTACTTTTGGATTTTCTCTTTTTTCATTTAACGGTGGACAATTACTCTTTTCTCATTGTTTCCTTCATCCATATATGAGTACCAAAAGTTTCCAGGATTTTTTCGTGATCAGAAACTTGATTGATTCTCCAGAAGCCAGGATTCAAAGAATCAAATTTTTAGATCTAGATCGGCTTATATACAAAACAACTTTAAAAAAGGCATTCTATTTTTAAAAAGGAATTGACCTGGTAAAAACGAGATACTTTAGAAATATTAATTATTTTTAAGTGGACCGGTCGGGAATTGAACCCGAGGCCTCTACCATGCCAAGGTAGCGATCTTCCCCTGATCTACCGGCCCATGTAACGTTTTGCTTTGTCAGCACTCCCTCATACACTCAGTATCGTATATAAAACTGTCGCCATAAAGGCTCAGCTTCCTGTAAATAAAATTTAGGGTATGGAGAATTTTGAATATTCGAGCAAAAGTTATAAGTAGTAATTCGAGTATTAGAAGTGTTGTCGGATTGGGATGCTTTCCCTAAAAAAGCCTTTCAACTCCGGTAATTCGAAAAAAACCTGATATATGGGCCCGTAGCTTAGCCTGGTGGAGCGCACGGCTGATAACCGTGAGGTCCTGCGTTCGAATCGCAGCGGGCCCACCACAAATCAACAATCTCTTTTCGGAGAACTTTCAGGTTTTTTAAACTGCATTTACATTCATTTCGGGCCCGTAGCTTAGCCTGGTGGAGCGCACGGCTGATAACCGTGAGGTCCTGCGTTCGAATCGCAGCGGGCCCATATATTTATTCACAACTTTTTTATTCATAACTTTTTTAAAGCTGTTTTCTTCTTTTGTACCATTAATAAACGACTTAATCAGCAAATGACGTTTTATGGGTCAGAAATATTGCAGAAAAGTATTGCAGAAATGTATTGCAGAAAAGTATTGCAGAAAAGTATTGCAGAAATGTATTGCAGAAATGTATTGCAGAAAAGTTATAGAATCTAAAAAGCTGTTGGTAAGGAAAAAAAGTGAGGGTGGGGGAAGTCCCCTTTAAGATAGAACGGCTTCCCGGTAATAGAAGTCCAGGCAATTTGAGGTATGAAATCCTGCACCTGACTTCAGGCCATTCTACTCCCTATCATAAATTTCAGGCAATGTGCTTCAGAAGTTCAATATTTTTCAGCACAAGTCTGCTTTCGGCTATGATTTCTTCTTCGATCTTGCTGACAATGCAGTCCATTGGGACTGTTAGCCTGTATAGCTTGATCGGTCTGCCCTTACCTTTTGATTTCTTTTCTTCCCGGATGTTAATCCAGTTGTTTTCGCGGAGGTACCGCATTGCAACACTGACTTCCGGCTGTCTCAGGCCAGATACCATTTCGATGCTCTGGGAAGAGATTTCCCTTCCTTTTGCAAGGCAGGCAAGGGTAAGAGCAATTGGTCTGTTGATGTTGATCTTTCTAAATAATTCAATCATTTCATATTCGCTTGATCCCATGGATAAGGGAGCCTCATTCATTATGTTAGTAGTTTCTATAGCTAAACCACTTTCATCTACCATTAAATCACCCGAAGAACCATTATAGAGTGAATTAATATAAATATTTACTTATGCTTTGTTTTTAATATATGTTAATTAATAATTATATTTCCAACTGTCTTCTTTGTTAACATTCCTTCTAATCTGGCGAATGATCATGTTTTACTCAATTGTGAAGTAGTTAACCTGTTCGGGACATTCTTCTACATAAACGGTATGAGTACCCTGATTATCCAGTAAATAGCTGATTTAAGCAAAAAGAATGTCAAATTATTCGAGTAGAAATTATTTGAGTTGAAATAATAAGTTGTAGAAATAATAAGTTGTAGAAATAATAAGTTGAAGAAACAATGGATGATTGAAACCTTGAATAATTAACTGAGTGACCTTTGAGGTCTCAATGGATGATTGAGACCTTGAATAATTAACTGAGTGACCTTTGAGGTCTCAAACCTGAACCTGAAAAAAAAGAGAAAGCAAAAAGGATAAGAAATCCTTAATTAAACTGCCCAGTTTGTGGAGAGGTATTCCCCGGTTATATAATCAGATTTTTAATTTGAGAATGAACTTTTTACATATGAAACTGTAGGAATAATCCGCATTAATCTCACCTTTTTTCGCAGATTCTTCAGGAAAGGTTCTTGAGACGTTCTATGTTCTGGAATATGGTCTTGCTCTCAGCAATGACGTTTTCTTCTATTGTGTTAATGATTGTTTCCATCTGGACTGTCAGTTTGTAGAGCTTTACCGGCCTACCCTTGCCCTGGTTCTTTTTTTCTTCTCTCATATCCACCCAGTCATTTTCACGAAGGTAGCGCATTGCAATACTGACTTCTGGCTGTCTCAGACCTGATACCATTTCTATACACTGGGAAGAAATCTCTTCTCCTTTTGAGAGGCATGCAAGAGTTAAAGCGACCGGTCTGTTTATATTAAGCCTCCTCAAAAGCTCGACCATTTCGTACTCAACCTCTCCCATTTTTAAATCATTGTCTTCTGATGTTAGCCCATTATCTGCCACAACTATCATCTGCCGTTTGTACCGGTAGAACGCCTCATATTTGGCTCCGGTATCATGTTTTATCCAGTATCATCAGATCATAGAAATATATTATTTTCAAACGAACAACTTTACGAATTTTTTTATCAATCATTTCAAAGGATAATTTCAAATGGCTGTATTTGAATTTTTATTCCCTTCGCTTAATTTTTCTTCGTTTAATATATCTCTATCTCTTGAAATTTAAAAGCTGAGGAAGTGCCTGACGAATCTGGCATCTCAGTTGGTTTAAATAATAATACTCTCTCCCTATATATAATTATATGCATATAAAATCTTTCTGATAATAAGGGGCCCTAAATTTATTTACAAAATCTATGGGATGGCAGAGTAATGAATAAACCGGGCAATTTGATTTTTTGCAGTTCTTCATCCAGATATATATAGGATTAAAACAATTGATAACATATATTATCCCTAATCTGAGGATTTTTACCAGAGTACAACTGAAACAAATTGGCGTTAAAATCTCTTTTTTCTCTCTGATTTATCCTGATTTTGCTACTATGTCTCATCAAATGTCCTTTTTGGGTTAATTAACCTCCCATTTCCGGCAAACCTTATATACAAATCCCTGAAAGATTTAGAATAATGACTGATGGGACGACTGACAGGCTGGACAAAGCTGCCGTATTTATCTGCCACTGCAGCGGGAACATTTCCGAACACGTTGATATAGATGCTGTAAAAAAAACCCTTAAGGCAGAAGGGGTCTCGGTTTTTGATTATGAGTACCTGTGCTCAAGCCAGGGGCAGTCCCTGATTAAAAATAAGATTATGGAAAGGAATCTGGACAGGGTAGTAATAGGTTCGTGCACTCCTTCCAAGCATGGCACTCTCTTTAAAAAGTGCATTCAGGAAACCGGATTGAACAGGGCAGGGCTTGAAATTGCAAATCTGAGGGAACAGTGTGCCTGGGTGCATCCTGACAGAACAGGAGCTACTGAAAAAGCTCTTTCTCTCCTGCGGGCAAAACTGAAACGCCTGGAAAACATAGAGCTCCTGGAAGAAATTAAAGTGGATATTACTCAGCAGGCCCTTGTTATAGGTGGGGGGATAGCAGGAATTACAGCTGCGCTGAACCTTGCAGATAACGGGATTTCCACCTTCCTTGTTGAAAAAGATTCAAGTATAGGCGGGCAGATGGCGAAAATCGGAAAGATATTCTCTCCTGATAAGCTTGCGGAAGAGTGTGCAATGTGTTCACTCAGCCCGCTGATGAATGAAGTTGCAGCCCATCCGAAAATTACACTTTTGACCTGGACAGAAGTTGAAAGCCTGAGCGGAAGCGCAGGAAACTTTACTGTCAGGTTGAAGAAGAAACCAAGATATGTGAAAGACAGCTGCACAGCATGTGGAAGGTGCAGCCGTGTTTGTCCTACTCTGGTTGAAGATGAGTTCAACTGCGGCTATATGGACAAAAAGGCAATTTCTCTTCGTTTCTCTCAGTCAGTCCCCAAAATCTACTGTATTGATCCCAATTATTGCCTCCAGTTAAAGGGGGAAACCTGCGGAAAATGTGCAGATGCCTGTAAAAACGGAGCAATTGATTTTTCCCAGAAAGAAGAAATTGTTGAACTTAATGTAGGTGCAGTTGTTGTTGCTACCGGGTTTGAGGAGTATGACGCATCCCAGAAACCCCAGTATGGATATGGGATTTTTGAAAATGTGCTGACCCAGATGGAACTTGCCCGAGTCCTCGGCATCAATGGCCCTACAAAAGGGGAACTTTTGAGAATCTCCGATTTCAGTAAAGCTTCTGCATTTACAACTCCTACAGCCTGTACTTCAGGGCGCGAAAGTTCCTCTGACCCTTCCCCTGATCCTTCTTCTGAACCTTTCCCAGGTCCCGAAACGCCTAAAAGAATAGTCATGATCCAGTGCGTGGGCTCAAGGGACGAAAAAGAGGGGGGAAACTGCTACTGCTCCAGATACTGTTGTATGGCGGCTCTGAAACACGCAAGCCTGGTTAAGAAAAAATATCCTGAAGTGGAAATCACAATTTGCTATATTGACATGAGGGCTTTTGGTTTTTACGAAAACTATTACCGTGCAGTTCAGGAAACCGGAGTCAACTTTGTGAGGGGAAGGCCTGCCGAAGTTGTAGAAAAACCGGACAAGAGCCTTGTTGTAAGGATTGAAGATACCCTTGACCAGAAAATGAAGGAACTTCCTGCCGATCTGGTTGTGCTTTCCGCAGCAATGGTGCCTTCTTCCGGGACCAGGAAAATTGCAAGTGTGCTGAACCTGAGCCAGGACGAAAGCGGTTTTATTAAGGAAAGGCACTCCAAATTAAAACCCGTAGACAGTTCCCTTGACGGAATCTTTGTTTGCGGCACTGCCCAGAGTCCTAAAGACGTTACGGATACCATTGCCCAGGCCGGACTTGCAGCTATAAGGGCAAGGGCTTTCATTACGGACAGTCCGAAGGTACTGGATAATGAAATTGCAGTTGTCAACCAGCTGCTTTGCACGCGCTGTGGAGAATGTCTTAAATGCCCCTTCGAGGCTTTCTCCTTGAATGAGAGTGGAAGGGTTGTTCTTGATCCTCTTATCTGCACGGGCTGTGGGTACTGTACCGAGCTCTGCGAGGACGGAGCTGTCCAGATCGCAGGCTTTACGAAACCCCAGCTGAAAGCCGAGATGGAGGGTGTGCTTGAAGAAGGAGATGTGCTTGGTTTTGTAAACAGCGGAATTTCTTCTCTTACCTGTGATAATATCGGTAACAGTGTGCTCACATACCCTTCAAATGTCAAATTGATTAAGGTCCCTACATGTCTGGTAGTGGACAGAGACCTGGTGCTTCATGCTTTTAAGCATGGGGCGTCTTCTGTCCTTTTTGTAGAAGACCCACCTGACAGCCCGAGAGCAGAGATAATATATCCTCTTACTACCAGGCACGTTGAAAAACTCAAAGAAGAACTTGGAGATTCAGGAAACCGGATCTATTTCAAAAAAACCTATGTCCCGAACACAAAAGGGCTTGCAGGAACTTTTACTCGCCTTGCTCGGGAAAGAGAGGTGATCAGATGAAGCCATATGTAAACAAATTCGATACCCCCGAGTGTAAAACTCTTGCAGAGACCGCAAAAAAAAGTATCCGAACCCCTGAATCCATGGGACTGGACCGCTGTATTCAGTGCGGAGCCTGCACTGCTTCCTGTCCTGCAGCCCGGTTTACGGACTACAGCCCCCGGCAGATTGTAAAAAAGGTGATAGAAAACGATCGCAGTGTGCTTGAATCTGAGATGATCTGGTCCTGCTTCTACTGCTATTCCTGCAATTTGCGCTGTCCCAGGAACAACAGCCCTGTAACCATCGTGAAAGTGCTGCGGCAGATGGCTATCAACGAAGGAATCGGGGTTGAAAAGCTTGCCTATTTCCTTGAGATTGGAGAAATCCTTGCAGAAAACGGAGCCAGCAAGGTCCCTGGCGCCGGTGTCAAGAATATGGAAAAAGACCTTGGAGAGCGCTGGATTGGAATTAAAAGGAATCTGGAGCCCATCCGTTCCGAACTGGGGCTCAGTGCCAGGGATGTCAGAAATACCCATGGGGAAGTCCAGGCTATTCTTGAGAGCACGGGTTATTTTGAAAGGGAAAAATGGATTAAATCAAGGATCCAGGAAAACAAAATTCATGGGCCCCTGAAGCCCGACGGGACTAAAAACGAAAAAAAACGGGGAGGCTTCGGCTTTGAAAGCGATAGAGAGTATACCGGACAGCAAGCTCTTACTGTTTAAGAGCTGCATGGTCGGGCAGGAATACCCTGGGATAGAAACCGCCACAGCTTACGTGTTTGACCGGCTCGGGGTAAATTATTGTGTAAACGATGAGCAGTCCTGCTGCACGGGGATCGGGCACTACACCGATGTCTTTGAAGGGCTCACAACAGCAGCCATTGCAGCCCGGAACTTTGCAGTTGCCAGAAGGTGCGGGTATCCCAACATAACCTGTCTCTGTTCAACCTGTTATGCCGTAAATAAGGATGCATGTGAACTCCTTAACAACAACGCTGAGGTCCGGGAAAAAGTCAACTCCATCTTCAGAGAAAAGGGCTTCGATGACCTTATCTATGAAAAGGGCGATATGAACCCGCGGACCAACATCTATCATGCAGTTGAGGTCCTCCTGAGTAAAGTCAGCCGGATCCCTGAAGAGAAGAAATTCGATTTTTCAGGAGTTAAAACAGCTTCTCATCATGCCTGCCATTATTATAAAGTTAAATACCTTGATGTAGTCGGAAACCCCGAAAACCCCCAGCTTATAGATACGGTAGCCGAAGCCTGCGGGGCATCCCCTGTCCGCTGGTACGAAGACCGCTCTCTTACCTGCGGAATGGGCTTTTCTCAGATCCACCTTAATAAAAACACCTCCCTTCAGGTAACCAAAGCCAAACTGGACAGCCTTCAGAAAGTCGGGGTGGAGTTGATGCTTCACATGTGCCCGAACTGCCAGATCCAGTATGACCGCTACCAGCCTGTAATTGAAAAAGAGTTTGGGGTAAAATACGACATGGTACACATGAATATTGCCCAGTTCGTAGCTCTTTCAATGGGAGCAGACCCCTACAAAGTATGCGGTTTCCAGACTCACTCCGTGCCTCTGGAAGGTTTTCTTGAAAAGGCCGGTATAATCTAAAAACCTGATTTAAAGTTTAACCGGTCATCTTTTTTATTTTGATTTTTCCCAATTAATTTTCTGGCTTTGCCGAAATTTGTTTTCTAACTTTAAAATGTATAACAAACAAATCTACCTCAGAAACGTTTATCTAAAGGCTGACTTTTTCCAGATATACAATACAATCATTGGTGTAAGAATCAAAAATAGTCCCAAAACACTACCTACCAGTGAATACCATAAAAATAACAAAAATCACAACGCACAATACTATGAAGCCTATAATAGCTTTAGCTAATTTTTCCATAATCAACCAATCCTTCTACTACTTATTTTAACCTAATTTCTATTGTCAACCTGCCAAAAGCAGGGTATTAAAATATCAGTGGAATAATCGCAATTATTGGAAAAAGAAAGGAGAAAGTACTTTTGAACCCCATAAATTCATCTTAGTGAACTCTTTATAAATTTTCTGACAATTTCATTTAACTATCTGTTTTTCGACTCATTTAGAATCATTAATTATTTCCGAATCTTTGATTGTTAGATACTTTAGCTAGTTACTTTATATCTGAGCATCTGCCCTCACTCAAATTCAGGTCTATTTATATAAGGAAAGTAGCACAACTCAGATTCATAGGAGACGATATTTGTGAAAGTCCCACAACCCCGTGGCAAGGAGGTCACAAAAGGTGCAGGGATTTGCATCCCTTCTCTCGCAGAGAGCCTATAATGTGGTACATAGTGTAAAAATCGAATCGGTGACAGTAGTTTATAATACTGTCAAATCAAGGATAAAGGTAACTTAGCTGTACAGTAAAAATACTTTCATTATTTTCGAGTTCATTTTTCATTTTGACTGCATCTTCCTCCGGAATCCAATACTTGGATCCATCCGGCTTTTCAAAGCGAATATAGCACCAGACAAACTTTTTCACCTGAGTGTCATATTTATTCAGTATCGAAAGAAACTTGTCATCATTGACAGCCTGTTCGGATACCACGATTACGTAAGAATCTCCTTTTCTGATAACATGTGAAGGAGAAGATATAGTCCAATCTTTTTTCTCTTCCTTCATCCCTTCACTTAGTTCGCGTCTTACATCCCTTTCATCTTTGTCTAACATAATGTAGTACTCGTCCGCCATATAATCAATATTGTACTTTATGCTATAGTTCATAGTCAGGTTATAATTTTTAAGAATAGTTTGAACTTCCGAATCGGAAACTCCATCTTCAAATTGAATATATATACCACTTACTCTGAGCTCATCATTAACTTGTGTTTTTTTCATATCTACTGGCGTTTTTATAAATAACCCTGCAATTATTACTAAAATTAGAAAAACAATAGAAACAGCAATTTTTTGGTTAATTCTACTCATACCAATCACCGCAAAAAAAGTGAAGAGTTTTAGCTCTTCACATATATATGACAAGTTTCGGCACCCCAGGTTTCTATATATTGGGTACCTGATCCAACAGGCATTGGATCATTAATCTTCAAATAGTATAAATCCAACACCAGTATCTGAATACCCCCTACAAACCCGAACATGTCCTGGAATCAAACTAACTACAGGTCTATAGTTATTAATTTTGGATTTGAGTTGACTAAAAATTGGAGTCCCATCGTCAAATGTACCAGTTTTCCCTAATCCTCCTTCAAATATGCTTGTTACATAATAATATATTTGGTCGTCAATAACTCCACCTTCATCCATCATTTCATAGATGTGTGTTTGGGTATGATCTACATTATAGTATTTAGCAATCATTTTGCCACTTGCTGCAGCACAGTAATCACTTGCTTCTTGTCCATATAAGGGAACATTAAGTGTTTTACTTGTAACTAACTTTATCACTGAATCATCAATCAGTTTTTGTATCTTGTCCTTAGTAATTGGCACATTGATATCAATTCCCTTATCAGTCGCTTCTTGTTCTATATACTTCGTGAGTTGATCACTTTTCTGCCAGTCTTTTAAGTTCTCCTCTGTTCCATTCTTCAATCTATGTTCATAAATTGACCAAATCCCAGACTCTGTTTCAGTTGCAGGCTCATCTTCCACGATATCAAGAGTATATGCATCTACAAATATCCGATGTTCATATCCTGTCGTTTTGTCCTTTACTACGGTCATTGCTCCTATAGCAGGATAGTCGTATACAACCATCTTAGTTGATTCGATACTTCCATCTGGACATTCATTTTTGGCAATTTCGATTGATTTCTTCATGGCTTCGGTAGCATCAAACGGTTTTGGGTAAAACGAGATTAATTGGACTGAAGCTCCAAGCTGTTTATCGGCCCCTATATAGATTCTACCTATTATGTTGTTATCTTTATACACTGAAAATTGATGATACAATTTTTGACCAGTTGGATCGTAAAGCTCCAATGGTTTGGAATCAATAGACGCCTCTTTCCATTCTTCAAAGTCCGCATCAGCTGCTATAAAACTTATCATGTGTGCATTAGCATGTTTAAAAGCTTCATCAGCAGTTACTTTGTTCTTAATCATTCGTCTAACTCCTAGTTATTTTTTCCCTAGGAGGCAGGATCAAGCAAGCTTAAATATACGCAAAGCTAACATAATCATTGCCTCTTAGGGCAGATTTATGGAGTTCGGGTGAACTTGGAAAGTACTTTTGAACTCCATAAATTACTCTTAGTTAGCTCCTTATAAATTTTCTGTGTAAACTCTCGAACAATTGTTTTTCATACTTATTTTGATCCTGTAATAATTCCTTGACCTTTGATAGTTTGATGATTTGGCCAGATATTATATATATGAGCATATTGCCCCCTTATATATTCAAGAATTTATATACAAACGTCAGAAGCACAATTTACTCTCACATGTGATGATATTTATGAATGCCTAACAGTCTTACGGCAAAAGTATCTATGTTTATGTCATATATGAGCTTGTAGAATATGTGAATCCCCTAAATTTTGACAGGCTTCACTAAAAATTAGATTATCTACATTTTAGACAGATTCTTATGAAATACTGCTCGTACTCTCACCTGCGGAATGGGCTTTTCCCAGATCCACCTTAACAAAAACACCTCCCTTCAGGTAACCAAAGCCAAACTCGACAGCCTTCAGAGAGCCGGGGTGGAGTTGATGCTTCACATGTGCCCGAACTGCCATATCCAGTACGACCGCTATCAGCCTGTAATTGAAAAAGAGTTCGGGGTAGAGTACGACATGGTGCACATGAATATTGCCCAGTTCGTAGCTCTTTCAATGGGAGCAGACCCCTACAAAGTATGCGGTTTCCAGACTCACTCCGTGCCTCTGGAAGGTTTTCTTGAAAAGGCCGGTTTAATATAAAATCCCGTTTTAAAGTTCAACCGGTCATCTTTTTTATTACATCGGGAGTGAAGAGGTCACGGTTTGAAGCGTTTTTAAAAACATGTATCTAAGTTACTGATTATAAATGTAGTCAATAGATACAGTAAAAATACTTTCATTATTTTCAAGCTCGTTGTTAGCTGGCGTTCTAATCTCACTTAGTGGGTTTGTAAACAATCCCAAAAGCGCTACGAGAGTTAGAAATACAATAAAAATAGTGATTACCTTGCCGATTTTACTCATGCCAACACCTATAAAATGAGGGGAGCATAAATCCCACTTATATACGGTTGATTTTTGAATCAGAGACTTCAATTATTTTTATTTCGAACCAGAATCTAAATGCATATACTTTTCCAACGACTTTTGCTTATCCAATCCACTGTAACTTCTTTTTGAACTTCCACTCCCATATTGGCAAGCCAAGCTTCCCAATGACGAAGCTTGGAGTATTACCCTACAATATCATCCAGACCTACAATCAAAACTTTCTCATTTGTTTCGAGTTCATTTTTTATCCTGATTGCATCCCTCTCCAGAATACAATTCTCTCCAACAACCCAGGGCGCTGATCCATCTCCAAACTGGATATAACACACAACAGCCTTTTTCAACTGAAGGTTATTTTTTTCCAGCATTGCGAGAACATTTTCATCTGGAACAAATTCTTCAGATAACATAATTATGTTATAATTTCCTTTTTTGATTTCAACTACAGAAGTCCAGTTTTCATCTTTCCTTAATTCATATATTTTATCTTCATCAACTTCTATGTAGTACATTCCTCGCCCAATATTAGAATTATAGTCTATGGTATAATTCACGGGTATGTCGTAATTTTCAAGAATGGCTTTAACTTCCGCCTCACTAGTTTCATTTTCAAATTGAATAAGTAAACCAGGTGTTTTAACTTCTTGAGATTGCATCATCAGTGCTAAGAAGGTTAGAAGAGCAATAAAAACAACTACTACTTTGCTAATTTTATTCACATCAATCACCGAAAAAAATGAGGAGTTTTAACTCCTCACATATATACGTTTATTTTCAGAACCGAATGCTTCCCAATAAGGTACACAGAAATATATGGGATTAGGATCACCTATACGCAAATATTCATTCGAACCACTTATTTTGTATCCACGACACATTCGAACATGACCTGAAACTCCACTCGCGAAGGGTCCACCATTGTTAATTTCATTCATAGCTCCAGCAAAAGATACAGTGTCTGTACTGAATGAATCAGGTTTATTCATTCCGTTGCTTGAACAATAATAAAGTAACTGATTGGGATAAGTAACCCCATTAGGAGCTACCCCATTCATCATTTCATATATAGTAGTTTGGTGAGGACTTTCATCATTGTAATATTTAGTAAGCATTTTGGCAGTTGCTGGAGCACAGTAGTAACTCGTTATTTGCGCATACACAGTAGCACCAAGATCTACTTCAACATCAGTTCTCGATTTTGTTATATCGGCACTGAGTTTTTTAATATTTTCTTCAGTGACTGCCGCATTAATACTAACCCCCTTATTAACTGCTGCTTGTTCTATAGATTTAGTAAGTTCATCACTTTTTTGCCAGTGTCTGAGGTTGTTGTCTATCCCATTCTTCAATCTCTGTTCATATATTGACCATATTCCGGGTTCAGTTTCAGTTGCAGGTTTATCTTCTACTTTTTCAAGAGTGTATGCATCCACAAATATCCGATGTTCAACTCCTGTAGTCTTGTCCTTTACTATAGTCATTGCTCCTACGATAGGATAATCGTATACAACCATCTGTGTTGATTTGATTTCCCCCTCAGGGTATTCATTTTTAGCGATTTCTCTTGATTTATTCATAGCTGTAGTGGCATCAAAAGGTTTTGGCTCAAATAAAACAAGTTGGACTGTTTGCCCAAGCCTTTTATTTGCAGCAATGTCGATTATACCTATCAGGGTTTTATTTTTTAATACAGAAAATTGATAATACAACTTTTGACCAGTTGGATCGTAGAGCTCCAGTGGTTTGGAATCAATAGATGCTCCTGTCCAGTTTTCAAATCCTGATGTGTTAGTTGCTATAAAACTTATCATGTGTGCATTAGCATGCTTAAAAGCTTCCTCAGCAGTTACAGAATAATCTTTTTCTTCCTGTGCACTTACGGCTGGTATCAATGCCATACCAACCAGCAGAATTAATAAAATTAGCGTTCCGATTCCAATTTTGTTCTTAATCATTCGTCTAACTCCTAGTTATTTTTTCCCTAGGAGGCAGGATCAAGCAAGCTTAAATATACGCAAAGCTAACATAATCATTGCCTCTTAGGGCAGATTTATGGAGTTCGGGTGAACTTGGAAAGTACTTTTGAACTCCATAAATTACTCTTAGTTAGCTCCTTATAAATTTTCTGTGTAAACTCTCGAACAATTGTTTTTCATACTTATTTTGATCCTGTAATAATTCCTTGACCTTTGATAGTTTGATGATTTGGCCAGATATTATATATATGAGCATATTGCCCCCTTATATATTCAAGAATTTATATACAAACATCAGAAGCACAATTTACTCTCACATGTGATGATATTTATGAATGCCTAACAGTCTTACGGCAAAAGTATCTATGTTTATGTCCTATATGAGCTTGTAGAATATGTGAATCCCCTAAATTTTGACAGGCTTCACTAAAAATTAGATTATCTACATTTTAGACAGATTCTTATGAAATACTGCTCGTACTCTCACCTGCGGAATGGGCTTTTCTCAGATCCACCTTAACAAAAACACCTCCCTTCAGGTAACCAAAGCCAAACTCGACAGCCTCCAGCCTTACTTCCGCATTTTTATGCGCATAAATGTCGCATGATGACGATTAATGCACTTAAAATTAAGCACATCAAATGCAAAGTGAAATCTTTAAACCACAATCATCTGACCTCATAAATTTGCGGAAAAGCATATATGCGCCCAAAAAGGCGGAAGTTAGGCTCCAGAGAGCCGGCGTGGAGTTAATGCTCCATATGTGCCCGAACTGCTATTAGTACGACCGCTATCAGCCCGTGCTGCAATACAATCATTGCTGCAATAATCAAAAAATAGAATACGGCGGGTAATTACCTTTTCCCAAGTTTCCATCCTACATACAGGCCGGCCAGGCTTTCCAATAACCCGAAGCCTGGAGTAGAGTTATTTTTGCTCGAATCATTTGCATTTGAGCTATTACCATTATCTGGTTCCGAATTATTGTCCTAATGATTAAATCCAACAGCGTTTATTTATCAGGAGACGATAAGTTCGTTTCTTTAACTCCTTAACTTCCAGTTGCATTGGAAGTTGTCTATGTGTTTTGATAGTCATGTTCAAATAAATAAAAGGTCTACTGGCAACTCCAGTAGGGCAGATTCTGCAGTCACCGTTGCCGTAACAGTAATACTGTCAAATCAAGGATAAAGGTAACTAAGCTGTACAGTAACAATATTCTCTTTTTGTTCAAGCTCGTTTTTTATTCTTATTGCTTCTTCTTCCGGAATCCACCATTTCTTAGATCCCTCATAAAAACGAATTTCGCACCAAACAAACCTTTTCAACTGAAGATCGTATTTGTCCAGCACCTCAAGGAAATTTTTATCATAGGTAGCTTGTTCATATACCGTAATAATATAATAATTTCCTTTTTTGATAGCAGGAACAGACTTAGTCCAATTGTTTTCTTTCCCTAATTCATCTCTTACATCCGTTATTTTATTTTTGTCTACCATTATGTAATATATTTCATCTGTACTATTTGTGTCATATTCCATTCTATAGTCTACAGTCATGTTAGAGTTTTGAAGAATGGTTTTTACTTCCGACTCAGAAATTCCATCTTTAAATTGAATATACAGACCACCTACTTGCGATCCAGGAACTGGAAAAGATGTATTAACTGGTGGTTTCGTATCAACTGTCATTTTTATAAATACTCCTGTAATTATTAAGAGAGTTAGGAAAACAATAAAAAAAGCAATTTTCTTTGAGATTTTATTCATATCAACACCTATCAAAAAGAAGAGAATCTCGATAAACCCCCCTTTTTGGCTAGCTATATCTAAGAGACATAAGTAACCGTTGAAAGCAGAGGTTTATCGAACTTCTCTAAGGAATCTTAGTCCCTCACATATACATGTCTAACTTCTGAACCATAGGTTTCCAATCTAAGTGTACCAACACAAACAGGATATGGATCATTAATAATCAAACGAAGTGTCTCACCAGAATAATAGTATCCCCTGCAAAGTCGACAATGTCCGGAAATAAAACTTAAATAAGGTCTTCCATTGTCAATTTCAGATGTAGTCTCCGAAGCAGTAAAACTCGAATCAATATATGAGCCACGTTTCGATAATCCTGAATATGATCTACAATAATCTTTTGCGTCGGAATCTGAGAGCCCATATGGAATTATCCCGTCTTCCAAGTTATAGATGTAGTCTTGGGTATGAGTTATATCATAGTATTTACCAACCATTTGACAACTTGCTGGAACACAGTAATAACTAGTTAATTGTGCATATAAGGGAACATCAAGTGAATTACTACTTGTTGTAGATTTTATTGTTGCATCGCCACTGAGTTTTTCAATATTTTCTTCAGTGACTGCCGCATTAATATTAACTCCCTTATTCGTCGCTGCTTGTTCAATAGATTTTGTGAGTTGGTCGCTTATATCCCATTCCTTTAAATTCTCATCTACTCCATTCTCCAATCTCATCTCAAACATTGACCGCACTCCAATTTCGGTTTCGGTTGCGGGTTTATCTGGTACCACGTCAAGGGTGTATACATCTACAAATATCCGATGTTCAACGCCTGACTTGTCCTTTACTATGGTCATTGCCCCTATTTTGGGATAGCTATATACAACCATCTTAGTTGATGTGATTTCTCCATCTGGGTAATTTTCTTTGGTAATTTCTATTGATTTATCCATAGCTTCGGTCGCATTATACGGGTATGGATCAAATGCAATGTCGTTAAGTGAATTTCCAAGAGTCTTATTGGCAAAAATGTCAATTGTACCTATCAATTTTTTTTCTTTATATACTGAGAATTGATAAAATAATTTCTCACCATTTATGTCATAAAGCTCCTGTGGATTGGGATCAATAGATGCCCCAGTCCAGTTTTCAAAGCCTGGTGCATCAGCTGCTATAAAACTTATCATGTGCGCATTGGCATGCTTAAAAGCTTCTTCAGCAGTTACAGAATAATTATCCTCTTTCTGTGCACTTACGGCTGGTATCAATGCTATGCCAATCAGCATTATTGCTAAAATTAGCGATCCTATTCCAATTTTGTTCTTAATCATTCGTCTAACTCCTAGTTATTTTTTCCCTAGGAGGCAGGATCAAGCAAGCTTAAATATACGCAAAGCTAACATAATCATTGCCTCTTAGGGCAGAGTTATGGAGTTCGGGTGAACTTGGAAAGTACTTTTGAACTCCATAAATTACTCTTAGTTAGCTCCTTATAAGTTTTCTGTGTAAACTCTCGAACAATTGTTTTTCATACTTATTTTGATCCTGTAATAATTCCTTGACCTTTGATAGTTTGATGATTTGGCCAGAAATTATATATATGAGCATATTGCCTCCTCATATATTCAAGAATTTATATACAAACGTCAGAAGCACAATATACTCTCACATGTGATGATATTTATGAATGCCTAACAGTCTTACGGCAAAAGTATCTGTGTTTATGTCCTATGTGAGCTTGTAGAACATGTGAATCCCCTAAATTTTGACAGGCTTCACTAAAAATTAGATTATCTACATTTTAGACAGATTCTTATGAAATACTGCTCGTACTCTCACCTGCGGAATGGGCTATTCTCAGATCCACCTTAACAAAAATACTTCCCTCCAGGTAACCAAAGCCAAACTCGACAGCCTCCAGAGAGCCGGAGTGGAGTTAATGATCCATATGTGCCCGAACTGCCATATCCAGTACGACCGCTACCAGCCTGTAATTGAAAAAGAGTTCGGGGTAGAGTACGACATGGTGCACATGAATATTGCCCAGTTCGTAGCTCTTTCAATGGGAGCAGACCCCTACAAAGTATGCGGTTTCCAGACTCACTCCGTGCCTCTGGAAGGTTTTCTTGAAAAGGCCGGTTTAATATAAAATCCCGTTTTAAAGTTCAACCGGTCATCTTTTTTATTACATCGGGAGTGAAGAGGTCACGGTTTGAAGCGTTTTTAAAAACATGTATCTAAGTTACTGATTATAAATGTAGTCAATAGATACAGTAAAAATACTTTCATTATTTTCAAGCTCGTTGTTAGCTGGCGTTCTAATCTCACTTAGTGGGTTTGTAAACAATCCCAAAAGCGCTACGAGAGTTAGAAATACAATAAAAATAGTGATTACCTTGCCGATTTTACTCATGCCAACACCTATAAAATGAGGGGAGCATAAATCCCACTTATATACGGTTGATTTTTGAATCAGAGACTTCAATTATTTTTATTTCGAACCAGAATCTAAATGCATATACTTTTCCAACGACTTTTGCTTATCCAATCCACTGTAACTTCTTTTTGAACTTCCACTCCCATATTGGCAAGCCAAGCTTCCCAATGACGAAGCTTGGAGTATTACCCTACAATATCATCCAGACCTACAATCAAAACTTTCTCATTTGTTTCGAGTTCATTTTTTATCCTGATTGCATCCCTCTCCAGAATACAATTCTCTCCAACAACCCAGGGCGCTGATCCATCTCCAAACTGGATATAACACACAACAGCCTTTTTCAACTGAAGGTTATTTTTTTCCAGCATTGCGAGAACATTTTCATCTGGAACAAATTCTTCAGATAACATAATTATGTTATAATTTCCTT
This sequence comes from Methanosarcina sp. WH1, assembly GCF_000970005.1. Taxonomy (NCBI): domain Archaea; kingdom Methanobacteriati; phylum Methanobacteriota; class Methanomicrobia; order Methanosarcinales; family Methanosarcinaceae; genus Methanosarcina; species Methanosarcina sp. WH1. The sequence goes on from NZ_CP009504.1 coordinate 1,108,480, forward strand.
TTTTGATTTCAACTACAGAAGTCCAGTTTTCATCTTTCCTTAATTCATATATTTTATCTTCATCAACTTCTATGTAGTACATTCCTCGCCCAATATTAGAATTATAGTCTATGGTATAATTCACGGGTATGTCGTAATTTTCAAGAATGGCTTTAACTTCCGCCTCACTAGTTTCATTTTCAAATTGAATAAGTAAACCAGGTGTTTTAACTTCTTGAGATTGCATCATCAGTGCTAAGAAGGTTAGAAGAGCAATAAAAACAACTACTACTTTGCTAATTTTATTCACATCAATCACCGAAAAAAATGAAGAAGATTCGATAAATCTTATAGACTGGCTGTTTGCATAAAGGATATATAAGCAACCATTGAAACCAGAGATTTATCGAACTCCTCTAAGGAATTTTAAGACTGCTTCACACACACGTTTATTATTTTAGGAGTTCAGCGGGTCACGAATACCCAGTCTTTTAGAGGCTGTCCAACAATTACTACCAATAATAACTGAATTCCTTTTTTTTCGGTTTTAAGGCTTTAAATGCCTCAATTTTTACATATTTATTGCCCAAAAATCGAATTATCGGACAGCCTGTTTAGGGTGGGGTGGCCACATGCAATTTGATTTTGATTTTATCTTTTTTCAGGCGCTTTTATGCAGGACTTACTTTTTTCCGGTTTTTTTTTCTGTAAATTCTGAAAACTCAGATCGATTTCTCCCAGCCCTGTCCCATATCAACGAGAGGCCTAAGCTCAATAATCTCGAAGGTGGCAGTTGCGTATATCATCTTTGCCGCTTCCTCACCGGCCATTTTTGCGATCTGGCTTTTGATCATATCAAGCATTTCTCCTGAAGTCGCAGATTCCTTCATCTTCAGATAAACCCTGATCCCTTTCCATGCCATAATATCTGCTCCTGGTTCCATTATCAGGAACATTGCGTAAGGGTTCTCCTGAAGGTTTGCAAACGTGCGGTTCTTACCTGTTGCAATTACAACGGTCTTTTCATCGGTCATCTGAGGCGAGCCTAAAACAGCCGAATCTACCTTTCCGTCTTTACTCGCTGTGCTGAGAACCCCAATTCTCGGTTGCTTGTTAAAGTAGTCCATCAATTTTGACGTCATATTAAATCCCCTATCACAAACTTATTTTTTCGCTCTTTCCTTTAAAAATTGAATGAGCAGGCCGCTTGATCCGAAAGTACTGCCCGGAAAAGAGCTTTATTGGATATACAAGCTGCGATAAATATGAGTCGTAAGTATTTTTAAAACTTCGCCTGATGAGTGAAAAGTATTTTTAAAATAGGTGAAAGCAAGAAAAGGAGACCGGGGTCGGGGAAAGAGAAGGGGAATAAAGGCCGGAAGGGCGTTTTAGATTTATTTCAAATTCAAACAAAATGTCCATAAATAAAAAGTAAAAGTGGAATACTTCAGAAGCACAATTTTTGTGTTTCCTGTGTTATTTATTCAGCCCTTTAATTTAAAAACTTGCTATAATTGTCTACTTTCCAGCTTGCAGGTTCCTCGAATGGGATTTTCCGGTGGTTGTCAGAATGGCTGTCAGAATAATACTTATATTCTTTATTACTTCTATCTTCATTAATGAAATTTAATCTTTTGACCGATCTGCTGATTATTTTTGGTCTTTCGATCCCTGTTGTTTATATTTTTTTCAGGTTGAAGATATCTCCGCTCGTGGGTTTCTTGATTGCTGGCATCCTTGCGGGGCCGTATGGGCTTGGACTGATTCATGAGACTGAGAATATTGAGGTTATGTCAGAAATCGGAGTTGTCTTGCTGCTCTTTACTATCGGGATAGAGTTCTCCCTGCGCGAGCTCCTGAAAATAAAGAGGATCATACTCCTGGGAGGGGGGCTGCAGATATCTCTTACGGCTGCTGTTGTTTCTCTTCTCTTATGGTGGCTTGGTTATTCTCCTGAGACTGCGGTTTTCATGGGGCTTATTGTAGCGCTTAGCAGTACTGCTATTGTCCTGAAATTGCTGCAGGAAAAAGGGGAGATCTATAGCGCTCACGGGAGGATAGCACTCGGAATTCTTATTTTCCAGGACATAGCTGCGGTTTTGATAATCATCCTTGCCCCGCTGCTTGCAGGAGAGGCGGTGGTCGGAAACGATCTTCTCGAGCTTTTATTCAGGGGGATAGGGCTTGTCCTTCTCACTCTTGTAAGTGCGCGTTACGTAGTTCCTTTTGTCTTATTCAATATGGCAAAAACACGCAATAATGAGCTTTTCCTGCTGAGCGTAGTCGTAATAGGGCTTGCTGTTGCCTGGATAACTTCCATAGCCGGGCTTTCCCTTGCACTCGGGGCTTTTCTGGCAGGGCTTATTATCTCCGAGTCCGAGTACGCTGCACAGGCTCTCGGGACGGTTATTTCTTTCAAGGACATGTTCATGAGCATCTTTTTTATTTCAACCGGGATGATGCTGAACCTTGACCAGATGTTAACTCATCTCCCACTGATTCTTACAGCCACTGCCCTTGTTCTTGTCCTGAAAACCACAGTAAACGCTCTCACCACTTTTCTCATAGGTTTTCCCCTGCATACCATGATCCTGGTTGGGTTTTCCCTGGCTCAGGTAGGAGAATTTTCTCTGGTCACTGCGCAGGTAGGCTTTGAAAATGGGATATTTTCTGAGACAATCTACCAGGAGTTCCTTGCCGTTACTGTGCTTTCTATGGTGGTAACTCCTTTTTTCACGGAACTGGGATACTATTCTGCAGTTTCCAGCCAACAACTTTCCCTTCCCAAAATATTGACAAATAACCGATACAGTTTGCAGGACGGAGGACAGGAAGAAGAGCTTGAGAACCATCTGGTTATAATAGGCTACGGAGTAAGTGGAAAAAATGTTGGAATTGCCGCAAAAAAGGCTTCTATACCCTATATAGTAATCGAGATCAATCCAGAGACTGTCCGGCAGGAAAAACTGAACGGGGTAAACATTATTTATGGGGATGCCGCTCAAAAAGCCGTGCTTGAACATACAGGCATCAAAACTGCCAAATCAATTGTAATAACTGCAGGCAATCCTGTAAGTACCTGGAAAATCATTGAAGTGGCTAACAGACTGAATCCTGACATTCATATTATTGCAAGGACTCACTTTCTGGACACAATTGACAGCTTTTATGCTCTCGGAGCTGATGAGGTTATCTCGGACGAATTTGAGTGTTCTATAGAGCTTTTCTCCAGGGTCCTGAACAAGTACATGGTTCCGGTTAAAGAGATTGAAACCATGAACAATCAACTTCGAGCTGATCATTATATGATGCTGCGTGGCCCTGAAATTCAGAGGAAAAATGTATCCGGACTGTCTCTTGACTTTTCTGGTGTGGAGGTCAAAAGTATAAGGGTTGAAAAACACTCCAAAGCTGCAGAGAAAACTCTTGGAGATCTTGATCTCCGAAATAAGTATGGGGTTACAGTTATTGCAATTTCCCGAAACCACAGGCTTATGTACGATCTGAGAGCTGAGACGAAATTTAGTCCAGACGATATCCTGCTTGTAATCAGTCCTCCAGAACAACTTGAGGAAATAAGGGAACTTTTTGAAAATGGTGCATGACAATACCATTTCTAAGAAAATGGCTTTGAAAGCTTTCACTCCTGGGTTCAGAATCTGTAGGAAAGGAATAAAATGAGAGACAGGGATTGGAAAAGGAAAAGGGTAAAAAGGGAGAAAGGAGACATGGGGTAGAAGGACTGAGCTTCTTCTTGACCGGCCCGGCATGAGAAATATCTGTTTTCCAGGTTCCGCAGGGTGCGTTTAAAAAAGAAATAGAAAAGGATTCATTGTTTATCGGTTACTAAAAAAGTGAAAAAAAGAAGTTATGCTGTTCAGGCGGGGATCCCCATGTAAATTATATGAAGTTCCCTGGCAACATCCTCAGCACTATTATATTGCCTGTCCGAAAGCATGCCAAATTCCTGTAGTATGTCCGGGATTGCTCCAATCTTCCTTGCTTGCCCAATAATGTCGTTCCTTTTTACAGGAAAATCTATATTTTTTAATATCTCTTGAGTTTCCATGGGAAGTTCTGTAATAAATCCGCTTTTACTCTTAGTTTCCATAATATTTCCCCTTTACTTTTGTTTAGTCTACTTTAAATTCCCTGGCAACACCTGCAGCGTTTGTATACTCCTTTTCCAGGATTATTTCTATACCGCAGAATGTCGTCCCTGGCGTTACTATCCTTAGCGCCTAACAACATCTTCCTTTTTTGCAGGAAACTAGATGCCTGTTAAAGCTTTCTGAAGGAAACCTAACTTTTTTGTTAGTATTAATATCAATGATGATCTACTATTTAAATCTTAACACGTTTGTATAAAAATATGCTAAAAATTAATACATTTTTGTATTTTTGTATTAATATATATTTTTTATCAGTACTATTCTATGACAAAATTAACAAAAAAGAAACTAATCGGAATTCTTTTTCCTTATAGATAGACGACCAGCATAGAGTCCTTAGTGTCTCCAATCATTGATCTATTGCGGCGGTCTCTATTGCTAAGGCTTTAAAAACTTATACCGGGGTTCCGGAAAGGGAAGGGGAGGAAAGGAAAAACAGGAGGTAGGGGTAGAAAAAGAAGGAGGATAAAGGAGAAAAGGGTAGAAGGGCATGTTTCAGACTGGAAGTAGTTTTATTAGCAACACAGAGCAATACCCTGGTAGCTTACTTCAGTTTTATTGGGGCTTTTTATCCAGTTTCTTAAAACTGGCTGTGGGTTATCAAGTTTTGCTATGTAATCCTTATCCTTTTGAGAACGGTCCAGAACAGAGAGATAAAGCACCATCATGGTCAGAGTATAATAAACTTCTTTAGGGTGTTTGCTCTGTCAGTAGATGTGACCATATCTCTCAAATTCTTGCCCTGTCCTTGCGCCTGGAATTCCCCACCTGCCTGCACTTACAGGTAAGGAATTCCCGGAGTTGCAAGTTTGTTTATGGATTTAGAAGGCCTTTTCTGTTTTTCGGTCTGTTCGTATAGGCATTTGTATATATGATTATCTCTTATTTAATACTTATCCTCTTTTTCATATAATTTAATGTTATTAATTTGAATTTTTGTATTATTCTCTAAAAGAAAATCCATTTTTGTGGAAAGATGATGTAAGTGCTCATATTCAACTTAACAGCATCATTACCTTAAGTAATTATAATTTTCATAAACCTTCAACAGGAACCCTCTGAGTTTTAGCTCAGGGGTAGTTGACGTAACTCTCAAATCAGGTTCTGGTAACGTCTGTATAAGTTTATTGTACTAAAAACTCTTTTTGCTGATTCGAAAACACTATGATGACTTTTGGCCAGGTTTAGTTTCCCCTTCCTGTAATTTTCTAGAATACGCATTGTATTGTGAGATGGAATAACAGTAACAGAACTCTTGATATACTTTCTTGCCACACACGAAAAGTAGGTATTATGCTGAAGATCTTTTCAAAATAAATCGTTTGATATATTATTTATATATTATTTTTGTTGTTATATTGTTATGGACACTCATCTTCTCGATACCAAACTTTTTTATATTAGTTAGTATGTGAAAAAAACATATATAGTATTATGCATAATTACTAAAGTGTTATCTTACAACTATATTTGAGATCACTTGGTGGGTAATATTATGGAAACAGAACTTATGAGGATAGGGGTTTCCCTTCCCGATACTCTTCTTGGTAAGTTTGATGAGATTATTGAAAACAGAGGGTATTCTTCCCGCTCGGAAGGCATCAGAGATGCCATCAGGAGTTATATTTCCTACTATGAGTGGATGAATGACATTAATGGTCATCTTGTCGGAACAATTGCATTTATTTACAATCACACAAAACGTGGGCTTTCAAATTCCCTGACAGATATTCAGCATCACTACTCTCACCTGATAAAGTCTTCCATGTATGTTTACCTCGACCATGAAGACTGTTTTGAAGTAGTCGTTCTGGAAGGGGAAGGCAAAGAAATAGCAGAGCTTGCTGAAGCTATGATGGCTTTTAAAGGAGTAAAATTCTCAAAACTAATAACTATGGAATCAAACGAAATATCTGACCTTTCCATAGAAAATGTGAATCAATACTTCTGAACACCTGAGGAAACCAAACCTGAAAATAGGTGAAATCCATTTTGATTTTTCAGATTTGACTTTTTGATTGTCCTCCATATTCGGTTGACTTCCAAAATATTACTAAACATTTCTCTAGATAGTGCTGTTCCATACTTCAGGCGGCTGAACCTATCTTCTTTGGCGCACAAAAACTCAAGCATTCTTTCCACTGAAAATAGCTATAAAAACTTCAATATCATGAGGAAAGAGATCACACGGTCAAACCGGCTAATCCTAAAAAAATGAAAATGCAAAGTGATAAAGAAAACTACTATCTAAGTCTAGAGTATCAATCCTGAAAACCCGTATTCCTGCCGAAGGCCGAATAAAAACACCCCATTACATATCCGGGAAACCTTCTAGCAACCTCGCCACAATGTCTGAAGCTGGATTTTGAGTATTTGAACCATCCAAAGCATTTACTTCTAATAAGAATTCTGGAAAGGTCGACGAACTCCCTGGTGGCTACTGTTTTATCTGTTTTAAGTCTTTATTTTGTCTAATTGAGATGAATACAGCCTGAATGCTTCTCCTGAATAAGAGAACATTCTGGCGTTCCCTGAGGAAAACATAGTTATCTCAGGGTCTCCGGAAAAAGTGATGATCCCCGAAAAAATAAAAGAAGCTTACGGAATAGACGTCGATATCCTGGACCATAAAGGAAAAAGAATGATCGTTCCTGAGATTTAAACTCCAAATTTCAAAATCAGGCTAAGATCCTATCATGATCTACGTTTTAGACATTTAATGTTTTTATGCTAACGTTTTTCAGTTTTAATGCGAAGTTTCATAACTCATAAGAAACGAAAATTGAGTGTTTCAAACATATAATTTATTTGACGCAGATAGAGATTTATTTTGGGTCAGAGGGCGTCTAAAAAGTGAAATAACAAGTTATTCAGGGATTAAAAACAAAATTATATATATTTCTTTATAGTGAATTCTGAAACCTGAATTTCTTCACCATACCTATTCATTATTATTTAATTATCGAAAATTACCTTTTGATTATCTGAAAGGAGGCTTACTTTTGGGAACAATCAGCGAGAAAATCTTTTCCCGGGCAGCGGGAACAGAGGCAAAGGCTAACGATTTTGTGCTGGCAGATGTGGATTACGCAATGGCGCATGACGGCACGTCGGTGCTTGCCGTGAACGCTTTTAAGGAAATGGAGCTAAAAAAAGTCTGGGATCCTTCAAGGATCGTAATTCCTTTTGATCATATCGCGCCTGCAAACACCGAGACTTCAGCCACCCTGCAGAAGGAGATCAGGGAATGGGTAAAGGAGCAGGGAATCCCTAACTTCTATGAGGTCGGGGAAGGGATCTGCCACCAGGTCCTTCCAGAAAACGGCTTTGCACTGCCTGGGAAATTGATTGTTGGGGCTGACTCGCATTCTTGCACGTACGGGGCTTTCGGGGCTTTTGCAACAGGGGTGGGAGCTACCGATATGGCTGAAATTTTTGCCACGGGAAAGCTCTGGTTTAAGGTCCCGGAAAGCTTCAGGATGACGGTTGAAGGGAACCTTCCGAAAGGGGTCTATGCAAAGGACCTGACTCTTTACCTAATCGGAAAGACCGGGATTGCTGGTGCGACCTACAAAGCAGTTGAGTTTTACGGGCAGGCTATCAGTGAACTTACGGTTGCCGGCAGGATGACGCTCTGCAATATGGCAATTGAGATGGGTGCAAAGACCGGGATTGTCCCTCCCGATGAAAAGACCTTCGAATTCCTTAAAAACAGGGCAGTTGCGTCTTATGAACCTGTCTATGCTGATCCTGATGCGGCTTATCTGGAAGAGTTTTCTTATGATGCCGGAGATATCGAACCTCAGGTAGCCTGCCCGCATCAGGTGGATAATGTAAAGTCTGTAGGAGAGGTTGAAGGCACTCACATAGACCAGGTCTTTATCGGGACGTGCACGAATGGGAGGCTTGAAGACCTCGAGGTAGCAGCATCAGTCCTGAAAGGAAAAAAGGTTGCCGTCAGGACAATTGTGATTCCTGCCTCCCGCACTACCCTCCTTGCAGCAATCGAAAATGGGACGATGGAAACACTGCTGACAGCCGGGGTGACCCTTGCAACTCCAGGTTGCGGGCCCTGTCTTGGCGCCCATCAGGGCGTTCTCGGGGAAGGAGAGGTCTGTGTTTCAACCGCAAACAGGAACTTCAAAGGCAGGATGGGAAAAGACGGCCTTATTTATCTTGCGTCCCCTGCAACCGCAGCAGCCTCGGCCCTGACAGGCGAAATCACCGATCCGAGGACAGTTTGAACCGACAGTCTTTTAACAATATACAAATTCATCTTAAATCCAGCTAAACAAATTCATCTTAAATCCAGCTAAACAAATTCATCTTAAATCCAGCTAAACAAATTCATCTTAAATCCAGCTAAAATTTATACCATGAATTCTATATTCTTAAGTAGGAGGGAATAGCTATAACTGAAGAACTTAGCCATGATAACCTTTCCCATTTAATTGAGCACTGGATCGAACATAACGAAAGCCACATAAAGAGTTTTAAAGAATGGGCTCAGAAAGCCAAAAAAGATGGTTTTCTCGAAGCCTCCGCAGATATTCTTGAGGCTGCTAACAAGGTCGAGGAAGCAAATGAGCTCCTTAGCAAAGCAAGAGAAGGACTTTTCCATCTCCACAACGAATAACTATAATAGCTAAATGTCCATAACTTTTTCTTCATTATTTATGTGCCGGGCCTGTGCCCGCCACTTTTTTTCTTTTTCTTTTTTGTTTGCCTCTTCTTACCTGCTTTATCTTCTCAAGATTTCACCCTGCATGTTCTGCACGGACCAGAAGTGCCTTTACATTTTTTAACTCAGTAAGCAGCTCTCCAACTTCCGGCTCTTCCAGATCTTTCATAAAGCTTTGTTCCTCTTCTGGGTACAGGTCATCACTGTTCAGCAGCTCTTCGATCAAGTTATTTCCAAAAAGACTCGCTGAAGGGTTATTTTTGTTTTCGGGCTTTGCTTTATCAATGGGGATTGAGCTGGAATTCCCGCTTGAAACTTTATTCTCGCTCATTTTTCCTATTGAGAAAGGATCTGCAACTTCTATTTTTTCTGCATTCTCCAGATAAGTTTTATCTTCCTTTTTTTCACCGGCTCTGCTTTTTGGGTTTGCTTCTTCTGCATTATTTACTACAATAGTTTGGCTGGTGTCAGATATCATATCTTCAGATGTTTTTACTTCAGGTGTTTTCTCTTCAGATTTCTCATCTATTCCCTTAACCTCGATCTCCATCCCACTAACTTTTATCTCTGAAAATCCGGTATCTGCCGTGTGCAAAGAATCATTTTTGGCTTCAAGGGTTCCGGACATTTTTACACGTACTTTTCTGGGAAGTGGGGGGAAAATTTCTTCCCACCAGGGTAATTCTGATATTTCTTCGTTTTTTTCTTCTTCTGCTTTCTGGATTAGATCAATGCGGGTCTCAATCTCTTTTTTTTCTTTTATTAGCTTTATTATTTTTCTCTTAACCGGTTCTCTCTTCTTTGTTAAATAATCCACATTTTCGACACGTTTTTTGATATTTGCATCAGCTGTTCTTGGCTTGAATATTAAAGCCTTTAAGCCACTTACTCTCATACCCTTTAACCCATTTTTTCTCAGTTCTTTTAATCCGTTTGCCCTTAAATATTTTATACTGTTCATCAAACTACCTCCCACAAAGTCTGATTTATTCTGGTTTCAAAACTTTCTTTCGAAACCTTTCTTTATGCTCAACTAATTATATTTTCCTCAACTGAAAACTTCTTTCAGATCTCAAATGTGAATATCCTCGATACAACCGGAGGTATAAGGATCATACAAAATCCTGAAATTCCGGACATCAGGCCCCCATAGAAAAAAAGTTTATAATTTCCTCCGCCTTCCACAATCTTTACTACGAGAGTGTTTGAAATCGTAAGGATAATTATCACGGAAAAAGTGAATTTATATAGTATAGGCACGCTTCCGGCTACACTGAACATGCTCACCCCCATTTCAGATATCCCACTCATCCCCCCTTCCATGTACATATAAGGTTCGCTCATCCTGGATACGAGCCCGCTGAATTTGGAAATAATTTCCGTTATAAAGATCAAAAGTCCAACCATTACAGTATGCAGGATTATGGCAAGTCCCCTGAAACTGGAACTGATTAGCTGTCGTTTCATTCTCAGGAGAACAATTGATAGGCTTGAGGTTGAAACTATGTTTCCTATCTCAGCCGGATCCCCTCCAAGTTCGACTGCGTCGGTAAAGGTCCTCGAACACCTGTTGATAAGTTCGGAGCCTGTTTCTCCTATGAATTTCTCCCAGCAAAGCCTGGATTTAAATCCCATGGAAAGTCCCATGTGCAGTTCTTCAACTCCGGGCTTGAGACAGCCTATGTTTTCCCGATCAAGTTTTTCCATTGCACTATTTATAGTGGTTCCCGTCGCTCCGGCAAGGGTCCCCAATGCCTTTACGAAAGCAGGAAAACTGCTGTCTCTTTCATCGATTTTTCGATCATCAACCATAGCAAGGGTTCCTATCGGAAGAATAAAAAAAGTCACTCCAACCAGAATAAATTCCAGTCTTATCCCGAGCAAAATTAGAGCAGTAAGAAAAACCGAACCGAGAGGAAGCAGAATCCGGCCCAAGAACCTGATCTGCTCCTGTTCCTTTGATTTACAGCTAAGGGTATGTACTTTTTTTTCGGCAGGAGCTGACCTGTATATAATGTAAATGGCAAGTCCACATATTAAAAGAGTTAACAATACTATCAGGGAAGCAAGGGTTTCTATATCTGCGGTATTATAGATCATGACCGAAACAAGGACAGTAGTAACAACAAGAGTTACGGAGACCATCAGGGCAGTATAACCCTCGGTCCATTTTTTTAGAGACTCAACACTTCTTTCGTACTCATTAGAGTAGATCTCTTCCCTTGTGATTTTTTCCTGTTTCAGGAAGTTTTTCTCAGGCTCTCCCGAAGAAAGGATATTTGACATCGTGCCAAATAGGCTTGAAAGATAGGTGTCCTTTAATTTCTGGGAAATATACTTGCAGGCCTTTGCATATTCGTATCCCCACTTTGAGGCAAGAATATGTACCTGCCTGAAATATTTTGAAGCCTCGTACTCCTTCTGGCGCCCGGCGTAATCGAATATTCTGTTTCTTTCAATATCCGCAGTTGAAATAGCTGCCATATACGTTAGCAGGAAAAGCATATCATCGTTGACTCTTTCAGTAATTTTTGTGTTCTTCTGCTTTTGGGCAAGGTTAATATATCCTTCAACTCCCGGTTTTGCAGCATTTGTTTTTAAGCTTGGAGCCATCTGCACACACTTCATGATGTTAACCCCTCTCCTCTAACTGGATCAGTGTGTCGAATAGTTCATAAAAATTGGTAATATTTGCCTGGTGAATTTTTCTCAGGATTCTTGCCCTTATGTCAAGTTCAGAGTAAATCTTTCGTGCCTGGTTTTCTGAAATTCCGAGGCGTGGGGCAATTTTATGTTCCAGAAGGTAAGAGTTGTTTTTTCCTGTGAACTTGAATGTGTCTGTACCAGGGTCCCATTTGAATATATCCATAAAATTGAAAGCCTGATTCACAGAGTCATAGCTTATGATCTCGTTTATGCTCATGACCCTTCTTCCAAGCCCTTTTCCCGGAACGTTTACAGTACTCAGGACAAGAACAACATTCAGGTTATCCACATAATTTTTGGGGACATTTATAGGGTCACCCGTCAGCCTCTGGATAAGTTTCTCTACTGAGGCGGCATGGAACGTGGACATTACAGGGTGTCCTGTTTGCATTGCCTGAAAAGCAATATTTCCTTCAACCCCACGGATTTCTCCTATTATAATCTCATTTGGACGCTGGCGCAGGGATGCTTTTAACAGGTCAAACATAGAGATATCAGACCCGCTACCATCTCTTGTAGTCCTTGTAACCTCCCGGGTCCAGTTTTTATGGGGAACCTGTAGTTCCGGGGTGTCTTCGATAGAAACTATTTTTGAATCAGGTGGAAGAAAAGTAGCCATTGCATTCATCATTGTGGTTTTTCCTGAGGCTGTTTCCCCTGAGACAAAGCAGTTCATTCCTGCCCTGAGCATTATCCACATGTATGCAGCCATCGTGTAGTCAATTGTTCCGAACTCAATAAGTTCGAAGATTGAAATAGGGGTTCTCATAAATTTCCTGATGGTGAAATTGCTCCCTCGCCTCGATACATCTTCCCCGAAAACGATATTAATCCTTGATCCGTCCGGAAGAGCGGTATCGACTATAGGGTTCCTGTAAGTGATTGGTTTTCCTACTTTTTCGGATATCTGTATGACAAAATAATTGAGTTCTTCAATTTCCTCAAATGAGATTGTTGTTTTAAGAGATGAAAATACCTTATGCTCAACAAAGATCCTGCCAAGCCCGCTGCAGCTTATATCTTCTATATTTGAGTCAAGAAGTAAAGGTTCGAGCACTCCCATCCCCATCTTGTCCCTAATCATCAGGTATTTGATTGCATTGAATTCTTCAGGCGTTACGGGAACTTTCTGCAGTTTTCTTGTTCTGAATGCTTTGCCAGCTTCCTTCAAGTTTTCAAAAATACTGGATTTTTCGTTGTTATTTTCGTTCTTCAGGTTTTTTTTTTCTTTACCTGTATTTTTCTTCTTTCCCCCTATTTTTCCTCCCAATGTCCTGTCATTTTCCTTTAAATTTTCTTCTACTTCACAAGTTTTTTCCAGGGTTTTTTCCAGGAGCTTTTTCTTTTCTTCAGGGTCTTTTGTAGTAATATCCTGATCATGTATTACATCAATGAGTAACTTTTCTACTGCCTCAATTCTACTTTCCAGGTTCTGGAAAAGGCAGGGTTCTATGGGAATATAATAGTTTCTTATGTCTTCCTTATCCGGATATATGTGAATGGCAAGCCCTTTCCCGGCAGGATAGATCAGGTTAGGGTGTTTGATGTTTTTCATGGATCTCGAAATCCTTGGATAGAATTCCGGAAATCCTATTTCTTCTGTAGGGAGCCTGCAGATATAATCAAAGACATGGAGGTTTTCTTCCCTACCAATAAACTCCTGCAGTTCTAAGGAGAGGCTTGAGAACATCTCTTCTCTGGAGCGCCCCCTATTTTCCGGTTCAGGCAATGGGTCAAAAGGTAGAGCTTCCATCACAACTCCTCATTCGGTTTTTTTCTCCGATTTCCATCTTTCCGGACACTCTTTCATTTTTTCAAGCTTTAACCTTCGAATAAGGAATTATTTTTAACCCAAATTCACTGTCCACATCAAAACTCAACAGATTTCCTGTAATTTTTCTTGCACCTCTCAGTTTCTGGATTTCCATAGTTTTTACCCACTGATCCCCTACCTGCTCTATTCTGAGCTCAAAAAAGGCACTGCAAACTGACCTTAGCCTGTAAAGCACTGCCTGCGAAAATGCATATTCATGCACGCTAATGAGAATGGTCTTTCCCCTGTCGCACAGCTTTACGCATTCAGTAAAGAAGTTTAACACTGCATTTTCCGAAGCGTTCACCGCAAAGATTGTCAGGGAATCTATAAGGATCAGTTCTTCATCGCATCTTTTTACACATTCCAGAAGTACCTGAAGCAGGCTTTCACTCAACCGGGGATTTTCCTCAACATAGCTTGCATTAATTTCGAATATCTTTGATCTCCCTGTTATGAAGTAATCCGAAATCCCGAGCTTCAAGCTCTCCATCTGGTCAAGAAGTTCTTTTGAGGTCTTTTCCGTCGTTAGAGCAAGAACCTTTTTATCTTCGTTGAGGGCTCCCCATATTATCTGCTGCAAAAAAATAGACTTCCCACTATCTTTTCCTCCTTCGAGAAGGCAGAGTGAGCCTACAGGAACGCCTCCCTCCAGTTTCCTGTCTATTTCCAGGTTTCCGGAAGATATGAACTCCAGTAATACTTTCTCTTTCTCTTTCTCTTTCAGGTCACTGAATACTTCTTCATAGACCAATTCTTTTTCAAATAGTACTCCATTACCCTTGTTTCCTTCCATTTCTCTTTCCACCTTTCTCCGGGATCCCCACAAAATCCCTTAATTTTCCTGTCAGCCTATTTTATCGGAATAGTCTTTGATCACGGAGTCATAACTGAAATGTTATCCTTTGAAATATCGTGAAGCTTTCACTCCATTGGGGACAGTTACCAGAAGCCAGTTTATGCTGGAGTTTTCCGGGGGATCTGAGGCATTCAGTCGGATCTGCAATTTCATTTCCTCTCCCGGATCAAAGACTCCAGGGTTTATCAGGTCAGGAACAATATCTAATTTTGTCCACCTGTTCTCAAAAAGGACTTCGCCTTTCTGGTAAGGAATCCAGGCCGTTTTCATAGTGCCTGCTTTATCTTGATAAGCAACGATTACGTCCATATAAGTAAAATCCTCAATTTTTATCGAACCTGTGTTCTGCAGGGATACCAGAATATCTGCTTTGTCTATAGAGACGCCTGTAATCTCTATTTCTGTTTTTAATATCTCGTTCCTGTTTTCCTGCATCTCAACGACTGAATTAGAGAGTCCGTCTGCCATGTAGAACCCTCCCTTCGAGCAGACATACGATGCCAGGAGGATGGTTGCAACTGAGATCATCGCTGCAATTATTGACCCGAACCCCATCATGACACCGTGAAATAGGTCTCTTCAGAAACCCCGTTGTATGTACTGAACTTGATGAAGTATTTCTTTCCGCTCACAGGCAACTCTACAGGTTTAATTTTTATGCGCAGTGTCTCCCCTTTATCCCAGTTATCGTCCCCATTCTGTTCGATCAGGTAGCTCCAACCCGGAGTCAGATCTCCGTTTTTATCATATGGTATGCGCTCAAAGTTTCCGGTCTCCCCAAAAAAGAGGTCAGATGCAGGAATTATGCCTGAAGATATTTCCTTGCATCCCACATTCTTTATCCAGACATGTATTTCAGTGCCTTCAGCGCTTGTTGCTTCATGCAGAATTTCTATATCTGTCATGATCTGATCTCTCATAGAGTCCGTACGGCTCATTATTGGGTCTCCGGCAGAGATGACTGAGGGGTACACAGCTGAAACAAAAGCAAATGCACAGATAACGGATGCTATTGTCAGAATTGCAGAGCTTATCGATTCCCCACTCAAATTTCGACCCTCGCTTTACTTATCCTTTTTTTCAGATCGGATAAGTTGATATTAATCGGTTGATGGTTGGTTAATTGATTCCATACGAAAAGGATTGAAATTAATTCAGACTAGCCGGATCAGACCCTGGCCAAAGCAGTTAATTTCATCATCATCTTAGTTTTTCCTTATTTTCAAACTCAGTTGAAGACAATCCCTGTTTTCTTCTCTTTTTCTTTCCAGCCCGGAGATGTTTCATAAAGTGGTTGAATACTCTTTCTAGGGTCTTCCGGGTTCAGGATTGCGCTTAACTGTGAAATCACCATGATGTTGTCCTTCATACTAACCCTTTCTTCTACAGTGGGTTCTTCAATTGAAAGGTTTGCAATATTTTCAATAATCCTTTTTGTATCTTCAGGGAGCTGTCCGATAAGAGTATAGAGGGTCAGCAGTTCTTCGAGGTTGCTGTGTCCTATTGTTCTGACAGCATAATCCACCCATCGCATAAGCTCTACAAGCATGAATGTGTCAATTTTTCGGGAACTCTCAGGGCCGGGTATCTGTATTTCTTGTTTCTGAACATTCTGGCCAGAATGTTCCTGGCTAGTCATGGCTAATTTCAGGGACGTTTTGTTATTTTTTGTAGTTTGGTTTCTAGACTCCGAAATTCCTGGAGTGGGCTTGAGTCCATTTCCTCCATCATCAGTCACAAATAGCTGGTTATTTGCAGATTCCTCTTTCTCCGGTACTCCAATCTTCAATGTTTCAAGGCTCGAGATGCCGTAGAAAGGATTTTCATTTTTGTTCACCATATCCCTTATATCCACAAGTAATTCTTTGATTTCCCCTTTAATGATTTTAAGTTCGGTTTCTATTTCGTTCACTCTTTTATCCAGTTCCATACTGACCACCTGAAAACGAAAATGAAATTTTTCCCGTTTTCATAACAGTAAAAAAGGGGGAAGTATCCCTGACGTACTAGGGATTACTTCAGGTTCATGACGTTGTCAATCTGTGGGGGTGTGATTCTGGAGATAGGGACGATTGCACCAACCTTCGGTTTTACTTCAAGCCTGAACTCTCTATTAACCACATCGGTCGTGTTATCTCTCTGCAGCATTGCATCTTCGGGGACCTCAACGGTGATTTGCACTTTTTCGTGCTTCTCCAATATGGTATCCCCATCGTTATCCCCTATAAACTCTTGAGTCCAGGTTGTATTTGCTTTATAAGCAGCGCTATCGGAGTAGGATATAATCAGCATTCCTTCGCTACTGTCAACTCCTATATCCACCGGGGACTGACCTGCAGTTAGTTGAAGAGTCAATATTATCTCGTTCACTTTATTTTCGCTACTTTTTGCTATCACGTCGCCTGCAAGCCCAAAGGAAGACGTTGTCTGTTTTACACCCTCATCAATTGTTGCCTTAGCGGTATCAGAGGTCGTAAACCCAGCCCCGAGGATTACATAAGAGAAAACGGCTGCCACCACCACAAAAGCGGTCAGCACGATTGCGGATTCAAGCCCTGTAAAGGCTTTTTCGTCTTTTCTAAAGATGTTAGAAATCCCTTTCATTCTGTTTTCACTCCATTATTGTTTGAGTGAAGATATATAGAAAAGTCAAAAGTCTCCATTTTCCAGTTCCTGAAATTCTAAATTTTTGGACTGTAGTTTGCTATACGAACTATCTTCTCAGGAGCTGATGCTTATGGTTCCCGGTTAACTGACCCCCCTATAAACATACTCGCAATTTTACAACAGATATTCAATTTTACAACAGATATTATCACTCTTCTAATTTATTAACTTTTGCTAGAATATTCTACAGTTCTTTATATTAATCTTTATTTAATATTTTGATGGCTCATCTTTATCCGATTGATGCTTTTAAACACCTGAATGTCAGCAGTTCCTTTAAAGTCCATTTTGAGTTTACAATTCCTGCCTCTCTTGTAGGTGTACTTTTGCATTCAATCCCTCTTTCATCTTTGTATCTTAATCCTCCATGCCCTCTACAGAAGTTAAAATGCGCGCAATATAATCTCATTTGATATTCTAACCATTCTTTCGCTTTCGAAAACCCTATATTTTTCCTCGAAACTCTGTTGTTATTTTGTCTAAAAGTCAGATTTTGTCTTTCTTTGTTTCTTTGGTTTTCCACTGTTCTCAGTTCTTGGGAACTCTCTCAAAAATCTAAATTGTTTCAAAAGAGCTTCTATATAAAAGTTAAGCTCATCTGTGACAAAAAGAAAAATTTTATCTGAAAGATGTTTATTAACTAACTCAACCAGTTTGTCTGCAATATGCTGTTTTCTTGGACTATTGTAAAGTCAAGTATTGGCCTACAACCTGGTGCAAAGGCTACCCACATCCATAAATCAAAGATATCCGGGTAGAGTATTTTGGGAAAAAAAGTAGAATCTCGGACTGAGTTCAAATAATTGATAGAAAGATTCCCGGACTGAGTTTTATTTATAAAAAAAAAGTAAGTGAGGTTTTTTAATAAAATTTCTCAATCTCATGTTTTACTTCTTCGATTGAAAACTTTTGCCTCACAAGGGGCTCTTTACGAATTGTCGGCACCATTTCTTCCAGGGTTTCCTTATCATTTTTGTAAAATATGCCGTTAGGGATTTTGTCTCCCCATTCAAGAGACCTTTCGAAAGCTTTTACGCGGTCGTAAGGGTCATAGTCATCTTCGAGTTTGTAAACTCTGTCCCGGTACCACCTGAAGGTATTCACTTTATTAAAAGTGACACAGGGCTGAAGAATATCAAGCAGGGAAAAGCCTTTGTGTGTTATGGCAGCCTTCATAAGCTCTTTTAAGTTCTCCTGGTTTCCTGCAAAACCTCTGGCAACGAAACTACAGTCAAGGGAGATTGCCATAGCAAGAGGGTTAAGAGGCTCGGAAGGGACCCCGTAAGGCTGGATTTTTGTATGAGTTCCCCTGGCTGTCGTAGGTGAAGCCTGCCCCTTTGTAAGCCCGTAGATCTGGTTGTCGTGCACTAAAAGTGTTATGTTCGGGTTTTTTCGGATTGCGTGGAGGAAATGATTTCCACCTTCCCCGTAACAGTCCCCATCCCCGGCAACTGCAATCACATGCAGGGAATGGTTGGCAAGTTTTGCAGCCGTGGCAACAGGCAGGGTTCTTCCGTGCAGCCCGTTGAAGGTGTGGCACTTCATGTAGTGGGGTAGTTTTCCACTCTGGCCGATTCCCGAAACCAGCAGGACTTCCCATGGCTCGATTCCAAGTTCGATAAGTGCCTGCTTGACGGTTGAGAGAATCTGGAAGTTTCCGCATCCTGGACACCAGGCAGGTTTCTGGGCTTCATAGTCTTTAGAGGTAGGCATCTACTTCCTCCTTCAGGTTTTCAATGGTAAACGGCCTTCCGTCGTACCTTAAGATCTGGTGGGTAAATTCAAATCCTGTTTCAGCTCTGATGAGCTCTGCAAACTGGCCTGTGGCATTATTTTCTATGGAGATGGCAAGCTTTGCATTCTTGAGAAGTTCTATATAATCAAACCTATCCCTTTTGGAAAGCGGGTAGATCTGGCTGAAATGCATCATGGCAATCTTCCTGTCCTTTGAGAGGATATCCACGACCTCTTTTATCGCACCGTAAGTAGAGCCGTGTCCCACAAGCACTATTTCTGGAGAGGGGTCTCCATACATAAGTGGGGCTTCGATTTCTTCTTTTATCAGCGGCATTTTTTTGAGCAGCCTTTTCTGGACCATTCTGATACGAGTTTCAGAGTCCTCTATAAGGTGTCCTTCTTCATCGTGCTCATCGCTATCTGCCACAACTAGATGTTTTCCTGCTTCTCCGGGAACTGCAAACAGGGAAATCCCTGTATCCGAGTATTTGTAGCGTTTGTACTCCTCTACCCCTTCCAGATCTTTTTCCCTCAACCGGTAATCATTGTAGATCAGGTGCTCAAAGTTGAAGTTTTCAAAGGTCCACTCGGAATCTCCAAGGTACTGGTCGGACTGGATAAATACAGGGATCTGGTATTTCTCTGCAAGTTCGAAAGCCCTGTTAGTGAGATAAAATGCCTGTTTTGGAGTCCCCGGTTCAAAGATAACCCTTGGAAACTCTCCGTGCCCTGCGTATAAAATAAAAAGTAGGTCCGCCTGTTCAGTACGTGTGGGCAACCCAGTAGCTGGCCCAGGGCGCTGAACTTCTGCAATCACAAGAGGAGTTTCGGTCATCCCTGCCAGGGAGAGCCCTTCTACCATCAGGGCAAACCCTCCTCCTGAACTTCCGGTCATTGCCCTTACGCCTGCAAAAGAGGCTCCTATTGCCATGTTAATTGCTGCAATTTCGTCTTCAGCCTGTTCTACAACAAGACCATATTCTTCTGCTTTTGAGGCAAGGTAATTCAGGATCCCTGTCGAAGGCGTCATGGGATATGCAGAATAAAACTTGCAGCCGGACATGAGAGCCCCCATTCCGATTGCCTGAATCCCGTCTATAAGCATGAGTTTTTTTTCTTCCGGCTCCTGGATTTCAACAGCTTCACAGCGGGGGCAATTTGAAAGGACATAGTCATATCCTGCTTTTGCACAGGCTATGTTTTTCTCAATTATTTCGTTCCCTTTTTTCTTGAAAGTGCTTTTAAGGATTTCCTTAAGGCGCTCGAGCCCGAGGTCAAGAATGCCAAGCACCGCCCCGGTAGCTACGGTATTTGCCATGATACTGCTTTTTCCTGCATCAAGGGCTATTTTTTTGAAGGGAACATCTATAAATTCAGGTCCTTCAAATTTCTTCTTGATAGTTTCTGAGTCATACAGTATAAATCCATCGTCTCTTACACTTTTTTTGTGAATTTCGATCGTGTTCAGATCAAGGGCGAGAAGAATGTCGACCATATCCCTGGAGGCTGATACCTTCTGGTCGGAAAAGCGGATCTGGTAAAAGTTATGCCCTCCGCGGACCATGGACATGTAGTCCTGATGTGTAAATACGTGGTATCCTGTTCGGGAAAATATTTTTGCAAGGGCTCCTCCTATGGTCTGCAGCCCCTGCCCGGCCTCTCCCCCTATTCGAAGTGTATAGTCCAGAATCTTAACCTCCATTATTTCTTTATTTTTTCTGATTTTTCAGGCAATTCTTGCATTTCTTAACTGCAAGTTCACATTTCTTAACTGCAAGTTCATATTTCTTAACTGCAAGTTCACATTTCTTAACTGTGAATTTAATACTCTCTAATAGTCACGAGAGCGCATAAACAATAGAGTTTGCAGCCTCTCTAAAATAATTACAGTAAAACAGAAATCCCCCTTGTATCGTTTCCTTTCTTTCCCTATTCTCTCCACCTTTTTAGGCATTTACCCTTTTTAGCCCCTAAGAAGTATTAATATTAAACTTTAAATAATCTTACTTCCGAGCCTTATCAGGAAAATATGTGGTTAATCCGCGATAAAACGTGACATTAAAGTACTAGTAAAATAAGTTCACATATGAATACAAAAGATGAGCAGGACGTTGGGATCAGGTCTCTGGTCAGATGCCTTCCTTAATTTATATGTTGAATATATCCTGCTTATCTGAAATGAAGTCTCTAAGAATAAAATGTTTTTGAAGACTATTTGCGGAGTAGAAGGAGCTAAAATGTTGTCTAAAGATGCAGTAAAAGACTTCTTTGCTAAAGGCCGGGGTGTTTTGCTGGGTTTTTCCCTCATACTTCTTGGAGCTCTTCTGATTACGGTTAACAAAATTCTTGGCTCAATTGCGGTCCTCATCGGAATTATTTTACTCACGCTGAGTGATTATATCTCGGAAAGTGAAGAGGAGGAATTGCCCTGGAACAAGACGGATGAAGATGAGCCAGAAGAGTAAGGCAGGGTTAAAATAGGCTAGATTTGGGGTAAAACGGGATTATTCAGAGCCAATTTAAAGACGGAGCAAATGGGAATCAGATTCAGGAGAGTAAGTTCCTTAAAAAAATGAGATTGGAACTGACTGAAAAGACTGGCTGAATAGAACAGACTGTCGTGAATCAAAAAGTACTCACTGTTAATATAAATATAAGGTTTTTCCAATAAGAATACAGCCTATTAAAGCAATTCCCAGTATCAATATCTCTGTCTGAAGTACAGCGTATAATATGAAAAAGCAAATTATTGAGGTGACCGCACAGGCCAGAATATCCACAGGATTGCTCATGCCTGCCTCCATATCAAGCCTATAAACTCACATCATGATAAGTATTTCTACTTTTGATAAATCTTTAATAATAATTTGATGTATAATATTCAGGAAATAACTCTTCAACTAAAATAGTTGAAATGCTTTTCTGTGGCCTGAATTACTTAAAAGATCACCTTAGTTTTGAAAGGTAGCCTGAAGACCTCAAGAAGTATCCCGAATATCTCGGAGGGAGTCTGAATATCTAAAGTGGTTAAGCAAAGTGAAAAATGTAATCCCCTCCCGACTGCTTTCATTAAGGAGGGGAATTTCTGGCTTCAGTGCAGATTCAGGGTATTTTTTATTTTCCTGAGCGCATTTGGCTGAGTTTCCCTGTATCTTTTTCCGAAGCTTCAGAATTTTCCGCGTCCGAGCTGGGCATGGGCGCGGGCGAGGTGTCCGGCAGCCTGGGCTCCGATGAGGGAAATCTCTCCTGCAAGTACGGCAGAAGCTACAATTTCTGCAAATTTCCGGGAGTTTATTCCAGGAGTATCTCCTGCCCCGGCAACGCCGAGAATATTCAGGCAATCTCTCTGGGTTCCAAGGCCAGTGCCTCCTCCGACTGTACCTACAGGGAGGGCTGGCAGGGTGATAGAACAGTGAATCTCTCCATATTTTGTAAGTTCCATACTCATAATTGCGGTACTGCCTTCGACAACGTGGGCAACATCCTGTCCGCAGGCAAGGTAGACGGCAGCGATAACGTTTGCGGCATGGGCATTAAATCCGATAGCTCCTGCTCTTGCCGAACCAAGAAGGTTTTTACTGTAATTTACCTCAAACATTGACTCTGGAGTACACTTGAGGGTTTCTTTGACTATCTCTTCAGGAATGGTAACTTCGGCAACCACAGTCTTCCCCCTCCCAAGAATGGTACTTATGGACGCAGGTTTTTTGTCGGTGCACATATTTCCCGAAAGGGTAACAGGCTGTGCGCCAAACTCGTCTTCTATGAGGTGCATCACTGCATCTGTGGCTATGGTCACCATATTCATGCCCATTGCATCTTTTGTATCATAGGAAAACCTGAGATATACATACGTTCCAGTCACAAAGGGCTTTACAGAGAGCAGTTTCCCAAACCTTGTAGTCTTTTCAGCAACTTCTTTCATCTGCTCGAAAACTTCAGGACGTTTCACCCAGTCGTAAAATTTTTTGGTTCTTTCAAGGCTCTCAAGCTTAAAGACCGGGGCTCTGGTCATTTCATCTTCAAAAACTCTAACATTTGCCCCCCCTGACTTTGTGATAACTGAGCAGCCGCGGTTTACGCTGGCAACAAGGGCTCCTTCCGTTGTAGCCAGAGGTATATAGTATTCAGAGCCTGCATATTCTCCGTTTACTTTCAGAAGCCCGGCAACCCCAAGAGGAATCTGAACTGCCCCTATCATGTTTTCAATATTCTTCTTTGTTACAGTTTCCACGTCTAAAGAGAAATTCTGGATGTGTTCAAATTCGAGTTTTGCGTACTCCTGAATGGCAAGTCTCCGGATTTTTACGGCTGTTAACGGGTCTGCAAACTCTTCTATCTTACGAAAGGCTATATCCCCGTCAAGAACCTTCTGTAAAAGAAGCTTTTCTTCCTCACCAAGTTCATAATCTTTTAAATACATGAAACCACCAACTGATATTTTTATTTTTACTCTAAATATCTGCATATTAACATATAATTCATTCCTCAAAATAAAAGAAAATAGCCAATATAATATAAATAATATTAAAAGAGAGGTTCATAAAAGACAATCATTAAAAAATGATTCTAAATAATTATTTTGAAAGAGATCTTAAAAGAATATTAACTATTCTTTCAAGTTGATTATTGACTCAACTGTTAAATTCAGAAGTTTATAATCAGCTGGTTTTCCTCGCTGTATGTTAAAAAAAGTTCAGCCACGTCTTTTGAGCAAATAAACTCAATTCCAGGGATTAATTCTTCCTTCTTAAGGCCGATCATATCTGAGGCAAGCTGACAGCATCGGAATTCTATTCCCATCTCGATGCATTCCTGAACAGAGGCATCGTACTTGGGTGACCCTCTCGTTTTATCTTTCTTTGCAAGCAATACTCCCATAGGTCCCCACAGAATAACCAGAACATCGAGCCCTCTACTTCTATAATACTTCGCGAACTTGAGAGTTTCCTGCGGGCTGGTGCTTTCGTACACCATATTTTTTAGTAGCAGTAATACCTTTTCGACTTTTGTCATAAGAACCCCAGGTCTGAACAATACTTTTCTGAAACAGATTACCTGGATGTATATAAAGTTTCACATTGAAACCAAGGGTATATTCATTTTTTTTACTTTATTTAAATAATTCTGTTCATCCCTTTGGAAACTGACCGAATCTCCAGGTCTGTACATAATTTAACTAGTGTCTTAACAATTTAATTATTCTACATAACACTTTGACATTTTCTCATCGGCATTCTTCTTTGTAAATTTCCATTCTATTTTTTTTCTTGTTCGTTTCTCCTCTTCGTCCATGCATCCACTTCATGGGCAAGTTTATCTATGTCACCGATCCTTCTGTCTGTATATTCGATATCCGTCACCGATCCTTCTGTCTGTATATTCGATATCCATCACATTGATCTCAGTTTCTGTGGCGTTAAGCCAGCTTGCATGTTTTGGCGTGTAATGGAATTCTATCTTGTCCAGGATCCGCTTTGCTTCCTCTTCGCTGAATGTTTCGTAGAATGACTTTTCCTTATGGATATTGAGATTACCCGTAACAGTCTGATGACTTCAGCTTCAGAATAGTTTTCGTTAACGAGAATTTTCACGAATTGTGCAAAATCCTTCATAGTTCTTCTTTCAGTGATTTGAGTTACCCCTTTTCCCGCTTTAAACTCTACTGCCATGAATACGTTTGCAGTTCCATTCCCAACATATTCGTAATCACATTTTTCTGGGTTTCCCGGCTTCATTGGAATGGACTTTCTCTTATCTTTAAGAAGTTGTTTTGGTTTCTCGTCAAGGCAGACAAGAGGGTTTTTAGAATCGTAATACTCTTCGTACAGATTAAGAATGTCGTACATACTTTCTCTATTTTACAGGTTGACCGGATTTTGGCTTGTCCATAAGAGCGTTTGGTAGACCTTCTTCAACATACCTTTTCCTTATATTCAAAGTAGTATTTCTGGAAACACCTTATGTTTTCGCTATCTCGATTACTCCTTTTCGCTGGTTTGACAGGAGAATGCGAGCTCAGGTTAGTTCTCTTGCATTTTTATGTCCCTTTTTCACAAAGTCCATAAGGAAACTTACTTCATTATCTTCAAGTTTAATTTGTAGTATGAAAGTATAAAGAGATTCAAAGCTTATTAAAATGACCAATAATTTAATGGTTGAAACACTAGTTCTATTGCAGCTTGAAAACATGTAGTTGCTTTTTAAGTTTCAAAAGGTCTGAGTATTTTCAACTCAAAAAACTTATAAAGTTTCGGGGCGATTATAGAGCTCGAGTTTTTGATATTAGATCACAGAATTATTAGCTTTTTTTATTGTCCAAAATGAATAAATTGTTAACAATAGTTGAAATGTCATTATTTGTAATGGTTTTACTCTCACCTATAAATTTAAATACTTCGTCTAATTATAATTAGAGTTATTTATATAAATAATTAGAGGATTGATTCTAAATACCTTTTAATGATCTTGATTTAGGAAATGTGATGCAAAAAAAACTCTTAAAATATTTGGTTTATAATGGCGATTCAACGGCGAAGGAGATAAGCTTGCTGATAGACAACCATCCGGTAACAGTTTTTTGAGTGTCGAGTGAGTCTTCCCGGGCTATACATTACATCGGCAAAAGTGTAGATAAACTAACCGGTTATTCTAAAATGGAGTTCATTTCCCAAAAATTATCGTGGTCTGATATTATTCTTTCAGAGTGTCCTTCTACCAGATTTGATTCCGTTGTAATGTTCTATGCAGCGCTTCTTATCTTCTCTTTTTCAATGATGCTGGTAAAAAAGTAAAATGCCAGTTAAGAAGTAAAACAAAGGTAATGACTTAAAATACAGATCAATAAATAACTATTCTCTGAAGATTTCAAAAAACCTGATAATTAAGCATCATGTGTAAGTTCCAATTGAAATTTGCCGGAATTACAGGTTAATTGAAATCCTTTCCCACAGCTGGTTCCTGATTAATTGTTTGATCTATTCCGGAGTCCTGGAGGAACTCTTCTAGTTTTTTCTCTCTACGCCGCACCGGGCCTGTGCCAGCCGCCAACCAGATAAAAAGCAATCCGCCAACTAACCCCGCAATTGAGGAAGATAAAATACTAAAGGAATGCACTCCGGTCTTAGGTCAATACTTTCCTTAATCGAGGAATTGATTTTCAATTTAAAGCTAAAGATAGGATATCCACGCCAGCCGCCTGGCGACCATCAAAAAAATAAAAAAGTTAAAAGAAGCAGACAGTTCTCGATTTCCCTGGAAAGACAGCTCTCCTGTGTCGAGCGTGACAAGAACGATTTAAAGCAGTGAATGACGTTGTATAGGTTAGAGATAGTGTAGCTTAGCCCTCCTGAACGAAGCTCACTGCTCTAACCTATAAATTAGTCCTCTTGAACCCAGCGAAAAGGATCGCGACCTGTTGCACTTGCAGTGCAACTCCCAGAAAATCTCCGATTTCCTGAGATCCCAAACCGCAATTCGGGAAGGTAAGCTTCGGCTTACCTGACAATTACGACTACTGCACCTTTTACATCAAGAATGTCTACCTCACGGCCACCGGAGATTACTTCTTTCCGGACTTCAACCGCCTCGGGTTCGAGTTCTATTGCTTCGCCTTTTACAGTAACGGTTATTTTTCCTGAAGCTGCTTGAGCTTCAATTGCAGCAGGGTCTTCTGCCTGAAGAGCTTTCACAACGGCTCCGGCATCTTTCCTGAAGCGTGGTCCTAGGAAGCCCATATTGGGCTTTACTTCCACAGGCACGTACTCAAATGAAGGAGCACCTTCCATAAGCTCTACTTCAGAGTTCGTAGCTCCTGCAATATCCCCTGTATCGATCTTTACATTATAGATCTCTATTTTTTTAAGGGGGGAGTTCAGAGCCATTCCCTTGTCTGATTTATATCTGCGGACCTCACTCGTGATCTCTTTGATCATTTCGCCAGCTGCTTCTGCTTCTTCGCTTATCAGGCTTTCATCAACTGCAGGCCAGGCCTGGATATGTACACTTTCACTGCTGAACCTGGAGTACATCTCTTCTGCAAAGAAAGGTATGAACGGAGCAAGCAGCAGGGAGAGAGTCCTGATTGTTGTGTAAAGTACATACCGGGCTGCTTTCCTACCTTCCGGTTCTTCCCCATAGAGTCTACCTTTCACAAGTTCCAGGTAGTTATCTGCAAGGACTTCCCAGGCAAAGCCCCTTATGGCTTTGAATGTGGAATCAAACTGATATCCGTTAAGCTCGTTTGTGGCAGTGTCCACAAGCCTGTTAAGCTTACTCAGGAGCCACCTGTCAATTGTAAGGAGGGAATCCAGAGGGAAGTTCTCGGCATCTTCAGGCTTAAAGTCCTTTAAGTGTGACATTGAGAATCGGTAGATACTCCACATCTTCTGCAGGAAGCGAGAGGCTGAGACCACATCTTTCCAGTGGAACATAACGTCTGAGCCTGTGGAACCTCCAACAGCACCCCACTGCCTGAAAGCGTCAGCACTGTGCTGTGCTGTCACTTCTTCGGGGGAGATTACGTTTCCGAGAGACTTGCTCATCTTATGCCCATCTGGCCCGAGCACCATCCCGTTGACCACTATAGAATCCCAGGGTTTCTTGTCTTCAAGAGCCAGGCTCCTCAGGATTGTGTAGAAAGCCCAGGTCCTTATAATATCATGCCCCTGAGGGCGGATCTGTGCAGGCAGGCGGAGCTCATGCTCGCTTTCCCAGCCCGATACGTGCAGTGCAGTAATCGAGGAGTCCATCCAGGTGTCCAGCACATCTGTCTCAGGTTCAAATTCGGTTGATCCGCAGGTACAGGCTCTCTTTGGTGCATTTTCGTTGGGGTCGATCGGGAGCCAGCTTTCTTCGGCAATCATAACCTCCCCACACTTTTTGCAGTACCAGATAGGAATCGGGGTTGCAAAGATCCTCTGCCTGGAGATACACCAGTCCCATTCCATTGTGCCTGTCCAGTTCTGGAGCCTGACCTTCATATATTCTGGGTACCAGTTAATCTCATCTGCAGCTTTCAGGATACTTTCAGGGTTAATTTTTACGAACCACTGGGGTTCGGAAAGGATTTCGATAGGCGTGTCGCAGCGCCAGCAGAGCCCTACATTTTGGTCAAGGGGCTTCTGGTCATAAAGGAAACTCCCGGCTTTCAGGTCTACAATTACAGCTTCCCTGCATTCGGCCAGGCTCATTCCCTCATATTTGCCTGCTTTTTTTGTCATCTTCCCCTGTTTATCGATGGCTTTTACCAGAGGCAGTCCATACTTTAACCACCAGCGCACGTCCTGCTTGTCCCCGAAGGTACAGATCATCACAGCTCCTGTCCCAAATTCTGGTTCAACATCTTCGTCTTCAATCAGTGGTACTTTCTGCCCGAAGATTGGCACTGTGAGGGTTTGTCCTACGTATGCTTTGTATCGTTCGTCTTTGGGGTTAACGGCCACGGCAACACAGGCCGCCATCAGTTCTGGCCTTGTGGTTGCGATGTCTACTTTGTCAAAGTGGACGAAGTTGAGTTTCGTTTGCCTGGCATCATACTCTACTTCTGCAAAAGCAATGGCAGTTTCACAGCGAGGGCACCAGTTGACAGGGTGGTCTTCGTGATAAATATGCCCACCGTTGTACATCCTGACAAAGGACTTCTGTGTCTTTACGAAGTATGATGGCTCCATGGTTACGAATTCGTTGCTCCAGTCCACGGAAAAGCCCAGGCGCAGCATTGTTTTGCGCATCTTGTCGATGTTTCCTCCCGTAAGCTCTCTGCACATCCTGCGGAACTCCGCCCTTGAAACCTGGTTTTTCGTAATCCCATGGATCTCTTCAACCTTAACTTCCGTTGGTAGACCGTGGCAGTCCCAGCCCTGAGGGAACATTACATTATATCCCTGCATACGTTTGTATCTGGCGATAAAGTCGATATAACACCAGTTGAGAGCGTTTCCGATGTGGAAATTGCCTGTAGGGTA
Source organism: Methanosarcina sp. WH1 (assembly GCF_000970005.1). NCBI lineage: Archaea > Methanobacteriati > Methanobacteriota > Methanomicrobia > Methanosarcinales > Methanosarcinaceae > Methanosarcina > Methanosarcina sp. WH1. The sequence continues at coordinate 1,137,059 of NZ_CP009504.1, forward strand.
GGGAGGTGGGGTATCAATAATATACTGAGGGCGGGTATCTTCTCCCCAGTTGAAGTGGTACATGGAGAGGTTCCACTTCTCCATCCACTTTTCCTCAACCTCGTTTGCATTATATTCTTTTGGAATTTCCGATTCTGTCATAAAGACACTCCATGATTGGGAAATAAGTGTAAGAATTTCTTGGGTTTTAGAGTGCTTGCGATTATTTAAATATATCTGGTTTTTGATGTATGGAAATCTCTGACTGTGTAGGAACTGTCAGATTATATGTTTCGTTTTTGTTGATTGCATTTTTTGTCCGGGGAACCTGCTGACCGGAATGAATATATTTATAATTGTTATACAACAGTCAATCTAACGGCAAACAAAAAAGAAGCAAACAAAAAAGAAGCAAACAAAAAGGAAGCAAATGGGAAAACAGCCGTAAAAATTATATAGCTAAATTAAAAGGTACTGTTCTTCTCCTTTACGCTTTCTTTTGTGTTCTCATGCCCTTATGCATATTTCCACGCGCTGTGTATGTGCATTGCATTCATCCCGAGGCTTTGAGGTGGATATATATCGTTTTCCGGGGTGTCACCGATAGAGAGCACTTCCCAGGGTTCAAGCCCAAGACCGTCGAGAGCCATCCTGAAGAGCCGGATGTCAGGCTTCTTGATACGATGGTCTGAAGATATTATTACGAAATTAAAGCGGTCGTACAGGCCCAGGAAACGAAGCTCCTGTTCCGTAAAAACCCTCTGGGCATTGGAAACAATGCATTTAGGGATATTTCTGTATTTTTCAAGCAGGCGCAGACTCTGAGGGTAAGCTTCCAGTTTCTTTAAAGACGCAGTTCTGAAGACCTTGGCTGTTTCAATCCCAAGCCAGAAAGGATCGATTTCTCTAAAGGCATTTTCGGCACAGATCTCAGTAAAAATCTCTTCTATGCGGATATCAGGATGTTGCTGGCCTGAGTTCCCAAGCCTGCCTATAACTTTCCATCTGTATTCTTCCCGGAGCCGGTTGGGTTCTATCCTCACCCCCTGATAGAGTAACCATTTGCTTACCCTTTCGTTTGTTTCCCGGCCTCCTTCATCTGTTTTGATATCGATGAGAGTTTTATAACAGTCAAAGATTAAACCTTTTATTTTTCCGTTCTGGAGCATAGGAATTCTCCATTTATTTTATTGATATTTTCAATTTTTCTATCTCTTTCTTCTTATAATCTAAATACTATTCTTCAATTATATATTCATTTCGTAAATACTCTTATTATATTCAATTTTTTGAAGGCATTTCTTTATATCTATATATTTTGTTTCAGGTCTATACTCAGGGCTAAATTCTTGAAAATGATAGGTTTCGACATTCCGAAGGTACCCTGGCTTTCTAGCGAAAAAAGTAATAGAAAAAGTTGCTCGTAAAGTGTATTCCTACCAGGTGAACTACCCCGCCCTGCTTTCTGATGAAAGCGAGGACGGAGTTTCCTTCGAGTGATTACGTTACTTGGATATTTGCATAATGCAAGTATCCATCTGTAATCCTGTTTGTCGAAGATTATCAGAAAACCTCTGATAGCCTGTCCACAAAGCATTCTGTGATAAGAACCGTTTCATGATGTTGATAGCACTATTTCTATCCCTATCAATTACGTTTCCACAATCACATTTCATAATTCTTTCCCAAAGAGGCATGTCGTGTCTTTTCTTCAGTTGAATTGATTTTTATCTTCTTCGCCAGATGCATATTTGCCCTGGTTCTCCACACATTGCTTCAGTATATCTAAGGTTACTTGTCCTTCTAAGGTTACTTGTCCTTCTAAGGTTACTTGTCCTTTTAAGGTTACTTATCCTGTTGATGTGATAAAATGTGATCTTGACCAGAAAGTATCTTTCCATAACATAGTTTTTACTTCAGGGAAGTTTTTACGAATCTCCCTTGAAGTTATTGTTTTTATGGTGTGATATACTTTGGAATATCAAGCGAAGGTTTTGCTGAAAATAATAAGTGAAAATGGTCTTTGTCACACTCTATATTCAGCACTTCAACATCGAATGTTTCACTTATCTATGGATTTTTGTTTTGAGAAAATCAATTATCAGAGGATTCGTTAGATCTTTTCTCCTATATTTCACACACTGAACGAAAATGATAATGGGATGAATATGTAGAATGGCTCCTAAGATCCATTTTATACTACATAGTTATAACTTTATTGATATAACTATATGTATAAATAATAATACTACTGTTGTTTTGTAGAAGCTGACGGCTTTCATCTCACTTTCCGAAGTAAATTTTTGCATATTCACAATTTTTCCTGCTATCGATTTTCACTAAAACGTGGATTTATTGGACTTTTATGCAGGAGGTAAAGCAGTTATACGGTGTATCATAGAGACAAAAAAATGATATCATTCAATTTTCACCAGGTTCCATTAAAAATCCAAATTAATTTGATTTGTTTCAAAAACGCTATCAGAGAAATTATTGATTTTTGAAAAAATACTGCGGAATGTGGGTTTTATCCCTCACCTGTCGCTTACGCTCCGAGGAAGGGGACTTCCCGCCTTAAAGTTATCAGTCCGTCAACCCGTAATGTTTCCAGGCTTCTTCAATGGTCATTGCCTGCATCCCGAGCTTTCTGGCCGGAAGGATCTCGTTTTCGTAAGAGTCTCCGAGGGATACAACACACTTGGGTTCGAGTTCAAGTTCCATCCTTTTGAGTGCGGTCATAAAAAGCCTGAGGTCAGGTTTCTTGTATCCCACGTCGGAAGAGAAAATAACAAAATCAAAGTAGTCGTAGAGCCCGAGGAATCGGAGTTCCAGTTCGGAAAAAACCCTCTGTCCGTTGGAGATTATGCATTTGGGGATGTTTATGCAGTGTTCAATTAGTTTTATGCTCTGAGGGAAGGGGCGTAGTTTCCTTATAGAAGCTGCCCGAAAAACTCTTGAGGTCTCAATTCCGAGGAGTTTTTCATCAATTTTCCAGATCGAGTTTTCCCTGCAGATCTCGGCAAAGATGTCCTCTACCTTCACCTCGGGGTATATCTCCGTTGAGTCCTCCATCCTTTCTTGCACCTTAAACATGTACGTGTCCCATAGCTTTTCCGGTTTTATTTTTACCCCATGGTAGGCAAGCCATGAGCTTACAGTCTCGTAAGTCTCGATCCTGTGTTCTTCGGTGTGGATGTCGATAAGCGTCTGGTAGCAGTCAAAAATAGCACCCTTTATCTGGCAGCTCTCAAATACATTTTCCCCTGCTTCGGCAGGAGTGCCCAGAAAGGTAATAGTTCCCTCGCTGGTTTTCGATTCATGTTCCCTGGAAATGTTCTTGCCTCCCATATCCCCTTAATGATTGTTTTTAAGTAACAATTCAGGTAGCCTTTGAAAGGCTACAATTTTTCCTCTTTTCGAGGAAAAATTGCATATAAATTGAATCCTATTTTGTTTCGTTATTATGCTTACACGTGAAGAGATCCTCGTTATCTATGAAGCTGGTCCTGAAGCTGTAATTTCTGTAATCCAGAGACTTGAAACTATCATAGAAGAACAAGCTATTCGAATTGCTGAACTAGAAGAACGTGTAAGGATTTTAGAATCTCGCTTAAATCAAAATAGCAGAAACAGCAGTAAACCTCCTTCTACTGACTTTTTAGTCAAAGAAAAACCTAATCCCAAGAGTCTCCGGAAAAAGAGTGGGAAGAAACCTGGAGGTCAAGAAGGTCATCCAGGCACAACTCTTGATATGGTTAATGATCCTGATTAGGTAATTGAACATTCTTTGACCTGCTGCAAAGAATGTGGACATACTCTTGAGGATGTTGAAGTTGAAGCTTATGAGAGAAGACAAATTTTTGATATTCCTCCTGTAAATCTAATTGTTACGGAACATCGAAGTCAGATTAAGACCTGTACTCACTGTGGAAAATCAAATAAAGCTTCTTTTCCAGAATCTGTGAAATATCCCGTCCAGTATGGTCCTAATATTTTAGCTTCAGCAATTTACTGTAAAAACTACCAGTTTATTCCCTATAAAAGGATTTTAGAGTTTTTTGATGACGTTATGGGGATAAAAATCTGTTCTGCTACGATAATCAGAGCAGAAAAAAGAATGCTTCCGGAATTTAGAGGAGTTTGAAAATGTGAGTCAGGAGAGGTTAATAACTTCTCCTGTAATCCATTGTGATGAAACTGGGATGAAAATTGAAGGAAAAAGGCATTGGCTTCATGTAGCTTCTAATGACAAATACACCTGTTATTTTGCTCACTCAAAAAGAGGATCAGAAGCAATTAATGCCATGGGAATTCTTCCAGAGTTTAAAGGAATAGCAGTTCATGACGGATGGAAACCCTATAACAGTTATGAATGTGATCATGCTCTTTGCAATGCTCATCTCCAGAGAGAACTTACTGGAATTGAGGAGAACTATAAACAGCAATGGGCTAAAGAGATGAATGAACTGTTAACAGAAATGAAAAAGTATACTGATGAGTGTAAAGAGCAGGTCAAAGATCTGGACTTTGAGCAAATTAAAGTGTTAGAAGAAAGGTTCGATGCTGTAGTCATGAAAGGGATTGAAGAAAATCCACCTTCTCTAAACCCTGAAAAACAAGGAAAACGTGGTAAAAATCCAAAAACAAAAGCAAGGAACCTACTTGACAGGTTTATAGAAAACAAAAAACAGATCCTGAGATTCCTCAATGACTTGAGAGTTCCGTTTGAGAATAACCAAGCAGAAAGAGACATAAGGATGATGAAATTACAGCAGAAAATATCAGGAACTTTCAGAACTATACAAGGAGCGGAAGCTTTCTGCAGAATTAGAGCTTATATCTCAACCATTAAAAAGAACGATTTACCTGTTATAGACGGTATTCTCGCGGCGCTCAAAGGAGCGCCGCTATTATTCTGAGAATTTCAGCATTTTGCTGAAAAAACATACTTTTTTATCAGTGGCTGAATAGTTACGTTTTTAATTCCCTTAATTTTATCCTCAATCCCTTTAATTTTACCCTTAATTTCCTCTATTAACTGCACTTAAACATTCACGGGCTTCTCTTATCAGGTAATTCCTGTAATTGCTCTGATGAAGCCTTGCCGAGCGAAGCAGCCCTATACTCATGAAAAATGGCAAAATTCTGGTAACGTGGTAAAAGTCTTTTTCTCCGCGGCTGTACTCCCAGAGGAAGTTCCCTATATACGGTTCGGCTTTCCAGCCTCCTCCTTTGTGTAATTCGAACTCGTTCTTAAGTTCCGCAGTAAGAATTCCGAGGTCTCTGACAGGATTTGCCTCATACCAGGAACTCTCAAAATCAAGTGCATAGGGCTTTCCTTTGCAAAAAATATAATTGGAGGGGGTAACATCCCTGTGGATCATACATCCGCATTCCCGGTCGATCCAGGAACTGTACCACCATTCACCAAGGAGTTTGTTGAACGTCTCTCTGGTGTTGTAATCCAGATTCAGGTGGTTCAGCACGTCATGATAGTTCCTGAACTCATTTTCTTTATCATAAGTGTATGACTGTGTATTGTCATGCAATTGCCTGAGCATGTGAGCCACCGCAGCAAGCTTTTCATAAAGGTTCTCTTCACGTTTAAGATACCAGCCCAGAGATTTTCCAGGTATGTGTTCGGTTACGAGGACACAATTAAAATCTTTATTTATTGCAAGAGGCTTTGCAACATTTATTATCAAAGCTGCTTTTTTCAGGTTCCGGTACTCATTCATCATGCCTTTATAAGTGTTGTAAGCTTTCAGCTTCCCTGTGGGTTCGGCAAAAAATTTTGCCATTACGCTGAAGTGTTCCCCTTTGAACTGATACCTGCAGACGGTATGAGAGGAATTATACTTAAAAACGTCTACACGGCATTTTTTATCGCGAATCCGGTGCCCTACAACTTCTTCAACAAGCCAGTCCCTGAATGGATCCCCAGGGTACAAAGTATTAATATGGCTATTTGCCATTTCAAATTACCCCCATTTTTCCAGCCTCAGTCTCTACAACTATATTCTTTATCTCTCAGTTTTCTTTTCCTCTAAACAGACTGCAATGAGATACAGACCATGAAGCGTAACACTCACTATGAGATACAGACCATGAAGCGTAGCACTCACTATATGTAGCTCTCATGAATCATATAACTCATAATTAATGAAATATAGTGGAATAAAAGACAGAATTAATCAAATCCTGTTATAATCAAGTGTAACCAGGGACAGGATTTGATTCCTTGTTTTGAATTTCCAATATTGATAAGAGTATACTATAGCCCGTGTATCTTATATTATTATTGGTGTTTCAATAATTATTATTGGTGTTTCAATACTGACTTTTACTCCTCCTTTCAAAAGCAGATCCACCAACATCAGCTGTGTTATTGTACCCGAGTTCTTCCCAGTACCCTCTGTAAGGTGAGTCGCTGAGTTCGATTCTTACTATTCATTTCGCTCATTTATACCCATATTTGTCTTCAGCTACGAGCTTCAGGGGAAACCCTCCTTCAGGCGGCAGGGTCACATCATTTAGTTTATATGCCAGTATAACGTCGTTTTTCAGCTGATATCTTTTATAAAGGGAGTGGAGTACGCGCCAGTGTTAGATAAAATTTAAGGTGTTTTCCACAAAACCATCAACCTGCAATCTGTAACTCTTCTTGTCAATATACTGGGTGCCTTTGATGGCATTGTTGCGCTGCTGTGCAGTTGGGGTTAACTGTTTCCCCTTATAAGAAAACGTTTCTGTCTAGTTGTCATAACCCCTCGTTCCTCCCTTTTCGGATACACAACCTGAAACGACTATAAAGGCAACTGAAAATATCAGAAGAATGGATCAGTTTCATAAACCCTCAGCAGGAAACCCCTGAGTTTTAGCTAAGGGGAGGAATGCGTAAACTTCCCTGTCCTGCTCTCTGTTAAATTAATATACCTGTCCTGCTCTGTTAATTAATATACTATTCCTATGCCTCAATCGATTATTTTTGTAATTCCTATGCTGTCGTGGATTATATAGGTACATATGTCTTTTTCCAGATTATTTTTTGCAATATCCGGGCCTTCTTTCCCTCTTTCAAAATCCTCGTATTTTTCGTACATGGCAAGCGTATCTTCAAGTTCTGAGATATATCTGGAAAGCAGGATCTCTGCAAGTTTCCTGCTTTCTTCCGCAGAAATGTGATCTCCAAGCCCTTCACATTCGCAGGTATACAGTTTAAGCCCTTCAATGTAAAAAGGATAAGTGCTGCAGAGCATCGGACGTACAGGATATATTCTGCATCTGTTTGTGTCCTTTTCGAGGAAAACACAATCTCCATTCCTTTTTCGCCTGAGCATCCAGCCGTAGGTATGGATATTTCCATCGGAGTCAATATCCTCCTTTGGGAGTTCAAACAGCTGGAAGGATTCTGAGAACACTTCTTCATCTGGTTCTGATATTTCTGGTTGCACGGAAGAACTTTCTTTGTCCCTGTTTTCTTCCTCCTTTTCGGTTTCTTCGGGTTGGCGGGCTTCAGGGATAAGAGGGCCCGCAACTTCAAGTTTTGAAAGCCCCGTATGTTTCTGGATTTTCTCAATCTCCGGGGGAGTCAATACTACCCGGTTGTCCCCAAAAGCCCGTCGGCAGCACTTCCCGCAGTACTGGCAGGAAAAACCTATTTTTTCGATTTCAGATGCAAGCTTTTCAGGGTCAAGCCTGCGAGCCATCTCAATTTCTTTTTTGAGGGAGGCAATAAGAATGAGCTGATATTTTGTTTTTTCGGATTTTTGCTTACTGCTTGAACCTGGAATTTTCATGTACAGGTTCCTGTCCTGCAGGTACATCAAATTAACGCAGGTGGTGATTGATTTTTATAAAATACGTAAAACTCAAAAAATGTATAGAATATTTTTTCCTGGACTCTTTTTTAGGTCCAAGTACGTAACAATCAGTAAAGTATATATTAGGGAACTCATTTTAAACTTAAGTTTATATGTGGCAGAAACTACTCAAAAAGTTTGAAAAATATCCTGCTCAGGCAAAAGTGCTTAAACTAATTTTTGAACGCGGGTTCCAGGTGAACGAGGAAGGAAAAGTAACTTCCGGGTCCATTGAGATCGCACATACTCAGCTTGCAAAGGAAGCAGGAGTGGACCGGCGGGTGGTTGATGCGACCACAAAAACCATTATTTCGGACGAACTTCTAAGCACAATTTTTAAAAGTGTTCATTCTATACCTTTTCTCAGGGACGTTGCTCCTTCCCTTGGTCTGGGAGTGATCATTATTATTCCTGAAGATGCTTCTCATGTTGGAATCCTTGCAGAAGTCGCAGGCCTGATTTCCAGAAATAATGTAAGCATCCGCCAGGCTGTATCCGACGACCCCTACCTGACTGACAACCCCAGGCTTACCATCATTACCGACCACAAAGTCCCAGGAGATCTGGTGGATAAAATCCTTGACCTGCCCTCAGTAAAGGGAGTAAGCATTTACTAAAAAACTCCATTTTTACAAAATCCAAGTTTAATGAAAGCTGGACTGGGATTACAGCTTTTTGAGAGTTCCAGCCAGAAGGGGAAAATGCATACTGGACTGGGATTACAGCTTTTTGAGAGTTCCAGCCAAAAGGGGGAAAAAGTAGAGGTTCAAAAAGTCCCGGCTGCGATTTTTCTAGCTTTTAGTTTTACCACTCGATTCTTAGTCCTAGCCATTTAAAGGGTGGGGGTCTTAACAAGAAAACTTACCTCTGCTCCAGGGTAATTTCACCTTTTGCAGCTTCATAAGAATTGTGGTTTTACTTCAGAGGAGGCAGATATGAAAAGATGAAATGAAGGGGATAGGGGGGTTTACTGGAAAACGAAACTAAAAATCCTCTTTCTCTTTAAGCTTTTTTGAAGATCAAGAAAATACCTTATAGGCCGAACTTTTTTCCGTCCAGCGGCCGATAAACGAGGGGGAAAGGAGTGAATAAGGGAAGATGAACCCCCGCCAAGATGAAAGACCCGCTTGATGTGATTAACGTGTCAAAAATTACGTGTGAAGAGTTGTGTGTCAGAAGTTGGCGGGAGCGCAAACAATACATAAAATACAGTTTTATTATTTAATTTATATTATTTTGCTAATAATTGTAAGTAACAAGGATAAGAACGCATTCACAGAAATGGTCTCAAGAAGTTAAAGATTGTTAACCGGGAGCTAAGGATCCATCGCGAAATAGCATAAGTAACTTTTTAGATTGTACTCAATCATCTTCACAAGCAAGCAACTCAATTAACTTCTAAAATAATTATGTGTCACCTAGGTTATTTCGTAACGAGCCCTAAGGGAATAAGAACCGGGGTAAAGTAACAATTTTAATAATCAGAATTTTTGCTCGAGTTCAATAGTTTTGCTTAAACACCTGATTGTCCGATCCGTGCTTTTATGCAGGATAGCTGTCCCTCCTGCTTCTTCCCATTCGCGGATATTATCGGAGTTGTCATCGATCAGGACCTTGGAGGTTCCAGACTGGAGGGCTTTTTCCGGGCGGAAACAGAGGATTGCATTGTTTGCGTATGGTGTTCCGAGTTCTTTTTTCAGCCAATCTATTTTGCCTTTTCTGGCATTAGCCAGGGCAGTCTTTCTTTCCGGATTGGGGAGGGCAGAAAGGATTGTAGGGTGTAAGCCTGAACTTTTAAGAAAGCCATGAAGTTCCTTGCCTCCTGTCAGCCAGTGCATATCAGACCAGAAATCGGCTCCTGCGGCTGTAATGTGCCTCCAGAAACGTTCCTTATCGGCAGTGTACCAGAACATCATGTGTTCACTTAATCTCTCACATGCGCCTGTAAAATCCGTAAGTACTCCATCCATATCCAGAAAAACCTTCAGCCCTGAATGTTGCCCAAAAAAGGGTAAAACAGATATATTGTCTGGAAGAACGGGGTGAAAACTAAGGGAGTTGCTCTGAACCGGACTGCACTGAACAGGATAACCCTGAAAGGAACCATTTTGAGCCTGGCTACTCTGAACTGGATTACTCGGACTATAATCTACAGGAGTTGAGTTGTTCTTTACGGAACTTTTCCTTGTAAACCTGCGCTGATCAACATAATTGGACATGGCAACCGTTCCTTACCTTTTCTGACGGCAAATAGATTCCTACTTACTATAGGGGGTATTATAATTATATTTACTCTTTCTAAATAATATAATTAACTGAAGGGCTCAAAAATGCTAGTAGTGTAAAAAATGCCAATCGTCACAAAATAAGACTAAATGTTAAGATGGGTAGAAACACGAAAAAGGGAAATAAAACAGAAAGGAGCTATTTAGGGTATAGTTAAGTTTCGGATTTTGTTTCTATGAAGAAGCGTAAAACCCCTGAGTCTTTAGTTGAGTGGTAGTTCACACCCTGTTAACCCAATCCATACTTATTTTGTATCAGGTATTTCCCGGATGAAATAAACGTCCTTTTCCTGGAAGACCTCTCCGAAGAATGCCATTACATAGCCCTGATTATCTATTTTCTGCTCCTCTCAGCCAGAGGTCTGACCATGATTCCCTCGACTCTCCTCCTCCTGGCAGGGTTATTGATCTTCGATCCCGTGGAACTTTTTGCAGTAAACATGGCAGGGATACTGAGCTCTTCTACTATAGTTTGCTATTTCTCAAAATACCTGGGTTTTGACGTATATTTCGAAACAAAATACGGCAAATATATCCGAAAAATAAGGGGTGGGCTAACGGACAAAGAACTTCAATTGTTGGCTGGAGTTTTTTTCCGCTCGTACCGACGGATTTGATTGTGTATGTGGCATCGAGCCTTAGAATACCCATTCTCAAATGTCTGCTGGGAGTCTTCATAGGGGAAGCCGTAATTAATACATTTTACATACTTTCGACAACATTGATCCTTAAGCTTTGAAATTTTTTAATCATGGCAAAAATAAGTAGCAGGATTTTCCTGAATATTTTAGTCCTGCACGAAGCTTATAAAATCACACGAACCAGGTAAGTAATTGCTAAATAACGCTCTTCGTATACCTCTACCCATAGTAAGCGAAAAACTTTATACATATCTTTTTATAGATCTTTTTCCTTATTGTATGCCTCTACCCATAGTAAGCGAAAAGCAAAGGATGAGAGCCAGTGAAAAACCATCAGATCTTCTCCTTACTTCTGATTATTATCAGTATTGTTACTGTCATTTCCGGCTGCATCGGAAGTAATGGAACCGGTTCCGATAAATTCAACGAAACTTCGGAAGAGGAAAGCCAGCAGATTGCCGAAACCTATGTCAGAAACCTGGATTTCTACAGGAAATATAATTTAACCGAACCGATCCTTGTAGAAACCGTGACCCTTCGTTGCCCTTACTGCTGGGAGTTCGTCTACAATTTTGATCTTATTTCTGAAAAAGATCCGGATGTAATCGATACAGCTACAGTGACAGTCACAGTGACTGAAGGTGAGGTTGTCGATGTGGTCTATGCTCAGGGAAGCAGGTACTAACTGGAATTCAAACTAACTTCGTGGACGCTGCATCCTTGAGAAAGCCGAAAATGAGGCTAAAGAAAGAGAATAAAGGAAGAGGTTAAGGGAAAAGGGTGAGGGAAGAGAATAAATAAGGATGAAATAAAGGAAGAGGATCAAAAAGAGAAAGTAAAGACGAAGAAAACCTCTACCTTCTCGTCCACTATCTCATCTGTTTTTTTCTTTTAAATTATCATTAGATTTTTTCCATTAATTTTTTGATATCTGCCTTGATATCCGATGCAAGCTTTTTTGCACTGTCTCCAGTCGTGTCAACCAGCTTTTCAACCCTGTCGGTAGTACTTTTTACCTCGTCTTTTACATCAATGGACTTTATTTCCCCGAATAGTGACTTTATTTCCCCATTTATGCTCTTTTCAAGTTTAGAGGCTTCATTCCCTGTTTTTTTTGCAAGGCTGTCAACATCATCCCCTAGCTTTCCAATTTTTCCCTGAATATCGAAACTTTTTTTACCGGTTTCTTTTGTTTCAGTCTCAACTTCTTTTGTCATATAATCCCCTCTAAATATTCAATAATGATAATAGATTTTTCTCGTGAAGAGAGCTTGTTTTTTAGATACTTATATCTCGGCATCCAGAATTATAACATTATCCTTGGAAGTTAAGGTTTCTTCGGGATTTGTAAAAGAATCCTTTTCGGGTAAAAAGCCAGCAGCCGAAATTTATAAAGCGAAGATATACTTTATATAGAGTTCCTGCTATGTTAAAAGGTTTGATCATTTTACAGAATTTCAAGTAGCTTGTGTGTGCAGTTCACTATATAAACTATAAATTGAAATAGTATGCTTGTAAAGAGTAAGAATATTCAACAAATTCAAAGAGTGTATCAGGCCAGGCATAAATTTCCGGAAAGAAGGGGAAAAAATCCGGCGAATATTATAACCACGGCTTCTGTAATGCATTCCCCGGCAAGCCGATAAGTCAGAAACATGATAAGATACATTTTTCAGTAGAGAACTGGATCTCCGGGACAGAATACCTCCATAAAAATGATAGAGGAGACATGCAGACCTTAGTTATATGCATAGACAGGGATAATGACCTGGGCGAAAAAGCAAAAATGGGAACTCCCATAGTAGGGAGGGAGGCAAATGTTCAGGCAGCAGTTGCACTTGGGATTGCTGACCCTGAGGATTCGGACACAAATACGATTTTCGGAGGGATCCGGATCCTTGACGAGCTTCGGGCAAAAGGAGTTGACGCTGAGATCGTCTCTTTTGCAGGGGATAAGAATGTCGGCGTGATCTCAGACCAGAAGATTGCTGAACAGCTTGAACTCTATCTCCAGATGAACGAAGTAAAGGGAGCAGTCTTTGTTTCGGATGGGGCAGAGGATGAAACTCTTGTCCCTATTGTGCAATCTAGAATGAAAATCGACTCCGTAAAACGTATTGTTGTTATGCAGAGTGAAAACCTGGAAAGCACATATTATATCCTTAAGCACGTCTTCAGTGATCCCAAGATATCTCAAACTTTTTTTGTGCCTATAGGTCTTGCTTTTCTTATCTATGCCATCTTTTTGCTTGCCCGCTATCCCGAAGGGGCAGTTGTGGGAATTCTTGCGGCTGTCGGGCTTTACATGCTGTACAGGGGCTTCGGGCTCGATGATATTGTTGCCCTCGAAAAAGAAAGGCTCTGGGATGCTTTTCTTAAGCAGAAGATGGTTTTCATCAGCTACACTGCTGCCCTGCTTATCAGTCTTGTGGCCACTGTATACGGAGCTATGGAGGTATGGAAACTCTACTCTGCAGAAGGGGTCTGGTATCACGGCACCCTGACACTTATTTCGGTCTTCATCAATGTCTCTGTATGGTGGTACGCAGTAGCCCTCCTTCTTGCGGACCTGGGAAAGATTTTCGATCTCAGGATGGATGGCAGGTCCATATATAGAAATGTCTCCATCTCTCTCTTCGTGATCGCAACCGGCCTGCTTTTCTGGGGAGCAAGCACATACATCCTGGCAGCAGCCTCCATATCGGATGGGATCTTAAGTGATCCTTCCCTTGCACTGCAGTACTTCGTATATTCGATTATAATTGCAATCCTCATTGCACTTGCAGGGATTAAATATTCTATGTCAAACCAGACTCTGGAAAACGAGAAGAGAGTTAAAGGAAGAAGAAATAAGAAAATCGCATGAACTTCTGAGAGACCAATCAGTTGAAAATTAATAAGTTTAGCATTAAAACGCGGGAAAGGAGATCTAAAAATGGAGAAGGCAACTGAAATTGCAGAAATTGCAATACTTGGAGGTGTGGGTTTCAGCTCATACAGGGACTGCGAAAGCCAGCAGGTGAAGACTCCCTATGGAGGGATTACCGCATATATAACCAGTATAAAAGGAAGAAGTGTTGCAATAATTCCCAGACATGCCGAAGAAATCCATGTCCCGCCGCACAGAGTTAACTACAGGGCAAACATCTGGGCTGTCCACTCCCTCGGCGTAAAGCGTGTAATCTCCACAAACTCGGTTGGGTCAATGCGAGGGCATCCAGTGGGCAGTTTTGTCGTGCTTGACGATTTCATTGATTTTACCTGCAAAAGGCCCTCTTCCTTTTATGACGATCAAACTGTTCATGTTGATGTTACTGAGCCATATTGCCCTGAAATAAAGGCAGCTCTTAAGTATGCCCTGGGAAAACATGGACTTTCCTATACCGAGGGAATTTATGCCTGTACTGAAGGTCCCCGTTTTGAGACTCGGGCTGAAATCCGCATGATGAGCAAGTTTGCAGATGTTGTTGGCATGACAGGGGTACCGGAAGTAGTCCTTGCAAAGGAACTCAGCCTTTGTTATGCTTCCCTTGCCATCGTTACAAACCAGGCATGTGGGATGACCACGCAAAAATTAACGGCAGATGAAGTCACAGAAGTTGTCGGGAAGGCACAGGGCTCAATTTTCAAAATTCTCTCGGATGCGATTGGAAATATTCCAGAGACCCGGAACTGCATGTGCAGGTTTACAAAGGAAGGAGCCTGCCTTTAATATTTTTTGATGAGTTGAGAGGAAGTGTCAACTGAAAGAAGGTATCAACTGAAAGAAGGTATCAACTGAAAATATAATACTCTCTCTTCAGCCTAACCTCTTTATTAAACCCTCTGCTGTTAACTGAATTTCTCTGTTTAACCTGATCTCTTTATCCAGCTCAATTTCCTATTTAGTTGAACCTATCTTCCAGCTGAACCGAAAATTATGTGTTCTGAAAATCAGGGTTTTTGTTCTCGTGAAACAAACTCTAACAATTATTATATTATATTTAAGTGATAATATCTAAATACGATAGCTTCTATATATGAAGATACATGTAGATGCTCTGAAGAATGTGCTCAGAAAGGCATACCCTGCAAAAAATCGGGTGGTATGCTCTGGAAAACGTTTTCACTTCGGAAGATTTTCTGAAAACCGTCGCATATTTTCCTCTTTATATTTTCCTCTTTAAGTTTACATGCACATCTCAATATCACATATGCTACTGCAGTTTTAGATGGCAGAGTACTATCATTTTTCGAACGCCAAAGGAAGCTTACTTATATCATTCACATATCAGGATAAACAATGACGCTCTGGGTCCTAAGCTATGCTGAAAAATCAAAAATTATAGTGATGAACATAAAGGACCGGATGAAGCAGCCGCTTTCCGTGGCTGAGCTCCATATAAAGGACAGTTATAAAGGTCCACGTCCTCATAAAATCAGGGTTCTTACCTGCAAAAAAAACGAGGAATTCATTCCTCCCCAGCAGTTCATAGAGCTTTTGCGCAGTGCAAACAGGATTATGCTAGCAGAAGGAGGGGACCCTGCAAATGAAGAGGCTTTTCTTGAAATGCTCAAGGGGTTTCAACTCAGTGCAGATAAGGTAAAGATCTGCAAACACTGCTGGATCAATAAACGTTTTAACTTCGTAAATAGCAAGTCAATCAAGTACCACGACGAGCTCATCTGCGCAGACTGCGCAAAAGAAGAATTGCTGCGGGCAGTTCGTTCAGCAGGCGCACAGTACGGGGAAAAATCGGTTGATTTTCTTGAGCAGGTTCTCTCCAAAACAAGAGACCTTGATCGGACAATCCGTATGTTGAGCCCTGAGAGGCTGGACCCTGAGTTCACGCGTTATGACACCATCCGGACAAAACCCACCGAAGCTACGGTCAGGGTAAAGAACCTCCCCCTTGCAAAGAAGTTCAAGGAAATGCTGCTTCTTAAATCAGAAACCCTGCTTCCGGTGCAGGCTCTGTCTGTAGAAGCCGGGCTTCTGGAAGGAAAAAACCAGTTTGTAGTTTCCGCAACCGCAACCGGGAAAACTCTGATAGGGGAGATGGCAGGGGTCCAGAACCTGCTGGATAAAAAAGGGAAAATGCTTTACCTGGTTCCTCTTGTTGCCCTTGCAAATCAGAAATACGACCAGTTTACGGAACGGTATTCAAAGCTCGGGATCATAACCTCCATAAAGATCGGTGCAATTCTTATAAAGACTTCCCAGCGTGTGAAAATGCATACAAGCCCTAATGCGGACATAATTGTGGGGACCTATGAAGGCGTAGACCACATGCTCCGTTCAGGAAACACTGATTTTCTTGGCAAAATAGGGACTGTTGTTATAGATGAAGTCCATACACTCGAAGACCAGGAAAGAGGACACAGGCTGGACGGGCTTATAGGTAGGCTTCGCTATGTGGCGCCTGAAGCCCAGTTCATTTACCTCTCTGCAACCGTTGCAAACCCTGAAGCCTATGCAAAGAAACTCGGAGCCCGGCTTATCCGCTATGAGCACAGGCCTGTTCCCATAGACAGGCATCTCCTTTTCTGCCAGGAAAACGAAAAGGCAAAACTGATTTCCCAGCTTGCAAAAGAAGAGTATTCAATGTTCTCTTCGAAAAAGCACAGGGGACAGACAATAGTCTTTACGAATTCAAGGAGAAACTGCCATAAGCTTGCAGGAGCTCTTTCAATCCAGGCTTCCCCTTACCACGCGGGGCTTTCGCAGTATGAACGAAAAAAGGTGGAAACCATGTTTGCAAAAGGGGAGCTTCCGGTAGTTGTGACCACTGCTGCCCTTGCAGCCGGAGTGGATTTCCCGGCTTCCCAGGTTATATTCGAATCCCTTGCAATGGGCATAGACTGGATTTCGGTCCAGGAGTTCCTGCAGATGAGCGGAAGGGCAGGTAGACCTGATTATCACGATCGGGGCATTGTCGTGCTCATGCCTGTTCCAGGGAAATCCTATTCGAGCTCACAGTCCGATACTGAAGAAGAGGTTGCAGTCAAGTTACTGCAGGGTGAGATGCTCTCTGCGGGAGTCGATTACGGGGAAGCCGAACAGCTTGAAGAGATTCTTGCATCAGTTGCTGTTACTTCTTCGGTCCAGGATTTAAGGAATATCCATTCCCTTATGTTTGGGAGTTTTGAACTGGATAAACTGGTTTCCCGCCTCCAGAGCTACAGATTCCTTGAGAAAAAGGGAAATAAAGTAGCACTTACTCGATTCGGGAAAATTATTGCAGCCCATTTCTTGCCGGTCTCCAAAGCTTTCTTGATTCGAGACGCCGTGCTTGCGGAAAACAGTTCCCTGAAAATTGTAACCAACCTGGAATTTTTCGATGCTGCATACTTCAAGTATTCAAACCAGATCGGAAGCTCTTTGCATGTGAACATGCCTTCAAGGGTTTTTCAGGGAGCAGCCCTTGATATTGTCTTTGACGGAGACTCTCTGTCCCATCTGGATATCAAAATAAGGGAACTTATGCTGAACTTTGCCTCTGATTTTTTAACCTGCACATGCAGGGACTCACCTTATTGCGGGTGTGCAGAACAGAAATTTTCGGAGAAGATTATCCGGCTGCGTATGGAAGGTATGGACCCTTCTCAGATTATTAAGAGATTTGAGGATAGGTACGGCATTTCAGCGTATCAGGGCGATGTTTTTGGGTATCTGGACAATGCGGTACGCAACCTTGATGCTGTGGAACTGATCGCAAGGGTTCATTCGAAAAAGGAAGTCGCAGAAGAAGCAAAGAAACTTAAGAAGAAAGTCCAGGGTTAAAAAATTCATATAAGTTTTTGCAGACAAGTGATTTATAAGTGATGAAGAGGTAAATATTCCTGTTTCTACCGGGAAAAATAGCCTGCAAGGAATAACCTGTCAGTATTATGGATAACTGGCAAAACCAGATCCCGGATACCGGGGTTCTCACGAGAGCAAAGCACAGAGGTAATTTTTATGGCCGAAGATGTTGGATCCAGGGAAAATATTGAAAGTACAGCTTCCAAAAAAGGGAAAAAAAGTATCACAATTGAGTTTATAAAGCCTGAAGACTTCCGGCAGATATATGCAATAGGAGCTGCAGGCGGGCACAGTCCTTACGATTTCAGGATAGGTTTTTACAATGACACCCCTAAGATGTTCGGGGATGCCTCCGAATCCAGGGTTATCGAAAGGCGTGTTGAAACCGAAGTGATACTTTCTCCGGTTGCAGCTCTTGAACTGAGCCGCTGGCTGACCCAGCACATAAATGAGTATGAATCCGTTTTCGGGCCCATTTCAAGAGCGATCCCGAGAATGACCAAAAAAGAGCCCGCAAAAGTTGACGAAAGCACTGATATTCAGGGTTATATCTAAGTTCAGGTTACTCGTTTTAACCTGTCTTAACTCTTTGAGGTTTGAGAGGCTCTTAAGGCTCTCCTGAGACTCCCGGACATCGATGGTTATATATCTCTGAAAAGGGTATGTAATTTCAGTTTTCTTAAAAGCCGGTGGAGTGACGATTCGGAATGGTTTTTCAGTTGCTGGCAGGATGCAGCTGATAAAGGCAGCAGGCTTATTGTAAATGTGTATAATGCCCTGACATAATTTGCTCTGTGCCGGCTTTGGAATAGGAAGCAGGAACCCGGGAGTACGGGGAACCGAAAATCCAGAATAAATCAGCGAGGGTTTAATTTTGTTCCCAAATAAAAAAGTTCAGAAAATCGTTGGATCGCGGATCCAGGTAGAAATGAAAGGCGACCTTAATTTGCTTGAAGGCACTCTAAAGAGTGTGGACGACTATATGAATCTTCATCTTGTTGATACGATGGAGATTGTAAAAGGGGAAAAAGTCCGTTCCCTTGGTTCTGTAGTGCTTCGGGGCAATAATATCATACTGATCACTCCTGTAGAAGACTGAAACGTCTGAAGAAGGAACCTCATTAGTGTGGAAACAGGCATGGATCTTGAAGAAGAAGCATACAATATAATAAGAAGACATAAAGACGGCGTTTTCCAGAACGTTATCTGGAAAGAGCTGGCTATCGATAGCAGGAAGTGCTCCAGGATCGTAAAAAAGCTTCTGGACAAAGACCTTATTATCCGTGAAGTGGGGGTCTCAAACGGAGCGAGGACATACCTCCTGAAAGCAAAAGAGGAGGTTAAAGAGAAATATGACCTTTTGCTCTCCGGGGACATGTTTTCATCCTGTACTGGCTGTACCGGGGACTGCGAGCCCGAATACTGCGGAAGACTCAGTGAATGGATCGGAAACCTTATGGTGGAAGACACTGAAAAATCTGGAGAAGCCGAAGAAGATATGGATATCGAAGCCGAAGATGAGGAATAAATTAAAGAAAAAATCTGAAAAGAAAAGTTGAAATAAACCAAAAACTTTGATAATGTCTAAAGAGGCCTGAAATATTTTAAGAGATCTGGAATAATCTTAAATAAAGCCTCTTCAGGAATTCTCTGCAACCGATATCTATTTATACTGGAAACCCTTATTGAAGATCCCCTTCGATAAGGGAAATAAAGTTCACTTAAGTACAGCCAAAATGCTCCGGTAGTGTAGTCCGGCCAATCATTCCGGCCTTTCGAGCCGAAGACTCGGGTTCGAATCCCGGCCGGAGCACCATACTTTTATTAATTGCTCGGAAAACTTTTTTATAATTATTTCAATTATTTCCATTTTTCGATTTCTACTTCTCTTACCATTTTTCTTACCTTCTCATTATATATTCTATTTTTCTTTTTGTTGTATCTTTTTACCTTCTCATTATACCCACTTTCCGCAGTATTTTTCGTATATTCATTATTTTTCTTGCTATCGATTTTTGTCCTAACGTGAATTTATCGGATTTCTATGCAGGAGTTAAAAATGGCTATACGGTATGTTCAGAGACCAAAAAACTTAGTATTCAATTTTTATTCAAATTTCAGTTTGGGTATATTAATTGAGAATTTTTGAAAAACGCTATCGGAAAAAATATTGATTTTCAAAAAAATACTGCGGAATGTAGGATTATATATTCTATTTCTCTTTTTGTTGTATCTTTTCCTGTTTCCTTTTCTCTTTACTTTCATTTGACTGTTATCGTATCTTTGTTACTCTAGTTTGATTTGCTACTTCCTCTCTGCTACTGCGCTTCCCTAAGTTTCAGAGCCCTGAAGGGGGTTCTAACTAAATATTTCTCAGCCAGTTATGGAGTGCCTATTAAAGAATTGCAGCCATTGTCCTGGATATAGACCGGATAAACTGTGTCTGATCGGTAAACTGCACAAAAAGCTCGCAGAGAAGGGACAGATTTATATATTACCAGGTATATTGTTGGTTTCGCTGTGAGATACAATGTGCTCCGGTAGTGTAGTCCGGCCAATCATTCCGGCCTTTCGAGCCGAAGACTCGGGTTCGAATCCCGGCCGGAGCACCAAATTCTAACTCCTTTTTCTAATATGTCAGTAGTTCCGATCAGGCTTACTTCCGAATGACAAAAACATATTGATTTTACTTTTTACCCACTCATTTTCAAAATATTTTCTATTACTGGTTAGAGTTTAAAATTCTTAATCTATAATTTCCACTAACAGTTCTCAAAAAATAATTTTTTATCGAGTGATTTTATAGCATAAGCTATTAAGTTAGCAATTTTTAATTCAATACAAGTTATATTGTAGTTAATCGAGTGCGTAGCACTCGATTTCGTTCTTCATTAAACCATCTCAAACATTCCAGTAACACCTTAACTGGAATAAAATTCAGCGATTTTAGCCCATATCTAACAGCTTTGTTTATGTCTTCATTTATTAATGATTTTAGCTCATAAGCTGTAATTTCGATAACTGACTTTAGCATATTTAGAACATTGTACATGATGCATTGAATAACAAAGAACAATACTCTTGCTACTGGTGATTTTGTACATGTTCGTATCTTGAAGTCGTTTTTCACTCTATAGCCAGTTTCTATGTTCCATCTTTTTCGGTATTCTTCAGGAATTGTCTTTTCAAATTTCTCAGTTGATTCTGCCTCTTTGTTTGTAGCAAACAGGATGTACTTTTCCTTTTTATCATCATATATTGCCACAATATTGAAGGAAGGTCCTCCTTGCTTAAATTGATATTCAAAAATTACTGAAGTATTTCCCCATTCTTTTTGATGATTTTTAAGTTCTCTATTGATAACCTGATTTGATTTAGCTGCTATAACAAAATTGACTTTAAGTTCATCTAATTTTGAAATCACAGCTCTATTACAAAATTCCTTGTCAAGGTATGATGTCCCTGTTTTTACACCTATTGCCTTAAGTCTTTCGAATAAAGATTCGATGAATAGAGAATAATTCTTGTTCAAACTATTAATGTCGATTACGTCAAGTGTCAAGTGAGAAGTTCCAATTATATCCAGGGTACAAAACGATTTACCCCACGAACTGCCATTCTTTGGTTTTATGCCCCTAATTCCGGGAGTATTTTTGTCTCCATAAAATGGAACATCATGAAAATCAATAGCTATGTCATGAACAGTGTTTTCAAGTTTCATCATCTTGAAAATCTCAAAATTCATTTTTCTGAAAGCAGAAAGAGTATCTTCAATATTATTGTCTTTGATGTAATTGAAAATAGTATCTGCTGAGGGGATTCTTAAGTCAGGATTTTTGCTTTTGAGGTCATTACTTGCAGATTCAAGAGAGTTTGTAGAAAATGTTGAGGCATGTAATAACACGTTTAAAATGTCCTGACATTCATAATTTGCAGATTCTGGCAAAGTTATTATATCATATTTGCGAAACAATTCAGAGGATACAGCCATCAAGCTGGCTGTATCTATGGCCATGGAGTCGTTTTTGGTTGGCATCACAAACGAATTCCATGGTTCATTAGATCTTTTTTTCGGTAAATCATAAATATTTGATGACTGCCAAATTCAGCATTCGGAACTTGGGTTATTCGGAACTACTGTATGTTTTAAATTCTTTTTCTTATATGTTTCTGTGTGATGTGAAAAGTAGATTTTTGGATATTCCCATTAGAATAGTCTTAAAAATTATTTTTCATTAGAATAAGTTGTGAAGTTAAGTTGTGAAGTTAAAACTATGTCTTAAAAATTGCATTCAATTTTCGCATTCTATTTATATATCTTTTTTTCTCTGCCTGAAATTAACATCCGATTTATATGAAGAAGCGTAAAACCCCTGAGTCTTTAGCTCAGGGGATATAAGCGTCAACTTCAACCCTGATTTCGTATGTAATATTCTGCCGCCTCTTTACTAACATTTCCGATAGTAGACGCAAAATAACCATCACTCCATAACGTATTCTCACCCCAATAATACTTTTTCAGATATTCTTTTTGAGTTTTCCATAACCTGTTAGTATATTCTTGTTTCAATTTTCTGACAATTGACAAAACGCTAACTTTCGGTTCACTCTTGATCAAGAAATGAATATGGTCTTTGTCAGTTTCCATTTCAAGGATTTCAAAGTTAGACTCTTTTGAAATGTCAATCATAATCTGTTTGAGTTCTTTGCTAATTGGTTCAAGTATGACTTTTCGGTATTTGCAAACAAAAATAACATGATACATTAWCAAAAATTTGCTATGATTCCGTGTTTCATACTTCRTATTTAYCAARAAGTAYATRTGTTGTTAAAGCATATWATRCCTTTGTATGATGCAAGCGTTCAAATTTAGACTCTATCCTACAACTACACAAGCTATTCAATTGAATCAGCATATAGGTAGCTGTAGATTTGTCTATAATTGGGCACTTGACCAGAAAATTAAAACTTATGAGCAGACAGGGGAATCAATTTCCAGATTTGACTTAAACAAATTAATTCCTACTCTAAAGGCTTCTAATGAGTGGTTAGGAGAAGTTAACTCTCAATCATTACAGGGGATGACTAAGCAGGTTGAATCCGCTTTCACTAGATTCTTTAGAGAGAAAACAGGGTTTCCAAAGTTCAAATCAAAAAAGAATCCGATGCAGTCTTTTCCTGTACCTCAACACTACACTGTAAACTTTGAAAATAATACTATCAAGCTTCCTAAAATAGAACCAATTAAAGCAGTTCTTCACAGGAAGTTTGAAGGAGAGCCTAAAACGGCTACGGTATCAAGGACATGTAAAGGACATTACTACATCAGTATCCTTGTTGAAGATGGAAAAGAACTTCCAGTAAAGGAAGCTTTTACAGAATCAACAACAGTAGGAATTGATGTAGGTATCAAAGACTTTGCTGTCCTTTCAACAGGAGAAAAGGTTGAGAATCCAAAGTACTTGAAAAACTCTCTTAAAAGGCTCAAAGTATTACAGAAAAGAGTCTCAAGGAAACAGAAAGGCTCTAAGAACAGGGCAAAAGCTAAACGAAGACTTGCTGTACTCCATGACAAAATAACAAATCAGAGAAATGACTTCCAGAACAAACTCTCTTTTAGACTTGTTAGTGAAAACCAAGCTGTAGCTCTGGAAACTCTAAATGTTAAAGGCATGGTTAAGAATCATCACTTAGCACAGGCTATAAGTGATTCTGCGTGGAGTAGTTTTGTAACAAAGTTGGAATATAAGGCTCAATGGTTTGGAAAAACCGTCCTGAGAATAGGACAATTTGAACCCTCTTCTAAGCTATGTAGTGTGTGTGGATACCACAATAAAGAGCTTCAACTAAAAGACAGAGAATGGATTTGTCCAGACTGTAAAACCAAACACCATAGAGACATTAATGCCGCTATCAATATCAAAAAATTCGCTCTCATAGATCAGAATCTAATTGGATTATGACACCGTAGGGACTACGGGGATGAGCTTGGGGACTTGCCCTCAATATTTTGTCTATCAATTACGGTTTAGTCAATTTCTCCTAAGGATACGCTGGTGGAACTCCTTTATTTCCTGAATTCTTTCCAGGTTCTGTTCTTCATCGATGACTCCTGCTGTACTTAGCGATTCCAGTGTCAGCTTCCCTGCGGCACCAGCAGTTTCCATTCCATATTCCAGCGCAAGGATCCGAAGGGTTTCCAGAGCCCACACAGTCTGGACAAGTGCACTTTTAGATCCTTGCTGTGAAAGGTCCTTTCCCAGCTTTTCAAGGGCCCGGATCACATCCTCTACCTGAGATTCGTTTCTTTTTCTTACAGCAGCAATACCCAGTTCCTCAAGGAGGATTGCAGCCCCGACCGCACTATCCTCCAATTCCTGCCCGGCTGAAGAAACCCCTATTTCTCCAAGGAGATTTATGGCAGCAGCCAGGGTTTCAGAGAGATTTTTTTCCATTGCTCTCATGGATAACTGCATAAGATATATCTCGGAAAGGCTTGCCAGAACCTCCATTTTTTCCCTTGAAGAGTTTTTCCCGAAGTTTCCCAGGCATTCAGCTGCATTTCTTGCCACAGCATCCATACTTTTTCCTGCAAACTCCAGGGCAAGATTCCCAAGACCAGAAAGTGCTTTTAATGCAAGAGACTCTCTTTTTTGAGCTACAGCCTCAACAGCTACTTCTCCAAGAGAGTGGACTGAGGCTATGGATGCTATCTCCATTCTTTTTTCGGCGGTCACCCTGCCTATATCCCCCATAGCAATTATCAGAGCTTTTGCATCAAGCTCGTATTCTGCAGTAATATCCAGATGTATCAGATGCACTGCAAAATCCCTCAGGCTGCTAAAAGCATCCACCACCCCTTTAGCGTCTCCATCGTAGGCTTTTCTGAATCCCTCTTCAATCATCCTTATTTCCGCTAGCTCACGTTCCTCCACTGAAGACATGCAACACCCCAGAATAGTCTTTGTTAATCTTATGTTCTGTCTCATGATGAGTTTTCCTATTAGAACCATTTTCTTGTCGGAAACTCTTCATGGCTGTATGAAATTCTTCGGGCTGTGTCTAAAACCGGAGTATTTTATGGACAGATATGGACAGGCGCGGAAAAGAGTGGAAAAGAGCGGAAAAAATTGCAAAAATACTTGATAAAGCGTAAAGTACATATACTAATGTACATTAGTATACTTTGTTGTACTATAATGTAGACTAAGTTTGTTATGTTTAATCAATTTACTATGATTAACTGATTTATGAGATTTAATTGATTTGTAGTATTTATGAACTCAGGAAAGTTCTCCTGAAAAACTGATGTAGGAAGATGATTTTTATGAAATCTCAGGATATTGCTATTGTTGGAATTTTGCTCGCAGTCGGCGCAATCGTGCGCTATTTATCTCTTGTTATACCGGGTCCCATAGTCTCGAATCTCGTAATAGCCTTTTATTGTCTTGCAATTATCCTTGTCATACCCAAATTCACGGAGGTCATAGGGATAGGAATTGTAGCAGGCATCGTATGTGCTCTTCTCAGCCATTCCATTTTCCCACCTGCAAACCTTATCAGCGAACCGATAGGAGCAGTCACATGCCTGTTCACATATAAATCTCTCAGCAATAAGCTATCGGTCTCTCCGGCCATTTCAACCCTGCTAGGTACCCTTTCCAGTGGGACAAGCTTTGTAATCGTTGCAATGCTTCTTATTGCCCCTACAATCGTGTCAAAGTTTGAGACCATGGGAGCTTTTGTAGGTGCTGTAATCCCTATCGTCGTATTAACTGCAATTGCTAACGCAGTCATTGTCCAGATCCTCTATATTCCTGCTTCAAAGGTACTTGCCCGGGGGAAAGCATAAATCATGATCAAACTCAGGAACTTCTCGTATACCTACGGAACAGCAGAAAGCCCTGCGTTAAAAAATATAAATCTGGAAGTCCGGAAAGGAGAACTGCTCCTTGTTACGGGGCACAGTGCAGCCGGAAAAACCACCCTTGCCCTTGCAATGGCAGGCATCCTCCACCACGAAATCGGGGGCAAAATTAAAGGGAGCATCAGCTTCAAAAACAGGGATATTAAAGAATTCGATGGCATGAAGGAATTGAGCCGGCATATAGGGATGGTTTTTGATGATGCGGAGTCTCAGCTGATCTTTACAACCGTTGAAGAAGAAATCCTTTCAGGACTCGAAAACCACGGTCATCCGGAAAAAGAGATTTTAAGCAGGTTAAAAGAGGCAATGGAGTTCTGCGAAATAAGCCATCTAAAAAACAGGGCTCCTCACACACTTTCCGGCGGGCAAAAGCAGAAAGCTGCCCTCGCCGCAACCCTTGCCCTGGATACGGAAGTCCTGATCCTTGACGAAGCTAC
This sequence comes from Methanosarcina sp. WH1, assembly GCF_000970005.1. Lineage (NCBI taxonomy): Archaea > Methanobacteriati > Methanobacteriota > Methanomicrobia > Methanosarcinales > Methanosarcinaceae > Methanosarcina > Methanosarcina sp. WH1. The sequence goes on from NZ_CP009504.1 coordinate 1,162,974, forward strand.
TGCCGAACTGGACTTGCAGGCAGTCCGAAAGGTATTTTCTGTCCTGAAGAGTTTGAAAGAAGCCGGAAAGACGATTATAATCGTAGATCACAATATCGAGGACTTCCTTGAAATAGGGGACAGGGTCGTGCTTCTTGAGAAAGGGGAAATAAAATCCATAAAAAGCCCCTCGGACTTTACCGCAAGCTCTTCAGAGCTGACTTCTACAAATCTTACAACTTCTATGGATTTTACTTCTACTTCAGCTCTTACAACAAGCCTTTCCATTACAAGAAAAGGCGACCAGCCGATTATTTCTGTAAAGAAACTCACCCAGCGCTATGGAGAAGTCCTTGCGCTTGACAGCGTTGACCTTGATATCTACCCTGGGGAGCTCATTGCCATTCTGGGGGAAAACGGTTCTGGTAAGACTACCCTTGTGAAACATTTCGACGGTCTCCTGCACCCTTACTCCGGAGGGGTGACCGTAAAGGGACTCGATACCTCTACAGTTCCTATAAACGAGCTTGTGAAGCACACTGGTCTGGTTTTCCAGAACCCGGACAACATGCTCTTTGAAGATACCGTTGAAGCCGAAGTCAATTTCGGGCTGAATAATATTGGAGTAAAAGGGCCTGAAGCAACAAGGGCAATCCTCCATTCCCTGGAGCTTGTAAACCTGAGTGAAAAGCAAAAAGTCTTCCCCCGCCACCTGAGCCGAGGAGAAAGGCAGAGACTGGCTGTAGCCTGCGTAATTGCAATGAAGCCTGAATTGATAGTGCTTGACGAGCCCACCACAGGGCTGGATGCCGAAGAGTCCGACAGGATGATGCAGCTCATGCGAAGGCTCCAGCAGGAAGGCCACACAATAGTCATGGTGACTCATAACCTGCAGATCGTAAGAGACCATGTAGAAAGGGTCATTCGTATGGAGTCCGGAAAAATTGTGGAAGATTCGGTCAACAGGAAATTTTCCGGCAAAGAATGTTTCAGTAAAGAATGTGTCAGTAAAGAATGTTTCAGTAAAGAATGTGTTAGAGGAGGCACATGCGCATGAAAGAGATTATGCAGTACATAAACAGGGACAGTTTTTTACACCGCATGAACCCGCTTTCGAAGATCGCTGCAGTAACGGGCATAATAGCCCTTGGCGTATTCACAACAAACCCCGGAGTTCTGGCTGTTATGGTGCTGGGGATTTTTCTGGCTTCCTTAGGAGCCGGGCTCCAGCAGGAACTCCTCAAGCAGCTGAAACTCCTGGTTTTCCTGAGCGTCACCCTGGTCCTGCTCACAGTCTTCACCCTGAAAAGTGGGGAAACGGTCGGTTACTTGATCCCTGCCGGTATCCTTACAGCCGGAGGGCTCTTCCCTGTCACAACCGGCGCCCTGGACTTTGGAACCGTCCTTTCCTTCCGCTTCTTTGCAATGCTTTTTGCCTTCCAGCTTCTGGTGGTCACTACAAAGCCAAGTGACCTCATGAAAGCCCTCCTGGCAATCCACGTCCCTGTGGACTACGTGCTTATGTTCGTAATTGCCCTCCGCTTCATCCCAAGTCTCCAGGTCGAAGGTCAGCGCATCCATGAAGCCCAGCTCGCAAGGGGCTATAACCCCGGTAAAGGCCTCCGCGGAAAAATAATGAGCGTAAAGCCGATCCTGGTACCCCTGGTTGCAAATTCCCTCGGAAGGACCCAGGTGCTCGGCCTGACCATGGACATGCGAGGCTACAGGAGCCGGCAGAGCATAGAGGAAAATCAGCTTACTTGGAATAAGACCGATATAGCAGCTGTGGGCTGTGTGGCTGTTATGGGGCTTGGAGTGGTGCTGGGCGGGTTGATGTAAGTTCGTCCCGATTTCTCGATGAAACATAGAGAAACCTGCAAAATCTGACGAAACCGCAGAACAGAAAGAAACTGCAGAAAATAAGAAAATCATCACAATCCAAAAAAGCGAAAAATTGGGAGCAAAGTCTTCAACTTTGCTTCCTTAAAACCGGAAATCCCAGTAATCCCGTAGTTGAAAGCAAAGCTGTCACCAGCAATACTTTTTTCATGCTTTCTAATATGTCTGAGCCAGCCTATTCGGCTGTTGAAGCTTCAGACGAATAGATATGTTATCCTTTGCCCCCGAAGTTTCTCCGGACATCTCTGCAATGCCGCCCAACCACAGGAAAAAGGATGAAACACAAATCACACAATGGTGAAAAATCAGGAAAGAATCCGCTCATACTAGAATATGAATATATACAATATGTTATATAATCACGAGATATATTTTTTTCAGATAGAATTTCTGAACCAAAAATTATATTAATCTACTTTTGGGTGTTTCCTGATTAACTGTCTGGTTTTATTCTATTCAGAAATTCCTTTAAATGGTATCTTCCATTTTTTACTTTCCAAGCGTTTAGCACTGTTTGAGCTTGCTTTTGACATTCTAAACATCAACGCTACTTACCAAATCCAGAGAAAGGACTAAAAATAATCAAAAAAGAGAAAAATAGGAAGCTAAACCTTAATTTCGCTTCCTTGAAATCAAATAGCCAGCCAGAATTACTGCAGCAAGCATAAACACTGGCAGCAATACTTTTTTCAAGCTTCCTGAATTATTCTCCCTGGTTGCAGAACCGGTAACATCAGATTCTTTCTCACCTGAAGCTTCGGAAACGACCTCGGAATCCTGATCTTCGACAGAATTTGCCAGAGCACGATAAGTGCTTTCTGGATCTTCTTCCGGATAAAGGGCCATTATTGAAAAAGTCGAGAAACCGGGAGTATCTGCTTCATAATAGACATAGTCATCATCTTCACCGGTCTGGCTGGTAGAGAGTTCGTCCCAGTTTCCGTCATCAAACTTCCAGAGTTTGACAGAAGACGAATCAACGTCATTTAATTTAATCCAGGTTTTTTCGACCTTGAAGCCGACAACTGCGTTTTCAATATTATCCGGGCTTGCAGTCCCTTCGTTTCCGACCCAGATATTTGTATTTTCGTAAACTTTCCCGGAGGGCAGTTCCGTTACCAGGGTGGATTTTTCTTTAAGTGTTTCAACAATGGTTGTGGTCTTTCCGGCGGTCTTTTTTGGATCGAATTCAATGTAAGCTATTGAGGTTGCATTTTTTGTGAATACGAATTTAGCATGGTTACCGTTGCTGATAAACTGCTGGGCGAGTTCTTTTACCTCAACATTGCTGGCAGGTTCGGGAGAACCGCCGGTTCCTCCACTGGAACTGGATGAAGATGAACCCGAAGATGAAGAGGTCGTGGAGCTTATAACTTTAAATATCCTTTCTTCTTCGTTATTCTCCTCATTAAACTCGAAGAATTGGTCCTCTGAATCCACAACTACCTTTAAGTCCATGCTTCCCGAATTGGTTGAGATCCAGTTAAATGTGAAGAAAGTTGTCGAACCTGCTTCAAGCCCGGAAACCGGGATAAAAGATATTTCATTTCCATTCAGGTAGCATTTTACATTGCAATTTCCAGATGACGCAAGACCTACATTCGTCAGCGTAACTTTAAATGTCACGTTTTCATTTTCATGGGGATTTTCCGGTTCCCAGGAAATGTCCTCGATTATCAAATCGGGATAGCCGGATATTCCAATCGATTTTTTGTAAACATACCAGCCCTGCTGGTCCACATCATCCGAAATACTGGGATACCTCTCATAATTCCCGGTTGCGTCATTCTTCAATGCCGCCCTGACCAGGAATACAACCTCATCGGAGCCCTTATTCGGCTTGATCTTCAGGTTGAGAGTTTCATTTTTCCCTGTTTCCCAGCCGGATTTTACCAGGCCGACAAAAGGGTATTCCGATGAATCGATTTCTATTCCGTCTTTTCCTTCTATCGAACTTCCGCCTGGATAGAGTTCTACACTGTCCCCGCTCCCTTCCATACTCAAGATTTCCTCATTATTCGGAAACGCGACAATAATATGGCCTTCACTTGATTTTTCTCCGTTATTTTTTGTTGTTACGGAGATAGTAGCGTATTCATTATTGTAGAGTTCTCCCTCTATGTAGACAGCTGCACCAATGGTTTCAGAAACCACGGAATCTATGACGTCTGTTTCGGAAAGGTCGATATCTACATTGGCAAGTTTAACATCTGAGTTTGTTTCAGATGCTGCAGTATTATATGGCATCAACAACAAGAAAAACACCAGCAAGAAACACGATAAATTCTTATATATTTTCATAACTCCTCCCCTCTAAATATCTATCCAAAAGATCCAGTATTAAGAAGATTCTCAATGTTTCATTAGTAAATAATATTCAAACAACCATATAATTTAATGGAAATGTAACTCCTAATTATAATTATGAAACAAAAATTATCTAACTAAAAAAATTATAAAAATATGATTTTTTGAAAAGAAGAGTTGCGAATTAAAACCTTATTCATTTCTACTGAATCAATTTATCTTCCATTAAAAGTTAGATTGACAAAGCAAAAGAAAACTTTCGAAACAGGCTATAAGCGATCAAAAAATTCTATTAGTGTAACGTTTCTATACTGTTATGTGTGAAGTTTGGTCAATGTATCAAAGGACTTATATATCATAGAATAGTAAAATAATTATTAGAAAGATTATCAGGGGTCAATTAAATATCTGGGGAAATTCTATAACTGAAAATATCAATAGTGGATTTTCTGTCTGTACATGCAATATGATCTGTACATGCCATATAGTTGTAATGTACATGCTATATGAGTTGTAATTTGTTTAAAAAAGTTGGGTTTAAAAAAGTTGGGTTTAAAAAAGTTGGGTTTAAAAAAGTTGGTTGAAATAGCAGGTATTGGTGATTGATTGAGAGCCCTTTATTATAATCCCCTGGGCCCTCAATCGTATGAAACCCCCTTTAAAGAATACTCCCACATATTCTTTACACAATTGTAAGAGAAAGCAATAAAGATTTGCTGTTGGTTGTGGTGATTGATTGAGAGCCCTTTATTGTGATCCCCTGGGCTCTCAACCGGATGAAACCCCTATTGATGAATACTCCCCAAGTATTCTATTTACAAACACGCACTAATGTGCTTCTCTTACAATTACAATCCTTCTAATGCTGAAATTCTATATATAATAAATTATGTTAAATATTCAATGATTTATTAATTTTGTTTGCTTATTGACATTTGATCGAGGCATTATTTTCTTATTTGCTGAAAATTTTAGTTAACCTCTAAAACATAGATAACTTCTAATTTTTTAATCCAATTAAAATTTTCAAGCAAGCAAAACATGGACTAAACTAAAAATAAAAAAGAAATCGACCCAAAGGTCGATAGTACTAAATTAGTTGCCGTTTGTCTCCCTATTTTTCAGAAGCTCCACAGCCAGTTCTTTGAGCTTGTATTTCTGGATTTTGCCGCTTGCAGTCAGAGGGTACTCATTTACTATGAAGACATGTTTTGGGACCTTATAGCGTGCGATCTTGCTTATAGCATAGTCCCTGATATCGGCTTCCGTGAGGTCTGCACCTTTTTCGAGAATAACAAAGGCTCCTACTATTTCCCCATATTTCGTATCAGGTATGCCAACCACCTGGGCATCTTTGATACCGGGCATGAAGTGCAGGAACTCTTCAATTTCCCGGGGATAGATATTCTCCCCGCCCCGGATGATCATGTCCTTTATGCGGCCAGTGATTCTGTAGTAACCTTTCTCGTCACAGGTCCCAAGATCCCCGCTGTGCAGCCAGCCCTCTTCATCAATTACTTTTTTTGTTTCTTCCACCATATTGTAGTAACCCTTCATGATATTATATCCACGGCAGCAGAGCTCTCCTACTGTGTTAGTGGGCACTGGCTCATTTGTAGATGGGTCAACTACTCTGACTTCAACGCCAGGGAAGCACTTGCCTACAGTCTCAACTCTGAGTTCCACGGGGTCATCGACAGTTGTCTGGGTCATTCCCGGAGATGCTTCCGTAAGCCCGTAGACGCTGGTGATCTGGTGGCAGTGCATATCTTTTACGACTTTTTTCATGGCTTCCACAGGGCAGGTAGAACCAGCCATGATCCCGGTTCTCAGGGAAGAGAGGTCGAACATATCAAACATGGGGTGGGTGTACTCGGCAATGAACATTGTAGGTACGCCATAAAGTGCGGTACACTTCTCTTTCTGGATTGCAGCAAGCACCAGGAGAGGATCGAAAACCTCAAGCATAACAAGCGTTGCCCTGTGGGTCAGGATAGCCATAACCCCGAGCACGATTCCAAAACAGTGGAAAAGAGGTACGGGTAAGCAGAGCCGTTCTTCGTGAGTGAACTTCTGGCGGTCGCCTATGGAGAGCCCATTGTTCAGGATGTTTTTACTGGTCAACATAACTCCCTTTGGAAAACCGGTCGTTCCTGAAGTATACTGCATGTTGACTACATCATCTCCACTGACACTTTCCATAATCTTCTTGAGTTCGTCATCTGGATAATGGCTGCCAAGGAGCATCAGCTCATTGGTATTGTACATACCCCTGTGCTTTTCCTGCCCAACATAAATTACGCTCTTCAGGAATGGAAAATTTTTACTTCTCAGGCGCCCTCTTTCAGAACTCTTGAGCTCCGGGACCAGCTCGTTAATAATTTCAAGATAATCAACGTTCTTGAAACTATCGATAAGAGCAAGTGCTTTCATATCTGACTGTTTAAGCACATACTCAACTTCATGGCTCTTGTATGCTGTATTTACCGTAACAAGCACTGCTCCTATCTTTGAGGTGGCAAACATGAAGGTAAGCCAGTCAGGGACGTTCTTTGCCCAGATTCCTACATGGTCTCCTTTTTTTATCCCTATCGCAAGTAGCCCTTTTGCAAGGTTGTTTACCCTTTCATTGAATTGGCCATAAGTAAAGCGCAGGTTACGGTCAGGATAAATGATGAATTCGTGGTCAGGGTCTACAGCTACCTGTTTTTCAAAGTATTCTCCAAGAGAATCTTCTGTAAGATGCATGGTTTCAGCCTCATCTTCTGGACTATTACTTTCAGAAACTACTTTCAGAAACTACTTTCTGAAACTTTCGGCTTATGAATGGGGTTTTTATATCCTGGCCAGTCAAAGGCGTTTCTGAAGTATATTTAAATTGAGCAGGGAGAATCCGTATCAGTTTTTGCGTCCTCCGGGGACGCGTCCATTGAAGGGAACATGTGCCTTTTCAGGACCTCGCGGATAGAGTCTGGAAGGGGGAACGCTTTCTGGAGTTTGAAGTCATAATAAACCAGTACCGCCTGGCCTTTGGCCTTGAGTTCCCCTTCCTGCCAGGCTTCATGCCCGACAGTAAAGGAACTGTTCCCGATCTTTGCAATGAAGGTCCTGATCTCCACATCGGATCTGAAATACATCTGCTTCAGAAAATCAAACTCAGTTCTTACAAGAATCAGGTGCCACACATCAGGACTAAGGATAAGGTCCGGGGAGAAAAGCCTGAATATGGAGTTTCTTCCCGTTTCGAACCAGACCGGAAGGACTGTATTATTTATATGCCCGAGACCATCGATGTCTCCAAAGCGCGGACTAACATTTATACTGAACATTTTGGATTCCCTAGCTCGTAATATTGTACTCAATTATCCAATTTTAATCTAAACTTTGCTCGTTGAAGTCAATTCTTACTCTCTTACCCATCCAACTGAGGCTCTTAGAGAGGAGCATAGACTACAGCCATTATTCGTGCATCCTCTTTTCCCGTTGTATGGACGTCATGTGGGACAATTGAATCGTAATAGATGCTGTCTCCGACACTTAGTTTGTGAACATCCTTGCCATAGAAGATTTCAATTTCTCCGGAAAGGACGTAGATGAACTCCTCCCCTTCATGAGAAGAGAGCTTGTGGCTTTCCTCAGGAGAGGAATGGATGTCAATAATAAATGGCTCCATATGGCGGTCTGCTTTGTCCGATGCAAGGGAGTAAAACTCAAGAGCACTCTTCTTTGGTCTCTCGGTTTTTCCGGAAAAACGGACCACGTTTTCGGATAGTCCTGCCTTTACCACTACAGGCCCACTCTGGGGCATGTCGTCTAGAAAAGTCCCGAGACGGACGCCTAAAGCCCGGGCAATCTTTAAAAGAGGGGTTAAGGAGGGAACGAGTGCTCCGTTTTCTAACTGCTGGATTAACTCCACGCTGCTCTGACTGGCTTCAGCCAGTTCTTCAACAGTCATATCCTGGGCTTCTCTAAGATGGCGTATCTTACTGCCGACACGGTTCTCTTCTGACATAATTATGTTTCCTCACACACATTTTTTAGTTAGAGGGCCTGGCAAAAAAATGTAAACCAGAGTCCCTATAAATAGGCTATAAAGCTTATCCCTTTTGTATCTCTCTATTATAAAAAAGTTTTTGAAATGGCGGAACCTACTAAAAAGCATCAGCTATCGAATTCATACTAAAATAATTAGTTAAAAAAGTATTTTAGAAACTTGTCAAATAATATATAAAATTTAGATTATATAAGATATATGGATTTTATATTATATTTAATGTGCGAGTGACTTGGTACCGTGTGCCAAGCATTGTAAGTAGAATTTTATGGGATATTGCAGAGGGATATTTGGTGACTTCGGGCGGCTCAGGTTATAAATAATAAAGGAAAAGAAAAAAGTTCGTACCATGTAAATTTATACCATAAAACTTTTGAAAAGCCGAGGATGATTTTTTGCAGGTATATACCATAAAACTCACTTTCTGCAGTAAAATTTTGTAGATTCACAATTTCTCATGCTATCTATTTTTCAATCAAATACGGATTTATTGGATTTCTGTGCAGGAGTTAAAAACAGCTAGATGGTGTATTCAGAGCCCAAAAAACGATAGTATTCAATTTCACCAAGTCCCAATTTGACCCTCTATTATTTGAATCTGTTTCAAAAACGCTATCAGAAAAAATATTGATTTTCAAAAAAATACTGCGGAATGTAGGTTGTAATCTGCTTTTTTTGTTTTTAGAGCATTTTTGTCAATTTTGGCAAAATCTCACTTGATTAAAAATGAGAAGTAACAGAGTTTGTGCTGTTACTTTTTATATCTCATATAAAGAGGCACCTTTCATTTAGCTAAACGCATATGTTAATAGGTGACCCAATCATATGGCGTTACTGTGACACCAGTCTGATATGGTGGAATTGAGCCTATAGGCCATACCACATAGTGATAACCTTTTGTATAATATTTGTGATACCCAGAATATAGATTTGTAATACCGCTTGCGATTTCTTCTTTAGTATTGAATCCATAATCAGTTGCTGAAGCTATAGGAGTTGTGCTACTGTCCATATATATATGAAGTTACACTTATTTCAGGGATTGTTGTATATTTATTTGGCAACGTCACTTTAGTGTATGACATATAAAGTAGTTCTCCTGCGCTAGTATCCGGTAATTGAACAGATACGCAAGATACTCCATATATGCCACATGAAATTAGATCTTTAGTTGTGACTTCACCGTCTGCAGTATTTGATTCTGAACTATTAATTGCTGTCATTTGTATTTCACTGGATTGTATTTTATCTGGATCTGGCCAAACCATTGGTTCTGTCTCAAGGCGTTCTACAGTATCTTTAGGAAGTACTTCCAATGATCCTGGATATACCTTTTCCATAAATTCTGCAGTTGTGATATTTGTTCCATATACCTCAGCTAAAACTGTACTTGTATTTTCATTTGTAGTGAAGTGGTATGATTTTGAAAGCATATATGGTTTAATCTCAGCAGATACGCAGGAAGGCAGTGTTTCTCCTTTTTTATTTATGTGCACATCAGATGTTTGAGTGAAAGCAACGTCCATTCCAAGATTATTAATTTTACTTATGATTGGATCGATCTGATCAGTGCACTTTGTAACATCATCCCACGAAGATGCTTCGTTTTCTACTACTTGATTGTAATTTTTGATAGATTTTTGAAGCTCATTGTTTAAACTATTAGTTGTTGAGACGTCAATATTTTCTTTTGCTAATACTTGTGGAATAAACAGCAACCACAAAAAACAATGGATATGGTAAATAGAGTAGTTACTTTCATTAATAATACACTAATTTAATTATATGTATATATTTATTTTATCCATTATTTAGAATATTATTTGTTTTTAAAACCTAATTTGTTTATTTATACAATAAATTTTTTAAAAACATTCATTAATCTATTTTTAGGAACATAGAAAAATCTATAAACAATATATCATGATAAGAAACAGTCTGGATGCGCAACTAAAAGATAGTTCTTAAATTTATACAATAGAAATCATAAAAAATTAAACTATCAGTAATATATATACATATTATAATCTTTTTTTTATCGGAAAAAATACATATAGATATATAAGTTGTACAATACATATAGATAATATGAGTAATACATATAGATAGTATGAGTAATACATATAGATAGTATGAGTACAACTGCAAGTTCTGTTACTACAATGACTACTACTTACACAATACCTAGAGAATTACTCATTGTATTGTTCTTTATTTTGATAGCTTATTTTTTCCATTTATTGTTCCTGAAAAAGAAAAAGTGAAGTAATTGGCATTTTTCAGATTTGATAAAAATATTATTAAACTGGAACATTGTAAACAAAAACCAAAAATCAGTTAGAAGAAAAAGGGAAAATTCGAAAAAAGGAAAATAGAAAAAAGAGAAAACTAGAAAAGAGTAAAATCGGGAAAAAGTAAAAAGTAAAAAACTACCGCTTTCCTGAACTCACTGAAACTCGAAATTGCACCTGATCCCTTTTGGATCAAAACAGAGATTGCAGGATACGCACCTTGCCTTTTTAGCCTCTCCTGATTTAAGCTTTAAAACAATGTCAGGTTCACTGATGAACGTCCTGCTCATTGATATAAGGTCTGCAAACCCGTTTGCAAGAAGATCCTCCATAACAGAAAGAGACCTGATGCCACCTACAAGGATTACCGGGATACCCACTGCACTTTTGATCATCTTTGAGTAGTTCTTGAAATATGCCTCTTTTGCAGGAGAATTAATTGCAGTTTTTATGGTTACCCCACCTGCCTCACCTATCCCTCCGCTGACCTCTATTGCACATATACCTGCCTTTTCAAGAATTTTTGCAATTTCCACGCATTCAGGGGAATCGAGTCCCAGCTCTGCCTTCGCTGAGCCAGGTTGGAAACCATCCGTTGCATTCATTTTCACAAGAATCGGAAAATCGTTCCCTACTTCTTCTTTTATGCGCCTTACTATCTCCGTGACTATCCTTGCCCGGTTTTCTACGGAGCCTCCCCATCTATCAGTCCTCCTGTTCGTGTAAGGGGATATAAAGTTGCTTAAGAGGAAACCGTGGGCGCAGTGGAGCTGGACTCCGTCAAAGCCTGCCGCCTTTGCCCTCACAGCCGCCAGGGTAAAAGCCTCAATCATTTCCAGGATTTCCTTTTCGGTCATCTCCCTGGGGACTACTGACGAATGCCCGTTTTTGACCACTGACGGAGCAATCGGAACCGGGTATTCGTCCGAAGTGTCTGCCTGCCGCCCTCCATGTACAATCTGGAGCACAATTCTGCTTTTGTACCTGTGTACCCTTTCGGTTATCTTTCGGTATGGCTCTATGAAGCGGTCATCATAGATGCCCTGCTGCAGATTGTCGCTCTGCCCTCCGGGGAGGACATAAGAATAGCCAGTTATGATCAGCCCTACTTCATTTATTGCAAGTTCTTCATAGAGATCTCCAAGTCTGGAAGTAGGCGTTCCATCCTTTTCTGCCATAAATTCATGGGTTGCGGACCTCACAAAGCGATTCTGGAGTTTCAGGTTACAGACTGTGATCGGATCAAAAATCATGGGAAAAAATAGGGGAGGGAAGGGTAAATAATTATCCCGGATTCCCGGAAAAAAAGGAAGGGAAATTAGTTCAGACACAAAGCTTCCCTTTGATGCACAGGAAAAAAAAGAAAAAGGAAGGAAAAGAAGGGAAGAAAAGGAAATTAAGTCAAGCAATCTCAATCCCTATTTCCATAGGGTATTTCCGGATTATCTATCAGATTAATGCGCAGATGGAGCCATTGTTAAGTTCTAATTTTTCGAATATGCCATTTTCACTGCTTTCTAACAGGCCATCTGTTGAACTTTCATTGTCTGGATCTGTCATATCTCTGTCATTAACTATTGCTTTCGTTGTTAAAATCGGAATATACCGAAAAAGTCACAATTCCCAGCAAAATAAACCCAACAGTAACCAGAATTTTAAAACGCATAATCTTCCCTCTAAAATTAATAAATTACTCTCTATATCTAGTGTGATCTTTATCTACATTGTGCAATTTATGTAACATATTTTGAAAAAAAGAAATATCAGACTGCCAGATATCAGATTTCTGATTCAGCATATCTACGTGCATCAAGTTCCTCTCCCATCCGCTCATTCTGTACTTTTATGGAATAGAGGGTCAGGAAGAGCAGGAAATAAGCTATGAAATTGACAATGAGGGTAAGTTGAAGTGCTGTCCCTTCAAGTCCTCCTCCGCTTCCGCCTGTGTTTCCTCCAAACATAAGGGGATGAGCCGAGCGCCAGAGCCGGATTGAAAAGAAACTCAGGGGCACGGACATGAAGCCTAAAATTCCGAAGACCGCCGAAAGCCGGGCTCTTTTTTCAGGCTCTTCGAGGGCTTTTCTGAGCATCATGTAGGCGAGGTAAACAAGGAAGAGGACTAGGGAGGTGGTCAGCCTGATATCCCAGATCCAGTACCATCCCCAGGCATCCTTTGCCCAGATTGAACCCGTGACAAGCACCAGGAACGCAAAAAGGGTTCCCACTTCAGCAGCCGAGCGGGCGTAGATGTCCCATTTGAGAGATTTATCCCGGAGGTAGAGGATGCTTGCGGCAAATAAAATTACAAAAGCCAGATAGGATATAATTGCTATTGGCATATGGAAGAAGAATATCCTGAAGCTCCCGCTCAGAACCTCTCCTGCTTCGTCCTTAATCGGAGGCAGGTAGAAAAAGATCATATATACCGCAAGAAGCATTACACTGGCAGTTGCAACTGCCAGTACTCCGGTTTTTCTGGAATTTGATGCCATTTTGTTCACGTGTTTTGATAGGTTAAGATAACAATAATTCAATACCGATACTTGTTATTGACTCGATTCACTTCGTTTATTATTGGTTCGATTTACTTCGTTTATTATTGGTTCGATTTACTTCGTTTATTATTGGTTCGATTTACTTCGTTTATTATTGGTTCGATTTTGATCGCTGTCTTGAAGATTCTTCTGTTTTACTATTTTCCTTTTCCCCTCTTTTTTCTTCTCATCCTTCTTTTTTCCGGCCTGAAAAACCTTAGTCAGATCTTAGTCAGACCTCAGTCTGAAACAACATATTCAAAGACAAGATGTGAGATTACAAAGAACACAAGGTCGTAAACTGTAAGCAGCCTAATTTCAGGAATCAGATTCTCGATGCTGTTTCCGGCAAGAACTCCGGCGGTTGCTTCCACTGCAGGAATCAGGACAGGCAGGAGTACGGGCAGGAGAAGGACAGGCAGGAGAAGTTCTCTGGTACGGGTGCCAAGGGTAAGAGCAGAGAGCAGGATCCCGACAGCAATAAACCCGAAAGTCCCGAGGAAGAGGATGAGCAGGAGCAGGAACAGGGTTCCAATTCCCAGGCTGTAATTGAAAAGTATGATAAAGAAGGGCAGAGTTACAGTTTCCATAAGAAATACAATCGCAAGGTTGGAGAGGATTTTTCCGGTATAAATAGCACCCCTGTCTACAGGGCAGAGCATAAGTGCTTCAAGACAGCCATTTTCAGTTTCCATTACGAAGGTCCTGGAAAACCCGAGCATTCCGGCAAAGGTGAAAGCAATCCAGAGTACGCCGGGAGCAAGTTTTTCGACCTTTTCAGTATCCCCGAGAAAATCACCGAAAGAAACGCTGAAGACCACAAGCACGAGAAGCGAGAAAATAAACATTGAATTAAGCATCTGCTTTGTCCGGAACTCGGCTTTAAGGTCTTTTGCAGCGATATAAAAGCTCCGGATCATTTTTTAAACTCCTGTTTCCACGTGATCTATTATTTAATCCTGATTTCAATATTTATCTGTTTATATTTTTTCATTTTTAATTGTGTTTTTGCTCTTGATTTTCTGTATCATGCGAGCATGAAGCCGCATTTTTCTCTGAATTCCTGAAGCCCTGAGAAATTTTCCTTAAATCCATCATATACAAACTTTCCCTTATTCAGGATAAGGACCCTATCGCAGAGGGCAAAGCTCCGTTCAAGGTCGTGGGAAACCATTAATTTTGTGCTCCTCTGGAATTCAGGGCTTTTGAGGAGATTTTCGAATACCAGGGTGGCTCCGGGGTCAAGACCTGTATAGGGTTCGTCCAGAAGGAGAAGGGAAGGCCTGTGAAGCAGAGCCCTTGCAATGGAAAGCCTCTGTTTCATGCCTCTTGAAAAAGTGCTGACCCTTTCGTCCGCTTTTGTTACAAGCCCTACCTCATTTAAAAGCTGTAAAATTCTCTTTTCAAGTTCCTGACCATTTATTCCATACATTTTCCCAAAAAAATGCAGGTTTTCTTTTGCAGTAAGATCTCCATAGAGGTAGGAATCGTGGGAAAGCATCCCTATTTCTTTACGGACTTTTTCCGGTTCTTTAGTTATGTTAAACCCGGCCACGAAAACAGAGCCTCCGGTAGGCTCGATCAGGGTCGAGATCAACTTCAATAGAGTGGTCTTTCCAGCTCCGTTGGGGCCAAAAACAACCGCAAATTCGCCTTTTTTTAGGTCAAGGTCAAGGGCTTTCAGGACAGGAGTTTTCCCGTAAACTTTTGATAGTTCCCTTATGGAGACCGCGTTTTCCATCGGCACTACTTTGAGAATCCCTCTAAATTAATCTTTTTATATGGTTTGTGCTGTATCTGTGTAGCTTTGTACTGGATTAATGACTCCATATTTACACTTTTTTGTCTACGGAGCCTGTCTCCAACAGTTATTTCTTAAAACTCCTTAGTATATTCTGCAAAAACCCCTTCTTTTCAAAGTACTGCTGGTGATAATCTTCTGCCATATAGAAATCAGATACCGGCACTATCTCGGTTACTATAGGATTTTTGAAAGTGCTTGACTTCTCGAGTTCTTCCTTTGAGGCTAGAGCAGTAGCTTTTTGCTCCTCGTTGTGGTAAAAAATCACGGAGCGGTACTGTTTTCCTGCATCAGGTCCCTGTCTGTCCTTTGTGGTCGGGTCATGGACCTTCCAGAAAACATCCAGCAAGTTCTTATAAGATACAACCCCTGGGTTGAAAATGACCCTTACGGCCTCTGCATGCCCAGTATTAAGGGTGCAGACCTGCTCGTAAGTAGGCTTTTCAAACTGCCCTCCGCTGTAGCCAACCGCAGTTGCAATCACGCCTTTAACCTGCCGGAAAGCCTCTTCAATTCCCCAGAAACAGCCTGCAGCAAAGGTTGCTTTTTCCAGGCCTTCTCCTGGATTTTCAAATACATCTGTACTCTCTTCAAGCGTTGCGTTTCTCTGTTCAGCTTTTTTATTACCTTCCACTATTTCCCCCCTCAATCTTCAAGGAAATTTTCTCTGCTCAGGTTTTACCGTATTTTCCCATCAGTTCCCCTTCGGCAATAATGTGCCCTATCATTTCGCTTTCAAGCTCTTTTCTCCCGGCCTCTGCTTTGAGCTCAAGCTGCCTGTTCAGCGCATAAACCCTGAAGAAGTACCTGTGTGTGCCCGAGGAAGGGCATGGACCACCATAGCCGATCTTCCTGAAGTTATTTATTCCCTCTATTCCAGGGATACTATCCTCCTCTATTTTTGCTACCGGCTCAATATTCCAGACGACCCAGTGAGTAAATGGATTCATGGGAGTATCAGGATCGTCCATGATCAGTACCAGACTTTCGGCTTCCTCAGGAATGTTCGCGAATTCCAGAGGCGGATTTATGTTTTCCCCATTACATGTATATTTTCTGGGGATAGTACTGTTAGATTCAAACGCACTGCTAAAAACCTTTATAATCTGGATGTCCATATTCTCATCCTCTTTGCTGGTATCAGAAGATCCTTCATCTGCAGGTGCTTCAACCTGCCTATTTTTTATACATCCCGATATCAGGAGCACCCCTGCAAACAGGAACATTAAAACAACTGCTCTGGCTTTTCTGTTCATGCACAGCACAAGTTCCTGAGATCAGAGTAAATTGCTCAACACTATAATGTTAAAGGAGCATTAAAACAACTGCTCCGGCTTTTCTGTTCATGCACAGCACCAGTTCCTGAGATCAGAGTAAATTGTTTAACACTATAATGTTAAGGCTGAAGAGATATAACCTTAAGGATATTTATAAGAAGAAGCGTAAAACCCATGAAATCTTAATTTCATGGGATATAAGCGTCAACTTCCTCAACATTAAACCTTTTTCCAAGAGTTCGCCATCAGGCTTGATATGTCTTGAATAAATCCACTGTACCAAGTTCGTATTCATGTAAAGCCTAAACGGACGAATGGACAGAACTCAGTAGGGATGGTATAGCCCGAATTAACGTTCATGGAGATGCCGATAGTCTTCTATGAAGTGA
The DNA here is from genome assembly GCF_000970005.1 of Methanosarcina sp. WH1. Lineage (NCBI taxonomy): Archaea > Methanobacteriati > Methanobacteriota > Methanomicrobia > Methanosarcinales > Methanosarcinaceae > Methanosarcina > Methanosarcina sp. WH1. Next base: position 1,179,505 of record NZ_CP009504.1, read on the forward strand.
GAAGCCGCTAAGTCTTTAGCTTAGGGGTAGTTCACCTCAGAACCCAACTTTAAAACTTGAATTGAGATACCATAATAAATTAATTTGAAATCCGACCTTAAGGTCTGGACCTCTTAAATATAACTTAAATTGACCAGACTTAAATTTCCCGAACTCAACTTCCAGTACGGTTTAAGTCCGTTTTCGGTTTAAGTCCGTTTTTTGGAATTGCCTGGCTGCACCACCGATATTGATGACTCTGGTAACCTGAAAACCCAGGTTTAAAAAATAAACTGCAGCTCAGGAACCATTCTTTAAAGCCGTCGACTGTTAAGGATAAAACTCTGAAAGGCAGCTTATTCAATCTTCAACTTCAAGAGCCTGAATTATATCGTTAACTGTCAACTCTCCTTTACCCACGCGTCGTACAAGTGGATAAATAAAAGAACAGTCATCAATTGCTGCCCAGCGAGCTTCGCCTACACGTCTTATAACGTCGTTCATAATTTTGCCACAATCGGTGCAGTATCTTGCATCACTCTCTATTCCACAAATTTCGCAGTTCATAGAAAACACCTCAATAACTATGGGGCTGTTGAAAATAAATAAATTTTGGTGATCAGTGAGAATAACTGCACAGCCATTGAAAAACGGGAGCTGAAATGATTAGAGCTACCGGAAAATTTCTCTTTTAAGCTGCTCAGGTTTTCACCCTCTGACAGCTCTAATTCTCCCGGAAACGATGGCACTTTCGGAAATCTGACACTTCAGGAGAGCTTTTTCAGATAACATCAGGTAACAGGCAGGTCAGGTAAGGTTGGCAATAATTTCGTTTATCTCCTCTACCCCGGAGCCCTTTACCACGACTTCTTCTTTGCTGCGCGTCCCCAATCCCAATTCCACAGCCTTTTTGATCTGGGGTTGATCCCAGACTGAATTCCCCTGAATTTTCGTAACCGTGCCCAGGGTTTTCAGAAGGGCAAGGCCGACGGTGTCGTTTGCGATCACATCCGGGCTTGCAAGGACAATTCCCGGTTCTCTCAGAGTTCCTATATTCGGGCCGTTGGTCACAAAGCACTTTGTAGCATCCGAGATATAGAAATCAGGCTTATAAACGAGATTGGACTCGGCAATCATGTTTCCGAAGAGCACATCCATCCCCTGTCCGTGAGGGAGTTGCCTCCTGTCCCTGTCTGCAGTTATGCTGATCTGGGACTTAAGGCCCATAGTAAACGTTGCAGTCCAGTGAGTCTTGATTACCGGAAGGGCAATTGAGTAATCTATAGACGACAGAAACTCAGGCACATCAAATCCTCGCGGCCAGGAGTAAGCCTTCCTGGGTTCCACATGTTCGCGTTTCATGTGGTCAAACGTCAGGATTTCATCAACTCCTTCAGCCTCAGCAACTTGCCAGAGCCCCAATTTTTTGAGCACCTCCTCCGTGTTCAGCGAACTCATCGACTTCTCAGCCACGATTATTTTTCCTGGATTGTATCTTTTTACTTCTCTGATAACGCCCCTCAATACCTCAGGGTTTGTCGAACCCGGAGCTGGGTCTGCGGTATTTGCGTTCGGTCGGATCAACACAGTTGCCCTTTCCTTAATTTTGAGCCCGCCTGCAAGCTCCACAGCTATTCTTACGGATTCCAGAGTATCCTCATTTCTAGAAAGTCCAACAATTGCCATAGCAACCTCCATAGAGTAATTGTAACCCGATGTATAAAAATCAGAAATAAAATGAAAAACGAAGACGAAAGAATAATGGAGACAGAAGAAATAAAAAGTAGCATCAAAAAGATTATTTTTTTAGATTGAATTTAATTCCGCCTTGTTTGTTACTTACCTGTAGTTTTTTCTCTTCTTTCACTATTTTTGTAAGACTACTCTCCTGCGTCGAGCGTGACAAAAACGACATAGTACCGTGAATAAGGTTGTATGGGTTCAGAAGGTCTATTATTTAGTCCACTTGAGCGAATCTCCCTGCTAAAACCCATTAAGTAGTTCTTGAGCGCAGCTCTTTACTCTAATCCTTCAAGTATTCCTCTTGAGCACAGCGAAAAGGACCGCGTACTGTTGCGATTACATCGCAATTCCCAGAAAATCTCTGATTTCCTGCGATCCCGAGGCGCAATTCGGGAGGCGCAACTGGGGAGATTCAACTGGGGAAATTCAACTGGGGAGATTCAACTGGGGTAAATTTATTGTCGTAACTTGCACTCGCACATCTCTATGAGTGCCCCTTCTCCAATCCTGGAACCGCGGGCAATAAGCATGTCTCCTGCCTGGACAACAGTATTGCCTTTAGGAGCATAGACCCAGCGTTCAGCCCTCTTGATTGCCATTACATGCAGCCCGGTTTCTGTTTCGAGTCTCAGTTCCGAGAAGGTCTTGCCAACTATTGGAGAACATTTTTCGACCTGCAGCCGGGTGATTACTTCTTCGGAGTTCCGGACTGCAAGGGTAATGATCGGGTGGAGCTCAATATCCCTCAGGACGGTATCTGCAATTCCGTAGGCGGCATCTGAAATCGCTTCCGAGGCACTGGCAAGGTGCAGGATTCCCCTGAGCACGTTTACATCTTCAACGTGTTTTGCAGTTTCAAGTACCCAGTGCTGAAGTTCGTACTTCATGGAATCCATTTCTGACTCAAGGGCACTGACCTCATATGCAATATCTTCGTTATCGAAGAGGATCGCAGAGTAAGCAAGCCCTACTGAGAGTTCAGACATGTTTTTCATGTCCACGATTATGTCCACTGCGTGTTCAAGGTCCTTTAAGGCTGTATCGTGTTCGATTTCTTTCGGAACAAACTTCTTTGTCGTCGCCATTTGAAATAAAAGAGGAACCCCTTCATCGTGCCCTCTGGAGATCAGCACATCTCCCGGACGGATCCGGGTTTCCTTATCAGGGTCATAAATCCAGTCTTCACTTCTGCGGATTGCAATTACCCACATCCCGGTTTCGATATCAAGTTCAAGGTCACCAAGAGTGCGTCCGGTCATTACAGATTCTGCAGCAACGGTTGCCCTGACAATGGTTTCTTCTGCTTCCCTGAGGGCTACCTTCAGCTCCATAGGAATGCCCATATTCATGAGAACGATTTTGGCAATGTCGCCTGCAGCGTTTGCTATATTTTCCGAGGATGCAGCAACCTTCAAAACTCCCAGGAGTTCTTCAGCTTCGTCAACCCTGCGTGTGCTTAACATTGCAGCCATCTTCATATTATAGTCGAGGGTATCCATTTTATCTTCAAGGTTAAGCACCTCTTCTGCGATGTCCTCATCATCATAGACCATTGCAGAATACGCAAGGTCTACCATGAGTTCGGAAGTATCCTTCATCTCAGTCAAAAGGTCTATAAGATTCCTTGGACTGTATCTGAATTCTTTAGGGAACATGGTCTCTGTATCAACTCTACCTTATTGTTAGTGTGTATAAGTATATACCTCATAGTAATTATTAATTTTTGAATTATTCCTAATTGAAAGGCTTATTAAATTAAATATAAATGTTCCTGATAAAAGTGATGCTATTAAGTTGCATCCCATTTATAAAATCTCCAGCAAATGCAGGGCTATGAAGATTCCCATAACCCCCACAAGGTCTCCAAGACTCGCTATAATAGGTATAACAGTATCATCAGGATCTATCCCGAAGCGGTGAGAAGCAAAGGCGATGACAATCGTTGCAGAGTATACAACTGTAAGTTCTATAACAACTGCAATAAGGCTGATTTCTAGCAGGGTAAGGAATGACATCCCAAACCCCATAAATTTACTTGCAATGAAAACCAGCACACTGACGGAAATTGAAGAAACAAAGCCCACAATTGCTGCTGCAGTAACGCTGTTATGTACCACGGGGTTTCTGTAAATCCGGTCCCCAAGTCCCATATGGAAGGCAGATGAGAGTCTGGCTCCCAGCATGCTGCCCGTGTCACCTCCTATCTTGATAAGGGAAGGGATAAGGATCAGGATTGCAGGCATAGAAAGCAGGCTGTTTTCTCTTGTGTTAAGTATCTGCCCTACAATGATCCCTATTACGCAGGTAATCGAAAGTACGGGAAGCCCACGCTGGATAATACCACTTACAGTGTAATAGCTGGTCTGGCTCCCTTTTTTTCTCAAAGCATCATCACCAGTTTTGCTGAAAGAAAAAGCATGAACATAGAAACAATATCCCCGATAGTTGCAATTGAAGGAGTAACAACATTATCGGGATCAAAGCCGAACCTGAACATACCTATGGCAAGCAGGACAGCAACAAAAGAAAGGATTACTCCGGAAGTAAGGGCAGAAATCACACAGATCAGGATTAGCTTAAAAGCTCCCGCACTTTCAAAACCCAGGGCAAGGGTAACAAAATGTCCTAAAAACCCGAGCATGATCGCCATAATAAAACCTAGGAGAAGGGACCCTGAAATGTTATTTGTCAGCTCAGGATTGTTTCTGTCTATGTCAGTGATCAGCCCCATATGAATTGCACTGCCCAGCCTGGAACCAAGGGTTGAGGAAATATTCCCACGTAGCCCGAGCAAGCCAGGATAAATAACAATTAATCCGGGAATCATTTCAAGTTCACTGGTCATTCCTGATAAAATGATCCCTGCAATCACCCCTCCTACAGTCGCCATAAGCTCAAAAGGCAGCGCCTCACGTACTATTGAAGAGACACTCGCATACTCGCTGAGATATCTGTCTATATACTGGGATTCGAAGATATCTTCATCCCTGTGCGACTCGGAGGGCATGCGACTGTATTATACGCTGATAATATTAAAATAATAGCCAACTCTTGAAAATCGGGTTTGTGAAAAATTTTTCGATTTCAAGTCTGTACAAAATAATAGAAATAAACTCAACTTTAGTTATTGAAGGTGGCAATTTACCCGATATTACGAAGAAGTCGGATAAATCCCAATCTTATATTTCACCAAATTTTGAAGTTGTTGTCGTTTTTGCCGTCACTTTGTAATCAATAGAGCAGTTCATGGAAAAATTTCTGAATTTCCAATGAGACAAAGTTTTGATGTAATGAAGTTGGGTGGGTTTTTGGGGGACGCGAAGCCTGCAAACAGTGTAACTCGGAGTTATTTACAGGCTTATGGAGGAAAGCAGGGGTAGAGAACAACAAGCCTTCGTGCGATCTCCTTGCCACGGGTCTGTGGGGCTTTCACAAATATAATTTAAAATGAACCAATATCGTGCCGTGCTACTCTCTTTTTTATATAACTGTTTGAATGCGAATGAAAGGATGCTTATATATATAGTTTCTGACCACGGTCTTTAACAATCAACGTTCGGGGAAAAATTGCAGGCCCAAAACGAGTATTGAAGATAGATTGTTTGAGAATTTACACAGAAAACTTATAAGGAGTTAGATAAGAGGGATTTATGGAGTTCAAAAGTATTTCCCGTACCATACGAACTCCATAAAATACACCCTAAAAGGCAGTGATTATGTTAGTTTTGTCTGTATTTAAGCTTGCCTGATCCTGCCTCCTAAGGGAAAAATAACTTAGGAGTTAGATAAATGATTAAGAACAAAATGGAAATAGGAATACTTATTTTGGCAATGCTGGTTGGTATGGCGTTGATACCACCAGCAATGGCTTCCACCGAAGAACAGCAAACCAACCTAACTAAAGATCCTGTTCAGTTAAAAATTGAGGCTTTGGAAGCTGAGATGGGTGAAGAAGGAATGAAGGAAGTTGCTGATTATCTGGAGCTACAGGCTTCTTTACCAGATGTTGTGAAACAGATGCCATATAGTGGGCTTGCTTTTGCTGCTACAGATCCTGAAAGTCAAGCCATTAAAATGGGATATATTGATAACTTCGATGTTTCTAAGAAGGAAAAAAAGAGGTACAAAGCTGGACTGCAAGACATATGGGATAGGTATCCGAATAATATCACGACGGATGACTATGCTTTCATGAGTGAGTTGGGTCCAATGATTGAAGAAGAAGCTTTAAAGGAATATCTGGTTGTTGGCGTAAGGTGGTATGCAAATTCTCATCAAGATTTTGCTTACTATGCTTGTGACGGGTCTGCTTATGCAAGTTATGCTGAAGATGCAGCTGATGACCCCGATGTTTCTGGCTTTGAGCTTCCGGGATATCGGTACTATAATCATTACTGGGATGCTTATTGGCATGTAGGAGGCGCACCAGGGTGTTGTGATGCTTATGCAGGTGGTGCGCAAATCTGGGCTGATAATGGACGTATGGCGGACGCACATCACGACTTTGGAATTTCCAGTCACTATTTGTCGGATGCTGGCAATCCGTTCCATTCAAAAGGAGCAGTTGATCAGGTTGGGAATTTCGTTGCGAATCTGTTCACCAGTAATAACCATGATTTGTATGAGCAATACATCTCTAATAATTGGGGTTCAGGAGCTAATTTTGGTAGCTATGTCAGTAGCAATACTCAATCTATTACTGTGACTGATCCAGAACAGGCAGTTAAAGATAACGCTGATTATAGTGCTCAGTATTATGACTATATTTGGGATAAGGTGAATAACCATCCTGACACGTTTGGTTCATATTTCTACGTACAGTACTATACTCTCCTATGTGTCCAAAAAACTGCAAAGTATAACCATGGGTTGTATGATTATATTATGACATAATCTGAAATGGGTTTATATTTAAGAAGATGCCTTCAAAGGCATCTCTTTCTTTACTACTATTTTTCCCTATCATGGACAAGAAACAAGTTATTACCGTGGTTCAGTAAGTTGTCAAATTTATGTTTGATTTAGATCCTTCCCAGGAGTGGATAGGTGATGAAATATGAGGACTCGTTACAAAATAATTGTACTATTACTGATCATTTCTGCTGTGTTGCTGTCTATCTGGTGGCAAGAGCAGAAGGAGAGGATATATGAAAGGAATCACATGAGTAGTTATGATTACCGTGTCGAGTTGACTACGGATTCGACTCTGAGCAATGTTACTCTTTACCTTCCGCTCCCGGTGATAAACAACACATCATCCGTAGGCACAGATATCGTAGAGAATCATTTCAATGACTATGATCGTTCATGGAAATATGCTCTTGTGGATACGGAGCACGGACTAATGCTTTCTATAAATAATGAGAAAATAGAGCCAAAATACGCTACCAGAAGTAGAGATTCAAAGAAGATTCTGCATCCAAGTATATTTAGAACAATCTTATTCACTAACCAGACCATAGATACAATGAACCCGCTGGGCAATGAAATGGTTCTTATGCCCAAATACAATCTCACGCAGAATGTCACCAGAAGGCCTTATCCACCGGCATCTGAGATATTTGATTATGAAAGCAATATGTATGCCTGCTATAATGCCTCCTCGAATGCAAACGTCAGCATTTCCATTCGCCTGCACGGAAGTAATGGATGGTGGATCGGAGGATGGCTGTATAACAGTTATTGGGAAGATATGAATATTATGTTGTCCGGACCTCAGGATGGATGGACAACAGTAAATGGTCAACTTTTTGCAGGAGAAGGAACGTACTATTAATATGATACGTCGCCTGTTTTAAGAGGCTTCTTCCTTATTTATTACCTGTTATGCCCTAATCAATCCTAACATTTTACTTGCAGAATGTGACATCTAAGAAAAAGGTCAAATTAACCCTGGTTTGAAAAATAGGGTTTTTTAAAGTTCTTTATGTGTGAATTTTCTGTCTTCCTACAGGTTGAACATCAAAATACCAGTTAATTTGGCTTTTCCGGTTCTTTTATTGGGTCTGTTTCCAAGCTTTGAACCCTAAAAATCATCTAAAGTACCTTACCTAAAGTACCTTATTATGTATGTGTGCTTGATATAGTGCGCATATATTAGTTCCAGAAAAGATGTCTTTTGGAAAGTTGGATTGTCAATCCTATAAAAATGGATTTTGAGGGATTAAACTCCACAACTTCTGAAGTGGTTAATATGAGCAAAATCAATAAGGAAATTGTGATTTTTATTATTTTTCTAACTCTTTTAACGTTTTGGGGGTTATTTGTAAAAACACCGGTAGAGGATACGAAAACACAATATCCTGAATCAAAAGTAGGTGGTATGACTATTCAATTTAAAGATGGAATTTCTGAGTCCGAAGTAAAAGCCATTCTTCAACACTATAACATGACTCGGAACTATAGACTAACATATGACACTAATTATTCCGATATGGATTACTACATAATGGCAGACAAAGATAACTGGAGTGACATCAGAAGCGAACTTGTAACAGAGATGAAAGAGAATAATAAAAAAAATTGGACCCTATCTATACCTGCTCAAGTTATGAAAAAAGAAGATTATTACGTTCTTCCGGTCTCTGAACAAGCAGTAAAGGATGAAAAATTTCTTGCAATACTGGACAAATATAATATTAAAGTGGATAAATTTATCTGGTGTAAGATTCGTTTTCTTTATAGTGATGGTCCCCGGACTTATTGGATTCCGGAAGAGGATGCAATAAAAATAAAAAATGAAATGGAACAAAATGAAAATATTTTTTCGGTCCAGCTTAGTTACCTTTTTCCCTAATTTGACAGAATTGTAACTTATTGTCACATATTTGATTTTTTTCCATAATGTATTTCATCATAGACTTTTTGCACAGTAAGGAACACAAATCTTAGTTTTATGTGATCTCCCTGCCACAAGCCTGCAAAGCGTTAAAAAATCAATATCAGGCAAAATTGAAAGGTTATAGAATTTATAATGATAAACGTGTTGCCCGGATATGAAAAGGTAGCATACAGAGAATTGAAGGATTACTCCGGAAGTAAGAGCTGAAATCACACAGATGAGAATGAGCTTAAAGGCCCCCGCACTTTCAAAACCCAGGGCAAGGGTGACAAAATGCCCTAAAAACCCAAGAAAGATAGCCATTAAAAAACCCAGGAGTAAGGACCCTGAAATATTATTTGTCAGCTCAGGGTGTTCCTGTCGATGGAAGTGATAAGCCCCATATGGATTGCACTGCCGAGCCTTGAGCCGAGGGTCGAGGAAATGTTTCCGCGCAGCCCGAGCACGCCTGGATAAATAACAATCAGGCCGGGATCATCTCAAGTTCGCTGGTCATTCCTGAATAAATGATCTCTGCAATAACTCCCCCTACAGTCGCCATAAGCTCAAAAGGCAGCGCCTCACGTACTATTGAAGAGACACTCGCATACTCGCTGAGATATCTGTCTATATACTGAGATTCGAAGATATCTTCATCCCTGTGCGACTCGGAGGGCATGCGACTGTATTATACGCTGATTATATTAAAATAATGGGGAACTCTCTAAAAGAGAGTTAGTGTAAAATTTCTTTATTACATATGGAGACTTTCTTACAATGGATGATTCAGGTTTCATCTTGATCAGGTTTTTCAAAAAAGGCAGGATACTTCTCTCTTTATAGCTTTTTAGGTTCTTAATTCAATAGTTCTTTTTTAAGCGTTAATTGTGCTTTTTATGTGTTTTTTACAATAACCAGGTCTAAATTTAATAATACCCCTTCTAAGAATAGACTTTGATTGCTAATAGTTACTACACTTTAACTATTATAAACATTTGAATATGGGTTGGGGTAACATGTTCCTATATAGTTTCCCTCCAAATAATTAAACAATCAAATATTACGAATTAATTTCAAATTCATAACAAGTGTGAAAAAAGATTGTTCGATGGAATTGCCAGTAAACTTATAAAGAGTTAGATTTCAGAATTATGTCAACAAATCCGATGCACTCTCTGCAAATATTGTGTTCCAACGTAACTGCGTATATTGAGCCATTTTTTCGGGATAAGCTGTTGAGTTTCTTACAAGAGAATAAACTTACAAGAGAATAAACTTACAAGAGAATAAACTTACAAGAGAATAAACTTACAAGAGAATAAACTTACAAGAGAATAAACTTACAAGAGAATAAACTTACAAGAGAATAAACTTACAAGAGAATAAATTCTTCTGCTAACTATTAGTGTCAACATTGCTGTTCATATTAGAGCCTCAATTACCTGCACATTCTTTGTTTCATTGAGATACTAGTACCTATGACTTCTTCTGCCTGCATTGCTAAAACTCTCGTAAAAGTAATAGTATCGTGTGATGATTGGAAAGGGCATTTTGATGTTTATTAGAAGATCGAATCAGGATATGACCATCGTAAAAAATTTAAAATGCTCTTCTGTTTTTACATACCATGTTGCTTATAGAGGGGTGCGCTGGTATAACTTTCTTTTATCTTTTTGAAGGGCTGCCAGACAAGCTGGCAAAGGCACCTTATAGTGTTTAGAAAAAGGTTTGGAAAGACCCCTTCTCAGAAAGAATCTTCGCCTTTACGAGAATTAACAGGATTTCTCTTCATTTTCAAGGGACTTTAATACCTCAAGTTTTTTCTTCGCATCTGCCATATCCGGGTAGGCATGCAGGATTTCGTCAAAAGCCTTTATCGCTTCCCCGTATCTTTCCATCTTTCCGAGGATAACTCCTCTGTAGTTCATGGACTGGACGTCCTGAGGGTCTATCCTTAGCAGTTTTTCGAAGGCTTTCAGGGCTTCTTCATATTCTCCGGTTTTTGCAAGAGAGATGCCGAGGTATCTGAGGGATTGCTCGTGCCAGGGGTTGATGGCAAGAGCTTCTTTAAAAGCCCTGGCTGCGGTCTCATAGAGTTTCTGTTTGAAGCAGACCACTCCCACGTTGTAGATTGCCTTGATGTTGTCGGGATCTTTTTTAAGTACACCGTCAAAAGATCTGAGGGCTTCCCTGAACTGTTCAAGCATGCAAAAGGCAATTCCTTTGTAGTTCATGGCGTCGTAGTTCTCAGGGGAGATGTCAAGGATGCGGTCAAAGTATCCGAGGGACTCCTGGGCCCTGTTTAGCTTGATGAGGGTCGTGGCTGCGTTATAAAGGGCTTCTTCGTTTTTCGGGTTGAAAAGCGCGGCTTTTTCGAAGGCTTTCAGGGCATCTTTCGGGTTTTCAAGTTCAAGGAGGCAGAGCCCGAGGTAGTTCAGGCTTTCAGGGTCTTCAGGGAACGTTTCAAGCAGCTGTTCAAAGGTCCTGGCAGCTTCTTCATACTCTTCGAGGTTGAAGAGCACAAGAGCCATGTTATAAAGTGCTTCCCTGTGCGCAGGCTCACGTTCAAGAATCAGGTCAAATGCCTGCAGGGCTTTTTTGTAGTCCTGAAGTTCTATACTGGCAATTCCGAGCCTGTAGCAGGCTTCGGTGTAGTCCGGAAAGTCAGGGGCAAAGAGGAGTACCTTTTCAAGGTCTTTTGCAGCTTCTTCGAAGTTCAGGAGCTTGAAACTGGCTACTGCACGGCTGTAAAGGGCATCTGCGTTTTCAGGGTTCTGGACAATGGCTGAATCAAAGGCTTTCCGGGCCTCTTCGTATCTGCACAGCGCAAGAAGAGCAAGCCCTTTCTGTTCAAGGGCAGCTGTAAGGGCAGGGTTGAGTTCCAGAGCCTTCTCAAAAACTTCAACTGCTTCCTTATCCTGGTTAAGCCCCCTCAGGACAAGCCCGGTTAAGTACCACACATCTGCATCCATCGGCTTTTTCTCAAGGACCTTTTCAAAGGTCTCAAAGGCATCCTCATATCTTTCGGTTTTGAGCTGGGCAAGCCCCATTTTAGTCCAGGCGTCTTCTGATTCTGGATCACTTATTTTTGACTCATCAATTTTCGCCCCTTCGTACTGGTTTTCCATCACAGCCTGTTCAAAGGCTTCCAGGGCTTCTCTATAATGTTCCTGTGAAAACAGCACAAGGCCTATCCCATACCATGCTTTCTTAAAGGCCGGGTAAGTCTCAAGTATCTCTGAAAAGACCTCGAAGGCTTCTTCCTGCCTTCCGAGTTCCAGAAGCGTTATCCCTCTGCTGTAAAGAGTTTCTTTTGAAGCTAATCCGGCTCTTGCAAGCTCTTCAAGCGGTAACAGGGCTTCTTCATATTTCCCAAGTCCTATCAAGGCGGATGTAAATTTCTCAAGGAGCTCATGAGAGACCCGAGGGGTTTCTCCGGTGTTTCTTTCGTTTTTTTCTCCTCTACCTTCTTCGGTAGGGTTTTCAGTGGAGAATTCAAGAAGGGAATTTATTGCAGATATGGCTTCCTCTGGCTTCCCGAGTTCAAAAAGGGCAAGAGCTCTTTTTTGCAGGATTTCCGGGTCCTGTACTCCTGCCTTCAAGACAATATCAAAGGCTTCTACAGCTCTTGCATACTCTCCTGTTTCGAAACAAGAAAGCCCTGTATAATAGGGGATGTCAGGCTTCTGGCATCCAAGGTCAAGGGCTTTTTCAAATTCCTGCAGGGTTTCTTTGAAGTTTCCAAGCCTGAAAAGGGAAACAGCCCTTAGATATTGTAGATGTGCTTTTTTTGGGCAGTATTCCAGCGCCGTCTTAAAGGCTTCAGCTGCTTCCTCATACTTTTCTATTTCGAAAAGAGTATATCCTTTCTGGTCGAGGGCGTATATGCAGTCAGGCTTCAGTTTGAGGACAAGGTCAAAGACATCCAGAGCCTCCCGGATTTTTCCAAGGGCTTTTAAGGCAAGTCCCTTTCTGAAAAGGATAGTTTTTCTTCCCGGAGTCTTACTGAGAACCCTTTCAAATATATGCAGGGCTTCCTCGTAATGTCCCTGCTTGAAACAGGCAGTGCTCAGGTGTGCAAGGGCTTCAGTGTTTTCCGGGTCTCTGGCAAGAACTTCCTTAAAGCCTGATTCAGCTTCTTCATATCTTCCGAGCCTTAGCAGGGTAAGGTTCTTTTTGTATATAATGTCCTGGACTTTGCCCGGAGTCGTGTCTGAATTTTCAGGAGCGGTTTTAAGGGCTGCTTCAAGAGCTGACAGGGCATCTTCAAAGTCCCCAAGTTCAAAACAGGAAAGGCCCAGCTGGTAGTATATATCGTGTACATCCCGGAATGCCGGGTCAACTTCAAGGGCTTTTTTGAAAGCTCTGGCAGCTTTTTCATGTTTCCCGAGTTTTGAACAGGACAGCCCTATGAAGTGCCAGCCTTCTGCAAACTTCGGGTCCTGCTCGGTGAGCCTTAAAAAGACTTCAAGTGCCTCGGTGTACTGGCCGAGTTCGAAATGCTCAACCCCGAGCTTGAACTCTGCCTCTTCGAGCTTAAATTTAGTCTCTTCCCTGTCAGGGTCAAGTTCAAGCAGGTTTGAGAGGGCTTCAACTGCTTCTTTATGCCTTCTGAGTTCAAGGAAGCAAATTGCCCTGCTGTTCAGGGCTGAAAGGTTTTTCGGATCTCTTTCCAGCATTGCTTCAAAAGCTTCGAGAGCAGTTTCGTATTGCCCTGATTCAAAGAGGCAGGTTGCCCTGTATTCAAGGGTGCCGGAAAGTTCTGGGTTAAGGCGGAGAGCTGATTCAAAAGCCCTGGCTGCTTCTTCCTGCCTGTGCAGGTTCTGCAGGGTCAGGCCCCTGTAGTACCAGGTAACCCCGGAGTCCGGGCTTTTCTCAAGTACACTTTCAAAAGTTTCCAGGGCAGGGAGGAAGTTTCCTGAAGTCATCTGGGAAAAGCCCTTGAGGGTTCCGGCGTCTTCATAATCGGCGTCCCTTGTAATTACTTCATCAAAGGCTTTTACGGCATCCTCAAAGCGTTCCAGTTTCAGCAGGACAAGCCCTTTTCTGTACCAGGTTTCTTTTGATTCGGGGTTTTCAAACAGGATCTTTTCGAATGCCTGTAGGGCAGTTTCATATTTTCCGAGGTCCATTGCAAGCTTTCCTTTCCTGCACTGGATCTCCAGGTTTTCCGGATTCTTTGCAGCAAGCTTTTCAAAAGTCTCCAGGGCTTTTTCCAGCTCTCCAAGTTCCATCAGGGCAACCCCAAGGCTGTAGGCAAGGTCCGGATATTCGGGATTGAGGGAAACGACTTTTTCAAGGTATTCGAGGGCAGCTTCATTTCTCCCCAGTCTGAGCAGGGATATGCCTCTGTTGTAAAGAGAATCGAGATCTTCCGGGTTTGTTTTGAGGACTTCGTCAAAAGCTTTTTCGGCTTTTTCGTATTCTTCGGAGGCAAAAAGCAGGAGTCCCATATTTTTCCAGGCATCTTCAAAGTCAGGCCTGAGTTTTATTGCTTCTTCGAAGGCTTCCAGGGCTTCTTTGGATTTTCCAAGTTTTCCGAGTACTATTCCTTTCTTGTTCCAGCCCTTCTCAAGATAGGGGTTCAGCCGCAAGCCTTCCTTAAAGGCTTCGAGGGCTTCTTCATAACGTTCCAGGGAATAGAGGACAAAACCTTTGTTCATCCAGCAGATTTCGTCTTCAGGCTTCAGATCTGCGGCATTTTCAAGAGCCTTCAGGGAAGGCTCAAGTTTCCCGTTGTCGAGGAGAATGAGCCCTTTTTGAAGCCACAGGTTATAGTTTTGCGGGTCCTTTTCAAGGCTTTTCGTAAGGGACTCCAGTGCATCTTCGAAGCGTCCGAGCCCTATAAGCACTGTGCCCCTGAACTTCTGGGCTTCGATAAAATCAGGGTCATGTTCAAGCAGGTTGTCAAAGATTTCAAGAGCTTCTTCATATTTTCCTGTCCTGGTAAGCAGGCGCCCCTGCTGGAACCATGCGTCCGTATTGGTTGGGTCAAGTTCCGTAACCCGGGCAAAGGACCGGGCAGCTTCCGTAAAGTTCTGCAGTTTCAAAAGAGCAAGTGCCCTGTTGTACCAGATTTCCTTCATATCAGGATAGGTTTCAAGTACGGAATCAAAGGCTTCTAGGGCTTCTTCGTATGCCTCAAGTTTCATGAGTGCAAAGCACTTATAATTCCAGGCTTCAAAATAAGCCGGGTCCAGTCGGATGGCTTCTTCAAAAGCCTTAATGGCTTCATTAAGCCTGAGCAGTTGCACAAGAGCGAAACCTTTCCTGCACCAGGCTTCTCTGTGTCCGGGGTTGAGCTTCAATACTTTTGAAAAGGTTTTTTCTGCGTCCTCGTACCTCGAAAGTTCGTTTAAAAGGATGGCCTTGTGGTAGAGGACAGCTTCACTTACAGGGAACTTCTTTAAAAAAGCATCGAGGGACTGTAGAGCTTCTTCTTTTTTCCCTAACTTTGCAAGGATAAGACATTTCTGTTCAAGGACATTCGTATCTTTGGGGTTTTTCTGGATAAGGGAATCAAAGCATTCAAGTGCGTTTTCGTATTTTTCAAGCTTTGCAAGAATCAGGCCTTTTGCATAGCAGGCTTCTGAGTTTCCAGGGTTTATTTCAAGTGCACGCCCAAAATTCTCCAGGGCTTCTTCGTACCTGTCTACTTTTCCGGCTACTGTACCCATTGCACACCAGGCGGCTGTATACTCAGGCTTAAGTTCAAGGGCTTTTTCAAAGCAGAGGATTGAAGCTTCAATTCTCTCTATTTCGGCAAAAGCAAGCCCCCTCATATACCAGGTTTCAGGGGTATCCGGGGAAATCTCAAGTGCATTTTCATAGGCTTCAAGTGCTTCTTCAAATCTCTCGAGAATGGCAAGAGAGGTTCCTTTTCTATAGAGGGCGTCGGAGTTCCCGGGTTCAAGCTGCAGGACTTTATTAAATGAATTGAGGGCTTCCTGGGGTTTTTCAGTTTCAAGGAGAGCAAGCCCTTTGTTGAAATGGGCTTCCTTATGATTAGGATTTTTATCCAAAATTTTATTGAATGTATTAATGGCTTTTTCATATTTTTTGCGTTTAACCAGGTCAAGGCCTCTTTGAAAGGCTTCATCGTGAATGATAATTATTCCTCCGATTCCCTTTTTTCGCGGTATAATCCTGCAGGCTCATTTGAGTTTTATGTTAATGTTTTCCTTTTAGTGCGTATTTTTTTCGGGTATGTACACCAATAAACTGCGCCGGTGAATATGCCTCGATAGACTTGCATTGATGAGTATTATGCTGATAAGTTATCTTGATGAGTATTATGCTGATAAGCTATACTGATAAGTATTATGCTGATAAGTTATCTTGATGAGTATTATGCTGATAAGTTATCTTGATGAGTATTATGCTGATAAGCTATACTGATAAGTATTACTGATATGTGTTGCCGATAAATGTTACTGATGGGGATTACTGGTAAATTTTCATTACATTAAATATTTTTATATATGAAATTTTTTTATATTTTTCCTGTATTACAAAGTCCGGTATTCTTTGTTCAGGTAAGTTGTTATCGGTTATTAGGAATTTACTGTCATTGTAATTTTTATTTAGAACCTATTTTTCTAACATACTATATAAATAATCTCCCATAAGTGAATGTGGGAACAAACTTTTAAAATTTGTTTTTTGTGAATTGTTTCTTCGCAGACAGTTTACAGTCTAAAAAAAGGTATATAAATATATTCTAAATTTAAATTATCTTTTAAAGATTCCTCTCAAGGGCTTTTTTGATGCTTTTGCAAGCTTCCTTATTGTAGCAGACAAGCAAAACAATTTCAGGCAGCTCATTTTTTAGAAGAAACTCCTTTACCTGAGAAACTGCAATCCCGGCTGCCCTTTCGGAAGGAAAACTGTATGCTCCTGTGCTTATGGCTGGAAAAGCAATTGTTTTTATTTTATGTTCTCTTGCAAGCTCAAGACTCTTCCTGTAGCAGGAAGCCAGAAGTTCATCTTCTCTTCCCCTTCCTCCCTGCCATACAGGACCAACGGTATGTATAATGTATTTTGCAGGTAGTTTGTATCCTTTTGTAATCTTTGCCTCTCCTGTGGGACAACCGTTAAGTGTTCTACACTCTTCCAGCAGCCTGGGGCCTGCAGCCCCGTGGATAGCTCCGTCTACTCCCCCGCCTCCGAGAAGTGTATTGTTTGCAGCATTAACAATGGCATCAGCTTCTATTTTCACGATATTTCCTTCGAATATCCTTATTCTATCCGAATTTAGTTTCATAATCTCCCAAACAATGATATAGCATAAAACATAGATTATACTAGTCAGTCCGAAAACGGGGATTTCGGTGACCAGCAGGCTCAATTGCCCACTTAAAAAGCTCTAAAATATCTTATATGCCTCTGGGGGTTACCGAGGTAATCCTGCTACGAATTTGATCTGAACGATCACAAAATCTGAAAGATCAAATGTATTATGACTTAAATTAACCAGTATAGTTAAAATTAACCAGTATAGTTAATATTAACCAGTATAGCTAAAATTAACCAGTGGCTAAAACAAACCGAGCCAGAATATTTTTTAGACACATTTCTAATTTCTTAATCCTGGCTAATTTCTTAACCCTGGCTATATAAAGCAAGTGATGTAAATATCTGAATAATTTCAATGGGGAGACTAACTATGAGTAACATGACACTTAAGGAGAGACTTTTAAACACATTAGAAGGAAAGCAAGTTGACAAAGTGCCTGTTTGTTCCGTGACCCAGACAGGGATTGTAGAATTAATGGATGAAGTGGGAGCTCCCTGGCCGGAATCCCACTCTGACTCCGAGCTTATGGCAAAGCTGGCAATCGCCAACCATGAGATCAGTGGGCTTGAAGCTGTAAGGATTCCCTACTGCCTTACTGTTCTGGTCGAAGCCATGGGCTGTGAGATTAACATGGGTACCAAAAACAGGCAGCCCTCTGTTACCGGTCATCCCTACCCTAAAGACCTTGAAGGTGCAGTAATCCCTGCAGACCTCCTGCAGAAAGGCAGAATTCCAACCGTACTTGAAGCAATCAAGATCATCAGGGAAAAAGTAGGTCCTGACGTTCCAATCATCGGCGGAATGGAAGGTCCTATCACAATTGCTTCCGACATTATAAGTGTAAAAACCTTTATGAAATGGTCCATCAAAAAACCTAACCTCTTTGAACAGGCTCTGGACCTCGCAACCGAATCTTCAATCATCTATGCAAACGCAATGGTCGAAGCAGGTGCAGACATTATTGCCATTGCAGATCCCGTTGCCTCTCCTGACCTCATGAGCCCTGACTCCTTCAAGCAGTATCTCCAGCCAAGGCTGCAGAAGTTCTCTGCCGGTGTGAACTCGGTTACAGTCCTGCATATTTGTGGAAACGTGAACGCAATCCTCGACTATATGGCAGACTGCGGCTTTGAAGGTCTCAGCGTTGAAGAAAAAATAGGCAGTGTGAAGAAGGCAAAGGAAGTCATCGGAACCAGAGCAAGGTTGATAGGAAACATCTCCAGTCCTTTCACCCTGCTGCCCGGCCCTGTTGACAAGATCAAAACCGAATCCAAGCAGGCTCTTGCAGACGGTATTGATGTGCTCGCACCGGGCTGTGGAATTGCACCCATGACCCCACTCGAGAACATAAAAGCCATGGTTGCAGCAAGAGACGAATATTACGCTTGAAGAATAAGCTAAAATATTGAATTTTTTTTCAATTTTTAATTTTTATTTTTGGTGCTCTCTTTTTTCTTGGTTGGTATTTATTCTGAGATACCTGTAAATGACGTCTCAAGTTTATTTTTAGAATATCCGCCATGTAGCTGGGGACAACCTATATGCTTCCGGCTAAAATGATTCGGGATACATGAAAAATCCTTAAAAAAGATAAAAAAGAAAAGAAAAAAGAAGAACAACCCCGTTTAGAGGCCGTAGTTCTCCGGCAGGAAGACTTTGACTTCCTTCTTATATTTGTCCAGGCAGTCACTCATGAACTTGTCTTTGTCATCGGTAAGGGCCTCAAAAGCAGCTTTTGAATTTGCAAGGGCTGTGGCTTCGAACCTTGAGAGGGAAAGTTTGCCCTTTGCTCCTTCTTCGACGATTTTGATGGTTTCGAGAGCGGCGTTCTTGGCACGGAGGTATATGTTGTTTCCGTCCTTTGCGATTGCCTGCCCTACTCTGTAGGCGTGCGGGTATGCGAGGACGTAGCCCTGCGGGTCTCTGTATATGTCGGATGCTACGAACATGTCCCTGAGCACCTTCTCGTTGCCTGACTGGAGGGCGACGTTCATGAGGGTGCAGTCATATGACAGGGTTTCTCCCCAGCACTGCACAGTAGTACCGCCGAATTCTCCGTGGTATTCCACGGATTCGTTGGACCAGAGATCACAGCACTGCATAACAATGTTCCCCATAAGGTCTGAGTGGGCACAGGTTGAGGTCTTACCTTCCTGAGCAATCGGAACACCTGAAATGGACTTTACAATTGTATTTTCGTATCCGCAGTCCTTTCCTGGACCAACGGCACCGCATTCGTAACCAACGAGGGTCCTTGCTGCAGAAATTGACCTTGCAATGATTGCAATTGTATGAGCCAGGTTCTTGTCAAGCAGGCCGCCTGCTATGAACATTGCAGTGTTTGCCTGGGCACAGTCCGTGTCACCAGATGCGACAGTTCCGGTCTTCTTTGCAATTGCTGCAATATCTTGCCATATCATCTCCATGTCCATGGAGCCGAGTACGCCAATACCGAAGAGGATACCTGCCATGTCGTTCCTGAGAATGGAGTAGTCAAATACTTCTTTTCCACCCATTGACTCAACGGCAAGCAGATCAGCCCCTGATTCTGCACACTGCTCAAAAGACTCAAGGAAGATTGGGTATTTGTCTCCTCTGAGTTTGAGGAAGTCACGATCTTCACGGATGTCCCCTGGTGTGTGTCTCAGTGCACATTTGATTCCGTATTCGTCGTGGTAGTTCTCCATGATCGTTTTTTGGGCATGGGCAACTTCTGCTCCCCAGGAGGGGTTGTTTGTCATCTGCTGGACGTGTTCGGTTTCAAGCACTACGGATGGAGCTCCTATCTGCACCATCCTTGCCATAATATCGGTTGTGATCCTTTCGTATTCCTTTATGAGTTTTTCCTTGGATGCGCCTGCTTCCGGTCTGGGAGCATAGTTCACTTCAGGGGTTGTGTATCCGGCGCCGATTTCAAGTCCCAGTCCTGCTTTGACGGGCTTGACAGCTTTTCCGAAGACCATATCATCAGCCTTTGCATAAGCCATTTTAGTGAATCTGGTTACTGCCATTTACTCCACCTCCTCAGTGTTTATGGAATTTCTCCCTCAATTTAACGATGTTGTCTCCATGGGCCTTGATGAAATCTGCCATCTTCGGGGCATCAGATGCTTCTTCACCGTACACTCCAAGCTCATACTGGGACACGAAGTCCTGGTTCACAGCGCCGCCTCCACATGCAAAGGGAATCCTGTAGCCTTTCTCCATGAGCTTGTCATTGATCTCCTTAAAGGCATACATGGTTGTGGTCATGAGGGCCGTACCTGTTAGCATCAGAGGGTCTTCCTTTTCCACGGTATCTATGACTTCATCGACAGGAACATCTCTTCCAAGGTCTACTACATCATATCCGTTTGCTCTTAACAGTGCGACCACAATGTTCTTGCCGATGTCGTGCACGTCACCTTCTGCGACGTGGCAGATGATTTTTCCTTTGACTTCAGGCGATTTCCCGGCCTTTTTCTTAAGGAATTCGATACCTTCAAGCATGGCGTCAGCAGACATCATGACGTTTGGCAGGAAAATGACTCCATCATCGTAAAGTTTGGAAACAACACCCATTCCTACCATCAAAGAATCATTGATTAAGGAAATCGGGTCCTTTCCTGAGTCGATAGCTTTCTGCAGCCCTTCTACAACATCATCTTCTTCTCCCTCGAAGATGGCTTTTGCAACAGGGTAACTTGTCGGGTCCTTTGGATAAAGCTCTTCTGCGGCATCTTCTGGTGTCATTTCTTTTTCTAATTGTACGTTGTAACGAACCAGAATGCCACTGGGATCTATATCTATCAAATATTTAACCTCCATTTTAGCATTTGAGGAGCAACCAATCCCTGGTTGTTTACAGGACAAAAGCCGGGTTAAAACTAACAGGTCCCTAAAAAGATCTTAAATAGGTAGATGCCCACTAACTCCCCATTTTTTACATAAAGACAACTAACCGTGATCTAAATAGGTCTATATTATATTCCCAATTTCTTCCCAATTTCTTAAAGGGACTTCTAACTCCCCTGTATTTTAATGTGATTTGGTATATATAAAACTCACTGATCACATTTAAGGTTATCAGACTGAAAACAGGCACTGTCCCCTCCTCTTTGCCACTCTCTTTTGTATTCTTCTTTGTATTCTGTTTTGTCGGACGGTCTGTTTAGCTCAGGAATAGTTGACTTTCTGCTTTATATTTCCAGGATCAATTCTAATCCTCTTAAACTGATTATCTGGGAAAGTTACCAAAAAGTATTTATCCAAGCACTGCATTTAGGAGCTTCCCTGATCAGGAGAGATCAGGCGGCAATAAGCTTGTAGGTTTATGGCAAAATTACTTTTGCAATAAAATCTTTATGCAAGTAAATTGCTTGACAAAAAGCTTTATATACAAGAAACGTCTTGTATGTATCCCTCACACAGCAATTGTGCGAGACTCGCCTGCTACCGATCTTTGGAGATTGGAGCTGCAGTGTCTCTGTGAATTCATGCAAAATTCGTTTTGCGCTGGATTTGCTTTGAAAAACTGCGGGGTGGGAAAAAGCTTATATACAAGAAATACCTTGTATGAATCCCTCACACAGAGTAAATGTGTGGGTTGATATTCAAAATCTCTTTCATCTTTTAATGGAGACAGGAGTTATTTCCTGTCTGACGAGGATTTGTCGGTTCGGTTAATTCTGGGTGATAGATGTTTTTTCAAATATCTATCGCGAAATGAACTAACTGAATTAGATAGTTGTTAGTGCAAGTTTCTGCGACCAAGACCTTTAATTTCAAGTGTGCTATAACAATTCTGGTTGATCCTGCCAGAGGTTACTGCTATCGGTGTTCGTCTAAGCCATGCGAGTCATATGTTCTTCGTGAACATGGCGTACTGCTCAGTAACACGTGGATAACCTGCCCTTGGGTCCGGCATAACCCCGGGAAACTGGGGATAATTCCGGATACCGCATATCTGCTGGAATGCTTTATGCGTCAAATGGATTCGTCTGCCCAAGGATGGATCTGCGGCCTATCAGGTAGTAGTGGGTGTAATGTACCTACTAGCCAACGACGGGTACGGGTTGTGAGAGCAAGAGCCCGGAGATGGATTCTGAGACATGAATCCAGGCCCTACGGGGCGCAGCAGGCGCGAAAACTTTACAATGCGGGAAACCGTGATAAGGGGACACCGAGTGCCAGCATCATATGCTGGCTGTCCGGGTGTTTAAACTACACCTGTTAGCAAGGGCCGGGCAAGACCGGTGCCAGCCGCCGCGGTAACACCGGCGGCCCGAGTGGTGATCGTGATTATTGGGTCTAAAGGGTCCGTAGCCGGTTTGGTCAGTCCTCCGGGAAATCTGATAGCTTAACTATTAGGCTTTCGGGGGATACTGCCAGGCTTGGAACCGGGAGAGGTAAGAGGTACTACAGGGGTAGGAGTGAAATCTTGTAATCCCTGTGGGACCACCTGTGGCGAAGGCGTCTTACCAGAACGGGTTCGACGGTGAGGGACGAAAGCTGGGGGCACGAACCGGATTAGATACCCGGGTAGTCCCAGCCGTAAACGATGCTCGCTAGGTGTCAGGCATGGCGCGACCGTGTCTGGTGCCGCAGGGAAGCCGTGAAGCGAGCCACCTGGGAAGTACGGCCGCAAGGCTGAAACTTAAAGGAATTGGCGGGGGAGCACAACAACGGGTGGAGCCTGCGGTTTAATTGGACTCAACGCCGGACAACTCACCGGGGGCGACAGCAATATGTAGGCCAAGCTGAAGACTTTGCCTGAATCGCTGAGAGGAGGTGCATGGCCGTCGCCAGTTCGTACTGTGAAGCATCCTGTTAAGTCAGGCAACGAGCGAGACCCGTGCCCACTGTTACCAGCATGTCCTCCGGGACGATGGGTACTCTGTGGGGACCGCCGGTGTTAAATCGGAGGAAGGTGCGGGCCACGGTAGGTCAGTATGCCCCGAATCTCCCGGGCTACACGCGGGCTACAATGGATGGGACAATGGGTCCCTCCCCCGAAAGGGGCTGGTAATCTCACAAACCCATCCGTAGTTCGGATCGAGGGCTGTAACTCGCCCTCGTGAAGCTGGAATCCGTAGTAATCGCGTTTCAATATAGCGCGGTGAATACGTCCCTGCTCCTTGCACACACCGCCCGTCAAACCACCCGAGTGAGGTATGGGTGAGGGCACGGACTCTGTGCCGTGTTCGAACCTGAATTTTGCAAGGGGGGTTAAGTCGTAACAAGGTAGCCGTAGGGGAATCTGCGGCTGGATCACCTCCTAAGCTAAAAACACTATCACCCAGATGCCGATAAACCGTACAAATCCTCAAATCTGAGGTCCTTTATGGATCTCTTGTCTCTCTCGGGCTTGTAGATCAGTTGGAAGATCGCTGCCTTTGCAAGGCAGAGGCCCTGGGTTCGAATCCCAGCAAGTCCATTTTTGTGCACCCGATAAGTAGTTTATCGGGGAAGGATGGATAGCCTGCGCGGAACCGCAGGCATATGAAGTCGTGTATAGGTGCTGTATATTGAACGCTAACTGGACCTGGTTAGGTGTAACAGGAGTTATGCTATCAGGTGGATGGCTCGGCTCAAGAGCTGATGAAGGACGTGCCAAGCTGCGATAAGCCCGGGATAGGTGCATGGATCCAATGAACCCGGGATCTCCGAATGGGACCTCTCCATAGTGATCAGTAATGATCGGGAACGCTCCGAATTGAAACATCTCAGTAGGAGCTGGAAAAGAAATCAATTGAGATGCCGCTAGTAACGGCGAGTGAAACCGGCACAGTTCAAACCGAATCCCTTCGGGGAAATGTGGTGTTGTAGGGCTGTTCAAACGTCTTGCGGCAAAACCGAACTTGCCTGGAACGGCAGACCATAGAGTGTGACAGTCACTTAGGTGTAAGCTAACAGACCGGAACATGTCCCTGAGTACCGTGCGTTGGATATCGTGCGGGAATCTGGGGGTCACCAATCTCCAAAACTAAATACTCCTTGAGACCGATAGCGAAATAGTAGGGTGACCGAACGCTGAAAAGTACCCCGAGAAGGGAGGTGCAAAGTGCCTGAAACCTGATAGTGATGGAACGATACGGCATGAAAGGATCTTTGACATGAAGAAATCATCCGCGAGGATGTAGTACGAATGTCACTGCCAGTGTTGTATCTTACGTTTTGAAGAACGGGCCAGGGAGTGTATCTTGGTGGCGATGGCTAACCTTTTATCTGGGCAGCCGAAGCGAAAGCAACATGTGCGCAGCCTTCGGGCGAGGCACGACGTATACAAGTGCGTGGAGTCACCGGGGTACGACCCGAAGCCGGGTGATCTAGGCGTGGGCAGGTTGAAGCGTGGCGAAAGCTACGTGGAGGACCGCAAGCGGTATTGATCTGCAAATCATTCGTGTGACCTGCGTCTCGTAGTGAAATGCTAATCTAACCCGGCATCCGCTGGTTCCTTCCGAAACATGTCGCAGCATGACCTGACTTGAGATCGTCGGTGGAGTAGAGCACTGATTGGCGGTTCCGGGGGAGAAATCCCTCGCCCGCCTGTCAAACTCCAAACCCACCGTCATCTGAGACAGTCGGAGTCCGGACTACTGGGGTAAGCTTGTAGTCCGTAAGGGAGACAACCCAGCCCGTGGTTAAGGTCCCCAAGTGTCGACTAAGTGTTAACGCTAAAGGGCGTCCCAAGCCCAAGACAGCTGGAAGGTTAGCTTAGAAGCAGCTACCCTTCAAAGAGTGCGTAACAGCTCACCAGTCGAGGTTTGGGGCCCCGAAAATTGACGGGGCTCAAGTCGACCACCGATACCACGGAGTACCGCAAGGTAATCTCGTAGGAAGGCGTTGTGTTCGGGCTGAAGCAGGGCTGTAAAGTCCTGTGGACCGTTCACAAACGAAAATCCTGGTAATAGTAGCAGCAAAGCAGGGTGAGAATCCCTGCCGCCGAAGGGGCTAGGTTTCCTCGGCAATGATCGTCAGCCGAGGGTTAGTCGGTCCTAAGACGTACCGTAATTCGAGTACGCCAAAAGGGAAACAGGTTAATATTCCTGTACCATTTAGCACTTAGTTCTGACGTTTCCGGGCAGGCCGAGCGGCGTCGTCGCGCCGTCTAAGCAGCGAACCCCGTGGAGAGCCGTAATGGCGAGAATCGGGCGAATCTGTAATGGCTTAAGTCGGCTGCACCCAGGAACCCGTGAAAAGGACAGCTAAATGTCCGTACCGAGAACTGACACAGGTGCCCCTAGCTGAAAAGGCTAAGGCGTGTCGGAGTAATTCAGTTAAGGGAATTCGGCAAATTAGCTCCGTAACTTCGGGAGAAGGAGTGCCTGCTGTGAAGACAGCAGGTCGCAGTGACCAGGGGGCTCTAACTGTCTAATACCAACATAGGAGATTGCAAACCCGTAAGGGCTAGTACAATCTCTGAATCCTGCTCAGTGCAGGTACCTGAAACCCCGGTTCAACGGGAAGAAGGGCCTGTAAACAGCGGGGGTAACTATGACCCTCTTAAGGTAGCGTAGTACCTTGTCGCTTAATTGGCGACTTGCATGAATGGATCAATGAGAGCCCTACTGTCCCTAACTGGAGTCCGGTGAAGCTTACATTCTAGTGCACAGTCTAGAGACCTCTAGGGGGAAGTGAAGACCCCGTGGAGCTTTACTGCAGCCTGTCGTTGGGTTGTGGTTCTGGATGTACAGAGTAGGTAGGAGGCGTCGAAGCGGGTGCGCCAGCATCTGTGGAGCCACAATTGGGACACTACCCTTCTGGAACTACGACCCTAACTCTGCGAAGAGGACCCCGATAGGTGGGCAGTTTGCCTGGGGCGGGACGCCCTTGAAAAGATATCAAGGGCGCGCAATGGTTGACTCAAGCGGGTCGGAAACTCGCTGAAGAGTGCAAGAGTATAAGTCAGCCTGACGTTATTCAGCAAAGCAGTGGATGACGAGACGAAAGTCGGTTCTAGCGAACTTTTGAGCCTCCTTGGTGGGGGCCAAAAATGACAGAAAAGTTACCCCGGGGATAATTGAGTCGTTGCCGGCAAGAGTACATATCGACCCGGCAGCTTGCTACCTCGATGTCGGTTCTTTCCATCCTGGCCGTGCAGCATCGGCCAAGGGTGAGGTTGTTCGCCTATTAAAGGAGATCGTGAGCTGGGTTTAGACCGTCGTGAGACAGGTCGGTTACTATCTACTAGAGGTGCCAGAGGTCTGCGGGTAAGCTGCTTTTAGTACGAGAGGAACCAAGCAGCGGCGCCACTGGTGTACCGGTTGTCTGACAAGGCATTGCCGGGCAGCTACGCGCTAAGGAATAAGAGCTGAATGCATCTAAGCTCGAAATCTGACCTAAAAAGAGACCTCTCTAAGGATTCCGGTAGAAGACCGGTTTGATAGAAACGGGATGTAAGCACCAAGGCAACGAGGTGTTCAGTCCGCGTTCACTAACTATCCGTTCCTTTCACCTAATTCAGGTCCAGGCGAAATTCAGTATGCAGCACATCTATACATGACTTTTTCCATATCCCATTTATAGGTAGAGTTTGGCGGCCATAGCGGCAGGGCAACTCCTGTACCCATCCCGAACACAGAAGATAAGCCTGTCCACGTTCCTTACTGTACTGAAGTGTGCGAGCCTTCGGGAACTCTGGATCGCTGCCAAACTCACCCTATACTACTTTAACTCTATTCTGAAATTGTTTTTTTGAAATGTTTTTTTGAATTGATTTTTTAAATTGATTTTTTAAATTGATTTTTTGATATTGATTTTTTAAATTGATTTTTTGAATTGATTTTTTAATATTGATTTTTTGAAATGTTTTTACTATGTCACCGGTATCTGTTGAGCTGTACTTATCGATAAAATCAGGCCACTGCTTTAAATTATTATTTTTTAATCCCGGCTCTTCGTTTTCCAATAAGAAAGTTGCGCACCTGTCAGCATCTTAAAGAAGGCTGGTGTTGTAGAAGAAATCAGATTAATTTATGCAGGGTACTTATAATAAGCAGTTTTATAGGAAGAAGTGTAAAACCCATGAAATCTTAATTCTATGGGATATAAACGTCAACGTCCTTTGCATTATTTTTGATGTGTGTTGCCTTCGCATGTACCCTCGTTTAATATTATATTAAATTAAGGGATGTGAAAACCAAGCAACTTTTTCCAAGAGTTTACCATCAGGCTCTATAGGTCTTGAATAAATCCACTTTACCAAGTTCGTATTCATGTAAAGCCAAAACTGACGAATGGACAGAACTCAGTAGGGATGGTATAGCCCGAATTAACGCTCATGGAGATGCCGATAGTTTTCTATGAAGTGAGAAGCCGCTAAGTCTTTAGCTTAGGGGTAGTTCACATGATTTACTCTCCCCTCAGCTCCAGTCCTGCCTTAATTCCTTTTATGACTGTATTTGTGATTTTTTTCCCGAACTCCGTACTTGAGCCTGCATAGGGGATTTCCTGTTTTTTCTCATTTTCTGAGCTAGAATCTGGGCTCGTTTCATAGGCAACAATTACAGCATCCGTATTAGTACCCAAAAAGGTGTATCCTTTTTCAATAAGTGCAAGCCCTTTAGCTTCGGTGGCTGTGATAATCGCTCCCAGGAGGGCTGTCTCGGATAGTCTTATCTTTGAGATTAGAATTATGTTTATGGTTCCTATTTTTGCCCTGAATTCCGAGCCGTTGCTTACGCCAGCGGTTATGAAAGCGGTCAGATAGTCGTCTTCAATTACCTGGAGGTATTTCATTTTGACAGCTGTCAGGAGGCCGAAATTGGCTGCTTCAATTCCATTTATTAGGGCTTCTTCTTTTACGAACTCCTCCGGGTTAGGAGGGTTGAAGGTTCTTGGAACCTGTTTGTTGAAAAGATAGTTTACCCGCGCACGTCCGCCGTTTAAGCCCGTGCTCACGGCTTCAAAATCACCTTCAATGACAATAGTATTATCTTTTACATAGTATCGCATATAGTGATCACGTTTTTTCCAGGGGATAATATGCTTATGGTTCCTATCATGATAATGCTTATTAATTAAATAAAGGACGGCATGTCTGACTTTTCCTCAAAGTTTTTAAATACAACCGAATGCAAACGATTTTTTATTATATGGGGAGTATAAAACTTAAAATATTAATTTATTCCTGATCATTGAAGGTTAGGTATTTTATCGCTTAAAAGAGGGAGACTAAGGGGATAATGACAGCTAAAGTGGATCAATTTCCAGCAATAAACTCGAATCCTGTGTTCAGCGTGGCAAAGGATGGAGTAATTCTTTACTCAAATAAGGCAGGAGAACCCTTGTTGCATGAGTGGGGTGTGAGAGTAGGAGAAAAAGTGCCTCAACATATTGAAATTTTTGTTCAAAGGGCAATATCCCGGGAAGGGATTGAAAAAATAGAAGTTAAAATGGGCGAAAGAGTATACTTTGTTGTTTTTCAGCCCTTGCCCGAACAGGAATGTGTAAACATTTATACATTTGGCATAAGTGACCGTAAAGAACTTGAGGGAAAACTTCGGGAGAGTGATACTCAAGAAAAGGCGAATCTGGAGCTTGCCAACATTATTGATGCTAAAGCAGTCCAGTCTCTCATGAATGATCTTTATAGGCTTGCTCATATCCCTATGGCCCTACTTGATCTTAACGACAATATTCTGGTAAGTGTTGGATGGCAGGAAATTTGTTCCAAATTCCACAGAGTTAATCCTGAAGCCTGCAAGCACTGCTTAGAAAGCGACATAAATCTGTCTACTGGTGTTACTCCGGGAGAATATAAACTGTACAAGTGCAAGAACAATATGTGGAACGTAGTAACACCAATTATTGTGGAAGGACAGCATATAGGCAATATCTTCTCAGGACAGTTCTTTTTTGATAATGAACCTTTAGACCGCGAATTTTTTCGATTTCAAGCTCTAAAATACGGTTTCAATGAGGAAGAATATTTAGCGGTGCTTGAAAAAGTACCTCGGCTGAGCAGAGAAGCTGTGGATACAAGCATGGCCTTCTTTATGACCTTTGCTAATATGATCTCACAGCTAAGCTACAGCAATATCAAACTATCTCAATCTCTGGCGGAACGTGATGCTGTGGTGGATGCATTGCGGGAAAGTGAGAAACGTGAGCGGGATCGCTCAGATGAACTAGCAGTATTACTTGATGCTGTTCCGATCTCCGTTTATATAGCACATGACCCTCAGTCACTTCAAATAACTGGTAACCGACTCTCCTATGAATGGCTCCGAATTCCTGTGGGTACAAACTTGTCCAAATCCGCTCCAGAAGGAGAAAAACCAGAGATTTTTAAGTTATTCAAGGATGGAGTGGAGATCCCGTCTGAAAAAATGCCGTCGCAGATGTCGGCTGCAGGTATAGAGATAAACGACTGTGAGCTGGATATTGTATCTGCTGACGGTAAGGTACGACATGTATTGGGCAACGCCAGACCCTTGCGTGACGAGCAGGGAAACCTGCGGGGGTCAATTTCTGCATTCATAGATATTACCGAGCGTAAAAAAATGGAAAAAGCTCTCAGATTATCAAACATTTACAATCGCAGTCTTATTGAAGCCAGTTTAGATCCTTTAGTAACTATTGGGCGTAATGGTAAGATCACGGATTTAAATGGTGCTACAGAACAGGTTACTGGATATTCCAGAAATGATTTAATTGGGACTGATTTTTCAGACTACTTTACTGAGCCTGAGAAAGCCCTTGCGGGCTATCAGCAGGTATTCATGCATGGTGAGATTCGGGATTATCCTCTTGAAATCCAGCATAAAGATGGACATATAACTCCTGTCTTGTACAATGCTTCAGTTTATAGCGACGAGAATGACGAGGTTATTGGGGTCTTTGCTGCTGCACGTGATATCGCTGCTGTTAAAAAGGCAGAGGAAAAAATTCAGATACTTGCGAATGCTGTGGAGTCATCTAATGATGCAATTATAACCAAGTCTCTTGATGGGATTATCATCAGTTGGAATAATGGGGCAGAGAAAATTTATGGATATCTGTCTGAAGAAGTCCTGGGGAAAAATATATCCACACTTGAACCAGACAATACTAAAGGAGAAATAAAGAATTTAATTGAGAAGATTAAACAGGGAGAAAGGGTTCAGCACTATGAAACGTTACGGATGAAAAAGGATGGAACAATAATAAATGTTTCAGTTACTCTTTCTCCGGTTTTTGACGCGTCTGGAAAGCTTGTGGCTATCTCTACTATCGCCAGAGATATTACTGAAAATAAAAAGGCAGAAGAAGCTATTAGATTATCAAACATTTACAATCGCAGTCTTATTGAAGCCAGTTTAGATCCTTTAGTAACTATTGGGCGTAATGGTAAGATCACGGATTTAAATGGTGCTACAGAACAGGTCACTGGATATTCCAGAAATGATTTAATTGGGACTGATTTTTCAAACTACTTTACTGAGCCTGAGAAAGCCCTTGCGGGCTATCAGCAGGTATTCATGCATGGTGAGATTCGGGATTATCCTCTTGAAATCCAGCATAAAGATGGACATATAACTCCTGTCTTGTACAATGCTTCAGTTTATAGCGACGAGAATGGTGAAGTTATTGGGGTCTTTGCTGCTGCACGTGATATCGCTGAGTGCAAGCGAGTTGAGGGGGCACTACTGGAGAGCGAATCGTGTTTGAGGCTGGCCCAGGTTTCTGCAGGTGCAGGTATATGGGACTGGAATATGTCTACAGAAAAGCTTGAGTGGTCTGAAGAACTATTTCGTCTCTTTGGTTTAGATCCCGGGAAATCTGATGCCAGCTTTGAAGTCTGGAGAAGTGTGCTTCATCCTGACGACAGGCTGATTGCGGAAAGGCGGATTGAAACCGCAATTATCAACCATATTCCGCTCGCGAGCGAGTATAGGATCGTGCTCCCATCGGGTGATGTGCGATGGATCAATGCCCTGGGGAATACGACCTACGGCAGTGAAGGTAAGCCACAACGCATATCAGGCATCTGCATCGACATCACCGAACGCAAAAAAGCAGAAGAAGCTCTAAAAAAGACACATGACAATTTAGAACAACTAGTTGAAGAACGAACAATCGAGCTTGAGAAGGCTTATAAATCTTTGAAAGAAAGTGAAATCGGTCTCGCTGAAGCTCAAAGAATGGCTCATATTGGAAACTGGGAATGGGATACTGCGGCTGGTAAAGTATATTGGTCTGAGGAAATGTATCGTATTTTCAGATGTGACTCTCAAAAATTAGCACCGCCTTATAACGAATTTTTAAATTATGTACATCCAGACGATCGAGACTATGTGGATAGCGCCCTTAAGAAAGCTGTGAAAGGAAAAACTCATAGTATTGAATATAGAATTGTCTTGGCTAATGGGGAAGAGCGTGCGGTCCATATGCAATCTGAAGTTACTTTTGATCCGAATAATCGCCCCATCCGTACGAAAGGAATAATTCAGGATATTACAGAGCGTAAAAAAGCAGAAGAAGCAATGGCAAATATTGAGACTGCCCGTAAAAAGGAAATTCACCACAGGATAAAAAATAACCTGCAGGTAATCTCTTCCCTTCTTGACCTTCAGGCTGATAAGTTCGAGAATCCGAAAGTTATTGAGGCTTTCAGGGAAAGCCAGAACCGGGTTATATCTATGGCTCTCATCCACGAAGAGCTTTATAAAGGAGAAGGAAAAGATACACTGGACTTTTCTACGTACATCAGGGAGTTAGCTGAAAACCTTCTCCAGACTTACAGCCTTAGCAGTAAAAATATCTGCCTGTGCATGGATATGGAAGAAAATATATTTCTTAATATGGATACTGGTGTCCCTTTAGGAATAATTGTCAATGAGCTTGTTTCCAATTCCCTCAAACATGCATTTCCTGGCAAAGACAGGGGAAAAATTCGAATTAAATTACGTAGAGAAAAATATGGAAAGCACAAAAAGGAAGACGATAAGACTACCAGTTTTATTCTGACTGTTTCAGACAATGGTATAGGCATTCCTGAAAATCTCAATATTGAACATATTGATAGTCTTGGCATACAGCTGATAAACGCCCTCGTAGATCAGCTAAATGGCGAACTGGAACTTAAAAGGAACGATGGGACTGAATTTACTATGAAGTTTACAGTAACTGAAAAATATAATCAGGCTCAAGTCGGATTAAAATCACGAGAAAATGGATAAAAAAAATCTGGATGCGAGAGGTGCGATTCGAACGCACGAACTCCTACAAGACTAGGCTCTGAACCTAGCGCCTTTGACCTGGCTGGGCAACTCTCGCACGATGTAGCTTGTGTTACAGCAGCAGATAGTAGCGCTCTTTGTTTTTATACTTTTTCCTTGAAATCCATTTCGGGATATGAAAATCCAGGTTACTTTTCTAATATTTCTGCTTTTGTAATGCAAGAAGACAATAATGTTTTCCTTTCAGATATGGGATTTTAAATGTAAAGGTAGAAATTGATGAAATTTTATCTCATCAATTTCAGGATAAGGGCTTTCTGGGCATGCAGGCGGTTTTCTGCTTCTTCGAAGACTACGGAGTTCGGGCCGTCCATGACCTCATCCGTAATCTCCAGGCCTCGTCTGGCGGGCAGGCAGTGCATGACTATTACATCCGGCTTTGCAACTCCAAGGAGTTCGGTATTGACCTGGAACCTGGTAAAGTCCCTCAGGCGCTTTTCCTGTTCGGCTTCGTCGCCCATGGAGACCCAGACATCAGTATAGATAATGTCTGCGTCCTTTGCGGCAACTTTTGGATCATCTGTGATTGTGAACTTGCCCCCAAGAGCTTTTGCCTGTTCAAGGAACTCGGCTTTGGGCTCATAGCCTTTCGGGCAAGCAACGACAAACTCCATTCCCACAATAGCCGAGCCAAGTAAGGCCGAGTTGCAGACGTTGTTCCCGTCTCCTACCCAGACGAATTTCAGACCTTCGAACTTTTTCTTAAACTCCATGATGGTCATGAAGTCACCCAGGATCTGACAGGGATGTTCCCTATCTGAGAGGGCGTTGATCACGGGTATGGTTGAATATTTTGCAAGCTTCTCCACAGTATCATGGCTCATAACCCTGGCCATGATTCCGTGCAGGTAACCGGAAAGGGTCCTTGCAGTGTCCTCAATGGTCTCGCCTCTTCCTACCTGGATGTCTCTGGAGTTCAGGTAAAGGGCATGTCCCCCGAAATCGCTCATTGCAACCTCAAAGGAAACTCTGGTCCTTGTGGAGGATTTTTCAAAAATCATTCCGAGACTTTTATGCTTCAGGTACTCGGTATATTCTCCTGCCTTACGCTTTGCTTTCAGGTCCGCGGCCGATTCAAGGAGTTCGTAGATCTCCTCCCGGGACAGGTCAGTTATTGAAAGTACATCTCTTTTCATCGTCTCAAACCCCGATTTCTTCTGGCTGAATTTGAACTTTTATACTACTGCAAAGTACTTATTACACACAGTATTTATGCGCGGTACTTCTGCATAACTTTTGAAACAGTCAGTCTCTAAGTTCTTTCATATGGTCAATTCTTTTCTGGATAAGATTGGCAGTGCCTATATCTTTTCGGAAGAAAAGTTTACCTCGAATATTTTCAAGAGCTTTCTGGGCGATTTTCTCTGCAGCCTCTATTGTTTCTGCACACCCGACGACAACAACAGCGCGGGAGCCGGTAGTGTAAATTTTCCCCTCTTTTTCATACACGCTTGCATAGTAGACTGAAGCCTCTCCTATATCTCCTACAACTACTTCGCTGTCTTTTACCGGGTTCTCCGGGTAGCCTGCCGGGACTGCGTACTTACAGACCGTTGCTTTCCTGTTAAACTTTACAGGCAGGTTTTCGAGGGTTCCTTTTACTACAGCAGACATAATTTCTATAAAATCAGTCTCTATAAGAGGGATAACATTCATAGCTTCAGGGTCTCCGAACCGCGCATTGAACTCCACGACTTTTGGGCCGCTGGCAGTCAGAATAAATTGTCCATAAAGAATGCCTTGGTATCCTGTCCCCGTTTCTTCATACAGCGCGGTTACGGTATGCTGCATAATCTGTTTTGCCTTCTCAAGGTCTTCGGAAAGCATGAAAGGGAGGATTTCTCCCGCGTCGGTGTATGAGCCCATGCCGCCCGTATTCGGGCCAAGGTCCCCTTCATAAGCTCTCTTATGGTCCTGCACTGCAGGGAAAAAAGCAAGGTTTTTTCCGTCCACAAAAGCCTGGAGAGTAAATTCTTCTCCTATGAAACGTTCCTCAATAACTACGGACCCTTTTTTCAGAAGCTCGCTTGTATATTCTTTGGCAGCTTTGAGGTCAGGAAGCTGGTCGCCCATTACCTTTACACCTTTCCCGCCTGTAAGCCCGGAGGGCTTGACTGCAACATCGCCCAGTTTTTCAATGAATGCATTTGCAGGAGCTTCTTCCGTGAAAACTTTATAGGCAGGGCAGCCTTCGATTCCGTATTTCTTCATGAAATTCCTTGCCCATGCCTTATCAAACTCAATAACTGCACAGGCTTTTTTAGGGCCTACAACAGGGATCCCGGCTTCCCAGAGGGCATCTGCAACTCCTGCTGCAAGCGGAGCTTCAGGACCCACAAAAACCATATCAATGTTCTTGGCTTTTGCATATTCAACAATTTTTTCAATCTCGGTTTCTTTTTCAAGCAGGAAATCCTCGCAGAGGGCGGCAATTCCGGGGTTTTTCTTTGCCATTACCGCATAAAGGATGGGGTTATGCTTGCTTTTCTTAATTCCTTCGGCAATTGCGTGCTCCCTTCCGCCGCCGCCGATAAGCAAAATCTTCATTTTCATTCTCCTTGTTCAAAAAAAATTATTTTTTAACCTGAAATTTGTTCTTGATATTTGACGAAAAATATGTTGAAGAAAGGGCGATGGACACTGAGGCTCGCAAGACCTTTCATTCGATTTTGAACGTATTTTATTTTTATAAATGATCTTTTTTACCAATAACACAATAAAGGATTCCCTAATTCTCTATTTCTTCTGATAAATATCTTCTCATTGTTAAGCTTCGCCTTCCGAGCTTCGCTTCCCGAGTTTCGCTTCGGGAGCACGAGGTCCTTTTCGCTGCGCTCAAGAGGACTTATTTATGGACACTGATACTGAACTTCGCTTAAGAGATCTTATTTATGGACACTGGTACTGAACTTCGTTTAAGAGATCTTATTTATGGACACTGATACTGAACTTCGTTTAAGAGATCTTATTTATGGACACTGATACTGAACTTCGTTTAAGAGATCTTATTTATGGACACTGATACTGAACTTCGCTTAAGAGATCTTATTTATGGACACTGATACTGAACTTCGTTTAAGAGGACGAATTAAATAATATCTCTGACATGTATAACAGTAATTTAGCATACAGGGTCGTTCATTATAAGGTTCAGGAAAGTGCTCAAGCACTTTCCTTACTTTAAGAGATCACTCGCACTTACCAGGGGTACAAGTTCGGCATCTACTTCTTTGAGTTTTTCCTTTGCTCCTTCTTCCCTGTCCACTACGGTGATTACGTATTT
This sequence comes from Methanosarcina sp. WH1, assembly GCF_000970005.1. Lineage (NCBI taxonomy): Archaea > Methanobacteriati > Methanobacteriota > Methanomicrobia > Methanosarcinales > Methanosarcinaceae > Methanosarcina > Methanosarcina sp. WH1. The sequence goes on from NZ_CP009504.1 coordinate 1,214,829, forward strand.
TACACGGGCTCCGGTTTCCCTGACCACCTCAATCGCGTCCCTAACCGAGCCTCCGCTGGTTGTTACGTCTTCGAGCATTACAAGCTTGTCTTCCGGTTTAAGCTCGCCTACGAACCTGCTTTTTGTGCCGTAGTCCTTGACGGATTTCCTTACTATAAGCAGGGGAAGCTCAGTTTCCAGAGAAACTGCGGTTGCGAGAGGTACTCCTCCGAGTTCTACACCTGCAACCGTGTCTACATCCATTTCCCTTACCTTGAGGGCTGCCTGCCTGGCAATAATTTTCAGGGTTTTAGGGTCGGTGCTGGCTTTCTTGATATCGATGTAGTACTTGCTTTTCTTTCCCGAGGCAAGCGTGAAGTCCCCGTAGCGGACAGCTCCGCAGGCTTTGAGGGCTGCGATCAGTTCCTGTTTTTGTGTTTTGAATTCGTTTTCTGTTTCTGGTTTTGATTGACTCATTATCTCACCGGTGTTTGCAGCCTTATTAGCGCTATGAATATTTTTTCAGGTTTTTCCTGTAGTTTTTTCTGAAGTGTTGTAGAAGGGTTTTTCCTAAGAATTTTCACCAGGGTTCTTTCTTTACGCCTATAATGTATCCGATTATGTTTGTTGTAAGATGGAGCAGAGGCGTCATTATGAGGACGGTAAGAATGATTCCGGTGGTGAAATTACTCACGAACCATTCCGGGGCTGCAAGGTATGTGAATACCCAGGCTCCCACAACAAAGTCAAGCTGGTCTACAAGAGGCAGGGACGCTCCCCTTTTCAGGCCCATTCTGCGCTTGAAAAAGCTCTTGAACATATCTCCGAACAGGGCGCCGGAGGCAAGGGCGAGGACAACTTTCAAAGCGCTCGCGTAATCCGGGCCAAAGGCGGGAATTTCAATTCCCATAATCTCAAAACCCTTCATACTCAGCCAGATCTCAATGCATCCTGCAAGAAACCCGCAAAATATGCCTGAAAAGAGTCCTCTATAGGTCTTTCCGTCTCCAAGAATCCTTTTCCCGTCCTTATAAGTCCTTCCTCCGTCAATAGGCTTTCCGCCCCCGAAGACAGCTGCAAAGGGATTGGGAAGGTATGCAGGAATCATCAGCCAGAATGCTTTGATTATCAGCTCTATCGTAGTATCAACTCTCTAATAACTCTCTTATTTCCGGTCCATTCTTTCCTGAGGCAGAAGTTAACTCTTTTCCACATCCTTTTTATTTTTTTGTATGACTTGCTTGCAGAGTGAGCCATAAAATTATTTTCCGCTCTCTTCTCCCTGTATTTTTCAACTTTTTTTAGGTACTTTTAAATAATGGGCTTAAGTAACTATTATCCCTATTTAATTGTATTTATTTTATGAAGTTATATTTTTTATTCATATTTTCAAGGTTTTTTATGAAAAAGTTAAGCGATGTTCTCACAGTCCGCAGCACCATGTTTGCTACTATCTCAGTGCTGGTGCTGCTTGCTGCTCTGTTAGCGATGGGACTTTTAACCCCTTTTATCTTGAGGGTCAGTACAGAAGAAGAAATCCTTCTCGATGCTGCCTATTTTAACCTGCGTGCAGCTCTGCCAACCCTTGCCCTTGTAATGCTGCTGACTCTGTGTCTTCTGATCGGGAGTGCCGGGAAAAAGGAAGCTCTTCTGGTGTTTGGGCTTGGAATTTCAGGTTCCGCACTTTCGGTTGCGTTTTCACCGTTTTCAAGTCTGCCTGTTAATATCTCGTTTCCGCTCCTTTCAGCTGCTCTCTTTGCGGTTATTTACAGGTTGCTTTCTTCGAAGGAAAAGACTCTGAAAGGGACTCTCAGGAGGGCGGGTTCTCATATTATCCACCTGGGGGCAGTCCTGCTCCTCGTTGGCATTGTGTTCAGCACTAACATGAATCTTGAAGATTCTGCTGTGGTTCCTCTGGGAGAAGTGGGCACTTTCAAGTCGATGGGTTATAGCGTTCGTGTTACAAACATCACATCGGGAATTGAAGGGACTCCTTATGGGGGCTATTCTGGCTCGGCTTACGTAAGTACCGTATATTTTGACGTTTACAGGTGGGGCCAACTTTTTGACCGCGGGCAGGTTAGATACATAAGTGACTTCAAATGGGAACAGGCCTACACTGAAACTTATATCCACAGGGGGCTTCTGGAAGAGCTTTTCATTGCTCCCAAATCTGTGGATACAAAATCCCAGACAGTGGAACTTTATGTCCGGAAGGTGCCTTTTATGACTGCTCTCTGGGGTGGGTTTTATCTGATGGTGCTGGGCGTCCTGATGATCTTCCTCTCGGATTCCCTCAAGGGAGAAAAAGGTACTCCTGGAGATGGTCTTCCTGGAAACCGTTTTTATGAAAGAAATTCTCAGGTAAATGAAAGTAAAAATGATAATAGAAAGAAGCGAGTTAGTAAAAAAAACGTATGAGACAGGTGCGTAGATGGTGATCGTATGAATTATGGAATGGGGCTCGTTTGGATAGCGGGAGCTTCCGGACTACTTGCTTTTTTAACTTCCCTGTTTTACTTCTTCAGACAGGACAGGAAATTTATGGTCCTTTCAGAAAAACTGGAACTTGCAGGAGGATTGGGATTAGTACTTGCGATAGTCCTGCTCTCCTACCACCTACTTGGGGTGGACACGGAATACAGTTATGTCTTTCAGCACTCCAGCGCTGACCTTGCCTGGCATTACAGGTTTTCGGCGCTCTGGGCAGGACAGGAAGGGTCATTTTTGATCTGGACAGGTTTTATCTTCATAATGCTTGCAATAACGCGTTTTACGGGCACCGGTAAAATTCTCCGGGAGACAGAGCTCTTTGCCTTTATGAGATCGGTTTCACTCTTTGTAGCCTCCGTATTCCTGTTACTTCTGGCGTTGAAAAACCCTTTCTCAATGTATTATATAACAGGCGCAGGAATACCTGAAGCTACAAATTGGAACCTATTTGTGGAACCTTTCGTTGTTTCTTACGGGCAGGGTATGAATCCTCTGCTCAGGAACTTCTGGATGGCTATACACCCCCCTTTTCTGTTCCTCGGTTATGCAGCCTTCACCCTTCCTTTCGCTGCTGCAATTTCAGGCCTTGTCCTCAAGGACAGCAGGTGGTCCGAGCTTGCAACAGGCTGGATGCGAGTCTCCTGGTTCTTCCTTACGCTTGGAATTGGATTCGGAGCATTCTGGGCATATGAAGTGCTTGGTTGGGGTGCCTGGTACTGGACATGGGACCCTGTAGAAACTTCTTCCCTGATTCCCTGGCTTACGGCAACAGCTTATCTTCATGCGAAGTTCAGGTTCCGTCAGGGAGAGTACGGTTTCATGCTCCCCATGCTTGCACTTGTCTCTTTTATCCTGGTCATTTTCTCGACCTTTGTTACAAGAAGCGGGTTGTGGGTATCTGTGCATTCCTGGCAGGACTTCACAACAGAAGGGATGATTATTGCTGCTTTCCTGTTTATTCTTACAGGTTCAAGCACAGTTCTCCTTGCCAGGAAGTATTTTAGCGAGGAATAAATTAGCTTAGCGAGGTAAATTAGCTTGGCGAGGAATAAATTAGCTTAGCGAGGAATAAATTAGCTTAGCGAGGTAAATTAGCTTGGCGAGGAATAAATTAGCTTAGCGGGGAATAAATTAGCTTAGCGAGGAATAAGTTTCGCTAAAATAGAGGGTGTGGAAAAGCATATTTAACGAACAAAATAAGCTCTGAGGAGTAAGTTGGGGAAGAAGAGTTACATGAAATTTCAGCTTTCTCCAGTTTTTTACTATTTTTTAGTTTTTTTCTCCAATTTTTCTATTTTTTCCATTTTTGCCCCGATTGGATACTTTCAGGAGATCTCTCAGAAGTCGGGAAGTATGCTGCAGATTTATCTGGTTCTTCGTGATAATTATTTGATCTGCGCTAAAGTGAGAATATAAACATTTCTAAATTATCCTTGACGTTTTATTGTCCGGATATCTTCCTTTAATTTCTTTGATCTGTACAATTATAATATTTTTGTTGTGATTCCCTCAGGTTTTTATCTGGATAATAGGATTATTATGCCTCTGATGTTTGATTATTTTTTTACACATGCTAATGTCAGGTGTGGTTGAAAGTTTTTCAATTCCCTTTTAATATATACAACTTTAAATAGTATGAGTACATTATTAATTGTTGGAGATGAATAACCTTCTAATTATATACGTATACAGGTTTAATTGCTGAACCTATACGTCTCTTCCCATCAATTTCATAAAACGGTTCTCTGGTAGTCGGTTATGGAAATATGTTACGTTTGTTTTTGATAACCGATTGTTGGGTTTAAAATGTAAACAATCCGCTAGATTGTGAAAAAACGCTTTTTATTGAATTTAATGTTTTAAAACGAGATAGGTCACCATATAAATATATACGTGGTGTAATACTTTGGAAGTTGTTGTCAGCGTTAATGGCGGTTATGAAAGCTACCTTTCAAGATTTGAATATAATTACCGTGGATATTCTTTAGCTGACAGATTAAATTATAAAAATTGGAATATGAAGGGGTTATCATGAAAGACTATGAAGTAAAAGTGCTGGACGAAAATGACCACATTTTTATTGAAACGTTAAGGAACCTCGGGATGTCAAGAAATGTTGCCACAACTATGGCATATCTTATGAATGTTGACGAAGCTTCATCCCGTGAAATTGAAATCAGTACCGGACTAAGGCAGCCTGAAGTCAGTCTTGCAATGAGATTGATGCGGAATCAGTCCTGGGTCAATGTACGTTCGGAAAAGAAACCCGGTAAAGGGCGCCCGATTAAAATTTATTCTCTCGCAGCTCCTGTTGATGAGATCATAAGCTATTATGAAGATAAAATCTATAAGGAATCTCAGGCAACGATCTCAGCAATTAAAAAACTGAAGGTTATGAGCAAAAAGGTGCCTCTAACTCCCTCTAAGTAAAGGGTCTAAAAAGGGTTAGCTCCATAATGGCTGATTGTCCTTCCTGGAACTCACCATTATGGAAATCAAATCCTTCCATAGTTTATTCATTTAATTTTATATCTTCCAGGTTCTTTTCCCCTTTTTGTTCTTCTTTGGTTTTCTCTTTTCACTTTCCAGGTTTTCCTTTCTGATCTCTTTTTCCTTTCTGATTTTCTTTTCCTTTCTGGTTTCCTTTTCCTTTCTGATCTCTTTTTCCTTTCTGATTTTCTTTTCCTTTCTGGTTTCCTTTTCCTTTCTGATTTCCTTTTCCTTTCTGATTTCCTTTTCCTTTCTGGTTTCCTTTTCCTTTCTGATTCCTTTCAACGTTTTTCTGGAACTTCAGGCATACTCGGGGATTTGGTGCGTGACTCCTCTTCAGCCTCTTTGCTGATTTTTTCCCCCTTTACTCCTTTGCCCTGTCTTTTGTTCAAACCGTCCGGTCGTTTAAAATGTATATGAACAAGTAAATCTGAATTAGAATATCCTTTTAAGTCTGAATTAGAATATCCCTTTAAGTCTGAATTAGAATATCCCTTTAAGTCTGAATTAGAATATCCCTTTAAATCTGAATTAGAACAGCCCTGATAGTCTGAATCAGAATATCCTTTTAAATCTGAATTAGAACAGCCCTGATAGTCTGAATCAGAATATCCTTTTAAATCTGAATTAGAACAGCCCTGAAAGTCTGGGTGAGAATCGCCCTGGATAAGAAGTGCACTGATTATTGAAAAATGCCAGAATAGAAAAGTAACCTTCAGAATCTTTCAATAAGGGGAAAATGAGTTGCAATAAAGAAGTACCCTGCCCTTTGAGGGCAGGTCAGCCACCTGTAACAACTTTAAGAATTGTTAGTCTGTCGGAATTTATAGTCCCATCAAGGGGAACTGCATTCCCTCCGTTTAATACAAGTACTGTTTCCTGATTTATGTCCAGCGTATCAAGCAGGTCTTCGTAGGTAGCGCTCTCAGCTACTTCTACGGTCTGTTCGGAAATCTCTCCAGCTTGAATTGTTATATACACCTTTTTACTCACTCTAATGGTCCACCGCCGCTTACCTGAATTTCGTCTACGATTCCCTTTATTAACTTCTGCTCCAGTTCATATTCTTTTCTGACACCTTTTCGTTCTGCATTTCTTTTCTGGAACTTTCCTGTCATGTTCAAATCTCCTTTACGATATTTCAGGTTTGCAACATAGTGGGTATAATCCCTTCAGACATACTCTATTGTCTTCTCGAGATTTATATCCAATAATTATAATGATTTTTTGTTTTAATTAACTTTGTGGTTAACAATCCTTTGGTTAACATTCTCCAATTTTCAGTTGTCATAACGGCAGTGTACTTTAGTTTCTGAAAAAATGTAGGTGTTAACATTGACTCTGATATCGTTTGAATGATTGACATTATAAGTTTCATATCTCTATTTTAAAATAAAATTTGAGTATATTTGGTCCGAATCTAATTATCATCTGAAAAGATCAGCATTTATGTGAACCCTTCTAAATAATACAATCTGTATGACAATAATTGGAGGTTTGAAGGGGCAAAACTTATAAAGGGCGCATTAATCAAGAAAAAAGTTAAATAATACACAAAAAAGAGGCAGAAAAATCAATTAAAAAAGTTATACACCAGCCGGGATTCGAACCCGGGTTCGAGCGTTGGCAACGCCCGGTGATGACCGCTACACTACTGATGTTCTTTGTTGACGTCCCTTGTTTTTATGGTGCCCAGACCCGGATTCGAACCGGGGACAACTGCCTCTTCAGGGCAGCGCTCTCCCACTGAGCTACCTGGGCAGGTAGATATGGCAGTTGTCAATTAACTTTAATTAACTGCCAGATTAGTGTTTTTAGTGGGCCCGCTGAGATTCGAACTCAGGACCTCCGCCATGTCAAGGCGACGTCATAACCGTCTAGACCACGAGCCCTCTAAGATGTGTGTGTTGTTTTTACCCCTTATTACAAAGAGTATGTTTGAAATAAGGTATTAAAAAAGTTATACACCAGCCGGGATTCGAACCCGGGTTCGAGCGTTGGCAACGCCCGGTGATGACCGCTACACTACTGATGTTCTTTGTTAATGTCCTCTGTTTTTATGGTGCCCAGACCCGGATTCGAACCGGGGACAACTGCCTCTTCAGGGCAGCGCTCTCCCACTGAGCTACCTGGGCAGGTAGACCTTATTTACTAATGAATTGCTCTTTAAGATTAGATCTTTAAAAGAGATGTATTGCTTTTTAGTTTTTTCCTTTCAGGAAATATCTCCTGAAAACTTTGATTGCCTTTTAGTGGGCCCGCTGAGATTCGAACTCAGGACCTCCGCCATGTCAAGGCGACGTCATAACCGTCTAGACCACGAGCCCTCTAAGATGTGTATCGCTTCTGTTTCCCGCACCGAAGTGCAACACCATAGTACGCATCATCATTTATATAAGTTTTGGGTGGTTCGGGCTTTTTCAATTCGAATCAGCCCTTGGAAATTTAATAATTTTACAGATTTTGTAAAAATTTTTATTTCTAGTTCCAGTTTACCGGTTATTAATTGTAGAGTGTCTGTTTTTCATCCCGAACATCTCAATATATTCTTTTTTCTTCCTCGATTTCTTGTTTTCACACAGTTTCCATAAGTTTTACGATATTGGCTCTGGAAAACCTGCTTTCTAAAATAGAATGAACACGCCTCTAAAATAGAATGAATACAATATTTCCGCCGAGAGTAATATGAACGGAGCATCGGATAACACAGAAAAATGTCGGACAATCCCCGAGATCCAGGCAAAAATAGATGCTGGAGAGGCAGTGGTCCTTACAGCTGAGGAAATCAGCTCAAGGGTCAGGGCAGGGGAGGAAATCAGGCTCGAAGATATTGATGTCGTAACTACCGCAACCCGCGGTATTATGAGCGGAACCTATGCAGTTCTCTCTTTCAAAGTTTCCGAACCCGATTCTTTTGTAAAAGCTTCTAAAGTCCTGCTGAACGGAGTACCGGCAGTCGTTGGTCCCTGCCCTAACGAAAGGCTTGGAGTCCTGGACATCATCGTACTCGGGACAGCTCACAGTGAAACAGATCCTCGCTACGGAGGCGGGCACCTTTTCAGGGATATGGTTGAAGGAAAGGACATTACTGTGGACATAACTACAAGTGGAGGAGACCTTTTTTCAGTGGAGATCAGCCTTTCCGGAATCCCCTTTGCGCGGCTTTATGCGACAAGGCACGCCTTCAAAAACTATCGGGCATTCGTAAACCCGGGAAAAGAAGCCATTAAAACCATTTTCCATGCCCTGCCCTTCGAAGGCGAGTTCAGCGAAATGACCTTCTGCGGCTGCGGCAAGTTAAACCCTATTCAAAATGATCCCAAACTCGAGACAATAGGAATCGGGACAAGGGTACTGATAAATGGGGCTGAAGGGTTCGTAACTGGCCAGGGTACTCGCAGTGCTCCAGACAATCCCAACCTTACGGGTTTTGCTGACCTTCATGACATGACTCCTGAATATATGGGAGGGTTTGTAACTTCCGCAGGTCCAGAAATCATCAACACATGGGCTGTTCCCATTCCTGTTCTTTCTCAGAGTATGCTGGAAAATATCCTTAAGCCGGACAACCAGATCCCGCTCAAGCTGGTAGATCTTGCAGGCAGGATCCCTCTTTGCGAGATCACCTACGGGGATGTCTGGGATAACACAGACCTGAATGTAATATACGAACCCGAAAAATGCATTGACTGCAAGGTCTGCTGCGTGGCTGAGGCATGTCCTATGGGTGCAGTAAGCAAAGGAAAAAACGGAGCTGTATATGACCCCGAACTTTGCTTTAACTGCGGGCTCTGCATTTCAAGGTGCAGAGGAGAAGCCTTCAGTGCAAATCTTGGTACTGTCAGCTGTACAACCGGAGGCTGCCTCAGAGATATCAAAGTAACCCTGCGCCAGTCGGACCGCGCCCGGGCGGTAAAAGCCGCGCAGGAACTTAAAGAACAGGTCCTTTCGGGAACATTCAGGCTCAGGGAACCGGTGGAGAAAATAAGCTGGAGAGAATAAAGCTTAGTTGAATAAGGCTTAAGAAAATTAAGCAAAGTCAGCTATTAAAAGTGGTGAGAAGATGCGGTTAAAATAATATTTATCGGGATTTCCGCCTCCTGAAATGTCATGCTCGACAAAGAAGGGCGGTCTTGCAAAAAAGAAACAAATCGAAAATAAACGCCAATGAAAGTGTTCTCTTGATCCTGGGGGTATTTCCTTCAATATTTGTATCTCTTTATTGTGGGGTTGGTTTTTAGGTCGCATTTTATCTGGCTGATGGGGTGGTCCCAGGCCTGTGCAGCGCAGGGAAAGACTAACTAAAAGTTCCTTCTCGAGCTCTGGGATAGATCAATCAGTTAATGAAGGACCACCAAAACCTTTCTTTTAAAATTTTCTTTAAAGTTATTCTGCGCCCAGCGCTTCTTTGAAGCGTTTTGTGACTTCTTCTGGGCTCAGGGGGATGTTGGGAGCTACTGTGTTTCCGGGCTTCAGGATAACATGGATAAAGGAAGTCTGCCTGGCATTAAGGGAATCTTTGTACGCGTATATGAGGTCCTCTTCCGTGTTGACCTTATGAGTGTTCTGGATCCCGCAGGAGTTTGCCAGGATTTCCAGGTCAATGTAGCGCAGCGCACAGGTCTCCTGAGAGCCTGTAGAGCCGTAGGCGCCGTTGTCAAGGGCTACGATGATCAGGTTTTTCGGGGCTTCCTTTCCTATTTCCAGGAGGGCATTAGGGTTCATGAGGAGGCTTCCGTCCCCGTCAAAGACCACAACCTTCCGGTCCGTGCGCAGAGCAAGACCGAGCCCGATGGAGGAGACAAGCCCCATGGACCCGAACATGTAAAAGTTAAGGTCCCGGTCTCTGGCAGCGTAGAGTTCCTTGCAGGGGACTCCGAGATTTGTTACGGTGATTTCTCCGCCCAGTTCGGCTGCCACAGCGGCGATCGCATCGTTCCGGATTATCCGGGGTTCTAGAACTTTCTGTGTCAGGCGGAATTTGCAGATCTTTTCTTTCTTCGGCAGCTCCGGAGACTTCAGGGTTTCCCAGGCACAGCAGTCCGAAGCTTCCCACACTTTAGGAGAGACCAGAGCTATGTGAGGCCTGGAATTTTCAAAGGCGTCTCCGATCACATTTTCAAAGAGGGGAAGCTTTTCAGCATCATCAATTATCGTGTATTTGAGCCCTGCACCTTCCAGGATTGCGGGTAGGTGGACTCCCAGAGGGACCTGTGCTTCTATGGCTTCTTTGTAAACACCGCGCCAGCTTGCCAGGATAGGCAGGGGGATTTTACATGTTACATTCAGGGACTCAAGAGCATTGATCATATTTCCGAGCCCTGTGCTCTGAATAAGCATCATGGGTTTTCCACCTGCAAGGTAGGCCCCGGCACAGATTCCAACCCCGCTTTCTTCTCTGGTCAATTTGATCTCGGGAAAGTTTTCCGAAACCAGGGGAAGCAGGTTTTTGATCCTGTCACAGGGAAGTGTTGCAGCAAGGTCAATACCTGTTTTTTTCATGATTGCTATTACCTCTTCTTCCGGGTTTACCACGTATACACCTCTTACCGCGCATATATATTGAGCTTATTTTTCATTTTCTTGAGCTTATTTTCATTTTTTTGAGTTTATTTTCGCTTTTTTGAGCTTATTTTCGCTTTTTTCTTACAGGTTTTCAGAACTTTGATAAAAGCCCGGAGGGACTCAGATCTTTAGATTTTCAGAGCTTCAGATCTTCAAGTGGAACATCCGAGTCCCGAACAGTAACTTTAGGTTCAATCTGGAAAAGTGTAATGTCTTCCTTCAGCCGCTTGAAACCTCCGCCTGCAATATTCAGGAGAATGGTATCGTCTTTTCCGACATTTCCGGCTTCTACGGCTTTTAACAGGGAGGCAGCCGCAACTGCAGACGGGGGCAGGATATCTATTCCTTCAAGGGTCTCAAAAAGCTTTTTTGCTTCAAGGGCTTCCTCTTTGGTAACTGCATACATTATTCCGTCCGTCTCGACAAGTGCGTCATAGAGCCCGCCTGTTACGGAATAGGGCGGTGCCCGGTTGGTAAGCACAGTTGCGTAGGTATCTTCGATCTGCTTCTTTGCATCTTTCATGTCAATTTCGGGAATGATTTCTCTTCTGCCCGCCTGCCATGCATTATACATGGGAACGAAGGGGAGGTTCTGGGCAAGCTGGAGCTTTGGAAGCCCGGAGCCGAAACGCCCGTCAGCCCTGAGGCGCAACGCAGCTTCCCAGGCTGAGATCCCTCCTGTGCCGCTTCCGACACCCTGGAAGTAGTGGTCAGGCATCTTTCCTATGGTTACAGCTGCGTCCAGCATTACAGTGCCCATTCCTTCCCTCCTGGCAACATTCCTGGCTCCCCCTTCTGGGACCATGCCCGGAAGTTTTGCAATTCTTCCTGCAAGGTTGATAGCATCGGTGTAATCGTTGCCCGGCATCATGCTGATAAGGTGAATGGAATCAGTCGGTTCTTCAGGCAGCCAGAGTTTTGGAATGCCCGAATCAGGAACTACTATATAAACATCTATTCCTGTAAGAGCCGATGTGTGTGCAAATGCCCTCCCCGTATTCCCTGCAGAGGCAAGGACAATGGCTTTTCCCCTGGATTCCTTGAGAAGCTGCATAGTAGGATGGGCTTCGAGTTCTTTGAAACTGCAGGTCTTGGTAAAAGCCCCTTTCTCGGGCCAGTATCCGCTGAACCCTATGTAAAGGTTCGAAAGCCCCAGTTCCCGCGCAAGAGCTTCGCTTTTATACGTGATGGGCCCTGCTTCGGTAGTTAACTCCTCCTGAACCGGAAGCCAGGAATGAAATCTTCCTATTCCAGGCTGGTCTCTGAGCTCAAGCCTTTTTTCAAAATATTCCGCCCGCAAAAGGGAGTCGTCATTCTCACAGGTTAGCCTGTATTCCTGACCGTATTCTCTTCCGCATTTCAGACATTTTAATATGAATCTTCCCATTGCTATCAAAGAAAATTGGGTTTCTTTTGCTAAATATATGTTCCTGAAACCATAACTTAATGACCTTTATGTATTATTTATTAGTATGTTTTGTCTTATTGGGTTAATTGCTTGCAATGAATGGAAGACCGTTGAAATGAAATTAAGTTAAGAATAGAACGCTGAGAATGAATAACAGAAGCAGGAGCGGGCTATAAATTATGCAGAGAAGCCGATGAAAGCATTCAGAGAAACAATCAAGAAAACATTTAAAAGTTTAAGATTAAACTTTTTAGCTATCATTGAAAACTAAAGTATTGGAGTATCTTTAGCTTGTTCCATATTTTACGGATCCTTTTTACGAATCCTCATAAAAAATGTCTAAAGTGCTTTTAGCGTGCTCAATATTCTTCCTTTTACCGTCGGGATAAACAAGGGTAAGCACATCTGGCTGCATTCCTAACTCTCTTGAGTCATGGAGGTAATCTTCATCTTTTTGTCTGGAAATATCATTTACATGAATCAAAGCACTGTTTATCCCTATTCTCTGGATCTCTATGTTGTCAAAATCAAAAAAGATCTCCTCTATTTTAGGCTCAAGATGCTTACTCCCGAACAGGAACATGTAAACCTGGGCGAAGGGACTGAGATTATATTGTATCTGGACATCAGCATCCATCTTATTAAATTCGATCACCATGCTGTCAATATGGATATATTTCCCTTCCCTGAACTGCTCCGTATTAACTCCTGGCGATACTTTTGCAGCCATTAAAGCAGCCGAGATGATCAGGGCGATTGTAATTATAGCTTTTATTTTCATGTGTCTAACGCTGTATAGGTATTCTTTTCTAATATATTTATTTCCTGAAAAGATTTGCTCCCTTAAGGAAAAAGTCCGGTTGATCTTCCGTATGTCCAGTTAAGCTTTTCATCTGAATGTATAATTTCCAATAATCATCCCCTCCAATGATCATCCCATTCAATAATCCGTCCTTTTATTTTTGCATCTTTTTTGTTTTTCCAGATATGGTCTTATCCTAAAATTATCCTAAAATCTTTTTTTCTATCTCTTCGGCACAACCCTGTTTTTTTTTCTTTTCTATCCCATTTCTGCAATAATATTAAATAGTGCAAGAATGAAGCTATTCCATCCTTCAGACTTCAGACTACTGAAATACATAGTGAGGCCAAAAAAATGAGCAAAAATATCAATTTCGTCTGCCCTAAATGCGGGAACACCACTTATGATCTCGGCGAGATCCGCACAACCGGCGGCTTCATCAGCAAAGTCCTCGATGTCCAGAACAAAAAATTCACCCACGTCACCTGTAAGCGCTGCAAATACACCGAATTATATCAGGCCGACAGCAGCATGCTCGGGAACATTTTCGATCTTTTCACATAATAGAAGCATAAGCGAATCGGGAATTTTCAGCGCCCGAGTCCCGTCTCGGGAGGACGGTGTCCTTTTCGCTGCGCTCAAGAGGACTGAATTACTTATAAATTGACCCATACAACCATATTCGCCACATCGGGCCGTTCTTGTCACGCTCGACGCAGGAGAGCGGCTTTTGAATAAAAAGTCTTCAAAAAGTGGTTTATGTTAATATTTTACTTTCCCAATAATAATGATTTTTCCAGCTCATCTTCCCTATGCTAAGGAATGGTAAAAATATAACTTCTAAATTTCAGTTTGGGAATTGAACTCTAGTTCCATTTCCCCCAATAAACATTCTTGGCAACAAAACCCTTGATATTATATCTGTATTGTTCCTAAATCGATTCTTTCTGTCAAATTTCGTTTTCTTCAAATAAATGGGTGTGCTTTGTTAATTCTCATAGGTTACTGAGTTCTAAACGGGTGAAGTGAATCTAAAAACTGTTATTTTTTTGTGGGGCTGGATAATTCCGATTGCAGAAGCTATATTTCATAGCGCTTTGAGCCTTTTCCGCGTGAGGCTGATTTCTTCCCTGAGCTTTTCATTCCCAGGGTCTTTTTTGCTCAGTTTTTTCAGGATTTCAAGCGCTTTTTCGAAGTTTTCTTTTGCCTCTGCTTTTTGCCCTTTTTCTGAAAAGAGAGTTCCAAGGTTGTTGAGGGTCATTGCTTTGTCTGAGAGGTATTCCGGGTTTTTCGGGAAATTTTTGAGGAGGGGAGCGTAGGTTTTGAGGGCTTCTTCGTATTTTTCTTTTGCTTCTTCGGGCTGACCCATTGTGAAAAGCAGTTCTCCGAGGTTGTTCTGGGTGTTTCCGGCGTACATCCTATAGAATTCGTTTTCGGGGTGGAAATCGAGTTGTTTCCGGGAGATTTCGAGGCCAATTTCATAGCACTGCCGGGAAGAGGAGAAGTTGCCTGCTCTCTGGAATATGTTTCCGAGGTTTCCGAGGTTGTTGAGGTTCATGTGGAGGGTATCAATGTATAGTTTGTTTGCCGGTTCTTCTGAGAGGAGTTTTACGCAGGTTTTTAAGGAGAAGGTGTAGGTCTCCTTTGCTTCTTCAAGCCTGCCAAGGGACTGAAGTAGCTGCCCTCTTACTTTTAAGGTATGGAACAGGATAGCTTCGTCTTTTGCTTCATGTGCGGCTTTTTCGGCTTTTCTGAGGGATTCAAGGGCTTCATCGGGCTTGCCTTTCTGCATCAGGTCCAGGGTTTCGTTGAAGCTTTTTACTGCATCTTCTCTTAATTTCTCGGGAGTTTCGGGCATGGTAAAAAAACGGGGTTGTAATGTTTTATAGCTTATGCTTTTTCTTTTCCTGCCCTGCCTTTTCTTTTCCTGCCTTTTTCTTCCAACTCCTTTATCTATTATTAAAAGCTTAATTATAGATGCTCAGTGTCCCATATCTTTCTTTAACTCACGCTTTTTGAGTATTTGCTGCTTATCAGTATCAAATGAAGAATATTTCGGATAGGGGGAACCAGCCTGGAAAGAGGATCAGAGCAGAAAAAAGAGGACGAATTTCAGGGGAAGGGTAGAAGTAAAACTCCCAAAAGCAAGTACGAAAATATGTACCGGATACTCGTGGGTATCTTCCTTGCAGCTGTCTTTTTCTACACCCTTTACATAGGCCAGCTTCTCTGGGGTATCGTTATCGACATCCTGATCCTGAGGCTTTATTTCCTCATGAAGCAGGAACACCGTTATTTCGTTGAGTGTGACCTCAATGAAGAGGAAGCCGGAACCCCTCACGACCCAACGATGAAGCGGAAGGTCCGGCTGGCAAACATCCTGCTCACTTTATTTGCGCTTGGGATTGTCGTCTACGCATATTTTACTTTGCAGTTTATCTGGGGGATTGTAGTTGGGCTGATGATCCTTCTCTATGTTCACATGCTGTTGTTTTCTGAGAAAAACCTGTAATAAACCTGTAATAAACCTGTAATAAACCTGTAATAAACCTGTAATAAACCTGTAATAAACCTGTAATAAACCTGTAATAAACCTGTAATATAATTTAACCTTCAAAGCCCTTCCAGCCTTTCCTTTGTAAGGGTGATGGCTTCTTTGATTTTTTCGTTTTCAGGCTGCTGAGTTAACAGGTTTTCCTGCATTTCGAGGGCTTTTTCCAGGGTCTGTTTTGCAGTTCCGCTTTCTTCGGGTCCCTGCTGTTTGAGGCAACTTCCTAATTGGCTGAGCGCGACTGAAAGTTCTGCCTGATAACCAAGGTTGTCAGGTTTCTCTTTAAATAGCTTTTCGTAGGTTTCGACTGCTTCTTTAAGGATTTCACGGGCTATATCCAGGGAACCGGATTCTGTGAGGAGGGAGCCGTAGTTATTCAGGTTTTCTCCGGCATAAGAGCGGAAAACGACATTTTCCGGGTTTTTTGTGATGAGGTCCGAATATATCTTGCGGGCGAGGGCATAGGATTCGGCAGCCTTGTCCTTTTCTCCTTTCTTCTTGAGGAGGTTTCCCGTATTGCTAAGGGTTGTGCCCATGTAATGCTGGTAATCGGCATTTTCAGGGTTTGCTTCCAGGAGTTCGGAACCTACTTCAAGGGCTCTTTCATAGGTTTCAAGGGCCTGGTCATACTCTTTTGCCGAGTAGAGGATTCCTCCGCGAGTAAAAAGAATATAGTAAAGAGCATCTGTGGATTTCGCCTGCCTTGCAGACTTTTCGGCTTTATCCAGTGTTTCGAGGGCTTTATCCAGTTTGCCTTTCTTGATCTGGGTTACAGCACTGTGAATCTGCTTCAGGAGGAGAAGATTTTTTACCTTGCTTCTGGACATAAGAGAAAAGTCACCTTTGTTTTTTTAAATAGCTGTCGATATCGGTTTACAGGCACTGAATGAATTCTTAGCACAAAGTTCCTGTGAGGAAGATATTTAACTATATATAGGAGATGTAGCATAGGTATGTAAAAAATATCTTAAATATCTCGTGATTAATTCAGTAATTGATTTTCTGATCAAGTTTTCGACTCAAATATCCAGCCAGCAAATAGTATATAATAAAAGGTTTCTATATACTGTATATGTGGTGGCAGGTTAATTTTATATACAGCAAGTTTATTTAATTAGCCAAAGCATGGATGGGGTTACAATAACTTAAGGAGTCTGTTATTGTGGCAGCCATTTTTTCCATTCTCACATTAAATTTGTTATTTTTTCAAAAGCGTCAAGTATATAATCTCGATCAGATAACGTCTATCTAATAACGTTCTAATATGTGAGCTAACCATGGAGTATAATAATAATCAGAACATAGACGGGTCTTCGGAGAATATGAACAGACAAGCTCATGAAGTGAGTGAAGCTGTTTCTACATTAGACATGTCTACGGCCGACCAGGTGGAAAATGAGCCTACTCAGGTCATGGCCGAGTCTGAGTTAAGTGATGAAATAGATGAAGAAGATGAAGATGCCATCGGCTTCCAGTTTGAAGACACTTCTAATATAGAGGTCCCAAAACTCCTTATTGATCAGGTATTGGGGCAGGAACATGCAGTAGAAGTCGTCAGGAAAGCCGCCAGCCAGAGACGGCACATCATGATGATAGGCACTCCCGGAACAGGAAAGTCCCTGCTTGCAAAAGCAATGGCAGAACTTCTTCCTAAAGAAGAGCTCAAGGATATCCTTGTATATCCTAACCTGGAGGACCTTAACAACCCCAAGATAAGGGAAGTTCCCGCCGGGAAGGGTCGAGAAATTGTTATGGCTCACAAGATGGAGGCAAGAAAGAAAGCCCAGGCACGGAACATGCTTATGATGCTCTTTGTTGTGGGTATTATCGTCTATTCTTACTTCGTCGCCCAGCTGCTCTGGGGTATCATTGCAGGCATTATGATTCTCATGTTAACCCGCCAGTTCCTTCCCAAAGAGGAAATGATGATTCCGAAAATGGCGGTTTCAAATTATGACAAGGACCACGCACCCTACATTGATGCAACCGGAGCCCACGCAGGAGCTCTGCTAGGGGATGTCAGGCACGACCCCTTCCAGTCCGGAGGGCTTGAAACCCCTGCACACGACAGAGTAGAAGCCGGAGACATTCACAAAGCCCACAAAGGGGTGCTTTTCATTGACGAAATCAATACTCTCAGGCTTGAGTCCCAGCAGAGTCTCTTGACTGCTCTTCAGGAAAAGGAATACCCTATTACCGGACAGTCTGAAAGGAGTTCGGGAGCTCTTGTTAAAACCGAGCCCGTACCCTGTGACTTCATTATGGTCTCTGCAGGGAACCTGGATGCAGTACAGAAAATGCACCCTGCACTAAGGTCAAGGATAAAAGGCTACGGGTACGAGGTCTACATGAGAGATTCCATGGAAGACAGTCCCGAAAACCGGAAAAAGCTGGTCCGCTTCGTTGCCCAGGAAGTCGTCAGGGACGGACACATCCCTCATTTTGACGAAGGTGCAGTAGAAGATATCATCAGAGAAGCCAGAAGGCGCGCCGGCAGGAAAGGCCACCTTACCCTGAAGCTCCGTGACCTCGGCGGGCTTGTGCGTGTTGCAGGAGATATTGCCCACTCCGAAGGGGCTCCAATCACAACTTCCGAGCATGTACTTGCGGCAAAGAGGATTGCAAGGTCTATTGAACAGCAGCTTGCAGACAGCTACCTTGAACAGCGCAAGGACTACGAGTCTTTCCTCAGGAAAGGTTCTGCTGTGGGCAGAGTCAACGGGCTTGCAGTTATGGGTGGAGATTCAGGAATTGTGCTTCCCATTGTATCCGAAGTCACCCCTGCCCTTTCCGGGGCCGAAGGGCGAATTATTGCAACAGGCAAGCTCAAGACCATTGCAAAAGAAGCGGTGCAGAATGTATCCGCAGTGATCAAGAACATGACCGGCACAGACATTTCCCGCCACGATGTCCACATCCAGTTTGTAGGGACATATGAAGGTGTAGAAGGGGACAGTGCATCGGTTTCCATAGCAACCGCCGTAGTCTCTGCTATTGAAAGGATCCCTGTGGACCAGACTGTCGCAATGACGGGTTCTCTTTCTGTCAGGGGAGATGTCCTGCCTGTTGGTGGGGTCACTTACAAGATAGAAGCAGCTGCTCGGGCGGGTATGAAGAAAGTCATTATACCTAAAGCCAACGAGGCAGATGTTCTTGTCGAAAAAGCATACAGGGATAAGATCCAGATCATTCCTGTTTCCTCTATTGCAGAAGTAATGGAACACAGCCTTGTGGGCCCGAAAAAGAACACAATTATCGAAAAACTCAAGAATATTACAAAACTAAGTTTCGATATCCCGGAAGTATCACCCGCTTCCGTACAGGTTATTAATCTCTTTGGGTGCAGGAACTGATCATGAAAGGCATTATGCAGGACATAAAATTTTATGACTGCAGGGTGATAGAAGGCAGTTCCACTTCTGTCATCCTGGATAACGGAAAGATAGAAGAAATGTCTCGAAACTTCACAAGGGGGGCCGGAGTAAGGGCTCTCTGCGGAGGTTCCTGGGGCTATACGGCTGTTGAAGGGGAAATCGACCTTAAAAAAGGGGTCGATGTTGCCTCAAAACTTTCTTTTTCTATGAATGCGAGCACCCCTAAAGAAGAAGTCGAACTTGCAGCCATAAATTCGCCAGGTGTAAAAGACCTTCCTGAAATCAGGATCGACCCGAGAGACATTGCAATTGAAGAAAAGGTAGACCTTTTGAAGAGTATTGAAGAACATGCAAAGATTGCAGGAGTTCACAGTACAAAGGTAATGTATCTTGAGTCAGAATTTAAAATCCAGTACCGGAGTTCCGAAGGTCTGGAATGTGAATATGAACTTTTGAATGTTGGTTTTGCAGTCTCCGCCGTTGCTTCTGAAAACGGTGTATACCAGGCAGGTAGAGAAAGCCGTTTCGGATACGGTTATGAGCTTTTTGAGAATGAAAACGTCCTCGAGCTTGCCGAAAATGCAGGAAAGACCGCAATTCAGCTCTTGAAGGCTAAAACTCCTAAAGGCGGAGAAATGCCTGTAGTGCTTGACCAGGAGCTGGCGGGAGTATTTGCCCATGAAGCTGTAGGGCATGCTTCGGAAGCCGACCTTGTGCTTGAAGGAGATTCCATTCTTGAAAACAGGATCGGAGAACAGATAGCATCCCCGCTTATTACGATCATCGATGACCCCACTCTGCACGAATTCGGGTATTATCCTTTTGATGCTGAAGGTTCCGAATCAAAAAGGACCGAAATAATCAGGAACGGAGTTTTTAATTCTTATCTCCACTCCCGGGAAACCGCAGCCAAACTCGGGGGAACTCCCGGAAACTGCAGGGCCCAGGGCTATTCCATGCCTGTTGTCAGAATGAGCAATACCTTCATTGACAACGGTGATTCTAAATTTGAAGAGATGCTGGAGGAAGTCCGGAACGGCATGTACCTTGTGGGGTCAAGAGGCGGGCAGGTAAACACCGGAGAAGGCATATTCCAGTTTAATGCCGAAAAAGGATACCTTATAAAGAACGGAGAACTTTCCGGGCTCTTAAGGGATGTCTCCCTTTCAGGGAATACTCTTGAGATCCTGAACCATGTAACCCATGTGGGTAATGACCTGAAAATGACTGCCGGAAGATGTGGAAAAGCCGGGCAGCTTGTACCTGTGTCCGACGGTTCTCCTCATGTTGCAATCTCAAAAGCCCTTGTAGGAGGTGCCTGAAAGTGTACGAGCTTGCAAGAAAAGCCCTGAAAATGGCAGAAGAAGTAGGGGCTGAAGAAGCTGAAATTTATTACGCTGCAAACCATTCAACGGGTATCAATTTCAAAAAGGACGCACTTGAGAACGCTAAAGACCGTTTCTCGGAAGGTCTGGGAATCCGTGCCATTGTAAACGGCGCAGTGGGTTTTGCCAGCACCAATTCTGCACGAGAACTCGAGAACGCCGTAAAGATTGCGGTTGCAGAAGCCAGGGTTAGAGAAAATGATCCTGACTGGATAGCCCTCCCTTCCAACGGGAAATACCCTCAGGTCTCAGGCATCTTCGATAAAAAGGTTGAGGCTCTTGAACTCGAAGAATGCATTGGCTATGCCGTAGAACTCGTTAAAGGGACAAAAGAGATTCCAGGAACGCTCCCGACTTCAGGGGGCTTTACCCGTTCAAAGAGCAGGCGTTTTATCCTGAACACAAACGGAATCGAAATTGAAGAAGAATCCTCAGGAGTTTCCGGTTTTGTTGATGTGATAACCATTGACGGGGAAACCTCTACAGCCTATGACTTTGCTGTTTCCCGTTCTCTTGACATTGACTTCTTTGCTCTCGGGAAAAATGCTTCCGACCTTGCCCTGAAATCCAGGGGAGGAATAAAAATAGAGCAGCAGAAAACCGATGTTATTTTTCATCCATTTGCCTTTTCTGACATCCTCGAAGAAGCCTTTGCTCCTTCTATTGATGCGGACAATGTGCAGAAAGGAAGGTCAGGCCTGATAGATAAAATCGGGGAAGAAATAGCGGTCCCTGAACTGTGCATTTATGACGACGGGCTGGTTGAAGCAGGCATAGATACCTCGGCTTCGGACGATGAAGGTGTTCCTTCACAGCATACCACAGTTATTGAAAACGGTGTGCTTGAAACCTATCTCTATGATAGCTATACCGCAGGAAAAGCCGGTGTGAAAAGCACAGGAAACGGCTCAAGGTCCTCCTATACAAGCCCTCCTTCAGTAGGGCTCAGGAATTTCGTCATCGACTACCCGCAGGAAGATGTTATTGCAAATACTACCTCCGGAGTTTTCGTAAACACGATTATAGGTGCCCATACTGCAAACTCAATCTCCGGGGATTTTTCCGTAGAAGCCAGAAATGCCTTCACAATCAAGGACGGAGTCCTGGATAAGCCTGTAAAATCCCTTATGATTTCGGGTAATGTTTTCGAACTCCTGAAGAACATCACAGGAGCAGGCTTTGACGTCAGGAAAGTCGGAGGTATAATCACACCTTCAATTCGGGTTTCCGGCATGAGTGTAATAGGATAACAGTTTATACTGAAATCCGCTGCTAAGTTTTTTGACCTCAAAGGCTCTATTGTTAAGAACTTTCCCCTGGGATAAGTTCCTGAGGTCAACTTCTTTTTTTTGAAAATTTGATTCGTATTCTTTTTATTCGTGTTCTATGTATTCGGGTCAATTTCTGGTTAATTTCTGGTTAATTTCTGGTTAATTTCTGGTTAATTTCTGGTTAATTTCTGGTTAATTTCTGGTTAATTTCTGGTTAATTTCTGGTTAATTTCTGGTTAATTTCTGGTTAATTTCTGGTTAATTTCTGGTTAATTTCTGGTCAACTTTTTTCCATTTGTTTCAATTGCCTGGGTTCTATAGAGAAATTTTAGAAAACGCCTTTTCATTACTCGTGAAATATCTAGCCTGAACCCGGAAGCCATTTTTGAATCCAAAATAAATATATTACCTTCGCCAGCTTTTCAGGTGGCTCGTCGAAAAAAGAGAACGATTTAAAAAAGATTTGAGTAAATATGAAAAGGGCATTTTTCACGTCTACTTCACTTTATTCTTGGACTTCCCCTCTGACCACGAGTACAGGTGTCTTTGAATGCCTCACCACGTTTTCAGCTACACTCCCGAGCAGGAATCTGTCGAGTCCGGTTTTCCCGAGTGTTCCTATCACAATCATTTCAATGTCGTTCTGTTCCGCAAATTCTACTATTTTATCTGCGGGGTGTCCTACCAGAAGTACAGATTCCACCTCGACTCCTGTAGATTTTGCGGCATCTTCCACAAAAAGCGTAGCTGACTTTCCTTCATTCCTGAAGTGCTCCATTGCAGCCTTTTCCCAGCCAAAGTCCCTGGCAGAATAGGTCGTCGGGACTACCACATATACAGCGTAAAGTTTAGCTCCGCTGAGCCTGGAAATTTCAATCGCCGTATCAACCGCTTTTTTAGCGAGTTGCGAACCGTCGGTTGCAACCATTATTTTTTTATAAGTTTCTTCTCTCATACCAAATCCCTCTTTTTTATTCTCCTATCAATTATTTTCCTCGTGTCCTGTGATCGGCTCTAGCTTTCTGAAGCATTATCTGGCACATATCTCTTATTATAGGTGCATGTGTGCATGTAAGTGTATACTTGCTCCACATTATATGCTATATTAATTTATACTATTCCAATTATTATATATCTCTTATCCATATAATCTTTAGTGACTTATTCCATCTTCTTATATTAGACTTAAAATACGTTTTATTAAATATCTTTAGCAGATATTTTTACCCGTTTAGTTTCCACCCCTGAATGTTTTATTCTTTGACCGGAAATGCCGTTCCTCTGCTTTATAGTCTAATTTCCCTTTTAACATGCCATATCAGGAAAGAATATATTAAATTATAGTGCTTTTTTCTGGATTATGATACAAAAAGGTATTGTCCGTTTTGTGCACCAAAATGCATATATATCAGATCTTCCTCTGTTGTTCCTTGTGAACGGGTTAAGCTCAAAATCAAAGATTATTGCTCATAATCAAATCCAACATATTTTAACCTCCTCCTAAAATCCCCGTTCACTGATTTGCTTTATATATCTTTATTAAGTGAATACAAGTAAACTTTAGTTCAATTTTGTCTATTTCTCTTTTCTTTGAATCACTCTTCATATCTTTTTTAAATATCACCCTATAAAAATATCTTTCTCATGAAATACTTCCCTGTTATGGGCAACCTTTCTTGTCTTGGAAAATTCATATTTCAGTTACCATTTAAATGTAAAATAACTTCTCACCCTGCTGTACTTTCCTTTAAAAAAAATAATATTATATAATACCGCTAAAATAAGGATTATTTACTCTTAAATTTTAACTTTTTGGGTTTTACAATTTGACATTTCTGGTGTGAACTACCCCACCCTGCTTTATGATGAAAGCGAGGACGGAGCTTCCTTCGAGTAATTACGTCACTTCTTGCTTCCTTTTTTACAATGATCTTTTCTGGATTTGATTGTATCTATTTTTGTATTCCAGTATTGATCTGAACGTGGTGTTTTAACTTCAATGAATTTTCCTTGAGTGTTTACTGCTGTTACTATTTTTCGTGATTCCTAAGTCTATTGCTTGATACAAATCGTTATCAACATACTCTATTATAGGATTTTCTTCATATGTTATTGATACAAAGAAATTTCCTTTACCATCTATAGGGACAGGATAGTTTGGACGGATTGGCGTAATGAATATAGAGTGGATGTTTTTCCCGAAGAATCAATGTAATATCAAAAACCAGTGAAAAAGTCAGGGTTAAGAGATAAATTGGAGACAATTGACCAAATCTGACAAAGCAAAGCTTTCTGTTAAAACAAATCCCTTAGCCCTGTTGGTAGATTGAGAACCATTTTCAGGCCTGTGATCTTTCAGTTCATTTTCCTGATAATTAGTTTTTTCACAGCCTTTTTTCCATTCTCTTCGGAAAAGGCTTCGTTTCCTTTATCTTCGGAAATCTCAACCCAAACCCTGAAGTGGTGATCACTGCCTGCTTCGAGATCTCTTATGCAGATTTCAAGGGGTTTCTCCTTTGCAGGCTCCTTTTGCCCTGTGTATTT
This sequence comes from Methanosarcina sp. WH1, assembly GCF_000970005.1. NCBI lineage: Archaea > Methanobacteriati > Methanobacteriota > Methanomicrobia > Methanosarcinales > Methanosarcinaceae > Methanosarcina > Methanosarcina sp. WH1. The sequence goes on from NZ_CP009504.1 coordinate 1,238,691, forward strand.
CTGTCGAATAAGTTTTACTGCAGCCTTTTCTGGGGAAATGGACGAGACGACTCCAATCATTCCTCCGTTCTCGTACGTGACAATGAAGGTCTTTTCCTTTTCCTTCTGCCCTGCTGAAGCTTCCTGTTTTATGGTTTCGCGCCTGAGCTGCCTTCGGACTCTGTCAAGGGCATCTCCAGAATCCTGTTTTTGTGGGTTCTGTCTCAGGGCTCTGGCTTCAGAAAGGTGCTTTTCTTTTTTCTCGGGTGGGATGTAGGGGGCTTTTCCCAGGAGTTCGTGTAGGAGCATGATTGCCGCATGCTTGTCAAGGGGTTCGTTATTGTTCCCGCATTTGGGAGACTGGATACAGCCAGGACAACCGCTTTCGCAGGGGCAACTCTCAATGGCTTTTAAGGTTCCTTCTAGGACCTCTTCGATCAGATCATACCCTTTTTCAGCATATCCCACTCCTCCCCTGTGCCCATCATAGATGAAAATCCCGCTTTTGCCCCCAAAGTCGGGATGGGAGGGAGTTGAAACTCCCCCTACATCGCTCCGGTCCACAAGCAGGTGCAGAGGGTACATGGAAATCATCGCATGCTCAACCGCATGAATCCCGCCCGCAAAGTCAAGTTTATGCATTTCGATAAGTTCTTGCAGCCGGTTTGGGAGCTTAAGCCAGAGGGCAACTGTCTGAAGGATTACTGGAGGCATTTCAAGGTCATGGGTACTCATAGTCTCGTCACTGTGGGTCCGGATTTTCCTGTACCCTACAATAGTGTCCGTTACCTCCACGTCCCCAAGCCCTACCTCCACCTCGGGAGCGTGCTCGAGGGGCTTTACCGCAAAGGTCTCCTGCACCAGGACCGAGGAATCTATCATGGGTTTTGTATAATAGCCGTCGTGTGTCTTTATGGCATGGATCTCCTTTTTCTCGTGGTCGATCCTGTTTATGTAGAAGGGTACTCCTCTGTGCATGTAGACCGCCCCTGGATGGCATTCCCGGAAAGCCAGATTTTCCTCTATGTCTTTTTCGAGAGGAAAACTCTTTTCCCCTTCAAAAGTGAGAAGTGAGTAAGTATTATTATCTATCCCCCGGAGAGAGACGTGTTTATAAGGGAAAGGGTCAGTGGTATACTTCAGGTCGCTGCCTGCAAGCAGCCCCTCGGCTTCCAGAAGCTCAACAACTCTTGAATACCCTTTGCCGAAGTACTTTTCATCGGCTGTCCTGAGAGGGATTTCCTTTGCTGCGCAGAGCAGGTGCCCTGCAAGGATATAGGGGTTTTTGGGGTTGAGCACTGCATTTTCGCTGCTTCTTGCAAAAAAATCGTTCGGGTTTCTCATATAATACTGGTCAAGGGCATTCGTACCGGCTACCATAAGGACAAGACTTTCGTTTCCACTCCTGCCAGCCCTGCCCGCCTGCTGCCTGGAGCTCATGACCGTGCCGGGATAGCCGTCAAGAATACAGGCATCAAGCCCTCCTATATTGATCCCGAGTTCGAGGGCATTTGTAGAAATGACACCCCTGAGTTCTCCTGAATTCATTTTCTTTTCGATCTCTTCCCTCTCCCTGTCAAAATAGCCGCTCCTGTAAGAACAGATAGCAGAAGCGAGACCTCGCTCCCTCAAAAGTTCCCTGCAGCTCTTATACATGCGTTCCACCCCCTGCCTGGATCGCGTAAATGCAAGAGTCTGGAGTCCCGCCTGGACTGCTCGTGTAAAAAGGGTTGAGGTTTCGGAAAAACTGCTCCTCCGGAGTGTGCACCCCCTTCCATTCAGGTAAAGAGGAGGGTTCCAGAACACAAATTTCTGGGGACCGTGTGAAGAGCCGTTGTTCTCAATCACTTTTGCCTCCCTCCCCAGCAGGGTTTCGGTATGCTCTTTCGGGTTTCCTATGGTTGCCGAACAGCAGATAAACTGTGGGGAAGCTCCATAATATTCCGCAACCCTGAGAAGCCTTCTGAGCACGTTTGCCATATTGCTCCCTATGACTCCCCTGTAGTAATGGCTCTCGTCAACAACAATGAATTTGAGGTTCGAGAAAAAGCGTCTCCAGAGATGGTGCCAGGCAAGGAAGCTCATGTTCACCATTTCAGGGTTTGTGAAAACAATATTTGTCTGACCTTCCCTGATTTCCCTTTTCTGGGTTGCAGTCAGGGCACCGGTATAACGGGCTATGCCTGCCCCGGAATTCAGTGCCCCCTCAAATTCCAGAAAGGCTTTCAACTGGTCGTTTACCAGGGCGTTTAAAGGAGAAATGTAAAGGGCAGTAGCTTCAGGGTCCTTCATGATAGTTTCAAAAATAGGAACCATGTACGTAAGGGACTTTCCGCTTGCTGTGCTTGTACAGAGTACTATGTCTTTTCTTTTCCTTATCTTTTCGATCGCCTCAGCCTGATGAGAGTATAATGATTCAATTCCGATGCCTGCAAGAGCAGCTTTTACCTTCGATTCCAGCTCAAGAGGTGCATAAAGGGCATCCATTGCCGGGATTTCCTCTATATGGACTATCTGGTTTTCATAGCGGCTGGAAGCTTTTATTTCATTCAGCAGGCGGGAAATATCCATTTTTAGCGCTCCGTTTTATTTTATTCATAAACCTTAAGCAGGAAACCCGTTAAATCTTCAGATTTAGCGGGTAGTTGACTCTTTTTTTCCAGGTGTGGATGAAGCTTACGCTTTATTCTGGCCGGGTTCCGCAGACTCAAAGGGAATGACGAAGAACAGAAGAGGTGAAAGTTCACATTCAGCTTGTTCCGGAATAATATTAATCTATTGACTGCTTACTACCCGAGCTTTTAAAATTAATCTTTCTTCATTATCCAAACTTTTGAGTAAGAAACTAAAAGATAGAAATTCAGAGAAACTGAGCAGAAACAAACGAAAAACAGTATTTAAAAGCTGATAATTAGTAATTGGTTCAGTAACCTGAACCGGTGTAAGTTGTTAGAACTCAACCTTCGGGACTTCTCTTTCAGCCTGTGTGGCTTCAAACAAATCTTTTTTCTCGAATCCCGTTAGAGATGCAACAATATTCTTAGGAATTGTCTGAATACTGATATTATATTTCATAACGGTATCATTATAAAATTGTCTTGAGTAGGTGATTTTGTTTTCGGTCTCCATGAGGTCTTTCTGGAGCTGCATAAAGTTCTGGTTGGCTTTAAGGTCGGGATAGTTTTCTGCAACTGCGAAAAGGGATTTCAGAGTGGAGAAGAGGTAATTGGATGCCTCCGCAGTTTCATTTACCGTATTTGCAGACATTACTGCAGCCCTGGCTTTCATAATATTTTAAAAAAGAGTTTTCTCGTGGGGTGTATACCCTTTCACGGTTTCTATCAGGTTGGGATAAGGTCATAACGCCTTTTAAGCTGGACTTCGATCTGGGTCCAGGCATTTTCCACCCTGTTTCGCTGCTTTATATGAAGAAGCGTAAAACCCCTGAGTCTTTAGCTCAGGGGATATAAGCGTCAACTTCAACCCTGATTCCGTATGTAGTATTCTGCCGCCTCTTTACTAACATTTCCGATAGTAGACGCAAAATAACCATCACTCCATAACGTATTCTCACCCCAATAATACTTTTTCAGATATTCTTTTTGAGTTTTCCATAACCTGTTAGTATATTCTTGTTTCAATTTTCTGACAATTGACAAAACGCTAACTTTCGGCTCACTCTTGATCAAGAAATGAATATGGTCTTTGTCAGTTTCCATTTCAAGGATTTCAAAGTTAGACTCTTTTGAAATGTCACTCATAATCTGTTTGAGTTCTTCGCTAATTGGTTCAAGTATGACTTTTAGGTATTTGCAAACAAAAATAACATGATACATTAACAAAAATTTGCTATAATTCCGTGTTTCATACTTCGTATTTACCAAAAAGTATGTATGTTGTTAAAGCATATTATGCCTTTGTATGATGCAAGCGTTCAAATTTAGACTCTATCCTACAACTACACAAGCTATTCAATTGAATCAGCATATAGGTAGCTGCAGATTTGTCTATAATTGGGCACTTGACCAGAAAATTAAAACTTATGAGCAGACGGGGGAATCAATTTCCAGATTTGACTTAAACAAATTAATTCCTACTCTAAAGGCTTCTAATGAGTGGTTAGGAGAAGTTAACTCTCAATCATTACAGGGGATGACTAAGCAGGTTGAATCCGCTTTCACTAGATTCTTTAGAGAGAAAACAGGGTTTCCAAAGTTCAAATCAAAAAAGAATCCGATACAGTTTTTCCCTGTACCTCAACACTACACTGTAAACTTTGAAAATAATACTATCAAGCTTCCTAAAATAGAACCCAATTAAAGCAGTTCTTCACAGGAAGTTTGAAGGAGAGCCTAAAACGGCTACGGTATCAAGGACATGTAAAGGACATTACTACATCAGTATCCTTGTTGAAGATGGAAAAGAACTTCCAGTAAAGGAAGCTTTCACAGAATCAACAACAGTAGGAATTGATGTAGGTATCAAAGACTTTGCTGTCCTTTCAACAGGAGAAAAGGTTGAGAATCCAAAGTACTTGAAAAACTCTCTTAAAAGGCTCAAAGTATTACAGAAAAGAGTCTCAAGGAAACAGAAAGGCTCTAAGAACAGGGCAAAAGCTAAACGAAGACTTGCTGTACTCCATGACAAAATAACAAATCAGAGAAATGACTTCCAGAACAAACTCTCTTTTAGACTTGTTAGCGAAAACCAAGCTGTAGCTCTGGAAACTCTAAATGTTAAAGGCATGGTTAAGAATCATCACTTAGCACAGGCTATAAGTGATTCTGCGTGGAGTAGTTTTGTAATAAAGTTGGAATATAAGGCTCAATGGTTTGGAAAAACCGTCCTGAGAATAGGACAATTTGAACCCTCTTCTAAGCTATGTAGTGTGTGTGGATACCACAATAAAGAGCTTCAGCTAAAAGACAGAGAATGGATTTGTCCAGACTGTAAAACCAAACACGATAGAGACATTAATGCCGCTATCAATATCAAAAAATTCGCTCTCATAGATCAGAATCTAATTGGATTATGACACCGTAGGGACTACGGGGATGAGCTTGGGGACTTGCCCTCAATAGAGGGAGGAATGAACCAAGAAACCACTCAGTCTTTAGCTGAGTGGTAGTTCACAAGATCTTTATAAATTATAACGAAGAACAAACCCAGAACTATTAGCAATATTATCAGAATTTCGACTGTCAAGACCAAAACATGGCTATTAAGGCTGAAAGTTACTTTTGGCATTCTGCTTCATCTGACGGAAAGTTTTTTTGGGCAAAGGTGATGATTTAACAACAGGAATGGAAAATATGATTGACAATAAATATAATACCATTATTTTTGATTTTGATTACACATTGGCGGATGCAACTAATGGTATTGTATCAAGTTTTAATTACGCTTTTAACAGGTTAGATATTAAAGGATATGATCGCGAAAGCATAAAAAAGACCGTCGGATTACCGCTGAATGAAGCGTTCATGCAACTGACAAACAAGAAAAACGAAGCCTTAATAAGTCGTTTTAAGGATTCATTCAGAGAAAAGGCCGATGAAGTAATGTCAAAAAATACTGTGCTTTTTGATGACACGATAAGTACATTACAGAGATTAAAGCAGAATGGGTTCAATACAGGAATCGTAACGACAAAATATCATTATAGGATAGTTGAATCTTTAAGCATTCATAATATTTCAAATTTGATAGATGTTATTGTCGGAGGAGAGGATGTAAGGGTCCCAAAGCCGTCTCCTGAAGGGTTATTACTTGCAATTGACAGCCTTAACAAACAACTAAATAATGTGCTATATATTGGAGACAGTCTGGTAGATGCTAAAACGGCCCTGGCGGCAAATGTTGATTTTGCGGCAGTGACCACTGGAACAACAAGCGCAAACGATTTTTCACAATATCCATGTACAAAGATATTAAAGAATTTGTCAGAGATCTTCAAGGACTAGGTCCGGTTCAACTATATTCTGGGGATGTATCAACCGGGCGGCTTCACAAAGAAATTAAAATGAGTAATAAATGGCCATTTTCATGGCCAGAGCTATTGATTGGGAATTACAACAACTCAGAAATTCTGTCTGCGTTCTGAAGCCCTAATAGTACTGCACCCACGCCACGTTCTGACAGGCGTACAAATCCCTTTGAAACACTTTTGTCCACAAGTTTAGCGCGATATAATTCATCGATTGCATTTTTATCTAGCTTTGATTCTTTTTCCCACCCTTCGTTTATACCAAGAATTCCCATTTCATATAGATGCTTAAGTATTTCGCTTTCCATCGATTCTAATATATACATATTTATTAACTCCCCATTTCATAAACCTTCAACAGGAAACCCGTTATATCTTTGAATTTAGCGGGTAGTTGACATTTGCCTTGAACGTGGAAGCTTCAATCTGAGCAAATTTTGGAGGTTTTTTAATATCTTCTGGGAGCATCAAAATTTACCATTAATTCCGTTAACCATTGACTGCAATCAATCTAAAACCCAGAAAATAAGAAAAAGACTTTAATTTTTCTTTCCGCTTTTATTTGTTAGATTTTTTTCCAAATTCTTATCGATTATCAATCCACGCCCAACTATTAAACTTTTTTGAAATATTTTGGCTTTTTGGCTTTTAATTCGCTTTTTTTTATTATTTGAGGTTTTACCAAAAACTGTAAAAATGCTTTAAAATCTAAAAAATACATTTAAAAAGATTGAGGAAAGCCCGAAAGAGCTATGTTCCTTCCCCTTGCCCCCCGGTGCACAGGAACCAGCATCTTCCAGGCAATTCTTATTCACATACCTTACCGATTATTCCTATCGGTTATTCCTCACTCTTTTGATCTATTAACTCCCTTACCCTACATTACAATGTACAATTATCCATTTTGTTATTTTAAATTAATTCTACAAAAAATAGTTTATTAACAAAAGTTACTGCCACATAAAAAATTATAATATGGAACAACAAATTAATATTAATGACGTTTTTTATTATTTTTCTGGAATCTTCACCTACTATTTTGCTTCATATAATACAAAGTACCTTTAGAAAACCCCAACTCTTTCTAATCAGAATCAAAAATACTCAGGATATTTTGCCTGATTTCATGGGAATCAACCCTTTGACTCCAGATTCAGGGCTAAAATCCGGTTTTCTCTTTTGACCGCAAATTGCATCTCAAGTTCTTTCTTTTCATGCGCCACACTCCGCTTGAACCCGCCTGCGTACAGTAACTAAAAATAAAATCATTAACCGTGCCGGGAGTCCCGAAGACGACCCCCGAATATCAATAAGGTAGCCGGAAATAACAAAAAATACGCACACGCCAATGATCTCTGATTTAGCTGATCCATAACTCAGAATTACACCTCTATATTCCAAATTTGGAGCGGAGGCGCGAAGATACCCCATTGCTTGCGGGGGTGCACCAGTGCAAATTTGATTTTTCAGGTTCGGTGTTTAATCTGGAGTTCTCCTGATTTCTCCTTCTTGTCTTACCAGGGTCATACTTGAAGCAATGCTTTACGAGAGTGTATTACCGGTACAAACTATAAAGCTCCATGCTTTAGCTTTTGAGAGAATGTCAAATTATGTACCGAGGCTTCTGCTAAGTCAGTTTCTCCCCGGAAATCATATTTTGTATTGCCTTTAACGAAACCACGGATGAGTCCCGTTTCTGGAGAATACTCGATAAATGAATTGTCTTCCTGGACAGTGCCGATGATTGTAATGTCATCAGAAGTGGAGGTCAGATTATACCGGCCTACCTTTTCATCAGAGACCGTCAGCAATCGGACTTGTTCCTGGGTATCTTCGGTAATCCCGTCACTATTCAGAAAGGTGACGTATTCCTGGGTCACGTTGTATGACATGTTAGTTTTCGCCCACTTAGCCACGTCCTCTGTCAGGGGCAAGGATGAGATTCTGCCATCAGCATAGAGAACATAGGAAATGGTTATATTACGCGTGCTTTCGTTGAGATTGCCCAGGATGAGGTTGTTTTTCTCACAGAGCATAACAATCTCGACTGTACCGTCCTCGGCAACCGTGTCGATGTATCCGGCAAACGATGTAGATGTTGTTTTCCCATGTGGGGTGATTTTTCCAGAAAACACGTTTCCTTCCTGGCTGTCTATCAGGTAAACACTGTTCTGGGCAGTTGTCCACGTCCCGGTGAGATCATAGACCTCCGTTCTGTCATCGGAAATCGTCTTTCCGTTACGAACTGCAAGAGCCGTCTGGACAGTGATAACCCCACCTGAATTGGCAATAGTCTCCGTTGAAAAAACGTCATCTGACTTGATAATTCCGCTTCGGAACAATCTGGTATTCCCGTCATTTCCATAGCTGAAGAAATGCTTACCGTGTTTATCGTCAATAGCAAAGAACAAAGGAGAGTCGGAGCTATCCTCCATGATCGTAAACAGCCGATCATACTGAGTGACGGTGTAAACTTTCCCAGAGTTGTCTGCGGCAAATCCGCCGGACGCAGAATCGTAGGTGATACCTGATACGGTTGTAAAAGCGCCGTTGATATTATATGGTACTTGCTTTAACCCGATATCTGTCGCCGGGTGTCCAGGACTGACAGAACACGCGATGGCTGTTCCTGCAATTAGAAAAAGAATTATTAGGGGAAGACTCAACGCAATTGCTGCCCTGTGAATTGCTTTCATTTCTCATTCCTCGTTATTTTTTCCATTGCATTTACAGGAATTTAATGATTTTAAATGTTGGTGTGTTAAACTGTTTATTGACTTTATAAAGTATATTTTGCTAATCAAAAATAGATAAGAGCTTATTCTAGTGCTCTCTATGAGGCGTTTAAGGAAAGGGTAAAGCAAATATATTGAAAATTTTATTTCAGGACTAAAATGTGGAGAGCTTGTTCATGCCACGGGAAAAAGTAAAAAGGAAGCTAATTTCAATCTATTGTGGAGGATTTGCGTGAGGTGTAGGAGATTTATCAGAGGCTTTTCCTTATGTCGCAGCTTGTGAAGGGAAGAGATTAGAATCCCATCCCTCGCACTAAATTTAGGGGATATAGGTAACTCGAATTTTTTGTACGCATTTGTGTAAGGAATTTGCACAACCGCTAAATTTTCAAAAATTGCCTTAACAAAAAATAACCACATTTATATTAACTTGTTGTATAAAAACGTCGGATTTTTATAAACACCTATAGTATTTCTACACGATAGGAGTTTTAAAAAACTGTTCCATCTAAAATGGCTGTTAATTTTACTTAAAATAGAAAATTCTAATTCCTAATCTTTTTAATAAACTCGGTTCCAAAATATAGTTATTCTTGCATTTCTTGATTGAAAAATTTGAATTCTCAAGAAGAAATCAGTCTCGAATCAAAATTAACATTCGATATCTAAGGACTTCAACCCTAATGCATTATTACAAGGATTGTAATCGGTTAAAAGTTTAATGATTTTTAATTTTACGTTCATCGCTAGAATCTGCACTAAGAGCCTATCCGAAAAGTCAGTAATGCATGTTGAAAAGTCACATAGATCTATAATATCAGAGCATCCATTCCGGTTTTGAATATTGAATATTTAAAAGTTATAGTAGGTAGCTACTTTTCGGATAAGCTCTGTCGAAGTTACAAGAAAACAAATTTATAGTATTGTGTAGAAATATATAGACGGTCAAAAATCAACTCAAGATTCAGAAAAGTGAGGTATTCAAGATGATCATTGGGGTCTCAGAAATACTGTTTATGCTTACTCTGCTGTTGTTTCTTATATTTATAATATTGTTCTTGAAAATAATTTGTAAATCAAAAAAGAATTGACGGTGATCCAATCCCAAAATTTAAAACTTACCTCTTTGGCCTGTCCTTTAAGCAATTAACTAGTGTCTGGGCAGCTTAATTATGCTACTCTTTAGTTATAAAAACGATAACTAAAGAGATGCCTCCATATACATTGTGTTTCAGATTCAATTTGCCATGACACTAGTGCTTCGATTCCAAAGTGAATTCCTTATCTATTAAGAAAATCCATGGTCATTGAATAGATCTAAACCTCAAGTTTTATGAGCCTACTTCGGAATCACAGTACTAGTGCTTCGATTCCAAAGTAAATTCGTTATTCAATGGGAAAATCCATGATCATTGGACAGATTAAAACATCAGGTTTTATGAACCTACTTCGGAATCACAATACTAGTGCTTCGATTCTGAATTATATGCATAAATCATTATATTAGTAAGACTATAAATGTACTTATGCCTCGCATAAGTCTTCGTCCCAAATTATCATTTACTCAACAAGAGTTAGACTATCTGACCAAGTTAAGTCGTTCTAGAAATCAAACTGCAAGCATTGTTGAAAGATCCAAGATTGTACTTTTGAGCTATCAGGGAAAAAACGATACTGAGATCTCCAGAGATTTGAAAGTAGATTACAAAACTGTGAGAGAATGGATAAAAAGAGTTTTGGATCTTGGAGTTAAAGAAGGCTTGGTAGATAAATCAAGAAGTGGAAGACCTCAAGATATTAGTGCTGAATCACGAGCTTGGGTAGTCTCACTTGCTTGTATGAAACCAAAAGATCTTGGTTATCCTCATGAAATATGGACTCAGAGGCTCCTTGTTGAATATATCAGGGAGAATTGTATCAAAGAGAAACATCCTGATTTATCGAAGATAAATCAGGGGACAATTTCAAAGATTCTCAATGCAAGCAAAATAAAACCACATAAGATTAGCTGTTACATTGCTAAAGTTGATCCCGATTTTGATCAAAAAGCAGCCAATGTCCTGAATACATATAGAGAGGCTAAAAGACTAAATGAAAAAAAAGAAAAAAAGAAGAAATTAAAACTGTGATTATTTCTTACGATGAAAAACCAGGTATTCAGGCAATCGGAAATGCTTATCCAGATCTTATGCCAGTAGAAGGGCATTATTCTACAATAGCAAGAGATTATGAGTATAAAAGATATGGGACTCTTTCACTATTAGCTGGAATTGACTTGATATCTGGGATAATTTATTATAAAGTATTTGAACAGCATAGAAGCTGCGAATTCGTTGAATATCTCAAAGGACTTGAGTCAACATACTTAGAAGAAAAAATCATAATTATACTGGATAATCTAAAAATTCATACATCAGAAGAAACTCGGGAATACCTGGCGACGGTTCCTGATAAATTTGAATTTGTTTTCACACCCAAACATGCTTCGTGGCTGAATATCATCGAAAGTTTTTTCAGTAAAATGGTGAGGAGCGTGTTGAGAGGAATAAGAGTAGACTCAATGAATGAATTAAAAGAAAGAATTAGTCAATATATAAACCAGATTAACGAAAAGCAAGTTCTATTTACGTGGAGATATAAAATGGAAGAAATGGATGAAATGCCTGGTGGAATCACAGTCTAAAATGGTGTTAATTAGGAATCAATGCACTAGTTATTCTCGTAAGAATTACACTTAAAATTGAAAAATTAGTAAATCACCTTTCCTTGATGCCATGTTACTCGAGGGGTCCCGCCAATTGCAGGGAATCCAAAGTCAGCGCCAGAAGCAGGTGAAAAAGGAACAAGAGAACTTCCTTTTGTGTGAGCTTCCAGAGCGAAGCAATATAATACAGCATCATAGTCCAAATACGTTGAGCAACTTGCACTGGCGTCATAAGGGCCACCAGTGGCCGTAAGGCCAGTTAAGCTGACTGCATCTTCATCTTCACTAATCTTAACCCATTGGACCTCTTGTGGTCCCACCCATATAAGTTCCCACAGAACAAAGTCTATAGAACAATCGTCAGGATAGAGGCAACCTCCACACCAATCGAAATCAACACCTACGATTGCATTACCTGTGTCTGGAGCAAAAAAATATGTGAACATGTATCCGTCTGCATAATATGAGCCTACAGCTTCACTTCGAGCTGCAATCTTCATATATTCATCGGGGTCAGATGAAGTTGCTTCATGTAATGTAGCCACATTATAACCAACTCCCCATCCATCACTATCAGAATCCATATAAGATACATCTGGATACGTATAGATAGTATTGGTAGTACTTAACAGGTTGATAGTATTGGTAGTACTTGAAAAATTTATGGGGCTTGTATTTTCAGAAAGCGAATTTGTGTCATTAAGGATCTCATAAGGTATTGGAGGTCTTTTATTGCGTAATAAAAATGCATGTTCTCTCTCAACAATCTCTTTTTTCAATTTAATTTGATTATATCGTGGATCATCTGTAATAGACGTTATCGTTTTATTAGCAGCCTCTTGAGTGATTCTCCCATTCTCAACATCATCTTTGAGTTTATTGATTTCCGCTATCATGTCCTGTAACTGAATATTATATTCAGTATCGTTGAACTTACTATTATCACGTAACAAAATTTCTTGATCTCTCTCATCAATTTGCTTTTTCAACTTAACTTGACTATATCGTGGATCATCTATTAGCAGTCTCCTGAGTAATTCTCCCTTGCTCAACTTCGTCATAGAGTTTATTGATTTCCACTATCATATCCCGCAACTGCATGTTATATTCGGTATCATTGAACTGGTCCTCCAAATCCAATGATTCTGCCATACACGTGGGAGTCATTAGCAAACCAAATATCACAAATACAAACAAAATGTATCCCCAAATATTCGAAATACTAATTCTATTAATCTTAATCACCTCAATTTTTCTTGATAAGATAGTGACTCTAAAATTCTGAAAGAATAAGTCTCCTAAACAAAAATTTACAGAGTCGTTTAAAGAATTGCCGTCCTTACATAAGCAAGTTTCTCCTTTGTTAAGAATCTCTGGATAATAATATTCATATTATTATTTAAAAATTCATATTGGTAAACTAAAAATCATATTTTATTATTAATATTCGTAATGAAACTAATTATTTCGGAAGGTTTACAATTCTATTGGGAAAATCAATTTTTTGGACTCAAATGCAAAAGAACTTCAAAATAATACATGTTTGAAGTGAAAGACAAGAGACAGCATCAAGAGAAATTTTATTGAAAAACACTCTAAAAGAGATATTCATTTTATACCTAAATATAATCACTATTGATGCCGTTTTACTATTTTACTGTAAATATTACATTTTACCGGTAAAATTTACAGTTTCTCTTGATGCTGTTTTACTATTTTACTGTAAATTTTACAATTTCTTTTGACACCGGTTTACAATTTTACTGTAAAATTTACAATTTCTCTTGATACCGTTTTACTCTTTTACCTGTGAAATTTACATTTTTTACATTTTACAGTAAAAGTATACACATTTTTACTTTTGACCTGAAACCAAAGATTCCCACTTACTCACCCTTTCCAGTACATGAGCATTAAGACTAAACGGTTTATCTGACTTGGCATTTTGTTTCATATAATGCAAAGTACCTTTAGAAAACCCCAACTGTTTCCAATCAACATAAGAAATATTGAGAATCTTTTGCCTTATGTCATAAGGATCAATTCTCTCAATTTCATATTCAGGCTTAATGAAATCCAGTTTTTCCTTTTTGCTTGTAAGGTAATGAGCTAATTTTATTACCTTAAGAAAGATAAAATAACCCCAGGTGCTTTCTTTTCCCTGGTAATTTACTTTTTTATTCAGCATATTGGAAAACTCATTAACAATCTTCCTGGCTCCTGCAGGCTTTAGATAAAATCGCCTGTAACAATGGCTGAAGAAGAATATGTTTTGGACAACTCTTTCGACCTGGAAATCATATACAACCCCGTTTGCTCCTATCGAAAACGTTTTTTCTGGAAAAGCAGTGGACGAATTTTCTTTGAGCTTTAAATGACTCCAAATCCCAAAAGAATGATTATAAATATAATGATTACAAAAATAATCATTATGCAATTCTACAACCGGCAGAAAGAGCTTGAACTTATGGAACTGCTCGACCAGGGGAAACCCTCTTTTCTTGTCATAACCGGAAAGAGAAGGGTAGGAAAAACCGAGCTGATCAAGCAGTTCACAGGGAACAGGAAAGCACTTTATCTTTTCGTTGACAGCAACAAGAGCATAGACATTCTGATGGACGAGTTCGACCGGCTTTTAAAAGATAAACTGGACCTGCCGGATTACATAAAAGTCGATGAACCGGAGAATTTCCTCAAATTCATCACCTCTTATGACAGGGACCTGATAATAGCGATCGATGAATTCCAGAGGTTCCGGAAAGTGTACCCATCTTTCATTACTCAGCTGCAGCGATACTGGGACATGAAGCCGGACAATTGCAGAGTCTTTCTTATCGTGTCCGGATCTTCAATTGGCATGATAAGAAAAATATTCATTGAGGAACAGGCTCCACTCTTCAAACGTGCCGATGATATTCTGACTATAAAACCCTTTACGGTTCTTGAGACATTTGAGATGCTCGATGGCATGGGTATAAAAGATCCGGAAGAAAAACTGAATCTATACTTCCTTTTCGGAGGGACAGTATATTACTATCGCCTGTTTGAAAAGTATCAGTGCACAGGATTTGATGATGCCCTTGAAAAGCTGATCTTCAGTGAGTTTGCACCGCTTAAAAATGAAGTGAGGGACATTCTGATAGAGGAATTTGGGAAGGAGCACTCCACATATTACGAGATAATCTCAGCGATATCACAGGGAAGATGCTCGATGAGTGAGATCTCAGATATGACACATGTTTCTTCGAGCTCATTGTCATCTTATTTTTACGATCTCATAGACCTGCTGGGAGTAGTGGAACACCGAATACCTGTCATGGACAATCCTGAAAAAAGCAAGAGAGGACGGTATTTCTTAAAGGATAATTTCTTCAGGTTCTATGGACGCTTCGTATATCCTGTGTACAGCCAGTATATGGCAGGCAATTATTCTCCCATGCTGGAAAAGGTCCGGAAGGAATGGCAGAGTTACACAGGCAAGATATTCGAGGATATTGTTCGTGAACTGCTGGTTGAAAAGCTGATCAGCGATTATCCAGAGCTTGGGAGCTGGTGGAACCGGAAGGGGGATGAGATTGATATTCTTGGAGTAGATCACCAGGGAGGAAAAGCCCTGGCAATTGAGGTCAAAAATAAAGAACTGGGTGAGAGCGAGGCCAGAGAGATCCTGGAGTTAACACTCGATAAAACAAAATTAGTAAGAGGAATATCTGGTCAAAAATTGAATGTAGGGATAGTGGCCAGAAAGGTCAAAGGCAGAGAACACCTGGAAGGTGATGGATTCCTTGTATGGGAACTGAAAGAGCTTATTTCGCAATTATTTTGAGTGAAAATGAACTGATAGTCAGGAGACAGGGATACTGAGTAAGGATACCTGACTGTGAAAAAAAACAGTAATTTAAAAAAATTATACATAGGTTTTCTGGATTCTGATCTGCTGTTACAGTTTCAGGTGATCGTCTCAGAAAAATTGTTTAATACTGTAAACTGAATTTCTTCTCTAAAAGCGAAAATATCTACTTTAGCCGGGCATTAGTTCGTCGCTCTTTTGCAGGTCTGCCTTAATTCAGAAAGCAAAGCATACCCTGATTTCATACTTCACTATTTATCCGTTCCATACAATTTTGACTTCTTTTTTATCTTAAAATAAAAGAAAACGATTTAACCATGAGTATTCAATATCTATCTAAAAAATTTCTAATTGCCAATAAGAATTTACTTTAAAATTGTTAACGTATATTGATATGGCAAACATGCAACTAAGCAATATTAAATGTTTTATTGATACCTAAAATAATGCTAGAGTGATTTGAAAAGGAGAGCCTATGAAACACTTCATTACAAAAGATACGCCTGTTACGGAAGAGGTGCTTAATGTCATTGCCCATTTGCCCACGAAAAGTCTTCCTTCAATAGTTGAAGATGAATTCTTCGTTAAACTGAGCGACTGCAATATTATGCATATAGCAGTTTTACTTGCGCAAAAAAGCTATGATGAGGGAGGCTGTCCTATCGGGGGCGTCATCATCGATAACAATACGCGCCGGATTGTCGGCAAAGGGCATAATACGCTTGTGCAGGACAATGACCCTTACAACCACGGGGAAACTTCGGCCATACGTGATGCGGGACGGCAGGACTTCAGCGATACCACAATTTTTACAACACTTAGCCCCTGCGACATTTGTGCCACATTGATATATATGCGTCAATTCGACCGTGTGGTTGTCGGGGATGTTACGAACGCCTCGGGCAATGAACTGAACGGACTTTGCATAAAAAAGGAGCCGATCTCAAAAACTAATATCATGAAAACTAATATCATGTTAACATTATAAACTCAACATTTCTCCACACGTTATTTTGATGCAAGTAAAGGATTAAATTATTTACTTGCATTCTTGAGAATCAACCCATTGACCCCCAGATTCAGTACTAACAAAATCCGGTTTTTTGGAAGATATTTGTTGGGGCAATCATTACAGAGATTAAATACAAACACGATGTTCAAAAATTGGAATAGTAAGTAAAATACTTACTTTTTTAATATTTATTGAACAATAGGTTTACGCTTTAATAATAAGTGTCTTATGAACCCACAACAAACCATTATAACCAGTGCACCTGATAGTCAGACCACTAATATAATAGCCAGTCTTTGGAAACTTGTGTACCGGATTTTTTAGTGCTGGAGTAATTTTTGTTCCTGAGAGAGAAGTTCCATCTCCAAAGTCCCATCTGATATATGTCTCTGTACCTTTTGATAGGTCCTTAAATTGTACCACTCGTGGATCAGTGCTCGAAGCGGCTACTGCTGTATAATCAATGTAATTACCTCCGCCGGTTAGACGTTGTGTTGCTGGAGGAGTTCCTGCACCAAGGGGAGTTTTGTATATAGTAAATGATGCAGAGGCTGCTGTAGACAATAAAGTTAATGCCATTAATACGGTGAAAACAGATAATGTTATTTTCCAGATAGACTTTCTATTTTTCATTTTTATTCTCCTATTTTTTATTCTAAGTTTGATCCGGGAACACTCTTAGTCAAAAATAATGGGGAGAGTTAACATATAAACATACTTATATTCTTGATATTATATGAAAATGGCAATACAACTTTAAAGCTTTATAAAGCTTTATTTTTGGATCTAAAAGATTACAACAATATAAATTAATTAAAAAACGGTCACAATTGTTACAAGTTTAAAAATAAGGATTATGAGGAGGTTATTATATTTATATATATTATGACAGTTGATTGTTTCCAGCAGGAATAGGCGCATATGTGGAACGTCAGCTTTGACCCCTCTAACCTTAAAAACGTATCTTCTTCAAAATGTATGGGAAAAAGTAAATTTCACTCATGTGTGAACTGTCTAAAAATTTATATGTATCTGAAAAACATACCCAAGAACCATATTAAGCTTACAACTATATGATAAAATTGATACATGTTTTGCCGGTTGGAAAATTCTCCATCGAATTTAAAGAAGATACGAATACCAGGTAATCACATCATCAAAATAGGCAAAAGTATAAGGGAGAGATCGCCGTTATAAGCGATTACTAACTTTTAAGCAGTAAATTAATCTTAACTTTTCTGAAGTTGTGTTTATAGCTCTTAATTGTTTTTAAAATATCTTAAATATATGAATATGAAAAAGCAATTAAGTAGCTTTTTCAGACAAATAAGGGAAAGTCTAACTATGAATAATTTTAAAAAACTAGGTCTCAGTAATGCTGTTTTGAAATCAATAGATGAACATGGCTTTGAAAGCCCTACAGCAATACAGGAAAAATCAATTCCCCTAATACTTGCTGGGGAAGATGTTATAGGTGGAGCCGCAACAGGTTCCGGAAAAACACTCTCGTTTGCTTCCGGCATATTGCAAAATTCCGAAAAAGGAAAAGGAATTCAGGCTTTGATCCTGACCCCAACAAGAGAACTGGCGGAGCAGGTGGCAAATTCTTTCAGGAAATTCTCAAAATACGACCCGTTAAATATCGCATCTATCTATGGCGGTGTAGGGATCAATCCACAAATTAAAGAATTAAAAAATGCCGAGGTTGTTGTGGGGACGCCCGGTAGGCTACTCGATCATATCAGCAGAAATACCATCAAACTCAATAATGTGAAAACCCTTGTCATTGATGAGGCAGACCATATGTTTGATCTGGGATTCAAAGTAGATGTAGAAAAAATTATCAAGGAATGTCCTCAAAACAGGCAGACCCTTTTGTTCTCTGCGACCATTACAAAAGATATTGTCCAGCTTTCCCGCAAGTACATGAAAAACCCTGTTCGAGTATCATTAGAATCTTATATCGACCCGCAAAAATTGAATCAGGTCGTTTATAAAGTACAGGATGACATGAAGTTATCTCTGCTCGTGTACCTTCTACAAAATGAGAAGTCAAACCTCGGGATGGTTTTCTGCAACACAAAAAGAAACACTGACAAAGTCGCGAAAAACCTGAGGAAATCAAGTATCAATGCCGTGGCGATTCATGGCGGATTGACACAGAACGAACGAACTCGCATAATGGAAAAGTTCCATTCCGGGAACATAGGTGTCCTTGTATGCACAGATGTAGCCGGAAGAGGACTTGATATAAAGGGTGTTTCCCATGTTTACAATTATGATATTCCCAGGGAGAGTAAACAGTATATTCACAGGATTGGAAGAACCGCACGAGCAGGAACAGAAGGAAAAGCGATAAATATCCTTTCTAAAAATGACCATGCTAATTTCATGAGTGTGCTGAAAGACAATGATGTGAATATTAAGGAACAGGTACTACCTGCTCTGAAGAAAATTGCAATTGTAAGACCAGAAATAAGATTGCCAAAGCCGGTAAATCGGATGAACAACCCCTCCAGAAAAGGTCAGAAATCCAGGCACAAAAACTATTAAACACCTTTCGTCTGTGCATTGAATTATAACTAACCATTGATCGGTTGGCATCGGCAGGAGCAATGGACTGCTCCTGCAAAACCCAGGCACGAGAATAAGAACGACGACCAGTTAGTGCCACTACGATGTCAAAATCTCCAATTTAAAAACCTTAAATGCCTTTTTTACCATCTTTTTATCCTGAAATTGAATTGTCTGACAGCCTGTAAAGGTAAGGGGTATTGGTAAGTAGCCCGGAGGAATTTCACCCCCAGGCCCTTTCAGAACCGGACTTGAGACTCTCACCTCATCCGGCCCCCATTATCCAGCCTTAAGAACCTGTTTTGTCCATTGTTTCCTCCCTTGTTGCTAAGGTTGACCGCAGTTCAAAACCGGATAATACAATCCCTTCGCTCCATGACCATTACAGGCACTTCATCACTACTACGAATTGTTCCGCCCCTGCACATCGATACTTTAGTCCTTGCGGGTCCACCGCTTGGAGTTTTCTCTTAACATCAATGTGCAGGTTCCCAAGTTCCACAGAGAAGCCTGTGCCAGGTTCCTGCCAGCTATATACCGGTCACCGTCTGGTCAATAAACAGGGTATATTCCAGACTCATCCCAGGTTAGTCACGACACCTGGTTTTGATGGCATCATCGCATTTTCGATACGTCAACACTGGTTCAGTTTCATTCAGCTCCCTAGCACGCACCTGACGAAGTCACAGCCTCGCCTTTTCCCATAACGTTCACTACCGTGGCTTTTGACCAAAGCAGCTTATGAGTGGTTTGGAATCACATCCTGTAATGCGAATCCGAGGGGCCAATCCTCATCTCTTCTGTAGCATAGCACATTTCGTGCATCAATAACTCTACATAAATGAGCTTTCTTGGCACACCGTGACCCTCTGCGCTCCCGATGTAACATAAACCGTAGCCTTTGGGCAGTTTATAAGTTCTATCCCTGCACAATCAGTGCTTCCTGTTCCAAACTTCAACGCCAGTGCTACGAGTGGTCGTGTCCCTCTTCTGAAAAGCAACTCTGACGACGATAGTAACTCAGGTGGAGAAGCAGCCACAGCAGCAGAGGACGCAGCAGCAGTGGCAATGGTGGCATTTCTCCTGAATAATACAAGGTTAAATATGAAAAACAACAGATAAAAGGTAAATCCTTTCACCTTCTTTTGTACACTTTTGTGTTCAATAAATCGGTCATGAGGGTCAGTTACTGAAAACCACAAACTGAAAAGTGTTTTTCAAATTCGGGCAAAGAAGGCAGATGTGCCTGTTTTGTCAGATTAAATCAGTAACTTATGAACACAACCCATGGTATTTATCATGATTTATGTTTATAAATACAGTTATATACTATATTGTTTTACTATTGTGTGCATATAATAATATAATACTACATATTTCAGGCCGGGATATTATAGTTTTTTAATGGGGGTCTAAAAGTCCGAAATCCTGAGATTGCCATCGATTGATATGTCTATCCTCGTAACTAAGTCCTGAAAATAAAAAACACCAGAGAAACAAAATTCTCGATGTACTTCAGAAGTGAAAATTAAATGTTACTCAAAGAAAACAAAATAGTAGAAAAAATTTGTGAGATTCCAGTTACACTTGAAGATGTCTCCGAAAGCATTTTTGAAGGTGTAAGTACAAAAAACATTCTGATGCATAGGCTTATCCTTCCTGAGGAAAGCGGTTCAGATTCATATTATCTTTGCGAAGGCCTTTGTAAACCTGTATTTTCAGAACCTGAAATTGTCTATCCGTATATATCGGGAGCATTTTCTGAAAAATTTGCGTGCTCTTCACCTTACCGCTTTATGCTGCCTTATGAGCTTTCCGAGGGGGATAAAAAGAAAGAATACAATGTAGTTCCCCCTGAAGAGCTGGAGACAAGGTTCCCCATGGCTTACAGGAGAATTCTGGAATTCAAAAATCAGTTTCGTCACGATATCTCCCCTCTTAACTCTGCAGACTATAGTATAAAAGGAAATAAACTTCTGGAGTATTTTAACACTCCTAAGATTATTGCAACTGAAGGCTATCATCTGCAGGCTGCATACGATGCTGTTGGGAATTCTGTGTTTGGGGACGGCTGCGGGATTGTTCTCAAAGACCCGAGTAAGTATCCTTATGTTACTGCAGTTTTGAACAGTCCGATTGCCAGGCTCTTTCCTGCGGTGTGTAAGTCTGAAATGATCTTCTCAGATTATACAGCTCCTACAGTCATAAGACGTTTCCCAATCGTATTTCCGGATAACAGGCTAACTGAGACTCTTATAAATACTGTATCCAGTTACCTTGTTTTCCTGAACAGGCAGAAATATGAAACACATTACGGGGTCCCGGACTGGCTTCGGGAACTTGCAGGTTTTTACGAGCAGATTTCAAGCCTTCTGGTCCTGGATACTTACTTCTTAAACGATATTGGTCCACAACTTCTGGATGCCCTTGAAGAAAATATCCATCCCTATGCCGGAGATATGAACTCTGAAGACAGTGGCAGCCTTCTGAATGCACTGTATTATGTAAAACAACAGATTCTTGAAACCTCAGGTTCTGGAAAATTCAAATTTAATATGGACTTGCCTGGAATGCTCAGTTTTCCCTCAGAGGAGAAATGAAAAGTGTTAACTAACGGATTAGTCGGAGTTAGGTTTGATTCCGAACTTCATTTATGTTATCAGTCGCATGATTGTGGTCCTGAAGGATTGGGGGCAGAAGTTGTATCATTTGTAAGGGGACTTCAGAGTGACTCTTTACGAATGAAGATCTTTAAGGAAAATATTAGAAAAGTTGAGTGGGTTGATGAGACAGATAACCCGACTACAGAGCAAGCTGAAAAATTAATCAGAGACCCGGAAATTTTAGAGTCTTTGAAGTATAACGAAGATTGGCATACTCAATTTTCATTTGATCCGATGGCATGTTTTGAGTACGTAATTCTTTTTGGACTGCCAATCATTCCAGAAAATCGAGAGTATTCATTAGGAGAACCTACCGGCTTTATCGCATATGCGTATTTGATAGATTTAAATCGTGATGTCCTTGAATTATATTGTAGTAGGCACAAGATAGGGGAGTTTTCTTTTCAAGCGCTTGTGGACCTGGTAAAAGCTGATTGGGGGAGTATGTCATCCACATGGGAAGATTATTGAACATTTTTTATTTTCTGCTACCCCATTGAAATTAGAAAGCAAAGTAATGCAGTGGGTTGGGCTGTGAGTCAGTAAACAAAAAGGTTAAGGAATTTTAACAAAGAGATATAATGTTAGTTTTATTTTTTGTCTTCTTCATTCCATTCCATTAAAGCCTTCTCAATAGATATCAATGTGAACATAGTAGTATTGAATATCTCGTCCGGGTGTTGTGGCAACCAGTTGATTTCGTCGAGAACGTCTCTTGGGAGCCTAACAAGGTCATTCTGGTCTTCTCCCATTTTCATGAAATATTCAGTATATCGTGAACCGTACCTGCTGTTATCACATGCAGTGATAGAAATATACTGAGTAAATGACCCATCATTCAATATATCTCTTGAATATCTATATTGAATTTCTTCAGCACAATCCGAGTAATCTTTATTCATTCTTCTGATGGTATCTGGAATCGATTCACCATCTTTTTGCAAAGCTTTCAGGTCTGAAAATACACTGTTAGAAAGTCTGAAAGTTTTGTATTGTTTCATACTCTACTCGTATAGTTAAGATGTATAAATAGACTACTACACAAGTATGGTATTTAGCCAATCTTCCCTCTTTTTATCCACCCCATTAACCTCAGACACTCCACTACTTTCCTAACCCTTAATTTCCGTTTCAACCACTTTTCAATGAGAAGTACAAACATAAGAAATATTATCTGCCTGTAACTGATAATTTTAAGGAAAAGTTGGGCACTCCCTGGTTAATTGGTTGGTATTATTCATGAATGCCCGTAAATTGCATTTCCCATCCTTTCTTTCCACGCGCCACGCTTCGCTTGATCCCGCCTGCGTACAGTAGATCAAAAAAATCATTAACCGCGCCGGGAAGTCTGACCCTTCGAATATCAACAAGGTAGCTGGATTCCATATTTATCTCTCGCTACTTACATCTAAAATGTAATTTCATAACTTTATCGTCTATACACGACAAAATAAGCAAATTTTATCGATTATACTAGATAAGTATATAAATAAGAAATTCCTGATTATTCTTTGTGGATACGAGGGAGAAACTGAAAAGTGCCATTATCGAGTGGCAGGGAAGAGTATTACCACCATTGCAGAAACGCAGGTATGAGGCAAACATAGATGCTCCGCATGTAAATGACATAGTGGGTGTGAGGAGATGCGGCAAAACATACTATATGTATCAACTGATATCGGAATTGGTTGAGGGTGGCGTGCCAAAGAGCAATATATTGTACCTGAATCTTGATGATGACCGCTTGCAGCCGTTAAATGGGGATGAACTGCAGCTGCTGGTAGAAACTTTCAGGGAAATTCAGGAGGTATCCGCAGGAGACCGTTTGTATCTTTTCCTTGATGAAATCCAGAACTTCCAGTCATGGGAACGGTGGGTTAAAGGCATCTACGATAGAAAACAGAATGTGAAAATGGTAATAAGCGGCTCGAATGCATCCCTGCTTTCACAGGAGATTTCCACCTTATTAACAGGCAGGCATCTGAGCACCAGGATGTTCCCTTTCAGTTTTGCGGAATTCCTGGATTATCATTCAATAACCTTTGATTTGAAAACACTCCCTTACTCGGAAGACAAGCCGGTTGTCAAGCGCAGATTCAACGAATACCTGGAAAAAGGAGGATTCCCCGAAACCATAGTATATCCGTCAGTGCAGCACCGGGAAACATTACAGTCATATTTTGACGACATCATCTACCGGGATATCATTTCAAGATACAGCATACGCAATCCCCTGATATTCAAGGACCTGGCGCTATTCTGCATATCGAATATTGCAAAACCGCATACCTACAACTCCCTAAGAAGGCTGTTTGCCAGTTATTCCTCCCTCAGCACGGATTCAATAATCAATTATATTGCATACTTAGAGGATGCATTCCTGCTTTTCAGCGTCAGCCATTACGATGAATCGCTAAAACAACAGATGAACAAACCCAGGAAATTATATTGTATCGATACAGGCATGATCAATGCCGTTTCCTTCAAACTGTCCTCCGATACCGGGAGATTATACGAGAACCTTGTTTTCATCCAGCTTTTACGCTCAGGAAGCGAGATCTACTACTGGCAGGATCAGAAGGGCATCGAGGTTGATTTTGTAACAAAGGAAGGACTTGAGCCCTCCCGATTGATACAGGTATGCTCGGATTTGTCCGACCCGAAAACAAAAGAACGCGAAGTGAATGGACTGCTTGCAGGGATGAAGAACTTCAAAATGAAAGAGGGGACTATCATCACATCGGACGTTTTTGACGAGGAGGGTGTTGATGGAAAGAAGATCAGGTATGTGCCTTTATGGTACTGGCTGCTTGAGGGGGATGGTGGGGAGAAGAGTGGTCATTAAGTGCCCGCAACGAAATAACCTAGGTAACGCATAATTATTTTGGGATTTAATAGAGGAGCTTGCTTGTGAAAATGGTTGAGTACAGTCTAAAAAGTTGCCTATGTTATTTCGCGGTGGATCCTAACTCAACAAGAGACTTCGATTTGACTGGATATCTTGAGCATGGTTCAATTACGAGACATAAACACTTGACGAAAATCGGTGTTAAATTCTACTCTTTTATTCTCTGGAAGCAGGTTAATGTTAACTTCCTATTCTTCTTACTACTCTCCTAAAAACCTCAAATCCCACTCCAAGACTCGATTGACTCAAAGCCGCGCCGAATTATAAAAATAGGGTTTTGAGGTTTCAGCCAGTGGTAGAGACAATTTTCCTTCAGGTTTTATCCCATGCGCTCCCTGTTTAATTAGTTTTTATTATTCCTGAATGCCCGTAAATTGCATCTCTCGTTCTTTCTTTTCACGCGTCACACCCCGCCCCGCTTGAACCCGCCTGCGTACAGTAGATAAAAATGAAATCATTATCCGCGCCGGGAAGTCTGACCCCGTAATATCAACTATGTAGCCGGGGACGACCAGAATTTTGGCTTCAGAATAATTCCTGCAGGTCAACAGGAAAGTGAAAGTATTCGATTGAGCCATTTAAAAGGCAAAAATAAAAAAATTGATTAATTCATTACGGGGCGTTTCATCCTCTCAGGAAGGAATTGAAAAAATGATTGGTTGATTGATTGGTTGATTGATTGATTGATTGATTGATTGATTGATTAATACTTTCAGTCCACTATATAACTTCACATAAAACAAGGTTGTTGGACATTCAATGTGGTACCCCACACTCCCGAATAATAACAGGACAAATTAACATATAAATACACTTATTTTCAGGGGATTAAATAATAAGTGTAATACTTATTCAAAGCTATATAAAGCTTTATTTTTTTATTTAAAAGATTATTTCTCTATAATTCAATTAAATAGTCGTTTAAATTGATAAAAGCTTAAAAATAAGGGTGATGAAAAGGTTATATAATTTTGAATTTTAAGACAGTTCTTTATTTCCAGCAAGAATCGACGCATCTGTTGAATGTCAGTTTTGACCCCTTTGCCTTAAAACTTACCCCCTTAAACCTTAACCTGACTCCCGGAATATCAATCATTTAGCTGGGGACGACCAGAATTTTGGCTTCAGAAAAATTCCTGCAGGTTAGCAGGAAAGTGAAAGTATCCGGTTGAGCCGTTTAAAAGGCAAAAATACAAAAATCGATTAATTCATTACGGGACGTTTCATTCTTCCAGGAAGTAATTGAAAAGATGATTGATTAATACTTTCAGTCCGCTATATAACTTTATTAATAAAAAATCGGCGTTTTGCTATATGTGTTGAAAAAATCGGACATATTCCTCAGGGAAGAATTCCGGACAGCTGGCGCGGATCATTTATAACTACTTATTTATAATAATACGTGGAATTATCTGCCTGAACACATTATCTGAAATGTGATGAGAAAAAGTGAAGAGAAAAAGTGAAGAGAAAATGTGAAGAGAAAATGTGAAGAGAAAATGTGAAGAGAAAACGTGAAGAGAAAACGTGAAGAGAAAAAGTGATGAGAAGTTCTTCAAAAATGATTTTGCTTCTTGTTTCAGATTATTTTGATCTTAACCTTAAAAGTCTTAACTCAAAGTTTTTAAATCCTTACTTTACTCATCCAATTAATGAGAAAAACCCGAGAGAAAAAAAATGAAAAATATCATCGTTAAAGGGGCACGGGAACACAACCTGAAAGATATCACTGTGGAGCTCCCGCGGGACAAATTCATCGTTATCACCGGCGTCTCGGGCTCGGGGAAATCTACCCTTGCCTTTGATACTATCTATGCCGAGGGGCAGCGGCGCTATGTGGAGTCCCTCTCTGCTTATGCGCGGCAGTTCCTCGGGCTTATGAACAAGCCGGACGTGGACAGTATTGAAGGACTGTCTCCGGCAATCTCTATAGAGCAGAAAACAACTTCTAAAAACCCCCGGAGTACGGTGGGAACTGTCACTGAAATCTATGACTACCTCAGGCTTCTTTTTGCAAGGGTAGGGACCCCCTATTGTCCTATTCATGACATAAAAATAGAGTCCCAGTCTCCGGAAAGGATCGCGGACAGCCTCAGCAGAGAATGCGAGGGAATGGTTACAATCCTCGCACCCATCGTCCGCCAGAAAAAAGGGACTTACCAGCAGCTTTTCAAGGACCTGAACAGCGAAGGTTTCACGCGGGTCAGGGTAAACGGGGAAATTCACAGGACCGACGACGAGATTACCCTTGACCGCTACAAAAAGCATGATATTGAAGTGGTAATTGACCGCCAGGACCCCACCGAAGACCGGTCAAGGCTTGTTGAAGCCTGCGAAAATGCCCTCAGGAAAGGTGAAGGGCTCTTAATTGCCGTCGATTCCGAAGGAAAAGACCACCTTTATTCTTCAAACATGGCCTGCCCTGTCTGTGGAATGGCTTTTGAGGAACTCCAGCCCAGAATGTTTTCCTTCAATAGTCCCTTCGGGGCATGTGAAGCCTGTAACGGGCTTGGGATTAAGATGGAATTCGATCCTAACCTCATAATTCCTGATAAAAGCCTGTGCATTGCCGACGGAGCCGTTGCTCTTTACAGAAACTACCTTGACGGCTACCGGAGCCAACACCTGGCAGCCGTTGCAAAACATTTCGGTTTTGACATCTTTACCCCTCTTGATACCCTTTCTGAAGAACAATATTCTGCCCTCATGTACGGCTCAGATGATCGGATTCAGTTCAGCATGAGCATGAAAAACGGGGATGCCCAGTGGTCCCATAAAGGCATATGGGAAGGACTTCTTCCACAGTCTGAGAGGCTTTATAACCAGACAAAGTCCGAGTACCGGCGAAAAGAACTCGAGAAGTTCATGCAGGTCCACCCCTGCCCTAAATGTGAAGGCAAGCGTCTGAAAGAAAAGGTCCTTGCAGTTAAGCTCTCCGGAAAGTCAATTGTGGATACAACAGACTTTTCCATTATCCAGTGTATCCGTTTTTTTGAAAACATCACGCTTTCGGAAAAAGAGCAGGAAATCGCAAAACAGGTACTGAAGGAGATTCGTTCCCGGCTTGGTTTCCTTGAGCATGTGGGGCTTGGGTACCTGACCCTTTCCCGTAGTGCAGGCACCCTTTCCGGGGGGGAAGCCCAGAGGATCAGGTTGGCAACCCAGATCGGCTCAAACCTCATGGGAGTGCTCTACGTGCTTGACGAGCCTTCCATAGGGCTGCACCAGAGGGACAACGAGCGGCTTATCCAGACTTTGCAAACCCTCCGGGACCTTGGGAACACTCTCATTGTGGTAGAGCATGACGAGGATACTATCCGGGCTGCGGACTATGTGCTTGATATAGGCCCGGGTGCAGGGATACATGGAGGTTATGTGGTAGCTGAGGGGACGCCCGCAGAAATCGAGAGAAATCCGGGTTCTCTGACAGGCAAGTACCTCTCAGGAGAAAAACAGATTAAACCTCCTGCTCTCCGCCGCCAGAGTGAGGCCTTCGTCCGGTTGAAAGGCTGCCGGGCAAATAACCTGAAGGACATCGATGTGAATATCCCCATAGGGCTTTTCACGGTAATTACCGGGGTTTCGGGTTCCGGGAAATCTACCCTTATCTACGATACTCTTTACAAAGCCCTGATGAAAAAGATCAACAAATCAAATGTAACACCAGGGGAATATGATGAACTTGTTTTTGACTCCGAGCTCGATAAGGTAATTGTTATCGACCAGAGCCCCATAGGCAGGACCCCCCGCTCGAACCCTGTGACCTATACCAAGGTCTTTGATGCAATCAGACAGGCTTTTGCCGAAACAAAGGAAGCCAAAATCCGGGGGTACAAAGCCGGACGCTTTTCTTTCAACGTAAAAGGAGGGCGCTGTGAAGCCTGCCAGGGGGATGGGCTGATCAAGATTGAAATGAACTTCCTGCCCGATGTTTACATTGAGTGTGAGGAATGCAAAGGCACACGTTATAACCGGGAAACCCTCGAGGTAAAATACAGGGGCAAATCGATTTCCGACGTCCTGGACATGACCGTGGAAGAGGCTGCAGAGCATTTTGAAAACGTTCCCGCAATCAAAGGCAAGCTTGATACCCTCACGCGCGTAGGACTTGGGTATATCAAACTCGGGCAGAGTTCAACGACCCTTTCCGGCGGAGAAGCCCAGAGAATAAAGCTTACCCGCGAATTATCTAAAAAGGGTACTGGAAAGACCATTTATCTGCTTGACGAGCCTACAACAGGGCTGCATTTCCATGACGTTAAAAAATTGATTTCAGTCCTGAACAGCCTTGTTGCAAAAGGAAACACTGTGGTTGTTATCGAACACAATCTGGACGTCATCAAGTCTGCAGACCATATAATCGACCTCGGCCCCGAAGGCGGAAATGCAGGTGGGGAGATTGTTGCTACAGGCACGCCTGAAGAAATTGCCCTGATCCCGGAAAGCTATACCGGGCACTTCCTTGCCTCCAGGCTTTCAGCAAGAGGAAGCTCGTATATGGAGTCGGGAACACAGCCTGTTGAGGCAGTTTTTGAGGATGGGGAAGATTTATGAGGCCGATTATGAGGAATTCGAAGGAAATTCTGAAGGGGACTCTGAAGAGAAATCTGAGGAAGAATTTGAAGAAGAGCCTGATGAATTCAAAGACGGAGCAGACAAAGCGTCTGAAGGACAGGCACTTTGAAGAATTTCTGTAAAGATTTCCTCAAAAGGATTTCCACAAAAGAATTTCCACAAAAGAATTTCCACAAAAGAATTTCCACAAAAGAATTTCCACAAAAGAATTTCCACAAAAGAATTTCCACAAAAGAATTTCCACGAAAGGATTCTTGCAAAACTAAAACCTGAACACCGGATTTGAGTAAACTAAACTTGATCGCAACGAGGCCCAAAAATGATTGATCTGGATGCTCTTCCACACCTGCCCGGCTGCTACCTTTTTAAAGATGAAGACGGGGTTGTGCTCTACGTGGGGAAGGCAAAGGACCTTAAAAAAAGAGTGAGCAGCTATTTCCAGAAAAAAGACCACGACCCTAAAACAGCGAGCCTTGTGCAGGCTGCTAGGGGTCTTGACTTCATTGTAACAAATACCGAGGTTGAAGCCCTGCTCCTTGAGAATATCCTGATCAAGAAGCACTGGCCCAGGTACAATATTCTCCTCAAGGACTCGAAGCGATATGCCTGCATCCACCTTACCGGAGATAAATTTCCCAGGATCAGGATTTCTCGGAAGAATACCGGAGAGGGAGAGTTTTTCGGGCCTTTCGTTTCTGCAAAGGAAAGGGACTATATCTTCGAGGTCGTAAGAAAAACCTTCCAGCTCAGGACCTGTAAAAAAATGCCTGTGCGTGCCTGCCTCCGTTATCACATAGGAGTATGCAGCGGACCCTGTATAGGCAACATTTCTATGGAGGAGTACGGAGAGAAGGTAAAAAGGGCGATTTCTGTCCTTAAGGGCAACATCAGGGAACTCATCGAGTCAATGGAAATAGAAATGAAAGAGCTGGCTTCCAGGCAGCGGTTTGAGCAGGCCCTGGAACTCCGGGATGAGATTGCAGCCCTTGAAAGCCTCCAGGAAAAGCAAAATATGGAGAGGCAGAAGAAACATGATGAGGACATCCTGAACTACATTGTCAGGGATGATACTGTTTATCTCATGCTTTTCAAGGTTTACAAAGGGATCCTGGAAGATAAGCAGGATTACATCTTTGCCTTTGGGCAGGAGTTTCTGGAAGAATTTCTGGTACAGTATTATTCCGAGAATGATCCACCTGAGGAACTTATTGTTCCCGAGCCTCTTGAAGAGTCCCTTATAGAATTCCTGGCGCATGTGAAGGGAAAGAAAGTGAAGGTTACGGTTCCGAAGCAGGGAGAGAAAAAAGAACTTCTCGATCTTGTCCTGAAGAATGTTGAAATCGGATTTTTTGGGGACAGAAAAAAAATCGAAGCTCTGCAGAACAAACTCTCCCTCCCAAAACTTCCGAATGTTATCGAATGCTTCGATATCTCCCACCTCTCAGGTACAGCTACGGTCGGCTCTATGGTGCAGTTCAGGGGGGGCAGGCCTGATAAACATAATTACCGGCGCTTCAAAATAGAAAGTGTGGAGGGAATCGATGATTTCGCTTCCATTGCAGAAGTTGTGCGGAGGCGCTATTCCCGCCTGCTTAAAGAAAAACACGACATGCCTGATTTAATTGTTATAGATGGAGGTAAAGGGCAATTATCTTCAGCTTTCCAGGAACTCCGGAAACTGAAGCTCAGGGTTCCGATAATTTCCATTGCCAAGCGGGAAGAAGAAATTTATGTGCCAGGGCTTAAATCCCCTCTCCCCATTAAAAAAGATGAAAAAGCCTCACTCTTTGTCCAGGAAATCCGGGACGAGGCTCACAGGTTTGCAATCAACTACAACCGTCTGCTCAGGCAAAAATCATTGATCCCAAAATCGTAATCATCTGTCTTTGCCAGGCTCCTCAATTAGTGATGTCAATTAGTCTTAACAATTTCAATTATTTTCATTTACAGAAGAAGGTCTTGATTCCATGAAATCTTCCAGCCAGCCACCCGAGGCACTATCCGAAAAAAAGTTCGAAACAATACACGATGCACGGTACTGGGACAGCCCTCAGTTCAAGCTCGTTTCCGATTTTGAGCCGAAGGGATCCCAGCCAGAAGCTATCAGGCAGCTTGTAGAGGGACTGGAAAAGAAAGAAAGATGTCAGACCCTTCTGGGGGTAACCGGGTCCGGAAAGACCTATACGGTCGCAAATGTCATTAACCAGGTCAAAAAGCCGACTCTTGTTATTGCCCATAACAAGACCCTGGCTGCCCAATTATATAATGAGTTCAGGGAGTTCTTTCCTGAAAACCGCGTTGAGTACTTTGTCTCATATTATGACTATTACCAGCCCGAGTCCTATCTTCCTGCCAAAGACCAGTATATTGAAAAAGATGCGCAGATAAACCCTAAGATTGAACAGATGCGCCTCGCAGCCACAGCTTCCCTGATGTCGCGCCAGGACGTGATTGTGGTGGCGTCGGTATCCTGCATCTACGGGCTTGGAAACCCTGAGAATTTCCAGAAGATGGGGTTTGAACTGAAGGTTGGAGATAAGGTTCAGAGAAAGGAAATCCTTGAGAAACTTATCGATATTCAATTTGAAAGAAACGATATGGAACTCATGCCCGGGCGCTTTCGCGTAAAAGGGGACACCATTGATATCATTCCCGGTTACTTCGATGACATCATCCGGGTCGAGCTCTTCGGGGACGAGATAGACAGGATTTCCGAACTGGACAAGCAGACGGGGCAGCGACAAGAAGAGATGGACTATTTTTTCGTCTATCCTGCAAGACATTATGTCATCCCTGAAGAGGAGCAGAAAAGTGCAATCCAGTCCATCCTTGAAGAGCTTGAAGAGCGCCTGCCTGAACTCGGGCTGCTCGAGTCTCACCGGCTGAAGCAGCGCACGCTTTATGACATGGAAATGATAGGGGAAACCGGCAGCTGTAAAGGTATTGAGAACTACTCAAGACACTTTGACCACAGGCAGCCCGGAGAACAGCCTTTCTGCCTGATCGACTATTTCCCTGATGATTTTCTTCTGGTCATTGACGAAAGCCACCAGACCATCCCCCAGCTGCACGGGATGTATAACGGAGACCGCTCACGGAAAAAGAGCCTTATTGATTACGGCTTCAGGCTCCCCAGTGCATTTGATAACAGGCCTCTGAAGTTTGACGAATTTGAAAAGTACATGAAAAACGTGATCTTCGTCTCGGCAACCCCTGCAGACTATGAGCGAGAGCAGTCCTTCCGGATCGTGGAACAGATTATCCGCCCTACCGGCCTTGTTGACCCTGAGGTTGAGGTACGCCCCCTCGAGGGACAGGTCAGGGACGTCATGCAGGAGATCCGAAAAATAGTGGATAGGGGGGACCGTGCCCTCGTGACTACCCTAACCAAAAAGCTCGCCGAGGAACTGACCGATTACCTTGCCAGAAACGAGATCAAAGCCCGCTACTTGCACTCCGATATCAAGACCATCGAAAGGACTGAAATCATTCGTGAACTGCGCCTCGGCAGGTTTGATGTCCTTGTAGGGATCAACCTGCTAAGGGAAGGGCTTGACATCCCCGAAGTGGGCTTCATCGGGATTCTTGATGCAGATAAGGAAGGTTTCCTCAGAGACTCAAAGAGCCTCATCCAGATCATAGGCCGCGCAGCCCGAAACTCGAGTTCGAAGGTCGTCCTCTACGCCGACAAAATGACCGACTCCATCAAAAAAGCTGTCAGCGAAACGGAGCGCCGCCGCAAAATGCAGA
The DNA here is from genome assembly GCF_000970005.1 of Methanosarcina sp. WH1. Taxonomy (NCBI): domain Archaea; kingdom Methanobacteriati; phylum Methanobacteriota; class Methanomicrobia; order Methanosarcinales; family Methanosarcinaceae; genus Methanosarcina; species Methanosarcina sp. WH1. The sequence goes on from NZ_CP009504.1 coordinate 1,271,427, forward strand.
TCGCCTACAACAAAGAACACGGCATTGTCCCGACAACCATTCGAAAACCGATCAGGGAAAAAGTAGTGGATATTACCGACACAAAGCATATCCCGAAGACCGATATTCCCAACGTGATCATCGGACTGGATACGGAGATGAGGGAAGCTGCCGACAGGCTGGACTTTGAGCGCGCAATCCAGCTCAGGGAGCTGATAAAGAAGCTGGAAAAAGAGGTAAAAACAGTATAAGTGGTTGAGGTGGCTGAGTTTTTTTAATAAGGCAGGCTATCTTTCTTTTTCATAAGAAAGTGAATTTCTCATTTTTCTTAGAGTATGCTCCTTGAATATCTTGGTCACAATGTTTTAGTTTGAGTTTGTTTTATACCGTGTTTTAGTTTGAGCATTTCAGTTATTCTTAACCAAAAAACCAAAATTCAATGCATCTGGCTTGAAATATCTTATTCTCCAACTTCTTTTTCTTTCAAAACCATTTTGGAGTAGTCTGCTGATTTGCCGGTATATCTGGGACAGGTGAAAGTAAGGCCTTTTGATCCGAGAATGCAGGACAGAGGTTTTGCTTTTTCAAAATCCATTCTGCCTTCCTCATCAAAAAAGTTCTCATCAACTTCCAGATTTACGACTTTTCCTATGATGAGGGAGAACTTTTCTCTCAGGATCTCTTCCACGAGGGTACATTCGGCCCAGGCAAGGCATCCCTCAATCCCTGGAGCCATAATTTCCTCCGAGGGATGGGACTTTAGTCCGGCCATTTCGAATTCATCCACTTCCGGGGGGTAATTCTTGGAGCAGACCATGACGACTTCTGCCATCCCGACGGGAGGAATATTTATAACAAATTCTCCTGTTTCCCGGATGTTTGTAAGAGTATCGCGCTTGAGCCAGGAAGCAAGTACTACTTCTTCTAGGGGCCGGAGGATTGGAGTTATATTGGACCAGGGAGCAGCATTTCGGATACCTTTGTTTGAGACAGTGGAAATAAGGGCAACAGGCAGGGAGAAAATTTGTTCTCTTTTACTCGGTTTTAATTTCATTCATTCATTCACCTTGAAACTTTTGAACTTAAAATGTTATTATTTTCTATCTATTTAATACTTTATGTTATTTATTTGAGGCATAATGAGAGGAACGAACTCGTCTCCAAAAACCGTATCCCAGATATATCATCAAAATGGATGTGGAGGATTAGGGAAGTTGCCAACAGGCTGGAACATCTTGCGCATAAACCCGGCTCAAGGAGCTCATAAAAAAGTGGATAATTAGGTAAAGTTGGGAAAGTAAAATAGTACCGAAATTTTTATTTGAGTTCATTTCAAAAATACTTCCAAATCCTCTGAAACAATATTTCAGAATAGAGAGATCCTGATCTTTATTCTCCGTCGTCATCAGAGTCATGGTCTTCGTACTCTTCTCTTTTGTCTTTTACTGAATATCCTGTTTCCTCTGTTTTTCTTGCTTCTTCCCTTTCCTTTTCTGCTTTTATGAACTCCCTTTCGGTTTCGGTTCCCAATTCCGTTTATTGTGATCTTCTAGCGTTATATTTTGAATCGGATCAAATTTGATTCACTTTTAAACCGGTTAAACATAATAAGCTACATAGAAGCGGTAAGCAACCTTAACTTCATCTATTTCCCTGGGCGCCGGTTCAAAATCCGATTGGTCGGTTTTATAGATCTTTTCCCCGAAGTCTTTAAAGGTGACTTCACATTTTATATTTTCGGGAAGTTGGGCCCCAAAGCTGTCGCATTTTCTGCAGATTTCGTGAATAAGAATTTCTGTTTCTTCGGGACTGAAGGTTTTTTTGTTTTCAGGCCTGTAATTTACTTCAACCGTCAGTTCTTCTTTACTGAGCAGATCTGCCCAAAAACCAGAAAGTTCTGCTCCTTCTATCCTGTAGTCCTGAAGTTCGAAACTCCTTGTTATCGTGTTCTTAATCTTGCCCTCTTCCATATGTTTAGTTTAGAAAGTGGATATATATAAACTATTTCAATAAACACTTCATATAACACTGCTAGTCCAGATAAGTACTACACAATACAAATACCAACGAACGCCTATAAGCCACGATAAACTAATAATCAACGACAGACAGTGCATTTGAGCAAGAACGAACAGGTTATTTAACCAACCTGTTTGTTGCATTCATATACCTGTCTCTAAAATCTGTAAACTAGAAAAAAATGTAATACAAAATTATAAAAAACAAATGGAAAGTAGTTTAAAGCTTGATTTCCTTAGCTATTTCCTGGAAAATCTTTCCTTTATCAGTGGTGATGAAAAACCCATTTTCATTCTTGATAAGTTCTTTTTCGCTCAACATTTCCAGATACTTTTTGGCAATGTTAAAGTTAAGATTTACCTCATAAACGATATGAGTTTTCTTTGCCCCATTATTTGCTATTTTTAAAATAGCTACCGCTATATCAGTCCTGCTTCTTCTTTGAATATTAACTCCTCCCCCATGATATATTCAAAAAAAATCTTTGCTAGAATCCCACACTCTAAATATGTCTCAAATTGTGTCTTCTAATCGGTAACAAAGATTCTAATAATTAAATGATTTCCTTTCTATATAATAATGTCTATTTTACATAGCAAAAAATGTTCCTATTTAACTTTGGTACATATTGAATTCTGTTCATGTCTGCATAGCCCTTATATCCATGCGAAGCCCTGTTAAACAAAACCTGTTTAACCTAACATGGGGGATAAAATGGAATACGAGCTCGAAGAAGTCGAGAGAGATTACATAGAATTCAGAAAAGAAATAGGAGAGGAATAACACAGAAAGAGTAAAACACGTATTCTCTTCAAATTGAGTGGAAAGCTCTTACTTTCAACTCAATGAGCTTTTTTCGCTTATGATCTGAGCCAGAGATGGCATCTCAAATGTGTTTTTCTTCCTCTGTTATGGTTTGAAGGCTTACATCTCTTTTGTTATTTTTACGTTCGTTTTAAAATAAGGGACATTATGCCTGACTTGGAGGATTTCATAGACTGCGGCTGAAACATATTTTCCATGCCAGAGGAACCGAACATTTCCTCGTTGACCCGACTGGTTATTTCATCAAATACCATCTTATAGGCAATGCAGTGTGGATCAACACCTTTTATTTCCCCGTCGGTGGGTACTATGGCATTGTAAGGGCACCCGCCTCTGCAGTACCTGATATGGGCGCATTTGCCGCATGCTGTGTCCACATACTCCTTATATTGGTGCATGAGTTTCCAGGCATCGGACTGGGCCAGGTCTGCCATAGTCGGGTGATCATAAACATTGCCCATTACGTACTCTGGCAGGCCTACGAAGCGATAGCATGGGTATATCCCGCCATCAGGGCCCACTGCAAAAGTATCCCCCATACAGTCAACGAAGGTACATACAGTGCCCCGGCCTGTGAACACACCTTTACACATGTTGTCAATGTTCATGACCTCAATACGGCCCATGTTTTCCAGATATTTGTCAAGAAGGTAGATTAGCAGTTTTCCATACTCTTCCGGGTCAAGTGCCCATTTATCGGGGTTGTCGTCCTTTAAAGAAGGCAGGCAGGGGTGCAGTTTAAGGATTAAACCCTTTTCCAGGTAAAAATTGAAAATATCTTCCTTGAACTTTATGGAATGAGAGGTGAATGTGGTGATAAACCTTACATTCAGTCCATGAGCTTTTGCAATCTCATAGCCTCTCATAGTCTTTTCATAATATCCTTTTCCCCTTTGCAGGTCGTTAAGCTCCTGGGGGCCGTCCAGGCTGGAACCAACCGGAATATTGTATTCGGCAAAAATCTGGGCTATCTCCGGAGTAAGCTTCCAGAGATTTGTCTGGATTGCAAAAGCGATTTGTCTGGGGGTTAAACCCTCAACAAGTAAAGGTAAAGCTTCCCGGTAAAAATCCGCGCCGGCCAGGAGCGGCTCCCCTCCATGGAAGGTAAAGGTAACCGAATCTTCCCTGAAATTTTTGAGCCATTCAACTACTTCTTTTATGGTTTCGATGCTCATTATAGGGGATTTCTCCTCGGAACTCCAGCAATAACTACAATTTGCAGGACAGCCAAGGGTAGGGATTAGCATCACGTGGAAAGGCATCTTTAAATCACCTTTTTTTAAGCTTCTTCAAATTATTAGTAGTTTTCTAAAAGTGCCCTTCCCTGATAAATCGGTTATTAGATAGCTCTTTCTGATGGATTTTTACTTACAACTTTCTTTTTAGATTTTTGGCTCTTGTGAACTATCCCTAAGCTAAAGACTTAGCGGCTTCTCACTTTATAGAAGACCATTGGCATATCCATGAGCGTTAATTCGGGATACTTCCTATAAATATTGCTTCATTATTCTTCATCCAGGGAGGGTAATTCAGGGAGTTTTTAAAGTAAAGTTCTTAATTTTTTGCATAGAATATTATTTAAATAAATGAAATCAAATGAATTACAGGATTCGGGAACCCTTCGGGGAATCTCTTGAACCTGAAATTTCAGACATTGATAACAGAGCTTTTGAAATAACAGAGCTTTTGAAAATTGACCATCTAACCAAACAAGGGGGAACTGAATGCCAAAATTTGAAGTATATATTGATGCAGCAAATGAATACCGTTTCAGGTTAAGAGCAAGAAACGGGCAGATCATCACGATAAGCCAGGGGTATAAAAGCAAGGAAGGTTGTTTGAAGGGGATCGAATCCGTGAAAACAAATGCTCCGATTGCGCGAATTGTCGTACTTGAGAAAGAAGAAGCCGAAAATAAATGAGAAAACTCAATGTAACTTCTCAAATACGATTCCTTCAAACCTGCACCTTGTAATTTTTCCCTCGTGTAGGGCATAGAGAAAGGTTTTGAACAGGGCATAAAGCCTGAAATAAAAAGCGAGCAGAGAAGGAGAGTAAAAGCCACTAATATATACTATTTTTTTATCGTCTCGAACGGAGTTATCCAGAAATTTTACCAGGCCGTCAAAACCTTCTCTTTCAAGAGTGTCCCCTCTGGACATGCGGGGACCGAGCACGACCACATCTTCTTCCATACCGTCAGGGCCTTTTGTGCCTTCTATAAAACCATAATTAAAGATGGTGGGAAGGGGAGAAAAAAAAGCTCTTTCATAGCCTTTTTCTGTCTTTTGGTATTTTGAAAAACTGTATTTGGGAGTTTCTATAATTATTTTCATATATAATTTTTCCTGCGTATGCTCAGGATCAGTTTTTATATCTTTTTCGCTTCCTTTTTTTCAGGCTTTGTTTCCTTTTGTAGCTTTCGCAATTTCAATCCTTTTGTTACTCTATATGTTTTGTACTGGCTTTCAACAGAGAAAAAATGAAAATTAATAGTTCTGAAAGAGCAGAGGAGTGAAAGTCAAATAATAAATATCTGTAGAGATAAAATGCCTGAATAGGTGCCTGAATAATTAAGTTTTCGATTAAGTGTCTTGATAAAGAACCTGAGCGGAGGAAGGTCTGTAATTTTATCAGGCAGAGGTATGCTGATATGAGTTTTCGAGATAGAGTAACCCTGCGAGATGCAATGAGAGGAATAGTTGAACCTCCCCTGCTTCCCTTAGTCCCAAAACGCTTTGATTATGTAGGGGATATTGTAGTAGTTTCCATTCCGGAGGAACTTGAGGCTTACAGGGACTCTATTGTTTCAAAGATCCTTTCGATGAGGGGCAATACCAGGGCTGTCCTCAACAAGGTCAGCAAGCTTGAAGGTGAACACAGGGTAGCCAGATTTGAATTTCTCTCCGGTGAATCTGCAGAAACCTTTCACAGAGAAAACGGTTACACATACAGAATGGACGTAAGAAAAGTTTTTTTCAATCCCAGGCTCTACTGGGAAAGGGCACGTGTAGCCTCAAAAGTTCTTCCAGGGGAATCCGTCCTGATCCCTTTTGCAGGTGTGGGCCCCTTTGTGCTCCCTTCCGCAGGAAAAGGAGCAGTGGTCTGTGCAATCGAAATAAACCCCGATGCCTGTGGCTGCCTGAAAGAAAATGTCCGTCTGAACCGACTTGAAAAGCAGGTGACCGTAATTCAGGGAGATGCTGAATTGATTCTTCGCCACGCTGGCTCTTTAAACCCTTATATCGATCTCGGAAATGTGGTTGAAACTGAAAGTGTGGTTTCACCTTCTGGAATTGCCTGTTCTGAATCCGGGAAAATTGACGGATTCCAGATTCCGGAAAAAGGATTTGATAGAGCAATTATGCCAACCCCTTACGGCATGGACCATTTTCTCGGTGAGGTTTCAGGACTTGTAAGAAGAGGGGGGCACATCCATTTCTACACTTTCAAAACCGATTCTCAGATCCCGGAATTGATTGAAGAATACAAAAAAATGGGATTAGAGGTTGAATTTTACAGGCGTTGCGGAAACGTTGCCCCTGGCGTTAGCAGGTGGGTTTTTGACTTGCTTAAAAAAATGTCAAGTTGGGATGTTATATAAATAATATGTATAAATATCTCCTTAAGGTTAATCTAATTCTGGTAGATATTAAATTACCGGTAGACAATAAGTAGGTGGAAAGAAATGCCTGGGAATGTTATATCTCAGCACCCTGTAGATACTGAAGAAAAAGAGGCAATTTCTTTTAGGTCTCTGGAGTTGCTTAAAGATCGGGCAGTAAAAGATAAGGATTATACGGTTAGACGTGAAGCTCTCCTTACACTTGCAAAAAATTTTAGCGACAGCGAAAATATTTTTGAACTTATTAAAGAGAGAGCTGTCAGGGATAGCCATTATTCAGTCCGAAAAAACGCCCTTCAAGAACTAGCAAGGTTATGGAAGGAAAGCCCCGGAACACTTCCCCTTATAATAGAAAGGGCGACAGAAGACTTTAATTATGAGGTCCGGAGGGCTGCCGTAAGAGAACTTGCAGAGAACTGGAAGTATATGCCTGAAATTCTTGATCTTATCAGGGACTGGGCTGAAAACGCAGAAGATAAATTCGTCCGGAGTACAGCTCTTCAGGAACTTTCCAGGTGCTGGGGTAAAAGCTGTTGCAGCCTGGATTTTATAACAGGAAGGGTTGTAAAGGAAAACGATGGTTTTGTCAGGGTTATTGCTGTCCAGAGCATCGCAAAATACTGGAGTAAAGAGCTGGCTGTCTTTCAGCTCGTCAGAGATAAAGCCCTGAACGACGAACACTACTCTGTAAGGAGTGCGGCTTTGCAGGAACTGGCAGAGAAATGGTCCGATAGAGAAGATATCGTTCCTTTTATAAAAGAAAGGGCATTAAAGGATGACCATTATTCTGTAAGGGGAGTTGCAATCCAGGAACTTGCAAACGGCTGGCGAAATGAGCCCGACATCCTGGGATTTATCAGGGACAGGTGCATTCACGACGAAGACAATATGGTCAGGGGAACCGCAGTCAGCCTGCTCGCTTCCTTGTGGCCTGAAGAGCCTGGGACCTTTGAACTGATCCTGGAAAAAGCTGTTTTTGATGAACATTATTCGGTCAGGAAAAATGCCATAGAAGAGCTTGTAAAAGTCTGGCATGAAAAGCCTGAAACTCTCTGCCTTATAAGGGACAGATTGCTAAATGACAGCGATAATTTCGTACGGATTACTGCAGTTCAAGAGCTTGCAAAAATCTGGCATGCTGACCCGGATACTCTTCCTCTGATTAAGGATATAGCTCTTAAAGATAAAGACGAATTCGTAAGAGATGCAGCTGTACGGGAATTAATAGACGGCTGGCAGGACGAAACGGTATAAAAATTGGTAAAGAATCTTGCTTTATATCTCTTTCCTGCCCCTCTTTATTTTCAAAAAGAAGCTTGATTTGAGTTTGACTTATATATTTTTCCCTCGGTTTTTATTTTTTCTTATTAATTGCCATGTTTCGAGATTACATCGTTCTAACCATAATGTGCCTCTGCATCTTGATATTTCTGGAAGTTCAAACCACAATCTTTTTAATTTATTGCGTGTTTCTATTTAGTTGTAGCAAAAAGACTAAATATGTGAAATTTTTTCATGGTTTTCTGTAAAAGGTTCCTGTAAGGAGAATAAGATGGCTAAAGTGGCTTCGAATACGGCTAAAAATGGAAATAGTAGCAGGCAAAAGTCCTGCAAATATCTCAATGAGATGGCTTTATGCAATGCACTTGAGATGGCAAAGGAGTTGATCTCAGTAATAAATAAAGTCCCTGTCACTGTTTTCCTGTGGCGTCCCGAGAAGTACTGGCCTGCAGAGTTTGTTTCTGAGAATATAAAGCAGTTCGGGTATACGGTAGAAGAATTCACATCAGGAAAACTTCTTTATGGGAACATTGTGCACCCTGACGACCTTGAAAGGGTCGAAAGAGAGCTATCAAGAAGGATTGAAGAAGAATACGTTGACTTCTCTCAGGAATACCGGATACTGACAAAGTCCGGAGAAGTACGCTGGGTTGATGAAAGAACCTTTATCGAAGCCGATGAGAACGGGGTCGTAAAGTACCTTAAAGGCATAATCCTTGATATTACCGGACGAAAAAGAAAAGAGAAGTTGCTTTATATCCAGAGGGACCTTGGAATTGCTCTGAGCACTTCAACTCACCTGGATGAGACGCTTGACAGGTTGCTTGATTCATGTCTCCAGATAGATGAAATCAATGCTGGTGGTATCTATCTGATTGATGAAGAGACCGGCGATATGTCTCTTGCTATCCATCGTGGCCTTTCCCCTATCTTTGTCGAGAATGCCTCTAATTTTAGTGCAAGTTCTCCAAATGCCAAGCTCGTTATGATAGGGCAGCCTGTCTATAAGCAGCACATAGACCTTCTTCTAACCTCTAGAGATGAGGCGCTCCGGCAGGAAAAACTCAGGGCTACGGCAATAATTCCTGTAAGGTCCGGAAAAAAGGTTATTGCTGCCTTTTATCTTGCTTCGAGGATAGAGTATGAACTTTCGGATAGCGTGCGCACGGTTATTGAAACCATTGCAACCCAGTTTGGGGTTTTTATTTCCCGTATCCGACTTGAAGAAAAACTAAAAGAATGTGTGAAGAAGCGAAAGTCCTGATTTTTTATTCCAACTGCATTTTATTTGTAGGTTCCGTAATTTATAAGTAAATTTATAGGAAGAAGCGTAAAACCTATGAAATCTTAATTTCATGGGTATAAACGTCAACTTTCTCAACATTATTTTTGATATTCGTTGCTTTCATATGCACCATCGTCTAATATTATATTAGATTAAGATATGTGAAAACCAAGCAACCTTTTTCCAAGGGTTTGCCATCAGGCTCTATAGGTCTTGAATAAACCCACTGTATCAAGTTCGTATTCATGTAAAGCCGAAACTGACGTCATGTAAAGCTTAAACGGACGAATGGACATAACTCAGTAGGGATGGTATAGCCCGAATTAACACTTATGGAGATGCCGATGGTTTTCTATGAAGTGAGAAGCTGCTAAGTCTTTAGCTTAGGGGTAGTTCATAAATATTGCCCATATATTTATAAGTAAAATTTATAAATTTTATCTCCATAAACCGTATGGGGAAATGACTGAAAATATCAGTGGATCATCAGTATATTTTTTCTTTCATAGAATTAATTGAAAAATGTCTAAATATAGTATCTGGAATGGTTTGATGTAAAAGATCTCCTTGTGGGGTCTGACTGAAAGTTACAACATCTGGTGGGGGAATATGACAGAAGATCTTAAAGATAAGATTTGTGAATACCTTGCAACTCACTATTACCTGAACTTCGCAACCTTGAGCCCTCAGGGCAGGCCGATGGCTCATACAATGGCGTATGTTTCCAAAAACGAAATTGTATACCTGGCAACAAATAAAAACACCCGGAAAGTCCAGAATATCATGCAAAATCCGCAGGTAGCATTTACTGTTGATGAGGATGATCCTGACTGGTTTGATATGCAGGCACTTCAGGTAGAAGGCAGGGCATCGATAGTTATCGATGAGCGGGAACTGCGGGAAATCGGTGAGATCATGACAGCCAAATTCCCTATTACTGCAGATATGCCGCCTGATCCGGATACTATCATGATAAAAATAGAACCCGAGGTTGTCTATTATCTGGATTATAGCATTGAGTTCGGGTATAGGGTAAAGGTTGATTTCTGAAACAGGTTGATTTCTGAAACAGGTTGATTTCCGAGAACAATGTAGGCTAAAAAACGACATTTTTTTGTTTTTATTTCTATTTACAGGCCGCTTTTTTTTGAATATTGCCTCAAACGAAGGTCCAGAAACAAAAAAAATAATAAATAAATAAAGATTCTTTTTTCATAAATACGGTTATTCCGGCGGGATCAGCACTTTGTCTATTGCGTGGATTACCCTGTTGTCGGCCTTGATATCGGTCATTGTGACGTTTGCATCCCCAACTTTTACTCCATCGGTTATATTGACCGGGAATTTGCTTCCCTCCAGTGTTTTAATGGATGTCATTTCCATCAATGGATGCCATTCCCACCACATTAGCGGCTATATACATTCCTGAGGCCACATGGTAGGTAAGCACTCTGGTCAGGGTTGCCTTATCTTTAAGCAGGCTGTCGAGCATACCTGCCGGAAGGGCGTTAAAGGCGTCATCGGTAGTGGCAAAGACCGTGAAGGTCCTTTTCCACTGAGGTTTTCCTCAGGCCCTGCAGTTTTTATGGTCGTAATAAGAGTTGTGAAGAAACCGGCATCTTCCGCAGTTTGAACGATGTTCTTATCCGACACTGTTTCGGTTTTATTTTCGCCAGCTATATCTTCTGCTTCTTAAACAATACTTCCAGCTTCCTCAGTTACTTTCTCGACTATTTTACCGACTTAATTTTCCGCTTCCTGTGTAGGGCTTGAACAGCTGGAAAATAATATATATATTAAATGCTATATTCTCATCTACGATAGATGCTAAATTTTATATAAGATTATCTGATCTGAAATCAAAATAAATGTCTTTTTTTAATTTCTGAACCAAAATAAGTGGTAATTTAATATTTAAAACATAATATTGGCATTAATTCTCAAAAAAAGCTTTTTTACCCTATATTTTTCCCGACTCTCAGCTTCTGAATTTATCAGGCACTGTATTTTTACCCATTATCTACCTCTCCAGATCTTTGATATTCTTAAAAATCAATATTATCCTCTTTTTGGTCTAAATAAGAGTTAATTATACTTATTTATTCATGATAGGTTATTAAAGTACACAAATATCTCTTTTGGTACAGAATTCTAACGCTTAAATATATAAATTTGTACTGCAAATAATCTTGCTGGTGAAAATATTATGGTAAAGATAAACGAAGAGATGAAAACTGCTTTTTCAAAAGTAAAGATCTTCCCTGTTGCAACGGCTTCAAAAGATGGCGTTCCTAACGTAGTGCCTATAGGTTTCTGCCAGCTTGTGGATGATGAGACTATCTGGATTGCAGACAACTTTATGGTTAAATCCCTGGCAAACCTGGAAGAAAATCCGAATGTTGCAATTTATGTGTGGGGTCCGGAAACAGGCGGATGCTTCCAGATAAAAGGAAAAGCTACAATTATCAGTTCAGGTGAAAAATTCGATAAAATGAAAGCAATTGTGAATGCTGCAAAGCCAGGTCTTCCTGCAAAAACCCTCATAGAAGTCGGGATAAGCGACGTCTTCCAATGTGCTCCCGGTCCTGAGGCCGGAAAGAAACTTCTCTAACCGGAAATATACCCTGCATAAAAATATTTACCGGTCAAAATAACCATTTATACAGGTATCCTGTCAAATAAGTGCATTAATGAATAATACAGGGTCCCAATCTGAAGAATACAAATAATCGGGAGTGAGGATATGGTTGAAAATAAAGGAAAACCTCCTGTTTTTTGTGAAAAGTTCTGCATAGTCTGTAAAGGTGCAAGAGCAGGCAATAGTGTCTGCAAGTCTATTCAGAACCTTGAACTGAAGATCTTTGGGAAAAATGGCTGTATCTGGGGAGCTGCAAGGACAAAGTATTACGGAGTTACTCCTGATAAAAAACTTCCTGAGAATTCAAAAAACAAGTAAATTCAACAAATATTGAAAGGAGCAGGTACAGGTATAAATGAAATGATTTGAGGAAATTTTGGAAAAATATGTGAGAAAATGAGAGTGGGGGCAGGACAATAAATAAGTGTAGTTGTAAACCTGCTCAGGTTTGGTCTGTATGCCGATACTGGGCTGCTGAAATCTGAAGTCTATAGAAATATTCGGGAACTGGCTACATTTTCCGATGGAATCCTTATTTTCATAAGAACGTTCAGGAATTTCCCTCAGCTCTGGTATGAAAATTATATACCTGAAAGGAAGTACTGAAATTGCAGAGCAGTTCTATTTTAATGTCAGAAAAAGAGTAATCGTAAAATGATTCTGGAGAGAGTTAAGTTTTTGGAAGAGCTTATTTATGTTCTTTCTAATTTTTCCGTGACACTATGGATATAAATAGAAATATCAGTAATATATTTCTCTCTAAATTTATTTACTAAATTTGCTAAATTTTATATAGTTTCTTTTCTTTTTAATATTTTATAATACACTTAACTTTAAGCTCCTTTTTAGTTTCAAGTCTTTAGAGGTGTCTACAATAGATATCAGCAAAAAGGTTCTTATAATAACCCTCTTAATTTTTGCCGTCCTTACGGCTGCGTTTACGTTCACGCACAACATGCAGCTGTCCAATTTTTTGGAGCTTGAGCAGGCTGATACTTTGGAGAATGTAGAACGTGTGCAAAACGCAGTCTCCACCCGACAGGGGTATATTGATTACATTGACCAGGACTGGGCTTGCTGGGATGATACCTACCAGTTTATCGAAGATAGAAACCAGCAGTATATTGATGTGGACCTTCAGAATGAAACGCTTGCAGGGATTAGAGTTAATGTAATGCTTTTTGTTAATGAGTCAGGGAATGTGGTCTATGTAAAATCGGTGGATGTTAATTCTGTAGAAGAAATGCCGGTTCCAGCAGGGCTTCTGAAAATGATCGAGGACGGAACTCTTTTGACAAAAGGAGAAGACGATACTATAAGTGGTATTGTTTTGCTCGATGAAGGCCCCATGTTTATTGCATGTCATCCGATTCTTACGACAAAATACGAAGGACCTTCGAAGGGCACTCTCATTTTCGGGAGGTTTTTTGACAATTACCTCCTTGAATCCTTCAAAGACACTACTCGCTCTTCCCTGTCTATGTACAGGACTGATCGGGAAATGCCTCCCGATTTTCAGGAGGCACTTAATATATTTTCGGAAACTCCTGACACGATCCTTGTGGAACCTCTCAGTGAAGAGAAGGTAGCAGGTTATTTTGAGTTAAGGGATATCTCGGGCCAACCTGCCCTAATCATCAGAGCCGACTTCCCAAGAGAACTCTATTTGCATGGTGAGAAAACCCTAAACTATATGTATTTTTTCCTTTTGCTAACCGGGCTTGTGACAGGGGTCGGAGTTAAATTTGCACTTGATAATCTCTTTGTTTCAAGACTGGTTGAGATTGACAATTTCGTTACAAAAGTCAGGTCGGAAAAAGATCTCTCCAAACGTTTATCCTTGAAAGACAGTGACGAGCTATATCGCCTGTCAAAGGAAATAAACGGAATGTTAAACGAGATCGATCTAGCAGAGCAGGAGTTAAAGGCCCAGGAACGCGAAAAAAAAGTCTTGCTTGATTCACTCAACGAACTTGTTGTTTTTGTGAGCCCTGAAATGAAAATAATATGGGCAAATAAAGCTGCCCTTTCATATATGCAACTGGATCTTGAAAATGCAGTTGGTGTTTATTTAAATGCAATTAAGGTTGTACATGGTCAGGTGGTCGAGTATTCCCGGCTTGAACATGTTTTCGTGACAGGTAAGAAAAAGTCCGGAGAGTTTACTTCAAAAGACGGGAAGATCTGGTTTTTCCAGGCAATTCCTGTGACTGATGAAAATGGAAAGATTATAGGAGTTATGGAAACTCGCAGAGACATTACGGAAAGGAAGAAAGCCGAGCAACTTCTTCAGGAAAAACAGATTGCAGAGGTCGCAAACCGTACGAAGAGCGAATTTCTGGCAAACATGAGTCATGAACTGAGGACCCCTCTTAACTCAATCATAGGGTTTTCCGATCTCCTGTATGAAAATGTTTACGGGGAACTTAATGTAAGACAGCTAAAGGCTGTAAGGAACATCTCCAATAGCGGGAAACACCTTCTTAATCTTATTAACGATATCCTTGATTTATCCAAAGTAGAAGCCGGAAAGCTCGAACTCGATTATAAAGAGTTTGAGCTTGCCAGTGAACTTAATGCAGTCAAAAATATGTTATCCCCTATTGCAGGCAGGAAACATATTAAGGTTGAAATCCAGGTGGATCAAAGCCTTACAACAATCCGTGCTGATGAAGCTCGTTTTGTTCAGATCCTGTACAACCTGCTGGATAATGCTATAAAGTTCTCGCACGAAAATGGACTTGTGAAGATAGAGGCAAGAAAGAAGGGGGATCTGTTAGAAGTGATGGTTAAAGACAATGGAATAGGGATCAATGTTGAGGATCAGAACAAGCTTTTCAAACCTTTCAGTCAGGTAGATTCCTTTTCCTCAAAACAATTCCAGGGGACAGGTCTTGGACTTGCACTTGTTAAACAGCTTGTTAACCTGCATGGGGGATATGTCTGGTTCAGTAGTAAAATAGAGGAAGGAAGTACCTTTATTTTCACACTTCCGATAAACGGAGATAAAAAAACGGAGACAACAGTGAAATCAAACCCCTTAAAGGTGCAGAAACGGCTGAAAACCCGGACTTTTAAGGGGAACTCGAAAATGGATTGAATCGAAGCCAAATTGACTGAAAGCCGTTTGGTAATGCTGATTCATCCTTAAACCATAAATTTTTTAGTTTATGGCTAAAAGGAAAGCTCCTCTATTTCCTGACAGCAATCAGTTCTGGAAAGTGTTATTTTGATCTTATACATTTCTACCTGAGATTTCTCTAAATTAGATGCTTCAACCCTATACGCTTTCACAGGATCTCTCTGGAGGCTTAAAAGTTCTTCCAGAGTAAAAATTGCATACTGATTTTTTCCTTTTCGGCATTTTCTTAACTGGTCATAATCAAAATAAAGGTTATCGTAACTTACCACATGGTTGAACCATTCAATTTGAATTGGAAGACTGGACAAAAGGGGGATTGCAGATTTGAAATAGTTCCTGCAAACTTTGTTTTTTGATAACTGGCACCAGTTATCTATTGTGAAATGTACCTTTCCGGCTTCAACCATAAAAACAACAGGGTAGATTTTACAGATTATAGGTTTGAAATCACGGCATTCGCATACTTCGGTTTCTTTGTTCAAAAAAGGACATAATTCTCCAAGCTTTAATACGTGAACAAGAGTTCCATCGTCCATTTTTAAAATATCCAGATACCTTAGCTTGAATTCGGAAACACTTATACCCATTTTTTTTGCCATATATTCTTTTTCTCCAGGGAGCAGAGTTCCGATTTTATTGTACTCGCAAGCTCCTCCGCAGTTCCTGCAAATATTAATAGTATTCTGGTTACTTCCACTAAATATCTTGTGGAAGTTCTCGTACATATGTATAGGTATCTTTTTAAATCTCAATCTAAAAACCTCGGCCATGTAAAACTGAGTGTATTGGTTACATTTTTATTAAGTTATATTTACACCTATGCCTCCTAAAGCTTATTTTGTCAAGCTTAAATAATGAAATAACAAGTTTTACTTGTAAATAAAAATATTAACAGATTTATAGTTCCCGAAAGAGAAATTGGGTATAAAAAATTTACCAGTCTAACCTAAATTTTTTATGATTTAAACTATATGTAGCAAAAATCTTAATTCTCTTGAAGAAATAGTGTTACTCAGGGACCCAAAATTTAATCTTCTCTAGGCAAACAAAGTTGCCCTCAAAAACGAGGATCTGTTAACGGTTGAGACTAAAAAACTGGCATATTACAGCCCTCAGGCTGCGGATAAGAACATTATCCAGAAACCCCGATACTCTCAGGCTCCCGACTGACGAATCAGGAGTTTACCTCTTCTGAGGGACGAATCAGGAGTTTACCTCTTCTGAGGGAAAGACCTGGCTTCTCAGGTTAAAGCCCATGTGTGGCGGAAACCGGAGATTCTATTGCAATTTTGGAAACTGGGGTAGAAATTACGGTACGGAAGAATATGATAATATTTACGGGGAACTTAATGTAAGACAGCTCAAGGCTATCGTGAATATCTCAGGTAGCGGAAAACACCTGTTGAACCTGATTAATGAGATCCTTGATCTTTCAAAAATAGAAGAAGGAAGCTTTGAACTGCATTACAGCACTTTTTAGCTGACTGAAGTATTTGCTGAAGTTCGGGATGTACTATTCCCATTTGCCGCCAGTAAAGGAATAAAAATAAAGTTTGAAATTGAGAATAGCCTGCCCAGAGTTTTTGCAGATAGGGAGAGAATCATGCAGGTTCTCAGCAACCTGATGACAAATGCAGTCATATTCATGTGTCTTCGGTTAAGAAAGGAACCATAATAAATTGCCCTATTTCTACAACAGTTATCTAAAATTTTAATATAATATGGGCTGGAGCAGAGTATCGATTTTAGGTAAAGAGGGTAAAGTTTGAGATCGATTTATAGTACAAAATCGATAGCTTTCGGGCAAGAAAACTCCTTAACCGATGATCAATGCAGTCATATTTTCAAATGAAAACGGGTGTGTAAGAGTTAAAGCAACACAAAGCAACGACTTTATAAAGATAGTTGTATCTGATGAAGGAATAGATATTGCGGCAGTTGATCATGACAAACTAAGCCTTTCAGCCAGATAGACTCTTCCTCTTCAAAAAAGTATCCGGGAACCGGACTTGGGCTTGCTCTGGTAAAAAAATTGTACAGCTCCACGGTGGCAGCATCTGGTTTGAAAGTGAAGTTGGAAAAGGAGCATCTTCGGTTTTTCTATCCCCATTAGACAGGAATGAATAACTCCCAAAGTTAAAATAAGATAGGTCGGAAATGTCAATACCGACCCGATTGTATTTTTTGATAGCTTTTTGGGATTTTTTTCCAGGACACTGGCGCATTTTTAATCTGCATGCCTAAATCTATGAAATACTCGTTATTGTAGTAATACCAGATTTCCACAGCCGGGTATGTACAATCACTGTACTGGTCATAATCGATATCCGGGGAATCTGCAGGTATCAGTTTTGAGCTTTTGTCATCATAATAAGGCCCGTCAGTAGGGTCCAGAGGGAACCATTCTCCATTCTCGCAAACTTCAACCCAGGCGTGCCCACCGCTAATATCTCCAAAATCGACTTTTCCTATGGCAACCCGCACTGTACTCTCGTCGTATTCTTCTGAAGCTATCAGAAGGGAAGCCAGAGAATTTGCCTGTTCCTCACAGTCACTTGCAGGTTTACCATATACCGGGTTGCCGGAATAAGCAGGAGTTTCTTCCAGAAACTCAGTTGGGGTAAGCCACTTTTCCTCAACATTGTTCAGAGTTTCGTCTGATACCCAGGTCCAGGAGAGGGCAGCATCATAAATCTCGTACTTGTCATCGAGATCATTTTTTTCGAGGTAAGAGTTTACAGCTTCAGCATCCGGGGTGACATATGTCTGATAGTTCGGTGTTGTCTGATAGTTCGGTGTTGTCTGATAGTTCGGTGTTATATCTTCCTGTTGCCGTGCCTGTTCTTCCATGAAATTATTCAATTCTTCTCTGTCAGGGATTCCTTTTCTAACAGGCTTTTCTCTGGCCATGGAAGGAGGTAAATGATCCGGTTTTTCCCTCCTTAAAGTTGGCTGGCGATTTTGCTTCATAGCTGGCTGGTGATTTTGCTTCATAGCTGGCTGGTGATTTTGCTTCATAGCTGGCTGGTGATTTTGCTTCATAGCTGGCTGGCGATTTTGCATCGTATCTACTTCCCCGGCAAGCAGGTTGAATTTCCAGTTCCAGCTTTGAACAGGATTATTTTTATTTTCAATAGTATCTATCAGATTGAAGTACCAGCTTCCCAAAATCTGGCTTTCAATGGATGTAGGGTAAGAAGTAATATTTGCAGTGGTCTCACTGGGAATAACACTCCTGGAAATAGCTTCATAAATACTCGTTATGCAATCGGTTTCCCGGTTAGTTCCGGAATTTCCTGCCCTCAGGTTTTCACAGGTACAGACAGATACAGCCAGTATAAAGACAACCAGCAAAATTATACCATTTTTTTTCATTCTGTTACCTACCATCCGGCTTTTCCCCTTTGTCTTCTTTTTCGATCTTCGGATATTGATTTTTTCTTATTTCTTCATACGAAGTTCATTTTTCCTTTCAGTGGTTTTAGATTTTTACGGGCTTGCAGGGTTCGGTTTAGACAGTTTGGAAACCCCCTCATAATGCCTGTACAATTCTCTTCCCCAACGCAGAGCTCCATCTCCGGAACATATCATGAACTGACTGCTCAGTTTCCCACTATTCAGGAAAAGTTCTGTTGCCATAAACCGGTCTGTTACCACAAAGATAGGCAGGTTCACATTCCTGCTGCAAACAAACAGCTTCGTATTTTCAGCTTCCATAATTTTTTTTGTTTCAGCAGGAAAATTATTGAATAATTTCTCAGCTATAGGCTCTGTCACACATAAAGAGAGCTTCAAGCCTTTTTTTGCAAATTCTGAATAAAGGAACAGGATTTTCGGATGCAAACAGGAGAAAAAAACCGAAATTTCCTCTGACGTTCTTAAATTATCCATAATTTCCTGAGGGATTTCGAACATATGCGCTGTATCAGATTTGATCAGTTCAAACCTGCCCAGCTCTTCTAACCTTCTCAACAAAAAGTCGGGCACAGGGGTAAGGTCCTGTTTCTTCCAGTAATCCATATTTTCTTCAAAGAAAGTCAGTGAATCCAGAAATCTTTTCAGATTATCAACTATCGGTATTGTCATACCCGATAACTTATATTTTCCCTCTTCTTTCTCAAGAAACCCGAAATCTAAAAGTTTTTTTATATGGAACCTTAATGAAACAGAACTTATGTCAAGTAAACTTTCGATCTCTTCAAAATTTCCTGGTTTCTTTTCTATAAGTAAGAGTATATCTCTCCTTTTTTCAGAGAGAATTGCTAGGTCAATAATATTCATTTTATCCCATTTCCGGCCTTCATTCCCTGATTTTTCCCTGGCAAAAAAATTAAGAAAGGTTTGATCCTTTCTTTTAAACTCCTATCTTCCCGGTTATTCGTACCTCAATGCGTCTACTGGCTTTAGTTTCGAAGCCCTGTAAGCCGGGACTACTCCTGAAGCCACACCTATTACGATTGCCAGGATAAGCCCGAAAGCCATCAGGTCAGAAGCAAGGGATATGCCTGAAGAGCTTCCCCCTCCTCTCATCAGGGTCACGCCCAGGTAAGGGAAGAGGGTGGAAACAAAACCTCCAAGAATTACTCCAAGGATACCACCAACAAGACCCACCATTGCAGAGTTAAAGAGGAATATCATAAGAATGTCCTTATTTTTTGCCCCAATGGCTTTCATAGTCCCTATCTCTTTTGTTTTTTCAAGGACAGAAGTAAACATAGTGTTTGCAATACCCACGGCTCCTACAAGGAGGGATACGGCTGCAATTGCTCCGAGGAAGAGGGTCATCGAACTCGTCATTTCGGTAACAGACTCAGCCATGGATTTTGAGGCGCTGACAGAGAAGTCCTGGTTGTCTTCCTGGATAATGCCCCGTGAAATCATGAGCTTCGCCTCGATATCTTCCATCAGTCCGTCCACAAGGTCTTCACTCTTGGCTTTCACCGTGATTGTATCGTAGACATCTTCCTCTGCATCGTCAATCAGGTTTACTGCCGCATCGATTGGCATGTAAATGCTTCTGTCACCCTGGCCTTCTTCTGTAAGGATACCGACAACTCTCACTGATTTTCCGTTGATTGTTATTACTTGATTGATTCCGATTTCCTGGTCATAAGTTTCAGTGGCAACGCTGCTTCCGATGACTGCGACATATTTGTCTGAAGGTTCGAGCAGCCTTCCTGATTGTGTTTCGAGCGTGGTCATGTACTGCCAGACCTGCGGGTCGACTCCTGTGATTGGCATAGTTGCATTTTCCCCTGAATAGATCACAGGTTCGCTGCCGGAAATCTGTCCTGCAATGTACTCTATACCGTCAAGGCCTTGAAGCGCATCAATATCATCATCCGTTAATTCGACATCTGTTGTCGTACCACCTCCTCCTCCACGTTCTCCGGGACCGGGCATGTTTGACGATGCTTTTGTATATCCGGGGGAAATAGTTATCAGAGTCAAGTCCATTTCAGCGAGCCTGCTCTGAACCTGCTCTTCCATAGCGTCCCCGAGGGAGAGGATGCCTACAACAGACCCGATTCCTATAACTATCCCAATAATGGTCAGCCAGCTACGGAGCTTGCTGTGTACAAGCATGTTCAGGCCCATTTTCAGGTAGGTTGAATTTCTCATCTTGCATCCTTCCGTTTTCTATGGATGTTTATTTTTCAGTCTCTTGGAGGTTTACAGTCACATTTCTGTTTCCAGGTTTTTTATCTCCGGATTTTTTCTCTTTCTTTGCCAGTATCTTTTCCTGTATTTTCTTCCGGTACACGAATAATCCACCCGCAAGCACTATTAACGCAATATAGGGCAGATAGAAACTCAGACCGCTGCTACTGCTAGATGTCCTCGGTCCGCCAGGCGCTGCAGAAGATGAGGTCATCTCGAGTTCTACTTCCTTATCTACAGTTATTCTTTCTCCTTTTGCATCCGTGTATTCAATCTGGACTTTCAGAGGATTGTTTTCAGCGGAAGCAGCAGTTAAATTTCCTCCTTCAGCACTTGCTTTTGCTTTACCCGATGTTCCTCGTTCCTGAGCCATTCCTGTATCCTGTGTACTTGTTACATCAAAGGAAGCTATTGTGTAGTCTCCTTTCTCAAGATTTCCTACAATTGTTGAGGAACTTCCCGATACCTTGTAGTTGTCCTGGTCTGGAACCGATACTTTCACTGAGTATGCAATATTGTTTCCTACGTTTGCAACTGAAAGAGAAATCTCTCCAGCATCGCTTTCCGAGAAGGCTACATCGAAGTCGGTCTCTCCCCCTACGAAAACTCCTGCTGTAGTATTGATAATTTGTTCATTGGAGTCATAGTCTTCAAGAACAAGCTTTATGTCAAGAGTGTAAAGTCCCGGATCTGCGTTTACATCTGCCATTACAGAGTAAACAACAGTTACGGATTCCCCTGCATCCAGGTACTTGATATATTTGGTGTTGTCCGAGTATACCGGGAGGATCACGCCGTCACGGTCTGTCCAGGAAACAACCATGTTTTTCAGAGGGGAAGTTCCGGTATTCGTGATGATGAACTCCAGAGTCTCTTCCTTTGCTATGTCAATGTTTGCCTTGTCTATGGTCACAATCTGAGCGTATTCTTTACCCCTTATCTCAAGCTGGATGGTTTTTGTAGTGGTGTATGTAGTTGCCGAAGACCCGGATCCGCTTTTTGAAGTAGTGATGATGTCTATATCATATGTACCGGCAGATGCATTGGAGTCTGTCATTAGCTTGAATTTAAGGATCCCACCCTCGTTGTCATCCTGCCGTGCATTCAGATAGGAGATACCTTTTTTAAGGGATTGGCCGGAAATCTCGGTGAAAGGGTATTCCGGATTGACTGTAACAGTGATGTCTTTTAGATCATTATTTCCTACATTCTGGACGCTAACGGTAAGTTCAACAGGTTCTCCAGGACGGGCAACATCAGGGTTCTGGTTTGTCAGGTTCACCAGCAAGGATGAGGAATCTATATTTCCGTTTGAACCAAGGGCTGTCCCCGCTCCGAGGCATATAATTGCTGAAAGTAGCAATAAGAGCGTGAGTAAAGAAAATCTTTTCATTTTTAGTCCTCCGTTTCGTTTTTCTTGCGATTTTCTATTTTTTCGATTTCTCCATCCCTGATGTATACAACCCTTGTTGCATATTTCACCAGTTCCAGGTCATGGGTTACAATGATAATCGTCTTGCCTTCCTTTGTGTTCAGTCCGTCCAGAAAGTCCAGGATATAGTCTCCCGTTTTCGTGTCCAGGTTTCCTGTAGGCTCATCTGCCAGGATTATGGGCGGGTTAACAGCCAGGGAACGCGCTATGGCAACCCTTTGCCTCTGTCCACCTGATAACTGAGAAGGAAGGTTTTTTCTCTTGTCCGAAAGCCCGACTATATCAAGCAGATATGCAGCCTTTTTACGGGCTAACTGTGCGTCTTCTTCCTGGAATTCCAGGGGCAGGAGTACGTTTTCTTCCGTACTTAGTGTGGGAATAAGGTTAAAACTCTGGAATATGAAGCCAATCATCTGTCCCCGGATGCGGGCAAGTTCGGATTCAGCAAGTTCTGAAATATCACTTGAATTAAGGAAAACCGTGCCTTCTGATGGTATGTCCAGGCACCCCAGCAGGTTCATAAGTGTGCTTTTTCCGCTTCCGCTGGGACCCAGAACAACCAGGAACTCCCCTTCGTAGATCTCCAGATTTATTCCTTTGAGAGCTGCAAACTCGACCTCTCCCATCTGGTAAATTTTCCAGACATCAGTCAGTTTGATAAGTGGTTCTTTCTCGTTCAGGGTGATTCTGGCTGCTTCAGAGTTTTTGATAGAACCACTGGCTGAACTGCTGTAAGGATTGTTTTTTTGATCCTCCCCTGAACCATTCTCGGATTCATCATAGAAACTCGCTGTTCTTTCAAGAGAATCCATAATTTTTGAGGGATTTAACTTTGTTTTAAATGTCCCTATAATCTCTGTAAGTGTCATAAATTACCTCTAAATAGCCAGTCATATCCGAGCTGAATTTTTCAGGCTGAGCTGAATCTTTTCAGGGTAGCTTGAATTTGAGTAACTTGATTTTGATCTTCTTTTTATTCATCCGATTTCTATCTTTTTCACTACTTTTTTCGTGATCATGTTTGATGTTCATAGACAGAGCATCAGGTTGATAGTAGCTCATGATTTTCATGACTTGCTTGAGCATCGCTTATTTAATTTTATAATAATATAATTATGATAATTTTTTGTGATTTAATTTTTTGTGATCCGGCTGGATCTTATAATGTGTCCCAATCAGACCTGATGTGGTTTTATGAGATTTCATAAGTTAATGAGGCACCGGCGAAATGCATAATGCCTCACATAGTGCCTCATCTTCTGGGGTGTAGGGTTTTTGTTGCTTTTTCTTCAATTCTTAAACGGTAACACCCGGGTGTTGTGGAGGTCTCTAATTTTCTGATTGCGAGGTACCTTTTTCAGGTGTTAGTTCCCGTTTACTCCCAATCTGACTGAAGCACCTTTCATACCGGTGCTTTATCAGCTGACTGCTCAGGAGGGATTTAAGGCAGTCAACTCCATCAAGGGCATTTAATAATAAAAGCATACTTAACTGAAAAAAGGAAATATAAGAAATGAATTTATCAATGAAGCTTTTATATGGATTTTTTGGTTAATTTATTCTTTAAACATCCTTTAATATGTAATTATACTCCCTATAAAGGGTTATTATTTGTCAGGATTATTCCAAATCGTACGCCAACCTTTCCTGAGAGCTGTTTTCGATGGAATGAGCCCTGGAGTTCAGATATTGTATTAGTTTCATGGGCATGGAGCGAAGGGATTGTGTTATCTAGTTTTAACCTGCGGTCAACCTTGGCCAAGGGAAGAACCAATGGACAAAACAAGTTCTTAAGGCTGGATAATGGGGCTGGATGAGGTGAGAGGCTCAAATCCGGTTCTGAGAGGGCATGGGGGTGAAATTCCTCCTGGATACTTACCAAGAGAAGAGCTTAAACCCATGAACCATTTTTGCAATCAAAGTTGCGCTGGCGCACCCCGCTGCAAGCAACGGGGTATTTTCGCACCACCGCTCCAAATTCTGTTAAAGGAGACAGTAACCCTAAACAATTTAGTTTGAGTAGAAGTTAACAACCAAAAAAAATGGGATTGATAAATCATATTATCATTAACGGTTACCGGGGAAGTTATCCATCCCCGCAGCAAGCTAGAGGGGTATTCGACTGAAAATAATGTTTAGGAATGATTATTGGGAGAACTGGAACTATAGATCAATTCCCAAAACTGAGATTTTGAAGTTATATTTTTATTATTCCCAGGTATTTATTTTCAACCTACACAAAATAACGAAAAGCCCATTTAAAGGGCTTGATAAGTATTAATTACATTATTTAAGGTTGTATCCATATTTAGACGTCTTATAAATCTTTTTTTATAAATTAAATGTCCTTAAACCCTTTATTTTGGTAAGTAACTTTATTTTTAACAAAATTCATTACAGGGATGTCAGCCAATGACGGTTGATAAGATTATTTGAATGCAGCAGGACTTATACGTTGAACTGAGAAAACTGAAGCATTCTTTAAGCAGTCTAAATAAAAGTAAGATTTGTTTGTGCTTTATTTTGAACCTCACGTGAACAAGTCCTGTGTAGAATAAATCCTCTCAATAAAATTGTATTAAATTGACAAGAATTAGGAGTAGGACCTATGAATAAACAAATATTTGATCGAACAAAAAAGCTCATGTGTATTTTTACGCTGGTCTTTTTTGTAATTTCATTGACAGCTGCGTCGGCAAGCGCACAGTCAAATGATGCTAAAAAATGGAATGAAGAAAAGGCAAAATGGGATAAAGAAAAGACTAGTTGGGAAATACAGAAGAAAAACTGGGACAAAGAGAAGAAACAGTGGGAAAAGAAAGATAAAAAAGGAAGCGATTACAAAAGCTGGTTAAATAATTATAAAAAATGGTTAATCAAATATAATATCTGGGAAGCTAACCACGAGAATTGGAAAATAAAGTACAATGAATGGAAAAATTGCCAGTTCTAAAGTTGACTATTAAAGTACACCTAATTATGGCTGTAAAATAAATTGATTTCCTGATAGGATTTACGCTCTTGAACAAAACAAAGCACGAACTGATTCATCGCGACGCTGTTTGATGTTACATGCTATTGGTTTCTCAGTTCAAGGGTGTAAGTCCTATTTGTTATTTATAATTGTTTCTTGTACATAAATATGCTTCATGACAAAGCTCTATTTAATTTAATTTAATTTAATTATATTAAACTAGTTTATATTATCAATAATTTAATCAGTTTTTAGAAAAAAATATAATATGAAATATAGTAGTAGTGAAGCAAAAATAGAAAATCAGCTTATAATAACAGCTATTATTCCTTTTTTCGCTCTTCTAGATCTATTGATAAAACCTGATCTAAAAAATGTCTCCAAAATGCAATCAAATTAATTTTAGTCAATAAGCTAATTATTTAGAACCTGTATGTGTGATTTATATCAACATATAATTCAAAAAATATCTGGAGAGGGGAATCTGAAAATTAGAATAGTTAGTTCAAGAGAAGAAATCTTTACATAAAATCCTAATGAGTGTATTGTTCACCTGGCATTCAGACCTTCAAACAAGGACATCTTTGGATTGATTGAAACATGTCCGAAAACTGAGGCGATCCAGTTACCTGAATCTTATGTGAATATAGCCAAAATTAATTGAAAAACAAGTGAGTGATATCTATGGAGTACGTAAGTAAAACATGCCCAATTTGTGGGAGTGAATTTGTAGTTCTGAAAACGGTTGAGGAAAAGGCAATCTACTGCACACTTAAATGCCTTTTAGCAT
Source organism: Methanosarcina sp. WH1 (assembly GCF_000970005.1). Taxonomy (NCBI): domain Archaea; kingdom Methanobacteriati; phylum Methanobacteriota; class Methanomicrobia; order Methanosarcinales; family Methanosarcinaceae; genus Methanosarcina; species Methanosarcina sp. WH1. The sequence continues at coordinate 1,297,078 of NZ_CP009504.1, forward strand.
CTCAGGAGAAGATTAAGAGAGAGAAAAAATTTCCTCGTTCATGTTTGCATAAGCTATTCTGATTCATCGTAAACAGTATAATTTTTTACATTTTCCTTTAACTTAAAGCAATTATTAATCTAAAGCAGTTAAAAACTAAAGCAATTATTAATCTAAAGCAGTAAAAACTAAAGCAATTATTAATCTAAAGCAGTAAAGACTAAAACCGGTTTAAATTAAGAAATAACTTAACAGTGAGGAGAAACACATGAGAATCAGAGTAGTCAGTTCCAGAGAAGAAATCTTTACACTTTATCCGAATGAGCGTGTTGTTCACCTGGCCTTCAGACCTTCTAACAAGGACATTTTTGGATTGGTTGAAACCTGCCCGAAAATTGAAGTTATTCAACTGCCTAAATCTTACAGGCGCACGGTCTCAAAGTCCATAGAAATGTTCCTTGAGATGCAGAGAATCCAGCTTATCGAAGGAGATGTCTGGGGCCACAGGAAGGATATAAACGAATATTATGGTATTCCATCCTCAGTGATTGAGAAGATCAAAGAACTGAAGATAGAAGGTACACCTGCTGAGAGAATCGAAGAAAAGGTTGCAAAGGAGAGCAAGCTGAACCCTGAAATGATTGCTTACATCATGACAAAAGAAATTCCGGTCTAAATTAAAACAGGATAAGGTATGACTTTTTTAACTCTGCTGGAGATTAGATCTTATAGCTCATCGAGTTCACACCACTTTGATCTAATCTCCAACACATCCTGAGACTTTTTATTATTTTATCTTGAGACTTTTTATTATTTTCTGGTCTTCATATTTTCGCCCTTTTTTATGCAAAACAATAAAATTTTAATTATATCGAAATAAATCTCGATTTATGGGAAAAGGAAACGTCGCAATAGATAAGTCAATGATAAAACGGTATTTGACGGTAAAATAATGATTCCTTTGCCAAAAGTTTTGGTTGGAAATCGATACTATACTATGTTCTCCGCATTATCTCCTATTCATTTTGGTGATTGTGGCAATAAGTTATATGTGTACTCTCACTACATTCGTTTTATTTTATCAAGTCACGGTACTATAGCTCGCAATGTTACATACTGGTTTTGTCCTGTTTGTAAGAAATCTTTTCATGATCAGATTATTGGCATTTTTGGTTCTGCAAGTTATCGCCATGAAAGAAAAAGCCATTTTGGATTTTGAGGTAACTGACCGATTACCATCAGTTGAAGCTCTTATTCCTCTTTTCATACGAATAAAAAACCGATTTCCTGAAGGTAAAATATTATAGATTGTTTCTGATGAAGAGAAAGCTATCATTGGAACTGTAAAGAGGGTGTTCCTTGAAGTAGCTCACTCCTTTTGTATGTTCCATTAATTGAAAAACGTTTGCAAAGAAGGTGGGTTTATATAGATATGATAAAAACAGTAAGGAATGTGAGACCCAGGGAACTTTACCTTCTCTCATCCCGAAGGATCACAACATTCCCACGTCCCCGCTTGAACTTTTCTATCAGCTCTCTTCTTTCCAGGTCTGCAAGCATAAGGCTGACTTTTCCTTCGGAATATTTCAGTTTGCTGCGGAGGTCTTTCTGGGTAATCCGACCTCCCTGGCCCCGGATTATATCCATGATTTCTTGGAGATCTGCCGGAAGAGGGTAGTTCTTTTTGAGAACAGGGGGTTCTGGTTTGGGTTCAGGCGCCCGTGCTGGTTCTTCAGGAGACGTTTCTTTGTCTTCTTCGGTTTCCTGTTTAAGGGTTGCAGATTCTATTTCAGGTATGAGATGCCTTTCTTTGATTTCGGCCTTTTCTTCCTTTTCCCATACTTCAAAATCTGACTCCCTTGAGAGTTGGTTTTCTATGGGTTCTCCAGGGAGTTCCTGTTCAGTTTTCGGCTCAATTCTTTCATCAGGCACTTTTGCTGAAAAGCCGGGTGTGCTTACAGGCACAGAGAGTTTTTCTGTTTTATGTTCTGCTTTTTCTTCCGAAAACCTGTTTTTTTCCAGTTTACTTTTTTCCAGTTTACTTTTTTCCAGTTTACTTTTTTCCAGTTTATAGTTTTCTGTTTTATTATTCTCTATGCTTCTATGTTTCTGGAACGTGTAACCGCCAGCTAAAAGAAGAGAAATTAAAAGGGCTGCAAACAGATAATATCCGGTTGAAGAGGTAGACCCGTTTATTTCACCGGGTTCAGTGATACTTACATTACCAACTCTAGCGTTATCGGCATCCGGGTTGTTAATTTCCTTATCTACCGGGTTTTCGGAAATCACCATTTCTTCAGAACTGTCCATCAGTTCTTCGGAATAAACAGGGAGGAGCAGGAGATCAAACACATAGCTTCCTTCTCCTATAATTTTAACTGTCTTTTCGGCTGAATAGATCAGAGTACTATTTTGATAATAACTGGCTTTAATAAGGTAGTTTCCAGGCTCCAGTTCAAAAGAGTACAGGCCGTATTTAGCCACCATGGACTGAACGGGAGTGGAATTTACTTCAACAACAGAATTTTCCAGGGGTTCGAAAGTGTCCCAGCCGTACACCTCTCCGTGGATTGTAGCTGTGCTGTCTGCCGAGGCAGGTCCTGCAAAAAGCACTGCGGCAGCAACGCAGATAGTGATAACGTTCAGATTCATTTTGATCAGGAAACCCGGATTACGGTTTGGATTCTCTTATCTTTTCGGACTTTATACTTATATCTTTTTCATAACTTTATAGATTCTCTTTAATAAAGTGGATTTTTTTCAATAAAGTTTTTCCTATCCATCCCGGCTTCCGGACCATGTGTACCCACCGCAGCAGTCCGATTCTCCATACGTCCTGGTCTTTCTGGGCTCATTTTTTCTTCAAAAAATGAGTTCACAGCCCATTGTTCTTCTTTTGTTATTCCATCGGCGTCTTCTATGCTGTATGTCCCGTTTCCAAAGAATGCTGCGTATCCTTCTCCATCTGCCTCAACAGTGATATTTTCGCCACTGAGCAATAGCATTTTGCGGGAACCGGAAATTTCCACATCCGCAGACTGTATATGGTAGATGAGCACATTTTCCTGTCGCTCATCTCTAATTTCAAGTGTGTAATCTCCTTCGATTTGGATTGTAGAATCAGGGGAAAGCTCCATTATTGCCATTTCACCTTCCTGCAGGTGCAGATTGAGGTCAAAACGGCCTATCAGGGTAACCCTCCCATCTCCTTCTGCACTGAGCCGGTCCAATTCCTTTAATTCTCCACTTCCGGGCATCAGGCGCTTGAATTCGTCAAATATGTCTTTAAGGACTAGGTTGGCTCTAATCATGCTTTTCTGTGACTGGATTAGATACTCCTTTTCTGAGCTTCCCACTGGTATGCCGTCTTCTGAATCTTTATTCACTCCAGAGCTGCTGTCTTCTTCTCCTGATGAAGATGCTGCAAGGGCTCGGTAATTCTTTGCCTCTTCTACAAGGCAGCGGTATTCTTCAAGCAGGGATTCAAGCCTGCTCACGTCCTTTCCCTGCTCTTTGAGGTACTGAACCCCGGGATCAAGCCTAGAAGATATAAACTCTGCCTTTTCTAGGTTCTCATCTAGCAGGAATTTTGCGTTTTGTAGGGAATGAGCTGATCTCCGACCCTCAGGAGGCATATCCGAAGGTGGATCACGAGGATATATATGCATATCGGGGATTTCATGACCCGGCAATCCATGGGGATCAAAAATGCTACTGTAAATATCTCCAGGAGCCTTATAAGTAGAAGGCTGTGCCTGTGAATCAACACACCCTGAAATTATAATAACTCCTATAAGTATAAGAATCAAGGTTAAAAATTTTATTTTCATGCTGGTCTAAACCTTCCGGTAAACATCACTGGACTCTATATTTTATTTATGTTATTATATTTTAATATTTGCTTTAGCTCCGTAAATTTGCCTCGAAAGCATGCCTGTGGCATTTTCATAACCCGGGCTCACAACAAACCCCCAAAAACTCCGAAACAGCCGAAACATCTGATCATTCCGGACTTTTCAGACTGAGCTGCCGGAGCATCGTTAAAATGAGGGACATATCCGGAATGTTTTTTCCAGGCAGAAGGATAATTACCTGCTCTACTGCCTCATAAATCTTTATTTCTCTTCCTTTCCTGCTCCATTTTACCTGCCTTACCCTTATCAACCTGGCTTCAAGAAGAGAATCCAGGTTGTATTTGAGGGTATTCAGGCGCATTTCAAGTTCATCTGCGATATCTGCTGCAGACATAGATCTCCTGTCAAGCAGCTTGAGGATCCTGATCGAAGTCTCATTAGAGAGAAGCCGGGCAATTTTCCTGGAATCTTCGGAATGCTGCAGGATCAACAATTTTTCCTCCGGGTTTTCAGGCATTTTTTGTCTCCGGTTGTTTCTAAATAATTTGGTCTGAATAACATGATTATTTTTATAACTTCTATAATAGTTTCTTTAAAACGTTTATAAGACTTCTATAATTGTTTCTTTAAAACGTTTATGAGACTTCTATAATAGTTTCTTTAAAACGTTTATGAGCTGTCAGGAATAGCCGAAGCCGTTATTTAGCAGGTATATAGGTCTTGCACATATGGTCTCGATTATTTGCTTCAGCCGAACCTTTCATAATTGCATAGTACGAGATGGTACGGTATGAAAGCGTATGTGAGGATTTATTCTGTGAGGATATTTCTTCTGTAGTTGGTTGGATTGTGTATCATTCGGCATATTCCTGATCATGTTCTGTATCTGAATTTAAAGATAAAAGTATACTTACTTTTCCGGTTCTATTAAATTATTGGGTTTAATAATTACCCTTTAAGAGGGCTTATTTTTACATTTAATGCTTTATAATCCTTAAATATAGCATTTTGAGAGGTAAGGTTTCCTGAAAGTTTTTGAACAATATTATACTTTATTTATAAGCTGCCCTTACATTTGAGAGGTGCATCCTGATTCCTGGGTCATATTATTACAAATCCCTCAAAATAACCTCAGAGAAACGATATCGTGTAAACAGTCGTGTAAACAGGTAATGAATAAAAATCTATACCTGATCCTGCTAATCTGATGAACTCTTCTTTTTTGCCACTTAAAAACTCATTATTTTTTCTGATTTCTCCCCTGGTTTTTCTTTCTTTCTCTCTTTCAGTCTTACCTCTTAATTTCTCTATCTGGCAAATGAAACTAAGTATCATTTAATGATGCCTTTTTTATTTTCGTTTTCATTACACAAATCCAGGGCAAGTGAAAATCTTTGGAAAAAGAGGTGTAGGCTTTGGGAAAGGAGGCGTAATCTCTGGAAAAAAACGGGTAGCTTGTAAAGTTTTATATTTTTCAGTAGCGTTGGGCAGATTTCATGCCTGATTTAGTGGGCAGATCGCCCGTACCGCTGCACCCAAAAATCACTATGTCATGATTAGCCAGGACTATATAATGATTGGTCGTTATTATGTTATAATTAGTCGTAATTATATTATAATTGGTTATTATTATATTATTATTAGTCATAATTGTGTTATGATTGGTCGTTATTGTGCTATGATTGGTCGTTATTGTGCTATTATTGGTCGTTATTGTATTATGATTGGTCAATATTATATATACTTATATTATAATTGGTCAAAATTGTATATACTTGTATTATTATTGGTCAAAATTATATATACTTATATTATTATTGGTCATAACTATATTATGGTTAGCCATGTTATCTCTAACTGTTCAGGTAGCTAATTATTACATACATTTCCCCAATTTAAATATATGGAATTTTAGGGTTTTAATAAGCTTCATGTTGTTTATTTAAGCTTAATTTTACTAATTAAGATTTATAAAAGCTTTTTTTCAAAATTTAATCCATTATTTATCTCTATTTCTGAAAGTAAGCTTATATTTAAGCCAGTTCTTTTATAGAATGTCAACCGGTGAAAAGCCGACTGGCTTGAATTAAACAGAACAAAGTAAACAGAACAAAGTAAACAGAACAACGTAAATTAAAAGAGTAATTGACAGAGGTATACTATGAAGAAACAAGTAGTAAAATCAGTTGCCAGTTTTGCGGTGGTGCTGATGGTCTTAAGCATTATCCCTTATGGTGCTTTTGCTTTAGAAAACGGGGCCAATACAAATCAAAAAAGTGCAACAAATGAAAATGGATTTGGAAAGATGATGCCAGGGGGTATGAGGCATGGGGGTGCAGGGCCCGATGAAACGCGTGGTATGGGGCTCGGTCCTGCTGAAAATATAACCGAAGAAAATTTCGACGATGTTCAGGCTGAAATGCTTAATTCAATTACTGAAAGGATTGCTGAACTTCAAAGCATGTACAGCAACGTAAGTGAGGCTGCAACTGCAGAGGATCTGCAGGCAGTTTTGATCGCAGAAAGGCAGGCAAATGCTGAAAGGGCAGGTCCTGGAGAAAAGAGTGGATCTCCCTTTGAAGTGTACGGACCTCGCTTCTTTGAAATCGAGAACTTAACTGATAAAAACTTTGCTGATGTTCAGACTGAAATGCTTGATTCCCTGCAAAACATGACCGAAAAGCTTGAAGAAATACAGACCAAGCTCACAGAAGCAGGGGATGAAGACAGGGCTGAAGAGCTTGAAGAGAAAATCACTGAGATTCAAAACCTATATGCTGAAATAAGCGGGGCTCCTACGGCTGCAGAACTGAAAGAAATTGTATTTGCTCATCTGCAGACACAGGCAATAGAGTCCTTTGAAAAGGAAATTGAGTCTCTTAACGCCAGGGTTACAGAGGATGGAAACACAAATGATGAACGGTTAGAGGACAGGATTACGGAAATCACTGCCCTGATTGCAGACGTCGAGGGTGCTGAATCCCTTGATGAGCTCAAAGAAATTATGTCCTCTGAAATGAAAGATAAAAAAGGTCCAATGCAGAAAGACGGTCGTGGAAACATGCCAGGACGCCATGGCAGCATGCAGGATAACAGCATGGATAACGGCACCGAGGCCTGATCCTCTGAGATCATCAAAAAAATACCCCCTTTAAAGATCTAGGGTGAGAAACCAATACTGAAAATTTATGTTAGAAGATCAATCCACTAAAATCCATACCAGGGGCAATCAATCCTGAATAAAAATTGAAAAGACTTCCTGAAGGAAGTCCCTCAAAACTACACCAAATATGATACCAGAAACCAATATAAAGGGAATGGATAAATAGAGCATGATACACCTCTCCCCATTCTTTTTCTGGTATCGATTGCCTTCTGGATAACCGGATTGATTTTATTTTCTTTGTTTTTTCAGATTACATATTCCAAAATTACATATTCTAAAATTTTATATTCCAAAATATTCCAAAATTTTATCTTTCAGGGTATTATCCGAATGAAAAATTCATAAGAGGTTATATTCATGAAACTTTTTGATTTGATAAAAATCTTTAACCCGAAAAACATTTCCATTTTTTCGGTTTTACTGATAATGTTTAGCATAGTTCCCAGTTGTGCACTTGCTGTGGAGGAAATTACACAGCCTTCATTCCCGGAAGAAGATTTTGACGTTATGCAGAGCCGAATGATTGAATCAGTCGATAGAATGATAGAAGCACTTGAGAACTCTACAGAAGACCTTGATGCCGATACCCTTGAATTGGTCGAAGAACTGATAAGTGGGCTTACATCGATCAAGGAAGAAATTTCCAATGCCGAAACGACATCTGACCTCCAGATGGTTAGAGAAGAGCTTGATACTCTGCTTGAAGCGGTTCCTGAAGAATTAAAGAACATTTCCGGATTTGGAATGGGTCCAGACTCTGAACAGGCTCAGAATGGAAGTAATGTCCCTCCCCGGGGCGCTGGTAACATGTCCGAAGGACGCTCCGGGATGCCAGAGAGAGCTAATGTAATGAGTGAAAATGCAAGTATGGATAAACAGAGAATGCCTGACAGGGCATCTAATGAGCAGGAAAAAGCAGGTATGGAAGAAGGCAACGATAACGCTCTATCTTCTGAATCCGGTTTCTTTGAAAAGCTTATTAACAGCCTTAAGTCTCTTTTCAGCTGATTCTTTTCAGCTAATACGGAAGGCGGCCTGAAGTTTAGATTATTTTAAAGCTTCAGGAGCAAAAATTGAAAAAATAGTAACTATTCAGCCTGCCAAAATCAGTTGAATGATATCGATTTTGATGAAACCGATATGTCTGATTACTAACCAATGGTTATTGAAAAAACGCAATCAATAGTCAACAATCAAATTAAAATCAATTCCCAGAAATTTGCTTATTGAATCTTAATACAGATGGCTATTGATGTTGTTTTTCCCAGGTTGAATATTTACAAAAAATAGAGCAAAAATAGAACAAAAAGGACCTATTGGGGATAAACTAACCCCCTTCACAAATTCTACGTAACTCCGGGACAGAATAACTGTTCAGGTGCCTTATTCTGAAACCTTGAAGCTTGAAGTTCCGAGGGTTTTTACCTTTTCCAGGGTACTGCCTGATTTTTCAACTTTTTCAAGAGCCCTTGATGCAGCTTTTCTTACGGAAAAGTCAGGATTTTCAAGTGCTCTTGCAAGGCCTGAAACTGCCTCGGGAGTACCTATTTTTTCAAGTGCAGAGATTACAGCTTTATGTATCAAAGCCTCAGGATCCTCTAGGACTTTCAGCAGTTCATGAACAGCTTCCTTTGCCTTCAGGTCTCCAAGTGATGAGGCAGCAGCTTCTTGCACAGTATTTTTTGGATCATGGAGAGCTTTCAAAAGCCCTGGAATAGCTTCTTTTTTGCCTGCCCTACCAAGTCCTAAAGCTGCAGCCTCTCGAACAGAACTGTCAGGGTCATCAAGGGCTTTAACCAGCCCTTCAACAGCTTCAATCGTTCCGATTTTCCCAAGTGAGTTTACTATCATTTTCCTTACAGGACTATCATGGATATCAAGGGCTTTAACAAGACCCAGGGCGGTTTCAGGGTAAACAATCTCAGCAAGTGCATCCGCAGCCCTACTTCTCAAATACCAATCTGCATCATCAAGCTCCTTCAAAAGGGAGGGAACAACTTCAGGTGTGCCCACTTTCCAGAGAGCTTCTATTGAAGCCTTCCTTACTTTTCTGTCAGAAGCGTCCAGCGCTTTTACAAGAACAGGTACTGATCCCGATGCACCTATTATTTTGCAGAGGGCTTCTGATGCCGCCTCCCGTACTGGCTGCCTTGAATCCGTCAGCATTCCCATCAGATTTGTAAGGACATCCGGGTTGCCTCTTTTCCCAAGGGTTTCTACAGCTTGCTGCCTTATCATGTTATCCGGGTCTTCAAGAGCTTTTATAAGCCCGCAGGCTGCTTCATAAGTATTTATTTTTCCAAGGGCCATTATTGCGATTTTTTTAAGGGGAATATCTGAACAACCAAAAGTTTTCGTAAGCCCTGAAACAGCTTCTGGAGATCCAATTGTCATCAGCGCTTTTACAGATTCTTTCTGTACGAACTTGTCCTCATCACTGAACCCCTGAACAATTCCGGAAACTGCCTCTGATGTGCCTATTTTTCCTAGAGCAATTATTGCAGTCTTTTTGACAGGACTTTCAGGGTCATCAAGCATTTTTACCAGATCCTGTACCGCCGCAGGATCATTAATTGTTCCCAGAGCTTCTGCAGCAGCAGTTTTTACCTTCGAACTGGAGTCTTTAAGTGCTTTTATCAGAATGGGGACGATGTCAGGATCTCCGGTTTCCCCAAGCTCTTTTGCGGCAGCTGCCCTGTTCCCCGCGAAAACAGAGCGTTCTACCTTCTTTATCAAATTCTTTTTATTCTCATCCATTTCTTTCCATCCCAATAAGTGTAAAGACTTAGCATAAATCTTAAAAAATGTCAGTCGATTTTTAAAATTTATATATTGTAAGCCTTTAAAAAAATAATTATTTGTTCAATGTTATTATTATATAGTTAATGCTTCAGTGAGTTGCAGTTTTATGTATGTGAACATTTAATTTAGAGCATGAAAATCTAAAAATTCCTTTTTTAATTTTTATGTAGATTATCCCCTAACATACTCTGTTTTTTAATATATTACATTCAAAGATATATGAACCTTTAGATTGTTGATTCTGATTAATTAAAATCTATATATACTATACAGGCTTTCAAATCTGGTTTTCAAAAACAGAAAGATAACTCCGGGAAAGGCTGTCAGTAAAGAAGTAAAGAATTGAAATCATCAATATAGAGAATTTGTAAACGAAGGAAAATAATAGTAAGCTCCGAGTAGAATAAATAAGCTAACTGCAGGCACTGTGATATTGTCATCTATATTTTCTATTCTTTCCACGAATGAGCATACTATTCCTGCAAAGATTCCTGCTATTCCCATTTTTGCGCCGATAATTATGCATACCACGAGCATACCTGCTGTTCCTTCCCAGGCTTTTGTCCTTTTATTATATTTCAGGTTCCTTATTATCCCAGTAATTCCATCCCCATATGCCATGAAAAGCACTGGAATCACTCCAAGCCAGAAAGTCCTGTCAATATACCAGGTAAAAAACACAATCAATCCCCAGCTCAACGTGAAATCCACGTCATAAATATTTTCCGGGTCCTGGAACCAGTACATCCGTCTGTTAAGTTTATGCGGCACATACGTCGCAAGAGCAAGTCCAAAAGCCATAGCAGCTGGCAGGATAGGTTCGTGAGCAACAAAGGGAAGCAGCATTGCCGTCAGCCCTCCTGCTAAAAAATGGATGGCTTTTCTGGAGAAGTATATTGAAGAATTTATCGACCTTCCTTTTTTTATAGCAAATTCGTACATCTTTTTTGAGAGAATAAAGAGGACAAGCAAATTCCAGGCTGCAAGCACCGAAAATACAGGCAGGTCGGAAAATATGAATTTCCAGGGAACTTGAAGTACAGCCTCCATGACATTCTCTATATCTTTTAAATATAAGGCTTTTTGGATTTGATGAAGTTCTGGAAAAATCGGGTTTACTGATAAATTATATTGGATAAGTTTGCACCACCCTTTTTATTATCTAAATATTTTTACTTTTATTTTTTTAACATTTTTTAAATAAAAATAGAAATGCCTAAATAATTTCTAATCTTCACACTGTTATTGGAGGATTTTTATGAAACTAAACAGGATCTTTATGGTACTTCTCCTATCCCTATCCCTGACTCTTGCTGGAAGCGGGTGTGTCTCGCAGGGTGAGGGAGCAGAAGACGGAGAAAGTGTGGACGCAGTGATTGAGAGCGAGACTTCGAACATCCGGGCAAACCCTGTGACTCCCTGGAATCTCGAACCAACCGAACCGGTTATTGATCCAACTGCCTATATTCACCCTCAGGCATCAGTAATAGGTTATGTAACAATAGGCGCAAATGTAATGGTTTCCCCAATGGCTTCGGTCAGGAGCGATGAAGGAATGCCGATTTTTGTAGGGAACGAGACTAATATCCAAGATGGGGTTGTGCTCCATGCTCTTGAGACGATTGATGAGGAAGGCGAACCTGTGGAAAATAACCAGGTTGAGGTTGACGGCAAAAAATACGCAGTTTATGTTGGAGAAAGGGTTTCTCTTGCTCACCAGGCTCAGGTCCACGGCCCTGCTTATGTTGGAAATGACACATTCATTGGCATGCAGGTCTTTGTTTTCAAGGCTAATATAGGAAACAACTGTGTGCTTGAACCGACATCGGCAGCAATTGGTGTAACTATTCCTGACGGCAGATACATCCCTGCAGGTACCGTAGTAACCTCTCAGGCTGAAGCAGATAAGCTTCCCAAAATTACGGATGACTATGCCTACAGGCACACTAATGAAGCTGTAGTATACGTAAATGTCAATCTGGCTGAGGGATACAACGCTTAACAACTCTGCTGTTAAAGTAGAATATTTCACAGAATAATACTATACAGGGGAAGTTTGCAGAGTATATGGAACAGAGAATATACGGAGTATATTGAACAAAAAATATACGGGAGATAAAACTTCAAAAGATGCTAGGAATTTTTAAATAAAAAACCTGTACAGAATCTTTTTTCTTTGCCCGAAACTGCCTTCTTTTTCCTGATTTCGGGCAAGCCCTCTATTTCTCTTTTCACTCCGAGTTGAGCAATCACGTAACATGTGAATTGAAATAAGACTGCAATTTTTGTTTCTCGAATTCAGTTAATGACGTAATATAGACAAATGTTTCTACCCAATATATAACGAATCATTTATAAATATAATTTTGATTTTTTTAAGTTAACAGTGAGGATTCATGAGATAAGCACCCAATGATTTATTTTTGTTGGTGGTCATTGTAATTCTTGTCCTGCCTGTAGAGGCAGTGCCCAATGAACTGTCTGAATACGATAACTTTACAGAAGAATCGGAATTATAGTTCCTGCCTCAATTAATTACACTTTTAATTTGAGGACGGAATGTTTCCATCCATTTCTTTGCAAATGATAATGACTTCTCTATTCTCGTAAACTCATCTCTGATTATATACCTTAGATGTTCTTTTGATTGAATATATCTGGCCGATAATTATATTCCTTAGATGTTCTTTTGATTGAATAAATCTGGCTGATACTTCTCTCTTTATCGATTTCCATATAAACTCTACAGGATTTAGATCTGGTGAATAAGGTGGCAGGAATACAAGTCCACTGGGCCAGATACAGTTAGTGGTTCAGACATTGCTGTTATAAAGCTTGTATCTGCACCTGATATCCCCTGACCTAAAAATAAACAGTGTCAGAGCCTATCCTCCTGAAAGACTTTCTCGGAAGGGAGATTCTTTTCCTTTTCTTCTTTCTGACTTACTTACTTATTTAATTCATTCATCCAGCCCTTTTCTTCCTACGATATAGTTTGCAACCCTCAGGGCGTCCCTTTCTCCGGTTTCTTTTTCGGGAGAGTCGCTTAATTTCACTACAGGGATACCGTTTACACTGTGGAGTTTGATTACCATATTCAGGGGAGGGCTTTCCCGGAAGAAATCCGAATTATTGGTAAGACTTGTGCCTATCCCGAAACTGCAGTTGATTTTGCCCTGGCAGTATTTTTTGAGCCGGATTGCTGCTTCTGCATTGAGGGCATCGCTGAAGACTATTACCTTTTTCATTGGGTCAATGCCTATTTTCCTGTAATGATCTATTACTCTGTCCACAAAAGTGAAAGGGTCTCCGCTGTCGTGCCTGAAGCCATCGTAAATTTTTGACAGCTTCAGGTCCATGTCCTTAAAAAAAGCCTCGGAGCCGAATGTATCAGTAAGGGCAATTCCAAGGTCTCCTTTGTAGACTTCCACCCAGTTTTCAAAAGCGAAGCGATTAGCGTACCTGAGCCCTACAAGAGCAGAAGTGCCCATGACCCATTCGTGGCCGACCGTACCTATAGGCTTTAAGCCGTACTTTTTTGCAAAATAGACATTACTGGTTCCTGTGAGGGTTTTTATTGGCAGGAGGGTTTTCATCACCTGGTCGTGAAGTTCAAAGCTTCTCCGCCTGCGGGTCCCGAATTCAGCAAAAAGGCAGCCGTTTTCCTCAAGAGCTTTTCCGATTTCCAGAATTTTTTCCCCATAGGCTGCAAGTACGGATTCGGATGTACCCGGGTTTTTTGTGTTCCCGTTCCACTCTTTTTCCATAGTTGTGAAGTAGAGTTCGGAAACCACAGCCATAAGGACAATCTCCCACAGAATCGTGCTGTGCCAGGGCCCTTTTATCCGAATATCCAGTTCTTTTTCTCCGGTGAGGCAGACTTTTACTTCCTTGGGTCTGAAACGAAAATTTTTGAGGTATTCAAGATACATGGGTTTAAGAAAAGAGCAGTTTTCATCAAGCCAGTGATACTCGTCTTCTGTCAGCCTTAATCCGGTTATTTCTTCGTCTATGACCCTTCTCAATTCGTCTACAAACTCTTCAGAGAAGCGCTGGGATCCCCGATTGGTAAAACGGTATTCTGCTTCTGCTTTGGGAAATAATTCCAGTACAGCCATTTGCATGGTGAACTTGTAAAGATCATTATCAAGTATGGATTTTATCACGGAAGGTCTTCCTTTAACGTTTTAGGTTGCTTTTGGCGCAACATCCGTAACTTTTTATTAAATTACAGTAAAGTTGAATTACAGTAAAATTGAAGTTTTTTGCTTCACATATATAGCCGGTTGTATTTTTAAAATTTCTGATTTCTGATGTACTCGCATAAAAGCAAGTTTTCTTTATTAAGTCTGGTCAAGCCTTAAACATTTTTCCATTCTTTCCCTCCAAACAAATAATTATCGGAAAGACAGATAACTATTCCGAATATTAATTTTAACAGGAGTTTTTGGGGAAATGGAAAGAAAACTTAAGTTCGCAACTAAATGCGTGCATGCAGGAGAAAAGCCTGACCCTGTCTTCGGGGCGCATACGACTCCTATCTTTCAGACTTCAACCTTTATTTTTGAGGATGTTGAACAGGGCGCTGCTAGATTTGCAGGAGAGAAAGCCGGGTATGTATATGCAAGAATCCCTCCGAACACACCTACACATGCGGTCCTTGCCGAAAAAGTTGCTGTGCTTGAGGGTGGAGAGGCGGGACAGACCTTTGCTTCAGGAATGGCTGCAATAACTGCAGTTGTGCTCACTACCCTTAAACAGGGAGACCACCTGATCTCAACGGATGTAGTGTACGGTTGCACCTACAGCCTCTTTTCAGAAGTCCTGCCCAGGTTCGGGATAGATGTCAGTTTTGTTGATACGTCCGATATAGCAAATGTGAGGGCAGCCTTTAAGCCGGAAACTAAAATGGTCTTTCTGGAATCGCCTGCCAATCCCACAATAACTGTCTGTGACATCAGGGAGATTGCCGGGTTTGCAAGGGCACAGGGCGCCATCTGCGTCGCAGACAACACCTTCGCCACGCCGTATTTCCAGAAACCTCTTCTGCTCGGGGTGGACGTTTCCCTCAGTAGCTGTACAAAATACATAGGTGGGCACGCAGACCTGCTCGGCGGGGTCGTTGTAGGAAGCAGGGATTTCATGAAAAGCCTGGGAAAGGTTGTCGGATATACAGGCGGGATCATGGGCCCGCATGAGGCCTGGCTCTGCATCAGGGGGCTTAAGACCCTGCACATCCGGATGGAAAGACATGCCGAAAACGCCCTGAAGGTTGCGAGCTTCCTTGAGTCCCACCCCGCAGTAGTATGGGTAAGGTATCCCGGGCTTTCAAGCCACCCCCAGCACGAAGTCGCAAAAAAACAGATGAGCGGGTATGGGGGAATGCTCTCTTTTGAGGTCCGGGGCGGAATTGAAGCCGGGCGCAGGTTTATGGACAGCGTCAGGCTCTGTTCCCTTGCAGTCAGCCTCGGGGCAACTGATACCCTTATCCAGCACCCTGCTTCCATGACCCATGCCTGTGTTCCCGGGCATATAAGAAATAAGGTAGGAATTAAAGACGGTCTTGTCAGGCTGTCTGTGGGAATTGAGGACCCTGAGGATATAATTGCAGACCTTGAACAGGCTCTTTCGAAATTTTAATGCCAGGCAGGAAGCGGATTCCACCTGTTTTATTTTTGGAACCCGACAAGGTATATTTGCCGATGGAATGATCTTTCATTACAACATTAAGAGCATAAAACCAGAACTACAATAAAAAACAAAAATTAAGTTAAATCGAAAAACTGGACTACAAGACTAAAACCGCAAATTGAAATCCGGAGGGAATTTCATATGAAAGCACTTGTATTCGGAGCCGATGGTTTTGAAGACCTCGAACTTTTTTACCCTTACCACCGTTTAAAAGAAGAAGGTATTACCACACATGTCGCTTCTATGAAGAAGGGATTGATTACAGGAAAGCATGGGTATGAGATCGATGCCGATATCGCCTTTAAGGATGTAAACCCTGCAGATTATGACATCCTTGTGATATCCGGTGGAAAAGGGCCTGAAAAAATGAGGCTTGACAAAGATGCCCTTGAGATTGTAAAACATTTTTTCAAAGAAAACAAACCCGTTGCTGCAATCTGCCACGGTCCCCAGGTTCTTGTTTCGGCAGGCGTTATAAAAGGCAGGAAGGCCACCTGCTGGCTAGGGATAAGGGATGACATTATAGCTGCAGGCGCGCTTTACGAAGACAATGAGGTTGTAGTGGATGGAAATTTGGTATCATCAAGGAACCCCGGAGACCTTTTTGCTTTTGGAAGGGAAATGATCAAACTGCTGAAATAATGAATATCAAAAATCTGAACCGTCAGGTGAAGATTTTAGGTAGGGGGAATTAACTACTTCAGCAGACATCAAACTATTGAGGTGAACAAATGCCAGCAAGAAAAGTAAAGAATGATAATAAAGAAAAAGAATTAATGAGAAAGCTAGAACCAATAGAAAAGGAAGAAGATACAATAGAGCAAATAGACATAGAAGAGGAGCCGACTGAAAGTAAAAAGCGCAGATAAACGGCATGTTCCTGGATTAAGCTCTGAATATGGACAGCTTGCTTTCCTACAAAATAGTGAAGTTAAGGTTCAAAAAAATACAGAATATATAATCAACAATTAATATTAATCAAAAATGTGTCAATTTCACAAAAGACAACAAATGCAACAATAGGCAAAGCAATAATCTTAACGCCAACGGTCCTTATTCACTTTATTAGCTACTTTTTATATTTACTAAAGAAAACCGAATGAAAACAATAACATTAGACTATACAACCGCCTTAATAAGCTTAATACCACCAATAATATTTTTAGCAGCAATATTTATTTTTCACAAATTATCAAGCAAACCGGTTAAGAGCTCCAAAAAAATTTCTTAATTGGGATAATTGATGGCATTTATGTGTACATCACAGAAAGTGAGTTCGATAAATGTATCATTCTGATTAATGTATCATTCTGATTAATGTATCATTCTGATTAATGTATCATTCTGATTAATGTATCATTCTGATTAATGTATCATTCTGATTAATGTATCATTCTGATTAATGTATCATTCTGATTAATGCATCATTCTGATTAATGTATCATTTTTTTTTTGTGCAGGTGGTCCTTCGACAGGCAAAGCCTTCACAAATGGTCTGCTTTATAACTCTCTAAATGATTTTTTAAAAAGTGTCAATAAGTATTTTAGTCCAGTTTGATGCGGATTTTTGCGGAAACGCCATCCCAGGAGAGGCCAAAATAAAGTTCGAGGTGATGCCCACATCTTATCTTCCATAAGGTGAAAAATAGAACCTGTTGCAAGGGTAAGGACTTTGATATCTCCACTTTTATCATATAAGTATAAACCTGTCAGAAAGAGGGTAAAAGAAAATAACAATGTATGAGCTATTATCCGTCCGTTTGCAATGGTAGAAGAAAAGATAACCATTCCTAGAGGTTTATCTATTAAGTCTGGAAGGAGTGATCCAATGACCAGGTATGTTGGATCTATAATGGTCCTTAATTGTGGTATGAAAAATGCAAATCCGAAAAATACCCCCAACGTGACGCCAATATGTCCAAAAAGAAGCATCAAAATTAAAAGATACTTTAGTTACATATAAATATGGTCTAAAGATCTGTTTCTTGCAGAACTTTTCCAAATGCACAACTTCAAATACCATCTTAGCGACTTTCAGGCTTAAATGTTAGATGCTGGCATAAAATTTACATCTTTAGAGGTTTTGTATCTTAACTGAATCCAGATGAAAAAGATTAAGGATATCATTATCTGGAAAAAGCAATTTATGGACTGCAGAAAAACTTTTGATAATGGGGAAGCCTGCCCCCATCTGCGGCTTTCCTCTTTATAGAAGAGGAAGTTATAAAAGAGTCAATCTTAAATTGAAAAAAGAGATATAGCGCTTGATATTATAATACGGTTTTAATTTAGAGATTCCGGAAATACAGCCGGATAAAAATTTCAGGTGGGAATAGAAGCATGAAGGATATAGAAGATTTAATCCAGAAAGCTGTGGAACTGCAGAATAGCGGGCTTATTACCGCCCAGATTGCCGATGAACTCAACGTTTCAAGGGAAACGGTTACCTGGCTTTTAACCCGTTCAAAAAAAGAAGAAACAACCCCCGCTCCAAAAGATATTTCTGTAAACTGGAGCAGTATAGGGAAAAGTGCTCAACGTCTCCATAATATTTCGCTTGCACTTTGCGACATGGTGCTTGAGACCCTGGAAAAGGCAAATGCCGATGTAGACGTGGTTGTTGGTATTGCTGCCAATGGTATTCCTCTGGCAAGCATGATGGCATATGAACTGGGTGCAGATTTAGCTATTTATCATCGTACAGGACAGGATATAGCTCATGCAGGCAACAGAGGGACCATAAGCAGAAATTTTGGATCCGTTGCCGGTAAAAACTGTGTTATTGTGGATGATGTAGTTACCACCGGTTCAACAAGTATGGAAGTGATTGGGAAGCTGAGAGAAATGGATGCAAAACCAAGAGTTGTAGCGGTACTGGTCGACAAAAAAGGTGCAGATACAATCTCTAATGTTCCAATTCAGTCTCTTGTAAAAATTGTACGTTTGGACTGAAATATACCCGGGGTTCGTTACGAAATATTTTCGGCAACACATAATTATTTTAGAGCTACCTATTCTTATCCCAAACGATAGTTCTGGCCTTTCTTGTGACAAGGTTGCTAGAAGGTTTCTAGGGGATGTTATGTGGTTAACCAATGAATAAAGAAAAAACGCTATTTAGTAGCTTCAAAATGTAAAAACGGCACCTTTTATCATGCAAATGCATATTTTTTGAAAATGTTTATAAGGTATCATCAACTTTAATAAGTAATTATAAGAGCATTCTTTAAGCTGACAAACTATCCATAACACTAGATATATCGAGGAGTCATCATGAAAGATTCTGAAGTAAAAATGTTGGACGAAAACGACCATATTTTTATTAAAGCATTAAGTGATCTCGGGATGTCAAGAAATGCTGCTACAGCCATGGCGTATCTTATGACTGTAAACGAAGCTTCATCCCAGGAAATAGAAATAAGTACTAGATTAAGACAACCTGAAGTCAGTCTTGCAATAAGGCTAATGCACAGCCAATCCTGGATCAGTGTGCGCTCAGAAAAAAAGCCCGGGAAAGGGCGACCAATGAAGATTTATTCTCTGATAGCACCTGTTGACGAGATCATAAGTTATTATGAAGACAAGATTTACAAAGAATCTCAGGCAACAATCTCAGCAATCAAGAAACTGAAAGTAATGAGCAAACAGGTGTCTTTCACTCCCTCAAAATGAAGAATCTCAAACAGGATTAGCTCCATAATGACTGCCAACCCTTTTTGGGAATTCACTATTATGGAAAAAAAACATTTAATATGGACCGCTTAACTTTGGATAACTTCGTTTAGCTTTTCTATCTGTTCATCCTTAATGCGCAACTGGTCCTTAGATAGGCAGGGTCTTCATGCCTGCCTACGATACCTATCCTTATCCCTGAAGTCTGGGATAATCCTTCCACGTATGGTTCCGGGTTTAATAACGAACAGGATTAGAACCGTACCTTGAACCTTTTCGTTCTTCATCTTCTACTTTTATTTTATGCGATACAGTTGAATCAGCCGGTTTTTCGTCTTCTACTTTTATTTTATGCCAGCCACACAAACAGCGAAATTCTTTGCAATACATGATGTGTTTTACAACATGAGCAAAACCTATTATCGCTAATATATAACCCACTATTTTTATTAATTTATGCACAGTTATTCACTCCAAGCTATTATGATACCTTATCATTTATGAAGATACGCAAACAAACAGAAAGCTGTCATTATACAGCAAATGGTGACACTATGACTACAAAAACGTAGAGTATCGACGAGATAACAGAAACGATTTATTTGTCATACAGAAACAATTTATTTGTCATACAGAAACAATTTATTTGTCATACAGAAACTTTCTGTATTTGGAACTTGAGGCTATTAGAAACTGGGAGAGGTCACACCCCTGGGGAGAGTCCATATTAAAATCTTGAAGAAATAAGGCCAGATATTTGAATAATATTTTTTCTACATATATAGCTATGTGAATAGTTGCTTTTTTGTACCTGTCAGGGTTCCTGGCATAAAATACAATATTTGTTGCTAGAATTTTCTGAAAAATAATCTCAGATTTCCCGGTTTTATTGTGGTTTTCAGCTCTTGGTGCTTCTAGGGTCTTCTGATGATGAGGATCTGAGTTTATTCTTATTTTTTATATTAGCAGAAATGATATATTTCTAAATTTATAATTTCAATATGATATTATTTTCGAGATAGTAATCAAAAGTAGAAACGAACATGGCAGAATTAACTGCAAAGTTGTTTCGTGATTACTTTGGTGGCAGTTGGATTGGCAATGTCAAGAAAAACGGTTAGTTTCAACGCGAAGTCGTTCAGGACGATACCAGGCAAGTTGCTATAGCCGGCTGACTGTGACATCAATAGATGGTTCGATCCCCGGTACTACGAATTCAGCGGGTACGGCGAGCTTTAATGGACATATTATGAAAAATAAAATAGTAAGTCAAATAAAAGTAGATTGGGATGAGTTCAAAAAGAAGAGGACAATAGAAATGGTAAAAATTTTGAGTTAAAAATAGAGAAGAATAAATTTAGGTGGAGGAATTAGTTGAATAAACAATACTTGTCAGGTTCTGCAATTCTGATTGCGCTTCTCATAATTGCCCCGGGTATTGCAGGATCAGTACCTGAGATTGATTGTACTGTTTCTGCTGGATACAAAAATGTTACGCCCTGTGTTGCTAGTGAGATACTCGAACAAAAATGTGTGTTTATTCTGGATGTTCGTACCCCCGCTGAATACAAATACGGGCATGTTGAAGGAGCAAAACTGATCCCATTAAAAAATGTGCCGGCATATGATCTTGTTAATTTATCCGATAGTTACCTATTGCCGAATAGAATGGATGAATTTCCAGTGAATAAAAATACAAAAATACTTGTTTTTTGTAAAACAGGAAAAAGAGGTGCTGCTGCAAGCCAGTTGATAGCAGATGCGGGTTACAAAAGAGTATATAACATTCAGAATGGTATCGATTCGTGGGTAAATGCTGGGTATCCCCTTGTATTTGACTCTACAGAATGGACAGTCCGTTATCCTTCAAATCTATGATACAACGCAGGTATTTAAGTTGAATAAATATATTTGCACTGCCCCTGTATTAGCACAAAGGTCGCAGGCGATCCTGCCCAGTTCCGGTGGTGCTGGTACAGGATGTCGTCGAAGAGAGGTCATTTATTGACGCATGGCAAGCATGTTAACTCTGGATTGACTATAGGTCCAGGGAAATCCGGAATTCTTCCAGCCATTCTTCATCCGCTTTCCATATCGAAGTTGTTCTTGATGTAGCCGTGGCTCAGCACGACGTCTTTGCCGATCTCAATGGTTGCCAGGGTCTGGGACAACAGGTTGGGAACCATGTCGACGTGCTTGATGCCCTGGTACGTATCTTCGACGTCCAGGTAGAAAGTCTGCTTGCCTCGGCTGCCTTCCATTTCGCCTTAAACATACCATTGGGTATTTTCCATGCAGTGATTGCCATCTCTGCAATGTTTGCGCCTGTAATTCAAAGAATTTCATGTCCGGTTTGGACCAGAGTTCTTCTTTTCTGCATTAAATTCATTTATACCTTTTGCGGTATTTTCAAGAAGCTTGAAAGCGAGGTCCTGATCAGGCCAGAACGCTAGCCCGCAGTCCGGGCTTGCATACTTTATGCGATCTCCAAGAACGGAAAAAGCCG
Organism: Methanosarcina sp. WH1; assembly: GCF_000970005.1. Taxonomy (NCBI): domain Archaea; kingdom Methanobacteriati; phylum Methanobacteriota; class Methanomicrobia; order Methanosarcinales; family Methanosarcinaceae; genus Methanosarcina; species Methanosarcina sp. WH1. Next base: position 1,318,748 of record NZ_CP009504.1, read on the forward strand.
TTTCAAGCCTCTTTTTTATGACATCCGGAGTCTCGAGCTCAGTTACGATTTTTTGCATGTACTCCTTTTCCTCCCAGGCATTAATTCCATACTTTTCATTGACAATACTTATAAGACTGAAAATATCGGTTCTCGATATTCCGACTCCTATATAAGTATTTGAATTCTCCAGTACTTTTCTGTCCAGAAGATCCAGGTAGGAAGGAGTTGCTGCATACTCAAATCCGATGACATTGATCGGGGTTTCGCATATAAGCTTATATTTCAATGGGGAATACAGGTGAATCTCCACGTCAGTTCCCTGCTGCCGGGCATAATTGGAAGCAACGGTAAGAGCCGATATGATGTCAGCGTCAGAAAATTGAATCTTATCGTTTAATCCCAGGCTGATTTCATCCAGAGCTATAACTTTAATTTTGAAATTTTTTGCTGTTTTAAATGCCTGTTTAATGAATTTCTCAATATCCAGTGCAAGAATATGGTATGCGTCCACAAAAGCTGTTGCCCCGAAAGCTTGAAGATACATATCCGTAGGGCCTGCAATACAAACCCTGGCTTCAATAGTCTTTCCGGTCTCTTTTTTGAATTGTTTTGCGACTGCATCGATTATTTCCAGCTCAAGGATCTTTGCATTTTCTTCTTTTAGCACATAAGGTTCATAACAATTTTTTTCTTCTATGATGATATCCAGGAACTGGCCTATCATATCTCTAAACTGGGGATATGTGGGAACGTGTACTCCCACATCAATTTTTCTCTGGAAAGCTTCCCTTATCATTGAAAAAAGTTTTTCGTCCTCGTCCCGGTTTTCAGCTGCAGCCTTTACCCACTCCCTCGTGACACCCTCAGGTGTGGGAAGGCTGCCTTCATCAATAAAAATAATCTCCTGCATGTCTGGTATATAAGAAAGTTAAAGCTTTATAGATATTGGAATTGCTCTAACGATACAGTACAAGATGGAACCGGAATTTTTTTCATTTCTGTTTCTCCGGGCCCATTATTAATCAGTTGATATTATTCCGGAGTGCCCGAAAATGGAATCTTTTAGTTTTCTCCCTTTTGCACAGGACTTAGCCAGCCCGTCATCAACTAATAAATAACAACAAGCGAACCTACCATGCTATTTAGAGAAACCAATTTTTATGGATAAATGCCCTCACATGACCTGAAAAATGCTTCTCATGATCCCGAATAACTTTTTTCAATACACAATTTATATCAGTGCCTCCGCCAGCTTGCCTGTTCATTTCTACTTGTTAGTGTCTTACAGGTGTCCTTCACAGTGAATGATTTTGTATGGGGCAGAAATATCTATACTTTAAGTCCTCTTGAGTGCAGCGAAAAGGACAGCGTACTGTTGCGATTACATCGCAACTCCCGTAAAATCTCCGATTTCCTGCGATCCCAAAGCGCAATTCGGGCGTGACACAATTCGGGCGATCATTTAAATATCGAAGGGGATATGTATAACAGGATAGGATGATCGACGAAGTGCTAAAGGTTTTCAAAAAAATCGATGCAAAGGATTTCAGGACACTTACAGGCATCGAGACAGGGATGAAACATTTTGAGTGGGTGCCTATAGAGGAATTGAATAAATACACTAAAATGCCTTTTGATAAGCTGGAATACAGGCTGAAGAAGCTTGTCCGGGATAAACTTGTGGTCAGGACCACCCAGCCTTATGAAGGATATCAGATTTATTTTGAGGGCTATGATGCCCTCGCTCTCAATGCCTTTGTGAAAAGGAAAAGCATCAGTGCCATAGGGGATGAAGTAGGGGTAGGTAAGGAGTCCGTCATTTTGGAAGCGATCCGGCAGCCTGAGCTTGCAATAGGGGAGCCTTCTCCGGTCGTAATCAAATTTCACAGGGAAGGCAGGACCAGCTTCAAGCAAATAAAAAGAGTACGTGAACACATTGGGGAAAGAGAACACTTTTCATGGATTTATGCTGCTCGTCTTGCTGCCCAGAGGGAGTATGAGATCATGACAAGGGTGTACCCGCAGGTGTCTATCCCAAAACCCCTGGATCAGAACAGGCATGCAATTGTCATGGAGCTTGCAAAAGGCAGCCTGCTCTCAAAAACAAAGCTTCTTAACGCTGAATGGTATCTCGATGAGATTCTCAGGCAGGTAAAGATAACCTATTCTCTGGGAGTTATCCATGCCGATTTAAGCGAATATAACATCTTTGTATCCGAAGAAGGCGTCCAGCTCATTGACTGGCCTCAATATATAACTCCTGACCATCCCCAAGCTGACGAAATTCTCGAAAGGGATATTTCAAATGTGCTGGTTCATTTTTACCGGAAATATGATATTAAAAGGGAGCTTAAAGAAGTTTTCGAAGAGATCAAAAGTGAAGCAAGCTTAATCGAATCAAGCAGAGATGAAGCAAGCAGAGAAGAAGCAAGCAGAGAAGAAGCAATTACTGAAGAAACAGGTAAAAGGGAGAAGGTCTAAATGAGGGGAATGTCAGCGAAGAAAATAAAGATAAAGAAAATTACAGCTAAGAAGAAGCGTTCGGAAAAGAGAGGAATTCAAAGAAACAGATAAAAGATAAGTAAACTCAGATCGGATAAAGAAAATAAAAATTTCTTATCGTAAAAATTTTTTGTTGCGATAAATATTGGTAGTTCACAACTTGACTTTCCCTCTGAGCAAGCTACAACAATGTCACACGCACCGTGGTCCTCCGAAGACCGCCTTCATCCTACGTTTTTCAACTGTGATTCTCTAATCCTACCAGTCCTTAAATGATGAGGGTGTCTGTCATTTTTATATGTAAATATTATAATTCAGTTCTAACGCTCTCGAAAATGCTCCTTAAATCTATTGGGGCCTATTTTCTTGATATTCCTTAAATTGACTCAATTTTAAGTTTTTAGCTGCAATCTAACCAATGAAATGATTAATTGTGGGAAAAGGCTAATTGAAGGGTATATTTTCTCCCGAGAAAACTCAAAGGCGGGTAAAATTTTAAAAATTGAAGTTAGATGAGGTGAAAAAGCAGGACCTTATAGGCTATTATAGGCTATGTTAATTTTGTAAAATAAAGGTATAAATCAGTTAAATATATATTCAACAAGAGATAATATATAGGTGTTCATGCAAAACAGGATCATCTATGGAATTGATATTGCCCGGGGTTCCCCAAGGGCAAAGGAACTTCCTCGCTATGCTCTGGCTATCCTGAGGGATGGAGAAGTTTTCCATCAGAGTATGCTCCGCCGCCAGAAGATCTTTAATCTGATCCAGATGGACAGACCGGTGATTATAGCCGTTGACAATATTTTCGAGCTTGCGGCTGACAGAACAGAGCTCTTTTCTCTTATGGAACACCTGCCTGATGAGGTTAAACTCGTTCAGGTTACAGGTGGGCTTCATCAGGAACCTCTGGTCAGAATTGCACGGAAGTACGGTTTTTCCTTTGACCCCCAAAACCCTAATGACGAAGCTGAAGTCTGTGCCCGGCTTGCAGATCTGGGGGTAGGGCATGAGGTCTCTCTTTTTGAAGATATTACGAGAATTAAAGTCAGTAGAGCCCGTTCCCTCGGGCGGGGAGGCTGGAGCCAGAACCGGTACAGAAGAAAGGTACACGGAGCGGTGCTTCAGAAAAGTCGGGAGATTGAAAATACCCTCAAGGATCTTTCACGGGAAAAAGGGATTAGATTCGAAGCTGTAAACGTGAAAGGGTTTGGGGGCTATGTCAGATCTGAATTTACAGTCTATGCAAAACGCGGAGAGATTCCAATACATCCAATGGCGAGCAGTGATGCGCAGGTAAGTGTGAGAAGTGTCGAACGCGACAAAATCCGTTATGTTCCCCTGAAACCGAAGAATTCCAGGCGGAAATTCACAATCGTAGGACTCGATCCGGGAACAACCGTGGGCATAGCTATTCTTTCTCTTGATGGAGACCTCCTCTATTTGAAAAGCTCCAGGGGAATAGCTCCTGATGAAGTTGTCAAGCTTATTGCCGAATACGGAAAACCTGCAGTAATTGCAAGCGATGTCACTCCAATACCAGGCTCGGTTGAAAAAATCCGGAGGAGCTTTAATGCAGTCCCTGCAAGCCCTGGAATCGAGGTTTCTGCCGAAGAAAAAATTTCGCTTGGAAAAACCTTCGGCTATTCCAATGACCATGAAAGGGATGCCTTAACTGCAGCCCTTCTCACCTACAGGAGCTACAAGAATATCTTTATGCGGATTGAAAAGAAAGCCCCGGCAAATGCGGACCTCGAATTGATAAAGCTTCATGTAATCCGTGGAGACTCAATAGAAGCTGCGATCGAAAAAGTACGGGCTGTCTCGATTGCTCCTGAAAAGCTGAAGGCAAGGGCTGCTCCTGAAAAACCCGAGGAAAGGGTAGTTGAAGAATCTCTTTTGAAAATGAGAGAGACTGTTCAGAGACAGGGAGAACAGATTCAGAACCTGCAGGATTATGTAGAAGAATTAAAACAGGAACTTATTGCAAAAGACAGGAAAATCTCAAAGCTTGATTCAAGGTTAAAAGGCTTCAAAAAAGAAGCTTACGGTGAAGTCCGGAAATCAAAAGAAATCCAGATAAGGGACAGCACCATAGAGAACCTGAAAAAAGAGCTCAGCAATAAAAATAAAACTGTCAAAGAACTCAGGCGCAGGAGCAACAAACTGCGTAAAATCCGGAAAATGGAAATCCGTGGTGAAGGTATCCCTGTAAAGGTTATTGCAGCTTTTACAAAGGAGTCCATTGCCGAAACACAGGAAAAGTACGGGCTCAAGCCAGGAGATGTGGTTTTCCTTGAAAATCCAAGCGGAGGAGGAGCAGCAACCGCCCAGATCCTTGTAGAAGCTAGAGTTCGGGCAGTGCTCATCCCGGAAGATATATCACATGCAGCAGAAGATACTTTTTTCAAGGGGGACGTGCCGGTCTTAAGGGGTATCCCGCTTGAAAGGGCGGAAGACTTTGCAATGGCAGAACCCGAAACCCTGAAAACCGCAATTGTTGAGTGGGAAAAAGAAGTCGAAATCAAACGCCACAAAGCCAAGGAAGATGAATTGCAAAGCCTCTTTGAAGAATACAGAAGTGAAAGGAGAAGGGGACTTGTTTAAGGCTCTTCTGATCTTTCCCTTATTAGTATCCTCTTCAAATTTCTAAAGCAACTATTATATTGGTTATGGAATAGTTTCCTGTGAATTATCCCTAAGCTAAAGACCTAGCGGCTTCTCACTTCATGGAAGACCGTCGGCATCTCCATGAGCGTTAATTCGGGTTAGTCTCAACCATTTAATTATTGGTCGTCTTTATAAGCTTTGAATCTCTTTATACTTTCATGCTACAGATTAAACTTGAAGATCATGAGGTAAGTTTCCTTATGGACTTTGTGAGAAAAGGACATAAAAACGCAAGGGAACTAACCCGGGCTCGCATCCTCCTCCTGTCAAACCAGCGAAAAGGAGTTATTGAGATAGCGGAAACATTAGGTGTTTCCAGAAATACTACTTTGAATATAAGGAAGAGGTATGTGGAAGAAGGTCTCCCGAACGCTCTTATGGACAAGCCAAGATCCGGTCAGCCTGTAAAATACACCGAAAAACATGTTGCAGAAGTAATCGCTTTAGCTTGTAGCAGTTCTCCTTATGGAAGCAAACGATGGTCGCTGTCTCTGCTTACCGAAGAACTGAGGAAGAAAGAAGGATTTGAAACAATAAGCAAAGAGAGTATCAGGCTTATTTTGAAAAAGGCAAAACTAAGCCCTTATTGAGGCGGATGTGGTGCATTCAGACTATTGATTCTGAATATAGGGAAAGTATGTACGGCATTCTTAATCTGTACGAAGAGGATTGATTCTAAAAACCCTCTTGTCTGCCTTGACGAGAAACCAAAACAACTTCTTAAAGATAAGAGAAAGTCCATTCCAATGAAGCCGGAAAGTCAAGAAAAATATGATTACGAATATGTTGGGAATGGAACTGAACGCCGCAGAAATTGAGATCAATGTGATATGGATATCGAATGTACAGACAGAAGGACCGGTGACATAGATTAACTTTCCCATGAAGTGGATGCATGGACGAAGAGGAGAAACAAACAAGAAAAGAAAATTGAATGAAAATTTACGAAGAAGAATGCCGATGAGAAAATGTCTAAATATTGTGTAGAATAATTAAATTGCCAGGACACTGGTATTTATCAAGCCCGATCAAAAATCCACACTCAAAATATTCTCAAGGCTGAAGTTCATAATTAAAAGTAAGGGATAAAATGAATGAAAAACATCTGAGGTACGTACGGCAAAACAGGAAAAAAATAGGAATTTCCATTGTAATTCTTCTTTTCCTGATCGCACTGGGAATATACATTCTTTATGCTATACAATCTGATTATTCTCTTATACCGTTAAATAAGACTGTGTATGTAGCTGGCGATGGAAGCGGAAACTTCACCTGTGATGGAAGTGACGACCAGGTAGAGATAAATCAAGCTCTGGCATATGTTGCAGAAAATCGACAGTATTCAACCGTTTATTTAAAGGGTCCAAATATATACGATATCTCTGATAGTATTTTAATTGGAAGTAATACGGTCCTTGAGGGGGATTCCACAGCCGTAATTAAACTTAAAGACAAAGCAGGCTGGCCGGTGGGTAAGCCACTGATAACTCAGATTGACAGTGCCGGAATCCATAGAGTCACTATAAAAGGATTTGAAATCAACGGAGATCATGACCATAATCAGGACAAGAAGAAAGGAGATGGGTATTACAATATGATTCATTTCCTAAATTCTAAAAACATACAGGTTCATGACATGTACCTGCATGATGGGCATGGAGACGGGCTGAAAGTAGATAAGGGATCCAACATTCAATTTTACAACAACAAAGTGTATAAATTGGGGCATGACGGTCTTTACGCAATTGAGTGCACGAACGTAGAAGCCTGGAACAACACAATAACTTGCAGGACTAATAGTGGTCTTAGAATATGGAACTCAAACCACATAAAATTCCACGATAATGTGATCGACTCTTTTTACGACTGGAGCGCAGGCGGCCCGGGAATCCTGATCGAGAAATCAACAGGTATCGTGAACGATGTAGAGATCTATAATAATACTATCCATAACACTTATGGACCTGGAATCTGGTTGATAGGTTATGGAGAGTCTTATCCCGAGGAAGAGGCACAGAATGTCCACATTCATCATAATACCTTTTACAACACCGGTACGAACCCCGGTATTGACTGGGTAGGTGGTATAGTAACAAGTGGGTTTTACGATACTCTCATTGAGAATAACGTATTTGATGGTATATATCATGCTGCTATTATCAATATGTACCCTTCAGTTTCTACAGGTACAGGTGACCCTGTTGACCTTTCACCTCAGGGTACAGGATACATAACGGTTATCCGCAACAATATAATTGTAAATACCCAGAAACGCACAAAAGACCCTGATGGGACAGGATACGCAGTGATCAATTATCTCCCTGAAACACATACCTTTGTGCTGGATAATAACTGTTTGTATAATAATGTGGGTGGAAATTATAAAAATGCAAACTCAACCACTGACATATATGTAGCTCCTCTCTTTGTAGATCTTGGTTCACATGATTATCGTCTGAAATCAAATTCTCCCTGTGTCGTTGCCGGGAATCCATCTTAAATTCTTCAAAAAATACTGGAGAAAATGGTAACCTGATAAAGTGTCAAAGTCGGCAACACATTTGAGATGCCGTCTCTGGCTCTTTATTTTCTATCAAAGAAGATATTTTTCCCGGTCACACTCAGAGGGATTCCAAAAGCAACATCTACATCCAGAAGGCCGGAAACCCTCGTTGCTGCACCAATTGAATACATGACCCGGTTATCAATGCAGAAATCTTTGGCTTTTGCAGTAGCTGCTCCCACAGCAATTCCCAGGTCTGCATATTTGAGCATGCAGTTTGGACCTTTAAAATCTGCTTCTACCTTCTGCTGATCCAGCATTTCTGCACAGGTTTTAAATCCACAGGCTCCGCAGTTCAAGCCTGCCACCCCGCTGGCTTTGACTCCTATGAGGACAGCAGCCCCCGCGTTTCTGAGGTTTATGGCATCTCTTTTGAGGAAAGAAAAGCCTTCGCCTTTTCCTTCTGCCAGCTTTTCCATTGCCGAGGCAAGGATTTCAATATCCTCTTTTTCAACAAGGGCAGTTACTATGTCGTCTACTCCTTTGGTTTTCGGGGCAGTCCGCGCAGCCAGAAGGATGCTCTTTGCAAGTGTTTCAAGAACTTCGGATTCAGGATTGAGGATCATGCATGGATTATTGGAATTTAGGGTGCTTAAGCATTTCGAAGCTTCTTGAAAAACTTCATCTTTTACTCATTTTTCTTTCCTTTTTTCTTCTCTTTTTGTTCCTCTATTTTCCTTTCTTCCTTTAAATGCTGAAGGATTCCCCGTTTGCGGGTGCATAAGCTTCTACGCCTATTTCCTCTGAAATCCACTGTGCAAAAGCTTCGGTTCGTTCCCCGTGCATGACAAAAACCCTTTCAGTTCCCTTTTTGCAGAAATCCTTTACGACCTGTTTCAGCTCCTGGTCTCCGCAGTGGGCAGAAAAGTCGTACTGCTCGATTCTGGGCTTGAGAGCAAGGACAGACCCATCGGTTTCGATGACTCCGTGTTTCAGTGCCAACCGGCCGTTTGTACCTTCAACCTGGTAGCCTGTGAGCAGAATTTTTGATTTTGGGTCTTTGTAAAGGCGGCTCAGATAATAAAGTACCGGCCCCCCGTTCAGCATTCCGGCTGTAGTGACAATGACTGAAGGCTCTTTAAGGAGTGATTCCCGCTGTTTTTTTCTTACAGAAATCGCACGTCCGAATGCACTGTCAAGGAGATCCGGATTTCTCAGATAATTTGGAACTTTTTTGAGGATTTTGTACACATCTCTGCCCATCCCGTCCACGTAAGCCCTGATTCCGTGGGCGTCAAGCAGCATCAGGATCTCCTGAGTTCTGCCTATTGCAAAGGCAGGGATAAGGGCAGTGCCTCCTCTCTCCAGGGTCTCATGGACAGATTCTATAAATCGCTCTTCGGTTTCTTTTCGCGGGATATGTTCTTCTCCGAAGTATGTACTTTCAAGCACAAGTGTATCAGCCTCAGGAAACTTTTCTGCACCGGGCACAAGCCTTGTTTCTTTCAAGCTGAAATCTCCTGTGTAAAAGAGACTTTCTCCCAATTCGGATTCCAGATGGATTCCCGAAGCTCCGGGGATATGGCCTGCGTTGTAGAAGCAGGCACGGTACCCATGAGTTTTGAATGGTTCCCCGTAGTCTTTTCTCCAGGTCAGCTGGGTAAGCCTTTGAAGATCATCGGGGTCAAAAGGAGCCACACCTGATAGGGTGGTTTCTGCAAGCTTGAGGGTATCTTTCCCTAAAAGGTTGGTAAATTCTGCGGTAGGGGGGGTCATGAAGACTTCAGGGCTCTGGTACATCAGGTTAGGGACCGCCCCGCAGTGGTCCAGATGCCCGTGGGATATTAGCACGGCTTTCGGCTCCATGCCATTCTGGGGATATTGGGGGATATCTCCAGCCTTTATACCGTAATCGAGCAGAACTTCCCCATTTACAAGCAAACCCGAACGTCCTACTTCCCTGCATCCGCCTTTAAAGCTAAGCTCCAGAATAAACACTCCTTGTGAATTTTTTATATTTTAATTTCTCGAATAAGCTTTTTCAAAAAACCTTTTGAAATAAATCTGGCTTTACAGACCTTATAAGTTTTGATCCGACGGCTAAAAGCTTAAGGTACAGTAACTTGCAGAAACATATGAAATATTATGATTAAATAATAAAAATCCTGAGACACCTGATCAATTGATTGATACTGTACAGCATACCCGGATGACACTTTTCGTATTTAATCTCTTTTATGGAAGATTAGTCTGAATCTGCTCTGAAAATAAGTCATAGAAGCTGTGAGTAACTCTTTTCATAGTTACTCATTTTCGTACTGTCTCACATACTTATATTTATAATCAGGTTAGTACATTATTATAGGGCATTTAGAGTTTACACATAATTTTTTCATGGAAGTTGAATGCGAGTTAAAAGCTGTAATGGAGAACAATACATGACGAGTGATTTTTTCCGAAATATAGTGATTGCAACAGATGGATCCGCGAATACCCGGAGGGCTATTTCTTACGGTATTGAGCTTGCAAAACTTAGCGGAGCTACTGTCCACGCCCTTCACGTAGTAAATACATCTTCTACAATTTCCGAAAATTGGACTGCTGGCAAAGAAATAATATACAAAATTATGATGGGAGATGGGGAGAAAGCAGTATCTGAAGTTAAGGAGATTGGAGAGGAAGCAGGGGTAGAGGTAAGAACAGTTCTTTTAGATGGGTACCCGAGTGATGAAATTATCAATTTTGCAGAATATAATAACGTGGATCTTATAGTAATGGGTACACTTGGAAAAACCGGCCTCGGAAAATTTCTGTTGGGAAGTGTTGCAGAAAAAGTCGTAAGAGGTTCAAAAGTTCCTGTTGTGGTCGTACGGGCTGGAAAACAAAGCTGAAACTTTCTGCTAATTACAACTGTCAATTACAATATACACTATTTTTTGGGTTTCCAATTGCCAACCACTTTAAGAACAGCATTCGATATACCTGCAAAAACAGCAATAACAATTGCCACCTTAAACCAAAATGATCCTCCACTCTTAGACATAACGTAACATATGAGAACCAACTATAAAAAATCAGGTATTATATTGTTGGATAAATACTATATATGCAGGAAAAAAAAGAAAAGAGAACATGGAGGGAATAAATTTTCTCTTTTCTCACAAGAACTGTTTACGATTCAATTATTTAAAAAACTTTTGAGAGTTCTTTTTACATTGTCCTGGTGCTCCGGAAACTCAAAACATAGTTTAAAAACTGGAAAACTCTTTTTTAGCTGGTCGGATAACCTGGAAAAATGTTTACAGTTTCTTCGAAAACTCCGAGAATATGAACGATTTTAGACACTTTTAGATGTTTTTAGGAAAATTTGCACGGAAATTCACAAAGAGTATTTGAGATAATTAAATACAGTGGGGACAGGGAAATGTAAAAGAATTAGTTTGTAGAATTTGAGAAGTGAACTACCACTCAGCTAAAGACTGAGTGGCTTCTTGGTTCATTCCTCCCTCTATTGAGGGCAAGTCCCCAAGCTCATCCCCGTAGTCCCTACGGTGTCATAATCCAATTAGATTCTGATCTATGAGAGCGAATTTTTTGATATTGATAGCGGCATTAATGTCTCTATCGTGTTTGGTTTTACAGTCTGGACAAATCCATTCTCTGTCTTTTAGCTGAAGCTCTTTATTGTGGTATCCACACACACTACATAGCTTAGAAGAGGGTTCAAATTGTCCTATTCTCAGGACGGTTTTTCCAAACCATTGAGCCTTATATTCCAACTTTGTTACAAAACTACTCCACGCAGAATCACTTATAGCCTGTGCTAAGTGATGATTCTTAACCATGCCTTTAACATTTAGAGTTTCCAGAGCTACAGCTTGGTTTTCGCTAACAAGTCTAAAAGAGAGTTTGTTCTGGAAGTCATTTCTCTGATTTGTTATTTTGTCATGGAGTACAGCAAGTCTTCGTTTAGCTTTTGCCCTGTTCTTAGAGCCTTTCTGTTTCCTTGAGACTCTTTTCTGTAATACTTTGAGCCTTTTAAGAGAGTTTTTCAAGTACTTTGGATTCTCAACCTTTTCTCCTGTTGAAAGGACAGCAAAGTCTTTGATACCTACATCAATTCCTACTGTTGTTGATTCTGTGAAAGCTTCCTTTACTGGAAGTTCTTTTCCATCTTCAACAAGGATACTGATGTAGTAATGTCCTTTACATGTCCTTGATACCGTAGCCGTTTTAGGCTCTCCTTCAAACTTCCTGTGAAGAACTGCTTTAATTGGTTCTATTTTAGGAAGCTTGATAGTATTAGTTTCAAAGTTTACAGTGTAGTGTTGAGGTACAGGGAAAGACTGTATCGGATTCTTTTTTGATTTGAACTTTGGAAACCCTGTTTTCTCTCTAAAGAATCTAGTGAAAGCGGATTCAACCTGCTTAGTCATCCCCTGTAATGATTGAGAGTTAACTTCTCCTAACCACTCATTAGAAGCCTTTAGAGTAGGAATTAATTTGTTTAAGTCAAATCTGGAAATTGATTCCCCTGTCTGCTCATAAGTTTTAATTTTCTGGTCAAGTGCCCAATTATAGACAAATCTACAGCTACCTATATGCTGATTCAATTGAATAGCTTGTGTAGTTGTAGGATAGAGTCTAAATTTGAACGCTTGCATCATACAAAGGCATTATATGCTTTAACAACACATGTACTTTTTGGTAAATATGAAGTATGAAACACGGAATCATAGCAAATTTTTGATAATGTATCATGTTATTTTTGTTTGCAAATACCGAAAAGTCATACTTGAACCAATTAGCGAAGAACTCAAACAGATTAGGATTGACATTTCAAAAGAGTCTAACTTTAAAATCCTTGAAATGGAAACTGACAAAGACCATATTCATTTCTTGATCAAGAGTGAGCCGAAAGTTAGCGTTTTGTCAATTGTCAGAAAATTGAAACAAGAATATACTAACAGGTTATGGAAAACTCAAAAAGAATATCTGAAAAAGTATTATTGGGGTGAGAATACGTTATGGAGTGATGGTTATTTTGCGTCTACTATCGGAAATGTTAGTAAAGAGGCGGCAGAATATTACATACGGAATCAGGGTTGAAGTTGACGCTTATATCCCCTGAGCTAAAGACTCAGGGGTTTTACGCTTCTTCATATAAATACAGAAATACACAGAAAACTATTTTTTAATTTTCGGATATTCGAGAATGCAAAAAATGGATTATAGATAAGATGAGAAAAAAGGTCTGATTTAAATATCCTCTTTTTATTTTCCTTTTCCTTTCTTATCTTGTCTCTTATCTTGTTTCTTATCTGGTTCTTTTATTTTGTCTTTTGATTCCTTAACTTCCTCAGCTGGTGTTTTTATTTTGCCGCTCGTTTCCTTATCTCTCTTATCGCGTTTTGCTGCTTTCTGTTTCTTGGTCGCCAAGTTATAAACCTCTGATATTTTTTTTTACAAATTAATAATTATAAAACAGTAAGGTACTATATATAGGTTCATATTTTCTCACTCCAGCCTCTGAGTTTTCCGTATCTTTTTCAAATTGTATGGAAAAAAGTAAGTTTCACATATTTGCTGAAATCACTTTTTAATTTGCATGATTTAGGACGCTTCCACCAGCTTTTCTGTCAGCCCTTCTCAAAAGAGAAAAAGAAGAAAGAGAGATGAGACTTGAATAGAAGTAAAAAGCAGAAGTAGATTTTTATTTGCCTATCCGTTTTTTTTGATTTTTGTTTACAAGACCGCTCTCCTTTGTCGAGCAGATGTACCACGATTTAAAAATTAGTCCTCTTGAGCGCAGCGAAAAGGATCGTGTACTGCAGAGCCGCAACTCTGCTGTGACAAGAATGATTCAATATGGCAAAAAAGGTTGTATGGGTTAGAATTAAAGATTCAGATGTCTGTTTTTTCAGTGACTCAGTTCCAAAATCCAGTGATGGATGTAAATTTAAAAATTCCTGGATTTTGGAACTGAGTCTTCTCAGTTCAACTGCGTAAATTATATCGAAAGTACTGCCTATTCAATGTGTTTTTTGTGTTTAGTTCTCTTCCTCGTTACCGTTACTCTCTGTTTCCTGTCCATTATTTATGGTGCTTCCTGAATTTTCTCCATTATATTCTGTGCTTCCTGAATCTTCTCCATTGTTGATGGTGCTTCCTGAATCTTCTCCATTATATTCTGTGCTTCCTGAATCTTCTCCATTGTTGATGGTGCTTCCTGAATCTTTCCCATTATATTCTGTGCTTCCTGAATCTTCTCCATTGTTGATGGTGCTTCCTGAATCTTCTCCACAAAATTCTGTGTTTCCTGAACAAGGCCCATTGTTAATGGTACCCCCTGCTACTGGCCCCTCGTTAATGGTGCCCCCTGATACTGGTCCATTGTTTATGGTGCTCCCTGCTTCAGGCCCAATATAAATCTCGGCACCTGAATTTGGTCCATTGTTTATGGTGCTCCCCGCTTCTGGCCCAATATAAGTCTCGGTGCCTGCATCCGGTCCATTGTTAATGGTGCTCCCTGCTACTGGCCCATTATAAATCGCAGTGCCTGAATTTTCTCCATAATTTACTGTGTTTCCCGAGTCTTCTCCACAATATTCTGTGTTTCCTGCATCCGGTCCATTATTTATGGTGCTTCCTGAACCTTCTCCATAATATTCTGCGCTTCCTGAATCTTCTCCATTGTTTATGGTGCTTCCTGAACCTTCTCCATAATATTCTGCGTTTCCTGAATCCGGTCCAAATATGGTGCTTCCTGCTCCCTCCCCGGAATTAATGGTGTTTCCTGAATCCTGTCCGTTGTTGATGATGCTCCCTGCGTACTGCCCATTATTTATGGTACTTTCTGATGCGTTAGCTGCGCTTCCTGCGTATTCTCCTGAGTAAAATGAGGTTCCTGCGTATTGTCCTATGTAAATGGTGCTTCCTGCGTACTGCCCATTATTAATTGTGGTTGACGGGTCAGTTTCATTGTTAGTGGTATTTTCTGCGCTTGATTCATTGTTAGCGGCGTTTTCAGTGTCCGAATTACTTTTAACGGTGTCTCCCGGACTCCGGATATTGCGAACAATGATTCTTGGGTTCTGATCACTTGGGTCCAGATCATAGGTAAATGTAACATTGTTAAATACGACATTATTAAATGTGTTACATGAATCAGGCCCATTGATAAATGTGACATTGTTAAACGTGACATTGTTAAATACGTTCCCCGAACCTGCATCTACATATTCAGGGATCTCTGAGTTCTGCTCTGAGCTACTGCTGCTACCTATGTCACTGTTGTTTTCTGCTGCAGCAGTTGACACTAATATCGAGAAAAAGATAATTATGGAAAGACATACTATCTTTTTCATTTTGTCAAATATTTGTTTCCGCATTTGTCCCCACTATCCACTTTTTTTTAATTTAATCTAACTTTACTTATTTTCTCACTTATGTCGTATATTTTTTATGCAAATGTAGTATATAACTGCTGTTTTTATTATAAATAAGCCGATTTGATTTTAAATCAGCGTTATTTAGATATTATCATACGACAAGAGAATAAATAACTTCCTGCCGCCTAAATTTATATTAATACTGTTTAGATAATCTAATAAAAATAACTATGGATAGATATTTATATTAAGATACTAATCTGCTCCTCTAAACTAAATGTAAAATAAAGGATTTAAAGTACTCATTTTTGTTATAAACATCAATATAAAGCTTTTTATACAATAATAAATCCTAATAATTCTATATTTTGAAAAATAACTTTTATTCATCGTTAGAATGATTAATAAAGTTTAATAAATGCTTAATATGTAGACAAATTATATTTATTTCTAACTATGGCATTCAGTTTTGTTATTAGTCATATTAAATTGAATCTTCAAAATAAGGATCAAAAATCTTTGAAATATGAATTTAAGAAATTTTATCTCTAATAAGAGCAAATAACTTCTCTACAAAGTATTTTTTATTAGGAAATAGCTGATTCAACACTTAATTTCCTGGATATGACTCAATAACTCTTAAAAAACAAATTATCTTTTGGAGATCCGATGTAAATACATCTAACTTAATAAATTTTTAACTTAAACATTTGAGGATTAAAATCAAAAATTTGCAGGGCTGTCCTAAATATTATGAAAAAGATAGTTTGAAGTTTCATGCTACTATTTTATAGCAACTTTTATCCTAAAATGTTGCCACTTTTTTGGTTTTTAGGCTTTTTTATAAAATGCAGCGTAAAACCCCTGGGTTTTTAGTCAAGCGGTAGTTTTATAGAAGGTCACAAATTGGCCAAAAGAAATTTATGAGTTATTAAGATGAATTCTAACAAAGAAAGAAAAAAGTTTGAGTGAAGACTGTTTCATAAGTCCTTAACTGTGCTGCCGCATGAGATTTGCCAGTTCTTAATCTTCTTTACGGTAACCTTTATGGTTTTCGCAAGTTCGACAGCGTCAGCTTCCATCAGGGCTTCTATGCTTTTTATTCCTGCTTCCTCGAGTTTTCCTGCAGTTGCTTTTCCAACACCTTCGAGATCTTTAATGGATTTGGGCCTTTCTTTTTTCGGCTTCTTGGCCTGCTCTTCCTGCTGGGTTTTCTGCCATTCGATGAAATTGCACTGAGGGCAGCCAAGGTCCCAGGCCCGTTTTCCCTGATTGATTATGCGGATATGGTGCAACCCGTGAACCTCACAGGACTTGTCGGTGACAATAATCTGGCCACTCTTTGGTAGAGGTAGTGAGAAGGTGCAGTCAGGGTAATTGCTGCAGCCTATGAAACGGCTCCCCCTTTTCGAACGGCGGATCATGAGCTCGTTTCCGCATGAGGGGCAGGTGCCTATGATTTTATCCTCTCTGAGACCTGCCTGCAAGGACTCTATGATATTGTCCCTATTTTTGTCAAGTTCCGAAAAGACCTGCTTGAGCATCTCCCTGGACTCTTCAAGAACTGCATCTTCCTTTATTTTGCCCTCTGCAATCAGGTCCATATTTTCTTCAAGCAGCTTTGTCATGTCCGGTTTTGTAATCGTAGGAGAATACTTCTCAAGGGTGTCCATTACTGCAAAAGAAGTGTTTGTGGGCTGTACTGGGTTTCCGTGGATATATGCCCTGGAATAGAGTTTGCTGATTATTTCGTGGCGGGTGGCTTTTGTACCGAGCCCGAGCTCTTCCATTATATTGATTAGCCTGCCCTGCCCATAGCGTCCTGGGGGCTGGGTTTCTTTATCCAGCATCTCTTTCTTTATTACTTTCAGGGAATCTCCTTCCCTGAGTTCCGGAAACAGCCTGTCTTCAGGGGCATTGTAGGGATAATACCAGCGCCAGCCGTGTTCCAGCAGCCTTGCTCCGTTTGCTCTGAACTCTTCCTCATTTATCTCGATTTTCAGGCGCATGGTCTCCCAGGTGCTCGGCTCGGCAAAGGTTGCAAAAAAGCGCCTGACCACAAGCTCGTAGACCTTCCATTCCTCTTCTTTTAGATTGGTTTTCTTTGCCAGGGACGCAGGATAGATAGGAGGGTGGTCTGTGGTTTCTTTTTTCCCGCGAGTGGGGACAAGTTCGGCTTTCTCAAGCAGGATGTTTGCATACTCCTTAAAAGGCCCTTCCTTAAAAATCTCAATTTGAGCCCTCAAATCCAGAGTATCGGGATAAACAGTATTGTCTGTTCTGGGGTATGAAATATACCCGTTAGTATAAAGGGATTCAGCTATGCGCATGGCATTTGAAGGGCTGAGCCCTATTGAGTTTGCCGCGCTGATAAAGCCCGTAGTATTAAAAGGAGTAGGAGGCTGGTCGATCTTTGTTCCCTTTTCGATTTCCTTTAATTCCGCTTTTTTCCCCAGTTTTTTGAACACCTTTGCAGCTTCCTCTTTGTCCAGGAAGCGGCGGGTTGAGTGCTGGGCGGAAAAGGTTTCTTTTGACGTGGTTTCAAGTTCGGCATGGATCTCCCAGTAAGGAGTCGGGACAAAGATATTCCTCTCTTTTTCCCTGTCAACTATAAGCGAGAGGGTCGGTGACTGCACCCTTCCCACCGAGAGGAACATTTTCCCAAGCCTTCCAGCTGCCAGTGAAATATAACGGGTAAGGGCTGCGCCCCAGACCAGGTCAATTACCTGCCTGGAGTGCCCTGCATCTGCAAGGTTAAAATCAACGTTTGTAGGATCTGCGAATGCTGCATCAATTGCTTTCGGGGTTATTGCACTGTAACGGACCCTGTCAAAAGGGACATCCGGGTTCACCTGCTTTATGATGTTCAGAGCTTCGACTCCTATCAGTTCTCCTTCCCGGTCGTAGTCAGTTCCAATCGTGACCCTGTCTGCCTCTTTCCCCAGGCTCTTTAAGGCAGTCACTATTTTCCGGTTAATTGGAGTTGTTGTTATCTCAGCGTCTACCAGGGCTCTGGCATCAACTTTCTGCCAGTTGTTGTACTCTTTTGGAAAATCTATCCCGACAATATGGCCGGAAAGCCCTATTACTGCAGTTTCCTGCCTGTTTTCGCCGGATCCAATTTCGTACCGGTATACGTCTACTCCGCTGACTCTCTCCTTCTTAGGACTTTTTGGAGCCAGAATCGCAGCTATCCTCCTTGCTGCTATATTTTTTTCCGTTACGATAAGGTGCATTTAAAACTCCGGTATAGCTTTTCTTATATTTTATGGAGGAATACTGGCGTACCCCGAAAATCCTGCCAGTCTGAGTCAAAGCCTGCCTCCTAATTCTTGAAGTTTCCTTTTGTAATATAAATTTATGGATCAAATTTCTAAATATTTTGCCATCCGTAACTATAATCAGGTTCAGGGATTCCTTATTTACCTGTTTTTTCCTTTTTACCTGACTCTTTTACTCATAATTTTTACTTAAAGTTTTCATACCTTTTTTCTCTACCTCTTCTCTCTACCTTTTCTCTATTTTTCTTTCCCTTCTTCAATGAGTCTAAAAGCAAGCTCTACAGCCTCCTGTGGGTTTTTTGCGTTCTCCGTGCCTTCTATTTTCCATCCGGACTCAAGCAATACCACAGGCTTTCCCATCTTCAGGCCGAAAGCTATTTCTGAAAGAGTACCATATTCCCCGGAAACCGCAATAAGAGCATCTGAGGACTGGGATATAAGAGCGTTTCTGGCATGCCCCATTCCGCTGAGAATGGCTATATCTATCCAGGGATTAGCCTCCTCCCGCAGTGTTCCGGGCAAAATTCCCAGGGTTATTCCTTCTTCCTTTTTTGCTCCACAGGCTGCTGCTTCCATTACTCCCCCCAGGCCTCCGCAGAGAAGAACAGCTCCTTTTTTTGCAATCTCTTTTCCCACGGCTTCTGCTAGGGCTCTGGTTTCACTGCTGCAGGTCCCGGCTCCTATTACTCCGATCTGCTTTCTTACTGACGGTTTCACTGTACATAACTCCTTTTAGCCGTTTTAGCCCTTTTATCTGAGATCTGGTCAGGTTGCGCCCCTTTCTTCGAGCGATTCCGAGATAATTTGCTTTCTCTAATTGGATTTATCTTATTGTTTTTCTCTAATTGGTTTTCTCTAATTGGATTTATCTTATTGGTTTTCTCTAATTGGTTTTCTCCAATTGGATTTATCTTATTGTTTTTCTCTAATTGGTTTTCTCCAATTGGATTTATCTTATTGTTTTTCTCTAAATGTAGCCGCCTTCAGATGTAATGGCTCTGCATTTCCACAATTTCAGTGCTGTTTTTTGCGGTTGCATATTCTTCAAGCGGTTCTCTGTTCAGTTCAAGGAAGCTGTGCCCCCAGTTAAACTTGGACATGACTTTTTCAGCCTGCTCTTTGTATCCTAATATGTAAAGAGTTGCTGCAAAGGCCTCTGCAGAGTTGAGTTTAAAAGGCCTTCCAAAGTTCACCGGATTGCCCGCAAGCATGTAAGGAAGAGCCCTGTGTTCCAGGTTCATCTTTTCCAGTTCAGGAAAAACCCTTTCCACTTCTTCCCAGGAGCAGTCAAGCACAATTATTCCCTTCTTAGGGTCATCAGCTGGTGAGAGGGCTTTTTCTGCCATAGGGTCCAGCAAAATCGCTGAATGGGGCAGCCTTGAGATCCTGTCGTAAAGGCGGGCAAGCTCAAAGCGCGCCATCTTTTTTCCTGTGCATTTTTTCGGGTCACACTGCCCGGCATGGTAGATATAAAGGGGAATGTCCCGGCTCTTTGTCGGATTCATTACTGATCCTCTGGGGTGTGGGGCTTATATGTTTTACGTCTTTGCCTCTGCACTCTTTTACTCCCCAATCCTCAAAGCATGTTACATGCCATTTCCTGGTTTCCTCCTTACCCAAATATTCCAGGATTTTTGAATTATTTTTTTAGCCGGGTTTTTCTTAAATCACTGCGCAAAAATTTCGGAATTTATTTATACACCTCACTGTTTTATCCCTATAAATTTTTTCATTTTTGGGCTGTCGTATGCAATTTTTATGTTTCATTCGGTTCCCAGGCAGATTTCAAGCCAGCATGTCCGGGATTTTCCCCATCATCCAGGTCTGATTTTTTTCTTAAACGCCTGAGCGTTTTCATTTCCTTTTACAGGGAGGTACCTGTTAAAAATGCCGATAAATTGTGAAAACAAGTCTGCTGATTGACTATTTGAGAGACCACTTGAGGGAGATTTCTCCGAAAACAATATGAAAAATCTGCTCACACCCTGTTACCCCGATTCCTTCGATTCTTATGAAGGTGGAACGACTCTGATGTCCGTATCTTACCTTGCTCGCTGGAGTGGACATGTTGCTGAAACGGATGATCCTTATGGTCCCCATTCCAGCATCTCTCCCAAAGGCTTCCGGCAGTAAAGCATGTGCAGGAGATATTATTTATTCCGGTCAGGCAGGGGGCTCTGGACAACGATAACATCAAGTGAGCTCTAAAGGAATACGGGGCATTTGCCTCTTCAATATATGTGGATCTTAGCTATTTTGATCCTGATAACAACAGCTATTACTATTCCGGCCAGGATTTTTTGAACCACCTGGTTGCTATTGTCGGCTGGGACGATTCCTTTGACAGAAATAAATTATATCTGGCTGCTCCGGGAGACGGCGCCTTTATTGTAAAGAACTCCTGAGGATCTGACTGGGGAGAAGAAGGTTATTTCTACGTCTCCTATTATGATTCGAAAATAGGCAAGGATAATACCATTTACACCGCAGAGAATCTCGGTGACTGCGATTCCATATACCAGTATGATCCCCTGGGCTGGGTCAGCAGTTTCGGGTATGCCGGTGTATTTATACCGATCCGGTTTCCGGACCTGTAAACCCTGAGGACCCAAAAGCATACGGAAATGGAACATTTACTTATGCAGGTTAGCATACAGTCCGGCTGGACCAGAGAGTTTCACTTGAAGAAGGGCAGAATTTTTCAGTGGTGTTCGGGCTAAGTGCTCCAGAATAGGGATATCCCGTTGCTCTGGAATGCCCGGTGGAGGACTACAGCAGTCAGGTTTCTTCCAATGCCGGGGAAAGCTATGTCAGTTCTGACGGTCTGAGCTGGGTGGACCTCTCTTCTGTCCTTGAAAATTCAAACGCCTGCATAAAAGCGTTTACTGATAGGGATGTAGCTCCGGAAGCTGCTTTTGTAAGGACTGTTACTTTGGGTGCTGCTCCTCTAACAGTCAGTTCAGTGCAGGCAAACTACGCAATTTCGAACTTCGACACAGGGATCTATTTGTATTATTCCGATAACAATATGCTCTACCGGAACATTGCTATTTTAAATAATTGCGGAATCGTTCTCAAAGGGTCCGGGGATAATAAACTTCGCTTTAACGAGATGGGGCACAATGAATATAATTTGGTAATTACAGACTTTATTTCCTTAAACGATATTGATGCGAGCAATAACGTTGACGGCAAGTGTGTCTATTATGTTGTTGGGAAAAGCGACCTGGAAATAAATGCTTCTTCCGGGGCAGGGGTGGTTTTCTGTATTGACTGCCAGAATGTGACTGTCTGCGACCTTGACCTGAAAACTAACTATTTGGGAATTGTCCTTTCTAATACCAGCACTTTCCTTCTTGAAAAAAACACACTTGCAAATAACTACATAGGAATGTACCTCCTGAATTCCAGGGATGGGAAACTAATAAACAACAGTGCGGATTCAAATATAGAGTACGGTTTCCTTTTTGAAAATGCCAGTGAAAATACCATAGAGAACAATACCGCAGATTCCAATTCTATTTACGGGCTCTTTACACAATTATGATGCAGGCATTTATGTTTCCAGCTCGGAAAATACCATAGTTGCAGACAATAATCTTGAAGTTCAGACGCCGCTAGTAAAATGGATAGCGATCTCTCCAATGGATTTGAGATCTCTTTGATTACTGAACTTTCCCAGAACCTGAATCCCCTGGAAGACAGTGAAGAGTTTGAAACCTCTGAAAATATCGATAGATCGGGTGTAAAATTCAGAGTTTCAAAAGCCTGGATTGAAGAAAATAACGTAGATATCTCCACTATTGTCCTGGAAAGATTCCATGAAGAATCCTGGACTTCCTTTGAAACGACGATGACCGGGGAAGACGAAAAATACTACTTCTTCGAGGCTGAAACTCAGGATTCCTCCGGCATGCAACTATGAGAACGGAAATGACCCTGAAGCTATGGGAAAAAAGAATTTTGTACGGGGTTCGCGAGAAGAGGTTCAGGTTGAAAATACTTAACTTCAAACTCTTTTATTTTTCAATTTTGTTTTGATTCTTTTTTCAATTTTGTTTTGATTCTTTTTTCAATTTTGTTTTGATTCTTTTTCCTTTTTTTGAAGGACCTCCCGGCAAGCTGAAGGAGTTCCGGGTAAAAGAGTCTTCTTTGAGAATTAATAATAAGTTATTTTATATCTATTCATTTGTATATAAATATCCATATCACTGCTTCATCATCAGGTGGATATGAAGAGGGGGGAGAGGGGGATTAATCTTGATACTGAAATTGGTCTTGAAATTAACACTGAACTTGAGATCCCTAAAAAATCTTGTCTTTATATTCTGCAGTGATAAATGAATAGTTTATTTCAGCCTGCGTCACGGCGGGGTTTTCAATGATGGAAAAGACAAACTCAATCAGCACCTTTCACAATGAGGTCACCTGGGATTAATGAGGGTAAGCTGTACAGGTGTGAAGTTCATCAATTGACTACCCGGAATGAAGAAATTGCTCTTCTTTGTTGAGAGGGGAGGCGTTCTTCTCTTTGACTCTGGCTATTCCTGAGTGTTCTGGAAATTATCCGGAAACAGGAAGTTCCAACAGGAAGTTCCGTGCTCAGGATAAATGATGTCTCTTTAGCTGTGCCCACAACTGTATTCTGGTAGTGAAAAGTCTCGGTTGAGGTACTAAATATATTGGGGAGATGGATTTATGGAACAACCAATTGAGGTTATTGAACAACCAATTAATGCTGATAGCGAGGTAGGGTATGAAATACTGGAGGCACCCTGGTGGGTAGTTCTTCTGGAAGGGGCTATCGCTATTATTGTTGGTTTATTTCTGTTATACAGACCTGCAGTAACAACTATATTTCTCTTACAGGTCCTGGGTATTTTCTGGGTGGCGGGCGGAATTCTTTCCGTCTTAGGAGCATTAATGTTCTCGGGAAGCAGGTTGTGGAAATTGCTTTCAGGTATCCTGGGCATTATTGCAGGAATCGTTATAATGACGTACCCTCTTCTCAGCCCTTTCGTAGTTCTCACACTTTTTGTTATTTTCATAGGGGTATGGGCTATAATCACCGGTGCTGTAAAACTTGCCTGGGGACTTAAAGGTGGAGGATGGGGGATGGGAATCCTTGGTGTCCTGACCATAATCCTCGGCATACTCCTGCTGACAAACTCTCTGGCAGGAGCCCTGTTTCTCCCGTGGATATTCGGATTTTTCCTTATTGTCGGGGGAATGGGGGCAGTCATCGGAGGACTAAAAATGCGAACCTGATGCCGAATTTTGAGGAAAATAAGAAGGAGATTTGATTATGGAAAGACCTATAGGTGTTACTATTCTGGCCCTAGCGGCTGTAGTTCTGGCGTTTTTAAACGCTATTGTAATGCTCCGGTTTCTTGGATTTTTACCCTTTCTGGGGTCTCTGAACATCCGCATTTTTAACCTCTGGTATGCACTATTGTACGGCCTGCTTGCCTACATATGGATGTGGCTGGCTCAAATGCTCTGGCAGGTAGATCCGCAGGCTTGGATGTTTCTGGCTGTTATTGCGGTATTTAATCTGTGCGTGGATTTTGTGTTGCTGGTTACCGGAGGTTCATGGTATGACATTAACGTTTCAGTTATTCTGAATTCCCTTATTCTCATCTATGTCATGTTGCCGGGGGTGAGAGGGGCATTCGGGCATGATTAAACATATTCTACTGGTAGTAAATGATAATGCTCCCAAAAAATGGAAAAGAGCTTCGGATTTCATTTTCTTCCTTTTTGCCGAGGCTCATCGCGGTATGAAGAAGATCTTAGTCGGTGAGTAACAATAGTAAATCTACCGGTTGATAGTGGTTGATAGTGGTTGATAGTAGATCTGCCGATTTTTTCGGGTAAAACTACTATGAAGAAGCATCTTTTCAAGGGTGCTATCAGGTTGCCCTTATTATTCCAATTCTGAAGTGGTTACTGTGGAAAAGAAGATTGTACTTGTTGCACTCTCGCTTGCAATGTTTGTGCTTGTTATCGATACGACTATTATGAATGTTTCGATTTCGACACTTATCAGTGACTTCAATACGGACGTCACCACCGTCCAGGCTGCCATTACCCTGTATGCACTCATTATGGCTTCCCTGATGATCACCGGGGGAAAAATTGGAGATATTATCGGGAGAAAAAGGGCATTCAGGCTCGGACTGATTATATATGGGGTGGGTTCACTCCTGACTTCAATTAGCCCGACAATAGTTGTACTGTTTTTAGGCTGGTCGATTCTTGAAGGGTTTGGGGCAACTCTTGTTATGCCTGCCATCCAGACGCTCGTGACTTCAAACTACAGCGGGAAGGATCGTGCCCTTGCTTATGGGATAATAGGGGGAATTGTTGCAGGCGCAATTGCCCTCGGGCCTATTATAGGAGGCTGGCTGACAACTGCGTACACCTGGAGGTTTGCTTTTGCCGGAGAGGTGGTGGTTGTGGTCTTTGTCCTGTTTTTAAGCCGGTATATTCTGGACGCATCTCTTGAGACTGGAGAGAAACCAAGGCTGGATATAGTTGGTTCGATACTTTCTGCATTCGGGATGGGGTTTATTGTTTTTGGCGTATTACTGGCAGGGACCTACGGCTGGTGGAAGGCACGTCAGCCCTTTTCCATAGGAGGGATTGAAATTTCCCCGTTCGGTCTTTCTCCTACCCCAGTGTTTATTTTAGCAGGAGGCATTATCCTGCTGATTTTTGTCCTCTGGGAACGTCATGTCATTACTCTGGGGAAGATGCCACTCGTAAGGCTCGACGTGCTCAGGGACCGCGGGGTTACTTCTGGTATTTTTGTCCAGATGGTTCAGACCCTTCTTATTGGAGGTTTCCTGTTCAGTATGGCACTTTTCCTGCAGATCGCCCTGGGCCTCAACGCGATGCAGACAGGTTTTATCTACCTACCCCTTTCCATACCGCTTTTAATTGCTTCGCTTATAGCATCTCGATTATCTTCTCGCATAGCTCCAAAGCGCATCATCCAGGTTGGGTTACTCGTACTTATTGCAGGACTTTTTCTTGTTACTGCAACCATTAATGTGGAGGTAAGTGGGCTCGGTCTGATTATCGGGTTTGCCTTAATAGGCATAGGTGCAGGAGTTATAGCATCCCAGATAATGAATCTCGTCCTTTCCCAGGTAGTTCCTGAAAGGACAAGCGAGACAGCTGCCCTGATGAGCACTTCCCAAAACCTCGGCATGGCTATCGGGACTGCCCTGATGGGCTCCATCATCATTGCGGGCCTGGTAGGGGGATCCATTCCCCTCATCAATGACAGTACCGTTATTCCAGAGGATCTAAAGCCCTCCGTGACATCAGCAGTAGAGGATAATGCCCGTTTTTTGAGCAATGAGGAATTGCAGGCTGTCCTGAAAGATGCCCCTCCTGATCTTGCACAGGAAATCCTGAGGATCAACGAAATCGCCCGCATTCAGGGGATAAAAACTTCTCTCTGGGGGCTGGTGATTTTCGTAATCTTTGGCATAATAGTCTCGATTTTCCTGCCGCCTGAAATCCTGGTCTCTAAAAAAGAATGAAGCCTCAAAAGCACCAAGACGATCCTCGGAAGTTCGACAGGTTTTGAATATTCAATACAAGGAATAATACAGGGAATCAAACTATGGCAACCAGAATTAAAGATGTGAAAACCTGAAAAGATTATTTTGGTTTACGCACTTAATGAACAAAATAAAGCATGAGAAGGATGGGAAGGTTATCATAACTCAGTTTAACCGCGTAAGTTAAAGGAGAGAAAAAATGAAATTCTTTTTTTTGCAATCATTTGCAGCTTCTACAACAAGCCGACAACACAGCTTAATCTAAAAACCCTTTTCCAGTACCAGATCTCGCAGCCCGGAAGCGGTGGCCCGCTGCCAATGTCTAAAGGGAATCTCAATCCATTATCCTGTAAGACTTGAAAGGTGTTCCACACTCAGGGATATCTCCCTCAAGAGTGTTAACGCAGAAAAGTGTCTCCAGATATGAATCACAATTAAAAGCGTGACATGCGGATCGCAATCAGAGATGCGGATACGATCAGCCTTCGGAATTCACCCGAAGTCTCATCAAGCGTGTCCATTGTCAGCGCGCGGATATCCCAAATGAATCCCAGAGCTATCTTCCCTGCGTATTTCTGATACTTTTTTTATTTTCTGGGTTTTTGATTGATTGCAGTCACTTGCTAGTGAAATCGATGGTTAATTTTTGTGATCCCAGAAACTATTAAAAAGTCTCATATATAATCTCAGCTTCGTCCATAGTTAAATTAGAAATCTTCCATAAGGGCTGCGGCATTTATTGCAGCTTTTTCAAGACCTGCATCTACAGCGCACCTTCCAATATCCCCGATTAAAGAAAAAAAATCTTCATTGAAGTCTTTAAATTCATTTTCTGAGTCTATGCAAAAATCATGGAGTTCTTTTAAACAAAACTGGCTTGTAATAGCTTCCTGTTCCATTCCCTGCCTTACAGCTTCTTTTCCCACTTCTTTCAGGGAGACAGCTATCAGCCGAAGAGAAAAAAGAGTTTCCATGTCAGTTGCTTTTTCTCCCAGAGCTTTAAGAGCAAGAGCGGTCTCCAGCACCGCATCACTAATTCCATTTCTTGCCGCTTCCTGCCCGATAAGCCCAAGGGAAGCTGCTGCATTAATAACTCCAGCTGTCATATTTATCTCAGCCGCAGCCAGCCCAAGGGATCTTATGCACTCAATTTTCCCGCATGTTGCCTTCTGCGGGAACTGACCTGCAAAATATCTCATTTCAAGCTCACCCAGTTCATTTCTTGATCCAGAGAAGATGTACCTCTTTTTGAGCCTTAATCACCTCAAGCACGGGTTCAAGCAGAGGGATCTCTTCTATTTAAAGCAAATTTAGCCTCCATTTTTAAGCCGTTATTATAATTTATGATCTCACAGGTTATTACTTTTTCGTATTTTACTGACAATTATTCATATATTTAAAAACAGGGCGGAAAAATAGATAGATAGTAGAAAAATTACCACTTATCGGTTTAAAAAGACATCTGGTTTAAAAATATGTGAACTACCCGCTAAATCTAAAGATTTTACGGGCTTCATGAGTCATCCCTCTGCCTAATGGCGACAGGTCATGCAGGTTCTACCCTGTTTCCCACAGATGAAACAGTTTGAATTGAGTCTCCTTTCGGGTTCCAGTTTTCTCTGGCACTACCCCGAACCTTTCGGGTGATCTGGTCGTGAAGTTTGCCCTGTTAACCAACTTGCGAGAATCGCATTGTGGTGACAGCAAAATACCTCAATCCTTGCTTGGTTTTCTCTTCGGAAATCAGCATAGAGTAATAGACTTCAAAATAAATATAAGTTTGCGGAATCAATACCAGTAGAACGTTAAAACGTTGACGCTTATATTCCATGAAAGTAAGATTTCATGGGTTTTACACTTCTTCCTATAAAATCGCATATGAAATCAGTCAAAAATCAGTCAAAAAGAAAAGAAAAAAATAGTGTTTAAGGGGCTTTTCTGCTTATAGGCTTGAATAAACCTTTTTCTGCAGCTCCTTTATCTCCTGAAGTTTCCCGATGCTTTCACCGGTTTCCCTGACTCCCGGGAATTTAAAACTGTCAAGAGCCATTTCCGTAACAATAGGAGAATTGATAAGGGCTTTTTCTTCAGCTTGTATTTTTAAGGTTTCAAGTGCCCACTGGCTCTGGAGTACAGCCTCATGAAGCTTATTCTTAAAGGAAAGCTTGCCTGCATCTTCAATCGAAAGGGCTACTGAACTCAGTGCCTCATCAAAGTATTTTTCTGCAGCAAGATTACCTATTTCCTCAAGCAGCAGAAGGGTGCTGATAGTTTCGGCCTCAAGGCTTTCTGAGGCTACCTTTTTCCCAACCTCTCCAAGGCAGTTTATTGCGTTAAGTAAAGCTTCTTCCATACCCTGCACTGCAGCAGCAGACCCGATATCCCTTAAGAGCAGGGAAAAGGCAACCATTTCTTCCTGATCTTTCTTCTCAGGAGAGGAATGGTTCCAGATTTCCATCATGGTAGTAGCAGCTACCTTCGAACCTGCTTCAAGTGAACTTGAAGCTGCCGTTCTCCCTAGCTTCCCTGTTTCTACTATCGTCCTGTTCAGAATAGACCCGTATCCTTTTTTTGCTGCTATTCTTGCCAGTTTCCCGAAGGCAAGGACTGAGTTGATCGTGACAAGTTCCATTTTCTCCTGTGCAGCTGCCTGTGCGATATCCGAGATTGAGAGGATAACCCTCCTGGCATCTGCCTCTTCATTTTCAGAGAGGAAACCTTCTGCAATCCCTGTAAGGGAATCCAGAGCCTGGAAAACTTCGTTTTCATTTTTTCCCTCAACTGAAGACAAACCTATGTCGACTGCCTCTGCCTCGTTTAATGTGATCATTCTTTTTGCCCCTCTACTTAATATACAGGATGATATTTCCTGACTTATTCTATGAAATTAGGAGATTATTAGTGTTGCTATTTTGTAATAGAGATACTTCTTTATGAGACTTCCGAGGTTTGAGGCTGTTGGTGAAACTGAACAGTACCTTTTCATGCCAAATAAAAAGCCGCCTTCAAAGTTTCAGGAAAACAGATCTTAGCGTAAAAAGTGAAAAAATATAACTTAAGGCTTGGGCCTGTTCAGTCGAACTTACTCATTCAAAAGATTCGGCTTCGTGTATGTACTCAGAGCCGTTAAAGGTTTCAATAGAAAGTTTTGCTACAAGCATATAACTTACCAGAAACTTTTCTTTTGGCTCAAGCATTATCGTTCCAAGTGCATCAGCAGCCTTTATAACCACATTTTCAAAATTTCTAAAATCGGTATTGGGAAACGGATGTTCAAAAAAAACAGGCATATGCCGGGGAGGACAGTTCTCTTCCCCGTTCTCCATAAGGAAACCCATAGTACTCTGAAGTTCATCAGAGAAAAATTGCTCATCCTTGCCCTGAGGTAGAGACTGAATTATGCCTGATGCAGGAGAAAGAAGACCTTCGTTCTCCGGAACCTTGGCGATTTTTTGCCTTGATGTTTCTTTTCCTATGGCTCCTATTGCAAGAGAAGATACAAGAGATTCTCTTTTCAGCTTGCAAAGGGACGCAGAGTTTGCAATCTCCCCGAGGTAAGCAACTGCAATCTTGACTGCGGTTTCCATCTCCTGTCCAACTGCGGATTTTCCGATTGCACAGAGAGAGTAAATAATACTGAAACCTGTATCGGACATTTTCTGTTCTCTTGCAGCCTCAGCCATCCTTCCCAGAGAAATGAGGGTAATTAAAACCCCAAGTTCCATTTTTTGAACGGCAGCTGCATTTCCAATGTCTCTTATGCTGATTATAGCCCTTTTTGCATCGGGTTCAAGCCCTTTATTTATGTATTTCGTTCCCTGCTCTGTTAAAAAATCTATGGACCTCAGTACACCCAGTTCATCATTTCCCTTAACCGAGCTTAAGCCAAGGTCTATTGCCCTGGCTTCGTTTAAAATGGACATTTGGATTACCCCAGTTTTCTTACATCCGGAAAAAACATCTGGATATCAGACAGTCTTGCCGGTATTCAGGCCTCTTCCTTATAGAAGAAGGTGCTGCGTAGTTCAGGCACTCAAATGAGTTTGTGCCCGGACGGTTCCTTTAAAGGACTCGAAAAAACTCATCAATCAATATCAGGAAACTTTCTCTTTCTTCTCAAATTTTTGTTCAATTTTTCTTCCAGTTTTTCGAGACCTAAATTGTCAAAATGCATGAGGGCTACTTCGGCTATTATAGATGCGCTCACAAGATAGCGGTCCTGGGCATCAAACTTGATGGTTTCAAGGGAATAAGCTGCTTGGAATAGGGCTCTTTCAAGTCCCTGCCTATCGGCAGCCTTCCCAATATCCCCAAGTAAACGGGCACTGGTATCAGCAGTTTCTTTCAGATTCTTCTCAATTGCTCCAGTCCCTATTTCCTGCAACAGAAGTTCGGCGTTTAATGCTGCATCTTCGAAGTTATGGCTTGCCGCAATTTTCCCCGTTTCTCCTAGTAAAGTCACTGTACAATTTGCGGCATCCCCAAGGCTTTGATTTGTTACGCTTTTTCCAATCTCCCCAAGAGCGAAAATGATTGCTATTGTTTCTTTTCTGGTTCTTGTAAAGGCTGCAGTATTTCCCATCTCCCCAAGGCAGGAAGCTGCAATTCTTGCGGGAAACTCCATTTTCTGCCCTCCTGCCGCTTTTCCAATTTCACCAATAGCAAGTGCGATATTGACAACGGCGTTTTCCATCCCCTGCCTGCAAGCCTCTTTTGCAATCGGGGAATAAAGAAGAAGAGCATTTGTAACAACCATTTCCAATCCAGCGAGAGCTGATGCTATTCCTATCTCTTTTATATGTTCGATTAATCTTCTAGTATCACTTTCCAGTCCTTCTTTTGCGTATTTTATTGCAAGTTCTGACAGGTGGGAAAGAATCTCAACTATACTGGCTTCGTCTTTTTCATCTACCGAAGCCAACCCTATCCCTAACGCCTCGTCTTCATCAAGTGGTAGAATCCTTCATACCCCCAGATTCTATCTTAGTTAAATATGGATACGTGGGGATATTAGCTTTGTTATGAAAGAGATAAGTAATCTGAAGAATTCCTCCTCTTTTTCTTTAATGAAAAGAAGAAAATTGTTTGATCCTGTTGGATATTTATAAGGTATATGTTAAAATGAGCCAATCACTCTATGTGGATAGATATAAATAGTAATATACGGTAATATGATACCGGTTGCTTGCGGGTAAATCGAAACCTCATTTCACACACATGAGAATCGAAACGATTACTCTAGAAGGATAGGTTTCATTCCTTCTTCCTGTCCGTTCCTAATGTTGACTCGTGAGCAACTATTCTCTTAATTTGTCTGTTAAAGCTTGAAGATTTAACTGTGTTTCTTTTTAATCCAAATTTGTGTGTCATTTTTCTCTAAATATGTTTATTTAGAAAAAAAATGTTTCGGGATAAATGACTGGGCCGTAAGAAAAAAAAACCGATCCGGGAATAGAACTCCAGGACCTGAATTGCTTAAAGATCAAGTACTTGAACTTTCGGCTTAGAATACAAGTCCGAGGTCTTCGAGCTGCTTTCTTGCAGAGTTGTATACCTGGACGTATTCTTCAGTTGGGGTGATGGTCTTTACGTCGTAGCATTCCTGGAAGGTCTTTCCTGCCGGAGCGCTTGCGTAGTTCTTCTCATAGAGTGGCACGAGCTTGTCTAGAACCTTATTTACCTCTGAGATTTCCATTCCAGCGGTTGCCCTTGCAACTTCTCCCATCATTCTGGCTTCCATACCTGTGGTCTTGTCGGTTACGACACCTTTTGCAGCTGCGACACCTGATAGGATTTCGCGTCCTGATGCGGTGTCAGTAATGGACTGAGCAGAGGCTTCGAGTAGGCACATCTCGGTACATGGTCCTGCACATGGGTAATACTGATTACCTGAGAGCATATTTGTGAACTCGGAAATGGTTGCACATGCCCAGCCTGCAATAGTAAGGGTTTCCCTTGTGTTGGTGGAGCCCCAGCGGATGTGGACAGGACCGTCAAGGTGCCAGCTTGCATTGCTCATGACAAAGGCATTGATGTGGGTTGCAACGTCGACTATTGTGGTTTCTTCAATCCCGCCTGCATATCCTCCGAAGATAGGCATCTGCTCATCCATGATGATATCACTGTTTGCATTGTAGTGGGCAATTACAGAGATTGCATCAAGGTCGATCTTGAGTTCGTTGAGCTGTGAGACTTCGTGGCTATCCGAGCTTATCTGACCACCAACGCAGTCAGAGGATATATTTCCATGAGCAGACAGGGAAGTCTCCGGGCCCTATATGCCCATTCCCGGGCGGCCTGCCATTGCGCATGCCTGTTTTATGAGCCTGGTTTCCGTCTTTGCTGCCAGGATTTCATAGGGGCTTTTTGGAATAGGGGCTTTCCCGCGGATAGAGGTCATGACACCGTCTACAATCGTATCTACTTCCTTTTCCAGAGCGTAGCTCATGTGGACAGGCATGAAGACCTCTTCTGAAATAGGAGAACCAGTGGGTCCGCCCTGGACGATTGGCTTCTTCTTGTCGCCGACTTCTCTCTTGGAAACGCGGACTGCATCCCTGCCGGTCCCGAGAGTGAATTCCTTCTGGACGTTGTTGATTGCGTTCCAGATTTCATCTTCAGTGTACTTTACGATCCTGTGGGTGTCGGTACAGTAGATACCACACTCAAGAAGCATGTCAAATCCTGCCTTGAAGAGCTTTTCCATCATGTCCTTGTCTGTTGGAACAAACTCTCCCTTGAAGTCAAGCCCGTACTTCTGCTTGAGCTCCATTGCCTTCATGGGGATTTTCATAAGGTCCCAGTCGTCCTGAGTGCACTTTTCTCCTACTTTTGCCCTGTCGTAAAATTCGTAGCAATCAAATGATTTTCTGAACGTCATGTTCTTTTGCCTCCCAGGATTATTTCATAACTTCAAGGGCTATCTTTGCAGCTTCTGCAGCATTTTCTGCAGTTGCATCCGCTCCGATTTCCTCGATCCATTTCCTGGATACGGGGGCTCCTCCGAACATGCATTTTACACTGTCTTTGAGGTTTTCTTCTCTGAGTCTGTCCATGAGATCTTTCTGGCCGAGCATGGAGGTGGTCATGAGGGCTGAGCCAACAAGCAGGACCTTTTGTCCTTTGTGTTTTGCAGCCTCTTCTACAACGGTTTCATTAAGGACATCGGTTCCGAGGTCAAGGATCTCAAATCCATTTGCTCCGAGCATGGTGGAAACAAGGCGGTGCCCGATGTCGTGGATGTCTCCTTCTGCAACAAAGGTGATTGCAAGTCCGGTTTCCTCTCCTTCCACTTTGGTTTTCTCAAGTTCAGGAGTGAGGATTTCCATTGCAACGCTCATTGCTTTTGCAGACATCATGATCTGGGGTAGGTAAATCTCGGCGGCTTCGAACTTGTCCCCGATAATCTTCATTCCAACGGAAAGGCCCTTTGTGATAATGTCAATTGCGGGAATTCCTGCAGCCAGGGCTTCCTGGGTTAACTGTGCAATGCCTGTGATGTTTTGAGTTACGATCGCGCTGGTTAGCTTTTCAAAAATCTTGGTATTTGTCATCCCATCATCACTTCTTTCTATTTTTTTGTCCGGTAAAGAGATCTTTTTCTACCTACTGGCAAACGGAATCCTGTTACCTCTTTATTATATATATAATTTTGTCAACAAACTGATCTCTTTTATATAATTGTCTTTTGAAAAAGGGGAAATTTAAGGTTTAATTATTAGGGCCCTCTTAAACTTACTATTTAACTGAAACTTATTTTCCATTTTTTTTTCTGCTAATTAAACCAGATAACAGTTCTCCCAAAAAAAGTACATTTTATTTTTGATCTAAAATCTAATTAGAGCCTTAAAAAACCGTAAATTTTATTGAAAATGACGTAAAATCCGCTTTTGGCGATATATTAAAATCGTACTACTGAGCATGTTTTTTTCCTGTGAAATTTCCTATTCTATCAGAGAATTAAAAGAAAGGGATAGCTTGAGAAATTTTTTAAAAATCAGTTCTGTACCAACTGAAAATGAAATTTATGGTATTCTCAGTAAATATGAACCAAACTTTGCACAGATATACGAGGAATTCTGTCCAAAAGTACTGTTTTTTAGCTGTACTTTTAGTGGGGATAACTGTAAATTATGGCATTAATGAAAAAAAGGAATTACAAGCCTTTTCTGAGTAACGAAGTAAAGAGGAGGCTATTAATTATATATATTTTGTTGTTAAGGGCTATTTGGGGCCCGGGCAAAAAAAACCGTAAAATAAGAGATGTTTTGCAACGAAAAGGAAAAAAATTTGAATTTGATTGCCTTGCCTCACCTGAATAAGAAAATAAACACAATGAATGCCACGATGTTTAGCAGAAAACCAAACACGCTAACTGTAAGTCCTGCCTTTGCGGTTGCGTCCTGACCCTGTTTCAGGCAGGATCTGGCGAGGATGATACCTGCAAGTGCAAAGGGTATTGCAAAGGATGTAAGGAATAAGTTCCCTATCCCAAGCCAGAATGTGAGAGAAAAAATTACACTGATCAGTCCGAATACAAGGCTCAAAATCCCCTTATTCCCCGAAATGCTACTGATTTCGCTCCCTCCTGCATGAAAAATTATACACAATCCATTTAGCAAACCCTTAATTAAGAGAGAAAAGATCAGGTATACGGTTATTCTTCGATTTTTACCCCTATTTTATCTCCCTCAAGTTTCCACTCATACCGCTTCAGTTCCAGTGAGTCGTTCAGACATTTCCCTGTTCTTACGTCAAATCTTCTGCCGTGACAGAGACACGTGAGAGTGAATTCCTCCAGCCTGCCCCTATCCATAGGACATCGGGCGTGAGGGCAGATATTTGTGAAAGCATGGATCTGTCCCTCCGCTTTAAGGAGAAGCACATTTCTTCCCCCTGGTTCAACATGAAGAAGCTTTCCTTCTTTTAGGCTGCTTTCTTCAGCTGCATAAAACCAGGGAGGCTCAAAACCAGAAATCGAGCCTTTTTCAGGTATTTTTTCAGAAGGCATTTCTACCAACCACCAGAGACTGGAATTATGAGATTAAATTTATTCTTGATCCCCTCTTGATCCGGAAGTTCTTTTCAATTCTTTTTTACATCATTAGGCTGGTTGCCCGTATAAGTTTTGCTGAAATCAGAAAGGATCAATAAAGGAAAAACAGAGTATATCAATTTTTAATTTAAATTTTATGTTTAATGGAGATTCCCATCCTCATTGAGTATTTTTAAAAGCTCGATTATCGAGTACGATGCTCTGGTAATTCCCATGCTGCGTTTATCCGTATCTGTGCCTGCAATGTAGAGATTTTTGACAGGAGTCCGGATATCCGCAAATTTTCCGTTAATTGTGACTGCAGCTTTTTCGGGGACCATAATCTGTTCGTGTTGCATGTCGATGTATTTTTCGATATTTGGGAGGGCACGGAAAATAGTGTCATAGGCTCTCTTGAGTTCGTGCTCTTCAGTCTGATCTGCGTCTATTACGAAGGAAAAACCTACCAGTTGTCTGTCCTTCGGGGCGAGGGAAGGGTCATAGTTGCTTATGGGCATTGCCCAGTAGGCAAAGTCTTTAAACCAGATCTCAGAACCTGTATAGTTGAACTCAGGGAGTTCTTCCTTCAAGCCAAGCCAGATGGTCAAGCTTTTTGTATGCACGATTCCTTTAAGTTCTTCTTTATAAGCCGGTGGTAGTTCCTTTACAAGCCTTGGGAGCTCGGTTGCAAAGCCTGTATAAATAACAAGATCGGCTGGATAGATTTCATCAGCTTCCACCCCTGAGATCTTTCCATTCTGCACCAGGATGCTTTTTACTTCGCACTCCTTTTTTATTTCTACTGTGTCGGGAAGAGAGTACAGGATGGCATTCAGCAGGGCTTTCAAC
The DNA here is from genome assembly GCF_000970005.1 of Methanosarcina sp. WH1. Lineage (NCBI taxonomy): Archaea > Methanobacteriati > Methanobacteriota > Methanomicrobia > Methanosarcinales > Methanosarcinaceae > Methanosarcina > Methanosarcina sp. WH1. The sequence goes on from NZ_CP009504.1 coordinate 1,354,537, forward strand.
CCTTTTCTAGGGTATCCCTGGGAATAATTTACCTTGTTTGTAGCAAGCCTTTCAAGGGATGTGAAGGGCTGGGCGACTCTGTCCACGCGGGCCTGCAGGGAAGCATGTAGATGGTATGGAAGGATCGAAGAGAGAATGGACTCGGTAGACTGACGTTTTTTCGGCTCGATTTTTCCGATCATGGCATCAAACTGTTCCTGCGTAATGCTATCCCTGACAAAACTGCTGCCAGAAAGAATGCGCTGAGCAGAGGTCTCTTTCATTGACTTCCCCGAAAGAAAACCTGAGATCGTGTCCACAAAGTCATATGTGTCTTTGCAAAGATTTCTTGGAAGAAAATCATAAACCGACTGGTCCGAGAGATCTATTCCAAAAGATGAAAGCGTAAGGGCTTTCGTAAGGGCCTGTGAAAGGATAAGCCTGTCCTTTCTCGGAAGCACATCAAAAGTCACGAAGTCTTTCAGGTTCGAAGGGACTTTGGTAAAAGCATTTTCAGTCCTGACATAGTAGTGCCCGTAGTCCTCAAATACAGGCAGGAAATCAAAGTAATTATTAATCAGTCTCGGAAGGGGGCCTTCAATCAGATGGGTTATTGCATGTGCTCCTGTATCCACCTGATATCCATCTACCATGTAGCTGTTGCAGTTTCCCCCAAGATATCGTTCTTTCTCAAGAACAAGGACTTTCTTTCCATGCTTGGAAAGCGTCAGCGCAGCCAGAAGCCCGCTTACGCCAGCCCCGACAACAATTACATCATATTTCTTCATTCCCTAAACTACCTCTATTTATTCTAGCGAATCAAGTTTTCAGTTAAATGCAGTTCGTAAACCCTCAGCAGGAAACCTGTTAAATCTTTAGATTTAGCGAGTAGTTGACATGTGTTGAACATATCTTAACAAAAGTTATGTTCTGAAACTTAACGAAGTACTTTTAATATGGGGTATGTGCGAAATTATTTTATATGTAATTTATGATCCAACAAAGTTGTCTCTAATTTCTTCTTTCTATCTGCAGATAGTATAGAGAAAAAAATAGTATTTATAGTTAATAGTCCACATGATAAAGATTATCAAAATCTTCATTTTTGGAAGAAAAGATACTATGTCAGTACAGCAGAACTCAAGGTGGAAAGCTGAAGTATAATACCGTTATTTTTATAGCATATTTAGTAACGGAATAAATTTACCTTGTAGAAGGAATCCAACGTGAAAATCCACTTCATCCAGCATGTCAAATTTGACTCTAAGGCGTGAAGTCCCCTTCCTCGGAGCGTAAGCGACAGGTGGGGGATGAAAACCGTCAACTTCTACAAAACAACAGTAGCATAATTATTTATATTTATAGTTAACTCGATATAGTGATAACTATGTAGTAAAAACTAGATCGTAGGAGCCATTCTGTGTATTCACTCCATTATCATTTCGTTCAGTGTGTGAAATATAGGAGAAAAGCTCTAACGAACCCTCTAGTTGTTGATTTTCTAAAAACTAAAATCCATAACATAAGTGAAACATTCGATGTTGAAGTGCTGAATATAGAGTGTGACAAAGACCATTTTCACTTATTATTCTCAGCAAAACCTTCGCTTGATATTCCAAAATATATCAAATCTACAATGATGATCCATACAAGGGTAGAGGAAATTTCTTTGTATCAATTACATATGAAGAAAACCTCACAACCGAGTATATTGATAACGATTTGTATCAAACAATAGACTTAGGAATCACGAAAACAGTAACAGCAGTAAACACTCAAGGAAAATTCTTTGAAGTTAAAACACCACGTTCAGATCAATACTGGAATACAAAAATAGATACAATCAAATCCAGAAAAGATCATTGTAAAAAAGGAAGCAATAGGTGGAATAGACTGCACGTATGGCTCAATCAAAGAAAGTAACTGGAAAAAGAAAACGTTCTCATAATAGATCAACTCAGAATCAAGGATATCTTTCTCGTTTCATCGAATTCTTGACCTACAAAGCAGAGCTTACAGGTAAAAAAGTAACAAGAATTGATGAAGCTTATACATCAAAGGAGTGCTGTGTCTGTGGAAAAAGACACGACATGCCTCTTTGGGAAAGAATTATGAATCTTTGGGAAAGAATTATGAAATGTGATTGTGGAAACGTTATTAATAGAGATAGAAATAGTGCTATCAACATCATGAAGCGATTCTTATCACAGAATGCTTTGTGGACAGGCTATCAGAAATTTTCTGATAATCTTCGACAAACAGGATTACAGATGGATACTTGAATCATACTTGAATCACTGCAAATATCCAGGTGACGTAATCACTCGAAGTGACGTAATCACTCGAAGTGATGTAATCACTCGAAGGAAGCTCCGTCCTCGCTTTCATCAGAAAGCAGGGCGGGTAGTTCACGAATAATTACAAGGAGATAGGGTGGTTTCCGGTATCTGCGGGAAAAGAAGACAAATTCAAAATTCCTCTCCTCGAAGGAATCCCTGACGAATTCATGGCGTTTCACTGGTATGGGGACACATTTAACCTGCTGGGAAGGGCAAAGAGGTTCTTTGAAAGCGAAGCCTGCAAAAACCAGGGGTTCATTTCTGAAAATAGGGTAATCGGGTTGCAATTTCATCTGGAAATGAGCAACCAGACGATCAGAAATGTAATTGAAAACTGCAGGGACGAAATCGTTGAGGGAAAATATATCCAGAAAGAACATGAACTGCTGGAAAGGGATTATCTCCTTAAAGTATCCAGACAATTAATGTTCAGGTTGCTGGACAACTTCGTGAACTAATTTTGCATAGGGGGTCTCAGTGGAAGATAAGTATACAAAATTGGGGACAGGCATCAAGAACAGACATCAAGAACAGACATCAAGAACAGACATCAAGAACAGACATCAAGAACAGACATCAAGAACAGACATCAAGAACAGACATCAAGAACAGACATCAAGAACAGACATCAAGAACAGACATCAAGAACAGACATCAAGAACAGACATCAGGAAAACAGAAACATCCTAATATTATTTTGAAAAGGACCTTGAATAGATTCTAATAGCTCCTTCTTTTCGACCACTTCTTCAGCAGAAGTTTTCCAGGGATTCGATCCGCAGGGAGATTTAATACGTACTTTCAGACAAATACGTGCTTTCAGACAAATACGTACTTTCAGACAAATACGTACTTTCAGACAAATACGTACTTTCAGATTGAGGCCCCAAAAAATATCAGGCCATCTCGTTTCTCTTTGTCGGTTTCAGGACAGGCCGGAAATCGTCGTTAAAACGCCATGAGAAGTTAGTGTTATAACAAAAACATGGCGATAATCAGAACTAACATAAACAGTAAACCATACGTGCCAACTATCACATTGTTCTGCTGCATGGGGAACCTTCCATATAAAAATGTGTCAAATATCTACGATAGTGAATTTATAATTATAAAAATCATAATTTACAGTATTAATTATGTAAAATGAGGATAAATAGCTTTCTATTTATGCACATGGATGAACTTTTTTTACATTATCCTCTTATTTACAGGATTAAAATAAGCTATTTTTTTAGCTTTGAGAGCCTGAACTATTTTTGTCTGGAAATGATATCTGGAAATGATATCTGGAAATGATATCTGGAAATGATATCTGGAAATGATATCTGGAAATGATATCTAGAAATGATATCTGGAAATGATATCTGGAAATGATATCTGGAAATGATATCTGGAAATGATATGTCCAAAAAAAGTGACCCCACAATCGAGGAACTGAAATTCCTTTTTCGTCTCCCTCATCGTTCAGGGTCTCTACACGATTACTCTTTTGCGGGTTCACACTCCCGACACTTCCTGTCTTTATACCTTTTCCCAGGCTTTCCAAACCCCTCTTACCACAACGTCTTCTTCTCGGGGTTTTTTTCGGGCCTAGTATAAAGTATATGATGAGTTATGTTCCGCTGTTTTGAGCCAGGGCCATTTTTCTACAACGTCCTCTGCCGGGCCGGCTAATAAGCTGGAACAGTTATCAACCTTTAAGACCCACTGGGAATATCCTGGTAACTCTGGACTTCCTGAGGCCCAGGATGAACTTCGGGCAACGATTGGAACCATAAAGAAAATACCAGGTTCAGCATCTACAACGATTCTTTGCATCTGAGCTTCACGGGAAACAAAATTCAGCATACCCGGAAGAAAGCTTTTCTCCTTCTGATATATTGGATTCTCGCTTCCTTCTGGACTCTCATCCCTTACCCATAGGGTTTTGAGGTCAGATCCAGTACAAGCTGATTAGTGCTAACAAAATAAACAGTACACTGAAAATGCCAATTATCATTTCGTTTTGCTGCATCATTTTGTTGTGCTGTATCATTTTGTTGTGCTGTATCATTTTGTTGTGCTGTATCATTTCATCTTGTTGCATACGAATCTTCCAGACCAAATATCTCCGATAACTATTTGTTTGAGATTCAACAAACCGGAATCCACTATCCTATTTATGTGATCCAACAATAAAGTCTTTTCGATTTACATTCAAGGAATGGTTTTTCAATGCACCCTTAATATATTACATAAGACCTCTCATACCGGAAATCTTGCCATTTTTTAAATTCTCAATAAATCCGGGGTTCGATTGCTGCTGCATTCCAATGCTACATTATATAAACCGGGGGAGCCTATTTTTCGTAAAAAGGAATCCAGGAAAGGGAATCCAGGAAAGGGAATCCAGGAAAGGGAATCCAGAGTGGGAAAGCAATGGCAAAAAGGTTAAAAGTTGCAAACCCGGCCCGGTGCATAGGCTGCTATTCCTGTATGATGGCCTGTGCAAGGACCTGGTACGATACCATATCTTTGAAAAACAGCAGAATTAACATCCAGACCCGCGGCGGAATCGAAACCTCTTATGTTCAAATTGTCTGCCATGCCTGTGTTGACCCTCCGTGTATGAGGGCCTGCCCTGTTGGCGCGCTGACCAAAAGGAAAGGGGGAGGAGTCAATTTCAATAAAGAAATCTGCGACGGCTGTGGAAACTGTATCGAAGCCTGCATAGTTGGGGCAATTCATCTGGATGCGGAAAAAAAAGCAGTAATCTGCAAGCACTGTGGGGTCTGCACAAAATTCTGCCCGCATGATGTACTTGAAATGATTGAGGTCGAAGACAGCGGAGAATTAAAAGTTAAGGATACGAGCCCGGTTGAAGATACAGGTTCTGAAAGCCCTACTGCCTCCCATAAAGAGCTTTATGGGAAAAAAGATCCAGGGGTAAAAGAGCCTGAGGAGGAAAAATGACAACAGAGCAGTACGCTATTCCAGGTCTTAGAAACGTACTTTACATTGACCTGACCAATCTGAGTTATCACATTGAGGAGAGGTCGGACCTCTATGAAAAGTACCTTGGAGGCGTAGGAGTTGCCACGAACCTAATGCTCGAAGAATATAAAGAAGGAACAGACCCTCTTGACCCCGAAATGCCGATAATTTTCAGCACAGGCCCTCTCTCTGGCGTGTACCCTACCTGTACAAAAACCGTTGCACTGTTCCGCTCTCCCCTTAACGGGGAACTCGGAGAGTCTTATGCAGGAGGGCACCTGGCCATGTCCCTGCGTTATTCCGGTTACGAAACAATCGTTATCAAAGGTTCTTCTAGGTATCCTGTGTATGTGACGGTACACGATGATAAGGTTACTTTCAGGGACGCATCTTCCATCTGGAACCTCTCTTCTGCAATTGATGTGGGGCAGGTCCTCCGCAGGGTAGAGCCTGGAGCTGGAAGGCGCAGCATTGTCCGGATAGGTCCTGCAGGAGAGAAAGGAATCACATATGCAAGTGTAAACGTTGACACCTACAGGCACTTTGGGCGCCTCGGGCTCGGTACAGTCTTCGGGGCAAAGAAACTTAAGGCGATATTAGTTGCAGGAAACAGAGAAATTAAAAGTCCTGAGCACGATGCCTACAAAAAGATGTGCAAAACGCTTTACGAAACAATCGTCAAAACAGGGTTGATGGAAAAGTACCACAACCTTGGCACGAGCGAAAACATCCTGGTCTTAAACGAACTCAAAGGTCTTCCAACCCGGAACCTGCAGGCAACCTGCATTGAGGGTGTAGAAAATATCTCAGGGGAGAATTTTGCGGAGAAATACCTGATCCGGCGGGTGTCCTGTGCCGGATGTCCCATAGGCTGCGTTCACGTAGCCATGCTAAAGCGCCCATTCTCAAAAGCCCACGAATATGAAACCCTTAACGTTTCCTACGACTTTGAACTAATCTATGCACTTGGCTCAAATCTGGAAGTTGCAGATCCCGAAGCCGTACTTGAACTTATCGACTTATGCGAAAAAGCCGGGGTAGATATAATCAGCATGGGAGTAGTGCTTGCCTGGGCAACTGAGATGCAGCAGCGTGGGAAAATTTCCACTGAAGAGACTCTGGGGCTCAAACTTTCCTGGGGAGACAAAGCAGCGTACCTTCGGGCAATAGACCTTGTAGTCCAGGCCCCTAACGAATTCTATTCAGCTCTCGGAAAAGGGGTAGATTATGCCTCTAAAAAGTACGGAGGCAAGGAATTCGCGATCCAGCTAGGCGGGCTGGAGATTCCGGGCTATCATACAGGGCTTGGAAACATCCTGGGACTTACTGTAGGCTTCCGGCACTCTCACCTGGATAATGCAGGCTATTCCGCAGACCAGAAAGCATTCAACCAGCCGATTTCTGATGAGAAAATTGTTGATTACATAATCGATGAAGAAGATCGCCGCAGTATCCTGAACTGTATGGTTGCCTGCCTCTTTGCCAGAAACGTCTATACATACGAAAATATGGTTCAGGCTCTTAAATGTATAGGGATAGAAAGAACCGAAGAAGAACTCAAAGAACTTGGGAAGGACATCTTCAGGAAAAAGTATGAATTAAAGAAGAAATTTGGTTTCAGGTTCGAAGACCTCACTCTCCCGAAAAGGTTCTTTGAGACAGCCTCTACCACAGGAAAGCTCGAAGAAGAAAGAGTCAGGAAAGCAATTGAAATGTACAGGGAAAAAAGAGGAGTTTAAGGCCCCTCGAAGCTGCCGCAGCCTGAGTGCTTCAAATCAATTTAAAAGCCTTATATGTTAAAAAAGGGTTTGTCTTAAGGAGTTAGATATTTGAGCTTTCAGACGCTGTAATATCCTTATTTGCCTTAACTTTGTCCTCATTTTTCTCTTCGGGAGCTTTCTCAACTTTTGTTTCAGCTATTTTCTCGACCTTATCGGCCTTTTCTTTAACTTTTCCTCCAACCCAGCGGTCCATAACTTTGCAGGCCACAAGGTCTCCCGCTACATTCACTGCAGTCCTTGTCATGTCAAGAATTCTGTCTACTCCCATTATGAGAGCTATCCCGCTTGTAGGAATCCCTACGCTATTGAGAATCAGGGCAAGGACAATAATTCCCACCCCAGGAATTGAAGGCGTTCCAATGGATGCTGCAACAGCCATGACCATTACGACAAGGAACTGGAAAGGCCCAAGATTTATCCCGAAGACTTCAGCCAGAAAGACTGTAGCTACACCCTGATAAAGCGCAGTTCCATTCATATTTACTGTGGCTCCGAGAGGGATTACAAACTGTGAGATCGAAGCCCTGATCCCTAACTTTTCTTCTGCGGTTTTGATAGATAAGGGCATAACTGCAGCCGAGCTGGAAGTAGAAAAAGCAAGGAGCATAACGTCCCGGATGGCTTTAAGGAACTCAAAGGGGTTATACCTTGCAATAACAGTAACAATAAGGAGATTCAGGCACATAAGGAGTAGCAGGCTTGCAAGCACTGTGCCCACATATACCATCATTCCGAGAAGGGCATCGATGCCCAGTTTGATAGTAAACTTGGTAAGAAGCCCGAAAACTGCAATCGGGGCAAGAGACATGCTCCATTTGACCACTATCATACAGACAGCTTGCAAAGAGTTAAGAAAGTTGACCATTGGAGTTGACTGGTCCTTATTCAGAGATACAAGAGCAACACCTATGATTATTGCAATGATCACAACCTGCAACATTTCTCCATTAGCCATAGCTCCAAGAGGATTCGAAGGGAGGAGACTTCCGATAAGTGATGAGGGAATAGTCAGAATTGAATGATCGAAACTCAAACCAGTTGATTCTACCTGTACTTCACTTCCCATCGCACTTTCAATAAGGTCTCCACTTATATACTGCCCGGGATGGATATAAAGCGCCATTCCAATACCAATAGCAGTTGCAATTGCAGTCGTTATCACAAAATAAATAGCTGTTGAAAGTCCTGTCTTTTTGAGGGCGCTCATGCTCTGGCTTGAAGCCACCCCAAGGATAATGGAGGCAAAAACAAGTGGGACTACAATCATCTTCAGAAGCCCGAGGAAAATATAACCCGGAAGAGCAACCCATTCTCCTATGATTTCCGCAGATGCCGGGTCAATATACCCTCCAAAAGGGCCGAGAAAAAGCCCAAAAAATACTCCGAGCATCATGCTTATGAGGATTTTTAGCCAGAGCTTTTTTTCAAGTAAATCACGAAGCTGATTGCTCATGTTTTTAAGGGAATAATTGCGCCTGAAATCTAGAGGGTAATAAATGCGCGTGATCCCATTAGTGATACCCTGGCGAAGTATTTTCGTTTCCTCTGCGATTTCATGCGTGAATTCCCTTGGGTTCGGGATGTAATGGTGGTCTTTGCTTTTCATGGGGGATCACAATAAAATCGTTAAGGGATTCAAAAGTTTGTTTCATTTTTCAAAAATTTAGTCCAAGCTTCTTTTTAGTTTGTCATTAAATTATATAAAATCTTAGGAAAATATTCAACATTCACTGAGTTGTTGACCCAAAAGGAGCAAGATTATGATTTACCTCACCAGAGTAAAAAAAGATCTCCCGCAACGTGGGAAGGGAATAAGGCTGGCTATTTATCAGGGTGAACGTCCCGTTGGAACACCTGAAGCAGTACAAAGCAATATTGAAAAACTTGAAGAGGTTTCAAAGCAGGCTAAAAAGTATGATGCCCAGCTTATTATCTTTCCAGAATTGTATTTGACTGGTTATGCTCTCAGCCCGGATTTGGTTAAACAATTAGCAGAAGAGGTTAATGGCCCCTCCTTAAGAAAAGTTTCCAAAATAGCCAGAGACAATGATATAGCCATTATCTTCCCTTATCCAGAAAGGGATTCCAGTTCGGGAGAAGTTCATTACTATGATTCTATCGCTTTTATAAATTCTGATGGTTACTTGCTGCAAAATTACCGCAAAACACATCTTTTTGGACAGGCGGAAAAAGATAATTTTTCATCTGGATATACCGAAAAAGGTGACAAAAACCTGTTTCCGGTTGTCAAGGTAGCTGATTTTCCGGTGGGGATTTTAAATTGCTATGAGGCGGAATTTCCAGAGTTGTCGAGAATTCTGGCGCTCAAGGGAGCCAGGTTAGTCATAATTCCCACAGCCGCTGATTACTATTATACATTGTCAGATGGAAATCGTACTCAAGTGCCTTATCCAGATGTTTCAAAAAAACTTATTCCCGCCAATGCCTATTTTAACAAAATATTTATCGCTTATTCCAATCGTTGCGGTTATGAAACAGTTGGTAAAAATTCATGGCAATATAGAGGGAATTCAGTCATATGTGGTCCGAATGGCGATCTTTTATTAGTGGCTAGACCAGAAGAAACCCTTCTAGTCGCAGATATCATCCCCAGTGATTTTGGACCCACTCATCCGGAAGGCGATTATCTTAAAGATCGAAGACCAGAGCTTTATCATGGACTCATTTCAAAAAATGTGGCATTTGGAGAGGGATATGCCTACCCCGATAAATCAACATGACCTACTTTTTAGATATGTTTTATTATTCTCTGGGTTTTTGATTGATTGCAGTCAATTGCCAGTGGAATTCATGGTCAATTTTGGTGATCCCAGGAGATTTTAAAAAGTTTCAGATACCCCTTACACAAAGATTCACACTGCGTTTATGAAATAAAAAAAAATCATAAACTATCTGTTTTATTAAATTCATATTTATCAAATTCATAATTATTTATATTTTAACATCTATTCTATAACTTAAGTTTGGTATATCCTGCTAATTAATACTAATTTCATCATGAAAAGTATCAGAAATCAAAAAATACAGGATATAACTTTGAATAGTACGAAGAAAACAGAAGCGTCAACTACCCCTGAGCTAAAGACTCAGGAACTTGTCTAACAAGCCCTGGTTGACCAGATCACCGATTAGGAGCTTTGGAAAATCGGTAAATTCGGATACATATTACCCTACTTCGGTAGGTGGAGGGTGATTTATTTGCCCTTATTACATTAATAAAAAACTAATTCAATAGAGCAGGACAGGAAAGTTTACGCATTCCTCCCCTTAGCTAAAACTTAGGGGTTTCCTGCTGAGGGTTTATGAAGCTATGTATACATTACAATAGTTATTCCTCTATCCAGTTTGGGCTATAATCTAACAACCATTGCGGGTACATGGGGACCTTAAGCTGGTTAGTTAACTGTTGCATTTTTAACTATAACCCAAAAATCACTAGATTTTGGAACAGAGTCTCAAAAAAGAGGGGGGAGATTTTTGATTTCAGAGAAAAAAGATTTAAAGAAACTCCAGGATTCAAAAAAATGGTATCTTAAGGCTTATAGCAATGTTTATTCTGAGGGGTACTTGCCGAAGTATGAGATTCCTGAGAAAAAAACACCTTCCAATCTATCATACCGCCTTATTCATGATGAACTATGTCTTGACGGGAACCCTACCCTTAATCTTTCCAGCTTTGTGACTACCTGGATGGAACCTGAAGCAGACCGAATAATTCAAGAGAATATCGGGAAGAACCTCATAGACCATTTCCAATATCCACAAACCCAGGTAATCCAGGATCGAATTATCAACATGCTGGGACGCCTGTATAATGCACCTGATGATGCCGATTTTACAGGTACGGGCTGTGTTGGCTCTTCCGAAGCGATAATGCTGGCACTACTGGCTCATAAATGGACATGGAAAAATAGCCTGGAGGCAGAGAAAAAAGCTGTCGATAAACCAAATATCATTTTCGGTGCCGATGCACACGTATGCTGGAACAAGTTTGCGAAATATTTTGACGTTGAACCCAGGATCATACCCATGGAATCCGATCGCTTTACGATTTCCAGGGATACGGTAGAAGAACTGATTGACGAAAACACTATTTGTGTCGGAACGATTCTGGGGACGACATTTACGGGAGAAATCGATCCCATACAGGAAATAAATGAGCTGCTTGTAAGTATCAAAGAGACAAAAGGATGGGATATTCCAATTCATGTGGACGCTGCTAGCGGAGGTTTCGTAATTCCGTTTGTTAGTCCGGATTTTAAATGGGACTTCAGGCTATCCAGTGTGAAATCCATAAATGTCTCAAGCCACAAATACGGGCTTGTATATCCCAGCATGGGATGGCTTATTTTTCGTGAAAAGAGCGACGTTCCCGAGGACCTTATATTTTATGTGAATTATCTTGGGGATGAAACCCCAACTTATTCCCTTAACTTTTCTTCAAGTAGCTCCCTGATGCTTGCACAGTACTATAACTTCCTTCGTTTTGGCAAGGAAGGTTATAAACAAATTATGACTGGTATCATGGAAAACGCCCGTTATCTTGCCAAGTTACTTGAGAACTCAGGCAAATTTGACATGTTGAATTCAGCTGAGTTTTTTCCTGTCGTTACAGTTAAACTGAAGCAACCTGAAAAGTACACAATCTTTGAACTTTCACATAAACTTCGAGAAAGAGGGTGGATCCTTCCTGCATATACTCTACCCAAAAATACAGAATATATTGCTCTTATGCGCGTGGTGGTAAAGGAGAATTTCAGCCAGGAAATGGCAGACATGCTTTTTGATGATATTATGAAAGCTTGTGAAGTCCTTGAGGGAAACAAAAAAGAGAAACACAAACCAGAAAGATCAACTGATGAGGGACATTTTGTTACATAAGCCGAGTTGTACCAGCCGACTTGCAAACTAGAATTTCAGATCAAATTTCAGATCAAATTTCAGATCAAATTTCAGATCAAATTTCAGATCAAATTTCAGATCAAATTTCAGATCAAATTTCAGATCATAATTTCTGAATGTTCATTCGGACACTATGATAAAAAATCCTGACCAATATTGAATATAACTTATTTTTTCGAAAAGTCAACTACCCGCTAAATCTGGAGATTTAACAGATTTCCTGCTGAGGGTTTATGAAGTTTGCTAACTATTCCGGGGAAATTGATTTAGGTGCTGGATACTGAGGAAGGATGGGAAGCTCTGATTGCCGAAGCCCTTAAAGCCAGGTATCTCTGCGAAGGGGAAAAAGGCTGGGAGGGCATCTGTGAGAGGGTGGCAAAGGCAATTGCAACAAACGAAAAAGAATATCTGGAATTCAAAGACCTGATGGTCCGTAAAATTTTTATCCCGAGTTCCCCCACGCTTATGAATGCAGGCACGGAACTCGGCCAGCTTGCTGCTTGTTTTGTAGTTCCTGTGGAGGACAGTGTCGAGGAAATTTTTGCCGCCCTCAAAACCGCCGCCCTCATCCAGAAGACCGGAGGAGGTAGTGGGTTTAACTTTTCAAAGATCCGTCCAAAGGGGTCTCAGGCCCTCTGCGTTGATGGGGTTGCGAGCGGTCCTCTTTCTTTCATGAGGCTCTTTAACGAGGCAACCGAAGTCATCAAGCAGTTCGGCAGGCGCAGAGGCGCAAATATAGGAATTCTTGATGTCTCACATGATGATATCATCCCTTTCATTAGGGCAAAGCACGTTGAAGGGAGCTTCAGGAATTTCAACCTCTCGGTAATGGTCCCTGATGCTTTTTTCAGGCTTGTTGAAGCAGGCAGCACTGAAGAGGTTTGGAACCCCCGGACAGGGATAACGGTTGGGGTCATCTTCTCCGAAATCGTAGAAGGGATCTGGAGAAACGGGGAGCCAGGTGTTCTCTTCTATGACCGTATTAACAGGGATAACTTCACCCCAAAGTTGGGGGCCATCACTGCCACAAACCCCTGCGGAGAAGAGCCTCTCCTGCCCTATGAATCCTGCAATCTGGGCAGCATTAACCTCTCTCTTTTAGTTGCGGAAGGACAAGTCAATTGGGATTCTTTGAGGGAAACAGCCGAAAAAGCTGTCCGTTTTCTGGATAATGAAATTGATGTAAATGTATACCCTGTCCCGGAGATTGCGGAGGCAACCAGAAAGACAAGGAAAATCGGACTTGGAGTTATGGGATTTCACGATATGCTTTTGAAACTGGGACTTTCCTATGATTCAACAGAAGCTGTTGAACTTGCAGAAAAGCTTATGGAGCAGATTAGCTGGGCTGCGGTCCGGGAATCAAGAAAACTTGCGGCAGAAAAAGAACCTTTCCCGGAGTATGAGAGCTCCACCTGGGGATTCCCAATGAGAAACGCCGCATTGACCGCAATCGCCCCTACTGGCACTATCAGCATTCTTGCCGGCGGCTCTGCGGGGATTGAGCCTGTTTTCAGCTGGGTCTACAGGCGGACCCGTACAGTGGGTAAAGAATTCCTGCTCGTCCACCCCTTCTTTGAGGCATATTTCATGCCCAGGCTCTCGGAACCGGATTATAGAGGACTCCTTGAGCATGTCTACACATATGGCACCCTGCAGGACATAAAAGACTCTGAAATGGTGTCTGAAAATGAAAAAAAGCTCTTCAGGTCAGCCCTTGATATTGGCTGGAAGACCCATATTGATGTACAGGCCGCTTTTCAACGCCACTGTCATGCAGGAATCTCAAAGACCATAAACATGCCTGAAGATTCCGGAAAAGAAGATGTTGAGAGCGCTCTGATTTACGCCTGGAAACAGGGATTAAAAGGGCTTACAATCTATAGGACCGGAAGCAGACAGCATGTGGTTCTCAATTTAAAAAAATCTGGTAACTAATTTCGGAAACCGAGTCCGGTAACTTAAAGCTCCCTGGCAGAACAATTTTGGACTATTGGCTTGCCGCTGCAGAATAAAAATACCCTTTGTAATAAATTTCTTATTTTTTTAGTAAGTGTTATACCACTGGAATCGTCATTATCTTACTAAAAATATATATGTATTCATGCCCCCTGAATATATATGCCTGTTGCTGTGACTGCTGCCTCAAAACATCATCTTGAATTAATAACCGCATGTATTATTTATGGTACTGTCGGAATTTTCATGGAATTGCTTAAGGATATGTCTGTAGGATCCATTATCTTTTATAGAGTTCTTTTCGGGCTTTCAGCCATAATATTTTATCTTGCAATTACCGGAAAGCTCGGGCAACTCTCGTTGAAACGAAAAAAAAAGTACCTGCTTCTTCTGGGAATTCTATACGTTTCGCAAATGTTTTCCTACTATTCTGCAATCCGCTACCTTGGAGCTTCTTCTGCCGTTCTTCTCCTGTATACTGACCCTATATACCTGACTTTCCTTGCTCCCGTTCTTCTCGGAGAAAAAAATACTGAAAAAACCATTTTTGCTCTTTTCCTGGGTCTTATAGGCGTTTTCTACGTAACGAGACCTGAAGGCGGTTTTGAACAGCTTGAATTTGGAAGCAACTATCTTAAAGGTGTACTCTTCGGGCTCGTGGGAGGCCTCTTTAGCAGTGGAGTCATAATATCCGTCCGTTTCCTCAGGGATGAGTATAACGGCCTTACCCAGCTTTTCTGGCAGAGTGCGATCAGTCTTGTCTTCCTGTCTCCTTTAGCAGTCACCCTTCCAGGACAGGTGCTCGCTGCAAACTTTCCTATCCTCATGCTCTTCGGAGTCCTTATAACTGGTGTAGGTGCAGTCTTCTATATAAGAGGAGTTGCCGGGGTAAGTGCCATTACAGGCAGCATCCTCACCCTTCTTGAGCCTGTTTCCTGTATCTTTTTTGATTGCATAGTTCTGGGAAACCCCGTTCACAGCGGGATGCTTATAGGTTCCTTCTTTATCCTTGCAGCGGCAGTCGTAGTAAGCCTGGAAAACTCTGATTTTCTGAAGAGATTAATTTTCGGGGAAAAGATGGCACCAAGCAAAAAGTTTTCCTCCTGGAAAAAAGAACTTCTAAGGGTACAGGATAAATAAACACCATCTTCTCTTTTTTTTATAGTTGTGGGGTTCTTGTGCAACATATTTTTTCCATTTTTTTCCAGTTTCCAAAAAATATATATCTCTAGTCTTTTATCCCCAGAATATGCCTACACAGGAAAACTCTTTCAAGCCTTATTCCGAGGTCATAACAGGGAGCATTATCTATGGCACGATCGGAGTTTTTCTGGACAGGGTTCAGGAGATGTCCGTAGGGTCCATTCTATTCTGCAGGCTCTTTTTCGGCTTATGCATGATTTTCTTTTACCTGTTGCTGAGTGGAAGCCTTGAACAGCTCAGGCCCGGCAGGAACAGAAAATATCTACTGCTGCTGGGTTTTCTGAATGCGATAACAGGCATATGCTATTTCTCGGCTATAAGGTACAGTGGAATTTCAGTTGCTGTCCTGCTTCTTTATACGGCTCCTGTATATGTCAATCTGCTTGCTCCTTCAGTCCTTGGCGAAAGAAGTAACAGCAAAAGCCTTCTGCCTCTTTTCCTTTCACTTGCAGGGGTATCACTCATTGCCCGCCCCGGAGAGGTTCTGGTAAGCCTGAGTACAGGATCCGATTTTATGAAAGGCATGTTTTTCGGGCTGCTTTCAGGGCTCTCTTTTGGCGCCACCATAATCACGATTCGCTACCTAAGGCACGAGTATTCAGGGATATCCCAGACTTTCTGGCTGACGGGTATAAGCCTCCTTTTCATGCTGCCGTCTGCACTTTCGACTCCTATCCCTGTCTACTTTAGAAACTTCAGTACTCTGATTCTCTTTGGTTTGACCATTACATTCGCTGCCATCCTCTACCTCAAGGGTATTTCGGGTATCAAGGCGCAGACAGGCAGTATTCTTGCCCTGCTCGAACCCGTATCAGGAATTTTCTTTGATACTGCAGTCCTGAGAAGCCCTCTCTATATCTCGACCTTTCTGGGCTGCGGCTTCATCCTCACAGCGGCTTATCTTGTGAGCAGGAAAGAGACCGGAGACCGAAATCTGTCAGCCGATTTTCAACCAGTACCATGACCGGTTTTATGACAGATTCTATTACCGGCAATATATTAGAGTATTTCAGGAATGTCAGAGTATTTCAGGAATGTCAGAGTATTTCAGGAATGTCAGAGTATTTCAGGAATGTCAGAGTATTTCAGGAATGTCAGAGTATTTCAGGAATGTCAGAGTATTTCAGGAATGTCAGAGTATTTCAGGAATGTCAGAGTGTTTCAGGTCTGGAAATAAGGGTTACTGGAGTACAGCAATACAATTTTAAAGAAGCAATATGTCTTTCTGCCCAAAAGCTCTTTACTTAAGAACTCCTCTATTTTTAACATTAATGTTTTTAAAATGGCAGGAAAAGCATGACAAACGGAAGTCCGATTATAGAGCTTAAGAACCTGACCAAAGTTTACAAAAACGGTGTGGAATTTCGTGCACTCGACAATGCAAACCTGAGAATTAAAAAGGGGGAATTTGTTGCAATTGTAGGGCCTTCTGGTTCAGGTAAAAGCACACTTATGCATCTCATAGGTCTGCTTGACACGCCCAGTTCAGGAACCCTTCTGATAGATGGCAATGACGTGACAAAAATGTCAGATAAGGAGCGTTCTGGGATGAGAAACAGGATACTTGGTTTTGTTTTCCAGTATCACCACCTGCTGCCGGATTTCACTGCTCTGGAAAACGTAATGATGCCGCTCCTTATCGCGGGAAAGAGCAGAGATGAGGCAAAGGATATTGCCGGAAATCTTCTGAAAGAGGTCGGGCTTGAAGATCGGATGGACCACAGGCCAGGAGAACTTTCCGGAGGGCAGAACCAGAGGGTTGCAGTAGCCCGGGCTCTTAGTTGTTCTCCGGCAATCATACTTGGGGATGAGCCTACAGGCAACCTGGATACTAGAGCAGGAGATTTGATCTATGAACTGCTCCGCAAGCTGAACAAGGAATATAACCAGACTTTTATTGTGGTAACCCATAATGAGGACCTGGCCGGAAAAGCCGATAGGGTTATCAGAATTGTAGATGGAAAAATAATGGACCAGTGAGGGGGAAATAATGGAGTACGCAAAAGGAAGGATCGGCAGAGTCTTTACTGTAAGAGTTGACCACGGGGATGACCTTATCCTGGAACTCATTAAAATTGCAGAAATGGAGAAGATTGAGTCGGCTGTGTTTATGCTGCTTGGTGCACTGAAGGAAGGAAAGCTTGTTACAGGCCCTAAAGAAAACAAAAGACCTCCTGAACCCGTTTGGTCTGGTTTTAATGATGCCCATGAGATTCTTGGGATAGGAGATATTTTCCAGGAGAACGGAAAGCCCAAAATTCATCTTCATGCGGGAACAGCCAGAGGAGACAGCATTAAATTGGGGTGCTTGAGAGGCGAAAGTGAAGTTTTTATGGTTGTCGAGGTATTCATTTTCGAGCTGGAAGGAATTTCTGCCAGAAGGGTAATGGATACAGAGCAGGGTTTTGCTCCCGTTAGCTTTATGAATATCCCTGATAAGGAATGACTCTTCGGTAGAGTAGGCGTTAAAATGGCTCAGGAATGGAAATAAGTAAAGCTGAAAACGAATTGTGGGAAATCAGATCTGGCAGATTTCCTTACATTTATTTTTTCGTAAACTTATTTTTCGTGAACTTAATTTTGTTGTATAATCTCCAGTTCCCTTAGCCTTTTGAGTGCGATCAGTTTATCTGTGTTATCTTTTAAAAACTCCTCTTCGAGAGCCTGTACTATCTG
This sequence comes from Methanosarcina sp. WH1, assembly GCF_000970005.1. Classification (NCBI taxonomy): domain Archaea; kingdom Methanobacteriati; phylum Methanobacteriota; class Methanomicrobia; order Methanosarcinales; family Methanosarcinaceae; genus Methanosarcina; species Methanosarcina sp. WH1. The sequence goes on from NZ_CP009504.1 coordinate 1,372,370, forward strand.
TGGAAACGGTACTGTTAACTGGTAGTATTTCACAGGTCTGCCTTTTCCTTTATTCTTTTTCTCGGACCTTTCATCCACCCAGCCTCTATTCCTTAGAGGGCGCATAGCTACACTCACTTCCGGCTGTCTGAGCCCGGAAACAAGTTCGATATGAAGGGATCTGAGTTCCCTGCAGTCTTTTAAACACACGATGGCGGTGGCCTCTGTCCTCGGGAGTCCCAGGCTCTGGAGCATATCAATAATTGAATACTCTTTTTCGGTTAAATTAACTGGAGAATCGTCGGTCATCGAGAATAAATAATACTTTCAGGTTTATATATTTTATGTAGATAAAATTATTTTTTTAATAAATTGAGTATTGTCAGTAAGTAAAAAAGGCATCTAACCCTAGTAATACTTTCTTTTAGGAGTTTTTGTATAAAAGACTGTGGGAATACATCTCAAGAAAAAAATAGTCTCTGTCGTTCTAACCAAAACCTTTAAAGCAAGTGTTTACAGGAATTAAACATCCTTTCAGCAGAAAATAGGCTTTCCAGAGACAAGGGGATAGTTTTTGCCATATAGAATATGGAAGTTTCCAAGGGTTGGAAATTAGCGTTTCTGATGAATAGAATAACCAGCTTTGAGCGCATGGATACCTTTAATTCTTTAAGCGTGAAATAGATAGGTCTTTTAATTCTTTAAGCGTGAAATAGATAAGTCTTTTCGATAAAATACACAGTATAACTCAGGCAAATCGATTCATTTGGACCGGATAAAGAATTAAATACCATTCGGACATGTAACGGTTAGGTTAAGTAAAGTCAAGTTCAAATAACAGAATATATCTATAGATAAATCAGAGATTTAGAAAGGGTGAAATGATGTCGTATATCGGTTTACAGCAGGATTCTGGAGAATATAAGATCCAAAAAATACATGCTCGGGAGATCCTGGATTCAAGGGGAAATCCCACAATTGAAGTTGATGTGTTTACACCGAAGGGATTTGGCAGAGCAAGTGTCCCTTCAGGAGCTTCCACGGGTACGAACGAAGCCCTTGAACTGCGCGATGCAGACCCCAACAGGTATGGTGGAAAGGGAGTTCTGACTGCAGTCAAGAACGTAAATACCATTATCCAGAAGGAATTGCTTGGACTTGATGTGCGAAACCAGCGGGAAATCGATGAGCTGATGATCGAGCTCGACGAAACCGAAAACAAAGCAAACCTTGGAGCCAACTCAATTCTTGGCGTATCCATGGCGGTTGCAAAAGCTGCAGCTGACTCCCTTAACATGCCTCTTTACCGCTACTTCGGCGGTTCAAACGCTTTTACCCTTCCGGTACCCACAATGAATGTCTTGAACGGGGGCAAGCATGCAGGAAATGAACTTGCAATCCAGGAGTTCATGATTCAGCCTAAAGGCGCAGAAACATTCTACGAAGCCCTTCAAATCGGGACAGAGATCTACCAGACCCTCGGGAAGTTTCTGGAGAAAAAATACGGACGCTCTTCTATTAACGTGGGCTATGAAGGCGGGTATGCCCCCAAAATGAGCGAGTCTACAGAAGCTCTTGACGCCCTCGTACACGCAATTGAAGAAGCAGGCTATACCGAGACCGAGGTTACAATAGGGCTTGATGCCGCAGCAACTGAGTTCTATGAAGAGGAATTATACGCAATTGATGGAAAGAAACTGTCTGCTCCGGAACTGCTTGACTACTATGTGGAGCTTGTAAACTCTTACCCCATCCTTTCTATCGAGGACCCCTTCTATGAGGAAGCCTTCGAAGATTTTGAAGCTCTTACCAACGAACTCTGGGACACGATCATTATAGGTGACGACCTTTTTGTCACAAACATCGAAAGGCTCTCAAAAGGCGTGGATATGGGAGCAGCAAATGCCCTTCTCCTCAAAGTAAACCAGATCGGCTCAATCTCCGAAGCCTTTGATGCCGCCAGCATGGCTTCCAGAAACGGCTACACCGTAATCGTAAGTCACCGCTCTGCCGAAACCGAAGACACCACCATCTCAGATCTCTCAGTAGCCATAGGTGCAGAAATGATCAAGACCGGAGCTCCGGCGCGTGGCGAAAGAACTGCAAAATACAACCAGCTACTCAGAATTGAGGAAGATCTCGGTGAAGTTGCACATTACGTGCAGCTCTAACCTTTTTTTTGATTAACTTTTTAACTCTTTTATTTACTTTTTTGAACTTCAGTCAGTTAGTGGAAAACCAGTTGTTACTTCTCCGGGATGGCTTTTCAAGATAAGGGCTGTTTCAGGGCAGTCATGCAGGCATTTAAAGCAAGTATTTTCATATGAAATTCTTTTATAGAAATATTGCTATATTAAATTAGCAGGAATACATTACTACACTGCAAAATCTTACAATTCCCATAATATTTTCTGGCAGCAATTAGCCAGAGGGGAGCTGGGAGAAAAGCTTGAAGAAAAGCTTGAAGAAAAGCTTGAAAAAAAGCTTGAAGAAAAGCTTGAAAAAAAGCTTGAAGAAAAGCTTGAAAAAAGGGGTATGAATCAGGCTTGTTTCCGGGGTATAGAGGGTCTGAATTAGCAGTTTACTTTAGTAGTTTACTTTAGTAGTTTTACTTTAGTAGTTTACTTTAGCAGTCTACTTTAGCAGATCTGACTTAGCATTGCTGAAATTGATCAGGGGGATCTGGCTTCATGGTAGAAACTTCGGATTTAGTGATCTTCTGGGTTGTGGTTATGGCCCGCTTCTTGATACCGCTTTCCATTCCTCGCTACCCTCTCCCCGGCGTACTTGCCTCCCTGATCCTTGATGGCGTGGACCAGACTATCTTCCAGCTGTTTACGAACCTGCCCCTCGAGGGTTACCAGAGCTATGATAAATCTCTTGACATTTATTACCTGACTATCACGTATCTTTCGACCCTGCGCAACTGGTCTAACCTCTACGCCTTTAAACTGGACCGCTTCCTTTTCTACTACCGGCTGGTAGGCGTTGCGATCTTCGAACTCACACAACTGCGCGCTATGCTGCTCGTGTTTCCCAACACCTTCGAATACTTCTTCATCTTCTACGAAGCTATCCGCCTGAAATGGGACCCGAAGGTACTGACGAAAAACAAATTAATAACTGGCGCAGCCCTTATCTGGATTTTCATCAAACTGCCACAGGAATACTGGATCCATGTCGCCCAGATGGACACCACCGACTGGATCAGGGCAAACCCCTCAAACGCCCTCATCCTGGCCGTCTATGCAGTCTTCCTGCTAGGCATGGCTTGGTGGTTGATCCGTGACTTCCCTTCCACCCGCCCGGGCCTGCAAATCGAAGCCATTCCTGTAGCAGCCGCCCCGTTTTTCCCCTTCAGATCGGAAGCAGCGAAAGAACAGCAGGAACACCTCATTAACAAACAGGTGATCGAGAAGATCGCGTTGATCTCTCTCATTACCATTATCTTCGCCCAGATACTTCCGGGCGTGCGGGCAAGCAACCTCCAGCTCGCAACGGGCATGGCTGTCCTCATCATAATAAACACAGCCCTGAGCCACTGGCTGTCCCGGAGCGGGAAGCACTGGAGTTCTATCATAAGGGAATTCATCGTGATGTCCGCAGTAAACATGGGTCTGGTCCTGCTTGCTAACTACTTCCTGCCCAGATATAACGGTTCGATCAACCTGGGAATCACGCTTTTCTTCATCCTGCTCCTGACTCTGAACATTACCCTCTACGACCGCTACTGGCATCTCCATGTGAATAACAATTCGGAAGGCGGGGATTCCGGGGCAGAGGGAGACAAAAATTCTTGAGATCCTCTCATAAATGAAAAGTAATATCAAGAAATGTAAATTATTTTATACAGTTAAACATTCATATATTTTCATAATCATTCATTTTTTTACAACAGGTTCCCATATCTTAAAAATGGCTCACCCGACAAGATAGTCTCTAGATTATGATAATAGATCTCTAAAGTAAAAAGGGAAATTTTTTGTTAAGACTGAATAACAGTTACATATTCGAAAACAAACAAAAAAAATTATATATGAATAGGGCATTTTTAAATACATGGAGACAAAATTCAGAAATAATTTGCTCTCAGCTATTGTATGGCTTATTATCTGGATTGTTGTAAGGGCGTATTTGAATATTTAAGTTCCTTAACTTCATTCTCAGCACAATAAAATTCCGGGAAGCTCCGGAATATGGGTTCTAAGCGAAAATTATGTGTTTTCCGCGCCTTCCATGTTTCCGTATTTTATCTCTTCTTTACTAAGCTTTCATTTGCTCTCTTTCCGTCTGACTGCAGCCGATGGTGCTTTTGAAACCTTACCTGGAACCGGTCTTTCTGTATTTCTTTCTGTATTTCTTGCTGTACTTCTTGCAGTACTTCCAGCTTCCGGTCTCGATGCCGAATCTCCAGAAGTCTTTGCCTTACCTCTGAACTCACTTTTGTGGCCTGTTTTTTTTCCAGTATTTTATGCCTTCCGTGCAGCGCCGGTTTACGCAGAAATCCTCTTCCGGGCTTTCACCCTCTTCTTTTAACCTGAACAGCTTCCAGCCGCATGTCCCACAGGTTTTATCAAGCAGGGTCAGTTTTCCGGTTTTCGGGACTGAATGCGTGTATCCGCAGCGCTTTGTGCAGCCCAGGAAACGGTTGTCTTTAAAAGAGATCAGGAACATGCTCCCGTCACATTGTGGGCAGGGACCTACGGTTTCGGGAGGGTAGCATTCCTTTTCAAGCTCGCATTTGAAGCAGGGGCCAATGCCGACCGCCCAGTTGTATTTGTTGCCTACCTTCAGGACGGCCGCTCCTCCCTTTTTGCATTCTTTGCTCCTGAGCACATTCAGGGCTCCCGTTTTCGGAAGAGGGAACGAGTTTCTGCAGTCAGGATAGCCTGTACAGCCTACAAAACGCCCCGTATCCGTCTGCACAATCTTGAGCACATGCCCACAAGCCTTGCAGGTCCCAATATAGTTTTTCTTGTCTTCAAGGGCAGCTTCGTCCTTGATCGTACCTGCAATGCTTGAAGTCAGCTCCTTTTTGTTTGCTTCAAGCTGGGCATACATTTCCCGGATAAGAGCCGTGCCCTCGGCAAGGGCAGCTTCAAACTCTTTTTTCCCATCTTCTACTTCCTGAATAAGGGCTTCGATCTTTGAGCGAATGTCCGGCCTGACGAGGATTGGCACAGTCAGGGAGAGCCCTTCCATCAGGGTAAAGCCTGTGTCAAGGATCGAGACTGTCTTCCCCTTGGTCTCAAAATACCCTCGCTTCTTGTTTGTTTCTATATGGGATGGAGCTGTTGCTTTTGTTCCTATCCCGTGCTTGTCCATAAGGGTAAGAAGTTCGGCTTCTGTAAGCTTCTTGGGAGGGCTGGTTTTGGACTTGGTGTTTCTCAGCTTTTTTATGCCCACTTTCTCTTTTTCCTCTACAAACGGGAGGAGTTTATCTTTTTTATTTTCAAAAGGATAAACTTCGAGCCAGCCTGCATCTTTAAGCACGGTCCCTGAGGAGTCGAAAGGTTCTTCCTGAACCTGCAGGTGAAGGTGAGTTTTTTCAAAAACAGCTGCAGGCATCAGGTTTGCCAAGAAATGCCTTGCAATAAGGTCATAGACCTCTGCCGCCTGCGGGATATTTACTGCAGCATTGATTTCTCTCCTTGCAGCTGCTCGGATGGGGTGGATAGGGGGGTGGTCGTGTGCGTCTTTTTCCCCGTTTTTTGGCACTATCGGGGCAGAGAGGATTGACTCGGCAAAGGGCTTATACTCGTTCTGCCTTGCAAAATCAAAGACCAGAGACTTAAAATCAAAATCATCTGCGTATTTGTTTGTCTCTGTCCTCGGGTAGCTTGTAAACCCTGCAAGGTAGAGCTGTTCTGCAACTTCAAGGGCAGCTTCCGGACTGATTCCCAGGAATTTTGAAGCCCGCTTCAGATACTCTGTGGTGTTAAGCGGGTTTGGAGGGCTGGTCTTTGTTTCCTTTACCGTTTTCTTTACGACAAGACCTTCTTTTGCCCCTTTTAACCTTTTGAAGATCTCAGATGCTTTTTCTTTGTCGTGGATGTTTCCTGCCCTGTGGATACCCTCAAATTCCCCGCCCTTTGCAACAAAAATTGCAGTAATCTTCCAGAAGTCCTTTGTCTCAAAAGCCCGGATGGTCTTTTCCCGCTCATACACAAAACCGCAGGTGGGCGTCTGGCAGGGCCCTATTGAAAGGATGTCTTTTGTCCTTGCTTTTTCCCTGACCGAAAGCGTGACAAAACGGGTAAAAGCTGCCCCCATCTTCAGGTCAAGGATCTGTCTGGCTTCCGCAGCCATTGCCATGTTGTAGTCAGGGTCTACAGGGTTTTCAAAAGCTTTTTTGACTTCTTTTGGGGAAAGGGCTGAAAAACGTGCCCTTGAGACCGGTACGTTTGTAACCTCCTCTGAAAGAGTCTTGGCCTCAAAACCTATGTTTTCTCCTTCCCTGTCATAGTCGCATGCAAGGATAATTTTGTCTGCCCTTTTTGCCAGGTTTTTCACTGCAGCTGCATACTCTGCCCTTGTTACGAACTTTTCAGGGTAAACTCCAAGGAGGACACCGGGATCAACCTCATTCCATTTGTTATATTTTTCAGGAAAATCATAGCTCATAATGTGCCCGGATAACCCCATCACGAACCACTCTTCTCCTTTCCACTTAAACTCGTAAGCTGGCAGCCCTTCTACTGAGATTTTATCTACTTCCCCATCGCCCAGAATTCTGGCAATCTGGGCCGCTGCCTTATTCTTTTCTGCAAATGTGACAACTGTCATGATGAAAAACCTGAACTCCTGTGATACGGATAAGAAATGAAATGCGGAAAGATCTTTGGGTTTCTTTCTTACAGAGTTTGTTGTTTCTTTCTTACAGGGATTATTTATACGCACTCCCGTAAAACCCCAGATCTTTATAATACAATTCTAATAAAATTCCTGCAGGTGTTTTTCTTCGCTTTTTGCGGCAAACATGTAATAATATACAGGTAAGGTGCACGTAATATAAACATCACATATGTAACGTACAAATATAATGTACAGATAAAAACACAATATGCACATTGGACATCCATGTAATGGATCTACACATGATTTATATATTTCGCCATTTATAGATTATTGGGTGGCTTTCCATAGAATGAAAAGTTATATATCAGTATACTGTTTGTTCTACTTTGTAACCCAGGACCTTAGTGATTAATCCTTATAATCACAGAGATTAATCCTTATAATCACAGAGATTAATCCTTATAATCACAGAGATTAATCCTTATAATCACAGAGATTAATCCTTATAATCACGAGGATCAATCGTTTTAGTTAATCATTATATCTGGATCGTTTTGTACAACTGATATATTCTTATACTTACCCCCATTTCCCCTCATCATACGGAGTAACAATGACGCTGATGGAAGACGCTAAAAAGGGAATCGTCACCCCCTCAATAGAAGCCGTGGCAAAAGCCGAAGGAATCGACCCCGAAATTGTCCGCTCCTGCGTGGCAAAAGGGCTGATAACCATTCCCAGAAACAATAGGCGAGAAACTCTCCCTGTTGGGATTGGCAAATACATGAGCACAAAAATCAATGCCAACATAGGCACATCAAGGGACTGCATCGACATCGATGCCGAAATCGAGAAAGCAAAAGCTGCAGAAGCCTTCGGGGCTCATGCAGTAATGGACCTCTCCACAGGTGGGGACCTGAATGAAATCCGCACCCGTATCATCAAAGCCGTAAACATCCCCGTAGGTACTGTTCCGATCTACCAGGCTGCAGCTTCCCAGAATATTGTCGTGGAAATGACTTCTGACGACATGTTCAACGCTGTCAGAAAGCATGCAGAACAGGGTGTGGACTTTGTAACCGTGCATGCCGGGGTCAACTTAAATTCCCTCGAACGCCTGCGCCAGAGCGATCGGATAATGAACGTGGTCAGCCGCGGAGGCTCTTTTACCCTTGCCTGGATGCTCCACAATGGGGAGGATAATCCCTTCTATGTCGAATTTGACTATCTTCTTGAAATCGCAAAAGAATACGACATGACCCTGAGCCTTGGAGACGGCATGCGCCCGGGCTGTATTGCCGATGCGTCGGACCGCCCCAAATTCATGGAGTTCATAACCCTCGGAGAGCTTGTAAAACGTGCAAGGGCAGTCGATGTCCAGACTTTCGTGGAAGGCCCGGGCCACGTCCCTTTAAACGAGATTGAACTCAGTGTCAGGGGTATGAAAGAGCTCTGCGACGGAGCCCCCCTTTACCTCCTCGGACCCCTTGTTACTGACATCACTCCTGGCTTTGACCACATCACCGGGGCAATCGGGGGTGCAGTTGCCGGGATGTACGGCACGGATTTCCTGTGCATGGTAACTCCTTCCGAACACCTTGCCCTTCCCTCTCTCGAGGATATCAAAGAAGGTCTACTCGTAACAAAGCTTGCAGCCCACACCATCGACCTTATAAAAGAAGGCCAAAGGGAACGCGCCTGGAAACAGGACACAGCCATGGCCTATGCTCGCAGGGACCTTGACTGGGAAAAGCAGTTCGAACTTGCAATCGACGGCGCCCGCGCCCGCAAAATCCGGGACACCCGCAAAACGGAAAGTGATGCCTGTTCCATGTGCGGCGAACTCTGCGCAGTTAAGATTGTAAAGGAAGCCTTCGAGAAAAAGAAGAAAGAAGAATGAAGACGGGAGAGTGAATTCTTTCAATTTTTTTTCTTTTTATTTATTTTTTCCTTCTCTAAAGGACTGGTGGTTCTTTATTTGTCGGTTACTTCTCTGAGGCCGCCGACACCGAGATCGATCTCCCTGTTGATGTACTCCACCTCGCCGATAAGAACCGCTGCAGTTTCCTCATTGATAGTTTTATAGATCCCTTCCTTCAGGAATTCCATCATCTCTCCCTGGTTTTGGGATGTTATCTGTTCGACCGTGTTCAGGCAATTTTTTCGGAACCTGTTGAGATGACTGCGGATTTTGAGGGATTTCTTCCCCGGGAGTTCCACAAGGTCGGAAGCCATGTACACATATTCAAAATTGTTTCGGTCCGGCACCAGCATGAGTCCGGGATCAAGCTCCTGCATCCACTGCGCCGTATCCGGATCAATGAGCACATGGGCTATCGCCGCTCACGTCCAGCGCCAGCCGTATAAGCGCACGCATAAGCGCAGGGTCCCTGGAACCGATTGGTGGGTGGAACCGGGTAATCCCTGCGGTGGTGCAAAAAATAATCCCATTCCCGTTCACGTACGCGTACTGGTACGGTAAAATGGCTCCAGCATATCATATTCGTGAACGTATTGCTACTATGGGTTTGCGGGTAAAGCGCATAATGACGCTCGAAAAAACCCTGTCGGCAAGTGTTACCGGTTTGAAATCTTCTTGACCGAGCATTTTACACAAGACTTTGATTTGGTTTTTAATTTATTTGAATTGACAAAAACCATGTACATTCAGTCAATTACTCTCCAAATAATAAAATTTTACTAAATAATCGTTTATCCATCAGGATTTACATGGATGAGATTGGGATTATATTAATTGATAAATTTTAAAAAAAGAAATATAAATAGAAGGTATAAAAATAGCTGAAACTGAGAAAAAAACCGGTTTAAATATCCGTTTTGCACAAAAAGAAGATGTTTCCCTTATTCTTGAATTTGTCAAAGGCATTGCTGAATTTGAAAAACTCTCCCATCTGGTCAAAGCCACTGAAGAATCTCTGATGGAGTCCATGTTCGGGGAAAGACCCTATGCCGAGGTTTTCTTCGCCGAACTCGAGGGGGAACCTGCGGGATTTACGGTATTTTTCCACAACTTCTCCACTTTTGTAGGAAGGCAGGGACTCTATATTGAAGATATTTTTGTAAAACCAGAGTTCCGAGGAAAGGGGATAGGAAAGGCAATGTTCCTCCACTGTGCAAAGCTTGCGATAGAAAGGAATTGCGGGAGGATGGAGTGGACAGTGCTTGACTGGAACCCTGCAAGGGAATTCTACGAATACTTCGGGGCCGTGCCTGTCGACGGCTGGCACATTTACAGGATGGGCGCGGACAAATTCGAAGACGTGCTTGAAAAATAAGCTTGAAAAATAAATTCGAGAGGGTTGACTTATTTTCCTCTCTTCATTCCCTGCTATTGAAATCCGGCTTTTTCCCTGATTGCGCATCCGGGATTCAGGTTGTGTCTTCTTGCTGGATAAAAGAGTGGTGTTCCAAGCGGTATATTCTTTTTTCAAGGCTCTCTATTTGCGTCAGGATTTCTTTTCCTGAGGCTCCTTTGCCAGGGGCTGCAGCTTCAACCCCCTTTTCTCCGTTTTTTCCTGCAAGTTCCTGGACCATCTGCATGTACTTTTCTGCCTTCATGACCGGGAAGGTCTCAAACCTGCAAAGCCCTATAAATGGAAGGTTTGCAGCTGCAGAAGCCTTCTCGTCGTCAGTCTCATAAATCAGGAACATGCGGTATCCCGTAAGGTCTATCCACTCGTTGATTACTTTCAAGACTTTCGGGTATTCATAATTCATGTAGCAGTTCTTGACCTTTTCGGAGTCTTTCGGCTCCCAGGTGATGATATCCATTAATAACACTTGCCTGACACCCCCAATATTAAAAATAGATCCAAATTCTGTTCAACTGAACCTGAATCCGATTCAAAAATATATTTAGCAAAGTTTAGTATTGTTTCTCTTCAAAAGGGCATAAACTTTCAGGAAGAAATGTTCAGAAAAAAAGGTTCGGAAAAAGACCTGAAACAGGACATATCCTGAAAAATCACGTAATTAACTGGCTAATTTCATCTTCCTGATCTAAAAGATAATCTTTTATGATACGGAGGTAATCTATTTTACAGAATTTTCGGTACATCGCCGACTTGTTGATGGGGGAAAATAGTATGCAAATAACTCCATTTTTTGTGAAAGGCATAGCACACAGTTCGTATATTCTTGCAGGAAAGCAAGGCTGTGCGGTCATTGACCCGCAAAGGGATGTAGATGTCTATATCAAAGAGGCAAAATCCAGGGGCCTGAAAATTACTCACATCCTGGAGACACATCTGCATGCAGATTTTGTCTCCGGACATATGGATCTCGCTGAGCTTACGGGAGCACCTATCTATACCCCTAAAGCTGCTAACTGTGAGTTTGAACATATTGGGCTCGTTGAAGGGAATACGTTCGAAATCGAGGACATGATTGTAAGGATACTGGAAACTCCAGGGCACACTCCTGAACATATCTCCTATGTGGTTTCGGACACTTCCAGAGGTCCTGATCCGGCTGCTGTTTTTTGCGGGGATGCACTTTTTGTCGGGGATGTGGGTAGACCAGACCTGTTCCCTGGAAAAGCCAGAGAACTGGCTTCCATGCTTTACGACAGCCTGCACAAAAAACTGCTTTCCCTTCCTGATTCTTGCGAGGTCTATCCTGCGCATGGGGAAGGCTCGCTCTGCGGAAGGGCTATGGGAGCTAAACGTTCAAGTACAATCGGATATGAACGCAAATACAACTATGCTCTCCAGATCCCTGATAGGGAAGGGTTTATAGAAAACCTCACAACAAATATGCCTCCTGCACCTGATCATTTTAGCCGTTGCACCGAAATCAATCGGAAAGGTCCCACAAAACTCAAAGAAATTCCGCCACTGAAAGAGATCTCTCCCGAGGAGTTTTTCAAATTTGCCGGAAGGGAGGATACAGCAATTCTTGACAGCCGCCATTACGAAAGTTTCGGAGGAGAGCATGTTCCTGGTTCCTGGTGTATCGACCTTAGGGGTAACTTTGCTACCTATGCAGGCTGGCTCTTGCCTCCGGATAAGCAGATCCTGCTCGTTTCAGATAATGAGGAAGATGCAAGGAAATCTGCGGTTTGGATGCACAGGGTTGGGCTTGACAGTATTGTCGGTTTTCTGGTAGGGGAAATGTTTGCCTGGGTAACAGCTGGATTCAGGGCTTCCCATGTGCCACAGCTATCGATTCCTGAGCTATATGAATGGGTTAGAAGTAAAAAACCTCCTTTAGTTTTAGATGTTAGGGCTTCTTCCGAGTTTGAGAGTTTCCATATAGAACATGCAGTAAATATTCCGGTCCAGGAACTGAGGGAAAGGTACAGGGAACTTGACCCTGAAGCTGAGTATGCAGTAATTTGCAGCACAGGGCACAGGTCAGGTATGGGGTGCAGTATTCTCAAAAAACACGGATTTTTCAGGGTGAATAACGCTGCAGGTGGAATGACCGGATACAACGCAGCGGGTTTTGGACCTGAATGTCCGATGTGCGCTCTTTCCTGGGCTGGAAATGCAGGCAGAAAAGAGGTAGAGATCTTCCAGAAAATGAAATGAAGATATAAATTAAAACATGAGCGTTATTTCCTTTAATTTTTGAGGGCAGGGCAGCTGTTGAACTGTATCGTAAGTTAAAGGGCAAGCTCCTGAAAATAGTAGATTATGGGTTCCAGATTTTACCGAATGGTTTTAATTAATTATCCAATTACATTTTCTCTTATTTTTCTTCTTCGGGGAGGCTCATTAGAAGGGTTGAAGATCCCTTGATTCCGAATACTTCAGTTCTGTTTTAATTACCTTTCCGAGATTTTTCTGTCACTTTTAGGGTTATGAGACTGGACTGAAAATGCAGTAAACTATCTAAAAATTAACGGGCGTGGTAGACAAATATTTATAATAAGTATAAGTAGTTTATAATGAGGTAAAAACGTAAAAGAACTTTAAAGTGGGGGAAGACATAATGAAAATTAGAGTAGTTAGTTCCAGGGAAGAGATTTTTACACTTAACCCTAATGAACGTGTTGTTCACCTGGCCTTCAGGCCTTCGAACAAGGACATCTTTGCACTGGTAGAAACCTGTCCGAAGATTGAGGTCATTCAGTTACCTAAATCTTACAGACGCACGGTCTCAAAGTCCATAGAAATGTTCCTTGAGATGCAGAGAATCCAGCTTATTGAAGGAGATGTCTGGGGCCACAGGAAAGACATTAATGAATATTACAGTATCCCGTCCTCGGTGATTGAGAAGATCAGAGAACTGAAGATGGAGGGTACACCTGCTGAGAGAATCGAAGAAAAGGTTTCAAGGGAAAGCAAGTTGAACCCTGAAATGGTCGCTTATATCCTGACCAAGGAAGCTTCTGCCTGAAAGCTTGTCGGGACAGGATTTTCCTTATATTTTTCAATGCAGATAAGATAATGTTGAAAGATTAAAAATCTTTCAAGAACCCTTATTTGTTATAAAATCTCCAGCTTGAAACTTTAAGTTTAAGGAATCTGGAAGGTACCCTGACTTGAGATGATAATAAACACCTATCTAGCGGAAGCTATCAGGTCAGGGAAATTCCATCAGATTTTTCATGATATTAATTCTCAAAAATCTTTTTTAGTAGTTTTGTATAGTCTCCCATAATCAAGTTTATACTTCTCAAGTTTTGACTTTTTTATACTTCTCAAGTTTTGACTTTTTTATACTTCTCAAGTTTTGACTTTTTTTATACTTCTCAAGTTTAAACTTATTGTCAGGATTTAATCTGGTAATCCGGATTTATTAAAAGGCTCTGCTTTTTCTTCAGGTAAGAATAGAGGGAAAAAGTAATAACTTATATATTTTTAGCGGTTGTAATATTTTCAGTCTTATCTGTAATCTTTTTAGCCTTATAACACTTATAGGAGACTGAAGGGTGAAACTGGAACTTATAGAGCTGATTTTTCTTTCCGATAAACGAAAACAGTTATTGCTTTTTCTGAAAAGCGGGCCCAAAAATATGGATGAAATTACGGAAGCCCTTCAGGTAACTTCAACTTCTATCCTTCCCCAGATTAAAAAATTAAAAGATATGTCCCTTGTCGTTCAGGAGGACAAAACCTATATTCTTTCTCTCATCGGAAAGGTTCTCGTTGAAAAAATGAAGCCCCTTGTCAGCACTATAGAACTTTTTGAAGATAACTTTGAGTATTGGTCGGAAAAGGACCTGCAGGGGGCACCTCCCTCTTTTCGGAAGAGACTGGGAGAACTTAGAAAATGTGAACTGATTCAGCCTGACCTGGACCGCATGTTCGAAGTCGACCCTAAAGTTGTGGAAAACCTTTCAAAGTCCAGCTATGTTCTTGAAGCTATAGCCTACTTTCACCAGCCTCTGATTTCTCTTTGCCAGGAGCTTGCAATAAAGGGAGTTAAATTCTCTTTTCTAATGTCGGAGTCTGTTTTTCAGCGGTACTACCAGGACTATACGAAGGACTTCCGAATTATGATGTCTCTTGATAATGTGAAATTTTTCCGGTATTCAGGCGAACTGAAGATTGCAAATCTTGTCGTTAGTGATAAGTTTTTCCTGGTATCCCTTTTCCCGAAGAATCAGAGGCACTTTGACAGAGAGAGCCTTATAAGCTATGAGCTTTCTGCCCGGCAGCTGGGCACTGAAATATTCAATGAGCTGCTGCTGGATTCAACCCCAGTTACCGAAATTCCTCAGGAATGATTAAACCCGGAATGAAAAAATTGAAAATCCCTCAACAGGAGGTAATGCTATGATAGGCTTTTACGAACAGAAGGCAACCTACAGTAAACAAATAAGATTGCTTATGGTTACAGGTCTGCTGCTGATCCTGGCATTTTACATCTTTTCTCTTACTGAACTTTTTGGCTTTGGGACTGATCCTGAGGAAAGGTACTTTCTGCCTCTTATCCTCCTCATTTACCTTGCTGCAATGTGGAGCTTTTTTGGCATGAAATTCCTGATAACTTCCGATCGCGTGGTTGCAGTTTTTCCACCATTCAGGTACAGCATTCCCTTTTCCGATATCAGCTCGGTAGATATCATGGACGAATTTCCGTGGTATATGGGGTGGGGTGTCAGAATATGGGGCCGCAAACTAATTTTTGTGGGAAAGCACGCAAAAGCTGTGGCAATCAGAAAAGATAAGGGTTTTTTCAGGACTGTTGTCCTGGTTTCCGAAAAACCTGATGAATTCAGGAAACGAGTGGAAATGGCACTGGAATAATCCAGGCCACTCGTTTTAAAACAATCCGGGCTGCTTTTATTACTCTGCCTTTTTGCTTTTATGCTTCAGTTTTTCTGCAATGTCAATGCCGAGCCGCTTGCATTCCTGCAGGTCCTTGTCCGTGGGTTTGTGAAGAATCCGGAGTACGGGGTCCACCACGCTCATTTCCATTTCCCGCATTTTTTCGGCTATCAATATGGGTGCTTCTCCGCTCCACCCGTAAGATCCGAATGCAGCACCTATCTTGCCCTGTGGGTTTGTGGAAATAAGGGTTTCATTCATGAATTTTTCCATGGGCAGCAGCATTTTGTAGTAAAAAGTCGAAGAGCCAACTGCAATTGCTTCTGCTTCATTGAGTTCTTCGGGCTTTACATCATAGAAACTGACAACCTTTACATCCACATTCTTTGACTCGATTCCGTTTCCTATTGCCTCGGCCATAGCCTTTGTATTCCCTGAGGTACTTAGATAGACTACTATTGCTTTCAACCTGTATCCCTCTAGCGATATAATAAAGTATGATTATTCAAACCCCGGAAAAAGGAGAGCAAAAACCGGCAGTTGCATATCTAAAGCTCAGAGCTTGATGGTATAACCCTGGGGCTTTTCTCGCTCCCCAATTCAACATTATTTATAAAAATTATTTTAAATAAGGGTTTCGTCGTCCGGATATAGTTCGAGCTTCAGATTGGCTGTCTTTATAAAAGATCCGCCTCTATACGAATAGGGGCTATATAGTTGACTACCTGGAGGGCAATGCTCTCAAGGAAATCGCGGACGTTCTGGGGAATCCGGTCTACATTACGGGAAGCGAGGTTCAGGCTGCCTACTATCTCTCCTCTATGCTTCATAGGGATTACTGCAACTGCAGTGATCTTTTCTTTACTTAGCAGGTCTTTCATCTCTTCAGCATAAAAATCCAGTTTGTAAATGGGTTTCTCGGTCCAGACCTTCTTTGCTTCCGGGGAGTCCGCCCTGTATGCAGAAACACTTTTCACAAATTCGGAGGAAAGCCCTCTGTGCGCCACCAGGTTAATCTGGTCCAGAAGTTCGTCTTTCAGGTATATGCCCCCAGCATCTATATCTTTTATTTGCAGGCAGGCATCAAGGATATGGGAGAGCATGGTCTGGAGGTTCCAGGTGCCGTTCAGGAACATTCCGAGTTCCCGCTGAATCTCGAGCATTTTCTGTGCTTCTTTTCTTTCGGTAATGTCAATAACTACTCCTTGAAAGTGAGCTGGGGTGCCTTCACGATCTCGCTGGATATACGCCCTTTCTTCAACCCAGCGAATATTGCCATCTCCTGTGGAAATTCGGTATTCCATCTCAAAAGAATCATAACCCTCTCGAATGGAGCGTTTAAGGGTTTCAGAAATCGAATTGATGTCCTTTTTGTGAACTATGTCTCCGTAAAGGATTCTACCCGAAGTGAAGTCAGCTACAGTATATCCAAACTGCGTTATATTTTCTGAAACGAACTCGACAGGCCAGTTTTCCATATTTTTCCACAGGAAAACTACTGCTGAGCTATTATTGATTATCGTTTTCAGCATTTTCTGCATTTTGAGGGATTTTTTCAGGGCTTCTTCAACCTTTTTCCGGGGAGTTATGTCCAGCACTATCCCCTGAAAGCTGGTCACGTTCCCATCTCCTTCTCTCTGGATAAAGGTCCGTTCGTTTACCCAGCGCAGGTCTCCGGCTTTTGTAAAAATCCTGTATTCTGAATTGAAGCTTACTTCTCCTTTCTGAATGCGTCTCTCGAGTACTTCTTCAACCCTTTTCAGGTCATCGGGATGCATTATCTTTCCATACAGGATTTTCTGTGATGTAAAATCGTCAACTGTATATCCAAACTGTACAACATTATCTGAGACAAAAGTTGCAGGCCAGTATTTTTCATCCCTCCAAAGGAAGACCACTGCAGGGCTGTTGTTGATTATTGTGGTCAGTACCTTCTGCATCCTCAGGACTTTTTTCAGTTTTTCTTCACTTCTCTTCCGCTCGGTGATGTCGAGCACCACTCCCTGAAAATGGGTTACCTCTCCTTCCGAATCTCTCTGGATGAAGGTCCTTTCATTTACCCAGTTAATTTTACGGGCTTTTGTAAAAATCCTGTATTCCATATTGAAATCTGGAGTTCCATTCCTTATTCTTTTTTCAAGCTCCTTTTCAACCTTTCCAAGGTCATCAGGGTGTATAATGTCCCCGTAAAGTATCCTGCCTGATATAAAATCTTCTACCGTATATCCAAAGTTCACCACATTTTCGGAAACAAACTCTGCAGGCCATTTTTCTTCGTTTTTCCAGAGGAATACAACTACATGACTGTTATTGATTATAGTTTTCAGGGCTTTTTCCCTTTCCAGAACTGCATGGAGGGCTTTTCCCCTTTTGTTATCCACAGCATCTGCTACTTGAGGAAAAGTGTTTAGTTCGCCTCTGTTTTCTGAAGTCTTACTGTCCATTTTCTTCTAACCACCTGCACAGGGATGTTTCAATAGTCACTTCCGGGATAATCCTTTGGAAACTGTATATATGCCGAATCGCAAATTCTCCTGTGTGTGAATTTACCGGTCTGCATATTTGCCATCAACAGGTTTGCCTGTAATTTTCGGTTCGCTTTGTTTTATATAATTATGTTTTTATTGAATATCAGTTTTTTTGATCCCGGGATCTCTTTTCCCAATAAAGCTGAATTCCGTAGAGCCGAAAACTATTTATTGGTAAATTTTTGGGCTCTCTCATAATGGTCTATACCAGCCGTATTCTTTTTTAAAACTCAATAGATATCTATATATACAATGTAAGAGGTACTAAGATTCCGTACTCCGTATTTGTGATACGGTTCTACCAGTCAGGAGAACTCCATTATCATACCACCAAAAAAATTAGCTGGAGAACACTGTGAACCCGCATGATCTTTCATGAACTCTTCACGAACCCCAACAGAAAAATGGATCTCCAAATCTGGAAGCTAACCGACCAAATCTTAATCTAAAGCGGGTTTCAGGAAACCATGTACAGTACCTTCAAGATTCACAAATACGGAATACATAAAATGGCAAAACTAAATGGCTGAAGTCTAAAATGGCAAAACTAAATGGCTGAAGTCTAAAATGGCAAAACTAAATGGCTGAAGTCTAAAATGGCAAAACTAAATGGCTGAAGTCTAAAATGGCAAAACTAAATGGCAAAAAGCCTGAAAAATGGCAAACATCTAAAAAAGGCTAGAGTGGCAAAATAGTCCAAAAAACATAACACCTCCATTAAAGGATCTGCGGTAAGGCTTTGAGGGAAACTTTACTGCGATTCCTTTGCTTCTCAAACCATTTTGTCCGATTAGCTTACTTATTTCTGTTTTTCTCGAGGCTTCTTCTGAATTCTTTTATTTTTTCAAGTATCCTTTCATTTCCTGTGAGAATATGAATTTGTAAGAAAAAGAATTTGTAAGAAAAAGAATTTGTAAGAAAAAGAATTTGTAAGAAAAAGAATTTGTAAGAAAAAGAATTCGTAAGAAAAAGAATTTGTAAGAAAAAGAATTCGTAAGAAAAAGAATTTGTAAGAAAAAAATTTGGTGAAAGGGACAACCCTGTGATGGTTGAAATTTTTGTGGTGTGTTGCTTGGGTGTGATTTTGTAGATGTAGTCCAGGGTAGGTCCGTTCACTATGCTAAAACCAAAATCCTTGATGGGCTATATAAATATTTGGATATTATTATAATAAATTGCCTTTTTGTGATATTTGATGCTGGTATTAATGGCTCATTCGGATATTTTTTCCGGTTTTTAACCGTTGTTGTCAGAAGGCAGGTGCCATTCTTTCCAGATAATACTTTTACCGATATTTTTGACCTGCCATTTTTTTTGGTCGCTCTATTTTTTTGATCTGTA
Organism: Methanosarcina sp. WH1; assembly: GCF_000970005.1. Classification (NCBI taxonomy): domain Archaea; kingdom Methanobacteriati; phylum Methanobacteriota; class Methanomicrobia; order Methanosarcinales; family Methanosarcinaceae; genus Methanosarcina; species Methanosarcina sp. WH1. The sequence goes on from NZ_CP009504.1 coordinate 1,391,256, forward strand.
CCTCTCCAGCTGCCTTTTTCTGTATCTTTTCAGCTAACCTTTCGATAAGTTTTTTTAGATTTTCAGTATTTTTCTCTGTGACTTTTTTACAGCTTTTTCTTCCCCAACCTGTTTATACTATGAAGTTTTTTCCTATCTATACATTAATAGCGAATTACACTGATAGTTTTCAATATCGAGATCATAAGGAGATTTGCAATGAGAAGCAACATCATCAAAGAGGGGCCTGAACGTGCCGCCAACCGTTCCCTCCTGAAAGCAACCGGGGTTACGGATTCGGAAATGAAGAAGCCGTTCATAGCAGTTGTCAATTCCTGGAATGACATAATCCCTGGCCATATTCACCTGAATAAACTTGCTGAGGCTGTGAAAGCCGGAATCAGGAACGCTGGGGGAGTTCCTTTTGAGTTCCATACCATAGGGGTTTGTGATGGGATTGCAATGGGGCATGAGGGCATGAAATATTCCCTCCCAAGCAGGGAGGTTATAGAGGACACGATCGAACTGATGGTCAGAGCCCACCAGTTTGATGGTATGGTCCTTATCCCTACATGTGATAAGATTGTACCTGCACACCTTATGGCAGCAGGCAGGCTTGATATCCCTGCCATTGTTGTGACAGGAGGGCCAATGCTTCCAGGCTATGTGGACGATAAATACACTGACCTTATCTCAGTCTTTGAAGGGGTCGGAGCCCACAGGGCAGGCAAAATTTCTGAAACCGAGCTTAAAAGGCTTGAAAATCTTTCCTGTGCAGGAGCAGGGTCATGTGCCGGAATGTTTACTGCAAACACAATGGCATGCATGACTGAAGCCCTCGGGCTGAGCCTTCCTGGCTGTGCAACCGCCCACGCTGTGGATGCAAAAAAGACGCGCATTGCCAAGGAATCCGGAGAGCGCATTGTGGAGCTTGTTAAAGAAAACATCACTCCAAGGCAGATTGTCACTCGCAGGTCCTTTGAGAACGCCATAATGGTCGATATGGCAGTCGGTGGAAGCACAAATACTACCCTGCACCTTCCTGCCCTTGCCCATGAATTCGGGCTTGAGCTGCCCCTTGAAGTCTTCGATGAATTGAGCAGGACAACACCCCATCTGATTTCCCTCAGACCTGGTGGCCCGAATTTTATGCTGCACTTTGATAGGGCAGGCGGAGTTGAGGCAGTTATGCAGAGGCTTGTTTCAAAACTCCACCTTGACCAGCTTACAGTTAATGGCAAAACTATCGGGGAAAACCTGAATGAGTTTGAAATAGTTAACCCGAAACTGAATAAGGAGATCATTGCAACCCTTGAAAAGCCAATCCATGCTGAAGGAGGAATTGCAGTTCTCAAAGGAAGCCTTGCCCCTGATGGCTCAGTTGTAAAGCAGGTTGCGGTTGACCCGAAAATGCGTGTCCATACAGGCCCTGCAAAGGTTTATGACTGTGAAGAAGACGCTATGCAGAGCATTCTTGCAGGAGATGTGAAGCCTGGGGACGTTGTCATTATCCGCTATGAAGGTCCCAAAGGCGGTCCGGGAATGCGTGAAATGCTTGCATCCACAGCTGCAATTGCAGGCATGGGTTTGCTCGAGTCCGTGGCTCTGATAACTGATGGGCGCTTTTCCGGAGGGACCCGCGGACCATGTATAGGACACGTCTCTCCTGAGGCCAGTGAAGGGGGGCCAATAGGCCTCGTAAAGGCTGGGGATATTATAGAAATCAACATTCCTGAAAGGGTCCTGAACCTGAAGGTTTCCGCAGAAGAGCTCCAGAAGCGGAAAGCTGCTTTTGTGCCCCTGAAAAAAGATGTCACAGGTTACCTTGCCAGGTACCAGCGTTCCGTCCATTCCGCAAACACTGGCGGGATAGTGGACTGAAACTGTTTAATACTCTATTTTCAAGGAGGTCTTTTCCTCCTTTTTCTTCTTTTTTTGGATTCGGGTATATTCTTTAAGGATTTCATTGCTTTTCCTGTATCTGACCGGCACTTGCTAGAAGAGACATTCCCGGAGGTATCCAGATACAGATTCCAGGAAATGCTTATAGTGGCACAAAACTATCTTTTATGCAGCTCTATTATTCAAAACCATTTATTCAAAACCATTTTTTATTGGGAATATTCAGGAGACCGAAATTATGGAAGTAGAGGGGTTATGTTCAATCTGCGGGCGCTCGGCTAAACTTCATACCTGTCATTTATGCGGAAAACTAGTATGCAGCCAGTGCATGGACCTTAGAAAAGGTATCTGTATCAGGTGTGCAGGTGGGAGGGAAGGTTCTGCACCCGGCTCAAGAGACTCCGGGACATTTAAGTAAAAAACCAAAAGAAAATCAAAAGTAAACCAAAAGTAAACCAGTCAAAAAACGAAAAAGATTTTAGAAATGATTAGCCTGAAATCTTGAAGTTTTTCCGGCTTACAAGCATACTCATATTATCTTTACTTACCAGCCCTGGATTTCTCCTTCAGGCTCTTCCTCATCATGGTAAAAACGGAATTCTTTTTTTTCGGTATCTTCTATAAACACAAATTTCTCGTCAATTCCTATTTTTGCAAATGTAAGCGCATCATCCCCATCTCTCACAGCCGGTAAGATGTCCAGGTCTACATGATCTCTGATATTGCTCTCTGGAAGAAAAGCCGTTATGATAAACCAGTCAATTCCCCCCGAGTGGTCCTCACTTACATATCGGCTATTGTCTGGCGGAATCTTTGTAGCTTTCTGAGGCATTTCGGACCCATCAGCTCGATAAGCTACAAACCGGATAGTATAGTCAGTTTTATTCTTTATTATAGCCATTTAGCTCATCCCTCTATCTTAATCCACTGGTAATCTCCCATTTCAAGAAATTTTATACCTAAATCTATTTCTGGAGAGTAAATACTTTTGGATTCAAAGTTTCTGAAAGGCTTCATGTGGCTTAAAAACACGCCACTATTTGATCTTGATCGCTGCTTTTATTTGATCTTGACCGCTGCTTTTTAACAATAATGGCTATTTTTTGACATCTGTATTGTGCCTCGCCCGAATTGCGTTTCGGGACCACAGGAATCAAAGATTTTCTTCTGACCTGTACAACCTTATTCGCTGTGCTGTGTCGTTTTTATCACGCTCGACGCAGGAGAACGGCTTTCAGACAAAAAAGAGATCGAAAAAAACCAATAAATAAAAGCCAGAAAGTAAAATTGAACCTGCTTTCGGCAGGTGCGACATTGAAATTTTGACTATTTTCCACGATGCTGTTTTAGAACTTTAGCTAACTATATGTTATATTAAAAACTGGTTAACGTGTGTCTCAACTCCCACGACATATATAATCAATGAACAATTTTTTTGTTAAAATATAATATGAGAGATTCTTTTTGGACCATATGTAAACCTAACAACTATACACAATTAGGGAGTATTATTTCAAAATCACCTTCAATAAAAATAATTAATAATTAAACGTCGACCTGCCGAATGTAATATTGAAGTAAAAGCCTGTGAGAATGAAATCAAAACAAAATTAAATTGTATCTGAAAATACTCCTTTCACATCTGTTTAATAATCTCTGAAGTAGAAACCTATTTTCGGGATCAAGAGAAGAATTTCTTGGGCAAGATGGATATCTTGCTATAGAATTCCTGTTCTCCTAGTAGAAGTATTCAAACAAGTTAAACCAGCAGGTTAATCGGATGTCTGTTTGCAGGTTCGATATCCAGGTCAGCCACGGCTTCGGCAATCATGATGTCGCTCATTGCAGCCATAGGGAAAACATACTGGGCATACTCTATCGGACCATAAAGGATGAAGTCTCCACATGCTGCCTGTTGTAGGCAGGTAGAGCCCACATCGCAGATTTTGTACAGGACCGGGTCTTTTTCCTTTTGCCTGTTCAGCCAGTTCCAGGCTGAGGGAGCATTATGAATTCCCGAGCCTGCAGGATGTCCCCATTTTGCTTTTGCGGTAATGGTCATTCTGAGAGCTATTCCGGCTCCGTTTCCCATAGGGGTGATGCTAGGGTCAATAAGCTTGTTAACTATTCCACACCTGTCTGCAACTGAGAGGAGACCTTCTTCTAACAGCCCTGCCCCCGTTTCGAGCAGTTCCATCCTGCCCTGGAGGGAGGAGTCCGTTGCATTGAACCCAAGGATAATAGAACTGTCAATATCGGACTGTGCAAGAGCCTCGATTTCAGACGCAGTTATGCTCATGTTTATGGAGTTATAGACTGCTCTGTCTGCAAGCCCTATTTCACTCACATATTGTGCTGCATGGGCACGCACGTTCCCTTCGGGAGAATCGATAAGAAACGGAGAATCCGAGATCTCTGCAATAAAATCAATATAATGCGTGATACTCTCGAAGGTTGTACCAAAGATATGTACTATATGGGGATTTCCGGTAGTATCCGAACCCACCTCCTGCAGGTTTACGAGTTTTTCGGCAGCGGCTCTATCAAAAAGTCCTTTTGCTGCGTCTTGTACGATTTCGTGTTTATTGTAAAAAATAGTCCCTGCAAGTACTGTAGGTAGTTCTCCAGGCTGTCCACCTACCTTTACCCCAGCAATGTTAGCAATTTCCTGTTCTTTCTGGAACTTAAACATCTTTACGCCCTCAAAATCCACACTTCTCAAAATTCACTTACTTCGATGATTAATTCGCTTCTGCCAGGTAGATAATTCCTGCCATTGAATCCATTACGAATTCTTCTGAGACTATCACATCCCCTGAAGTGGGGCCTGTAAAAGAGGACTGCCTCTTTTTCGGGGTGCAGACAACCATGGGCTCTTCAGGGTATGCTTCGCCCTTATCTTTATAAGCCTCCACAATCTTCCGGATCTCTTCAGGGTCGTTTAATCCTATTCTGTCCAAGAGTGTAACCTGCTGCTGGAAACGTTCGACTGCATCTCTGGAGATATTTTCTATGAAAGGAATTGCACCCTGAGAACCTGTAATTCTGCCTTTTTCGTCAATCCCATTTGCATGGATTGCAAGCAGGGTATGGCCTGCCAGATGACCCCTTGACTCAGTCCCACAGACCAGGATATAACGGATATTGGAGTTTGAAATTACGTTTACAATTATTTTTTCGACACCCAGGTTTTCAGTCTTTGAACTCCCCCAGATGGCGGCACCAGGGCAGGCGTCAAAGTTGCTTGCAAGGGTTACGACTGCAATCCTGGAGTCCGGTTTTTCTGTGACGTAGTCCCCTTTTACAGGGGGCCAGCTCTCTACAATTGTCTTCAGTGAATCACCTTTTTTCTTTCCTTGTGAAGGTGGGATAGTGCACTTGCAAGCATAATGGCTTTTGTGAAATGCCCACCTACCCTTGATGTGTCCACAAACACATAATCGTCCATTAATACCGGAGCTCCGAGTCCGTCGCCTCCGCCAAGGAAAGCAATGGTCCGGAATATAAGGTTACCCGAGATCCCGTCAGGGGCAACAATGAAGTTCGATTCCTTTATGGCGTCTTCAATAAGAATGGTGTAGTGCCTGGCATTAATCCCGAGTTCCAGAGCTTGTCCGGTTACAAATTCTCCATCCGCAAGGGTTCTGTCCACGCGCCTGTCCCTCCCTATATCTCCTATCCTGCCTCCGGAAAGTACTCCTACTACAGGCTCGACCCCTAACCTCTTTATATGTTCTGCACCAAGGGTAATCATACGTAGCTTATCTTTGATAGTGTTTCCTTCATCTATTCCAACAGGGGCAAGGAAGAACGGTGTTCCATCCGCCGTCAGAAGCAGGGCAAGTCTGCAAACCCTTTTCATTCCAAGGGCTTCTTTCAGATTTGAAATAGCTCCGGATGCCTTTGCAGTGCCTCTTATAACCGCATCCACCTTTCTTGAAACCAGGAGTTCTGAAAGGACTTTTTCGGGGTTATCGGTATCCACAATTTCAAGTGCTGTCCCTATCTCGTCAATTTCTTTTTTGTTCCCTACAAGGACAACATGTGCGTATCCCAGTTCCTGGGCTTTCCATGCACTTTCAAGAGTTTTGGGGTTTGGATCCCTTATTCCCATAGCCACCCTTGCCCTGTTCGACCGGGCTCGTGATTCGATAGCCTCAAGGAGGGCATACATGCCGTTATTTTCCATATCCATCCAGACTTTTATGTAAGATTTGAAGTAGTCCTAAGAAACACAAACACAATCATTAATTAATTTTGCCCCACCCGAGTTGCGCCTCGGGAGTACGCGGTCCTTTTCGCTGCGCTCAAGAGGACTACTTTATAGATTATAGTAGTAAACTTCACTAGCTCAAACAGGCTAATATTATGGGTAATTAACATTGAGCTTATCCCAAAACTCAGAATTTGCTTCTCGAATCTTATATCCCGAATAATCGACCAGGTTTCTGATCTTGAAAATAATTTTAAAAATTGTAAATGAGTATAAGTTAAATGGCTTTTGGGATAGGCTAATTGTTTAGGTAGGAGGACTGAGTTATAGTTATGTTTTATAGTTATGTTTTCTTCTAAAAAGAGGGCTGGGAAAATTGTAGAAGTACAGGCGCTGGACTGTATGAACAAATTGAAACATATAAAGTTAATAATGAGTTCCTTTTTTATTGGTATGGTTTAAGATGATGTCGGCAATCGAATGGGCTGAAAAATACCGACCCCGGACCCTCGGAGATGTCGTGGGGAACAAGAAGGCAGTGCAGGATTTCAGGGTATGGGCTGAGGAATGGCAATCCGGGATTCCTGAGAGAAGGGCAGTGATACTCTATGGGCCTGCTGGGATAGGGAAGACTTCAAGTGCTCATGCGCTTGGCAGGGATCTGGACTGGGAGGTCATTGAACTCAATGCAAGTGACCAGAGGACTGCAGGTGTTATTGAGAAGGTCGCTGGTTCTGCAGCGTCAATGAATACTTTTTTTGGTGGAAAACGTCTTATTATTCTTGATGAGGCGGACAATATCCATGGGACTTCGGATAGGGGTGGAATGAGGGCTATTGCCGGGATCATAAAAGCCACACTCCAGCCTATCGTGCTTATTGCGAATGACATTTATGGGTTAACCCCTACAATCAGGAATCTATGCCTGGAAATAAAGTTCGGGTCTTTGCAGAGCCGTTCCATGGTCCCTGCTTTGAAGAAAGTTTGTGAGGCTGAGGGAGTTTATTGCAGCCAGGAAGCTGTCCTGCAGATCGCGGAAAACGCGGGTGGAGATTTCAGGAGTGCCATGAATGACCTCCAGGCTGCAGCGAACGGGAAGCAAGCGCTCGAAGTTGAGGATATCGGGACTGCAGGCAGGGACGTCAAGGAGAATATCTTTAAGGTGATGCAGAAGATCTTTAAAAGTACTGACTGTAAAAAAGCTCTTGAATCTGCACGCGGGCTTGATGAAAGTCCTGAGGACCTCGTGCACTGGATTGATGAAAATTTGCCTATCCAGTATGCCTGCAAGGACGGGGGCCTCGAAGATATAAGGATGGGTTTTGGTTATCTTTCAAAGGCTGACCTTTATCTGGGGCGTGTAAAAAAACGCCAGAATTACAGGATGTGGAGGTATGCCAGCATGCTTATGGTCTGCGGAGCTGCTCTTTCAAAGACAAGGTCGTATCCGGGCTTTATCAAATACCAGCAGCCTTCACTCTGGAGAAGGCTCGGGCAGACACGTTCGAAGCGGGATATGCGAGACAATATCGCTTCAAAAATCGGGGAGCACAGCTTTGAGTCAATGCATTATTCGAGGAACAACCTTCTAGGGTTTTACTCGCGAATGTTGAAGGATGAGAAATCTGCAGTTGAAGTTACTGCAAACCTCGGGCTTGAGCTTGAAGAGCTAATGTACCTTACAGGAAGTGCAAAGGCAAGTAAAAAGCTGCAGAAAATTTACGACGAGGCGCAGAAACTTCTCGATGAAAGCAAGGATAAGACCGAAGAGCCGAATTTTTTTAAAGTTTCTGCCCCTGCAGTAGACAATAAACAGAGAACTCTCAGCTGCCCTGCAGTAATTCTGGAGGACGAAAAGGGGACTCAAAAGAGGGTCCAGGCCGGTAAATCTGAAGCTTCTGATTCTCAGCCTTCGGAAGCCGGGCAGAAAACCCTTCTTATGGGATTTGACACACCTTCGGAGATTCACGAAAAAAAAGAGACTTCAGGGAATATGCTGCCTGAGGGTCCGAAACCTGCAGAAAATAATTTCTTCTCTTTTTCCACTCCCCTTCCAGAAAAGAAACCTGTTTCTAAATCTGTAGAGAAGAATATCTCTTCTATATCTTCAAAAAAGAAGGCTCTAGCTAACAGTGACCCATCAAAACAAAGGATATCTGATGAAGCTTCAACCTCCGCAGGTATGCAGGATAGCACAGGAAAAGTTTTGAAAAAAGCTGAGCCTAAAAACCAGAAAACACTTTTCGACTTTTAAATATGTCTGGAGTGTTAATAGTTCACTATTTTTTTTCTGGAATCCTCAATCCAGAAAAGTTCTTCTTTATATTCCCTACACTTTTTTTACATTTATATTTCTTCAGATAGCTGGTTTATGCATGCCTCATAAACTTTCAGCAGGAACTCCCCGAATCTTTAGCTCAGGGGTAGTTGACTTTATTACTTTACTCCGGTTCAATTTTAAAAAAAGTTCATTGTCCTGATTTTTAGTGGGCTTGGCATTCCAGACATATTTGAAACCCAAATCATCTTTAACGATAAAAAATCCTAACTGCCGCAAAAAATGACCTGAAGTATTATATGAGCGGAACTGATAAAGTTGATTTTGAATTAATAAAAGTGTTGGGGTGTTTGGGAAATTTGGACTGAAATTTCAGAATGCTTCTATTATTTTGGACTAGAATTTCAGAATGTTTCTATTGTAACTGTACTCCGTACGAGGACATTTTTAATAAGTTATGGCTGTTTGGGATAAGTTAATAGAAGTTAAGAAAAGTTAAGAGGGGTTAAGAGAAGTTAAGAGGGGTTAAGAAGGGTTAAGAGAAGTTAAGAGAAGTTAAGATTAGTTGGAATACTGCAGGTGTAATTGAGATTATATAAGTAAAGTGGCTCTTCGTCATTTTCTATGGATAAGATGATTTTCAATTCAAGATCACGTTGGTTATGATAAAGCTATTCACACAAAACAACGAAGAGCTGGCAAAGTTGAGAATGGTTTGAACAAAGTTACAAAATGTTGAGATAATAATATTATTTTGAAATAAAGTTGAGAAAAAAAAGCCATGAGAATAGTTTGTGAGCGGGTTTGGGGAGTTGGGGGGAATAGTTGGGGAATAGTTGGGGGATATGGGTTTGGGGTTATACTATGGAAAAGAGACCCGCTCACTATGCATGAGTAATATTACATACTATAAATACCTTCCTATATAATTCATCACAATATATAATTACAGTTTTATAGTTACTATATTCTCAAAATGTTCTTAAAAATAATATTTTTCTGGAACACGTGCAGTCAGATAATGGATTAATAACACTGGAATAAGAACGGATAAGAAAGGATGACACTCATTTGAGTATCAGCTAACCTTTGTAGATATATAATAAGTTGTGGGCAATTAACAATGCTTTTTGAATAAGTAGTGCATAGATTCTAATATAAATTCCTAAACTAATTATATTAATCATTCAATAAATTGCCTTATGCCTTGTGTAAGCCGTCGCCCCAAATTATCATTCATTCAAAAAATTTAGATTGTCTTATCAAGCTCAACCATTCTAGAAATCAAGCAGCAAGCATTGTTGAAAGATCTTAAATCATACTTTTAAGCTATCATGGAAAAAACGACACTAAGATATCCAGAAAGTTAAAAGTAGATTACAAAACTGTAAGATAATGGATCAAAGGGGTTTTAAATTTAGGGGTTAAAGAAGGCTTAATAGATAAATCCAGAAGTGGAAGGCCTCAAAACATTAGTCCCAAATCACGGGCTGTTGTAATGTCATTTGCATGTATGAAGCTAATAAATCTTGGTTATCCTAATGAAATCTGGACGTAGAGACTTCTTGCCAAACATATCCTTAAGAACATATCCTTAAGAATTGTATCATAGAAGGACATTCTGATTTATCTTCGATAAATCAGGGGACAATTTCAAAAATTCTCAATGCAAGTAACATAAAACCACATAAGATCAGATTTTATATTGTTAAAGTTGATCCGGAGTTTGATCAAAAAGCAGCCAGGGTATTAGTTACATATAAAAGAAGCTAATGAATTAAGTGATAATATCTAAAAAAAAGAAGTTGAATCAGTGATTATTTCCTACGATGAAAAAAATATCTAAATTTTGATGGATTATCACAAAATACATACATCAATAGAAACTCGAGAATACCTGAAAACTGTTCCTGATAAATTTGAATTTGTATTCACACCCAAATATGCTTCATGGCTAAATATAATTGAAAGTTTTTTCAGTAAAATGACAAGAAGCATATTGAGAGGAATAAAAGTTGACTCAATAAAGGAGTTAGGGGGACGAATTGATCTATATATCGACCATGTTAACGAAAAGCCAGTCATTTTTACATGGAAATATAATATGGAAAAAAGGGCTGAAATGCCTGGTGGAATTATAATTTAAAAGAAAGGGGAATTAAAAAGAAAGAGGGATTAAAAAGAAAGAGAGATTAAAAAGAAAGAGGAATTAATTAGGAATTGATGCAGTAGTAATAAAATTAGTGTGAGATTTTAATAGAATTAGTATGAGCGGGTTGGGGAGTATGAATTGGGGTGTTGGGGTGTTGGGGTTATCTTACAAAAGAGAGGCCCGCTCACACATTAGATCATGTTAATCTCGTATAAATATATTTTGCTTGTATTTATCCTGATTATAATAATTGTGAAAGAATGCCCGCAAATGGCAAGTATTTTCATACTTTTAGAGTAGTAAACTTTCTATTTCTTTTCAGTTGTTTTCAGTTCTCTATCCGAAAGATACAGGTGAAAGTATGTGTTATGTGAACTATCGCTAAACTAAAGATTCAGCGGCTTCCTGAGTCATCTTTCCTTCTTCTGAGGACAAGCCATACAGACTTTACCCCGCATACCACAGGTGAAATGGAATATGCCACAGGTGAAATAGGGTATATGAGCGTGAGGTTACTTGAGATGCTTAGAATTTCCGGTCTTCTCCGGCTTAATGTTCCCGATCTCTTCAGGTATGCGATACTCTGTTATCCAACTTCCTTAGCTTGGTTTTCGCATTTTGGGTTGTGGTGACAGTATCTACTATTAAATTAACTTAATACAAAAAATAGTTTAGCAGAATCAACAATTGAAAAATATATGAAAGCTGACGCTTATATCCCGCGGAACTAAAAACTTTGGGGTTTTACGCTTCTTCCTATAAAAACCATCAGTATCAATAATATTTTAAAAAATTCTCCGAACAAAAGACATATATATAACTAGTGACATGTTGGATTTGCATTTCAAGCAATTGCTTGTAAAACAATTATATGGTAAATATGACTTATATGTGACTAATAACAAACTGGGCTCGTGGTCTAGTCGGTCATGACATCGCCTTTACACGGCGGGGATCCTGAGTTCGAATCTCAGCGGGCCCACTAATCTTTTTTGAGTTTAACCAGCGTTTAAAACTGAGTAGTTTTTTTATCTAGAAGCAATCCATATATGTATTATTGTGTATCATTGTGTATCATTGTGTATCAAGTGCAGGTTAAATTTTCCTTTTAAAACTTAATACTTTATATAATACTGATATTGTTATATAGAAAGGGGAACGATAAAGACTTAGAATCTTTGTTACCTACAAAAAGATACGCTTTAATATATTTTGAAAGCGTTGATCTTACAAAGATTATTTCAATCTACAGTGGGGGAGGAGTAAGTATTGAAAAGAAGAAGCAGGACAGATATAGCAGTAGATATTTTAAGAGTGGCGATGAACGGGGCAAAGAAAACACATATCGTTTATGAGGTAAATCTTAACTTTAACATTGCTCAGAAGTATCTGGAAATGTTGAAAGAGAAAGAGCTTATAAGGCACGAAAACGGTATTTTCATCACGACTGATAAAGGAAAAGTTTTTCAGGAAATGGCTAAAGAACTTAAACTCTAATAATTTTCCTTTTTTCATTTTAGATGTTTCTATTTTGTTTTCATCTACTCTCTTTGCATTTCTCTTTGCATTTTCTATTTTTTCGGGCTTTCCATTTTTTTATTTTCATTAAACTCATAGTGAAATTTAGTTAAGCAATAATCTTTCTGAATATTTATGCGCTCCCGTATATATAACGGTATTTAGAAACATATCTATTATGGCGATAAAGGCTCTTTTTTTGAATTGCACACTGAAAAAATCACCTCAGATATCGAACACCCGGGCTCTTATTGACAAGGCTATGATTATTTTTAGAGACCTTGGTGTTGAGAGTGAGGTCATAAGGGCGGTTGACTACAATATAGCTTTCGGGGTTTCCTCAGATGAAGGGAATGAAGACGAATGGCCCTTTATACTTGAAAAAATAAAAACCTGCGATATCCTGATAATAGCTTCTCCTATCTGGTTCGGCGTCCGCTCTTCGGTGGCCCAGATGGTCCTCGAAAGGCTGGACGGGACGTATATGGAAGGGAATCCCGTAACAGGCCAGTATCCTCTTTATGGGAAGGTAGCAGGGGTTATAGTCACCGGCAATGAAGATGGAGCACACAATGTTGCTGCAACCACGCTCTTCAACCTGACCCATCTCGGATGTACTGTGCCTCCCAATGTTGACTGTTACTGGGTTGGTGATGCAGGTCCGGGACCCAGTTACATCGAAGCCGGAGGGGAAAAGCACCTTTATACGAATCGGACAGTCAGATACATGGCACATAATCTTGTGTACTTCGCAAAGCTTCTCAAAGAAAACCCTATCCCTACAAACTTAAAAAAGCTTGATGGAGAGGCAAAGAGAGTAAGTGAGTAAAGCCAAACAAGCCCGACAAGCCACATATTGCTTTTATTTTTTCAAAAAGCTGTATACTTTTACAGAGGGGACTATTTTACTGATGGAGATGGAGATGGAGGGTGTCATTTGATTGAGGGGGATAAATCGATTGTAAAACTTAAGGTTGCAGAAGCCGATCAACGGGATGTCGGAAAAGGAATTGTCCGAATTGATGAAATATTCAGGGAGAAACTAGGTCTGAAACCCTTTGATGTTGTGGAAATCAAAGGCGGAAAATCAACTTCTGCACTTATAGGACGTCCTTATCCCAGTGATTCCGGGCTTGATATTGTCCGCATGGACGGGCTTATCCGTACCAATGCAAAGACCAGTATAGGGGAATATGTGGAGATCTGGAAAGCCGAATGGAAAGAAGCAAAGCAAGTGACCCTGTCTCCCGTTACAAAGGGCATGCAGATCTATGCTCCCAGTGAGACGCTCAGTGCGGTCTTCATGAACCGTACGGTTTCAAAAGGGGACTTTATCTCCACCACTAGCTTAAGGAAGTCCAGGGAGAGAGACAGTTCTAGCAAGGGGCTCATGTTCGATGACTTTTTCCAGGACTTTTTCGGGCAGGGTTTTGGCCCCTCCTTCGGGCTTGGGGAAATTAAGCTGCAGGTTGTTTCTACCTCCCCGTCGGGGATCGTAAAGATCACGGACATGACCGAAATTGAACTCCTCCCCAAAGCCGTGGAAATTCCTCCGGAACAGACTATTCCTACCGTTATGTACGAAGATCTGGGCGGGCTCAAGGATGCCATTACAAAAGTCAGGGAAATGATAGAACTCCCTCTGAAACACCCTGAACTTTTTGACCGGCTTGGGATTGACGCCCCGAAAGGGGTGCTGCTTCATGGGCCTCCCGGGACAGGCAAGACCATGCTTGCAAAGGCGGTTGCAAATGAGTCTGATGCCTATTTCATTTCCATCAACGGTCCGGAAATTATGTCCAAATACTATGGGGAATCTGAAAAAGCGATCCGTGATATCTTCGATGATGCCGAAAAGAATGCCCCTGCAATCATCTTTCTGGACGAGATCGATTCCATTGCCCCAAAAAGAGCGGAGGTCACAGGAGAAGTAGAGAGAAGGGTGGTCGCCCAGCTCCTTTCCCTTATGGACGGCTTAAAAAGCCGCAAGAACGTGATCGTGATAGGTGCAACAAACCGCCCCGAAGCCCTGGATCTTGCACTGCGCCGCCCGGGCCGATTTGACAGGGAAATAGAACTCCGGGTTCCAGATACAGAAGGAAGGCTTGAGATTTTCCAGATCCATACCAGGGGGATGCCTCTTACCGAGGACGTAAACCTCAGGGACCTTTCCCAGATTACCTATGGGTTTGTGGGGGCTGACATTGCGGCTCTCTGCCGGGAAGCTGCTATGAGTGCTCTTCGGCGTATCCTTCCGAAGCTCAACCTGAAAGAACCCCAGATCCCAGCAGAAATCCTGGATGCCCTGCAGGTTACAAGAGAAGACTTCGAAGAGGCCATGAAAGAAGTCCAGCCCTCAGCCGTCCGGGAAATCCTTATTGAGATCCCCAATGTCAGCTGGGACGATGTGGGCGGTCTGGAAGATGTAAAGTGCCTCCTGAAAGAAACCGTGGAATGGCCGCTTAAAAACCCCGAGTCTTACCGGGACATAGGAGTTGAAGCTCCAAAAGGTGTGCTTCTCTACGGTCCTCCTGGTACTGGAAAGACTCTTCTTGCAAAAGCCATTGCCCATGAATCCGACGCCAACTTCATCACAGCCAAAGGAAGTGACCTCCTCTCCAAGTGGTACGGGGAGTCAGAAAAAAGGATTGCTGAGGTCTTCATGCGGGCAAGGCAGGTTGCTCCTTCCATTGTATTTCTGGATGAACTTGACTCTCTTGCCCCCATCCGTGGGATCTCTGCAGGGGAGCCGCAGGTTACGGCCCGGATCCTTAATCAGCTCCTTTCCGAAATGGACGGACTCGAAGAGCTCCGGGGTGTTGTGGTGATTGGCGCAACTAACCGCCCTGACATCATTGATCCGGCTCTGATACGGCCAGGGCGCTTTGATGAGCTTATTCTGGTGCCTATCCCGGATAAAGGGGCCAGGAGAGAAATCCTCAAGGTCCACATAAAGAAAATGGCTCTTGCGGAGGATGTGAATATTGAGGAACTTGTTGACCTGACTGACCAGTATACAGGTGCAGATCTCGCAGCCATATGCAAAAAGGCAGGGAGGTATGCCCTGCGCGAAGAACTCCATGCAAAAAAGGTCAAACAGAAACATTTTCTTAAAGCGATTGAAGAGACAGGACCTTCAGTTACCCCGGATACCATGAAATATTATGAAGCTATTAAAGGCGAACTGAGGACCAAGAAGTCCAAGGAAATAGAAAACCCCTCTTATATTTAAAACCCCTTTTATATTTAATAATGAAAATATAAATTATTTTTTCTTTTTTTCGTTTTTATTTTTTTTTGTGTTTTTAATTTTTAATTTTTTTGTACTGTATCTGCATTGATCAATGTTTAAAGTTAACTATTTTTAGATTTTATTCTTTGTTGGAAAAATATTTTGCAGGTTATTTCTAATTGGGATTTCGTGTTCTTGAAAGCAATTTATATATCTACCTTTCAAATAATGTTAACCAATGACATTAAATATCATAATTACTATCGGTAATATATATGCAGCTTCCAACACCCGAAGATCTTAAAAAAAGACGGAATGAACTAGGGCTTACCCAGAGCGATCTGGCTAAAAGGGCAGGTGTAAGTCAGCCCCTTATAGCCCGTATCGAATCGGGAGATGTAGACCCCAGACTTTCGACGGTCAGGAAAATCCTTGATGCTTTTGAGGAGGCTGAGAAGGAGCAGCAGATCATCATAAGGGACCTGATGCACTCCCCTGCCATTCATGTTTCTCCTGAAGACTCGGTAGAAGAGGTGGTAAACCTTATGCACATTCATGGTTTTTCACAGATTCCCGTGCTTGATAGGGGCATTCCGGTTGGAAGTGTTTCGGAAGATATGATCGTAAAACTGATGGGTGAGAACAAGAAAAAATCCATATCTCAGTTGAAAGTTTCAGGTATAATGGGGGAGTCGTTCCCAACAGTAGCTCCCGGAATATCAATCTCAGTAGTTTCGCATATACTGGAAGGAAACCCTGCCATACTTGTTGTAGAAAAAGGAACAGTCATAGGCGTTGTAACGAAACATGACGTGATGAAGCTCCTTCAGGACCAATAACCTGAACCTTTTTTCCTTAATGCCGAAATCTGAGACTGAACATGGAAAGCACATGAATTATATACTAGGATTCAATTAAACCTGAATCCTTATTGTAAATCATAGGGTTTACATAAATTACCTTAATAAAAGAAAAAGGAACAGTCATAGACATTGTAACGAAACATGACGTGATGAAACTCCTTCAGGACAAATTACCTGAACCCTTTTTCCTTAAATGTCAAAATCTGAGACTGAACATGGAAAGCACATGAATTATATACTAGGATTCAATTAAACCTGAATCCTTATTGAAAATCATAGGGTTTACATAAATTACCTTAATAAATTAAAATGAAACCGATTAAATCTTTGAAAATGTGTGGAGTATAAACATACATGGATCTGGAAGATACCCTTCTCATGATGCCTGGCCCCGTACCTGTTGCACCCAGAGTCCTCAGAGCAATGTCAAAACCGATGATCAATCACCGGAGTGCTGAATTTGCCGAAATTTATACCGATTGCAGGGGAATTCTTGCAGATGTTTTTCAGACAAAAAATGATATATTTTTGCTCAGCGGTTCTGGGACTGCTGGAATGGAAGCCGCAGTCGGGTCTGTGGCTGGAAGAGGGGATAAAGTTATCTCTATAGAGAACGGAAAGTTCGGAGAGCGCTTCAAAGACCTTGCAACTCTCTATGCTGAAGTGGTGCCCCTGGAGTTTGGATGGGGGCTTCCTGTTGATCTTGAACAGGTAAAAGAAAAGCTCGAGGAAGGAGCAAAAGCCATTACCCTTGTTCACAACGAGACCTCTGCAGGTATCATGAATCCTGCTGCAGAAATTGGCAAACTTGCAAAAAAACACGATGCTCTTTTTATTATGGACGGCGTAACCTCCCTTGGAGGAGATGAAGTCAAAGTCGATGAATGGGGTGTTGACATTGCAATAGTGGGTTCACAAGAATGCCTTGCAGCTCCGCCAGGAATGGCAGCTGTATCCGTAAGCGAAAAAGCCTTTGAGGCCATAAACGGCATGAAGAAGGGGCCTTACTATAATGACCTTAAGGCATATAAAAAGAGCGGGGATAAACCCAGACCGGAAACACCTTACACTCCTGCTATTCCTCTATTTTATGCATTTCAGGAAGCCCTCCACATCGTTAAAGAAGAGGGCATGGATGCAAGGATCAGAAGGCACAGGGTTTTTTCCGAAGCAGTAAGGGCAGCAGCTGGCGCAATGAACATAGAAATTTTCCCTCAGCTTAACGAGTACAGCCAGTATTCCAATACCATAACTGCAATGAAATCTCCTGCAGGGATTGATGGGGAAAACATTAAAAACGATATGAAGAAAAGGAGAGTAATTATAGCTGGCGGGCAGGAACGCCTGAAGAGCAAGATTTTCAGGATTGGAAGTATGGGGAATGTAACTGCAAGAGATGTGTTCTCCACTATCCAGCAGCTGGAAATCGTGCTGAAGAAGCGGGGTTACATTGACAACGTGGGAGCAGGCACGGAAGCTGCAACACGTGTTATTGACAGGTCATGAGGGGATTTCAAAAAATCTTCATAACCAAAGTTTATAAATGTTTCAGGAAAACCAGAAGAATATTAACCTTTAAATTCCGATTGGATTCACATGCCCACAATAGGAATTGCAGATACCACGTTTGCGCGCTATAATATGGGGCGTGCAGCAATCGATGAGATACAGAAAAATGTATCCGTACAGATTAAAAGGATAACCGTGCCCGGGATAAAGGACCTTCCGGTAGCAGCCAAAAAACTGATCGAAGAAGAAGGCTGCGATATCGTAATGGCTCTTGGAATGCCCGGTGCTCAGCAAAAAGACAAAATGTGCGCTCATGAAGCTTCTCAGGGCCTTATCATGGCCCAGCTTATGACCAACACCCATATTATCGAGGTCTTTGTCCACGAGGACGAAGGAAAAGATGAGAAAGAACTTGCTTTTCTCATGGACAGACGGACTCGGGAACACGCCCTAAACGTGATAAAGCTGCTCTTTAAGCCGGAAAAACTGGTTAGGGAAGCCGGTACCGGTCAGAGGCAGGGTTTTGAGGACGCAGGTCCTTTGAGAATGTGAAGTGACTTTAAGTTAAAAACAATACTGGAGACCTTACCAAATGACTATCAGCCTAGGATTTGTTGTAGCTGAATTTAACAGGGATCTGACCTACCAGATGGAGCTGCTTGGAAGAGAGCATGCAGAATTCCTGGGGGCAACAGTTAAAGAGACCATTCTTGTACCCGGGGTCTTTGACATGCCTCTTGCAATCAAGAAGCTTTGCCAGAGAGAAGACATTGATGCAGTGGTAACCATTGGGTCGGTAATCGAAGGTGAGACCGACCACGATCAGGTGGTTATGCAGCATGCCGCAAGGAAGATCATGGATCTTTCCCTTGAGTTCGACAAGCCAGTAGCTCTCGGAATTCCGGGTCCGGGTATGACCAGGATGGCTGCTCATGAACGTGTCGACTATGCTAAAAGAGCAGTCGAAGCTGCAGTAAAGCTGGTGCGGCGGCTGTGAAGCTCCTTGAAGCTTCAATAAGCTAGTAAAAATGTAACAAACCAGGACCATCCCTATGACATCCGCAAGGCTCAAGCGTGTAGAAGAATCTGCAACGATCAGAATCTCTAACATCGCGACCAGAATGATAAAAGAGGGTACGGACGTAATCAATTTCAGCCTTGGCGAACCTGATTTCGACACCCCTAAAAACATCTGCGATGCTGCATCAAAGGCTATGTATGAGGGAAAAACCCACTACGCCCCTTCTGGAGGTGTTCCCGAGCTAAGGGCAGCCATTGCCGAAAAACTGAGGACTGAAAATCGTCTGGATGTGACTGAAAAAGATGTTCTGGTCACCCCGGGCGCAAAGCAGGGGATTTTCGAAATAATGATGGGAGCCCTCGACGACGGGGATCAGGCCCTCCTCTTTGACCCGGCCTGGGTAACTTATGACGCCTGCATCCGTTTTGCAGGAGCAGATACGGTCTGGGTACCCACAGTCCCTGAAAAAGGTTTCCTGCCTGATAATTTCGCCGATTACATAAACGATAAAACAAAGCTCATTGTTGTAAACAGCCCTGGAAATCCGACAGGCGGAGTATTCGGAAAAAAGACTCTACAGTGCATTGCCGACCTCGCAATTGACCACGACCTTCTGGTAGTTTCAGATGAGATCTATGAGAAAATCATCTATGACCGGGAACATATCAGTATTGGCAGTTTTGACGGGATGCAGGAGAGAACCATCACTGTAAATGGTTTTTCCAAGGCATACGCAATGACTGGCTGGAGGCTTGGATACCTTACCGCTCCCCCTGAGATCTTTAAGCTTCTACAGAAAATCCAGTCCCACTCCGTAAGCAGCGCCACCACCTTTGTTCAGTACGGCGGGCTCGAAGCCCTTCAGGGCCCTCAGGATGGGGTTAAGGCAATGGTTGACCGCTTTAAAATGCGCAGAGATATCCTCATCGACGGGTTGAATAAAATAGGGCTTGATTGCAAGAAGCCAGACGGGGCCTTTTATGCCTTTGCCAATGTGAGCGAGTATGGAAACGGGACCAGGGTTGCTGAAAGGCTCCTGAAGGAAGCTCATGTGGCAGTGACCCCGGGAATTGCTTTCGGGTATTCCGGAGAGGACTTTATCAGGATTTCCTATGCAACATCCGTTGATAGAATCCGGGAAGCTCTTGACAGGCTTGAAAAAGTATTTGCATAAAATACTATTCCGAAGCGATCTTTTTAAAAAGAGGTCAAAAAAGTATTTTCTTAATATAAATACGGTAGAGGTGAGTTTACCCATATCGTTTAATGACCTCTTTTATGATTGCGCCGGTACTGCAGAGGGGGCACTCCTTTGAAAATGGAACCCTAACTACTTTTGCAGGGAGCCCTCTTTTAGTAAGTTCTTTTTCCAGAGTCTCAATTTCAAAATACTGATCGTAACCCAGGGCAATGATGTCCGGTTTTATTACTTTAAGGGGTTCGAAAATGTCTATTTCACTGCCAAGAAGGGCTTTGTCTACCGTTCCAAGTGCGTTTACCATTTCAAGCCGCTGCTCCTCGGGAACTATTGGTTTTGGCTTATGAGTCACATTGGAATCCCTGGCAATAATGACGAAGAGCTCATCTCCAAGAGCTCGCGCCTGGGCCAGGAAATAAACATGTCCCGGATGCAGAATGTCAAAAGTTCCGGTAGCAAGTACACGCGTCAATAAATCACCTGGTCTCGGGTAATATCCTGTAAGCATAAGAAACTTACTGAAAAGAACCCCACTCCCTGACTTCTTAAAATTCCATGTGGCAGGACAGTATTCAACCTGTGTATTCTGTTAACAATTATTGCCAACTTAAGAAATAACCTTTGTGGAAACATGCTCTAAATTATCGCAAGTAATATATATGGTTCATAAATATGATTATAGGTCATTGATATGAAGCTCTGACAGCGGAAGTCTTAAAATAAATTATGCAAAGCCAGAAATTTTCCCTCTTCCGGAAGTGGCTGTTAACCTCGGGATTATCACAAGTAATATATAATTCTGGCAAAAATTACCATTTAGATAAATTTATGATAAGAGGAAACCCGCATGATTAAAAAATCGGTTCATGAGATAAATAAAAAAATTGAAGATGGAAGCGTCAATGTAGTCACAGCCGAGGAAATGGTCGGGATTGTTGAAAACCTTGGTGTGGAAGGTGCTGCAAGAGAAGTAGATGTGGTAACTACAGGCACTTTTGGAGCCATGTGCTCTTCAGGTTTGATGCTTAATCTGGGTCATTCGGAACCCCCAATTAAAATTCAAAAATTATGGTTCAATAATGTTGAGGCATACAGCGGGCTTGCTGCTGTTGACGCTTACCTTGGAGCTGCCCAGACATCGGACACAAGGGGGATGCAGTATGGTGGGGCACATGTTATTGAAGACCTGCTGAGAGGAAAAGAAATTAATGTGCATGCAACCTCCTATGGGACAGATTGCTATCCCAGGAAAGTGCTTGATACAGCAATTACCCTTGAAGACTTAAACGAAGCTGTCCTCCTCAACCCCAGAAACGCCTACCAGAAATATGCGGCTGCAACAAACAGTTCAAAAAGGATTCTGAATACTTATATGGGAGAGCTTCTACCCAACTTCGGAAACGTAACCTATTCCGGAGCTGGAGTGTTGTCTCCTCTCTCAAATGATCCTGGCTATGAGACTATAGGGACAGGCACAAGGATTTTTATGGGTGGAGCCCAGGGCTATATTATCGGAAACGGGACCCAGCACTCTCCCTCCAGTGGTTTTGGGACTCTCATGCTTAAAGGGAACCTGAAAGAGATGAACCCCGATTACTTAAGGGCTGCTTCTTTTACGGGCTACGGAACAACCCTTTACATGGGAATTGGAATTCCGATCCCTATTCTTAATGAAAAACTCGCAGCTTCAACTGCAGTGCGTGATGAGGACATTATGACCGATATCCTCGATTATGCGGTGGGCAGTAGGGATAAGCCAGTGATCAAGCAGGTAAACTATGCCGAACTCAAGTCAGGCTCGGTGCAGATTGAAGAAAAGGATGTTCTAACCTCCTCCCTCTCAAGCTTCAAGAACGCAAGGAAGATTGCAAATGAACTTAAGGAATGGGTAAAGCACGGGAAATTCTTTGTCAGCATGCCTGTGGAAAAACTTTGCTGTGAAGGCTCAGCAAAATCCATGAAACAGACTCAGGCAGTACCTCTTGTAAAAGACGTCATGTCTGATTTTATTGTAACAATCAAAAAGGACCAGACGGTTCAGGACGCTGCAAAGAAGATATGGGAGAACTCCTTCAACCACCTTGCTGTGATTTCGGATACAGGTGAACTGTTAGGAATCCTTACCGCTTGGGATATCTCAAAAGCCGTCGCTGAAAACATATTTGACTCCGTTGAAAGCGTCATGACGAAAAAAGTCCTTACCTGTGCCCCAAACGAACCTGTGGATCTTGCAGCTCGCAGGTTGGACCGCTACGGGGTTTCTGCAATGCCCGTTATCGATGCACAGAGACGAGTCCTTGGAATAATCACCAGTGATAACATAAGCAAACTCCTTGCAAGGAGGTACTGAGCATGAAAATAAAGATCAGCATCCCTACAGAAAGGATCCATAATCCCATTATCTCCGAGTCCATTATCGATACAGGAATCATGCTTAATATCATGGTCGCTAATATTGACTCGACTTACGGAGAACTGATCGCAGACGTGAATGATTCCAGGTTCAACGGAATTAAAAAAGCTCTCGAGTCAAGAGGAGCAATAGTTGCAATTCTGGACCGTCCCATTCACAGGGATGAGGAAGAATGTGTTGACTGCGGAGCCTGTATCTCCGTCTGCCCGATGAATGTTTACTCTTTTGATGAGACCTGGAGCCTCTGCGTGGACGAAAAGAAGTGTATCCAGTGCGGCATGTGTATCAAGATGTGCCCGCACGGGGCTTTAAAACTTGGAGAATGAAGGAAAACCGAGCCGCAGATTTTTCTTTCTTTTTCCCTTCTTTTCTCTTCTCTTCTTTTCCTATCTTTTCCCTTTTTACCTTACATTTTCTTTCTTTACATTATATTTCCCCCTTTCCCGGTACTTCAGTGGTTACTGATCAATGATTTGATCTATTTCGGCACCCGGATCTGGAAGTTTTCAGTTCTCTCTTCCTGCACCACACAGGGTCTGAACCCGTCCGCCAGCCAGAAAAAAGCGTCCGACAAAACGACACCGCAATTAAGAGAAACAATACATTGGAGAAATATTCCAGGGCTGAGAGAATTTATCCTTAACATCGAAAACCGGTATTTAATTCACAGGTAAATATAAGCGCCTCCGCCAGCTTGTCTGGCGGCCCTGGAAAAAAAGACCGAAAACAGAAGAAAAAAAAGATTAAAAAACGACATATCAAAGAATCTTTTTCAGATAAAACTTAATTCTGCTCCGTTTGGTATACTTACAGGTTTTTTGTTGCTTTCCTATGCTAGTTTTGTTGATTTTTTTGTTGATCTCTTATAGGCTTCCCCGGTCATTTTTATCTATTAGTTTCTTACAACGTTTTCAGTAGTTTTCACTTTCAGGCTCTTATTTTCTCATCTTATTTTGTCTGAAAGCCGCTCTCCTGCGTCGAGCGTGACAAAAATGGTTCTGTAGAACGGTCATAAGAGAGTATAGGTGTGGATACTGATTTCTACTATGAAACTCCCATTATTTATAGATTGAAACAAATAATTATAATGTATAGTAAGACGATTACAGGTGAAAGTCATCTGCTGTCTGAATTGTATGCTTTCTAAAGCACCTTCTATCAACTGCATTTTAAAAGCATATAAGCAATTCCCGCAAAAACAGATTCTTTCTCTGTATTTTTCATTCGGAGAGGCAAAACAGGCAGGGAAATCATTACAAAGCAAAGAAAATGAATTTGCATAGTGACTTTGGAATCCTTGAAAAAGGAGGAGCAAAAATATGAGAATCCTCGTACTTTATACAGGCGAACTCGGAAAAAAAGTTATCCAGAATCTGATAAATTCATCAAATTTCTGTGTGTCGTGCGGTGAGCTCTGCAATCACTGCCGTCAGGCAAGGAAATCTTATGCAAACCTGATTGTGGGAATTCATGAGTTTCCGGAAGACCTGCCTCCATTTATTGAAGAGCCCTCACAATTCCTGCCTCCAAAGCTGCCAGAATGTGATCTGATCCTTGCTATAGGGATCCACCCAGATCTCCTTGCAGCCATTCCCGAAGTCGTGAAGAACACAGGTGCAAAAGCCGTAATTGCACCCGTTGAAGACTCAAAGAAGACTCCTGCTGGCGTCCTTGAGCAGCTCAGAAAAGAACTCGAAACCACAGGTATTGAATTCGAGGCTCCAAAACCCTTCTGTGCCCTTGAAAAGACTGGAAAGCCAATCATAGATGCTTTCGTGGACCTTGGCTTCGGAAGACCGGTGCTCAGGGTCGAGATGAGCCCTGACGGGAAAATGTTCATAGGAGCAGGTGTAATCCGGGATGCCCCCTGCGGCTCAACCTGGTTTGTCGCAAAGAAGCTCGGCTGGACCGATCTATCGGAATACAAAGAAACCATCTCAGGAGCTCACCATTCCTACCCCTGTACCGGAAGCATGGACAAAGACCCTCAGATTGGGGATACTATCCTGCACAAAGCTGGATATATCATCAGGGAGGCTGTGGAAGACGCAATGGAATGTTCTAAAAAGGAAAAGTCCCGGTTTTCGGTAGCTTCCGGGGATGAAGGCCAGGCAATAACTTCTGAAAATTGAGTTCCTGAAAGAATTACTCCCAAAAAAGGAAGGAAAATCTTCCAAAAAAGGGCTTATTTTCAGGTCTGGGTCTGGAAATAAACCTCTTCATAGGGCTGAATTACTACAAATCCCTCTCCCTTAAAAGCCATCTGGACGGATTCTCCGCTGCTTCTTCCTACGAAGGTTTTGAGGGAAACATCGGTTTTTATCTCCGGTTCCAGGTCTCCTGACCAGGCAACAGTGGCGTTGGGGTCGGTAAAGACCGGATGTCCTGCGGTTACCCGCAGAGTCAGAGGGTCGTAGTGGGTGGTGATTGCTATCATCCCTGTCCCTTCCAGTTTTACGTTAAAAAGCCCTCCGGCCATCATGCCTGCAATTTTTTTCATCATTCTGATATCCCAGCTGATTGAGTCTTCGAATGCAAGGAGGTCGTTGCCATTTACGAAGATGGATTCGTTTTCAAGTTTCAGGACCGAGACCTTCTTGCCATCATCTGCAAGGTACAGTTTTCCCTAGCCTTCGGCTTTTGTCAGGCTTACTCCTTCTCCTGTCAGGGATTTTTTCACGAGCTTTCCAAGTCCGTGTTCCAGGACTCCTTCCCGGATAAACCTTATGTCTCCAGTGTATGCAACCATTGAGCCCCTTTTTGTCCAGACCATGCCGTTAAGATTTACCTCAAGCAAGCGGTCGCGTTCAAGTTCAAAAACCCCCTGTCCAAGGTCTTTTTCTCCTGTGTTTTTTATAAAGTCTTCTATCGAATAAAGTCCAGTTATTTCGCTGTCCATTGTGTCCCATCTCCGGTTATTTTTTTGTATTTAATCTGTTTCAAAGTTTAATTGTTTTCACTGGAATATAAATTAATACTCACATGCTCCTTATTGCCCCATAATTGTGTGGAGTTATGCATTTTCGGGAATTTTCTGTTACTTATATGAAGTATGCGTCACAATTAAAGAATATGAGATATCTTCAGTTATCTGTTTCAGTTTTTATTTCAGGAGGTAGACCATGAAACCAAAGATTGATTCCACAAGTTTTGGTTCTATAACTGTAGAAGGAGAGACTTTTGATTACGATATTCTCATCCGCCTCGACGGCAGGGTAGAAAATCGGGAAAAAATGCTTTCAAAAGAAAAATACGGGACTTCCCACAAAATATCTCTTGAAGAAGCAGAGCATATCTACGAGGAAGGGACTGAAAAAATCATCATCGGTACCGGACAGACCGGTTTTGTGCAACTTTCTGAGGAGGCGGAAGACTATTTCACGGGAAAGAAATGCGGGATCGAGCTTTTCCCGACTCCCTGGGCTGTTGAACGCTGGAATGAAATTGAAGGCAGAGTTTCTGCAATGTTCCATATAACCTGCTAAGAAGCAAAGACAGCTGGTTGACAGACAATTGACAGACAATTGACAGATAATTGACAGACAATTTATGTAAATGGGGCAGAGTTGATGAGGCAGAGCTGTCGGGATTTCTTCTTAAACAGCTCTGCTTTGCGGTTAACTCATGGAACTGTCTTTTTTCTGCATATTATCCATTTTTCTGCATTTTTCTATTTTATCCAGTTTTATTTATTCAAATTCTTTTATTCCAATCCTTTTGCCTTAATTTCCTTTACCTTTGTTTCCTTTATCTCTTGGTACATAAAAGATCAAAAAGGGCAGTGTCACAAATTTGCTGTAAATTCGAAGCCACGTTTTTGTGCAATCCCTTTGGCGGGCAGATTTAATGATGTCTGTCCGGGATTGGTAACCCAGGATTATATTGGTTAAATTGCATTCGGTATAAAATATATTAAATTAATTTTATAAGCAACTTATCGAAGGTAACTTATCGAAGGTAACTTATCGAAGGTAACTTATCGAAGGTAACTTATCGAAGATAGCTTTCTGGCCTGCCTTCTCACTCAGGAAGAGAATTACATAGAACAAACTTTAACATATGCTGAGACTAAAGGAGACTAAAGAAGTATACCTCAAAAAACAAATCAAAGGATTAACTTTACCAAATTATTTATCTTATTAGATTATTAATGGATTTAAGCGTTAAACCTGAAGGGTTAGACTCATAATAAGATTATTAATCTGTAGATTTATTGCCCCTTAGTCCTTTACCACACTATATACAGACCACAACAAATTCAGGAAGTTCTAAATTGAAGTGGATCAAAAAGCTCTTAGGAAAACAGGAAAGTTCCAGCGAGAAAACTGCTTCAAATGAAGTTGGTTTTGAGAAATTGCCCGCATGGTTGGAGGAGAATTCTCAAAAAATATCTTCCGATATAGAAAAGGATGTCTCAGGCTTTTTCAGAGAGCTTGAGGTTGCGATTTCTGAGCTTAAAGAAAGCAATTCCAGGCTTCTGGAAGCAAAAGTTGAGGGAAATTTTGACATAAGGGCTGTAAAACGGGCGAAAAGCAACCGGGAAAATGTAACAAAGCAGGTGGGAGTTTTCATAGATAAAGTCGGAGTTCTTGAGAGTACGGATTTCAGGGCCCTTAAAGTGTATCATGAATCAGCTGTGCAGAATCTGGACACCTGCCTTGAACATATGAGCCAGAGTTTCCGATACACAAGAGCGGTCTTTCCTCAAGAGTCAAAAGATGTAACTGAAAGCCTTGGAAAGTTGGGCAAGGTCCTTAATAAACTAAGGGAAACGATTAGGGGTTATAAACAGGAAATGGATGCTATTGAAGCAATTTCTACAGGTATGAATGGAATACAGGAGCTTTCTGCCTCAATAAAGGCTGAAAACCTGGAATTAGAATCTAAAAAACGAAAAATCCAGGCTTTAAGAGATGAAATTGCCAGAACAGGCCAGGCTCTTGAAGAGTTCAAAAAGGGAGAAGCCTGGCAAAATTTGCAGAACCTTCAGAGAGAAGTAGATATAGCAAGGGACAGGCTCAAAAAAGCCGAAACAGGCCTGAACTACCTTTTCCTTCCTTTATCAGGCAACCTTTCAAAGATAAAAAAACTCCATGAATGCAGTAGGTATACCTTAAAGCCAGAGGTAAAACAGCAGCTTGACACCTGCCTCGAATCCCCTGCAAATCTTGACCCTTCTTTTTTCCCGGCGCTTCAAAAGGTTTTTGAAGACCCTGCCCTTGATATACAGGCTCAGAAGAAAGAAAAAGCCCTGACACAGGTCAGATCTGCGTTTTCGGGCTTTGAAGAGAAGAAAAAAGAATATATCGAAGCTCAAAAGGCATTTGAAGCAAAAAAAGCCGAATTCTCAAGTTCAGATACTGGAAAACTTGCCGAACTTGAACATAAGGAAACAGAACTGCTGGCAAGAGCCCGCCTGCTTGAAGAAGAAGTCGAAAGTTCTGAAAAGAAACTGGCTGCTTTAAACGAAGAGCTAAGAAGTAAAGAAGTCGAACTTCAAGCCAGTGTGGCTGTAATTGACAGCAGTGTAAAAATTAATTTCCTGCCCTGAAATTACAGACTTCACTTCCTTTTAATCCACAGTGTGCCTGCGAGCAAAAGGGCGATACATATCACAAAATCGGGGGCTGGCATATCCCTGTTATCTTCGCTGTCTTCTTCTGTGGAGTTGTGAGGATTTTCGCGCGTGATCCGGATTTCCGGAGCTCCGTCCGGGCCTGTTTCAGGGGAGTTATTCTGCATGGCTGTATTGGAAGAAGACTGTAAAGATTCACTCTGCTGGCCGGCAACTGCAAAAGATTCAAACCCCGGAGTTTCGGATTCAAAATAGAAGAATGTCTCATCTTCTCCTGTAATCCCGGAAGAAAGTTCTGTCCAGTTTGAGGTAGAGTACCTGTAGAGAGAAACTGAAACCGGATCAATTCTATTTTCGGAAAGCCAGTCTTTTTCTACCCTGAAACTGATTTTAGGGCCCTGAATGTTTTCCGGGGATGCAAACCCACTGTTGCCAGCCCAGATATTGAAGTGTCTGTAAACCTCTCCTTCCGGCAGGCCTGAAACCAGAACTGATTGGTTTTTTAGCATTTCTACGGTGACTGTAACTTTTCCGGCGTTTTTCCTGGCATCAAATTCCACAGCTGTTACAGGGGTTGCGTTTCTGGTAAAACCAAACAGAATATGCCTTCCACTGGTAACAAAACTCTGCGCCAGTTCCTTGCTTTCAACATTACTTGCAGGTTCAGGGGAACCGCCAGTACCGCTTCCTCCACTTCCTTTACTTCCACTGTCTTCTGAAATCTTTACGTTCCCTCCCCCCGGACTGCCGCCCATGCTTACATTATTATCTTCATTTATGTCCTCAGGCGTGTCAGTCTCTTCTTCTACAGGATAGGGGTTCAGGTTCCAGCTGTGCTGCAGGGTTGAAGAACCGTTTGCGGCAATAACTGTCAGGGTATATTTGGCCGGGATAGGAGTGGAAGTTTTGCTCTCTGTTATCCTGCCTGCAAGTTCTTCAGTCCCAATTGAAAGAATCGCAGAAGAAGCAGATTCGTTTGTCTGCAACAGGACTCCGTTTAGCAACCAGCTGAAGGTGCAGTTTCTTGTAGATCGAATCCCAAATTCCAGGGTATCCCCGTCAATTGAAACTGAACCCCGGGCAGGAACTACATTCCCTACCTCAAAACCCCTGGAATATGCTGCCAATCTGGAAATAAGGGGCGAGGAGTCACTGCCATAAGGATTGTCTCCTATCCCACTGCCGTCTGTGTCCGGGCCCTTATAATCAGAGTAAAAGTTTCCAAATCGGCTCTCGTAAACCCCGCCATTATACAGGTAGCGTACCTCTGCAGCCGTGTTCCAGGTGTTTGAAAGTCCTGTTTCTCCTGAAGATCTTTCATTGATATTAATACTGTTCTCAAACTCGTTTTCAAGGATCCTGTTCTGGAAAGAGTCTGTTAACCTGAATCCCTCTGCATTATTCGAGATGTTGTTTCTTGTAAAGGTATTGTTAGATGACTCTTCGAGCAGGACTCCCGGACTACAGTTTGATACCTTATTGTTCGTAAGCATGCATGCAGCTGCACTTTCAAGATATACGCCAGTTCCTCCAGAGCCGCTTATGCCAAACCCGCTTATCTTTGCAGCATTTGCAGTTACATGAAAAACAGGTTCCTCGGGATTTTCAGCTTCGAGAACAGTGTCCTCGGGCTTTCCGGAAGCAGAGCTTATATTCAGATCCCAGGGTACATCCACGTTTTCCCTGTACGTTCCCGGATATACAAGAATGGAATCTCCAGGTCTGCTGTTGTTTATGGCATCCGAAATTGAGGCAAAATCCCCGCTTCCGTCTGTTTTCACAGTAAATGTGGAAGGATTTGCTGATGCCTGTTCATGCATTTTGAGGGCGTTTACAAGCCCGTATCCAAAAACAGTATCATATCCGGGTTCTCCGAGGTCGGTTGATGAAGTGTAAAGCAGCCTTCTTATGTCCATAGCCGACTTTTCCGGGGACGCACTCCAGACCAGCGCTGCAATGGCTGCAACATGAGGAGCAGAGGCGCTTGTACCGTAAAACTTTTCTGAAACCCCACCTGTACCTGTGACATTTACACCGTCAATCCCTGAGATATCTGTCTTAGGACGAATTTCCTGCGAAGGATAGTGGAGCGTAACCGGTCCAATGGAAGAGAAGTACTCTATATAATAATCTCCAGATTCCTCTGTCCCAACTGCTCCCACTGTAATCACTTCAGACAGGGCAGGGTGCCCGAAAATAGAGTCTTTGGAAACGATATTTGCAGCCTTGAGTTTTGTCCCTTTTCGGCAATAAATGTAGAGCTCGAGTTCCCTGGATTCCCCGGAGGTTTTTCGGACCTCGATAGAAGCGCTAAGGGCGTTTTTTCCACTATTTGTATACATTATATATTCAAGGGGCAGATTGTCCCCATCCTGATAAACTTTACTGGACGCAAGGGTCTCTAAAGTATTTCTGTCTTTAAGGTAAAGGTCATAGTTATTTCCCGAATGTTCCCACATGTCGTCCCACTGGAGAAAAACCCATACCTCTCCTGAGGGCTGGATCTCAAACTGCAGGTTCTCTACGTCTCCTTTTCCACTGCTGAAATCATGCCATCCACTCCCTTTGTCATAGAAAACCCCCTGGTAATGGCTGTTTCCGGAATTTCCAGCAGAGCTTACGTAAAGGATGTCGTGCTCTTTTACAACCTCTTTTACATGGTCTGCCACTATCCCGTCTTCAAAGAAAGGTTCAGCAAGCCAACCTATATCGTCACAGATAACAGTACACCCTTCGTTAACAAGGGCATCGACAGCCCCGTTGAATTCGAGCCTGTTGTTTCCGCAGTCGTGGAAATATAGTTCTGCCCCGGGAGCAATATCATGGATGATTTCAAGCATATTCGTGCCTTCATTTCCCCCGACCTTATTGCTCAGGACATGCACATCCGAAGAAATATCGCCCGTAGCCTGTGCGTCCTTAAGGCTGTCCACGCCGTCAGATATGATTCCAATTTTTATTCCTGTCCCGTTTATTCCGTAAAGTCCCCTGAGGCTGGAAGCGTTAAGAATCGAATCCCCTTTCGAAACCGTATTTCCCTGCCTGACAAAAGGAGGCAGGACAGTTTGAATATTCTTTACCTCAGAAAGGGCAGCCAGTGTCTCAAGGGATTCGAGCGGAACCCACGCTACTACAATATGATTTTCTTTGTCCCTGTCTTCAACCTCACAGTATCCGGCAAGTATGCTGCTATTTGCAAAAGGCTCAAGATAAACGTACACGTAAACTTTTTCATCCGGATAAGAAGAAGCTTTGCTGGCATTTTCCCCTGAACCCGCAGCAATTTCCGGGTTTTCTCCTGAAGGAACCGCCCTTCTCGAAACAGGCTCTGCCTGGCTCAACTGTCCCAGCTTAACCATACGGGCTCGCAGAGTTTCAGCCGACTCTTTCCCGGAAAGATAGCGCTCGTCACTCAGCTGCAGCAGGTCGCTTGAGAGCTTCTTCTGTGCAGGGCTTAAGGTCTCTCCGGATGAACTATCCTGCCATCCTGCATCTGTGGAAATACTGCTGTTTACACTGTCATTTTCAGCCTGGATGAATTCAACTGCCGAAGTTCTCTGCATGTCTGAAAAGCAGAATATCAGAGCCCCTGACAGAAAAACAGAGACCAGAAAGGCACTAACAAATAAACGCAACAATACTTTGCTCATAATGACCAGCGCATCAATTTTTTAAAATACCCGAAAAGCTCCCAGTAGCTACACAAAAAACACAGGTAGCAGGTAAACTCTCTAAAAAAGCTCCCAGCCCCTGTGAAATTTTGCTCCCCGAATAAAATTAATGAGCCGATAAGTTATAAATTCATAAGATTGACTGATTAGATTGACTGATTAGATTAACTGATAAGATTGACTGATTAGATTAACTGATTAGATTAACTGATTAGATTGACTGATTAGATTGACTGATTAGATTGACTGATTAGATTGACTGATTAGATTGACTGATTAGATTGACTGATAAGATAATCTGTTAAGGTAAACTGTTCGGTAGTCTCCCATAAGTGGTCAACGTTTTAGAAATCTTGCAGTTTAAAATACACAAAGGTTATAGGGTTAAAAGCTTTTTTTATCTCTTCACCTTTACTTTTATGAGTTGTTGGTGACCTTCGATCTGTTGAATTTAAATGGATAAAAATTATGACCGAACTTAAAAAAACAGTTACTCTGGGGCGTGGCGTTGTTCTGGGCATCCTCATGGTTATAGGTTCTGGGCTTCTCGGCCTTCCCGGGTTGGTAGCGGATGTAGGGACAGTGCAGGAAGTGGTTTTCGGCTGGCTTCTGATCATTCTGGCAGCAATTCCTCTTATTCAGATTTGCGCAAGGCTCGGAAAGAAATTCCCCTGTTCAGGAGGTCTTTTCCATTATTCCCGCGAGGCTGTGGGAGAGTGGGGAGGGTACGCAGTAACCGCCCTTGTCTGCGGGTCCTTTATTCTGGGGGAACCTGCGGTTGCCCTCATTGGTGGCGAATATTTGCAGCATCTCTTTGATCTGCCTGATTTTGGGGTTCATTTGCTGGCTATCTTTATCATCACAACCATGACCCTTATAACGGTTGCCGGGGTCAGGCTGGTCTCCTTTTTCAACTACGCAGCCGTGGCTGTATTGCTGATCCTGATTGTAGCTCTTACCTTTTATAACTTCAATTTCTTTTCTTCAGGGCTTGTGTTTTCAATACAGGCTCTTGGGAGCGGTGTATCCGCTATTCTGGGGATGGATTTTGAAGCTTTTGACCCTTATAGTATCTGGAAAATTTCTGCTCTTCTTTTCTGGGCTTTCCTGGGCTGGGAAAATATGTCCTTTGGTCTTGGAGAACTCCAGAATCCGGAAAAAAATGTCAGGAGGGTTTTCTGGCTCAGTTTCGGCCTGGTAATCTTCATTTACCTGATGCTGGCAATCACAAGTATAGGGGCCGATGCAGCTGGAGTTCCTCTCTCCGGGGCGTCCGGTCTTGTGGAACTCGTTAAGTTTACCCCTCCGGGAAATCTGCTCATCTGGCTGATGGCAGTGGTTATTGTGGCTAATGTAACCTGCTGGAACTTTGCTTCAAGCCGCCTTGTCTACTCATCCGGAAAAGAAAAAGTGCTCCCGGCTTACCTGGGGAAACTTTCAAAAAAAGGACAGCCCATTGCAAGCATCCTGAGTATATATACGGTTTTCGTACTGGTGCTCCTGGGGACTTATGTGTTTAAGGTCCCGGTTTCTTCCCTGCTCATGCTCGTAAACCAGAACTTTCTCTTCCTTTACGGTTTTATCCTGCTCTCCTACTGGAAGACCGAAACCGGCTGGAGGCGCTGGGTTTACTCAGGGCTTTCCCTCCTCTCACTCTCCTTTCTGGTTTCAGGGTTCACCTGGAAAATTCTCTATTCCATTGCCCTTATGGGGCTTGGGTATTACGGGTTTGTGAGAAAAACAAGAAAGAACAAGAAAGAGGGAAAAGCAGCTTCTTTGACTCATTCGGAGCTGTAATTTTCAGAGCTGTAATTCTCAGACATTTAATTCAGAGCTGTAATTCTCAGACATTTAATTCAGAGCTGTAATTCTCAGACATTTAATTCAGAGCTGTAATTCTCAGACATTTAATTTTCTGCTGGTCCGGGGAGAAATAACCTGGACAAACTGCTGGCATATAGATAAATATTACAAAATATATCTACTGATTTACTGATCTACTGATCTACTGATCTACTTAAGGGGAAAAATGACCGAACTTGGAAAAACAATTACCCTCAGGCGGGGGCTGGGGCTTGCAGCCTACATGCTCATAGGGACAGGAATCCTGGCACTACCGGGACTGGTACTTGATGTGGGATACTTATGAGGCAGTCCTCGGCTGATTCCTTATAGCCCTGGTCGCAGCCCATAAAAGTTTTCGGACGGAAACTTATAAATTCATTGCCTTCTCAAAATAATGCAATAGTTTTCCAGGCAATTTATAAAATAAATAAAGGAGCCTGATCAAATGTCATTGGTAAGTGTTAAAGACGCACCTGGAAAAGGTAGAGGCGTATTTGCACAGAGAAATTTCAAAAAAGATGAAGTAATAGAAACCTGCCCAGTTATCGTTCTTCCTTCGGAAGAAGTAACTACTCTTGAGCTTACCCAGCTTTATAACTACTACTTCGCATGGGGAACTGATTCAAGAGCAGCAGCGATTGCTCTGGGCTACGGGTCTCTTTACAACCACTCTTATACCCCAAATGCAAAGTACCAGAAAGACTTCGACAACGGTCTTTTAAAATACGTCTGTATAAAAGAGATCCGGAAAAATGAGGAAATCACCATAAACTATAACTGTGACCCTGAAGACAAAACCCCTGTCTGGTTTGATGTTTCGAGCCGGAGCTGATTTTCCAATTTTTAGCTTAGGGAGATAATTTTTTCTTTTTCTATGCCAATTTATTTTTTACTTTTTTTGTCTCTGAATTTGGTCTGCAATTAAAGGTTTTTTTCTTCGGTTTGTGAAACCATTTGTTTCATCCTCTGGTGTTATATAGCCCCTTTTGTTTTATTACCTGACTTTGACAGTTAGATAAAAATAAGTGCTCTTTGTTTTGTGTTATTCGGTCAAATGAACATCACAAAACAGAGAGCATTCCCTACAATTCCTAACAAGAATATATGTGTTCCTATCGGATCGATTCTTGCCGTCCAACTCTTTTATGAAAAGCTTAATTTCTGTGATATTTTTGGCAAACATAAAAACAAGGGTCTTGATCTCAATAGTTTGCTGATCGGTTTGCTAAGCTACAAGCTGACTGAAAATTTTAGTATCAAAGAAGCTGGCAAATGGTTAAATCAGGAAGAAATTCTCGAGATATTGAATCTTGAAAGGTTTCATGAAAGAGTTCTTTACAGAACTCTTGAACTCTTAGGACGTAACAGAGAGGAAATTCTCTCTGATATTCTGGATTCTCTATTTTCTGTATATGGTTTTGAAGAGACGGATATAAACCTGGATTGGACGAGTATAGTCCTTTATGGGACTAAATCCAACCTTGGTAAATACGGGTATAGCAGAGATCACAGGCCTGATAAGCTGCAGATAACTGTTGGAATTAGTGAATTAGCTAACCCCATTAACATACCTATTGGAGTTACAGTGAATAAAGGAAACGTTCTTGATCTTGAGCACTTTTCTGACACTTATAACCAGGTGAAAAGTAGACTTAAAAAAGGCTCTCTTATTGTTTTTGATAAAGGAGCTAATACCAAAGATAATATCGATATTATACAGGATGCTGAGATGGACTATCTCACTTCCATGAAACTGAATACGAGTGACGATAAAATAATTGAGAAATTTGATCTGGAAAGAGCAGAACTGATAGATTCCAAAAAAGGTATATATGGGATAAAAATAGTCAAGCCTAGCAGCATTAAATATTTCTATTTCTCTGAAGCTCTACAGAAAAGGCAATTAGAATCAAAAGCAAGAGCTGTTATGAGGAAATTAAAGGAAGCAAAAGAGATTCAGAAGGCCATCATAAACAACAAAAAGCTTCCTAAGAAATTCAGAGTAAATAATGAGTTGATCGAGATTGATTACTCTTTTAGAACTAAGCTAGAAGAGCTTAGTGACGAGGAAGCTGTAGAACTCCTAAAAGCTTCACTGATTAATGGAAGAGAAGGATTTTTCTGTCTGAAATCAAACAGGCATTTGACACTTGAAGATGCATTGATAACATACAGAAAAAAGGATTCTATTGAGAAAATATTTCATTCATTGAAAAATGAAATTCAGATTAAGCCATTAAGGGTGTGGTCGGAAGATAGCATTTATGGGGCCATTATCCTTGGGTTTATCGCCCAATTATTCATATCGCTGATGCGATATGAAGTTGAAGAGCTAAAACACACGTCTACAAAATTCATTAAAAAAAGCTTGAAGAATTTGACACTTACAATCAAGTTCAAGATAAATGGTGTCAAAAACCATATTTTTGCGAATTTTGACTGGATCAATAGCTTGATAGTAGCAAAAAGGAATGAAATTACATAGAATATATAATAAATTTTTATAAATTTATAGGACTTGTCAAGCCCGATTGAACCAAAAAAGAAGGGAAATATTCAGTACCAATTAGTGGGTACTGTCAAACTGAGGTTATTATTTGCCCGTAGATTTTGATTACGCATACTGGCTTCTTAAGGTTCACTGCCTTACAATGCCGGTGCTGAGCAGTACCAGCGCTGCCTTTACAGCCCCTTTCGGACCTATGTTCTTCTTTGTGTAATCTTTTTGTGTAACCTTCAAAAGGCTGCCTGAATAGCTATCTCTTAATATCCCTTTTTAACTGAAAGCTTTTAATAAAAGTTATTCAGATTACAGCTTGAACCGATAATGATCAAACCGAAAAAAAATAACTTAGATGTGATTTTATGATCACAGTAAATTTTTTTGTTCTTTTACTTGGCCTGGTCTTTCTGGTCAAGGGTTCAGATTACTTCGTAAAGGCTGCCTCAACGATTGCAAAAAAGCTTGGCGTTTCGGAATTTGTTATAGGGCTGACCCTTGTGGCAGTAGGGACATCAATCCCGGAACTTGCTTCTTCTATCGCCGCTTCTATCCAGCAGGCAAGTGGTATAGTTATAGGAAACATTGTAGGCTCAAACATTGTTAACATAGGCCTGATTGTCGGGGTTGCTGCATTTCTTTCCCCTATGAAAACCGAAGTTGAGATGCTTAAAAGAGATGGCTATATCATGCTCTTTTCAGCTGTGCTTTTCTTTGTTTTTGCACTCAACAGGGAACTGTCAATGATTGAGTCAGGTTTTTTTGTATTGCTGTATATCGCTTATGTATTTTTCCTGTTTGAAGAAGCGGAAAAATATGAAGGAAAACTCCATTTCAAAGAGTTTATAACATATTTTTTCAAATTTAAGTATATAAATAGTGCAAGGCAAAAACTCAATGGTGCAAACCGCAACAGAAACTCCGAATCAGGAAATGGAAATGGACGGCTGGATGGAGGCTTTGCAAAAGATATCCTTACCCTCGTGTTAAGCTGTACAGCAATTGTAATAGGGGCAAATTATTTTGTGGAAGAGTCAATCTTCTTTGCAGAACTCTTCGGGGTTCCGGATACCATTATAGGTACGACTCTGGTTGCAGTCGGGACTTCCCTCCCGGAACTTGTGGTAACGGTATCTGCAGCAAGGAAGGGTTATGGAAGTATAGCCCTTGGGAACGTGATAGGTTCGAACATCACAAACATATTTTTGATCCTTGGACTTTCCGGACTTCTCTATCCCATATCCGTTGCAGAAATAAGTCTCTTTTTCACGACCCCTGTCATGATAGTCATAAGCCTGATCCTTTTGATCTTTATCAGCACAGGCTGGGAAATCAAAAGATGGGAAGGAGTAGCGTTGATGGTATTTTATGCAGCTTTTCTTATCCTGCTCTTCTGGATGAATCGATAGCTTTCAGGCGAAAAACTTCCTTAAACGATGCCCAATGGATAAACTTCTAATCTTCCAGGGCTTCCTTACTTATTTTGCTTTTTTGGCTTACTATCATGTGTTTTATTAAACAGTAATACGTAAATCAAAGTAGGCTTAATTAGAGTTCTGTTTTTCCAGGTTTGAACATAATACAAGAGTACATTCTGTACCGGTGTAGAAGCTAACACAATTGTCCGTCATTTCAAGCATATCGACACGCTGGTAATACATCTTATCAGCTAGTTTATACTTATCTGTCCATAGAGTATTCAATAGGAATGTATATACTCCGGCAGGATCCTTATGGTTGACAAAGTAAGCTTGTACTGCATCGAAATATTCTTTTGATTGTATCCTTTGCACTGTTTATCCCTATCTGTCTAAATGTGAACTACCGCTAAACTAAAGATTTAGCGGCTTCCTGAGTCATCCTTCCCTTTACTGAGGACAAGTCATACAGGCTCTACCCCGCATACCACAGGTGAAATGGAATATATAATCGTGAGATTACTTGAGATGCTTAAAGCTTCCGGTTTTCTCCGGTTTAATGTTCCCGATCTCTTCAGGTATGTGATACCCTATTATCCAACTCCCTCATCTTGGTTTTCACATTTTGGGTTGTGGTGACAGTCTCTATTATTAAATAAACTTGATACGAAAAACAGTTTAGCAGAATCAACAATTGGAAAATGTATGAAAGTTGACGCGTATATCCCATGAAATTAAGATTTCATGGGTTTTACGCTTCTTCCTACAAATCATTTATGCAACTTGTTGTTCCGAAAGATTTTTTAAGCTCTTATAATACTTGTTAAGCTCTTATAATACTTGTTAAGCTCTTATAATACTTGTTAAGTCTACAACTGCTATCTTTTTTGAACTTTGAACATCCCATCCCCTGGCAGTTAAATTATTTGCATGTTTCATTCCTACAATTGATGGTGCAGCATTTCCAGTTAAATCTAAAGATCCGCCACTGGTATTATAAGAATCCAGTGTTTGGAGTATACCATCTACTGCTGTTTGATTTAGTGAATTATAACTTGCATTTAAATCAAGTAAACCAGGGTCATTGGAAATATCTAAACTTGTGAGGCTATTATTCCCAATATTCACAGCACATTTTTTTCCAGCAGGGAAACAACCAGAAAAATTAGCAGCATTATAATGATTATTGAATGATAGGACGCTTGTCAAATTTGTTGAAGTTAGGTGTAGAGTACCGCTTTGATTACTGTTCCATACATAATATTCTTTAAGAAGTGGGAACTGATTGACCGGGAACGTGCTGATCATCTGTGGGTTATCCCTAACACATATATGCCATATATGAGTCCCTGTAGTACCCCAATTTATTGTATATGTTGAACTTCTCTGAGATGCTCCACGAAAATCAGCCAGAAAAGGAGCTTCTGATAGATCAAGATAAGAAATCTTGCAACGTTCGAGGCAAAGCCTGTTCAGAGATGGAACGTTTTGGAGTTTGATGGTAGTCAATGATTTACACAAAAAACACTCAATAGTATGCAGTTCCTTGAAGTTACTGAAATCCAGTTCAGTTATTGGATTATAACTTGAAGCCCATACCTGGAGGTATGGTGCAACATTTTCTAAACCAGTAACAGCTACTACATTCTGTTGTTTTAAATGTTCTATTGTACTGGAACCTGGAGTTACTCCACCATCTGAACCATCATAACCTATATTGATTTTAGTTACTGCACTCCATGGTGTTACTACCAGAGTATTTGCTCTTGATCCTTCTGAACCAAAATTTACAGTAGGAGATGCAGAATCAGATGTTGAACCGTCACCAAATACCCATTGAATTTTAGGATCACCTGTAACTGTGATGATTGGTGAAAATGATGAACCAGTAGTAACAAACGTAATATTTGCTTCAGGTGTTGAAGATGTCACCTTTGCATCTGGACTGGAGCTTGAATTATTCTTATCCGAGTCTGAACTCATAAATCCCAGAGTAAAAGCAACTAAAATAATAATGGCTAATAATCTTACATATTTAATCCTAGAACTTCTATTGGGGAACCGCATAACAGATCTCCTGATAGTATTTACTTCGACAGACTGTCTCAAAACCCACTTTCTGCAGATGTATACAAAAATACCATCTCATTGGTCATCGGTTAAGGAATTTTTTGCCCGAAAGCTATTGATTTTGAACCAGAAACCTACCTTCGTTTTGGCCTATTTATATGAAATTGACACCCTGTTCCAGCCTACAATAAAATCAAATATTTGACAACTGTTGTGGAAATGGAAGCAATTTGTCACGATTCTTCACTTAACTGAAGACGCATGAATACTATCTATTTTCTCAATAGGGAAGTAGGTTAAAGCTGAACTCTCATTTAACAGGATAATTGTGGACAAATTGACAAATAAATTCTACATCTGTGTACATCTTCGGAATGTAGGTTCCAATATAGAAGATGCTCTGCTTACTGTTAAACATTATTAAATCGTAATGTCCCACCATATTGGACTTTCATATATATTAAATTTTTGAATGTTTATGTTAATATATAAAATACGTTTTAAATTAAAGCCCCAGCGTTTTCCTGGCAATTTCCAGTTTTGTTTTCAATTTCTGGTTATCAAAAGGTTTCTTGAGGTAATCATCCGCACCTGCCTTAAAGCCTGTCTCAATGTCCTCATTCAGGTCTCTACCGGTTATCAAAATTATATAAGTATGACTTATCCGGGGGTCTTTCCTTACTTTTTCACAGACCTCTATGCCTTTCATTTTTGGCATCTCCCAGTCAAGAATTACAACTTCTGGAGGATCACTTCCTTTCAAAACCTCCCAGGCTTCGCATCCATTGCGTGTGGAAATGATTTTGTAACCCCATCTGGTTAACGTATTTTTAAGCCACAAATTGGAAATCGGTTCATCTTCGGCAATCAGAACTTTCACAAGCCTTCCTCCCGTTGAAAGCCGGAAACTTAAATGCTACCAGCCGAACTAACAGATCTGGCTTTCCAGAAACCTGATAAGAACCGGCTCAAGCTCTTCAAGCCGGATTTTAATTTCTTCAAATTTTTTGTAGGCTAAATCCATTTTGTTTTCTCTTCCTATCTGCTCAAGGTAATAAGCAGCTCTGAAAACCCTTTTTGCCCCTATGCTTCCGGCTGCGCTTTTTAAATTGTGTGCACTTTGTCTGAGTTCTTCAGCCTCTCCTTTTCTTATAGCTTTATTTAGGGAATCCAGTAGCTCCGGCGACATCCCCAGGAAAATTCTAACCATTTCCCTTAAGAGTTCCTCATCCCCCTCTGTCCTTTCAAGCACTTCTTCGAGGTTAAAGATCTGGTCCTCCGGAAAATCAAAAGCCATAGTTTCCTGGTCAGGGGGTGTTGATACTCTTTCCTGAATAATTCCTTCCTGAACAATTCTGTCTTGAATGATTTTTTTCTGAGCAATTCTTTCTTTAGTAGTTTTTTCCGGAGTGTTTTTTCCGGACCTGATATCTTCCAATATATCAAAGAGTTTTTCTCTATTAAGAGGCTTTGATACATAGTAGTTCATACCTGCTTCAATACATTTTTCTTCATCTTCTTTCAGAGCCCGGGCAGTAAAGGCTATTATCGGAATGTTATGCAGCCTCACCCCGGAAGAAGGGTCCCTTATCTTTCGAGTGGCTTCCAGCCCGTCCATGCCAGGCATCTGGACGTCCATCAGCACAGCGTCAAAATTCCTTCTGGAGAGGGCGTCAAGTGCATCTCTCCCGTTAGTAACCAGGGTAAGTTTATGCCCTTTTTTCTCAAGAAGACATAAAATTAGTTTTTGATTTATCAGGTGGTCCTCGACAAGAAGTATATTCAGGCTTTTTCCGGAAGATATCCCGTTTCCATCCTGTTCTTTATTTTCCGGGTATGGTAACAGTTTTTCCTCCGGAAGGCTATTTTTTTGCTCAGAATTTTCCGCATTTGCCCCTCTTTTTACCTTGACCGTAAAATAGAAAGTGCTTCCTTTCCCAACCTCGCTCTCCACCCATATCCTGCCGCCCATAAGCTCGACAAGCTGTGAGGAAATTGCAAGCCCGAGTCCGGTTCCCCCGTACTCCCTTGTGACAGAGGCATCAGCCTGGATGAAGGCATCGAATATTTTACATAGATTTTCCGGAGGGATACCAATTCCCGTATCTTTGACTTTGAAAAGGAGTGTCAATTCTTCATTGAGACCTGACTCGCCTGATTCGCAGATTTCAACGGAAAGGATAATTTCTCCTTCTTTCGTGAACTTTATCGCATTGCCAATGAGGTTAAAAAGAACCTGTTTCAGGCGGATAGGATCGCCGATAAAGGTAGAGGGCAAACCATCTTCCAGAGAAGATACCAATTTTATTCCTCTGGAATTTGCTTTCCCGGACAGCAAATTTATAAAATGGGATATCAGGCTTTTGAGGTCGAATTCGACCTGCTCAACCTCCATTTTATTTTGTTCTATCCTTGAGAAGTCAAGGACATCGTTAATTATGGAAAGCAGGGATTCTGCAGAGATATGAGCCAGCTGGAGGTATTCCCTCTGCTCGTCATTAGGGCTGGTATCCAGCAGGAGTTCCAGCATCCCTAAAACTGCATTCATTGGGGTTCGGATTTCGTGGCTCACATTGGCCAGGAATTCACCCTTTGCCCGGTTTGCAGCTTCTGCTGCTTCTTTAGCACTACGAAACTGTTCTTCCATACGTTTTCTTTTTGTAATATCGAGAGTTGTCCCAAACATCCGGATAGGATTTCCGGCCTTATCGAGGGTAATCTCTCCCTGGTCGTGGAGGCACCGCATCGAGCCATCAGGACGAATAATGCGGTACTCAAGATTGAAGGGACGGTTCTCTTCCCGCATCAAACGTGCGGCCTCAAGGAAAAGATCCAGATCGTCGGGATGAACCCGTGAAATTACCTCTTCAAATGAAGGTTCTTCGTCAGGCCTGCACCCCCAGATAGATTTCAGCTCCTCTGACCAGGAAACCTCCCCAGTCCTGATATTCCAGGAGTAGTTCCCCAGATGTGCAATTGCCTGTGCCCGGGAAAGATTGGACTCACTTTTCCGCAGGGCATCTTCAGCAATT
Organism: Methanosarcina sp. WH1; assembly: GCF_000970005.1. Taxonomy (NCBI): domain Archaea; kingdom Methanobacteriati; phylum Methanobacteriota; class Methanomicrobia; order Methanosarcinales; family Methanosarcinaceae; genus Methanosarcina; species Methanosarcina sp. WH1. The sequence goes on from NZ_CP009504.1 coordinate 1,433,645, forward strand.
TTTCGATCCGTAACATCCATAGTTGTGCCAATTACACGTACCAGCTTCCCCTCCGGATTCCGGTATGCATGGCCTTTCACTGAAAAATGCCGGACAGTGCCGTCGGGACGAAGGACGTCGTGTTCAAACTCACAATTATCGGTCTTTCCATCCACAACCTGCTGTATTGCTTCCTGCATCTGTTTGTTGTCTTCAGGGGGCAGAATTTTATCGGAAAGTTCGAGTAAGCTCTCATGTGTCTGGAGAAATTCCTCCCTGGATACGCCCACCAGACGAAATAGGTTGTCGTCCCAGGTCATGGTATTTTTGAGGACATCCCAGTCCCAGGTCCCCATCCCTGTAGCCTCAAGCGCCAGGTCGAGACGTTCTTTTGCTAGCAAGAGCTCCTGAGTCCGCTGCTTCAGTTCTTCTTCTACCTGCTTGCAAGGAGTGATGTCAATACAGGAGCCAACAATCCCGAGGGGATGTCCATAATCATCCTTGATCAAATTTAACGAAGCCTGTACATAAAATAGTGTTCCATCCTTTCTTTTAGCCAGTAGTTCCCCGGTCCATTCTCCTTTTTCCCGGCATTCCTTTCCGGCTTGCAGTATCTCTGAAGGAGAATTCCAAAACTCTGAGGCATTCCTTTCCAAAAAGTCTTCAGCTTTTTCGTATCCCCACATCTTGATGCAGGAAGGATTCACATACTTCAACATACCTTTAAAATCCGTAGTAATAAAGCCAATAATTGAAGAATCAGCTGCCCAGTTAAGAATATGCAGTTTTTCCTGCAAATACAGCTTACCCTGAGCTTCAATTATTTTTTCTTCGGTTATTTTCCTTTTAGTGATATCTCCTGGATTTTTTTTCATAGTAACCAATATCGCCTTTTTTTCAAAACAGCATGCAACTTATATATTCAGGAAAGAACACATTTCATGAGAACTTGACTCTGAATTCAAGCTCCATATCATATAACATCCGATTTATAGTTCAGATTGGATATTTTATTTATAACTCAGATTGATAGTTTAGATTGATAGTTTAGATTGATAGTTTAGATTGATAGTTTAGATTGATAGTTTAGATTGATAGTTTAGATTGATAGTTTAGATTGATAGTTTAGATTGATAGTTTAGATTGACAGTTAGAATGATGTACAAAATATATGATTATTTAGTATATATAAAACTGATTTACTAATTATATAGTTTAGGAAATATTATATTTTAAATGTTATTCCTTCGAAAAGCCTGAATTAAAAAACCTACAGGTTATGAAAAGAAAAAAGGAAAGGCTTAAGCTCAAACTTCACGCGTAATTTTAATACTAAGGCGGAAAGTCCCCTTCCTCGGAGCGTAAGCGGCAGGTGGGGATGAAAGCCGTCAACTTCTACAAAACAACAGTAGCATAATTATTTATACTTATAGTTATATCAATATAGTTGTAACTATGCAGTATAAACTGGATCTTAGAATCCATTCTATGTATTCACTCCATTATTATTTCACGAAGGGAGCTCCGTCCTCGTTTTCATCAGAAAGCAGGGCGGGGTAGTTCACGTCAATCCAAAAGTGTAAAGTACATTCTCCTGTTGCTTTTCCCTTTGTTCTGAAGTTTCTCGATCTTTATCCCCTTTATTTCCCCTGTGTTTTTCAGGTGTGACCCACCACAGGCTTCAATCGTCACGCTTTCGATTTCTACAAGGCGGACTTCGCGGATCTCTTCTGAAAACCCTTTGGCAAGCGTGGTAAGCCTGGAAAGTTTTTCTTCGGCTTCTTCGCGGCTGACCAGATAGAAATTGACTGGATGGTTCTGAGCGATCACTTCATTTGCAATTTTCTCGTATTCGGAGAATTTGTCCCTGTCAAAGGCTTCAAGGCTAAAATCCACACGGCTCTGGTCAAACCCGAGCTGGTTCCCTGTGATCTGGGCTCCTGCTTCTTTTTCGATCACATTTGCGATCACGTGGGTTGCCGTATGCATTCGCATGTGCCTGTAGCGCCGGTCCCAGTCAATGACTCCTTTTACCCTGTCCCCGGCTTTCAGGCCTGAAGCTTCGGTTTCGCCTGCCGGGGCGATTTCATGACTTATGTCTCCGTTGAACTTTCCGACATAAACAACCTCAAACTCAACTCCGTCTTCTTCGCGAACAAGCTTCCCCGTATCACTGGGCTGGCCTCCGCTTTCGGGGTAGAAAGCCGTGCGGTCAAGGATGACATACTTATCATCCATCACTTTTTCAACGGTTGCTTCAAATTCTCTCAGGTAACAGTCAAGGAAGTACAGCGCTTCTGTCATTGGCAAACCTCTCATCTTAAAAATATATTATCAGGTAAATGGATATTCCTTTAAAAGAGTTTCCAAATATTGCGTTAAAGGAATTCTTATTCATCGGTTGGTATTATTCGGAATATCCGAAAATGGAACCTTTTGTTTTTCTCTTCTGCGCCGCAGAGGGGTTGGGCAGGCTCGCCATCCAGATAAAAAATAACCAGAAAAAGCAGAAAAAGCAGAAAAAGCAGAAAAAGCAGAAAAAGCAGAAAAAGCAGAAAAAGCAGAAAAAGCAGAAAAAGCAGAAAAAGCAGAAAAAGCAAAAGAAACAGGAGTTATTGGTACCCACAGTCGCTTTTACATGTACATTTGTTACAGGTGTTATGAGTCGTTTTTAACTTTTGGCTTCATCTTTTTCCACGCAGATAAGTTCTTCAGCGTACGGGAGTTCCTTTTTCATCCAGTCGCAGAAATCCCGCCACTCATCAAGCTTGTGGTGGCGGCGCTGGAAGTAGATGTTCCGGAGTTCGGCGTAGTTGGTTATGACCGTCCGTTTCTGCATGTAAGCACTCGGGAGGTCCTGGACAAGTTCCCTGAAAACGGCTTTACGGTATGCATTGTCCTCTTCATTGTCTCCTTCGCGGGATTTGTAGGCTTTGATAAGGTCATTGAGGTGCCGTATCTGGGCGTTCCTGTAGTCCGTCATCGTATCAAAGGAAAAGTCGTGAGGAGCCAGGTCCCTGCTGGTCAGCTTATGCATTGTTGAGGTTGAGTTCTTTTCCGTAAATTTGTAAGTATCAAACTCTTTCCACCAGTAGAGGGGAGCAGAGAGGTCTAAGCAGACCGTAATGAACCGCAGAAATTTACCGTGTTCGTTTCCTGCAAGGGTCAGGCGTCTGGCCAGGTTCAGGTCCTTTTCCCCGATTTTGCAGTTTCCTGCCTGATCAGGCTCGCTGCTGTCTATCAGGTGCCAGGAATTCATGGGATTCCTCATGCCTTTGATTGCGAAGTAGATGTTGTATGTGCCGTGTAACTCGATTTTGATCATGAAAACGCCTCTTTAACCCGGTTTTGGTCAATCGATTCTAAATCCGGTCTGGTGAATAGATTGTAAACCTGCTTCTGGTTAATAAATAATAACTCATTTTAAATATTTGTTGCGCAGCATTTTCACTTTTTAACTTCACAGTTACTCGATGTCTCTCTTGAATATCCAGAAGGTAAGCCTGTGAAATTCAGGCTGAGTTAAAGGAAATCAGAAAGGAAGTAAGCATTATTCTCCGGGGGGAAATTATTTAAGAAAAACCGCCACCCTCTTACACCATGATTTATCCTTTTAAGTATAACCTTTCTGCAAGTTCCGGATTTTTCTATATTACCATCAGTGGCAACCCTGCATATTTTCAGTACGATACTGTTAACTTAAATAAACACGTATTTTCATGCAGAGAACAATCAGGAATATACGTTTAAATACGGAAAAATCCGAAAAAAAAATTCAGGAAAACGAAAACAATATGCTAAAATGGAAATGACTCCTACAGACCCCTTTTATTTTGGTATCCTCGTTCTCACAGGTGCTTTTACGGGCATTATCTCAGGTCTGCTGGGTGTGGGAGGAGGCTTTATTATGTCTCCTATCCAGTACTGGCTTTTACAGGAAACCGGAATAGAGCCAGACCTGGCTATAAGGGCAGCTCTCGGGACAAGCCTCTTCGTGATCCTGATAAACGCCATATTTGTTACCCTAAAGTATCATAGAAAGCAATCAGTTCTCTGGAAACAGGCTACTATTATGGGAGTCTCCGGATTAATTGCCAGTTTCATGGGAGCAGCAGTAGCTTCTTACCTGCCTGCCTCTACTCTGAGCACAATTTTCGGGGTCGTTATCATACTGGGAGCTCTGAAAACTTATACCACGCCGGCTGTAAAGGAAAGGAATGAAATTAGCTCCAATCCGGTATCTTATATTTTTGCCGGTATCCTCATAGGCTTTTTTTCAGGGCTTCTTGGAATCGGGGGAGGAGTAATTGGAATTCCAATTATGCTTGTGTTTCTGCACTTTGATATGAGGAAAGCCGTCGGAACTTCGGCTGCAATAATGATCTTTACCTCTTTTGGAGGGTCAGTCGGATACATAATCAACGGCTGGGGACAAGCCGGGCTTCCTCCATATTCTCTTGGATATATCAATCTCCTTAACTGGATTTTGCTTGTAGTTCCCGGGTTCCTTGCAGCAAGAAAAGGAGCAGATGTTGCCCATCTGGTAAACCCGGAATATTTAAAACATTTTTTCGTATTTCTGATGATCTACGTAGGGTTGGAAATGGTAGGAGTTATTTGAAAACAGAATATTATAAACAGAATTGACCGAAAAAACTGAAATGCTGAAAGGGATTTCAGAACCTGCTAAAAATAAGAATTGTCAAAAATAATTACTATTGAATATAAGGACCCACAAAATTCAGGTGCTTTCAATAGCTGTTACAGGGTCGAGTTTTGCAGCTTTCCTTGCGGGGTAGATTCCCGAGATGATATTGACTATGAAAGCAAAAAAAGCAGCATATACAAAATTAAGGGGCTTTACCTCAAGAGGCAGGGTCTGAAGCCCGAAATACATTTCCTGAGGAACTTCGATTTTATAGCTCTGCAGGGCAACGGTTGCAATGTAACCGAGAACAGTTCCCAGAACCAGACCTATGGCTCCGAGTACCAGGGATTGGAAAAGAAAAACAATCATTATGCTTTTTTGAGAAGCCCCCATCGCTTTCAGAATGCCGATTTCCCTGGTCCTCTGGGCAACGATGGTGATAAGGGTATTTGCGATCCCGAACCCGGCAATCCCGTAGATAAGAATGTAAAAAATATTTACAAAGACCATCTGGGTATCAAGGAGGCCGAGGATTTCGGCATTTGCTTCGCTCCAGCTTACGGCATCAAGCCCGGTTTCTCCTTCAATCGAAGCGGCAATGACGTCTGCCTTGTAGGGGTCTGTAACCCGGACACCGATGGTGCTCACAACTCCGGGTTCGTTAAAAAAGTCCTGCACTGAGTCCAGCCTTGCGTAGGCTGTTACCTCGTCCGCAGCAGTGCCGGTGTGGATCAGCCCCACGACCTTAAAAGAAGTTGTTTTCGAGTCAGGGAAAACGGCATCCACCCTGTCTCCAACATGGACCTCCAGATTTTCCGCAAGCTTATCCCCGAGCAGAATCCCGTACCTTGTGTGTACAAGGGTCATAAGGTCCCCCTCTACAACGTCCTTACTCACTCTCATGACATTTTCTTCAGCCATAGGGTCAACTCCCTGTAGAGAAGCCCCTTCGGCATTGTTCCTGTATTCCAGCGCTGCCTGACCCATGTATTTAGGGGATACGGCTATAACTCCTTCTTTTTCAGCAATTCGGGCCGATGTATACCTGTAAAGATGGATGAACTCTTCCTTTTCATCTTGAGAACTAATAACAATATGGGGATTATTTTCTATGCTTGAGGTTACAAGCTCATCCTGAAAACCCGAAAGCATTGCCATCATTACCGTGATCACGGCGACAGCCAGAGCAACAGCAAGTATGGCAAAATAAGTCTGTTTTTTTCTGGATAATACCTGCCTCAAAGCGATTTTCAGTTCATACATCTGGATAAACTCCTGTACCCGCCCGGAATTTAAGAATATTCAGGCAGCCTAAAACCTTCAAAGTTTCAGGAAAGTTCAACTTGCTCAGCGTTCTAAATCTTTAAGAGATTCGAACTTCAAGGGATAAAAAATATATGGATTTTTTGCAGGGCCCCAGACAGGCTGACGTAAGTGCTTATATCTATGTGAATCGAAAATAGGTTTTCGGTTAGGAGAAGTATTCTCTCGTCTCAGGGTTCATTTCTTCAGTATATTCTCTCAATTGCGATGCTGGTTTGCAGATTATTTTTTCCTACCTGACAGACCGGCTCAGGTCCCAGGCAGCTCAGGGAGAGAAAACTAAAAGGTTTCAGCTCCGAACACCAGAACAGATCAACCATTAATCAGGGCCTACCGATGTTTTAAATAATTTCCAGAAAAATTCTATAATGCAGGAAATATCCGGGGAATATAATCCATTCAAGGGGGTGACACGTATTCCCAGCGCATATGATAATCGAAGAGGTTCGGTAATAGTTGACACTGATAAAGGAGTTTTACTTGTAAGCAGTTCGGGAAGTTACTATCGGCTTCCCGGAGGAAAACCGAAACGAGGGGAAGCAAGTATCCAGGCAGCGATCAGGGAACTGAGGGAAGAAACGGGGCTGCGGGCGTATGAGGTGAAATATTTGTTTAAATTTCACGCGTCCAAGATTTTCTGGATCAAGGCGAAGGGAAAGCCGACACCGGGGAATGAGATCCATCATTTTGCATTTTTCAAGCCGGGCAAGGATATGGAAGTAAAGGTTTCTGACAACACACTAAAAATATTGAAGATTTATTATGAATTGAATTCATTAAGTTGATTTGATCACGAATCTTAATTAATCAATTTTCAGGGGAGCACAACTTTTTAATCTTCTTTCGTGTTTTTATATCTGTTGTCTCTATCGAATGATATATGACTTATAAATGATATCTGACTGATTTATGGTCGATTTACGAATGATTTACGAATGATTTACGAATGATTTACGAATGATTTACGAATGATTTACGAATGATTTACGAATGATTTACGAATGATTTACGAATGATTGAAATTTGACTTCCTGATAAGTGCCTTGATCATTGGCTTGCGGCTGGTTTTAGTGCCGCTAATATCGCCGCTAATATCCCCGCTGATCCTCACAAAAGACCTGAGCTGATTCACCATGCACCCAAAAACCCGGCAAATCCTTGAAATTTTCGAGGAAATCAATAAAATCCCGCGCTGTTCGAAACATGAAGAAAGGCTTGCCCTCTGGCTTCAGGAATGGGCAGGAACCAGCGGCTTTGAGGCAAAAACCGATTCAGTAAACAATGTCCTCATCAAGGTCCCGGCTACTTCCGGGTATGAGAATTCTCCTGTTTTTGTGCTGCAGGGGCACATGGACATGGTCTGCGAGAAGAGTAAGGGCTCCAGCCATGACTTTTCCAGGGACCCTATCAGATGTGTGTATGACGGGGACTGGTTGAGGGGAGATGGGACCTCAATCGGAGCGGACAACGGGATTGCACTTGCAATCGGGCTCGTGCTGGCAGAAGCTGGAAAAAAAGGAGAAATCGGGCACCCACCTCTTGAACTGCTCTTTACGGTTGATGAGGAAACCGGGCTGACAGGAGCAAACGGACTTGAAAAAGGTTTCTTTGAAGGCAGAATTCTGCTGAATCTGGATTCGGAAGATGAAGGAGTATTTATCGTCGGGTGTGCAGGGGGAAAGAATACGCGGGTTACCCTGCCTGTAGATTGGGAGCTTTTTGACTATGGGAAAAAAGGTGGCTTCGGGCTCTTCAGGCTCTCGGTTGAGGGACTTGAAGGAGGACATTCGGGGGTCGAGATACACAGGCAGAGGGCAAATGGAATCCAGTTGCTCGCCAGGTTGCTGGCAGGCTTGAGGGAGAAAATCGGAGCAGAAAACCTCAGGCTTGTCTTTTTAAGTGGTGGCAGTGTCCACAATGCGATTCCAAACCGTGCAGAGGCGTTTATTGCACTGAACAGGAGTAAAGGGTGGCAGGCAGAAGATTTTGTTTCCGGGTTTCTGCAAACACTCAGGGAAGAATATGCAAAATCAGATCCTGAAATTGTCCTTGATCTTAAAGAAGTTGAGAACAGGATTCTCTTTGAGACCTCCGAAGGTAAAGTCACCAGAAAAGAAGTGCCTTCAGATCGGGTCTTTTCGGCAGGGACGGAAGAGAGGCTTCTCGGGCTGCTCCTCGGATTTCCCCACGGGGTCTACAGGCTATCGGACAGGATCCCGGGACTTGTGGAGACTTCAAATAACCTTGCAATCGTGCGGACCGGGGAAACCGGGATAAATATCCTCTCAAGCCAGCGCAGTTCTGTCATGTCCAGGCTGGTTGAAATTTCCGGGAAAGTGGAAGCTGTGGCAAAGCTCGCCGGAGCCAGGGTCGAACACGAAGCCGGGTACCCTGCCTGGGAGCCTGACCTTGAATCAGTGCTGCTTTCGAAATGCAGGCAGGTTTACCTCTGGACCTTCGAAAAAGAGCCTGAGATTGAGGTCGTGCACGCCGGGCTAGAATGTGGGGTAATTGGCTCGAAATGTGAAAGCATGGAGATGATCTCTCTTGGGCCAACTATCAAAGAGCCTCATTCTCCGGCAGAAAGGATCTTTATCCCCTCGATTGAAAAAGTCTGGATTTTTCTGGAAAACCTGCTGAAGAGTTATCGCTGATCAAATTGAAACCGATTCCCCTGCAGGTTGACTTTGCCGTGCCGGTATTTTCGCAATAACCAGAGACCGTAAATGAATAGTACCAGAGCAAGGGAAAAAACAACCCCACCGGACGAGCCTGTCAGAAATATCAGGCAATCCCATAGCCAATGGATGACGATTACAGGAATAATCGTATCGAGGCGGGCCCGCAAAACCGCTGTCCAGACCCCAAACATACCTGCAAAAAGAGCCTGAACTTCGCTCGCTCTGAAGTCTCCGGTGATTAAGCCGTTTAATATATGGACCGAACCGAAAAGAATCGCTGTGATCCACACTGCCCGCCAGGTCCCGAATGATGACGAAGCCCCGTGGAACAATATACCCCGAAACATCAACTCCTCGCTGATGCCTACCATCAGGGTATTGATGATCACAAGCATAAGCATCCGGGTTGGCGGCAGGCCTGTAGATAGAAAAATCAGCAGCAGGATTAGAAGTGCCAGGGCCGGTGGCAACAACAAACGCAAATCCTGTAAATTATCCGGGTTTTTCAACCCGACCTGAGTCCACCATTTCAAATAGGTAATAACCCCGGGCAAAAAGATCACTGCAACCAGCACCCCTAAGTCGATCCGGCTTTTAATCAATTTCTCAAGTTGCGTGGGCTGCCCCTCAACCTGCAACAACCCTACTCCCACTACGATAATCACCCAGATTGTAAATATTACCAGTGAAGTAGGCCAGGGTTTTCGTAATGCGTTCATCTTTGTCTTCTCCAATTCGATTCGACAATAAAAGATCCAGGTTCCTGGGCAGAAAGAACCCTCCTTCTTCTTATAGAAAATCTCTGGATTTTCCGGGGAAATCCGATGAAAAATTCCCGATAATTTAATACAGTATTGAATGGGAAGAGCAAGCAGCAAAGAAGAGAAGTGGGATAATCAATGAATCCAGTTTCAATCTCCCTTTTCGTTTGATAGCCAGCTTTATTTGCTGTTTGTGGAATCCGCTTCGCTATTGTCTTTCAGATTTCCTCTCTGACCATCCTTTACGTATAAACGTACCTTAATAAAGTAAGCAAGGGCTGCGATGGGTAAAGAATAACCTATTCCATAGACAGCCAGGTTTGTTTCCGAGGGTTTAAAGATTACACTCAGGAAGTTAACCCCCGGCACGACAACTGTAAGCCCCACCAGGTTCAGCTCCAGTTCCTCAATGTCATTTATCTCCAGTCAACCAGGTAAAGCACAGTGTAGGAACGATCCGCCAGCAGGGCTTGATCTTAGGGAAGTTTTTAAGGTCCCGCCTGATGTCTGTTACCGCATGCTCAGCCGGTGAATGCATCATTCCGAAAGCTCAGAGGGCTCATTATTTGTTTCCCTTTGGTTTTACTTATATGTCTTCTTGAAGGGCATCCTTCGACTCAGTCCTTGAAGACGGCTTTCCAATCATCCTTCATGCTGACCATGATCCAGCCACGTTCCTTTGCCATCTGCAGCGCCTTCTCGCTTCCCCCGTTGTAGGCGTACTCGCGCTCTGCATCATCATGGCGGAGCAGCAACGATAGAGAGCGATAACCACTTTTCTGTGCCAGCCACAGCATATGCAGATCCCCATCCGAATTGCCGGCGGCCAGGATGGGCTTGCGGCCTATATGCAGCTCGATATTGACCGGCTTGCCTGCTCCGTCGTCGATGGGATCGACCAGACCTCTCCTGCGGAAAACCACTGGCCCTTCATCAGTCATCCGGGTTTCAAATGCAACGTTGCTGCCGATAACCCGCTCCCTGGGGATCTTATAGATCTCCTCCGAGACCGTACGTATAAAACTCATGCCACCGCCGGACGCCAGGAAGACCTTAACGCCGTTATCGCCAAGATAGTGCACAAGCTCAACCATCGGCTTATATGTCAGGTCCCTGTACAGCATGCCAAAACGGGGATGTTTGGCAGTATCAAGGAACTCTTTTGCCATAAGCATGAAATCGTCCTGAGACATGCCGGCGTGAGAATCAAAGACGATCTTCATCAGCTTTTTAACATCGCCGCCAGCATGGGGATCAAGCCTGGAAAAGTAGGTAAAGTCACCCATTGCCGCTGCCTTAAAGTGTGGCTGGCTCAGGAGCGTAGGGTCTGCCTCTGCCATCTGTTTCAGCCGGTCTATGATAAAGAAAACCTGAACATAGACTGGCTTCTCAACCCACATGGTTCCATCGTTGTCTAGGATGGCAATTCGCTCGGTCTCTGGCACAAAATTAGCGCTTTCAGGATTTGTGATGGAGTTTACGTAATCAATGATTGTTTTCTTAGCTGATGTTTCATTCCATAACGTAAGAATTTCGGACATTGTCAATTCCTCTGACTTTACCGTCTGGACGCCTGCGATGCGATTGACTGTCCAGAGTCCTGTACAGGCTCCGCTAATAACTAATTGCATCAATCCACAGGTCCTGCGTCCCATCACCGGGCCGCTGGTCGAGTACCTGCAAAGCAGCAACGTTCCCCTTGACTAATAACCCAGTCCGTCTATGCAGAGACCGGAACAAGGCTCAAATGATGGGGCCTTCCAGGAATTCGGATAGGCACTATCCAGTTTGAATTTCATCCTGAAAATTTGTTTTTGGTTCCATATAAGAACAGTTTACTCATGTTCCATATAAGAACAGTTTACTCATGTTCCATATAAGAACAGTTTACTCATATTACTGAGCATCACCTTGAAGGAGTAGAATATTCCAGACAGAGGACTTCAGCTTCAAGTGCTTCCGATTCCCTGTAAAAGCTTATCCATCACCTGATCGACGGTAAAACTTGCTGCTTTCTGGCGCGGAGGAAACTCTTTAAACGTTGCCAGAAATTCTCCCACTACACCCTGGGCAGGCACCAGCAGGAAGGCGTGGTCCAGCATCCAATCGTAGTAGGTGTTTGAGGTCTGATCAGCCCTTTCATAAGGATCGGTACGCAGGTTGAATATTTTTGGTATGCGTAGAGAGACGAAAGGTTCAGCCCAGACCTGTAATGTACCGATAGCGCGCTGCTCCATAAAGACCATTTTCCAGTTGTCGTACCTTAGAGCTACCAGGTCTCCGTCGTCGGAGAAGTAAAAGAACCCAATCCGGGGGGATTTCTTCTCTTTTCCGGTCAGGTAGGGAAGAAGGTTATAGCCATCAAGCTGCACCTTGAAAGTTTTGTCTCCTGCCTTGTGACTGTTTTTGAGCTTTTCCTTAATATCCGGCTCTCCGGCTGCTGCAAGCAAAGTGGGCAGCCAGTCAAGGTGGCTTACTATTTCGTTAGAAATTGTGCCTGCCGGGATCTCGCCAGGCCAGCGCACTAACTCAGGAACACGGAAAGCTCCTTCCCAGCAGGAGTTTTTCTCGTTGCGGAACGGAGTCATGGCTGCATCGGGCCAGGTATTCATATGGGGGCCGTTGTCCGTGCTGTAGATGACAATTGTGTTTTCTGTAATTCCAAGTTCGTCCAGCAAATTCAGAAGCAATCCCACATGCCGGTCGTGCTCGATCATAGCATCGTGGTACTCCGACTGCCAGCGTCCCGACTGTCCTCTTATCCTGTCAGGAACATGGACTCTGAAGTGCATCCAGGTGGTGTTGAACCAGACGAAGAAAGGCTTGCCGGTCTCATGCTGATGTTTGATAAAATCGGTAGCCGCTTCGAGAAACTCCAGATCTATGGTCTCCATGCGTTTCCTGGTCAGCGGGCCTGTGTCCTCTATGCGGCCGTCGGCGTAGCTGTGAATTACACCCCTTGGACCATAGTTTTTCCGGAAATTGGGAAAGTCCTCTTTCGGTGGATAGTCGCGGTTTTCCGGTTCTTCCTCAGCATTAAGGTGATAGAGGTTGCCGTAGAACTCGTCAAAACCGTGGTTTGTGGGCAGGTGTTCATCCCGGTCGCCAAGATGGTTCTTTCCAAACTGGCCCGTAGCATAACCCAGTGGTTTCAGCAGTTCGGCTATTGTTGGATCCTCTGACCTGATTCCCACCTTAGCCCCAGGCATGCCTACCTTGCTCATCCCGGTTCGGAAGGCGCTCTGCCCCGTGATAAAAGATGCCCTGCCGGCTGTGCAGCTCTGCTCTCCATAAGAGTCTGTAAACCTTATGCCTTCGTTAGCGATCCGGTCAATGTTTGGTGTTCTGTAGCCCATCAAGCCGTCGCTGTAGCAACTGAGGTTGCTAAGGCCAATGTCATCTCCCCAGATGACCAGTATATTCGGTTTCTTTTCTGCCATTCTTAACCCCCTATGGTTATTGCTTGCTTTATTGGTTGTTTTATTGGTTGTTTTATTGCTTGCTTTATTGGTTGTTTTATTGGTTGTTTTATTGGTTGATATTTTGAATTAGCACTTTCAAGCAGCTTTCAGATGCTGGATAAAACAAAATATGGATTTTTCTTCTCTACTCCCCACTTTACTTTTTTCAAAATCGCACAACAGGTCAAGACTTAAGTTGAGCCCTGTGTTTTATCTGCTTCCGGTCCTTCCTTTCAGGTCCGTTTTTCTTGAGACCGTGACAGCGTTTGAACTTGAGCCCGCTGCCGCAGGGACAGGGGTCGTTTCGTCCGGCCCTTGCAAAAGCATCTTCCAGAGCCAGGACCCGCATCACCTCTGGTGCCGGATAGCCCCTGCGTATCAGGCCCGCCATGATCTGCATCGGAAAGTCTATGTGCCGGAAGAAAGCTTTCCAGCCTTCACAGAGGTAGTTCAGTCCCTGTTCCCCGTCTCTGGTTGTCAGGAAGCGGTTTTTAGGGCATTCTCCCTGGCAGGCGAAGAGTACCTCACATTCCCGGCATGCCTGCGGGAGAGTTTCGCGTTTGTCCTGCCCGAACCTGTACTGTTTTTCCGAAGTGGCAAGCTCTACGATCTCTTTTTCCATGATATTGCCCAGAAGGTAGTCCGGCTCCACAAAATGGTCGCATGAGTAGAGGTCCCCATTATGCTCCAGAGCAAGCCCTATGCCGCATGTTTCCTCAAAAACACACATTCCAGAAGGCAGACCCAGCCATCTGCGCGCAGAAGCCTCAAAGGTCTGCACGAATACCCTCCCCACATCATTTCTTACCCACTCGTCGAAAATGCGGCTCAGGAAACTTCCAAACTGTTCTGGTTTCACCGAACGGTCCGAGACCTTGTCTCCCTTCTGGTAAAGGGTATGACCCCCCTCATTGATCCTCTCTACAACCGGAATAAACTGAATCCAGTCTGTCTTTGCTTCATCCCGAAGGAAGTGATAAACTTCCAGCGGATGATCGGCATTGGCCCTGTTTACTGTTGTCAGGACGTTATATTCCACGCCGTGTTTTTGCAGGAGGCGCAGTCCCCCCATTACCCGGTCGAAGCTTCCATTCCCCTTTTTATCCACCCGGTAAGCGTCGTGCAGTTCACGGGGGCCATCGATGCTGATCCCGATGAGAAAGTTGTTTTCCTTAAAGAACCGGCACCATTCATCGTCCAAAAGCGTGCCGTTGGTCTGCATCGTATTTTCAAACGTCATTCCCGGTTTTTTGTACTTTTCCTGCAGTTCGATGGCGCGCCGATAAAAGTCGATTCCCATCAGGGTAGGTTCCCCCCCCTGCCAGGCAACAGTCACCTGCGGGATCCGGTGAGCTTCGATAAGCTGCCGGATGTAGTTCTCCAGCACTTCGTCTGACATGCGAAATCTGCTGCCGGGATAAAGCAGTTCCTTGTCCAAAAAGAAGCAGTAGGAGCAAGCCAGGTTGCAGATTGCCCCGGTAGGCTTGGCCAGCACATGGATTCTGGGAGGTAGATTGTGTTGCGTCATTTAGAAGCTCCTCCCTACTCCGGGATTCTCCGGTTTGGATTTGAGCTCTATGGTTCGGTCTATGATCAGTATTTCGTAAAGTGTGCCAGTATTTTCTGTCATCTGAAATCCTCCTTACAGCATGTCTACCAGTGGCCGAAAGGCAATTCCTATCACTACCCGCAAAGAGCAGCAGGACGGTGATACTTCTCACTGTTGCAATGATGTTGAGGACTGTACTGGCGGCAAGCACGATGCCCAGGAAGAGCCAGCTAACCACACCTGTGCAGCGCAGCCAGTACGGTGCATTTCTGGAAAAGTTGCTTCGAAGTTGTTTGTCCGTAATGGTCCTCCCCCTGGGATAGGACCGGAACATCAGGGATGGATCGCCAGGTTGTCGTAATCAAGCATATTGTCCAGATCCCAACTGAAGCCCAGGAGCCGTGAGGACCTCAGTTCCAGTTGTGCAACAGGTTATTGCCGGGCCATCAGTATCTGCACTTCGGCTTCTTCGTCTTCTATTAATTCTCCGGAAAGGTCTACGGTGACCTGGTGAATCTTACCGGTGAAGGTAAAGGGGGCATGGTACTCGTGGGATACCACTTCACCGAAGTCATAGCCACAGCTCAATCCCTCTATGCCAAACGTAATTGGCACAGTTGTCGGAAACTCGGTATTGCCGACCAGTTTACCATCAATGTAAAGCTGGCCGCGTCCGGGAGCGCCACGCCCGTTACGTAGGTCAGGCTTTCCGGTAGGTTCGAATTCGTAGCGTAGTGTGACCGCTCCATCAGGAACATCTACTGTGGAGCTAACTTTCAGCTCTTCCAGCCCCAGGTAGTTGTGTATGTAGTGGAGTTTCCCACCCTTTAAGTAAAACACAAAGCCTCCAGCGATTCCGCCCTGTGCCAGCAGGACTCCCTCTGCACCGCCTGTGGGAATTTCAACCTCGGCAGTGATGCTGTGCGGCCGGTTGAACAGCATCGGTGTATTCCCAATTGGCACCACCGACAGGTTAGGGTAGAAGGTATAGTGGTTTTGAGTTTTGGAGAGACGTGGTCTTTCTGCGACAAGCCGTTGCATAACGGTGCCGTCAAGCGGCAGGACCTGGTATTTGCCGGCTTCCACATACCAGCGTGCAATCATTTCCTTCAGTTTTGCCGGATACCGGTCGGCCAGGTTATGACATTCGGCAGGGTCTTTTGCAATATGGTATAACTCCCAGCCGCTGGCATCCAGTTCATCCAGAATTTCAGGCGTGATTTCATCGCCGAATTTGTGCCCCTTTTCGGCTCCCTCGGTATAGCTAGGGCCAGGAAAACCGCACACTGCTCGCCAACCGTCGTGGTCAATAGCCCGGCAGGCAAACATTTCAAAGTACTGGGTATAATGATTGGTGGGCGCTTCGGCATCATCAAAGGTGTGGGCAAAACTGACCCCTTCGATGGGCGATTGGGTCACGCCCCGGATACTCTCCGGCGGCTCAATACCCAGTGCGTCCAGAACAGTAGGAAGCATATCTATGGCATGGGCATACTGGAAGCGGTTCTCCCCCCTGGCTTTGATTCCCCTGGGCCAGGAAACAATTAAATTATCAGTGCTTCCACCCCTGTAAACCTCTTTTTTCCAGCGGCGGAAGGGAGTATTGCCGGCCCAGGACCAACCCCATGGATAGTGGTTATAAGACATGGGACCGCCTAATTCCTCCATCCTTGGCAGGATCTCTTCTAGTTTTTCATAATAGTAATTAAAACTGCTCATTTCATTGAAAGCACCATTGACCCCACCCTCAGAGCTGGCTCCGTTATCGGGAATGAGCATAATTAAGGTGTTGTCCAGTTCGCCGATATCTTCCAGTGCCTTCAGGATACGCCCTAATTGATAGTCGCAATGCTCCAGGAACCCGGCAAAGACTTCCATAAAGCGGGAATAGAGCATCTTTTGCTCATCACTCAGGCTGTCCCATTCGGGTACGTCGGGGTCGTGGGGTGATAGTTCTGCGTCGGGAGGAAATATGCCAAGCTCTTTCTGGCGGGCGAAAACGATCTCGCGGTATTTATCCCAGCCCATATCAAATTTACCTTTATACTTATCGCTCCACTCCTTGCTCACCTGATGAGGTGCGTGGGCACAGCCGGGGGCATGGTAGAGAAAAAAGGGCTTTTCCGGCGCGTTAACGTGGGCATCCAGAATAAACTGGATGGCATGGTCGGCCAGGTCTTTATCCAGATGGTAGCCTTCCTCCAGGGACCCGGGCTGGGGTACCGAGTGGTTATCGTAAGTTAAATCAGGGAACCACTGGTTGGTCTCGCCGCCAAGGAAACCGTAAAAACGTTCAAAGCCCCGGCCCAGCGGCCAGCGGTGGAAGGGGCCTGCAGGGGTGCTTTCCTCGGCAGGTGAAAGGTGCCACTTGCCGGTGCAGAAGGTATTGTAACCGTGTGCCAGTAGCATTTCTGGCAGCATGCCGTTTTCAAAGGGCATACGCCCGTCATAACCTGGAAAACCGGTGGCTGTCTCCATAATAGCGGCCACGCCGTTGGAGTGATGGTTTCTGCCGGTCAGGATGCACGAGCGCGTGGGTGAGCACAGTGCCGTGGTGTGCATATTGGTGTAACGCAGGCCGTTTTTGGCCAGTCGTTCTATATTGGGTGTGTTTACCAGCCCGCCAAAGGCCGACATCTGGCCGTAGCCCACGTCGTCCAACACAAAGAAGATAACGTTGGGAGCATCGGCTCTGGCGCGCGTAGGTTCGGGCCAGGATGAGGAGGATTCGGATACTGTCCGGCCAATCACGCCAGGGAACGATGTTCCTGGTTTGTATTCTTTTAATGACATTGTATCACTCTTTTCTGTCTACATATTTTCTTGCTATTTTGTGTTTAGGCAAGTTCGCCTTTCCGTGCATCCTGCAAATTTTTGCAGTCATACCAAGCCATGAAACCATATAGACTGATGTCGTATTCGGTGTCAGCCACAATGCCTTTGAGTCCATAAGGGTTTCGAACAGAAGCGCCGTCGTGTTAGTCGGACCGAACTCGAGAATCCCCTTACGCATCCCATACATCGATGCGATCTGGATACTGTTAAGATAGGCCTGTACCCCGCGCTGGAAATCAAGGTTATCATAGACCTTCTGCACGGTTTCTTGATTTATCCACTGGAGTTTTATTCTTCGCCAAAGGCTTCCCGAAGCTTGTCTTCTTCTTCTTTGGACAGGTTGGTAGCAATGATTTCAAACTTGAACTGTTTCATGGCTTCGATTACCCTATCCTCCACGGCACCACTTGTCATCAAAAAGAGGGCTGATGTACCTTCGGTTACTTTGCTGCGGACCGACTTTATGAAATCTTCATCAATACCCATATGGGTCATGGAACCGGTCAGTGCGCCCAACGTGGCTCCAACAACCATGCCAAATATAGGAACAAAGAAGAGCAGGCCAAATAGCATTCCCCAAAAAGCACCGCTCAACGTACCTGCACCGGTTAAATCAGTCAAATGCTTTGTTTTTGGCTTCTTTTTTCCCTCAGGCCAGGTGACTATGGCTGCATCGTACAGGTTAATCATTTGTTTCTTGCTTAAACCCTCGATCACTTCAAGTACATTTTCTGCACCCTGAGCGGTTTCAAACTTCAGAACTGTCAAAGTTGCCATTACTCAAACTCCTTTTCTACTTTCTGATTTTTTTTTGGTTGATTTATTCTCGGTTGATTTATTCTCGGTTTATCGTACCAGCTCGCCGGTCAAGACAGAACTTTCCTGTAACTAGCATTTTGAAATTTTCAACCGGAAAGCTGTGACAATGCGGAAGGAGCCAAAATAAGTCGCCTCATCAGCTGGCAACACAGATTTTTGCTTACCAAAAATAGCAGCATGGATCCTTGTTTACCAAAAATTTTTGTAGCTATTTTTCAACAGACCATTCTGGAGTATTCTGGAGTAGCGTGCTTCAGATCCGGTATGCTTCAGATCCGGTATGCTTCAGATCCGGTATGCTTCAGATCCGGTATGCTTCAGATCCGGTATGCTTCAGATCCGGTATGCTTCAGATCTAGTGTGCTTCAGATCTAGTGTGTTTCAGATCTAGTGTGCTTCAGGTCCACAGACTTTTTGCGGCAGGTAGCCTGGAGCTAATTTTTTTGTGACTGAAAAATG
The DNA here is from genome assembly GCF_000970005.1 of Methanosarcina sp. WH1. NCBI lineage: Archaea > Methanobacteriati > Methanobacteriota > Methanomicrobia > Methanosarcinales > Methanosarcinaceae > Methanosarcina > Methanosarcina sp. WH1. The sequence goes on from NZ_CP009504.1 coordinate 1,452,160, forward strand.
ATATTCCAGGTTTGTACCTGATGATTTTTTATTTATTGGCCCTTCCTATTCCTTATTGAACTGCGATCTCTACCCCCGGAGTTCACAGTCCGATAATTGTAATAATATATTGTTATTTGTTATATATTATATTATACATATTATCCAATTTTATCTGGTTTCTTATATAGAGTTTATAGAGTTCATTGAAGCGGAATTATCTTTCTTGAAACCCTCCTTATCCTCTGGGAAATATTGACTCATTTTCCCGGTCAGCAAAATGAATTACATTATGTAAAGACGGTACCACGATACCTTCATTTGTCAGGGCTTTGTAAATTGCCGTGTTGAGCCGGTCCTCCGAAACTCTGGTTTCTACGAAGTTTTCTATCCAGCATCTGACTTTGAACTTCACCCCGAATTCTGTAAAATCGAATAAGAGTGCCTGTATTGGTTTATCATGCATGATCCAGTCTTCGTGCGCCAGAGACTCAAGAATCAGATCTCGCACATATTCGATATCAGGGCCGTAGGATACAGTGACAAAGGTCTCAATACGAAATATCCTGTCGGGTATGGAATAATTCGTGATGAGTTCCTTTCCGATTACAGAATTGGGAATTGCCACCTCACGGTTATCCCTGGTAAGAATACGAGTTGACCGCCAGCTTATCTCTATCACGTCCCCCCAGGTACCGAGCTTTTCTATTAGTATACGGTCTCCGGCCCTGAAGGGGCGATCTATGGATATTGCAATTCCGGTAATGATGTCAGCAAGCGTATTCTGGGCTGCAAGGCCAATTATAATGCCTCCGATACCGAGAGCAGTAAGTGATTGATGAAACACAGCTGTTGTGATCCCAAACCGATCAAGAAGTATGATTACGGCAAGAAAACTGAAAACCAGTTGAGAAGTATATTGTAAGGAACGAATTGCTCTATAGTCTATTTCTTCCCTATCCTTCAGGGGCACCCTGGATAGGTACCAATCTGAAACGATGGAAATCAAGCTAAGAACAATGTACGTTCCTATACCCCAGTAGAGAAGGAAAAAGAAATTATCTATAAGTTCTGCATAGAAACTGAAATATTTACTGAACAGCCTTACTGCGGCTTGTGTACCCTGCAGAATGATGATGCTCAACAGGATACTTTCTAAAAGGAGGAAAATCTTATCTGCAGTTTTTGTTTCTTTTTTTTTGATTATCGGCCAGATCCAGCGCTTCAAAATTGAGCGGCTGATTATTATGGTCCCGATCATAACTAACAGAATAATGACCAGCCTCAAGAGAACTATGCTTGTTGACAGCGTCCGTTCAATATAGACCACTTATATCCCCCGAGCTTTGGATCTGTCGATTCCACAAAATCATCAGGAATGCCCTTCTTACCTTCCCCTTTATAGACCAAACTCGCCTATCATTCGAAACTATACGGTCAAAAAAACAGTCACTTTGGATAAACCGGTATGAAGACATAAACAGGATTTATCGGCTCTTTCATCTATCCTGCTCCAGAGTACTTTCCTGCCCTTTCAGATAACCATTTTATTCTCTCTGCCTTCAGCTCCTGCACCCATTATCCTGGGAATTATGATAATTAAAGCAAATACAAAAATTACCGGAAGGACGTTCGGTCTATGGGGAATTCTTTTGCACTTGAACCGCCCGGTGATCGGTCCGATACCCGCGATTTCTGAATATTACCACCGGTTTCCATATCCTGTCCATCCGATACATCTAACTATCTGTAAATTGGAAGCATTCCTGTTCATCCCGCAGGAAAATACAAATAAGCCTTCTGAATTTTCTCTATCACCCCAAATAGGCTCACAACTATTCCACATTGGCATTCAACCAGAAAGAGTCTATAGAAGCCGTCCCGGAAAGGGAGTATTTACCCTAAACAAGACCGTTCTTTATTTCGAATCCCTCCAGAATGCTAAAAAATCTAGCCACAGACGACTTTTTACTCAGAGAACCGTTCCACCCCTCCCATTGGCGACGTCGCATACAAAACGGTACGCTCCAGGCCCTGTTCACGGTCCACATGTGCTTTTACGTGCTTCAAGTATCTTTGAGACGTTTTCCACGTAGTGATCGTATGCCCTGGTTCCTTCTTTACCCTTGAATTTTAGCAGGTTCAGCATAACGACTTTGCCCTCATCTGGATTAGATACCAGGGCGCGCAATGCTTCATCATTTGGTAAAATCGAACTCATACAGGACTCCTCAAATCAATACTTCCTCAAATCAATACTTTTACTGCCGTGCCATGACCATACGCACTTCAGCTTCCTTATCCTCGATCAGCTCCCCGCTTACATCTACGGCCACGCGATATAACTTGCCGGTAAACTCAAAAGGCGGCTGGTATTCAGGCACAACTGGCGCTCCATGAGCTGCGCCGCAGCTTAACCCGGTTATCCCCCATGAAAGCGGAGTCGTCACAGGTACCTCAATTTGGCCGACCAGCTTTCCATCTATATAGAGTTGAGCTATTCCCGGTGCACCTTTGCCTTTAGCAGGATCTGGCTTACCTGTCACCTTGAACTCGAAACCGAGTTGATGTCGACCTTCTGGAACATTCTCAACGGACTCTACATGATAGAAAGCCTTGGTCACGTAGTTGTGTACCCAGTGCAGCTTTCCGTCTTTTACATAGAATATATAGCCAGCCTCAATATCACCTTGAGAGAGCAAGACCCCTTCCGCACCTCCTGCAGGGATTTCGACGTCAGCTATGATACTATGCGGGCGGTTGAGAACCCTGACTGCTGCGTTTGCAGGAATCGGCTGAGTTCCAGGATAATAAACGTAGTTAGTCCGATCGGCTGTAATCTGCGGCCTTTCATCGGCAAAGCGCATGACTCCTCGAGAATCTATGGGTAGCACATTATATTTTCCGGCTTCTGCATACCAGGCGGAAATCATCGCTATCAGTATGGATCGATTATCTGCAGCCACATTATAGTTCTCTGCCCAATCCTTCTCTACGTGATAAAGCTCCCAGCCTTTTGCATCCAGCTCGGTCAACACATCTGCCGTGATCGGTGCCCCGAAGAATTTTCCTGATTCTGTGAACGAAGGACCAGGCCACGGACATACGGCACGCCAGCCTTCGTGATACAGGGAGCGGTGCCCCATCATCTCGAAATACTGGGTGCGGTGCCTGGTAGGTGCACTGGCATTGTCCAGAGTATGTGCAAAGCTTACGCCTTCAATAGGTGATTGGGTTACACCTTTGATAGCAGTCGGAGGTTCAATTCCAAGGCAGTCCAGAACCGTAGGAACCATATCGATAATGTGGGCATACTGAGTTCTGATTTCGCCTCTGGCTTTTATTCCTTTGGGCCAGTGGACTATAAATGGGTCGCTGACACCGCCACGGTAGGTTTCACGTTTCCAGCGGCGGAAGGGTGTGTTTCCAGCAAAGGTCCAGCCCCAGGCATAATGGTTGAAAGTCTCAGGACCCCCGAGTTTATCCAGAGCTGCGAGATTTTCCTCCACAGATTCAGACACATTATTGAAAAACCTCATCTCGTTAGTCGATCCCGTAGGCCCGCCTTCTGAGCTTGCTCCGTTATCGGAAATCACCATAATCAACGTGTTTTCAAATTCACCAATATCTTTGAGGAACTGTAACAACCTGCCAATGTGGTAGTCGGTATGCTCCAGGAACCCGGCAAAGACCTCCATCATACGGGAATATACTTTTTTCTCCTCTGGAGAGCACTGGTCCCAGGGCTTGACATCCGGATCATGGCGAGATAGCTCGGTGTCTTTTGGGGAAATGCCCAGTTCTTTCTGTCGGGCTAATGTTTTCTCCCGGTAAACGTCCCAACCGTCATCGAATTTGCCTTTGTATTTGTCTACCCATTCTTTAGGAACATGATGAGGTGCATGCATGGCTCCTGGGCAGAAGTACATGAAAAAGGGCTTGTTGGGTGCTATCTGCTTGGAGTCGGCAATGAACTGGACGGCTCTGTCTACTATATCCTCATTCAAGGTGTAGCCTTCCTCGGGAGTTTTTGGAGGAGCTACTGAATGATTGTCATAGATCAGCTCAGGGTAATACTGGTTTGTGTCGCCTCCTAAAAAGCCATAGAAACGCTCAAAGCCCCGTCCCAGAGGCCAGCGGTCATACGGTCCGGCTGATGATGTCTGTTCTGCAGGTGTCAGGTGCCATTTGCCGATTGCATATGTGCTGTAACCATGCTGCAGAAGTATCTCTGAAAGAAAGCCGTTCTCAAAAGGTATATCACCGCTATAACCCGGATAACCGGTTGAGCCTTCAGTGATGCAGGCCATATTGTTCGAATGGTGATTTCGGCCGGTAATTATACATGAGCGGCTAGGAGAACACAGTGCAGTTGTATGCATGTTGTTGTAAGCAAGTCCTCCCGCAGCCAGGCTATCCAGGTTAGGTGTTTGTATAGGGCTGCCATAACACCCGAGTTGTCCAAATCCTGTGTCGTCAAGTACAATGAAAAGTATATTGGGAGCGCCTTCTTTGGCGCGCACCGGTTCTGGCCAGGCTGGTTCAGACTTGTCAAAAGTGCGCCCGATCACTCCTGGGAACGATGTTCCTAGTTTGTATTCATTTAATGACATTTAACCTCCCCTCAGTGTTGGGATTTTCTGATAAATTCACAAAAATAAAGTGGGGAAAGGAACTTACTTTTCGCTCCTCTCCATCAATTTTTTTATTCAAAAATGGGGGTTCCTGCTTTTCCAGCAATTTCCGGGAATATTTCAATTTCCGGGAATATTTTCATTTTTGGAAAGGCAGTTTTCCAGTAATAATTCAGTGTGCAGGAACTGCTTCTTCTTCGGCGAACATCTCACGCATCTTTTCTTCTTCTTCTTTGGAAAGGTTGGAAGCAATAAGTTCAAACTTCAGTTCCCTAGCAGCTTCTGCTACCTTATCCTGCACGGCACCGCTGGTAAGCAAAAAGAGTGCAGAAGTACCTTCGGTCACTTTACTGCGTATCGACTTGATGAAATCGTCATTTATCCCCACGTCGGCAAAAGAGCCTGACAGCGCACCCGCAGCTGCTCCGACTATCATCCCGAAAATCGGAACCAGGAAAATAAGGCCGAACAGCATGCCCCAGAATGCACCGCTCAGTGCACCTACCCCGGTCATGCTGGCTAATTGTTTCGTTTTTGGCTTCTTTTTTCCCATAGGCCAGGAAACGATTGCTGCGTCCTGCAGGGTGATCAGCTGCTTCTTGCTCAAATCCTCTATCACTTCAAGTGCATGTTCTGCACCGCTAGCAGTGTCAAATTTTAAAACGGTTAGAGTTGCTATAATCATGACCTCCTTTTATGTCACAGTATGTCACAGATTTTGCTGGTTCTTGTGTTTTGATGTCAGTTCACCAGTAGAAGTGAAACCATCATCTCCATTACCGTTTTGCGCCGGGGGTCGAGGTAGTATAGCTTCTGACAGAATCTGACTTCTGACAGGGATATCTACAGTATACTTTTTTTTATCTGAAGGCTTGAGATTCGTCAGGTGTCTTTTATTATTCCTGAAAACCGCTTGCCAGGTATCTACCGTAAATTTTGATGTTGTTAACCCCCATGGAACCTTCGAGACCACTTCCCCCAAGCTCGATGTTCTATTTTCTGCTTTATATAATTCTTCTTTTATACATATTATCCTATGCATGTTGATTTATTTTATCGGGTCTGCTGAAATCTTTAAATACCAGTTTTCAAGGTTAAGAAAAGTATTTTCTCGGTTGGGGGACATTTTTTAAGTGTATTGTCTCTCTCAATTGTGATGGTGGCTTGAAGATTGTTTTTTCTTACATGACAGACCGGCCCAGGTCTCATACGGTGCAGGGAGTGAAAACTGAAAAGTTCCTTCATCGAGCGGAATAGATAAAAAAATTAACTCATGCAATAAACTCCAGCCTGAGCCTGCTGACAACTGAATTATTATATATCATGTCCCGGCTCTTAGTAAACAATGATCAAAATCAGCTTCAAGCAGGGAACTATTCTCATAAAGGGAAATGTAAGGGTCCCGAACTCCATATGGGATGAAAGGAGTGGAAGCTTCAGGGCTCCTGCAATGTATTACAGGGAAATTATCAACTACATGAGAGAGTCCAGAATTGATTTTGAAGATAGCGTCCTTGACTTCCTTCCCTGTCCTGATCTTGCAGCAGCTTATGAGGCATCGGGAAAGAAGTTGGAGTTGAGGGACTATCAGGCTGAAGCTCTTGTTTCCTGGGGTGAGAATGATAAATGGGGAGTTCTGGTCCTGCCTACAGGAAGTGGAAAGACCCTTGTTGGAATCAGGGCAATTGCCGGATGCAATACCCCTGCCCTTGTAGTTGTCCCGACCCTTGACCTGCTTGAACAATGGAAAAAGCAGCTTGAAGAAGCCTTTTCCATGGAAATCGGAAAGCTTGGGGGAGGTGAGAAGAAAATCCTTCCCATAACCGTTTCCACATATGACTCTGCCTATATTCATGCCGAAATCCTGGGTAACAGGTTCGGACTCCTTATTTTTGACGAAGTTCACCATCTACCTGCAGTAGGGTACAGGAGCATTGCCGAATTTTTCGCAGCCCCATGCAGGCTCGGGCTGACTGCCACATACGAAAGGGAAGACGGGCTGCATACGGAACTCAACCGGCTTGCAGGGGGAAAAGTCTACGAGAAAAAGGTCTCGGAACTTGCAGGAGGGCACCTTGCCCCTTATACGATAAAACGGACTTCTGTGACGCTCACTGCTGGGGAGCAGAGAGAATACGACCGGAATTATTCTGTATTCCTTAACTATCTCAAAAAAACCGGGTTGATAATGAGAGGACCGCAGGACTTCCGGAAATTGGTCATGAAAAGCGGCAGAGACCCTGAAGCCAGAAAAGCTCTCCTCGCAAGAAATGCAGCAAGAGACCTTGCCTTCAACAGTGATTCAAAAATTGAAAAACTGAGGGAGATCCTGGAGGAGCACAGAGAGGACAGGGTGTTTATCTTCACGGAACATAACCGGCTTGTGCACCGGATTTCAAATACCTTCTTTATCCCTGCTATCACCTACAGGACCCCTTCAAAAGAAAGGAACTCCATTCTCGAAAAGTTCAGGATAGGCAGCTACAGGGCTGTGGTCACCTCAAAAGTGCTCGATGAGGGAATCGACGTCCCCGAGGCAAACGTAGGGGTCATCGTAAGTGGGACCGGGAGCAAGCGGGCATATGTCCAGCGTCTTGGCAGGATCCTCAGGAAAAAAGAAGGAAAAAAAGCTGTGCTCTACGAAATCATAGCCTCGGAAACCTCGGAGACCGGAACTGCACAAAGGAGAAAAGAAGCCCTGGACAATGCAGGAAGCCAGTTAAAGAGCCAGTCAAAGAGCCAGTCAAAGAGCCAGTCAAAGAGCCGGTCAAAGATTCAATCAAAAGATCAGTCAAAGTCCAGGGGAGGTGAATGACCTGCTAACATCCGATCTCCTTGTAACCCGCATCACCCACGGAAAAATCAAACCCGCATACGCTTCTTTTAATACCGAAAACCTTGAGCTTGCAGGGCTCCTTATTGAAACCTTCGAGCAGCATGTAGGAAAAACCTACGGCGACCTCCTGGCAGAACTTGAAGGATATGAAGAGATGAATTACCGCTTTATCCGGGGGCTTTCCCAGCTCCTTGGCAGGCGGGCTGTGGTTGAAACATCTTCAGCTGTTGACCCTTCTAAAGCCAGAGAAGCGGTTTTTGAAGCCTGTGCCGGAATGGCGCTTTCTCCTGCCGAAAGAAAAGAGGCGCTTCAAAAAGCGGCAAAAAATCTCTCCATTTCAGTCCATGAACTCGAAAAATCTCTCTGGGCTGACCTTGAGGAAAACCAGATCCTTAAAGAATTCAATCCTCTTTCTCCTGCAGAACTCCTCAGGCAATATAATATCTCCCTGACCCAGACCCTCCTTTTCCGCGCTGTTGACCTGGATATCTGGATAGCAGGCGATTTTCAGAAAATCCTCTGGAAGATTCTCAGATCCGGGCTTATGTATTCCCTGGAAGACACTGAAGAGAAATCAGGCGAAAAAGAAGAAACTGAAAGGTTGAAAAGCGTTCACCTCCACCTTGATGGGCCTGCATCCCTTTTCAGGATGTCGGAACGATATGGTAACTCTTTTGCAAAACTTTTCCCTACCCTTCTGAAATCAAAGGGCTGGAGCCTGAAGGCAGGAATTCTCTATAAAAGTTACCAGGGGAAACGCATCCTTGATTTTGCCCTTGACAGCTCGGAAGAGGCTTTCAGGCTCATGCCGGAAGCAGTCGGATATCCTGAAAGAGTACCAGAAAGAGTTTCTCATGACTTGCAGTTTGCGGAAGGACAGGAAGGATACGGAACAGGAATCGAGAATGAGAACAGGCTTAAGGGAGAAAAAGCCGGATTTCAGGAGGCTGGAACTCAGGGGGCTGGAACTCAGGAGGCTGGAACCCAGGAAGCTGGAACTCAGGAAGCTGGAACCCAGGAAGCTAGAACTCAGGAAGCAGAAACAGATACTGAAAGTGAAGCCTATGACAGCACTTATGAACAGCAGTTTGCCAGCTTAAGTTTAGGGGGTTGGAAAGCAAAAAGGGAACCAACGATTCTGAAAGCAGGCAGGTACGCATTTGTTCCGGATTTTTCCCTTCAGAGAGACGGGATGAAAGTGTATGTCGAGGTTGTCGGTTTCTGGACACCTGAATATCTTAAAAAGAAGACCGAGAAACTGAAGGAAGTAAAGGAACCCGTTATTCTCCTGATTAACAGGAAACTCAAGTGCTCAGAAAAAGACTTTCCTGCACAGGACGTGATTTTCTTTGACAGGAAGATTCCGGCAAATGAAGTAACGCAGGTGCTTAGAAAATATGAGAGAAGAAGGCTTGAAAAAGACCTGTCAAAACTACAGGAAACGGAGCTTCCTCTTTCCGGGGAACTGATCAGCCTTGAAGAAATCGCAACTGAGAAGGAAGTAGTGCTTGATGCTTTAAAAAAAGAAATTGCAGGCAGGCTTACAAAATCAGGGGAAACCGAAGAATCCGGAGAATCTGAAGAATCTGAAGAATTCGGAGAATTCGAGAACTACAGAAACTATGTGCTCCTTGAGAATTATGTGCTCCACAGGCAGTTCCTTGAGAGGATCGACCTTGAACTTGAAAAACCAGGAATTGCAGAGACATATGCAGATGCAGTAAAGGTGTTTGAAGGCTTTGGGCTTGACAGCAGCCTCTATTACCCTGTACTCGAACACCTTGGGTATAAGGTTAGCTGGACCGGGCTCAGTGAAGAGAACGCAAAGGTTAAAAAAATGCGCTTTGCCTAAAATATATTTTTGCCAAAAAAATACTTCTATGCCCAGCAAATATTCGTTTTTGGTCGATTTTTCAGGCAAAGCGTTCTGGTAGAAATTTTATAGGAGGATATTGGTTTCTTGTTTCCATCGCTCGGAAGTTCAGACTTAAAATATGCAGTGAAATAACACAGGCAAAATTTAGGAATAATTAAATAACTTTCAATATCAAAATGACTGATTTAGCTTCAAATTAATTATTCTTTGCCGAAGTTATTTCGTTACAAATACTTAGAGTCTGTCCCAAGAGTTTTCGATTCTACATATCTTTTGTAATATCTTTTGTATATGCCCGGATCTGTAATCGTGAGCCCGAGCAGAACTACCCAACCCACAGGAAACATTATTAACAGCAGGCAATAAACTGCGATGGCTGCCATCACAGATTCACCTACAAACTTTTTCATAGTTTTCATTGGTATTCCACCCTCTGATGTGGTTGTCTGGTTTTGCTTGCGTTATTTTTACAATTTGACAATTATACCAGTCTGACCAATGTTTTTGAGATTGTGTATATTACACAATAGCATACAGTATTATGCATTCAATAACTTATATAGCTATTCTGAAAATTCGCTTTGCCTGCAAAAAGATTTTTCTTTAAAATACACTGTGAACCTGAAAAATAAGAGGTATACCTGAAAAATAAGAGGTATACCTGAAAAATCCCTATTATATCCAAAGAATACACATTTGAGCCATAAAATAGGTGCCTATTAAGGTACATATTAATAAAATCAGGAAGGTCATAAACCTTCCATATCTACAATTAAATAACTTTATACTTCAATTCCATCCATTTTTACTACAAAGTTTATCTCAACTTTCGAAACATTAAGGTTAGATTCAAGGTCCTTCTCATATTCTGCAAGTAAATTTTTAATGACTACTTCTAAAGAATGTTTGAAATCAGAAATGGTTTCATCCTTTAATATTGTTTTTTCAGCCTCAGTCAGGTTCGAAAGAATCATTTAGCACCACTCCCCAAAAATATATTTTTTTAGACTTATTTCAACGTTGTCTTAATCTCAACATTATTTTTCAACACAATTCCATAGCTATTTTTGTTTTAATTTAGACCTTATTTTTTATAAATTTGCGAGAATGTTCAAATATTTATTCCAATCATGAACAGGTATGAATTTTTTTGACCCGTTACATGTGTCCTCTTCTTCCCATCCCACCGTATCCAGTACTTGCTTCGAAAGCTGTACTATCAATTGAAGTTTTCTTTCGATTCTAAATGTCATATTACCCCATAATAACCCTTGTTCCATTTTTCCAATGGTATTATATTTTGTCAATAGTATAACCGATATAATTGTATAAATAATTAATCTGTCTAAAAAAGTAATCAAAAGCCATTATTTAAAGAGAATTTGTGGCATATGTTTATATAGTAGTATTTTTTTGATTTTTATAATGTAATAAAAAATATAGATTAGTAAAAAGGATAACTATTTTAAAAAAATATGAATACAAAATATGAATACAAAATATGAATACAAAATATGAATACAAAATATGAATAAAAAATGGAAAATGGTTATCGTGAACTACCCCACCCTGCTTTTTAATGAAAGCGAGGATGGAGCTTCCTTCGAGTGATTATGTCACCTGGATATTTGCATAATGCAAGTATCCATCTGTAATCCTGTTTGTCGAAGATTATCAGAATATTTCTGATAGCCTATCCACAAAGTATTTTGTGATAAGAATCGCTTCATGATGTTGATAGCACTGTTTCTATCTCTATCTTTCTTAAAATAACATTTCCACAATCACATTTCATAATTCTTTCCCAAAGAGGCATGTAGTGTCTTTTTTCATAGCTTTCAGCCCTGCCATGCGCTTCATCAAGACTCTTTTAAGCTGTGACTGTGGGTAAATAACGGTGTAGAGAAAGAAAACCACGAAAAAAAGAAAAGCAATATCTCATAGACTGATTGTTGTGCTGTCAACGGTAGCCAGAAAAACTTCCCCCTTTAACTTCCCGCGGGCACCGTCAAAGATAACCAGAATGTGTGATTTAAACCCCCAGGTTTAATCCCTTTATTGTTTAATCTCTTTATTAGCATTGTTCTGCCAGCTATTAATTGTTGGCTATCCGTACTGCAGAAAAAAGCGATTTTATAAGGAAATTGCAAAAATCCCGAAGAAAAAGGAGACGAAAAAAGGGGAAAGAGAAAGAAAAAGGAGACGAAAAAAGGAGAAAGAGAAAGAGAAAGAGAAAGGAGACGAAAAAAGGGGAAAGAGAAAGAAAAAGAAGACGAAAAAAGGAGAAAGAGAAAGAGAAAGGAGACGAAAAAAGAGAAAGAAAAAGAAAAAGGAGACGAAAAAAGGAGAAAGAAAAAGAAAAAGGAGACGAAAAAAGAGAAAGAAAAAGAGAATGGATTTGAGAACTTTATATGGTTTCATGGAGAATTCAGCTTGAGCCCCGCTATCCCTGAGAAACCTTCCGTATATTTCAGCCCGATTGCCCAGACTGTCTCAAAAAGACCAGCGATGAAAAGAAAGATCCATTCCATTTTTGTTCTACAATCTGCTTATGGAACTTTTATGGGGCTACAGTGAAAATATCAATTGAAAAATATTCTAAAGCCTCTTTCTTCTTATAAGCTTGCCTGAAAGAATCCATGGAAGAGCCTGTTAAATTTCTCAAAGGTAAAATCTCGAATATTTGAATCAGAGATAATAATCGGAAGAAACAAACAATAAGCCTTTAACTCTTGCAGGAGAATATTTCAATATGGCAGCCCCGAAGTATCTGAAACGCTACCTTGATGTGCAGAGAAACGAGATGCCAGCCTTTTTTAAGATAACCGAGAGAATTCCTGCAGGGTTTAAACCAGGAATGGAGCTTGAAGAACTCCGGAAAATCCATTCTGAGAGCATCAAAGAGTACCGAAAACTCCGGGAAGACCTCGAAACCGAAGCCATTAGAGTTCTTGTATATCCTGACGTCTCGGACAAGCTGAAACTGTTTACTGAAAGCTTTCTGGATATTCCAAAAGCCAACCCCTCCCTCCTTGACCTCAAGGTTGCAATTGTGGACAGGATGCTTGAAAACTGCCACTGCTGTGAGCGCCGATGCGGGATCAACCGAAAAGAAGGCGAGGAAGGTTTCTGCAAGCTGACCGATGTCTCACTCTATGCCTCGGAGTTCCTGCACATGGGAGAAGAGCCCGAACTCATCCCTTCCCACACGATCTTTTTTACGGGCTGTGTCTTTGCCTGCGTCTACTGCCAGAACTGGGACATTTCCATCTGCCCGGAATGCGGGACTGAAGTCGACCCCCGGAAACTTGCAAAGCTTGTCGATATCAGAAGGCTCCACGGAGCAAAGAACGTAAATTTCGTAACTCCTACTCCACACCCGCACACCGTTCTGAAAATCGTGCGGGAAATGTCGGCAAATACCCCTGTGGTCTGGAATTCAAACATGTACCATTCAAAAGAAATCGCCGAAATCCTGGAAGGCGTTGTTGACGTCTACCTCGGGGATTTCAAGTACGGAAATAATGAATGTGCCCTCAAGTACTCCAAAGTGGAAAACTACCTGGAAGTCGTCCAGCACAATTTTGAATTTGCTTACGAGACCGCCGAAATCCTCCTCCGTCACCTCGTCCTCCCCGGCCACCTTGAGTGCTGCACAAGGCCGATTGCCGAATGGGTTGCAGAACACACCCCGCAGATCAGGTTCAACCTTATGTTCCAGTACAGGCCCTGCTACCGGGCGATGGAACACCCTGACCTCGACAGGCACCTGACCCTGGAAGAGCAGACGGATGCGATAGATATTGTGAGAGGGGCGGGGATAGAGGACGTGCTGATCTAACTGTGAAGGTAAACGAAAACAGTTTCACTTTGAGAATAGACCAAGATCTCTTTTTTGATTCCATCTGCTGATTTTCCGGCAATCGTTTTGTTTTTTACTTTATAGAAACCGGGGCTTCAACCGGGTGCGAAGCAGCCGGCCTTCCCAAAATGAAAAAGAAAAGGAGTATAGAGACCGAGCCAGAAAGACCGAGCCGTTAAGCTTCAGGTCTCAGAAGATAATCTCCCGGATGCAGCTTAAATTTTAAAAAGCTGTTATTGCCATTTTCGATATTTCACCTCAGAAAGGAAACTGAAAAGAAAAAGATGATTTATGGTAGTGGAATGTATCCTTCAATTTGAAAAAATTGTGAAAAAGAGCAAGAGTTAAAAAGATTCGCGGATATACCTGAACAGAAAATCCTTAAAGAAGAACAATCGAAGCTAATCGAAACCCTTATTATTGATACTAATTGAGAACAGATGTCGGGCTAAAAAATGAATGAAAATAACGTTAATCGAACCGTAATTGATGAGCAGTATACGAGACTGCAAACTGGGATTATAGGGGAATAAAAATGATTAATGGTGAACTGAAAAACAAAATCGATGGCATCTGGAACGTTTTCTGGTCTGGAGGAATCTCTAACCCTCTCGAAGTTATCGAGCAAATTACCTACCTGTTGTTTTTAAGGCGATTGGATGACCTGCACACACTGGAAGAGAACAAATCCGCACGGCTCAAGCGCCCTATGGAACGCCGTGTTTTCCCCGAGGGCAACGACCCTAAAGGCCGCCCCTACGAGGATCTGCGCTGGTCTCACTTCAAACATTTTGCCCCTGCCGAGATGTTCACAGTTGTGGATGAGCACGTATTTCCCTTTCTACGCACCCTGGGAGGCGATGATTCCACCTACGCAAAGCACATGGAAGGTGCCCGTTTCACCATTCCCACGCCTTCGATGCTGTCCAAAGCAGTTGACCTTCTGGACAGCGTGCCCATGGAGAACCGCGATACCAAGGGCGACCTTTACGAATATATGCTTGGCAAGATCGCCAGCGCCGGCCAGAACGGCCAGTTCCGTACTCCGCGCCACATTATCCGCCTGATGGTGGAACTAACTTCCCCACAGCCAACAGACATTATATGCGACCCAGCATGCGGTACTGCAGGATTTCTCGTAGCTGCAGGCGAATACCTGCGAGAGTACCATCCGAACATCCTGCACGATGAGAGGCTGAGACAGCACTTCCATCACGGGATGTTCCACGGTTTTGATTTTGATAACGTCATGCTCCGCATAGGCAGCATGAACATGCTCCTGCACGGCGTGGAAAACCCCGATATCCGCTACCGCGACTCCCTGGCTCAGGAAAACTCCAGTGACGAAGAAGCCTATACTCTGGTGCTGGCTAATCCTCCGTTTGCCGGCTCGCTGGACTACGAAAATACTGCAAAAGACCTGTTGCAGATCGTCAAGACCAAGAAAACCGAGCTGCTCTTCGTAGCCCTTTTTATGCGCCTGTTGAAGCCAGGCGGCCGGGCTGCTGTAATCGTTCCGGACGGCGTTCTCTTCGGCTCCAGCAAAGCCCATAAGAAACTTCGTCGCATGCTTGTTGAGGAACAGAAGCTTGATGCCATTGTTTCCCTTCCAGGCGGCGTTTTCAAGCCCTATGCAGGCGTTTCAACCGCGATCCTCCTTTTCACCAAAACAAATTCAGGAGGCACTGACAACGTCTGGTTCTATGACATGCAGGCCGACGGCTGGAGCCTTGACGACAAGCGCAGCCCGCTCCTGGACGAGGAAAAACTTGGTCCTGTGCCTTCGACCGAGCTTACCGAGGAAGAGCACGCCAAAAACAACCTGCCTGATGTCCTGGCCCGCTGGCAGGAACGCAATAACAGCGAACTTAAACGCCCCCGAACCGAACAGAGCTTCTGCGTGCCAAAAGCCGACATCGCCGCTCAGGGTTACGACCTTTCCCTCAACCGCTACAAGGAAGTCGTGCATGAAGAAGTGGAATACAGAGCCCCGAAAGAGATACTCGAAAGCCTCGCAAAGCTGGAAGCCGAGATTCAGCAGGGGATGAAGGAACTGGAAGGGATGCTGGAATGAATAATGTTCTCCTTGAAACTGTAATTCTTTCATTAGAAAGTGGTGCTCGCCCAAAGGGCGGAGTATCTGCTGATTCAGGTGAAATTCCAAGCATAGGAGGCGAACATCTTACTGACGATGGAAACTTTGATTTTTCCAACATCAAACGCATTCCTACTTCTTTTTTCAAGAAGATGAAGAGCGGCCATGTTTGTCCACTCGATATTCTTATCGTCAAGGACGGTGCAACCACGGGTAAAACAAGCTTTGTTCATCCTGATTTTCCATTCAAAGAGGCTGCAGTAAATGAACATGTCTTTAGTGTCCGTGTTAATCCAGAGAAAGCTGTACCTGCCTATATATGTCATTTTTTACGTTCAGCAGAAGGCAAAAAAGCTATCCTACGAGACTTTCGTGGAGCTACTGTAGGAGGAATTTCGCGTGAGTTTGCTGCAAAGGTAATTCTTCCTCTACCTTCCTTGCCAGAACAGCAAAGAGTTGTAGATATTCTTGACCGTGCGGAGGCTCTCCGAGCCAAACGTCGAGCAGCCCTCGCCCAGCTCGATGAACTCGTTCAGTCAATTTTTATTGAGATGTTTGGAGACTCTGCTATCAATCCGAAGGGGTGGTCTCTGAAACCGGTTGGGGAGTTAGCATCTAAATTTTCTGACGGGCCATTTGGCTCCAACATTAAGAGTTCACACTACACGGAAAATGGAATTCGTGTTGTTCGACTTCAAAACATCGGTGTTGGAGAGTTCTTGGATGACGATAAGGCGTACATCTCTGAGGAACATTTTGCCGAACTTAAGAAACACGAATGTTTGCCAGGGGATGTTCTTGTGGGTACACTAGGTAGTCCTAATCTACGTGCCTGTATCCAGCCTGATTGGTTGAACGTTGCGATAAATAAAGCTGACTGTATCCAATTCCGACCTGATGAACGAATTGTTAATGCTCCTTACATTTGCTCTCTACTCAATCAACCCGCTACAGAGAAGATGGCACAGGATTTGATGCTTGGACAAACGCGCCTCCGCATCAGTATGGGTCGTTTAAGAGGTTTAGAGGTTCCTCTCCCACCTCTTAACCTCCAGCAAGAATTCGCCTGCCGCGTCGTCGCTGTGGAAAAATTGAAAATCATTCACAAAGCCTCACTGGCAGATCTGGATGCTCTCTTTGCCTCTCTCCAGTACCGCGCTTTCAGGGGTGAACTGTAAGATGAGTGCCGTTCCGCCATTCTCAGACGGCCAAATTAAAGCACTGGCACAATTGCTTGGAGAATGCGGAAATGGTAACGATATCTCCCGATTTTTTAGCAGTAAGGACTTGGTGGATGATTCAGGTGAGTCCACAAAATGGAAACGGCTTTATTGGGCATTCCTAAAATGCCAAAAACAACATCAGTGTGCGAATCTGATCATTGACTTTATTCAATCTTTTCTGACCCCCGCTCGTTTCGTTGGACGCAATGACGAGTTCGAAACGAATCGCCAGCAGCTAAACATTATACTTTCTTTCTCAGGTTTGGAATACGGTCAGGACGGAAGATTCCGGCAGTGTAAAACTGCGAAAACTCTCGATGAAGCTGAAAAAAGGGTACGAACTATCCGAGCAAAGTTTCAGGGAAGGCGCATACATCCAGAAGTCTTGAAGTATTGCCGGCCTGAGCTTCTGCAGGATAATTATTTCCATGCTGTATTCGAGGCTTCCAAGGGTCTGGCTCAGCGGATACGTGATTTATCTGGGGTACAGACAGATGGAGCCGCTCTTATCGATAAGGTTTTTTCAATAGAGAAGCCGATCCTGGCGATTAATTCACTGCAAACTGAGACCGAGAGGTCAGAACATAAGGGTTTTGCTTTACTTTTGAAAGGCTGCTTTGCAGCTGTCCGCAATCCGTTAGCTCACGGACCAAAGATACTCTGGCAGGGTGAAGACGATGCAGCGGATTACCTATCCCTAATTTCACTCCTGCATAGAAAACTGGACGAGTGCACCGTGACAGGACTCAGAGGAGACTGATTTTTATGAAAGCTACTGAAGCTAAATTACTGGATTTCCTTAGGAAATCCCCCCAGTTTGTTATTCCGATATACCAGCGCACCTACTCATGGACTGAGAAAGAGTGTTGGCAGTTGTGGGATGATATTCTGCGGACAGGCAGCAACGATGATATCTCAGCTCACTTCGTCGGCTCTATCGTTTACATAGAAAAAGGGATTTATCAGGTATCCAGCCAGTCTCCACTGCTCGTAATCGACGGACAGCAGCGTCTGACCACAGTAACCCTGCTGATAGCTGCCCTTTCCAGAGCACTTGACCAATTAGATGAAGAAAAACGTGAGCCTTTGGATGGTTTTTCTCCCCGCAAGCTGCGTAATTATTATCTGCTTAACCCGGAGGAAGAAGGAGAAAAGTATTACAAGCTTATCCTTTCGCAGACGGATAAGGACTCACTTACTTCTATTGTCGGCAACAGAGAGCAGCCAAAAGAATATTCTCTGCGGGTAATGGAGAATTTCAAACTTTTTGAATCGTGGATTGCTGGGTGTAAAGACAATCTCATGCCTCTGTGTAAAGGGTTGGCCAAACTTATAGTAGTTGATATCGCACTCAACCGCGATCAGGACAACCCTCAGCTCATTTTTGAAAGCATGAACTCAACCGGCAAAGAGCTTAGCCAGGCCGACCTGATTCGCAACTATATCCTGATGGGGTTGGAACCACAGTTACAGACAAGACTCTACGAGCAGTTCTGGCGGCCAATGGAGGTGGATTTCGGGCAGGAAGCCTACAGTGAGCAGTTCGACGGATTCATGCGCCATTATTTGACTGTAAAAACCGGGGAGATTCCCAGAATTGGGGAAGTCTATGATGCGTTTAAGGTTCACGCCAGTTCCCAAAAAACAGCACAGGCAGGAGTAGAAGCACTTGTAGCCGATATCCGGACATATTCTCGATACTTCTGCGCTATGGCACTGGGAACAGAGACAGATCCCGGTCTGAAACTGGCCTTCCATGACTTACGCGAGCTTAGGGTAGATGTGGCCTATCCATTCCTGCTCGAACTGTATCACGACTACGCAACCGGAGTGCTGTCCAGGGAAGATTTTGTTGCAGCAGTTCGGCTGGTGGAAGCCTACGTGTTCCGACGCGCTATCTGCTCTATCCCCACAAATTCAATGAACAAGACCTTTGCAACCTTTTCCAGAGCACTCAAAAAGGATCGTTACCTCAAAAGCATCCAGGTATACCTTCTTCAGTTGCCTTCGTATCGCCGCTTCCCAAATGACGAGGAATTCCGGCGTGAATTGCAAATCCGTGACCTCTACAACTTCCGAAGCCGTAGTTATTGGATAAGACGATTGGAAAACTACGGACATAAAGAACGTGTGCTGGTAGATGAGTACACCATCGAGCATATCATGCCACAGAATGAGAATCTCTCCACAGCCTGGAAAACGGAACTTGGCTTGGAGTGGAAACGAATTCATGAGACATGGCTGCATACTCTTGGAAACCTCACACTCACTGGCTACAACTCTGAGTACAGCGACCGGTCTTTCACTGAGAAATGTGATATGCCGGGCGGCTTCAAGGAAAGTCCGCTCAAACTCAATAAAGGACTTGGTCAGCTCGACCAGTGGAACGAAGACACTATCAAAGAAAGGGCAGGTAGGCTGGCAGAAATAGCTCTTGATGTATGGACAATGCCAAAGCTGGCTACCGATATCATTGAGGCGTACAAGCCAAAGGCTGCCGCATCTGGTTACACAATTGAGAACCATCCACACCTGCTAACTGGAACCATGCATGAGTTGTTCGAGGCCTTCCGTAAGCAAGTGTTAGCTCTCGATCCCTGTGTAACTGAGGAGTTTCTCAAG
Source organism: Methanosarcina sp. WH1 (assembly GCF_000970005.1). Taxonomy (NCBI): domain Archaea; kingdom Methanobacteriati; phylum Methanobacteriota; class Methanomicrobia; order Methanosarcinales; family Methanosarcinaceae; genus Methanosarcina; species Methanosarcina sp. WH1. Next base: position 1,471,287 of record NZ_CP009504.1, read on the forward strand.
CTTTATGTCGCCTACAAAGCTGAGACTAACTTTGTGGATGTGGTGCCACAAGCTAAGCGGCTGATCCTGTCACTCAATCTGCCTTTTTCTGGCATAAACGATCCCAAAGGACTCTGCAAGGACGTTTCAGACATCGGGTGTTGGGGCAACGGCGATGTAAAAGTAGGCTTGAGATCGCTGGATGAGCTACCCTATGTGATGGGTCTGGTGCGACAATCTTTTGAGCGGCAGATGGGGAACGGAGGAAATTAATGACCAATTTTGCCTTTCTCGAAGCCGAATGGCCTTCTTTGTATGAGGCAGCCATAAAAGCCTCAAATGCAGTTTATCCTGACCCGCGAACTGCCTGTTTTTATACTCGCAGGGCTCTGGAACTGACTGTGCAGTGGATGTATAAGCACGATTATTCCTTGCTCCTGCCGTATCAGGATAATTTGAGTGCTCTTATTCATGAACCTACATTCAAGAAAGCTGCGGGAGAGGCAATCTTCAACAAAGCAAGGGTTATTATCCGGCTTGGAAATCAGGCTGTGCACAGCAACAGTTCAGTCCTGGTGGATGATTCAATAACAGCAGTGCGTGAACTTTTCCACATCAGCTACTGGCTGGCACGCACCTATGCAAGAGAAGGAAAACCTGAACCGGGACTGAGCTTTAACCCTGAAGATCTGCCAAAAACAACTGTCCCGAAGCAGACGATAGAACAGCTCCAGAACCTGGAAACCAGCCTGCGGGAAAAGGACGAAAAACTCTCGGAACTGCTTGCCGACAAATCCGCGCTGGATGAAGAACTCAAACGCCTGCGGGTTGAGGTTGCAAAGGCAAAAGAAGCTTCAGCTTTACTGCCGGACACCCATGATTATTCCGAAGCTGAAACCCGGGACTACTTCATTGATATGCTACTTAAAGAGGCCGGCTGGGCTCTGGATCAAGCTCGGGACAGGGAATTTGAAGTCTCAGGCATGCCGAACAAAAAAGGCATCGGCTATGTAGATTATGTGCTCTGGGGCGACGACGGAAAACCCCTTGCCCTGGTAGAAGCAAAAAGAACCAAACGCGATCCTCGGGTTGGCCAGCAGCAGGCAAAACTCTATGCTGACTGCCTGGAAAACCAGTTCGGGCAAAGGCCGGTTATCTTCTACTCAAACGGGTATGAAACCTGGATCTGGGACGATTCCAGATATCCTCCAAGGCAGGTGCAGGGCTTCTACAAAAAAGCCGAACTGGAACTCCTCATCCAGCGGCGTAGCAGCCGCAGACCTCTCTCCGAAGCAGAGATTAATTCCGCCATCGTCGACCGCTACTATCAGACCCGGGCCATCCGTCGCATCGGAGAAGCCTTTGAACAGGACAATGACAGAAAAGCTCTGGTTGTAATGGCAACAGGCGCCGGCAAGACCCGCACAGTCATTGCACTCTGTGACCTCCTGATGCGCTGCAACTGGGTCAAACGTGTGCTCTTCCTTGCCGACAGGGTGGCTCTGGTCAACCAGGCGGTAAACGCCTTCAAGCGACACCTTTCAGACTCAGCCCCTGTGAACCTTGTCACGGAAAAATATACAGAAGGGCGAGTGTTCGTTTCGACCTATCCTACGATGATGAAACAGATAGAAGAGATGAGCAATGGACAGCGCCGCTTTGGAGTTGGGCATTTCGACCTTGTAATTATTGACGAGGCGCACCGCTCGGTTTTCAAGAAATACAGAGCTATTTTCGACTACTTTGATTCTCTCCTTGTGGGCCTTACAGCAACGCCCAAAAATGAAATTGAACGCAATACCTACAGCCTCTTTGACCTCGAAACAGGTGTTCCCACCGATGCCTACCATCTGGAAGAAGCTGTAAAAGACGGATTTTTAGTCCCTCCTAAAGCGGTTTCAGTGCCCCTGAAGTTCCAGCGCCAGGGGATCAATTATGACGAGCTCTCAGATGAAGATAAAGAACAGTGGGACACTCTTGAGTGGGACGACGAAGACGGCGAAATCCCTGCCAGGGTAGAAGCCGAAGCCGTCAACAAATGGCTGTTCAATAAGGACACTGTGGACAAAGTGCTCGCACACCTGATGGAGCGGGGCCTGAAAGTCGTTGGTGGGGACCGGTTAGGCAAGACCATCCTTTTTGCCAAAAACCAGGCACATGCTGAATATATCGCCGACCGGTTCAATGCCAATTACCCTCATTTCAAGAGCGAGTTCGCCCGTGTTATCACTTTCAAGACTGAATATGCCCAGAGCCTGATAGATAATTTCTCGATCAAGGAAAAAAACCCTCATATTGCCATCTCGGTGGACATGCTTGACACCGGAATTGATGTGCCAGAGGTCGTGAATCTGGTCTTCTTTAAAATGGTGCGTTCAAAGACAAAGTTTTGGCAGATGGTGGGACGCGGTACCCGGCTGTGTCCGGACCTTTTTGAACCGGGAAAGAACAAACAATTCTTTTATCTTTTTGATTACTGCCAGAACCTGGAGTTCTTCAGCCAGAACCCGGAAACCACCGATGGTTCACTGGGTGATTCGCTTGGCACACGTCTGTTCAAATCCCGGCTTGAATTAATTTCTGAGCTGGACAGGAAACTTGAAGCTGACATCGAATTCGGAGTCGGCGCGGAGACCCTGGAAATCTATGGTGAACCAAAAACAGAAGCTGAAGTTCGCCGCTCGATTGCCAAAATGCTGCACAGTGAAATTGCCTCGATGAATCTGGACAACTTCGTCGTGCGTCCCAGGCGGCGGCTGGTCGAGAAATACTCCAGGCCCGAAACCTGGCTAAAGCTGTCCAGGGAAGACCTCTCCGAACTTTCCCATGAAGTCGCAGGCCTGCCCTCGGAACTGCAACCGGAAGCCGAAGAAGCAAAGCGCTTTGACCTCCTGGTCCTGAACCTGCAGCTGGCTTTACTGCGTGCCGAGCCCGCCTTTGAGCGCCTGCGTAACCAGGTAAGAGATATCGCCGGGCTTCTGGAAGAAAAAACGACTATCCCAATGGTGCGTGACCAGATGAATCTAATTCTGGATGTGCAGACCGAGGAATGGTGGGAAAACGTTACAACTCCCATGCTGGAAACGCTTCGACGGCGTCTCCGTGACCTGGTAAAACTGATAGAAAAACACCGCAGGAAGCCTATTTATACCGACTTTGAAGATGAAATGGGCAGTGAAACCGACGTAGAATTGCCAGGCTTTGCTGCATCCGGAGATTTCGAGAAGTTTCGCGCCAAGACAAGGGCTTTCCTTCTGGAACATCAGGACCAGGCCGTAATTCATAAGCTCAGGATGAATGAGCCACTAACTGCATCTGATCTCGATGAGCTGGAGCGGATACTCTCTGAAAGCGGATTGGGAGGCCCGGAAGAAATTGCCCGTGCCAAAGAGGTATCACATGGGCTTGGCCTCTTTGTACGTTCACTGGTAGGGTTGGATAGGGAGGCTGCAAAACAGGCGCTTGCCACATTCCTCTTAGGCAAGACTTTTAGTGCAAACCAGATCGAATTCATAAACCTGATCATAAACCATCTTGCAAAACACGGTGTGATGGATGCTGCACTGCTTTACGAATCACCATTTACTGACCTTACAACGCAAGGGCCTGACGGACTCTTCACCTCAACCCAGATAGATGAGCTGATATCCGCACTGGAGCAGATCAAGGCAACAGCACTTGCATCTCCGGTTTCGCAACAAACCACAGCTTGAGGGTTTTTGAACTGCTTCGGAGAATTTATAAAGGAATTGTCGCCGCAGTGAGGCGACAATTGAGTTGAACACTCTCAGGTCGTTCATTTGCGAGGAGAAGACTCCAAAAATTATGAAAACTTTGTCTGGCTGAGAGAATTATGCAAGAACTTCTTGCACAAACTCCTGCTTATTGGCCGCGTATGAAAATTGCGAGAAGAAGCTTGAAGGAAAAGGGGTAATACGGGCAGGAAATTGTCGTATCACTGATACAACAATTCGATGAGCTAATTGTCTACGCACTGCGTAGACAATTGATCTAAAAGTTTACCCGATGACGAAAATTGATAGGGAAAACTCAAGGAAAAAAGGTGTAATACAAACAAGAAATTGTCTCCGCACTGCGTAGACAATTGATCCTGATATACTTCCGGAAGCTCATGTGCTAGGAAATAATCAAAAAATCTAGGGTCTTTGGTCGGTTGAGAGAGAATTGTGCAAGAACTTCTTGCACAAACTCCTGTTTGCACCTGCGACGGAGGATCGATTTCTCCGATTTGTTCCCGGAAGAAGAGATTATCGTGACACTGTCACGACAATTAAGTTGGTCCAATTTTTGACTTTCCTCCCCAAAAACATTGTTTACAAACTGATTTTTAATCCGAAGAATAAACTACCACCTACTCAGATTTTCCATCCAAACGCGAAAACTTATATTCTATCCTGAGTTTGACAGTTTGATTTTTATGTTGAAAGATTGTTTTCATATCTGTTGGAATAATAAGTAATATTATTTCAACAAATTTTTGCCCATTTTTTACGATTCAATTTGACAGATGATTCTCTTTCTCTTGATAGCTATTTTCATAATTTTTGATCAAATTTTTGGTATCGAATTTGACAGATAGCATGAATCTCAGATAAAATATAGATACTATCCAAAAAGTCAGGTGCCAAAAGTGCCAAAATAGGACAAAAATCTCTACTAATTTACCTTATAGTGATTGTGTAGCTGGAAAATCAGAGGCAATTTGATGAAATTTATGAATACTGTCAATTGATTTTTGACAAAAAATCGAAGCTTCTCACTAACTTTAATTTATACTGTCAAACTAAGGTTCTATTCGCATATTATTGGAATTAATGCATTTTTCCAGAACCGAACTCCAAACCATCGCAGAACTCGCAAAAGGCAACACCTCAATAAGCACCGTAGCCGAAGCTCTCAATAAAAGCGAAAAGCACGTCTACCGAATTGTGCAAAAACTTGAAGAAAAAGACCTTGCAGCCCTCTCCTCTGGAGAAATTGTTCCCAGGAAAAGCACCTTGATGGTCAGGTTGACCCAGATTCTCGATTCGTACCCGAATTTGATATATGTTCTGGCAGATTCCGGAATCCCTATACTCGTCTCTCTGCTTGAAGCAAAAACTGTGGATGAAATCATTGAAGAGACGGATGTGAAAAAGAGTACTGTCTATGCTTTATTAAAAAAAGCCTTAAAGATAAGCCTGATAAAAAGAGACGGGGAACGTTATGTACTCAATGAAAGGATCTGGAGAGAGGTGCCAGACCTGCTCAGGGAAATAAGGGAGAAAGGTTGCTTGACCCGCGAGTGCCCTATAATTCGGTAATATACTACCGGGACCAGGGTGAGGTCATTTATTCCAGTAAATATGGCAGGGATTCTGGAGAAAAGACTGGGTTTTCGGTCTTTGAAAAGGAGGGGATCAAACTCCTTTTATAATTACCCTGGATATATTTGCTTGAGTCACTAATAAAAAAGTCGTCTTTTTCCAAAATGGTAAAATATTCGCATGATCAGGGATTTTTAGAGTTAATTTAGGCTTCAGAGTATAAATTTTGTATTATAATAACTTTTTTATATTATCTTGCCGTTTATTTGTCCAGGAGTATGTCTGGAACGGGGAGACGGAGCATTTTACTTGACCAGTTGCAGGATGGGAGATTATTATTCATCTCATCCATGGGTTAACAGGCAGACTTCTTTTACATTAAAATTTTTACATTAAAATTGTCACTTTTAAGGGGGAATAAGCTGATGAAAACTGGATTGATATTACTGATGGCTATCTCGACAGTACTGATGTTTTCAACTGTGGGCTCCGCCCAGGAAAACTCTACAGACAGTGCTGCAGCTGTTCTGAAGGACGCGAATGGCAGTACTGTAGGGTTCGCCACCTTTACCGAGGACGCCTTTGGCATGGTTCGAATTCAGGTCTTTGCTAGCAACCTGACACCGGGCCTGCACGGCATCCACATCCACGATAAAGCGAATTGCACAGGACCGTCTTTTGCCTCTGCAGGCGGACACTATAATCCTCTGGGCAAAGAACATGGGCTTGACAATCCGAAAGGTCCCCATGCCGGTGATCTACCCAATTTCTTCGTGGGGCAGGATGGTACGGGATATATGGACGTCACTACTAACCTTGTGACGCTGTCACCCGGAAAGACCACGCTATTTCCGGCCAACGGTACCTCACTGGTCATCCATGCCGATCCTGACGACCAGTTCACTGATCCTTCCGGCAACAGTGGTGCCCGGATTGTCTGTGGAGTCATCGAAAAAAGATAATTTTTTTCCTTAACCTTATTTTTTTTAACACGGGCTGAACGTGAATAATGACTGAACGTGAATAATAATACTTATAATCTCATTGAATGTATCCAGAAGATTGATGGTAGACAATCTGGCTGCAGATAAAAACAATGTGCTTATTGAACGTATTTTCCAGGTTCACGAATCGCCCTTTAAAGTCGTTCTGGCAATAACCGGTGGAGGAGCCGAGATTCTCGGGGAATTGCTCCGCCACGGCAGTGGCTCTGCAACAGTACTCGACGCGGTTGTTCCATACAGTACAGATGCAATGGACCGGTTCCTCGGCAGGAAACCTGAAAAGTACTGCTCAGAGAAAACTGCAAGGTTGATGGCGATGGTTGCTTACCAGCGGGCCCTGAGACTGTCGAAAGGCTCCGGCGGGCCTGCAGACCCGGAAGTAATCGGAATCGGAGCAACCTGCAAGCTTAAGGCTGCAAACGAGCGGGAGGGCAGGAAACACGAGGTCCACGTTGCCATCCAGTCAACCCGTGAAACAGGGGTCTGCACACTTGAACTGGCAGCAGATCGGACAAGGGAAGAGGAAGAAAAGATTGCTGCTCTCCTTATTTTCAATGTACTCGCCCGTCACTGCGGCGTTCCTGAAATCGATTTGCAGGACGGGATCGGGGCCGCGGAAGAGAGAAGGAAAAGGACAGGAAAAGAGGGAGAAGAGGTAATTGAAGAAGTTATTGAAAAATATGATTCCGTTTCCTGGGTGGTAGGAAATCTCCTGAAACAGCAGAGCTGCATCCCGGAGAGTTCCTGCAAAACAGCTGGAATGGCAAGGATCAATCTTAATGAAGTAAAAGCTTCCGAAGAGATAAAGCCCAATGAGACTAAACCCGAAAAACCTGAAGAAATAAAACTCGTATTCTCAGGCTCTTTTGACCCCTGTCACAAGAATCATGTATTTATGGCGATGTGTGCTTCGAAGGAATATAATGCGCCCGTCCACTTCGAAATCTCTTTGACGAACGTTGACAAGCCCCCTATAGATTTTATCTCACTGAGCCAGAGGCTTGATTCATTGAGGAAATACAAAGGTGAAGCCTTTATGGGCGGGGTTTGCCTGACCAACGCACCGCTCTTCCTGCAAAAAGCCGACCTTTTTCCGAACAGCACCTTCATCATCGGGGCAGATACCTTCAACAGACTATTTGACGCAAAATATTATGGCGGCACAGTAGATACACCCGCCATTTTAAAGCACTTTAAAGAAAAGAATGTCCGGTTCATGGTGTTTCACAGGAAATCAATTGAACTGTCCATAAACCCTGAGGTCCTTGATTTTTGCGAAATAATCCCGGTTGACGAATACGAAGACGATGGGACTTCGTCGAGGGAAATCAGAAAGAGACACAGGGGAACACAGAAGTAAAAATGAAATGTGATGTATATAAGGGGCAGCAACCTGCTGCATAAATTCCTTTTTACCATAACCGGATTCCTGTTTTTTTAAAAATTCTCATTCTCTGGAAGAACGAAGGACTACATTACTTTTTTCAAACATTCGTAACATTATAACATTATTACTTTAATCTAGGAAAAAGTTAAATAGATTGAATAGGAAAAAACTTACCGTCTTCCGATAAACTCCGAGAGACCATTCACTGTTATTTTGAGATGAAAAAGGGACCGAATAAAATGGCAGATATTGAAGGATTGCTCCACGAAATTGCCGATGCGGTAATCTCCTGTAAACAAGAAAAAGTTCTCGAAGAGGTTGAAAAAGCAAAGGCTGAGCTCCCACCGGAAGAAATCATTGAAAAAGGGCTTTCAGCAGGCATGAATCAGGTAGGAATTCTCTTTGAGAGAGGGAAACTCTTCCTGCCACATGTGATGATGGCAGCCGATGCAATGACAGCAGGCGTTAAACTGCTCGAAGAGAGCATGCCGACAGGTACCCGGGAAAAGAAGCCCGGAGTAATTGTAAACGGGACTGTTGAAGGCGATGTACACGACATAGGCAAGTCGATCGTCTCAACCATGGCTGCAATCTGCTGGTTTTGAAGTCCACGACATAGGCAGGGATGTTCCTATCCGGAAGTTTGTCCAGAAGGCAAAGGAACTCCTGCTTTGAACCCCTAAATTTCAGTTTAAATTTAACAGGTTTTGTTCAAAAAAGGAGGAAAAAATGGTAATTGAGTATGCTCTGAGGATGGGAGATGGAAAGAGAGTTTTCCTTACCAGAGAAAAAATTTTAAGCGAAATCGAAGCCGGCTCTGGAAACGCTGCAGACCTTGGAGAAATCCCCGATCTTGGTGCTGATGAAATCGACAGGCTTGCAGAAATCCTTATGATGCCCGGAAAAGCCGTCAGCGTTGAACATGGCATGGAAGTGCCTGTAACTCACGATATAGGCACAATAAGGCTTGATGGAGACCAGGGCAACAGTGGAGTTGGAATTCCTTCCAGTCGGCTTGTGGGTTGCATGACGCATGAGAGAGCCTTTGGAGCCGACACAATGGAACTCGGACACATTGATTACAGTTTCAAGCCGGTAAAGCCCGTAGTCGCAAACGAGTGCCAGGCAATGGAAGTCTGCCAGCAGAACATGATCATCCCGCTCTTTTATGGGGCAATGCCAAACATGGGGCTTTATTATACTCCTGACGGGCCCTTCGAAAACCCCGGGGACCTTATGAAAGCCTTCAAGATCGATAAGGCAAAAAATTCCATGGAACATGCAGCCGAACATCTTACAAGGGATACGGTCTGGGTTATGCAGAAGCTCTTTGCCTCAGGGGTAGACGGGGTCAACTTTGATACAACTGCAGCAGCCGGAGATGCGGATATGTACGGCACACTCAATGCAGTTGAAGTCCTGAGGGCTCATTTTCCGGAAATGTATATTGAAATGGGCATGGCAGGTGAAATGGTGCTCGGGATGCACGGGGAACTGGAGTACGATGGAGTTCGCCTTGCCGGACTCTGGCCGCATGAACAGGCACCTCTGGCAGCAACAGCCGGTGCAAACGTCTTTGGTCCCGTGGTCAACACCAACACAAGCAAGACCTCAGCCTGGAACCTGGCACGGGCTGTCACATTCATAAAAGCGGCAGTAGAAGCGTCTTCAATTCCCTGTCACGTGAACATGGGTATGGGTGTAGGCGGAATCCCCATGCTTGAAACTCCCCCGGTAGATGCGGTTACAAGAGCAAGCAAGGCAATGGTTGAGATTGCCGGCGTAGACGGCATATAGATCGGGGTCGGCGACCCGCTGGGGATGCCGATTTCCCACATAATGGCGTCGGGGATGACTGGGATCAGGGCTGCAGGCGACCTCGTTGCAAGGATGGAGTTTTCAAAGAACATGCGCATCGAGGAGGCAAAAGAGTACGTGGCAAAGAAGCTTAACGTTGAAACATTGGACCTCTCAGACGAACATGTCATGAGAGAACTCCGTGAAGAGCTTGACATTGGTGTCATCACCTCCGTGCCAGGAGCTGCAAAGGGCATTGCTGCAAAGATGAACATCGAAAAACTGCTCGATATAAAGATCAACTCCTGCGAAACTTTCAGGGCACAGATTGCCTGAAACGGGTTCTTAAAGAGAAATTTTGAAAACAGGTGATTTTTTTGAAAGATAATACCCCCCAATCTAAATCTCAAATCGACTGGCAGTATGCAGAGGAATGCGACAGAGCAAGCTGTGACTTGAAAGGACTTGAAAGGTCCATTGACTGGAAACAGGGGCTTGCAATTGCCCTCGGCGTCCCTTTACTGATCCTGCCCTCAATAGGCTATTTTACAGGTTACGTCTGGGCTTTTTCAATAGCTGTATGGGGCCTGACCATTTTCCTGGGCTTTTTCCAGAACCTTGCATTCGGAGAGCTTGCAACTGTCTTTCCGAAGGCATCCGGCCTGCCAGGATACACACAGACCGTTTTTGGCTCGAATTCAAACAAACACAATAAAGGAAAGTTTAAGTTAGGGAAATTCATTGGCGGTTTCAGTGCCTGGAGTTACTGGTTCGGCTGGAGCCCGGTGCTTGCAATCTATGCAATCCTTATCGGAAGTTATCTCAAGGGTCTTATCCCTGCCTTTTCAGCCATTCCTGAGACCCTGCTCTCCTTACTGGTCGGAGCTGTGATTTTCGGGTCTCTTGCCGTTATAAACTCAAAAGGGCTCAAGAACGGAGCAAGGGCTGGATACATCCTGGCTGTTGTTTCCCTGATTCCTCTTATCGTTATTACCATCGCCCCGTTTCTTACGGGAGACTTCCACCTTGCTAACATCACAGGCTCCTGGTTCCCAACGGACTGGACCTGGGATCTGAAACACATCCTTATCCTCTTCGGGATTTTCGCAATGGCTGAATGGAGTGCCTGTGCCTGGGAAACCGCAGCAATTTACGGCCCCGAATATAAGAACCCGAATACTGACACTCCAAAAGCGCTGCTGGTCTGCGGAGGAATCTGCCTTGTGCTCTATGTGCTGGTCCAGACCTCGGTTATAGGCACGCTCGGAGTTGAAGGTGTGCTTTCCGAACCCGTATCTCCGATGCTTCCTATTGCCAACCTCACGCTTGGCACACTTGGGGCTTCAATTGCAATTATCATGCTTGTAGGGGCAATGCTCCTTATCATCCAGACTGCATTCCTCTCCTCGGCAAGGTCAATCTACTCGATGTCAGTTGAAGGCAACCTACCCTCATTCCTGAGCAAATTGAACTCCCACGGGCACCCTATGAACGCAATGATTGCCGACGCCCTGTTTAACATGGGCCTTATCCTGCTCGGGACCCCGACCGCAATTCTGGCAGCTTCTGCAATCGGATATATCTGTGCAAATGGGATAAGCCTCTATACCTACGTAAAGGTAAGAAATGACCCGGAACTCTCAAAACTGGACAGGCCCTTTAAAGCCCCGAAAGGCTGGAAAAACATAGCACTGGCAACTGCCATTTTGAATATCCCCTTCTTCCTTGTGGGTATTGTATACCTCAACAGCCTCGAACTTGGCTGGGCTACAACCGGAATCGGTTTTTCAGTACTCTGTCTCTATATTCCGCTCTGGTTCTATTCCCAGAAAGAGACAAAAAAATCAACTGAAGCAAAAGAAACAAAAGCTGCAGAAAAGGAAGCGGTTTTAGCCGAAAGTTCTGCATGAAAACTGAAACTTCAGCATGAGAAGGTCCGGGACCATTCCCTGGAGATTTCGCGATCCCAGGTAGCAGTTTCTGACCGCAAATTCAACCGGAACAGGAATGTTCCGGGTTCTCTTATTTTCAGGTTCTCTTATTTTCAGGTGCTCCCTGATTAATGATGTTCTTTGATTACCTGGTTGATATTATTCAGAATATCCGAAGCTGGAGTCGTTTGTTTTTTCTTATGAGTCTTATAGGACTGAAAACATCTCTTTTGCCCCGGGAGAAAAATAGTAACAGGTTAATTCATGCTGGTATTTAAAGAGAAACGGAATTCAGAAAGTCTTCCAGACCCGAAAAACGCTTCCCAATACCCTGAACGTTATTTAATTCACAGGTAAATATAGGGCGCCTCCGCCAGCTTGTCTGGCGGTCCGTTGAAAAAAAAGAAAGAAGTCGAAGGGAAAAAGAAGTGAACGGGAAGAAGACAGAAGAAACTTGAAAAAGGTTACTTATCATATAGAGTAATTCTGTTTTGTTCATCCTTACTATTTTTCGGGATAATTCATCGACAGGATTTTTCTGCCGCTTTTATTTTGATTTTTCTGGCTCTTCGCTATTTCGAGTGGGTAATTTATATTCATATTCCAGTTTGTGAGCAACACATATTAAATTTAAAAACATTTCTTGTATAAAATCACAGACAAGATCGATGTTTATATTTTTGGAACAGAAACTTTCCAACTATATAGTAATTTTTAACCCATACAAAACAGCGAAGAGCCATTTTTCTTCTTTTTTAACTTCATCGGAATGGCCGCTCTTCGAGCGTGACAGGAACGACCCGATATAGCTAATAACGTTGCACTGGTGAATTATTTGTAATTCAGTCCTCCTGAGCGAATCTCAGCTAAAACCCATCAAATAGTCCTCTTGTGTAAAGCTCACTACTAAAAACCAAAAAGTAGTCCTCTTGAGCGCATTTCATTATTAACATTCACAAACATCCATAATTTAGTCCCCTGAGCAAAGCTCACTGATAAAAACCTATAAAGTAGTCCCCTTGAGCGAAGCGAAAAGGACCTCGTGCTGTTGCACTTGCAGTGCAACTCCCAGAAAATCTTCGATTTTCTGTGATCCCGAAGCGAAACTCGGGCGAATCGCAATTCGGGTGGTAGAGCGAATAATGTTGTACGGGTAAGAGTTCTAAATTTCGAGCCAATGTTTTTTTATTCAAAAACATCGACCTTTTAATGGAGTATAACCTGATTAATTGGTTGGTATTACTTCATAATGGCCGAGAATAGCATCTCTTGTTCTTTCTTTTCACGCGCCGCGCTTCGCTTGAACCTGCCTTCGTACGTAGATATAAACGAACTCAATAGCCGGGATGGGGTTTCTAATACTAGAATATCAACCATGGAGCCGGAGGCAATCTTTCAGCTCCTGCTTTTATTTATTCTATCAGTAATCAGTCCTTAATAACAGAGAATAGAAACTAAAGAAAAATAATAGTAGCAGAAAATAAAGCAGCAGAAAAATAAGAATCGAAGAAAAGTAAGAATCGAAGAAAAGTAAGAATCGAAGAAAAATAAGGAGTGTAAAATCAGGATGAAGAGGGATTGACTGATTATTCCAGCATCCACTTCCATACAGAATTAATAATTATTCTTTTCTTTTCCCCGTCTTTGCCCGAGATCTCCATGACTCCTTCATCGTCCATGGTAAGGATAAGCCCCTCGTTAAGCCCGTATTCTTCCATGGCTGCCATAAGTCCGAGAACCTCCCGTTCTCTTACTGCCGGGCTTCCGAAGTAGACCGAGACCTGAATCGCAGCCTTAACAGCCTGGCTATCTGTTTCGATTATAAGGAAATCACATTCTCTCCTGTCCCGGAAATATGAGACCTGCTTGCCCTGCCTGAGCAGTTCAAGAAACACAAGGTTTTCAAACCTTAATCCCAGGCTGTCCGGATAATTGGGATATACGGTCTTGAAGAAACCCGTATCTCCGGCATAAACTTTGCATGGGACATCTTTTTCTTTCCCGTTTTCAGATAAGTGGTTAAACATGGGAGTCCTGTACAACAAAAAAGCCTCTTCCAGATAGTCAAGGTAGTTGCGGATAGTATCCTCGTTATCTATCCCACTCACTTTTTTCAGTGTGTCAAGTGAGTATTCCGATGCCATGTTTGAGATAAGGAATACTGCAAGTCTTTTCAGTCCTTCTGCGTCCTGAATATTATGCCTGGCAATAACCCCGGTCTGCAGGGTTTCCTCAAAATACTTCCGGGAAAGTGTGGGATTTCTATCTTTTATTACGCCAGGATAGCCGCCATTGTCGAAATAATGCAGGAACAGGCACAGCATTTCATCGCATCTGGAAGGTGTGAGAAAGTTAGGCTTTGGGACCCTGAGCCCTTTTAGAGTCAGGTATTCTTTAAAGGAAAAAGGTAAAAGTTTGAGGATCCTGTTTCTGTCTGCAAAGAGTGAAGTAACCTCCTGACTCAGGATATTTGCGGAAGAAGAGGTTACAAAGACCCTTGCTCCTTTTCTATTAAGCCTGTCAACCCAGCTTTCCCAACCGGGGACATTATGAATTTCATCAAGGAAATAGTAGACAGCTCCTTCTGCATCCGGGGCTTCATAAGGTTCTTTTTCATTTTCATTCGTTTTTGTGTAAACTTCAGTCGCAATTTCCTCAATTTCCTGAAAACATTCAGGTTCTAATTCTTCAAACCTGCTGTCTCCAAAATTAATGTAAACCTTCCCTCCATGCACAAGACTTGCTACATACTTTAAGAAGGAAGTCTTGCCCGAGTGTAGCGGACCATAAATCAAATTGATCTCACGCCCGTCCAGGCAGGGGGATACTGGAATGTTGCGCAGGATTAGATTAGAGGGGCTTTGGAAAAAGATTTTGTGGTCAAGAACCAGGGAAAGAATTTTGAGTCTTTGCATATGATCAAGATAGTTTGGGTGGTAAAACTATATAGTTTTTCTGGCAGAGACTACATGTCCTGAAAAAAGTTGAATGTGTGTGATTCTTAAAAAAGCAAAAATAAAGTAGTATTTCTAATTTAACGGGTGATGAGTGGTGAAGTAATGTGATTTCCTTGACATCTACTGGAGGAAAAATACTTTTTTGGCTGCAAACCAATTTAAATTTCGGCAAATAAAATAAAATTGCCTCATATTTGATAATAACAATGTAGAAGTTTTAAGATTAAAAATAATTTTTTTTAAATAGATTACATAACAGGACAAGGTTGATTGAATGCGATTATACTTGGATAATCTTTTACATATGTCGGTGTGACAAAAATATATAGTTTTATTGATTTTCCGGAACCTATCCGGAACTCTTAATCCTTTTCAGGCTCATATATCGTTTTCTGTCTTCCGTATCTTACACACACAAAATACTTTTTCTTTATATGAAAAAGCATAAAACCCCTAAACGAAAGACTCGGGGGTTTTACGCTGCATTCTATAAAAGGTGTCCGGAAAATTATTTATAATAATAAAAGTCAATCATACTTTGTATTTCTGTGGTAAAGAAATACATGAACAAGTTCTTCGCTATCTTTATGATCATCACTCCATCCTGGCGTTATATGAGCTGGTCGTTTCATAGATGAGCGAAGGACTGCAAGAATATTGGGCAATAGATGATTAGAAAGTGGTAGAGTAAGGCTAAAAGCCTTATATTAGATGCGGTGGAAAGGCAAGACAGGTTTGATGAGGTCGCATCTGTCCAGACTGATGCCTCATAATGTATCGTATGACACGCCTCAATCTTATGCGATACAGGGATACATACATCTGTTTGCCAGCTGTTTTTAGCCTTTCCACTATTTCTGCCGAATTCTGAACTGTTTTTCAGCTTATTTTTGATTTACTACATCCACATAAAATTCGGCATGTCCGCAATCTAAACAAACATGCACTTTAAATTCGCGCATGGGCCCGGTAAAATAACATTCGCTATCAGACTCATAACCTATACGTTCTCCAATTATATGGCCTATATCGAGATTTTCGCTCCCGCATTTTGGACATTTTCCCTTCTTCATTTTGCAACACCCCATGTCATCAAATAATTATATTTGTCATTGAGTAATTATATTTGTCTTCAATTAAATATATTAAATTTGTTGAGGTCCTATTTTATTAGCATTCCCATAAGAGTCTGGGAGCTGAAATGGCTTTTCTCAACCTTATTTATCATTGTTCATTTCTCAAGTCATCTTCTTGACCCTTTAAGAGCTGCTTATTCCTCCAATGGTCAATATGTGACAATAAACAGTTTAAATAAATCTTCAGATTAAATAAGCATAAATATACTATATTATAGAAATAAAAGACGAATGAATAATAAACAGGAAATTAAAAATGAAATATGTCCAAAAAAAAGATAACTAAATCCGGAATATAATACAGGAGGATTTTATGAGAAAACTGAAACTGGGAAATATGTCTGGACTGAGGACCAGGCAGAGTTCACCCTTAACGAAACTGTGCCCCTCATGTAAAGGATGAAGATCCCAAGAAACAGCTTTTCAGCGTATCTGTGGGCTTTCCCGGAGAACACCCTATCGGACACAGGGATGCTGTAATTGAAGAGCTGAAAGCTCAGGGAAAATGGCAGGAAGAAAACCAGACCGAAAATACAGGGATAGCAGAGAAGCAGCCGGTAGATTCAAACTCATCCTCAGATACGAAAAGCATTCCTTTCACAGGCATTTTATGGGCAATTGCAGCAGTAATAGGAATAGTTGTGTATGCTGAAAAGACAAAATAAAAATTATTCTCTTCATTCGGATTATCTGTAATACACCCGGAGTGCTCGAATTAAAAGAAATAAAACTGCATAGCCATCAATTCAAAAAGAGATGATTCCTTGGAAATTGTCTCTTATATTTGAATAGATGACTATAAACTATATTTTTTAAGTTTTAGTTGTTTTTGGACTCAGTAGTTAGCAGCCACTACCGCAGCCACAACCGCATCTTCGTAAGACCATGATCATTATCCGGCTGCGACAGCCGCCGCCATAGCCTCCCCAGCCGCCTCCGCCGCAACCGCAGCCACCACCGTAGCCTGCAAACCAGCCTCCACAGCGACTCCATAAGTTCCTGCCGTATCCAAAGTAGTTATATCCACAACACATTTTAATTACCTCTGTATATTTATCTTAAGATGATTATGAATTCTATTTTTTAAGTTTTAGTTGTTTTCGGATTCAGTAGTTAGCAGCCACTACCGCAGCCACAACCGCATCTTCGTAAGACCATGATCATTATCCGGCTGCGACAGCCGCCGCCATAGCCTCCCCAGCCGCCTCCGCCGCAACCGCAGCCACCACCGTAGCCTGCAAACCAGCCTCCACAGCGACTCCATAAGTTCCTGCCGTATCCAAAGTAGTTATATCCACAACACATTTTAATTACCTCCGTGTATTTTTTTCATCATTTTCATACTCATGCTTGCATATTAAAAATAACAATTTCTTTATAATTTAATTTCTATACTTTCAAAGGTGTATATCTGTCGATTTAAACCCCTTTATCAACCCCCAATAAGTATTGCACTCCTGGCAATTTTTAAAACCTCCCCGTGCTGATTTTCATTTCTGATTTTCATTTGGAGAGTATCAGATTTGATTTTAATTGCCAGAGAGTATATGCAAATAATAATAATACCAATAATAACTACTGATTATATAAAATGACTAGAATAAATTGTTCTAATCATTTGATAGTCTCCGAAAATCTGGACAAATATACGGCTGAAATCCAGTATTTGGAGTAAGGGATTGTTTTTAATTAGTTCAAAAATATAAATAAAGTAAGAACACACAATCAACTGCCGTTGCATCATAACAAAAACAATTAATAACTTCTGTTTCGGCCTGGTCAAGATAATAATCCTCTACAGTGACCATTTTAAAGTAGCCGGTGCGATCATTAAAAATATATACAGTCGGTCATGATTTAAAAATGAGCAAAAATCTTGCAGAGATCGCATTTAAGCTGAAAGTATCGAACACTTCCAGAATGGAACAATGAAAGAAAAGTGAATAAGAAGCTCAAATGGAGTAAGCCGTCTTATACCTATACTGGAATTCCTGAAAACAAAATTTAAAATTTACAACTGCTAAATTTAGAAGAATAAACATACATAGCCATCAATTCAAAAAAGACGATTTCCTGGAAATTGTCTCCTATACTTGAAGAGATGACTATGAATTCTATTTTTTAAGTTTTAGTTGTTTTCTGGCTCAGTAGTTAGCAGCCGCCACAACCACGTCTGTGCCAGCGCCTGCGCCACCAACCACCACAGCCGCAGCCACCACCGTAGCCATAGCCTCCGCCATAGCCGCAGAGGCCGCCAAGCCATCCGAGGTTCCAACTTCTGCCACATCCAAAGTAGTTAAATCCACAACACATTTTACTTACCTCCGTGTATTTACCTTGCATTCCTGAAAACGAAATTTTCAACTACTAAATTTAGAAGAATAAACATACATAGCCATCAATTCAAAAAAGACGATTTCCTGGAAATTGTCTCCTATACTTGAAGAAATTGTTTCCTATACTTGAAGAGATGACTATGAATTCTATTTTTTTAAGGCTTCTTAGTTGTTTTCGGGCTCAGTAGTTAGCAGCCGCCACAACCACGTCTGTGCCAGCGCCTGCGCCACCAACCACCGCCGCAGCCACAGCCACCACCGTAGCCACAGCCTCCGCCATAGCCACCAAGGCCACCAAGCCATCCGAGGTTCCAACCTCTGCCGCATCCAAAGTAGTTAAATCCACAACACATTTTACTTACCTCCGTGTATTTACCTTAATCTTTTCATGTTCATAGTTGCATATTGAAGAAAATAAATTCTTTAAAATTAAATTTATGTACTTTTAATTGTGTGTACCAATTGTGTGTACCTGTCGATAAACCCCCCAAACTCCTTTATCAACCTCCAATATATATCGTACTTCCGGCAATTTTTAAAACCATTCTTCATACTGATTTCATTTGGAGAGGAGCAGATTTGATTTTAATTGCCTGAAAGCCTATAATTTAAATAATAAATAATAAATTATATAAAAAGAATAGAATAAATAGTTCTTAACATTAAATAGTCTTCGAAAATCCTAACAAATACCCGGCTGAAATTGCAGGTTTACTTTTTTATTAATTTAAAATTATAATTCTTAAAAACTCCCTATAACATCAGGGCATTTAGTCTTTAATTAATTATTTAGGCAAGAAATAAAGCTTTAAACGATAAATAATCTATATTTTGTGACTAAATTCATCTAAAATTCCTAAAAATGGCTAATTTTGCTGAAAAAACATAATAACACTTTCAAATATTAAACATTAAAACTTCAGCCTTTTTCTTCAGAAAATATGTTCCTATAGAAGTGAAGGATGGGATAAAAAAGTTTTCGATTCGTTCCATTTCATTTTCCAGCTCTGCTTTTTCATACCTGATTATTTGATTTATGCATGCTTTTAAATAAAATCCAGCAAATTGAAAAAAGAAAAAATTATAATAGTTAAGTATAATACTTCCATTATAAATCTCTAACTAGTAGAAGAAAGACAGAAAAAGAACAGATAAAGAAACAGAACAGATAAAGAAACAGAACAGATAAAGAAACAGAACAGATAAAGAAACAGAACAGATAAAGAAACAGAACAGATAAAGAAACACGAAAAATAAGGGTTTTAACGGCAGTAACTACCAGGATGGTCACACCAGGAACCCTTAAAAAAGAATGTGTAGCTGTCAACTTATAAAAAGTAAGGACCAATAGCCATCAATTCAAGATATAAAGAATCCATAATTATCATTACATTTTGAAAAGATGGCCAGGGAAACAATTTCTTTTCAGTCTAAGTGGCTAATATTGATCTACACCCGGTGTATTTACCACCAGCAGGCTCCAATATAGAGTTTGGTGCACTCATAATAGAAGACTACTCTGCTGTAGTATAAAGTAAAGTATCCCATTATATATTCCTCCAGATTTTAGTATATTCTTTACTCACTTGTTTCATATATTCCTGTACATTTTTATACAGTTATTGTTAACCCACTTTCAGCTTTATTTTTCACCAGCGAGCTCTCATGTAGAGTTTGGTGCGTTCATAAACTACTTTGTAGTTAGAATAGTAGAGAGTAAAATATCCCATTATATATTCCTCCAGATTTTAGTATATTCTTTACTCACTTGTTTCATATATTCCTGTACATTTTTATACAGTTATTGTTAACCCACTTTCAGCTTTATTTTTCACCAGCGAGCTCTCATGTAGAGTTTGGTGCGTTCATAAACTACTTTGTAGTTAGAATAGTAGAGAGTAAAATATCCCATTTATGTTTCCCTCCAGATTTTTGTATATTCTTTTTTTACTTGTTTCATAAATTCCTGTACATTTTTATACAGTTATTGTTAACCCACTTTCAACTTTATTTTTCACCAGCGAGCTCTCATGTAGAGTTTGGTACGTTCATAAACTACTTTGTAGTTAGAATAGTAGAGAGTAAAATATCCCATTATGTTTCCCTCCAGATTTTTGTATATTCTTTTTTTACTTGTCTTCTATTGCAATTGTCTTGTATTATTCCTGTACGTCATTTGAAAAGAATAGAGTTTTGTGAACTTAGAATAATCTTCCAATGGTATAGATTTCTCCAATCAAATTCTCTATCAACCCCCAACACCAGGACTACACTCATGGCAATTATTTTTAGAAACCAGTCTGGCCATTAATCTCCATTTAATGGCTCACAGACTGAATTTTAATTGCCTCAGAGTATAAATAAAAATATATTCGTAACATATATAAAATCAACAGAATTATCAATACTTACCATTAAATAGCCCTTGAAAATCTGAAAGAAATCCGTGGGAATAAAGAGGCCAACTTATATATTTAAATTATAAGTTATAAATTTGGTAGTGTGCCACTAGAATAAAGCTTTTATCCCTCTTTTCTACAAACAAGGGCAAAGTAAGAGAGTTCAGGAAAAATTAAGGGTAAAACGCATATTAAAATTTGATCTAAAGCTCTAAGGCCTACTAATATAACTGAAAAGAAGAAAAACTCTCTCTATTTATAATCGTTGTAACTTACTTATTTTTAGTTATAAGTATGCTTCTCCCCCGGAGAAAAATTTTTGAACAATTATATTAAAAGAAATATTTTAATTTGTCAGTCCCTCTCACCTTACCATCCGTATAGCAGTTTAGCCCTTCAAATCCCCAGCATCCCGATTAATTCTTTAGCCCAATTAAGCTTCTTTTTCTTAATTGGATTCACCAGAGGGTCTTCAAAATCAAATCCAGCCAGCTTGATACTTTTAGCCCCGAATTCCCGGGCTATAAAAACGCAGCGGTCTCCATCACTGAACCCGCCGAAGTTGTATACTCGATCAAAGGGTCTGGCCTGGGTAGTTGCAATAAAACTCGTGAATCGAGGCACGTATTTTTTCAGCTTATCCCTATTATCCCCATGGGCGTGAATAAGGACTATTGAGCCCCTGGAACAGGCGAGAATCTCTTTCTCGATATCCGCTTCAGAATTGCCGTCAAGGTCGGTACAGATGACTTCAGGCACACGTTCCAGTTCCATAAGGATAGCGGCTGCTCCATCAGCTGCAATTATCACAAAAGCAGAAAGGTCGAGCCTCAAAAGCTCGTTTCTGAGTCCTGGAGCATTTCCACAGACAAGAACGGGCTTTCCTGATATCATATCTTTAAGTTCGGAAAGCTCCACAGTGTTTTTCACAGTCAGTTTTTGGGAAAGGAATCTGGCTGCCTCTTCATCACCTGTACGGTCGAACCCGAAGTCCTCTAAAATTCGTTCATAGATAGGCTCCCAGGCAGCAAAATCCGTATGAATCACTCCTTTCCTGTTTTTCGCTTCTGAACTTAGATTTTCTTACTGAGTTTCGTTTCTAAACTTAATTGCGGAGTAATTTCTTCGCAATTCCCATTTTCATGGCAATGCCTTCGACATCCCAGTCCTTTACAAGGGCTCCGGAAACCTCGACACCGCTGCCCAGGTCAAAGACATTTGCTCTAACTTCTTCTCCAATCAGGTCTTTCAGGGTTTCAACGAGCATTAAGACTCTTTCGTCTTCGATCCGGACAGAGGCATGGATGTCTTCATCCACAACAAGGTCGAGTTCCTTCCGCATGTCCTGCAGCCTGCGGATGACTTCCCTTGCGTATCCTTCAGCTTCGAGTTCGGGGGTGAGATTTGCGTCCACATAAACAAGGCCTGCATCGGATTCCGCGACAGCTGTGCCTTCGGGCAGAGTTTCTTTGTAGTTTGCCATTTCAGGGGTAACCATAACAGTGGTTCCATCGGCCAGGGAGAGCTCGAATTCCCCGGTTTCGGCAAAGGCTTTCTTTAAGGCAAAACCCTCGACTTTCTGCAGGGCAGGGATAACCTTTCCGGCATCCTTCTTGAAGACCGGCCCGATCTTGCCCGGGTCAGGGATAACCTCAAGCCCGAGTTCATCCCAGCTCTCACCAACATCAGTAAGCACAATGGCTTTGGAATTGGTCTGGTCCATAAGGACTGAGCGCAGCCTGTCAACTGCCTTTGCTGCATCCTCGCTTTCAGGGGAGATAATAATTCTGGAAATGGGCCACCTGAGTTTTCTTCCTGCCTTCTGGCGGGCGTTTGAGGCGGCTTCCACAATCGAGCGGACAGTGCTCATGGCTGCTTCAAGCTCAGGGTCAAGATAGGCTTCGTTGACCTTCGGCCAGTCGCACATGTGCACGGATTCGGGGGCTTTCGGGTCCACATTCCGGATCAGGTTCTGGTACATCTCCTCAGCCAGGTAAGGCATGAAGGGGGAGATCAGTTTTGTGATGGTTACATAGACCTCGTAAAGCACACAGTAAGCTGCAAGCTTGTCCGGGTCGTCAGCTTCGGTCCAGGTCCTCGGGCGGATAAGCTGGATATACCAGCGTGAGAGGTCTTCGAGGGCAAACTCCAGGATATCACGGACTGCTTTATGCAGCAGGTACCCGCTCATGGCTTCATCTACAGCTTTTACCACGGACAGGGCTCTTGAAAGAATCCACCTGTCTTCTTCCCGCAGAGCATCTTTTACAGAGTCCAGGTTGACCTTCAGCGGGTCAAATTTGTCAAGCGCCATATACGGAAGTGGGAACCTGAAAACGTTCCAGAGGATGTTAATTGAACGGTGGACAGTTTCTATCTCTTCTATGTTGAACTTCAGGTCATCCCAGGGCGCACTTGATGAAAGCACGTAGGCTCTCAGGGTATCTGCTCCGAATCTATCGATGATGTCCAGAGGGGAAATTACATTTCCAAGGCTCTTTGACATCTTCTTTCCGCCTGCGTCAAGAGTAAAGCCGTGCATGAGCACACTCTTATAAGGCGCCCGCCCAAAGCCAACCATACTTGCTCCGAGCTGGGAATAGAACCAGCCACGGGTTTGGTCATGCCCTTCGGTAATAAAGTCAGCAGGCCACCATTCATCAAACTGATCCTGTGTCTGCGGGAACTTCAGGGTTGCCCAGGAAGCAACAGCCGAGTCGAACCAGACATCAAAAACGTCTTCAACCCGCTTTTTCTCTCCTCCGCACTCACACGGAACAGTGACTTTGTCTACGTAGGGGCGGTGCAGTTCGATATCGCTTTCTATTCCGGCTTTTTCCAGCAGTTCGGCTTTTGTCCCTATTACTTCAAGCTTTCCGCATTTCCTGCATTTCCAGACCGGGATTGGAATCCCCCAGTATCTCTGTCTGGAGATGCACCAATCCCTGGCACCTTCAACCCAGGTCCTGAAACGGGCTGAACCTGCCCAATCGGGGTACCAGTCAACGGCATCGATTTCCTCGAGCATTTTTTCTTTAAGATCGGTAATTTTGAGGAACCATTGTTCGGTTGCCAGGTAGATGATAGGAGTCTTACAGCGCCAACAGTGCCCGTAACGGTGGGTCACGGTCCCCTCGGCAAGGAGCCTGTCGCGCTCCAGGAGGTCCTCAATGACAACAGCGTTTGCGTCTCTTATGTTCATGCCCGCATACTTACCGGCTTCCTCGGTATAGGAACCGCTCGGGCCTACGGGGCAGAAAATTGGCAGGCCGTTTTTGACTCCTACATTAAAGTCATCCATACCGTGCCCAGGGGCAATGTGCACACAGCCGGTGTTTTCTGCGGTTACGTATTCGGCTTCGTAGACATTGTGCTTGAATTCAGCCTGGCGCGGGATCAGGTCCGCAAGGGGGCTCTCGTATTCCAGGCCTGCGACGTCTTCCCCGAGCATGGTCTCAAGGATTTTGTAATTCGTGTACCTGCCCTTCCGGAGCACGTTTTCAATGAGGGGTGTGGCTGCGATCAGGATTTCTTCTTTTCCATCCTGGCGGACTGCCCTGAACTTTGCATATTCAAAGGACGGGTGGACCGCAACGGCGATGTTCGAGGGGATGGTCCAGGGGGTTGTGGTCCAGATCACTATGAAGGTATTTTCCTCTCCCTTGACCTTGAACTTGACATAGATGGACGGATCGGTCCTGTCCGAGTACTCAACTTCTGAGTCGGCAATCGCGGTTTCACAGCGGGGACACCAGTTGACTACACGTTTGCCCACATCAAGGAGGTCTTTTTCATTGGCCTGCTTGAGGGTCCACCAGGCAGCTTCAATGTAGTCATCTTTTAGGGTCATATAGGGTTCTTCCCACTGCATCCAAACCCCAAGCTTCTGGAACTGCTCAGTCATTGCCTGTTTCTGCGTGAGGGCAAATTCCTTGCATTTCTCAATGAAATTCTCTACTCCGAAGCTCTCGATATCCTTCTTTGACTTGAAACCAAGCAAGCCTTCGACCCTGACCTCGATAGGCAGACCGTGCATGTCCCAGCCAGGACGCTCAAGGATGTTGCGGTTATTCATGGAGTAATAGCGGAGAATAGAATCTTTAATGATCTTATTCCAGGCAGTCCCCAGATGGATATGGCCTGTAGTGTATGGGGGCCCGTCAACAAAAAAAAGCCTTTTTCCGGTTTTGCGGTGCTCCCGGGTTTTCCGGTAGGCATCGCTGTCTTCCCAGAACTGCGTTACTTTTTTTTCTATTTGTTCTGCATTGTATTTGGCAGTGATTTCCTTTATCATATGGGAGTCTCCCTGATGAAAAATAAACTGAAGTAAAAGTCGTCGATTCAAGCTCTATACTGCGGCTGACCAACAACTCTTGATAAATTGCTATCCAATAAGTGGTGACAATACTAATACTGACAATACTAATACTGACAAGACTAATACTGACTATTTTAATACTAACAAGCTGCTGCTGGCACGGATAACCAGTAAGCGCTGATTTCAGGATAAATTACTGGTCAACATACTATAACAAACCTCTGACCGGCAAGGTACCGAATTTACGGTAAAGTATATATGCCCTTTATCGACCGTTTATATACTGTACTTCAGACAAATATCTTACGTACAAAATATCCTTATCCGGGAAAGCAGATATGCATCTTTCCGACGGATAAAAGGATCTACTGCATGCCAATCAGTTTATTCAGTAATTACTGTACTTAATTTAAGCTTTATTGTAACAGCAGAAAACCAGTCCATTGTTTTCTTAGCAGAGTTGCGCCACCCGAATTGCGCTTTGGGATCTCAGGAAATCGAAGATTTTCTGGGAGTTGCGATGTAATCGCAACAGTACGCGGTCCTTTTCGCTGCGCTCAAGAGGACTACTTGATGGATTTTAGCAGTGAACTTTGCTCAGGGGACTAAATTATGGATATTTATGGATGTTAATACTAAAGACTGCGTTCAAGAGGATGAAATTAGATAGTTCTGACCCGTACAACGTCATTCGCCTTATCATGTTGTTTCTGTCACGTTCGACGCAGGAGAGCGGCTTTCAGACAAAAAATACGAAAAGAGAAAGAGAAGAACGATAAGCGACAGATAAAAGGTAGAAATTAAAAGAGATACAAAAAAATAAACTACTTGAAGATTGAAAAAATGCGGGACAAAAAAGGAGAGGGTTCTTTCCCCTCCTTAAAGGTCTAAATGTAGAAATAAAGCTTAGCCTTAGAGGAGGTAAAAAGACTTACTACCCTTACTGTGAAGTGAATTCTTAGCATACAAAGCAAATTTTAAAGTATCAAATTTTAAAGTATTAAAGTATATTATTTTACTGCGCCTGTTACAATACCATTTTACGACACAGTTTTACCTTAATCTTCTTACTTTTACTTCAGGGTTCTCCACATTGCAGCAATTCTCTCTATATCAATATGTGTGTAGCCTTCCTCTTTTATAGTCCACTTAAGGCTCAGGACTCCGTCATTACATTCTGCAGCAACTCCCCTGTATGTTGTATTCCCTCCAATGTCAATTTCTACTTCTTTGCCCAGATAATACTTTTCAATGAACTCCTGTTTCATACTTATCAACTCCCAGGTTTTTACCATTCCGGATATAGAAAGACCCGCAGGTGTTTACCAGATAGGTGTTTACCAGATTGTAGTTAGTATCTAGTTAGTGTCAGGGAGGTATATTATAACTAGAAAAACAGAGATTCTGAACACAGATCAGGACATCATAAAAAAAGAAATAAGTTGCCAGGTGTACCCGGCACCCTCATTAAAGTAATCTACAATATTAAAAGTCCAGTAAAACTCCAATAAATTCAAAATCCTGCTCCTGAAGCCTTTTTTTTATCTCACAGGCTCAGATTCCTCGGATTCAGATCCATTTGGTTCCAGTTCACCGTATTTAGATTCACCTGGCTCCAATTCACCGGATTCAGATCCAGATGATACCGATTCACTCAATTCTGTCCCGAACCCTATTTCCGGTTCCCCGGAAAGCTTATCGAAGAAAGGAATATTTGCGTCGACAAACCAGGCTTCAAGGAAACTCAGAAGATGGTACTTCAGGAAAACTGCAAGAGGCACGCTCAGCAACATCAGAGTTACGAAGAGCAGCAACAGTTCTACAATGACGAAGGGAATCAGGAGTATCCAGACCAGGGACTCTGATACGAAAGTCGAGAAGAGGAAATAAAGGACCACATCAATAATAAGAAAAACAATTCCTAGCGCCAGCATCAATAATCCAAACAGGATCACTGCAAAGATAGCTATCCCGATTCCCAGCAGGAACCTGATAAGCCAGTAAACCAGGACTTCTTTCCAGCTTTTCCTGAAATTCCTGTAGACAGTACGGAAAGCCGAAAGAATTCCTGATTCTCTGTAAATGGCAAGGGGAATTGCAAGGCTTAAGAAGGAGCTTACGACTGCCCCGAGCAGGGCAAGCATAATAATTACGCCAAAAAACCAGAACACTCCGCCTATGATGGCAGGAAAGGAAAAATCAGGGGACTCTTTGAGGATTATAGGAACAAAAGGAAGCAAAGACAGTCCAAAGAGTACAAGAAAAACGATCCCCAGGGCTAAACGTATCAGCAGGAGGTTGAAACCCTTGCCCAGGAATTTTTTTGAATAAGCCCAGAAGTGAACCTCATTCTTTACCAGGGCTTCTACAAAAACAAACTCCATGACGCTGGAGATGTAGGAAAAAATCAAAGCTAAAAGAAAAATAAAGGCTATTATTGTAGCTATAATTGCCAGGGGTGCTATAGACTGAATATGGTCAAAGCCAATCCAGGATACGCCAGAAAGAAAGTCAGGCATCCTGCCCGGTTCGATGTTTGGGAAATTGTTTCCGAAATCTTCGGAGCTCATCCGATAGTTGGTGCCTGAGCCTCCGTAATTGTACCCGATATTCCCAAGCAAAAAGATGATGATTGCAAGTTTTACCCATTTCCAGAAATCAAAAGGTTCGAAAAGGGCTGTTTTTGTCCTTGAAACAGCTTTATCTATTGCATCTATCCCGTACCAGCTCATAATATAGAGTTTATTTCGGAAGATAAGTAGTTATCCAGAGAGAAAACATAAGACTTCTCAGGTCCGCGTCAAGTTATCAGTTCTGAGTATTTTTCATCTTCTGCGTGGATCAAAATAATGACGCTTGAAATCTTCACTTCAGCCAGGGTTGCGAGATCTGGACAGCGCTTCAAAACCGGCGATGACTTCAAACAGTTCTTCATCGATGCCACTCTGACGCAGGCGATAAAATGATCCTTTGAAATCTTCCAGTAATTCATCGATGTTCTTGTCGGCGCGCTGCATCGCTACCAGACGGCTTGTATTTTCACTTGCAAGGGATTCAGCACATGCCCGGAAAAGTGAAACGAAAAGGTATTCGCGGATTAGTGCTCTCAATGTCTCTGTGCTATTGCCCATCACCTCAGGCAAGTTCCTGGTTGGCCAGGGAAGTTTGGCCAGATCACGCCGCCAGGTTTCGTCCAGTGGCAGCAGCCGCTGACCGACAGGCTCATAAGTAGCTCTGGTTTTGTGGCGGTTGTAAAACAGGTAAAGTTCGGTATTCTCATCCTGGCTTCGGAGCTTTTCGTTTTCCACAAGAATCTGACTTATAAGCGGAGTAATGGCTTTGACGGAATTCGGCACTGTAAAGAGTCCAATTAACGGCAAATCCGCATCTTCCAGGCGCGAATAAACACGCTCACCGACAGCCCAAACCCGAGGTTTACCTGGCAAACCTGCCAGTTTTTTGACCGCATAATCGGCTACAATATCATTAAACTGACCCACAAGTCCCTGATCTGAACCGAACACGACCGCATTAATAGAACCGGCATTTTTCTGCCCTGTCCGCTCTGCAGGAGCGGAGGGTTCAATTTCCCGAAAGCATACTTCCAATCCCATTTCTACTGTGCGATAGTAGTCTGACAACGCACTCGCTGATTTCTCGTATTGCCCTATGCTTGAGGCTGCAAGGGCTTTCATCGTGCGGACGACGGATTGAAGCTCATTTGCTCTATCAATCTTTTTGCGCAGACTTTCTGTGGTTTCGCTCATAACCTCTCCTTATTTTTCCCGCCTGGTTTTGACCTGGGTTTTGGATTCTGGCTTTGACTTATCTTCAGTTTTGGACTCAGGCTGGAAGTGTTCCAGTGTTCTGCGTGCGATCTCGAGAATTATTTCCCGGTCTTTGTCGTTCAATTCTACATCGGCATTGAACCGTTCGCGCACTTCTGCTGGGATATCCGTTACCGCCTCACGCAGGGAATGCTCAGCGTCTGCCATTCGGTCAAGCGGTACACTGTCAAAGAGGTTTGCGTCCAACGCAAGCAGAATGAAGATTTGTTCAAGCATGGGTACAGGAGAGAATTCCGGCTGTTTAAGAATGGAGCGGATTCGCTTTCCATGCTCGATAATCTTGTGGGTGTTTTCGTCCAGCTTGGCGCCAAACCGGGTAAATGCTTCGAGTTCTTCAAACTGTGAGTAGGCGAGCTTCAGGTCCCCAGCCACTCCGCGGTAGGCAGTAAGTTGGGCTTTACCGCCTACACGAGAAACGGATTTGCCAACATCAACTGCAGGCAAAACTCCCAATTCGAAAAGTGAAGGCGAAAGATAGATCTGCCCGTCTGTGATAGAAATCAGGTTAGTTGGAATATAGGCGGAAATGTTCTGGGCTTCGGTTTCGATAATAGGAAGGGCAGTAAGTGAACCACCCCCGAGTTCCTTGAGCAGATGGGTTGCACGCTCCAGTAACCGTGAGTGAATGTAAAAGATATCCCCGGGATATGCTTCGCGCCCCGGAGGACGACGGAGCAGGAGGGAAAGTTCGCGATAGGCACGCGCATGATTGGTTAAATCGTCGTAAACAATCAGCACGTCTCGACCCGATTCCATAAAATTCTCTGCAATGCTGGTTGCGGCGTAAGGAGCAATATAGGTCAGACCGGATGGATCATTACCTTCAGTCACGACTACAACGGTATACTCCATTGCACCCTTTTCTCGC
Source organism: Methanosarcina sp. WH1 (assembly GCF_000970005.1). Classification (NCBI taxonomy): domain Archaea; kingdom Methanobacteriati; phylum Methanobacteriota; class Methanomicrobia; order Methanosarcinales; family Methanosarcinaceae; genus Methanosarcina; species Methanosarcina sp. WH1. The sequence continues at coordinate 1,500,574 of NZ_CP009504.1, forward strand.
AAGGTTGCTATTGTCCTGGCAACTGCCGATGCGCGCTGGCCTATGGCACAATAAACGCACAGGACATTGTAATCGCGCTGGTTAAGGATGGTATCGATCGCAATTGCAGTTTTGCCAGTCTGGCGGTCTCCCAGAATTAACTCTCGTTGGCCACGCCCAATTGGTATTAACGCATCGATAACTTTTATGCCGGTCTGGAGAGGCACTTTGACTGGAGCCCGATCCATAATGTGCGCGCTGGGGCGTTCGATAGGCAAGCTCTTGCTGGAGACTATAGATCCTTTACCATCGAGTGGCCGACCGAGAGGGTCGATAACACGCCCGAGCAGTCTTTCGCCTACGACGATGTCCATAACCCGGCCAGTGCGTTCGACTTCATCTCCAGCATGCAGATGTGAGTATTCGCCCAGTAAAACGACACCGATTTCTTTTTCATCCACGTTAAACGCGATCCCAAACACCTCGCCGGGAAACTTTACCAGCTCCTCATAACCCACACTGGGAAGTCCGGAGACAGTGGCGATGTCTGTGGAGACTGTCATGATAGTGCCCACCTCCCGCGGAGTGAGCGTTGGAGTGGATGATTCACGCACCTGGCTTATTTCATTAAAAGCGTTGTCAAAAACATCCTTTAGACTTTCAGGTTCCATGTTCATCGGCTCTTTATTTTGACTTTAGTTCGGGATTGAACTCTTTTTTATTCTCAGATCCCTGTTCAGTCGCGGATTCATCAGTTGACTCAGATCTGGCTTTGGCGTCAGGTTCGGTTTTCAACTCAGGTTCGGTTTTCAACTCAGGTTCGGTTTTCAACTCAGGTTCGGTTTTGGCTTCACTTTTGGGTTGCTCTTTCAGGAGCTCATCGATGCTTTTTTCCAGCGATGAGAGATAATCCGCGATGCTCCACGCCACTTTTTGTCCATTTGCGGTTAACTCAATCCCGCTGACCAGGTCTGGCACTGTCTCGAACCTGGCTTGAATCTCGATTCCAAGCGTTTCTTTAATCGTCTTTTTGACCAGGTCACGCTGTGCCTGTGGAAGCTCGAAGGCAGTTCGAACGAGCACCGGGCTTGAAGACACACCAAGCGCAGAGGTCACCTGTTCCTTCTCTGCACCTTCCAGTTCGAGCAGCCTTTGAGCAAACGCATCAACTGTGCGCTCTTCCAGACTCGTTCCAGCCAGATCCTGCAGCGCTTTTCGGGCAATGGCAAAGACTTCCTGTTGAGCCCGGTGGCTGATTGCCTGATTTAAATTCTGTTTGTCATTTCGTAACGTTTCCTGCTGTTTTGATCTTAAATCGGAGGCTTCCTGCCGGGCTTCTTCGAGAAGCCGCTGACGTTCGGCTTTCGCTTCATTTTTTGCCCTGCTCAAGAGCGCAGTATGTTGCTGGTCAAACTCCTCGTTCTTACGCCTGAACTCTTCTTTCTCTTTTTGCGCTTCTGCCTCTTTAGCATCGGCATCTGCAAGTTCATCTGCTACCTTCTTCTCACGCGCATCGATGGCATTGAGAATAGGTTTGTAAAGGAAGCGCTTCAGCAACCAAACCAGTATTAGGAAGTTGAGTACCTGCGCAATGACTGTAAACCAATCGATCAACATAGGTTATTTACCTCTGCAGCTCAGGCAATTGCCTTACTCCAGAACGGGTTGGCGAAGATCAGAATCATCGAAACCACAAAACAATAGATAGACAGGGACTCGATCATAGCCAGGCCCACGAACAGGGTCCGGGTAATGGTCGCGGAAGCGTCGGGTTGCTGTGCTAACGAACTCAGCGCCGTTGCAACAGCCCTCCCTTCCCCAATTGCGGGCCCGATAACTCCAATGCCTATAGTGATGCCAGAGGTGGCAATTGATGCCACCGCGATTGTAGTCGTATAAATATCCAGAGCCATAGTGTTTCCTTCTTTGTTAGAGTTGTTGTTTCAATTCTTATTATCCGGTTTCACTTCTGGACTTGCCGGTTCTCGTGGCGGCAGTAATGTAAACTGTAGCCAGAATACTGAAGATGTAGGCCTGCACCATGCCAATTAGCAGGCCGAGAGCGGTCATAATTATCGGAAAGATGAATGGCGTTATTGTCAGCAGTATGCCGACAATCATAGACCCGCTCATAATGTTCCCGAACAGCCGGATTGCCAGAGCCAGCGTGCGGGATACTTCACTGATAATATTAAACGGCAGCATGATGATCGTCGGCTCCGTGTACGACTTGAGATAGCTCCCAAGCCCCTGCTCTTCTATGCCGAAAATTGGCACGGCCACAAATACACATAACGCGAGCGCAGCCGTGGTTGAGAGAGAGCCGGTTGGGGGCTCATAACCCGGAAAGATGATAGAGAGGTTGGATATGGCGATGAACAGAAAGAGCGTGCCCAGAAAGCCCAGGTACTTCTGCGGTCGATTCAGGCCAACATCTTCAATTTGTTTTAAAATGCCCATGACAACGATTTCCAGAATATTCTGCCAACGGGAACGTTTTAGATCAGTGGAAAGTTTGCTTGTAACGATTTTTGAACCGACTACCATTACCAGCATTAACCCCCAGGTGTACACAATCGTAGCGTTGAGCTTGATAAAACCGTACTGCCAGAAAACCAGCTCATCAGGACTAAGTCGCATGACTTGCCTCCTTTGTCAGTTGATTCGGGTCTTCCTTCGGGAGCCTGGTTAGTCTGAGAACGATACGGCGTATAATGAAAAATCCAAGTAAGCACATGAGCAGCCTCTCCCAATGGCCTCCCGAAGCAAAATAAAATCCAGCCACAGAAGTGCCAGTCCGCAGCAGCAGGCTGCCGAAAAACAAAAGCGCTGGTTGCTTAGACGAAAGCCCTTTCTGAACCGTCCACCAGAGGCCGCCGAAGAAAAAAGCTCCGAGCAAAAAGCCAGCTACCAGCGCCAGGATCAGATTCAAAACTTCATTCATTGTTATCCTCCTGTTCCTCCTGTATTTCCTTATGCTCCCTGGCTACCCAATGCCATGCATTCAAACAGCCGATAAACAGGCCGATAATCAGCATTGTAAGAGTCCAGGAAAAGCTCACTGGATATTGCCTGTCCAGCCAGAGACCAAGTACCGCACCAAGCAGCGTTGGAATTGCCACAGACCAGCCGATAAGCCCCATCATGCCTAAACCAAGCCAGACAGTCCGGTTCACATCCCGTTGCGCTTTGAGTTTGCGTTCAGCTTTTGTCCCAACCTGGTGGGCCAGGGAGGGTTCGTCCTTTGAGTTTTTCTCTGTCGATCTGTCAGTCATTCCGAAACTCCGCTAAGCGACGTATAAGCCCGATTTCCAATTTTGTCATCACTAAACGCATTTTTTGCTCGCTCTCGTCCAGGGTCAAGAATTCTCTTTCCACCGCCTCTCGTAACTGTCGAAGGTCTGTCCCGGCAATGGCGCTGTGCACTGAGACCAGCACATCCTGACCAGCCTTGATCAGTACGCCTTCATCGACAGCCACATAAACCTCGCCTTCTGCTTCGGTTTCATAAATAAAAATCCCGGGTTCCAGAGCTGCAACACAATCGAGCCGGTGTGGCAAAAGTCCAAACGAACCCTCGCGGGTCTCTGCAACTATACGTGATACACTTTTCTTTTCGGCAAAAATCTGGAAAGGCAGAAGAATCTTGAGATTCATATTTGTTGAACTCATAATTGATCCCTGCTTGATTTTCTGGCTATTGCTTCATCAATTGTTCCGATCATGTAGAGATCGCTTTCCGGGTAGTCTTTGAATTCGTCTTGCAGGATACGTTCGCAACCGTCGAGTGCGTCTGAGAGAGCGACGAATTTACCTTTAAAACCGGTAAACTGTTCTGTGGTGAAAAATGGCTGAGTGAGGAAACGCTCCAGACGGCGAGCGCGAACGACAACGTTCCTATCCTCCTGCGAAAGTTGTTCCAGGCCAAGCATAGATATTATATCTTTGAGTTCTGCATATTGAGCGAGTGTATGCTGGATTTCCTGGGCTAGACGATAATGCCTTTCGCCAATGATGCCGGGAGTGGATATTTTTGAATTTGACTGCAAGGGGTCAATAGCCGGATAAAGTCCCTCACTTGCCCTTTTGCGCGAGAGAACAATCGATGCCGAAAGGTGTGAAAATGTATGCACAGCTGAAGGGTCCGTGAAATCATCAGCCGGTACATACACCGCCTGAATTGACATGATGGCTCCTGCATCGGTATTGGATATACGCTCTTCGAGCTCCGATAACTCGGTGCCCATTGTCGGTTGATAGCCGAGGCGCGATGGCATCTGCCCCATCAAGCCGGATACTTCCGAACCAGCCTGGATGAACCGGAAAATGTTATCGATAAGCAGCAGCACATCGCGGTGCTCATCATCCCGGAAATACTCTGCCATTGTAAGTGCTACATGACCCACTCGAAAACGAGCGCCAGGGGGCTCGTTCATCTGGCCGAACACCATGACCGTATTCGGGAGCACACCTGCTTCTTTCATGTCACGATAAAGTTCTTCCCCTTCACGACAACGCTCCCCTATTCCACAAAATATACTCACTCCCTGGTGTTGCTTGACCACATTGTGAATCATCTCGGTTAGCAACACTGTTTTGCCAACACCCGCTCCTCCGAATAGGCCTGATTTGCCTCCGCGTTCAAGGGGTACCAGCACATCTATAGCCTTGATACCGGTCTCGAAGATTTCCGATTTGGTTGACCGACGTATCAATGGTGGTGGAGGTTGATGGATTGTGCGCCACTGGACGTTTGACGGGGGCGCCTTGTGATCGATGGCATTTCCAAATACATCGAACATCCGGGAAAGAATTTCCTTCCCTACAGGTGCCTTCAATGGCCCACCCGTATCTACCACAGTTGTGCCCCGGGCAAGCCCTTCGGTAGGGGTCAGTGCAATCCCACGGACGTGATATGAATCCAGTTGGGTTAAAACCTCAATGACAATTTCTTCATCTTTTCCCGTACGTAGCAATGAATATATGGGAGGCAAATACTTCTCAAATTTTATATCCACGATACTGCCCCGTACCGAGACGACTGAGCCGAGGTTCGAGGAATTGTTTTTATTTTCCATATGACCTTTAACAGCTCCCCTCATGATTGTTTCGCATCCTTTCATTTTTGGAAGTGTCCACTTCTTTTTATACAGGGTGTAACTCGTGAAATCTGAACGGATATGATGGGAATTGACATTCAATTTAGTTCCACAAAAACTACAATAAGCGGGAAACGCTGAAGAGAAAACAGAATGAAATTGTTTTTTAAATAATACTTCTGGTAAAGGAACTACTATACTGCCTTATAGCATTACTTTTCTTATAACATCATTTTTCTAAAGAATTGTTTACTGTTTTGTTTACTCTTCCCCATAAAGGAATGTATCATTTAATTATATTAACTTGACTTTACCATATTTTTCATTTCACAGCTTACAGCAAAGTATAATTTTTATCCTTTTAAGGACGTGATAAATAATGAAAATTTTACTCGGCCCTTAAAGTGGGGAGAAACATTAAGGTAAAAAAATCCCATACCTCAGATCTTTTTTACCATTGAGATATGCTCTATGTTAGGCTCTATGTTAGCTCAAGAAAAGTATCCTTGTAGGCAATAAATCCAAACTGTTCATAAAAGCTTACTACATGGGTTTGGGCGTGAATATAAACCTCTTCTGTTCCCATTTCTACAGCTTTTTCCATCATTAAAAAGTGTCAAAGACAACTTTTTTTAAAAAAAAGGATCGGATAAAAGATAAATGAACGGGCCCGCCGCGATTCGAACACGAGTCAATGGGTATCTTCGTAATAATTTTACTTCGAAGCCCATTAGGATATCCTGGCTACCCTACGAGCCCACGGTGCAGGAGAAGTGATAGTAACTATCCATATTAAAGGTTTCTCTCAAAATTAAGAAAACAGGACAGAAAAGGAGAGCAAGTTCAAAATTATTTCTTTAATGAAAATATTTATCAAGTCTAACAGGATAAATAAAAGATAGCAGATTGGATGAAAAATAGGAAATTTATGGCTCTAAGCCAGGTCGAAATTAATTAAATTATTCCCTATACAAAAAGGAAATATGCCGCATACATAAATATTATATTGCAAAGGTTCTTTTAATATGTAGAAGTAATTTTCGGCATCATATTATTATCAGTATTTGAATGTAGAAATCATAAACGCCGTAATCTGAATTACTAAAATTTATCTGAATTACTAAAATTTATCTGAATTACTAAAATTTATCTGAATTACTAAAATATAATAGATAATCATTTTATTTCAAGCTTTAAAAGAATAGTGAAGATATGTCTTAAGTTAGAAAACTGTTAAGATTATTTTTATATTTTTCTATAATTTACAATACATTGTACAACTAATTCAATGCCTTATGATAGCGAGGAAAGGAAACAGGGCAAAGTACACAAAAGGACGAAGGACTACAAAAATGGAGATGGTTTCTCTACGGTTCTATTCGCCTTCTGGTAAAAGAAAACACCTACCTTGGAAAAATGGAGTGCTACTATGCATATCCAAGATGCGCAGTACCTATATTTCTCCTGATATGTTGATTTTTGAAATAACATCTAAAGGGATCAAGATTCATGAATCTAAGGGAGGAAACCTTGTTGAATGAGATAAACAAACCAAAAGTCCTGATTGTAGACGACATGATGGAAAATGTAGAACTGATGGGAGCTTACCTTGCAGTTGAACCTTATGAGGTTATCTCTGCCTATGGTGGATATGAAGCACTCCAGAGAGTTAAAGAAGAAAAACCGGATATTATCCTTTTGGATGTTATGATGCCTGAAATCAATGGCTATGAAGTCTGCAAAATTCTCAAAGAAGATCCCGAAACCCAGTTCATTCCTGTCCTGATGCTTACTTCCCTTTCTGAACTTGAAGACCGGATAAAAGGGATTGATATCGGAGCTGATGATTTTTTGACAAAACCCATAAACAGACCTGAACTCAAGACCAGAGTGAAATCTCTGCTCAGAGTCAAGTACCTTCACGACAGATTGGTTTCCGACCGTGACAGTCTTGAAGTAAAGAACAGGGTACAGAGTATCCTTACCTCTATAATTCCGATTCTTCTCCAGTCTGTCTCCAATGAGGAAAAAAAGGTTGTAATAAATCAGATGACAGGCATGGTCGAAAAGACACTTTTTGATCTGTACCATTTTGAGGACAGGGAAATGGATCTGGCTTACGCAGGGAATGTCTGTGCCGAGATAATGAACCAGATTGGTGGGACCTTTTCCTCGACTATGGGTGAAAATGAAAAATTCTGGGTAGTCAGGGGAACAAAATGTCCCTGGAAAGGAGAAGAAGCTCGCAAAAACCCCATCCTCTGCACACTGACCAGAAAAATTTTTTCAAACATAACTTTGAAAGTAGATCCGACCTGCAGTCTCGAGGCTCGAAAAACCATAGGAAACAGGAATGACTGCTGTGAATTCATCATAAAAGCAGCATAATATTTTCTATAAGTTCCTTTCAGCCCAATTTCACCCCAGTTCACTCAGTCATTTATTGGTACATTAGTCAAGATATTTCTCCTTAAACTCTGAGATCTGCTTGCTGCTTCCCACAACTGCAATTATGTCTCCTACCCGGAGTACAGTCTGTTTGTTAATATAAGTAGTAACAAGGCCTTCACGCTCAATGCCTATTACAGTGCATCCGATTTTTTTTTCGAGATCCAGCTCTTCTATTGATTTTCTGTCAAAAAAAGAGCCTTTATCAATATGGTACTTTTCGATTTCTATGCCCTCATAAAGCATTATATCTTCATCGATCCTGCAGATTTTTCCAATACAATTTGCGCTCATTTTGGCCAGCATCTGTCCTGCAACTATAGAAAGAGACCCAACATAGTCCGCCCCTGCCTTATATATCTTATCAATAGATTTTACAGAGTTTGCTCTTGCCACAATGGTAGCTTCAGGGTTCAGTCCTCTGGAAATAAGGGTTGCGAAAATAACATTGGTATCATCATTCAGGGCTACAAACACAAAAGATGCAGTCTTTACTCCAGCTGCAATCAGGACATCTTCATCTGCCCCGTTGCCCACAAGATGTTCGAATTCTACATTCTCAAAAACTTTCTCATTGGAATCCACAACTACAAAACGGAACAGTCCTCCAGAGAGTTCACTCACAATGCTTTTTCCAACGTCTCCATACCCGAGTACCACCAGATGCCCTTTTGATTCCATTATCAATCCCTCGAGTTTTTGGTCGTCAATGTGTAAGTTTCTTCAGTTTTGAGAGCTCCTCCGGCGTTCCCACAGCCAGCAGGACAGAGTTGCCCCGGATGATGTCATCCTCTTTAAGGTTAAAAGAGAGAGCCCCGCTTTTCCAGATTCCAACAATTTTTGCATCAGTCAGCCGCTGGCTGGAGACTTCTTTAAGGGTCTTGCCTATAAGCGGGCTCTTTAGGTAGATAGGAAATTCCGTAACGTGCATTCCTTTGAAAATTTCAGTTGTCCCTGTCACCCTGCTTACAAGCCTGTCCATTGCTTTTCTTCCGATAAACTGCCCGAATATCGATTTCGGAGAAACAACGGTATCAGCACCTGCATATTTCAGGTATTTTGAATTGGATTTATCCTCAACGATGGCAATAATATTGAGGTGCTTAAATTCTCTGGCAGTAAGTACGATATTTGCGTTTTTCTCATCGGACTTGTTGGCAATAAGGATCCGGGCTTTTTCAATACCTGCATTCGTAAGTGTCTGCCTATCACTTGGAGCCCCGAAAATGCAGGGGATGTCCCTGTAAACAAGTTCTTTGATTATTTCTTCCTCATCCTCAACTATTATAAACGTTATTTCCTGCTCTGCCAGTTCATCAATCAGGGTTTCCACCAGCTGGTTGTACCCACCGATAATGATATGTTCTTTCATGCTGGAGGGTGCTTTCCTGGGCAGCCTGAACTTGATCACCCTGTCCATCCAGGGAGCGATTACATAAGTTGCAAGAAAACCCGATATCAGAATAATTCCCATTACCTGCACGACTATGGAAAAGATTCTTCCCGGAAGTGAGGTGAAGACCACATCGCCATATCCTACCGTTGCAATGGTAGTTGTAGCCCAGTAGATAGCTGTGACAGCATTTGCATTTTCTGGCTGGTTCTCAAGAATCATAAGATATTTGAAAAGCAGAATATAGATGGTAAGCAGGAGCAAAGCTGCAAGTTTATATACCGTATTAGGCCTTTTGCGCATGATTTTTCGAAACATTGATCTGTGACTGATCTTTTTTCGATGTGAAGAAAACATTTTTAGTGCCCTACCCTGGTTCTTCTGCTTGGCCTGGTTAAAATACTTTATCCATATTAATACATCTCTAAAGGTTCATAGAATCTCGCTTCGGCAGAGTTGCGACTCTGCAGTTCGAGGTCCTTTTTGCTGCGCTCAAGAGGACTTATTTATTGATGCTGGTACTGAACTTCGCTCAAGAGGACTTATTTACGGACGTTGATATCGAACTTTGCTTAAGCGGGATAAATTACAGGTATTCAACTCGTACAACCTTATTCACTATATAGAGTCGTTTTTGTCACAATTGACACAGGAGAGCGGTTTTTCAAAGTAAAAAAAGAGATGAAGGCAATAGTAAAAGCAGTATTTGAAAAAAGACTTGTTTTCTACCTTTTTTTGGAAGGCTTCCAGACAAACTGTCAGAGATGCTTGTGTTTACCTCATAATTAAAAAGTGGTTTCCGGTGTCAGAGAAAGTATTCTTTCAGCCCTGGGGTATTTCTCAAGGTATTTTTTATCTTAATTGCGGTGTTGTTTTGTCGGACGTTTTTTATCTGGGTGACATGTGGGCAAAATCTTTTGCCGTGCAGGGAGAGAAAAACAAAAGATCCAATCTCTGGATATTCTGAATAATAATAACTGATTAATCGGGGACCACCAGAATTAAATAAATTCAAAAAAACGGGAAGAGATTTTAACTTCCCGGCTTTCCAGCAAATTTCCGAATTAATGGAATTAATCTCGATTCTGTTCTCAGTTTTAGCTGTTCATATCCACTGCCCTATGAAAGGCCCGAAGATCATGAAGAGGAATGAGAATAGGATCAACATCGATAGACTTGCTGCAATCGAATTTGAGATCCTTTCCGAAATTGCCTCGTTTCGTGTAAACCGGTATATGAGCGAGTAGCTGTAGTCCTTAAACACATGCCCACCATCAAGAGGCACTGCAGGTAGGCAGTTGAAAAGGCCCACGTAAAAGTTCAGCCAGCCGATCCAGAGCAGGGAGTTTGCAATCCAGAATATTCCGACACCGAGGGGCTCGGCCCAGCCAATCGGATGGTAAAACTGAGTGATTGTGCCTGAAAAGCCGCGGAATCCCTCACCTGCAAATCCGTATATAGGAAGCCCGAAAAGGATTATCCAGCCTACTGGTTCATCAAGCAGGGAAGGGATCTGCTTTAGCGCTTCAAGATAGAATTTTGCCTGGGGCATCCAGATGGAAATTCCGAGCATCTGGCACTCCAGGACTCCGTTATTCCCGTATATCACTCCAAGGAAGCCACTTTCACCATTTGAGGGATTAAGAGCCAGTTTGACATCAAAAATAGCAGTCCCGTTTTCGGTAAGTGCACCCGTATAATTTGCAGAGGGCAGCATCTCTACCTCTATAGTCTGGTTTGCTTTTGTCTTTTCCATGACATCAATGAAACTTGCAATGCTTCGCATTCTTGTGTCGTTAATCCGGAGCATTATCATTCCGGTTTTGATTCCTGCAGCCTCTGCAGGACTTCCTTCTACAATCCCTCCTACAGGCACTCCACTGAAACATTCCTCTGGAGAAGAAGGAACTTTTAATTCATAGACTGAAACGACGCTGTCTTTTGAGGCATGAATGCGCAAAGAGTCTCCAGGTTCAACCGTATCAAGATAGGAGAGAAGATCCATGCCTGTGGTGACGGTTGTGTTGTCAACCTGTGTGATTACCATGTCTTCCTTAAGCCCTGCAAGCTGAGCTGGAGAACTTTCATTTATGCCTATGATCATTGCATCACTGAGAGGGGCAATCGCCCCCAGCACGGGCCCGAAAAAGAGCAGTAAAGCAACAAAAGCAACGCAGAAATTAGCCATAACCCCGGCAGCAAGGATACGGGCTCTCTGGGTTCTTGTGGCAGTTACTGCTGGTTCAGGCTTTGTTTCTTCGGGTCCGGGGAGATCCGTTTCTCTGTTTTGCTTCTCTTTTAGCTTTTTTTCTTCTTTTTCTTTCTGCTCCCACTCTTCGATTTCCTCAATCGACGCCGTTAGCGGAAGCTCTTTGTTTACTTCCTCTTTTTTACCGAAGAGCTGTTCATCATCAGGTTCCGCAAAGCCCCCTATCGGGACAAGGGCTAACAGGATTCCCATGGATTTGACTCTGATGCCTTCAACCCTGCACAGAATCGCATGGGAAAACTCGTGCACTACAAGAGTAACTAAGAGGGCAATCACCCCCCAGGTAAAAGGAATAAACTCGTTTACTCCGGGGATCAAGAGGATATTCCTGGGAGCATTGTACTTTCCCGGCGCTGGCACTGTGTCGTTCAGGAAAGATGTATAGAGTGCAAGGTCCGAAATTGCAATGACCAGGAACATGGCAGCCATGCCTGCAAACATCATCAGGATTCCAATGTTTGCGAAAACTCTCCAGTAACGTTTCGGGCGGGCAAGAATGTCCAGTAGTTTAAGACCCTTTGTTGTCCTGATCATGAGGATAGGAAGAGGCCCGAAAGTGCTTATGTTATACTTTTCCAGAATACCCTTTCTATCAAGAAAGGAGATAAGGAACCAGTACATTAAAAAAATACCCAGTGCAATGCTTGTGCCACTCAAGGAAATTCTCCGAAATAATTAAGCTGAACCAATTATAAGCTTCAGATTGTGAATGTTAATTGCTTAAATATTGATGATTAACTGTCGATGGATTAACTGTTGATAGATTAACTGTCGATGGATTAACTGTCGATGGATTAACTGTTGATAGATTAACTGTCGATGGATTAACTGTCGATGGATTAACTGTCGATGGATTAACTGTCGATGGATTAACTGTCGATGGATTAACTGTTGATAGATTAACTGTCGATGGATTAACTGTCGATGGATTAACTGTCGATGGATTAACTGTCGATGGATTAACTGTCGATGGATTAACTGTCGATGGATTAACTGTTGACCTTTTATAACTGTATATAGAACATGCCTTCAATAAAGAAGTTAGCGCTAGCAACCTTTGAGAGAAGTTTACAAATATCAAGCTATTGTTTTAAACAGTAATCAGGGGAGAGTAGGCATACATTTAATTAATTAATTCTGTTAAACCCGGTTGTTTATCTTATTATAAAAACGTTTTAGTTCGTCTTTACATAGCATGTGATCCGGTTTCTTAATTACATCTTTTTTGAAAATGCCTGTCTCTAAAAAGGTACAAAATAATACCCAATAATTATATAAAAATATATATGGAATTACAGCTTTCGGTTCGTCTGAAAAGCCATTTTAAAGGCTATTTTAAAGGCTATTTTAAAGGCTATTTTAAAGGCTATTTTAAAGTCATATTTTATGTTCAAAGGCAAGATAATAATTACACGAATAATAATATCCAGTATATACCCAGTATATTTGTGGTTATAATAACTTTGTATGAGGTGCATGTTACATGCTTGGGATCGTATACATTACTGCCGGAGATATGAAGAATGCGTCAGAAATCGCAAGAGAGCTGGTTTCAAGAAGGCTTGCAGCCTGCGTGAATATGTTTCCGGTTTCTTCAATCTACAGGTGGAACGAAAAGGTCGAAGAGGACAATGAAGTTGCCATGTTTGTAAAAACCGATTCTTCTCGTCTTGAGGAGATAACAAAAGTCGTGAAATTATTACACACATACGAACTGCCTGCAATAGAATTCTGGGGAATCGAAGGGGAAGAGGACTACCTTGACTGGATTCGTGTAAACAGCTCAGAAAAGGGTGCCTGAAGATACATGAAATCCCATATAAATCCGAAGATCTCATAAAACCCTAACTTTGAAGCCGGAGATTCTGAAGCCAAAATAGAGAAAATTAAGCCAAAAAAGAGAATAAAAATATTGGTAACCATCTCCTGAATTCTAAAAAGGGAAGAATTAGCTTGCTTACAGGATTAGCTTTATATGCTAGTTCTATCTTTACCATATTGGATTTCAATAAATGCGGGAGTAACCAAGCGGTCAACGGTGGCAGACTCAAGATCTGTTCGTGCAGACGTTCAGGGGTTCGAATCCCTTCTCCCGCACTGCCCACTTTTTATCAATTCTTTTTTCGTTTAAGCTCTATTTTCATTTACAGTTCTCATTTTAGCTTAATTTCTCTGATTCTATTTACATTTCTTTTGAGTTGCGGCAAGAAGCCAGATCAAAGGTAATGGGTTTGGGGTCTATTTTCACAGGATTTCTTGCATTCTAATCATACCTCCGACTTTCCGCAGATGTCTTACAAATTCATTCCTTTTTCTCGCTAATATATAAATATCGAAAATGTCGTATCTTGCTCTGGCTTTCATTATGTTTTTTACAACACGTTCTCTTGATCATCACGGAATTGTTCCTGGCATTTATGATGAACTTGAAATTGGAAAAGTGATTGATGAAGTGCTGCCCAAACTGGGCAGCACAAGTTAGCTCATTCTATTGTAGTAAAGGCAATGATTCTCAACTGTCTTGGCTTCACAGGCAGTCGCCTTTATATGTACTCTCAATACTTTGAAACTCTTCCTGTTGAAAGACTACTTGGTTCTGGAATAAGTGCATCTGACCTTACATGTTGTAAATGCAACAGCAGTCAGGAACGAAGAAATTGCACTGAATGAAAAAGAGTATCAAAGAAGGTTTATAATTGCGAGCAATGACCTAAATCTTGATGCGAAAAGATGCTGAATCACTACAAGAACCAGAGCAAGGTAGAAAAAGGGTTCAGGTTCATAAAGGACAAAAGTTTCAGGGTTTCAGAAGTTTATTTAAAAAAACCTCAAAGAATTGAAACTCTATCACTGGTAATGGTCTTAACTTTGATGGTTTATTCGGTAGGATGTTAAGAACCGGAGTTATTTTGAGCAGATGAAGGGGCGGGATACATGGACCCTGGGCTTTGATGACCTTAAATAGGTGATCGAATCGGCTGTTTTGGCTAAGACGCATTTTGTAATTGTGGATGCCGTGGGGGTTGCAAAGGCCATGAAGACCGACAGTTGGCCTCTGGAACTCAAGAGGAATACTTCGTTGAAAGACCTGCTGGCAGCAGTAACTTTTGGCGCTCAGGACGAAGACCTGTAACAAGGCAGAATTTGCAAAAAACTAACTCATTATATTACTGGAAGTAATATAACCGACAGTATTTTATACTATTACTTACATAGTATGTATTGTTCACAAGGAACTAAGCTGTAAAATGAAGCAAATTCAGGACAGTCTGAAAGCTGATCCCGTAATATACTTCATTGACGCGTAGCTATAAGGTGGAGCAAATTCAGGACGGCTTGAAAACCGATCCCGTAATATACTTCATTTATGGCGTAAACTGCGAGATGGAGCAAGTTAAGGACAGTCTGAAAGCTGATCCCGTAATATACTTCATTGACGCATAAGCTTAAAATGAAGCAAATTCAGGACAGAATAAAACCTGATCCCGCAATGAACTTCATTGACGTACGAGCTTAAAATGGAGTGAATTCAGGACAGATTAAAATCTGGTTCCGAAATCTACTTCATTGACGCGTAAGCTTCCAGATGGAGCAAATTCAGGACGGCTTGAAAACCGATCCCGTAACAAACTTCATTGAAGCGTAAACTGCGAGATGGAGCAAATTCAGGACAGATTGAGACCTGATCCCGTAACAAACCCCATTGACACGTAAGCTATAAGGTGAAGCAAATTCAGGACAGATTAAAATCTGATTCCGAAATCTACTTCGTTGACGCGTAAGTTTCCAGATGGAGCAAATTCAGGACGGCTTGAAAACCGATCCCGTAACAAACTTCATTGAAGCGTAAACTGCGAGATGGAGCAAATTCAGGACAGATTGAAACCTTATCCTGTAATAAACTTCATTGTTGCGTGTCAAACCTTGTGAACCCCTTACTAACTCTTTTAATCAACGCTAAAGTGTACAGATGCCGTTTTCTCTTCTTTTACTGCTTTTCTCAGCTTTTCATTCCTGATGTTTGACAAGCAACATCATGATATTTTTTTGAGATAAAGTGAACAGAATACTGGTCACTGATATGCTTACTTATTTTATCAGGTGCCATTATTTTCTTCAACGTACCCATAAAAAATAATGCAGATTGTCAGAATAAATATTTACATTCACAATCCCTATAGTCCCCGTTTAATTTCAATAGGCTTTGTAGAAATGCCCTCCTTAAGAAGTCTTCATTAATTTAAAATGAACGACATAACGTATTTTTGTTCATTTTCAGCCTCTTGAAGCTGTTTTAGATCTATTTTATATATGGCCCACTATAATAAAGAGGGAGATAAGGGGATAGTTTGCGGAGTGGCACGAATTAAACGAAATGGTAACCTCCGTCACTATATCTTACCAGAATTACATTCAGATCATTGTCCAGTATATATTCTGGTTATTTATCGAAACGCAAACATTCATAGAAGTTCCATAAGTACGTTCAAATGAAGTTCTAACGAATGTGTGGTTAGTTAAATTCATCTGTGGAAAATCTTGATAATTTCTGGAATAGTGCTCATAGATACCATTCCTGAGAAATGCTATTTTTTCAATCTGGGGTGTGTTAATCAGTTTCCCTCCATTTTGGTCCAGCTTATTCTATTGGGGGTGTAAGGAGAGGTTTCAAGGAGAAGGTTTCATCACGTTCTCCGAATCTGCCTTATTGAAGAATTCAAATACGTTTCTGTTTAACCACCTGCAAAATAATGGAGCTTCTTCATTATTTAAGTCAAAAATGTCTTCAGAATAAGGCGATGTGCCAAACACCGTTGAGTAATTGAAGCGTTTGGCAACTTTTAATGCTTCAATGCTTTTTTCGAAAGAGGCTGAGGAAAAAGGAGTTTCGTTATACATCAGTAAAAATGATCCATTGTACAGCGAGTTAACCTGAAAAACCACAGGTTAGTTTATAGTTTGTTAGGGAGATAGAGTCGTATTTTCAATATTATTTCCCTCTTTGAGGTTTGAAAGCTACTGCTCCTTCTATGCTTTGGAAAGTTCCCGTAATTTTCTGTTGTAGATTCATCATTTTGATGTCTCTCTCTGCTTGATTGTTATTTCTCTTCAATTCCAGTAAGTTCCCGTTTAAGATAGCAGTCCTGTGAATGGACTACGACATAATCAGGGTTTTCAATCATTTCAAGAGTCTTTTCAGGATGACCTTTTTGGCCACCAACTTTTTTGCCGCTGCTCTTGCGGAGATCCTTAGGTTTAGGTTTTTCATCGCAAAAAACATCAGTAGAAGGAGGTTTACTGTTATTTTGGCTGTTTTGATTTAAACGAGTCTATAAGGTTATTAATCTTTCAGTGAGTTTTTTATTTTGGGATTCAAGATTCTCAATATAAGCAATAACTTCAGGGTTTGAAGCACATAAAGCAAGAATCTCTTCACGTTTCATCAAGGAGAGAATTGATTTATCTTAGATCCAATTTTTCCTTGGAAAAAGGAAAAATTGTGGAGCTCTAATAAGACTATCTGGATAGTTACGAATAATTTGCAAAAACTAATATTAAATATTAGAAAAGTTTTATAAGTAACATTTACAATATAATTACTTTAAATTACAACTGTGGTTTGAGATTATATGCTTGTAGTGCCTCTTCTGGAAAAATATAAAAAATATCTGATGTGGTCCTATCGCACCCTCGGGTTTTTACAAACAGCCGGAAAATTTGCCTTTTTGTTTTTATTAATGATTCTATTTAACCTGTATGAACTAGCTTATTATATTCCCGGAGTGGATAAACTGAGCAAGTCCCAGACATACCTGGGCACTTACTGGTTTAACCTCGGGTTAATGGCTATGGGAGCACTGGCGTTGACTCTCCTTGCCGGTTTAATTTACAGGTTCTTTAACAGAGGAAGTAAATTTAACCTAATAAATCTCCTTGAAACCAGCTTTCCGGAACTGAGGACAAGACTGAGTACGGCATATGATAACAGTCAGAACATCAACGTAGTTACAAAGAAACTGCTTGAGGATGTGCACAGTCAACTTACAGGCATCAAAATAAAAAAAATAGTTCCGAAAAACCGGATTTTCAGGTCTTTCTTAATATTTCTGCTGGCTACAGGAGCTGTTACCTTCTGCATACATGAGGACTTCAGCTTTGATATTTCTCCCAGTCAGCTAATAGATGATCTCCGGGACAATATATATAACCTGAATGTCAGAGCGGCTTACGAGGAAAATGAGGCAGTTGCCCCGGATTCCAGGTATAATATAGAGGCTATTATCATAAAAAATGGAGATAAGGTTGAGATGAAAATCAACCCGAGCCTGGGACTTGGATTCACAAACCAGATAGATGCGGGTACTGAAAAAAACTTCTATGAGAACACAGACAGCTTTAAAGAGGAATTTAGGCAGAGTCAAACCTACTCGGAAAACCTGCCAGAAGAATATGAGCCTTTGATTAAACAATATTTTGAAACACTTTCATCCTGAATTAATGGAGTTTCAATATGAGAGAGCTACAGGAAATCCAGCTTGAAGATTCAGAACTTAACTTAAAACCTACCTATGAAAAAGCCCCCAAAATTTTCGAAATTATCCTTAAAGAAATTGGCAATGCTATCGTCGGCCAGAAAGAAATGATCCGACAGATCCTGATAGCCATGCTGTGTGAAGGGCATGTCCTCGTTGAAAGCAATCCTGGGCTCGGCAAGACACTTACGATTTCCACTATTTCCCAGATAATGAGTATGAAGTTTAGCAGAATACAGTGTACACCTGACCTTATGCCTGCAGATATCACAGGAACTGACATTATCGAAGAAGACGAGAGAGGCTCAAAATGTTTCAGGTTCAAGCAGGGTCCTGTTTTTGCAAACATCGTTCTTGCGGATGAAATTAACCGAGCTTCCCCGAAGACCCAGTCAGCCCTGCTCGAAGCCATGCAGGAAATGCAGGTAACAGTGGCAAATACGACATATACCCTGGACAGGCCTTTCTTTATCCTTGCGACCCAGAACCCGATCGAAATGGAAGGGACCTATACTCTTCCCGAAGCTCAGCTTGACAGGTTTTTAATGAAGATTCGCCTGGGTTACCCTGACCCCGATGAAGAGTTTGAGATTGTAAACCGTTATGCAGAGGCTTTCAGACCCGCGGTACGAAGATGCATGGACAAACAGACGTTTATCGAACTGCAGCAGATAAACCGCAGAATACCTATCTCAAACAAGCTCAAAAAGTATGCAATCGATATTGTAAACCAGACCCGGAATATGCCTGATATGATAGAAGCAGGTGCATCCCCAAGGGCTTCAATTGCACTGATCCTCTGCGCAAAGGCAAACGCGTTTCTCGACGGCAGGGGGTATGTTGATAAAGAGGATATTGATTCCATGGCCCTTCCGGTGCTCCGCCACAGGATAATTCTATCTTTTGATGCTGCGAGGAGCAACATCACGAGCGATAAAATCATAGAAAAAATCCTGGAAGGAAGAAAAACAATTCTCTGATCCGGCCTGTGGTAAAAAGGCTGGAGGCAATGATCAGATATGGTTGGCGCAAAACATACAATCGATACGTCATTCCTGACTCAGCTTGACAGGTATGCAATTCCTCTCAGCAGGAGAGTTACAGCAATTCACACGGGCAGTCACCAATCAACCAGGACAGGAGCAGGGCTTGACCTTATAGACCATAGAAAGTACAATCAGGGTGATTCATTAAAAAAAATCGACTGGAATCTCTATGCCCGTACGGATAAACTCTATATCCGCAGGTTCGAAGAAGACAAAAACCTCAACATGGTCATACTGCTTGACGCCAGTAGCAGCATGCTCTTTCCTGAAAGTACTCCAAATAAGTTCGAATACGCATCAACAATAGCCGCAGGAGTTTCTTACATCGTAATGAAACATAATGATGTGTATACGATTTCAACGTTTGCAGAAGACGTGGAGCACACAAAGGCACATAAAGGAAGGGACGATTTCCTGCGGACAATAGACTCCTTGGCCCGGATTTCAGTCCGCGGAAACACAAAACTTGCAGATTGCGCCGACTCCATATACCCGAGAATAAAAACAAAATCAATGGTGTTTATAGTCTCAGACTTCCTGGACAGTATCGATTCTGTCCACAATGCCGTTAACAGGCTGTCCAGACATGAGCTTGTGCTTGTACACATTTACGATGAGACCGAAATGGACCTGCCTGAAACTGTGGATGGGGCAGTAAAATTCATTGACAGCGAGACAAACGAAGAAATTAGTTTTACGGTGGGCCCGAACTTTAAAAAAGAATATGCTGCCGAATACGCAAAGCATATGGCTGGACTGGAGAAAATCGCCTACGATTTTAAAATCCCCTACTTCCGCGTCAACATAAAAAACCAGCCTTTTGATACCGTTCTTAAAATTATAGGTGAAGGGTGATCCTGTCGATGGACTTTGAATTTTCTCAGGGCTTGGCCGCACTTGCAGGTATAATTCCCCTTACGATAATATACCTGCTTAAGCCCCGCCCAAAAAACGTTATTCTGCCTTCCCTTATGTTCGTTCAAAGAATAAGCCAGAATGTGCTTGATTCCAGGCGAACCATCAGTAAGAAAATAACAGACCCTCTTTTTTTCATACAGCTGCTGGCTCTTATCCTTATATCGACAGCAATTGCAGGCCCTCTCCTGGAAGAGGCAAAAGCAGATTCGGAAAAGGTAGTAATTATAATAGACTCGTCTGCAAGCATGAATGCCCCGGATAGGGCTGATGGAGCAAGGGCAATAGCAATAGACAGCCTAGCCGAAGAAAATACGATTATCACCGCGGAAAGTATTCCTGTGGTGCTTGCAAAAGCGCTGGACGCAGACGATGCAAAAGGAGTGATTGACAACCTGGAGATGAGAAACACTCCAGGTGATATCCCCAAAGCGATTTTGACCGTTATAAACGAGAAAGAAAATGAGAATGGAAAAATAGTAGTCATATCCGATTTTGAAAACTGGGCAGGAAGGGCACCTGAAACATACATAAGGATTGCAAACGCGAGAAATACGGAGCTTGAGTTCAGGCAGGTAGGCAATAAAACTGCTAATTATGCAATTGTGGACGGTTATTTGAAAGACAGAAACGACGGGACGTATGAATATACCTGCATCGTCAAAAACTTCAACAACAGAAGTGCAGATCTTGACATTCAACTGGTGAGTAAGGCCGAATCCTCTTCCAGCACTACGGTAAGTAGCTCGGTACAGCTTGCAAGTTTCGGTGCACAGCAGATACAATTTTCAAATATCCCTCAGGGAACATCAACTGTGGAAATTCTCAATGAAGATGCAATACCCTGCGACAATATTGCTTACATTTCAATTCCTGAAGTCAAACCCAAAAAAATTCTGGCCTTAACAGACCCGGAGGAGGCTGCTGGTAAGTCTCCCCTGATAACAGTGATCTCCCTGCTGCCCGACATTCACCTTGATGTCCGGCAGGACCTTCCTGATAATGTTACGGAATATGATACCATAATTGTAAACTCCAAACATAAATCTCTCCCGGCCCTCGATGTCCTGGAAATCGTGGCTTATGCAAAAAGTGGAAAAGACCTGATAGTCATAGGAAATGAGTGCCTGTACGATTCTTTACAGATGCGCGGGTTTTATTCTATCCTTCCGGTAGACATAATTTCAGTAGAAGACGAAGACAGCCATACCATCGAGGCCGTGGGTAGTGGTAAAAATATTTTTAAAGATATCTCGTTCAGCGAGGTATATCTGCGCAAGTTCCTGGTCACTGTCCCTAAAGAAGGAGCTTCGGTCCTTGCAGAAGTAAAGGGAACAGGGCCTTTAGTCAGCATGCAGAACATAAAAAACGGGACAGTGACCTATGTCGGGTTCAGTGACATCACTGGAAAAGATGCATGGAACAATTTTGCTACTACCCCGACATACCCTGTATTCTGGGTAAAACTGCTCAGGTACACGTGGGGGATCGGAGCCATTAGTGAAACAAACGTGAATACGGGCCAGTACCAGGCATTCGACCAAGATGTCCTGATAAATACTCCGACAGAAACCATTAACAGTAATTTTGTCTATTATGACGAATGCGGGCTGTACAGCCTGAACCAGAAGATCGTTGCTGCCAATCTGTATGATTCCATGGAATCGAATACCTTTACGGAAAAAAGATTAAATCTGACCGGCGAGAACGGAGAAATCAAGAAGCTGGAACTTAGTACAAAATCCCCTGATAAACTCCGAAAATACCTTATTTACGCCTTACTGTTACTCCTCATAATTGAAAATGCAATTATGTTCAGGAGGAGGATCATATGACCTTTAATCTCCCTTATGGTTTTGATTTTTTACACAGTAGCGAATTGTTGCTCCTGGTCCCTCTGGCACTTCTTGTGATTCTAGGGTGCTGGAAAAAGGTCGATCAAAAACATCTGTTTTTCCATGCCCTTGTGGTCTTCCTCCTTATCCTGGCTCTTGCAGCTCCCTATTCTGCAGAAATGAGCGCACCAAAAAGCAGCCAGACCAGAATAACCATAATCTCCGATGAAAGTGCCAGCATGGAACTGCTGAAGAAAGGGGTTTCCGGGGAAATTTCCGATAAACTCGGGACCAGAGTTCCTGTTACAGTCACAACAGTTTCCGGGATACACACCTCTCTTGGGGATTCTATCATTCAACAGGCTTCCCCGGAAAACTATGTGCTTGTGGTCTCGGACGGGCAGAGCAATTCAGGGACCCCGGTTGAGGAAGCACTATCTTATTGTTACAAAAATAATTTTCCTGTAGCAGCCCTTATCCCCCGGACTGAAAAAGAGGACCTCAGCGTGGAGATTGAAGGAGATAATGAGGCTGTAATTGATAACGAGGCGTTTTATAAAGTTAATATTCGAAAGGCAACTGAAGAAAAAATAAGCTACCAGGTAAGGATTACCGTCGACCATCAAAAGGTTATGGAGCGAGAAATCACCCAGACCGGGAGAATAGAAAGCATAGAGTTCAACCACACTTTTGAGACGCTTGGACCTCACACCGTAAAGGCAACCCTGCACCCGGCAAGCATCAGCGTTAAAAACCTGGATTATTTCGAGAACAATAACCAGTACATGAAAAGTATATATGTAACCCCCAAGCCTAAGGTCTTACTTGTTACAAATGAGCCTGATTCTCCTCTTGCAAACACGATGAAAAAGATCTATGATGTCAGGGTAGCCAAATCATTTGGCCCCCTTAACGGTACGGATGCCGTTATAATTGATAATCAGGCTGCATCAACGATCTCGGATGCAGAAACCAGGACCCTCAGGAATTACGTCACTAACGGAGGAGGCCTGGTAGTTGTTGGAGGAGACTCTTCTTTTGATTACCCTGCAGAAGAAACGTACCGGAAAACCGATTTTGAGGAACTCCTCCCTGTCACCTCAGAGCCTTCGAACTGGAGAGGAGGCAGAAACATTGTCCTGATGCTTGATGTTTCACCCAGTACTCTGGAGAAAAATGGGCTAGGAGGAAGGGTACTTGACGATATACTGTCAAACGCTATTGTTCTTCTCGAAAGCGACCTCCTTAAAGATGCAAGAGTCGATGTGATAACCTTCGGAAGCAAGGGACAGGACATTACAGACGGGTTTATAGATATGTCAAAAGAGTCAAACAGGCTCTGGCTCGATGCTGAAATCCGCAAAATAACACCTACGGGGGACTCGACGTCCCTCGAAAGGGGCCTCATGACCGCACGCACAATACTTAACGGGGAGAACAAAAGCTCAGAAGCTGAAATTATAATCATATCTGATGGTGGAATCGGAAACGAGGGTGATACTGATAATAGATTTGAGCGGGCAGTCCAGTGTGCGGAAAACCTTCACGAAGGCAGCGACATAGGAGTCCATTTTGTCCACATACACGCTCCAAAAACCACCCGTCAGGTCACTTCCAAAGGGCAGTACTATGCCGAACTTTTCATGAACAAAATAGGCCTGTCCGAAAACTACAACAGGGTAGAGCCCGGCAAGAGGATAGACGTAAGCTTCTCCGATAATCCTGAGGAGTCCGAAGACCGGGATGATGAATATTCGAGTGGATCAATCGTAGTTTATGACCCGAAGCATTTCATTACCCGGAACATTTCCGACATAAACCACGATATTCTGGGGTACAATGAAGTCACCCCGAAGCCTGAAGCAAACCGCCTGGTTATAACAAGGCTCGGGAAACCGATAATAACGACATGGAGACTTGGGCTCGGGCGTGTTGCTGCGATTACAACCGACAATGGGAACGGAAATGGAGTTCCCTGGGCGGCGTCCCTGTACTCGGGAAATGACAGTTTGATAATTACAAGAACCCTGAACTGGGCAGTTGCAGATATTGAAATGTTCGAAGAGATCCAGCTAAAGGTACCTGACCTAAAAATGAGCCAACCTGGCAGAATCCTGATCACGACCGGAAAAGAAGGTACACCTGAACTCTATTTCGACAAAAAACCAATGGAAATCACATCTATCGGAAATAACATGTACGAATCATACATTACGGCCGACACCTTCGGGCTCCACAAAATCTCCGAAACCCCTGTTGAAGCAAACCTGACCGAGGGGTTAATGTATGAAGTTTCGGGGACTAAGAACGTATCCTGGAGACCTGCTGCCGTAAACCACCCGGATGAATATACATACGTCGGCGAAAATACTCTTTTCAGGATAGCTATACTTGAAAATGGAGGAAAAATCTACACTGCAGAAGATGTCTACTCAAGGATAATAGAGGACGCTTCAACCAGCACAGAGAAGAAAATCCTGACAAAAGTATTCTATACGAAATATTTCCTTGCTCTCGCTTTTCTGATATATCTGCTGTATACCCTGCACCACACGTATAATACACGCATGAAATGACCGTATCCGAAATAAGTAAAATTTCATAACGCCCGGAGACAACCTGCAAATCCAGGAAGTATGATAAACCCTGTAATACAGCTAGAAAGGACAACAAAGAGATGCAATTAACCCACAGCTAGAGATTCTGTGTACGTAGAAACATTATGTAAGATGTGCAACTGTATTAGTTCAACGATATTATGTAAAATATGCAACTTCATTAGTTCAATGATATAATATTATACTGATTAACTAATTTTGTAGTGATGGGTCAACGAATATGGCAATAATATAACATTGCATGCTAAAAATATTATATATTAGAACTGCATAGTATATCTTGCGTTCTCACCTCTGAACACCCCACACTAGCAAACACCTACTCCAAAAATTGCCCCACAATAAAGAGATGAAATTAAACTCTCAACCCACAAATACCTCAAACCTCTTCCCAAACAAAAAAATCTCTTATAACATTCGGAACTTCCAGATCTTTTCAGATGGGAACGCAACCTTCTTTTAAAAACAACTTATTCCTACACCGTTTTTTGAACTTATTCCTACACCGTTTTTTGTTTTGTCTATTTTTGTTTACCTGTTTCTGGAGTGCATACTTTTTGTTTTCTTCAAGAAGCCTGAAAAAACCGTTTTTAGAAATTCATTTAATCTCATCCAGTTTGGTCCTGTTGAAATTGATAACTGATTTTGAGAATAAGTGAGTGTAATTTGAACTCTCTTGGTTTAACACAAAAGTTTTGAAGGCTAGCGATAAATAACATTGAATGGAGTGGACAAAGCCACACGGTTGAAAGAGGGATAAATTGAACAGCAAAGAAAAACGAAATCAGGCTGGCATTATTTCCGTATTGCAGTCATAATAAATAGAATGAAAATTAGAAGGGCAGATCCAGATGATTTCAGCACCCGGGTTCCCGAGAATAATATTTTCGCTGCTGTAATCAAAATACAGGCATTCTTCCTCAAGATCGATTTGTTTGAGAGATTCGTCTGACACCTGTGTCATGCTATCCTCTCCGCAACTTTCATGGATTAATAGAAGAGGGTTTTCTGCGAGATAAGGTCCTGCAGGATACGTAAGTACACCTTCCTTCATTATAGTCCCCTGTGGTATGGCATAAGCCGAATTTGCTGTGATCAGTATCCCAACGACCAGCATCAAAACGATATTGAGTTTTTTTATAGCTCTTCCTCCTCAGGTTTCGGAACGATATTAATACAAAAAAATCACTTAAAATCAATACTGTCTTAGTGAAGAATCAGATTAAGTACTATATATTGTTTTTTAAAAAATCAAATAAATATATTTCTAATGATCTTTTCGGGTAAGAAGGGGGATGCATACGATTTATTTCAGACCCAATACATTGCATCAGTAGTATAACATTATATGTATAAACTAATGGGTATTGGGTTAAAACAATATTATTTGTTGGAAATATTATATACAGTGAGTACATAGTATAATTTGCGTTCTCATCAATAGCCAAACTAGCAAACACCTATTCCAAAAGACCTATTTCAACATCCACTCCGAAAAAACTACCCCACAAGTAAAGAGATAATACAAAAACTCACAGCCTATGAGTCAAGTACCTCAAAACTCTTCCCAAAAGAAAAAGCATCTCTTATAACATTCGGAACTTCTTGGATTAAGGTGGGAACGCAATCTTTTCTTCAAAAAACGATTATTCAGACTTTTTTGATAATGTCACCAAACAAGCTTTTCTGAAATAAGAAGATAGGTTCTAAGAACCTTAGCCTTTGTAAGTTGACAGCAAATCATGCAGGATAAGGGATTGGAGGATACGGTATCTGAAAACCAACCTGTTTCCAGAATTTAGTGGCAACAGGATACCACCAGTTTTTGCAATCCATAACATTTTTTAGTTCCGGATTCAATTCCAGTGCTCTACTTCCGGGTTGAACCCTGAACCATTATAAATCCGCCCAGGGCAACAAGCCCAAGAGACACAAACGACCCTGAATCGCCATTCTGGCTGCTGACATCAAGTAAGGATAATTAAGCTAAAAGAAGTACAAAAAAACGACATATAAAAAAGGAAATTGAATAATTATTAGTGAAGTGTTTATGTAAACTCAGTTACACGGATAACACTTAATAGCGGTTTTCTCTGGGAGTCCTGTGGTTAGGAAGGCAGTCCCTGCAGTAGACCGGTCTTTCTGGGTCAGGTTTGAAAGGCACTTCAGTTTCAACACCGCAATCAGAACAGATTGCTTTGTGCATTTCCCTGGGGCCGCTGTTACCGCGGAAACCTCCGGAATTCCCTCTGAAATTTCTGTCATTAAAAGCCATTTTCGTTTCACCTCCGCTTATAGCGGATAGTCAATAGTTTAAAAATAAGATTGTATAGAACTCTTTGATTAAAAACAAAAATGAGTTTTTAATAACAGATTATACGTCTCTTTATTTTTAATACACCTACCACCCTGATATATTATATAAATGTATCTGCTAAACCTTGAAAATGATTAAAATCTCTTTGAAAGAGATTAAAATTTATCTCTTCCAGAGGTTAAATTTATACCGCTTTTTTCCTATCATGCCATGGGTTGATTTCCGGGCTGAAAACATGATCATTTGAAGCCTCAACTGGCCTTTCAACTGATTTTTCAACCGGTAACTCAACTGATTTATTGACCATTTTTTCGACCGAATCTTCAATTGAGCCTGAACCTAAACTCCCGGTCTGGACAGAAGAAGTCCCCAGTATTTTCTTTGTCCTGAAAGCTGCAAGCAAAAATCCGTATGTAAGAGGGCCTATAATGATCCCTATCGGCCCGAGAACGAAGACCGGGGCTGCAAAGGTTATAAGAGTAATTGCAGGGTGGATTGAAGCCCGGTTTCTGGCAAGCCGTGGCCTTATGACGAAGTCAGGGACAAGGCTCAGAAATATGATTCCCAGGAAAAACAGGGCTCCTGCGGTAAAAAAGTCCTGTATGAGGACATAATAAAGGGCAAGGAGGCCGTAGACCGTGCCTGCTCCGACAACCGGCAGGAGAGCCATTATGAAGGTTATAATTCCCCAGATCAGAGGATATGGTACCCCAAGGACCCAGTAAAGGACCCCCCCGATTATACCGGTTATGAGACAGGTCAGGAAGTAGACTATGAAGAGGCTCTGGTAAATGTAATTGAGTTCCACGAGAAATGCAAGCCCTACTTTCCTGTCCGGAAAGAGATTAGGGAGTTCGGCTGCGATAGTTTCGCTTTCTACAAGAAGATAATATGTCAGGACAACAATTATGATCAGCTCTACAATCAGGATCGAGAGGCCAGTTGAGATCTGGAATATATTATTCTGGATTTCGGGAACATAATCCGTTACCAGGGAATTAAAGTATGCACCAATACTTTCAGTAAGTTTCCCGGGGTGGGTCTGGATAAAAGGCTCAAAAAGCCCGACTATCTGTCTGAGATCCATGTTTGCAAACCCGTTAAGGGTATTGGGAATTTCTAAAATTTTAGAAATTTCATTCATTAAAGCCTTCACTACCATAACACCGGAGGATAATATGAGAAGAAAGATTGCACCAAGCGGGATCAGGGCGCAAGCATGCTTGAGCTTTACGAATCGGAGGCAAAATAAGTACACAGGATGAATAACGTAAGCAAAAAGAGCACTGAGAACAAGAACATAAAAAAAAGCTGATGTTATATATAAGGCATATAAAGAAACCAGTGTGATTATAACTGCATAGGTAGCCTTAACAGGATCATAAGTTTTCATAAAATAAAATACTGAGGAAGTAGATAAATAACTTACTACAGTATAAATAAAAAATAGAAAGTATTTAAAGAGTATTTAAAGAGTATTTAGTTACAGAGATATGGTCTCTGCCTTCTGCCGTTTGAAAATTGCGGTTACTGTTCCTTCGTCATCAATATCGTCCTTAATTAGGATCAGTTCCCAGCCCTCTTCCCCGATTTTTTCAAGATCGCTCATCATTTGTGGCATATGCACACCATGAATCCTGCGAGAATCATACTCCCATAGATGTATAATTTAATATCCCTCCTAACGATTAAGAGAAACTTTGTGATGTAAATTATTGCAATGAAACTATAAATAACCAGAACAAAAATAAAAAAACAATTGGGTTTCTGTATCAAATAAATCTCTTAGAGGCTGTCTTAAAATTCAAACCATTTCTACATTTGGATAGTGGTCATTGTTGACTTTAAATTCAGACTGTAAATTTGTTACATCAGGCTTACTCGCTCGATATATGAAAGCAAATACATTAGACATCATGGTTAAAATTTACATTTTATACATTTAACAGTTAAAGAATTAAATCAAAATCTTAAATAGAGCCGGTTAAATCTTTTTTTAAGATCAATGTTTTTCACATTTACTTTGAGCTATTTTTTTCTCAGATTCACTTCCAGCTGATTCACTTCCAGCTATTATTCCTCGAATCCCGCAGTCTCGGGACTGCAGACCGAAAAAGGGTTCCTTCCTCGTATTTTATCCTGCGGATCCTCTCACGCGCCATGAAATCCAAAACCAGTTCAATATCCTCAGGGTATCCGGTATTGGGATATAAGGGAGTAAGAGGCTGGGAGTTTTGCCCTGAGACATAGAACATATTTTCTCCGAAATAAGCGATGTAGTCAAGCTGATATTTTTCGAATACGAGGTGAATGAATTTTTTGGAAAGAGGAGGCTTTGCAAATTCAAAGTCCTCATCTGTTACTTCAATGCCTGCTTCGTACATAATATCAGGATTTGCAGGATTGGATATAAATTCCGGGGGGAAAGATCTTTCTTTTAAATTCCAGGGAAAAGGCCTTCATTTGCCTGAACCTTTTGGCATCCGGACTCCCGGGATCAGGCCTATTAGTCTGCCTACACGCCTGTAGCGCTCCAGTATGTCCTGTTCCTGCCTGATATCTTCAAGTTTTTCAAAAATGTACAGGTTTTCAGGAACATTGGGAATCTGGGCTCTGAGGAAATTGAGCAGAGAATCAAGTTGCCTATCCAGTTCTTTTCGGTCTTTATCAAGGTTCTGGAAACTCCATTTTCTGACTTTCTGGCTTACCGTGCATATGATGTTTTCCGTGGGAGTCCCCTTTGCCTTCAGGCAGGCAGTCCTTGCTCGGTACCGGATTCCGGAAAGTGCCTCTTTTAGCTTCTGTTCCAGAACTACCTTTCCAATTTTCGGATACTCTTTTTTCAGGGTTTTTTGCGCAAGAATAAAGCCTTCTTCCATAGCCTCCAGAATTCCTGAAGCCCTGTCAAAAGCCATAACACAGTTCTCAAGCAGTTTTTTCTGGGCAGGCAGGTCTCCGGGAGTCAGATTTCCTGCTGCTCGAAGAAGCTCTGTGAGCCCTTCCAGAATTTCTAAAAGCCTCTGATTTTCTTTCAGATCCCTGATCTCATGGGCTACCTTTGAGAGATACCTCTCACTTCCGAGCCTGGCAGCTCTCCCCGGACTGTCGCTGAATAGTATTTGCAGGAGAGTCTCGTAAAATGGAGAGTAGAACTCAGGAATGGATGTTTCAACAAGAGTTTCAGCTGCTTCTTTAAAGTATTTGACAGCTTCCTTGAACCCGAAAAGATAAGCTGCCTCGTTTTCTGCACTTAGCGCCCTCCAGAGGGAAGCTCTTCCAATAGAGCGGAGGGCGTATCTGCGCACATAGACATGGGGGTCATCGATAAGAACCTGCAGGTCTCTCCATGCCCGGGTTTTATCAGGCACGTGGAAAAAGGCAGGCCCAAGTGCTCGGGTTGCAGTCCGTTGCACAAAACTGTCGCTATGAGTTGAAAGTCTTATAAGGTCGCTCCAGGCTCTCTTTTTGTCCGGAACATCTGCAAATCCGGAAGCAAGGGCAAGTACTGCCCCTTTCCGTACTTCCCGATCCTCAACGGAGGTAAGCCTCAACAGATCGTTCCATGCCCTCTGTTTATTATCAGCATACGTAAATGCAACGGGGAGAAGTTCTGCGGCTCTTTTCCGGAGCAGGGCGTCCTGACCTTCAGTGAGTTTGACAAGGTCAAAAAAAACTCCGGATTTTTCTTCAACCGTCGGAAAGACGTGAGAAAGCAGCCCTGTAGCACCCTTTCTAACGCCTGTGTCTCCATCCCCTGACATTTTAAGAAGTTCCCCCCAGATATCCTGCATCCTACCTGTCTTTCGAGAATAAAGAGCCAGTAAAGACTCGATTGCCCCTCTGCGCATTTGCGGGTCCGGGTCCTGGATCAGGTTTAACAGTTCTCCAATCACTTCTTTTTTGTCCTGAAGGTGAGGGTATGCCCTGGCAAAGGACTCAGCTGCATCTTTTCGTACATAGCTGTCCCTGTCCCCAGTCAGCTTCAGGAGGTCAAAAGCAGGTTTTCTATTATCTATTTCCCCGGGCTGTTTTCTTTCCATCTCACCCCTTTCTCTCACCCCTCTTTCATCCTCTGCTCCCCTTTCCTCCCTTTTTCCAGGAAAGACAGCTCCTAAAGAATGGGCTGCATCCCTTCGTACAAAAGCAGCTTTTTCTGATGCCAGCTCATAAAAATCAGCAGATTTACTTTTCTCCTTTCCTTCCAACTCTCCTGCCTTTTTTCCACCATTTTCACCTTTATTCTCCCATTCCTCTTTTTCTTTAATTTCTCCTTCTTTATTTCCCCCTTCTTCCATCCCATTTATCTCATACCCATTACGGAATTGGGAGCAGACGGAAGCAAGAGTCTTGATAACTCTTCTGAGTACATAACTATCCTTCTTTTCAGCCATCTGTATAAGATCCAAATATGCCTGATTTTTGTTGGACACATATGGAAAAACTTTACTGAGGGTATCAGCTGCGACCCTCCGGACATATTCGTCTTCATGCCCTGTGAGTTCGAGAAGTTCTTCCCAGACGGAGTCTTTGTCCTCCAGGCCCGGAAACACAGCTGAAAGCGCATCTGTAGCCGAGTCCCTTACGTACCCGTCCCTTGCCCCGGTAAGCCTCAGGAAATCAGCCCAGACTCTTATGCTGTCTGGCATTGCAGGAAATACAGAAACAAGGGTATCTACTGCCTGCTTTCGCATAGCTCCGTTCTCATCGTCGGTAAGCCTGAAAAGATCCCTCCATGCCACTTTTTTATCCGGCACCGAAGAAAAGACCGAAGGTAGAGCAAGCAAAATTTCCTTTTGCACGGCATGATCTGTGGTTTTTCCTGCCAGTTCCAGTACCTCTTCCCAGGCTTCATCTTTCTTTTCCTCAGGCAGATACAGAAAAACCTTGCCAGTAGATTTTGCAGCCAGTTCCCTTACCTTTGAATCTGTGGATTCACCTGTCAGTTTCAGTAATTCATCCCATGCGTCATTTATCCTTCCTTCCGGCATTTCAGGAAAAACCATGCTTAAAAGAGAAGCTGCCTTTTCCCGCACATAAGAGTCTTCCGAAACAGTCATCTCAAGCAGGTCTTTCCAGGCCTGCTCCTGATTCGGAAGTTCCCGGAGTACATCAGGGAGCCGGCGGACAATCCCTCTGCTTACATCTTCCATGCTTGATTTTGAGTTTACCAGCCCGGCAAGATCTTCCCATGCTCGGGTTTTATCGGGTATAAGAGGAAAAACAGCAATTAGAGCATTTACTGCTTTTTTCATTATCCTCTCTGACGGATAAGCCGTAAGGTTCACAAACCTCTCCCAGGCAAGCTCCTTATCCGGCACATTGGGAAAAACCGTCTGAAGGGCATTGACAGCCTCTTCCCTGACCTCGCTGTCTTTGTCAGAACAAAGCCTTAAAAGGTCTTCAAATGCCTGCTTTCGCTCAGGAAAAACCTCAAAAAGGATTCCCAGCTGTTTTGAGGCCTTTTTCCTCTCATCCGAATCCTGACTGAAAGTCTTGTCATGTATACCGGGCTGATCACTCAAAAATTTCCACCAACTGCTGCTCTAATCCCTTCCTGTTTGTTATATTTGAGTTTAGCAGGTTTGTTTCTTATAAGTATTGATTTAGGATTTTATCCGGAAGAATAAAGTATTGAAGATGAGATAAGAGGAAGAAAAGCAAATTGAATAAGCCTCAGAGGATATATTCACGGGTTGACGCTTTTCAGGTCTGATGCCTGTGTAGTTTTGCTTTTTATGTATAAGAGTGGATGCCTGTGTAGTTTTGCTTTTTATGTATAAGAGTGGATGCCTGTGTAGTTTTGCTTTTTATGTATAAGAGTGTTCGGCAACCACAGATCAGGAAGTATTTTTTAGAACTTTAAATACCCCGGACATCTGGATCAAAACATATAACTTCTTATTCAATTCCAAATATCCTCTATATTATGACATAGAGGCTGTCTTAAAATTCAAACCATTTCTACATTTGGATAGTGGTCATTGATGACTTTAAATTCAAACTGTAAATTTATTACATCAGGCTTACTCGCTCGATGTATGAAAGCAAATACATTAGACATCATGGTAATAATTTACACTTTAGACATTTAACAGTTTAATGACACCGTTTTTCAGTTCAAATGATAATTACTGTCACCATTGTAGAATCAAATTTTATTTTAAGACATGCTCTTAGGTATTCTGCATATTTATACTCAAAGTATGTAGACAGGACCAAAAAAGATGCTAAAATTCAGTAATTAATTCTTGAAAAAGGGGGCGCCTGAAAATGGAAAACTCTTATCTTGACCTGGTTTTATTTTCTGAGAAAAGAAAAAATATCCTTCTGTTATTGAAGGAAGGCCCAAAAAGCCTTGAAGAACTAAAAAATTCCCTCAATGCCAGTCCAACCTCGGTTCAGCCTCAGATCAAACTGCTTAAAGACAGGGACCTCCTGTGCGGAACAAGGAAAAAGTATGAGCTAACCCTTCTGGGAGAAACAATAGCAGACAATATGCAGAGTCTTGTTAATACCATGGAGACCCTTGAAGACAAATATGATTTCTGGGTCAGCCACAAACTCGACGGCATTCCCCTCCGTCTCTTAAAGAGGATAGGTGAACTGAAATGCAGTACTTTTGCCAGGCCCCTTGACGAAAGCTGCATGTTTTCTCCCCACACTGAATTTGTGGAAAACATCGCAAAATCCGAATTCGTAAAAGGCCTCTCTCCCTTTATCCACCCCCTCTACCCAAAAATGTTCCTGAGTTTTGCAGAGAGTGGCATCAATATCTCTCTGACCGTTACTGAACCTGTTTTTGAAAGGATGAGGACCGAATTCAGACCTGAAGTGGAAAAATTCCTTGCCCTTGACAACACTCATCTCTATGTTTATGATAAAGAAATGCTTCTTTCAGGTACAGTAACAAACTGCTTCCTCTCCCTTGGCTTCTTCTACACCAGCGGTGCCTACGACCACGTAAACGATATTGTATGCTTCAGCCCCGAAGCCCTCCGATGGGGAGAAGATCTCTATACTTATTATGAAGAGCTGTCCAGAGAAGTGAAAGAAATTTGAGAAAAAAAAAGGCAGATAGGTTATTTGGGTTTTCATAGAGGTTTTACTGAGCACGAAAGGGTTTCAATCCTCCAAGGTGGCTTCTGGTTGTGTTTTCAGAATCACATAATTATAATGCCAGGGGCATTTCATATAAAGATACAGGACTATATACAATATTTTTGACATTTCTGTCTAATAAATATATTCTCATA
This sequence comes from Methanosarcina sp. WH1, assembly GCF_000970005.1. Lineage (NCBI taxonomy): Archaea > Methanobacteriati > Methanobacteriota > Methanomicrobia > Methanosarcinales > Methanosarcinaceae > Methanosarcina > Methanosarcina sp. WH1. The sequence goes on from NZ_CP009504.1 coordinate 1,534,279, forward strand.
AGGTGTGTATATATAGTGTGAGCTATATATATAAATGGCAATCAAAAAGTATAACGTTTTTAATATTTCTGGATTTTTTATTGATTGTAGTACAGAACACTGAAAAATAAAGGCATGATTTAAAGGAGTATTTTATGGAGTTAATGGATTCCGCGATAACTTTTAGGCAAAAAAATATTGTAATAAAGTCTCTTCGGTATATGGAAAGACATAAAAAAATTAGCCAGTATTGCGATGAATATGAAAAGAGCTGGACTGAATTATCCTACGATGAGGCAAGTAACTTAATCAGGTTACTCGATAAAATGTCCTGGCAATAACTATTTTTAGCTTTTATTCTTAGCTTTTTTCCGCTCTTTCTAATTTAGTTTCAAGTTTGTTTTTGCTTCGTACTGTTGCTTTAGACAATTTGAGGCTGGGGGTATGCTAATTGGTTCCAGGATGACGAGTCCAATGCCTTGAGGAGTTAGGGGAGCGGTCACAAACAAATAAAGCCCCAAAAGTTTCCTTTTTTCGCTGTCACTGTGAAATAGGATTTTCTTCATATGTTATTGATACAAAGTAATTTCCTCTACCCTTGTATTCTACCCTTGTATGGATCATCATTGTAGATTTCTATCTGCTTGATTGTTAATAAATCAAAAGTATTTCCAATCTCAAACGATAATGGAATTTCATTTACCTCATGAGAAAAACTGAGTTTCCCACTATTGATTTTGAATCCACTTTGATTGTAAACCAAAGTCATAAAGTATTTTCCACTTCTGAACTTTGTAGGTCTTGCAGACTTGTCACCATTTTTCCAGAGTGAGAATATAGTTATTACTATCTTAATATAACTATATGTATGATTAATTATGCTACCGTTGTTTTGTAGAAGTTGATGGCTTTCATCCCCCACCTGTCGCTTATGCTCCGAGGAAGGGGACTTCCTGCCTTAGAGGTAAAAAACCATCAACAAAAAACCTCTCTACAAAACAAAGAACCCTTCTCAAGGATATAGCTCTTTCAAACAAAATTTGCTAAATAACTAGCAAAAATTAAAATAGAATATATGAAGATATTTCATAGGTATCTTATTTGGATATTTTAAAGAGATAAATATGTCTCTAAAATTCATATTTATAGTATATTTTTGAAAATATGGGTCTAATCAATTGGTTTTTAATAAATTATTCTGGGAGATGTGCAGGGATGAAGACTATGCTGCGCATAAATATAATACGGCTGTTATTATATGTCATATAGAAAATAAATAGTGTATCATACTCAAAATATTGACCAAGCCGTAAGTTTCACAGACGCGCAAAATGTACGTTTCCGTTGCCCGGACCTGCTATAAACAGCATAATAATCAAGGAAGGTAACCATGGCTAAAAGGATTGCACTGATCGTATTACTTGCCGTATTTATCTTTTCCGGCTTCTCAATGGTCGCTTTTGCGGCAGATGAAGTGGAGTGGGTGGAGAAACTGAATGATGCAACACTTAATTGGGGAACTACAAAAACCGTAGAAGGCTATGATATAAAGGCGGAGGATTTTAACAAAGACCAGATGGTTTTTGTTTCGATTTCAAGGGATGGGGAACTATTAAAGACTGCTCCTCTTACGGCAGGGAAGGATTTCGCGTATGATGATGAGATCAAAGTTTATGCCCAGAGTGTGGACCTAAATTATGAAATGATCACCAAAGATGGAAAGGAATTCAAGACCGGAAATTGGAATCCATCTGCTAAACTGGATATTTTTGTAAGAGGTAAGCCGAGTTTTCACATAGATGTTGAAACTGATAAAGATACATACGATTCCAAATCTATAGGGGATAAAAGAATCGATGTAACGATAACAGTTAAAAATAATGGGGAAGCAAAGGCTGAAAACGTTGAACTGATTGTTGATACAGCCGGACTGGAAGTACTTAGTGGAAAAACAAAATACACATACACAAAGGTCCTTAAAGATGAGACGGTTGAGCCCATAACTTTCACACTTAATACGCCCACTCCCTGGGAAGATACAGATTTCAAGATAGCTGCAAAAACTACCTGTGAGGATATTAAGAATAATAAATATGAGCACGAAGGTTCCAAAACCATAAACGTAGAAAAAAAATGGGACCTCATTGTTTCAAAGAGTGCTACAAAAAAGCGTCATATGGGGGAGCCTGTATATGTTTCAGTCACCGTCCGGAATAGAGGGCTCTGCGACATAAACAATATTGTCCTTAAAGATTCGATCGTTTCCAACATGTATTTCCAGCAGGACACAACGCTTGATAATACACTTTCTCTGAAAGCCGGAGAAACAGCTGAGGATGTTTTTAAGTACACCCTCATTCCGGAAAAGCCCGGGGAATTTACCCTCCCGAAAACCGTAGCTACTTTCACTCTTGCAAACGGGGAAAGCGAAGAAGTGACTTCCGATAATTCAGAAAAGATAACAATTTATGGGCCCTACATTGAAATTACGAAAACCGTTGACAAACAGCAGCTAAACCCCGGAGACGAACTGACTGTAAAGGTCACTACAAAGAACACTGGAAATGTTGATGCAAGTGTAACAGTAACCGACGTCGTGCCCTCCGAGGCCAAATTAATAAGGGGAGAAACGAGTTTCAGTCAGGTTCTTGAAAAAGGCGGGGGTTCAAAAACCATCACTTACATCCTGCAGATGAATAAAGAAGGGGAGATCAAAATTCCTGCCTGCGAAGCAAGTTTCCTCGATCTCGATAAATATTCAGGAGAGGTCGAATCAGGAACTCCTGTTGTTTATGTAGAAATACCAATAACCCTTGAAGAAAGCAGCTCACAACCAGAAGGTTCAACCGGTTCCAACCAGGAGAAAAATGGACCTTCGGGTCAGACGAGTACAGGGAACACGGAAGAATATTATGGAGATATTCCGGGATTCAGCTCCATACTTACTATAACAGGGTTTCTGGCGGGAACAGGACTTCTGAGAAAGAGAAGCAACTGAATGACTAAAAAAGTTAAACATTATTCTGGTGCTCCTGGGTTTTTGGGGACATCCTTTTTCGCCCTAACCACTCTACTTGCCAGACTGTACCAGACTGCTGAATTCCAGTATTCACAGTCATTTTTCAGTTCAAATGATAATTACTGTCACTATTGTAGAATCAAATTTAATTTTAAGACATGCTCTGGGAAAATCTGGAAAACGAGGATGACTCCGGAAATGAGGAGTTTCCCCAAAACCCGGATTCTCTTCAGGACTTAATTTTTGTCCCCTATTTCTTTGCTTGCAGCCTCGGACAGTGTCCTGATATGGAATTCCGAACCAAGTTCCTCTGAAAGCTTTCTGCATTTTTCCACATCTATCTCAGGGATTTTAACCACTGTAACCCTGGTAGCGATTCCGGCTTCTCTTGCTCCTTTTACGAAATCGAGCACGGATCTGTAAGCGTTTTTGTGGACCGGTCTGCAGAGCTTGTTATATTTTTCTTCGGATTCTGCGTTCAGGCTGACTGAAATAGAATCCATCCCTGCGTTTTTCAATTCCGAAACTACGTCCAGTTCAGGATTAATCAATGCAGCATGCCCGTTGGTATCAAGTCTTACCCTTAATCCCTGATTTTTAAGCCAGCGAGTAACTGCCAGCACAACATCTAATCTGAGGGTAGGCTCTCCAAGCCCTGTGAACACGATTTCCCTGTACTTTGAAAGGTCCAGCTCTTCAAGGGCTTCGATTATCTCTTTTGTTGATGGTTCTTTTGAAAGCCTCAGGTCGTACCCATAAACACCGTCTGCAAAGTTGCGGATGCAGAAGACGCAGTCTGCACTACAGTGGTTCGTAATGTTAAGGTAAAGATTATTATGGGCCTCATAGTAAATTGTGTTCATACGACTCAAAATTCTTACATTCCTTATAACCATAATGCATTTATTCTTTTTTACTCATCTTTTACTCTGCTTTTTATTCTAACTTTTACCCTACTTTTATTCTGCCTTTTATTCTATCTCTGACCCGATCTGTTACTCGTTTCCTTAGGATTTACGTGTTTGCCTGCTTTGCAGGCAACTTCTTAATTTTTCTCAATTTTTATCCTAAGTATCTCGTCAATCCTCAAGAATGAAAGGATTATGAATAGCTGTACTCGGTCATATGCGACATTTTACTGCTGATGCGACACTAAGGTGTAAATTGGCTTTCTTATAAATTTATTAACAGCATTTCTTGTAATGCTCAACTTTATTTCAAACCATGTAATCCCTGTTTTTATTCTTTGCATTTCAAATCTTAGAAATTCTTATTGCCAGCATGATGTGCGCTCTTTGCATAACGTTTCTTCTTGCCTGACAGCGTTCTACTCCACAAAACTGTTTATTCCTCTATGATACTCTTCAATTTTCCAGGCTTTTTTCCCTCAGGGTTGTTTCAGTTCAATGGTTATTGTCCTTTTTTTTCAAGCAGAAGGTTTATAGGTGAGTATGTACTTTTAAGGTTCATTCTGCAGCATTTAGCTAGCAGTATCTATGTTTCAACTCATTTACTCTCCGCATTGAAGTATCTCAGGTTCTTTTTTGGGAATTTGAATTTTCAATGTTGACAGATATGTGTTAAAAACCTATGATTGATGAAAAATTGCGATATTCGCAATTTCGAAGGAGAAACTTAAATGGCACGATTCGCTAAATTCGATGTTCCTGAAGAACTCACAAATAAAGCACTTGAAGCTCTGGAACTTGCCAGAGACACTGGAAAGATTAAAAAGGGTACAAATGAAGCTACCAAAGCAATCGAAAGAGGCAATGCAAAGCTTGTCCTGATTGCCGAAGATATTGAACCTGCAGAGATTATCGCTCATATTGCCCCTCTTTCCGAGGAGAAGAACGCTCCCTACATCTTTATCCAGAACCAGAAAGAACTTGGTGCAGCCAGTGGACTTGGTGTCTCCTGTGCAACCGTGGCAATTGTGGATGCAGGCAAAGCAGCTGAAATGGTCCAGGACATTGCTCAGAAACTTGAAGCTCTTAAATAATCCTGATAACATGGGGTGCTGATTATGGCTGAAGAAAGCACAATAGGCGGCTTTGCTGCCGAAGTTATTGACGTTATCGGGAACACAGGTATGCATGGTGAAGCCAGTCAGATCCAGTGCAGGGTTCTGGAAGGTAGAGACAAGGGTCGTGTAATCACAAGGAACTGTGTGGGCCCTGTCCGCATCGGTGATATTCTGATGCTTCTGGAAACGTCAAGAGAAGCAAAGAAACTTACTACCAGGTAAAAAGATACACGGTGAAAATAAATGGAACAGAGGAAATGTTATTTTTGCGGACAGATGCTGGAGCCTGGTACCGGTAAGCTCTACATCAAAAAAGACGGCTCCACATATTTCATATGCTCTTCCAAGTGCATGAGCAACTTCGTCCTTGGCAGGCTTCCGCGCCGCACCGAGTGGACTGAGAAAGGCAAAATCCAGTTGAAAAAAGCATAAATGCCGTTATTAGTTCAAATATAGTAAGGTGTGTATATGGAACAGACATACGTTATGGTGAAACCTGATGGAGTCCAGCGCGGTCTGGTTGGAGAGGTTATTTCCAGAATCGAAAAGAGAGGCTTAAAGCTTGTTGCTCTCAGAATGAATGTCATTGCCGAAGCCACTGCAAAAGAGCACTACGGCGAACACGCGGCAAGGCCTTTTTTCCCCTCTCTTATCGAGTTTATTACCTCCGGTCCCTCAGTCTCAATGGTAGTTGCCGGAAAGGATGCAGTTAAGGTAATGAGAGCAATAAACGGGGCTACAAACCCTGTTGATGCGGCTCCAGGAACTATCCGTGGGGACTTTGCTCTGGATGTAGGCAGGAACGTGGTTCATGCCTCCGATTCACCCGAAGCTGCGGCAAGAGAAATTGCAATTCACTTCAAGGACTCCGAAATCGGGAAGTATTCCAGAGTCGATGAGGTCTGTCTGTACGAGTAATGCAGGTGCATCAAAGCCTTTTCGTGTCCTTGAATTTTATTGGGCACGATTTCAAGCCTTTGTTTATCCGGTACCTGCAAAATGGGTCCTTCCGGGGAAACCCGGACCCTTCTGGACCTGCAGCAAATAAGACGCGGGAATGAGAGAGGTTTTGTATATGACCGACAAGAAAAATCTCAGGACTCCTATAGTCTGCGTGATGGGGCACGTCGACCACGGGAAAACCACTCTGCTCGACAAGATCAGGGGTACTGCAATTGTCAGTGGAGAAGCTGGGGCGATTACCCAGCATATCGGAGCTACTGAAGTTCCTATAGACGTGATTGTCGACAAGCTCGGAGATCCAAGATTAAGGGAACGCTTCATGGTTCCGGGGCTGCTTTTTATTGATACTCCGGGACACCATGCCTTTACAACCCTCAGGAGCAGGGGAGGCGCTCTTGCCGATCTTGCAATTGTTGTTGTTGATATAAATGAAGGTTTTAAACCCCAGACCTACGAAAGCCTGCAGATCTTAAAAAGGTTCAAAACTCCTTTTGTTGTCGTTGCCAACAAGATCGACAGGATCGGCGGCTGGGTTCCACAGAAGAACATGCCTTTTGCAGCTACCTTCAAAAAGCAGTCAGGGGATGTCCAGGCACGGCTTGAAACAAAGCTCTACGAGGTAATAGGTGAACTCTATAACCAGGGCTTTGCAGCAGAGCGTTATGACCGGGTTACGAATTTCCAGAACACTCTGGGCGTAGTCCCTGTAAGTGCTTTTACAGGGGAAGGCATTCCTGATGTCCTCATGGTGCTTTTAGGTCTTGCTCAGAGGTTCCTGGAGGCAAACCTTCAGTACAGTGCCAAAGGCCCGGGAGTAGGGACTGTCCTTGAGGTAAAGGAAGAAAAAGGCCTCGGAGCAACCCTCGACGTTATTCTCTACGATGGCACATTAAAGAAAGGAGATACGGTTGTTATTGGAAGCCTGGGCGAGCCTATCCAGACAAAGGTAAGGGCTCTTTTAAAGCCAAGGGAACTTTCCGAAATCCGTTACGAGAGCAAGTTCCAGCAGGTTAAGAAGGTCACTGCTGCAGTCGGTGTGAAGATCTCGGCTCCTGACCTGGAAGGCGCACTTGCAGGCGCTCCCATAAGGGTTGCAACGGAAGAAACCCTTGAAGAGATTGTAGCTCAGGTAAAGTCTGAAATCGATGAGGTCAGGATTGATACGGGTTCAGTTGGGATAATGATTAAAGCAGATACTCTTGGCTCCCTTGAAGCCCTTGTCCACGAGTTCCAGAAAGATGAAGTCCCTATCAGGAAAGCTGAAGTAGGAGACATCTCCCACAGGGACGCGATTGAGGCTTCAACAGTTGAAGACCCCCTTTATTCTGTGCTTATAGGTTTCAATGTAAAGGTTCACCCTGACGCCAGAGATTTCCTGCAGGAAAGCAGTGTAAAGGTATTCACAAATAATGTGATCTACCGCCTGATTGAAGATTATGAGAAATACGTAAAGGAACAGCAGGAACTGGCTGAAAAGAAGATTTTCGAAACGATAATTCGCCCCGGAAAGTTCAAAATTCTTCCCGGATGCGTGTTCCGCCAGAGCAAACCCGCCGTCGTCGGGGTAAGGGTTCTTGGAGGAGTCGTGCGGACAAATGCAGAGGTCATGCTTGAAAACGGGAACGTTGTGGGTAAGATCAAGGGTCTGCAGTCCGATGGAGAAAATATTCCTTCTGCAAGGGTAGGCAAAGAAGTTGCGATGGCTATTGACGGTGCAACCGTAGGCAGGCAGATCAAAGAAGGAGACGTGCTCTATATGAACGTGCCTGAGAGGCATGCCAAAGTCCTTGAGCACGAAATCTACAATTCCCTTTCAACCGATGAAAAGGAAACTTTTGATATTTTCCTTGGACTCAAACGAAAAGATAATCCTTTCTGGGCAAAGTAATGGTTGATATGCAGGGCAGCAGCATATTCCGGATTCAGCAAGGATTCAATTGAAGAGTCAGGTAAAAATTCAGATAACGAAGGCAAGGTAAGGCAAAGGAATTATTACAGATAAATCTGATTGGAGGATTTCACATGGCAAATTTCAAAGTTGTAGTTTCTGACCCAAAAGAAGCGCATGCTTATCAGATCGACATTAAGGACGCTGAAGCAAACGCTTTAATTGGAAAATCAATAGGTGACGTTGTTGACGGTGCCATTTTCGGGCTCGCCGGCTACAAAGTTAAGATCACTGGCGGCTGCGATGGCAGCGGTTTTGTTATGAAACCGGACCTTCCAGGCCCCAGAAGACAGAGAATTCTGCTGGCAGTAGGCGTCGGCTATGTCCCCAAACATCCGGGACAGCGCAGAAGAAAGATGATGCGTGGCAGGGAAATTGCTCCTGACATCGTCCAGATCAACGCCAAAGTCGTTGAATACGGAAGCAAATCCATCAGGGCTCTTCTCGGCCTCGAAACCGCAGAAGAAGCTCCAGCAGAGTGATTTCAAGTTCCGCCTTCGGGCGGGATTTAAAATACTCTTTATTTTTCTTTTGATGTTTACTGTTTTTTGATTTTGTTTTTGTTTTTGTTTTTGTTTTTGTTTTTGATTTTGATTTTGTTTTTGTTTTTGTTTTTGTTTTTGTTTTTGTTTTTGTTTTTGTTTTGACCTTATAGTTATTTTTGTATCATAGCTTAAATCATAATTAAAAGAAACCCCAGTATAGCCATCAAACAGGGTGAAAACCCTGCAAAAAGGCCGAGAGAATAGGTAAATTTAATTTTGTATTTATATACTCATTGTCATGTCTATTTTCCTTTATGTCTTCTACGATATATTCAGTATTGTTTTCCTTTTCCACAAGATATTCATCAATTAACGTTTTTAGATTTTCTTCAGTAATTTCTTCTTTGGGAATTTTTGTCTCATTGTTCAGTATTTTCCGCTTATGGTTTTCAGTTAAACTGCGTAAGTCCTAAACAGCTATTGCGGTTATTGTATGCGAACTGCTTTTCATGAAAATCCCTTTAAGTATAACTTTTTCAGTTCACAAATCTGTGTATGCCAATTATACAGGAAACTTAGTTATCTGAATTCTGTTTACGCTGCGACCATTTTATTCCTAAAACCAAAAATATCAGTAATATTCCAAGAATTATACTTCCTTTCAAAATAGGAAGAATAGGATAGCCAAGAACAAGGTAACGTACAAAAATGAAAGCACATGCGATTACGTAGAAAATCAGCAATCTCATAGGATCTTTTTGATTTGCTTTTCTCTCACCATATATTATTTTAGATAGTGTGCTTCCAGTAAATAGTATAACCAAAAACCAGAATATTTGATCTATATTGTAAACTAAAGAAGCGTAAAGGTAAGCGAGATACAGAAGTATTGTAATAATTAGAAGACCCATATGTTCTCGAATTGACGAGGAAATTTTAGTTTTTTCATCTTTATAGAGCTCTGTGATTTTTTCGTCATGAGACTTTGAGCTCAAAATATGGTTAATTATAAAGGAAATATTATTGTTATCGATTTGTTCCTTTTTTCTATACCAGACCATAAAAGAGAAATGGATAGCTGTAAAAAAGAGGGCCAGAATAAATACCCCTGACATCCGTAGCGGGATATATCCTTCCCTATTTAGTAGCCCGATTATTAAAAAACTAATAAAAAATACTGGAAATGAACGCAATAATTCTTCTTTTACAATATAATCTATATTCATATATTGACCACCTCTGTACCTTCTGGAGGTTTAAATTTAAATTCAGTATCTTTTATGCCTGAATTTATAGAATAATTCTCATATTCTAGTGTCATCAGAAGTTTGTCACCGTTATAACTTTGGATCTTTAGCGGCATCCAGATTTTGGGATCAATCCATAAAAGACGATGCCGGCCTTCAGGTTCGCTTAGTTTACTCGAAATTACTTCGAGCTTATAAGTTTTGACTTCTCCTAAATATTCAATACCTTTGTAGTTTATAGTACAATTATCTGAAATAGAATCAATAAATTCACTATATGTTGGAGTGGAATGTAATGAATTTTGAGAAGAGTTATTCATTAACCATGTTTTGTTTTTAATCGGATCGTATTCCCATGTTAGTATTCCATCTGAACCAATTGTTAAACATATGGAAGAATTTACCCGGTCGACTCTTTTATACATATTAGGCTTTTTGATTAGAAAACTAGATTCGGTGGTTATAGATTCATTTCCTATAAACATAGTCAATTTTTCATCATAAGATATATCATATATATCTTGCTGTTTATTTATTAAGTTTTTAGAGATCGATTCTGAGTTCACTCTTTCTTCAAAACCATAATAAAAAATTGCAAAAATAATTATTGCAAAAGCAAGGAATAAACTCTTTTTTGGTACCATTTTCTCTCCTCATAAAAAATGAGAGGTTTTCACCTCTCATAAACATTAAGTATTTTTTCAGTTCAGACACACAATTGTCTGAATACATAGAAATATTTATTTGTATATAGTTTTTCTTGAACTTAATAGTTAATTGATGTTTTTATATTATTAAATATTCGCAACTATTTAGTTCCAACAAGTAACCCTAATGATTCAACTTTGCCCACTAAATGAAACCAAAATGGAATTAATCTACATATTGAAAAGGGGCTAACAGTAGTAGTTTGAGTGTTTAGTTAGTGAATAGTTACTAGTGTATCGATTCCAAAATGTGAGAATAAACCACGGATAAACACAAATGAACACTGATGGTTGTAATCCGTGTTTATCCGTGTCCATCCATGTCCATCCGTGGTTCTTGTTTGTGAATGTACTTTGAAATCGATGTACTAGTATTCAATTTATATATGCATCAATTAGCAATAAGTTCTAATGTTATTGGATTTGAACCTTGTATATGTCACATTAATAACACTGTGCCATTACAACTGCTATTTCAAGACCCATGCAAAGTGCAGCTGGTGAACAAGTTAGAATCGAAGGCATATAGTAACAAGGCGTAAGCAATGTTAAACAAACGTCACATATTGAGGGTGTTCCAGGAGGACAAACAATACCTAAAACTGAGCAAAGACAGTCATCGATAATCTCATTCCCAACACAGGTCCAGTAACCATCTTTTGTACTAGTGGTAAAGAAGTCTGCATTGGCATCTCCAATTATAGCTCCTTTGCTCACAATTTGTGTATTGAGAATTTCTCCATCGTCACTTACTCTACTTAAAGTTAATTCTTTCAATGTTTTATCTTCAAAAATTTGTGTAGAACTCATTACTTGTGCAGGTTTTTCATCACTCCATATTACAAAAACATTGGATATTTGAACAGAGATATTATCCTCAGCAATAACTTCTACTGGCAATATAACTCCTGTCACATAATCTACAGACCCATCTTCCAGTGTTTTTTCTAGGGAATAAACTTTAGCACCATCTTCAATTTGTTTCAAGTCTGTGGCAGAAGGACTTCCTGAAAGTTTTTGAACATCTTTAAGATTTAGAGCAAAAGCAATATTTTCGTACTTTTCCATTCCTGTTATCTCATTCTTTTCAATCCCACTTGCAGTGAAATCGCAAGGTGTCCCAGCCGGACAAGCCATCGCAGGCGTAACCAGTATCATACCTACAACGAGCATTATCATAAAAAGCCCGCTGATCTTTCGGATTTTGCTATTTAATCTCAATTTATTTCACCTCTTTTATTTTTGTTTAAGAGGCAAGAAACAAACTTTAAAATAGATTTAAAGTCATGTACTTCTTGCCTTCGGGCACGCAGGGTTCAGCATTGCTCTCAAACTCTACTGAATCCTGCAAAACGTTCCCACTTTCCAGAAATCCATAATCCTTTAAAAGTTTTATGTGTAAACTCTCAAACAATCAGGCATAAGAAAATATTACAAACCTGAAATAAGTTAATAAAAAAATAGTTTGAGAGCTCACACAGAAGCTATAAATAATGTTACTCACAACCTATCGATTTGTGCTGTATCTTCGATGTTTGGACATTCCTTTTAGAAAGAATGGTCAATACTTTTTTAAGGCACTATATTCTTCTAGCGGAAATAAAGTAAAACTGAACTCTACAAGGTTTTTCTAGCCCTGCAATATTGTTGCTGACGATTTTTTAGTCATGAAGTGAGAAAAGCCGGCTCCAATCGGGAAAATTGTAAAACAAACAGCATGATCAGTACAAGGGAATTTTGCTTTTATTACTGAAACTGCAAGCAATATTCAACTCCTTATTCCAAAAATAAGGCAGGTTAGGAGTTCAAGAAATCAGGAATTGAAAGAAAAAAATATTCAGACCCAAAAAGAGATTTTAGTGAGATTGCAGTTAACATATTCAAAAGCTTTTTGGTACATTAGTACTATGGAACGGACCGGTACTTTACTTGTATTTCTCTATTAAGTTTTTGTATGAAGTATTTATTTTATATATTACTCCCCTTCCCCTATTTGTTTCCTTTATAAGGCCAATTTCCTTAAGATTCTTCACATACCAGCTAATTGTACCCTTGGAAACTCCAATTTCCCGGGCCAGAGTCAAGTTGGTATTACTCTTACCATTTAGTATTTCTGAAATTATCCTTTGATTAGTAATGTTTTGAAAAGTCACAAGAATTTTTTTTTCCTTTTCGCTATACATGGAGTTGTTCTGGAAATATCTTATTTTCCCGCCATCCTCATAAGTTTCAATTTTGTTTTGGGTTTCCAGGATACTTATGTGATACAGTGCTGTCCCTCTGTTCAATCCTGTGTTTTTCACAATCTCGCTAAAATAAGCTCCAGGTTTAGTTATTATATAAGCATAAATGCAATTCCGGTTAGGGTTGTCAAGTATATTTACACGTTCTGTAATCTTGAATCCGAGTATTACGAAAATAATCCTCCCAGGGTACAGTAATGTATCTATTACCGACAGGATATTCATCGCTGCCAGCCAGAGCAAAAACTGCCAGTAGGGTATTACGGTATCTTCTAATATCTGTACATCCTCTCCGGCTACGGATACTCCAAATTCATCACCTGGTGCTGGGCTTACGATATATTCCGTAGCTCCGGCTGCCATTATTAAAAATAAAGAAAAAAAGAGAAGGAGATAGATTCTCCTGCAATTAATGCTGCGCAACAGTAAACGTGTAATCTTCAGTACCACTAACCGATTCTCCGTAGACTTTGAACATCCATGTTCCCTGTTCCACATATCCCTGTGAGGGATCTATATTAAGGCGTATCCTGCCGTTCACACTTCCGTCATAGTTATCCCGGTAAGGTTCCGATTTTGCTTCCTGATGGGGTGTAAATGCTAAGAGCCAGGGAATCACTCGTATCCCCCCAGTTCAAATCCACTTCAAGATAATCTACTCCTGAGCCTACGTTTACATTGTGAGTTATAGTCTGCCCCTGGATTATGTACTGGGTTGATCGTAGAGAATAAACGGAATTTTCAGTACTAAGAGAATTTTCTACCCAGGGACTAACAATGTACTCTATTCCAGAAAAAGCCGGAACATCTTCCGTGTCAGAATTTTCCGCGTATTCCTCTTCGGCTGAAACCGCAGGAACAGAAATTAATCCTATAATTATGCATAATATTAATATTTTCCATCATTTCATATTATCGTCCAAAAAAAGATTGAAAGTCCGGCTATATATAGCTTCTGTGTAAACTCTCAAACAATCATTGTTACAGTCTTTATGAAAGATTGTTAATAAATTAAAAGGATTGTCAGAAAAAAGACGCTGTAAGACCCTCTATCCGGCATATTTCGTCAAAAAAAGAGATATTGTGAGGATGTATTTTCGTCCTCAACGTCAGAATAAAATCATAAGTATTATAAATTATTCTGAGAGACTTCAAAGAAGCTGCTTTCCGGCTCCTGCTCCGGATTTGCACTCATAAACTTCCGTGATCTTCATGACGGCAAGGGCTTTTGCAGGGAACCTGTCTCCCATGCTCTTGACCATCTTATGCATCTTCTCATAGTCTTCTCCTTCGGTTTTGATCTCAAAGTCTCCTTTTATCTGGTAGCACCCCTTGACCTCGGGCCCCCAGACATAGATTGCACCCCTCGGGTTTTCTTCAAGGTTCTTGCGGGTCTTATAAAAGTAGTTATCTGCAATCCAGATCGTTTCTCTGTCTTCCTGGAGCTTACAAAAGCCGATTGGTATTACGTTGGGATCTCCGTTTCCGGAAGCCGTTGCAAAGGGAAATATTTTCATTTTTGCAAAATCTTCTGTCATTTCGCTGCTTAATTTGACCATTAACTTCACTCCTTCATTGAATCTATTTTATTAATATGGCTACAATGAATATATAACTTTGAAGGTACTAAAAAGAAATAATTGAAATGTTTTTTAAGTCCTGCGTTTAGTCCCCTAAATAAAAAATATTGGAAAATGATAGAAAAAATATTGAAAATTATGGAAAAAAATAGAAAAAGTATGAGAATGTGGAGAAAAGATAGTTAAATGAAGCAAAAGTGAAGAAATGAGATAGGGGAAAAGAAAACAGGATAAAAGTAATGAAGACAAGAGGAAAAGATATAGAGGGTCAGCTTCCGGAAACAAAACCTTAAACCTGACCCATGTGCCTATCAACAGTTTAAAATCTTATCCAGGAAATATTGGTGGATTCGCAAATCATTAGTTAATTCCGGGTGGAATGCCAGAGCCAGCACATTTCCCTGCTCTGCAGCAATAATCATTTCTTCAAGCCTGGAAAGCACCTTCACGCCAGGCCCACAGCTTACGATTCCAGGAGCCCGGATAAACACCCCGGTAAAAGGAGAATCAAGAATATCAACTTCAAGTTCCGCCTCAAAAGAATCTCTCTGTCTCCCAAAAGCGTTCCTGTTAACCCTTGTATCCATAATCCCGAGCAGTTCCTGGCTGGTCTTTGCCACCTGCTCATCCCCTTCCTTTGCAAGCACAATCAGCCCTGCACAGGTCCCGAGAATCGGAATTTCCCTTGCAGCCGCCTCCTTAATCTCCTCTGCAATCCCCTCACGAGCGAGCAGCCTGCAAAGCGTCGTACTCTCCCCGCCAGGAATCACAATTCCGCTGCACTCCGGCACAATTCCCTTATGCTTAATCGCAACTACCTCAGCCTCAACCCCTCTCTCTGCAAGGGCTCTCTTCAAAGCATCAACATGCTCAGAAACCGCTCCCTGAATAGCGATTACACCTATTTTCATTAAAAACACCATTTTCCAGAAATTAATCATTTATTTGTTGAATCAAAAACCCTAAAAAAATAAATTGATTTAATTCTTACAAAACTGCAAGAATAAATATGTTTTTAAAAAATTGAATTATAAGTCCGCTTGAGCGGAGTTCACTGCATAACCCACAAATTAATCCGCTTGAGCGCAGCGAAAAGGACCGCGGGCTCCCGAGTCGCAATTCGGGCAGCGAAACTCGGGTATTTCCGCTCGGGGTTAATTAGTGGATTTCACCAGCCGCGTTCCTGAAGAGCTTCCTCGACAGGGATCGTGTCTACACTGATGCCTTTCATTCCGGCGCCTATGCCTTTTGAAATCTCGGCAAGTTTTGCAGGGTTATCGTAGTTATTTACAGCTTCAACGATTGCTTTTGCCATCTTTTCAGGGTTTTCGGCTTTGAAAATACCTGAGCCTACAAAAACCCCGTCTGCACCAAGGCGCATCATAAGAGCTGCATCTGCAGGGGTTGCAACTCCGCCGGCTGCAAAGTTTACTACAATCAGGCGCTGCATTTTAGCGGTTTCCATAACAAGTTCGATAGGAGCTTCGATTTCCCTGGCAACCATTATAAGTTCTTCTTTGGTCTTGCCTGCAAGGGCACGGATTTCCCCCTGAATCTGCTTCATGTGCTTTACTGCCTGGCTGACGTCACCTGTACCGGCTTCTCCTTTCGTCCGGATCATGGCTGCTCCTTCGTTGATCCTGCGGAGGGCTTCTCCGAGGTTTCTGGCTCCGCAGACAAAGGGCACTGTAAACTGTGTTTTGTCTATGTGATAGAAAGGATCGGCAGGAGTAAGGACTTCGGACTCATCTACCATGTCAACGCCGAGTGCCTCTAAAATTTCGGCTTCGACAAAGTGTCCGATCCTTGCCTTTGCCATTACAGGGATGGTAACCGTATCAATGATCTGCTGGACGATTTCGGGGTCTGCCATACGGGCAACTCCACCTTCTTTTCTAATATCTGCAGGGACAGCCTGAAGGGCCATAACAGCAACTGCTCCGGCTTCTTCTGCGATCCTGGCCTGTTCTGGAGTTGTAACGTCCATGATCACACCCCCCTTCTGCATCCGTGCAAAGCCCCGCTTGATAAGTTCGGTCCCATGTCTCAATTTTTCAAAGTCCATGAATGTCATCCTCTTTGTTTTGATCAGATTTCTAAGATATAATACCGTGGGAAGTATTTCCCACAGGTGAAACGGCCATCAAGCCCTTTCCACCAGTTACAACCAACAGGTTGCGGTTTTCAGTATGCTGTTTCTCCAGTGAATTGTGAATACGCTCAATAGTTAAAAGCATTATTTAAGCTATTCCTTAATTGTAGAGTTCAGTACAAATTAACTTACAATGATTTAAAATTTTTTATATTATATATGGAGAGTTAACATCTTTAATAACTGTCCTGTATCTCAGGTGAGAGTTAACATCTTTAATAACTGTCCTGTACCTCAGGTTATTTATCCCGATGTACTCTGGAGCCTTAATGTAATTCTTTGCAGTACTTCCAAAAATAACTTTTATAAGTTGACTTTTTGGTTTGGGTTAACTATCTTAGTCTTCATATAATTTCAGTCTTCATAATATATCCGGTAGTGTTTGATATGATTCCTGCAATAAAACACAGAAATAAAATCTGAATCTCCAACGCTCAACTCTTTGATATAAAGTTTTTGTAAATTACCGGAGAGATAAGATGTAAAGTTATTTTTAAAGGGGTATATGTTTCTTTAATATATAGAGGTTTTAGACAGATATGCGAGGGAATACATGAAAAAATAATTATAAGATGTGCTGAGTCATCATATACAGATTATTTTTTTCCGGATAGTTTCTGGATTTCAGGTACTTACTAATTTCAGGCAATTACTAATTTCAGGCAATTAATATTTACTTACGTTCGGGGGAACTGGAAAATGAAGATTAAACGTCTGGTTGTATTATTGTTATGTGTTTTTTTGCTTACCGTACTTAGCGTGTTACCGGCACATGCCCAGATGGGGCCGGTAGGCGGTCCAGGTCCGGGAATGGGTTCTGGAATAAGGCAGGGTTACGGTTTTGCGCAGTATGACGGCAGGTTTGATGGTTTTGGGTCAATGACTTTTGAAGAAGCCACAGAGATCTTCGGGGTTCAGGTTGGAGATGCGATCTCTGACCTTGAGCTTCCGGAAGATATGGATATGCAGCTTACCATTCTGGAGATTGAAGAGCTGTATGGGGTCTCAGGGCAGGAAATTGCCAGTTACATGGTAATGAATATGCAGCAGCTGAATACGACCCTTAACCTGAGGGAAAGGCTCTTGATGCGCCAGCAAGTCATTCAGGTAATGAGAGCAGGTAGAGGCAATGGGATGTATTTCATGCGTCAGGGAAATTGTGCCTGTGGAAACTTTACCACTTTCACCTTCAACGAAAGCGGGGCAATAGAACATTTCGCTGTAGGAGGAAGCCTGCTCTTTGATTCGGTTGAGATTTTGGACTTTGAGTACCTTGACGAACAGATTACAGAAACAACAGCCTTTTACCAGGGCGTTGACAGCCAGATCCTGATTCAGGATTCTCCTATGGGGATTTTCCAGGTAAGGGCTTTTGCAGATAAAACAGTTACTTACAACCTTGCAGAGGGAATAACGGCAAGCCTGGAAGAGACTATTTCCAGCGGGTTTGAGAATGCAATTCCCATAAAAATTACCTCCGATAATTTCGAGGGATACCTCCTGTTTTTCAGTAATCCCCTTGCCGAAAATTCTGATGTATCTATTAACGGAACTGAAGCAGAAATCTCAGAAGACAAAATCATAGTCTATCTCGTAGAAGATAGTGTGGTAATGTTCAGGGCAATCCCGATGCTGCCTTCATTGATGCAGACCGGATACAGATACAGTAATAATTATACCTACATGCATCAGGTGCTTAACAGGGAAATAGCAACCGGAAGATTCGGAGCTGAGATAGTTCTCCGTGCAGGTTCGGATTATGTTCCGGTCACGAATTACGCCCCAGTTGACCTGAAAGTGAGGGAAAGGGATCGGGACCGCATTGTACTTGGTGTCGAATCTGAAATGCCAGCTGGAAGAGTCATTTGTATAAATGTAGACAATGAAACCATTAACCTCACCAATCCCGACCGTCTGAGGCTCAGATATGACGGTGCAATAATTGAAGAAGCTGACAGCATTGACGAACTCTTTGCAGGCGGAAACAGCTCCCTTTGCTACAGGTTATACGAAAATGGAACAGCTTCAATTGCAGTATATATCCCGCAGTTTTCGGAACACGAGATTATAATAGATCTTGAGCCCGAAGGAGAGGAAGGTTCAGCAAATCTGGAAACGGTCCTGGATGAAGAGGACCTGGAAACCGAGCCTGTAGCTCAGGATGAAGAAGGGGAAACAGAACCTTCTCCAGCTTTTGAGTTAGGGTTTGCAGTTACAGGTCTGGCAATAGCATACGGGCTGAGACACAGGAAATAAAACCCAGCACATGAGTTCTGTATCAGGAGTCCGGTAATCTTATCCCTCAAAGATTGGGATTTTTATTTCAGATTCCTGATTTATTACCTTAACTCTGCCACATATAGGAATTAACTAATTCCAATGGTCAACGCCTTTGATTGCGTTTTTGAGGTTTTTAGTTTTCACTGAGTTTGTACACGCACTATTCTAACGGTCTTTCTATTCAGCAATTCCTTCACAGTTTCATATTGAAACCCCATGGTCCCTAAATCTGTGACAAACCACTTTGGAGTATGACTGCAAACAACATCCAGCCTGTTGAATTCTCCATTTTTTAGATAGGGGATCAGAATTCTCTTTGAAGTCAAATCCGGATTCTTAAACATGATTTCTTCTATATTAATCGAAAAATCACCTTTATTCACACCGGGTTCCAGAAATTCCATGATGTCAAACTTGCAGGGTTCTTCCTGCCGCTTCTCAATTGCCTCAAGCATCTCTTTTTTGATCGAATCAAGAACATCCAGCACGCCGCTTTCCACAAGGAAGATGTCAAAACCTGCTGCCTGAAAAGTGCCAGAAGCAATTCCCGGGATTTCACTTGCAACCACTACTTTTACATCACCAAGCTGCTTTACGGTATCTGCTACAGCCGTGCGTACAGCAGCCATTCCTTTCGCATTGAAAACTTGATTTTCAAAACGGTTCAGGACCTTCCATTCCCCGCCGTCTTCCTCATATACTGCAATGAACCCAGGTTTGAATATTGAACTCGTTTGCTGGTTATCGTTTTCCACAACTGCAATTTTCAAGGTGCATCCTCCTTTCATAAAAATAACCTGTAAAAGTACAAAGTAATAGCACAGAGTAATGATACATTGTATTTCTGATTCAAGAAAATGAATTTGAAACTATATATTGGCATTCAACTGTTAAAAAAAGCAATAAAAAAGATATCCTGAACCTACAACATGTAAGTCAGATATCTATCTAAAGTCTGGAGTCAACTATCCGCTAAATCTTAAGATTTAACAGATCCCCCTGTTAAGGGTTTATGAAAGATCAGTAAGTCCATCCGATTTTGAATGTCAACTTCCCGCGATCTTACAATTCAGACTTAATCTTATTATTCAGACTTAATTTACTATCTGGTTGATTTTGTTGTAAAACTCCACTATTAACTTTGCTGCTTCGCTGTCCATGTTTAGCTGGAAAGTTCGGATTTGCTTTCCGAGGGGTTTTTCCAGGATAACGCCTGACTCGATCAAAGGTGTGATGACCCTTGATACACTGGAGTGAGACAACCCGGTTGCTTCGGCTATTCCTGAAAGGTAGGTCGGTTCGTTCTGGTTTTCGATCAGGTTTTTAAGGACTGTCATCTGTGCGGTTTTACCAAATATTTTTTCCATTGAATCCATTGATATCATCCCAGAGGTGGCTATTCTTTATATGTGATTCTCAGTTCAATAACTATCTGCGGTTATATACTTATTGCTATATTGGACAGATTAGAGATCTGTACAAAATCATCTCAATATTTGGATGCCCTGTTCTATCGATAATGTGTGATAAATTTATGATGATTTGGGTTACCGTGCAAGGATAAGTTTTTATTTGAATTATCGTCAGGACATTTCAGCAAATTTTTAGCATCGTATTTCCACTCTTCTGGAACTAGTATGCTACTTTTACTTCCGTCACCTCTAGCTTTCCTGCTTAAAAAATCGATACCAAGATCAGCGTCTGGTGATCGGTTGCCGTTTACATCCACCAGAGGAAATATTCTTACTTCCCTTGAAACCCTGCACAATTCTGCCAGCGATACCAGATGAAACTCCAGCAGCTGGCATCCTGAGCCTTTCAAGCTCCTCAACCGAGTTGATTTCCTGCCAGACGAATTTATCCTGGTTCTTCCGCCGGGTGTCAATTACATAACAACAGGTTTCACCGATCCTCTGTTGGATCTGATAAGCACTGAAAGAATAAACAGGATCGATATATGTGATATTCTCGCCTCTTTCCGTAAGCTCTGTGTTGAAGCTTGCCGGACCGTACCCGCACCCAGAATCTTTCGCTTGGATCGGCAGGGGTCAGGCTAAACATCCTTACATACTCGTTGAAAGACTTGCCCCAGGGCTTGATACCCGGATATAATGTTATCATATTGTGTACACCAGGGCTTGATACCCGGATATAAAGTTATCATATTGTGTACACTATAGATTATAAATGTATATATATAAAAACTATCTTAGTCCTCCTCTAGGTCTAAAACTTTAATTGAATAACCCCAACACTCAATTCTATGTTTACTCCCTTTTCGAACCAGTGACCCTTCACCTATTCCCCTCAAAAAGAACCAGTAACCCTTCACCTATTCCCCTCAAAAAGAACCAAACCCTTCATCTATTCCCCTCAAAAAGAACCAGTAACCCTTCACCTATTCCCCTCAAAAAGAACCAAACCCTTCACCTATTCCCCTCGAAAAATATGTAATACTCTAGGACACTGTTCCTCAGGGTACGCACGGATATATTCCAGTACATCGCTCATTTTTGTGCTAAACATGGAGACAGATGTTTCTGCACATCCGTAATAAATTCGGATCTCATCCATCACCGCGATTCATTCGCAAGGAAAAACGACATAGTTGACATCACCACCGTGGGCATAAGCCAATTTTGTAGAAATCATCCTCTGCGATCCATTATCTTATAATACCTCACTTTCATAAAATCGGTGATAACGAAAGCTACAAGTGCATAGATCCAGACAAAACCTGCCAGTTTCCATCCCAGAGCAGACACGTAGATTCCGTATACTGCAACCAGGGTTGCCAGCAGTTTTGTAATTACCGCAGCCCAAAAAAGGAGCTTTCCCGGAGGGGGGGACCAGAAATGTCCCCTGTTGCGGGCAACGAATATCGTCAGGTGCCCGGCTACGGCAAGTTTCAGGAAGATAAAAGACTGCAGTACCCCTGGACTGAGGTAAAGAACCCTGGCTCCAATATAGTATATCAGGAATGAAGCAATCACACCTATAATTCCCAGAAATGTGGACATTTTCAGGACTTCGCGCATGTTCCATTTTTCTGGTTTCTGAGAATAATGCACATTATCATATGCAATAGCCATTATAGGAGCATCATTGAAAATTGCAAGCAAAACAATCATTACAGCGGTTACGGGATAAAAATTAAACACAATTATTGTAGTGGCAATAAAAAAAAGCACCCGGACAGTTTCGGCAATTCTGTAGATGGAATAGCTCTTCATCCTCTGGAATATTTTGCGGCTTTCCTTTATTGCATTAATAATGACCGAGAGACCTGATATTGTAAACACGATATCTGCAGCTGATTTTGCAGCATCTGTAGCCCCCGAAACAGCAATTCCCGCATCAGCCATTTTCAGGGCAGGTACGTCGTTAACTCCATCGCCTGTCATGCCGACGATATGTCCTTCTTTCTGAAGGAGTCCAACGATCCTGTATTTGTGCTCGGGAAAGACCTGGGCAAACCCGTCTGCTTTCTCTACAATTTCCTGGGCTTCAGAATCAGATTTTTCTGTGAAATCGTCAGCTGTAATTATATTCGTGCCAAGGCCTACCTGACTTGCTATCTCCTTAGCAATGGCGATGTGATCCCCGGTTACCATTTTCACGTCCACGTTAAGGGAGTTTGCTGTCTTTATGGTCTCTGCGGAATCTTCATGCGGTGGATCATAAAGTCCCAGAAGCCCTGCAAATCTGTATTTTCCCTCCTTTTCCACACACACTCCCAGGGCACGATATCCTTTTGAAGCCAGAGAATCTACTTTTTCTTTTACTTTTTGCCCTATCTCTTCTTTATCACCTGACATGTCCAGAATAACCTGGGGAGCACCTTTGGCAACTTTTAATTCCCCTTCAGGCCCTTCAACCGTAGCCTCGGTGTGCTTTATGACAGGGTCGAATGGCGTGAACCCTTTAACTTCATAAGAACCTATTTTATCTTTAACGGTTTCTTCAACCTTTGCCTTCAGGAGGATTGCATTATCTATCGGGTCATTGTCCTCCTCCCTTGAAGCAAGCGAGCCGTAGAGCAGAAGGTCGTTTCCCTTAAAGCTTCCGAAAGGCACGAATTCGGATAATTTTAATTTGTTCTGGGTGATTGTGCCGGTTTTGTCTGAACATAGAACATCCATTCCAGCCATTTCCTCTATAGAGACCAGTTTGCTGACAATAGCTCCTTTTTTTGCGAGTTCAGTGGCTCCCACGGCCATTGAAACGGACATTACAGCAGGAAGAGCTGCCGGAATTGCAGCTACGATCAAAACAAGAGCAAACTGAAGGGTTTCCAGAAAAGGAGTGTGCCTGAAAAGCTCTTCTATAACTAAAACAATCGCAACAATAAAGCCTGCAAGGACAATCAGGTAATTTCCGATATTGAGTACCGCTTTTTGAAAGTGACTCCTGGTCCGGATCTCGGCCACCAGTTTGGTTGTCTTTCCAAAATAGGTATTCATGCCCGTAGCAACAACCAGTGCATTCATCTCCCCTTTCTGGATAACGGATCCCGAATAGGCAATATCATCGGATTTTTTTTCTACAGGCAGAGATTCCCCCGTAAGGGCTGATTCATCTACCTGCAGATACTCTCCTTCGAGGAGCTTAAGGTCGGCAGGCACAATATCTCCCGAACGTACGCGGACTACATCTCCGGGGACGAGTTTCTGTGCAGGTATTTGGGCCCATTGCCCTCCTCTAAGTACCCTGGCATTAAGGGCCATTTTTTGCTTAAGGAGTTCAATGGCATTGTCAGCCTTGTTTTCCTGCCAGAACCCCACGACCCCGTTTAAGAGCAGGAGTAAGGAGATTATCACAAAATCTTCCCATCGCTGGATGACCGCTGAAATTCCAGCTGCTATTTCGATCATCCAGGGGATGGGACCCCAGAAATAACTGAAAAATTTTTTAAGAGGGTTTGCCTTCTTTTCTTCAAGTTCATTAAAGCCATACTGATTAAGCCGGTTCTCAGCTTCCGACGAAGAAATTCCCTTGTTACTGGAATCAAGTTTTTTTAGGATTTCACTTGCAGGTAAATCCTTTATTTCGTCAACTTTGAGCTCCACTTTTTCTTTCATAAATACCCCCAAACCATGATTGTCCCCTTAATCAAAAATACCCAATAATGAATATTCTTAACAATGAACCTTAAGTTAGTTTTTCCCCTTCCCCTCAATAATATTCATAAAAAATGTTTGACCAGGTTTGAATTGGCTGAATTTGAATTTGAAAGTCAAATTTCTGCCTGATAATTTTATTAACTGCCCACACAATCTAATGTTAAATTTATCCTCTTTTTGGCTCAATAGACCTTCTAATATTTTCTCCAACTCCCCTGCAATATATTTCGGGATACTGTTCTTCAGGGCATCCACGGATATATTCCAGAATATCGTTTATTTTTGCGCTGGCCATGGAGACAGACACTTCTGCACTTCCGTAATAAATTCGGATCTCATCGCCTACTAAGATCCACCCGCAGGGCAAAACGACATCATTGACATCTCCACTGCGTTCATACAGTTCACGGGGCCCGAAAACCCACCCTTCTGACCTGTGGAGGACTTTCCTCGGGTCTTCAGGGTCAAGGAGGGCAATCCCAAGCCGGTAACTTGTTTTATCTGTTGTCTGGCGTGCGCCATAGTACATAATCAGCCATCCGTCAGGCACACGCATCGGATGCGGAGATAAACCTATCTTATGGGCATCCCACCATCCTCCTTCCCGGGCATACAGGAGAACCTGATGATCACCCCAGTGTCTCATATCCGGAGAAAAGGAGATCCAGATGTTTGTCTTTGTACCTACCATGCCGGATACAGGTCTATGTAAGAGAGCCCATTTGCCGTTAAATCTGACTGGAAAAAGAGCAGCATCTTTATTTTCAGGCGGCATGATAGCTCCTATTCTCTCAAAATTACGAAAATCCTCTGTAAAAGCAAGAGAAGCTAAATAACCTGAATCTGAAAAAGCTGTATATGCTACAGCCCATTTACCCATCTCATCGATGTAGGTTATACGCGGGTCTTCAATGCCGTATATCTCTTCAGGATAGTTTACAGGGTCCGGGATTAAGGTTGGTTCGGGATCAATTCCCCAGCCGTCAATCCCGTTCTTACTCCTGGCTATTGTCAGGTGAGAAAAACCTCTATGGTCTTCAACCCGTACCAGCAAAAGTATTTCACCGTCAACTATGGCAGCCGCAGGGTTAAAAACCGAACTGGTCCGGTACGGCCAATCATCAATCTTAAGGATAGGATTTTTCTTATGTCTTGCAAACAACTCCCCGTGATTTATCCAGGTCGTATTACTCCCTCCTTCCCTTCCAGCTCATATTTTATTTTTTCATTAAAGGCGGTACACACAATATTTTATTTCTTCATTAACGGCAGTGCACACAATTCCTTTTTCAAGGTTTGATCCCGAACACTTCCTCCACATTTTCATAACAAAAGCATCGGTTGCCTTGAGAAGCTTAAGAGCAAGGGATTGGTAAGCCACGAATCAAGAGCAAGAAGATTCTGCCGATTTATTTCCCCTGTATAGAGTTTATCGGCCTGCTCAGAGTAAGAGCAGAAATATCTCCTGTTGAAGCAGCAATAAAAAACGGAAATCCCGGATCCTGCCCCGATGACTGTAGAGGACGCATATCCTACAGGCCCGTTGCCTATAACCTATTCTCTTTTTATTCCCTCTTAATATGTCGAAAGAAATTTTTACCAGGCCTGATCCCACTCACGTATACTTAATTAGAGTTAAATTATTAAATAGCTGTACGTTTGGAAAAAAACGATTATACCCGCAACTATTGACTTGTTTTTGCATACTTATGAAGTCTCATTTTTTACATTTATGAATTCCATGTTCTCCCTTTAAAAACTTAAATTCTGAGGCTTTCAGGTTATTACGGGAAAAGCATGGGGTGGGCATGGGGTGGGCCCGGACGCTTATTGCCAGCCCGAGAGCTTCTATAATTTTATTTATATGTCTGTATGTATTCTTTTATGATTTTTCTATAGGAAATACAATCTCCAGATAACCATTGGTGTTGGGTAAAAAAAATGCTTTTTGAAACCAGAGTAATTGAAGTCATCCAGGACACCTTATGTAAAAAGTGTCAGATTTGAAAAGCCCCAGGGGTTCAGTTACCTTGCAGACTATCCATTCTCAAATACTCTGGCAACCCTGAAAACCGGGGGCTCACCTGCACGATGCTGGCAGCAGATGGTGCCGTTGACTTTCTTCTGGACATTTAGGGGTTCGCTTCCATTAGCCTTCAAGCCGTGGCTGGCAGTGTAGACGAGGTGCGAATATCAGGACCTTGCGGTCAAGACAAAATACACCAGGGTTACCAGCTTTGAGATTGCTTAAAACAGCCTGTCTCATTTATTTTGCTGATCTCAAGCGATTTAGAGCTTTATAATTTGTATTTTATCAGCTGCGTATTATCAGAATTACAATGTACAATTCCTTTTTCAAGGCTTGATCCCGAGTACGTCCTCCACATATGCCCTGAGAATTTCCGCAACACTCCAGGCCTGGGCAATAGCACCACCAGGAGAGTGGGGGTAATCCCCATCAAACACTTCGGAAATTGTGCCTATACCTGCAATTTCAAGATGAGTATCAAAGCTTTCAAGAAGGATTCGCATGTCCTCAAGGCTGCTTTTCGAAGAATTATTGACTTTCAGGTAAGCTTTCACATAGGCGCCAAGGAGCCAGGGCCAGACTGTCCCGTTGTGGTAAGCCTTATCCCGGGTAAGAGCGTCCCCACGATACTGTCCTACATATAATGGGTGATCACTCGATAGAGTTTTGAGCCCGAAGGGAGTCAAAAGATCTTTTTCAACTCTGTCTACAATTGCTTTTTCTTTCTCAGGAGAAAGCATTGTATAAGGAAGCGAAACAGCAAAAATTTGATTTGGGCGAACTGCAGGGTCTTTAACCTGATTTCCGTCCTCATCCGGATATATGAGGTCAAAGAGACAGTTGGTTTCCGGGTTCCAGAATATATTTTCAAAATTCGAAGCTACTCCTGCGGCAAGAGTCTCATATGGGGAAATATCTTCGCCTAGAAGAGTACCCATGTAAGAAGCAGTTTTCAGGGCGTTATACCAGAGAGCATTTATCTCGCAGGCTTTACCTGCTCTTGGGGTCACTGCCCATTCCCCGATTTTGGCATCCATCCAGGTTAGCTGAGGCCCCTGCCGAATAAGATAATCGGAATCCATACCGATTCCAAAATCTGTACCTCCACAATAGTTGTCTATAATATCGCCTACAGTATCCCAGATATCCGAGAGGAAAAGGAAGTCTTTCGTATATTCAAAATAGCGGTTCAGAGCATGAATAAACCAGAGAGAAGCGTCCACTGTATTGTAAACCGGATCTCCTCCGAAAGCCGGGAAAGTATTGGGAATAAGGCCTCTACGACAGTACCGGGAAAAATTTTTGAGAGCAGATTTTGCCTCATCGAAACGATAAGGAATTAAAAGCAGGCCGGGAAGAGAAATCATGGCATCTCTACCCCAGTCCGAGTACCAGTGATATCCTGCAATTACCGTGTTTTCACCTGAAAAACGATTTTTCACTACGAAATGGTCAGTTGTCTTGAGAAGCTTAAGCGCAAAGGGTTCGATGAGCCTCGAATCGAGGGCAAGAAGATTCTGCCGATTTGCTTCCCTTGTATGCAGTTTATCAACCTTCTCAAGAGTAAGAGCAGAAATATCTCCTGTAGAAGCAGCAATAAAAAAACGGTAAGTTCCTACTTCGAGTTTGCTTTCAAAATGGCCCGGACTGAAGATATCTTCCTGAAAATTAAGGCACCGCTTCTTCTCAGCGTCGTACTCTAGGTTATAGTGCCACAGGGGATCGGAGTGATACTGAAGATTGGACGAAAGCGAGAAAGTAAAGCCATTGGAGCTTGCCAGTTCTACTCCCTCAGGACGAGCTTTCTGGAAAAAGGAAAGGTATCCGGAGCGAGCAGTGAGATTAAAGTCCCTTGAGCTAACCAGAGGGCAAATTCTCAGTAAAGCCCCCTCTTTTCTGGAAGTAATATCATAGAGAATGCAGGTTGTGTTACTCCCGTGAACCATGAAGACCTTTTTCTTCACAGTAAAATCCCCGGGCTGGTAAACCCAGAGGGGAAAAGGGCTATGGATGAATTCGGAAAGGTAATTGAAACCCTCAGGACAGATATTGTCCGGATACTTGTGGGTCGCAAGCCGATAGACTTCTTCATCGATGGAGATTTCTTCGTCAAGGGAAGAAAGTAGCAAAAGCCTCCCCGGAGAATTCTCCGGAGCTGCCACAAGCAGCCCGTGGTAAGTCCTTGTTCCTGCTCCAATGACTGTGGACGACGCATATCCTCCAAGCCCGTTGCCTATAACCCATTCTCTTTTTATTCCTTCTTCATACGTTGAAAGAAAATCTGTTCCAAGCCTGATCCCACTCACGTATACTAAATTAGGGTTGAATTCATAAATAGCTGCACGTTTGGAAAATAACAATTATATCCACAACAATTGACTCATTTTTTCATACTTTTGAAGAAGCAACCATAGAATCAGGGTCTGGAAAAGGCATTCCTGAGATTTTCATTCGCCAGGCCGATTGCGCTGCAGGTTGCAGGTGTGCCCACAAGTGCGTTCAGCATCACGAAATCGTGTATAGTCCCCAGGTACCGAACGGTTATGACATCGACCCCAGCCTGCATAAGCTTATGGGCATATGCCTCACCTTCGTCTCGGAGCACATCATTTTCATCGGTGATTATAAGAGCCGGCGGCTGTCCCCTCAACTGGTCGACCGAGGCCTGTAACGGAGACGCGGTTGGCTGCCTGCGCGCTTCTTTGTCGGGCAAATAGTTATCCCAGAACCACTTCATCGCTTCACGAGTAAGCCAGATGTCTGTCGCATACTTCTGATACGATGGGGTATCGAAATTTGCATCAGTCACAGGATAAAAGAGCACCTGATAAACAATTTTTGGGCCGCCCCGCTCCTTTGCCAGGAGTGAAACAGCTGCCGCCATATTCCCACCTACACTGTCGCCGGCAACTGCGAGCCTTGAAGTATCCAGGCTGAGGTCTTTCCCGTTCTCTGCGATATATTTTGTCGCAGCATATGCCTCTTCGATCGGTATCGGGTATTTTGCCTCGGGAGACGGCGTAAAATTAACAAATACAACCGCAGCACTGGTCCCCTTTGCGATTTCCCTGGCTAATCGGTCATGCGTATCTGTGTCCCCGAGCACCCAGCCGCCTCCGTGGAAGTACATCACCACCGGTAAGTTTTCCTTATTTCCTTCCGGTCGGATTATTCTAATCGAGACTTTGTCTTCAGGCCCGGCTGGAATAATGCGATCTTCAATATCTGCAGGTAGTTTTGCTACTTCAGCAGCCTGCAAATCAGAAAGAACCTTCCGAGCGTCTTTCGGAGAAAGCTCGTAGATCGGAGTTCCACCTTGCCTGTTCACTTTTTCTACAAAGGCTCTGGTCGTTGGTTCGAGTAGTTGAATAGTTTGATTCATAGATAATTTCCCCCTGTTGAGAATCTGACAAAAAAACTGATTTATATCTGGTTAATTTTTGTATTATTTTGGCCTTTAATTTTTCTTATTTTCAACTTATAATTTTCATTTTTAATTAATCCCTTTCATTTTTGCCTAATAAATTTAAATTTCGATTGCCCGGGAGTAAATACATAAATTACTGAGAAATATATAAATCAAGTAGAATATACATTTCTTTGAGTTCTTTTTTTATAAAGGAAGATATCCGGAAAATACTTGAAGCCGCAGATAAAGCCATAGATGCCATTAAAAAGATTGCAGCCGATATTGTAATTCCCTCAGGTTTGAAAGAACTCGGAGCCAGGGAAGAAGATCTCGAACTGCTGGCGGAAAAAAGCGAATATGTAGCAGGAAAAAAGGCCATGCATTGGTACTAAAATTATAAATCAATTTGAATATATATTCTACATATTAATGAACTCATAAGGGGAAACAGGTCTGGATAAATTCAAAGGCTCATCAGTATAGACCATAATGGGGAGAAGGTTCGAGTGTTATTATAGTTTCCCGGGCTGGAAGGCTGACCGGGATTATTTTTCCCTGTCCTGTGCCAGGATAAACAGAAGACCCGCGAGGGAAGAGACCTGAAATGCAATAAACAATGGGAGTGATTTTTAATGGGAAGGATTTTGGGCGGCCTCAGGGGCCGCGGAGCAGAAAGCATACAACGCTACAAAATGCACGAAAAACTCGTTTCCATAGGGGATGACTACTGGATCGAAAATGGGGTTGGAGAGAGGGCATTCTATGTTGATGGCAAAGCTCTCCGTATTCGCGACACCCTGATCATAAAAGATGTGCAGGGGCACGAGCTGTACAAACTCAAGGAGAAGCTTCTCAGGATCAGGGATACACTGGATATCCAGGATGGGCAGGGCAAAACGGCTGCGACAATCAAAAAAGCCCTGATCACACCTCTCCGCGACCGCTGGAAAGTTGAAGTCGCAGATGGGTCGGAAATGAATGTGCAGGGCAATATCCTGGACCACGAATACAGGATTGAAGCTGGGAGGGAAAAAATTGCAGAGGTCTCTAAAAAGTGGTTCCGGATAAGAGATACCTATGGAGTGGAGGTTTCTCCCGGACAGGATGCCGCCCTGATCCTGGCAATTACGGTAGCATTTGACCAGATGGTTCATGACTGAGGCCGGAGAAATGAAGGAAAGAATCACCAGAAAGAGATACATAAAACCCGGAAAGGGAAAGGGGACACTGCTTTTGCTGTAGGGTTTATGGTGCTCCTGATGGTGGTAACCATTTTTTACGTCCTGATAGTTCTGCCGCTTCATTTTTCATCGGCTATTTTTCTCGGAGGGTTTGCCGGGTCTATTAAGAGAGTGCTTGCCTTCGAGACATCACAGCGTAACCGTTCGGCAGCCCTGGCAATTTCCGCACTTAATTTTACAGATCCGGAATTGTACCTTCAAGGTGAAGGGGACATGCAAAAAAACAGTTTATAGTTTAAAAAAGTTGGGGCGCAAAAGTGGCCGGATGAATCCGAAAGTAAAAGGAATTTCCATGACATCAGAAATCACAAACTTTGTCATAGCCTTTTCAGTGCTGCTCTTTGCCTTTAGCCTTGTCTCCCGAAAAATCTCGGGCATCGTCGTCACCGCCTCAATGATCTTTGTAGCGGCTGGACTGTTCCTGAGCCTTGCAGTTTTCTTTATCTTCGGGACCACAGCAGCCACAAAGCTTCCAGTTATCGGCTTTTCCGAAGTCGTTTGTGCATTGCTGAGTCTTACTGTCATCTGTATGGTTCCTGTAGCAATCTCCCTGATAGGTGCAAACCTGGTGCAAACCTGCACCGAAAAATCGTCCTCTTCCTGGGCTGGTTCGGCCCAAGAGGCCTGGCATCGTTCGTCCTTCATGGGTTCTAAAAGAACATTGTGGAGATGTCAAACATGGGTATGAATACAAATGCAAATACAAAAAGCTCAACTCCAGCAGGTTCAATGCCAGCCAAGATTTTACTGTACACTACAGCTGTGGTTATCCTGACAATCGGGATGCGGGAAGTTTCATCAATACTTACAACCGTTATATTCTCTATATTTATTGCACTTCTTTTTACCCCTCTGGTTCGCTGGCTAAAACAAAAGGGGGTCCCAGGTTGGTTGAGCATCGCTCTGGCTATTTCTTTATTCACTGTAATTATCCTGGTTCTCGGGGCAATAGTTATCAGAGCGGCATTTCTGTTTGGGAACCAGATACCCATTTATCAAGATCAATTAACTGTGTTAGTGAACGGCTATACAAAATACATTCCTTCATATGAGGGGTTTTCCTTACAGTCAATTGTTCGCGGTATTGTGTCAATAACGATCTCTCTCATGATAAGCATCGTTAACGAGCTTGTTAATGCCTCGGCAACAGTTGGAATTATTATAGTTACGGCGGCATTTATGTTAATAGATGCTACCAGCATGCCTGAAAGAGTAAATCAGGAAACTGAAAATAAATCAGAACTCCAATTGAATCTGGGTAATTTTAGCAGGAAGCTAGTAAAATTCATTGTTATAAGAGCAGAAGTAAACCTTATCACCTCCTTCACAATTGCTCTTCTTCTCTTTATAGGAGACATCGAATATGCTGTTCTGTGGGGGGTTCTTATATTCCTGCTAAGTTATATCCCCTATATTGGTCTGGTTATAGCTTCTATTCCTCCCATAATGCTTGCACTTTTCAAATATGGGCCTTTAGGTGCTCTTGCAGTTATTGTCATTATCGTTGTTGTTGATGCACTTACAGAAAATGTTCTTTTCCCGTCAATGATGGGAAAAGGCTTGCAATTGTCTCCTGCGTTTTTGTTTGTTGCTCTTCTCTACTGGAATTTCGTATTAGGACTCGGAGGCGTGCTGCTTTCCATACCTCTTACATTAGTTTTGAAGATGTTACTTGAGAGTTTTAAGGAAACAAAATGGCTGGCCAGATTAATGGGACCAGCAGAGAACACTGAGGACAGTTAAGAACCAATTAATTGAAGTTTCTTCTTTGCAGCAGAGCAGAATTGTTAATGGGGGAATAAGTTGGACGAAGTAACTTTTGGACCAGTACAAATCTTAGCCATTGTATTCGATAATC
Organism: Methanosarcina sp. WH1; assembly: GCF_000970005.1. Taxonomy (NCBI): domain Archaea; kingdom Methanobacteriati; phylum Methanobacteriota; class Methanomicrobia; order Methanosarcinales; family Methanosarcinaceae; genus Methanosarcina; species Methanosarcina sp. WH1. Next base: position 1,566,568 of record NZ_CP009504.1, read on the forward strand.
TTAATTTCCACGGTCAAATCCGGCGTGAATTTGAATCAATCATGGATTATGGGATCACTGAGGAGGATAATCTGGAGATTACCGAAGCTGTCCCTGAAGGTACTGCTACTGCTATCCTTATTATCGAACACCTCTAGCGATTAAATTTGCAGAGAAAAACCGGGACTCAGAGCAGAATATGCGGTCTGAATGTCTGCCCACTCGAATTCCTATATAATAAGGATTTAAATTTAGTACCGAAAGTTTTGCTTTAAATCATTATAGAAGAAAGTTATCAGCAAGAGAAAGATTGGGGGATGTAAACATAAATGCAAATACTATTTCAATACCAGCCAAAATTCTAATTTACAGCACTGCTGCAGTTCTCCTTACACTTGGTATGAAGGCAATTTCAACTATACTAGTGCCGGTTTTTTTCGCTCTTTTTGCCTTTTTAATCTTTGCCCCTCTGGTTCGCTGGCTTATGAGGAAAAAGGTTCCGGGAACGGTTAGCGTTTTTCTGGTGATCATTTTGTTTATTTTTGTTTTTGTTGGAACTGCAATTCTGTTTGCAAACTCTTTATTCCAGCTCAGTGGACAGATTGCAGACTACGAAAATCAGTCTCAGAGTATTTTGAGCAGTCTTTCAGCTTATTTACCTAGAGTTGGAGTTTCCGTGGAAACGGCCCTGCGCAATATTGCAGCATTCACTTTCAAAGTGTCGGGGCAAATTATTTCAGGGGCCCTGAGTGCCGGGTCAACAATTGTGCTTATTGTTGTCACGACGACGTTTTTACTTCTGGATGCTGCAAGTGTGCCAGATAGAGTGCAAAAAGAAGTTGAAGATCAACAAACCCGTCTTTCGCAGTTTACCGAATTAAGCAGAACCGTCATAAATTACATTCTCCTGAGGACTGAGACCAATTTATTAGGGGGTATTGGAACTGCCATACTTCTCCTTCTTGGGGGTATAGATTTTGCTATTCTCTGGGGTCTCCTGTTCTTCCTTTTCGGATATATCCCATACCTGGGTTTTTATATGGCCGCCATTCCACCTATGCTGCTTGGTCTGTTCAAATACGGACCCATAGGGGCATTGGGTGTACTTGTCGCTATTACTATTGTCAATGCGCTCGTAGAAAATGTCGTATTCCCATCTCTTGCGGGAAAAGGCCTTAAATTATCTCCTGCGATTGTATTTCTTTCTTTATTTTACTGGTCTTATGTGCTTGGAACTGCAGGTGCATTGATCGCCGTACCCCTTACAATAGTTGTGAAGATCGTTCTGGAAAGTTCCGAGGAGACACGCTGGATGGCTAAAATGATGGAATCAAGTGGGAGTAGAAGGCAGGATGAAGAAAATGCGAGCAAGAATGAATCCTGAGATTTTATTTGGTCCGGTTGTAGGCCACAATTAGTGAAATTTCCAGCATTTTTGATCTTATGTGCATAAATATATGTGCACAATTTTATATAAACGGGGTTTTATATATAACATTGCTAATGCTGCTGAAGCTGTTTTTCGGGCACTGAATATCGGATAAGGGGAAAAAGGGAAATAGTCACTGGAAATGTGAAGAGATTCTGCGGCTTATCTGGATAACCTTTGCCCTTTTGATGAGGAACGGGGTAACGGAAAGAAGGTAAACGGAATGCAGGGCAGCAGAGGAAAAAGAAGAGGGAAAAGAAGAGGGAAAAGAAGAGGGAAAAGAAGAGAAAGAAAAAGAAGAGAAAGAAAAAGAAGAGAAAGAACTTTAGAGGGGGAAAACAAATGACCGAAGTAATGTATGGGCCTATGCAGCTCTTAGTGATCGTATTCGATAATCCGAACTTCCACGGCCGGATCCGTCGTGAATTTGAGTCAATCACGGATAAAGGAATGATCAGGCTCATTGACCTGCTGTTCATATGGAAAGATGAGGGTGGTAATATTGCTTCTCTGGAAGCTACACAGCTGGACGAAGAGGAGAGAATGCGTTTCGGGGCCGTTGTAGGAGGAATCATTGGGTATGGAGCTGGCGGCGAAGAAGGGGCCAGGGAAGGTATGGAGGAAGGAGCCCTGGCAGCAGCCAGGGAAAACTATGGAATTACTGAAGAAGATATCCTGGAGGTAACCGATGCAATCCCGGAAGGTACCGCCGCCGCTATCCTTATCATCGAACACCTCTGGGCAAAGAATCTTAAACAGGCGATTAAAGATGCGGGAGGAGTGCTGGTCTCCCAGGGAATGATCACACCTAAGTTACTTGCTTTAGTTGGAGAAGAACTGGCAGAAGCGGTTAAATTTGCAGAGGAAAAGAAACCGGGAATGGTAGCAGCGACACCCTGAAAAGTTACCAAAACTTAAATGCCGGTTTTACGAATGCTTTGGACCTGACACTCTGTCCAGTATCAGTGTAGAAAACTTGGAGGAAACCGGACGATAGGGCTTTCATTTTCGATATTTTAACGGCAGTGGACATGCGAAGGTGCAAAGTTACTTATTTTTTCTTTATATTTCATTATATGGAATGCAGGGGATGAGGCAGTAGTCCAGAGGATTTTGACTTAAATAGATAAGTAAGAAAAAATATACCTGATAATTCTGTTGCAGGGACCAGCCCGGGATCGGGGAAATATATGAGTGGTTGAGATTATACAGGGGCTACCCCTCGGCAAAATCGTCTCGAAGTTGGCCGTTATTCTGGTATTGACAATAGGAGCCATAATAATAAGCCGATTAATCCTGAAGCGATTGTTCTGGCCGGTAATCAAAAAAACAAAAACAAATGCTGCAGATAAGACTTTCCTCCTTTTAGAAAGCATCCTGTTGAGTCTCATCATTCTGTGGGGTACGCAAGCCGCAGTTCAGGACTCTCACATTCATAATTATAATTGCAAGGAGCATTCCTGCAAAGAGCCCGGATGCGACTCCTATGAGATGACTGCCGGAAAATTTAAGGGTTTCAAACCCACCTTCCGGGCGAATCACCAGATAAACACCTGTGATTGCGAGGAAAAGGGCTGCAATACTCTCCTTTCCAAATTTTTCTTTCAAAATAAACCGGTCATCAAGTAGAGAATTCAGCCAAGTAACACTGCCAGATGGGCACTTTTTTCACCTGAAACATAAGACAAGTAAAACTTTGGATTTGCTTAAATAACTTGCTGGAAAAGTCCCTGGAGGTTTTCGAGGATTTTTTTGAAATATATAAAACTCATAATGAAGCGTGAACTACCCCGCCTTGCTTTCTGATGAAAGCGAGGACGGAGCTTCCTTCGAGTAATTACGTCACCTGGATATTTGCATAATGCAAGTATCCATCTGTAACCCTGTTTGTCGAAGATTATCAGAAAACCTCTGATAGCCTGCCCACAAAGCACTTTGTGATAAGAATCGCTTCATGATGTTGATAGCACTATTTTGTTGATAGCACTATTTTGTTGATAGCACTATTTTGTTGATAGCACTATTTTGTTGATAGCACTATTTCTATCTCTATCAATAACGTCTCCACAATCATATTTCATAATTCTTTCCCAAAGAGGCATATCGTGTCTTTTCTTCAGTTGGGTTGATCTTTATCTTCTTCGTCAGATGCATATTTGCCCTGGTTATCCACATATTGCTTCAGTATATCTAAGGTTACTTGCCCTGTTTATGCGATAAAATACGATCTTTACCAGAACGTATCTTTCCATAACATAGTTTTTACTTCAGGGAAGTTTTTACGAATCTCCCTTGAAGTTATTGTCTTGATGGTGTTGATATATTTTGGAATTCAAGCGAAGTTTTTGCTGAAAATAATAAGTGAAAATGGTCTTTGTCACACTTGATATTCAGCACTTCAACATCAAACGTTTCACTTATGGTATGGATTTTAGTTTTTAGAAAATCAACAACTAAAGGGTTCGTTAGAGCTTTTCTCCTATATTTCACACACTGAACGAAATGATAATGGAGTGAATGCACAGAATGGCTCCTACAATTCATTTTATGCTATATTGATATAATTATATTGATGTAACTATAAATATAAATTATTATGCTACTGTTGTTTTGAATAAGTTGACGGCTTTCATCCCCCACTTGTCGCTTACGCTCCGAGGGAGGGGACTTCCCGCCTTAGAGTTAAAAAATGGAACCTCTTTCAAAAATAAAGAGTTTCAATTTATTAAACAGAAAGGAAAAATGAGAAGAAATTAAAATAATGAGAGGGTACAAATTGTAATACTATAAAAACGGAGGACTCAGCTTACACCGCAGCCAAGTTTTATCTGGAAATCAGGTCGCTTTGCACTCATTCTTTTTATAAAACGTATACGAACTAAGTGTAAAAAACAAACAGATGGGGACGTTTAATGAATCGTAATATTGTAATCTTTGTAGTTTTATTGCTTGTAACTGTAGCTGGTCCGGGGTGTATCTCCCAACCCGATAAACCACAATCAGAGGGTTCGCAACAGGATAATATGTCCGATGAAAATGTTCAAGATATAAAAGACATCGAAGGCATCTGGCTGGGAAGTCTGGAGGTTCCGGGAGGTAACGAATTAAGAATTTTATTTAACATCTCTACCGGACCTGAGGGTTTACCGACTGCTACCATGGACAGCCTTGACCAGGAAGCAAATGGCATACCTGTAGAAACAGTTACCTATAAGGATGGGGACCTGCGTCTTGAAGTGAAATCCATCAGAGGAGTTTTTGAAGGGACACTTAAAGAAGACAGAAAAACCATCGAAGGAGAGTGGAAACAGGCAGGGTCAGTTCTTCCACTTGTGCTTTCCCGTATTGATGAAAAACCTGAAATTCGCAGGGAACAGGACCCTGTAAAACCCTATCCATATGATGAAGAAGAAGTCGTTTATGAAAATACCGAAGCAGGAGTAAAGCTTGCAGGTACGTTAACCCTTCCCCGGTCTGAGGGACCTTTTCCAGCAGTAATTCTAATAACCGGTTCCGGTCCGCAAAACCGGGATGAAGGGGTTTTTGGCCACCGCCCCTTCCTTGTACTCTCAGATTATCTGACACGTCAGGGTATCGCCGTGCTCCGGGCCGACGACCGGGGCATTGGAGGGTCGACCGGGAACGTTTCGAATGTCACGTCCGAAGATTTCGCAGGGGATGTGCTTGCCGGAATTGAGTACCTGAAAAGCCGCGAAGAGATAGATCCTACCCGAATCGGCCTGATCGGGCACAGTGAAGGAGGGTTAATTGCCCCAATAGTAGCGGTGCGGTCTCCAGATGTTGCATTCATCGTGTTGATGGCAGGTCCTGGCCTTACCGGGGAAGAAATTATCCTGTTGCAGAGCGACCTGATTTCCAGGGCAGAGGGGGTAGACAATGAGACTATTACCCGGAATAATGTTCTTATGAAAAGCATGTACTCTGTGATAAAAGAGGAACAAAATAATACAATTGCCGAGAAAAAACTTCGCAAACTTATAATGGATGAAATGGCAAACATGAGCGAAGAAGAAAAACAGAATTCCGGCTACTCTGAAGCTACCCTTGACGCTCTGGTTAATGCTCAGGTCCAGACTCTTATATCGCCGTGGATGCGCTTTTTCCTGACATACGACCCCGCCCCTACCTTGATGCAGGTAAAATGCCCGGTCCTTGCGATAAATGGTGAAAAAGACCTCCAGGTGCCACCTGAAGAAAACCTGCAGGCAATTGAGGAAGCCCTTAAAGCTGGAGGCAATAAGGACTATACTGTAAAAGAGGTGCCAGGGCTCAATCATTTATTCCAGACCGCTCAGACAGGGTCTCCTTCTGAGTACACAGCCATTGAAGAGACAATTTCTCCGGCTGCTTTAGAAATGATAGGAAACTGGATTTCGGAACACATCCAGGAAAAGTGAACTGGTTGGAAAAGTGAACTGGTTGGAAAAGTGAACTGGTTGGAAAAGTGAATTGATTGGAAAAATAGATTCAGTTTTCAGGAGGAAATAACGGCACTGTATTGCTATGCAGTGTCATTTTCCTTTCTTTAGATTGAAATCAATGGGGAATTTTAATGAAAATATACTGCGCATCCGACTTTCATATCGGTTACGAAGATGCAAATTATCCGAAAATAAAAGAATTTTTTGAGCTGGTGAAAGTAAATGCAGACGAACTTATCCTCTGCGGGGATGTCCTAGATTTGTGGCGCTGTCCCATTGAAACTATCGAAAGCCAGGAACCTATGAAAAGCACTTACGAAGCGTTACTTAAAGTGGCAGAGGAAGTTCCCACCATAATCATCTGGGGAAACCATGACTATAAGCTGTGGAAAAAAGTAAAAATCCCCGTACAGGTTACTGATAGTTTTGTTTCAAACAACATCTATTATTGTCATGGCTGGCGATTTGATTTACAGCAGATGTTCGGGCACTGGCTGTACGGCTGGCTCGTAGACCAGTTCCCCTACCTGTATCAAAAATTCATTAAATCTCCTTTTGAACTAAAAATTGAGGACAAAAATTATTGCCTGCACATCGAGAAGATCCATGAGAAAGCAAGGGAGTTCATCAACAAAGAAGGGTTGGATTACCTGATTATGGGGCATACCCATGAGCCGGTAGGAGATGATGGTAAACTCTTTGACTGTGGGGACATGATTGACAGCTTCACCTACGTAGTAATTGAAGATGGAAAGCCCAGGCTTGAGCAGATGCCTTGAGGTTACTAAAAAGAGGCTCTGAATGGTGAATTCTGGTTGTAAAGATCAGAGATATTTGTAATTTAGTCCCATTGAACAAATTTCACTACTATAACCCATAAGTTTCTCAGAATCTACTTTAATTCCAGTAAACTGCTTACTATAAAGTTGGGCCTTGAATTTGTACTGGTGATGACGCTGATCGGTGCTGCAAAGAATTTCCTGTAAACAATAACCCTGCTGTTGCATAAGTAATATTGGAAAATAAAACCGGTGGCTGTGAGCAGGATCGCCATAAACACAAGCACTCCGATAAATTTCGAATTTTTTGTGTTATCGGGGACCCTATCAGGGGGTTGAAGCCGGTTACAAAAGGATTTTTGCTTACGCTACCGAAACAACCTGGAACCTTCAGGTTCTTTTGACCTGAGCAGGGAGCTGTACTTAAATGACCCTGCAGAAGTCCCGGAGGAAGAGTTGATGACAGAGGTTCAAATTTAAAAAATGTATAATCAGTATCAAAGTTAAGGAACAGATCCTCTTTATGTTGAGAAAAAGCCTGGCTTCGGCAGAATGTATACAGTTGTATAATTCATAAACCCTCAGCAGGAAACCCGTTAAATCTTTAGATTCAGTGGATAGTTGATTTGTTGATTTGTCTAATCTATTTTATTCAAGTCGATGTGAACTTTCAATTTCCTGTTAATGATAGGACTGATATGTAATATTTAGATTCCTTTTGTGTAAAAAATGAAAGCCGGTGAAATATATTTTTATTTTAGATATGTCTGCGAAAGTCTGATGGTATAATTCAATGTTTTTTGTTTTATATGATTCGTATTTATATTTCTATATATATTATATTTGTTTAAATACTAATGCTTTACTGATACAATTTGAAATCGCTTTCACTGACCATATAAAATAAGTTCAAAATTTTGCCAATAATATCTTTTTTTAGAAACTAATTCAGATGACTTATTGGTAAAATAATATTTACGCAGCGAATCTGTCGAAGAGATGGATCAAAAACCAGATCTAAATTGTATCGAATTGAGCAAGAGTTTGGGGGTATACAATGGGAGAACAAACATCTGGCATAACACAAAAGATATTTTGTATTTTTACATTAATTTTTGTAATCTCAGCAATAGCTGTAGCAGTAAGTGCAGCTAACGGAGAACCACCAGGTGGAAACGCAACAAAATCGGAAGATTACGTAACGGAGCCCGAAAACAATGTAACGGAGCCGGAGCCCGAAAATAAAGTAACAGAACCCGAAACCAATGTAACGGAGCCCGAAACCAATGTAACGGAGCCCGAAAATAAAGTAACAGAACCCGAAACCAATGTAACGGAGCCCGAAAACAATGTAACGGAGCCCGAAACCAATGTAACGGAGCCCGAAAATAAAGTAACAGAACCCGAAACCAATGTAACGGAGCCCGAAACCAATGTAACGGAGCCCGAAACCAATGTAACGGAGCCCGAAACCAATGTAACGGAGCCCGAAAATAAAGTAACGGAGCCCAAAAACAATGTAACGGAGCCCGAAACCAATGTAACGGAGCCCGAAAATAACGTAACAGAACCCGAAAATAACGTAACGGAGCCCGAAAATAACGTAACGGAGCCCGAAACCAATGTAACAGAGCCCGAAACCAATGTAACAGAGCCCGAAAATAACGTAACAGAGCCCAAAAACAATGTAACAGAGCCCGAAAATAACGTAACGGAGCCCGAAACCAATGTAACGGAGCCCGAAACTAACATAACAGAGCCCGAAAATAACGTAACGGAGCCCGAAACTAACATAACAGAACTCGAAGCTAACTTAACGGAAATCGAAGCCAACTTAACGCTATCAGAAATCAACTTAACAGAACCCGGAACTAACGAAACCATACCATTTGCCCTGGTATCACCAACAATCGGGACCGGCAGCGAGGTCTCTGTACTTAATGAATCCACAAACACTACAACCAGGGTGGACGTAGGTCCCGATGCAGGTGGATTTGCGGTAAATCCTGCGGGAACAAATGTGTATGTGACTAACGTTAACAACAACACGGTCTCTGTAATTGATGCAGCTACAAACGATGTTAAAGCCAAAATTGACGTTGGGGATCATCCTTCAGGAATCGCCGTGAACCCGGCTGGGACATATGTATATGTAACGAATATTAACAGCAATACTGTCTCTGTGATTAACGCAGTTACAAACGCCGTTGCAGCCACAGTTGACGTTGGGGACCATCCTTCCGGAATTGCAGTGCACCCTGATGGGACATACGTGTATGTGACGAATATTATCAGCAATACTGTCACCATAATTAACGCAGCTACAAACACTGTTGCAGCCACGGTTGACGTTGGGGATCATCCTTCAGGAATCGCAATGCACCCTGATGGAACATACGTGTATGTGACGAATATTATCAGCAATACTGTCACCATAATTAACGCAGCTACAAACACTGTTGCAGCCACGGTTGATGTTGGGGATTATCCCGCTGGAATCGCAATGCACCCTGATGGAACATACGTGTATGTGACGAATATTATCAGTAATACTGTCACCATAATTAACGTGGCTACAAATACTGTTGTATCCACGGTTGATGTTGGTAAATATCCCGCTGGAATTGAAGTCGTGGGAATATACGTGTATGTGACAAATATCATCAGTAATACTGTCACCATAATTGACACAAGCACAAACATTGTAATAGACACGGTGCCTGTGGGTAGCACCCCTGTCCCAGTTGGGAAATGTGTGTGTCCGCTTCCAATAATTAAACCGCACCCTGTTGCAAACTTCGCCAGCAAAGTCATCTATACTGTGCAGTTCACAGACCGCTCGAGATATGCAGCTAAGTGGTACTGGGACTTTGGAGATGGAACATATTCAACAAAGCAGAACCCATTGCACGTATACGAAAAAGCAGGAAAATACACCGTTAGACTAAAAGTGACCAACAAATTCGGTACAAGTTCAAAAACTTATATAGTCAAGGTCTGTACCGGAAAGTAATGGAACAACACAGAGTAACATAAATAATCCAGCATCCTCAATATCGGATTTCAGAAGGGAAAAACAGGACTATTTCAGGTACAGGTAAAAGAAAGAAGTAAGTAGAAAACAGGAAAGCTGGAAGGGTAATATCCTATCCAGCATTATTTTTTCCCTCAAACCAAAAAATTAATTGCATGCATTTATAATAGGCATTACACTCAAGCTTCGGTTATTAGGGAACCTCAGGAACATAGTAGCCGTCCGAAAGAGTTTTCAGGAATGCAACAATTGCCTTCTCTTCCGTAACGTTCAGTCTCAGATTACCCAGTTCGTCTTCATTAACATTTATAGGGACTTCAGGCTCTGGCCAGCAGCCCATCTTCAGGGCGTTCTTCTCGGTGGTGAAGGGGTCACATTCGCCCGCCAATACATCTCTGGTATTGTAGAAGTGCACAATGCCTTCCAGGCTCTTGAAGTATCCGTTATGCCCGTATGCTTTAGTGAAACCATTTCCGGGCTTCAGGGCCACGTTTCGCAGCGTTGGCACTTTATGTTTACCCATATTCTCAGTGACATTGAAAGTGTCATTCCACTCTTCTCTCGTCTCCAGGAAGCCACCAAGACCTGGATCAACCCAGTCCCTTCCTTCAGTATCATAGACAGGATTATCCGGGTTTCTGGGAATACCCAGGTTATCAAAGGTGAAATCTGTGAATAATGGATGATCGCTATAGGGGCCAGGTTCACTTGGATGGCAGTTACTACACATGGCTTTACCGTTGAACAGCTCAAGACCCCATGCTTCTTCCTCGGTCAATTCGGCTTCTCCTTTCAGGTTGGCGTCATATTTTGAGGAGAACTGGTTGACTTCACTCGAATCCTCATAAGCTGCAATCGATAGACCGACATTACCATAACTCTCATCGATTTCTTCCTGGGTGTCTAAACTCATCGGACCCCAGACAGCTTCCCACAGCCCGACATATTTCGATGAAGCTATCTGTTCCAATACTGCTAACTTGCTAGGATTATTATGCTCTACAGGATTTAAGAACGGGCCCATAGCCTGGTCTGCGGCAGGATTGCCAAGAATTTCTCCTGTGGCTCTACCATCCCAGAAATTACCTCCAATGAACAGATCTTCTTCTTCGTCATAATGGAAAACAGGGCTCAAGGTGGCGTAGGCGGCACTTGGCGGTTTACGGTTTCCAAAGCGCTGAGGCATAGCGCCGCGATATACGGAACCCTTGAGATTAATGCCAGGAATGGGTCCGGTAAATCCGACTTGTGGAGCATGACATTTAGCACATGCCATACTGTCAGGATTTGAAATCTTGTCAAAAAATATTTTTTTTCCAAGCTGTTCCGTTTCATTCAATTCTGCGGAAGCCGATCCAATGAGCACTGTCAGGAGCAGAATCAGCAAAAGCGTCCATAATTTTATTTTAATCAAACAAATCTCCCTCACTATTCTGTACATTCCGGAAAAATCAGATGATGTAAACTATTGGGTACAGAAGTCACCAATCATCACTCCCCGGCAAAGAATTCCACAAGATCCTTTTTTCGGAATTTGTGGAAGATATATGGGTTACAATAATAAAAACATTCCTGTAGTATTCTTTAAAATATATAAAGGGATATATTAAACGCAGAATAAGTAAACACCAGCATCTTCAGGGTATTGCGGGAAAACAAGAGTATAAAAATAAAAATTTGGTGTTATTTTTGACATAGGTTTCAATGCAAAAATTTAAGGAGAAAACAAAAAAAATTTAAGCCTGTGAAGAACACAGGCGGCTGAAACTCTTACCTTTTTTCTCCAGAAACACAACGGTGTTATAGACAGGAGGCTCGGGATATACTCTTCCCAGTTCCTTAAAACCTTCCGGAAGGTCTGACAGGCAGTTCCTGTTCAGCAATTTCATTAACCCTTTTTCGTAAATCCTGCAGGAGATTCTGCTCCCGACGGGCATTACTTTGAAAAGATGATCAAGGATCTCTTTTTTGGGTTCGGCCTGGGCTGCTATCATCAGGGCTTTAATCCCTGTATCCAGATTCAGTGCAAAGCCCTCTCCATTCAGCGAAAAATGGTTTCCGTTGATTATTGTGACAGCTTCGGAAAGCCCGAGTTTTTCCAGCACTCTTTTTGACAGGTTTGCCCTGCTAGAGTCCTGTTCTATCCCCGTGCTTTTCACCCCATGCTGCCTGAAAAAGATTATCAGGGTAAGGGGAAGTGGGCCGCTTCCAAGAAAGAAAACCCTGTCCCTGGGGGAAAGCCTGAGCCCTTCATATTCCGTGCGAACCAGCTTGAGATAATTTCCGTAAAAGGGAAATTTTTCCAGAGCATCCCAGGGGGAGTTACTCTCAAGGATTTCATTTGCATGCTCGGTTTCAATCCTTACGGTGTACAAACTTCTAAACCTGCTCAGATCAGCAAAGACCGGGTCCAATTCCTTCTTTTGCAAAATTTCGAGGGCTGCATCATTTTCAATGTCCATGGTGATCAAATAATCCAGCTGCCGGAACAGTTTTCCACTCTGGTCCAAAGGCCCGTACAGGATTTCATCGTCGGACATTACACTTATATCCCGGTGCAAAGCAAGAATTTCTCCGAGAACAGTCTCAGTTGAAAGCTCCAAGCTTTCGTTAATTTCAATAACCATACAAATTCCTGAAAGAATATTATGATGTCCTGGGATATATGCATGTTGAAGATTGGAAAAAAAAACCTGATATTGAAAAAGTCCTTGCGGTTATTCAAAAATCTTTTTCAGGTCTTCCATAGAGAGGGAGACCTCAAACTCTTTCAACTTAAAAAATTTCTTGGCTCGCATGTCGTCATCTTCGAGCCGCAGGTCACTTTCAACAAATCCTGCTTTTTCCAGGCGCTTCAAATGCAGGTTCACCACCTGCCTTGAGAGGTCCAGATCCTTGGCAAGTTCATACACATACCTCTCCCTTTCAGCCAGCAGGTAGAGAAGCTTTAATCGGAGAGGGTGGGAAAGGGCCTCGCCTATGTTCACAATTTGTTGAAGTGATTTTGTCATCCGGTATACCTTCGCATTTTAGGAGTAAGGACCTGAAACATTCCTTAAACTTCTCTTCCCGTATTAAAGTTTAGATTTCTTCCAGCTTGGACTTTATTTCTTCTACTGTTTTTTTGATACCTTCTATATCCTTTTCGATCTTCACAAGCTTTTCATTACTTGCTGGTGCCTGGTACCCTGACCTGTTCAGAAGCACCATTACTGCACCCACAATGAGAAGGATAATAAGAATGTTCAGGAAGAAGCCCCAGAAAGAGCCATACATGCCGTACCCCATACCGTTCAAAATATTCACCTCGAGAAAACCAGCTTTTTTTGGTTTATCTGTTTGTTATCCGTTTTGATATCTGTTTTGATATCTGTTTTGATATCTGTTTTGATATCTGTTTTGATATCTGTTTCTTCTTATTCTATCTATTCTTCTTCATGTTTCTTCTTATTCTATCTATTCTTCTTCATTATACTGATTTCAACCATAAATATAAAAAATACCCGGTAGAGGAGGTCTAATATAATACTAAAAACCTGAATAATTAACCTGAGAGGTTAAAACAAATAAAAAAAGGATGGTTTATGGTTGGAATTTAGTTGCCATATCCCATGCAGTATCCATGTCTGTGAGCGTATCCGGAACCGCGGGCAAACCTTCCACAGGTCTGAGTTCCTGCAGGACCATCGTATCCGGTAAACACATCACCAGTTACTGTGTCGATTCTTGCCTGTGTGTATACTCCGTCTTCATCCTCATAGGAGACAATCCACCAGCGGTTCATCTGATAGATGTTGTCTTTGGAGACGTCGGCATCAATCTCAGCTTTTGCGATGTCAAAAGCCTCATCTATGGTTTTAACTTTAAGTTCTACGGGTCCATCTGCATTGTAGTAAGGGCAAGTAGCGAAGTTGCCTGCGCCAGAGTCTGTAGATCTGGCAGCCCATCTTTGCATGAACCCGTAGCCGTGTGTTGCTCCTGTATCATCCGAAGCTACTGCACTGACAACTGCTGCTCCGAAAGTACCTATCAGCAGTATGCCCAGAAGAATTGCTGTGATTGTTTTCTTCATTTTTCCACCTTCATTTTATAGTTTTTATGGTTTGGAGATTTTTTCCCTCGTAACACATGGATTGCATATCGAATTCTTGGATACATATGTAGTATTTACACTACATATGTAGTAGATAACCATATATAAAACCTGACTGCAACTGTCACTCATATATAAATGATTCAGCGATACTTCTCATTTAGCCATCCAACAAGCGGCGGGATCCAGCAGAGATTTGCAGCAATTGTCTCAAGGGCGGTATAGGTCTGTGTTGTCGGGCTGAAACCCATAACTCTTGCTCCAAGCAGTCCAATAGGGACAATTATGATTACAAAAAGACTTGCCAGCATGACCGGGTGGTGGACATATCTGGAAAGTCCGGCTTTCCATGACCCTTCGGCCCGCCGCAGGAAAAACATGTCTGATACGTTGGCTCCTATCTGGTCGCTCAGGGCATAGAAGTAGGGGATATAAAAACCCTCGATACTGTAGACGTCTACACCGGCAAGTCGGCTTCCCAGGTCTATTATCCAGGGAATGGCAATCCCAAAAAGTTTACCCCAGCCGTAGGCTTCTGCCATACTCCCTTCAGTCTTCCGAAGGCGCTGGCGGATGGAAAAGATCCCTTCGAAGATACTTTCTCCTTCTCCGGCAAGGGTCCTGACAAGCCACTGCCCTGCAGCGTTCCGCTGGTAACCCTGAAAATCCAGAAAAACTCCTGCAAGGAGACCTTAAACGTAGCCTGGAACTGTATATTTTATAAGTTCGGAGAATTCTTCCTTCTGTCCAGGAAATTCTTCTTTAGCAAGCTCTTCTTCAGCAAGCTCTTCTCCAGCAGGTTCTTCATATTCTTTGCCCAATATTCCTCGTCCTGAAACTGATCTGTCTCCTATTCAGAATAATTTATTCGTGTATCGTTTAAAAAAAGGTTGCAATAACCGGGAGTTGCAACAATTGATGAAAAACTTCCAAAACTATGGAGCAGAAGTTTGAAAAGAAACTGGTCTAAAATAGGCATTACCGGAAACACATATAAACTGCCCTGCCAAATAGATAGGCTGGAGACTCTATGAAAGTTCTTGAATGCAGTACCATTGATATTGCCCCTACGATTTCGAGGTTGTTGAAAATTCCGATGGTTCCACCTTCAGGGAGGGTGATTCCTGAAATAGAAGAATATGCGAAAGAGAGAGGCTGCAAAAGAGCAGTTATTATTGTAGTTGACAGCCTTGGATATTCTCTCTACTGGCACCTCTCCTCGGTAATGAAAAACCTGCATGAGCTTGCCGAAAAAGGGCTCCTGTTAAAGTGCAGGTCTCCGGCAACCATCACATCCCCTGCAATTGCATCCATCTTCACTGGCTACCTGCCCGAGGAGCATAAAATCTACTCAACAGCGGACATCTATGCTGAGACCTCAAAGAACTCTGAAAATCCAAAGCTCAAAAGCATCATGGAATGGGCTTACAGGGCGGGGATGAAAGTTGCTGCTGTGATCGAGACTGAAGGAGCCGAGAGTTTCAGGGGCAGAATAAAGGACTTTTACGGGGTTCCTAATTCCGAAGACATCCTTGATTATGACCGCCAGATAACAGAGTATGCTTTACAATCTCTCAATGAAAAGCCCGATATTCTGGCTGTACATCTTAGAGCTCTTGACCGTTACTCCCACAGGGTAGAGACCTGGAATGAAATGAAAAAAGCAGCAAAAGCCATCGATAAAAATCTTGAAGCGATATTTCGGAATGCCGAAAAAGGGACCATTTTCTTCATCTGCGGGGATCATGCTGTTCACGGTGGAAAAAAGTGGTTAAAAAATGCCACGTGCGAAGAAATCAAAAACCATGAAGAAAACTATGTTGCCCTGATTGTGGGCTGCTGCTGAGAATGCTATCCCATTCTCAGTGATATCTTTTCTCAGTAGATCTCTTTCCTCGGTAGATCTCTTTCCTCGGTAGATCTCTTTCCTCGGTAGATCTCTTTCCTCAGTAGATCTCTTTCCTCAGTAGATCTCTTTCCTCGGTAGATCTCTTTCCTCAGTAGATCTCTTTCCTCGGTAGATCTCTTTCCTCAGTAGATATCACTTTCATCTTTTTTTGCCTCTTTTCATTAAAGAAACAATGAACATTATTCCGGCAAGTCCGAGGAAGGAGGGAATCCAGGGGGTGATTCTTGTCTTCATTTCGGGCAAGGAATCCCCTACAGACTCTGGTAAGGAATCATCTACAAAATCTTCAACGTTTTTCTGAACCTTGAGAGTTTCGTTTTCCAGGGACAGTCCAGTTTCTGTAAGAATCTTTGAGTTGGTAGTGGAGATAACGGAATCTTTTATATCCTCAAGTTCCTCCTCCATGTGGACAATCCTGGCATTCCCTATACCCTTGTCTCCGCTGTCAGACTTTGATTCTGAATTTTCAGTTCCTTCTGAATCAATAATATTATTAGCATCGACAGATTCATCATCATTACAGGTGGCACATTCTGTATTATCAGAGTTACTCCCTGTGTTTAAAGAGTTTTCCGCAACATCTGAACTTCCGATACTGTCAGCAGCCTCAACATTTTCTTCGTTAGCTGGCAGGACAGTTACGACTATAGATGCTGAAGAAGTTCCATTTTCATTTATAGCTGCAAGGGAGACTGTATAACTCCCGGGACCGCAGAAAGTATGTGCAGGCTCCGGACAGCAGGATGTTTTGCCATCCCCGAAGGTCCACGTAACACAATCTGCGTTCTTGGAAATGTCAACGAATTTTATGACAAGAGGGACATGGCCGCTTGTGGTGTTATAAATGAATTGAGCTGTAGGAAGTATGGGACCGGATGGTTCGGAAGCGTTTAAAACATATATAGTTACAGATGCCGAATCACTACCGTTCTCGTTGCTGACAGTAAGAGAAACAACAAAATTTCCCTCACTGGGATAAGTATGCTGAGGATTCTGATAACTTGAGGTGTTACCATCTCCGAAATCCCACAACCACGAGGTGGCATTTTCGGAAAAATCCTTGAATCTGACAGAGAGGGGGATAGAGCCTTCTGTTACATCTGAAGTGAAATGAGCTTTGGGCAGTATCGGAGGTGTTTGAACATACTTCATTAAAGGCATGTAATCCATACTTCCGGCTTTAGGGTTGATGGGGTATGCAGCATCTCCTATACAGTCTCCGTTTTCATCCGTTCCTTCGTAATCACTCCAGTAATTACCTTTACTCTCATTCCAGACATTGAACTTATAATCCCTGGCATTTTCTGCGTTGTCGAAGTAGTTGCCGCGGATTACATTATTTGAAGAAGCCAGAAGTTTGATGCCGCAGTCCAGGTTTGAATATACCATATTGTTGTTTAACAGGTTATTGTCAGATTTGAACAGATAAATACCTGCTTCCTGGTTTGAAATTTTGTTACCATTTATTATGCAGTTTTCAGCATTGTTAAGGAAAACTCCACATCTGCCGTTAGTTATCGAAAAATCGCTGATCTTTACATTATTGGCAACAATTTCAAAAACGTAATTTCCGACTGTTTCCCCCGCAATAAATGTATCATCAGGATTTCCAGAGGCCGACTTTATGGTTAAATTATCCTTGTTAACGTAGACACTCTCTTTAAATTCTCCGGATTCTACGAGGATAATATCTCCAGAATATGCTTCATCTACTGCATTCTGGATGGATTCTCCCGGCCAAACACGAAATTCTGATGCCATTCCAGTCTCCGAGACTGAAATAAAAATTAAAATTGCCAGTAAAAAGCAGGTTCGTCTGAAGGTTTGTGTTTGTGCCATCTAAACCCCTATTATATATTCAAAAAATTACTTAATAAGTTTTTATAAGGAAAGGATATAAAATTGTTGGTTTAAAGAAATATTAGAAAAAAGAGATTAAAATTAAAATCAGTAAAAAATTAGATTGAATATATAATCAAATTGGGAAAAATAATGGCAACGAATAATATGTCCGACCTTCCGCAGAAGTCCACAAAAATGCCACTAATTTTCTCAATATGACCATGGCTTAAAAATCAACTTGCCATAATATTGAGAATATTGGATAAATCAGCAATAAATTGCCTATTTGTGTACATCTGCGGAAAGTGAGATATGTAAAAAAACCCAGTTTTTTTGGCTACAGAGTCGTATATTGACACCTATTGATGTATAGATATCTATTGATGCATATGATTGTACTGGGTTACATAGAGTTGTATATAAGTGTATTTCCCCTTTTTTTTTACATGTTTTTGCCATGGAATTGAATTGTCGAACGACCTGTTTAGCTCAGGGGTAGTTGACGAATGGTAACGATGAATGTTAACGATAGATGGTAATGTATATTTATTATAATTTTCAATGTTTCTGGAAAAACTTTTTTTCTAACAGGTTCAGGTAATCCTGGGTATAGCACAAAGGTTTTTATGTAAATATTAAAGTTAGATTTCTCAAATAAATCAAGCTGGAGAAGATTTATTATGCAGGAAAAAATAAAGGAAATTGCAGCCCGTGTCCGTGAACTGCGGGAACTGTCCGAAATTTCTGTCGAAAAAATGGCAGGGTATCTTCAGGTCTCGGCTGAGACCTATGAGAAATACGAAAACGGAACAGAGGACATTCCAGCAAGCATACTTTTTGAAATTGCACACAGGTTGCAGGTAGACATGGCTACTCTTCTGACAGGAGAAGAGCCTCGCATGAATATTTTTACAGTCACAAGGGATGGAAAAGGGGTAAGTGTTGAAAGGAGAAAACAGTACAGATATCAGAACCTGGCTGAAAAGTTTATCCACAAAAAAGCGGAGTTCTTCATTGTTATAGTCGAACCCAAATCTCAGGGAACAAAACCTGATACTAACTCCCACCCGGGACAGGAATTCAACTATGTGCTTGAGGGAAGCCTGAAAGTCTACATCCATAATAATGAAATTGTCCTTAATGAAGGAGACTCCATTTATTTTGATTCCAACTATGAACATGCCATGGAAGCCCTAGAAGGAAAACCCGCTAAGTTCTTGGCAGTTATTATGTAACTCGAATCAAATGTAAACCGGATTAATGCAGACCTGAATAATTCACGCAAAATCCGCATAAAAAATTCGAAATACAGGAAAAAAAACTCTGGGAGTTTTTGAAACTTAAATCAGCCTCCTGAAGCCTGAAGAACTATAAAATATGTAGAGAAAATCAAATAAAACGGGTGACTAAAATGACTTCCTTGCTGAGCCAATTCGTTTCCAAAACCGATTTTGAATCCTATGGGGATTTCCGGGAAAACTTCAATATCCTTGTCCCTGAAAACTTCAACTTTGCCTATGATGTGGTCGATGCCTATGCAAGAGATTCTCCTGAGAAACTTGCCATGATCTGGTGTGATGACAACGGGGAAGAGAGAAGGTTTACTTTTAAAGACCTGAAGTACTACAGCGATAAGGCTGCAAATTTCTTTGCAAAATATGGCATAGGAAAAGGCGACTATGTAATGCTGACCTTAAAGAGCCGTTACGAATTCTGGTACTGCATCCTGGCTCTCCATAAACTTGGAGCTATTGCTGTTCCTGCAACCCATATGCTGAAAACCCGGGACATCGTGTACAGAATTGAAAAAGCTGAATTAAAGATGATTGTATGCATATCAGAGAACGATGTCCCTGAACAGGTTGATGAAGCCCATTTAGAATGCGGGGATGTCCCTCTCAAAAAAGCCGTGGTGGGAGGGAAAGCCCGGGAAGGCTGGATTGATTTTAGAAAGGAACTTGAGGAAATTTCCTCGATCTTCGAACGCCCTACGGGCGAAGCTGCAACAAAGAACGAAGACATCTGCCTTGCCTACTTCTCTTCCGGGACCGCCGGTTTCCCAAAAATGGTAGAACATGACAACACCTACCCTCTGGGACATATCCTGACCGCAAAATACTGGCAGAATGTGGAGGATGACGGATTGCATTACACCGTTGCAGACAGCGGCTGGGGTAAATGTGTTTGGGGCAAGCTCTATGGGCAGTGGATAGCTGGCTGTGCGGTCTTTGTCTATGACTACGACCGGTTTGAAGCCAAAAACATGCTTGAAAAAGCCTCCAAATATGGCGTTACAACCTTTTGCGCCCCGCCCACGATCTACCGCTTCCTGATTAAAGAAGACCTCACCCATTATAACTTCAGTACTCTGCAGTATGCAGTAGTTGCAGGCGAACCTCTCAACCCTGAAGTCTTTAACCGCTTCCTTGAATTCACCGGAATTAAACTTATGGAAGGGTTCGGGCAGACCGAAACCGTTGTTTCCATTGCGACCTTCCCCTGGATGGAACCAAAACCGGGGTCTATCGGAAAGCCCAGTCCAGGGTTTAAGATTGAACTTATGGACAGGGACGGTAAGATCTGTGATGTTGGAGAAGAAGGGGAAATCGTAATCAACACAAAGGACGGAAAACCTGTCGGGCTCTTTGCCCACTATGGAAAAGATCCCGGAAGGACGGTGGAAACCTGGCACGACGGCTACTACCATACAGGAGATATGGCTTGGATGGACGAAGACGGATACCTGTGGTTTGTGGGACGGGCTGACGATATCATCAAGACATCAGGATACAAGGTCGGGCCCTTTGAAGTGGAAAGTGCCCTTATCCAGCACCCTGCTGTTCTGGAGTGTGCAATCACGGGCGTTCCCGACCCTGTCAGAGGTCAGGTCATCAAGGCAACCATTGTGCTTACAAAGGACTACACGCCGAGCGAAGCTCTTAAGAAAGAGCTGCAGAATCATGTAAAAAATGTCACGGCTCCTTATAAGTATCCCAGGATTGTAGAATTCGTCCCCGAACTTCCAAAGACCATCAGTGGAAAAATCCGCAGGATAGAAATCCGTGATCAGGATCAAAAACAATAATCACCCAAATTGCGCCTCACCCGAATTGCGCTTTGGGATCGCAGGAAATCGGAGATTTTCTGGGAGTTGCGATGTAATCGCAACAGTACGCGGTCCTTTTCGCTGTGCTCAAGAGGACTAATTTGTGGGTTATACTAATTATGGGTTATAGCTGTGCGCTTTGTTCAAGAAGACTAAATAACAAAGCTACAGTTTTTTCGTTTCCTTCCGTGAAAGCGAAGATAAAGTCCTGATTAAATCAGAAAAAGGAAAAGGAAGAAAAGAAATAAGTACCTTAAACTTTTTCTGAAAAGTTTGCTCAATGAATATATAGTTCGGATTTACTCTCAAAAATATACTGTAATTCAAGAGATACTGTAATTCAAGTGATACTATAATTCAAGAATTCGAGAACATATCAGAATTCAGAAAGCCCCTTAAAAATGATTGGCTCTCCTGTCTGCCATACAATATCGGCTGGAGAAAAACAGGGACTGGAAGAATAGCGTGAGGATTCTATATGGCAAAAACTGATATAAAAAAACCGTACCCTGTTATTAATATTCTGGAATGCAAGGCATGTGGGCGCTGCCTTCTTGCCTGCCCGAAGGACGTACTTTTCATGAGTGAGAACCTGAATGCGCGGGGTTACCACTACGTAGAGTATAAAGGAGAAGGCTGCTCAGGTTGTGCGAGCTGCTACTATACCTGCCCTGAACCCCTGGCACTGGAAATCCATATTCCCCTGAAAAAGGAGGAAGCCGAATAAGGCAGGATAAGGAGGAAGAAAGATGGCAACACAACTCATTAAAGGCAACTCTGCAGTAATCGTCGGCGCACTCTACGCTGGCTGTGATTGTTTCTTTGGATACCCTATAACTCCGGCAAGTGAGATACTGCACGATGCTTCCAGTTACTTCCCGAAAATTGGCAGGAAATTTGTTCAGGCCGAATCTGAAGAAGCCGCAATTAACATGGTTTTCGGAGGAGCATCAGCCGGACACAGGGTCATGACATCCTCATCAGGGCCTGGAATCAGCCTGATGCAGGAGGGAGTTTCTTACCTTGCAGGTGCAGAATTGCCCTGTGTACTCGTGGATGTTATGCGGGCAGGACCGGGGCTTGGGAACATCGGGCCTGAGCAGGCAGACTATAATCAGGTCGTAAAAGGTGGAGGGCACGGAAATTATAGGACCATTGTGCTTGCTCCCAATTCTGTGCAGGAAATGTGCGACTTTACTATGAAAGCCTTTGAGCTGGCTTTCAAGTATAGGAATCCTGCAGTCGTGCTTGCTGACGGAGTGCTCGGGCAGATGATCGAGTCCCTGGAGTTCCCAAAAAAAGCTCTTTCCCCGAAAATCGATGCCAACTGGGCAGTCAACGGAACGGCAGAAACCAGACCTAACCTGATAACCTCAATCTTCCTGGACTTCAATGAACTCGGGCAGTTCAATGAGAAGTTGCAGGCAAAGTACGAGGTTATAATGCAGAATGAGGTTGACTACGAGGAATACATGACCGAGGACGCCTCAATTGTGCTTGTCTCTTACGGTATAAGCAGCAGGATCTGCAGGTCAGCCGTAGATCTTGCCAGGCAGGCAGGAATAAAAGTAGGGCTTTTCAGACCCAAAACTCTTTTCCCGTTCCCGGAGGCGCAGTTGAAAGCCCTTGCAGATAAGGGATGTTCCTTCATCTCTGTGGAGATGAGCAACGGGCAGATGATAGACGATATCAGGCTTGCTATTAGATGTTCACAGCCCGTGGAACTGGTAAATCGCATGGGAGGAAACCTGATTACCCTTGACCAGATTATGGACAAAATCAGAAAGGTTGCAGGGGAGGCATGAAAATGGCAGCAGAAATTATTAACGGAGAAAAAGTTATCGGAAGGCCAAAAGCCCTGTACGCGGAATACCCTCGCAAAGGGGGTGCAGCTCCAACAGCCACCCACTATTGCCCTGGTTGCGGACACGGGGTTTTGCACAAGCTCATCGCTGAAGCGATTGATGATCTCGGAATCCAGGACAGGACAGTTATGATCAGTCCTGTGGGCTGTGCAGTCTTTGCCTATTATTACTTTGATGTAGGTAATATTCAGGTTGCACACGGCCGTGCCCCTGCAGTAGGGACAGGTGTTTCAAGGGCTGAAGAAAATGCTGTGGTTATCTCTTATCAGGGCGACGGAGATCTTGCTTCAATTGGCCTGAACGAGACTCTGCAGGCAGCAAACAGGGGCGAAAAGCTTGCAGTCTTTTTCGTAAATAACACCGTATATGGCATGACAGGCGGGCAGATGGCTCCTACGACCCTTATAGGGGAAAAGACCACCACCACCCCCCAAGGCCGTGACCCTCGTTTTGCAGGCTACCCGCTGCACATGTGTGAACTCTTATCCAACCTGAAAGCCCCGGTATTCATTGAAAGGGTTTCGGTCTCGGACATCTCTCATATCAGGAAAGCCAGAAAGGCTATCAGGAAAGCTATGGAGATCCAGCGCGACGGCAAAGGCTATGCTTTTGTGGAAGTCCTTGCAGCCTGCCCGACAAATTTGAGGATGGATGCCAAACAGGCTATAGCATTCATCAATGAAGAAATGGAAAAGGAATTCCCACTTAAGAACTTCAGAGATAACTCCACAGAAGCCGAAATCCTCCACAGGGGCGTAAGCGACTTCACAACGGAATCCCTGGAAAAACTTTACGGGATTGAAGCCGGAGCCGGGGAAAAACCCATCAGAGCAGACTTTGCTCCGATCCAGACGAAGATTGCGGGTTTCGGTGGTCAGGGAGTTCTGAGTATGGGGCTTATCCTTGCACAGGCTGGAGTCAAGGCAAACCTTAACGCCTCCTGGTTCCCTTCCTATGGTCCGGAACAGCGTGGGGGAACCTCAAACTGTTCGGTCGTGATCTCAGGCCAGGCAATAGGTTCTCCTACGGTCTACACCCCAGACATCCTTATAGCCATGAACCGCCCCTCCCTTGAGAAATTTGAAGGGGCAGTAAAAGAAGGAGGCTTTATTCTCTACGATTCGACCATAGGTGAAGCTGAGACTCCTGCAGGCGTAAAAGTCGTTTCAGTCCCGGCAACCGAAAAAGCCAAGGAAGCAGGCGATGAAAGAGCTGCAAACTCCTTTATGATTGGAGTCCTTCTGGGTCTGAACGCAACAGGTCTTGAAGAAGAAGCCTTCAAAGAAGCTCTTGCCGAGAACTTTGCAGGTAAACCAAAGGTTATTGCATTCAACCAGCAGGTGTTCGAGGCCGGGGCAGAGTGGGCAAGAGAAAATGTTAAGGTATAAAGGTAAATATTTCAAAAGGTAAATATTTCAAAAGGTAAATATTTCAAAGGCAAAAAATTTCAGCAACAAGCAGGCGGAGAAATAAGTTAAATCCGTCTGTAATCTTCTTGCCGGTAATGAGGCAAAAGGAAACATAAAAATAGTTGAAAAAAGTCGTAATTTATGTAGAACGGCAAAATCCAACTCATCACCTCTCCAGCTTTATTTTGCCGTTCTTTATATCACCTTCTGTGATATGATGCTCTGTGTCTGTGATATGATGCTCTGTGATATGCTTTTTTGACTTCTCGTAGTAGGGTAGAAGCTCAACAGGAGCTTAGCTGAAATAAAGGACTGTTAGCAAAAGAACTGTTAGCAAAAGAACTGTTAGCAAAAGGACTGTTAGCAAAAGGACTGTTAGCAAAAGGACTGTTAGCAAAAGGACTGTTACCAAAAGGACTTCTAACAGCCGGTAAGCATACTAATTAAAGAAAATCAGAGATTTAGGAACGGTCATAAGGTTTATTTAAAATAAAGACATTGTAAAAAATAGTACGTCATAGTGAAAATTAATTTGCAAGTAAATACAATTTAAGAATTGTGTTTAGAATTAATTGTTATTTTAAAAGTAGATGGTAGGGGTCGAGTCCCTATTCTCGAGGTCCCTACCTGCGATCCAACCCTAGATTGAGAGGAAACCCTATTACTCTCAATCTACTATATTTTATAACGATCCGGTAATATATATCATAACCGATCCAAAAAACCTTTTTTAATTCTAATTTTCAAATTGGCTATACGTTTTCGTTGCAATTGAACTTTTAATGCCATTGAAAATTTCAATGCAATTATAATCCAACTATAAACCAGAATTGTTGGAACAATCATAAGGCTTATTTAAGCCGAAGACATTATGAAAAAGAGACAAATATTTTAAAAAATAATTAGTGAGTAATTATTTTATGTGAAACAGTTGTCAGCTAAATTCAATTACTGTTAAAAGATGATTATTTGTTCAGAAGTAGTTGGTAGGGGCCGAGTCCCTATTCTCGAGATCCCTACCTGCGATCCAACCTTAGATTGAGAAGAAACCCTTTAACACTCAATCTACATTTATTTTATAATCATGTAGACATATATATTATAACCGCTCAAAAAAATCAGCCACTTTATATTTTTTTGATATCATTAAAAATTACTATGATGAACAAATTTTTAATATCCTTAAAATAAGGTGAAACTCTCCTGTTTAACTCTAAGGCGGGATAGTTCACTGCTTTTAAAACGCTCACGATCTTGATACCGTTCTCCATTAGAAGTGTGATACATATACACAGAAAGTAAGATCATATCGAAAATAAATCTAAAAGGGTAGTTCAGAACCTTATACAGTCTAAACGTGAAGTCTCCACCTCTCTGTTTCCATAAGAAATGAGATACACATATAAAATCAGTTTTTTCTTTTTCGTTAATTGTGAAATGAATACCTTCGTTTTAGTTTTCCCGGTATGGAAGGCCTTTCACTTTAAAGTTGGGTGATTGATCGACTGATCTTTCGTCCAGGCTTTTTCATAACTACAAAAGATATGGCTCTTCGCTGTTTTGAGTGGGTAACTTCTATTCATCCCTAAATGTTGAAGTAGAATATCTAAAATTTAGAAACATTTGTTGTTGAAAATCACATTCAAATTTGATGTTTTTTTTGGCCTGACTACTTTCCAACTAAACAATTATTTTCAACTCATCCAAAATAGCGAAGAGCCATAAAAATAACGTGCTAAACTGTATGGGAAAATTTAAGTACTTGGCTGGGTATAACTTACTAAAAAATTACTATATGTTACCTAGGAGATTATATGCTGGAAATATTGTTCCTTAAACTGAAAAATACATTAATAAACAATTCCAGAATATTTATTGTTGTATTAGGGATGGCAATAATATTATCCAGCTCTTGTGTTTATGAAACATATACACAAGATGTGCACGAAGAACAAGAAAAATTGATTTCTTCCTATACACAACACGGAAAATATACATATACAGCCCCTGTAACAGAGATAAATCCACTCTATTCTAAAGGAACCAGACTTGAAATGGGAAAACCAATGTATTTTTTTGCCGTGTCTCCTACTCTTGATGTTTCATTTGCATACAACCTAAATGCTACAGATTCGACCAATCTTCGAGTAGAATGTGAAACTGTTGTTGTTGCAACCAGTAGGGAGAACTCAGGAGAAAGTCAAAAAATAGTATGGGAAAAGGAGTTTCCCGTGGAAGAGATGGGATATGTTAACATTGGAAATAAAGATGTACTTATCCATGAATTTTCCCTTAATGTGTCGGAAATTCAGTCAAAGGTAACAAAAATACAGGACCAGATAAAATATTCATCAGATACAACTATTGAAATTGTTACTCATGTTAATTATAAGGGAGAAATAAACGGAGAAGAAATTAACAATACAACAGATTTTGCTTTACCCTTGGTGATCAATTCTGCATATTATAAGATGCCTGAAAAACTGGAATTTAACGAAAGTACTGATACATATAAAAAATTTCAGGTTAAAAAAGAGCCTTCCGTATCAGCAATTAAACTGCCTCTTTCCTTATTTCTGCTTAGCACAATTCTAATAGGGGCACTTATTCCATGCACAAAAATGACTAAAGTTGATCCCGAATTAATTAAAAAATTAGAAAAAGAACAAAAATATTTACCTTTTATAAAATTTATTAGCAAAGGCAAAGTTCCAGATAACTGGGATTCTCTTATGCAAGTTGAGATATATTCACTCCAGGACCTTGTGGATGCTGCTGTTGATATGAATGAACGTGTAGTCAATGATATTGAATCTGGTGCGTATTTCATAATTCATGATAATGTACTATATATTTTCTTTGATATATCTTTAAAAGAAAGTGAAAATGAAAACTGACGAGAGCCAAGAATAGTTATTGGAGGAAATGAAACTATAGATCAATTCCCAAACTGAAATTTATAAGTTATATTTTTGTCATTCTTAAATGATATTCTTTTGTTTAATATATCACTTTAACTATATATTTGTATAAAAACCAGAAACCGATGAATTGAAGTATCCTCTTCAAATTCTAGGGAGAATTTTACAACCAGGAAAATATGCAATATTTTTGTCATATATTTCGAAATATGGATTGATCTCAATTACTATTAAAGAAGCAAATTAAGACGAGAACTTATCTCCATTCTAAAATTATGGGTATAAGCGCAAGAAGGGCATAATGATGGAAAACAAAAGAATGATTTTGAGTGTATTCATCATCGGTGTAATTTTAGTTATAGTAGGTGTTGAAACAGGGGCATATTTCAGCGATACAGAAATAAGCAAAGATAATAAATTTACCGCAAAAGTTCTGGATATTAATATCAGTCGCAGTTTCAA
The DNA here is from genome assembly GCF_000970005.1 of Methanosarcina sp. WH1. Classification (NCBI taxonomy): domain Archaea; kingdom Methanobacteriati; phylum Methanobacteriota; class Methanomicrobia; order Methanosarcinales; family Methanosarcinaceae; genus Methanosarcina; species Methanosarcina sp. WH1. The sequence goes on from NZ_CP009504.1 coordinate 1,593,838, forward strand.
CTTTGATAATGTTCCTCCGGGTCTTGCCAAAAAAGAATCAATATTAATTCACAATAATCCAGATTCTATGGAATCGAATGACGTCTATTTGGAAGTTATCGTTACTAACCGTGAAATTAGTGACGATACAGATGCTGAGCGAGACTCTGAAATTCTGCTTGGGATAACTAATGAAGCTGGAACTAACAGAGGGGAGACTGAAATCAGTAAGTGGATTCAAGTAACTAAAATGAGATATAATAATACTAACATCCTCAATCTTTACACTGATCTTAACGGAAATGACTACGTTGATCTCGATGATCTTAATCAAATTGGTCGAGTTAAAGTCAATGGTAATAATAAATTATCTCCTGATGAAGTTGTTTATATTAATATGACTCTCTTATTCGATCCTGATTCTGGAAATGAACTTCAGGGAGACAGAGCTATAGTAGATGAAGTTATCACAGCTATGTGAATTATTAAAAACATGCCTAATTTATTTTGTTACAGTTACAAAGTCTTTAGTTTCGTGGAATATAAACGTCAACTTTTATATATTTTCAATTGTTGATTTTGCTAAATTATTTTTTGTATTAAGTTAATTTTATAGTAGATTCTGTCACCTCAACCCAAAATGCGAAAATCAAGCTGAGGGAGTTGGATAATAGGATATCGCATACCTGAAGGGATCGGAAAATTAAGCCGGAGAAAACCGGAAGCTTTTAGATTCTGTTTTAAAATTCAAACCGTTTCTACATTTGGATAGTGGTCATTGCTGACTTTAAATTAGACTCTAAATTTATTACATCAGGCTTACTCGTTCGATATATGAAAGCAAATACATGTTCGATATATGAAAGCAAATACATTATACATCATTGTTAAAATTTACACTTTAGACATTTAATAGTTTTATGACATTGTTTTTCAGTTCAAATGGTAATTACTGTTACTATTGTAGAATTAAATTTAATTTTAAGACACTCTCTTAGGTAATTTAATTTGAAATTAAATACCAATCGATACCATTTTTCATTTTTTTTATTAGAGCCTGAAAAACAGATTTATTCCCCCAGATCAATAAAAATTTATTGACAAATTATAAATATTATGGAAGTGTTTTAATAACTGTTTGAAGTGTTTTAGTAATTGTTAAGTGTGCATAGCTTAACAGATGTAAAAACTATGGGGGGTCGGATAAGCACCCCATATATTCCAACAATCGCCATGGTATGAGAAAAAACACTTTAATCTCAATTCCTTCCTTTCTACAACTTTTATAAACAAACACTTTGAGCTTGGAATATTAATAAAAATAATATTTTAATAAATATGAGGAGTATAAACAAATGTTAAACAAAAAAATGCTTTTGAGCGTGCTTATCATTGGCCTGGTCAGTGTTATAACAGGCTCTTCGACATGGGCATATTTCCAGGATACAGAGCGAAGTGATGATAATACTTTTACTGCAGGAACTCTTGACCTTAATTTAACTAATGCTCAATTTACACTTAGTAACAAAGAACCTGGGGATTCCGGCACAGAAACTCAGACAATCCGAAATAATGGATCTCTTGCTGGAGAACTGGATGTCACGTTTTCCGAAATCACAAATACGGAAAGTACAGGAAGTACTGAGTATGAGCAGGATGGTACTCCTGGAGAACTCGGAGCAGAAGCAGAGATGTTAGTATTTATCGACGTAGATGGCTCAGGAACACTTACTGAAAATGACATTGTACTGAGATCAGATGAAACTGTTGTTACAGCACCTGCCTCCCCAGTTGAAGGAAATTATTTCGCTAAAGTAAACTTGTATGGTTCAAATGATTTTGATCAGGCCATAGTATCAATGGATCCTAATGTTCAACGCGATATTATTTTCAAGTGGAGAATTCCAACTGAGGCTGGTAACACGATTCAGGGAGACAGTGTTAGCTTTGATGTTTCGTTCACTCTTGAACAGGCTGACATGGATTATTAAGACGAATAAATAATAATAACAAATATAGAACTTACGCACTTGAACTAGAAAATCATGTGCATGCGGCCTCGTCAACATTATTTAAATTTATACAGTTAAGTATTTCTTGCTCGTGGTATTTAATTCAACTGCTTAAGTCCTAAAATAGTGGGTTTAACCCACTATTTAAATTTAATTACTAGGTAAAAACATTCAAAATATCGTATTACAATTACTTAATTAAACATAGAGGATCTGTCTTGCCAAAGAGCTTTCTTAGATGCAATATAAATTGTAATCTAAATTTTTAAATAAAGTCTGAAGGATAATTTCATAATCCAGATTGTGATTTTGGAGATCCGTTGTTTTGTGTGGGTATTATCATAAAAACCAACGTGATCTTGAGTTAAAAATCATCTTATCCATAGATTATGACGAAAAGCCAAAATTTTAATACTCATTTATGGTACAAACTGTTTCAAAATAATCTGAACACAAGAGATAGACTTTATGTAATTCTGCTGATCATTTTGATAGTCTCTATTATCGACACCATGATTCCAATTGGCTCGCTTTATTTTATAACTGTAACGGGTACAAGCATGGAACCTATGATAACTTCAGATGATATTATTGTTATTAGTTCCAGGGAGACTTCCATTGAATTGGGGACCATCGTAGCATACTATTACCATTTTGAGGATAGCTCCTCTCCATCCATAATCACACACAGAGTAATAAATTTTGCACCTGAAGGTTTAGAACAAAAGGAGATGCATGCGCAAATGCGGACAATTACATTGTGGCAGCTGAAGACGTAATCGGAGTTATGCGCTTTAAAATTCTTTATTTCGGCACTCTTATACATTTTGCCAATACCTTAACAGGACTTTTTATATTTGTTATTGCACCAGCTACTTTCCTGATAATTCAAGAGATAAGGAATTTAATGGGAAATGGGGAGAAATAGGGATGAAGGCTACAAATAAATTCATACTTTTTTGCTTATTGCTTAGTTCCTTTTTATCACTAAATTATATATGTGTCAGCGACGACATCAGCACTTTAGCATATTATTCTGATATTGAATCCTGTGCCGGAAACACAATTATCGCTGGGGTATGGAATTCTAGTCTTTCTTCTGCTGAAAGTAAAGCGATCAACGAAATTGACTTCTTTAACGCTAATGAATCTTTTAATAATAGTGGCTTCTCTGCTAATAGTGAAGCTGACTTGCTTGAATTATTAAATAGCGTCCTTGTGATCCCTTCTGATAAAGAAAAGCAATCTTACTGGAAACTTGACATAAAGGGAACTTCGAATCTAACTATTGATGTAATTCATGTATGTTGGAATAGTTCTCAGATTAATAACAGCAATCTGACAAAGATAACAATAAAAGAAAGCGAATTTTTTAACGGCAGCAAATCGTCAGGAGAACTTATTGATGGCACTAACTATTCTTTTCATTCCAACAGCATGGTAAATCTCAAATCATATTTTGATAGTGATGTTTCATATCTTATTCCATTAACTATCAATATAACTATGGGAGACGGGTCTGTAAAAAATTACACATCAATATAACTAGAAAAAACTGGGCTGTAGAACTTTTATACCGGATATTTAATTATCCCTGCCTTTGATCTATATTGAAGTTTCAGTCAAGAATAGTAGATAAGCTGGTATAAATATATGGAAAAAAAAGAAAGTCTTTGGATAGCGATTGTATTTGTAATTGCGATATTCCTTATCAATGCTTTAATTCCACTCTTAACAGGATCAGAAAAGGCTATGGTAGTGTTAAGTGGAAGTATGACGCCGATAATGCTAGCTGGAGATATGATAGTTGTAAAGTCTGTCAATCCGGACGAACTTACAGTTGGAGATGTCATAGCTTTCCGGGATCCTGGTGGCAAAGATACATTTGTAACACACAGAATTATCAAAATAGAAGTAAAAGATGAAAAACGAATTTTTAGGACAAAAGGGGATGCAAACGAGGAAGAGGATTTCTTTAAAGTCCCAGATTCTGATGTGGTTGGGAAATTAATTTTCGTCATTCCTTTTGCAGGATATTTGCCTGTGGCTTCAAAGAATAAAACAGTTTTTTTACTCGCAGTGATACTTCCTGCAATCATCATACTAGGGGATGAAATCAGGACAATGATAGAATATTCAAATCCGGTTCGTGCCCATAAAATTGAATACGATAAGAAAAAAGATTCCAGACGTGTATATTTTATGATTAAGGGGAAACGGCTAATGGCAATCGTTTTGGTAAGTGGCTTAGTATTTTCAGGAATTGCCACTATTAATTTAGGGGAAACCGGATCTATGTTTCTTCAGGGAGACAATAAGGTAGATAATTCGGGCTTTCTTCCTTCTGTATGCGTGCTTCTGCCGGAAGATTCCAAGAATAGATTTGCTATTGAACCATGGTACGCAGTGATTCCTCCGAATTGTGAAATTCAGGTTATTGCTCCTAAAAACATGCATGTAATGATAAGCTCAGCACCTTATATTCTGCCGGTCTTCTGGATAATATCGCTAGCTGAAATAAATCCTTATCTACCTATGGTTACCGAGATTGTACTTTATACCTCAATTTTTACGTTATTTATGCTTCCCCTGTGGTATCGAAAAATAATACTCGGAAGAAAGGTTAAAAGAATGAGATTTAATCGCTTGCTGATGCTGTCGAAAAGAACTCTTAATTTGAGACTTTTTACTGTTTTGCACGATTTAGAGAGAAAAATCTAAAGACCAGAAAATAATAAAAAGTCTCAAAATTTAGGAATTTAGGGACGGTCATAAGGTTTATTGAAATTAAAAACATTGTATAAAAGAGTGGGTGTTACTGAAAATTAATTTGGAAGGAAATATTGCTTGAGAATTTTGTTTAATATTAATTATTAGTTTAGAAGTCGACAAGTCGATGGTAGGGGTCGGGTCCCTATTTTCGAGATCCTTATCTGCGATCCAACCCCGAATTGAGAGGAAACCCTATTACTCTAGATCTACGATATTTATAAAGGCCCGGTGATCTATATCATCATCGACCCAATAAACTTTTTTAAATTCTAATTTTCAAATTGACCATACATTTTCGTTGCAATTAAACTTTCAATTGTGTTGAAAATTATTATATAAATACAATAAAAAAAGTAAGGGCGTCTGCCCTTTAGATAATGTAGGCTTTGAGAGATGGAAAGCCGTTAAAATTCACGGAACAGTAACTCTGGGTGTAGGCTCCGGTTGTGAAGATATATACACGGTTGCCTTCTCTCATAGTATGGGGGAATGAATACTTATGGTGCTCATAGAGGATGTCCATGCTGTCGCAGGTAGGACCTGCAAGGATGACCTCTTCTGCACATCCTTTTTTATCACATAAAATGGGATATTTGATGCATTCGTCAAGGGTCTCAATAAGGCCGCCGAACTTTCCGATATCAAGATAAACCCATTTGTACTGGTTGAACCTGGCCTTTCGGGATATCATAATGACTTCACTTACGATTATCCCGGCATCGGCAACCAGAGAACGCCCTGGCTCGATAAGGATTTCGGGGAGCTCTTCTCCGAAGTCATCATGCAAAAAGCGGCGGATTTCCATGGCATAAGTCTCAAGGTCGTTGGCCTGAGACTGGTATTTTGCGGGGAAGCCTCCACCGAGATTGATCATTTTAAGCTTAATTCCTTTTTCGGCCACTGCTTCAAAAAGGTATTTGCACTTGGAGATTGCATTGTCCCACTGTCCTATATCTCTTTGCTGGGAACCAACATGGAACGAAAGTCCGTAAGGTTCAAGCCCAAGCTTTTCGGCTTTCATAATCAGTTTGTATATCAGGTCAGGATGCGAGCCGAATTTTCTCGAAAGTGGCCAGTCCGCGCCATCACTTTCTGTAAGGATCCTGAAAAAAACTCTTGAACCGGGAGCTTTTCGGGATAACTTTTTCAAATCACTTTCTGAATCAGTAACAAAGAGCCTTATTCCTTTCTCATAGGCATAACCTATGTCCTTTTCTTTCTTGATCGTGTTTCCATAACTTATCCTCTCAGGCTCTACCCCGAGCTGTAGCAACTGATCAAGTTCGTAAACCGTTGCAACATCAAAGTTGGAACCTTTGTTCTTCAGAGCAAGCACTACTTTATCCATAGGATTGGCCTTTACAGCATAGTGAATTTTTGCAAAAGGCATGTGCTCTACAAGTTTATCATAACTTTGCTCTATTCTCTGAAGATCAATGATCAGAAATGGTGTTTCTTTATCCCGGGAGAACTTTTTAATTTTGTTAAAATCTTCTCTTGGACTGAAATCTTCCAGTGGGAACTCATAAGGCTCTTTTCTCATATCTACTCCCTTTTTATCCGAAATTATTTGTAAGCGGAACTGAAGCTTCATCTTGGTCTGAGTAATAAATCTATTTAGTTATCTCAAATCTGTTTAATTATATTCATACTGTTCTGTGTGTAAATTTTTAGTATATTACAGATCTATTCCATTTTAGAGATTTATAATTAATAATAGAGATAATCCCTGCAATTCCATTTTAGAGATTTATAATTAATAATAGAGATAATCCCTGCAATAAAACGAACTAAATAGGGTTTTATGTATATAAAACTAATTCTTGCTGAATATTAAGAACCAAAAAGAACTAAAATCAAAAAAAATTTGCTATAAATAGTCCTTTATTTAAAAAGAGCTTAATTAAGCTTTTTTAATCAATTAAAACCATCTAAATTCTTTTTTAGCTTATTAAAAGCATTCTGGCCCCATTTCTATTTATAAAACATTCCAGAAAAATTGGTGTATTCCGAAAATATGCAGGTACCGTTTAAACCTGAAAAAGGAACTTAAATGGATAAATAAGATAAAAAATGGTTTTTAGAACGAATAAATGGATATTAAGGCTTTTTTAAGTCCTTTTCTTGATAAATAATTCTTAATTTTGATTTATTTAATTAGCTCAAATACCTCTATCAGATTCAACTGTAAAAATAATATTTATGTCTTTGTGAAATTAACCACAAGAAAACTATAATGAGAAACAAATCAAACAGCCGGAATTTCAAGACTTTTTTCTGGTTTTGAGAAGCACTATCAGTATACTGATTCCTACAAGAACAAGCCCGTAAATTATGATTTCTGCATTTAACTGAGAAAAGAGAAATAAAGAAGAAAGAGCACCAAGAGAAGGAAGCAGGGGAAAGCGGCCTATACTAAAAGGAACTTTAAAAGGACGTTGTCTTTCAGGGTCAGAATAACGGAGTTTTATAAGGGAAAGATTGACCATAAAAAAGACAATAAAAATCATAAAGTTCGAAATATTTGCTACGGTTGCAATGTCTCTGAATAAGACAAACAAAATCGAGAGGGCGGCAACTCCGAAAATGGCGGCCCATGGAGTCTGGTAACGACTGTGTATCCTTGAGAAGCTTCCGGGAAGCGATCCTGCCCGTGCCATGCCGTAAACAATCCTTGACCCCCCTAGCATTACCACAAGCACGGTATTCATTGTAGAAAAAAGGGCGATCCAGGAAAGAAGAACAAAAGCTTTATCCCCAAGAGCAACAGCTGCAACGTCAGCAAGTGGAACGTCTGAATGTCCAAGAACCTGAAAATCAAGCACGCTTACAGCAGATACTGCCACACAAATATAGATGAGAACTGTGAAGGAGATAGCAATAAGCAAAGCTCTGGGGGTGGTTTTCTCTGCATCTTTTGTTTCCTGGGACAATCTCACAATATCTTCAAAACCCAGAAATGCAAAAAAAATCAAAGCAGAAGCCTCAAAGACTCCTGAGAGGTTCGGAGACTCAAAGTAATTTACCGTACCAAGATAAGGGATTCCCACGTAGATAATTATTAAAAGTCCTGAAAGTTCTATCAAAGTTATGATACCAGCGAGTCGCGCAGATTCCTTGATACCATAAACCATGATGAGGCTCAGGACAATAAACAGGCCTACTGCTCCTAGTAAACTTCCGCCCCCGAAAAGGTTGCTGAAATACCTTCCAAAACCGAGGGCAACCGCAGAGCTGGTTAGTATCACAAAATAGACAACGAGCAGTCCCACAAACAGCCCCATACGTTCTCCAAAAGCTCTCTTTGCAAACTCATATTCTGCCCCTGCACGGGGGTACATGGAAGAGAGCTCCATGTAGCTGAGGGCAGAAAGTGAGGCAGCAACTCCTGCAAACAGAAAGGAAAACCAGACCATATTCCCTGCAAGCCCCGCAGCTTTTCCCATAAGCACATAGATCCCGGCTCCGAGAATGTTGCCAATTCCTACCAGAGTAATTTCCAGTAAACTCAGTTCCTTTTTTAGTTCAGATTTTCCTTCCATAAGAAGCCCTCTGAATCTGAAACTTGAAATTCAAGCTTGAAGATCATCTTAAAAATGAACCTCATACCTGCTGAAAAGGTAGGTTTTGGAAAAGACCAGAACCAGACCTATTAAGCGTATTTTAAAAGCACAAAAGTTAATAATGTTAAGCCCGCAAATATAAGAATGAAAGTTGAAAGGCCAAGTTCGCTTATTCGCTCCATAGACCTTGATTATCCTACAAACAGGGTAATTGTGATAATTACCCTGCTTTTCCTCTTTGGAATAACAGGCCTTCAACTTGTTATAGGGAAAGATATTTCTTCTGCTTTGTATTTAGGCTTAAGGGCAGGAACATCTGTATTTTTAACCTGGGCGTTTGCGAGGGAACTGGATCCGGACAATGAACTCTCTGCTTTTTTTGCAGCGTTTTTGGGTTGTGCAGGCTTTCTGTTTTTTCCTTCTCCTTTTTTGCTTGCTCTCTTCTTGGAACTCCTGCTCATTCGTATAGTTAACAGAAGTACCGGGAGGTCTTCAAAAACTTTCGATTCTCTTGCGGTACTTCTGCTTTCGGGCTGGATTTCACTGCAAGGAAACTGGATTTTTGGCTTATTTACTGCACTGGCATTTTTTCTGGACGCTTTCCTTCCTGCACCCAATCGTCAAAACCGTATCTTCGGAGTAGCAGCCTTTACATCAGTACTTTTTTTCTTACCGTCCGCAGGACAGGAGAGCACTTATCTGGATATGCAATCAGTCTTATTCTTGTTTTCAGCAGCTATCCTTTTTATTCCCATTGTCCTTAGATCCCGAAAAATAAAATCCGGAGGAGACATGACAGGAAGTCCTTTAAATCCTCTTCGAGTGCAGGCAGCTCAACTGACAGCTCTGCTAAGTGCAGGCTTGTTAACAGCTCTAAGAGGATGGGCAGGAGCCGAAAGCCTCATGCCTTTGTGGGGAGCAATTTTAGGCGTTTCCCTTTATGGATTACTTACACATACTACTGAAAAGATCACATAAGGCTTCTCAGTCAGATTAACCGCATAAGTCATATAGAGTAGTACTGACGTGGAGTACTGACGTGGTGTAGCCTGACGCGGAGGGCCTGATATGTATGCCTGAGAGGATTCCTCCTGCAGACCTCTTCCTCCTGCGACTCACTGAGTCATACTTTCATTTTTTGAGCCAGTTCTCGGCCGATTTCCTCAACTTTTTTCAAGTCTTCTTTTTTAGCTCTGCCTTTCACCTGATGGGTTCCTACAATCTCCATTTTCAAAGGAGCCAGGATTTCACCTGCTTGCTTCAGTGCCCCTCCACCCCAGCCAAAGGACCCGAGTGCAACTCCATATTTTGCCGGTGGGTTTAGAGCTTTTACCAGGGAAGCTCCATAAAGGGCAATCGGATGCATACCTCCCAGAACGGTCGGGGTTCCAAGGATAATAACTCGGGAATCAACCAGTTCTCTTGCAACATCCCCTATATCCGAAACTGCAAGATCATACATTCTAACATCTACACCTTCTTGTAGCAGAGTTTCTGCAATTGTCCGGACCATCTCCCTGGTAGATCCCCACATACTCACATAGACAATAAGGGCTTTATTCTCTGTTTTTCCTGCAGTCCATTTTTTATATGGATCTATAATTCTCTCGGGATCTTTGTAGATAGGTCCGTGGCTCGGGGCAATAATTTTTATGTCGAGATCCTTTATTTTTTCAAGAGCTTTTGCCCCCATTTTCCCGAAAGGCATCATAATTTCGCCGTAGTAGCGTTTTGCGAAAGGAATGAGATCCTCTATATCTTCATCATAGATACCCTGGGCTGTATGAGCTCCGAAAAAGTCGCATGTAAAAAGAACTTTGTCTTCAGGCAGGTATGTGAACATGGTTTCAGGCCAGTGGAGCCAGGGAGCTTCTATGAAACGAAGGGTCTTTCCCCCCAGATCGAGGCTATCTCCTTCAGCAATGATTTTGATCCTGTCTTCAGGCAGCTCATGGTAGAGCTTTGCCATCTTCACTCCTTTCTCAGTTGTTACAAATAAGGCATTAGGAGCTTTTTCAAGGATAAAGCTAATAGCATTGGAATGATCCGGCTCAGCATGGTTCATTATCAGGTAATCAAGTTTTTCCAGGTCTGAGACCATATTGATTTTTACCTCTAATTCCTCTTCAAAACCCGGATTTACGGTATCTATAAGGGCTGTTTTCTTCTCGCCTTTTACAAGGAAAGAATTGTAGCTGGTGCCCTCTGGCAGAGGAATTAATGAATCGAACATCCTGCAGTTCCAGTCTTTTGACCCGACACTGAAAACATTTCTGGCAATCTCAGGAATATTATAGGTTTCCATACTTTTACTCCATTCTCTTTTTGGAATCATTAGCTTCTATGAAAAACAAAATTCACAGAAGTTTCTGGTTGGTTTATCAATCTCATAACCATATTTGCTATAACTATATTTATAAAAGATCTTTATTGTATTGATTCAATATATTCGGTGGGAGGAACTACTTATTTTCACCTGTCCGTGCGGTTAGAATAAAGAATTGGACAGAACAAGCTCATTTTGGTTTTCGCTGTATAGTATTTTATTAAAAAAATAAAAAAAAGAAAAACTTTATATAGACAGCAGTAAGTTATCTCTTTCCTGTTCAGACATAAATTTTCAAAATCATGATTGATACGGCAATCATTAAGTCTGAAAAATATTCGGTATTGAAATGAGGCTTTGAATACTCGAATATTCCAATATTCCGATCAAAAAAGAGGGATAATTATGAAAACATCATCTGTAGAACTTAATCCGAACAAACTGGTACAGTACCTCAATAAACCAGCAAGTGAATTCACCAAAGAAGACATTATAAAATTCGTCAAGGAAAACGGCATTAAGATGCTCAACTTCCGCTATGTTGGCGGGGACGGAAGACTTAAAGCCCTCACCTTCGTGATCAGAGATGAAGAGCATCTTGATAATTTACTTTCTGCTGGTGAGAGAGTCGATGGATCAAGCCTTTTTACATACATTGAGGCAGATTCAAGCGACCTCTACGTCGTCCCTAAATACAGGACTGCCTTCATAAATCCTTTTGAAGAAATCCCCACTCTGGATATCCTCTGTTCCTACTTCGACAAGGACGGCGCCCCCCTCAAAAGTGCGTCTGAAACCGTCATGAATAAGGCTGTCCAGACTCTTACCGAGAAGACAGGCTACGAGCTCCAGACAATGGGTGAACTCGAATACTACATCATCGCCAACAAAGATGAAGTCAACATGAATTTCCCGGCTGTTGACCAGCAAGGATATCACGAGTCCAATCCTTTTACCAAATTCGATCAGCTCAGGAAGGAAGCAATGATGTACATTTCCGAAGCTGGCGGAAAAATCAAATACGGACACTCGGAAGTCGGGAACTTCACTGACGACAAGTACTATTACGAGCAAAACGAAATCGAATTCGAGACTGATACACCAGAAAACAGTGTCAACAGTCTGCTTATTGCAAAATGGATGCTCAGGATGCTTGCCGACCAGTACGGTGTAATTGTTAGCTTTGCCCCAAAGATCACTGTCGGAAAAGCCGGAAGTGGACTGCACGTCCACATGAAGCTCCTGAAAGATGGAGAGAGTGTCATGGTCGAAAATGGCGATGTCAGTGACACTGCAAAGCGTGCAATAGCTGGTCTTCTTGACATTGCATCAGGAATCACTTCCTTTGGAAACAGGATCCCTACATCCTACCTGCGCCTTGTCCCTCACCAGGAAGCCCCAACTAATATTTGCTGGGGAGACAGGAACCGCTCTGCCCTTGTCCGTGTGCCCCTTGGCTGGTTCGCTGAAGAATCCAGCAGGATGATTGCCACTGCCAATCCAAATTACAGAGATGATTTTAAGAACCACAACTACAAATCTACCTTCGAATTCCGCGCTGCAGATCCCTCGGCTGATCTTTACCTCCTCCTTGCGGCTTTTGCTGTAGGTATTCGCCACGGGTTTGAAATGGACAACGCTCTTGAGGTTGCCGACAAGCTCTATATCAGCGTAAACATCTTCAAGGACGAACATAAAGACAGGCTTGCCCAGCTTGAACACCTTCCTGCTTCCTGTTACGAATCTGCTCAGGCCCTGAAGAAACTGAAGGATGTTTTCATGCAGTACGATGTCTTTACTGAAGGTATGATTAACGACACTGTAAAATACCTTGAAGGCCTTAACGACGATCAGCTCAGTGAGAGGCTCTACGGCAAGAACGAAGAAATCAAGAAACTTGTGGACAGTTACATCCACATCGCTTGAGTTCGATAGAAGTATTTAAAACAAACCGGTATTCTTTTACAGGACCCATGCTTTCCACGGAGCAGGGTCCTGTAAAAAACGACTCTGCAACAACCCAGTTTTTCTTTCTGATTTTTTGAATATTTTTGACGCTGATGGTATTTGATGTCCTTTCCTGGACATCTTAAAGACAGACGGTTTTTTTAACTGAAAGAAAACAGCCGTCGGGTTGAAAATTAAAAAGGTGAGTAGAAAGTAAAAGTGATAGATAAACTGCCATGTTATAGAGATAGATAAACTGCCATGTTACAGAGATAGATAAACTGCCATGTTATAGAGATAGATAAACTGCCATGTTATAGAGATAGATAAACTGCCATGTTATAGAGATAGATAAACTGCCATGTTACTGCTAAAACAGGTACTACTATTTTAAATCTGAGGAACAATAACTCCTTATTCCCTATCCTTATCTTTTAGTCCTTGTCCCTTATCTTTTAGTCCTTGTCCTTTATCTTTTAGTCCTTGTCCCTTATCTTTTAGTCCTTGTCTCTTATCTTTTAGTCCTTGTCCCTTATCTTTTAGTCCTTATCCCTTATCTTTTAGTCTTTGTCCTTTATCTTTTAGTCCTTGTCCCTTATCTTGACAGCTGTCCCGTATGCAAGTATCTCAGCTGCTCCTGCCATCACCATGGAAGTCATGAACCTGACATTTACCACGGCATCAGCCCCCATCTTTTCGGCATCCTCAACCATACGGTTGATTGCTTTCTCCCTTGCCTCTTCAAGCATCTCTGAGTATTCTGTCAGTTCTCCCCCTACGACGCTGCGCAACCCTGACATGATATCCTTGCCAATATGCTTGGCCTGAATGGTATTGCCGCGAGCCATTCCAAGGGTTTGCGTGATCTGCTTTCCTGCTATTGTATCCGTGGTTGCGATTATCATTTTCTCACCTAGTATCTTCTTTTAGTTTCCTTATCCTTAACACTCATTTTTTCCTTTATCAGGGTCAATAAAACCAGCATTATACCTGCTATAATTGCCCCGATAGACACTTTAAGTACCGGGCTGGATTCAAAGGTAAATAAATTATAAAGGCCATATCCCAGCAGTAAGAGAAAGCCAATGACCGCCAGTCCTATTCCAAGATTTTTCGCTGCTGTGTTGCTATTCATAAGAACATCTCTTCAAGCAAAATTGAAAATCACTCCAGAAACCAGATTGTTTGAGATATAGTATATGTGCAGGATACACTATATCACTTTCTTTATATTAATAAACATGTTTTAGCCAGGAAACATTCGAATCGTTCAACATTATAAAAATAGGTCATTATGAAAATATGTCAAAGACTCAATTATTTAACTATTAATGTTGGTTACTCCAAGAAAATACTTATTACTTTGTGAAACATAGGTGAAAGTAACTGCTTTGTAAGATGCTGCACTATAACCGCAGCTTCTAAAATCCGGATTGCATATCAAACTCTTGTTGCGTGGATGTTAATATGGTTGCTTCAGTGAAAAATAACCCGCAAAATAAGCCACCTGAGAATAACTGGCGAAATACGTTATACACAATAATATTTGAAGCAGACACACCCGCTGGAAAACGTTTTGATGAAATCCTGATTCTTAGCATCCTGCTGAGCATTATTGTTGTTATGCTCGATAGCGTAAGTAGCATCTCGGCTTTACATGGCGATTTGTTCTATTCCCTGGAATGGGTTTTTACGATACTGTTTACAGTGGAATATTTTTTGCGCCTGGGCTGTGTTGGTCGCCCCAGCCGATACGCCACAAGTTTCTTTGGCATCATAGACTTGCTGGCAATTCTCCCGACATATCTTAGCCTGATACTGCCGGGCAGCCAATATCTGCTGGTGATCCGGAGTTTACGGTTACTCAGGGTTTTCAGGGTGCTCAAACTTGCCCAGTATATTGGTGAAGCTGATTTATTGATAAGAGCTTTACGCGCAAGCCGGCGAAAAATAACCCTGTTTCTATTTACTGTTTTGACTCTGGTGGTGATATTGGGCTCCCTTATGTATGTTATTGAAGGGGCAGAGAGCGGGTTTACCAGCATACCCCGGAGCATCTACTGGGCAATTATAACCCTTACAACCGTAGGATACGGGGATATAGTCCCTGAGACTAATCTCGGACAGGCACTGGCATCAGTTATCATGATCATAGGCTACAGCATCATAGCGGTTCCGACAGGGATTGTCACATCTGAGATCAGCTATGCAAGCAGAAACATTAAAGGAAGAGTATGCCAGAATTGCAGTTTTGAGGGGCATGACAGCGACGCTAAATTCTGTAAGCGTTGCGGAGCAGAATTATAAGCTTCTTATTGACCGGTTGACCCATTTGTTTTCAGAATCTATTTGACCGGCTGATCCATTTGTTCCCATAATCTTGTTCCATACTTCTTACGAAGAGAAAATAGCTTTTCGAATTAAAAGTCCTGTTCGGGACATCCTCCGTATAGGAGTGTGCCATTTTTCTCTGTAAAATCACAAATGTGAACTACCACTCAGCTAAAGACTGAGTGGCTTCTTGGTTCATTCCTCCCTCTATTGAGGGCAAGTCCCCAAGCTCATCCCCGTAGTCCCTACGGTGTCATAATCCAATTAGATTCTGATCTATGAGAGCGAATTTTTTGATATTGATAGCGGCATTAATGTCTCTATGGTGTTTGGTTTTACAGTCTGGACAAATCCATTCTCTGTCTTTTAGCTGAAGCTCTTTATTGTGGTATCCACACACACTACATAGCTTAGAAGAGGGTTCAAATTGTCCTATTCTCAGGACGGTTTTTCCAAACCATTGAGCCTTATATTCCAACTTTGTTACAAAACTACTCCACGCAGAATCACTTATAGCCTGTGCTAAGTGATGATTCTTAACCATGCCTTTAACATTTAGAGTTTCCAGAGCTACAGCTTGGTTTTCGCTAACAAGTCTAAAAGAGAGTTTGTTCTGGAAGTCATTTCTCTGATTTGTTATTTTGTCATGGAGTACAGCAAGTCTTCGTTTAGCTTTTGCCCTGTTCTTAGAGCCTTTCTGTTTCCTTGAGACTCTTTTCTGTAATACTTTGAGCCTTTTAAGAGAGTTTTTCAAGTACTTTGGATTCTCAACCTTTTCTCCTGTTGAAAGGACAGCAAAGTCTTTGATACCTACATCAATTCCTACTGTTGTTGATTCTGTGAAAGCTTCCTTTACTGGAAGTTCTTTTCCATCTTCAACAAGGATACTGATGTAGTAATGTCCTTTACATGTCCTTGATACCGTAGCCGTTTTAGGCTCTCCTTCAAACTTCCTGTGAAGAACTGCTTTAATTGGTTCTATTTTAGGAAGCTTGATAGTATTAGTTTCAAAGTTTACAGTGTAGTGTTGAGGTACAGGGAAAGACTGTATCGGATTCTTTTTTGATTTGAACTTTGGAAACCCTGTTTTCTCTCTAAAGAATCTAGTGAAAGCGGATTCAACCTGCTTAGTCATCCCCTGTAATGATTGAGAGTTAACTTCTCCTAACCACTCATTAGAAGCCTTTAGAGTAGGAATTAATTTGTTTAAGTCAAATCTGGAAATTGATTCCCCTGCCTGCTCATAAGTTTTAATTTTCTGGTCAAGTGCCCAATTATAGACAAATCTACAGCTACCTATATGCTGATTCAATTGAATAGCTTGTGTAGTTGTAGGATAGAGTCTAAATTTGAACGCTTGCATCATACAAAGGCATTATATGATTTAACAACATATATACTTTTTGGTAAATATGAAGTATGAAACACGGAATCATAGCAAATTTTTGTTAATGTACCATGTTATTTTTGTTTGCAAATACCGCAAAAAGTCATACTTGAACCAATTAGCGAAGAACTCAAACAGATTATGAKTGACATTTCAAAAGAGTCTAACTTTGAAATCYTTGAAATGGAAACTGACAAAGACCATATTCATTTCTTGATCAAGAGTGAGCCGAAAGTTAGCGTTTTGTCAATTGTCAGAAAATTGAAACAAGAATATACTAACAGGTTATGGAAAACTCAAAAAGAATATCTGAAAAAGTATTATTGGGGTGAGAATACGTTATGGAGTGATGGTTATTTTGCGTCTACTATCGGAAATGTTAGTAAAGAGGCGGCAGAATATTACATACGAAATCAGGGTTGAAGTTGACGCTTATATCCCCTGAGCTAAAGACTCAGGGGTTTTACGCTTCTTCATATAAAATATTAATGTATATTTACTGATACCTCACTTTCGGCAGGTCGACATTAGAAATTAGAATATTTTTCTTGATACCGTTTTAGAACCTTAGCTAAATATATGTTATGTTTAAAATTGGTTAACGTGTGACCCAACTCTCACGACCTATATAAGCACTGAACTATTTTCTCATTAAAGTTTAGTATGAGAGATTAATAATTGGTCATATGTAAACCTAACAACTATTCACAATTATGAAGCATCATTTCAAAATCGCCATCAGCAAAAAGTATCAAAAAGTAAATGTCGACCTGCCGAAGGTAAGTGATACTATTAAAATAAGACTATTTTTAATTAGTCCTAAAAATCTAGTTTTTTATCTAAAAATCTAAAAATAGGCATTTTTTAACATTTATTATTTAATAATATAATTTATTTAATTAATATGTTAATAAAATTATTTGATATATTTGTTCATTAATTAATGCAATCAAAAGTTAAAAACTTTTAGCCATTTTATTGCGATATTTTATTTAAAAAATATTAATGTTAGTTATCTCTTAAATTTATATCATTATTTTTAGCTAGATTATTATGTCTAAATATTTTTAGATTTTTTTCAACCCTTAAAATATTAAAGTGGACAAACACTTTCAAAAATATGTCTCTTAGCTTTCGTTACTGATGTTTATATAAGGGCAAAAGTAAACATAGGTACATGACCAGAGACATCCATAAAACGCACATGAAACTCTTCGAATAGCAGGCACAAATAATGAAAGTACTTGAGAGCACTTTCATGCTAAACAAGTAGTTCCCATCATAGTTCTAATCATTATGCTTTTTCAACCTTCCAGGTGCATAAGTTTCCTGTTCGGGTTCTGGGCTGTATGAACAAGAAACCAGCGCATCAGTCTCGGATAAATAGGGACGGTCAAACAGACAAATCAAAAACTTTTTGGTCAGAGCCGGAATTTTGGGGTTGGTTTTATCTATCTTTACGAATTTTAGAGACAATTGTTTTTGAACGAAATTGTTTCTGAACGAAAGTCCAGAACAGATTCAGGATAAATTCAGAAGAAAAGCGGACTGATCCGACAATGACAGATATAGATCCAGAAAATGTGAATAATTCAAAAATCACCATCATCTGTTCTGCCCCTGACCTTGCAAGTCAGAACATAAAGAAGCACCTTCTCGCCCTCAGGGAATGGAAACTCCTGGAACTCCCCGAAAACTCCGGTTTCTCAGCTGCCCGGGAGTCTGCAGATGGGAAGTTCAGGCTTGTGGAAATTGAGGAAATCCATGTTTTCCAGGACGGGCTTGATAAAAAACTGGAAGTTGCGGGGCTTCCTGCCAAATTAATTATTTTTGCCTCCAAGCATAGGAGCAAGGAGGAAGTGAAGTCCCTGACCGTGCACTGTACTGGAAATCCCTCGGACGAAGCCAGGCTCGGGGGGCACCCGAGAGAACTTGCTGTATCCTCTCCACCGGCAATGAAATCCATCCTTATGGAGATGAAAAGGCTTGCTGAAACAAAGGGGCTGGCTTACGACGTAACCCTGGAAGTAACTCACCATGGGCCAACTGAACTAACTGTGCCTTCCATCTATGCCGAAATCGGGAGCACCGAGGGGCAGTGGGAAGAACCGATCCCCGGAGAAATTGTTGCCAGGGCCATCCTTGCAGTCTCTCTGGAAAAAGTGCCAACAGCAGTTGGTTTCGGAGGAGGGCACTATGCCATGCGCCAGACCGGGCTTTTACTTGAAACCGGTATATCTTTCGGGCACAATTTCCCCAAGTATCAGCTGGAATTCGTGGACGAAGCTCTTATCCGACAGGCGGTTGAAAAATCAAATGCCGAATTTGCTTACTTTGATCGGAAATCAATGAAAAGTAAGGACCGAAAACGGATATCTGAAATTCTGGATAAACTGGGGTTAAAAGTCTTAAAAGAATCAGAGATTAGGGAGAAGTACGGAAGGGGAGAATAAAGTTCATTGTATAGATCGTTTCTTGGTATCCATGTGTATCCAAGTATCATAAAGGTCGTCAGTCAGGTCAGTCAGATCTTCGGGGCAGAAACATTATGCTTGAAATCGATCCTTTTTCTTTATTCCTCCGTTTCTTGTTCGGAGGAAGCGCGGTTTTAGCTTCCACTCTGATAGCTAGGTCTTTCGGGGGCAAGCTCGGAGGAATCTTTGCTGCCTTTCCGGCAGTGTACCTGGCAGCAGTCGTGGGTCTTAGCCTTGAATATAAAGGCAGTGAACTGCTGTCCGTGACTGAGCAGCTTTCGAGGGGAGCACTGGTGGGAATGGCAGCAGACATCTGCTGTGCACTCGCTGCCAGTTATTTTATTCTCAGGTACGGGTGGAAAAGAGGTCTTGCTTATGCTCTTCTCCTCTGGGCAGTGCTTGCTCCGTTGATTTATCTCATCTGGTTCGGGTTTTGAAAAGAGGAAATGGTTCGGAAAATAACAGTCAAGGGAAAGCAGTTTAAATCGCAACAATCAAAATAAATATTTTTAGTGATATAAATCAATCGGGGACTAAACCAATGGAAATCAAAACAAGTTCTGAAGCATGAGGCTGCTTATGAAAGTTGATATCTACGACCTGGGCCTGAGGTTCATCTTCGGAGGCCTGGCTGTCGCTGCCTGTTATATTGTACTTCAGCTCGTGCCTTCGAAGTCTTTTGCAGGGATTTTTGCCGCTTTTCCTGCGGTAATGGCTGCAGCTGTTATCATGGCCGGACACTTCGGAAGCTCCGAGCAGGCTGCAGACATCGCGTTTGGAGCCAGCGCCGGGATGATGGGCTGCACGGTCTGCGTCTTTGTAGCCAGCTTCTGCATGCAGCACGTGGGAAAATGGGGACTCTCCCTTGTTATTGCCCTCATGGCCTGGCTCGTCAGTTCTTTCATGTTTATCCAGCTGATGCACTGCTTTCTGGAAAAGCGGGGGCGGCAGGTTTAAAACCTGTTCTTTGCTGCTTCTATGGCTACGTCCTTGAAGAGCACATGGAGGTCCCAGAGCAGTTTCCTGTTGGCTTTGAATAGGGCAAAGAGTAGGTCCAAAAGCCTCATGCTTTCGAATTTCACGTCTTTGACGGAGTGGGCAAGGGAGTTGAGGTCTTCATCGCTCAGGTTGACAAAGCAGTTTTTGACGATAAGGTTCGTGTCGATTTTTTTACCGACACCTGTCTTCCACCGTTTTTCGTAGAGTTCTTCCAGTTTCTCTTCTGAGACGTCCCCTGTGGAAATGGCTTCGTAAGCGGCTTCTCCTGCCATTTTCCCGGCATCCATTCCGTTCAGGATCCCGCCGCCTGTTATTGGGTCGGACTGGCGTGCAGCGTCTCCGATCAGCATGAGCCCGTTTGCGGTGAATTTTTCAATGTTTCCCGAAACCGGGACTCCCCCAAAGACCATTTCCACGATTTTGCCTTCCGGAAAGTGTTTTTCCACAAATTTATTGAGGTAGTCGACAGGTCTGGGCTTGAACTTCCCCCCCTTGCTCCCGAGAATCCCTATTCCGACGTTTGCTTTCCCTTCCCCTTTCGGGAAGACCCAGACGTAGCCTCCGGGAGATATCTCATTTCCAAGATAGAATTCACAGCATTCCTGGTCAATGTCAACTCCTGCTACCAGGTACTGGACACAGGTTTCGATATCTGCGGGCTTCAGGGATGTATCGATTCCTGCCCACCGGCCGACCTTTGACTCTATGCCGTCGGCCCCAATGACGATGTCTGCTCGGACTTCGTACTCTTTTCCGAGGTGCATGAGCCTGGCGCCCTTCACGAACCTGTCTTCAATGATAAGGTCCGTGGCCCGGGTCCTGACCCTTACCTCTGCTCCGGCTTTCGCGGCAAGTTCTGCAAGGGCGAGGTCGAAAACTTTCCTTTCGAGGACGAAACCGACTTCCTTTCCCGAGAGTTTTTCTGTCATCTCTACCTTTGTTCCGTCAGGTGCGTATACACGGGACCCATTGACGTCGGCGCAAACCCATCGTTTGTCGATTTCCACGTGCTTCCTGAGAAACTCCTTGCTCACGCCTTCGGCACAGCGCACCGGAGCTCCTATTTCCTGGCGCTTTTCTATCAAAAGTACATCAAGCCCTTTTTCTGCCGCGGTTTTTGCAGCAATGGAACCTGCAGGTCCGGCTCCGACCACTATAATGTCATACCGCTCCTTCATTTCATTTCCTCATGTTTTACCTGAAATTATTCTGTTTTTTAACTATCTCATTTCCTGTTTCCTTACTATGTTCTGTCTACTTCCTATGCCAGGTTTCCTACTTTATTTCACTAATTCAATTGCTCCCACAGGGCAGATTCGACCGCATATACCACATGATGTGCATGTATTCTCATCTACTTCCACCCAGGTTTCTACGAGTTCGAGGGCTCCGCGAGGGCAGACCCCTACACAGGCACCGCAGTAACCACATTTGTATCTGTTTACATTTATTGTCACAAGTTCACCTGCAAATTTAACGGGAAAATTATGGTCCCTGATTAAAGTTCAATCTTTGTATATAAGTTCGGGTCATGTTTCCAATTCAAATTAACTGGAATTCTCTATTCCTGCATTTTCCAGACCGGAAATTTGCTGGAAAATCCTGTGTTCCCTGAAAAGAAAATAAAGAGTCAGGACAACAGCCATCAGGTCTGCAACCGGAAACGCCACCCAGACCCCATTGAGGTCATAGAGCCGCGGAAGGAGGAGCACCATGGGCAAAAAGAAGAGGATGGGACGGGAGACCGAAAGAATAAAAGAAGGCTTTGCCCGCCCCAGGGCCTGGAACAAAGTTGCCCCAATTATATTAATGCCCACCAGAGGTATCCCTAGAACGAAAATCCTCATTGCGGTTTTTCCAAGGTCCAGAAGTGCCGGGTCGGAACTGAAGATGGAAAGGAGCTTCTGCGGGAAAAGAAACATGACCATAAAACCTATGGTCCCGAAAGAAACTGCTCCCAGAGCAGCAATTTTTACGGCTTTGATCACTCTTTCTGGTTTGCCTGCCCCGTAATTGTAGCCTGCAATCGGCTGGAGGCCAAAGGACAGGCCAATAAGGGGCATAAAGACAAACGAGAAAAGCCGGAAAATAAGCCCGTAAACGGCAATTGCGACATCTCCCCCGTAAATTGCAAGAGCAGCGTTTACAAAAATCATATTAACACTTTGTGAAATGTCCATCACAAAAGGTCCTGCCCCTATAGCTGTGATCTCTTTAAGGATTCCCGGATCGGGTTTCAACATCTCAAAGCCGAAGTGAATGGCACTTTTTCCTGCCAGGAAATAATGCAGAAGCCAGAGGGCACACACACCCTGGGAAAAGACGGTTGCAACTGCAGCCCCCCGGACTCCCATCCCTAATCCGAAGATTAGCAGGGGGTCAAGCACGATATTCAGTCCAGCCCCAAGCAGCATTGCGTTCATGGAAAAACGGGCGTTTCCTTCCGCACGGACGATATTCTGAATGGATATCCCGAGGATGCAGGTAATTGCCCCGGCCAGTATGACCTGTATATATTCAACGGCGTAGGGCATTATTCCTTCCGTTGCTCCGAACGCTTTCAGGACCGGGGAAAAGTCCGAAAAACTGAATACAAAAATCAGCACACCCGTTACAAGCCCGGCAGAATAGACATTTCCAAGGGCTCTTCTCGCCCTTTCAATTTCCTTTGCCCCAAGGGCTCTAGAGATAACAGACGCACTCCCGGTCCCCAGCAGAACGGCAATTCCTATAAGGATCATCTGGATCGGAAAAGCAATCGTAAGCCCACCGATTGCAAGAATGCTCTCCTCTGCCCCGTACGCTTTTGCCACGAAAAAAGTGTCCACAACATTATAGAAAGCCTGGACTATCATTGCAATGATTCCGGGGAGAGAAAGCTTGAAGAGCAGCTTTTTGACATCTTCCTTTCCCAGAATATCACTTTTTTCTTCCATTTTTTACTCCTTTTTGTCCTGATACCTGTTCTGGTCCATGTTCTGGTCCATGTTCTGATCTATGTTCTGGTCCATGTTCTGATCTATGTTCTGGTCCATGTTCTGCTCTTTACCCAGATCTCTATTCTGATCCGCAGTTTCTTCCACCAGTACCGGAGGCTCAAACCCGGGTTCAAGGAGCTTTCTTGAAGCTTTTTGTACCAGCTGCCTGAATATTTCTTTTTCTTCCGGGGTGAAATCCGAAAGGAGAGTATCGACAAAAGAAATCAGCTTTTCAAGGACGACACCTCTTATTTCCTTTCCTTTTCCAGTCAGGTAAACTTTGTAAGCCCGGAGGTCATCTTTGTCCCTCTGCCTGTACACATATCCCTCTCTTTCCAGGCTCTGGATCGCCCTTGTGCTTGTTGCTTTGCTTACTTTCAAACTTCTTGCAAGGTTTTCCTGAGAGATGCCGTCTTTGCGGTATAAAACCATTAAAAAATCAAATTGTCCACTTCCGATCCGGTAAGCTTCCAGTTCCTTTGCCATGTATACCAGGTGGCTCCGGTAGATGTGGGCGATCGGGCCGCAGATTGCTCTTGGGTCTTCCATAATTTTATCCTCCCTTTTATTCACCCTTTTTCCAAAGCTGAGAAGCTTGTTTTGAGATCAAGGCGATTTGGAATATAGTTTCATATGAAACTAATCTGATGCCCTCAAGGTTTCAGATACATATAAGAGTTACGGAGGAATCTGAATAAAATAAGGAATCTGAATAAAATAAGGAATCTGAATAAGATAAGGAATCTGAATAAGAAAAGTATTCAGCTTGTTTTCAAATAAGAAAAGGAATCGGGAGTTTATGTGCCTGAAAAAAAGTATATAGAACATATTGATATAATTTGCATATATTCGATGAAGACCTTATCCTGAAATGGCTGGATGAAGGCACTATTGATAACGCTCAGGCAGAAAAGATGAGGGAAGAACTTGCGGAGTATAAAGGGGAACGAGGGTCAGGAAAACAAATCGTTGTCTTTTCAATCATAGAGGTTATTTTATTGGGATTGGTGTCATCCTGTTTGTAGCCTGATTTTACTCTCAGCCTTGCTTTTTGGAGCCAGCTTATTTTTAACTCTAAGGCGGGGTAGTTCACGAATCATAATACCTTTTGAATATTTTTTTATGCTTTTTATATAATACGATATGTTTAAATATAATCTCATTATTTAGTTGTAATTATCAATTAATTTAATTATTTAGTTGTAATTATCAATTATTTATAATTACATCAGTTGTGGCTGTCAAAAAGTAAGTTTTCATTATATAAAAATAAAGAAAATCCTCAGGCGCGTATAGACCGACGCTGTAATATGGCTATATGGCTATGGCAGCCTTGCATCTATACTCTGCAGTTACATATATGGCGTCCTGGAGGAAACATGTTAGAAGATTATAAAATTAGAGAAATCAGGCTGTTGATGCTTGAAAGGACAGTACTTTTCAACAAATTGTTCGAAAGAAAAGTCTATCAAAAAATATCAAGAACCGGCTTGGACGAACTCGAAAAACTCAGCAAACAACAGCCTCTTGCCATAATAATAATTGGCACAGCAGGAGAAATAATCCCTTCATATCTTGGCCTGTGTATGAATCTGGACAGGAGTAGCCTCTCAAGGATGATAGATTCCCTGGAGAATAAAGATATTGTTAGGAGAAGAATAGACCCAAATGACCGCAGGAGAGTTCCGGTCTCCCTTACTGAAAAAGGGAAAAGGTACTATGAGATCCTTAACAAGAAAATGGGGGAAGTTGACGCTTTTCTTATGGGACATCTTGAGGAACAGGACATCAAAGATTATGAAGAATGCCTTAAAACAGAGGTGCGGATCATGAGAAAAATCGAATCCGTAAAGGAAGCATGAAATTGATCCTTAAAAGAATAAAATCCAAAAGAACGGATTCAAGCATTTGGCCTGATTTGATGGATTCTCCTTATACTATATTTACAGAACTTGATCCTCTGTACCCGGGGATCTGAGAAAGCACTTTTTCAGGGGGTCCTATGAAAAGCATCCTGATCTGATTATTAGAGATTCAATGCTAATCTAAGCTGGAATCTAAGCTGAATTTCCTCAGTAGATTTCACGATACTTGGAAAATTATTTGAATTATTTTCATGGAAAAATCAGTTTTGACTAGCTGTGGCTGTGGATTTTTTTTTCTGAAAAACTGCTAATGATGCTTATGATATTCCAGAATAAAGCCTGAATCCAGAATAAAGCCTGAATCCAGAATAAAACCTGAATTCCACAAAATTAGAGCATTCCAGTGATATCTGAAAACTCATGCAACAAATATCCAAAACAAAGACTGTTCAGAACTAAAAAGAGTTAATGTAGCCTACAAGGGGGTACTGCCATAAAAAACATATTCGAAAAATTAGGGGTTTTTATCCAGAGTAACCGCCCAAGTATAATTGCCATTATGTTCCTTCTGATCTTGCTGTCCGTTGAAGGGGCACAGATGATTGAGATGGCTTCAGGGACGGAAACTTTTGTCTCCAGAGACACCCAACTATATAAGGATTATGATCACCTTTTCAAGAAAAATTTTCAGACCGAGAACATTATAGTAATGGTTGAGGGAGCTGAAGTCAAATCTTCGGCCGTTATGAAAGCTGCAGACAGGCTGGAACATAATATGCTGCCTGTCCCGGGAGTTCTGTCTGTCACAAGTCCTGCTACTCTGATAAAGCAAATCAATTACAAAGTCTCCGGAAGGGCAAAAATTCCGGATTCAGATAGGGAAGTCCTGGATATACTTAATATCCAGCCGGAGGCGTTTGAATCACTCATGCCTGACAATACTCATATGGTCCTTGTGATCAAAGTCGCAGGCAGTTCAACTGACACGCAGAGGGAAGACATCCTTAATGCCCTGGACATTTCCCTGAAAGAAGCCGTTTTTCCCCCCGGCTACGGACTCGTTGTTACTGGTTCCCCTTCCCTGAGACTTGATATTAACAAAGAGATAAGCCAGAGCATGGGCATCTTGCTCGGGATATCTTCACTCTTGATGATTGTCGTGCTCTTCCTGGTCTTCAGGCATGTAAGGTGGGGGCTGCTTCCCCTGCCTATTGTGCTGCTGGGAGTTCTTTTTACTTTTGGGGTTATGGGCTATGCAGGAGTGCCCATGACAATGGTCTCTATGGCAGCTTTTCCTGTTCTAATAGGATTGGGGATTGACTATGCGATCCAGTTCCATAACAGGATGGAAGAAGAAATCCATGCTGGAAAAAGTCCAGAAAAAGCCCTTGTAAACACCATAAAACATACAGGTCCTGCCGTTTTGATAGCCCTGACAATGACTGCTCTTGGCTTTATCCCCCTTTTTACTTCCACCATACCCATGATCCAGGATTTTGGGAAACTGCTGATGATAGGGGTTTTCATGTGTTACATCTCTGCGCTCTTTTTCGGACTGGTAACCCTTTATAGTTTCGACTGGATTTCCAGGAAGAATCCATTTAGGCTGTTTAAGAAGAAAAAAGAAGAAATCCATACCGAAATTGATCCTTCAAATTCTTCTGTGGCAAAGGTTCAGAAAGCCAAAGCCCTTGAAAGAGTTCTTATGAAGGTTGCAAACTTTACCATAAAACATTCAAAGGTTATCCTGGTAATTTCCCTGCTTACATGTTTTGCGGGGATTTATGCAGACCAGTCAGTTCCTATCCAGACCGACACAAATACTTTCATTCCCCAGGATATGCCTTCCCTTGTACATTATAAACAAATGCAAAATTTGATTTCCGGGACGGGCGATCATCTGAATATTATCCTTAAAGTAAAAGATAACAGTGACCCGGAAATTTTGAAGTGGATGGATAAGTTTTGCCAGTATGAAGTTAAAAACCGGGGCCATGTGTACGAGGCTACGAGTATTGTAGACTTTTTAAAGGAAAAAAACGGAGGTAATATACCTGAAACCTCTGAAGAAATTCAGAAAATATATGAGGAAATCCCGGAAAGCCAGAAAAAAGAATACATACAGGGCAACCAGTTGCTGACGATTAACCTTGATATAGGGCAAGCTATGGATAACCTCGAGATAACAGGCATTAAAGAACTAAGAGACATTGTAGATAAAGATATACAATGGCTTCAGCCGCCCCCCGAAGTTAATGTAATTATTACCGGTCAAAGTGTGGCGATGATTGACATCATCAGTGCCCTTACAAGTGGGAGGGTCTTTATGACTATTTTTGGAATAGTGTTGGTGTTACTCGGGTTGCTTGTGGTTTACAGGAACTACATAAAAGCCTTCTCCCCTATTGTCCCCATGTTTATTGTAGTGGGCTGGTCAGGCCTCGTCATGTCCGAGTTGGGTCTTTCATACACACCAATGACCGCGGTGCTTGGAGCCCTTATCCTGGGTGTGGGGTCCGAATATTCTATCCTGATGATGGAACGTTACTTTGAGGAAAAGGAAAACGGCATGACTCCTGTGGAAGCAATTAACCAGGCAATGACAACCACCGGCTCAGCTTTGATAGCTTCGGGAGCTACAACGGTCTTTGGGTTTTCAGCCCTAATTTTCTCCCCTTTCCCCATCCTGAGCAATTTCGGGCTTGTTACTGTCATTGATGTTTGCCTGGCAATCTTTGTCACTTTTGTGGTTTTTCCGCCCATGATTGTGATGATGGACACCCTCCGGGAGAAGAAAAAAGCAGGAATAGCCTGAGAAAGGGATGAAAACCATAGGAGTGGCTTAGGGACCAGATTCCTTTTTTTAAATATTTTTTCTTTTGTGAAAAGAAAGAACATCAAAAAATAGAGGGTCTGCTCTTCACCCCTCCATAAACTCCTTCACTTCCTTCAATATCTCCCTTATCTTAATATTCTGCGGGCAAACCTCCTCACATTCCCCACACTCAACGCAGTTCCTTGCCTTTTCCTCAGGTGACAGAAGGACCCCATACTGGAACCTGGCATTTTCCACATCATCAAGCATATAAATGTCATTCAAATAACTGAGGTTCCGTGGGATATTAACTCCCGAGGGGCAGGGCATGCAGTACCTGCAGCCAGTGCAGTTGACCTTTGTCCGGGCCCTGTAAATCTCCTTAACTTCTGCGATCAGGCTTTTTTCGTCGGCTGAAAGGGAGTTAGGTTGCCCTTCTTCTGCAATTCTCAGGTTTTCTTTCAGGTGCTCCTGTTTCGACATCCCGCTCAGGACAACACTGATTTCGGGATAGTCCCAGAGATAGCGAAAAGCCCATTCTGCAGGGGTTCTTTTGATTTTGGCACGGTCCCATACCTTTTTGGTTTCTTCCGGAACCTTTGAAGCCAAGTTTCCGCCGCGCAGGGGTTCCATGACCACGACTGCAAGCCCCTTTTCAGTTGCGTATTTCAGGCCTTCGATTCCTGCCTGAAAGTCTTCGTCCAGGTAATTTAACTGGATCTGGCAGAGGTTCCAGGGGTAGGCGTCAACGACTTCCTTGAAGGTCTCCAGCTCGTCGTGGAAGGAAAAACCGGTGTATTTGATTTTCCCTGCTGCACGAGCTCTTTCCAGGAACTCTATAACCCCAAATTTCTTCATTTTCTCCCAGTAGCTTTTCTTTACGGCGTGCAGGAGGTAGAAATCGATGTAGTCCGTCCGGAGCTTTTCAAGCTGCTCGTTTAAAAAGTGGTCCATGTCCTCTTTGCAGTTTACGCGTTTGCAGGAGAGCTTGGTTGCAAGGAGGACTTTTTCCCGGTAGCCGTCGGCAAGGGCTTTTCCCAGGAAAACTTCGCCCATCCCGCCGTGATAGGAATAAGCAGCGTCAACGTAATTTACCCCATGGTCAATGGCGTAGCGGAGGAGCTCGGTTGCCTTTTCCTCGTCTATTTTCTCGGGCGCGTCGTCGAGAACTGGAAGCCTCATGCAGCCGTAGCCGAGAATCGAGACCTTTTCGCCCGTGTTTCCTAATTTGCGGTATAACATTTTTTGTCCCTGTGATTGTGTCTATCCAGCAATATAGAAGTAATTGTTTTAAAAAGCAAATCAAGTTTTCGTCATCTATTATTATTTTTCGTTATTTATTATTCATTTTTTATATAAAATATTTCAATGTTTTGTAAGTGAGTGTGGAAACTAATAAGAGATGTGTTAAGAGATACTGTTATATCCGATCCTTGCCTATCACATATTGATTATTATGGGGCAGAATATCCAAGCAATCAAAGAAGTAAAGGGCTTTTTACCCAGATCTGTTGTTTACGCTGAAAAGATAAATGAAGATTTTGGCGAAGGGCTTGCAGGCTTTTATAAAGCCGTCTGGTCTGAGAGAGAAGGCGGGCTTTCCATGAAACAGAAACATTTGATGGTCTTTGCTATCGCCTGTTCCAACAACAACACTGAAAGCGCGGTCAAGATCCTGGAAAGGCTTCATAAATTCGGAGCCACACGAGCTGAAATTTCAGATACTATGATGATGGCTGCCTGGACCGGCGGGATTCAGAATTTCACGGATTTCAGTGCACCTATTTTGAAGGAAATGGAGAAACTTGGGTTTTAAAAACCATTTTTCTCCATTTTTTTAAATCTTTTTAAAAATTTCTTTTTTAGTTCTTACCACTCCTTATTCCAGTTTACTCTTGCTGGACATTTCACTTTTGCTGGATTATACCATACAATTTCTCTAAAAAACTTTTACATAGTTTTCTCATAACTCTTTTTATAATATTTTCGAAAAAATCCTCTAAATTTATATGAAATGATAATAAAGTATTAATTAAATATTCGGAAACCGGAATAATGTACTGCGCAACAGAAGGAATGAGCGGGATACGTAATCCAGTTCTCTTTAGAGAAGTTCAGAAGATGGATCAGGTGTGGGTCCGGCTTGTTGTTGGGGTTCCAGCATTTGTTTCCTGGTACGGCGCTTACCAGCAGCTTTTTCTCAGGAGACCTTTTGGGAATAATCCTGCTCCTGACTGGATGATGCTTGGTTTACTGCTGGTTTTAGGGGTTCTTTTCCCATTTTTTTTCTATTCCCTCAAAATGATCACCGAAGTCAGGAAGGATGGTCTGTATGTCCGATTTTTTCCGCTGCATTTTTCTTTCAGATTCTTTCCTTTAGCGATTATCCAGAGTTACGAAGTCATGACCTACAGTCCGATAAGGGATTACGGAGGTTGGGGCATACGCTACGGGTTAAAAGGGACTGCATATAATGCAAAAGGCAACAGAGGCGTGCTTTTCGAATTTGAGGAGGGGGGCAAGGTAAAAAAACTGATGATTGGTTCTCAGGTTCCTGAAAAACTTTCTGAAGCTATCAACAGGGCAATAAAAAACCAGATGTCCGGGTAATTCTGCCAGCTTTCTTAAGTTTTTATCTAACTTTTTTAGTCAATTCAGTAGGTCAATTTAATATATCACCAGAGACATCTCCGTAAATATAATTTTTAGAGTAAATAATGAGATAGTAATCAAAGACAGTTACTAAAAATGATTACCAGAGATTTTTTTAAATATATCTGTGCTAAAATAAAGACAGAGGGATTTACAGATATGGACGATGGTTTTCAAGGAGTATTGAAAGGTCAAAAAATAGCTTATTTTTCCATGGAGATAGGACTTAGCAATGAAATCTTTACATATGCAGGAGGACTTGGGGTGCTCGCAGGCGATACAATCCGCTCGGCTTCAGACCTTAAAGTTCCGCTTGTTGCAGTTACTCTGGTTAGCAATAAGGGATATTTCAGGCAGTGCCTTGACTTCGTAGGGAACCAGACCGAACAAATCGAAGAGTGGAACCCTTCATGTTTTATGACCAAAATGCCGCAGGAAGTGAGCGTTAAAATTCAGGACAGAGAGGTTAAAATCCAGGCATGGCGCTATAACTGCAAGAGCCAGACAGGGGGCTGCGTACCCATAATTTTCCTCGATACCAATGTAGAAGGAAACTCATGGGAAGACCGCGGGATCACAGATTTTCTTTATGGGGGTGACCATACCTACAGGCTCAAGCAGGAAATAGTGCTCGGGATAGGGGGAGTGCGGATGCTTGAGGCAATGGGTTTTAAAATCCGAAAATACCATATGAATGAAGGACATTCAAGCCTGCTCGCCCTGGAACTTTTAAAGTGCAATGGCAAAGACGCTATGAAAGTAAAAGACCTCTGTATTTTTACCACCCACACTCCTGTAGAAGCCGGGCATGACAAGTTCGATTATGGGCTTGTGGAAGACATGCTCCGGGATAAAAACGATGTGGGCATACTAAGAAGGTTTGGAGGGGCGGACCGTTTTAATACGAGCCTTTTTGCCCTTAACCTGTCCAACTACGTCAATGGAGTCACAAAAAGGCACAGCCGGACCTCAAACGAACTCTTCCCAGGATATTCAATCCAGGCAATAACAAACGGTGTCCACTCCTATACTTGGACATCTCCTTTTTTCAGGCAACTTTTTGACCGATATCTGCCTGGCTGGGCAAATGAACCTGAACTCCTGGTAAGGATCGGAGGAATCCCGGATGACGAGATCTGGGAAGCCCACTGGAGTGCGAAAAAAGCGCTTATAGATGAGGTTAACAAAAGAACAGGGGTAGGTATGGACTATGAGACCCTGACAATAGGTTTTGCACGGCGTATGACGGAATATAAACGCGCAACCTTAATCCTCTCTGACCTCGAAAGGCTCAGAAAGGTGAACAGGAAGGGTAGGATTCAGCTTATCTTTGCAGGCAAAGCCCATCCGCATGATGAGGCTGGAAAGCAGCTTATAAGAGATATTTTCAAAATAATAAAAACGCTCCGGGACGAGATCAAGATCATCTTTCTGGAAAATTATGATATGGATTTGGCCGCAAAAATGGTTTCCGGAGTTGACCTCTGGCTGAACACTCCAACTCGTCCGTATGAAGCTTCGGGCACAAGTGGCATGAAAGCTGCCCATAACGGGGTCGTAAATTTTAGCGTGCTTGACGGCTGGTGGATTGAAGGGTGGATTGAAGGGGTTACTGGCTGGTCCATAGGACCTCAGCCCGAAGAACATTTTTCCGTAGAAGAGGCCAGACTCTCTGAGCTTGATGATCTTTACAACAAACTTTACTACATTATCGTCCCCATGTATTACGACCGTAAAGATGAGTGGTTTAAACTGATTAACAACTCAATAGGTATGGTTGCATATTATTTCAACAGCCACAGGATGATGCGGCGTTATGTCACTCATGCTTATCTGTGAACTTCAGGGAGGCTGCTCTGGTCAATCGGTTGATATTGTTCAGAAACCAGGAAACTTATTGGATAAATTACAAAAAACAAAATGCATAATAAGTAGGAGTTTAAGGAATAAATTCCGTTAAAGGAAAAAAGTCCAGAAAAATTTACGCGTTCCCTGAGCCCAGTCGATTTATTTTTTCACGGGCATCTTCAGCTTTTGCTTTGAGCCCTTTACTTTCCCAGAGGTCAGCTGCAATCTTAAAAGCATTTTCTGCACCTCTCAGATTTTCAAGTTTCAGGAAAACCTTTCCTTTTTCATACCAGGCTTCGGGGTAATCGGGTTTAAGACGGGTTGCTTTCTCAAAAGCGTGCAGAGACTCTTTTTCCGAACCGGCTTTAAAGAGGATTTTTCCCCGGAGCTGCCAAGCTTTGGCATTTTCAGGTTTTATTTCAAGGGCTTTTTTAAAAGACTGCACAGCTTTTTCCTGTTCTCCAAGCCTGAGATGGAGTTTCCCTTTTTCAAACAGGGTATCCGGATCATCAGGATTTATTTCCAGGGTTTTTTCAGATTCAAGGAGTTTTTCTTCACAGAGGTGTATCCGGGCGAGCACTGCATCTTTGCCTTCCCATGCGTGTTTCTGCACAGGGTTCAGGAAAATCGATTTCTCGAAAGCCTCAAGAGCTTCTCGGAAGCGCTCAAGTTTTGTTAGGGCAAACCCCAGGTTAGTCCAGAGCCCTGCATTATCAGAGTTAATTTTCGAGGCTCTTTCGAAGATCTCAAGAGCTTCTTCATAGCGTTTGAGTTTTAACAGGGAATTTCCTTTATGGAACAGGGCTGCAAAATCCAGAGGTTTTGCTTCAAGCACACGGTCAAAAGCTTTGAGCGCGAGCCTCAGCCTTCCCTGTCTGTAAAGAGCCACACCTTCTTCATAGATGTCTTCCGTCTCTCTACTTTCCGGGCTTCCGGCTTTTCTTTCACTTTTGGTCTTGTCTCTTTCTAGCCCGGTTTCTGAGAGGTACCTGAACCCTGCCGAATCTCCCCGGTCAGGCCTAGAATCAAGATGTATAAACTCCTCTTTTGGCACGAAGGATTTGCAGATCCATCTTGGCTCAGTCCGTAGGTTAGTGATTATACAGTACCCGTTTATGTATTTTGAACAGACCCCGCAACAGTAGATGTGCCTCTCCAGACGGTACCGTATCTGGTCAAGCTCTGTAGTAACCAGCCCCTGGTTTAGCCTTGTTTTGAAAGTTTCATAAGGAATATTTTTGATTTTAATATAGACTGTTGAAGGAGCAGGTGGGTCCCATTCAAAGGGTTTTTCGGTTTGCTTTTTGCGGATCATAACTTTCTTTGAGCGTTTTGGTTCGGGCTTACCGGTGTTTTTAATAACTTATTACCTCAAGTTTTAATAATCAAACAAATTAATTAAGGTAACGAATATTTTTAGTTATTAACATTTATTCAGCATATTTGTTATAAATAATGGAGGGTAAATTTATGAGTTACAAAAAAACACACGGCGTTCCAGCACTATTTTCTTTTTTCATTCCCGGCCTGGGCCAGCTTGTAAAAGGGCAAGTATCCAAGGCACTTGGCGTCTGGGCAGCCCTGTTAATCAGCGCATTCATGAGCATTATCGGAATAGGGATTTTAATGGGAATGGTTGTATGGGTCGCACAGATCTATGACGCCTATAATGCCTGAATAAAGAAACAAGTCAAAACTGCAGAAGTTTTGGTCTTATTTCTCTTTCAAATCTGTTTTTCTTTCTTTTTTCGCGGCTCCTTCAGATAAGCTGGCGGAAGCGCCTGTATTTCCCTGTTAATTTGAAAAACAGGCTCCTGGAAGTTAAGGAAAGTATTCTTTCAGCCCTGGGGATTTTTCTTCAGCACTTTCTCTCCCTTAATTGGGGTGTCTTCCTGTCAGGCACTTATTATCTGGATGACTGGCCGGCCCAGGCCCTGCGCGGCGCATGGAAAGATAACTGAAAGCTTCCAGCTCCGGGTACTGAAATAGATATACTATAAATTACAATAGATCTGTAACTATAAATTACAATAGATCTGTAGAGTTTGGAAAAAATTTTAAAATAGAATGGAAGATAAAATTCAAAAAGGAAACTTACCTTCTGACGATCATGGATCTCAGCCGGTCAGCTGCACTTGCGGACTTATCAGCAATGCCTCCTATTCTTTCAACAAGTCCTATAAGATGGCAGACACCAGCCCCTCCAAGAGCCTCTTCGTGTTCGAAGATTTTTTTTAAGAGAGCTGTCTCAAGCACGTCCACATCATGTTCCAGCTTTTCTACCTCAGGGATGATCTGCATTGTTTCTTTTATTTCTTCCTTGCTGAAAGATGTTGCAAGCAGCTTGTAAAGTTCTCCCACAAGCTCGTTATACATCCTGGCGGTTTTCAGGGAGGCTGCCATGAGTTCCAGGAAGCCTTCCTTGATCTCCTCAGGGAGGTCTTTGCAGGAGCGCAGGGTCATCCAATAGGCTGAAGCCTGTGCAAAGTCAGCGATAGAGTCCTGCTGCTTGAGGAAAGAAAGGAGGTCCTTTTTGTTCACCGGCAGCCTGATGGAGGAGGGTATGCTTACTCTTATTTTCTGTTTGATTTTGTCGGCATCATGTTCCAACTTATCGATTTCGTCAGTTCGCTCATTAAGAAGTGCCTGATCTCCTTTGCAATAAGCGTCCATCGCTTCAGCGAGCTTCTCAACTGCAAGCACCCCTTTTTTAGCATGCATTTCGAGGGGGACGAAGGGAGAATCTGCGACCACGTCGAGTACGGAACGGATGTAGTCTTTCATAATAAGATCACCTCTAGCCCCACAAAAATTATTGCCGATGTAAGGGCAGCTATGGGGACTGTTGCTATCCAGGAAGAAATAATCCTCCAGATTACGCCCAGGTCAACGGCTGCAAGCCCTCCTGCAAGCCCTACACCAATAACCGAACCTACAAGGGTATGGGTAGTTGAAATCGGAAGGGAGCTGTAACTGTGTAACAGAACCACCGAGGCAGTTGCAAACTGTGCGGAAAAGCCTCGAGTTGGGGTGAGTTCCGTGATCTTTGACCCTATGGTTTCGACCACTTTATAGCCCCAGGTTGCCATGCCTATTACCATGCCGAGGCCTCCCATTACAAGCACCCAGATCGGGACTTCGGTTCCTGTCCCTGTTACTGTCCCTGTTATTTTCATCACGTTAAGCGCGGCAGAGAGAGGACCTACAGCATTTGCTACATCGTTTGACCCATGCGCAAATGCGATATAACAGGCAGTTATGAGCTGTAAGAATATGAACTTTTTCTCAACGCCAGGCATATCTGAAGCCCTGTGAAGGTAGAGGTTCCTTATAATAGAAAAGATCAGAAACGCAAAAATAGCTCCAAAAACCGGAGATATAAACCAGCTGGCAACGATTTTTAGAAGAGCAGACCAGTGAATGTCAGAAAAAGAGATAATTCCTTTATAGGCTGCAATCAACCCGAAGCCGAGCACAGAACCAACAATTGAATGGCTGGTTGAGACGGGGAGGTTGTAAAAGGTTGCGAGCGTTATCCAGAAACTTGCGGCAAGAATTGCAGCCAGCATCCCCAACACCACGATATCCGGGTGAACGCGGCTGATCATATCAATGGGAACGATCCCTTTTGCAATTGTCGAGGTAACTCGTTTCCCAAAGAATACGGCACCCAGGAATTCAAACACAGCGGCAATGACAATGACCTGCTTGATTGTTAGGGCACCCGTTCCTACTGAAGTCCCCATAGCATTTGCGAGGTCGTTTGCCCCTATGTTCCAGGCCATGTACAAGCCTGCAAGAATAATAGCTATGACAAGTAAATCCATTTTTTTTCCTTACTCCAGAGATTTTTAACTCCAAAATTGCTGTAATTGCTATGATGCATAATTGCTAGATCCATAATTGCTATGATGCCTCAGATTTCTTCCATTTTATTCTTGATTTATGGAGTCTTCACCCGTTTTTCTTAAATCCATGTCTCTTATGGTATTCCAGACCATTTCATTATATTTTATGTTTTCCATATATTTTAGGCTGCTCTATATAATCTATAGATCTATATATGCCTATTTTTAATATATTCTAATTTCTCTTTTCGAGTGCAGAGATCCCTCTATAAGGTGTCTGACGACCATTTAATTTATTTTCGATATGGCACAAGAGTCCGATTCAAACAAATTGGTCTTTCAGGCAGGTCAGCCCAAGCACCGGGCGGCTCAGGGAGAGAAAACTGAAAAATTCTTCTTGGATTCCGGAATAGATCAACCAATTTTTAAACGCAGGCCTTATGGTGATTATCCTGACATCGTCGATATCATCAAGCATAACCTGTTTTTTGTTCTCCTGCCGTGGGCTTCCACGAGGACGTTAATCTCTTTTCCTTTTAACTAATAATTACTTTCTTAAATTTTTATTAATATTCAGTCAGTTATTTTCTATTTTTTTTGCAGGAAATAGTCAACTTTTTTCTCTGAAAATATCTCAACTTTGTTTTTACTTTATAAATAAATATAAACCCTTATCTTTTGGGGTTGGTTTTCCATGGAGACCTCAATAAACAGATGACATTATCATTTTCATCATCATTATACTGTCTGTTTCAAAACATAACTTCAAAATGGTTTTGAATATTAATGAAGAAATAAATTATTTATGGAAAAATAAATAACTAAAGAGAAACAATTAATGATAGGGAATTAGGGTATATTTTAATGTTTTAAACGAATAATTTGAAAACTCAATATACTAAAATGGGAACTAAACGGGGAGAATATTTTTGAACAGAAAACTCCGAATTCTACTGTTTATAGGGGCTTTATTGCTAATTGCAGGAACACTTTTGAATATTACCAGAGACCCACTTCTTTTGAGCTCAGGAGCTGTTGCTACGTTATTTATGATCCTGCTTTTCAGAATTGACCCTCTGAGCCCTCACGAATGACAGAAAAAGAGAGGGTTCGTTTTTTTACGTACTAAATACTTAATATTTTACGTTAATTTATTTTTTACTGGTTTTGCAAGGTATCGAGAATGGATCCGAGAACCAAATTTGTATCAGTCTACCTGATGCTTCTGCTTTTTGTTTTTTTTGCTGGTTGCTCCGGAAAGGATGCAGGACAGGACACATCCGGCTACACCGCAGGTGTGCTCAAAACCGAAGCCGTAATTTACTCGAGGGTTCTGGGGCAGGGGGCTTACCTGCCGATAAATTACAGTCTGGAAGCCCTCGACGTCGAGTTAAAAGCGCCTTCTTATGAGTTGCCCCTGGAAATGGATAAAATCTCCAATTACGCAGCCTTTTCAGGAAGAATCCCTCTGGACGAATCAGCGCTTGAAATGCTGGAAAACAATGGTTTTGTGGTAATAGAAAACCCTTACGACTCCTCAGAAGAAGACATTACTTCGATGTACGTGACCCTCAAGGAAGAGGAAATTCCTGTTTTTATCACCACGGACTCCCTTCTGCACCTCTACCACATCCAGTTTGACGAGACCCTGCGCCAGATCGAGGAAAAGGAATTTTATGATACTCTCTGGGAGACCGACCTTGCTCTGCTGAACAGCTCGGTCGAAGAATATAACAGTGCTTCTAACAATGTTTTTAACAGTTCTTCCGATGAAGAAAAGGAAGCCGCAAGAAGAAATGCAGCCTACTTTGCGGTTGCTTTGAATCTGCTCCAGCCGAAGCCCTCACAGGTACAGGCAGTAGAAGATCCTTACGGCTTTGTTGATGAGGCTCTTTTCCCTACAGGTTCAGCAGAAAAATATCATTTTGAGGTCCCATCGTTTGTAAAAGAAGAGGTTGAAGCCGAACTGGCTCTTATCGAAGCCCACGGAGGTTTTGCGACCTCTCCTATTTTCAAGTACGAAGAAGATTATTCCCAGTACGTGCCAAGAGGCCACTATACCCGCTCCGAGAAGCTGCAAAACTACTTCAGAGCCTTTATGTGGCACGGCCGGATGAGCATGCTCCTGAAGGACAGATTGATAGAGTCCAAGGACCCTGCAAAAGATGCCCGCATCCAGACTATCCAGGGAAGTCGGATTTCTTCTCGGCTCGAAAACTCACCTGAACTTCTTGAAAACTGGGACCGGATCTACGGAGTTACGGCTTTTTACGTGGGATTTTCCGATGACCTCGGACCTTACGAATACATTGAAGCCATGGACCAGGTCTTTGACAATGGAGAGAGGAAGTTTAATGAAACAGCAGTAGAGGAGTTAAAGGCTGTACTTGCCGAAAACCAGGGTCCGCAAATCTACGGAGGCACAGGAAACTGTATCCTGGAACCACCCTTCACCCCGGAGCAGGCTGACGAATGCCTCGAAAATACCACAGGTTTCCGCTTTATGGGGCAGCGTTTCATCCCGGACTCTTACATGTTCTCAAACCTGGTCGGAGCCTACACAGGCGAATATCAGGGGGAGAGGGATGAACCCTTCACTTATGTAATCTCAGGAGCCGGAAGGCCTATCCGCGGCTTCCCGCGCGGGCTTGACGCAATGGCTCTCCTGGGCTCGAAAAGAGCAGTTTACTGGCTCGATGAGCTGAACGATTCAAGCTACGAAAATTACAGTGTCCGGTATGAGGAACTGGATTCGGAGCTTTCGAACTTTAGTACAGCTGAGTGGAACAGGAACCTCTACTGGTCCTGGCTCTATTCCCTTCAGCCCCTCCTGAAGGACCATGGAGAAGGATACCCTACCTTCATGCAGACCGACGCCTGGCAGGACAAGGAACTGAGCACCTCACTGGCTTCCTGGACCGAACTCAGGCATGACACAATTCTCTATGCCAAACAGAGTTACACCATAGTTGAAACATCTATGCCCATGCCTCCTGAAGAAAAACCGGTTGTAGGCTATGTAGAACCAGTCCCTGACTTTTACGCCAGGTTGCTTGCCTTAACGAAGATGACAAACCAGGGCTTGGATGAAATGGGTGTGCTTGATCCGACATCAAAAACAAGGCTTACATACCTTGAAACTATAATTTCCAGGCTTCAGGCAATTTCGGAAAAGGAACTCAAAAACGAAGAACTGACAGAAGAAGACTACGAGTTCATCAAGAATTTCGGGGACCAGCTTGATGGGGTTATAGCTGATGTCGATGAGAAAGCCAGAAAAACTACAGTTGTAGCTGATGTCCATACCGACGGCAACACAGAAAACGTACTCGAAGAAGGGGTTGGATACGTGGACATGCTAGTAGTTGCGTATAAACTTCCGGACGACAGGATCCTTATCGGGGCAGGTCCGGTCTTCAGCTATTACGAGTTCAAACAGCCCATGTCCGACCGCCTGACCGATGAAAAATGGAGAGAAATGCTGGAGGCAAACCCACCGAAAAGGCCTGAGTGGGCCTCTACTTACATTTCTTAATTATTTCTTAATTTTTAATTTTTTTTGAAAAGGATTGCCCTGATGAGGATTGCCCTGATGAGAGAACTGAGGTCAGAAATTGCTTGGGAATAGATATGGAAAGATATTAATTGTATAAATACGAGAAATAATAAGGGGTTATATCATTATAGTAATCCCCTTGATAAAACCATGAGGTAATAAGTATGTGTAGTGTTGGAGACTCTTTTGATATCGATATGGAAGGAAAATTGCCGTTTAAACAGTATGCATGCAAGGACTGTGGAAATAAATTTAAAGGTATTGGCAAAAATGTGAAATGTCCTTCCTGCCAGTCTACAAATGTAGAAGAATCCTAAAATGTAGCAGAATCCTGATGATCAACTGGATTTTTTAAATAATTATTTTTAAAATGGAAAAATCGACCTCTTCTAAAGAAATTTCACTGAAGGAAAGTGAAATGCTTCTCCTGCGCGGAACGGCAGGAACAGTGGCTATTGTGAAAGCAGGTCCGAGTGGGCAGTTCTTTCTGGAAACTGAGAACGAAGAGATTGTACTCGGACTGGAACCCCATGACCTGATTGTTGCTTCTGCGCTTTCGGTGGATGAGAAAACTGAAAAAGGGCTTAAATGCGTTCTCTTCATGATTCGGGAAATCAGGTCCCCATTAATAGTTCTTCCAAAAAAACATCCTGCGTCACCAAGGCTTCCAATCGTAGTCTCGGCTGGTAAAAAGACTGTGCTGAACTGCAATATCACACCTGGCACGCACCCGAATCAGGATGTACTATGCGGTTCAAATGAATTTGATAGTCTGGAAGTAACAGGAACACTGGAGGGTGTCCAAATTAAAAATATGCCGCAGTGTGAGGTATTAAAGGTTAACTTTGATATCTGATCAGCGCATCTCTTTAGTTCTATTGTCCTTACTTCTATTGTCCTTACTTCTATTGTCCTTACTTCTATTGTCCTTACTTCTATTATCCTACTTCTATTGTCCTTACTTCTATTGTTCTTACTTCTATTGTCCTTACTTCTATTGTCCGAGATCTGTTTCCGTTTTAGGTTAAGTCAAAAACAATATTAAACCAACCGCAGGTAGGGATCCTGGATAACACTTAGAAGCAGGTTACGATCTGAAATGATACTTTTTCTTAACCCCGAAACTGTTTTTATATTCAAGTAAAAACGTGTATGAAATTTTCCAAATAACAGGCACAAACAAATGAAAGTACTCACAGCCCTACCTTTTTTATCTCTCAAATTACGTGAAGATGAAGCATCTTCAAGTTCACATTCCGGACTCTGGCTCCAATTTAGAGACTTTTTAATATCTTCTGGGATCATTAAAATTTGTCATTAATTCCGTTAGCTATTGACTGCAACCAATCTAAAACCCAGAAACTAACAAAAAGACTCATATATCACGCTGCAACCTCAAAAGGATAAACTTCCTCCCATCTGCCACCGATAACCGAAATAACACCCCTTCCTTCTACCCTCATCTGCATTGTATCCCCTTCTAATCAAATTGTTATGAGGTTTCCACTTTCGTAATAATCGCATTTTACAGGGGAGGAATCTTTATAGCATAGGAAGGCAATACCGCAGTCATACAAAACTAGATAGTTATTTCCTGATTGGAATTTTCTTTTCATGTAGGGGATCACCAAAATTTAGAATTTTTTATGCTGTATTTTTAAACCCATTCCGGGAGTCATGGGAATTATTTATACTATTTATACTGTTGATTGGGCAGATATTTATTAATTTTTTGTTTTTGTTTTTGTTTTTGTTTTTGTTTTTGTTTTTGTTTTTGTTTTTGTTTTTGTTTTTGTTTTTGTTTTTGTTTTTGTTTTTGTTTTTTTTCGTCCTGCTTTTCACCGGCCGTAGTTTTCTCCGGTCATAGCTACTCAAAACGAGCTGTATCTTAAGAGTCCTCACTGGTAAACCTAAATAAACTAAAACTAAATAAATTTTAAAATATATTTTATTTATTTTTATACATTTATTTGCAAAGTAACTTGCTAGAATTATTATCAATTCTTACTATTTTTGTTTCAATTTCAGAAACCAAGTCTAAAACAGATTCAAAAAAAGCCGTGTTAAATATATATAATTAAATGCAGATATTACTATATATAAAACTAATATATATAAAACTGGTTAACACTAAGGTTTATCCGTTATAATACTACATTAATAAATGGGGAATAATATTTATGGAAACAATGGACGCGATTTTAACCAGAAGAAGCATCCGGAAATACCTGCCAGAACCAGTCAGCAGGGATATGATTGAGAAGATTTTGAAAGCCGGTATGAGTGCACCATCAGCAGGGAATGAACAGCCCTGGCATTTCATTATAATTGACAGGCGTGATCTCCTTGAAAAAATCTCGGAAATGCACCCTTATGCAAATATGTTAAAAGGCGCTCCGGCTGCATTACTGATCTGCGCAGACCGGAATACTCCGAAATTCAAGGATTTCTGGGTTCAGGACTGTTCTGCTGCAAGCGAAAACATGTTACTGGCTGCCCATGCCCTGGGGCTGGGAGCGGTCTGGATAGGAGTTTACCCGGCTGAAAAACTTATCACCGATATCCGGGAATTATTTAAGATCCCAGAGCATGTGACCCCGTTTTCAATAATCTCAATTGGTCATCCGGCAGAAGAAAAACCAGGAGAGCCCAGGTACGAAGCCTCAAGAATTCATGACAATTCCTGGTAAAGCCTCTCTAAATACTGGTTATGAAACAGGTTAGATCACTGATTGGAGGCTTTTTCTCCCTATTTTTAATCTTTAAGTGCCTTTTTATTTTTCGAAGGGCTTTTCATACCTATTTATTGTATTAAATGTGAATATACCAACAAATGGGAATATACCAGCCAGAATATCCTGGTATTCATCGGAGTGGTTAACCGGAAAGACTCGATTAAACCGGAAAGACTCAATGGTACAAAAGAAGGTAATTTTTATGGAAAAGAAGCTGGAATCACTACTTATATTATTTATGATACTTTTTGCCGTACTGCCTTTTTCGGCAGGTGCCGCTGATGAAGAAACCATGCTTAAATATACGAGCTCAGGAAACGTTTTTGGCGGCGGGGATCAACTTAAGATCAATCAGGATATCCCGGGAGACCTGGTACTTGGAGGGTCCAGGCTTGAGATAAACGGAAATGTTATAGATGATTTCACCGGGGCCGGCGGAGAAATAATTGTTAACGGGGACGTTTCAGGCAACATCATGGCAGCCGGAGGCTCGATTCGGGTAAATGGAAATGTTGGTGGAGACCTGGTAGCAGCCGGTGGTCAGATTTATCTCTCAAAGAACAGCGCAGTTGAAGGCGATATCCTGCTGGCCGGAGGAGAAGTAACTCTTAACGGGATCGTCAATGGAAACGGGTCAGCTTCTGCCGGGACACTCAAGACAGGAGAGGACTTTGAGCTTAAAGGGAACCTTAAACTTCAAGCCGAAAATTACCCTTCTGACCTTGAAGATAAGGTAGGGGGAAACCTGAGCATCGTACCCGTAACCAGAGAGCGAAACCAGTATACAGGTGGAGCTGAAGGTTTTGGCATCTTTTCCTTCAT
Source organism: Methanosarcina sp. WH1 (assembly GCF_000970005.1). Taxonomy (NCBI): domain Archaea; kingdom Methanobacteriati; phylum Methanobacteriota; class Methanomicrobia; order Methanosarcinales; family Methanosarcinaceae; genus Methanosarcina; species Methanosarcina sp. WH1. The sequence goes on from NZ_CP009504.1 coordinate 1,636,747, forward strand.
TTTGGGGCTGCTGGCAACTCTTGCCCTGGGCTTTATCCTGATCTATACTTTCCCGGGTTTTGTAACCGGACTTGCGGAAATTGTAAGGGGATCAGCGTTGAAAGCCGGACTGCTGGGCTTAACGCTCCTTATTTTCGTTCCGGTCCTCTCCGTAATCCTGTTAATTACAATGTTCGGGTGGAGTCTTTCTATCCTGCTGATGTTGATGCTGGCCCTCGCAGTCCTTATCGCTACAGTACCGGTAAAACTGCTCGCAGGGGAAATGATTTACTCTAAGGTCTTTAAAAAAGAAGCCGGGAAAATGATATATTACCTCACCGGAGCGATTGTATTTGCAATAGTGTATGAAATTCCTTTCCTTGGAGGACTAATAAAGTTTATTGCACTGCTGGCAGGGCTGGGAGCACTTGGGATCTGGATTTCAAAGAAGGCAAAGTCGGAAAATTAACCGGTTGTTTAAGAGGGAAGGACTTCTTTCCTATATTTTTCAATTCCCAGCCTTTCAAGGAGTTCTCCGAATCTCTCCCCATCAAGGCCTTCTCTCCTGTAATACTCAAAGGTTTTTTCAAGGATTGAGAAAAGCTGCTCCTCGTCTGCAAGCTCAAGAAGCTTTGTCCCGTGCCTGGGCTGGCGTCCTGCTTTGCCTCCGACAAAGATCGTGCATCCGGTTTTTTCGGCTCTCAGAGCATCTTTCCGGCAGGCTTCAATACAGGCTCCGCAGAGGATGCACTTTTCGGTATCTATGTGGGCTTTCTCTTCCAGGACTTTTATTGCCCCCACCTTACACGCCTTTTCACAGCGTTTGCAGCCGACACAATTTTCTTCGAGGATTTCAGGTTTTACCGTGCCCATGACCCCAAAGTCATTTTCCTGAGGTCTCATACAGGCTGCAGGACATCCTGTTACTGCAATCTTGAGCTTTTTAGGGACAGCTTCCCCGAAGTATTTTTCATCGATCCGGCATGCCAGGTTCTGGCAGTCGATCAACCCGTTTCTGCAGACCGTATTCCCCTGGCAGGCGACTACAGCTCTTACCTTCTTTCCGGAAGAGCCTCCTGAAATATCCAGTTTTTCAAGCTCATAGCTTGCTTCTTCCGCATCTTCAAGTTTGACAAAAGGAATCTCAATCTGCTGCCTTGAGGTTACGTGGACATATCCATTACCGTATTTCTCGGCTGCATCCGCAATTGCCCGCAGTTTTTCAGCATCCAGATTCCCGCTCACGACTTTCAGCCGCATTGAAAACATATTTTCCTGCCTCTGGGGCAGAAAACCTTTACTTTTGAGTGAAGAAAAGTCAATTTTTTTCTCAGTCATATAAGTCACTTCACTTTAAGAGGCATAATAACTGATGTATATAAGAATTGTGATGATTGGGACTTTTGACCAATCCTGGATTTCTGCCAGGTCTGGAATACGAATAAGTTTTGGAACTGTAGCCAAAAAAAGTAACTGTAGCCGAAAAGATGATCAATCAAGTGGATGAAAGAAGATAACGACTTTGGGGTTTTACGCTTCTTCCTATAAAGCCTGTAGCGAAGCAGGGTTTAGGGCGTGAGCAAAAGTTCCATAATTGGCTCATTTTTCTATACTGCTAAACCGGATAGTGAATTCTGTTCCATGATCTCTTCCAAGATCCATTTCACCGTCTAACTGATCGACAAGGATACTGACAAGCTGCAGACCAAGAGTTTCCGGGTTTCCAAAATCAATGTTTTCGGGAATACCAACTCCATTATCGGAGACTACTAAAGTATACTTTGTATCTTTTCCAGTAAGCTGCTCTTTATTATTTGGCTCATTTCCAACCTCTTCGCTGAAGAGCTCAATGTGGACTTCTCCAGTTTCCCTGCCCGGAAACGCATATTTGAGAGAATTGGAAACCAGTTCATTAACAACTATACCCAATGGGACTGCTGTATCCATGTCAAAGAAAATATCTTCTCCAAGATCCATGTTTAAGTTAATATTGGCACTTCCAAGCCCGTAAATCTGGAAAAGATTCTTAATGAGTCTCTGCAAATACAATGAAAAGTTAAGTGTATCAGCTCCTTCACCTTCATGCAATTCTTCGTGGATCAGGGCAATTGATATTACTCTATCCTGGCTTTCCCTGAAGGCTTTAAGAACTTCTAAATTGTTTATATATTCTTTATTATTGAATTTCTCAGCCTCAAGGTCCAATAGAGAGGAGACAACCTGCAGGTTATTTTTAATGCGGTGATGAATTTCCTTTTGGCGGGCAATTTCAATTTTTTCGAGGGCTTCTTCAGCTTTCTCGCGCTCGATAAGCTGCATCTCAGTTTCTACTCTTGCCTTTTGTATTTCCTCGCGAGTCAGAAATTCCCGCCTGCGCCAGAAGTGAAGCAGCCAGCTGGAAGCAATGGCAACGGCACTCGCAATGAACATGTTGAGAAGCACCGTAAAGGAAGCTTGTGGTGAGATCCACAGACTGGATGCGATAATCAACGTCTCCCCGATGGTGTACACCAGGGACAGAATAAGCTGGTTGGTGAACCTATTTGGAATGGCGAGAACCATGACAAAAATAGTGAGAACTATGGTGATGGTATGGGCGACGAAGTCAGCAGGTCGTGTCGCGTTCAATGTGATGTGGGTGAACGCAAAAATGAGAGCCCAAACGAATTCAGCCCGGTCGTAAGAGTGGTAGTTCGGAAGTCTTCGAAGGTTTTTGAGGAATAGGATAGTGTATGCAACAATAACAAATCTAAGCGCAAAAAGCCCATAGAATATCGGTGAGATACCAAAAAAACCATAGTCATTGGCTGCAAGGGCTATCAGGGGCAGGATGATCAAAAAAATGAAAATCCGAGCCTGGGTGACGTCTGCACCAAAGTTTGTCTTTCGGAAGCGATCCTCCTGCTCTGCGCTTAATCCGAATGTCAGCCATTTCTGGACGTCTCCGGCTGTGTTCATTTATCATCCCCCACGGATTTAATGCAATAGGAAAGCAGCTCGTTGAGCTTGCAGCAGAGTCGTTCGTTCCCTCCCCCAAGTTGTTCGCCACATTTCCCAACCCACTATTGTGCAGTTGAAGCGCGCCAGGAACTTGAATGTTATTCATGTTTTTCTCTGACATAGGGCACAAAGTCAGAAAGCTCTCATCAACGTCTTCACCTACCAAAAATTACAGATCTTATTTAGCATGAAAGTATATGAGGAGATCTTCCTCACGTACTCTCTCTTTCTTCATTTCTCGCAATTACATATATTTCACTCATTATTTTGATCCTTTCATCAACTGAGAATATCTCAGTCTCCACTATCTTTCTCTTTTGAATTTCCCCCTTTTTATATCCAGTTTCATCTTCATACATCTCCTCGTTTGTGATCAGATGCCATATAATTGTTGCAATTTTTCTTGCCAGGGCAATAATTGCCTTTGAATGCCCAATCGACTTCTTTTTTCTGTTGAAAAACTCTTTTAACCTGCTATTTTTTGTTCTTGCTGCTGCCTGAGCAATCTGTGTTAGAATCCACCTTGCTTCCTTAGATCCTCTCTTAGTGATTCTTCCGTTATGGTATTTATCCGCTGATTGGTACACATTCGGAACTATGCCAAGCCATGAAGCAAACTTATCCCCTGAAGAAAAATCTTTGAAATCGCCTATTTCAGCAATAAGAGTTGCCGCTCCAAGTTCTCCTATTCCTGGAACAGACATTAAAATTTCCATTTCTTGCTTATGATTTTTATAAGCATAATTGAATATTTCTTTTTCCAAAATTTTGATTTCATTGTCAAGATGCTTTATGATATCCAGACAGATCTGAAGCCTGAATGCAGCACCTTGAGAGATTTCTCTGTCCAGAGTTTCCCTTATCTGATCACTTTTTTTACGAACATTTGGGGAAAGGCTTGCTATAATCTGGTCAACGCTTTTACCTGAACAAATTCCTGATAGAATTGCTCTACCACTCTTACCAAAAATATCTGTTAGCACATTCTTCAGATTAAACATTTCAGGTGCGAGTATGGCGTGAGCTTCATTTTTTATATCTGTTCTTTTTTGTACAAGGTTATGGCGAAGCCGGATACATGAACGAAATGTTCTATGGTTTTTTGGGAAAACTCTTGATGGTTGAATCATATTATTCAATGCAAGTTGTGCGATGAATTCGGAATCGATCTTATCTGTTTTTTTGTGTGTAAACGCCTTCATATCTCGGGCATTTCCAACTATAACAGGTAGATGTTTTATCAACGCATCATAAATCGGAACCCAAAAGTCACTCGTTGATTCACAGGCAACAACGTCACATTTATCTGATATAACCCAGTTTTTAAAAGCTAAAATTTCGTCAGGGGTTCTAGAGAAATATTGTTGCTGTTTTTCACCAGATCTACTGAGGATTGTAGCAATGAAAAAGAGTTTGTGAATGTCTAAACCACAAGCTTTGTTAATGACTTCAACCAATTTAGATCACCAAATTAGATCACCAAATTAATTTGGGCAGTAGAATTGCCTCAAAGGCCAATTTAGCATCCGTGATCAAAGTCACATTTGAGCCTTCGATGGCAATTCACTGGTTAGTTTTATCACGGCTTCAAAGAACCAAAATAAGTACAACCTTACTGCCCAAGAGAATGATGAGGTTGATAGGTAAAAAAGGTAAGGAAAAAAAAGTACTTTCATTTCTTTGTGCCTGTTATTCGAAGAATTTCATATGCGTTTTAAATAATTTAAGTTCTTTCATTAGAATATTTTTTTGTTGACAGAACACTCACAATGTCTTTTTCTATCTGCCCCCTGGCTACCCTTTTGGGTTGTTTTATACCCATCCCGACGTGCATCGTATTGGGTTTTTTCTTTTCTTCATGACTTATTACAATAATCATATCAGAGAGCCTGGATATCGCTACTATTAAAATAATGTAGTAAAGTTAATATCAGTTAAACAATAATAATAAAGTTAATTCTGGTGGAAGTATAAACTTCTTTAAATTAACTTATTCAAATCGTCTCAGAGCCCTTCAAAAATTGTTATCGTAAGGCTTTGAGTTAAATGTGTCCAGGGGGATCTCTGATGAAAAAATTAAAAACCCTCATAAAAATACTTACTCTTACTCTCTTTTGTTTTTTGTTAAGTAGCCCTGCGGCTTTGGCAGCAAATATCGTAATTGACAAAGAAACTGGACAAGCTGGACCAGGTCTTTTTCATACACCTAATTATGCAAATGATGCAGCTTGCATTCAAGCAGCACTTGATAGTTCAAAAAGTGGGGATACAATAACTATCTGCGCAGGGGACTATTATATCACAAAAGGGATTTATCAAAAAAATAAAAATCTGAACATAATAGGCGAAGGAAATGTAACTCTTTACATTCAAACTCCTGAAAAAGAATATAACGAGCTTTATTTCTGTGGGTCATTAATCACAAGTGGAAAACTATCTGCTGACGCTAATAAGGATTCATTCCAGGTGGTTTTAACTGACGCTTCCCAGGTTCGCCAGAACGACTTGATTAAGATCTGGAAAAATGTTCAGTGGTGTCCTTTAGATTATCCTGACAATTATCCTGATCAAATGACAGGGGAAATATATGCTGTTAAAAGTGTAAATGGAAACATCGTCACTTTAAATCAACCACTTCTTAGAGATTATAGCCTGTCCGAAACCGTACAGTTCGAAGTATATAGACCTGTTGAAATCCATGTAAATAATATAAGGATGGAGGATACAGGTGCAGCAATGTCACATCATGGACTAGTTATGCAATACTGCAAGGATAGCTCTGTCACTAATTCCTGGTTCAATAATAGTGGATTTGGTGCTGTTTGTCTATATTCCTGTTTTAATGTTAATGTTAATAATAATGAGATTTACAATTCACTTCTTCCGGGAAGTGGATATGGTGTAAATGTAGCTAGCGGTACGGCTTTTGTCAATATTGAAAATAATCACATAGAGAATTGCAGGCATGCTATAACAGCCAATTCAGCTGAACGCAAATCTTTAAATCGAGACGTTTTTATCTCCAATAACACTCTGATTGGGGCAAAAATACGTGGTTCCTGGGTTATTGATGCTCATGCTCTAACTATTAATTTTGTCGTAACTGGAAATAAGATATACCCACAACTCCCATATTTTGTAGCATTTTCAGATGGTACACAACAATCTATTTTTTCTGACAATGAAGTTTTTGGCGGATATGGAGGAATATTTAAACGCGGCGCAGTAAGTGACGGAGTACACATTTGCGAAAATAACACGTTTAATGGTATTGCAGGTGAGATGTATAGGGGAGGAAATGGAATCGATGACACGCTTATAATTAGGAATAATTATCAAAACAGCGGAATATACGGAATTCATTTCCCATATCAGGGAAGTTTCAGGAATATAGTGATTACTGGGAACACTTTTAGCAATCTCTTGAATAAAGGAGTATATCAGCAGTTCCTTATAGACGGAGTAAATTTAAAAATCTCTGATAATACTTTTGAAAATATTAGAGAAGAAGGAATATATCTCGACGGAAATTCTTACACAAACAGCGAGGTCAAAATACAAAATAATAACTTAATAAATGTATATTCCTCCAGTCCAGGTTCAGAGATCACAATCAAAAACATCCAGGATGCTTCAGTTAGCGGAAACCAGATATTCGATGCCCAGGTATCCAAAGTTCCGGTTGCTGCTTTTTCTGCGTCTCCAATTTCCGGAAATGCACCCCTTGATGTGACTTTTACTGACAGCAGCACAGGTTCACCCACAGCATGGAACTGGAATTTCGGAGACGGGACAAGTTCAACAGAGAAAAGCCCAACTCATACCTATTCAACAGCAGGAAATTATACAGTGATACTTACAGCAAGTAATGCGGCAGGCAGCAATACCGTAACAGGGATTGTTCATGTAAAACCACCCGAAGATTCTGAGGAACCTGTAATTTCCGAAATAGAAGTATCTGACAACCGTCTACGTGAAAAGTCTCCTGATGTAGTCTATCAGAGTTCACCCTATATTGACGTCGGTGGGATGAACAGTGTCAGATACAGGGATATAATGTGGTTTGACCTGAGTAAATATACCAGCGACTTCCCAGTTGATAATGCGACTCTTTCTCTTTACTGGTATTATCCTGCAGAAAACTCAAGACCTGAAGATACTGTAATTGAGGTTTACAGGCCAGCTTCAGCCTGGAATTCAGATTACGTAAGCTGGAATAAAAAGGACAAAGATGTTTCATGGAAAAATCCCGGAGGAGACTGGTATGATAAAAATGGTGTTTCTCAGGGTAACACCCCATATGCTACAATAACTCTCAAAGGCAGTACCCTTCCTGACAATAATTACTACGAACTGGACGTAACCGAGCTCGTAAAAGAGTATATCAATGGCAAGTATGAAAACACGGGATTTCTGATAAAAGCCCGCACAGAGAGCAATAACTATATTGCATTTTATAGCAGTGACTGCGGAAACGAAGATCAAGAGCCAAAGCTTAGCATAACAAAGAAAGCATCTTCAGTGACTGTACCTGTAGTGACTGTAAATGCAACTGTTACTAGTGCAACGGATAATCGTCTACGTGAAAAGTCTCCTGATGTAGTTTACAAGGTTTCACCTTTTATTGATGCAGGTGGGATGAACAGTGTCAGATACAGGGATATAATGTGGTTAAACCTTAGCGAGTATACCGGTTCTGCCGAAGTTAGTAATGCGGCTCTTTCTCTCTACTGGTATTATCCTGCAGGAAAAACAAGACCTGAAGATACTGTGATTGAGGTTTACAGGCCTGCTTCAGCCTGGAATTCAGATTACGTAAGCTGGAATAAAAAGGACAAAGATGTTTCATGGAAAAATCCCGGAGGAGACTGGTATGATAAAAACGGTGTTTTGCAGGGTAACAGTCCTTATGCCATACTAACCTTTAAGGGAAGTGATATTCCTGACAACAAATATTACGAGCTTAATGTAACCGATCTGGTAAAAGAGTACACCAGTGGAAAGTATGAAAACACGGGATTTCTGATAAAAGCCCGCACAGAGAGCAATAACTATATTGCATTTTATAGCAGTGACTGCGGAAACGAAAATCAGGTGCCAAAACTTCAACTGGTATACAGTTAATGAATTAAAATTATTTTAAGAAGTACTCCGAAATGCTGGCTGCAAGAAATGTAAATTTTTCCAAGGCTTGCTTTTCGGAAAACCTCATTTACTTTTTTTATATACCTTCATACAAGTTCTGTGAACTACCCCTAAGCTAAAAACTTAGCGGCTTCCTGAGTCATCCTTCCCTCTACTGAGGACAAGTCATACAGGCTCTACCCCGCATACCACAGGTGAAATGGAATATATGGTCGTGAGATTACTTGAGATGCTTAGAGCTTCCGGTTTTTTCTGGTTTAATGTTCCCGACCCTTCAGGTATACGATACCCTGTTATCCAACTCCCTCAACTTGGTTTTCACATGCTTGGTTTTCACATGCTTGGTTTTCACATTTTGGGTTGTGGTGACAGTATCTACTATTAAATTAACTTGATACTACTATTAAATTAACTTGATACTACTATTAAATTAACTTGATACGAAAAATATTTTAGCGGAACCAACAATTGAAAAATGTATTAAAGTTGACGATTATATCCCATGAAATTAAGATTTTATGGGTTTTACGCTTCTTCCTATAAAATCCAGAGCCCAGGGTATACTTCCTCAAAGCAGGAACCTGCTTGTTATAGCATCTTTGAATGTAATCACTGTTTTAAAGTATAAAGGTTCACAAACTTCATGGAACTATATTCAAGAGTAGAAACCCGAAAACATCATTTTTGGGTTTCCTGTAATAATATCAAATATCCATTAATTTGTTCAGCTTAGATTTTTAATTTTTTTTCCCGATGACTAAAAAATGTTCTCTTTTTTATAAAGTATGTTGCTTCCTTGATATTGATTGTGATTTGCACTTGGTGGCTAACTGTATGAAAATTGCAAAGAATTATATACAAATAACTCTTTTTAAATATTAGTGTGGTGTTCCACGCTAAAATAACCCCCTCAGATGGCCAGGGAGAGCTGAAGCTCGCCCTGGTCAACTATCAAATTCAATATTTTTTAAGGGAGAAGTTTCCAGTTAAATTTCTTTATTTATGATATTTTACACCCATATTTTTCTTCATACTATTTTCCTGTGCTTTTCCTTCTCGATGCTCATCTCCAGCAGAAGGAGAAACATACAGATAATTACTTATTCAGTTACTCATCCAGTTACTCATCCAGTTACTCATTCAGTTACTCATCCAGTTACTCATCCAGTTACTCATTCAACTACTCATTCAACTACTCATTCAGTTACTCATCCAGTTACTCATCCAGTTACTCATCCAGTTACTCATCCAGTTACTCATCCAGTTACTCATTCAACTACTCATCCAGTTACTCATCCAGTTACTCATCCAGTTACTCATTCAACTACTCATTCAACTACTCATTCTCTGAAAAGCTCGTTTAAGTTTTTGCCAGAAAACGAGATCTGCAAAATACCCGGTTTAATAATATCCATATCTCAACTCTACAAAATCCGGTTACACATCATATGCTTTTTAAATAATGGATACATAACAAATCGCATATATTTTTTACAATAAAATTCCGATGTGCTGGATTGAAGGGATCAAATAGCGGAAAAATGAGAATATCCGCAAAAGGCTATTTTTAACCCTGTTTTTAAGCAAAAATATGATTTTTGCTCTGAGATCTAAGAGACTAAGGCAAAAAGTGAAAAATGGGGGACTGGAAGTTATTAAAAGTAACAGCTTGCCCGAGAAGAAAAAAGAGGCTAGAGAATTAGGACGGGAAAACTCAATGGTGCCGCACGAAAAAATAATAGAGCTCCATCCTTTGGAGAACCCAAACCCTGTCCTAAGGGTAGAAATGACTGGGAAAGTTCTTTTTGCCAATAGAGCAGCCTGCTTTCTTCTTGAGCATTGGGGTATAAAAGAAGGAGAGGAACTTCCTCAATCACTGAAACACAGTATAAGAAAGATTCTTTCACAGAAACAGCCTGAAACCCTTGAAATCAATGTAGGGAAAGTTTTGTGTGCTCTAAAGCTTTATCCTTATTCGGAAGATGGGTATATAGACATTTATGGGTTTGATATAAGTTACAGGAAGTGGGATGAAGAAAAACTCAGATCCTTACATGAGAGACTGGATAAACTTGTTGAGCTAAGGACCCTTGAGTATATAGAAGCAAACGAAAAACTTGCACAGGAAGTAATGGAAAGAAAGAGGATTGAAAAAACCCTTCTGAACAATGTACAATTTCTTGAGACCCTTCTTGACAGCATTCCAAGCCCTGTATTCCAGAAGGACCTGAATGAGATTTATGTAAACTGTAACGAGAGTTTTGCCAGGCAAATCATGGGGCTTCCAAAGGAGATGGTCATAGGGGGCTCATCCTCTGAGTTTAAGAAAAGAATTCCAAATGAGCTAGCTGAGATCTATTTTAAACATGACAGGGAACTTCTCGATAACGGGGGAAGCCATTACTCCGAGACCAGGGTTATCTGTGCTGATGGTGTAATTAGAGACTTCCTGTTCCATAAAGCTACTTACGAGGACATTTCTGGAGAAGTTGCCGGAATTGTGGGCGTAATGCTGGATATTACCTCGCGCAAAGAAGCTGAAAAAATTATCAGGAAAGGTGAGGAGATATACAGGATTGCTGCTGAGCAGACTGGGCAGATAGTGTTTGAACATGACCTCAAGGAAAATGTTGTCAAATGGGCAGGAGCTATTCGGGATGTCACGGGATATACGGTAGAAGAATTTAATAAATTCGGCAATGTTTCGTGGGCTAACCATATTCATCCTGAAGATAGGAAAAGAGCCCTAGGTGAATTCAGGAGATTCCAGAAAACCGAGAATAAGTTCCGTATTGAGTACAGATTCAGGAAGAAAGATGGAAACTATATCCATGTGGAAGACAGCGGAATCTATTTGAGAGATGAAAATGGGAGTGTTCGAAAAGCTTTCGGGGTAATGAAAGATATAACCGGTATTAAACTGGCTTCAGAAAAACTGCACGAAAGTGAAGTGCGCTACAGGTCCTTCATGGAAAACTTCAGAGGAATTGCTTTCCAAATGGGACCTGACTTCACCCTGATTCTCATAGATGGAAATATAGAAGAAATCTCAGGATATAGGAGAGAGGACTTTATTTCCGGAAAAGTTGACTGGTACCAGCTTGTTCATCCTGCAGACCAAGAAAAGCTTTTTGATAATAGAGGGAGGTTGGCAGATGACCCCTCACTCTTTATAGAGCACGAGTACCGGATAAGGCACAGGGATGGAAAATTAAGGTGGGTCCGTGAGATTCTCCAGAACGTTTCCGATCCTGCAGGCAAGAAGATAATTATACAGGGGACGGTCTATGATATTAGCAGACAAAAAGAAGCTGAAGAATCTCTTACAAAAATGGAAGAAATCCGTAAAAAGGAAATACATCACCGGATTAAGAATAACCTGCAGGTAATCTCAAGCCTCCTTGAACTTCAGGCAGAGAAGTTTAGCGACATGGAAGTTCTTGAAGCTTTCCGTGAGAGCCAGAACCGTGTTGCTACAATGGCAATAATTCATGAGGAGCTGTACAGGTCAAGAAATAACGAGGCTCTGGATTTTTCAGCTTACCTTCAGAAACTGACAACGGACCTGTTCCACCCATACACTGTCAGAAAAGGGGATGTCAATATGCAGCTCGATATTGAAGAGATTTTCCTGGGAATGGATACTGCAGTTCCTCTAGGGATTATTATCAATGAGCTTGTATCCAATTCTCTGAAACACGGGTTTCCATCAGGTCGGAAAGGTGAAGTTTGCATAAAACTCTGCAGAACAGATGAAAATAATGAGAATAAAAGTATAAGTAATATCATTAATAATACTGGAGCTAAGAGTTCAGTTGATAATAATATCCAGTACACACTGGTAGTTTCGGACAATGGGTTGGGTTTTCCGGAAAATGTTGATTTCAAGAACACGAGCTCCCTGGGTCTCCAGCTGGTAAATATACTTGTCGAGCAACTGGAGGGCACGATCGAACTTGAAAACAATTCGGGAACTAAGTTCAAGATATGGTTTAAGGAGTCCTGCCAGTCATCTGAAAATGTATCCAGTATCAAAGGGGAGATACAATGAAAAAGGCAAAAATTCTGGTTGTTGAAGACCAGAACATCGTCGCTCTGAACATAAGAAACAAACTCAAAAACCTGGGTTATACTGTACCCGGTACTGCATCTACAGGAGAGGAAGCAATCAGAAAAGCAGAGCTGACGAATGCGGATCTTGTTTTGATGGATATCATGTTGAAAGGAGACATGGATGGAATAGAAGCTGCTCGTGAAATAAAAGCCCGCCTTAAAATTCCGGTCCTGTATCTGACAGCTTATACTGACGATGAATCCCTTGAAAGGGCTAAAATGACAGAACCGGCAGGATATATTTCCAAGCCTTTCAAAGAAGAGGACCTGCATAGCAATATTGAGATGGCGCTCCATAAACACAGAACCAAAAAAAAAGATATTGAGAGTTCCAGTAATGATGGATAAAACTCTTCAATAAATCTTAAATAAAGCCTTTATCCGGTTAAAACGGATACTCGTTTCCCAAAAATTCAATATATTTTCTGATAAGTACACTACTGTTCTTACCCGATAAAAACATGGGGTCAACTGGTTAATTATTCAGAATATATTGGAAAATAAGAAGATAAAAAACAGGGGGAAATAACGTATAAAGCAAAGATTCTGGTCGTTGAAGATCAGAATATAGCGGCTCTGAACATTAGAAACAGGTAAAATAATATGGTTATACTGTTTCCATTATTGCTATTTTGGGAGAAGAGGCAATAAGAATAACAGAACTTACAAATCCTGATCTTGTTTTGATGGATATTATGTTTAACGGAGACATGTTTAACGGAGACATGTTTAACGGAGACATGTTTAACGGAGACTTGGTGGGGATTGAGGCAGCTTGCTTAAATAATTTCAGAGATTTCTAGCGCCTGGAGTTCAGGATAGTGACTATATTAAAAAGGATCCAGATGCCGCAGAAAAACCAGAATACAGGTCCTGCGGTGTTTACAAGAAACTCACCTGTTTCCGGATTATCAGGGAAAATATCGATATACAGTGAACCTGCAGTCATCAGCAGGAAACTTGTGATAGTAAATAAAAGTAAGATTGTCCGTATTCCGGGGGTTTTTGGATCTGAGCGAGAAAAACCATTCATAGAATAGATTAGCAGGAGTAGGAATAAATAATTTTTTAAATTAGTTCGTATTAGAGGAAGTTGTGACTCACTAATAAAAAAGTGTGTAAGTGTGGGCTAATTTATTCCTGTTAAGAAAAAAGGGCGTTAACTACATTCTCAAAATTGTGATTGTGGATTGAACCTGTGGATTGAACTGGAGATTGGATGATGAACTCCATTGGAAGTATAACGCCCAGAATATTAAAAGAAAGAAATCTTATATAAACCATTTCAATTTTATATAATTTGCCATGTATATTATAAAACAGGATACAATTTGAAAGTTTATATACTCATAAATATGAGGGAGTTTTCAGCTATAACGCTAAAATTCCCCATTGTAAAGCCCGGGCTCTAATCAGAGTTTGAGGACTTTTGAAGCTTTCAAAGCATCGCTCACCATAGTCTCGATACCAAGCTTTTTTTCCTCAAGAACTATGAGGTCATAATTTGCCTTTACTTCAGGATGCTCCGGAACTGCAGCGCAACCCCCAGCTGGCCTTGTAGATATATCATAAGTTCCAATTCTACGGGCAATATCCACAATCTCGCTTTTGTCAAAGGCGATTAAAGGGTGATAAACCGGGATAGCAAGCTGATAAATTTCGGCATACATGTTGGCCGCAGTCTGGGAGGCTACCTGTCCGAGGGAAGATCCAGTAATAATCCCACTTGCACCTTCTTTTTTCATAACTTCGTAGGCTTCCCTGTACATCATACGTTTGCAGAGTAGGCATGTGTTTTTTCGGTCACATGTTTCGATAAAAACCCCCAGATTTGGACCGTGAGGAAGTTCATAAGTTGTAAACTGGTGCCCTGGAGCCCATGCCTGGAGCTGGCGGATACAGTCAAAAGCGCGTTCTTTCGCCGCATCTTCTGCGTAAGGAGAGTTATTACAGTAAACAGGGATAATCATTACACCGCGCTTCATCATCAGCCATGCAGCAACAGGAGAATCGATGCCACCTGACATCAGCACTACCATACTGCCCTGCGTGCCGAGGGGAAGCCCTCCCACTCCTTTAACCGTCTCCAGGTAAATATAAGCCAGATTCTGCCTCATCTCGACAAAAATTTCCTTATCAGGAGAGCTCAGGTTAACACTGGGATTTATTCCTTCTTTTTCAAGGGCGTTCCAGACAGCATCTCCACAGTTTCTCCCCAGATCCGCTGAAGAAAAAGAATGGTTTCCACTTCTTCTAGCCCGGATAGCAAAAGACTCTCCTTTCCGAATAAGATCTGTTCCAAGAAGTGCACAGTTCCTGGCTGCACTCTCAAGGTCTGGTTCTGTTATTAATGCAGGTGAAGTTGAAACAACCCCAAAAACGTCTGCTGCCACCCCTGCTGCACGTGGATCTGTTGTCTCAATAAATATCCTTCCCCATTCTCTCCTTATCAGGGAATATGGAATGCTCCTTGAGTCCAGCATTGCAGCAATATTCTTCATGAGAATTTTCTCATACCAGTTCCGAACGCCTGTGCTTTTAAGAGCAAGTTCCCCATATCTAACTATAACAACGTTTGCCCGGTTTTCGAAGCTCTGGTGAGAAGAACCGGAGTCCTTGTTATCCGTACTGTCAGTAAAATTATCTGGCATGTTCTTTCTGTCTCTTTTAGTTTTTTTATCAACATCATATACATTTTTTGATTTGATCTCATCAGAATTGCCTTTCATGGATACTTAACGGTTAGGGCGACATAGCGTTTAAAGGTTTCAGGAAAAATAATTTTTCAGGAAAAAGGATATATGCGGCAACCTGGGGGCCTAATGGAAACATTTAAATATGACGATATTTGGGGGAATATGCTAATTTCAGGTACATATATGAAAGAATATTAAAAAACATGAAAAACTGTCCTTGTGGTCTATCATTGTTAATCGGTAATAAATATATACATACCATAATATTATTTTTGGAAAATCTATATAAATCAGGACTTGTATAATATTGTATGCAATTGTGTATTACGCACAATATCGAAGACATTGGGTAAGACTGGGTAAAAATTGCCCACCTATCGAAACGACGCAAACTATAAAAAAGACAACCACGCCAGGGGTGGAGTACCAATGGAAACTCTGAAAAAGCTTGCCGGAAAATCGATAGTAACAGTGATTGCCGCTTATAGCCTTCTGCTGATACTATTTCCTGTGGGCTGGATCGTTTTGCTCGGAACCGTAATCGGAAGGCCGAGCCCAGAAAAAGGATCTGTCGAAGCGAGAGTCCTTGGGGCAGACCTCGAAGTCTGAAACCCCGAGAAAGAAGGCATGGGTGTTAGAAACCAACAAGGAAGCTCACCAGGGGTTTCTGGAAAACATTCTTGCCGCCCAGCACCGGTGTCGAAACAAACAAGGGAGCTCACAAGGCTTCTGGTCAACATTCACACCACCCTCTTGCAATCTGAAAACTGGTTTCAAGCGGGTGTCGGAAAATAACAAGGGAACAGCGGTTTCAAGAAAGCAATCCAGCTACCTACCATATCAAGAGGCGGATCTGGGAGGACTCGGATGAAAAAGATGGAAACGACCGTTTCTGGCAACATTCAGGCAACCCACTTTTTTTTATTACAATATTGTTTTGTTCTGTTTTGATTAGTTATTACAGTTCTCAAATAGATTCTTTACATTTATGCCTTTATCCCGAACTCAAACTTTCTTCCCGCTCCATTAATGATTGTCTTTTTTCCATCCGCGTAGATATATCTTATTGATATGTTTCCGTCCTCGCCGTACTTTGTCCAGATCGTGGTGTTTTTGTCCTGTGACCACATGTACTCGTATCTGGTGGTGTTTTCATCGCTTCCGGTTTCTATCATGGCTCTGCAAAGGGTTTTGTTTTCAAACTCTTCGGTGCCGGCAATTGTCATATTTAGGGCTTTTCCGGTTGTGGGATTTTTAACCTGGACCTGAGAATCTACAGGGCACCAGTTGCCTTCGGTTTGCTCGGGGAGGTTGATATTTATTTCGGTATCATTGCCCGAAATTGATAGTTTTGTTCCTTCTTCACCCATACAACCTGAAGCGAGAAGGGCGGCTGTGAGAAGTAATAGTATTATTACCTGTTTTTTTGACAAGTTTTATCACCTGAGTTTTATCAAAACCTTATTTTCTATCAAAAATTTATCTTCTGCAAGTTTTCATTTCCAATTAAAGATCAGATACAGCCCATAAAAATAATTCTATTATGCCATTTAAATTTGAGGTATTTGAAGGAAAAAAGAGAGTTTCCAAGTATCCATCCTATTTTCCCACCATGAGACTAAATACTTTTTCTCTTAATACTTTTTCTCTTTTTCGGGAATTGAATTTATCACTTTATTAATAAAAATCTCTTACCTGAAATCTTTTTTATGCAGATTGATCAATATCTATGCACAATAATATGTAAATTTATAGTAAATGGGGGGCGTTGGAATAGTTGTTACTACAGTAAAAAGTGGGAAGAGTGAGCTTCAGTGGATGCGTTATCTCCTTTCTACAAGTCCTTATCCCGCAATGAAGGCTGGAACTGATGGAATTCTACTTTACGCAAACGAAGCCTCAGTCCCTTTACTGAAGATCTGGAGAATCGAAACTGGGCAAAAACTTCCTTTGCAAATTCATTCTCTTGTCCGGAAAGCGATTAGGAAAAAAGAAGCTTTAAACATTGAAGTAAAAGGGGATAAAAAAGAATACTTACTCACTTTTAAACCGGTGGAAAGCGGATATGTGCATATCCATGGAATGGACCTTCCACCCATGATAGCAAGAAAGAAAACACTATTTAAGCAGGAAAAGCAGCAAGAAGCATTTCCTGAAGCTCTGATGGACCGGACTGCAGAAATGGCAGCTTCTGCTCTCAAAGCCGAATTCTGCAGAATTTACAAGTTTTCTCACGACTGCATTGACCTTCCGGAAAATCAGCTTTCTATTCAGGAAATCGGATGTTTTAGACAGCCTGATAAGTTAAATGAGCTTGCTGGTGGAATCAGTGTCTTTATAAGAATGCAGGGAAATATCGGTATAGGTGTAACACTTTACAGAACCATGCCGGATGAGTTTGCCCCTGAAGAGGTACGTTTTTTGAGGTATGTCCTGTCTCTGGTACGTAAAATTCTGAAGTGTAAAAGGATTGATTCCGAACTTCAGGACAGGATACATTTTTTAGAATCCCTGCTTGAGGAGATTCCGAACCCTGCTTATTTTAGAGATGTAAGCCAGACTTTTCAGGACCTCAGTGAGCTTTTAGCCGGGAAAGTTGCCCACTCTCCAGATAGAAATACCTCAGGGTATTCGATGCATGAGCTGGAAGAAGTAATTCCAAAAGAGCTTACCGCCATCTACAAAAGAAAAAAAGGTCCAGGAGTTCCAGAAGAGTTCGGGATGATGCCTTGCATCTGCGGTATGTTCAGGGAAAGCGAAGAAGCATTGAAAATAGCCCTTGAAGTCCAGAAAGCGCTCTGGATTGTCATCAATAACAGTCCTGCAGTCGTATTTTTATGGCGAAACGAGAATAAATGGCCTGCAGATTTCGTGTCTGAAAATGTCTCCCAGTTCGGGTATGAGGTCGAAGACTTCACCTCCGGAAGAATACATTACGGCGATATTGTCTATAAGGAGGATCTAAAAAATGTCCAGGAAGAGCTTGACCGCTGCGTAGAAAACAAATTAGAGAGTTTCAGGATGGAATACCGGATCTGTACAAGAGAAGGGGAATCGCGCTGGGTCGATGAGAGGACTTTCATCCAGAGGGATGCAGAAGGTCACGCCACTCATTTTCAGGGGGTGGTCATTGACATTACTGAAAGGAAGGTTGCAGAAGAAGCTCTTGCAAGGGCTGAGCAGCTCCGGAAAAAAGAGATCAATCACAGGATCAAAAATAACCTGCAAATAGTTTCTTCTCTGCTTGACCTGCAGGCTGAACAGTTCAGTGACAGAAAAGTCATCGAGGCTTTCAAGGAAAGTGAAAGTCGGATTGTTTCAATGTCGCTTATACACGAAGAACTCTATGAATCCGGAAATCTTGACATTCTTGATTTCTCGTCTTATCTCCGCAAATTAATAGCTGATCTCTGCCGTTCATACAGTACCGGGAGTTCAGCTATCAGGGTAAACCTTAATATGAAAAAAGTTTTTCTCGGTGTTGACACTGCAGTTTCTCTGGGCATTATAATCAACGAACTTTTCACCAACGCCATCAAATATGCTTTTCCCCAGGGAAAAGGAGGGGAAATAAATGTTGAACTTTTCGAAGAAGGAACCGGAGACACAGTAAACGAAAAAGCAAGCTCAGGTAAACCCCTTATTCTTAAGATTCCCGATGAAGGTCAGAATTTGCATGAACAATTTACTCTTGTTTTTGCAGATAACGGGAAAGGTTTCCCTGAAGAACTGAATATCAGAAACACGGAATCTCTTGGTTTGCAGCTTGTAAATGCTCTTGTGAACCAGATCGGGGGGAGTATAAGCCTTGAAAGAGAAAAAGGAACAAAATTTACACTTAAATTCAGGGAATAAATCAGGGAAATAACCTGAAATAAGGCACATTTGGATATATCTGAACTTCTAAATCTGAAATCTGAAGAATTTCATATGCGTTTTTTCTCAAAAATTTATTTTTACTGGCTGTTCCATTCAGGATGAAATTTTAATAGTAATACCTGCATATTTTTAACTATAATCTAAAAGGGGTAAATTAAATGAGTGATAATTTTTTCAAAAAAATCCTGATTGCAACGGATGGTTCGGAAAAAGCCGAAAAAGCAGTTGCTTATGGAATAGACATTGCGAAGGCAACAGGGGCTGAAGTATGTGCCCTGTATGTTGTTTCTACCGAGCACGCCGGAACTGCACGGACAGTTATGGGCTGGACCGGGGCATTTGAAGAATATCTTGCAAATAAGGGAGGGGATGCAACTGCCTATGTAGAAAAGCTTGGAAAAGAAGCCGGAGTTAAAGTGGAGCCTATGTACCTGAAAGGCATCCCGGCTGAAAAAATCCTTGAATATGCAGAGGAAAGCAATATTGATTTGATAGTAATGGGCACACAGGGTGCGACCGGAGTCCAGAGATTCCTTATCGGCAGTGTTGCAGAGAATGTTCTCAGGCACTCAAAAGTCCCTGTAATGATTGTCAGGTAATGAAGATCCTCAAAAACTACCAGTTATTTTCACCGATATGATCGCCAATTTGCCAGAACAGCATCCAGTATTCATCGGGATGATCCTGGTGCTGCTCATGATATCCGGTCAACTACTTTTTTGAAGGGTCAGGGATGAGTGTATCTAAGGTTAAAGAAAGGTGCCTGCTCAAAATCAGGCTTCTTGTTGGATAGAAATTCCTGACCCTATTTTTCTGTAACTTGTAGCTTTTTTAAGTTTTTTAGTTCTTTAAAGCTCTTTAATCCTCAAAAATCCCCGAACCTGTAAATACGGATTTTGCTTCTTCAAAGCTCAGGTCTTCCGGGGGTACAATGATATCGGATTCCAGAATTTCTTCCGCGCCAAGTGCTTCAGCTTTCTCCTTAATATCAGAAATTAGTTTCACAAGTTCTTTTCTGAATCCCTCAGCTTTTCCTTCCGCAACAAGGGCTACAATTTTGTTATCTATTTTGTTTAATTCATCGCAGAGGGCTTCAGGCGCCCGGTACTGGCCCTCTCCCATGATCCTGATTATCATTTTCATACCTCCTTTCTTTCTTCCGGGGCTTTGTTTTCTTCCCCTATTTTCGTTTTTTCAGGTTCCTTTCCAGCTTCGGCTTTAAGCTTTGCAAGCTCGGATTCTACACTGCTCTGAGTACTGATTTTTGCAAGTTCACGCTCGATGTCGTCTTTGCCGCTCGTGAGGTCTTCGAGTGCGCCGGCCTCCATAAGCTCGTCAATTGCCTCGGCACGAGCTTTCATTTCATCGGTCTTATTTTCAGCCCTCTCAAGGGCAAGTCCCACATCTGCCATCTCTTCGCTGATCCCTGTGACTGACTCGTTTATCTTCACCTGGGCTTCAGCTGCGGAGTACTGGGCTTTAATGGATTCTTTCTTTGTCCTGAAGATCTCGACCTTTGTAGAAAGTCGCTTTTCCGAAGCTATGAGCTTTTCTTCCTGTTTTTCGAGCTCCATAATTTCCCTGTCAATCCCATCGATCTGCTGCCGGATGGCTGCTTTTCTCTCAAGAGCCATTCTTGCGAGGTCTTCCCGGTCAGCGGCAACTGCCTCTCTTGCCTGCTTCTCAAGCTTCTCATTACTCTGAATCAGTTTTGCCCTCTGAAGCTGAAGGCGCTTTTTAGAGGTTGTTACTTCTGCAACGCCTCTTTTTACATTCTGCAGCAGTTCCAGTTGTTTTTCATAGGAATAATCAAGCGTTTCTCTAGGGTCTTCCATTTTGTTAAGCACTCTGTTCATCTTTGATTTGAATACTGTTTCCATCCTTGCGAATAATCCCATGTGTTTTCCCCGTTGCTTTTTCAAAAATTGTTATGTAATCTAACTGGCATTTTTTTCCTTCTTTTTCTGGAGTAAGTTTTTTGAAAAAATCCTGACATTTTCTTCCAGGTACCTTTTTCTTCCTATTTTCTTCCAGGTACCCTTTTCTTCCTATTTTCTTCCTATGCCTTTTGGTTGGAGTTATATTTTTAGTTTATCTTTACTTTGTTTCACTTTACTTTATCATTTTACTTTGTTTCACTTTACTTTATCATTTTACTTTGTTTCATTTTACTTTGCTTTCGTCTGCCTTCCTCTTCCTCTTTCTTTCGGTTCTTTTTATGTTTGCATTATTATATTTTAAGTTGGATTATTCGTAATCACGCGAACGTTTTATATATTAAAAATACAACTTATCTAAAGATATTATGGCAAAACCTGAGACTAAAACTGAATTCTTTTTTACTGAAAGAGGGCTCATAGCCGTAGACAGCCCTGTTAAACTCCAGATCTTGAATTTGCTCAGGGAAGAGCCAAAAGCGTTTGACGAAATTGTAAAATATACGGCAAAAGCCAAATCAACCATTTCAGTTCATCTTAATAATCTTAGATCATGCAAGCTTGTTGAAGAAATTTCTGACCCTGAAGACCGACGCAAGAAGATTTATTCCCTGAATTCCCAATATCTGGGCTGCTCTCTTGAGCCTTTTATCGGGCATTACAGGAGCCTGCTGGAAAACATTGCTGCAAATGGAAACGACAAGTTCCACTTTATGGAAGCCCTCTTTCATGCGATACTATTTGGTTTTGAAGCATACGGGCTTGATAATGCCCCTGTTGTCAGGATGATTGGAATTGATATCGGGAAGCATCTCTCTGTTAATTTTGAATCAAGTACTTCTGAAGACCTGTTTAATGAGATTGCAGGTTTTATGGAATTTCATGGAGACTGCCGGGTCTCGGTGCTCATGGGGGATTCTCTTGCTCTTCAGGTTGAAGATGACTTCAAGGCCAGGGTCATGCCGGCAATAGGTAAACCCTTCTGTGCCTTCAGAGAAGGCATCCTTGAAGGAATCCTTAAAGAAAAACTGGGTAAAGAGTGCGGCGTCCTGGAAACCGAGTGTTATGGGACCGGGCACATGCGCTGTCTTTTTGAAATTACAATATGAATTATTTTTTTAAATTCACAGTTTTACATAAATATTAACGAGAATCTCCTATTACGACTCCCATTTCGGATTTCAGGCGAGGCCCTATTGCTGACACGATTCCGGGTCCATCTGTTTTTTCGCGGCACACGACTGCATGCTCAAGCAGCCCAAGGCGCTCGATTTCGTAAATATCCCTGCCATGCCCAGTCCTTTTTATTGCGTTTTTAATTTCCGAGCGGGTAGCAGCATTAACGACAACTCTATCAGTGCTTGCTTTTTTCCAGCCCCACCAGAGGTCAAGCTGTTTTTTGGTGAAGCGGGCTTTTATTTTTTTGTTTGCCTCAAATACCTCAACTTCAACTGGCAGATGAGGGATCAGGCCGAATCTTGATGCAAGCTGCTTTGGCTTTCCACTGCCCAGGGCTTTAAGTTCCTCAGTTTCAACGCGCACAGGAATGCCTATGTTAACCATAAAAGCGTCTTCTGTAAAAGCCTGAAGGAAACCCAGGTACACCTTTCCGGGCACGGCTTTTTCTGCAGGGCTTCCGTATCTGGATGTCAGGAGATTTGCTGACACCTCATCATCTTCTCCCTCAAGGGAAAACTCTGCCCAGTTTTCCGGGGTAATAGAAACCTCGACCTTTACCTCGAGGTCTTTCAATTCGTTCTCAACCAGGCCTTTCAGGAGTTCAGTCATTCTTTCCCGGTTTTTTCCATAAATATGCTGGAGGGTTACAACTTTTTTCATTTTCTTCCTGCCACTTTATTCTTTTTCTACCTGTGCCTGCCGTATTAAGTATTTTCCGGTTTCGGGCTCTTCAGGTAAGATTCAAGGAGCTTTTCGGTTTCTTCCAGAGCTGAAACTACTGTTTCGTCAACAGGTGTTTCAGCCATTTCAATCTGGCTATGCAGTTTTTTGACATCCCGGCTGTAAGGGCCAAGTTTTCTAGAAATCATTTCCTTACTCTGCCCTTTCTCAACTGCTTCTCTGTGGATACTCTCTATTTTATTTCTGAGATTCCGGACTTTTTCAAGGATTTCAACACTTAGAAGGTCAAGCTCTTTTTTCATCTCACGTTCGGTTTCTTCTTCCTGTTCTTCGACCTCTTTACCTTCCGTTTCTTCACTGTCTCTGTCTTTTTTCCCTGGCCCATTTTCTCCTGTTTTCAGGCTTCCTTCTCTTGAAGGATACCCATCTGCAATTATATTCCGGAACTCTTTAAGGGCATTTTCTACTTCCTTTCCGTATTCCGTAAGTTCAACAAATTTTATCCGTCCTTCAAATGTGAATCTTATAAGTCCGGACTGTTTCATTTTCGAAAGGATTCTCGTAGTATGGGCAAATGTTGAGTCTATCTCTTTTGAAATAATCGAGGCATAGGTTTTTCCCATCAAACCTATAAATAGCAGTGCAAGAGTGGGTTTTTCCTGCAAAAACAACTTTTCTGCATCTTCGTCGGACATGATATCACATTGAGTTTTTATTGCGGATTATTTCCGAATCTGAGCTCAGGCGTTTATTATTCTTTAATAGTTTATATAATATCTGAACAGTTTTCTACCTCTGGTTTCCATAGGAATATTCTCTTCATCCTGAAAGCGCCAGAATTATTTTCTTTATTTCAGCTACGGGAGCATCTGTTCTGAATGAGGTCCCGCTGAAATGAGTCCTTGAAGCTTCAAACCCGCTGGCTTTAAGGGCCTCTATCAGAATCTCAATACCTGTTGCAGAAGCCCTGAGTTCCTTGCAGATTACGTGCTGGTCATAGAACATGGGAATGTTGATTTCGTCCCTGCAGAATGTAATTATTTTTTTTGCTTTATCTTTCGTGTTTAGGGGACGCGTTTCAAGCTCAGAAATTACCTCATTGCAGAATTCAGGCTCTCTAAAAGGCCCAAGCCACAAAGGTCCTGCAATCTTTATCAGGGCTCCACAGGCAGGGCATTCCCGGTCAATATGGACGGCAAGCCCATATACAGGTCCTCTGAACCCACATCTGGGGCAATGAATACTGAACCCCATGGATTTCAGGGTCCTGTCAACATGTTTAGCCCCGGGAAGAACTTCAAGGTAACTGCGGACATAATGCCGCGTGACATGGGAAAGTAGGGGCAACATCCCTTTTTCATGTTTTGCAAGTTCTCTTGCGCAGGCTCCTAGCAGGACCCTTAAGCCCATCTCGCTGTGATATTCTGTGTTAAGGGGTACGGCTGCATACTTTCTGATTCCCGAGTTCAGGTGAGCTCCACAGAGGGGGGCAGTATCCGTTGCAGTAACTGAAAGCATGCTCTGCGCCGAAGTTGCGGTTGCATCAAGGTAAGGCGCAGGAGTCCCGAATGGGTCAACATCCACGATATGGAATTTCTGCTCATGAAGCAGGACATTTGCGTTCTTGCGTGTAGCCTGAGTTTTTTCCTCAAGCCCGTTAATTTTTATATTTTCCTTTATCAGTTCAAAGGCTTCAGGGCTCCAGTCATTCATAGTCGCATGTATTCCAACCTCCCCTGCGATCCTGAGCCCCCGGATTCCTGATGCAGAAAAGGCATCTACGTAGCGGATCTCCTCTCTCTGTATGTTTTTTCTCGAAAGAAGCCTCTCCACAAATGCTGCAGTTGCTGCAACATTGATATCACGGTTCAGCTCCATCTCCGGGTTATAGAACACCGGCGCAGCCGAGGGAGGGAAATTTGCATCTGGAGGCGGGATCGGAACTGAAATCTTTGTTGTCCCTTCCACTATAGTTCTACAGATCATCTAAAATTGCTATACTTTGTGATATTATTTTACCGTGATGGTCATCTGCATGTTCGGATACCCGTTTGCACTGAAGCTGTAGCTTCCGTTTTCAGTGAATGTGTAGTTCAGGGTATTTCCATATCCGAGTCTTTCATCCTCAAAAAGCCCTTCCTTGCTACTCAGAGTAAAAACACCGGATTCATCGAAATTTCTCCATACAACCGAGTCCCCTACATTTACCTCCAGCTCGGAAGGAATAAAAAGATAATTCTTAAGCCTTACAAGGTACGTTTGTGACTCGTTTTCCGCAGGCTGAATTATTCCGGCTTCTCCCTCTTCGCCAGTCATGTATTCGGTTTGCTCCTCTTCAATTCCGTCCCCTGTACCCGGAGTTAATGTTTCGCCAGGTGTTCTTTCCTCTTCAGCAGCTTCTGTTTCTTGCGGTGTCTCCGCTTCCTCGAATGTTTCCGTTTCCACCAGTGTTTCCATTTCTTCTGACGTTATTGTCTCTTCTGGCGTCTGCACCTCTACAGGCAGCTGTGTTCCTTCTGGAGTGCCGCCGCCTGACCCGCCGGAATCCCTCACAGCTTCTTCTTGCTCCTGATCTCCTCCCCACCAGTTAAGGTAGCCAAACACTAACACTGACAGAACTACAAAGAGCAGAATGAGCTTTTTTATTACCATTACTTCCTCCCTGTGTAAGTTTTATTTTACACCCCAAATTTAATATAAGCCATATTGATAATAACACTTTCTTATAATAAGCTTTATTTTAAAAAATAGTTTGTTTGTAATCGATTTTGTTGTTTTACTCTGAAAAACTAATTTCTGGAAGCACAGTTAATGGCTTATTAGCTGACTTTTGCCTATAAGCCCTGTTTATTCAGGACACGGATGTAGGAAGTAATCAGAAATGGAAACGAGTGGCAAAGTTTAGAATCGAAAAAAAGTAAATTTACTGGAAAGTTTTGCTGCCTTCCAGATAAAGCCGTATATACCTTTTGAGGTATTTTATTCATCAGTTCCTTTTAAATACTTCTTCAAAAAACTTCTTCAGGGCTTGTTCACAGTTATATTGACATCCATTCTGGACTGCCCGATAACGGTGAAGTTGTAAGTCCCGGTTTCATTGAAGGTATAGACAAAGGAACGCCTGTACACAAGGCCTGTGTTCTCAAAGAGACCTTCTTCACTTGTAAGGGTAAAGACTCTCCTCGGGCTGTCCTGATAGTTAATCCAGGCGACTGTTTCTCCTTGTTTGATATCAAGGCTTGAGGGATATGCTCTATAGTTGTCCAGCCTTATAGTATAGGGAGTTTTCCTTATACTGGATGTGTTAATTGCCGGCCCTTCTTCGGTCTCATTTTCTTCCGGCATTACATCTTCTTCCTCTGTCTCCGTTACTACCGGGGTTTCAACTTCTTCCGAAGTTTCCGTCTCTGCCGGTGTTTCCGTCTCTGCCGGAGTTGCAATTTCTTCCGGGGTTACTGTTTCTTCAGGTGTAGCGTTTTCTTCCGGGGAGGGCTGTTCATTTCCAGTGCATCCCGAGAACAAAACTACACTTAAAACTAGAAGCAGAACAAATATTTTTATTTTCATATTATTCCCCACAATCATTTTTGGTTATGGAATTAGAAACTCTGCAGAAATAATTCTAAGTTTCAAATCGTTTTTTGATGCTTTGACTTTAAAATGTCTAAAGTTTACGAATATAATTGTCTGTTCTTGTTCATATAATTGTTAATGTTATTTAATCTTAAGTCCTTACTTTAATGGACTTTTATTCTTTTTTCAAACATTTAATTCATCCTGTATCTTTAAGTACATATAAATATATTTTTGTACTTTTCTTTTATAGTATCTTTTTTCCAAAGTAAAATTCTTAATAAATTTAAGTGCTTTGCTTGCATATAAAGATATTTTAGACTTGTGCAAAAACATGATCCGTATTTTAGATGACTGTGTCTTCATACCCGAAGTATTCTTTCATCTCGCTTTTTTTTACAGGCTGTTCCATAAAATTAAAGCAACAGTTCCGGTTACTGCAATGATTCCGAATGTGTTTTTTGCCAGGGAGAAGAGGCTTGCAGAACCTGAAATTTTTGAAAGCAGAATTTTATTTACAGTACTTACAAGGCTTGCAAGCACTGCAGTATTTGCTGCGACTTCGTAGGAGATATTTCCGCTTACGGCAAGGAGAGTTACAGAGACTATCACTCCGGAGCTGCTGAAAATAGCCCCTAAGGCAGTTATGTATATTCCGGCAGTTCCTGCAATGTCATAGGCAAAGTTTCCTATGATGAGAATCAGGGTAAAAGCAATGCCGAATTTAAACGCCTGATTGAGCGAGAAAGGAGATTGAATCTTAAGCTCGCCCCCGCCTACAGAGCAGAATTTCTTACTGTGCCTGATAACTATTGCTATGGAAACGGCGATAAGTACAAGCTGAGAAGGAAGCATAAACAGAGTTGTTTGGCCTGTAGGGTCAACTATAAAGGCTAATATAAGGTTTCGAATGAGCATGGAAATATTGCAGAGCAGAATTCCTGTAAGTACAGGATCGTCCATCGCCTCTGCTTTTTTTGAGAGCCCTGCAAGTGCTCCTGTAGTAGCTTCACTATTTATAAAGCCCCCGAGAAAGCCTGAATAGCACATGCCGCGTTTTGTCCCGAACTTTCTCAGGAGAACATAGCTTGAAAAACTGATAAGGGAAACAAGAATCACAATCAGAATTGCAGACCTGAGGTTTACAAGCCCGAAGAACTGTTTTTCCGGCATCACCGGATAAAGTATGAAAGCGACAGCCAGAAACTGTATGGCATTGTAAAGCTCTTCTTTTGTCAGGTTTCCTGCAAACTGGTGAAGGGGCTGCTTCTGAATCAGGAGGAAAGATACAACTATTGAAGAGACAATAGCAAACAGGCCGTAGTCATAGCCAACAAGGACACCCATCACGAAAATGAAAAAGAGAGTAATAGGACTTGTAACCCCTATCCGCTTATAGAGAAATATCTTGGAATAGGTAATTATGGAACAGATAGCTGCAAAGAAAAGCGTAGCTACGTAAACGAAGCCTATGCCTGCTGGTCCACTCACAAGAGCAACGAGCATTCCTGTTATGCAGGTTATGCTGTAACTCCTGACACCAGCAAAAATTTCATATTCAAGGCCTCTGTGCTCCCTTTCTACACCTACCATGATCCCTATCAAAAAGGCAATGGCAAGTTTTGTCAGGAAATCCACAAAAACCGGATCGAAACCGAACTCGCTAATTACGTCCGTAGCTCAACCTCTCAGATTTTTCTGGCTGTATTTCCATATACAAGCAAAATAATGTAATTAAAGTGAGTTCTATATGTTGTTAAAGTGAGTTCTATATGTTGTTAAAGTGAGTTCTATATGTTGTTAAAGTGAGTTCTATATGTTGTTAAAGTGAGTTCTTATATGTTGTTAAAGTGAGTTCTTATTTGTTAAAGACACAATATGAAGATGTAAAACAAAATATATTTTTATAGTAAGGATGTTCTTGCTGACGAATATACTCCTTAAAAAGGAAAAAGGTTAAGAGTCCACGGAAATCTCTTTAAATCTCTTTATATATGTATACTGATGACTCCGAAAACCTGAACGAACCTGGTTAATTGAGATCTGGTTTATTAAAATCTGGCTAAAACTTACTTAAAACTTACTTTATACTTCTACGAATTCAACCTCAATGGGTTTGTTTCCGGTCTCTTCAATATTTATAAGAGCGCAGGAACCTTTACAGGCTTCCCCGGGATTTACAACAACGGTTTTTCCAACCTTTTCAGTGCCTTTTGCTTCATGGATGTGCCCGCAGACAATCAGGTCAACCCTGTCCAGGAACTTCTGGATGGCTTTACTGCCCACATGTCCGAAGGGTAGCTCGTCCCTTGCTCCATGTGGAGGTGCGTGAGTCAGGAGTACTATTGTCCCGCATTCACCTGAGTTTTCGGCGGAGCAGACCATTCCTTCAAGGGCATTTTCGATTTCTTCTTCGGAAAGCTCAAAAGGGGTGTTAAAAGGAGTGGGGTTCGAGCCTCCAAGCCCGATAAACCGGATTTTTCCAATCTGCTCGGCTTTTCCGTGCAGGTTTATGGCTTTTGACTTCTCAAGGGCTTTCAGGATACTCTTCTGGTCGCAGTTCCCGGGAATTGCAAGCACGGGCTTATCAAACATTTCAGCCAGCTCTTCTGCCTTCTCATCGGGCCCGAAATTGGTAATGTCTCCGACTACCACGACAAGGTCGAATTCCCCGGCTTTTTCGATGATCTTTTTTATCTTTGAATAGTCCCCATGGGGGTCGGAAATCGCGAGTATCTTCATCCATATCCTGTCCTTATCATGCTCTTTTTTCTATGATCTGAATTATGGTTTTTAATTCTAGTTTGAATTATTGGATACAATTTCTTATACGCTTTATGTTATGTGTTTTTCTGTGAACATGCACACATCTTTTATATCCCTTACGTAATATACTGCCCCATGCGAGATATCATTATTATAGGGCATAAAGCAATGACAAGCGGCGAGTTCTCTTTAAATGACCTCCCCGGGTCTGCAGGAAGAATGGATATACTCTGCCGCTGCGTAAGCTCTGCCCTTTTCCTCTCTTTTGGAATGCGCAGGGATGTAAACGTGCACCTGCTTCTTCTGGGGGAGCCTGAACCCGGAAAAATTATCAGGTTTGAAGGGCTCCACCTGAGATACCTGAACCCGGACGAAAGAAGCAGTGGTTCGCTTATCAATAAGGCCCTTTTGAAAAATGCAACTGAACTGGATACCCGATCCACACCTGGTGTCTGGATACGTAAGGGAGACTTAAAGTCCCTGCTGGCTTCTTTTGAAGGGAGGGACTTGGTATATCTTAGAGAAGACGGCAAGGATATCAGAGAACTTGCCGGTGAAATCCGGGACCCTGTTTTTATTCTGGGAGATCACACCGGTGTTACCGAAGAAGAGGAAAAACAGCTTCTTGAAGCAGGAGCAAAAATTATTTCGGTTGGTCCAATTTCCCTTCACTCCAACCACTGCATAACTCTTATCCATAACGAACTGGACAGAGTTGAAGCAGAAAGAGGGGAAATTCCAGGAGGGGCAAACTCCAGGGCTGAGAACTGAGCTGCGATTTTTGGATCAGGTTTTAATCCAAAAAGTTATATTCCACTTCCCTGTATCAGAATAGAAACTTATCCTGATGCATCTTTTAGGGCACATGCTTCTAATTTGCGCATCACATTCATATCATCTTCCAATAATAATCTTTCAATACCATCTTTCAATACCATCTTTCAATACCATCTTTCAATACCATCTTTCAATACCATCTTTCAATATAATTTATCAATATAATCTTCCAATCCCAACCTTCAATTATCCCCTCCCGGGTCTATTTCCCGAACAAAGAGCTTAGAGAATGTGAAACCAAATGGATGTACTTGAAATTTCAAAAAAGATTCTGCACGAAGGTCCTGTCTGTGACCACTGCATGGGCCGTCAGTTTGCAAAATTATCCACAGGCCTCAGCAACAGAGAGCGCGGGCAGGCAATGAAACTCGCCCTTGTCCTTGAAGGGGACCGCATTTACAAAAGTGAAAATGATGATTCTCTCTTAAAGGAACTTGTTCCCTGCAGTGCCCTTGCAAGGAAAACTCTCAGAATCGAGGGTGAAGACGAGCAGTGCTGGGTCTGCCTTGACCAGTTCAAAAAACTGGATGAATGGGCAGATAAAGCTGCAAAAGCCCTCGAAGGGCTTGAGTACTCCACCTTCCTGGTGGGGACAAAGGTCAGCGGGCTCCTGAGTGAAAACGAAGAGATGTTATGGGCTGAGGCAGGGACTGCCTATGCCGAGCAGTTAAAGACCGAACTTAACCGGGAAGTAGGCAAGCGGATTGCAGAAAAGGTTGACAAAGAAGTGGATTTTGAAAACCCGGATATTGTGATCACCCTTGACCTTGCAACAACCAACTTCGAACTTCAGGTCCGTTCAGTATATGTTTACGGACGCTACCTCAAAAAAGTTCGCGGAATCCCGCAGACCCGCTGGCCCTGCAGGAAATGTAAGGGTAGAGGCTGTGAGAGCTGCGGGTTTACCGGCAAACAATATCCAGAATCCGTAGATGAGCTTATCAAAGGTCCCGTCATCGAAACATTTGAGGCTGTTGATACGGCTTTTCACGGTTCGGGAAGGGAAGATATAGATGCCCTGATGCTCGGAAACGGCAGACCCTTTGTGGTAGAAGCAAAATCCCCTGTAAAGCGCATGGCTGACCTTGAAATGCTTACTGCCTTAATTAATGAGAATGCTGCAGGAAAAGTTGAGGTAAGGGATCTTCGCTTTGTAGAAAAAAGCATGATTGAGATCCTGAAGAGCTCAAAGGCGGATAAAACTTATAAGCTTAAAGTTACATTTAAAGAGCCTGTTTCAGAGGAAAAGCTTAAATCCTGCCTTGAGTCTTTGAGTGGTACGGAGATCGCTCAGCAGACTCCAAAGCGTGTGGTTCACAGGCGGGCAGATCTTGTCCGGAAAAGGCACGTGCACAGCATTACGCTTGACGAGCTGACAGATAACGGTCATGCCCACATAACCGTAAACTGTGAAGGTGGGCTGTACGTCAAAGAGCTGATTTCCGGGGACGAGGGCAGGACAAACCCGAGCCTGACAGGGCTTTTAGGAGTCCCGGCGCTTGTGGAAGATCTTGATGTAGTTAACGTCGAAATTTAAGCTCCAGGCATCTGAATCTGCTTTAAATAAACGAAATCAATCCAAATAGTTTGAATCAATCCAAATAGTTTGAATCAATCCAAATAGTTTGAATCAATCCAAATAGTTTGAATCAATCCAAACAATTTGACTCGATCTAATCTAAATCAATCTGGATTTCAATCTGAATCAGTTTCATTAGCCGGTCGGGCCACAGGGAAAGAGTGGCTTAATGAACGGTTCATTTAAATAACATCCATCTTATTTAGAGGAAAATCAATTATTAAAGAGAAACTTTATTAGAGAGAAACTAATCGAGCATTCTAACGGAGGAACATGCGATGACAAATTCCCACGGTGAAAAACGCTGCACAAGGTACAAATTACAGAAGACGGTTCGTGAAAGAGGAATTTCCCCTATAAGCAGGGCAATTCAGGAATTCAAAGAAGGGCAGATGGTCCACATTGACATCGACCCAAGCATCCAGAAAGGTATGCCAAATCCAAAGTTTCAGGGTTCTACCGGGAAGGTTATCGGGCAGCGCGGTCGCTCATATGTGCTGGCAGTCCGCAACGGAAACGCAATGAAGGAAGTATTTTCCCTTCCCCAGCACCTGAAACCTCAGAAGTACTGATTCCTAGCAAGGCAGTTAGGTTTTTACAACCTAATCTTCCTTTTTACTCTGGGATTTAAGGTCTGCAGGCTTCTAACCGGAGGTTTAAAATTCTACCAGAAATTCCGGCAAATAACAACCTTATTTACGGCCCTTTTAAAAATTAGTCTATTATCCTGGAAAAGGAACATCTATAATTATGGAACATCTATAATTATATATCATTTGTATTACATATAGCTGAGATAGTTCAGGATAACGTTATTCATTATTCAATAACAGTTCCGGCTTATCGGGCGCATGTCGGGTACTGAAAGGCATAAAATGCCAACTGCAGGAATCAGAGCTCACAATGAAGCAGTAGAAAAGATTGCTCTGTAAGGAAATACAACTACCTGAAATTTTAATTCAAAAGAGTGTATTCCAATGATAGTTAAGGAAGTCATCAACGAAGAGTTATTGACATTGGCCGAGGTCAAGGATATACTTTCCGGGATCGCTGACGAGCGCAGAGAGCAGGGGCTCGAGGTTGCATACAGTTTCAGAAAAGCCCTGCATCATGCGGAACAGTTCTCTAAAATTAATGGGGAGAAAGCAAGAGAACTTGTTAATAAGTTACTTGAGCTTGAAAAAATGAAGCCCGTTATTGCGATAAGGATAGCAGACATTCTGCCTCAATCCAGAGATGAACTCAGGTCAATCTATGCGAAAGAAAAGTACACCCTGAGCAATGAAGAGCTGGATCAAATTCTGGACTATGTATTCGTGGCTATGGAATAATTAAAAAGTAAAGAGAATAAGCTATATAACAGTTTATCTTGTTATTCATGAGGGAATTATCCGAAATCTGGTTAGAGTACTTTTAAGTATCAAGGGAGTACCCTGACCTGAAAAATTTAGCAGCAGAGGATTCCCCGGTTCTCTAAGATCAGATCTTAATGGGGTTTCATATTTATCGATAGGATGGGTGCTGATGGTAGTAGAGAAGTCGCAATCAGGTAGACCGTATACTGGCAGGTCGTCTGCCGAAAGACCTTCTTCTGGCAGCAGACGGCCGGCAGGCAAACCGCAATATGAAAGGCAGTCAGAAAGAGCTCCGCGCTCATCCGGAAAAACCATGGAGAATTCACAGGACAGGGAGGAATATGTATGGGTCCTCGATTATCTTCCCTATGGAAAATCCGTTGACGGCACGTCAACGTTCCAGAAAAAACCTCTTGTGCAGGCTGTAGGGGATAAAAAATTTACTCTTATGGAACTGGTCCCAAAATCCGGTGTAATTCCTGAAATCCAGTCAAGAGTCTACATCGGGCCTGGAGACAGGAATGAAATAGACCACGTAAAACAGAGGATAGGGTATTCTGACCTTACTACCGGAGCAAACCTCGAATTGCCCTTTATCCTTGAAGCCTGTGTCAGGCACAAAGAAGAGAGGTTCGTAAAGTTCTTCAACGAAGCCCATTCCATTACAACCCGCTTGCATATGCTTGAACTCCTTCCCGGGATAGGAAAAAAACTCATGTGGTCTATCATTGATGAACATAAGAAAGGGGACTTTAAGAGCTTTCAGGATATCCGCGAGAGAATCCCGAGTCTTCATGACCCTGTTAAAGTCATTTCCCACAGGATTATAGAAGAACTCAAGGATGATTTCATTAAGTACAGGCTTTTCACCGTCCCTCCTCGCCGCCAGGGCTCGAGCGATCGGTGAAATATTTCCTTTCTTTTTTTAACCCCTTTTCTGGTATAGGACTTCTGAAGGTTCAGTTTTTGAGAATTTATCCAAATATTATCTATTAAAAACACTTAATCTACTCAGGAGGTTTCAGCCCTGGTTCGTTCCATTCTCAAAAAGTACAACATAAAAGGAGGCACCTTTGACCAGCACTTCCTTATTGATATCGGTTACCTGGACCGAATAGTTGCTGCTGCTGAACTAAGCCCGCAGGATACGGTTCTTGAAATCGGGGCAGGAATAGGAAACCTTACCGAACGGCTTGCAAGGCGAGCAAAAAAGGTAATTGCAGTCGAGCTTGACCCTGCCCTTGTTTCAGTCCTGCATGACCGTTTCGATAAAGCAGAAAATGTGGAGATTATCGCAGGTGATGCCCTGAAAGTCGAGTTTCCAGAGTTTGACAGGGTTGTTTCAAACCTCCCCTATTCCATCTCCTCGGAAATCACCTTCAAGCTCCTGCGCCGCAAATTCAAACTTGGGATTCTTATGTACCAGTACGAGTTCGCAGCCCGCATGGTCTCTCCTCCGGACTGCAAGGACTACTCCCGCCTTACGGTCGATACATATTACTTTGCCGATGCTTCCATCCTCATGAAAGTTCCAAAAGGCGTCTTTCAGCCAGCACCTGAAGTAGATTCTGCAGTTGTCAAGCTGATTCCCCGCCCGGCTCCATTCGAAGTCCGCGACGAAGCTTTCTTTCTTGAATTTGTGGCTGCAGTCTTCAGCCAGCGCCGAAAAAAATTGAGGAATTCGATCCTGAACACAAATCATGTGCTCAAAATCCCGGAAGTCAAAGAGGTTGTAAGCCAGCTCCCTGAAAATTTCATGAACAAAAGGGCTGAAAACCTTACTCCTGAAGAGCTTGCAAGCATTGCAAACATGATTTTTGACCTCAAATCCAGATAATCCATGGTTGAAATACAATACAAAAACACCCGGGTCAAACTCGGAGCCACAGACCTTGTCTACGAGCCTGCAGAAGACTCCTTCCTGCTTGCTGACGCGGTCCTTGATGAAGCAGAGCCAGGTATGCGTATCCTGGAAATCGGGGCAGGCTCGGGTTTTGTATCTGCCGTGCTAAGGGCAAATGTGACGGGTGTCCGCGTATTTGCAACCGAGATCAACCCGCATGCTGCCCGCTGTGCAAAAGTAAATGGGGTTGAGGTCATCCTCACAGACCTTTTCAGAGGCCTGAAGCCGGAAAGCCAGAAAACCTCTTTTGACCTCATCATCTTTAACCCGCCCTACCTCCCTACTTCCAAAGAAGAAAAAATCCCAGGCTGGTTAAATTATGCTTTTGACGGCGGAGCCAGCGGGCGGGAAACCCTTGACCGTTTTTTAGATGAAGTCAGGAACTACCTGAAACCCCGAGGAAAAATTCTGGTGTTGATCTCTTCGATTACCGGGATGGAAGCAGTGAAGGAGAAGATGGGGAAACTGGGGTTTGAGGTCGATGTTGTGGGGAGAAAAAAGGTTTCTTTTGAGGAATTGATGGTAGTCAGAGGGAAACTCCTGTAATCATATAT
Source organism: Methanosarcina sp. WH1 (assembly GCF_000970005.1). Taxonomy (NCBI): domain Archaea; kingdom Methanobacteriati; phylum Methanobacteriota; class Methanomicrobia; order Methanosarcinales; family Methanosarcinaceae; genus Methanosarcina; species Methanosarcina sp. WH1. The sequence goes on from NZ_CP009504.1 coordinate 1,671,923, forward strand.
AGAACAAAACCCAATAGATGAGCATTATGACCCCTACAAACAGGGAAAATCCCACTTACCCGAAATTCATCTTAGGCGTAGAACCACCAGCCGGAAGGACCGAAAAGGCTCTCTGGTTCATTTTCCGGGGCCGTGACATTCTTCTGAAAGTCAGAAAAAACCCCGGAGCTATTCCAAAGCTCCTGGACTTTGGGGAGTTCGGGCTTCCTGCAGTAAGGGAACAGTACCTTGGTATGCTTGAGGGGACACACTGCTACTCTGTGGAGCTGCCTGCAGATGCGAAGGCTCCGGAGGGGATGGAATTTGTCGACCTCAGAAAGGCACATTCGGAGATCAGTGAAGGGTGCTTTGAACTTGTGAATAAGGCAGTGCAGGTAGTGGAATGGGACCGGACAAACCAGTTCTGCAGCCGCTGCGGAACAAAGACCGTGCAGAAACCCGGAGAAAGAGGAAAAGAATGCCCCTCCTGCGGAGAACTTTTCTATCCCAGGATTTCGCCTGCTATAATCGTGCTTATCAGAAAGGGTCATGAGGTTTTGCTTGCAAGGTCCCCGAATTTCCCTCCCGGTGTGTACAGCCTGATAGCCGGTTTTGTCGAGCCCGGAGAAACGGCCGAGACGGCAGTTGCAAGAGAAGTCTGGGAGGAAGTCGGGCTCAAAGTAAAAAACATAACTTACTTCGGAACGCAGGCCTGGCCTTTTCCGAACTCCCTCATGATCGGCTTTACCGCAGAATATGATTCCGGGGACATCCGGCCTGACGGGTTTGAAATTGAGGATGCAAAATGGTTTTCGGTAGAAGATTTGCCTGCTCTGCCCGGAAAGATCAGTATTTCAAGGAAACTGATTGACCATTTCCTTAAAGAAGAAGGGTTGGAAGTTTAAGACGGGTTCATATTTGATTCAGAGTTTTCTTCATCCTGCTGTGACCTTTTTCTATTCTTCTTTCTTTTTTGTTTAGGAGGCATTTGTAGAGAGAACCGCTCCACCTCCGGATAATTTTATTGGTATACTTTTATTGGTATACTTTTATTGGTATACTTTTATTGGTATACTTTTATGATCTCGGGCTGAATTCGCCTGTCTCGTATGGAACAGGTGGGAATCAAGAATATAAAATGTTACAGAGGTGAAAAAATTCAACCTCGAATTCTAAAAAATTTAAGATTTTTCTCTCTTTTTCTTCTCAGGTGCCACAGGCTCGGTTAAAAAGAATCCAAATGATGCGAAATCTTTGACATCCATTTTGTGAGATTCCTCCCCGGAAGAGATAGCAGGAGTAATGAACCGGAAAAACTCACTGGCAAACTGTTCGTAGCTGAATCCTTCCGCCTCGATCACCAGTTTCCATTTATTTTCCATTGACAGGATACCCATGAAGGAGATCATAAGGTACATCGAGGTCAGGAACGGATCGAGATCGGCCCGGATTGTACCGTCATCGATACCCTCCCGGATCGCATCCCGCAGGATCAGACGGCAGGTACCATATCCCTTTCCAATCTCTGCGGTACACGGGTTCTCTCTGGAAAAACGCTCAGAACCGTAAAAATGGATAATTCGGAGATAATCGGGGTATTCCTGTGAAAACTGGTAATAAACCTGGCCCATCAGGGCTACCTTGACAATACCTGGAACCTGTTTCTCCATGCATTCCGTGTATTTTTTTTTAAGGATCTGGATACCACGGAGTACAATAGTTGCGAAAAGTGTCTCCTTATTTTTAAAATATAGATAAATGGTAGCCTTATTCAGTTCGACCTCGCGGGCGATGTCTTCCATGGAAACATCTTCATAACTTCGAGTAAAAAAGAGACGTTCGGCTGCCTCGATGATCTCGATCTTTCGCTGTTCTTTTTCTCGTTGTCTTCTATCGGCGATTCCCATAGTTCCACTCCACCTGATCCATATTCACAAGCCCACATTTACATTATGATTGTTAGTTATGTGATTCAAGAAATGAATGTATTCCAATTTTCCACTTTTACCAATCGGGATATATTCTGGATATATTCGGGATCTATTTGGGATATATTCATTAAATAAAACATTCAGGCTCCTTTCTTTGGCTATAGAGCGTATGGAGACGCACTGATGCGTCTTTGACCAGCCCGGGTTTCATCGATCTGGCGTTTTGAGGACAGTTCTTGATACATGCACAACACGTGATGCATTTTCCCGTATCAATCAAATTGCTATTTTCTGGATCGATAGCCCCAGTAGGACACAGCTCCGCACAGGTCCCACACTGTGTACACTCATCATTGACTGCGATAAAATCAACAATCCATAGTTTTGCATCTCTTCTATAAGGGTAAGTGCCAGGCACCTGCACATCAGAGATCTGAGAAATTGCTGAAACAGATTGCAGTTTTTCACGTATTTTCCGTCCAAATTCTTCTGCATGGAGTAAATCATCCTCATCGGGACGTCCCTCGGCTGTTGGCATCTCGGAATTTGAGAATGAGTGTTCCCCGATATATCCTGCACAGGCAATGGGAATACACCCACATTTCGTTACAATATTTTTTAGTTCGAGTAATGCATCGTCATATTCCCTATTGCCATAAACCACAACACAAACCGTCGGTGTATTATGAGCTTGAATTGAATTCAGCCATTCATTTAATAATGCCGGCACTCTCCCCATATAAACGGGAACTCCAAGTACAAGCAGTTCATTTTCCGAGGTCATTAACGGTTGTTTTCTTGCATCCGGTCTGGTAATGTCAATTAATTCCGTGGTGCCTGGATTAATACCATGTGCAATGCCCTGAACAACCGTTTTTGTTGTTCCGGTTGGTGAAAAATAAACTAATTTTACAGATTCCATTTTCATTTTATTTACTCCATTTATTGTGTACTCTAAGTTCATTTGTAACTATTGGTGATTAAATAACCACTGGTTAATTTATAACTATTGGTTAGTTTATAACTATTGGTTAGTTTATAACTATTGGTTAGTTTATAACTATTGATTGGTTTATAATTATTGGTTAATTTATAACTATTAGTTAGTTTCCAAGTAGTTCTCAGGAAAAAAATATGAACCTATCCGAAAAGTCAGTAATGCATGTTGAAAAGTCACAATAAGCCTATAATATCAGAGTATCCATTTCGATTATAATATCAGAGTATCCATTTCGATTATAATATCAGAGTATCCATTTCGATTATAATATCAGAGTATCCATTTCGATTATAATATCAGAGTATCCATTTCGATTATAATATCAGAGTATCCATTTCGATTATAATATCAGAGTATCCATTTCGATTTTACATATTGCATATTGTAAAAGTTACAGTAGGTGACCACTTTTCAGATAGGTGCTAAGATAACAGAACTATTTTCGATAGTAAATGTTCCCATGCAGAGCACAATCAAGAAGTTTGTACAACTGGCAACCGTAACGGTAGAAAATCAAAAAGAACCTTTTATGGGACCTGTTAAAACGATATATAAAAGCATTGCTTTCCCTGGCAGACATTGGAAAGATCCATTCATTTCTCCTCTGATTTATGTGAGCGAGTCAATGCTTTACACAATTCTGATTCCCAGAATCCGCGCAGCAAGTTCTATTGCTTGCCCGGCATTGACTATAGCCCCTCTGAGTTCATTGCGTGTATCGGATACTGTTATTCCATCAATGATACAATCCGATATGTCGATGTCTTCGAGTAAGGTTTTAAAAAAATCAGCTCCTGTGAAATTTACCGCTTTCAGTGTGGGCTTCTTTAACCGAATCTCGGATAAGAAGGCTTCCGTAAAATTGCAGTCACGAATGGTGCAGTTCTCCAATACGGAACTTGAAAAATCTGCATATCGAAAGGAACCGTCCTCTAAAGAAGTTTCTTTTATTTGGCTCTTGCTGAAGTTACTGCCATCACCCTTGCACGTTAAAATTTTGGAGCCTTTCCAGTAGCTTTCCATAAAAATGCAATTCGCAAAATTACAATTCTCAAACACCGAATTGTAAAAGCTGGCTTTTGAAAAATCACATTTGCTGAACTGACATTGTATAAACTGTATCGATTCAAATTCTATCCTTACGATATCGATGTCCGAAAGTATCTCGCCTTCAAAGCGCGTCCTTTCTACATAATTGTCATCAGAGTGTGCGGCTATAATTCTGCTTTCCAACATGTTTCTATCTCCACATACTGATGTTTCCAACTGATTATACTGGTGTCATGGCAACTTAATTAGGGTGCATTGATATTTAGACATTTTCTCATCAGTAATTTTTCTCGTATATTTCCAGTTGATCTTTGGTTACCTGAGTCACCCTTTTTCCTGCTTTGAATTCCACCGCCATGAATACATTTGCTGTTCCATTCCTAATATATCCATAATCATATTTTTCGGGACTTCCAGATTTCATCGGAATGGCTTTCCTCTTTAATAAAAAAAGCACCATTATCTGTGTTTGAATTGAAGAAAAATGGATTAGTGGTGTTGAATTAGCGCTATTTTGACTCCATTTGGGTCTTCTAAGAAAGTAATGGTCCCAACTGTTATTGGTATGGGTTTCATAGTGATTTTGGCACCTTTAGATTTAAGTTCTTTAATTGTGGCGTTGCGTATTTAACTTTCATATTATCACCATATGAATACTGTTTATCATTATTTATTAATGTTGAATTTGGATTGTTCCTTTCAAAACAGGATTCAAGGAAGTAGTTTTTGAGTTTTGGGATCAGTTTGGCATGAAATTACATTACTATTTATTTTTCACGTCCTCTTTCCTTTCTTTTTTCCCAAAAGCTACCCCTAAAACTATTCCAAGTGCAGGTCCGAGAGCAATTCCCAGGCCTATATTGTCTATCAGAATGCCAATTATCACACCAAATAACATGCCAAATGCGATCCCGGAGCCTATTGGATCTTCTTTTTCGTTTTCTTTATTATTCTCATTCATTCTTACTCTTTCCAATACTTCTCTTTATTTCTATAAAAAGGGTTTGAAATAGAGGCAAGCAGCCGGTTGTAGGGGATTTTGTCGTTTTGTTTGACCAGCCTGAGACTGGTTCACGCATGGTTGTGAATATCCTGCCCCGAAGAACCTGCCTTTCAAGAGGTGCAGCAGGAGGCGGGGGCGGGGAGCAGGTAATTGCTGCAAATCTCGATACCATCTTTATCGTTACTTCTGTGGGGAAGGACCTCAACCTTCGAAGGCTAGAAAGGTATCTTGCTATTGTATATTCTTCCGGGGCAAGCTCTGTGATTTTACTTAACAAAATTGACCTTGAAGATAACCCAACCGGTTGGTAGAAATAATTTTGGTCATTGCAGGGAACGTGTCGATAATTCCCTTAAGTGCTCTCTAAAAAATAGGGCTTGATATCCTCAGCCCATATCTTAATCCTGGGGGAACGGTTGTACTCGTAGGTTCTTCAAGGATCGGAAAATCCACAATTATCAACGCTTTTCTTGGGGAAGTCGTTCAGAAGACAGTGAATATCCGAAAAGACGATGAGAAAGAACCGGGTTGTGCTGTCCTGAAGGCTGTAAGGGATGGGTTTATTCCTGAAGAGCGGCTGGAGAGCTATCACAGGTTAACTAACAAACTTGCATTCCAGTCAAAAAAGACAGAAATAGGGCTGAAACGGCTTGAAATGGAAAGATTCAGAGAAATTTTTTAAATTTTCATAGCTTCGGCGTGCTGCATGAAAACTTACCGAAATTACAAAATTGCTCACGTAAATCAAATTAGAAAGAAGCATTTACAGAAGTTCTAACCTTAACTTTAGGCGGGAAATCTCCCTTCCTCGACCCCAATAGAAGCAGGGGGTAGTTTACATTGAAACTTCCCGGACCTACAATTATTATATGAAAAAACCTATGCTATTTCTATGTCAAGGAAGCTACATGATTCTGCTTTTCGCTTATTGAAGAAAGCAGCCGACGAAATCGATAAAGAGCGATATAAAAAGGCCTTTGAAAGCCTTGATAAGGCCGAAAAAATCGCAGAAGAAGTAAAGGATCCAGAGATCTCATACAACCTCCTGTTTTTTAAAGGTTTTGCAAAATACAGAATTGATGAACTCGAAGAGTCGCTTGTACTTTTAGGAAAGGCACTGGAGATTAGCTGGGAGCTTTTTTCGAAAGAGCCGGAAAGGGAAGATTACCGGTCTTTTATAGGAGAAACTATTGGAAGCATTGGAGATGTCCTTTCGGCGCTTGAAGATCCCGAAAAATCAAAAGAATACATCTCTCAAATGAAAGGGATATTTGAAAAAGCGGTCCTGGGCTTTGAGAATTTATTGGAATCCGATCCCGAAAATCCAGGGTACCTGGAAAAGTTCCTGGAAACGATCGAACACATAGGGCTCTGTTTTGAAGTAGGAGAATTAATCGAAGACGCAGCACCACTTTTTGATAAAAAATTCGATGTCATTGAGAAACTTATCAAAAGTGAAACTGAAATGTTCGAACACCTCAGCAGCCTTGATGATTCGCTTATGAACTTTGGAAGTCTCTGCGAGGAAAAGGGATATTTAGAAGAGGCGAAGCATGTTTATGACCGGGCAATAGAGATTTACGGAAAAGTCCTCAAAAAAGACCCTGAAAATACTGAAACCAAAGTTTACCTGAGCTACGCATACCGTTATCTTGCCGATATGTATTCGGACCTGGAAAATCTCGAAAAGGCAGAGGAGTGCTATAAAAAAGCATTGGGCCTGCTGGAAAGCGAGATAGAAAATAAGCCTGAAAATATCCCGGTTTCTGAAAATATTGAAGTTTCTGAAAACACTCCATTTTCCAAAAACATTCCGTTTTTTATGGTTCTTGCAGATATGTACAAGGATTCAGGCTTAATATTTTCAGACACGGAATATACCACAAAATCCAGGGACTACTATACGAAAGCAAGGGAAATTTTCCGGGGACTGATGGATAAATACCCGGACCTGTTTGGAGACGATAAAAACCTTGCCAGTTCTTTAGAGGAACTTGCAGAGCTGTTTTCGGATATTGGAGACCTTGAAAGTGCAGAAACCTGCTATAAGGACGAATTACAGGTCTATGAAAACCTGCTGCAAAAAGAACCTGAAAACCCTGAATATTCCCTGAAGCTTTCCGATGTCTACCGGGAGCTTGGGGACCTTTTTGCGGAAGAAGAGGGACTTGAAAAGGCAAAGGCTTATTATGAGAAGGAAATCGAAATCTACGAAAACCTTCACCCCACGGATGCCGATAAACTCATGTTAGAAGCTAATAAGGCTGATACCTGGAACCAGATAGGAAATCTCTATGCAGAAGAGGAACCTGAAACTGCAGTTCAGTACCATGAAAGGGCTCTCCCTGTATTTCAAGAAGCCTTTGAATCAGATCCTGAAAACGAGTTTTTCCATGAGGGACTGCTCGAATCACTGACCACTCTAGGACTGCTGTTCAAAAACAATCGAGAATTCGGAAAAGCACTCAGGGTGTATGAAAGGGTCCTGGAAGTCCAGAAACAGCTCCTTGAACTGATGCCTCCGGAAAGCAGCCATGAGATGGAACATGATCATGACCATGATTACGATCTGGAACATGATCACGATCTGGAGCATGATCACGATCTGGAGCATGATCACGATCTGGAACATGAACATGAACTTTATCTGGATATGGAAACTACATACTTTGAACTTGGAGTGCTGCATTCCGAACTTGGGGACGAGGAAAAAGCAGTGGAATATCACAGGCAGGCACTTGAAAGATTTGATCAAATAATTGCTGAACAGTTTGAGGACCCGGAACTCACAATCCTTACATCAGGGAAAGCATTCTTATTAGGAATGTCCCTCCTTGAAAAACTGGAGTCCGAAGAGAAAGACTCAAGCGTTGCCAGAAAATACTATGAACTTGCCCTCAAAACCGTTGAAAAATTATATGAAACCTATCCGATGAACCTGGGGCTTCAAAAGATGCTTGCCAGTTTTGCCGAACAAATCGGGGACATATATAGGGATGTCGATAAACTGGAAGAAACAATTCCGGAATACGAATATGCATACAAAAACCTCAAAATCCTGTCTGAAAAAGATCCTGAAAACTCTTTGTACCTCCATCATATGTTTGGAGCTCTGAATAATCTCGGGATCGGATATTCGGTTATGGATCAACAGGAAAAAGGAAAAGAGTGCTTTGAAAAAGCCTTTGACCTTAACGAACGCTTGGCAAAATCCACTCCTGAAGACCTTGGTTCCCTGAAAAGGAGTTTTATGCTTTTCAACAACTACGCAAATCTCCTTGAAGGAATGGATGACTCCGAAACTGCAGAAGAATACCGTAAAAAAGTTGAAGAGATCAACGCAAAACTGGCTGAAGAAGACCCGGAGTGGGATTCCTCGCTCGAAGAGCTCTAATCTCGAAAGCATAGAAATCTGCGGGCACTCGCTGCCCATTCTCTTTTTTTAATCAGCCTCTGAAAATATCGGAAATTTACGGGAAAGCCGTAAGATAAAGTATATTTTGAAACTTATTTTTAAAGCAGGCAAGATTCATCAGGAATCTGAGAACTCAATTGATAGCCACCTTATTTTCCTGATTTTTGGTTGGGGGATAGAATGTTAAACAGAAGAGCAGCATTTTTTCTTTTTCACCTGACAGCGCAATGCCTAAAAGCAAAAACCCCTTTCTTAATTATACTTTTGCGGACAAAGGAATGCTAATTCAATTCATTTTCATGGGAGGTATTTAAACGGTAAGCAAAGTCTATTTCGCAAACCTGAGGGCAAAGAACCCGCAGGAAAACACGATAAGCAAGATCCAGAATCTTTTTGACGAGGCAGGTTTTGTAGAACTTTTAGGGGTAGACGACCTGACGGCAATCAAGGTTCATTTCGGAGAATACGGAAACGATGGTTACATCAACCCGGTCTTTGTCCGGCAGGTGGCAGAAAAGATCCGGGGAGCCGGAGCAAAACCTTTTGTTACGGACACAAATACCCTTTATTCCGGGAGCCGGCATAATGCAGTCGACCACCTGACAACAGCCATTGAACACGGGTTTGATTACTCGGTAGTCCGGGCTCCGCTCATAATCTCGGATGGGCTCAGGAGCCAGAATATCGCAGAGGTCGAGATCAGGCAGAAGCACTTCAAGACCGTGAAAATAGGGTCCGACATCGTTGCAGCCGACTCCATGATTGTGATGTCTCATTTCAAGGGGCATATCATGGCAGGCTTTGGAGGTGCGATTAAGAACCTGGCAATGGGTTGTGCGCCCGCGGCAGGCAAAAAGGACCAGCACTACCCGACAAGCCCGTACGTTGTCGAAGCAAAGTGCATCGGCTGCGGGAGATGCGTGGAAATCTGCCCTGTGGGAGCAGCATCCCTCGAAGGGGATGTTTCCAGGATCGACCCCGGTGTCTGCATCAGCTGCGGGCAGTGTATGGAGGTCTGTCCGGAAAATGCTATCGACCTTAACTGGGAAGAAGGCATTCCCGAGTTCCTGGAGTGCCTGACCGAATATGCATACGGCGCCGTAAAAGAAAAAGAGGGAAGGGTAGGCTATATCAATTTCCTGCTCAAAATCACCCCGGATTGCGACTGTGTGCCATGGAGCGACGCCCCAATCGTGCCTGATATAGGCATCCTTGCATCAACTGACCCCGTTGCCCTGGACCAGGCAAGTTACGACCTTGTGAACAGGCAAAAAGGACTTGTGGGCTCTTCTCTGCATTGCAACCACGAAGCTGGGGCTGATAAGTTCAAAGGAGCCTGGCCTAAAATTGACGGCACCCACCAGCTTGAATATGCTGAAAAAATCGGGCTTGGAAGCAGGAATTACGATATTGTCGAGATTTGAGTAAATGATGTTTGAGTAAATGATGTTTGAGTTTGTTTGATTACTCATTCTCATTATTTTTTTAATTTTTTGTGCTTTTATGAGGGGAGAATAACTCAGCAGGTCACATGAAACATTGCAATTACCCTGCCTTTGTCTTTGTTCCAGAGTTTGATTGCTTTAGGGGTTGGAAGGAGTTTTACCTTGCAGTCTTTTTTCCTGAAATATTTCTTTGCTTTTTTCGAAAGCTCCACATACCCGGTCTGTCCAGTCCCCATGATAAACTTCTCTGCCCCCTTTTCGTAGATGTATTTCGCTTCGGCAAGCGAGATTTTATGGGACGTCCCGTAGAGTTTTTTCGAGAGCTTTTTCCTGCGCTTTTCGACTTTTCCGTCAAGGCGAATGAGGATGTCGTACCCGAATGTATTTCTTTTGACCGTAATCGAACCGAAACTTGTGGAATTGATCTCTGGTTTCATGATATCTCCTTTCAAAACAAAAAGATCTGTTCCGGATACAGTAACAAGGGCTTCTGCAGGAACAAAATCCTCTGCAGGAAGAGAAGACTGCAGGCAATATTGTTTATGAGACCACAGGCTTATTACCCTGCAGGAAACAAATGCACAGCACAAACAGGATACAATATTGCTATCACTCATTTCCGTGAACTATCCCTCCCTAAAACTTTTGCTTAATAGTTCAAGTTTTTGAGGGAGGAGCTTCCTGCTTCATACCTGGCGGTTGCCGTTTTTTTCAAGTCCACAGGCTCAAACTGTAGTCCCTACAGCAATTTTCTTAATATTGATAGCGGCATTAATGTCTCTATCATGCGTATTTTTGCAATCAGGGCATTGCCACTCTCTAATATCTAAACTTAATTCTTTAAGTTTGTAACCACAAACGTTACAGGTTTTAGAGGAAGGTTCAAACATACCTATCTTTAGTATTGTTTTTCCTACCCATTCAGCTTTGTACGTTAATTTCAGTACGAAAGAATACCATGCTGAATCACTGATAATCTGAGCTAATTTTTCTGGAAGTTTTTCTCCATCATTAGTTAGAAAACTTATGTAGTATTTTCCTGTTGGTGTTCTGGATATAGTTATAGTTTTCAAATTTCCTTTGCTAATTTCCCTATGCATCTTAACCTTAATCCAACCAAACTTAGGCAACAAAACTTTGGAAACAAAACTTTGGAAATAGATGTATCAAGACTATAGTGTTGAGGAATCTGAAAGGAAAAATGGTGATCTTTTTTCTTTTTCTTTTGAGGATACCCAAATCCAAAATTAAAGAAGTTTGTAAAAGCTTTATTCAGATTTCTACTTGCTTGTTGCAATGCTCCTGCATTAACTTCTTTCAACCAGGGATACACTTCTTTCAAAATTAAGAGGTGATTATTAAGGTTAAACTCCGAGAGACTTATTCTGAATTTTTTATACATTAACGATTTGATTTCAAGGAGTTTATTATAGACAAAACGACAGCTACCGAAGTGTTTTTCCATAAGGGCTTTTTGCTCCTTATTAGGGTGAATTCGGTATCTGTTACCTCGAAGCATCTTTATAATATACTCTTTGTAACTATATGGAGATATATGAAATTATTATCTTCGGATTGTGGGGAAGTTTACGCTCTCATCTCCCACCTGTCCAATCTGGTTTTACCGGATTGTCCGAGGAAGGAGTCTTCTCGCTTCGGGAGATAAATCCCATAGTCCGGAACAGGGGGTTACGTATAATGATTCAAGAAGCCATGTTTTACGAAAAGCTTGCCGAAAATAAAGTCCGCTGCAACCTTTGTGCCCACCACTGCAAGATCAACCCCGGAAAGCGGGGAATCTGCGGAGTAAGGGAAAACTGTGAAGGCACACTCTTTTCCCTGGTCTACGGGGCTGTTGCAAGCGAGTCAGTTGCACACATCGAACAAAAACCCCTTTATCACTATTATCCGGGGTCCACTGCGTACTCCGTCGGGACCATAGGCTGCAACTTCAGGTGCAGGCACTGCCAGAACTGGACGCTTTCCCGGGCTTCTCCGGAAGATACTGACCTGGGGATGCTCAGCCCCCCCCAGCTTATTCGGCAGGTTAAAATGGCAGGGTGCCAGTCGGTTTCCTGGACCTACAACGAGCCCACCGTCTGGTATGAGTATACTTACGACGGGGCAAAACTTGCAAAGGAGGCAGGACTTGGGACAAGCTATGTGACAAACGGGTACATCACCCCTGAAGCCCTTGAACAGATCGCCCCTTACCTGGACGCTTTCAGTGTGGACGTAAAGGCTTTTTCCGAAGAATTTTACCGGGAAATCTGCGGGGCAAAACTGGCTCCTGTGCTCGAAGCTGCCCTGCTTGCAAAACAGCTTGGAATCCATGTAGAGGTCGTAAACCTGATAATCCCCACCCACAACGATTCTTCTGAAGAAATCAGGGAACTTTCCCGCTGGGTTTACGAAAAGCTGGGAAAGGATACCCCTCTTCACTTCAACCGCTTCTTCCCTTACTACGAGATGGAGGACCTCCCTCCAACGCCAGTGGATACGCTGGATAGGGCACGCTCGATTGCAATTGAGGAAGGGATGCGTTTTGTGTATGTGGGCAATGTACCCGGCCATCCCCATGAGAATACTTACTGTCCCGAATGCGGGGCTTTGCTGATTGCAAGGGGGTTTTTTGAGGTACAGGAATACAACCTTACCCTCGAGAAGACCTGCCCGAAATGTGGAGAAAAGATTCCTATTGTGGGGGAGTATGCCGGAAACAGTAATCATATTCCGGACGCAGGATAAAGAAACTATTTCCAGATGCAGAATAAATAAACCATTTCCAGATGCAGAATAAATAAACCATTTCCAGATGTAGAATAAATAAACCATTTCCAGATGTAGAATAAATAAACCATTTCCAGATGTAGAATAAATAAACCATTTCCAGATGTAGAATAAATAAACCATTTCCGGATACATAAAATAGGAACCATATTCCGGATGCAGAAACCAGGTGAACTAATAATCTCCTTTTGAGATCAAGTTTAGTTGATTTATGCTCAAATCTATTTTTTAAAAAGATACATATAGAAGATTCCTCCAGTTAATATATAGTATAAAAATATCCAATTTTACTGGAGATGAATGTTAGTGACCATCTGGGAATACGATGTTAAAGAGATTAGGTTCAGTGAGTGGTCAAAGGCAAAAGAAGACCTTAACAACCTGGGTGTTGAAGGCTGGGAACTGATCAAGTGTTCAAATGAGATCGATGAAAATGGCATGATTACAGCTGTTTTCAAAAGGTCGGTTGATTACGTTGATGCAGCCTTCTAAAACTATTTTTTCTTCCTTATCAAAAATTCTGAAGATTTACTCTTTTACTCTTTCTTATCCGTTTCCGGTTTTCCGTAAAAGTCTCAATTACCTTCTAACTCAGGTAATTGTAGTATGTTAGCCAGAATTTGATTTTCAGCATATAGTTATTTATTTTAAGATTATTTTTCCGATTATTTTTCCGATTATTTTAAGATTATTTTTCCGATTATTTTTCAGGCAGTTTTTCAGGTTTTTGTGTTTTACTGCCGTTAAATTTCCTTCTAACGCATGATCCCCTGAGAGTAACACCTCCCGTTAACGGCGTTTACTTGTGGTGGTATAAGAAAACTCTTTTATCATATTAAATATTACAATATTTTAGAAAAATAATAATTGCGGGGGCAAATATATCGGGGGTTCTTTAAAGGCTTGAAATTCTTCGGTTTTTTATTCCCTGCATTAATTCTTTTAATATAGATGAAATGACGGCAGGTTCCAGATAATCTGAACTGTTAACCCATCTCTATCAAACGATTTCCCATAAAAAATCTCCAACTAAACTGCCATTCCATTGGCCTGAATTCTATCAAACAACAGTACGTTAAATAATCTCCTATAAAAAATTAAGAATTGGCTTTGAATCGGAGTTATTGAGGATTATCATGAATAGGAGTTTCAAGTTCATTTTGATCATTTGTATGCTGTTTGCCGTGATCGGAGCAAGTGCTTGCATAGGTGAAGAAAAAGATGGGACTGCAAAAGATGCAGGTTCCAGAGAAAATTCCCAGGAGCTTGTTGTGGGCATAAGTACGGATGTCAGCAACTGGTACCTTAACATGTTTGCAGCGGGAGATTCACGTTTTGTCTGGTCCCAGGTCTATGAAACCCTTGTGAGGCTTGATTCAGACCTGAACATTATCCCCGGGCTTGCGGAATCCTGGGAAACCCCTGATGAAGGAAAAACCTGGATATTCCACCTGCGTGAAAATGTGACTTTTCATGACGGGACTCCCTTTGATGCGAATTCGGTTGTTTTCTCTTATTCCAATCATTCCTATGTAAGGCAGGCTGTATTAAAACCGGTGCAGAGCGTGGAAGCTCTCGACGCTCATACTGTAAAATTCGTACTGGAAAAACCCATGCCTCTGCCGTTCTACCTGACTCACATAGCCTGGCCCGTAATGGGGCCTGGTTGTCTTGATGAAGCAGGGAATTTCATTAAACCGATAGGAACCGGACCGTTTAAATTTGAAACTCAGGCAAAGGACCAGGAAATAGTGCTCACAAAAAATGAAGCCTACTGGGGAGAAAAGCCGCTGCTTGAGAAGGTTACTTTCAAGGTAATTCCGGAGGCGACGACAAGGGTGATTGCCCTTGAGACCGGGGAAGTGGACATGATCGTCAAGGTCCCGGAATACGATGTCCTAAGGCTCGACGCCGAAGAGGGTATCCAGGTCCACAGGAAACTTTCGACCTTTACGGATTTCCTGCAGTTCAACTGCGACAAATCTCCCTTCGATGATACGAGGGTGCGCCAGAGTGTTGCTTATACAATCGATACCGAGACTCTCGTAAACGAAGTGCTTGAAGGCGTCGGGGTGCCGGCAGGCGGAAGACCCTATTCCCCTGTAATGATGTACTCAGACCCTGATCTTGAGACATATACCCCGGATCTTGATAAGGCAAAAGCTCTCCTTGAAGAAGCCGGGTGGAAAGATGCTGATGGAGACGGGATTGCAGTAAAAGACGGAAAACCCCTGCATGTGACCCTGATAGTGAGTAAGGGAGTCTGGGCAGCCAGGCATAACCCTATAGCTCAGGTTGTGCAGGGTGTCCTTCGAGAAGTCGGAATGGATGTAGAAATCAAGGTGCTTGACGAAGGAGCCATAAGCAAACTCGAAAGCACAGGGGACTTTGATATGATACTCAGAAGCGGTTATTTTGTCTGGGGACCCTACCCGAAGCACTTCTTTGTGCACCACTCTGCAAGCCCTTATTCGCATTATCACAATGAGAACTATGACCAGCTCGTCAATGAAGCCGATATGACTGTTGATTCACAGAAGCAGGAAGAGCTCTACCATTCCCTGCAGACCTTTGTAATAGAAGAAGTTCCGGCTTTTTACCTTGTGCATGAGGAAAAAGTTGTTGCAACCGGCTCTTCGGTAAAAGGCTATACTATAAGCTCTGAAGACCCCTGGCTGAACCTTTCTGGGGTCTACCTGGAAAGGAAGTGAAGCATAAAGTTCAGAAATGTGTAAAAAGTTTGGAAGATACTCATGTGGAAGTACATAGCAAAACGCCTGGCAATGGTTTCCGTCGTACTCATGGGAGTTACGCTTGTAGCTTTTTCTGCAATGTACCTTGCTCCTGGGGACCCTGCAGAGGTTATAGCCCTTGCAAGGTACGGGGAAGACCTGAGCGTCAGTCAGGTCGAAACCCTGAGGGAAGCGGAAGGGCTTGACGCTCCCGTGCATGTTCAGTACCTTATATGGCTTAGCCACCTGCTTCGGCTGGACCTTGGAAAATCGCTTGTGACTTCCGAAGATGTCCTTGCCGAAATCCGTCAGAAACTGCCTGCAACCGCAGAACTTGCAGTTGCCAGCCTGCTGATTTCCCTTCTAATCGCCTTGCCTGCGGGGATCCTTGGCGCACTCCGGAAAAACACCCTGCTTGACAAAAGTTGCATGTTTGTTTCTCTGGTAGGGGTTTCCATTCCGAATTTCTGGCTCGGGCTTCTTTTGATCTGGCTTTTTGCCCTGACCCTCCACCTCTTCCCAAGTTTTGGGTACGGAAGCCTGAAACACTTAGTTCTGCCTGCCCTTACCCTTGGCACCTCAATGGCGGCGGTTACTGCAAGGCTTACCCGCGCAAGCCTTCTGGAGGTGATGGGACAGGAATATATTTTGGCTGCACGCGCCAGGGGATTTGACGAAAATACAATCCTTTTCCGGCACGCTCTTAAAAATGCTTTTCTTCCTGTTGTCACATTTGCAGGAATGCAGTTTGGTTACCTTCTTGGAGGGGCAGTGATTGTGGAAACCATCTTTTCCTGGCCTGGCATTGGAAAACTTCTTGTTGACTCGATTTTTGCGAGGGACTTTTCCATGGTCCAGGGCTGTGTCCTTTTTATTGCAGTGCTCTTTTCCCTCTCCAGCCTTGCCGTTGATATCCTTTATGCAGTGCTTGACCCGAGGATAAGATATGACAGACGTGATTGAAAAAATAGAGATGACTGAAAAGATATGCCTGGCTAAAAAAAGGCTGTGTTTAGGGGAATTAGGAAAGAACAGGCTTGCGGTCTCAGGTATCCTGCTTATCGCCGGCCTTTGCGTTCTGGCCCTGTTTGCTCCCGAGATCGCTCCGCACGATCCCCTTGCCCAGAGGCTTGACAGCAGGCTTCTTTTCCCTTCTTCTGAATATCCTTTCGGAACCGATGAGCTTGGGCGCTGCATTTTTTCAAGGGTTATCTATGGCACACGCATTTCTCTGAGTATCGGACTCCTTGTAGTTGCAGTAACGTCCATTGCAGGCACATCTCTGGGGCTGCTTTCAGGGTACATGGGAGGCGTGCTGGATGAAGCCATAATGAGAGGAATAGACATCGTGATGGCCTTTCCCAATATCATCCTTGCCCTTGTGATTGCAGGGCTGCTGGGTCCGGGCTTTTCAAGTGTTGTCCTTGCCCTTACTTTTACCCAGTGGCCTGCTTATGCCAGGCTTGTACGCGGGCAAGTGCTGTCTCTCAGGAAGAGGGCTTTTGTGGAGGCTGCAAGGGCTCTGAGGCCCTCAAGTTTCTACATTATGCGAAAACATATCCTTCCGAACTGCATGGAGCCTGTAATCGTGCTTGGAACCCTTGAGATTGCACACGTTATAATCTTTGCTGCAGCCCTGAGTTTTCTCGGACTAGGGATCCAGCCCCCTGATCCGGAATGGGGCTCCATGCTCAAAGCCGGGATCCCATACCTCCGCACAGCTCCCCATCTCACCTTTTTCCCGGGCCTTATGATCATATTCACAGTCTTTGCGTTTAATTTTGCAGGAGACGGTTTGAGGGAAAGCCTTGGTCAGCCTGCAGATCAGGAGGTGCTGGCAAGGTGAACTCCCTCCTTCTCTCAATTGAAGATCTGAACGTCTCTTTCAAAACCTCAAAAGGCATTGTAAGAGCCAATGAGGGAATTTCCCTTGAAATAAGGGAAGGAGAAATTCTGGGGCTTATAGGAGAAACAGGCTGTGGAAAAACCACCCTTGGAAAAGCCATTTTGAGGCTGCTCTCAGGTAAAGCAAAACTTGAAGGAAAAATAGTGTACAGGGATACGGATCTCCTCACCCTGCCCGAGAAAGAAATGAGGCTTCTCAGGGGAAAAGAAATAGGAATTATGCTCCAGAACCCTTCAGCCTGCCTCAACCCTGTTCTTTCTGTAGGAAGGCAGATTTCGGAAATCTACCGTTACCACGAAGGTACAGGAAAAAAAGAAGCTGAAAAGAAAGCTGGAGAGATGCTTGAGCTTGTGGGGATCAGCTCTTCTCGGGGGTGTGACTATCCCCACCAGTTCAGTGGGGGGATGCTGCAGAGGGTCATGGTTGCAATAGGGCTTGCTCTCAGGCCCGGGCTCCTGATCGCAGATGAGCCTACAAAAGGGCTTGATTCGGATACAAAATTGCAGATCGTGGAACTGATTACCGGGCTTGTCCGCAAGGAAAATTCTTCCATGCTTCTGATCACGCACGACCTGGAACTTGCCGGCAGGCTCGCGGACAGAATTGCAGTTATGTACGCCGGAGAAATCATTGAAATCGGAAAGGCGGCTGAGATTATTTCTAACCCGAAACATCCTTATACCCTTGATCTGCTGCACTCGCTCCCCGGAAAGGGATTCAGGACCGTTCCAGGGCAACCCCCAAGCCTTGTTTCCCCTCCTTCCGGCTGCAGGTACCATCCGCGTTGCGGTTTCCGGCTTGAGGCCTGTTCAAAGGTCCATCCGGCACTTCTGGGATCTGAGGGGGGGCACCTTACCCGTTGCCTTCTCTTTGAAAAGAGCAGGAGAATGGAAACTTCAGCGCAGCCCTTCCTTAATGCACAGGTTGCTTTCAGGTGTGCAGAGGAGGATACATGGCACTGTTGAAGGAAGATATGGTACTGTTGAAAGTAGAGGGCCTGAAAAAGTACTATTATTCGGGGTTGTTCAAAAAAGAGGTCCACAGGGCGGTTGACGGAATCAGTTTTGAGATAGGGAGAGGGAAAACTCTGGGACTTGTTGGAAAAAGCGGCTGTGGAAAATCCACACTTGGGAGAACGATTTTGGGGCTGCTGGAGCCCACCGGGGGAAGGGTCCTTTTTGATGGGCAGGATATCTCAGGCTTCAAAGGTAGTGATTTGAAAAGACTGGGGACAAAAATGCAGATTATTTTCCAGAATCCGGAATCATGTTTGAACCCGAGGATGAAGGTCTATGATGCCGTTGCAGAACCCCTGAGGCTTCACAGGCTCTGTGAAAAAGGTGAAGAACGATTACGGGTACAGGAACTTCTCGAAGCTGTTTCTCTGAGTGAAGAACTGCTCTTTCGCTATCCCGGAGAATTGAGTGGAGGACAGCTTCAGAGGGTTGCAATAGCCAGAGTTCTTGGCATGAGGCCGGAGTTCATAGTTGCGGATGAGCCCACATCCATGCTCGATCCACTTGTCCAGGCCCAGATCCTTTTCCTGCTAAAAAATCTCCAGGAAGACTACGGGATCAGTTTCCTGTTTATCTCGCATGACATGGAGGTCGTAAAGTGGATGAGCGATGAGATCGCAGTTATGGAAGAGGGAAGAATAATTGATTTCAGGTGATTTCCAATTGATTCTTTCATATTTAGCAGTTACATGCTTGTAATTACATTCAATGCAAAATGAATAAAAAGTGTAAAACAAGATTGAACATGAAAGTAGAGAACAAACTAATGGAAACCCCTGCTGTAGGTGCTGACCGTCTCATCAAGACCGTGGAAAACTCGACCAGGGGGCTGAAAGAGTACAGGTTGATCGTTACGGCTCTTGAACTTGAGGCGTTTAAAGCTCTGAAAACCCCCCTTCAGGCAGGTGAACTTGCCGAAAGACAGGTAAAAATTAACTGGGGAGCTTTTCTAATACCTGATTTCTAACAGATGATCCTGAAGTATGATTTCCTTAGTGTAGCACCTTCCGTTAACAGCGTTTACCTGTCTTGCTATAAGAAAAATTTTTTATCTTATCAAATGTTATAATATTTTAGCAAAATAATAATTGTAAGGGTAAATGCATCGGGAATAGCGTTTTGTAATAAACGATCTACAAGATTTGGCTTGAACACATTTAACCGGAGCATCTGGAATCCCTGTGGCGGTTTGAAATTATCTGGTTGTTAATTTCTCTCATTAATTCCTTTAATAAATATTGGCTGATGGGAGGTTTCAGCTAATTTGTACTGTTAAACCGTTTCCATCAAACTGTCTTCATCAAACTGTCTCATCAAACTGTCTCATCAAACTGTCTTCATCAAACTGTCTCATCAAACTGTCTTCATCAAACTGTCTCCATCAAACTGTCTCCATCAAACTGTCTTCAGCTTTACGAATTCATTTTACCGGGTTTATTTTTACTTCAGTATAATATGTGAAGCATTTCCTGTTGGATCAAAGAGATAGGTAAAAGAAATAATGAATAGAAGAAATATATGGGAATAGGAGAAATGGTATGGAAAATAAAGCTCAAAATCAAACTGGAACATCTATTGACTTAATGCAAAAGCCTGAGGTAGATGCCGACCGATTTTTCAAGCTTGTTGATTCTTCTGTCCGGGGTCTGAGGGAATGCAGGCTCATTGCTGCGGCCTTTGAGCTTGGAGTGTTTGAAGCTCTTAAAGTCCCCTTATCAGCAAGAGTTCTGGCTGATAAGCTCGGATGCGACCCTGTGCTTATGCCCCACTTCTGCGAGGCTCTCCACAGCCTTGGTTTCCTCGATAGGTTTGAGGAAGGGGCACATGAGGACTGGGCACATGAGGAAGAGATAAATGCGCAGATGCAGGAAAAAGGCGAAGGCGAATCCGAAGGCAGATCTGAAGGCAAACCATCTGATCACGGAGTAAACCCTGACCACGAAGTAAAAAATCATGGGGCAGTGTACCTGGTATCGGAACTCAGTGCAACGTACCTTCTGGAAGGCTCTCCATTTTCTCAGCGGCATTACCTTGCCGAAAGGCTAAGGAATGTTGAACTCTGGGTCCGGCTTCCGCAGATTCTGAAGAGAGGGCCTGAGATTGTCGAAAAAGGGCCTTTTTTCGGGGAGGTAGTCCAATGTATGGCTGAAAACGCGCGCTGTGGACTGCTTCAAGAAACTGTCAAAGTTGTCCGGGAAAATGTGGATTTTACAAAGGTCAAAAAGCTGCTTGACCTCGGGGGAGGACACGGGCTCTATGCAATCGCTTTTGCAAAATTGAATGAAAACCTTCAGGCTTTTGTTTTCGACCTTCCGCCTGTCACGCAAAAAGCAAAAGATTTCATAGAAAAGTATGGAGCTTCAAGAGTGGATATAATTCCGGGAGACTTTTTTAATGATGAAATCGGAAGTGGATACGATGTTATCTTTTCTTCCTTTAATCCAGGAGGAAAAGTGCCTTCCCTTATCCCGAAGATTTCCAAAGCCCTGACTCCTGGAGGCGTTTTTGTAACCAGGCAGATCCCTGAAGAAAAAATGAAATCCAGCCCTCTTCTCAGCCTCGACTGGAACCTCTGGACTTTTGAAGATGTGAAAAAAGGAGGAACGGGATACAGTTTTGAAAACAGCGTCCCCTTTTCCGAATATATAGAGATGCTGGAAAGCCACGGGCTTGAAGTTTTCCGTGTCCTTGACATGAAGGACGGATCAAGGATCGTGTTTGCCTGGAAAGTATGAGGGAATTTTTACAGAGGACAGGGTACGGGAATAGAAATCCTGAATTGAAAGGGATATTGCAGTTCCTTCTAACAGGAACTGTTTTCTAACAGGAACCGTTTGATTATATTTGTGAAGAGTTGAGTTCCAGACCGAAATCACTTAGTTTCCTTTACTGTGAACAGGACACTTATCCCTGTTTTCAGGGGAGCAGCTTATATATTCCCCGGTCTGGACAAAATACCTGAAATGCTCTATCCAGATTCTTGATTCATCTTCTTTATCCGTAAATTCTATGAATTTTTTTAATGCCTGCGCCGTTTTTGGGTTCAGGATATGCTCAATTTTGCATGCATCTTCTTCTGCGATCTTTTCATCAATCCCCAGATGCATGAGAAAATCTTTTAACATGTTGTATTTTTCCCTCATTTTTCTGGCGATTTCCTTTCCTTTCGTGGTAAGAGTTACTCCACCATACTTTTCATAATTAATGTAACCTTCTTTATCAAGTTTTTTGAACATACCTGTAACGGTTGAAGGTCCGAGTTCCAGCTCTTTTGCTACATCTTTAACTTTAGCATACCCTTTTTCTTCTACAATTGAGGCAATAATTTTCAGGTAGTCTTCATCTCTTTCCGTTGTCATAAAACTCGAACCTTTTTTTGTATACCGAATATTATTCGATTATTATATTCGTTTATGCAGGAAAGACATATAAGCATAGCTATATTCATATTTTATAAAAAGGCCGAAAAAACATCATAACAAAAAAAATCAAGATAAAGGTCAAGGAAATTTTCATTTTTTCTGCATTATTCTTCTCCCATTTCTTTTCTGAATTCCATGTAATCTCTTTCGACTTCTTCGAGCTCGTGTTCCATGTTCATACCGCCATTTTAGAAATTTACAGTAATTGAAATCGGTTTCCTTTGATGTGTAAACACTGGTATATTTTTGGAGAGGAAGGCAGGATATCATTTTCCGGGAGTTTTTCCGGGTTGGGAGGCGTCTCTGTCCTGTCTTCCTTTCCGTTGAGCCGAAAGATTTCCAAAGCCATGGTTGCCTTGTAACCTGTAGCCTTAAAGCTTTAAATCTGTCTTTGATTTTCGTTTTTTTTTTCGGTCTTGTACTGATCCTGTATGGTTGTTCGCTTTCTGGTCTGTCTATGCAGCTTTAAGTTCAGGAAGGACTTGCTCTCAGGCTTTTGAAATCTCCGGTTTCTGTTCATCATGATTTTTTACAAAGGTTTTTCGGGTTCAGCCCGTCCGGCTGTGACAAACCCTTCGCCCCTTTTCAGTCAACCTGTAAATTGTACCGCTTGATACGGTGATTTTTCCGGAACAGCCGCAAAGCCCACAATTTTTGCAGGAGCCGGAGCAGGAAGAAGACCAGTCAGAATTTTTTTCCATAACTTTTTCAACATGTCCCAGTCCTTCCATAATCTCGAGTAAGCCTTTAAGCTGCTGTGTACTCATTTTCAAACGTCCTGAGATGTCATTGAATGATATACTGCCTTTCTTTTCCGCTTCTGCTACTTGTTTTAGTACATACATGTATCCGATTACCATTGTCTTTGTTTCCCCCTTTCCTGGAGTTTGAATTTATTTTCCCAGCTTGTATATATTGCAAGGGAAAGCAGGCCAAGGTAAAGTGCAGGCTTGAAATCTACAAGTGGAGTCCATTCCTCAAATCCCTCCGCAAACAAAACCCACGCATTAATAAGGTCGGCAATAAAGTTCAGGGAATATAGAGCTCCGAAAAGCATGGAGAGTACGATCCCTACATATGCATAGGCTCTTCCTTCTGAGGGATTTTTTGAAAGTTCAACAGTTCCGTGTAGGTAAACCGCCCCTACGACTGCAAGTACCAGCCCACCGGCAATTTCCGGGGGAAGCAGGTTGGAAGCTATAAAGTTTTCAGGCAAAAGCCCGGCTCCTTTCAGGACCTGCAAGCTCCCGATTGCAAGGTAGGTTATCCCCCAGAGGAGGGTAAAATAGGTCAGAGCTTTGTTCTTATTTTCCATTTATATCTCTCCTTCATGCGAATATGATGTTTCCTATTTTTACCGTCGCAAAGGCCATTAGCCACGCTATTGATGTCGAATAAGCTGCTGCAAAAAGCATCCATTTCCAGGAACCTGACTCTTTTTTGATTACTGCAATTGCTCCTATGCAGGGTACGTAAAGCAGGGTAAATACCATTAGCCCGAGTGCAATCGCAGGCGTGAATGTAGAGTCCGCTACAAGAGCCGAAGAGAGTATTCCCTCGTCTGTCCCGGTGCCGTAGAGGGTTCCGAGAGAACCGATGACAATCTCTTTGGCAAGGAACCCGAAGATCAGGGATATTGCAATTTTCCAGTCAAACCCTATTGGAGCTACGAGAGGCTCGAGCAGTTTTCCCAGGCTGCCTATGTAACTTTCCGCACTTCCGTATTCGACTCCCTGCGGGAAGTATGCAAGTAGCCATATTATTACCACTCCCCCTGCGATCACAGTACCTACCCGTTTCAGGTAAAGGGAGCCCTGGTTCCACATATGTTTCAGGGAATTGCCGACTGAAGGCACGTGGTAGGGAGGAAGTTCCATTATAAAGGAAGAAGGTTTGCCCTTAAAAATGACACTCCGGAAAAGCTTGGCAGACAGGATTGCCACAATTATGCCGAGCACATAGAGCCCGAAAATAACTGATCCGGCCTGTTTTCCGAAAAACGTCCCTGCAAGCAGCACGTAAACAGGCATCCTGGCCCCGCAGGACATGAAAGGCGTAACCATCATCGTAATAAGGCGGTCTTTTTCATCTTCAAGGGTGCGGGTTGCCATAATGGCCGGGACCGAGCATCCGAAGCCCATAAGCATCGGGATAAAGGATTTTCCCTGGAGCCCCATCGAGTACATCAACCTGTCCATAATAAAGGCGGCTCTTGCAAGATATCCGCTGTCTTCCAGCAAAGCGAGGAGGAAAAACAGGATGAAAATATTGGGTACAAAAAGTATAACTGATCCCACTCCTGCAATTATCCCGTCTCCGAGCAAGGATGCAAGCCAGGAAGAATCAATGTTTGCAGCAACAGTTTCGGCAAGCGAACCGAAAAACATGTCTATGAGTTCCATGAAGGGAGAGGCGAAGGTAAAGGTAAGTTCGAACATGCCCCACATCAGGGTAAGGAATATGGGTATTCCAAGATACCTGTTTGTAAGTACCCTATCGACCATGTCGGACGGTGACATATTTTCAACACAGGTCGTACATGCCTGAGACAGTATGCTGCTTATGAACTCATACCGCTTATCGGCTATTTCAGCTTCGTATTCCTCCGGATCCAGGCCGGAAAGAAATTTTTCAACTTCAGGTTCTACACTTGACCGAGAAAGTTTTGAGCGAACATTTTCGTCTCCTTCGAGTAGTTTTATGCTCAACCATCTGGAAGGGTATCTGCTCAGAAGGGGCATGTCTTTAATGAGAATATTTTCCAGATGCCGAATCTTCTCTTCAACATCTTTTCCGTATCCTATCTCATGAGGCAAGTGTGCTTTGGAATCGGCTTTTGTGATTATTGCGTCAAGAAGGGTATTGATACCCCTGCCTTCGTTTGCCGTTGTCCTTATCAAAGTGGTTCCAAGTAATTTTTCAAACCTGAGGATATCCAACTCGTCTCCTCGGCTTTCCGAAAGGTCGGACATATTCAGAGCAAAGACAAGTTTTGTCCCCATTTCCAGCAGCTGGGTGCTCAGGTACAGGTTGCGTTCCAGGTTTGTCGAGTCAAGTACCTGGACTACAACATCCGGTTTTTCCTCAAGGATATAATCTCTGGAAACAACTTCGTCTGCCGAATAGGCTGTGAGGCTGTAGGTTCCGGGAAGGTCTACAATTTCGAGAACATGTCCGGCATATTCTTTTGTACCTACTTTTTTCTCAACCGTTACCCCGGGCCAGTTTCCTACTTTTTGCCTGGCTCCGGTAATAGCATTGAAAACGGTTGTTTTGCCCACATTGGGGTTTCCTGTAAGTGCAACCCTGATTTTAGTCTCAACCAAGTTCTACACCTTCACACGGATCCGGTTCTACCATAATTTTCATCGCCATACCCTTTCCAAGGGCATAACGTGCTCCATTCACATTGACAAGCAGATTCCCTCTTTCGCATCCTATAAGCCGGACAGAGGACGAAGGCGTAAAACCCATTTCTGTCAGTCTTCTTTTGAGGCCCAAACCTGCCCGAATTTCTTTGATCCTGCAGTCTTTTCCTTCCGAAAGCATGGTAAGAGGCATCCGTGCGGTCAAATTAATCCTCCAGTACTTCAACAACAACTGCCTCTGCCTCAGCCTTCCTGAGAGAGAGATTGTATCCTTTTAACTTGAAATCCACAGGGTCTCCCAATGGGGCTTTTTTGGTGACGCTCAGAACTGTCCCGGGAACCATTCCCATATCAAGGAGCCGCTTACGGAAACTCCCTCCACCTCTTACCTGGATTACACGGGCTTTTTGGCCCGTTTCCAGCATATTCAGGGTTTTATCTATTGTTTCTATCATTTTTGTATTACCCTCACATTTTCGGATAACCTAATTATTTTCCTAGTTTTTAAATGTACTAATGAATATTTAAAATTTTCGGATATACGAATATATTATGGATAAGCGAATTATTATTTATATATAATATATTCTTTGGAATAATCTGGAAATCTTGTACAACCGGTTGGATCTGTTTACTTTCAGCCCGATATTTGCAAATCCATTCCCTGAACCATGAATTTCTGCAGGTCAAGGAAAAAAGGAGATACTTCACATGTATGGTATAGCCATCCAGAGCTGGGCAGAGAGGTTTGCCCTATACCCAGGAAACACGCCTATTTTTTCATAAGAAAATGCGCGCAAAAAACCGATGCATGCTATGAAAAAAAGTGCTGTCCCAATAAATGTAAGGTATCGGTTTTCCGATATGATTTTTGATTTCCATACTATGATGAAAAACATGTAAGCAATTTTTAAAACATGTAAGCGATTTTTTTTGAATATTATAATTTAATATAAATCTATAACAGCAACCGTTATTATCCTTAAAAACAATCACTCTATGGGGATTGTTGTGATAAAAGAAGCCATGTTCTACGAAAAACTCGAAGCTGACAAAGTACAGTGCGGGCTCTGTGCCCATAGGTGCAAAATCGCCCCTGGAAAGAGGGGTTTTTGCAAGGTGCGGGAAAACAGAGGAGGGAATCTTTATTCTCTTATTTACGGTACTGTTTCCAGCGAAGCTGTAGATCCTATAGAAAAAAAACCGCTTTATCACTTTTATCCGGGTTCCTATGTATACTCAGTAGGGACTGTCGGATGCAACTTCCGCTGCAAACACTGCCAGAACTGGACCATTTCCCAGGTCGACGTGGAAGATTCCTATGTCAGGGACATCCTCCCCGAAGACCTGGTGGAAAAAGCGCTTATCTCGGGTTCGAGATCAATTGCCTGGACCTATAACGAGCCCACGATCTGGCACGAATATACATACGAAAGCGCAAAGCTGGCAAAGGATGCGGGTCTGGCTACCGTCTATGTGACCAATGGCTACATGACTCCGGAAGCTCTCAGGCATATTGCTCCCAGGTTGGACGCTGCGAATATCGACATCAAGGCTTTCACTGAAAAATTCTACCATGACGTTGCCAGCGCAAAACTGGCTCCGGTGCTTGAGGCTTCTGCCCTTGCAAAAGAGCTCGGGATCCATGTAGAGATCACCAACCTCATCATCCCAAAACAAAACGACTCTCTTGACGAGCTCCGGGAACTTTCAAAATGGGTCTACAAAAACCTAGGGCCTGACACTCCCCTCCACTTCACGCGCTTTCACCCCCAGTACCAGATGCAGGACCTCTCTCCTACTCCGATAAAAACAATGGAAGATGCCTGTAAAATCGCAAAGGAAGAGGGGATGAAGTATGTATATATGGGTAATGTTCCGGGATGCAACTTCAACAATACCATCTGTCCTAACTGCGGTAAAATACTTATCATTCGAGGGTTTTTTGATATAGAAAAGTACGAAATAACTCCTGAAAAGACCTGTCCTGTGTGCGGAGAGAATATCCCTATCATTGGAGAGTATGCGGGTTCAAAACAGGTATTGAATGAAGATTAAGATTGAAAGCAGATCCTTATTAACTGATTTATCTATTCCGGAATCCCAGGAAGAAATCTTTTGGTTTTTTTCCTCCTGCGCCGCACGGGGGTAGGGATGGCCTGGCCTGCCCACAAGATAAAAAGCTACCTAAAAAAAGGCACCACAATTATGAAGAACTACTGACGAAATGGCCCCCGAGCTGAGAGGATGTTTTCCTTAACTTCCAAAAATCGATTTTGATTTACAAGGTAAATATAAGTGCCTCCGCCTGTTTGTCTTGCGACTCGTCAAAGAAATAGGTGAAAAACAGATTTGAAAGAAGACTTAAACCGAAATTTGTACAGATTTGAGCTGTCGGATTTTCATTCTAACTCAAAAGAGTCTTCAACTGCTTTTATATCTCTCTTAAATGTCAGAAAAGGTATTTTCCACACCCTTCTTCAAAGATTTTTATTATCCCTGCTCTCAGGGAAGGCGTATAGTTACCAGGTACGGTTTTAACAGCCCTGTTCAGTTCTTCAAGTTCTACCCACTCAACTGAAACGGCTTCTTCGGGGTCGTGCCGGATAAGGCCTGCAGTTTCTTTCGAACACCTGCCTGAAAATACCGTATGATAGGCTCCTTTGTTTTCTAAGATGCAGGGGATTTTGAACAATTTCCTGAAAGGGACTGAGATTCCTATTTCTTCGAGCATCTCCCGAGCAATGCAGGTCTCGTAGGATTCATTTGCGACAGTGCCGCTTACGGAATAGGTATAGCGGTTGGGATACCAGTATTTTTCAGGTGCCCGCTTCTGCAGAAGCATTCGGTTTTCCGGGTCCAGAAGGATGAGATGGGAAGCCCTGTGGATGTGATTTTCCGAGTAAAAGTCTTCCCTCGGGCGCAGCCCGAGAAAGTTATCATCTCTGTCAACTTCAATGATCAACTCTGTCACAGGAAACCTCCGGATTACTTTTGATCTTTAAGACTGCCTTTTGAGATTTCAAACGGATACCACAGAATTAGAAAGAACGACAATAATCAATATTTAATAAGTAATATTTAATAAGCATCATTTAATAACCAATGTTTAATAAATATTATTCAATAAATATCGTTTAATAAATAACATTAAGTGAAATAAAATTAGATGAAATGATTTAAAAAAATTTGTTTTTAGGACATTTTTAGGGCGTTTTCAGGGCTCTGAGACCTCTTTTGGTTTCTCTGCGGACCTCTGGATTTCTTCAAGCAACTGGTCGTCGGTCTTGCCTCTGATGTCGATCCCGAGCTTTACAGCAGTCTCCTGCACCTTGGTCTTTGGAGTGATCGGTTCCTTTAGGGATTTCTCAAAATCCTTCAGGTTTTGTTCGGATTCTTTCTGGGCTTTTTTGAATTCTCCCACCGAACTTCCCATGGACCGTGCAAGTTCCGGGAGTTTGCTTGCTCCAAACAGGAGCATAACGACTGCTAATATAAGTATCAGTTCTGTGGGACCTGGCATGCCAACCATATCTATACCTCGAATTTTACCTTTTTCTGATATTTTTAAGTTTATCAGTGGATTATTTACCAGTGGATTATTTACCAGTGGATTATTTACCAGTGGATTATTTACCAGTGGATTATTTACCAGTAGATTATTTACCAGTAGATTATAATACTTTTAGCAGAACAAAAATTATTCTGAAAAACTGATGTTTAGTAGAGAATGAGGATTTACTTCTACTATATAAATCTTTTATTTATTGTTTATTATTTGTTATGTTTTTATATATTTATTCTTATATTATGTCTTGTTTACTCTTAATAACTTATACTATTTTTGCTTTTAATCAGTAACTGAGGCTTTGAACCCATATACAGTAAACTTTAGTTTTCCGGATTATTTCCATTGGCACCGGAAGTTTCGAGATTTTCTTTCTCTGGAATGGAAGATCTGGCTTCCAGTGGATTTTTAAGGCTCTGGTCTACCCCGGTTTTAGTGTTCAGGTATTCAGTTTCTTTTTTCTTTTCTTCTTCTTTTACCCCGGATGCGGCCCCAGATCCGGTTTTCCTGGTATATGAATCAAAGGTCGTAAGCTCCAGTTCAGCAGCTCTCTGTGCTTTCTTGAACTCTCCTAACGCACTTCCAAGAGAGCGTGCAAGTTCCGGGAGCTTACTGGGTCCAAAGAGAAAAAGCGCAGCGATCAGGATTGCAAACACTTCAGTGGAACCTATCATTATCGGCTATTATCATCCAGCAAATATAAAAATCCTTGCAAAAGGAACGAATTTCGGTTTTAAGGTGGGCTGCACCTTTTAAGCCGTATCTTCTGAAATTCAGGTGGCCCCTGATTATTCTGTTGATGTCATTCCAAGATCCCCGGGAATTGTATTTTCCTGTTTTTCACAATCTCAAAAAATACCTATATGGTAAGAGAATATTTAACTAGCCTCAAAAAGCTCGCGTATTTTTATTTATAAATCCCTAATTTTTCTTTATAAAGGAGTATTTTTTTGAAAAACTTAGTTTTTGGAAGCTTTAAGTGGCTACATTATTTGTAAATAGGTCATAAAAAGTTCCAGGAAATAATTTAAAGTTTAATAAATAATTCCCCATGTTTTAAAGTCTAGTTTGAATCTTGTTATCTTTTGTAGTAATAATTGTTACTCGGATAAATACTTCTATTAATCAGATTCATGATAAACAATTCACTATGTGTATATTGCATATAAGTGCAATCATCATCTTTATGAAAATTACATCTGTATGGACATTTCATCTTTCAGGTTTTTCCTGTACCTTTTGACACTAATGAAACTATGGATG
Source organism: Methanosarcina sp. WH1 (assembly GCF_000970005.1). Lineage (NCBI taxonomy): Archaea > Methanobacteriati > Methanobacteriota > Methanomicrobia > Methanosarcinales > Methanosarcinaceae > Methanosarcina > Methanosarcina sp. WH1. The sequence continues at coordinate 1,701,811 of NZ_CP009504.1, forward strand.
ATGAATTTTCCTGGGATGCTACGACTTTTGGAGCTTTTTGCTACCCGGTGAACAAGCACAACAATTTTGTGACCAAAGGCTGGGGTGAACATCTCTACTACGAAGAAAAAGCAGGAAGTAACAGCGGTCCTCTGGGAAGTTCGTATCCCGGAAACAACGTAATTGACGACAAGGAACTAATTCACAAAACCGTCCCGTTTGCCTGCAAATATGAGCTTGTTTCCGAGCTCGGACTTAGTAAGGATACAACTCCTGAGAAACTTGGCGGAATGTTCTATTACATGCTCCCCTGGTTTGGGAAACCCTATGTTGCGGTTGAAAACGATGCAACATAGCTTGCAGCAATCATCTGCAAACAAGTCGGAAACGACAAAAAAACTTTAAAAGCCGGAGAAATCTGGGAGTTTAAGAACGGTTACAGTCTCACCGTTTACCATGTCGATGTGGAAAGTGACAAAGTATGGTTACAAAAGGAGTCCTAAATATGAGTGGAAATAAAAAAATATTAGTGACGTTTTTAATTATGTTGACCATTGTTTCAACGTTAGTCTCAGGGTGTATGGAAAGTTCATCTACATCACAGAGCCTCCCGGCCCAAGACGAATCAGCAACAATAACAATAACCGATATGGTTGGCAGGACAGTCGTTGTGCCAGAAAATGTAGAAAGAGTTGTTGCTGTTGGTGCCGGTGCACTCAGACAGATAGCATACCTGGATGCACTGGATAAGGTTGTTGGAGTAGAGTCTAATGAGAAAGATGATACAGACACAATCACGGCAGTATATACGCTGGTCAATTTTGATAAAATGGCAGACCTTCCGGAAATAGGACCTTCTCATGGAGGAGATATTGAGCTTATAGCCGCTGCAGAACCACAGGTTATATTCTTTAGTAGAATATCCGGTGATGTTTCAGATGCTGAGGATTACCAGACAAAAACAGGAATTCCTGTAATATATATAGACGTTGGTGATATGGCTGGCGAATCCAGGAACACAACATATCAATGCTGGCAGCTCTGTGGAAAAGTATTAGGAAAAACAGAAAGGGCAAATGAGTTACAGGAATATACAGAACAATTGATAGCAGACCTTAATGCAAGAACAGAAAATATACCTGATGAGGAAAAACCTCTTGCATACCCCTGTGGCCTTTCCTACAAAGCATCAAAAGGAATCCTCTCAACCCAGTATCCCTTTGCAAGTCTTGAATTCATAAATGTCAGGCATGCTCTTGATGAAGATGAAATAGACGATGAGGAAATACCAACATATGCGTTCTCCGTGGATCAGGAAAATCTGTTCGCATGGGATCCTGATGTAATATTCGTCGATCTTTCGAACCTTGAACTTGTAACTGATGATGTGGAACGAAGCCCATCCTATAAAGACCTCAAGGCTTTTAATGAGGACAACGTTCACGGTTTCCTGCCTGTTTCAGCCTATCATCGCAATTACGGAAGTGTTTTAGTAAATTCATATTACATGGGCAGTGTGCTCTATCCTGATGAATTTGCTGACGTAGATGTCGATGAAAAAGCAGATGAAATATACGAAATGTTCCTTGGAGAACCTGCCTACGATGCGGTAAAAGATGAGCTGGGTGGCGGCGCTAGAAAGCTTTCATTCTAAGAGGCGGAATAATGTTCCAAAATGTTATTTTGGATGAATATAAAGAGGATCTGAGACGTAAGTCTTTATTTGGATTATCAGCATTCATACTGCTGATTCTCTTTATTATTTTTGCTACATTGAATGGACCTGTAAAATTAACCTATGCAGAGATGTATTCGGTGTTGGCAGGACAAATTACAAGCGGTACTGCGTACAACATCGTATGGAATATCAGGCTTCCTCATATACTGACAGCAGTTGTTGGAGGGGCAGGTCTGGCAATCTCGGGAAGCGCTATGCAGAGTGTTCTTAAAAACCCACTGGCTTCTCCTTACACACTGGGGATATCACATGCAGCAGCATTTGGTGCAGCTTTTTCAATCGTTTTCCTGGGAACCGGAACAGCTGATGGTACAGGAAATTACATTATTAATAATCCTTACGTAACTACAATCTCTGCCTTTCTTTGTTCACTTCTGTCTACATCTGTAATCCTGGCGCTGGCAAAATTCAAGAGGTCAATCTCGGAAACAATGATACTGGCAGGAATAGCCCTGGGTTCCTTATTCACAGCTGGTACAAGTGCAATACAGTATTTTGCTGAAGATACTCAAATTGCTGCAGTGATCTTCTGGCAGTTCGGGGATGTAACTAAAACTACATGGAACGAATTGGGAATAATGACAATGCTGGTGGTTCCGGTGTCCATATGGTTCACATATAACAGCTGGAACTATAATGCCTTGAATTCTGGAGATGATACGGCTAAAAGTTTAGGAGTGGATGTTGACAATCTAAGGATCAGAGCCATGGTCGGCGCATCATTAGTATCAGCTCTCATTGTATCTTTAGTGGGAATCATAGGGTTTGTAGGCCTGGTAGTCCCACATATAGTACGTAGAGTTATAGGCGGGAATGAAATGTTATTGCTTCCTTTCTCATGCATACTTGGTGGTTTACTTTTGCTTGCATCAGATACCTTTGCAAGGAATATACTTACACCAGAAGTTTTGCCTGTTGGCATTGTCACTTCTTTTCTTGGTGCTCCGCTATTCATATACTTGATTATAAAAGGTAGGGAATACTGGTGAAAATAAACATAGAAGGACTTGAATTCAGCTACAACGGCAAACCAACGTTGAAGAACATGAATTTAAAGGTCAACAAGGGAGAATTTCTTTCAATAATCGGACCAAATGGTTCTGGAAAAACCACATTTCTGAAATGCATGAACAGAATATTGAATCCAAAAAAAGGATCTATATTTATCGATAAGTATGATCTGAATAAGCTTCACAGGGAAGATATTGCAAAGCATATCGGCTACATCCCACAGGCTGAAAGAGGAGCTTTTCCTATATCCGTTTTTGATACTGTGCTCATGGGCAGAAGGCCCCATATGAAGTGGGTTCCCAAAGTAAATGACCTGGAGATAGTTTCTGATGTTATTAAAGTGATGGACTTAAGTGAATTCTCTATGAAAAACGTCAATGAACTGAGTGGCGGACAAAGGCAGAAAGTAATAATTGCAAGAGCTCTTGCACAACAGCCAAGTATACTTTTGCTGGATGAACCCACAAGCAGTCTCGACCTGAAACACCAGCTTGAAGTGCTTGACATAACCAGAAAGCAGGCAGATAATGATGTTACTGTGATAATGTCGGTCCATGATCTCAATCTTGCAGCAAGGTATAGTGATAAGATACTTATGATGAAAGATGGCGAGATATTTCATGGAGGTGGAATTGACATTCTGACTCCAGAAAATATTGAATCTGTATATGGGGTCAGTGTAGATGTAAGACATGAATCAGATCAGATGTGGATTCTACCAAAAAAAGTAATCAAAAAAAGCAAAATGCAAATAACATAATTCAGTATATAAAAATGAAAATTGAATGAATAGGAAGGTAAAAGGTTCTTTCAGAGAACCTGCAGCACCCGACGAGATGCGTAAGTCAAACAGTATAATAGTGTCGCTTAATGCCGTAACAGCAATTTCCGTTTTGGAACAAAACGTATTCTAAAGACGGTTAAATTTTTTAATATTTCATAATCGTTTTATTACACTGTCCGCAATTACAGAATGAGAATCATGAGGCATGTTTTGAATATTGACTGCAAAGAATGAAAGGAATTAAAACACAAAATTTTTTTAAAAAATTATTTAACAGATGAAAGGAATTCACAGAACAATCTCATTATTTTATCTTCTCAATCCAGAAGGTTTGAAATTATAAGGCAAGTATTTGTTGGTTTTTCTTGTAAGTGAGAGTGTCGGAATGGTCTGGGGTTTATAGCTAACCTCTAACAGTCATCGAACTCAATTCCACAAATTAGCATCACATAATATTATTAAATTTATTAACGATGATAAAAAGAGTCAAAATTTGGATAATCATGCACTTTTCCGACGTTCCTTGAATAGAAGAAATCAGTCTAAATAAAATGATTACAAAATATTAAAATATTATACTTTTGCTTGCAGACGTTTATTGCAAAAATGGGAATATCTGATTGTTTAATAGATATGATACGGACTTTAATATTTGTCTTTTGATCATCCAATTTTCTGCCAAAAGGTTCTTCATATTCTTTTCGGCCTTTAATACTCTTGAGACTTATAACAATAGTGCGTGCAAACCCTAGAAAATCGTCTAGTTGGGTCAATAAATAATTATACCCTTTTGCAACAATTTTTATCATAGATTATAGCTTTTTTATGCTCGATTGTTTGTTTGATGACATAATATTAATTTAATTAGGCACAATCCTTTATATATATCTTTAAATTGTAATTAAAGTATTTTAAAGGGATTTATTAAAGGAATAACTATTTTTATGATTCTTTATCCCAAAATAAGGAACATTATCTAAAATGGTATAAGCTCAGGTCATAAAAAGTTCCAGGAAATAATTTTAAGTTTAATAAATAATTCCCCATGTTTTAAAGTTCAGTTTGAATCTTGTTAGTTTTTGTAGTAATACTTGTTACTCGGATACATACTTCTATTAATCAGATTCATAATAAATAATTCACTATGTGTATGTTGCATATAAGTGTAATCAACATCTTTATGAAAATTACACCTGTATGGACATTTCATCTTTCAGGTTTTTCCTGTAATTCTACTGTGACTTATTTGTAACCCGTATTAATTTTGTTAAATATTCTTAGAAGATGTCCGATTTTGTGTGGTGAATTTATGAATAATGTGGTTTTAAAAACTTTTAGCTGGATACCTGTGGTCCTTGTAATTTTCCTGTTGTTCAGCTCTCCAGCACTGGCAGCTACTTCAGTTCGAGGGCTTCCTTTTGACACTAATGAAACTATGGATGATGAATTTTCCTGGGATGCTACGACTTTCGGAGCTTTTTGCTACCCGGTGAACAAGCACAACAATTTTGTGACCAAAGGCTGGGGTGAGCATCTCTACTACGAAGAAAAAGCAGGAAGTAACAGTGGTCCTCTGGGAAGTTCGTATCCCGGAAACAACGTAATCGACGACGAGGAATTAATTTACAAAACCGTCCCGTTTTCCAGCAAATATGAGCTTGTTTCCAAACTCGGACTTAGCGAGGACACAACTCCTGAGAAACTTGGCGGAATGTTCTATTACATGCTTCCCTGGTTTGGGAAACCCTATATTGCGGTTGAAAACGATGCAACACAGCTTGCAGCAATCGTCTGCAAGCAAGTCGGAAACGATAAAAAGACATTAAAAGCCGGAGAAAGCTGGGAGTTTAAGAAAGGATACAGTCTCACCGTTCACCAGGTCGATGTGGAGGGTGACAAAGTCTGGTTTTCCCTTTACAGGGACGGTGAGGAGCTTGAGTCAGCGGTTGTTAACGCCGACGGCACGGTTGAAAACCATACCTTCACAGCAACCGCAGACTTTGGGGATGCGGATGATCAGCTTTATTTCCTGACCTATGTTGATTCTGTTTTTATGGGTACGGTCGATTCTTTTGCAACCTTCAAATACACCTGGCTTATCGACAAAGATGATGTGATGCTTATTGAAGCTGACGATGAGTACCAGGGCTTTGAAGTTGAAACTGCAGACCCTTCAGGGATCACCCTCTCAAACAAGGATCCCATAAAGCTCAACCTTGATAAGGATAAAAAGACCTATTTCACGGATTCCTGGTACTTCCAGACCTCGGATGAAGGAAAGGGTAGCAGTTCGATACAGGGCTATGTTCTCTATCCGGCAATGGACGTTACTATCAAAGATGATACTGCCTCAGGATCCGAGAACTCTGAACTCGAGAAGCAGGAAAATGAAAATGAAAATATTGAGCCGGTTTCCAATTCGGAAAACCCAGGAAGCTCTTCTTCTGAAAGCAAATCAGTCTCTTCAGATATGGAATCAAAAGAATCGGCAAAGATGGAAGATGAAGCTTCCCAAAACCCCGAAGAAGAAAACTCGGAAACAAAAGCTCCTGGATTTGAGATCTTGCTTGCCGTTTCAGGAATTTTTTCAGTTTTCCTGTTGAAAAAGAAATGATATTTTCCTTTTTCCTTTAATTTTTCCTTTTTGAGGCAAAATGATGAATGAAAATATTTTGGATAAAAATAGTCTGGACTTAAAAATTGAGATGTTTCCGATAGGCTACGTTGAAAACGATTATCTGGAGCCTGTTTATGATGAAAACATTTACCGGAAGATTTCGAAGCTCATACTGAATGAAGAATTTGTAGAGGGGCTTCAACGGATAGAAGATTTTGAAAAACTTCAAATCCTTTTCTATTTCAGCAAATCGGAAGATTACGAACTTGTTAGGCGTCGCCGCATCGACGGAGAACTTTCAGGTGTTTTTGCTTCCCGAACTCCCCACCGTCCGAACGGGATCGGGCTGACTCTTGTAGACCTCCTGAAAGTTGAAGGTAACGTCCTTTACGTAAAAGGTCTTGACGCCATCAATGGAACGCCTGTTATTGATATTAAACCTTATACAGAGAGGTTTGACAATGATTCTGATTAAAAATCCGGGTACATTAATTCTTTTCACAGTGCTTATCTGCTCTCTTTCTCTTCCCGCGGGAGCAAATTCAGACGCCTTAAATTCAGATGCCTTAAAAATCGCAGATTCAACCGGAGACTGGGGTTATCCCAATCCTTTCGGGCACTATCCGAGAGGTCCCGGTTATCTCAGGATGAACCTGATTTTCGAAACCCTGGTCTGGAAAGATGAAAATGGTTTCATCCCTAACCTCGCCAGTGAATGGGTTTACGATGAAGCCGAAACAGCCTATATTTTCACCCTGAATAAAAACGCCACGTGGACTGACGGCACTGATTTTTCAGCTGATGACGTTAAATTTACTTTTGACTACTACAAAGAACATCCATATAAATGGGGAGATGTTTCCGTTGTGGAAAGCTGCGAGGTCCTGGACGCAGACATGGTAAAAATAAAACTTGTCGAGCCTTTTGCACCTTTCATTCATGAAATGGCGGGGGTTATTCCGATTATCCCCAAACATATCTGGGAAAATGTAAGCGATCCCGTAAGTTTTGTAGGAGATGAAGCCCTGATCGGGACCGGGCCTTACATTCTTGAAGATTATAACAGGGAACAGGGCAGTTACCTTTACAGGGCAAACTCGGATTATTATCTTGGAACTCCTGCTTTTGAAAAGCTGATGTACTTAAAGGTAAGTGACGGGCAAACAGCCCTTCAAAACGGAGATGTGGACCTTGCGCAGATCGAGCCGGAAGCTGTTTCTGTTCTTGAAGCAGGTGGTTTTGAGACTTACAGTTCATCAGGCCTCTTCAACTATAAGCTTTTGATTAACCATGAAATTGAACCTTTTTCCTCAAAAAAGTTTAGACAGGCCCTGGCTTATGCCATAGACCGCCAGGAAGTCCTGGATAAAGCTGCAAGAGGTTACGGGACTCCCGGAAACCTTGGCCTTCTTTCCTCAAGCAATGAATGGTACTCTCTTGATCAGGCTGCCTATGAATATTCCCCGGAAAAAGCCAGGGAACTCCTTGAAGGGCTTGGTTATGCACGTGAAGATAGGATGTATGTAAAGGACGGGAAAATTCTGGAAGTTGAAATCCTGACTACCCCTACAGAATCCCGGACCGCTGAAATTGTAGGGGCTCAGCTCGAAAAACTGGGGATTAAAGTTACAATCACTTCGCTTGATAAGACGGCCAAGGATGCAAGGACTAAAAGCAGGGATTTTGAACTGAGCATAAATGGGCATGGAGGTGTTGGGAGGGATCCTGAGATTCTTTATGAAATGTATACTGAAAATTTGAGTGTCAACAGTGCGCAATACACTGAAAACGAAGAACTGAACGAAAAGCTTCTTGCTCAACTCCATGAGATGGATTATGATACAAGGCTTGAACTCACTGCCGAATGCCAGAAACTCATTTCAGAGGATGTCCCCTCAATAACCCTCTACTATCCCAATTATTACTACGGTTCCAGCGGGAAAGCAGACTGGTTTATAACCAGAGGTGGCATAGCTGGTGGATTTTCCAATATGGATAACAAGATGTGTTTGCTTTCCAGGGAAGGTGAAGGGATATCCAATTCAAAAACAGGATCTCTCGGAGCTGAAACGGATACATCTCCAGCAGGCTCCAAAGCAGGACCTGACAGTTCCGAATCCGTACCTTTTTTGTCTCTTTCCCTATCAATTGCAGTACTGGGAATTGCGGGAATAATCTTCAGACAGAGGAAGAACTGAGGCTTTGATGGTATAAATGAATGAACAGAAAACCAAAATAAAATTTAAGGTATTAATAAGTTTAAAAAGTATGTAGCTGGTAGTAAAAAGTTTTGACGGTAAAAATATGGAATCAATAAAGTGGTAATTTCATGACAACCCTGATTGTAAAAAGTTTAAAAGCTAAGTTTATGCAGTACTTCGGGGCTTTTTTGGTCCTGCTGATCCTGAACTTTTTATTGCCAAGGATGCTCCCCGGAGATCCCATTGATGCTATTTACGGGGACTCGGTTGTAGTTATAACTCCTGAAATAAGGGCTCACCTGGTGGAACAACACCACCTTAATGATCCCCTTCGGGCTCAATTTTTCCACTACCTGTATTCCTGTATTACTCTTGATTTCGGTTATTCTTATTCCTACAATGCTCCGGTAAGGGAAATAATCGAAGGGGCTTTGCCCTGGACTCTTCTTCTCGCGGGGACTTCTCTTTTTCTAGCCGTTCTTATAGCCCTTTTTCTGGGGATAGAGTCTGGATGGAGGAGAGGTGGGCTTATGGACCGTTTTTTATTCAGTTTCTTTGCGGTATTGAACGGAATTCCGGGTTATTTTGTAGGAATGCTCCTGATTATTTTTCTGGCACTCAAATTTCAACTCTTTCCGATTGGTGGGGCAAAGACCCCTTATGCAGGATATGAGGGTCTGGGATATCTGCTTGATGTGGGAAAGCATCTGGTTTTGCCGATGCTTGCACTTAGCGTTACAGAACTTTCCTGGATTTATCTCCTTATGAGGGGCAGTATGCTCGGAGTTATCAATGAACCATTTATCGTTACCGGGAGGCTTAAAGGTCTGAAGGAAAGGGTTATTAAATACCGCTATGCCGCCCGAAACGCCCTTTTGCCTGTGGTTACCAGGCTGGGGATCCAGGTGGGGCAGATCGTTACCGGAGTCCTGCTTATAGAGATTGTTTTTTCCTATCCCGGGGTGGGGTTGATTATGTACAATGCCTTAATGTCCAGGGACCTGCCCCTTCTCCAGGGGCTTCTCTTCGTTCTTACTATCTGTATCCTGGGATGCAACTTCACAGTTGACCTGCTCTATCCAAAAATTGATCCGAGGGTTAATTATGCCTGAAACAGGTGTTTCAAATTTTGAAAGACTTTTATCGGGGTTATGCGGGCTTTCAAAAACCTTTTCCCGGATTAAGAGTCCAGGTTTGTCTGGTTTTGGAACTGTTGGGATTCTGATTTTGGGTTTTGTGATTTTTCTCGGGCTCTTTGCTCCCTATATTTCTCCTTTTGACCCCTGGGACTATTCTGCAATTCCTCTTGAAAAACCTTCTGATGTACATCCTCTGGGCACCAATGATATTGGGCAGGATATTTTGAGTGAACTCCTTTACGGAGCCCGAACTTCCCTGTTATTCGGTTTTTTTGTGGCTCTTATGGCGACGGTTTTCAGTGTGCTCGTGGGAGTATGCGCCGGACTCTCCGAAGGGTTTGCGGGAAAATTTTTGATGCTGCTAACTGACATATTCATTGCCATCCCTTCAATTCTCCTGATCCTGCTTCTTGCTGCTTACATTAAGCCGGATTTTCTGTCCCTTATCCTGATCCTCTCGTTTTTCTCCTGGCAGTATGGGGCAAGGGTACTTTATTCCCAGAGCCTTTCCTTAAAGGAAAGACCTTACATTTATGCAGCAAAGAATTTCGGGGCTAAAAAACTCTACCTTATTTCCCGACACCTTGTCCCGGACCTATTCCCCCTCCTTTTAAGTGGTTTCATACAGCGGATGAGGTATGCCGTTTTCATGGAAGCCGGGCTCGCTTTCATGGGCATTTCGGACCTCTCTACAAAAAGCTGGGGTCTGATGATGAATAGAGCTATGGAATTTGTATACATAGGGACCTGGAAATGGTGGCTCCTGCCCACGGGGTTTTTACTCTCCCTGACTATTCTGGGTTTTTCTTTGCTAGGTTATTTTTTGGAAGAGCATGTAGATAAAAGGCATAGAAAAATCAAATAAAATCTTAAATAAAAATCTTAGATCCTGAACCAATTTCATTGAAAAAATAAAAAATAATGAAATATGGGAGGTTGAAGTTTGCTCGAAATTAAGGACCTGACTGTTAATTATCCGGCTGAAAACGGTACTGTAAAGGCTCTGGATAGACTTTCTCTTTTTCTTTCCAGCAAGGAAAGCCTGGGAATTATAGGGGAGTCAGGTTCAGGCAAAACGACTCTCGGAAAGGCCATTATGGGTATCTGTGAGGGCAGTGTGGAAGGCATAATCAATTTTAAAGGCCAGAATTTGCTGTTTCTTTCCGGTGAAGAAATGCGGGATTTGCGCTGGAATGAGATTTCCATGGTAAGGCAAAATACCGGGACTGTGCTTAACCCTGCATATACCGTGGAACAGCAGATAATAGAACCAATACTCGAACACACAGATGCACTTCCCGAAGCCGCTCGCAAAAAAGCCTCTTTGCTGATTGAAAAAGTGGGGCTTCCAGCTGAAAAATTAAAGGCTTTTCCCAACGAACTATCAGGAGGAGAAAAACAGAGGGTAATGATTGCCATGGCCCTTTCAAATGATCCTTCACTGGTTATTCTGGACGAGCCCACGGCTTCCCTTGATGCGGTTACACGCAGGCAGATTATTGACCTGTTTTTTATTATAAAGAAAGAGTGTTCCTTAATTGTTATCTCTCATGACGTAAACACGGTTATGGGCCTGGATAAACTTGCCATCCTCTACTCAAGCAGGCTCATGGAATATGGGGCTACCGACCTCATCCTGAAATCTCCGAGACATCCCTATTCCAGGGCTCTCCTGAAATCCCATCCCTTCATGCACAGCACAAAAGACCTGCAAGGTATCAGGGGCCAGGTCCTTTATTCCTTCGAAAAATCCACAGGATGTCGTTTCAGTTCCCGTTGCATCCAGAAAACCGAAATCTGTGACAGGGAAATGCCGGAACTCAAAGAATGGGGAGACCGAATGCTTGCCTGTCACAAGGGTGGTGTGCATTCCCTTTTGAAAGTAAGCGGGCTCAACACCAATTACACTTCCAGGCACGGTGGAAAAACATTTCACGTACTGAAAGATGTTTCCTTTGAGATGAACACGGGGGACATCGTCTCTCTGGTGGGCCAGACGGGGTGCGGAAAGTCCACTCTGGCCAGGTGCCTTTCCAGAATTTTTAAGTACAATTCAGGAGAGGTCGTATTCGATGGTGTAAAAATAAACGAAATCAGGCCCATTGACTATCACAGGAAGGTTCAATTGATATTCCAGGATCCTCTGGAGGCTACAAGTCCCAGGTTAAATGTTTTAAGAATTGTAAAAGAACCCCTTGATCTTCAAGGGGTCCTGGATGAAGCCGGGAAAGTTGAAAAAGTAAAAAAGACCCTGGAGGAAGTGAGTCTTCCTTCCTCTGAAATTTTCCTCAAAAAATACCCTCACCAGTTGAGTGGAGGAGAACTCCAGAGGGTAACAATTGCCCGAGCTCTTGTAAACGATCCCTTTCTATTAATTGCCGATGAACCCACCTCTTTTCTGGATGTCAGCATTCAGGCAAAGATATTAAAACTTCTCATGGAACTCCAGAACCAGAGAGGTTTGACTCTTCTTTTTATAACTCACGATATCGCACTTGCAAGGAAAGTTAGCGACCGGATTCTCGTAATGAAAGAAGGGAGAATAATCGAAGAAGGTTCCGGGGCTAATCTTATTGCATATCCCAGACACCCCTACACTAAAAACCTTATCAAAAAAAGCTTTTCAAGATTAGGCTTACTTGAGAAAAATAATATAAAAAATGTGGAAGGTGGGGATGAATTTGAAAGAGTAACGGAAAGAGGAGATGAGTTTGAAAGAGAAGATGAGTTTGAAAGAGAAGATGAGTTTGAAAGAGAAGATGAGTTTGAAAGAGAAGATGAGTTTGAAAGAGAAGATGAATACAGGAATTCTGAAATTCCCTGTATCACCACCAGCGTAAAAAATCATGATCCTATGAAGGATTCAATACCAGTTTCATGCCAGATACCTGCAAATCCGAATACTCAGAGATTGGATGATTTGGGTGCTGTTGAGTTTGACAGCCGGAAATCCTGGGGCAAAAAAGATGTCAATAAATGGAAAAGTATCCTTAATTGTTGGATTTCAAAGATAAAGCGTTTGACGTAAAACGCATAAAAGCGGCCTTATTTATATTTGGCGTATCAAATTAAAATTACATGTTTCACGTGCCCCATTTAACAAAACCTGCTGTTGTAAAGCTTAAATATTATGGTTTTTTAATATATAACCTTAAAAGGTGTTTTGTCCTGTGATAGATGTATTGTCTTATTATTACATTTTTAGCTCACGATAAATTGAGCGTTAACTTATAATTTTCAAAAAGAAGAGTCATTTATGTCTGGTTTAAAAAATAAATCTGGTCGTCACGCACCTGCATTCATACTGATATTCTTAATGCAGGGGCCTGCCTACGGTTCTCTCATTTTTAAAAAAATGGAAGAACAAATTCCTTTCAAGCTCTTTGATAGTCCTACTCTCTATAGAACTCTTGATAAACTTGAGAAGAAAGGTATTGTAAACTCATGGTGGGACACATCGGAAAAAGGGCCTGCTAAAAAATGGTACCAGATTACGGATAAAGGCATTGAGATGTTAGGTGAATACAGGGAAGATATCATAATGAGAATTAAAGACATGGAATTTTTCCTTGAAGAATATGAAAAATACTTGGGCAAAAAAGAAACGGAACAAGACGATTTCTTTTGAACTGGAATGCCAAGGATTTCCGGTGTTTTTGCTACTTATATAATGGGCTTATTTCAGGATGTTTTTTAAATATAAAAAAAGGAAGTTAGTTATTCATAACTCCTTTTTGTAAAAGCTGGCCGCCTTTGGCGTCCGGGACAAGAATAACAGGGAGTGAACAGTTCCGGTTGTATGGGGTATAATTAAGGATTCGGAGCAGTAAAGCTCCTCTTTTTTGCTTAAAAGTGTTAGCTGGATAATACAGGGTAGCCGGGGCTTAAAAAAGAAAGGTTTTTCTGGCTTTCAAAAGAACCGGACAAGGAGCAGGCTGAACTCAAAAAGGATTACCAGTAATAGGGCTACCAGGAACTGTGCAATGAAGGTCGGGTCCGGGGAGAGAAAGAGGGAAAGGGCAAAAATCGCACTGTAGACCAGAAGCCTCTGTTTTTTTAGGGTTTCGTACTTTACAAGCCCCATTTTTACGGCAAATATCACAAGAAGGGGAGCCTGGAACACTATTCCAAAGCCTGCAAGTATTGTGGTCACGGCTGAGAGAGTATTTTGAACGGAAAGTTGGGCTGAAGCCGTGTCCCCTGAATAGAAGATAACATACCTGAACATCACAGGCAGTACAATGAAGTAGCCCAGGGCAGCTCCCAGGATAAACAGGAGGAAAGATAAAGGAACGATTTTCAGGAAAAAGCGCTTCTCATGCGGATAAAGCCCTTTGCCTGCAAACCTGTAGAGCTGATAGAATAACTGTGGGATTGAAACTGCAAGTGCAAAGATCAGGCAGAGCTTGAGGCGGGCAAATATCCATTCAAGTGGTGAATATACTGCCATATCCAATTCCGGGCTTATGAATTCTTTCCAGACAAGTAGCATCCCTTTTTCAGAGAAGGGATATGCAACCAGCATAGCCAGAAAGAGCCAGACAAAGACTACAGCAAGCCGGTTCCTGAGCTCATACAGGTGAACCGTAAGGGGTTCTTCGATATCCCCTGGAACCCCGGAAGAATAAACGTTAGTGTTTCCATTAATTTTGTTTCCTGTATCAGGGAGCTGGTTTCCGGTATTATGGGAGTTCATGGTTTTTATCTGATTTTCTATTGGTTTTTATCTGATTTTTCTATTGGTTTTTATCTGATTTTTCTATTGGTTTTTATCTGATTTTTCAGTCTAACACTGCATTTAAATAAATATATTAATATCGAAACATCTTATTACACTTATACCCCGGACTTCAATGATATTCCGAATACTCTGGGTGTGCCGGATATGCCGAATGCTCCGAATATTCTGGAGCAGAGATACTCTAAAACCATATATCCATGATATATATTTGCCGTCCTTATATTTACAGTATTTATTCGGGTATCCCCATTATCCGTCGCTGTGTTCAATAATCTTGCATTTGTTATACCCAAGCATAACAAAACATATAACAGAATAGTCAAATGGAATAATCAGTTTCTGAAGAACAATCAGTTTCTGAAGAACAATCAGTTCTTTTTATTTGCCGGATAGGTACTCCATATGTCTGAAGCAATTGAAAACTTAAGTGTAATCCTGCTAACCCTGCGAAAGAAATTGATTGTAGTTGCTGCAGTCCTGTTTGCAGGCGTTGCTCTTTCTTTCCAGTTTACGGGTCCACTTATTGAAAGGATGAAAGAGGACCTCCTGCCTGAGGGTGCAAAACTGGTTTACGTATCCCCTCTCGAAGTAATGATGTTGAAGCTCAAGCTCTCATTTATAATAGGGCTGCTCTTTGCTATTCCTGTTATTGCATTCTATGCTTATCGGGCTGTATCAAGGCGTATTTCTTTCAGAAATCCTATACAAGTTAGAAAGAGCCAGTTTTTACTCCTTAGCGTGGCTGCTCTTGTAATGTTTGCCCTGGGGGCTTCGTATGCTTACTTCTTCATGCTGCCCCTATTTCTTGATTACCTTTACCTGAACGCAGCAGGTTCAGGGGTAACTGCTACCTATTCGATCTTCAAGTTCATTTCGTTTGCAGCTGCAGGTACAGCTCTTTTCGGGCTGATATTCGAACTTCCTATAGTACTCACCTTCCTGACCCGGAACGGTTTTGTACAGTACAGTACCCTTGTGGCATACCGCAAGCATATTTATATTGTCTTCCTGGTGGTGGGGGCTGGCATCACCCCTCCGGATGTCCTCAGCCAGATCATGGTTGCAGTACCCATGATACTCTTTTTTGAGATAAGCATGGTTTTTGTGAGGATACTTGGAGTAAAGAATAAGGTCTCTCAGCCTGATTCTTCATCAGCACCCAGAGCTTCGGGAAGAAGCTAAGCATCCAAGAAGGAAAGACAAAAGACAATTGGAAACAGGAAGCAAGCAAGAAAAGAAGTAGATAATTGTTATGCCGGATGAAGGTGTGCGGATCAAAGGGGATAGGCGTGTTTGGGGGTGATGTGATGATGGTTGGGAAACTAACCCAAACACGCCTCTATTTCTCTTTTTCCGCACTCGCCTATCCATTAATATTTTTGTTTTGACATTATTTAATGTTATCTAATCTATCTTATAATAATGACTTTTTACTTTTCAGAGCATGAATCGCGTACCTGAAGACTGGTGGTTTATGCCAATTCATAATGAAGATTTAATATATTTTGTAGAAATTTTTGTATTTTATACTAAAATTTCCCTTTACATCTCCAGGAGTGTCCCGGAATACTTTCAACCCGTTCGGGAAAGCCTTATTTAAACTAACCCCTTATTTGCAGGGGTCATGGAGCCCAGATACATAAGAGCAAATGCCCAGGTTATTGCCGCATCGGTAATCTATGGGTTTGCAGGCATCTTTTTCCTGTACATAAAAAACATGGCTGCAGGACCTGTTGTTTTTTGCCAGCTTCTCCTCGGTTTTCTGGTTCTTGCAGCTTACCTCGCAGCTACCGGGAAACTCTCAGGGATCCGGCTTCGAGGAAAAAGAAAAGCCATGTTGCTGCTAGGGGTATGGCAAGCTGGAGTCATGCTTTCCTATTACACGGCTGTGAATTTTACGAACGTTTCAATGTCTGTGCTTTTGCTTTATACGGCTCCTCTTTATGTCCTGCTGATTGCCCCTGTCATCCTTAAAGAAAAAATCAGCACAAAAAACCTTGCAGCTCTTACACTCTCCCTTACAGGTGTGGTAGTTGTTGTGGGTCCCACAAGTCTTGTTTCCGCCACGGCAGGCGCAGGATATCTCTACGGTGTACTGATGGGGCTTTTTTCAGGTTTTTTCTATGCCTGCATAATTATGACCTCCCGTTACCTGAGAGATGAGTACTCAGGCATGGAACAGCTTTTCCTTTCAACAGGCGTGACCCTTGTGATCCTTTTTCCCTTTATGCTGCAGATATCTTCCGCAGCCCTGCTTGAGAACCTGCCTGTCCTTCTCTTTCTTGGGGTAATGATAACTTCTCTTGGTTCCATTCTCTATTTCACAGGGCTTGAGCATGTAAAAGCCCAGAATGCAAGCATAATATCCCTGCTTGAACCCGTAAGTGCCATCTTTTTTGCCTATCTAATCTTAAACGATCCCGTATCCCGGGCAACCCTGCTCGGATGTTTACTTATTCTTGCAAGCTCTCTCCTTATGAGCCTGGAAAACGAAAGCAAAACCTGAAGGTGTAAACAAAACTGAATAAATATCGAATTAAAAAGTGACTGGTGGGATTAAGAGAGTATTTTTCGGGCCAGGTAGATATTTGTCTATGGATTTATTTTCTCTAAATAGGGGCATTGGTGGTTCTTTTGTTATTTTCTTGCTTGATGGCAAGCCGGTTTCATCCTGCAAGGTGCAAAAGGGAAAAACAAAAGATTTTCTCTTCAATTCCAGATGCATCACCCGATTAATCAGGGAATATCAACAAATTCTAATAACAGGTAAATAATTTTAGATGTATTTTTCGGTGTATATGTATTTTTCAAATAGGTAATATACAACCACTTACACAAATACAATCACTTACACAAATACAATCACTTACGCAAATACAACCACTTACACAAATACAACCACTTACACAAATACAACCACTTACTAAATCCTTTCTCAAAGAAAATGATCGAGCTTTAAGAGTGAAGACTGACTAAACTTTGTAAAATCAAGAACAAACTCAGTTTGCCAAACAATATCAGAAGGTACGTTGAAACCCATTTGCAATATATGTTGTGGAAGTGGTCTAAGGATTGGTTAAAGAACCGTGTTCAGAATGAGGTTTTTCCTGAAAAACATTCAGTAAAACATTCAGTAAAACATTCAGTAAAACATTTAGCAAAACATTTAGCAAAACATTTAGCAAAACATTTAGTAAAACATTTAGCAAAACATTTAGCAAAACATTTAGTAAAACATTTAGTAAAACATTTAGTAAAACATTTAGTAAAACATTTAGTAAAACATTCAGTAAAACATTTAGTAAAACATTTAGTAAAACATTTAGTAAAACATTCAGTAAAACATTTAGTAAAACATTTAGTAAAACATTTAGTAAAACATTTAGCAAAACATTTAGTAAAACATTCAGTAAAACATTTAGTAAAATCTCTAATAAAAATTTTTATACTCTTACACCAATATTATACAGTTATATATTTACAGAATCACATTCTTTCAGAGTCTGAATATCATTTCAGAGGAGTACGTTCTCCTTTCAGCATAATTTATTTCCTGTTTGAAGTTTAATTTTCCGACAAAACATGACGAAATTTATTAGAAATTTATTAGTAAATATCCTGTATTCTTATCTGTATCATAATATATTCTATTGATTATTTGAAAATATATTTCATTGATTATTTGAAAAGGGCCTGGTATTTTATGGTAGACATAGTTAAGGAACTGGAAACACTAAGGCAGAATTTACTTGATCTATCCCTTCGGAATAACCTTCTCAATTACCGCCCTTCCCCGAGAAGGACGATCTCAATTACGGGCCGAACCCCGGAGGAGGTCTTTGACCTTTTTGTCCTCCAGGAAAAATCAATGAAATTCAGAGCAGCAAAAACCAGGCCCAAAAAAGGCAGGAAGGCCAAAAATGGAGAGGAAGGGGAAGACGACGGTGTAAAAAATGAAAGTAAGCTTCTGAAAACAATAGGAAAAATCCTTGTTTCAGAAGAAAGGAATAAACCCCAGACCTCCCGTTTTGAACCGTTTCTTGAAACTCCTGATGACAGCGAGACTCTTGATCGAAAACTTTTTTACGTCTACAACCAGGCAAATTCTATTTTTGAAGAGCAGGGTTATCCTGTCCTCTATCTTGCAATGGGCTTTCTGCAGTGGAGTGAGATTAAATCTTCAGTAAAGAACCCCAGGGCTCCCCTTGTCCTGGTCCCGGTTGAACTCAAGAGGATGGGAAAAGGCAGAAACTTCAGCATCCAGTGGACCGGGGATGAGATTTTCACCTCAATTACCCTTCAGGCGAAGATGAAAGAGTTCGGGATCGAGGTCCCTGAGTTTGAAATGCCTGAGGACGCTTCCGGGATACAGGAATACTTCAGGACAGTGCTTGGGGCAATCCGGGATAAAACGGATTGGAAGATCATTCCGGAAGTCTGCCTTGACCTTTTCAATTTCAGGAAATTTGTCATGTACAAAGACCTAGACCCTGCAACCTGGCCTGAGGATATGTCTCCTGCAGAACACCCCCTGATCCAGAAGGTCTTCAACCCTGAAGAGCCTGAGTGCGAGATTCAGGGTTTTCGGGAAGAGGAGGTTGATCTGAAGCTTTCGGCAAAAGATACCTACCATATAATGGATGCCGACTCCTCGCAGATTGCAGTTGTTGAGGATGTGAAAGCCGGAAAGAATCTTGTTGTGGAAGGGCCTCCTGGCACAGGCAAGTCCCAGACGATTGCAAACACAATTGCAGAACTGCTCGCCCAGGGCAAAAGCGTGCTCTTTGTGAGCGAAAAAATGGCTGCCCTTCAGGTTGTAAAGAGCAGGCTTGATAATGCGGGCTTAGGAGAGCTCTGCCTCGAAGTGCACAGCCACCAGACCAGGAAAAAAGCCGTGCTTGAGGAACTGGAAAAAGCCCTTAACCGTGCTGCTCCTCCTGCTATCAGCGCTGAAAGAGATCTTAACGAACTTGAAAAGCTTAAAAAGGAGCTCAATGGGTATGCAGAGACCCTCAGGGAACCTGCAGGAAAGATCTACCCAAGCCTCTATGCCCTTTACGGGGTAAAGGAAAAGACCCGGATTTACTTTGAGTCAAAGGGCCTGAAAATGCCCCATTTTAAGTTTCAGGGCCCTGATACATGGGAACCCGGAGCCTGGATGGAAACTGAGTCTGTTCTGGAAAAAATGGGGCAGGTACTTCCTGCTCTTGGGCCTGTCAGGAAGAATCCCTGGTACGGCTGCGAGCCCGGGCTTGTGCTGCCTTCTGATCTGGGGGAAATCGGGTCTGTTGCAGATGAATGCGCTTCTGATTTCGAAAACCTTGAGAAGACAATAAAAACCCTTAATGACCTCTCTGCAACCTCAAAGCCCCAGACACTTAAAGATATTGCAAACATAACCGAAGCTGCAAAACTTATAGGTAAATCAAAACCCCTGCCTGAAAAACTGCTTAAGAACCCGGTGTGGGACTCCGAAGCTTCAATATCCGATGCTGAAGCCCTGGTCTCAAAAATAAGGCAGTATCGGGAACTGAAAACCTTTGTGGACAGGACTTTTCACCTATCGGTTTTTGACTTAGACCCCTCCGAGTTTAAGAGTGTATCCGGCAAGTTTTTTGGCATTTTAAGTTCCAGGTACAGGAAACTAAAAAAGGAGATTTCAGCCTGCTATAACTCAGCTGTTCCCTCAAAAGACAGCCAGATCCTGCTCGACCTTGCCTGCGTTTCCGAGTTAAAGGCACGCATGCAGGAGCTTGAAGGCGCTGAGATGCCTGGCAAAAAGTTTTTTGGAGAGTACTGGAAGGGCCTTGAAAGCGATCCTGTCCTGCTGGAAGAGTACTGCAGGTGGATGGCTCCTTTCCGCAGGTACGTCAGGGAAGGTACTCTAACCGAAAGATCAGTAAGGCTGGTCGGAGGCGGGGTTGACGCAACAGCCCTTGAGTCTGCTATAAACGAAGTCCTGACAGCAAAACAGGTTTTTCTTTCTTCTCTCGAAAATTTCGGGCCTCTTATAGGGGCAGATTTCGGGAAAATGTTCGGAAGCGACCTGGAGGCCGTAAAGCTCAACCAGTTAAAGTCCCGTGTGAACAGATGGAAAGATGAGACTTCTTCCCTTGTTTTCTGGAGCCAGTACCTGGGATACAGGCAGGCTTGTCTTGAAACGCTTGCTTCCCCTATGATGGAGGATCTGGAAGCCGGGAAAATAGAGCCTGAAAACTTGGTCCCGACTTTTGAAGGAAACTATGCTGAAAGCATGCTGCATCGGGCTTTTAGAGAAAGGCCGGAACTCTCTGCTTTTATCCGGGAACTTCATGAAAGCAAGATCAGCAAGTTCACCGAGCTTGACAAAAAAGTCCTGCTTGAGAACAGAAAGAGAATTGTCAGTTCTGCTTATGAGGAAGCCCCCAAACTGACCTCGGGAGCGTCAAGAGCTTCCGAAGTCGGAATTCTGCTCAACGAATTCAACCGCAAACGCGGGCACATGCCCATACGTACCCTGATGAAAAAGGCGGGCAGCCTTGTACAGAAAATAAAGCCCTGCTTTTTGATGAGCCCACTTTCCATTGCCCAGTACCTGGATCCGAGGAATACAAGGTTTGATGTGATTATCTTTGATGAGGCAAGCCAGGTCAGGCCTGAAGACGCTGTAGGCGCACTCCTGCGCGGAAAACAGGTAGTTGTGATGGGAGACTCAAAACAGCTTCCTCCTACCGACTTTTTCGATACTGTTGTCGATTCTCCTGAAAGTGAGCCTGATGACTATGCTTCCGCAGGGGACATGGAAAGCATCCTGAATGTCTGCAAACGCAGCTTCCCGGTAAAGACCCTGCGCTGGCACTACAGGAGCAGGCATGAGTCCTTGATTGCGATTTCAAACCAGGAGTTTTACGACAACCGTCTCTATGTTTACCCCTCTCCCATGCAAAAAGATGAAAGCCTGGGGTTAAAGTTCGTCCACCTTCCTGATGCGGCTTATGACAGGGGCAAGAGCGGAGTCAACAGGATTGAGGCGAGAGCCGTTGCCAGAGCTGTATTCGAACATTTCCAGAACTATCCCGGAAAAAGCCTTGGGATCGGCACTTTCAACATTAAACAGCAGGAAGCTATCCTGGATGAGATCGAAGCCCTCCAGAAAGCAAACCCGGGCGTTGACCTTAACTCCGGAAATGACAGAGGGGAACACTTCTTCGTAAAGAACCTCGAAACCATTCAGGGAGACGAAAGGGACGTCATTCTGCTGAGTGTGGGCTTCGGTTTTGATAATAACGGACGGCTTTCCCTGAATTTCGGCCCCCTCAACAGAGAAGGAGGGGAAAGGCGTCTGAATGTGCTTATCACAAGGGCAAGGGAAAAATGCGTTGTCTTTGCTAACTTTACTTCAAGAGACCTGTCCCTTGACGAAAACTCCTCTTTCGGGCTCAGAGCCCTCAAAGTCTTCCTTGAGTTTGCCGAGAGCGGCACGCTTCCGGCTCCGTCATGCGGCAGGCAGGAGCTTGATTCTCCTTTCGAAGAAGCGGTCGCCGATTTTCTGACGGAAAACGGATGTGAGGTACATCGGCAGATCGGATGTGCCGGCTACAGACTCGACCTTGCAATCCCTGACCCCCGCCACGCAGGTAGGTACGTTCTGGGAATTGAGTGCGATGGGGCAAGCTACCATTCTTCTCCTGTTGCAAGGGACCGTGACCGCCTGCGCCAGCAGGTCCTCGAAGGGCTGGGCTGGAAAATCTACAGGGTCTGGTCTACGGACTGGTACCTCCATCCGAAAGATTGCAGGGAAAAACTGCTTGAAACCGTAAAGGCAGCTGTTAAACAGGCAAAATTGCAGGCAAAATCCGAACCTGAACCCGAAGTTGTGATAATAAACGAACCTTCTGCCTGGGCAAAATCCGCCGGAGCTTATGAAATTGCCCGACCTGCTGAGGTAAATGCCGTTCCTGCGGCAAGCCTGCTCTCCCCTCTGGAAAACAAAGCCTTTAACGCGCCTGACTTAAATTCTTTTGAAGCGGCGTCCCCTGAAAAAGTTCCCAGTCAGGTAGAATTCCTGTCGGAAAATTCCCCTGAAAAAGGTTTCCTTATAGAGGACACTTCCGGAAAGGTTAATCTTGAAACGGATACCCCTGAAACGGATACCCCTGAAACGGATACCCCTGAAACGGATACCTCTGAAACGGATACCCCTGAAATGAAATCTTCCTCATCGATTTTTTATGATACGGAATTTGCAGAGGAAATCAAAAGAG
Source organism: Methanosarcina sp. WH1 (assembly GCF_000970005.1). Lineage (NCBI taxonomy): Archaea > Methanobacteriati > Methanobacteriota > Methanomicrobia > Methanosarcinales > Methanosarcinaceae > Methanosarcina > Methanosarcina sp. WH1. The sequence goes on from NZ_CP009504.1 coordinate 1,724,264, forward strand.
TATCTGAAGAAGCAGATAGAGGGAAACTTGAAACCGAAGATGAACTGGATGATGAACAGGGCGATGAACCGGACGTTGAAGTGGAATATGAAAATGATACTGAAGCTGAAGATTCTTTTACGGATGCCTTCTCCTCGCTGGGAGACGGGCTTTTCCCCAATTCAGGTCCGGATTTAATTCCTGAGATGACTTCAAAAGTTCGGTATCTGGCTACACTCGCTAACGAAAACTCCAGAAAGAAACCTGTCCGAAGATCAAGAAAATCGACTCTCCTTAAATTCAGTGTTGATCCACATTCGGATTTCGAAACGGATACGAAAGAAGAAGCTGATCTCATCCCCGAACCCGAACCTGAGAAGGTAAATTTCTTCCAGGCTTACCCCGAGATTGATTTCAGTGCAGGTCCGGAAAAGAAGAAAAAAAGCAGAAAAATTAATGAATTTGCTTACATCTACGGCTCAGGTGGCTTCTATGAACCTGAAGACCCCGATGAAGCTGATTTCTCTGATTCAGAGAGGGATTACGGACCTGAAATTAAATCTGAAACCGTTTCCGTTGTCAACTCCGAAGAAAAAGTCGAATCTTATCACAGTTCAGGGCTTGAGAATGAAGATTTCAAAAATATCGAAATTTCTGCTCCCAAGACTCTGAAAGCCGAGACTGAAAAACTGTCTGAGAAAGGGGATTCCCTTGAGGCTCTTGTGCCCTCCTACCAAATTTGTACCTCCTCAGGCCTCCCGAAGTCAGCAGACCTTTCTGAAATTTCTGATGAGCAGCTCGAAGAAGCCATTATAAGAATCGTGGAATTCGAAGGGCCTGTTCACGCAGAGGAAATAATCCAGAGGGTAAAGGCCCATACGGGAATCCCCCGCATGTTCAGCAAAATCAAGCATAGAATCCTGGACTCCCTGGAAGAGGCTGATAGCTCGGGAAAAATCCTGGCAAGAGGCGAATTCTACTGGCCGCTTTTGGGACCTGCAGAACTCCTGCGCAAGCGGGATACTGAATCATATGCAAAGATCGAATGGATCTGCGATGAGGAGATAAAAGAGGCTGTCCGTTTTGTCCTTAACAACCAGTATTCGACCCCCCTGGAAGACCTTATCATCCAGGCTTCGAGGGTTCTGGGCATAAAAACTACCCGCAAAAATACCTGGGACAGGATAGAGAAACTTATTCTATCGGAGATAGAAAGTAACGAACTTACACGCACTCCCAATGAAATGATTTATTTTGTGGAGTAAACGAAGACACGGGTTAATTTATTCAATCTGTTAAAAATATTTTTAATTTTTTAATATTCTTTTCTTTCTTCTTTGTTCTACTTTTTAATTTATCCATTGATTTGCTTGCTGTAATCCTCTTTTAACTGTTATATTTTTAATGATCTGTAATTATTAATAATATTCAAATAGTTTTATATCCTGGATCTGTTATCTCTCCTGCAATCATGCCCTTAACAATTAAAGAAAATAACAAACCATTTACATCAGTTATCACGTCCTGTATCCTGTTTGGGATGGTAGGTATACTTGTAAAAGGAATAAAAGACATGGATGCAGGTTCTATCCTGTTTTACCGGCTATTTTTCGGATTTGCAGTTATTTTAGGGTATCTTGTGGTATCTGGAGAGATAAAAAAAGTTAAAATAAAAAAGAAAAAATTCTATATGTTTTTCCTTGGAATTCTTAACACAGTAACGATGTTTACGTACTTTTCCTCAATCAAATATACTGGCATTCCTGTAGCTGTGCTTCTCCTGTACACAGCACCAATATATGTTACCCTGCTTTCTCCTTTACTCCTTAAAGAGCAAGTAACTTTTAGGGATATGCTTGCACTTATCCTGTCTATCTCAGGTATACTGCTTGCTGTCAATCCTTCAACTCTTTACGGGAGCACAGGTTCCGAAAATGGAAACTACATCATAGGAATCCTTTTTGGGCTTCTTTCCGGGCTTTCTTACGGCTGTTCGATCATGACCATTAACTACCTGAAGGAACCCTATTCGGCTGTCGAGCAGCTGTTCTGGTCAACAGCAATCAGCCTCGTACTGCTCCTGCCTTTCGGGGCCTCCGTATCGGTACCGATCTTGCTCGAAAACTTGAACCTGCTAATACCTTTAGGTGTTATAACTACGGCTCTTGCCTCCCTTCTATATCTGAGAGGTGTGGTACATGTAAAAGCACAGACTGCAGCCGTACTCTCCCTGCTTGAGCCGGTGAGCAGCATCTGTTTCTGCTGCCTGCTCTTTGGAGAGCCTGTGCAGCCAAACACAATTGGAAGTTGTCTCTTCATTCTCGCAGGTGCCGCACTTATTGGTTACAATGCCCCGATCCGGCCAGGAGCTTCAGAAAAATATTTTCGGAATGTGTGGGCAAGGTTTTTCCAGCCTTACATGCCTCTGAGACCGGGGAAGCTTTGATTATCTTCCCCTTTCCTTTTTAAAATCAGCTTATGTGAGCACATCAGAAGCTCTTTAATCAAAAAAGATAATGTTTCTAAAGTGATTGTATCTCCTTGGTTTATTATTCCAATTTAAAGGTGAATTACTGATGGAACAGCGATACTTGAGGTATTCTGACGGTCGATATGAAGCAGACATTGATATCACTGTGGAAGAATGGAAATCAATGCTTCAAAATGAGAAAATTTTTTATAAAGAAGCTTTAGATATGGTTTTGAAATGGTATAATGAAGTCGACCATCAAGCAACATCAAAAGCAATAATGGTTAAGTATTCTCCTGAGTTGAAAGGCACTCCGTATAATGGAATTGTTGTTGGTTTAACTAACCGAATTTTAAAATATCTAAATCGGTTTGAAGTAATAGGTACTGAAGGCAATAAATCAAGATTCATCGTGCCGTTTGAAGGATGGCATGAAGACTACAATTCGTCTAAACATTTTGTTTGGAAATTGAGAGATGAATTAGTCCAAGCCTTAGAAGAGCTCGGTAAGGTAGATTATCAAACTTTTCCATCTGAAAAGGATGAGCTTACAAGTTCCATTGTAGAAAGTACGCCTGAAGGTAAAAAGATACTATGTTATACTACTCGATATGAACGAAATGCACAAAATAGACGTAATGCTATTGCAATACATGGTACTGTATGCCAGGGATGCGGTTTTGATTTTGAAAAGACATATGGTGAAATCGGAAGAGATTATATTGAAGTTCATCATGTAAAACCTCTCTGTGAAGAAGAAGGTTCTGTTCCAATAAATGCGGAAACAGATTTAATATGTGTTTGTGCTAATTGTCATCGTATGATTCACAGAAGAAAAGATTCAGTCCTTTCTCTAAAAGAATTGCAAGAATTACTGCTAGCAAACAAAAGTTGAATATTTTTTCATCCTTTCAGGCCGAATCTGTCTCGTTTGTAACGCAAAAAGAACAGAAGAACTCATATCTTGACCTGGGGGACCTTATTAAAATTCACAGATAAGTATAAGCGCCTCCACCAGCCTGTCTGGCGGTCCTTCACAAAAAGCAGAAAAAGAAGCAGAAAAAGAAGCAGAAAAAGAAGCAGAAATTAAAGAGAAATAAGACCAAAATTTATGCCTTTTGACCTACTGTTCTCTTTTTCACACACAAACGTCTCAGAAGCTTTTAATTGCTGGCATGTTGTTTTTATTCTTATTTACGTGCTCTTTTTCTTTGTTTTGTCTTTTGCGATTACATCACAATTCCCAGAAAATCTCCGATTTCCTGCGATCTCGAGGCGCAATTCGGGTGGGACAACTTTTTTGAAACTCTTTCCCTGAATTCGAATTATATAATAAAATATTTATCATCTGAAAACAGTGGTTAAATAAGGAGAAAGCTAAAGCTTTTTCTCAGGGAATTATTTTTGAGGGAATTGATTTTTATGGACATGGACATGATCGATAAACTTGTTTTTGGTGTTGTGGAATCGGTCAGGAAAAATGAGGACGAAACCGGTGCAGGGGTTGAGTTTGCAATCCAGTTTTCAAGGAAAAATGGGATTTCTCCGGATTTTCTCCTGAACATCGCAAAGATATGCGACTCAAAGGGGATGTTCAGGGAAGAATATGTGTTCATGAAAGCCTGCGCCCTCCTGGGAGAAGGGGAACAGCAGGTTGAGGCTTATTTCCTTTCGGGAGTTCTTGCTTATTTCATAGGGAGGAAAGAAACCGCTCTTCAGGAATTCGATGAAGCCCTGAAGCTTGATCCAGGACACGTAAATTCCCTCTGCAACCAGGGAATTGTCCTTGCCGAGCTTGGGAGGAAACTTGAAGCCGAGAGCCGGTACAGACAGGCTCTTGAACTTAAGCCAGGACATGTCAGCACCCACTGCAACTACGGAAACCTCTTTTTTGAGCTTGGTAAACTGCAGGAAGCGGAACACGAGTTCAGGACAGTGCTTGAACTGGACCCTGGAAATGCAAACACCCGCTGCAACTATGCCAGCCTACTTGCCGAGCTGGGGCGGAAAGAGGAAGCTGAAGAACAGTTCGTACAGGTGCTTGAACAGGTGCCGGAGCATGTATCAGCCAACTATAACTATGCCAATTTCCTTAAGGAAGAAGGAAAGTTTGAGGAAGCTGAAGTTCATTATAAAGAGGTTTTGAAGGTAAGCCCTGGTCACATAAGTGCTCTTTGCAATTATGGCAACTTGCTCTCGGAATCCGGCCGGACCGAGGAGGCGGCAGTGCAATACAAGTTCATCCTGAGGCTGAAACCCGGGGATGCGGATACCAGAGCTAATTACGGACAGCTCCTTTTTGAGCTTGGGCGGTATCATGAAGCTGAAATCCAGTACAAAAAGATCCTTGAAATAGACCCATGCCACGTTCCTACGCTCTGCAAATATGGCAATCTGTTGAAACGGCTAGGAATGTTCCGGCGGGCTGAAGCCATGTACCGGGAAGCCCTGGAACTGGACCCCAAAGACACTAACACCCGCTACAGTTACAGCCTATTTCTCTTCAAGCTTGAGCGCTTTGATGAAGCAAAGAAACAATATATTAAAGCTGTGTCCTCGGATTCTTCACCGATTCTCTTTTAATCCGGGGACTTCCGTGAACTTTCTTTTTTTAATTCTTTTTTAACCCTTTTTTAACCCTTTTTTAATTCTTTTTTAACTCTTTTTTAACCCTTTTTTAACCCTTTTTTAATTCTTTTTTAACTCTTTTTTAACCCTTTTTTAACCCTTTTTTAATTCTTTTTTAACTCTTTTGTATCTTACTAACCAGTATTCAGTCAGTATCCGGGCAACAGAGTGCCAGAAAATCCCTGAGTATTTGGCTCAGGATTAGTTGACTCAATAGTAGATTACACTATTTATGGGGTGTAAAAATATTAGAAAATGAAAAACCGCTGTTGAAAAGCAAGAGTAAAAGGATAAGGGGATTAGCCCCTCAACATTTACTCGTAACAAAGACCATGGCAGCAACTACCGTAGTCCACTTTCCGTTCTTGTCGCCTGCTGCAGTCTGGCAGATATGGAATGTGTCAAAAATATGTCCACTTGCCTTATACACCTGTTCGCGCTCATGCCAGGCCATTTCCGCATTAAACTCAATTCCGAGAGTTGTTGCGAGCATCGTTGCGGCCAGGTCTTCAGCATATTCTCCGGCAATTGCTTCTTCTTCTCCGAAAGAATGGTGTTCTGAAATGTAGCCGTAATTATCCTCATTTACAGGTACAGCAGTCCCTATGGCTGCTGCCATCAGGCGGTGCGGCTCATTAGTATCGTTTCTCGCAAGAACACAATGGACAATGGCACCTGGCTTCAATTCTGAGAGACCTTCTTCTCTAGGTACGAGTTTGCAGTTGGGAGGCAGAATACTTGATACGCTCACAAGGTTGTATTTCTCTATTTTTGCATCTCTAAGTGCGAGTTCAAAGGATGCCAATCTGTCCTTATGGACCCCGGAACCTTTTGTCAAAAATGCTTTTCTAGGGATCATGTTAACTCCTTTAATTGTTTTTCTACAGTATAAGGCAAATTATCAGGCGTGTAACCAATATTTCATACTCCAAATGCACAGGAGAGTTATGAATTTTACCCTTTTTCACTCCCAATTTTCAGCTATGGAAGTCTCTTCTGCAGATTTACAGTCCCGGGATAGTGTCTGTCCCTCAAGTACATCAAAACTTTTAGAAGATTCTTTATGCTCTGATACTGCTTTCTCGTAAACATCTGAATTTGAGCTCCCTTCGAAGATGAATCTGGTCTCAAGGGGAATATCGCCTGTATGAACCTTTATGTCCTTCTTTTCTACATTGATAGTAACCTGGTCAGGAGAAAGCCCAGATTCGGCCATGTAATTAAGGATGAGTTCTCTTCCGAATTCTTCAGCGAACTCGAGAGCTTCATCTCTTACTACAAAGTGCCGCCTCCCGACAGGAGTGTAGACAAAAATCCCTTTTGTCTTCAGGTCATACTTTGACTCGCTGTAAGTTGTACGGACTGTTATTTCAACGCGTTTTGTCCCTTTTCCCACAAGGGCTCCCACGGCATTTCCTACATTGGAGTATTCCGGGACAATTATTTCGGCATCCACCAGGTTTTTCAGGGAATCCACATACGCTCTGACCGGCCCTCCCAGAAGTACTACAGGAATATCTACCTTAAAGCGGGAGAAAAATTTGCCTTCGAGCATTTTCTCAATCTCATTCCTATCAACTCCTTCCATAAGGAATGCAAGAAGGTCTCTTGCCATGTTCTTTGCAAAAAGCCGCTTTACGTTTATACAGAATTCCCGTTTGCCGGTTCCTATGAAGTTTGCAAGCAGTGTAGCCCCTATCTCCGAGGCTTCGGAATTCCATTCAGCATATTCCCCCAGGACATGCAGGGCATCAGTTGGGGTAAAGCCAATAGCCTGAACAAGCCGCTTCTGGATCAGGGAATCCATTACTTTTTTAGAAGGAAGGATATTTTTGTCCCAGTAGACGTCTTTAAGGGAGAGCGGTTCATTTCCTATAAGGGCAAGGAGCTTCTCTTCTTCCTGGCTCAGGTCAACAGCTATCTGTTTTGTCCTTACAAAGAATTTTGTTGCCTGGATATGTTCGTTCATTTTCAGCCTGTCAGGGATCCAGCGCTTTTTCAGGGTATTCATGAACGAGGGGTAGAGGACAGCAGCCCTGCAGAGCGGAATAACCCTTCGGGGTCCAATGTTTGTCCTGCTGCCCTGGACCCAGATATGGCTGTCCCCTCCCATTGCCGATGTCTCCATCCTGAGTGCCCTTACTTTTGTCTGCCAGCCTCCTACAACAGCTCCGGTTTCACTGAGATAAGGAAGTCCTTTATGGATAAGGGAGACATCCGTGCTTGTCCCTCCAACATCGATAACAGCACAGGTGTCATTCCCTGATAGGTAGGAAGCCCCAAGAAGGCTTGCAGCAGGCCCGGAAAAGACTGATTCTATGGGCTTTTTCATGGCTTCGTGCATGCTTACGACAGACCCATCGCAACGGAGCATTGCAATTCTGGATTCAAGTCCTCTCCTTTCGATCTCGCCTACGACGGTCTTCAGGAAACCCTCTGCTACTGGCAGGAGCTGAGCATTCAGGTAAGCTGTAACCCCTCTCTCATAGGCTCCCAGGGACTGGGCAAGTTCATGCCCACACACAACAGGAAGCCCTGTCAACTCCTGGATAAGGGCTTTTACACGAAGTTCATGTTCAGGGTTGCGGACACTGAAATATGAAGAGACTGCAAAAGCCGAGATCCTGTCCTTTAACCTCATTACAAAGTTTTCAACTGTGGAAATATCGAGGTCTGCAACCTCATCTCCATAGCTATTGTGTCCTCCCTGCACCATTATGCAGTTTTCAATCTCAGAATCCGCAGGGATTTCATAATCTCCTACAAGAACCAGCCCTACGGGATATCCCGTTTTTTCCAGGATGGTATTGGTTGCAAGGGTTGTGGAAACCGAAACCATGGTTACAAGCTTTAGCTTTTCCTGGTCAAGCCCATCAATAGAATTCGTTATTCCTTCAAGAAGGTCGGGATATGTTGTGAGTGCCTTGTTTGAACCAACAACCATTCCATCCGAGTTCCTGAGTAATATGGAATCGGTATATGTTCCACCGGCATCGATGCCCAGACTGTATGCCATTTTTTAACTCCCTATTTATATTTTTTAATATTTACGGATCATTTATAAGTTGCCATTTTATGATCACGTTTACGATTCAATCTCTAAATTAATTCATAAGGCATTTTTTTCCATTCGGACTTCTTTTTCTGTTCCATTCCATAGCTTCCTGCTCAAATCAAGGAAAATACCTTAAATCCAGTTAGATTCCTCCTGAAATCTATCTATTACTCAGAAACAGGAATCTGGAAACAAACGGATGGCTAGAGAATAAATTTCGAGCTCAAGAGCAGATCTCGAGATTAAAAACAAATCTCAAACTCAGAATTTCAATCTCAAACTCAGAATTTCAATCTCAAAGTCAGAATTTCAATCTTAAATTCAGATTTTCCTATTTGTTTTTACTTTAGAATCATTGTAGTCCGAAATTTAATATCTGCATTATTGCGGGAAAATATAAATGTTCCGGAGGTTCTCCGGAACTCAGACTTTAGGCATCCCAACTCCGACAAAAACAAGTTTTGATTCTATGGGTGTTGAGCCTGCCTCACTCAGGGAAATATCTTTTCTACTCATCTCGATCTGGATCTGACCTTTGTTAAGCCCAGCTTCGGTCATGTATTCCATTACAAGTTTTCTTCCGAGGGATTCTGCATGTTCCAGGGCTTCCGGATAGCTGCCGAAGGTTTCCCTGCCCTGAGGGGAAAAGAGAAGGACAAGCCTTTTCCGATCTTTTGAATAGGTGCTCTGGATCAGGATTTCAATCCTTTTTATGCCCTTTCCGACAACAGCACCGACGGCGTTTCCTACTTCCGAGTACTGAGGAACTATAATGTCAGCATCAAGAATCTGTTTTAGTTCCTCTGTATAGGCGACTACGGGCCCTCCTATGAGTACGACAGGTATCTTCATTCTGAACTGTGCAAACCTATCGGACAGAATAATTCTTTCAATTTCCTGGGAGGAGACTTCTTTTAAGACAAAAGACATCAGGTTTACTGCCATATTTTTTGCAACATCCCTTTTTATACGCTTGCAGAGTTCAATATAGTCTATCTGCATGTAGCGCTCGAGAAGTTTTGCCCCAGCAATTGAGGCTTCTACATTCCAGCCCCGATACTCTCCGAGCACATGCAGGGCATCAGTTGGGGTAAAGCCAATTGCCTGGATAAGGCGCTTTCTTATAAGGGAATCAAGCAGGCCAGGGGACAGAGTTTTTTTTGTTTCCCAGAAGATGTCATTAAGGGAAGTTGGGGTATCTACTATCCTGTCAAGTAATTCCTGCTCGTAACTTCCAAGATTTGAAGCCTCCACCCCTGTCCTTATGAAAAACTTTGTGGGCTGCACATTCTCTTCAAGGCGCATGGTTCCGGGAATTCTTCCTTTTTTCAGGATTTCAAGAAAACCAGGGTATTTGACGGCCGCAACGCAGAGTGGAATTACTCTCCTTGGGCCGATGTTGATTTTCATACTCTTTACCCAGACATGGCTGTCCCCTCCCATTGCCGAGGTCTCCATACGAATAGCCTTGACCTTGGTCTGCCAGCCTCCAACCACAGCCCCTTCTGAGCAGAGTTCGGGAAGCCCATTTTCAAGCATGGAAACATCCGTACTCGTCCCACCCACATCTATTACTGCACAGGTCCCGAGCCCTGACAGGTGAGATGCTCCTACAAGGCTTGCAGCAGGGCCTGAAAAGATCGATTCTATGGGCTTTTCAAGGGCTTCGTTGATGCCCACTACAGAACCGTCGCATTTGAGCATGAGCAGCCTGGAGTTCATTCCCCTGCGTTTGATCTCTTCCCTGATCGAAAGGATAAACTGGCTTGCAATAGGGATCAGTTGAGCGTTTAAGTAGGCTGTAACTCCTCTTTCGTATGCCCCGAGATCAAGGGAAAGCTCGTGCCCGCACACAACAGGAAATCCCGTAAGTTCCTTAATGCGGGTTTTAATTGCCAGCTCATGCACAGGGTTCCGGATACTAAAGTAAGAAGAAATTGCAAAAGCCGAGACACGGTCTTTTACCTTTCCAACAAAAGCCTCAACTGCTTCCATATCAAGAGGAACTAGTTCAGCTCCGTGGTGGTCGTGCCCTCCTTTTACCACGGTATAAAATTCAACATCCATATTCTCCGGGATCTCGTAATCCCCTACAAGGATTAAACCTACAGGGTAGCCATTTTTTTCAAGAATTGTGTTTGTAGCAAGAGTTGTTGAGACGGACACCATTTTCACGTCTTGTAAATATTTTTTATCCAGTCCATCAATGGAATTTTTAATTCCTGACAGAAGGTCTGGATAGGTCGTAAGCGCTTTGTTCGAGTCCATCACCTTGCCATCGGAATCCCGGATGATGATCGAATCAGTATACGTCCCTCCTGCGTCAATGCCCATGCTGTACTGCATTCGAATGTCTCCTGTTGATTTTTTTCGTGAATGGAGTTCATGAAATCGTTCATGAGATTAAATTTGCCAGATATTAATAATATTCAAAAATATATAGTAGTTGGTTATAAAATAAAGGCATTACCTGTTTTGAAAAAAAAGATTCAGGAACTTTGTCATAAGCAGTCCTCAAACTTAAGTTTCAGTTCGGATTTCCTTATTTAAAGCCTAACATTTATATAATTGCTCATATTAAACCTCTCCTTTAATCACCTATTTAATAACCTATTTAATAACCTGTTCAGAAACACCTGTTCAGAAACACCTGTTTAGAAACACCTGTTCAGAAACACCTTAAAAAATAGCATTTAGCCTTAAATAAGCCCTTTAGAATCCCATATTTAGAATCCCATATTTAGAATCCCATATTTAGAATCCCATATAAACTGATTGAGATGGTAGGTATGTCATTTTCAGATATTTTCAACCAGTTAAAAGAACTTGAAAAAAGATTCAATGAGATAAGATATCCGCCTGAAGCTACTTTTCAACCTTCTTTTTCCTTTAAAGTCCGAAAAGCGGAACAGGACTCTTTACAGAACCATTTGCCTGATTTTGATATCGATGAATTTTTTAATAGAGTAGAACAGTGACAAGGTAGAACAATGACATATAGAGTGGCAGTTCACCCTTCCGTCCACAAAAACCTGACAAAACTGTACCGGCTCGATAGGTCGGCATATGATCATGTAAACAAGCGCCTCCGTCTCCTGGCTTACAGGCCTGAAATGGGGAATCCCCTTGAGGCTGAGTTCGAGGGGAAATGGAGGATTCATATAGGAGTCTTTGTGCTGATTTACACATTTGATAAGACCAGCAATACCCTTACTCTCCTGACTTTTGAGCATTATACACGGGCTTATGACACGGATATTGCTTATTCTTGAAGACACTAATACTATGCGTCTAAGATGATTCATCTTTTAGTATCAGTACCGTGTTTTGTAGTGTTTTTCGTTGAGCGTGACAGAAAAGACACGATGTAGCTAATTACGGTTGTACAGGTCAGAACGATCTCATTTCCAGAACGATCTCATTTCGTCCTCTTAAGTGCAGCGAACAGGACCTCGTGCTGTTGCGCTTGCAGTGCAACTCCCAGAAAATCTCCTATTTTCTGTGATCCCGAAGCGAAACTCGGATGTGACAAAAACGACATGATAAGGCTAATAAGGTTGTATGGATCAAATAAGTCTATAATTTAGAACCTATCCGAAAAGTCCCGCTGCTCTGAATGTTATCCATGCGCATGCGAAATGAAGCATCGCAAAGTAATTCTCAATTTTCTTTTCCCATCTAATAAGCATTCTTCTGAATCTGTTTATCCAAGAATGTGTCCTTTCCACAACCCATCTTCTTGCCCTAAAACCTGGTATCTCTATTCTTATGTTTTCCTCTCCACGGCTTTTGATATGGGCAGTATAACCATATTCTTTAACTAATTCTCTGATATCAGGAAAATCATATCCTTTATCCATACATATATTCTGAATAACATCATCTTGAGACGGTCTTTCAAAAATAATGGCATCTAAAGTCTCTTTTACAAGCTTTTTATCGTGACGATTTGCTCCATCAACAGTAACCGATAGTGGTATACCTTTACCATCTGTTAACAGACTCCTTTTTGTACCTTTTTTGCCACGATCAGTTGGATTAGCTCCGGTCCCAGCTCCACCTAGTGGAGCTTTTGTCATAGCACCGTCAATTGCTTGCCACTCCCACTCTAATCCGTTTTGATTATCATACTCCACTAGACCAGCTTTCCACATATTCTCAAATAACCCTGATCTTTGCCATTCCTGAAACCGATCATGGACAGTGCTTGGAGCTCCATAAAAGCGTGGCAACGCCTTCCATTGGCAACCAGTACGAAGAAGATAAAAAATACCACTCAGTATTCTCTTATCATCTTTTCGAGGTCGTCCAGGCTTCTTTTTGGGTTTAGGGAAAGGTAATAATGGTTTGATTTTAGTCCAGAATTCATCAGAAATCTCGTAGTCATGTCCGTTTTTTCGTGTTACCACTAATCAACATTACCCTAAAATATAGTTATTCTACTTTTCGGATAGGCTCTTAGTCCTTCTTGAGCGAAACTAACTGTTATAGCCCATCAATTAGTTCCCTTGAGCAAAGTTCACTGCTAAAATCCATCAAGTAGTCTTCTTGAGCGCAGCGATAAGGACCGCGTACTGTTGCGATTACATCGTAACTCCCAGAAAATCTCCGATTTCCTGCGATCACGAGGCGTAATTCGGGTGAGGAAACAGCTATGAGAAAAAACGATAGCATCAAAGCGTGCGGCAGGACAATTGACTACGAAATTGTCTACAGCAGAAAGAGGAGAAAAGCAGCGATAGTAGTCCGCCCTGACCTTAAGGTGGAGTTCCGAGCCCCACATGGGCTTAGCCGTGAGGCTATCAGGGATATGGTACAGAAGAAAGCTGGCTGGGTATGGGAAAAGCTTGACTGGTTTGAAGCAAACAGGCTGCCCAACCAGGAAAAACGGTATATTGACGGTGAAAAATATCTTTATCTAGGCAGAGAATATCCCCTGAAAATCCTGCCTGTGGACGGAATCAAAAAATCCCTTGCTTCCTTCAATGGGTCTGAACTTACTGTCTTTATTCCTAGAACTGTTCCTGAGGAACTGAAGTCGGTACTTGTAAAAATGGCTATCTGGAATTTTTACCAGGTTTGTGCCGAGTCTGATGTTGAAAGGCTCCTGAAAGCTTATTCGGAAAAACTGAATATAGCCCCTCCAGATTTTAAGGTAAAACATCAGAAAAGGCGCTGGGGAAGCTGCTCTGCAGACAACGTTCTCAGAATTAATTTCCAGCTTATGATGGCTCCACCTGAACAGCTTGAGTATGTGGTTGTGCATGAACTCTGCCATGTTAAGGAGAAAAACCATTCTGTCAGGTTCTGGAAACTGGTAGGTGAACTCATGCCTGGCTATGAAGTACACAGGAAGAGCCTGAAAAAAGACGGCTGGAGATATGTACTTTAATTCGAAGGCTTGTATTGAGGTGTGGGGTGACAGGTTCTGGTAAAAAAATTCTTTTCTGCTTAAACCGGCTCTTCATGATCAGCCAGCATGAGCGTCAAGGTTAATTATTTCTTCATTTTCACTTATATCCTTATGACCACATTGAGTACATTTATAAAATCTTCTGGTTATTCTCTTATTTCCAAGCTCTTTTATATTAGGTTTCTTGAATTCTACAACTGTGCCTGTCTTGTAACTGTTAATGTGTAGTCTCCTACTAAATTACTTTTTTCCTTCATAATTGGCTCACCTATTTTTTCACAGGCAAGCTTATTCCCACCCTTTCTGCAAAAAGTGTCCTTATGATATTCCGGCACATTTTGTATGCATAAAGGGATAATGAATGGAAACAGAGATGCCATTAATTGTTAAGAAAATTGCGATTTTAATTGGTGATAGTCCACTGCATACTTTTTTATACAATACCCATTATTTAGCTCTGTTCCTGCAAGCGTACTCAAAAATGAAAAAAAATTCTTCACCTGTGAGGAATACTATACTAAGAGCCTATCCGAAAAGTCAGTAATGCATGTTGAAAAGTCACAATAAGCCTATAATATCAGAGTATCTATTTCGATTTTACATATTGCATATTGTAATAGTTACTAATAGTTACGGTAGGTGACCACTTTTCGGATAGGCGCTAAGACCACGCAGGTTTTAGAAAGGCGCAGAATAATCTGCTGGGAGGAATAATTTTTATCAGATTTCTTTAGAAAAGTTTGCCGGTATGCCTGTAAAACTTAACGCATACCGGAATAATTCTTTCTTTCAGCTTATTTGAAACCCTTTAAACCTCATCGGGCTCCGGAACATACCAGTCACTGTGATCTTCATTTCCCTGATCTTCATCAGGTTCAGGAATATACCAGTACCTGGAGTCTTCATTAGTTTCACCAGTATTTTCAAATTCCTTACCGGAAGTGGTGTTTAACTGCTGATCAATTTCAGTCATGTTTAAGCTGACGTTTTCAGAAACGTTTTCTTCTACACCATACCATCTTGAAGGCAGTGAATAGTTAAGGTCGCTTTTGTATGTTTCGGGGATAAAGATGCGGGTTCCTCTATCCTGAAGGGCTTCCATAAAGCCAGGGTCAACAACATCAAGTCTTTCCTTGCACACCGAAGCCTCATTGTATTCCTTTAGGCGGTAGTGGGCAAAACGCTTGTTATAAAGGACAGAAGGTGCATTGGGGTTGATTGTAAGAGCCCCTTCATAAGAATTGATTGACTCATTAACGTCTCCCATCACATTGGATAGATATCCCTTATTGTACCATGCTGTTATGCAGTTTGGTTTTAACTGCACCACTTTATCAAAGCATTCAAGGGCAGCATTGTTACTGCTTATTGCGAAATAAGCGCATCCTTTGAAATACCAAGCTGCAGCATTTTCTGGAGCATACTCAAGGGTTTTGTCATAGCTGGCAATTGCTTCCTGATATCTCTCCATTTTAGCATAAGCAAAACCCCTGTTATTAATCGCATCAACGTTTTTCGGATCCAGTGTAAGAATCCGGTCATAACAGGCGATTGCTGCTTCGAAATCTCCCATAGATTCCAGAGCCTTGCCCTGCCGGTACATTATCTCTCTGTTCTCAGGCGTAATCTGGAGAATTTCCCCATAGGTTGAAATAGCTTCCTCATACCTGCCAATTTCTTCATACAAAGAGGCTTTTTCAGCCATCACCTTTGAATTGGCAGGGTCAAGCTTCATGATTCTGTCGTAATCCTCCAGAGCCTTTTCCTGTTTCCCTGATTTGGCTAAAGCAAAAGCTCGTCCCTCCAGAGCCTCTATGTTTTCCGGTTCAAGTTCAAGAAGAGGGTCGAAACAGGAAACTGCTTCCTCATATCTTCCAAGGTTTACAAGGGCCTGAGATTTTCCCTGAAGAGCTTCAGGATCACTGGGATTAACAGTAAGTAACTGATCATAGTAAGTAACTGCCTCTTCCGATCTTCCAAGGGTGTTCGAGGTAGAAGCTATTCCATACCAGGCATTGCTCGACTGAGGATCAAGATCAAGGGCTTTTTTGTAACACCACAAAGCTTCCTCGCTTCTTCCGAATTTGTCGAGGGCAGAGCCTTTCTCATACCAGGCTTCGGTGAGTAGGGGGTTAATTGAAAGAGCCATATCGTAAGAATAGAGGGCATCTTCGTACATCTCAAGTTTACTGTATGTTGAAGCTTTGCCGTACCATGCCGCATCGTAACTGAATTCCGGACTCAGGTCGTCAAAGTTCTCTGAAAAGTCCGAGCGTTCTTCAACATTTGCATACTTATAGCCTAGAAGGTAAGACCAGAAGCCTCCTGAAATTACCCTATGTGGGCTGAGATCAGGACTTTTACCTTCAGACAAATTGGAAGCCGAGTTTTCAGACAACACTTCCATATCCTTGTTCAATCTGAAACGGGCAATCGAATATCCTGAATTTATCTGGAGAGCTTGATTGTAGCAGTCTGCAGCTTCCTGATATCTTTCGAGCTGATCAAGGAGAAGACCTTTGTTGTACCAGATTTCAGCACTGTCAGGAGCAACGGCAAGAACTCTTTCATAGCACACAAGAGCTTCTTCATAGTCTCCTGTTTTTACCAGGGCAAAAGCTTTGCCGTACCATGCAAGTGTGTAGTTTTCATCAAGATTTGTAGCTTTATCAAAGCTTTTTGCGGCATCTTTGTACTGCCCAAGTTTTGAAGAATCGTAGCCTTTTCTATACCAGACTTTCGCATATCCGGAGTCCAGCTTAAGGGCTTTATCATAGCAGTCAGCAGCTTCTTCATACCTGTTAAGTTTGTCCAGGTCATTGCCTTTCATGTACCAAACTATTGCATGTCCGGATTCGGTCTCAAGGGTCCTATCATAACACTCAAGAGCAGACTCATAGTTCTCAAGTTTATCAAAAGCCAACCCTTTATCGTACCAGATTTTAGCTGCAGAAGTTTTAAACTCGGGCACTTCAGAATAACTGGGAAGTGAAGAGTCGTAAACACTAAGCTCTTCGAGAAGACTATCTCCAGCCTTTTCCACCTCAATTCCGGTATCTGGATTAAGTGCTCTATTATAGCAGACTATTGCAGCGTCATAATCTCCCATCGCATTAAGCACGGAACCTTTGCTGTACCATGCATCAGCATTATCAGGAGTGTAAATAAGGATCTCTTCATAGCACTGCAATGCCTCTTCGTTTCGACCAAGCTGTTCGAGACAGTAACCTTTTTTCTGCAGGGCGCTGAGGTTTTCTGGCTCTGAAAGGAGGACAAATTCATAGCAGTTCAGAGCATCCTGATACATCCCCATCTTCTCAAGGATTACGCCTTTATTATACCAGGCATCTACAAGGTCAGGATTGAGGGAGATAGCCTGGTCATAACACTGTATTGCAGATTCATTATCCCCGGAAATATCATACATTATTCCTTTCTGAGTCCAGAGTTCAAAATCGTAAGGAGTAACATTAAGCGCTCTGTCAAAACAGCTCATTGCTTCTTCGTATTTTTCAAGCTCGGCATAAACTTTTCCTTGCATTTGTAAATTTTTTGAAGATTCATTGCCGAGCTCAATCGAATTCTCATAAGAGGTCAATGCTTCCTGTTCAAGGCCGAGTTTCTCTGAAGCAAGGGCTTTCTGGAACCAGACTCTGGAAAGATAGTTATCCGTAGCGAGACTTTTCTCGTAACAGTTAATAGCCTCGACATAATTTTGTGTCTGAAGATACGCATTGCCTTTTTCATGCCAGCTGCCGGAAGAAGCCGGGAAGGTTTCAAGAGCTCTGTCGTAGCAGTCAATTGCTTCTTCGTATTTCTCCAACGATGTCAGAGAACAACCTTTTCCATACCATGCCATTGAAGAGTTCGAATCTATTTCAAGTGCATCTTCAAAGCATCCTATGGAAAGCTCATATTTTTTAAGAGAATAGAGATCATTGCCTTTATTTAACAGGCCTTCTACAGAAACCGGGCGCTGCGCAAGTACTTTTTCAAGAGAAAGGGGAGTGACAGCCCCTTCATCTTCTACAACATTCTTCTGGCTTTCAGCTGCTTCTGCTGCAGATAAAAAACCTGAGGTAAAAGATGAAATAAAGGCCAGAAGAATGAAAGAACAAAAGACCAAATAAATTTTTTTAATTGAGCTCATTAAATACCCCTATTCATAAATACTCAACAAGAAACCCGTTAAATCTTCAGATTTACGGGTAGTTGACTTAAGGTCACTTTGATATGTAATTTCCTAAATGGTATAAACAAGAACATCCAGAGATAAATATAACTATATGAATTCCTTTTACTCCCCCCAATGATAATTTATTTAGTTTAAGCTGAATCTCTTCCTCTAATTTCCCAGTAAGCACTCATTTAATTTGAGGAGTTCCTTCCATATATAATTTATGCAGTTTAAAACGGGAATTACTGGATTAATATGAGAATAATCAGGTTTTTACTCTTAAAAACCTCCTATAATTGGTATCTTTTTTAGGATTTATGGTGTTTACAGATAATTGTTAGGTTCCGGTAAATCTCAAGGTTTTTAGCTTAAAGGGGGATTTTAATTCTCCACTATTGTCCGGAGTATAGTAATATTATTACTTGAAACGCAAAAACCTTTTCAGTACAAAATCTTCAAGATATGCATAAAGTATATACTTCAACATTTCTTATTGCAGAAGCATGCAGAAGAAAGATCTGGATTATTTTAGGAGATGGTTTTTCGAGTATGTTAACAGATTCTTTTCTCCCGACTCTTTCACTCAGGAAAATATTGAGCTAAAGATCGAACACACTGGAAGGGTTTGTGAAAATATTCTTTTACTTGCAAAATCTGAGAAGATAGGCGAAAATGAATGCATGCTTGCTGAAACAATAGCCCTTTTTCATGACCTGGGTCGTTTTGAGCAGTTTTTTAAATATAAAACGTTCAAAGACTCAGAATCGGAAAATCATGCGGTTCTGGGTGTGAAAATTCTGAATAAAGAAAGAGTTCTCTCCTGTCTTTCCGAAGAGGAAGAAAACCTCATCCTGAAAACTGTAGAATATCACAACCTGATGGAGATTCCAGGAAATATAGATCTCTTCAGTAAACTTCATTTTTTCATCAGGCTAATAAGGGATGCAGATAAGATTGACATTCTGAGACTTGCCAGTGAAGAGTATGCAGAAGAAGAAAAATGCCGGAATCCGGCGCTTGAACTATATTTGCCAGATACCCATGGGTATTCGGAGCCTATGGTGTCAGAGATCCTGAATAACAGAATGGCAAAAATTGAAGATATGAATAACAGAAACGACGTAAAACTTCTTCGCCTGAGCTGGATTTTTGACATAAATTTTCCTGCAACTTTTACCCTCCTTAAAAAGTACGGATATCTGGAGGCAATCATGTACTCCCTGCCTGAAATAAAAGAAACGGACCTTTTAAGAAGGCATATTGAAAATTATTTAAATGCAATAGAATCAAAACCCAGAAAAATTTGATATCCCATACAGGTATCCCTGTTGAAATATATTATTTAAACATATCCGGGATATCTTGGTTGAAGCAGCATTGGTTGAAGTAGCATTGGTTGAAGTAGCATTGGTTGAAGTAGCATTGGTTGAAGTAGCATTGGTTGAAGTAGCATTGGTTGAAGTAGCATTGGTTAAAGCAGTTCACTCGAGGTATCTTCTGCGATTTTCATTGCCAAGGCTGCGCCGGTAATCTGAACGTATCTGGTTTCTGGACTGTTCTTCAAGCATGAACTCAAGAGAACCCTTTCCAGGTTCTTTCTGTTTACAGGCATCCTCTCCTTCTTTCATATCGAGTGCAACCTTCTTTTTATCAACTCTACAGTTAACTGCCCTGAGTCCGGAAGGCTGGTCAATGAATTTCACCTCTATTCCAGGAAGCCTGCGCAGCCTAGAACACAGGGCCTCCATACCCGGGTTCTCCGTTGCATAATGGGTTGCGTCAATCAGGCAGAGGTCTTCATGTGTTCGGAGAATGTCATGTTTAAGTTCGGATGATATAAATGCATCAACTCCGTTTTCCCTGGCGATTTCAAGATACTCGTTTCGAAAGCAGCTGCCTCCTATAACCATTACCTTACGGATTTCTTCCTTTTCTCCGGCGTACATAACAGGGGTCTGCAGGCGATCCGAAACATGGGCTGCCAGTTCAGCTGAGGAACATGGTTCGATTTCCCCTATCCTGCCAATTTCGGAAGCCCTTATATTTTTGAGCCCCAGACGGGCGGCAAGAACATCATTAATTCCTCCTTCAGCTTTATCGTAATTAGTGTGCATGCTGTACAGAGAGATCCCGTTTTCAAGGGCGATCCTGAGGGAAGCAGCCAGAGACTTTGAAATAATGTTTACCGGATGAAAGATAAGGGTGTGATGGGTAATCAGCATGTCTGCTTTCATTTCTGCGGCTTTTTTAAGAACGTAAGAGTTTGCATCCAGGGCAACTGCTATCCTGCTCACATCATCATCCTCGAGCCCAAGGATCAAACCAATTCTACCTTTATCAAAGTCATCAGCAAGCTCAGGTGGAGCTATTTCTTCAAGAGTTTGCACAATTTCTGTAAGTTTCATAGAAAATCCCTTCGGAAACCGAAAAATTTAATAGTACTGGTTTTCGCCAGTCAGAATTCTAATTGCCAGAATTCAGATTAAGTGTTTATGGCATTTAATCCCAGCCCTGAATTAAATACAAAAAGCAGAAACAAGCTTTTTTGAAATTTTTCAGGTTATTTTTTGAATACCGGAGTTCTCAATAGCTTCTAAATACACTGGAAAATGTGTGAACGGTCTGTAATTATAGTCAATTATTTAAATTCATTGGCTATAGACAGATCACATTGAGCTTTCTAAAGCTTCCAACGAAGTATTTATCTGTTATTATAGTAATTCCAGAACAGGTATTACATTTACTGATATCACTTTATTTAGAAACTAACCAAACAGAGAAGAACATAACATTTCGTAAATGAAGGATGAAAAAATGAGGCAACAGGATGTAATTCTCAGGCAACTGGCACAAAAAGTAACAGATCTTATCGAACCTGTAACTCCCTATCTGGTCATTGGCTCTAAAAAAGCGGCTGAAGAAGCTCGCAAAAAAGCAGGGCCTGAGGTCTGGGCGGTTAAGAAAAAGCTGTGGGAGAAACTGTGCTCGAAAGAACGGCCTGAGTTGAAAGAAGCCGCAGGAGATATGGTTATTGCACCCTCTGATCCGGAAGTAAAACAGATCCTTTTTAGAGAGATCCTGAAATCGTTTGAAAAGGACCCATATCTGGAAAAAGAAATTTCATCTTTTATTGAAACCGAGGCAATAAAGAAGCTGGTAACTGAAGAGCGTCCGGACGGGACTTCCGTACAAAACTCAAATGATAAAGCCAGAGTGTTTGAAGAATTTAACGAGCTACTTGAAAAATTGATAGTAATAAAGAGTTGTGTAAGTTCCATCAGTGCTGGCAGTGCTATCAATGCTGATAGTAATACCCGGAATTCAGAGCCGTCAGAATGTGGTCAGGAAAAAGAAGAAATTCTGGAAAAAGCCCTTGACTTCGCCTGCCAGATTCAATACGGAGACTTAAGGTCTCAGGCCCTTTCCCTGGTTGTGCCGTATCTGGAAGGATCAAAAAAAGGAGAGTATATAAAAAAAGTCCTTTATTCTGCCTCAAATATTCATGATGACGCTGAAAGAGCCAGGGTCTTTGCTTCGCTTGCCCCTCACCTGAAGGGCCCGGGAAAAGGAGAACTCATTGAAGATATCTTTGACTTCTCTCCCCATATTCAATATGATGATGCAAAATTCCAGATCTTTTCCTCGATTGTTCCGCACCTTGGAAACATCGTAAACGAAGTTCTCCTGGTAAAAGCCCTTGAAATGGCAGCTGGAATTCAATCCGAGTTCCTGAGGGTTCAGGCTTTTTCGATGCTTATTCCCTGCCTGAAAGGGCAAAGAAAAAAGGAAATCATAGAAGGGGCCCTTCAGTTAGCTTCCAGCCTTAAAGATAAAAACGTGAGGCCACAAGCCCTTTTATTTATTGTCCCTCATGTGGGGGAAGCAAGAAAAAAAGAGATCCTGGGAAAATCCTTTGAGATTGCGTCCGGGATTAAGTCTGAATATCGACGGTCATAGGCTCTTTCCTTACTTGTTCCTTATCTTGAAGGCCCAGAAAAAGAAGTAGTCATGGGAAAAATCCTTAGCTCAGAGTTTGTAGCAAAATAACTTTCTCAATTCTCAGCAGCAGGATTGAAAAATATCGAGTAACATGTCTGAATTCGGATGCAATAAGAATTGATTTTTTCAAAGTATTTGTTAACTCTGAAAACCGGAGTGAACTACTCCGCCCTGCTTTCTGATTAAAGCGAGGGCGGAGCTTCCTTCGAGTGATTACGTCACCTGGATATTTGCAGTGATTCAAGTATGATTCAAGTATCCATCTGTAATCCTGTTTGTCGAAGATTATCAGAAAATTTCTGATAGCCTGTCCACAAAGCATTCTGTGATAAGAATCGCTTCATGATGTTGATAGCACTATTTCTATCTCTATCAATAACGTTTCCGCAATCACATTTCATAATTCTTTCCCAAAGAGGCATGTCGTGTCTTTTTCCGCAAACACAGCACTCTTTTGAGGTATAAGCTTCATCAATTCTTATTACTCTTTTATTTGTAAGCTCTGCTTTGTAGGTCAAGAATTCGATGAAACGAGAAAGATATCCTTGATTCTGAGTTGATCTATTCTGAGAACGTTTTCTTTTTTCAGTTACTTTCTTTGATTGAGCCATATTTTTTACATTAAGATCACCAACAATTATTGTATTGGCTCTGGTGTTTTCAATCATGGTTTTGGTGTAGAAGTTGACGGCTTTCATCCCCCACCTGTCTCTTTCGTTCCGAGGAAGGGGACTTCCCACTTTAGAGTTAAATTTCATACTTCAGACTAAAAAATTTCATACTTCAGACTAAATCCCATAATTAATAGAGATTAACTATTTATAAATCGGTCATAGTATTACACGAATAATATTAAATTAATATATATTCAATTCCATATACTAATTCCATATACTAATTTAAACTTCTTTATTAATTTATTTTTCATTTAATTGCTTCTGTATATTCAGTCAAATTGAATGGCTGAATTCTCACTTGGGGGGTTGAAGAATGAAAATGAAATCGATAGTTTCTCTGCTATTAATCTGTTTAGTTTTTTCTCTTGGATTAGCTCAAGCACAGAATGAGAAGAATAGTTGTAAATCCATAACGTTTCTTAACGCTACACCTGATTCTTTTGAGTGCATGAAGAATAAGCTTCAGGACTACGGCATCGATGTCCCGCCGGGAAATGAAGGAGAACTTTCAGGAAAAGGGGTTACCGGGAGTTTCGAATGGGATGGAAAATCCATTCTTACCATCACAATTGAGAAAAAACCTTTTGGCGTCAGCTGTGAGACTGTAGATAAGATGCTAATACGATTCGTAGACGAATGTAACGGCGTGTGAGAAAAACGTGAAATGAGGGAGAAGGTTTTCCTGATTTTTCCCGGAAAACGAAACAAAGAAAAAGGAGATTGGGATCAAAAAGTCTCAGGCAAAAGTCTCAGGCTATTCTCTTATCCGTCTCAGGCTATTCTCTTATCCCTTTCTTTACTTTCTCTGCTTTTACTTCTCAAGCAAAACCTCCGCTGTCTCATAACCCCTGCCTTCTCTTCTTGCAATCTCAGCCTTCGTCTCAGCAAGTTCCCTGGAAACAGCCTTTGCAAGAATGGACTGCCTTAGTGTTTCTGTTTTTTCTCTTGCCGCTGCAACTTTTGCTTCAATCGAGTAGGCAAAGGCAAAAAGGGCATCAACACGCCGACTGTTTTTTGCAAATCGGTACATGCTTTACGTTAGCAGTTTCACTTTCTTACGTGCCGACAGGCCCGTCACATTATTCCCTCATTCCACCAGCTCTTGCCCGGAGTCTGGATCCAGTTGGAATCATTCCACCGGCTGCGGCTCGGGAAATGTCCACGTGCCATTCAGGATCTCTTCTCGTGGCTGATATAAGCGCACCACATAGTTCCAACCGTCCATGACATACAGAAAATTTTCCTTTCCATCGTTGCTCGTGCCGAAGTTTACAATGACAGATCCATCCGTATTCGGCTTGGCTGTCAGGTTGTTTATGCTGTATGAATTGAACTTGTTCTGCTCGAAATAGCCATCTTTGTTGTAGATGCTGATCGACCAGAAACCATCGACAGGGACGTCTCTTACGGTAAGTTGGAATTCACCAGCCTTGTGAAGATCGCCTTTACTTATGTAGAAGGCTTCGTAGACAGGCAAGCCGCCCCAACCGAAGGCTGTGCCCAGCAGATGGCGTGTTTCAGTGACTTCTTCTTTCTTGCCGAACATGTGCTTTGCGTCTGGAATGCCCTTGCTCAACTCCAGCAGTGGTTTGTAGGTTGCCTCGTAGCTCTCCTGGTCATAATCCGGATGGCTGTAGGGCGTAGCAGAGTTGGCCTTGATTATCATCTGATCCTGCAAGGCGTTCGCTGCCTTGATATCCTCAGGATCAAAGGGATTCGCCAGGGTGCGCCCAGCGAGGATGACATAAGGCGTGTCAAACTCTTTTATGGTCAACTCGTAGGTTCCACTTTTGTGAAAAATCTTTTTGATGTAGTGGTCCTCGTTGACTACCATTACGGACATATAGCGTTTACCGGAGTCCGGAAGCATGAGGGTAGCGCCTTTACTGATATCGACGATAGCGAAACTGTAAAGGGTATCGCGGTTCATGCGGATGATGTTCTGCTTGTCAAGCGGGGTGGGTTGGCGGTTGTGGCCCCACCTGTTCACACCTCCGGTCATCTTCAGGGTTCGATCGATTTGAGCAGCCGTTTCTGCGCGCACATAGTTGTCGACGTTAACCTTGACTGTTTCCATGGTGTCTTCTCCTTTTACATGTTGTCTCTTCGCTGTTTTGTGTGGATATCTTCATAAAAACCAACGTAGTCTTGAATTGAAAATCATCTTATCCATGAAGAATGACGAAGAGCCCTTATCATAAACCTTCAGCAGGAACCCCCTGAGTCTTTAGCTCAGGGGAGGAATGTGTCAACTTTCCTATCCTACTCTGTTGAATTAGTGTTGTTGTCCTTGCCAAAATTCCAGCCGGATTTCCGGATTTGGGATTTTAGAATCCTGATTTCAGTTGCATATTTTGTTGCTCTCTTCCGAGGGTGATTCGTGGTGCCAATCACCCTGGAGAGATCTTCGATCTCAACTACTTGACCAGCTCCACATCCTGCAGCTTGAAGGTCTTGTTGTAGAAAGCGTCCTCCGGACCATAGAAGCGAACATGAGGTAAGGGATCTTTGGGGATCCAGTTGTTTTCATATCTCTTCGGCGTTTTCAGATCGACATAGAGGGTGAAGCTACTGTCTGCTTTTTTGTTGACAGGCACATCTTTCAAAACTGTCAGTGAATAGGCCTTCCATGCCCCCCAACAGATAGTCTCCCTGGTTTTTGCGCCCGGATTGAACTATTTGCCCGATGGATGCGGGCAGTCTCAAGATATAATTCCCCATTAATTCCCCATTCGTTTAGAGGTCTGAACACGTAGTCCAGACATTACTATTTATCAAATCCATTTAATAAAAAGAACGTAATAATATATATCTTGAATACATGTTTACTTTCTGTGAATGTTGTTTTTGCTTTGAAAGCCGTGTCTTCTTTTGAATAAAATGGAAATTTTAAAAAGTGCGTTTCGTGTTGTAATGAGAATTTTTACATAAGGGTACTCTTTTAATCAATAGTATTTTTAATACATCATCACCTTTAATATATTGTCAGTTTGTAGTAAAGTATCATCATTCAAGATTAGTTATCTTCAGCTTAATAATGCAGGGAGTGTTTATACATGAAAGAATCTGTTCGAAAACTTGGGCTCATAGGGGCCGGCCTGTGGGCAATGACCGAAGAAAGAGTAAATGAGATCGTAAAAGACCTGGTCGACACGGGAGATATCAGCAGGGAAGAAGGCAAAAAAGTTGTTCAGGACCTGGTTGAAGAAAGCAGGAAACAGAGGGTAGACCTCGAAAAGAAAATATCTGACAAGATTCAGGATGCCACCTCAAAGGCAGATTTCTTTACCAGAAAAGATATGCATGAGCTCGAATCAAGGTTAGAGATTCTGGAGGATGAAATTCAGAAAATGAAAAATAAAGAAAAGATGTTCTTCAAATGAGAGCATTTTTTTCTGGTTAATATTCACTGTATTTTTTCCTGCTTTTAATTGAAGTTGGACCACGGAAAACACGGAGTAAAGTTTATGTGGGCACAGACTTTCCGTGCTTTCAGTGTTTTTACTTTGGACTTACAATTCTTCTATTTCTATTTCTATTTCTTCCTCAAGGCTTGCATTTGCGAGCATGCTATCGAGTTCAGCCATATCAGTGTCAAGTTTCTGAATGTTAGCCGGAGTGAGTGCCATATCTGAATTATCTGTATTCCCCGCCTCGGCAAAGTTTTGAGTAACTTCTTCATTTTTCACATCAGAGGAATCATTTCCGACGCAACCGGACCCTGCAATCCAGATAATTAAAAATGACAGTACGAGCAGGTGAGCGAATTTGACCATTTTCAACCTCCTTAATTCCCAATCTATCCTCAGAGAAGTTTTCGATTCCGTTCTTAAGCTACTATTTGCTACTCCTTTTTGTCCCGTTTACAGGAGTGTCATTTATACAGATTAATTATTATTAGTATTGTTTATACTTATGGTATTATTATGTTCGGTTTCGGTGCTATTTTTGACTCCAGTTTCGTTAACTTCTTCGAGATTATACTCCTTCAGGTCGTCGAAAATTACTCTGAGTATCTGGTTTGCCCTGTTGACATTATTGAGAGATTCACGCAGGTAATTGTTTGCCACTCCAAGGTTTTCCCGGGTAGCGTTTTTGTCTTCATAAATAGAATCTGCAGCTTCTTTTTTCTCCTGAGCAGCTTTTAAATATAATTTATAACTGGTAAGTCTTGTCTCAAGATCAGCTGTATTAACCCCGGTCTCATTCAGGTTTTCAATCTCAGTCTCGAGTTTTTCGGAGAGGTCCCTGGATTTGTCAAGGAATTCTCCAATTCTCCCGCTAACTGTCTGCCCTGCGCCTGTCAGGCTGGCCTTCTGCGAATTATTCCATATTCCACGCACAGATTGGGCCTTAACTACAAATTCCTGCTGACTGGAAGTGTTTCCAAGTTCTGCCTGTTCAGCCTCAAGCAGTTTTATGTTCTCGTCTATGGCAATGATTCTTTCTTCTGTTCCATTGCCATTTGAGTGCTGAATATTTGTTTTAACGTTTTCCAGGTAGACTATCATATAACTAATACTTGAGTTAAGGTAGAGTCTTGTGGCATTTACGGCTTCTTCAGAATTGGGATTAAGCTTTCCTGTTCGGATTTGATTTCTTATCTCAAGAAAATCTTCTTTTGCTTCCCGGTATTCATCCTTCTGTAGTTGAAGCTCTTCTTGTATCTGTATTCTTTCAAGTTTATACGAAGAAATCCTGTCTTTAACCTGTGTTTGGACTTTTTCCTGGTCCAGCTCCTTTTCAGGATAGGAGTTATCAGTGCCACTAACATCATCTGGATTGTTTTTTTCGTTATTTCCTAAACTTGTTTCTGGACCTGTAGTACTCTCGCCTGTATACTGGATCCCACTTCCATGCTCTGATGAGTCCTTAGCAGCAAGTGATCCTCCAGGCAGTACATAGAATAATATTAATATAAATGTAACATAAGCCAGATATTGAAGAATTCTTGATTTTTTCATCTGACTGCCTCCTTTGGCAAGTTAAGATACTGTCATATTGAGATAGGGACATATAAGTATACTTTTCGGAATAAGACTGATTAATGATAATATCTGGGCTTCCAAGCTTGATAGGATCTTTGTTTTCTTGATAAAACTTTAATTTGCCTTCAGTATTTCTGAACTTATGGGAAGGAAAAGTAAAAGATTTATGCTAAAAAACCATTTAAGGCTTCGTGAATTTTAGAAAGCTCTGCAAGATCGCCTGTGTATTCATTTTCCTAATGTGTGTTCAGGGGAACGCACTTGCGGTGACTATTCACGGAACCGTGTATGAGTGGTACAGCTTCAAACCCCTGGAAAACTCAATAGTTGAGATCAACTCTACCCCAGAGCAGTCCTTTGTTGCAACAGATGCTAAATATTCTTTTAATCTTACTCCGGGAACATACCTGATAACTGCCAATTATTTTGAAGAAGATACTATAGTTTATACGGCTAAAGAAGAGTTTATAGTTTCCGACACCGATGAAGGGGAATACGTCCGCGACCTTCTGCTTTTCCCTGCTTATCAGGAAGATCTTCTTAACCAGGGAGAGGATTTTGAAAATGTTGACCTGAATTTTGAGCAAGTAGCTCCCCAATTTCAAACAGAGCACCAATCTCAAGCAAGCTCACAAAATACTGTTTTAGCTTTTGCTTTACTTTCACTCTGTATCCTGCTAATAGCTGGTTATTTCTTAAAAAAGGGAAAACGAAAACCACCTGAAAAGGCAGCCGGTTCCCAGGGTAAAACAGAAACTATAAACGAATCAGAACCTGAAAATTTCACAATAGCGGTAGAAACCCCAGGAAGCGCAGAACCCGGAAAAGCCGGTTCTATTGAAGCTTCAGAGACCGACTATGAGCATCCTGCATCTCTTAAAGTTGAAGAACAGACCGGAAACATATCTGAGACAGAGATTCCTGTGCAGCAAAATGTAAAGCTGCCGGAAGATTCAACGGTATCTATTAATCCCTTGTCTGAAGATATTAATCCCTTGTCTGAAGATATTAATCCCTTGTCTGAAGATATTAATCCCTCGGAAGAGGAATTTGAATTTGACTCGTTGAGTCCCAACGATCTGGAAAGCCCTGAAACAAATCTCCCCGATGATCTGAAAGAGATTCTAAATCTGATCCGAGGTAATGGAAATCGAATTACTCAGAGAGAACTCCGTAAAAAGTCCCCGTATTCGGAATCCAAAGTAAGCCTTATGCTTTCGGATCTTGAAGAACGCGGATTGGTTGAAAAATTCAAAAGGGGTAGAGGAAACATAATCCGAATTCCCGATGGAGAGGTTATCAAACAGGCTGGGTCCCAGAGCAAGAAGGAGCAAGGAGAAAATAGCACTTTGTAAAAAAATAATATTTTACTTTACGTCTTTTGAAAACACGTAAATAGCAACACCGTAAATAGCAAACTATATAATGGAATTCATCTACTAAGCAGCAGGAAAGATTAATAAAGGTTTGAAAGATCTGGGACATAATATTTCTTGATACCCTTTTTGCTTCTTTTATATATGATTACCTTCTATATTCCAGAGAATGCCATGAATGTAAACTGTATTATTATGGTAAAAATCAGGGTAAATATCTCTAAGGTATGGCTGACGGAGATTTTGTGTCAGGATTAAGATCTTAATCAAAATAAAGAATTACAGGACAGAAGTAACAACTTGAATAATAAAATCATAACAGGAATTAAATTTATAATACAGGATTCACCAGCAGACAAGTTAGTAATAAAGTTATGAAATAAAGTTATGAAATCAGCTTTAAACAGTATAAATTGGATCTGTGTCAATTGGATCTGTGTCAATTGGATCTGTGTCAATTGGATCTGTGTCCATACGTTGATATCTAATTATAACCTTGAAAGTAAGCTGACTGAACAAGATTACTAAATATTAAATTTGATACATTTATTAAATTAATACATTGATACATTTATTAAATTGATACATTATTACTTAGACTTTATATTGGATTATTATAAATTGCATGAGGGACAGTATGCGAGTTTCCATGGACATTGAATTAAAAGATGTGCCCGGGCAGATGCTTTTAGCCCTCCAGCCTCTTTCGGAATTCAAGGCTAACCTGATAACTGTTTTACACCACCACCAGAAGCGGACCCCCAGAAAAACAGTGCCTGTACAGCTTGTACTTGAGATTAAGCCTGAAAATATCGGAGCAATAAAAGCAAAACTTGAGGAAAACGGGATAAAAGTTGTAAGGGTTGGAGAACACCGTTTCAGAGAAAGCATAAATGTAGTCCTTATAGGGCATGTGGTTCATACAGGGATCCAGGATACGATTGATGAGATTGATAAGACCGGGTTTGCGGAAGTAGTTGACCTCTCGCTAACCATGCCAGGTATTAATCTGCTTTCTTCAGCTCTGATCAGGATCGATGCTGTGGGTAAAGAGGATCTGCAAAAGGCACTTGACATCCTTAAAAAAGTCTCGGTAAGAAAAGACCTGCTTATGGTTCTTCCAATAGACATCCATGCCTGAAAAAACTTAGGAGATTTGAAAACATGAAAACAGTGCGCTGCTCTATTCTAGGATTTGGTGCAATTGGACAGGGTGTAGCCGAGGTACTCCTTATGAAAAAAGAGTACCTGGAAAGTATAGGGCTGGAAGTTCTGGTGGTTGCAGTTGTTGATTCTAAAGGGGCTACTGTTAACCCTGAAGGAGTGGATCTGGCCGACTGCCTTGCCCGCAAGAGAACGATGGGCACGGTTGCTATAGAAAAGCTCACCGGCGTTGAGGTTATAAAGTCCGTAGACCATGAGCTGGTAATAGAAACAACCCCTACAAATATAGTCACTGGTGGAGCAGGTCTTCAGAACATGCTTACAGCCTTTGAGATCGGTAAAGATGTTATTACCTCCAATAAAGGACCTCTTACCCTGAAGTACACAGAACTGATGGAGGCTGCAAAAGCATCTGGGTCAAACTTCAGGTTCGAAGCCACAGTCGGCGGCTCTATGCCAATTATTAACCTGGCAAATGAAGTCCTTGCAGGAAATAGGCTCAGAAGCATCAAAGGAATTCTTAACGGGACATGTAACTATATCCTCACCAGAATGCTCGAGGAAAGGGCAACTTATAAGGACATTCTTGCCGAGTCCATGGAACTCGGAATTGCCGAAACCGACCCGAAATATGATGTAGAAGGAATTGATACAGCCTGCAAACTGGTAATTCTTGCCAATGCAATTTTCGGACTTGATGCAACATATAAGGACGCCGAGGTTACAGGAATCACGAAGATAACGCCTGAAGCCTTGGAAATGGCTTATGAAAAAGGGCATGTGATCAAGCTTATAGGAGAAGTCAGCAGGGAAAGAATACATGTTGCTCCAAGGCTTGTGCCTATCAACCATCCCCTCGCTGTAAGAGGCACCCTTAATGTAGCTTCTATAAACACTGAGCTTGCAGGAGAAATTACGGTTACAGGCAAAGGTGCAGGCCCGATCGAAACAGCAAGCGCAGTTCTCAGCGACCTGGTTGCAATTTACGGAAATCAGTAATTACTGAAAATATCGGTCTTCAGAGACTACTGAAAATATCGGTTTTCAGAGACCAGAATCTGAAAAAAATATAAAACGAAAAAGCTGCGTGGACCATGACAAGCTTCAGGGAATTTGCAGAAACCTGCCAGGCGATTGAAAAGATATCGAGCACTATAGAAACTACAAATAAGGTTGCTGACCTTCTCAAAAAGGTTGATGTCGAAGAGCTTCCTCTTGCAACTCACTTTATCATGAGTGAGGTTTTTCCTGCCTGGAGTGGAGAGCAGCTCGGGATTGGGACAAGTTTGCTTTATGTTTCCCTTTCCAAAGCCTCAGGCATGTCTATACAAAGTATAGAATCTCTTATACGGACCACTGGAGACATCGGGGATACAGCACTCCTTATTTTAAAGGAAAAAAGAAAAAATCAGGTGACATTTTCTTCTTTCCTCGAAGAGCAGCCAGAGCTTTCAATAACTGAGGTTTACCAGCGTTTCAAGACGGCTTCAGAAGCTTCGGGAAAAGGATCACAGGAAGTTAAGGTCAGAAACCTTCAGTTTCTATTTACTTCATCAACCCCGAGGGAGGCAAAATACATTTCCAGGCTTGCTCTTGAAGAACTCCGCATAGGCGTAGGAGAGGGAGTTGTCAGGGATGCCATTGCTAAAGCTTTTTCCGTCCCTGCAGAGGTGGTGGAACATTCCTTCATGGTTACAAATGATCTCGGGATAGTGGCGGCAGCTGCCAAGAAAGGCGGGATAGAATCCCTCAAGAGTCTCGGGATAGAAATTAACCGCCCCATAAAAATGATGCTTTCGCAGATCAGCCCTGATATAGATGCCGATATCAGGGATATGAAAGAAGCTGCAATTGAGTGGAAATTCGACGGGGCAAGAGTCCAGATCCACAAGAGCGGAAATTCTGTCACTCTTTTTTCACGCAAGCTTGAAAACGTCACAAATTCCCTCCCTGACCTTGTCGAAATAGTCCGGAAACATGTAAAGGCTGAGTCCGCAATCCTTGACGGAGAAGCCGTTGCAGTAGACGAAAATGGAAGGCCAAAAGCCTTTCAGGAGATCCTTAAGCGTTTCCGGCGCAAGTACGATGTTGAAGAAAAAATGCTCGGAATTCCTATCCAGCTCAACCTCTTTGACATCATGTACCTGAACGGCAAAACCCTGATTGATTTTCCTCTTGTTGAGCGGCGAAAAGCGCTTGAGTCCTGTGTGGAGAGCTCAGTTGAGAACTCAAAATCCATTTGCGTGGACGAGCAGGTGATAACCGGAGACCTCGAGGTTGTGGAGAAGATCTACAGGGAAGCCTTAAGAGCCGGGCACGAAGGCGTCATGGTCAAAAATCCTAACTCGTTATATTCCCCCGGCAAGCGGGGTAAAAACTGGCTGAAGAAAAAACCCCTTATGGAAACCCTTGACCTTGTGGTCGTGGGGGCAGAATGGGGTTTTGGGCGCAGGGCAAACCTGATAGGCTCGTATTCAGTTGCCTGCTATGACCCCGAAACCTCTCGCTTCATGCAGGTCGGCAAGGTTGGTACAGGGCTTACTGATGAGCAGTTAAAAGAACTCACAGAGATGCTCTCCGGGTTAATGGAAGGAGGGGAAACCGGAGGAGTATTTGCCATAAGACCGAAAGTTGTTCTGGAAATTGCCTTTGAGGAAATCCAGAAAAGCCCCAACTACGACTCAGGCTTTGCACTGCGTTTTCCCCGCTTCATCCGCATCCGGGACGATAAAGACCCCGAAGAAGCAGATACAATCCAGCGAATCAGGCGCGTCTACAGCCAGCAGCTGAAAAGGCTTTAAAAGGCTTATCTCTACCATAAAGGTTTATTCAGAAAGCCATGCTTCCGCTAAATGTTTAAAGATGAGTTCGAGGAGCAAAAATTGCTGAGTTAAAAAACTGATAAAAAGGGTAAAAAAAGTAAAAATGATGTACCTGTTTAAGGATGGATTAAATATACTTGAACAGGTCGTCTCTTTTCATTTCGTGCAGCCTATCCCGGAGAAGTCCCTTTAAGGCCTTCAAATCATCTTTTTTTGCACTTATTGGAGCAATGATATGCTTCCAGTTCTGCCATGGAGGCTCAAGTCCGAGGCGAACTGAAACCTCGTCAAGGAGAGGGGCATACTCGGCTGCTTTTACTTTGTCCATCTTGTTTGCAGCAACGATTGTGTCAATACCGATTTCCCTCATGAAATCAAACATTTCAACGTCTATAGGAATTTGATTCCTTGAATCCCAGCGGTCGACTACTTCAGGGAAAGTCGGGGCGTCTATTACAAGGACCCCGAGTTTGATCCGTTCTGCATTCTTTTCGAGATAGCGTACTGTCTGGTCTTTTACAATATCCTGCTTCCGGTCTTTCACTCCGCTCATGAAGCCGAAGCCTGGCATATCCGTGACAAGAAGGTCCGATTCCTGGGCGTGTCTGGGACGCAGGGTAACACCCGGGCGTCTTCCAACCCTTACTTTTGCCCCGAAGAGTTCCCTGAGAAGAGAGGACTTGCCCACGTTTGAGCGCCCTACAAAGATAATCTCAATATTTATGCCGCATTCAGCTGCAGTCTTGCTGGTTTCCATTTTATTTTACCTCACTTGCTTCCCCGAGTCTGGCATCAAAAGCCCGGAGGAAACCCGCCAGCGAATCTTCGGGGATACGCGCTCCTGCTGCAACAGGGTGCCCGCCGCCGCTTCCTCCAAACTTAGGTGCAATCGAGCGCAGGATACGATTTATATCCACCTTTCCACGGGAACGTATGCTAAGATCGTATACGCCTTTTCTCTCACGGTACTCGGCTGCAATTCCCACATCTCTATGTCCGTAGGAAGCTGCATAGATCGCTGCTTTTGAAATGGAGTTATTCGTATTTACAATATACGCGCTGTTTTTCAGGACTTCCACATGTTCTTTCACAAAAAGCCGGATTTTCTCTTCATTAATTGCAGCTTCCCTGGCAAGCTCGAGTAGACCAGGGATATTTGAAGGAATAACATCATTTGATAGGGGTTCAAGCAGGGTTCTTTTAAAATCGTATTCTTTTCCTTTCTGGAGTATTGCCTGGATCAGGGTTCCAGCCTGGAAATAGAGGCTTCTTTTGTCCCAGTCTCTGACCCAGCTCTTTACACAGGGTGTATTGTCACAGAAATCACCTATAGCCCCGTAGATTGCTACCCTCCGCATTTCCTGGTTCAGGAGATTTTCAAAGACCCTGTAGGTCAGCTCGGAGGCACATACACTCGTATCGTGATAAAACCAGGCTTCTTTTTTCCACTTTTCCGGAAGAGGATGGTGGTCTATGTAATAGAGGTTACATTCCTCCGCGAATTTCTCAAGTGTTGAGTGGAGTTCAGAGTAGTGCCTTTCCTCGATTGCCATATCGCAGATTATAATATTCTCAACTTCCTCAATGAAATCTAACTTATCGAGAAGGCTGACCGGACTTGTAAAGTAAACATATGCTTCCGGGTAGGCACTTTTTGCAATTGCTCCCGAACATATCCCATCAGAGTCTCCATGGGTCAGGATCAGGGTTTTTGCTTTAAGGTGGTTCTGGAGTTCTTTCATAAATCCTCAGCAGGAAACCCGTTAAATCTTTGGATTTAGCGGGTAGTTGACGTTTTGATTTCATTCTTTTCCGTTTAAAGGTATCCTTTCATTTTGATCTTTTTGAAAGGTACCCGATTTTCTCATTTCGTTCCAGGGTTTTATAGAAGTTCTGTGTTCTAATTGTTAATTTTATCTTTTTTTAAAATTCTCGGCTATTTTTACCTGCTCAGTTTGTAGGGGTTGTATTTTTATTCTCAGTTTGTAGGGGTTGTATTTTTATTATAACTTTATAATATATTTTGTTTTATTTTTGGGTTACATATCTCTCTTTTTTTAACAAAAGCCTGAAAACTCCCTAGAAATTTCCACAAATATAGGAAGACTAATATCAGAGTATTCCTATATAAATAATAAATTCTCAAAACCAGTATTTTTTACAGGATTTGATAACGGGGTTTAAACATGTTCTCAGTGAACCAACAAAAAGCTATTGAACTTGGAGAATCTGGAGAAAAGGCATTAAGGGAACAGAACGAATACGATGCGCTCCAATATATTGAATACCTCCGAGAACTCGGGGAAGAACTTCTCAACATAGAGTTGCCTGATTCAAATTTTGAGGCAGATTTAAAGAGGGTTGCGATTTCCCTCCGGAATATCGGCAATAAAGCTGTTCAGAAACGGATTGAAAGTGTTGCATCCAATGCAGTAGATGTTATTGGCACTCTTGTGGAACCTTCCATAGAAAAGGATTTCTCTAACGCCCTCTGGTCTTTCTCAAAGGCTGTGCAGGAAATCGGAAAAGGAGCCGCTCAGGCGGAGATGCTTGAAACTTCAGGAAGTGCTGTTAAGACCCTTGAAATGATTGGGAAAGGTGCCGTTGCAAAAAAGATGGAGGTTGTAACTCTCTGGACAACCATGTCTCTGGAAGAAATTGGCTACCTTGCAGACAAAAAACAACTCCAAGATCTGAGCAATGCAGCAAAAACTGCCAGGGAGGGAATTATAAAAGCTTCTGAAGATAATGGGTTCGTTACCAGGGAGCAGGTTGTAATGTACCCTAAACTTATTTCCCAGACACTAAGCGAATTTTCAGACATGCAGAATCTTCAGCCAGCAGGCTATGAGGACAACAGGCCCAATGAGGAATTCACAGAAGAGGAATTCTTCGAAGAAGAGGCTGAAGAAGAGCCTGAAACCGGGACTTCAGAAAAAGAAAAATAATAATCCATGCTGCCTGAAAAGCAGAATAAAGTTTCTGGCTGTTTTAAACAGCCGGCTGTCTTTTTTTAAAGTTTCTCGAAATTTCCAGAAATCTTTCTATTATTTTTAATCCTTCTGGAGTAAGCACGGACTCGGGGTGGAATTGCAGGCCATAGATAGGGTATTCTGCGTGCTCGACTGCCATGATGGTTCCGTCTTCTGCTCGTGCAGTTATTTTTATTCCGGGAGCCGGTTCCCCAATCTCCAGGGAGTGGTAGCGTCCGGCTTCGAACTGCTCTTTAAGCGTTGTAAAGAGCGGAGATTCCGTATGCTGGATCCTGGAACTTTTTCCGTGTACCGGTCCCACTTTACATCTCCTGACAGGCCCTCCGAAGGCTACATTGATTGCCTGGTGCCCCAGACAGACTCCCATAAGAGGGATTTCCCTGCCCATTTCCCTGATGATCTCCAGGCAGTTTCCAATGTCTTTCGGGTCAGACGGATTTCCGGGTCCGGGTGAAATTACAAGTGCATCAGGCTTTATTTCCCTTAACTCTTCCAGAGTAACCGTGTTGGGAAGGACCTGGGTATCTTTTTCAAAGTATGAAATATAGTCCACAAGGTTCCATACAAAGGAATCCTTATTGTTTATGAAAATGATTTTCATCTGAAAGCACCTCTTGCGACCGTTTCTTCCGGATTCATCTTTCTACTTATTTTTTCTCCCGAAAGCCTTTTCTCTAAATCTATTTTTCCCGAATTAGTTTGTTTTAAATTTTTTTCCACAGGTCTCATCCCCATAGTAATCTTCCATTCATTCGTTGATTCCCGTTTCCTTAGGTTTTTATCTGATTTTCTATTCTCAGGATTCATTTTTCAACCCGGATTTCTCCGCCAATAGCCACGAGCATTGCTGCCATTTTCCGCTCGGTTTCCCTGAACTCATATGCAGGATCGGAATCCGCAACAATCCCTGCCCCTGCCTGCACTGAAGCCTTTTTTCCCTGTATAAGCAGGGTCCGGATCACAATTGCAAAATCAGCGTCTCCGTTCCAGCTGTAGTACCCTACCCCGCCGCCGTAGATTCCTCTCGGAGCTGTTTCAAGTTCGGAAATAATTTCCATTGCCCGGATTTTCGGAGCCCCTGAAAGGGTCCCGGCTGGAAAAACCGCCCTGAAGGCATCGAACTGGTCGCATTCGGGCCTGAGAGTTCCTGAAACCGTGCTTTCTATGTGCTGGACATGAGAATATTTCAGGACTTTCATGAAGCCGGAAACCTTTACTGAGCCGCTTTCCGAAACCATCCGGACATCGTTTCGCCCGAGGTCAACGAGCATTACATGTTCCGCCCTTTCCTTTTCGTCGTTGAGCATATGTGAAGCCAGGGCTTCGTCTTCAGCTCCGGACTTTCCCCTCGGGCAGGTGCCTGCAATGGGGTTTATTATAACAGTGCGTTTGTGTACGGTAAGCAGGGTTTCAGGGCTTGCCCCTACAATTGCCAGGTCCCCGAACTCGAATATATACATGTAAGGGCTCGGGTTTATTGCTCGGAGCTGCATATAAAGTTTGAAAGGAGACTGGTCCATTATGAACTCACATTTTCTGGAAAGGACTATCTGGAAAACATCCCCTGCAAAAATATGCTCCTTTGCCTGGAGTACGGATTCCTCAAATCCCGACCTGTCAACACTACAGACCTGTATATTTGAACCTGATGTTGTAGACGGGCTCGAAACTGCTGCTCCTGATACAATTGCTCCTTCTGCTGATGCCTTTACTGCATCTACTGCATCTTCCGATAGGTCAACTTTCTGAATTATAGAGTAGAGTTTTTCTGCCTCTGAAAATGCTTCATCGTATATTTTTCCTGCATCCGAACCCGGGATTACGAAGGGGGTGATAACTATGTAGACCACTTCAGTCAGGTGGTCGAAGACAAAACTTTTCGAAACGAGAAGGTATTGAAGGTCGGGGATGTCTGACTCAAAATTTTTTTTGACCCCTAACCAGCTGTCATAGATCGCATCGTATGCTGTATAGCCGATAGCCCCACCCAGGAAAGTCTGCCTATCAAAACGTCTGGAATTGAGAAGTTCTATCCCGTTTGCCGGAAGAAAAGCCAGGCGAAGGGCATCAAAAACATCTTTTCCCTCTGGAATTGCAGCCGTTAATTTTTCCGAACATTTATTTTTCTTAGAACCTTCATTTATCTTAGATTCATTTTCCTTTTCTACGGTTTCCGGGCCGCAGACTTCCTTCATCTTTGCACAGATTGCTTCAAAAAGAGGAGAAGCTTTTTGGTTCAGGAGTTCAAGGGAAACTTTTCGGTCACTTATTTTCAGCACGGCATCGGGGTCGTTTCCAACAAAGGAGTATCTTGCCCTGCTTTCCTGCTTTTCTACGGACTCCAACAGGAAGGAGTAGCCTGTTGTCCCTGAATCTCTCAGGGCCCTGTAAAGTTTGAGGGGAGAGAAGGCAGAGGAACCTCCAGCTTCAACTTTTGCAAAGAGCTGGACAAGACCCGGCTTTTCAAGCCCGGAGACAAGCTCCAGAAATTCTTTTTTTCCAAGATCAAAGGAAAGCATCGGCACACCTCACTTCTTCAATAAACGTCCTGATTTTCACAGCATCTTTTTTTCCATAGGTCTCTACCCCTGAAGCCGTGTCCACAGCATAGGGGGAAACTGCCCTGATGGCTTCCTGCACATTTTCGGGTTTAAGCCCACCGGCAAGGATCAGGGGAAATTCTGTTTCTTCTGCAATTCTCCGGCTGAGGTCCCAATCATGTATACAGCCTGTACCGCCGGTTTTTCCGGCAACCCCTGAGTCCAGAAGCACACTGTCCACAGCTCCGCTTTCTTCCAGCTCGTGGACCTCTTCAAGAAGCCGTTTTACAAAATTCTGGAGTTTGGAAGCTCCCCTTCCGGCAGGCACGGAAAGGGTTTTTATTATAGGGATGTCTGCTTTTTCCCTTATGACTTCAAGTTCGATAAGGGGAAGATTGGAGTGGATCTGTACTATATCCGGCCTTACTTTCTCGATAAGCTCCAGGGCGCAGGCAGAGGTTTCAGGCATTATGACCATTACCGAGTCAAGGTATTTCGGGACTTTTGCGATAAGGGCGGCAGCGGTATCTGAATCGAGTTTTCTAGGGCTTTCCACAGGGACTTCCGTGATAAAACCAACGGCATCGGCTCCGTAGAGACCTGCAAGTTCCATATCTTCGGGGCTGTGGATCCCGCATATTTTCACCCTGGTTTTTGGCCTTGTTTTCATGCCTTTTCCCCGGAAGCCGGGCTTAACAAGGATGTATTGGAAGAGGCAAGAAACGTTCCTTCCGAGCAAGAGCCCTCTTTTTCGTCCTGCCTGGAAAGTTCGACAGTGAAATTCCGGAACTGGTTGAACTTAACCATAACTTTCCCGCTGTCAATCGCATCTTCGGCAATGGGAATTGCCTGCCGGATTGAGCTCACTATCCCGCTTACATACAGGGCTGCAGCTGCGTTTAAGATAACAAGGTCCCTTTTTGGCCCTTTCTGGCCCTTAAAGATACAGAGGAGGTCACAGGCATTTTCTTTCGGAGTGCCTCCTTTTATGTCTTCGGGTTTTGCCCGCAGCATGCCCATAGACTCCGGAGTTATAGTGTATGTGGAAACTTTTCCATCCTTTAATTCAGCAACATAGGTTTCGCTCACATTTGAGATTTCATCCATCCCGTCCCCGTTAACCACAAGCGCATGTTCGATCCCGAGCTCAGCAAGAGCATAAGCTATTGGCTCACAGAGGCTTTTATCAAAGACCCCTACGACCTGCCCTTTCGCTCCTGCCGGGTTGGTCAGGGGCCCGAGGATATTGAAAACCGTCCTTACCCCGAGCTTTTTCCTGACCCCTGCAACTCGCTTCATGGCAGGGTGAAAAACCGGGGCAAACATGAACCCTATGCCTATATCTTCTATTACCCTCCTAACCATTTCAGGGGCAAGATCCACTTTGATCCCCAGGGCTTCAAGCACGTCAGAACTCCCGGTCATTGAGGTGGCGGCCCTGTTTCCATGTTTGGCTACAGGGACTCCGGCTGCTGCAGTAACAATTGCAGCTGCTGTTGAAACATTGATTGTGTTAAGCCCGTCTCCTCCTGTCCCAACGACATCCACAAGCCTGAAAGGAACGTCCGGCTGGATCATATTGGCGACTTTCTTCATTCCTTTTACAAAGCCTGTGATTTCTTCGGGTTTTTCTCCTTTTGCCTTGAGGGCAAGCAGAAATGCCCCTATCTCCCCATCTCCGGCTGTGCTCAGAATCTCGCCCAGTGCGGCTTCGGCTTCTTCCGAACTTAGATCACAGCCTTCTCCCAGTTTTTTAATATATTCTTTCATTCCTTGCATTCCTTTTATTCCCTGCATTCTTTTATCCCCTCTGAAATTTCCTGTTTTAATTTGCTTCAAGTATGCCGAATTTGAGTTCCCTTGCAAGGGCTTCCAGCTTTTCGTTTACGGCATTTCCTTCTTCGATAATCCGTACAAAAGCCGAGCCGACAATTACAGCATCTGCTCCGGCTTTTATGACTTCTGCAGCCTGCTTTCCAGATGATATCCCGAACCCCACGGCTTTCGGAATGTCGGTTTTTACCCTGGCAAGCAGTTCTTTTGTGGAACCTGAAACATCCGCTCTGGTTCCCGTAACCCCGAGCCTTGAAACCAGGTAGATGAAGCCCGAACCTCTCTCCAGGATCTTCCGGATTCTTGTGTCGGTCGTTGTAGGTGCGACCAGAAAGATCAGGTCAAGCCCCTGTTTCTCACAGCTGTTCTTCAGGTCAGCTGCTTCTTCTACCGGGATATCGGGGATTATCAGTCCGTTTATTCCGGCTTCTGCGGCATGCTCTACGAATTTTTCCACTCCGTACCTGAAAACCGGGTTGTAATAGGTCATGCACACAAGAGGGACTTCAACCTCAAGGGCTCTGACAAGCTCGAAGTAACGTTCAATATCCATTCCGGCTGCAAGTGCCCTCTGTCCTGCTGCCTGGATAGTTGGCCCGTCAGCCACAGGGTCTGAAAACGGAAAACCGAGTTCAATTATATCTGCACCCCCGTTTGTCAGGGCTTTTACAACGCCTGATGTTGCCTCTGCAGAGGGGTCTCCTGCCATCACATAGCCGATCAGGGCACCTTCTTTTTTCTCCCTGAGTTCGCCGAATTTTTCTGAAATTTTTTGTCTTCTGAGTTCGGCTCTCGTTTCTGTTTTCATTTCAGTTCTCATTTCAGATCCCCCTCTTCAGGCTCAGGACGGTTTCCAGATCTTTGTCCCCTCTTCCTGAGAGGTTTAGAACCACAAACTCTCCAAGTTCCCCGGATTCGGCAGCTTTTTTAAGGTAAGCAAGAGCATGGGAGGATTCAAGGGCAGGAATGATTCCTTCAAGCCGGCTCAGTTCATTAAAAGCTTCAAGCGCCTCGTCATCTGTTACATAGCGGGCTGTAACCCTGCCGTTCTCCGAAAGGTAAGCCAGTTCCGGGCCTACTCCTGAGTAGTCAAGCCCTGCAGAAATGGATTCGGACTCAAGGATCTGCCCGTTTTTGTCCTGCAGCACCTTTGTCCGGGCTCCGTGCAGGATTCCTTCTTCTCCGGCGCAGAGGGAAGCTGAGTGAAGGGCTGTTTTTTCCGTACACTTCAGGGCTTTTCCCCCGGCTTCTACGGCAATCAGCTTTACCTCCCTGTCTTCGATAAAGGGATGGAAACTCCCCATAGCATTGCTCCCGCCGCCTGCACAGGCGATGATAGAATCAGGCAGCCTGCCTTCTTTTTCCATCGCTTGCTCCTTTATCTCGCGCCCGATCACGTTCTGGAAGTCCCTTACGATCATAGGGTAGGGATGAGGCCCGACCACCGACCCGATCAAATAGTGAGTGTTTCCTATGTTGGTGACCCAGTCTCGCATTGCCTCGTTGATTGCGTCTTTGAGGGTCTTTGAGCCAGTCTCCACGGCTTTTACCTCCGTCCCCATGAGTTCCATTCTGTATGCGTTCATCTGCTGGCGTTTAATGTCTTTTGCCCCCATGTAGACGATAGTCTCAAACCCGAGAGTCGCTCCCACCATGGCCGTTGCAGTCCCATGCTGCCCGGCACCGGTTTCAGCTATCAGCCTGGTCTTTCCCATAAACTTTGCAAGCAGGGCCTGCCCGATAGCGTTGTTGAGCTTGTGGGCACCCCCGTGCACCAGGTCTTCTCGCTTGAGGTAGATCTTTGTTCCGTATTTCTTGCTCAGGTTCCGGGCAAGGTAAAGAGGAGTCTCCCTGCCCCCAAAGTCCCTGAGGTAGTGGTCAAGCTCTGAAAGGAACTTGGGGTCGTTTCTGTACTTCTCATACCCTGCCTCCAGCTCTTCCAGAGCCGGCATGAGGACTTCGGGTACGTACTGCCCTCCGAATTTTCCGTACTTTCCTTTTAGCTGAAATTCTGAAACTTTAGTTCCTGTCAATTTGATTACTCCCTTGTATCGTGATTTCTGATTTTGTTATTCCTGATTTCTTAATTCCTGATTTCTTAATTCCTGATTTTTTAATTCCTGATTTCTTAATTCCTGATTTTGTAATTCCTGATCTCGTGATCTGTGAT
Source organism: Methanosarcina sp. WH1 (assembly GCF_000970005.1). Classification (NCBI taxonomy): domain Archaea; kingdom Methanobacteriati; phylum Methanobacteriota; class Methanomicrobia; order Methanosarcinales; family Methanosarcinaceae; genus Methanosarcina; species Methanosarcina sp. WH1. Next base: position 1,766,548 of record NZ_CP009504.1, read on the forward strand.
GTTATGAAACCGAATTATAGTCTTAGTTTTGAAATGAAAGCGGATTTTTCAACCTTATTTCCACAGGCTAAAAGTTCCGATAAGTCAAAGAAAAGCAGTTATTCACGCCAGCAAACGCTCTGGACGAATTCTTTAGTTTTCTCAAAAACGGAGTCACTTTCCATAAGTGCAGACCCTATCAGCACAGCATCTGCCCCGGCTTGCATCACGCGCCTGATATCTCCAGGACGGTTCATCCCGCTTTCGCTTATGATGATATGGCTGGTCCCGTGGTCCAGGTCGTATTCCCTGATGAGGGGTAAAAGCTCTTCTGTGGTAGCCAGGTCAATTTTAAGTGTATCAAAGTTCCGGTTATTAATCCCGATGAGCTTTGTGTCGGTTTCCAGCGCAAGTTCAAGCTCTTCCCTGTTGTGAATTTCAACCAGTGGCTCAAAGCCCTTCTCAAGAGCAAGATCAACAAAGCCGTCGAGCTCCTGTCCCAGGATGCCTGCGATCAGGAGTATAAGGTCGCTTCTCGCTTCTTCAAGCTGCAACCTGTCAATAATGAAGTCCTTCCTCAGAACCGGTAAACAGACTGTTCTCCTGACCGCGTTCAGATTTTCAAGTGAACCCCGGAAAATCCCTGGCTCAGTAAGGACGGAAATTGCAACAGCTCCGGCTTCTTCCATCTCCCATGCAAGCTCAGCAGCCGCTGACGGGGATATATCCCTGAAACACTTTCCAGGAGATGCAGGCTTGACTTCCGCGATTACCGGCATCCGGCCATCTGCCTTTACAGCTGCTACAGCGGCAATAAAGTCCCTTTTCAGGAATTGTGGCTGCGGGTCTTCGTTATGGACGTCGGCTCCAAGATCCTGGACCCTGGTTTTTGTTGTGTTGAGGATGTGAAGGATTGAATCGTGCATATGGTATCACTGGTGTATATTTATGTACAACAATGATTAATACCATACTTGTTATAAAAAGGTTTTGGATGATGACGAGAGTTAAAAGAGTGGACTAATTTCAAGGACCGGATGAAGCTTTCTGGTGGGCTGCGAGTCAGTCTGTTATTTTTGCAGGGAGCCGGACTGAAGAATTAACTGCTGACAATTCATTTCCGCGCAGAGCGGCTGACCCTGCCCTGCAGTTTAAACAAAAAGGACGTTACTATGCCGAAGGTTTGCAAGTATCGGAACACTTCTTTTGGTCCCGAAAACCGTTTTTCAAATCAAAGGTAATTATGGCTCTTTGTCATTCTCTATGGATAAGACGATTTTCACTTCAAGACCGCGTTGGTTTTTATGAGAAATAGCCACACAAAACAACGAAGAGCCGTAATGTGTCCTCCCCAGCTTGGCTGGCGGCTCTTCAAAATCACGCTTTTTGTAAGACCATTCTCCTGCGTCGAGCGTGACAGGAACGATTTATATGAAGAAGCGTAAAACCCCTGAGTCTTTAGCTCAGGGGATATAAGCGTCAACTTCAACCCTGATTCCGTATGTAATATTCTGCCGCCTCTTTACTCACATTTCCGATAGTAGACGCAAAATAACCATCACTCCATAACGTATTCTCACCCCAATAATACTTTTTCATATATTCTTTTTGAGTTTTCCATAACCTGTTAGTATATTCTTGTTTCAATTTTCTGACAATTGACAAAACGCTAACTTTCGGCTCACTCTTGATCAAGAAATGAATATGGTCTTTGTCAGTTTCCATTTCAAGGATTTCAAAGTTAGACTCTTTTGAAATGTCAATCCTAATCTGTTTGAGTTCTTCGCTAATTGGTTCAAGTATGACTTTTCGGTATTTGCAAACAAAAATAACATGATACATTAACAAAAATTTGCTATGATTCCGTGTTTCATACTTCGTATTTACCAAAATATGTATATGTTGTTAAAGCATATTATGCCTTTGTATGATGCAAGCGTTCAAATTTAGACTCTATCCTACAACTACACAAGCTATTCAATTGAATCAGCATATAGGTAGCTGTAGATTTGTCTATAATTGGGCACTTGACCAGAAAATTAAAACTTATGAGCAGACAGGGGAATCAATTTCCAGATTTGACTTAAACAAATTAATTCCTACTCTAAAGGCTTCTAATGAGTGGTTAGGAGAAGTTAACTCTCAATCATTACAGGGGATGACTAAGCAGGTTGAATCCGCTTTCACTAGATTCTTTAGAGAGAAAACAGGGTTTCCAAAGTTCAAATCAAAAAAGAATCCGATACAGTCTTTCCCTGTACCTCAACACTACACTGTAAACTTTGAAAATAATACTATCAAGCTTCCAAAAATAGAACCAATTAAAGCAGTTCTTCACAGGAAGTTTGAAGGAGAGCCTAAAACGGCTACGGTATCAAGGACATGTAAAGGACATTACTACATCAGTATCCTTGTTGAAGATGGAAAAGAACTTCCAGTAAAGGAAGCTTTCACAGAATCAACAACAGTAGGAATTGATGTAGGTATCAAAGACTTTGCTGTCCTTTCAACAGGAGAAAAGGTTGAGAATCCAAAGTACTTGAAAAACTCTCTTAAAAGGCTCAAAGTATTACAGAAAAGAGTCTCAAGGAAACAGAAAGGCTCTAAGAACAGGGCAAAAGCTAAACGAAGACTTGCTGTACTCCATGACAAAATAACAAATCAGAGAAATGACTTCCAGAACAAACTCTCTTTTAGACTTGTTAGCGAAAACCAAGCTGTAGCTCTGGAAACTTTAAATGTTAAAGGCATGGTTAAGAATCATCACTTAGCACAGGCTATAAGTGATTCTGCGTGGAGTAGTTTTGTAACAAAGTTGGAATATAAGGCTCAATGGTTTGGAAAAACCGTCCTGAGAATAGGACAATTTGAACCCTCTTCTAAGCTATGTAGTGTGTGTGGATACCACAATAAAGAGCTTCAGCTAAAAGACAGAGAATGGATTTGTCCAGACTGTAAAACCAAACACGATAGAGACATTAATGCCGCTATCAATATCAAAAAATTCGCTCTCATAGATCAGAATCTAATTGGATTATGACACCGTAGGGACTACGGGGATGAGCTTGGGGACTTGCCCTCAATAGAGGGAGGAATGAACCAAGAAGCCACTCAGTCTTTAACTGAGTGGTAGTTCACAACAGCGAATGATGTTGTAAAGATCAGAATGCTAAAATTCAGATCTATAACGAGATGACCCGAGATTTATATCTTCAGCAAATCTCCATGAACCCTCAACCACTCTTTCCTTTCCTCATAGTCCGGCAGGATTTTCTGCACCTCATTCCAGAAAGCTTTTGAATGGTCTTTATATTTCGTGTGGCAGAGCTCGTGGACGACCACATAGTCGATAATTGACATTTTAGCCATAACAACCCTCCAGTTGAACCTCAACTGGTTTGTCTTTGAACAGTTTCCCCACTTGTTTTTCAAGGCCTGGATCTTTATCAGGGAAGGCTTTTCTTCAAAATACAGCAGATACTTTCTGGCCCTCTGGTTGAGAACTTTTTCTGCTTTTTCGTGATAAAAACTGATGAATAAAGGCTGTATAATGCGGGGATAGTCAAATTCAGGAACATTTACTGGCACATGGGCTATGAATTTGCTGTGGGTAAAGGTCAGGGATGGGATTATTTCTTCATTTATCTGCACTACTTTTAACCTGTAGTGCTTGCCTTTGTACGGAAATTTTTCTCCGCTTACAAATTCTTTCCGGGTCTCATTTCTTATAACCTCGTTCATTTTGTCGAGGTTGGTTATGATCCAGCTGGCTTTCCGTCGAAGATTTGCAGCAACCTCTTCTTTAGTCATGTTTCCCGGAGCTTTGACTGTAAACCCGGATTCCAGATCAATTACCAGCTCAATGGTTTTCTGCCGGGAAGAATAGGTTATAAGGTAATCAACAAGAGTGTTTCCGATTTTTATTTGCTCCATTGTCAGTCCCGTTGTCTGTTTATATCGGTCTGTTATCGGTCCCTGTTATCTGTGCTATTTACAGCAAGTTTCCGATTTACAACAAGGTTATAATTTACAGTAAGTTTCGGGAAAGGTTGAGAATATTATCTTTCAATTTCAGCCATTTTTATCCAAAATTTACTTTTATATAATTCATTTTGGCCATTTTATGTATTATATTTCTCTTTGCTCCCTTATCATCTGTAGTCATTTTTTTATTCAATTTTCTATTTACAGCAGGTTCCTGGCAAGGTTGAGAATATTATGGCTCTCCCTTTCAGCCGTTTCGATGTCAAAATCAATTTTATACAATTCCCTTTTGATCGTTTTAAGCATTATTTTTTGCTGTTCGGGTTTTTGCCTCCAGTCGATTACCGCAAGCCCGTTCAAGGATGAAAACAGTGAGAGGGAAACGCCTGCGAGCTTTTTCTCGTCCTCTTCTGTAAGGTGAACGGAAGGGTTCACGGAAGCTTTTTCGGCTCCGGCCTGAAGCTGGATATAAGCAGCCCTGACCATCTGGAAAACTGCAAACTCTTCCCTGCTCATTCCGTGTTTTCTTGCAACAACTTCGACATCAAGCCCGGCTTTGATTTTGTCAAGGTCAGCCAGGAAGGCTGTGGTGGAAATAAGCTCCTGTTCATGCTCTGCAATCAGTTTTTCGAGCTTTTCTCTGAGGGAGGTGTAGTAAATAGGATTTGTGTTAAGAAGGTTACTGATCGTGGTCCTTACCTTGTGCTGGATCAGGCTTGCTTTTGCTTCCTGTGAGGTCTTTTTGTTGACGATGTCATTGAACTCGGAGGAGTAAATGGAAACAGGGTCATGGAAGACTTTGATGCCGTTTGATTCGAGGTATTCGTGGATCAGCGCTTTAGCCTTGGGGACAGCTTCGAGCACACTCGGGGCTTTTATGCTGTAGTTTGTCCGCATCGCGTTGTAGATCCTGCCGTAGAGGTAGACGTCCTGCCTGAAGCGGTTTGCTTCGGGATTGGGGATGATGTTGTTTACAAGGGCGACAAATTCCTTGAAAGCCCTTTCAAACCTGATCCGCGTATCTTCGGCGCTCAGGACATCAAGCACGCACCTGTCCACGTATTCGGCGGAATCGTAAGTTGTAGGCACGTCTTTGAAGAACCTTTTTACCTTGTTTGCCGCCTGCTCGGCTTTCGGGACATCGTCCATAAGGTGTTCGAGATAGCCTGCAATATCCCCTTCGTTGAAAATGTCAAGGGCTTCTTTGAGCCGCTTGGAAATCCCGCAGTAATCGATAATTAAGCCGTGAGTTTTGTTTTCGGTGTAGGGGCGGTTTACCCTTGCAACTGCCTGCATGAGGTTGTGTTCCCGGAGCGGCTTGTCAAGGTACATGACCTGCTCGATTGGCGCATCAAAGCCGGTCAGGAGCATGTCGCAGACGATCAGGAAAGCCAGTTTGTTTTCTTCATCAAACGGTTTCCTGAACTTTTTAATTATCTGCCTCTGCCGGGCTTTTGTCCTGTAGTACTTCCGGATTTCGGCGTGCGGTTCGTCTTTTGGGCTTGAGGAGATGATGATTTCCGATTCAGGAGCCTCTAGTTCGTCCAGAACCCATTTGTAGGTAACGGCTGCATCCCTTGAAGGGGTTACGATCTGCGCCTTGAAGCCTTCGGGCCTGACAGCGGTTGTGTAGTGTTCGAGGATATCTTTGCAGATGACCCTTATCCGGTCCTCGTCTTCGGCAATCGTCCTGTACTTGCCAGCTTTTTCCTTGATGGCTTCCTGTTCAAGGTCGGTGTAATCAGCAAATTCGGAATCAAAAGCAACGTCAAGCTCGCTTCCCAGGATATGGACTTTCGGAAGCCTTGCCTGATATTTGATCTGGACGGTTGCCCCGTCGGCTATGGACTGTTTCGGCAGGTATCTGTCAATATAATCTCCAAATTCCCTGCGCGTGGATTTGTCGTTTTTATCAATCGGAGTGCCGGTAAAGCCGATGAATAAGGCATTCGGGATTGCTGTCCTCATATTCAGAGCCCAGCCCAGGCTGGTGTTTACCTTCTCATCCTCTTTGTTTTCCTTCGCAGCCGTTTTCCCGTATCCCGCTTTCCCGTACTGGCTCCTGTGGGCTTCGTCAGCAAAAACAATGATGTTTTCCGAGCTGGACAGTTCGGGGTAAGTTTCGCCGTTTTTCGAGGTAAATTTCTGGATCGTGGTAAAAAGAGTCTTTCCAGTGGGGGTTTTCAGCTCGTCTTTTAGCTGCTCCACACTTTCCACAGGTACGGGATTCGGGAAGCTGCAATTCTTAAACGTGCCTGAAATCTGAGAATCAAGGTCATTCCTGTCCGTTACAATCAGGATGCAGGGATTTTCAAGCGAGGTCCCGGGCACTTTTTCAATCCTGCGGATTTTCAGAGCCGTATAGGTCATGGTGAGCGATTTTCCGCTCCCCTGCGTATGCCAGATTACCCCACCTTTGCCCTCTGCCATCCGTTCAAGAATTTTGTTGCTTGCAATGTACTGGTTGTACCTGCAAAGTTTTTTATTCACACCGTTGTTTTCGGTCTCAAAAACAATGTAACTCCTGAGAATGTCCAGAAAATTCTCCTTTGAAAAAAGCGAGTATAGCAGAATATCCTGAGCAGGCAGTTCCTTCCCTTCTTTTCCAAGAAGAGAAACAAGTTCCCTCTCGTTCAGAGGATACGGCTTTTTCCACTCAAGGAAATATTTTGCAGGCGAAAAAGTGGAAGCATAAGTCGCCCTGTACCGCGCAAGTGCAACAAGGATCTGGTTCGGGTAAAAAAACTGCTCGTTCTTCTCCCTGTACCCGAAAAGCTGGGAAATTGCCTCGTCAATCGGCTCCTGCAAATTCGGGCTTTTGCACTCAAGCACAGCCAGCGGAATCCCATTTACAAAAACCACAAGGTCAGGAATGATCGTAAAATCATTATTCTTAACATAAAACTGGTTGACAACCGTAAACTCGTTCTTCTCAGGCTCATCAAAATCAATAAACTTAACAGTTTGCGACTTCTTCCCAAACCCCAGGTCCTGCTTGAAGCTGGTATAGTTGACCAGCTTGTAATACAGCAGCTCATTAGCTTCAACTAAAGACGCCGCCTGTACAACCGTGATCTCCCTGACCGCCTTATTCAGCCCGACCTCATCAAGCCAGGGATTTATCTCCTGAATCTTCCGTTTCAGGATGTCCAGCAAAAAGAACTGCTGCGGCTCTTTTTTCAGCTTTTTCCCGTCAAGGTAGTTGTACCCCAGCTTATCAAATAAATCAAGAGCCGGTTTTTCCACAAGGGTGTATTCATCAATCTGGAGCTGGGATTCGTCTGCCATTATACGCACACTCTTACTTTTCCTGCCCGAATTGCGCGTCGGGAGCACGCGTCCTTCTCGCTGCGCTCGAGAGGACCAAAATTTAAATTTGCCATTATACGCACACTCTTACATTTCCTGTAAGAAGATCCTGCATAAGTCCTTTTTTAAGTTCTTGAAGTTTGTGTAAATAGCTCTGGTTGTCCTGAATCTGGGAATCAACTTTTGAGAGGATGGAGGCGATTTTTTGTTGTTCGGGGAGAGGAGGAAGAGGAAAACTGAATTTTGTAAAATCTTTTTGATATAAATGTGAAATTGTTGAACCTGCTTTTAGGACTGAAATAAACAATTCAAAGTAAAAAGAATTCAATATATTGTATAAATATTCTGGATAACACCCGTTATTTAATGATCTCAATACAAATATTCCACTATTCAACGTAGCAAGATTTTCTAATTTGTCTACATATGCAATTTTTCCAATGGTTCCATCTTTAGTAACTAATATATCTCCATCTTTCAATTGGATATTCGAATCCTGTAAATATCTTTCTTCAGAAACATATACACAAGTATCCCAATTGATTCTACCTCTCTCAAAATCAGTTCCTGTAACCAAACAGTAATTTCCTTCGTTTAAATATTCTTTAGTAGTAAGACCCTGCCATCCGATTCTTCCTTTTAATAAAAATGTTGATTCAATATTCCTTACTTCCCAAGTAATAGGAATATTATAATATTTTGTCCCAATTTTAATTTCTTTAAATGTTGTGTGCTCTATCCCTTTTGTAAGCAGTTTCTGCATCAGACCTTTTTTTAATATTTCAGTTTTCTCAATAATCTGCTCTGTCTGTTCGATTTGTTCATCGACTTTTGAGAGGATGGAGGCGATTTTTTGTTGCTCTGAAAAAGGTGGTAATGGAACTTTATATTTTGATATTGACTGCCATGACGTTCGTGGGAGGTTGCTTCCTGCTGTAGTCCCATTTATATAGTCCAAAAATTGTTTAGAGTGCAGGATGTATATGACAAACTCTTTTATCGAACTATCTTTACATTCAATTACGATAATATCAGTGGAACAAATTCCCTCTTTATCTGTTAAAACTGCTTTATCTAGATAAGGACGTAATTTACCGTATAATATGTTATTTTTCGTAAACTTGAATTTTAAGCTTTTTACAGAATCAGATCTACCATAATTGGTTAGCTTTGTTTCTCCAGAGCTGATATGTTCCAATCCCACGTAAATTGTTTTACCTGTGCTCTCGGGTAGTACAGATTCTTTTACTTGTTTAATGCAAGTCCCTAATTCTCCAACTTCCCATTCTTCCGGAATCACTCCCAATTCCGTTTTCTTATAACCATTCGGCACTTTAACGTTTTTATTCTCCATTTGCAAGCCTCTTTTCCTGTTCTATCAATTCTCTTTCTCTGGTCAGTTCCTTCTTCAGTTCTTCTTCACTTGGCAGGTAAAGTTTGTATTTTGAGGCAAAGAGATTCTTGCTTTCGTTAAGCAGAGTGTACTTTACCATTGCTTCGTTTTTGTTTGAGCAGAGGATCAGGCCGATGGTCGGGTTGTCTCCGGGCTGTTTTTCTTCTTTTTCGAAGTACCGGACGTAGAAGTCGATCTGGCCGATGTCCTGATGGGTGAGTTTGCCAAGTTTGAGGTCTATTAAAACGAAGCATTTGAGAATGTAGTTGTAGAAAACGAGATCGATGTAATAATGATCTCCGTCAACGGTTATCCTTTTCTGGCGGTCCACAAAAGCAAAGCCTGCTCCCAGTTCAAGGAGAAATTCCTGAAGGCGGCTGATGAGGAGATCTTCAAGGTCTTTTTCAAGAAAGTTTTGCTGTTGTTTTATTCCCAGGAATTCAAGAATATAAGGGTCTTTGATCAGGTCTTTAGAGGTTTTTATTAGCTGGCCCTGGGTTGAGAGTTTCTTTACTTCAGCGGGATCTTTACTTAAAGCGAGCCTTTCGTAGAGCAAGGAATCCATCTGTCTTTCCAGTTCTCTTGTGCTCCATTTGTTTTTGGCGGTTTCAACAAGATAAAAACTTCTCGCATCTTCTTTTCCTACTTTGAGGAGCAGTCTGTAATGCGTCCAGGACAATTCATCACGCAGTGCGTGATGAATTGGGAAAGCAAAGTAAAACTGCCTCATGTACCTTAAATTAGTAAGAGTGAAACCCCTCCCAAACTCGTCTGTCAATCTTTCTGCCAGTAGTTTGAGTAGATACGTGCCGTATTCTGCCCTGTTACTCCCTTTCTGCTCCTCTTCAACAATTATCTTGCCTATGTTCCAGTAGGCAAGCACCATATTGAAATTGATATTTCTGTAAATGCTGTCCCTTGCATTTTCAATTACATGCCTTACTTCGCTGTATATGGATTCAAAATCTCTGGAGAGTATTTCGTCCATTAAACCCAAACTCCTTCTAGAAAATTAGTATAAAATGTATTACATGAACACGATTTTTTCATTTTATCCAATTCATCACGCACTGCGTGATGAATTTAAAAACTTGCAAAGTTGGATGCCATTCCCTTTTAATTTAGCAATCGGTCGTTAACTTCTAAATTGTTAATTTTTTGATACTTTTCTTCTACAGGGTATCTGATATTTGCGTTTTTATTTGCTCGAAGTCATTATGTTCCAGCCGCGCTGAGGCGCGGGACAAGAACGGTCGAAAGAAGCTACTCAGTTGCCCCGAAATAGTTATTCCTCTTGAATTTGTCAAGCAGTGCTTGGTGAATTTATAATTTTAAAGTGTCCGTGCGTTCTCCTCTCAATTGGCCACGCAGTGAGTGACCAATTTAATATTTCCCAAAGTGAGCCCAAAATTAAGAGATTTCTCATTCCTCTTCATTCCTCGTACCCGAGGTCCTTCAAATAAGCCTGCATTTCACTGTAGGACTCGTCTCTCTGCCTGATAAGCTCTTTTAACTCTTCGTTGACCGCTGCTACATCAATTTCAGGTTCAGCTTCTGAGGTGTCCACATAAAGGGAAACGTTCAGGTTGTAATCATTTTCGACAATGCTCTCTTTCCCGACAACGGCACAGAACTTTTCAATATCTGCAAAGCCGTCAAAAGCCGAGACGATCTTCTCAACATTGATGTCCCGCAGGAAATTCTGGGCTTTTCCTTCTTCATATTCGGAAGAGGCGTCGATGAAGAGGATTTTGCCTTTTCTTTCCGGGCGCTTGTTTTTGTTGAAGATTAAAATCGTGCCTGGACTACCTGTGTTATAGAAAAGGTTCTGGGGGAGGGCGAGGACAGCTTCGATCTGGTCATCGTCAACATAACCCTGGCGGGAGGCTTTTTCCTGCCCGCCGCGGAAGAGAACGCCGTTGTCAAGCACAATTCCAAGCACGCCCGACGAGTTCAGGGTTGCAGTCATGTGCTGAATCCACATCCAGTCGGCAGAAGAGGCGGACGGGAGCGCGTATTTAACACGGGAATAAGGGTCGCCTTTGGCGAGCCAGTCTCTTGACCACTCTTTCTGGTTCCACATCGGGTTAGCTAAAACTCGGTCGAAAACCATCAGTTCGCCGTTGTCCAGCAGCTTGGGGTCGGCCATCGTGTCGCCTTTCTCGATCCTGGCATCGAGGATGTCGTGCAGGAGCATATTCATCTTGCAGATGGCCCAGGTGTTGAGGTTCTTTTCCTGCCCGAAAAGGGAGATTTTGTTCTGGTTTTTGCCGTGTTTCTGCAAATAGTGGATGCATTCGATAAGCATGCCGCCTGAGCCGCATGTGGGATCGCAGATGCGCATATCCTCAGCGGGCTTGACCAGCTTTACAAGGAGCCGGACCACTTCTTCAGGGGTGTAGAATTCCCCGCCTTTCTTTCCGGCATCGTCTGCGAAGTGTTTGATCAGATATTCGTAGGACCTGCCCAGCATGTCTTTATTTTCAAGGGAATGGTTTGCCAGGTTGTATCTCCCAAAATGAGTGATAAGCTTCTGGAGAACGGCATCGGATATGCGTCCCTTGTCGTTAAAATCAATCGCGATCAGCACGCCTTCAAGAGAAGAATTTTCGTGTTCCAGGACTTCAAAGGCTTTGTTTATAGCCTCTCCGATGTCAGAAGACTTCTTTTCAAGTTCGGACCAGCGGGCGCGAGGAGGGACGAAAAAGCTGCCTCCGTGCTCGTCTTTGTCAGTTAAAGCAATCTCTTTTGCTTTGGCATCAGGCATGCCTTCTTTTACGAGTTCTTCCGTAACCCGGATGATATTTTCATCAAACTGGTCAGAGAGCCTTTTCAGGAAAAGCATCCCGAAAATGTAGTGCTTGTATTCGGAACTATCAATTGAGCCCCGCAGGATGTCTGCGGCTTTGAAAAGGTGAGTGTTGAGTTCATTGAGGGTTAAAGGCATGTTTTTTGGTCCTGTTCTGATGAGAATGGAAATTGTGGTTTAAAATTCTGCATATGGAATGAAGGGGTTGGAATTGAATATTGGTTGGAATCGAATTATATGACTATCTCTTATTAATATTCCAGTAAAAAGCTTGTGATTCTGATTTATTCGTTGAGGATCAAATATATTTTTTGGATTATGTTCTGACGATTATAATCAACTGTGTTTTAAAATTCTGCATATGAAATAAAGAGGTTAAAACCGAAAAATACGATATTCTCTCGTAATCCAGTAAGAAGCTTGCGAGGAAGTGGGCTGAACTTATAACTTTTTTGATAAAAACCGTCGGGCTCAAGCCGCGTCTGATCGCTGAAAAAAAAGCGGGTGGATACCATTTAGGTTCCTGATATAGTATCTCCCAATTACTGAGTTTCCCCGAACCTTATAAGTAAAATAAACTGGGACCTGATAGCAAAAATCCTTAAAATTTCACAGGTCCCCTCTACCCGGTTAGTTCTCAATGTGGTCATAAATCATGACCATTGCCTTTGTTATTTTGTACATGTCTTCAAGGATCGGTGTTGTGCCTTCAGGCTGCCCGAGGGTTGCGTTTGCAGCATCGAGCATGTCCTGCGGATATACGAGGCTCGCGTTCAGATCCGCAATCGAACTGTCGAAAGTATTCATAGCTGATTTTGCGCTACTCATGTTTGAGGGATCTTTCACATAAACAATCGTTGAGTCCACCGTGTCTATACCTGTAGATGTTCCCTCTATTGTGGACTGCAGGAAAGGATATTCTCCAGAGTGGTCGTTGAGGGTCTTGTTTATAAGGTTCAGGTTGAGGTCAAGCAGGCGAAGCATGGACTCGAGAAAACGGAAGCCTAGGCCCACCTCCTCTTCAACAACTTCAGTTTTGTTATATGAAGTCGTTGAGTATCCTGTTAAATTTATTTCCCCGTTTTCATTTTCAAGAACTGTCCCGGCTTCATAAGTTGTTTTTGCTGAAGCTGGAAGTACAGATAGAATGATGAAGAGTCCTGCGGCTATCCACAGGCAAAAGACCTGGAATCTGTCCATAACAATTTTCCCCACTATTGTTTATCAGAACTTTAAGAAATTTAATGGAACCTAACGGAACCTAACGGAACCTAACGGAACCTAACGGAACTTAACAGAACTTAACGTATTTTCTTCCCTGTTAAAAAATAAACAATGCTGCCTATAAATACGTAATGATTTATGTAAAATAATTGTATAAGTTGAATACCTTCAAAAGGACAATATAATGAAAAGTTTGTACAGATTTTTTTTCATGTTTTTTTTCATGTTTGATAATATTTAAACTACTGTGTACTGAATGTTTAGAAAATAAAGTATCAAGTTGCGCTATAAGATAAGAAAAATCCCAATTTCTCTCAAAAACTTTATATTTACAAACTTCAAAATTATAATATTGGAATTATTTTTCAAAAACTTTAACAGTCTTGATCTGGCTTTAAAACTCTCCTTCTCAATAGCCTTCTTCAAATACACTATCAATGAAGTTCGCGGGCATCTAAAATCATGAACAATAATCAGGAATTAAGACACTGCATCTCACTGATTTTTGCCTCCTGAAATGCCCGAAGTTCCGGACACTTTTCCCCCTGAGAAAAGCGAAAAAGACTGTAAACTGTTTAATTCACAGTGCAACTAAGAGAAAAAAAGCTGTAGCCTCTTAATTAGTCCCCTGAGAAAAGTTCACAACTCTAATCATAAATTATACATCTTAAGCGACGTTCAGATCAGCGTCCATAAATAAGTCCTCTTGAAAGTCCTCTTGAGCGCAGCGAAAAGTAACCGTTACTTGTCCATAAATAAGTCCTCTTGAAAGTCCTCTTGAGCGCAGCGAAAAGTAACCGTTACTTGTCCATAAATAAGTCCTCTTGAAAGTCCTCTTGAGCGCAGCGAAAAGGACCGCGTACTCCCGAGGCGCAATTCGGGTGGCGAAGGATTTACATGTAAGGCGAGCATACAATGCACAAAAAGCCGACAGAAAGACAGGCACACATAATAATAAGTTTAACTCTAAGGCGGGAAGTCCCCTTCCTCGGAGCGTAAGCGACAGGTGGGGGATGAAAGCCGTCAACTTCTACACCAAAACTATGATTGAGAACACCAGAGCCAATACAATAATTGTTGGTGATCTTAATGTAAAAAATATGACTTAATCAGAAAGTAACTGGAAAAAGAAAACGTTCTCAGAATAGATCAACTCAGAATCAAGGATATCTTTCTCGTTTCATCGAATTCTTGACCTACAAAGCAAAGCTTACAGGTAAAAAAGTAATAAGAATTGATGAAACTTATACATCAAAGGAGTGCTGTGTCTGTGGAAAAAGACACGACATGCCTCTTTGGGAAAGAATTATGAAATGTGATTGCGGAAACGTTATTGATAGAGATAGAAATAGTGCTATCAACATCATTAAGCGATTCTTATCACAGAATGCTTTGTGGACAGGCTATCAGAAATTTTCTGATAATCTTTGACAAACAGGATTACAGATGGATACTTGCATAACTGCAAATATCCAGGTGACGTAATCACTCGACGGAAGCTCCGTCCTCACTTTCATCAGAAAGCAGGGTGGGGTAGTTCACATAAGACTAAAAGATCGGTAGAGGAACTGAAATGGCTGTATGGAAGGGTAAGAAAGTGGTTTTGCACACCACTATGGGTGACATCACTCTTGAACTGTTTGAAGACATGCCGATTACGGCAGGAAACTTTGCAAAACTTGTGGAAAAGGGCTTCTATGACGGCGTGATTTTCCACAGGATAATTGACAAATTCATGATCCAGGGCGGAGACCCGACAGGAACGGGCATGGGAGGACCCGGTTATGAGATCCCGGATGAATTCACGAAACACAACCGGAACGACAAGGGCACGATTTCAATGGCAAATGCAGGCCCGAACACAGGTGGGAGTCAGTTCTTTATTAACCTTGTAAATAACACTCACCTTGATAAAAACCACCCTGTTTTCGGAAAGGTCGTAGAAGGTATGGAAGTTGTCGAAGCCATGGGGAAGGTAAAGACCGATCGCCAGGACCGCCCGAAAACTGAAATAAAAATCACAAAGGCTGAGCTGGTCTGAGGAAAAGTTATGTTGCTGTCGAGCTTTAACTTCTATTTCATCAGGATTTAACTTTTACAGGAAAGAAGGTCAACTACCCGCTAAATCTAAAGATTTAACGGGTTTCCTGTTTTATTCCCGAAACCTCAATCATTTTTATTACTTTCTTAAATTTATGTTTGTTTTTTCTCTTCTCCTTTTTCGCGGGTTTCAGGATTTGATTTTCTGGTTTCGGGAACATACTCCTTATTAGGACAAGCACTCACAAAATAATCGTTCTCATTTTGGATGAGCCTGCAAAAATGAAGGGTTGAGAAGAAAAAGAAAACAAAAACAGCTCAAAAATAAAAGTTCAAAGGCAAAATAAGAAAATCAGGGAATATAAAGTAACATCCCCTATTTTTCAAATTGTTTATTTCAGGATTCTTTTCTTTGCAAAGAATACCAAAGCAAGGATTCCGAAAAACGCAAAGGAACTCTCGAACCCAGGTGTGCTCTTTTCAACGTCACCTGTTTGCTCTTTGCCGGTGACTGTCCTGGTTTCTTCCTCTTCAGCCGGAGTGATCACTATAGCCCCGAGTTTGTCTCCTGTAATCGCATAAAGGGAGAAGCCCGGAGTTGCTGCCTTGAAATAGTAGTATTCTTTGTCTTCATATGTCATTTCTGTGAGAAGCGAATTCCATTCTTCATCGTGGAACCTGTCCATTGTTATGGTAGAGACATCAATATTGTTTTCTTCTACCCAGCTTTTGGATACCCTGAAGTTAATATCCGCTCCATTGATGTTGTTTCCACTTTCGAATCGTTCGTTTCCGACCAGGATGTTCATCCACTGGTAGACTTCTCCGTCGGGTTTTTCTCCGGAACTTCCGTCTCCAAGAACCTCAATCCTTATGATGACATTTCCAGAATACTGCTGTGAAGTGAAACTCAGGCCCAGTACGCCGGAAACAGGATTATTAAAGATAAAGGTGGTTTCGGACCCAGCAACAACTCTTTTCTGTGAGCTGTCAATGCCTGTAACACCTGTGCTTCCTTCACTCGAAGGAATGTAATTAGCAGAGCTTTTGTGCCTTGTTGTCGTAGAGGGAATAATCGTAAGGGGCAGATAGTCAAAGGTCCCGTTTACGAATTCATAGGAGGAGTCTGCAATTCCGTCCTTGTCAGCATCCGTACAGTTTTCAGAAAAGCCTGTCCCGTTGGGATTTGCCCAGTAGTTGCCTCCAAGATACAGACCTCCGACTATACTTTCCCCTGAAGTTTTGCTGATGTTCCAGGTGTTGTTAGCCTCGCTGTAAATGAGGGTGTTGTTTACGTTGTTGAAATAGTTGTTGTAAATCGTGTTATTTCCACTTTCCGGACCTTCAGTATCCCCTACAAGCCCGATGCGGGACATAATTTCAGTCTGGTCCAGATCAAGGGCAAGTCCTGCCAGGCTGTTCTCGACCACGGTGTTGTCGTAGATAAGGCTGTTATTTACATCATAGAGCACGATTCCGTAAGAATTGCCGGACAAAGTATTCCCGGCAAGGATGCTTTCTCCTGTTAACAGAAGCCCGATTTCACTTTCATCTACCGTGCATCCTGTCACTGTATATTCAGCCCCTGTGCCTTCCTGGAGATTTTGAATCAGGATTCCTCCGGAACTACAGTTAGTTACGGAGCAGTCACTTATGCTGCAATTGTCACCATCGTAGGATACTAGTCCAATCTTACAGCTTTCAAGAGTATTGCTTTCAAGGGTTGCGTTCAAAGGTTCATAGAGATAAATGCCCCAGACCTGATAAGAGTCCTCAACAGTGTTGCCCTCAAGCCTGAGATCCTCTAAAGAATCTAAACCGATTCCATATCCTGTGGGTTCCAGACTTCCGCTGACAAGGGGAGAATTCCCAGCTCTAAGCAGTGCATACTCACCTGTTACATTCTGAACCGTATTGTCCAGAAATTCTACATTGGAAGAATCTTCCGCATAAATTCCCATATACCCGATATCCCGTACCGAGTTTCTCACAAGCCCGATATTCTGGCAATCCTCAATAAAAATTCCTGTGAGGCCTGCCTGGTCAACGACATTGTTTTCGAGCCTGATATCCTGGCAATATATAGAATAGATCCCAAAGCCATAGGCTTCCTGGGACTGCACAAGGTCCGTGTTTACAAGGATATTTTCTCTTATGAGGGTGTTTTCCCTTGAGAGGGTGTTTTCCCTTGAGAGGGTGTTTTCCCTTGAGAGGGTATTTTCCTCGCTTCTTACAAGCTTTGAATTTACAGAGCTATAGTATGAGTACTCTTCTGAGGCATTCTGAACAGAATTGCCCGTAAGTGAACAGTTCTCGGAATCAAAGGTGACAATCCCATATATAGAGTTCTGAACTGTATTCTCAGTAAGAGTGATATTCATATCCTCTTCAAACACAATCCCAGCCCATGAGTTTTCAATCCTGTTGTCCGAGAGCCTGACGTCCTGAGAAGATAAAACTGTGACTCCAAAGAAAGTGTTGTTTATAGTGTTGTTTTGCATTTCCGAACTCGTATTATACAGAAAAACCGCATATGAGTTGTTCTGTAGCACAAGGTCCTTAATTTCGGCATTTCCACAGTTTATGCAGTAGATAACCCCTGCATCACTTCCAATTGAAGGATTTGGCTCCCCTTCAAGGTAATAAACCGCTTTTCCGTCTACAAGATTGCTGGTATCAATTATATTCCCGGTTGCGTTATCAAAGTCATAGATCTCGTAGATATCGAGATCAAAATTGTACCAGTTTCCAGACATGTTATTGCCTGTAAATGTACAGTTCTGGATATCCCAGAGGCTAATTCCATATATTCCCGAAATTGCAGTGTTGTTTCTCAGGACACATTCATCGGAATAATCCAGGCTGATGCCGTAATATGAGTTTGAAACTGTATTGTCGGTAAGATTACAGCTGCCGGAATAATACAGATAAATGCCATAATCATAAGCATCTGAGACTGTGTTGCCGGAAAGATTACAGCCTCTGCAAGAGTACAGATCGATGCCATCTTCAGTGTTTGAGATTGTGTTACCGGTCAGGACACAGCTTCCGGAATTATTCAGGTAAATGCCATCATAACCAGTATCCGAGACTGTATTACCGGTCAGGATGCAACTGCCGGAATTAGACAGATAGATGCCTTGATACTCAGTATTTGAAATTGTGTTGTTGGCAAGAAGACAGTTGATGGAAGAGCTGAGATGGAAGCCGTAACTGGTAGAACCGGAAACCGTATTGTTGATCAGGTTGCAGCCGCTGGAACTCTCCATCTGAATAGCGCAGTCGTTCCCCGAAAACTTGTTATTGATTATATTAACCCCTGAAACCCTGGTTATGAAAACTCCCGTATAGTATCCTTCCCCGGTAATGTTGAATCCACTGATGGTTACGTTATTGGCAATTACTTTGAAATTGTGGCTAGGGGAAAACGTTCTTACAATCGTATCGTCGGGATTTCCGGAAAGGGAACGAATGGTGAGGTTTGCTACATTAACATCTACAACCTCTGTATACGTTCCCGGATAGACAATGATCGTATCTCCGGAGCTTGCATTGTCTACCGCAGCCTGGATGGTTGTATAATTACCGCTGCCCCCAGCATCTACGTATAGGGTTGAAAATGCAGGTGGAGAAGGTGGAACCAGTCCAATGGGTGTAGAAGCTGCTGTTCCACTGGAAAGAAGAAAGATTAAACATGCAATTGTTAAAAATTGAAAATTATTTTTTCTATACAGTAATCCCATTTTTTCAGATCTCCTCATATTCGTATTAATCATCAATGGACTAAATTTCATTTTATTTCAGATGAAATATCTATTAAATTTTTATATATTGTATTTTATTAGTATGAGTAATAGTATAAATAATTTAATCCTGTAGGGGACGGATTGTTAATAGATTGCTAATAAATGGACATTGCTGTGCAAAAACGGTCTTGTAAAAAATCAGAATAAATCAGAAAAAATCGGAAAAACAGGCACAAAGCGATGAAAGTACTTTTCAAATCAAGTACTTTCATACCAAAGTGAAGAAAAACCCACTTATTTAAGTGGTTTAACGGGAAAAACCCATGGAAAAATATTATAGATGTTATTTTTTATCAAGCTGACGTTGCAGTTTGCCATTTCCTTATGTTCAACACCTTCCCCATTCCCATAGTCAACACCTCCTCTATCACCTGCCAGCTTAACCAGCCAGGCATTCCCATTTTTAACACCTGTGGCTATGTACCCGTCGTCTGAAGTCTGCTGGCCGGAATAGAGCGTGCAATTTGGAAATATTTTTATCCACTCCTGATTACCTTCACTGTCCGTTTTTAGTATGAAAGCAGAACCATCTATAACATGGGAAAAAGAATCATTATACCTTCCGGTCAGCACATAACCATTGTCTGAAGTAATCGAAATCGAGATTGCAGCATCATCCTTCGGGCTGCCGAAGGTTTTATTCCACTGCTCCTGACCATATTCATCGGTTTTTACAAGCCAGATATCGTCACTGTTTGAGTCCTTTGATCTGGTTGTGCTGGCAATTGCATATCCACCGCCAGGGGTCTGCTTAACAGAATCAGAACTTAATGTTTCAAGACTCTGGTTTTTGCCAAAGGTACTATTCCATTGTTGATTGCCGTTTATGTCGTATTTAGTTATCCGGATATCATAATCGACCAGAAGTGCAGCGAAATAACTTCCAATCTCATACTCAACCATATCCCCTACTATGTATCCCCCATCCGAGGTACGTTCAGCCTTATATTTGAGATAATCCTCGTGAGTGATTTCATCAGATACCCTGTTCCATATCTCATTTCCATTACTGTCGGTCCTGACCAGCCAGGGTTCAGCATAGCCGGAAGGAAATGTATAGCCTGATAACACATAACCGCCATCCGAGGTCTGGCTGGCAAAGTATCCCTCATCAAAATACGTCCCTCCGAAAGTTTTATTCCACTGCGGATTCCCCCTTTCATCAACCTTGATAAGCCAGGCATCCGGATAGCCTTTCGTACCTTTGCCGTATGAGGAGCTTATTCCTGCAACGATATATCCATCGTCTGAAGTCTGTCGAATACACCAGGAGCTATCTTCACCATCTCCGCCAAAAGACCTGTTCCATTGTTCTGCAGGTGCTGCTGCAACGGCTACATTCGAAAACTGCGAAAACAGAATTAAAATAAGAAAAATCTGGAACATTCTATACCCTGCATTTTTCTGAAACATTCTATTTCCTGCATTTTTAACCATTCTTTCACTCCAAAAATATATACGCTTCCGGGTTATATCCGACGATCTTGATTGAGGCTCTCCGTCTTTATCAGCAGTAAAGTCGATTTCTTGAACTCTTTAAACTCCTTTTTATTAATTCCTTATAAGTTTTCTGACCATAATCTCTAACAATCAAAGAAAGGGAGACTTATATAGTTGAAAAGGAGATTAAAAAAGCTAATTTGTGAACCTGGCCAGAAAAAGCCTATAACTATTTATCAATAAGTCATTAATTTCTGTTAAATGTATTAAGTCAAACCTGATTTTAACTTCATAAATCGGAGGCAAAACCGTGAGAAAAATTATAAAATATGGAATTTTTCTGGTTTGGGTTCTTTCTTTGCTGACATTAAATGCTTTAGCTTTGTCAGATCCTTCAAACGATAATCTCAAACTGGAAAACAATAACAGTGAATCCATTGGTATTGATATATGTATCGACTTCATATGGTATACCCATGAGGAGTTAAGAGACCACTCCGATACGATTGTAATAGGTACAGTTAAGGAAATACTTACACCCAGATGGAATACAGCAGACGGAAAACAACCGCATAAATTACTTTCTAAATTTGAATATCCTGACGACGTCATTTACACTGACATCGTTATAAGTGTTGATGAATACCTGAAAAATCCGTCACCGTCCGGAGAACTTATTGTAAGAGTCACCGGTGGGACGGTTGGGGATTTTAGCATGGCTACAGATGCAGATCCAAGTTTCAACACCGGTGAAAAGGTTTTGCTCTTTCTGAGAATAGACACTAACCCGAATACAAAGGATATTGGTCCTGAACACTTCATAGTTACAGATTTTTACCGTGGTAAATATACATTAACCGAGGATGGAAAAGCTACAACGCCTGATGAACATACTACTCTGGATGTACTGTTGAGTTCAATTAATCAAACTAATAATAACACAAGTGATACCGAAGTATCAGATAATAAAGAAACAGCAGATAAGCAAGAAGGATCAGGTTCTACTATTCAATCAAAAAGAATTCCTTTCATAAGCTTTTTCTGGACGCTTGGAGCAGTGCTCGGAGCAGTTCTGATTGTAAGACACAGTGTAAGACACAGTGTAAGACACAGATAAAAATAAGGTTTTTTCTGATAGACACAGGTAAAAATAAGGTTTTTTCTGATCTCATTTAATGGCTACTCTGCTTTATTAAGGAGGTATCACGAATTTATTATGGAGCAGGAAGATCAAAGCATTTTGGAGAGGGGGAAGAATAGTGAGTACTTATAGCAATGGCATTCTCTTATTCAGGTTCAGGAATGAGATACTCGAAATAATGCTGGTTCATCCGGGTGGGCCAATCTGGGCAAAAAAAGACTATGGAGTGTGGTCAATACCTAAAGGGCTACCCGAAGAGCATGAAACTCCTCTGGACACAGCAAAAAGAGAATTTAAAGAAGAAACAGGGTTTGAGGTTGACGGCGAGTTTATTGATCTGGGAGAGTTAAATCAACCTAACAGAAAAATAGTGCATGTATGGGCTCTTGAAAAAGACCTGGATATAACAGGTGTTGTAAGTAATACATTTACGCTTGAGTGGCCAAAAAACTCCGGAAAAGTACATGAGTATCCCGAGGTCGACAAAGCAGGCTGGTTTGATATTGAGCTAGCTAAGAAAAAAATACGAAAAGGACAGATCGGCTTTCTTGATAGACTCATGGATGTTATAAATTACTCCCCGAAGGAAGAGCACTCAGACAAAGGAAAAAGATACAGACAAACTACACTATTTTAAACAATGACAAAGTTTGATGATCTGGAGAGAAAACTTATAAGACTATAATTATCGTAGACGTTTCCAGAATCTTTAATAACTTCCAAAATACTGCGTGAATTAGGGAGAATAATAGAAACAGCGACTTTCTTATCGATTTCGTTCATGTCAACCACAGCAATAACTGAGGGGATTTTGACCTCTAAATATATTATACTTTGAGAAGTTCAGATTTTTTGGAATTCAATCCTTATTTAGTGGATCTTGCCCTTGAATATATAATAGACAATCTGTCAATACGATCCCATACAATATCATATACAAATCTAGCATAAGAGAAAGGATAATTCACCCAAAAAACCAGTTTATTGAAGCGCGATAGATCCCTATAACCCTCTACCCACATTGATTCACTTAAAAATCCCTTCCAGATATGAGATTTTTGCATATGTTTCCATCGCCTGAACATATGGGTTATTATGAGTAAGAAGGTACAAACGACCCCTAATTGTTTTTTTGTCATTTTTTCACCCTCACCGACTAATAAACTTAATAATAATAGGTTAACAGGAAAATGCATTAAAAGCAACATATTTCTTACAGATTATATCTTAACCGATTATATCTTAACCGAATACAGATGAATATCTTTTCAAAATTATACTTTCTTTCTTCCCATTTTCTTTCGTACATACCGTAAAACCCCATAAGAACAACCCAACAGAAGCATAATCTTAACTGGTTTCTCACCTGCTTTGAGGAGTTCTTCGATTTTTTCATGGTCGAATTTTGGTTTCTGACCTTTCCTTTTTGGAGGAGATTGGCGACTCATTAAGATTTCACCTCTTCATACAATTTACTGTGCTTTCAAGTCCAAGAGGGTTGGTCATTTTATAGGTTCAACTGTAGCTGAAAAATTCTTTAGCTTCCATAGGCCTGACAGAACCTCAAGAAGTTGGAAAAACCACTTAGAAATCCCATATTATCCTTCCCCACAATACAACATATTATAATAAAAATATAAAAGCCTTTCATATTAATTATTAATTTAAACTATTAATATTTCTTGTATCATCCTCTCCTTTTCATCAGAGGCCCGAACCAGATACAGACAGGTGATTGGCAGCATGTAAAACAAGACAACTACCCACTGGTCTTCTCTCCGGAAGCTGTGAGAATTGGGTGACGTGGAAATAGTGGAGGACCGAATTGTGCGGGACGGAAATATCTGGACCTCGGCAGGCACTTCTGTCGGTATCGGTCTGGCGCTTGTATTTGTCGAATACATGGCATATGAAAAGACGGCGGGTAAAATTTAGCTTGGTGCCGAGTACTATCCGGCAGGCAGGTCATATGGTATGATGCGCAAAATTCCACAGGCTCCTGAATATTTGAGGAAAAGGGACTGAAACGTCCACCAACCCTTTAAAAAACTTCACTTCCATGTTACTTCAAGGGGCTTCCTGCGAGGGATTCCATAAACTTTGTACTGCGGGTTGCCAAACATCATTGCATAGGCAGATTTTCTGCCAGCAGGCAGGTCGAGTTCCTTCTGAAGAGGTTCGTAGAACATGGCAGCAGCCGCAACAAAGCCAGCCCAGCAGGTACCAATACCGAATGCCGGTGCAGCGAGATCAAAATGGGTGAGGGCGATTGTGGCATCAACAGATGCAATTGGGTTATCTTCAGGGATATGGGCGAAAAGCAGGTGCGGAGCGTCCCGGCAAATGATGTCGTATCCCTGATCCCATGCCGAAATAAGCGCAGGTACGTAGTCGCTCATCGGGTGGGGGGTGTTCACCAGACTCTTCATCCATTCGATGGTGAGCCCGGCAATCTTTCTTACTTTCTCCGGATCATGGACAACGAGCCACTGCACTGGCTGACCGTTGGTTCCGGATGCGGCGTAGTGGGCAATATCGAGGACTTCGAGGATTTTCTCCTTTGGCACAGGCTCTCTGGTAAAATGCCGAATAGACCTGCGTTTCTTGAGATAGAACGCTATGTCCTCAGAAGAGATGTTGCCAGTATCTGCAGGCAGGGGAACTTTCTCATCAGGGCGAAGGTTCAGGACGAGAGCCTCAGACGGGCAGAAAGCTTCGCAGTGCCCGCAATAGAGGCAGCGTAAAATGTTTTCGTCTTTCACTTGCGGAAGATGAACCTCATCAACTGAATCGATAATACCTGAAAGGCATACCTTTACGCAAATGCCGCACCGTGTGCAGCGATTCTTATCAACAATAAGGTGGGTCATAAGTATCAAATCCTGTTAAAGGCAAATTCTGTCAAGGGCAGATATATTAACCGGTCGGCATTACTAACCAGTCAGTGTTTGTTACTTTTCTTTGTTTCTTTGTCTGTAAAGATTCACTTACTATTAAGTTCCATAAACCTTTTGCAGGAAGCCTCTGAGTCTTTAGCTCAGGGGTAATTGACTTATTCCTGAATAGCCCGAGTTTCGCTTCGGGATCACAGGAAATCGGAGATTTTCTGGGAGTTGCACTGCAAGTGCAACAGCATGAGATCCTTTTCGCTGCGCCCAAGAGATCTATTTATAAATATTAGGACTTACGCAGTTGAATTTAACACCACGAGCGAGAAAGACTTAACTGTATAAACTTAAATAATGTTGATGAGTCCGCATGTGCATGATTTTTCATTTCAAGTGCGTAAGTCCTAAAATATTTATTGTCCGTATAATGTCATTCGCCTTCGCTAAAGAGGACTACTTAATAATATTTATGACCAGTACAACGTCATTCGCTTTATCATTTCGTTTTTGTCACGCTCGACACAGGAGAGCGGCTTTCATGCTAAAAAATAAGACAAAAGACCCGAAAGAAAAGCCGGAAAGTAAAAATGGAGTAAAAAGTTGGGAGTTGCAGTCAGAACCTGATAAAAATATATCTGAAAATACTCTTTTCCACATCTGTTTTTATTGATTTTTACTGGTAATTTCAACCTTTTGTTTCTTTCTACTCTTTTTGCAGGGCCGCCAGACAAGCTGGCGGAGGAGCCTATTGTTCCGTGGATTAGATTATTTTTGCCGGATAATATTCTTGACCCGCCGGTCCCATTCCGTGGACTCGAAAAGCTCCCTGATTTCTGGAGAATCATCAATAAAGCAGAAACCCCAGTAGACTGCAGGCAAAAACTCCCTTTTCCACTGTTCTTTTTTCTTTTTATCAAGGAACTGGTAGGTTTCAGAAGATGAGAGGCGGCTTACGAACCCAAGAACCTTGACAAGGTCGGGAATAGTTTTCTGGGCAGAACCTATTTTCAGACATTTAAGTCTGTAGCTGTCTATCTTCCTTAAATCGGGCTCAAATCCCAGGGTCCTTAAAATTTTATTTTTCTCAGGCATCGAAATGCGTGCACCGTCATACTTCAGGGAATTTAAGGCCTGAAGTTTAAGGAGCCATTCAACCTCCCCGAAGACCTTGGGCTTGTGCTGCCTTGAAACATCCCCTAACCTGCGGTCTTCGTAGGCTTCCCTCTTGAGCCTGTTTATCTGGTCGGAAAGGTTCGCGATCTCTTCTGCGTCTCTAAGTTCCCTAACCCTGAACCTCAAGGCTCCCCGCATAAGTTCCCGCTTTTCCCGTTCAAAGGCTCCGATATCTTTTTCCTCGGTGATGGCAAGAAGGCGTGAGAAATATTTTGCCCGAAGAGCAGTTGGAGGAAGCCTTACAGGGACCTCTTTTGCCTGTATGCCCTTTCTTTTTCCCTTGCCTTTCCTGAAGTTTCTGAAGTCTACCTTGCAGATTTCTATTTTTCCTTCCTCAATTGCCCGAGCCGCATCTCCTTCGGAGAACAGCTCTTCAAGACGGATTTCAGGCTGGAGCATCTGGACCTGGTCAACCTTTTCCCCGTTGAAAACCCCTTCTCCGAAATGCTGATAGAGGGAACCGATGCTGTCCGCAATCTCAAAGATGTTTCCCCTATACTTCCCGGAAACAGGTGAAAGCCTTGTAACCCTTCCTACCTGCTGTTCAAAGAGCCGCATACTAAGGGTTGGCCGCAGAAGGATAAGGGTTTCAAGTCCCGGGAAATCAAAACCTTCGATCAGCATGCCGACCGTGCAAAGGACATAGGGAGGCTTTCCTGCTTCCCTGAAAGCTGCAAGAAGAGCATTCTGTTCTTCCTTAGGCAGCTCAGAGGTTATAAAAGCGGCATATGTGAATTCCCCTTCAGGAGTATAATTCTTAAAATCAAGAGGTAAGACGGGATCAGAGTCCTTTTCCAGCTCTGGGATAGATATTTCCCCGTTGAAAACCGAGGCGGTGAGTTTTGCATGGAACGCGTTGATTTCCTTTCCGTCTGCTCCGGCTCCATAGACCCGCTTCCGGACAGGGGCGCAGAATACAAGGGTTTTTGCATATCTCTGCTTTACCATAGAATCATATACATCTTTTGCGAGCTGAGTTCTACGGATAACTTTTTTCAATTTATCAACAGTGCTGCAGTCAAGGTAAAGGTCCTGTTTATCAAGTTCATCCAGCCCTTTTTCAAAGTCAAAGATCTCAAATATATCTTCCGAACTTTCAGCAATCGTATACTTAAGGGGTGCAAGTTCTTCGTCAAGAATACATTCTGGAAGAGTCTTTGCATAGACCTCCCTCATATCCCCGGCAATTTCGTCCACGAATTTAACATTTCCGACCACACCCTGAAAAGGAGTTGCAGTCATCCCCAGGATTCTGGTCCGTTCTCCGAACTCATTGAGAAAATCGTTTCCCCTGTTATTGATGAAGTTGTGGATCTCATCCACGATTGCAAGGTCGGTATACTCGAGAAGCAGTTCTTTGATTTCGGATGCCTGTTTTCCGAGTACTGTTTGCAGAGAAGCAAAGAGCACAAAGCCTTCACCTTTTTCCTGCCCGGATTTTTTAAGGGCTTCTGCAATCTCTTTTCTAGATACCTTATGTTTGGAAGAGAGGAGCGCACTATTGGGAAAGAGGGGCCTGTTTTTTTTCCTATCGTAGTAAGTCTGGCTCAGGAGAGGGTTATTTTTAGAAATAAGGAAAAGTACAAGTTTTCCTTCCTCGTAATATTTTTTCATTATATGTTTTGAAAGAAAAGTCTTTCCCCAACCAGTAGGAACTTTGATATAGCCTCTCTGATGGGTTTCAAAATATTCCAGAATATCCTTAAAGATTTTCTTCTTATCTTCCCTCAAGGGCTCGAGCTCGACTGTTTCCATGCCAGCTGAGGCTTCATTTGAAATTGTCATCAGTAAGCTGTCCTCACTCTTTTCACTCTATGAAATTTTCAGTATATGCTAAAACCAGAAAGTTATCTTTCAAAGAATTATCCGGGAAATTGCATGTCCCACGCACAGGAAATCGTCCATGCAACTGGAAATCGTCCATGCAACTGGAAATCTTCGAAGAATTAACTCCCCTAATAACTACAAAATAACGGATAAAAAACTTCAGTCCAGAAAACCTGGGCCATCTCCTTTCGTTCTGAAATCGAAAAGAGCATGTTTGAACTGCTTTTAGTTAAAAGAAATCCTTTACCAATAATAAGAACTACCGTGATATAAGAATTACGGAGGTATAAGAATTACTATAATATAAAGTTGTGGAATATATACTATGGATATATAAAGAGCCATTATTGTACTGAAATGTAAGACTGCAGAAATCATGAACTGCAACAATTTCTGTACGGAAAAGTCAAGGGAAAAGGTTCGTTTTAGAGGTTCCTTATCCTTTGAGATCTTCCGTAAAAGGAAATTTGAAAGTTTAGAAGAACTTTGGTCTTGCAGAAAGATACTTTGCAAGAGGCAGTTTCCTGTAAGGCTTGCCAGCAGTTTCTTCTTTTATGCAGGAATTAAGTTCTTCCGGGGTCATCTGAACTTTTTTAGGCTTATTCTGTTGGGACTCTGCCCGGACGGTTACGTTAAGCGTGCCTTCCTCTATTTCCTGATCTCCAATAACCACAACATACGGCACCCATTCCCTGCCCGCTTCCCTTACCTTCTTTCCTATGGACAGGTCGCGGTCATCAATATCAACCCTGCAGTCCAGTTTCTTTGAAATCTCTTCGGCAAAAGTGAGGTGTTTCTCGGAAATCGGCACAATCCTTACCTGAGTGGGAGAAAGCCATAAAGGTAGTATCGGGACTTTCCCTTCTTCGGTTTCCATTGCAGCTTTTTCAAGGAGAGCATAGATACAGCGTTCGATTGCCCCGCTAGGAGAGCAGTGGAGAACGGTCGGCCTTTCCAGTTTACCGTCAGCGCTCACATAAGAGATATCGTACCTTTCAGCATTTTCCACATCGATCTGGACAGTGGAAAGGGCGCTTGCCTTAGCAAGGGCATCTACGAAGTTAAATTCGAACTTGAGCACGAAGTAGAAGAAACGGGTATCCCACATTTCCACAAGCACGGGCTTGTCGACGGTCTTTGCCATGCTTACTACCAGGTCTTTATTAGACTCATAGAAATCCTTTGTGAAGCGGATGGCAACCTCGTAATCGTCAACATGAATTCCCATATTTTCAAGCACGTCGATACAGAGGTCATACTGTTGCTTGAACTGGTTTACAGCCTGTCCCATGTCCTCACAAAGGGTGTGCATATCCGGCATGGTAAAAGCCCGAAGTCTTCTTAAGCCCACAAGTTCCCCGCGCTGTTCTTTTCTGAAACTGTAGCGGGTCATTTCGATCATCCTTAAAGGCAGGTTTTTGTAGGAGATCGTCATGTCGTGGTTCATAAGGAACTGCCCGAAACAGGCTGCAAAGCGCAGGAACATTTGCCGCTTGTCCGACTCGATGGAATACTGCCTTGCAGGGAACCTGTCCAGGTATTTCTTAAGAGTCGGGTGGTTCATGTCATACATCAGAGGAGTTTCGACTTCCATCGCCCCGAAATCGGTTGCGACATCAAGCACATAGTTTTCCAGGAGGGACTTGATAAGCCTTCCCTTGGGGTAATAGCGCATGTTTCCCGAGTCTGACCCTGGCTCGTAGTCTGCAAGCTCAAGTCTCCGCATTAGTTCAACATGGGGGGGAGCACGCTCAACTGCCCTGCTTTTGGAAATTTCATAATTCATAAACTTCTGAAGTTTCGGGTAAGGAGCAAGGTCAAAGCCCTCGACTTCATGGAGCTCACCGTCCGGAGTAAGGATGCGCCAGTAAGACCTTGCAGTACCCTCAGCCTTCAGAGCCTCGGAAACTACCTCTTCTTTTTCCTCGACTGCTACGGTTTTGCATACTGCCTTTGCTGTTCCCTCGGGACGGATGCTCCTGGAAAGTTCGGAGAGAGGATGCCCCTTACAGCTTACAGTAAAGGATTTGTACCATCCAAAAGGAGCCCTTTTTACCTCATATTTTCCTGAGAGGGCTTTTTCAATTCCTTTTAAGACCGCTACTGCAACTTTCGGGGAAGAAAGGTCAGAGCTCAGGTGGGCATATGGATAAAGCATTATACGGTCGGTTTTTACCTGGGCTGCCACCTTTTTTATTTCAGAAACAGCTTTTTCTATGGCTTCTTCCGGATTGGCTTCATCCACGCTTTCCACAGCCGTAAAAGCAGCGAGAGCTTCCTCAAGTCTGCCTGACTTTAAGGAATCTTCTATTTTTTCAGCAACTGGAGTTTGTTTTTTGGTTTGGTATTCAATATAATCAGAGTGAATGAGCAATAACTGCATTCTATCACCTGTGTTTTCTAAGCCGAATATATGTTCCGATTGATTTCGGTTCTGGATCAAACAGAGGGTCAAACAGTATCTGACTTAGTATTACGATTTAATATCAGGACCCTTAGTATTACGATTTAATACCAGGACCTGATTTCAGGACTGTTTGAGGTCTGTACACGTCAGTAGATCTTGATTAAAGGGAGTAAAGAAGAATATATGACAGTCCTAACATCCTGCAATGATATAAAACAATCCCTTTCGCTTCATTGAGAGCTATTTTCTCAATCAGTCCTGGCAGAATTTTTTCAGGTTTTTGAGGTAGAGATCAGCCTGTGCTGCAAGTTCAGGATGTATCTGCTCCTGATAAACTCTGTAAGCTGCAACGAGTGCTCCCAGAAGAATAGGGGCTGCAAAAAAACCTGCAATTCCTCCAACAAAAGCCCCTCCTAAGAAAGCAAGCATGAGCAGCATCGGATGGATCTTTGATTTCATGCCGGTCAGGAAAGGTCTGAGGATCAGTTCGGGAGGGCCGTAAATTACAAGGGAAGAAACCACAAAAAAAAGAAATGCACTTTCAAACCCCTGTTCTAAATAACGTATTAAAGACAGGGGCACAAGCACCATATACCCGGCAAAAAGAGGGATAACCGAAGCTATGAAGATAAGGGTTGCAAGTGCCAGAACGTGGCGATATCCAAACGTGTAAAAAACGACAACAGAAGTCACACTTACTATGAGGGCAGAGTAAGCATTGCCTATGAAAACTCCCTTAAGGATAAGGTCCAGATGAGCCGCATAACGGTTTACGATGCCCCGGTAATCACCAGGTATCACGCCAAGAAAAGCGCAATAAAGCCTGTCCCCATCGGCAAGCAGGAAATAACAGAAAAAAATCGAAACTATGAAATTAATAACAAAGAGACCGATGCTCTGGGCATATGAGATTAAACCTACGCTGCCGACTGCAGGGAGCAGGGAGGTAAAGAGGTTCCATATAGCATTATTTATCCTTTCAACATATGTTTCCGGAATTTCCAGAGCATTTATAAAATCTAAAATTCCGCTCATGACCGAAGTCTGGTGTTCAAGAATCCAGGAGATCTGGTTAAGGATCTCAACAACTCCGGCTCCTACAATGAATACTATAGGGATGAAAATGAAAAGGCTGGCTATCAGAGCCCCGATTTTTCGGTACTTCCCAAATTTCACCTGGACAGGCCTGGCAATATAAGCAAAGACTATCCCGAGTACAATTCCGTCTGCCAGGGGCAGCAGGATCAGGAAAGCGAAGAACAAAAGCACAGCTAATGCAAGGGCTACTCCTATTTTCCAACGGCTGGCAATAATCTGGCTGACTCCGTCAGGCGGGTAATTAAATCGCATTTTTCAGTTCCATTATGATAATAGATTGTAGTAATTAAATCAATTAATTAGAGGTAAAGATTATCAAATTCGTGAACCGGAAACAGAGGTATCAAATTAGTCTGAATGTAAATATTGTTAAACTCAAAGTTAGATGCAAATACTATTGTATGAAATACTATTGTATGCATTGTTTGAACGTTTAGTTAGTATGTGGGGGGCTATGTCAGGCAAATAACAGATTATCTGATATTGCCGGGAAGTTTTGAAGGTATGTGGCCTGAAAGGGCACGGTGAGATTACAGGTATAATATGAAAATATAATTAGGAACTATTTAAAAATATCATATAATTACGAACAGAACAGCAAATTCAGACCTCAGGATTCATTTTTTCCCGTTCAAACTTTTAGTTTTTCATCCAGCCCGGGCACAAGTTTGTTGAAATATCTCGTTACCACGCAGGACTCCATGCATTTTCCACACCTTATACAGGTTTCACTTACATGAGGTTTTCCTTCTTTAATTGAAATCGCCCCTACAGGACAGGCTTTTTCACATATACCGCACCCCGTACAGCGGGAAAGCCTGACAAACTGTTTTGCAGCCTCTTTAAAAAGGCAGACAGCTTTTTCCTTTGTTTCCGAGCTTACGAGCAGGTTTCCATTAGAGAAAAATTTCACAGTTCCGGTTCCGGTTTTGACCAGCAGCATGCCCAGTTCTTCTGCATAAACAGTTTTCCCAAGCACATTGATAAAATCTGCAGCTTCTTTTTCCCTGATGCCCTTAACTCCTGCCTCTACAGAAAAGCCTCCTGCTTTGCAGGGGGAAATTCCTCCCACCACCTCAATTTCAAAGGCTTCAGCTTTTTCCTCCGCAAGGACAGAGATTCCAAGCTCCTCTGCCAGCCTTAGCATTTTCGGAGGCAACTCCTTCCAGCGCCAGAACCCATGTTCGACGAACTTTTCCGAAAGCCCGTGCTTTTTTGCCCATTCAAGCAGGAAGGCGTTCCACCTGGTGTGCATCTCAGGATGCAGCTCTTTTACCCTGGCATACTCGGCAGCAAGGGCAGATGGGCAGAGCCAGCACCCAACCCTCTCAAAACCCTGATCGTAAAGGGGGTTGTAGGAAAGCCCCCTCCAGTAGATATAGAGCCAGACATCAAGCGCACGCCAATCTCTGATTGGGAAAATATTGAGCTGCGCAGGGACGAAGGGGTTTGTCTCACTCGCCGCAATTCTTGCCCTGGAAAAGGATTCATGCTTCCGCTTGCCGTCTATTGTCAGGTAGGCAACTGCGTTTGCAGCTTCCTTTCCTGAAAGGGAACAGGTTCCTTTTTCTGTTTCCAGGTCTCCTGCCGAAGCCAGTTTGCAGACTTTGCAGCACCAGCGGAAGTCCTTTGCGGGAGGCCCGAACTTTTCTACCTGCTCCCAGAAAGAGGAGCCTGCACTCATTTCTTCAAGCGGGACTTTCATTTCGCGGCATAAATCCCGTGCAAACTCCACAGTTTCAGGGAATTCGATTCCTGTGTTCAGGAAAAAAGCCTTAAACTCCCTTTGCTTGAGAGCAGACTTTGCCAGGTCCATCACCACAAGACTGTCTTTTCCCCCGCTGAATGAAACATACACAGGCAGGTTCCTATACTCGTTTCTGGAAATAATCCCGCGGATGGTGTTGATGGCATTTTTCCCCAGGACCTGCAGGTGTTTTTTGTTAGCTTCTATGCAGACACTTAAATCCGGAGTCTTGGGGTGCAGGAATGCTTCGCTGCTGTCAACCTTTCTGACCCTGAGAACTTTTGTTTCGGTCTCAGATGGGGAGTTGGTTTCGTACTCGGGTAGGGCTCTGACTTTAGATGGGGCTCTGACTTCAGGTTGAACGCCGGTCCCGGATAGAGCTTTGGGCTTTGCTAGGTTCTCCTGGGCTGCAAAATCTGCACCGTCAATGTAAGAAACTCCATATCCGCTAAGGTTTCCCGCGGTCAAAAGGACAAAATCCCCTGCTTTAATGTTTGCAGCAAAAGACTCTATAAGCCCTGACGCCACGTTTTTTCCATTAAGGTGCCTGTTTGTTTTCTTAAGTTCGACGTTTCTGCCTTCAGCAGACTTGAGGAGAATTTTTGCTCCCTGAAGGGAAGGCTCAAAGCTATAGTCCATTTTTGAAAGTTCGAAACGGAGTACTCCGAAAATAAATCCGTCTATGAGAACCTCGTCAGTTTTGTCTTCTCCGGGTATTTTGTTCAGGAGAATAAGTCGGTCTCCCAGAGGATCGCAACCGAAGGTTGAAATTAGCTGCTTTTCAATGACTTCGCGCTCATAAGGGGAGCAAAACCTTACGTCGGCAGGCTGGGAAAGATGGAGTATCTCACCCTTACTGCCGCAGATCCCGCACTCTTCCCCTATGAGAGGCAGGTTGCATTTTCTGCACCAGAAAATGTAGTCATCTTCATATTCAAAACGAGGAGAGCGAGGAGAAGATTTTTTTTTTGAAAAAACCAGGTCCAGATGCTTTTCAGAGCCAGAGCTCTTTCTGGCAGAGGATTGTTCTTTAAAATCACGGGACCTGTTTTCTGCCCTCTTTTCGCGGGTTTGAGGTCTTTTCCTGCCTGAACTTGAACTGTTTCTTTGTTGTTTTTGTGAGCTTGAAGTCTGGTATTTATCTTTTTTCTGCTGCATGGAAGCCCTGACCGGTGGTTCGAAGAAATGGTTAAGTATCTTATCGTTCAGTTTTCAGTAAGGATGCGTTTATCGATATATCAATATTTTGAGGGAAAGGGAAGGTACAATAAAAGAAAACCTGATAATATCTTCAAAAACCATAAAGGTATAACTTAATTTTTAAATATTTCTACAATCATATATTAAAACTGTTATTTTTATTAAGAATAGGAAGTAAGGATATATTAAACTTACTGAGAATGCATTAAAGTTTCCCTGGAAGGCATTAAAGCTTTCCTCAAAAGATAAGCTTGTTATTCAAACGTGATACCGTATGAAGTATGATGTTGTTGTGGTAGGAGCAGGTCCAGTGGGCTCTACTGCTGCCCGTTATGCAGCCCTGAATGGGGCAAAGGTTCTCCTGCTCGAAGAGCACTCCTCAATAGGTTCTCCTGTCGGCTGTACAGGGCTGCTGAGCACAAGAGCAGTTGCAGAGTGCGAACTCAGGCCTTCGGACGAATTTGTGTTTAACTCTGTGCGTGGGGCTTTTGTGCATGCTCCTGATGGGCAGTGCCTGCCAATTGATGGAAAGCAGACAAAGGCGTATGTTGTCTCCCGGAAAAACTTTGATCGTACCCTTGCGGTAATGGCTGTGGAAGAAGGCGTTGAACTCTTCCTGAAAACAAGGGCGATAGGATTTGAAAAAGAGAGCTCTGAAGCCGGGGCCGGGACAGAAAAAAATAGGAAAAAAAAGGGCTCACCTGTAAAGCTCAAAATACTTAGAAACGGAAAGCCCGAAACCATATTCACCTCCGTAGTTATCGGGGCAGATGGGGTAAAAAGCCAGATAGCCAGTTATGCAGGTCTTGGAAAACCTGCACGCATACTCCCCGGCATTCAGATCGAAGCTCCCTACACCTCGGATGACAGCGATTTTGTTGAACTGTTCCCAGGCTCTTCAGCCCCCGGTTTCTTTGCCTGGACCGTTCCCCTTGATGAAAAGGTGTCAAGAATCGGGCTTGCAGTTGAGCCAGGGCTTGCCTGCAAAAGCGGTATTGGAGATAAATCTCCGCTTTTTTATCTCAAAAAATTCCTTTACTCAAACCCCCACATAAAAGCAAAGTATTCAGGGGGCATGCTTGATTTTGTGGTTGGGGGAATTCCAATCGGCCCCCCGGAAAAAACATTTTCTGACGGTATCCTGCTCGCAGGGGATGCAGCAGGGCAGGCTAAACCTACATCAGGGGGAGGAGTCTATACAGGAGCTTTTGCAGCAAAAATCGCAGGAAAAATTGCAGCTGAAGCTGCCCTTGAAGGAAATACCTCTGCACTCAGGCTTTCCGAATACGACCGGCTCTGGCGAAAAGGCCTGGCAAAAGAACTCGAAATAGGCATGAGAATCCATGATTACATGGGAAAGCTGGAAAATAATCAATTGAACGAATTCATAGGCTCGTTAAACACCCCTTCCATCCTGAATACAATCACGGAGTATGGAGATATGGATCACCCATCTGTCCTTATGAGGAAACTTATGTTTTCAGGAAACTCCCTGAGGCTCATGAAAGCTTTCGGGACATTTGTAAAGACGCTTTTTTAAAGGTATCAGCTTTTGAGACCAGCTTTTGAGATATGAAGTGGGAAGTGGTTTTAGATGTAAGATAAGTAAGTCTCAGGATAAGTAAATCTCAGGATAAGTAAGTCTCAGGATAAGTAAGTCTCAGGATAAGTAAGTCTCAGGATAAGTAAGTCTCAGGATAAGTAAGTCTCAGGATAAGTAAGTCTCAGGATAAGTAAGTGTTTTTTAGTTATTATTTTCCTGACCACTGTGAGGACTATAAATTTCGGAAACATTATATTAAAGGGGATACATGTGAGTTCTGATTATAAACTTCTTGATGATGTAAAACAGCATTTATGCACCTGTTCTGCAGGTCTCAAGCTCACCTCTGACATGGAAGCGTTCCTGAAAATGCCCATGCGAGAGCTCTACGTTTCCCTGCCGATCCACATGGATGACGGGTCCATAAAGGTTTTTAAAGGCTTCAGGGTTCAGTACAACGAAGCTCTGGGACCTACTAAAGGAGGTATCCGTTTTCATCCTGAGGAAACGATGGAAACAATTAGAGCTCTTGCAGCCCTGATGACCTGGAAATGCGCTCTCCATAAACTGCCTCTGGGTGGAGCAAAAGGAGGAATTGTCTGCTCTCCAAAAGAGCTCTCACATAGGGAGCTGGAACGCCTGAGCAGAGCATACATTCGTGGGATTTACCAGATCATAGGCCCTGATAGGGATATACCTGCTCCTGACATGTATACAAATCCGCAAATTATGGCCTGGATGATGGACGAGTACTCGAAACTGGCAGGAAAAAACGTCTTTGGCGCTATTACAGGCAAACCCACAAGTCTCGGGGGTTCTGCAGGCAGGTTCGATGCAACAGCTAAAGGCGGCCTGTATACTATACGGGAAGCTGCAAAAGAACACGGAATGGACCTTAAAGCCTCGAAGGTCGCTGTCCAGGGATTCGGGAACGTTGGATACCATGCTGCTTTCCTTGCAAAGAAACTCTTCGGCTGCAAAGTCGTGGCTGTAAGCGACAGTAAAGGGGCTATCTACTCAGAAAGTGGGCTTGACCCTGAAGATGTTTCCGGATACAAGCACTCCACAGGTTCCTTACTGGACTATCCGGGAGCAAAAAATATCACCAACAAAGAATTGCTGGAACTCAAGGTAGATATCTTTATCCCGGCTGCCCTTGAAAACGTAATAACTGAAGAGAATGCAGAAAGGGTTAGACCAAAAATTCTTGCCGAAATGGCTAACGGACCCACGACCAGAGAAGCAGAAGAGATCCTTCGTTCAAACGGAGTCCATATAATTCCCGATATCCTTTGCAATGGAGGTGGGGTCATTGTTTCGTACTTTGAAATGGTACAGAATGAGTCCGGCATACAATGGGATGAAGGGGAAATTGAGAGTCGTCTGGAGAAAAAAATGAAAGAAGCATATCATTCAGTGCACGACTTTGCGGCAAAGAACAAGACTGGCATGCGACAGGCTGCCTATACGCTTGCTGTTGGCAGGGTTGTCGAAGCCATGCAGCTCAGAGGCTGGATCTGATACCCGAAAAAAAGGTATGAAGAAGTAAAAACAAAGGAAAAAATTAACGTTAAGGAAGTAACGAATACAGGTAGTTAAACAGGTAAGTGATTAGAATGTACAGATGCAGCAACTGCGGATACCTTTACAACCCGGACCTCGGTGATTCTTCACAATCCATAGCTCCGAACACGCAGTTTGAAGAGCTACCAAAATCCTGGAAATGCCCCAGATGTGGAGCTTCCAGGGAAAAGGTTAAAAAAGTGTGAAGGAGGTTAAAAAATGTGATTATGTGTGACTATGAAAATGTGAACTTTACTTGTCAGCCGTTTCCAGTTCATTCAGCAGGTTTCTTTCGAAGTTCAGGATTTTCCTGATTACTATCTTTTTGGAGCCGAGTGTAAGTTCCTCGTTTTCAGGATATTTTTCTTTTATATACTCATAAAGTTCCATAACACTCATATCGTCAAGTTTCCTTTTGAGCTGGTTAAAGTCTTCCATGAAATATACCCTCTATCACAAATCGCGAAATTATATTTATGTTTTCATGTAGCAGTAAGCGCATTCCCATACGTATTCCGGAGATCAGTTGCGGATGCCTGCCAGTATCACATACCTTTAATGACAGGCTTTTAATATATATTCATGTCCAGCTACAAAGTTGTGAATAATATCACGCCACATCTCCACTTGTTTTATTTTTTAGCACAATTTCCAAAAATTAACTTTGGGAGTGCGGAAGCACAGCGGGAAGTCCCCTTCCTCGAAGGCATCAGCCGGCAGGTGGGGGATGAAAGCGCAGCCTCGCAGTTAAGCAAATGTAAAGTTTCTTTATATTTAGTAACCTTTTCTAACTATGAAGATGTATTTAAGGATATAGTTACATATATATTGATAATTATGCAATTAGCGAAGAAAATACGAATCTATCCTACTGAAGAACAGGTTAATGTTCTTTGGGAGTTATCAGGTAAATGTCGGGTAGTGTATAACTTCGCTCTTGCAGACCGAAAGGATGCTTATAATAAGGAAAAACGTTCTGTAAAATATACAGAACAACAAAATAAGCTTCCTGACTTCAAAATACGTAATCCTGAGTACAATATTGTTTATTCTAAAACACTTCAAGGAATCTTGAAAAAACTTGATAGTAGCTACCATTCATTTTTTACCCATATTAAAAATGGTGACAAGAAAGCAAGACCTTCTAATTTCAAAGGTAGAAATTATCTAATGACAATTCCATATAACCAGAGTGGTTTCAAAATTGAAGATGGTATCATCGCATTTTCACATAAAGTAAATAATGTGCCTTTATCCTTTGAAATAGGTAACTTAGCTGAAGATCTCAATGTAAAACAGGTTGAAATAGTTAATGATAATCCCTATAAAGCAAGAGGTAAATTTTTTCTATGTATTGTTTATGATGTAGAGATTGAAGATACTTATTTTGATAAGGGGATTTATCAGGCTATTGATCTGGGCATTACAAAAATAGTTGCTGCTATCAACACCGAAGGTAAATTCTTTGAGGTAAAAACCCCTAGACTGGATAATTACTAGAATCAAAAAATTGATGCAGCTAAATCCAGAAGGGATCATTGCATTGGTGTTTAAAAAGGTTCTGTAAAAAGCAGGAGATTTTTGAGAATAGCCAGAGCAGTTACAAAAATGAGTAAAAAGAAAGCAAATCAAGTTAAGGATTTCCAGCACAAACTATCTAAAACAATGGTTGAGAATACCAGAGCTAATACTATAATTGTTGGGGATTTAGATGTAAAACAAATGGCTCAACCTAAAGTTAAAGATGGTAAAAAACAAAAAAAGACCAAACAAAAGAAAGGTCAAAATCGTTCTACTCAGGGTTTAGGAAATTTAAGCAGATTTGTTCAATTCTTGACCTATAAAGCAGAAATTATAGGTAAACGTATAATAAGAATTGATGAAAAAAACACGTCTAAGAAGTGTTGTTATTGTGGAAAAAAACATGATATGCTTACCTGGGAACGTGTTATGTTATGTGATTGTGGTAACAACATAGATAGAGATAGAAATTCTGCTATCAATATCATGATGTGGTAACAACATAGATAGAGATAAAAATTCTGCTATCAATATCATGATACGTTACCTATTGCAAAATGCCTTGTGGACAGGCTATCAACAATTTGTTGATAATCTTCGACAGTACAGGCTTCCCGATGGAATTGAGGTTCATACCGAAGCTAAATGACGGAAGTACTCGAAGGAAACCCCTTCCTCGCCATCAGGCAGGGAGGGGTAGTTCACTAAGTCAATAACTTTATTATACATGTGACTGCGGAATAGGATTTTCATAAAAACGAATTCAGGAAACCCAAATTTTTTGGCAAGAAAACTCAAAATCCGGAAAAAAAGCTAAGAAAAAGAGGAGCAGGCAGTTAAAGGTGGGGACGATAGCATAGACATTGATGACAGAAAAAATGAGGCAGAAGAAAACTGGATGGAAGAATTCCTTTTAAACAGCCCCAACCCTGTCCTTAGAATCGAAAAAGAAGGATTAATTCTCTATGCTAATAAAGCAGGAAAGTTATTGCTTGAAGCATGGGGAAGCGGAATTGGAGAAAAAGTCCCCGTAAATATCTGGCAAACTGTGCAGAAAGCGACCCTTAAGAATAAGCCAGAATACCTGGAACTTGAAGCAGGCGAAAAAACATATTCAGTTACCTTCATACCTTCTGCTGACGGCAAATATACTATTCTCCAGGCATCACTCCAGGCATCAGATGCCACTTTTTCTGAACAGGCCAAAAAACTATCTTCCTTAAAAATACCTTTAGTAGATAGGCATCAAGAAGCCCTTTCCCATATTGCCGAACAGGCTCTCAAAACCCCGGACATCCGGACCCTGCTGGACGAATCCTTAACTTTGATTGCTTCTACGCTTGACGTAGAATATTGTAAAATTTTGAAACTTTTGCCTGATGGAAACTTTTTGTTTGAAACAGGAATCGGATGGGATATCGAAGATATAGGCAAGGTTATTAAAAGAGACACGGCTTCGACTGCCGAGTACACAGTGCTTTCAAAAAAACCTCTCCAGATAGAAAAATTAAGCAGAAGGGGCTCAATTGATGAAATGGGGTTCAAAGGATATCAGGAAATTAAGAGTGGAATAAGTGTCCTGATCGGAAGTGTTGAAAAGCCCTATGGAGTGCTGACAATTCACAACACAAAGAAAAAGAAATTTACAAAAGAAGATACTTCTTTTTTGAATGGTGTTGCGTCTCTGATCTCGTTAGCCATTGAACGATATGAAGTAGAGAGTACCCTCCGCGAAAAGATACATTTTCTTGAAACTTTGCTTGATACTATTCCGGCTCCCGTGTATTATAAAGACAAAGAAGGGGTCTACCGCGGTTGCAATGAACTCTTTGCGAGGATGATTCTTGGGAGCTCAAAGGAATCAGTAACAAGATGCTCTGTTAATGAACTTTCCGAATCTATTCCACCCAAACTAGGGGACATTTTCAAAAGAGTGGACCGGCACCTGCTCCAGAGAGGAGGAAGCCAGGTTTATGAGTCCAGAGTCATGTGCTCTGACGGGATAATCCGACAGTTCCTTTTCAACAAAGCCGTATACAGGAACCTTAATGGGACTGTGGAAGGGCTTGTAGGAACAATGCTTGATATAACCGGGCTCAAACGTACCGAAGAGAACCTGTTAAAGAGTGAAGAAAGATATCGGCTGGCTACCGAACAGACCGGGCAGCTGATATACGAATTTGACCTGCAAAACGGACATGTTGAGTGGGCAGGAGCAGTCACGGAACTTACGGGCTACAGCTACAACGAGATACAGGATTTTACTTACTATGATTGGCTTGATCACATTCACCCCGAAGAGCGCAGAAGAGTGCAGCAGGAATTTAAGAAGTGCTGGAACACAGGGGAAAAATTCAATGAAGAATTCAGGTTCCGGCGGAAAGATGGAAGCTATTTTTTCGTAGAAAACAAAGGCGTCTATCTGAGGGATGAAGAAGGCTGTGTATGCAAAGCCCTTGGGGTGATGAAAGATATTACAGAAATCAAACTTTCCTCGGAAAAACTGAAAGAAAGTGAAGAGCTCTACCGTTCATTCTTACAGAATTTTAAAGGGATCGCATTTAAGGTAGACAGGGATTTTACCCCTCTCTTTCTGGAAGGGGCTGTTGAGGAAATAACCGGGTACACCAAAGAAGACTTCCTCTCCGGCAGAATAAATTTGACTGATATCATTTATCCGGAAGACAGGCAATTATTCTATATAACCCGGAAAAAAATGAGATTTTCCCCTAATTCCATTATGGAATATGATTACAGGCTAAGTCGAAAAGATGGAGCTGTAAGGTGGGTTCATGAGTTAATCCACAACATCTGTACCATCTCTGGAGATACCGAATTTGTCCAGGGTTATACTTATGATATTACTCAGAAGAAAAAAGCCGAGGAAACCCTTGCAAAAGCTGAAGCTATCAGTATGAGGGAAATTCATCACCGGATCAAGAATAACCTTCAGGTAGTTTCGTCCCTGCTCAGCCTTCAGGCTGATAAGTTCAAAGATAAAGATGTCATTGAAGCCTTCAGAGAAAGCGAAAACCGCGTCATTTCCATGTCCATAATCCATGAGGAGCTTCATAAATCAGAAGATACGACAAGCATAGATTTTGCAGCCTATCTCAGGAAACTGACTTCTGATCTTCTTTACTCTTACAGGGTAGGAAAAGAGAATGTCCGACTTTTCCTTGATATAGGTCATATATTCCTCGGAATCGACACGGCAGTTCCCCTCGGAATAATAATTAATGAACTTTTCTCAAATTCTCTGAAATATGCATTTTCTAAAGGTGCCGAGGGAGAAATAAGAATTTCACTTTGCAGAAAATCTGAGACTCTGGGATCCGGGAGTGCAGTCGATAGAGGCACCGCTATAACAGACTCAGGGATGTACCCCGGATTTACACTGGTTTATTCGGATAATGGAGGACGTTTTCCTGAAAATATCGATTTTAAAAACCCCGAAACCCTTGGTTTGCAACTTGTGAATGCTTTGGTCGACCAGATAGATGGGACAATTGAACTTGAGAAAGGAGAAAAAACAAAATTTACTATCAGGTTCGAGGATAAGAGGCTTCTGAGGAGGAGTTGAAAAAGGCTGATTAAAATGAGGGCACATCAAAAAGATGATTGCCTTTTTAATCTCTTTTTTATGGGAAAGACATTATACGGATCTGTATTGTATCGAAACAAAGCACACACTTATTTCTATATCGAAATCATTTGAAACTGGATAAATTAAATCCAGTTATAAAATACAGAATAAGTACGAAAATAGAAAGATTAATTCATTCAGGTGAGGATAGGCGAATTGTGAATGTTTATAGGAATTGATGTAGGGGGCACCACCACGGATGCGGTGCTTATCCGAAACGGAAATGTATACAGTACGACCAAGGTTTCAACTGAGCGAGGGAATCTTCTTAAGTCTCTGCTCAATGCCCTTGATGAGGTCAGCAGAGGAGTTCCTCCGGAACAACTCGAAAGGGTGGTTTTCAGTACAACCGTAATAACAAATCTTATTGCAGAGGGTAAAACTGATCGTGTGGCTCTGCTGCTCATTCCGGGCCCGGGCGTTAACCCTGAAAGTTATGTTTTTCCAGACAGTTTCTACCTTAAAGGAGCTATGGATTTCAGGGGAAGGGAGATCCAGCCC
This sequence comes from Methanosarcina sp. WH1, assembly GCF_000970005.1. Classification (NCBI taxonomy): domain Archaea; kingdom Methanobacteriati; phylum Methanobacteriota; class Methanomicrobia; order Methanosarcinales; family Methanosarcinaceae; genus Methanosarcina; species Methanosarcina sp. WH1. The sequence goes on from NZ_CP009504.1 coordinate 1,808,787, forward strand.
CTCGATGAAGCTGAGGTTCGGGAAACGGTGAGCCATATTAAGGAGCAAGGTTTTTCCAGAGCTGCCGTAGTAAGCAAATTCGGACAGAGGAACCCTTCCCACGAACTCAGGATAGAAGAAATCCTCAGGGAAATGTATCCGGACTGCAAAGTAGATCTCGGGCATAAGGTTTCGGGAAAACTGAATTTCCCGAGAAGAATCGCAACCTCTATGCTGGCCTCTGCAACAGGGGAACGTTATCAGGAGTTCGTCGCAGAGATCAAAAAAGCCCTTGGAGAAAGGAACATCAGGGCTCCCGTATACATCCTTAAAGCCGACGGGGGGACTCTGCCGATTGAAAAATCCGTAGCTTTCCCTGTGGAAACTATTTTTTCGGGGCCTGCAGCAAGCACGATAGGAGCTCTCGCCCTTACCCCTGAGGGACAAACATCTGTTGTAGTGGACATAGGTGGAACCACTACCGACCTCGCTCTTATCCTTTCCGGAAAGCCGCTTATTGCCTCCAAAGGTGCAAAACTTGAAAACTTCCTTACCCATGTCCGGGCTTTTGCCGTCCGCTCTATGGCGGTAGGAGGAGACAGCATTGTAAGGGTTAGGGAAACCGACGATGGGGTCAGGCTGGTAACCATAGGCCCAGAAAGGGCAGGTCCTGCTTACTGCATGGGTGGGGAAGAACCAACCCCTACGGATGCCCTGAGAGTGCTCGGGCTTGTCGAGGTTGGGGATCTCGAACGTGCAAAAGAGGCAGTTGCATCCGTAGCCTCCAGTCTCGGGAGATCCGAAACAGAAATCGCTTCCCTTATAGTGGACACAACTGCAGGGATTATTGAAAAAGCTGTCAGGGAAATGTTTCTTGAATGGGAACAGGAACCTGCTTACAGGATATGGGAAGTCCTGCAGAGGAAAAAAGAAAAGCCTGAAAATGTGGTCGGAATTGGGGGTGGAGCAAGAGGCCTGATTTCAGTAGTCGCAAAAAAACTGAACGCCAAACCAATTATTCCCGAATATTCGGAAGTAGGAAATGCCATAGGGGCAGCTGTTGCAAGGCCTACTCTTACCCTTAACCTGCGTATCGATACTCAGCAGAAGGTTTATTCGGTAGCTGAGGAAGGAGAGATTGTAAGCCTTAACTCAACGGATATCGGGAATTTCAATAAGATGCGCCCAGAGGAAGCCGAAGCTCTTGCAACAAAACTCCTCAGGGAACGCGCAAAAAGGTTTGGGATTTCCGAGTATGCAGACGAAGCCGAGATTACTAACAGTGAGGTCTTTAACGTGGTTATGGGCTGGTCTACGGTAGGAAGGCTTTTTGATGTGAGTATGCAGATCCCGGCAGGCCTGATTCCCGAATGGAAGAGGAGGGAATAAGCATGAAACTCGGGTTTGGGAAAATTAGGGATGCTCTCAAAAGCGGAGCCGAAAAAAATACCGGGGAAGAGAAAAAAGAACGGAAAGAAGAGGAACTAGAGCCTGATAGAATTGGGGAAGTTACAATGAAAACAAAAACTTCAGAGCAGAAATCTGAAGATGCATCCAAAACTGAATCGAAAAATGAACCTGAAAATGAACCTGAAAAAGAACCCATGATTCCGGCAGACAGAACAGGAGCAACAAAGACAGGCCTTATTTTCTTCCCGGCTTTTGACTGGGCAATTTCTCCAACTCACCCGGAAAGAGAGGAACGCCTCCTTTATACGCGGGACCAGATCTTTGAAGAAGGGCTGATGGACCTTCCGCAAATCGCAGAGTATAAGCCCCGTCTTGCGGATTTCAAGGATATTGCCAGAGTCCATTTCTGTATCCCCGATATAGAAGCCCAGGCTACAACCCCTCACCGGATTTCAGTAGGCAGCTGCCTGGTCCTTGCTGATGCACTCATGCGAGGAGAGGTTAAAAACGCTTTTGCCCTTGTCCGCCCGCCGGGCCATCATGCCATGACAGTAGCTCACGGAAACCGCGGTTTTTGCAATATCAATAATGAAGCAATCCTTGTTGAGTACCTGAGAAAAAAGTATGGGATCCGCAGGATTGCAATTGTGGATACTGATGTCCATCACGGGGATGGGACACAGGAGATTTTTTACAACGATCCTGATGTGCTTTTTATCTCCTTTCATCAGGATGGAAGGACGATATTTCCGGGATCTGGATTCGTTAACGAGCTTGGAGGTCCGAAAGCCCTTGCCAGGACAATCAACATTCCTCTGCCGCCCGGGACTCCGGATAAGGGTATCCTTTACGTGCTCGATACACTGGTGCTGCCCATTCTGGAGGACTTCAAACCCGAACTTGTCCTCAATTCCGCAGGGCAGGACAACCATTTTTCTGACCCGCTTGCAAACATGCGCTTTTCCGCGCAGGGATATGCAAAACTGAACGAGAAACTTGCCCCTGATATGGCAGTGCTTGAAGGAGGCTATGCTATCCAGAGTGCGCTGCCTTATGTAAATACAGGAATAATCCTTGCCATGGCCGGGCTTGACTATTCCTGCGTAAAGGAGCCTGATTTTAGGCATGGGATGTTTGTCCAGGCTGCAAGGGACAGGCAGGTCCTTGAGGAAATTGTTGCTACCCAGCTTGAAAACTGGAAAAACCGGGACAGGCTTGTAGAGGCAGAGGTTGCAAAACACGGAGACTTTTACCGCCGGAAAAAACAGATTTTCTATGATACCGATATGATCCAGGAATTCCAGGAGGAAACAATCAGGATGTGCCCTGACTGCCAGGGTTACGTAACCATAGACTCCCAAGCCCACAGGAGCATAAACGATACCAGGATTTTCGGGGTTTCGGTGCCAATCTATGCCTGTGACCGTTGCCAGGCTGAAGCCAGAGAAGAGTACGAAAAAAGGCTCACTTATCCAGAATACGAATACGTGTACCTTCAGGATAAAAAAGCGGATGAATATAGAGAATACAATAGAAGGACAAAACAGGAAACATCATATTGAAACCTAGAAAAATACCTATTGGGAAAAGGAACCAGTTTACTATCTGGGTATTGAGAATCTTTGCAGGTTCCGACTCACCTCCTGATAAACCTTGATGAATCAGTAGAGGCTGGAGCTTTTCACTTATTTTAATTTTTATATTTTTTTTTCTCCAGTCTCGCCACTTTTAAGAATCTTTTTCCATCCCAGTGAATTTTTTTTATGTTTTATTTTTTACATTTTTCTTTTCAGGAGTATACACACTATGCTAAGAGAACAATTTAGAGAAGAGGCCGCTTTTTTCAGGATAAACACTGTAAATATATTAACTTTTCTCTTAACTATTAAAATAATTATGTTAACCATGAAAATAGATTTAACAGTTTGAAATAATTTTACTTATTCAGCTGGATAATTTCAGCATAAAATGAAATGACTCTTGGATGTCTAAAATAAATATAGCTCTTTTAATCCTGATTTTTCTGAAAACATTACTTTAGAAAATTATTAAATAGAACCAGTACGTTTATATTATACATGTAGTTAATTCCTAATTAATTGTGGAGAGTATCATAATAAATTTCTTCTATTTTTAGGGAGGGATTAAAATAAAGATATTAAAAATATTACTATTAACCATTCTCATATTCACACTAAGCTCCTGTGCGGGGGCAGCGGCTGAAATTCATGCTAATTCTACTAATCCGATACAGACCGCAGTGGACAGTGCAAATCCAGGCGATGTAATTCTCGTAGCACCCGGAACTTATACAGAGAATATCATCATAAACAAAAATGACCTGGTAATAAAGTCAGAATACGGGAACCCTGCAAACACGATAATTGCAGCTAGCAACTCAGGTGCAAATGTAATCACCATCCAGAACAGAAATAATGTAACAATTAAAGGGTTTAAGATTACTGGAGCAGGAAATGACAACTCAGGAATCTATTTGACCGGAAGTACTTACTGTACCATTGAGGACAACATATTACACAACGATGCTCTTGGAGTATATCTTAAGACTTCCCATAATAATATTATTCGCAATAACACCGCCAGTAAAGACCTCAATGTAGGCACGGGAAGAGGGATCAACATTGAACAATCCGATTACACCAATGTTTTGAGCAATACGGTTTCAAACCAGAGGTACGGGATTTATGTATCCGGCTCAAAGGATAACATCCTCTCAGGAAACGCCGTGAGTCAGAGTGCTGACCACGGAATAGTTCTGGAAAACACAATCGACAGTACTCTCGAAAACAACGTTGCAAACTCAAACCAGGACTATGGGATTTATCTGTCAAGTTCAGAGAGCAACATCCTTAGAAGCAACACAGTGTTCAACAATACTAACGGCATTAACCTGGTATCTTCCTCCGGGAACACAATCTCGGATAACACGGTATCAGATGATGCTCTGGTTTCTCTCACGCATGGTATCTTCATGAATACTTCTCATAATAATAACCTGCAAAGCAATACAGTTTCAAATGTTGACTATGGAATCGCCATGCGGTATTCCAACAACAACAGCCTTGTCAACAATGATGCACATAACAATAACAGAGGTATTTACCTTACCTTAACTTCCAGTATAAACACGCTTTCAGGAAATCTGGCAAATTCAAACTTAATGAACGGCATAGTTCTGGATAAAGCCGGCAACAACAATCTTATCAACAATATCGCCAGGTTGAACAGTGCTGATGGCATCGTTCTCGGGAATTCAAACAACAATAACCTGACCAATAACAACGCATCTGAAAATAACAGAGGAATACATTTACTCACGGTATCCAGTGGAAACACACTTTCAGGCAATATAGTAAACTCGAATACTGGCCATGGTATTCTTCTCGAAAACGTGGGCAACAACAACAACCTCTCTGGAAACACTGCAGCTTCAAACAGTATTTATGGAATCTACCTGGTGAATTCCAGCAATAATTACCTGCTCAGCAATATAGCCCCACGCAATTCTAAAGGGATCTACATAATGAATTCTAGTGGGAATACGATTTCTAACAATACTCTCTCGGATAATATCGACGATGGGATAATGCTTTCACTTTCCAACAGCAACACTCTTTCAGGAAATAGGGCTTCTAACAACAACTTTGGAATTTCTTTGGACTCTTCCGGAAGCAACAGTATCTCAAGCAACATTATAACTTCGAGCAGGAACTTCGGTATTTTCATGTGCTCCAGAAGTTCTAATAACCAGGTTGTAAACAATTACTTTAGTAACACCGCGAATACAAATGTCAGAAACACTTCAAACGTCTGGAACACGGATAAAACTGAAGGTAAAAGTATCGCTGGTGGACCATACCTTGGCGGAAATTTCTGGGGAAAACCTGATGGACAGGGACACTCTCAACTCAACAACGATACAGATGGAGACGGCATTACTGAGGTAATATTCACAACAACCAACGTTATAGACTATCTCCCGCTTGTAGCTGTCGCTGCACCGGTACGTCCAGATGCAAACTTCAGTACCAACGTTAGCAGCGGATATGCTCCTCTAACTGTTCAGTTTACTGATCTTTCAGAGAATTCAACTTCTGTAAGCTGGGACTTTGACAATAACGGAGTTATTGATTCCACAGTAAATAATCCAGTTTATGAGTTCACTGTTCCAGGAATTTATACCGTTAATCTGACGGCAAGCAACCCGAACGGCACGGACTCAAAAACTTCTGATATAAACGTGCTTGAAGAAGGAGAAGAAGAAAATGAAACTAAAATTCTTCCCGTAGCAGACTTTACAGTAAATAAGACCAGTGGCTATTACCCCCTCACAGTTCTGTTTACTGACACATCACAGAATGCAACCTCGAGGAGCTGGGATGTTAACAATGATGGAATTGAGGATTCAAACGAAACAAGTTTTGTTTATGTGTACCCTTCTGCAGGGACTTACACCGCTAAACTGACTGTGATCAACGCAAACGACACTGATACAAAAACTATTCAGATAGCTGTAAATAGGAAAAGCAGTGGTGGAAGCCGCAGTGGTGGTGGCGGTGGTGGCGGTTCTCCTGAATCTTCAAGAAACATTGAAGTAAAGGAACTTTCCCAGGTCTTCATTACAAACGGAAAAGCTGTACAGTTTGACTTCACGAAAAAAGCAACCTGTGTTGTGTATGTGAGTTTCGATTCAAAGAAGACCGTGGGCAAAACCACAACCATTGTTGAACAGTTAAAAAATAAATCTACCCTTGTTTCGGAGTTACCTTCGGATGAAGTCTATAAGTTCTTTAACATATGGGTTGGCAACAGCGGGTTTGCAACCTCAAAGAACATCGAAAACCCTGTAATTGGCTTCAAGGTTGAAAAGGCCTGGGCCCAGGATGAAAAGATAGACCAAGCTTCGATTACCCTGAACAGATTCAGCAACAAAACATGGGAGCAGTTGCCAGTCAGCCTGTCAGATGAAGATGAAGAATACCTGTACTTCACAGCTGAAACCCCGGGCTTTTCTTCCTTCGCAATAACAGGGAAGGCAGATAACTCTCAGGAAGAAACTGCAACTGAAATCCAGCCTGGAGATGAGTTTGACAACTCTGAAGAGAACACGGAGGATACAGGATCGGAAGCTGATCAGGAATCCGAACAGGGAGAAAGTACAGGTATGCCGGGCTTTGAGCTGGTTTACGGTGTGGCTGGTCTGCTTGCAGTACTCTTGTATAAGAGGAAATAAATAGCTAAACTAAATAAGCTAAATTAAATAAGCTAAATTAAATAAGCTAAACTAAATAAGCTAAATTAAATAAGCTAAATTAAATAAGCTAAATTAAATATAAATAATATATTTAAATGTAGAAAAAAGAATGATGGAGGTTTGATATCTTCATCCTGTTTTTATTTTTTTTCCTTTTTCTTTCAAAAAGTGAAGAAAGATATCGGCTCTATCTTATTCTTTTTTTTATACTATTTTCACCTTACTTTTGAACTCATGTTCTTGAGTCTGGTTCAACAGATTGTTCTACAGATTGGTTCAACAGACTGGTTCAACAAATTGGTACTGATCTGCTCTTTTTCGCTTACTTTTTGGGTTATTATTCTGATATTATTTTCTAATAGATTTATATTATCCCATGTTTATATATTGTTGGTAAATATAAAGAAGAATTATTAATAATATCTGAAGTGGGGGATTCATATACACAGGTTTATTGCTATATTTTTAACCTTGCTTGTCTTTACGATAAGCTCGGGTATCGGAACTGCAACTGAGATTATTGTCCAGCCAGGGGAATCAATACAAAATGCAGTTAATAAAACTGTTCCGGGGGATGAGGTTGTCGTAAGTCCCGGAAGCTATACTGAAAATCTCAGAATAATGACAGATGATCTGGTTATAAGGTCAGCCTCAGGGAACCCAGAAGATACGATAGTTACGGCGAACAATAAAGCTGAGGATGTATTTTATGTCGAAGCAAATAACGTAGTAATTACGGGGTTCAGCATTAATGGTGCCGGAACTGACCGCGCAGGAGTTTACCTGATAAGGTCCAGTAACTGTACCATCGAAAATAACAGGTTAGCAAACAACACACTGGGAATATACCTTAAACAGTCAACTCACAACCTTATCCTCAACAACACAGCAGTAGATGGTAAGAGGGCAATTAATATCGAAAGATCAAAATATAACATGGCTTCGGGAAACACAATTTCGAATCAGAGGTTCGGAATATATTTGCTTATCTCCGAAGGTAATATGCTCTCAGATAATAAGGTAAGTATGAGCATTGATCATGGTATTGTCCTGGAAAGTTGCAGTAACACCAGCCTTGAAAACAACACTGCAATTTCAAACGAAGATTACGGAATCTATCTTTCAAGTTCAAGTAACAGCAACCTGAAAGGTAATACGGTAGATTCCAACACAATCTACGGCATCTATCTCAGAGATTCAAGTGGTAACAACTTGACAAATAACACAGCATTGAACAACAGCAGAGGCATTTACCTGTTAAGGACAGGTGAAAGCATGCTCTCGGGTAATGTAGTCTCAAATAACGGAAATGGTATCCGGATCACATCTTCAGGAAACAACAATGTTCTGGAGAATTCAGCTTCGGATAACGTCTTATCTGGAATATCTATCTTAAACTCTACTAACTGTAATATAAATGAAAACATACTGTCGAACAACACAATTGGTATATACCTGGCTTTTTCCAGTAACAGTACTGTCCTTAATAACAGTATGCAGAATGGGGGAAGAGGACTTTACCTGCAGGATTCCAATTACAATACGCTCTTAAACAACACAGCTTTGAAAAACAGGTATGGAGTTTACCTGCTGCGCTCAGGATGGAACGTACTCTCTAACAGCAATGCAAGCGAAGGTAATGACCACGGTATTGTCCTGGAAAATTCAAGCAACTATAACGACCTGACCGGCAACATAGCAAATTCTAACCGTGCTTACGGTATATACCTCAAAGGTTCAGGTAATAATAACTTAAACAGCAACGAAGCTTCCGGCAATAATAGAGGAGTTTACCTCACAACCTCGAACAAGAACACGTTTTCAAAAAATACTATTTCGGACAACAGCGAATATGCAATCCTGCTGGCTTATTCCTTAGAAAACAATATCTCAGGAAACGAAGTTTCCAACAGCAACCGGGGCATCCACCTGATAACTTCCAGCGATAATAAGATTTCAGGCAATGAAATAGTTTCAAACGGTGTTTCAGGTCTTTATATGACTTCCACAAGCAACAACAATACCGTGTTTAATAACTACCTGAATAACAACGTTAACGCAGATATTAAGCCGGGAAGCTTTGGGAACGTCTGGAACACAACAAAAATCGCAGGCACAAATATTGCAGGCGGACCGTACATAGGAGGAAACCTCTGGGCAAAACCTGATGGTACTGGCTTTTCCCAGACTGCAACGGATACAGATGGAGACGGCATTGCTGATGGAGTGTTCAGTATCTCAACCAGCGGCTATACGGATTACCTCCCGCTTGTAGTTGTTTCTGAACCAGAACAATCTACAACTCCAGTAGATTTAACAGATGGCCAGACGGAGACACCTACAAATGATCAAACAGAAATATCTGCAGATAATCAAACGGAAACATCTCCAGATGAAACATGGATATCTCCAGATGAAACATGGGTACCTCCAGACGAATCTGAGTGATCTCCAGACTAACCAGAGACAGCTACAAACTAAACAAATACAATTACTTACGAAAATAGAAACTTATGAAGTTGAAACCACTTATGAAAATTGAACCATGATCAACAAAAAGGGGCTAACATAAGCCTGGTTTCACAGAGATAGTAATTTACTAACTCAACCAACAAGAAATGAGGTCGGGAGAAGGAATGACCCTTCATCCTGATTATTTCTTTATCTTACTTTTTTCCCTTATGTATAAAAAAAATTTGTTCATAATACTCAATTATTCAAACTTACTTTGTATTTCGCTTAACCGTTTTTTCCCTATCTCAATAAGGTTCATCAGTTTCATATACTCATTTTCCGGGACAACACTGCCTGGAAACAGAGATTTCACAACACTCCCGTCAGAGTAAAGCAAAATTCCGTTCCAGGCTGCAAAATGAGTGGTGGACAGGTACTCACAGGGAAGTTCCCATCTTGATTTTACATTATTAAAACCTTCAAAATGGTAGAAAACGGTTCCGTTTTTCAAGACCCTGGTAAATTTCAGGAGCGCGTCAGCCATACTCTCACCCGGTTGTTGTTATGAAAAAACTGAAAAGGGAGAAAAATAAAGACATAAGAAGTAAATTTCCGTTTTTAAGGCTCTTTTTGAAAGCTGTCTTATTAAGAGGCTACCTTTTTAAGGCTTCTTTTTTAAGGCTTCTCATGAGCCTGTCAAAGGGCAGTTAAAACCCGGGTAGTTAAAACCCGAGGTCAGTTACTTTTTCTCCTTTTGCACTGGTAACGGTTACGGAAATGTCTTTAAATTTGGGGACTCCTGTACCGCCTGTTTCATCCGAAACCAGCATATTGGACCAGGGACTGTTAGGCATATATGCGATGCCTCGGTGAGAGGGCTCGTATCCGGATTCCTCAGCCCTGACCACAATTGTTCCGAAAGAGTTTTTCAGGGTTACTGTGTCGCCTTTTTTCACGCTCAATTGCTTGAAGTCGGTAGGATCCAGTTTTATTACGGCCGAGCGGTCCCTGTATTCTTCCCCAAAACGGTTTTCAATCATCGCTTTGTCCTGAAAGATGTCCCTGTAGGTTATGATCCTGACCTTTATTTCAGGGGTTTTAAGAAAAGATCCGAAATCCATCAGAGAGCCTCCATTATTTTTTTGAGAACTGCTTCATCCGAGAGCCGTGTTGTTTCAACAACAGGTTTAAAGTCTACCTTTACCCCATCCATACGCGTGGCACTTCCTCCTGATTCCACCCCGCTGATTGCAGTGTTGATATAGACCTTTGCACTTCTGGAGGTAAGGGTTTCGCAGGGGTCAAGTGAAATGACTGGAATTTCAAGCAGATTCTTTGCAATAGACCTGGGAAGGCTTGAAAGAGGGTCAGAACCGACGATAAGGGCTGCGTCCACGGTTTTTGCTTTAAGGGATTCAACGATCGAATATTCGGGTCCATGCTTCACAGTGCCATCTTCGAACTTTACACTGTTCACATGCCCTGTTTCCTCAAAGAGGTTTTCATTAAAGCCCCGCATGTTGTAATGTCCTACCATAGGTATCAGGTGGAAATTTGCTTTTTCGTTCAGGGTGTCCATAAGCCGGAAAAGGGGTTCAAGGTTTTCCAGGGAGTAGACCAAGCCAAGCCCTACAAAGACTACCCCGAATTTTGCCCCTTTCAGGATATTCGCCAGTTCAAGAATCCTTTTAGGGGGGAAGTTGTAGGACGTTTTTGGAAGCTTTCCGGAAAGCCCTGCAATAAGGGCGTCGATGAACTCGGCATCTCCTCCTGGCGGGATCTGGAAGAAATTATTCCCGCAGATCTTTGCGGTATGGGATTTCCGAACATCTATTGCAATTGCAGTCCTCTCTTCTTCCCATCCCCGCTGCTTTTCTGCGCCCCTTGGGAAATAGGAATGTTTTGAAAGGTGGCGGGGGTGAGAATCCGAGGGGTCTGCTCCCCAGAAAATGGTAACATCGGCTTTATTTCTCACATCGTCAAGGGTACATGTCTTGAACCTGTTTTGAAGGAGGGATTCAACCACACGCCCCAGGCAGAATGAAGAAGTATCATCAAGGGTTGCACTGGTTTTTTTTGCAAGCTCTATTGCAAGTTTCTGAGTCTCGTTGGTAGAAGTCCCAAGCCCGAAAATCAGGGGGTTTTTTGCATTCTTCAGGATAGCTGCAGCCTCACTGATGGCAGTTGCTTCATCAACAGGCTTGTTGTCAACCCGGAAAACTGCATTATCCCTTCCTTCTTTCATGTGGGCTACCCCAACCCTGCAGGCGGTATAGACTTTGTTTACTATGTTCTTTTCAGACTCGACCTCGATATCGTCGCAGAGCATCCCACAGCCTGTGCATACATTATAATTTTTTTCCATCCTCTTTACCTCACACAAACTCGATTGCCTCTACAGGGCAGGTCACTATACAGCCGTTACAGAGGATCTTGTTCTTCCCGAATCTACGGCATTCCTCTACATTCTGGGCTTTGACAACTCCGTCTTCTACGACCAGGACCAGCTTCTTAGCATTCCTGGGGGCATTTCCCGAGCCTACTCCATAGGGATCGTTTGCTACATTAGGAGGGCAGGCAACCACACAGTTTCCACAACCAAAACAGAGTTCTTCATGCACTATGAGTCCGGTTGAAGTTGCTCCTTCTGACGCCTTGAAGAGGCTGCTGATCTTTTCGTAGTTTTCTTTGTATTTAGGTTCCTCTTTAAGGGGCGGGCAGTCATCAGCTGTTAGCTCGCGAGCCATAAGGGCAACTGCAAACGCCATACAGGAGTTTTTTCCACATTTTTTGCAGTTCGTTTTTGGAAGCATCTGATAAAGTTCCATTGCATTTGTCATTCCAGATCACCCTTGAGTCAAATTTATTTTATAGTTTATTAAAGATATGGCAGTTAAAAAGATGGCAGGTCAATACCACACCAGGTAACTACATCAGGTAAATAGTGTTTGTACATTCTATTGTGTGAATGTATATGCCAGTGTGAACCGGAAATATTTTATTAAAGAATATCCGGTTTGAAGGAAATGCTATCTAAAAATATTGAGTACCTAAGAGCATTGAAGTACAATGTTAATAGATTCAATAAAGAAATGAATGTAATCCACCTTAAACTATTGCTTTTTAGTTCTCAATGTTAATATTAATTAGCAGTGTTAACAGTCTTCAGAGACTTCAAACTCCCAAATAAGGTTCTTGCGTATCCTCTTCAAATTTGAGGAAGGATCTTCCACCTGCAAGATAGAGATCAATTTTATCACACAGTTAGATCAATTTTATCATACAGTTAGATCAATTTTATCACACAGTTAGATCAATTTTATCACACAGTTGTTTCGCTTTATATGCTTCATGAGCATGTTTTTCAGACTCAGGTATATTTTTAGATATTCAACAAATATGTGAAATTTACTTTTCCCTATACATTTTGAAGAGAACACTGTTTTGCCTTTTTGCAGGCTGAAAGAAAGGTATTTCAACTTAAGTGAAAAGATTAGAGTGGCTGGAAGTGGGCAAAAAGTATTTATATCAATTGTCCTTTCCCACTTTCGCTAATAGTATTTAATTAGTATTTAATGCCTGCTTTTGGAGCAGGTCTGGCAGAACAAAGTCAGATCAGGTAGACTTAAAGAAAAGTTCACAGTGGCAGTTTCCGTCTTTTTCAATTTCATCTTTATGATAAATACAGGGACAAACTATTTTTTTATCCTCATTCTCGTCCCCGGTTACTATCCTGCAAGGGCAATAACGCTTCCCAAACTTTTCAACCCTTGAAGCAAGCCCGTCAAGAACATAATCAAGAGCTTCTTTATCCGGGTTAAGCCTGTAGCCTGCTTTGCTTGCGTATTTTTCTGTCCATTCATACATTTTGTCTTTTACTTCATCGTGTTCACTCATGTAGAGTTCCCTCCTGTTTTTGTAAGAGTGATACTGTTATTCGGGAGAAGGTCATACACGGAAATATTATTGGAGAATCAGAAGCATTCCTGTTCTTGCACAATTGCCGTAGATGTGTTCCCCTTTCAGGTTTCTTAAGAATTTTTTTAAACTTCCGTTCACAGGAAATTCCCGCATACATATAAATTATTAAGCAACAATTCGGCACTGACCGATCGATTACGAATTAAGCTTTCAAACTATAAAATCAATTGGTGAGCATCGTAATCTTCGATCAGCCATTCTGAGATTACCCGATTAAATAACCAGATTTTTCCCGGGAATTTAAACACGGGCTTTAACAGGAATCCGAAAGTTAATATACATGCAAGTATTATATTGATATATAAATATCAGACGCAGTATATAAATAATGTGGTATATGCCTCTTTAAAATAACGGATTAAACAGATTGTACATAGCTTAAATAGTTCATCATACATTATTATATGAGGCAGTGTAAAATTATTCTGCCTATTTGGCCTATCAGGGAGCAGAACCGGGGTTACCTTATGATGAAATTACAGTTGCTTTAAAATATTTCTGCTCATGCCTGCAATGAAGCTGAAGGAAGGCAAACCTGGAAAGCCACCGGGAAATAACACTAAAAAGGCTGATGATTCTGAATTTTTTATTATAGGGTTGCCGGTCAGAGGCTCAAAAAACTTTTACAAAATAAAGGTTTTGATTTTGTACAAAACGGCTACCTTTTTATCCTGTTTGAGGGAAAATTTATATTGAGATTTATAAAACACAAATTCCACAAATGCCCGGTAAACTTAAAGAAAAGCCTTTCCAGAGTTGTGATAAAAACACACTGAACCAGGGCTACACAGGACCTTCTTTTTTCTGCACTGGCAGAAATCATGCGCAGGAAAACGTTCCTGAATTATAATTCTGAAATTTTAACTTATAAATGATATAAATAAAAAGAATCAAAAGATATATCAGAATTCGATCTCTAAAAATATTCATAAATATAAGGAGTCAACAAACATGCGAATCGGAGTCTACGTTTGCCATTGCGGACTGAACATTGCAGGAGTAATTGATGTTTCAGCCCTTGAAGAAATGGCGAGTAAACTGGAAGATGTGGTGCTTTCCCGGGATGTACAGTTTCTGTGTTCCGATTCCGGACAGGAAGGCATCATTAAGGATATAAAGGATAACAAAATCGACAGGGTTGTGGTAGCTGCCTGTTCCCCCAGGTTGCACGAAAAGACCTTCAGGCATGTCATGGAAAAAGCCGACCTTAACCCTTACCTTCTGGAAATGGTAAACATAAGGGAGCAGTGCTCCTGGGTGCATGCAGACGACCCGCAGATGGCGACCCAGAAAGCTTTTGACCTTATCCGGATGGGGGTTGCAAAGGCCAAATTCCTCAAAGAGCTGAGTGCAACAAACTCAAAAGCCAGCAGAAATGTCCTTGTCATAGGTGGAGGGGTTGCAGGAATTGAAGCCGCTTTAAACCTTGCAGAAGCCGGTTTTCCCGTAACCATGGTAGAGAGGGAGTCTACAATCGGAGGTAAAATGGCCCTGATGAATGAAGTATTCCCAACAAACGACTGCTCTATCTGTGTGCTTGCCCCCAAAATGACGGATGTGCAGAACCACCCGAACATCACTCTTTACACCTACTCAGAAATTACCGATATTTCAGGATCCGTCGGAAAATTCCATGTAAAAGTCAGGCGCAAACCTAGGTTCGTGCTCGAGGACAAATGTAAGGGATGTGTGGACCTCTGTGCCGGGGTGTGTCCCGTGGAAATAGAAAACCCCATGAACTACGGAATTGGAAAGACCCGGGCTATCTACATGCCAATCCCCCAGTCCGTCCCCCAGGTGGTTCTCATCGATCCTGACCACTGCGTGGGCTGCGGACTCTGCCAGCAGGCGTGTCCTGCAGAAGCTGTAGATTACGAACAGAAGCCTGAGGAAATTGAATTTGAAGCAGGAGCTGTAATCGTTTCTACGGGCTATCAGCTCTTTGATGCTTCCAGGAAAAAAGAATATGGTTTTGGGAAATACCCGGATGTCATCACGAACATGCAGCTTGAGCGGATGTTGAACTCTGCAGGGCCCACCGGAGGGAGGGTCCTCAAGCCCTCTGACGAAAAACCCCCTAAAAGCGTTGCATTCATCCAGTGTGTGGGATCCAGGGACAAAACCGTGGGTAACGAATACTGTTCTCGCGTCTGCTGTATGGCCGCGCTCAAGAACTCTCAGATGATTAAGGAGCGTTACCCGGACACGGAAGTCACCATCCACTACATCGACATCCGGGCAGCCGGAGAGATGTACGAGGAATACTATATCAGGACCCAGGGAATGGGCGTGGACTTCATCCGCGGGAAGGTAGCGGAAATCTATCAGGGTGATGACGGCAGGCCAGTTCTCCGCTATGAAAACACTCTGGAATGCCGTCCCGAGGAGGAAGCCTATGACATGGTGGTTCTCTCTACAGGTTACGAACCCGCCAAAGCTGCAGAAGGGATATGCAGGATGCTGAACCTTGCCCGGAGGCCGGACAGATTTTTCGCCCCCGCCCACCCTAAGATGCGTCCTGTAGACGCCCCGGTGAGTGGTGTTTTCCTGGCAGGCTGCGCCTCAGGCCCCAAGGAAATCCAGGTTTCGATCGCTCAGGGAAGTGCCTGCGCTTCAAAAGCAATGCAGCTTCTAGGGACCGGGGAGCTTGAAGCCGACCCAATGGGAGCGCATGTTGATCCCGAAAAGTGTATTGGGTGCAGGACATGTGTGGATGTCTGCAAGTTTGGAAAGATCAGTATTGTCGACAAAAAAGCTGTTGTGGACGAGGTTTCGTGTTACGGCTGCGGAGACTGCAGTGCAGCATGTCCTGTAGGGGCAATTCAGATGCGGAACTTTGAAAACGAGCAGATCCTTGCGCAGGTAAGAGAGGCAACTGCCCATAAGTCCCAGTGTCCTTTTATTGTAGCTTTCCTCTGCAACTGGTGCAGTTATGCCTGTGCAGACCTGACAGGAATGTCAAGGATCCATTACCCGACAAACATCAGGGTCATCCGTACCATGTGTTCTGCAAGAGTAAACCCGGAATTCGTGCTTGAAGCCTTAAAAGGCGGAGCTGACGGGGTGCTTGTTGCAGGCTGCAGGATGGACGAATGCCACTACATTCACGGAAACTTTGATGCAGAAAAGCGAATGGATGTCTTAAAAGAAATCATAAAGGAAATAGGGCTTGATCCTAAAAGGCTCAGGACCCTCTGGATCTCGGCTGCCGAAGGAGAACGTTTCTCGAACACAATCACCGAGTTTGTAAAAGAACTCGAAGAAATAGGACCCATAGGAACCGAACTTAAGCAGGAATGTACGGGAACCGGACCGGAGGAGGTGGCACAGTGAGCGAGAAACATTCTGAAGAGTGTCCCGAAGAGTGCCCAGAGCAGGAAACTCATGTATGTGGCGGGTGCTGCTGCGGAGCTGGAGAAAATGAAAAGCCTGAAACCGGAGAAAAAGACGCAGAGAGATGCGAATCTGATGAATCCGGATCAGGGAAATTTGAATCTGAAGAATCCGGATCTGAGGAGTTCGAGTTCGAAGAACCGGTAGAAGCAGGGGCTGAAGAAGTCGAAGGTGAAAATCAGGAAAAAATCACAGTTACAACCAGCATGGACCTGCAGGGGACACATTTTCTCTATACGCAGGCAACTGAGAAGTCCCTCAAGACCCTTGATTACGACTATAAGCGCTGCAACGGTTGCGGGATCTGTGTGGAGATCTGCCCCACAAAAGCCCTTGAACTGGGACCCATACATGAGATTGCAACCGGGCTTGATGCTCCTCCTGTTATGATGGACCTTGATAAATGCACCTTCTGCAGGATGTGTGCAAACCTCTGCCCTGTGCATGCCATTTCCTTCGAAGCTGTGGGAGAGGTCCCTGATGAAAATCAGTACCCAAAATACGATACTTATGTACATATCAACGAGAAATGTCTTCCCTGTCTCCTCTGTGAGGGAGCCTGCCCGCAGGACGCGATAGAGGTCGAGTTCACCTTTCCTAAAAAAGAAGAGATTGCTCCCTTTAAGGAAGGGATAAAGGGTGAAATCGAAATCGACACTGAAAAATGTAACTTCTGCGGGATATGTGCCCGGTTCTGTGATGCCTTTCTCCTGCTTGAGCGCGAGCCTACCCCTGAGAACCCTGTACCTTTTGAGCAGCTTCTTGTAGACGAGGATAAATGTGACTACTGTGTACTCTGCCAGGATATCTGTCCGGAAGAGGCAATAAAGGTTAAAGGGGAGCGCCCCTGTGAAGCCCCGAAAGTGGAAGGCAATGTGAAGGTTGACGAGCTGAAATGTACGCAGTGCGCCCGTTGCCAGGCTGTCTGCCCCTATGAAGCTGTTGACCTGCAAAAGCCCATGGAAGGGGAATTGAGCCTTATTGATGTAAACCTCAAAGAGTGCGACCCCCAGGGCTGCCGCGGTTGCTTCAATGTCTGCCCCTCGAATCTCTGGTACGTCCCCACAGATCCCGAAGACCCTCGAAAGATAGCTTTTGCCGAGGATTACTGCACTTACTGTGGAGCCTGCGTGAAAGCCTGCCACCTTGGAGCTATAAAAGTAGAGAGATCTGATGTCCACCACACAGAGATTCCGGATACACCCTGGGCTACCCAGTGGAGGGATGCAATCGAATCCCTGAAGACCGGAGTCAGGAAAGGGGTTGACCACGCCGTCTTTAGAGAGACTGAAACCCTCAAAGCGCAGAAGTTTATGGGCATAGAGCCCCCATGCACCGATGAGGAAACGCTTGCAGTCGTGCAGGCAAAGATAGATTCTCTCATGCCTGTCCTTAAGAGTGCAAGAGTCAGGAAACTCTGGGAAACCGATTCTTCGGAAAAAACCACAGAAGCTGTGAAAAAGAAGATGGAAAGCTGAAGAAAAACCGATTGATGCAGATGCAGAAGATCAAAACCTGAGGTTGAATGTGATTTTTCGATTCTTTGCCTCAGGTTCTGCACTTTTCACTTACAATCATTACCGGCACCTTGCAGTGCCGGACAGTTTTTTCTGCCACGCTGCCGAGCAGCAGCCTGTCCAGTCCTGTCCTGCCGAGAGTCCCCATAACAACAATATTCATCTTATTCTCTTCGGCATAACGGATCAGTTCGTCTGCCGGATGTCCTTCAAGCAGGATGAGTTTCACATCGACTCCTTCCATTTCTCCTGCCCTTTTGACATAACTAACGGCTGAGTGTCCTTCTTTTTTCAGGGCTTCATTCATCCTTTTCCAGTCAAAATCGACAGCCATCGAAGAGAAATAATCCGTGGACACCACATATACCGCATAAACAGTTCCTCCACTCAAGCGGGCAAGCTCTATCGCATTGTTAGCAGCCATCCTGGAACAGACCGAACCGTCGGTTGCGATCATTATTTTCTTGAAATTAACGACTCCCATAAAACAACACCCAATTACACTATGTGCCTGTAAGAAATATAATTGCATCGGGGTTCAGGGAGTGAAAAGATAAAAGGATGATTTCGTTTTGGGGGTGAAAAGGTCAGGTAACTAAACAAAGGTCATCTCAATGCAGCAAAAGTATTATTGTCCCTATTTATAATAATACAATATATGAAAATAAGCGACGAAAACTATAGGCTCTTGGAAAAGAAAGCAAAAGAACTGGGTGCAAAAAGCGTCAGGCTTTTTCCCGCAGAAAATATTGTGGTTGAAGACCGAACTATTCTGAAGTGCATATTTGGCTGCAACGGCTACGGAAGCCGGGTCTGCCCACCTTATATCCCAACCGTGGGCGAATTCAAAAAGATGCTTGCTAACTACGACTGGGCCCTCCTCGTTGAATGGAAATCCAAAAACGTTTTTCCCCGTGAAGTAAGTGAAAACTTCATAAAATTCAGTGTCGAACCCCCCGAAAACGAAGAAACGAAAAACCAGTTTTTTGATAATTTAAAGACCGTAATGAAAGACCGAAAAGAAACAATCCAGCCTGGAGTCCTCGAAATTGAAAAACTCGCCTGGACTCTTGGCTACAACACCGCCCTTGCCACCTTCCCCGGCATGTGTACCTGGTGCGCCACAAGCGACTATTCTGATGTGAAATGTGCCGGCGACAAAGGTCCCTGCCACCACCCAACCCTCCGCAGGCCCTGCCTTATGGGGCTTGGGGTGAGGATGGACAAGACGCTTGAAAAACTGGGGACTCAGCTTCAGAAGTTTCCGATGGATGATACGAGCCCATCGCCATATACGCTGGTTTTGCTGGATTGAAAAAGGGGAAACTAGGTTTTAAGATATTCTGCTTATTTTTTCCAGGGTGTCGGTTCAATACCATGCCCTTGAATTCCATCTTTTTCACTGAAGTAACTCCAAAGCTATACTTCTATATATGGGAGGAAATTATAATATAATTTATGGAAGACTCCCCCAAAAATTCCCCCACCGCCTGGATACAAAAGGTTCTATTTTTGAATGATCGCAAAGTAAATACTGATGTATTGGTTGGAGCATTGATGCATTTATTCCTCATTCTTTGCCTGATCATTTTACTATACATGTTAGGTAAACAGTTCATGTTAATATAATAAATAAAACTGTGCCGGCACAGCTCCTTACCCAGGCAACATTACCAGCCGCTGAGATAGAAATCCATTTGTATTCAAGAGCTGGCTCCTCGATTTGAGTCCAATCACGCTCAAACTGCGCTTTGATTTCTTCCGGACCTAGACGTTTTTCGTCTGCACCGGTACCGTAAATTACAACATCTGCGTCCGGCGCAATAAGGGACATTGCACTATTCAGGTCGCGTCTGGCGTAACTCTCTGCAAATTTATCAAGGACAGCTTTGACTGCTTTTTCAATCACACTATTTGCTTTTATACTCTCTTCCCCAAAATAATTTATTAGTTTGGAAAATAGATTGGAATTAATTCATATAAAATATTTGATAGTTTGACAAAGGTCCCGATTTGCAGGAAAAAATGGGAGATTATTCCTGTTTCACACATAAAAAAACGTAACAATTCAGGTAGCCTTTGAAAGGCTACAATTTTTCCTCTTTTCGAGGAAAAATTGCATATAAATTGAATCCTATTTTGTTTCGTTATTATGCTTACACGTGAAGAGATCCTCGTTATCTATGAAGCTGGTCCTGAAGCTGTAATTTCTGTAATCCAGAGACTTGAAACTATCATAGAAGAACAAGCTATTCGAATTGCTGAACTAGAAGAACGTGTAAGGATTTTAGAATCTCGCTTAAATCAAAATAGCAGAAACAGCAGTAAACCTCCTTCTACTGACTTTTTAGTCAAAGAAAAACCTAATCCCAAGAGTCTCCGGAAAAAGAGTGGGAAGAAACCTGGAGGTCAAGAAGGTCATCCAGGCACAACTCTTGATATGGTTAATGATCCTGATTAGGTAATTGAACATTCTTTGACCTGCTGCAAAGAATGTGGACATACTCTTGAGGATGTTGAAGTTGAAGCTTATGAGAGAAGACAAATTTTTGATATTCCTCCTGTAAATCTAATTGTTACGGAACATCGAAGTCAGATTAAGACCTGTACTCACTGTGGAAAATCAAATAAAGCTTCTTTTCCAGAATCTGTGAAATATCCCGTCCAGTATGGTCCTAATATTTTAGCTTCAGCAATTTACTGTAAAAACTACCAGTTTATTCCCTATAAAAGGATTTTAGAGTTTTTTGATGACGTTATGGGGATAAAAATCTGTTCTGCTACGATAATCAGAGCAGAAAAAGAATGCTTCCGGAATTTAGAGGAGTTTGAAAATGTGAGTCAGGAGAGGTTAATAACTTCTCCTGTAATCCATTGTGATGAAACTGGGATGAAAATTGAAGGAAAAAGGCATTGGCTTCATGTAGCTTCTAATGACAAATACACCTGTTATTTTGCTCACTCAAAAAGAGGATCAGAAGCAATTAATGCCATGGGAATTCTTCCAGAGTTTAAAGGAATAGCAGTTCATGACGGATGGAAACCCTATAACAGTTATGAATGTGATCATGCTCTTTGCAATGCTCATCTCCAGAGAGAACTTACTGGAATTGAGGAGAACTATAAACAGCAATGGGCTAAAGAGATGAATGAACTGTTAACAGAAATGAAAAAGTATACTGATGAGTGTAAAGAGCAGGTCAAAGATCTGGACTTTGAGCAAATTAAAGTGTTAGAAGAAAGGTTCGATGCTGTAGTCATGAAAGGGATTGAAGAAAATCCACCTTCTCTAAACCCTGAAAAACAAGGAAAACGTGGTAAAAATCCAAAAACAAAAGCAAGGAACCTACTTGACAGGTTTATAGAAAACAAAAAACAGATCCTGAGATTCCTCAATGACTTGAGAGTTCCGTTTGAGAATAACCAAGCAGAAAGAGACATAAGGATGATGAAATTACAGCAGAAAATATCAGGAACTTTCAGAACTATACAAGGAGCGGAAGCTTTCTGCAGAATTAGAGCTTATATCTCAACCATTAAAAAGAACGATTTACCTGTTATAGACGGTATTCTCGCGGCGCTCAAAGGAGCGCCGCTATTATTCTGAGAATTTCAGCATTTTGCTGAAAAAACATACTTTTTTATCAGTGGCTGAATAGTTACAAAAAAACAAAAGTTAAAAGTTCAATACCTTCTACTATTCCTTTTTCTGTCTTTTTACTGGATTTCCGGAATAGATACCTTTATACATTCTACCACACCTTTTACATTCAGTTTCTTACACATAAATAACCGATAACTGCTAATGCAGCACCTAAAAGAGCTAAGAGAGGAAACAAGCGCAGAAAGAGTGTTTAAAAAGGAAAAGGAAAATAGCGAGCCGATGGACTTAAAAGTGAAGGGAGAGCAAAAAGAGCTGGATTTGAAGGATTAATTAAAGAAAAGCTAAAGGAAAACTAAAGAAAAACTAAAGAAAAACTAAAGAAAAACTAAGGGGAAGACTAAAGTAAAAATCAGAGAGATTTAATATGGATTAAGGCGCCTCCTGCTTAGATTCGGGTGAAAATATGGAAAAATACGATTACAGTGAACTTGGGCTGAAAGCCGGGCTTGAAATTCACCAGCAGCTGGACTCAAAAGAGAAACTGTTCTGCAGGTGTCCTACCCTGATAAGGGACATTGGGGATTCGGACTTTGAGTTTTTCAGGTATCTCAGGGCTACGGAAAGCGAGATGGGAGAAAAGGACAGGGCTGCGGTGGAGCAGACCAAGATCAGGAGAAAATATGTCTACAAGGCTTACGATACGACCTGCCTTATAGAAAATGATGAAGAGCCTCCAAGAGAACTCAATATGGAAGCTCTGGATATTTCCCTCGGGGTTGCAAAGCTCTTCAACATGAAACCTGTTGACCAGATGCATGTAATGAGAAAGATCGTTGTGGACGGGTCAAATACCAGCGGCTTTCAGAGGACTGCATTTCTTGCAAGCGATGGGTATATTGAAACTTCGGAAGGATACTGCGGGATTGACAGCCTCTGCGTTGAAGAAGAAGCTGCCCAGAAAATCGAAGAAATAGGAGATTCAATAGTCTATTCCCTGGACAGGCTCGGGATCCCGCTTGTAGAAATTGCAACCGCGCCTGATATCAAATCTCCGAGGCAAGCCCGTGAGGTTGCGGAGTATATAGGGATGCTCCTTAGGTCTACGGGAAAAGTAAAGAGAGGGCTTGGCACGATCAGGCAGGACGTTAACATCTCAATTGCCAGAGGCGCAAGAGTCGAAATAAAAGGAGTCCAGGCCCTTGACCTCATAGAAGACATCGTCCGCAGGGAAGTTGAAAGGCAATTGAACCTGCTTTTTATCAGGCAGGAACTCCTTGAAAGAAAAGCCTTTGTTTGTGAGGAGATCTATGATATTACAGGGCTTTTCATGGATACGAAGTCCAAGGTCCTGCAAAAAGGTGTAAAGAAAGGAGCAATACTTGCTGCCCACCTGAAGAAATTCAACGGGCTTGTAGGCAAGGAAGTACAGCCAGGTAGGAGGCTCGGGACTGAGTTTTCGGATAGGGCAAAGACTGCAGGTGTGGGAGGAATTTTCCACACGGACGAACTTCCGAACTACGGAATAACTGAAAAGGAAGTACAGGCTGTCAGGGACGCTATTGGTGCAGGTCCTGAGGATGCTGTTGTCATGGTCGCAGATGAACCTGAAAAATCCAGGCTTGCAATTGAGGCAGTAATTAAAAGGGCAAAAGAAGCCTTTGAGGGGATCCCTGAAGAGACTCGAAAAGCCCTGCCGGAAGGAAATTCTGCTTATATGCGCCCTCTTCCCGGTGCGGCAAGGATGTATCCTGAAACCGATGTTCCCCAGATCGAGATATCACAGGAATATTTTGATTCCATAGAACCTCCGGAACTCCTGACAGAAAGGGCAAAGCGGTTTGCTTCCGAAAGCGGCCTGAATAAAGAGCTTGCCGAAAAAGTGGCTTATTCAAGGTATTTGCCTCTCTTCGAGGCTCTCCTGGAAACTTACAGGAAGGATGCAAATGTTAACTCAACCCTGATTGCCAGAACCCTTGTGGGAATCGTCCCTGAGATAAGGAGAAACGGGGTTGAGACGGACAACCTCACAGATGAACACTTCAATGGACTTTTTGCAGCTATTTCAAACCAGGAAATTGCAAAAGAAGCCAGTCAGGATCTCCTGGCAGCCCTTGCAAAAGAGCCTGAACTTACAACTCAGCAAGCGATTTCAAAGCTTGGTCTGAGCGCCTTTGACCCCGAAGAAATCGAAAACTTCATTAAAAAGATGGTCAGGGAAAGAGGAGATTTCATCAAAGACAAAGGTCCAGCTGCTCTTGGCCCTCTCATGGGTGTTGTCATGAAGGAGTACAGAGGTACGGTTGACGGAAAGGTCCTGAACAATATGCTGAAAAAAGAAATAGATAACTTTATCAATCAGGGATAAAACCCTGACCTTTTTTCTGCATTTGCTATTAAATTTTCTGTTATTTCTTTTCTTTTCCTTCCAGATTTTCCTTCCAGATTTTCCTTCCAGATTTTCCTTCCAGATTTTCCTTCCAGATTTTCCTTCCAGATTTTCCTTCCAGATTTTCCTTTCAGATTTGCCTTTCAGATTTTTCTTTTTGATATTATTTCTTTCACATCTTTCAGAACTTTTTCAAAAACAAAAAAACACTCTTTGCAGAAAACAGCTAAAATTATTCTAAAATCCAGGCAGCTTGTGAGAAAATTTCTTTATGTAAAATAACTTTTTATATTAACTAAAATATTTTCTTACTTACAACATAAAAAATCAGTTGAAAAGTATGCTCTAATGGTATTTCAAAACCATACGATATCAGATGACTTAATTCCTGTCTGCCGGGGTTGAGCTTGCAAAAAGGGGATAGAAGTATGAAAATATACCTTAGTTTAGCATATAATGGTTTCATATAGAAGCTACCAAAAATGCAACTGAACTGCAAAACCTCTTAATGGGAAATGAGGAATTCGATGTTCCTTTGATATTGCAAATCATAACGTTGCGGAGAACCCCCCCTCCATGAAAGTGCTGCTTGTCGACGACGACCCTGTATTCCTGGAGCTATCAAAGACGTTCTTGGAAGTGATCCACGACATAAACTCCGATACGGTGGAACCTGCAGGACAGGCTCTTGGGAAGTTAGATGAACTCTCCTATGATTGTAGTTTCGGATTATGATATGCCTTATATGGATGGCATTTCATTTCTGAGAACTATCCGTGATAAGAGAATTAATATCCCTTTCATCCTGTTTACAGGAATGGGCAAAGAAGAAGTTATAAGCCGAACTATCGAAAACGGTGCAGATTCCTTTGTTCAGAATATAGGAGATCTTAAAGCTCAGTACTCCGAACTTTCACAGAGGATCTGGCAGACTGTTAGCAGTAGGTCAGAATACTGAAGATCATGAAGAAAGAACCTGAATCTATGAAAGAAGCAACTTTAGCTTCTGTCAGGTACAGGCATGATACCCATATTTAATCCAGCACTTTTGGTAACCAATTTTTGGTAACCAATTTTTGGTAACCAATTTTTGGTAACCAATTTTTGGTAACCAATTTTTGGTAACCAATTTTTAGTAACCAATTTTTAGTTAACCGTTTTTAGGTAACCGTTTTTAGGTAACCATTTTTAGTTAACCTTTTTTAATTAACTATTTTTTAATAATCATCATTCAAGCAATGCTTACCCTCTCTTTTTTATAGTAATCTTAATAACCTTTTTATCTGCCTCATCTTTTTATCTACCCGCTGAGACTTCCGGCGACAAAAAAATCAACCATATAAAGGTAGAAGGTCAGTCTTTCTTTTCATTCATTTCTGCTATTGCTGCGAGAAAGTTTTAAGAAATCACAGTAGAAAGCCCTGAATATATTTAGGTTTAGCCGAAAACGTTTTCCGGATATATTTATGTGGTATTATACTCATTGTTTCAGGGGGATTTTGTGGTTCTTGAGTACAAATTGATTATAGGGGGAGAGTCGAGAGACTCATCAACCGGAGAAGCTTTTGATGATATCAATCCGGCTACTCTTGAAAACCTTGGCACGGTACAGGTAGCCGGAAAAGAAGACGTGGACAGGGCAGTTGAGGCTGCTGAGGGAGGGTTCAGAGTATGGAGCGAGGTTCCGGCTCCCAGGAGGGCTGAAGTGCTCTTCAGGGCGGCTCACATTTTACAGGAGAGAAAGGAAGATCTTGCCTTACTCATGACAGAAGAGATGGGAAAGGTGCTGCCCGAAACAAGGGGAGATGTACAGGAAGCAATAGACATTACCAATTATGCCGCAGGGGAAGGCAGGCGAATGTTTGGGGAGACAACGACTTCCGAACTTAAGGACAAGTTCTGCATGACCGTGCTCAGGCCGATAGGAGTTGTGGGCATGATAACGCCCTGGAACTTTCCTATTGCCATTCCCAGCTGGAAGATCATGCCAGCCCTTATAGCAGGAAATGCAATTGTTTTCAAGCCTGCAAGTGACACGCCTCTGCTTGCAATTAAACTCGTCGAAATCCTGATGGAAGCAGGCCTGCCTCCGGGAGTGGTAAACATTGTGTTTGGACCCGGAGGAAGTGTTGGAAAAGCCATAGTCCAGCATCCTGGAATAAAAGCAATTTCATTTACAGGAAGCTTTGAAACCGGGAAATGGATCATGGAAGAATGCGCAAAAACCATAAAGAGAGTCTCTCTGGAACTGGGAGGCAAAAACCCGGTAATTGTCATGGATGATGCCGACCTTGAACTTGCTCTTGAAGGCGTGCTCTGGGGGGCTTTCGGGACAACAGGCCAGCGCTGCACGGCTACGAGCAGGCTGATCCTGCACGAGAAAATAAAGGACGAGTTTACAACAAGGCTGCTTGCAAAAACAAAACTTCTCAGGGTAGGAAACGGGCTTCTGCCTGAAACGGACATCGGGCCTGTAATTAATAAAGCCCAGCTTGAGAAAATAGAAAGGTACGTCAGGATAGGAAAAGAAGAAGATGCAACTCTCCTGCTCGGAGGAAATGTCATAGATCCCGGGCTTCCTGGCTATTTTTTTGAGCCGACTATCTTTACGGATGTCAGGCCGGATATGAGGATTGTACAGGAAGAGATCTTCGGGCCTGTGCTCAGCATCATTACGGTTTCAGGTCTTGATGAAGCAATTGAAGTTGCTAATAACACCAGATATGGGCTTTCTTCGTCAATTTATACTGAAAGTGTCGGAAAAGCCTTCAGGGCGATTAAAAAGATAGAATCAGGAATCACATATGTCAATGCCCCTACAATAGGTGCCGAAGTTCACCTTCCCTTTGGAGGCGTAAAAGGAACCGGAAACGGTTTCAGGGAAGCTGGGACAGAAGCAATCAAAGAATTTACAGAGATAAAAGCCGTGTACATAGACTACAGCGGCAGGCTGCAGAAAGCCCAGATAGATACGAAATGAAATGTAGGAAGAGGGTGAAGCATTCTGGATTACGATAAACCGGAAACTCTTGACAAATGGAGAAATTTAGAAAAAACAGAAAGATCAGAGGATTTAATAAAGAAACTGGAAACAGAACTTGACTTTTTCGAACAGGAAATCGGGTTGCTTGATGTGGTTGGCCCAAAAGCCAGGGAGATCATAGGACAGGACTGCAATGTAATGTCTGCATGTGTATCCCGTCCCTATCCTCTGGTTGTTGATAGGGCAAAAGGTTCCATAGTCAAAGACATAGACGGGAAAGAGTACATCGATTTCATTGCAGGGATTGCTGTCATGAATGCAGGCTACTCAAACCCCGAGGTTAAAGAAGCAATCTCAGCCCAGCTGGAGAAAATGGTCCACTGCGGATACGGGGACTTTTTTGCTGAGCCTCCATTAAAGCTTGCAAAAAAACTAAGGGAGCTATCAGGTTATTCAAAGGTCTTTTACTGCAACAGTGGGACCGAAGCTGTAGAAGCTGCAATGAAACTTGCTTTATGGAAGACAAAGCGCCAGAACTTTATCGCCTTTTATAACTCCTTCCATGGCCGGACCCTGGGCGCTCTTTCTCTGACCTGCTCAAAAATCCGTCAAAAGGAGCATTTCCCTGCCGTCCGTACAGTGCACACTCACTATGCTTACTGCTACCGATGCCCCATGAACCTTGAGTACCCCTCCTGTGGGATCGAATGCGCAAAGCAGATTGAAAACCTGATTTTCCGAAAAGAACTGAGCCCCGAAGACACTGCTGCCGTTTTCACTGAGCCAGTACAGGGAGAAGGTGGGTACATAGTCCCTCCCCAGGAATTTCACAAGGAAGTAAGAAAAATCTGCACGGATAATGATGTCCTTCTCGTAGCTGATGAAGTCCAGACAGGCTGTTTCAGGACAGGCCCCTTCCTAGCCATGGAAAACTTTGAGGTAAGGCCTGATATTACCTGCCTTGCAAAAGCCCTTGGTTCAGGCCTGCCTATAGGCGCAATGATTGCGGACAGAACCCTTATGGACTGGCCTCCTGGTGTCCACTCTAACACCTTCGGCGGAAATCTCCTTTCTTCAGCGGCAGCTCTTGCTTCCCTTGAATTTCTGGAAAAGGAAAATACCGAGAACCATGTAAGGGAAATGGGAGCTCACATCCGGCAGCGCCTCAGGGAGCTGCAGGAAAATTTCCCCTGCATAGGAGACGTTCGCGGGCTTGGCCTTATGATAGGGGCAGAAATCGTAAAGTCCGACAAAACCATAGACCCTATCCGAAGGGATAGGATTGTCAGGGAAGCGTTTAAAGAAGGAGTCCTGCTCCTCCCCTGCGGAGACTCTGTAATCCGTTTCTCTCCACCCCTCGTCATGACCGATGAAGAGGCCGACCTCGGACTCGATAAATTCGAGAAGGCGTTGAGAAGAGCGGTGAATTAAATCAGATAAAAAGAGGTATTTTGCCTTAGTCTTTACTGCCTGGAAAACTTTTATATAATCCTTATAGAGAAGTGGCATAGAACTAAGAAGAGATCAGAAAGGGGGCCAGAGAAAACTGAATATCTTCGCGGCCATCTCAGTCCCAATTCACGGTACGAGCCTTGTAGAGAGCCGGGAAATTTCGCAGACATACCGTAAAAGGACGGGTATTTTTCTCTAAAAGGCAAAGTATATCAATTTCAAACGGCTGTTGGCAACCAGCTAGTGCATCGATTCCGAAATTAGCGAATAAACCACGGATAACACAGATGACCCAAATCCCTGTATGTCCGTGTCCATCCGTGGTTCTTTAAGTTTACATGCAGGTTTATTTCAAGTCCTGATTTCTGGCTATATTTTGGAATTTCAGTGCTGGTATCGTACAAATCGACAAATGAATTCTACAACCGGGGACACTTTACGAGATAAAAGGAAAGTTGCTGGAGTATAAAAAAGAAAGTGAACTCACTACTGCTAATCCTGAATCATTTTATGTTACTGGTAACAGACCAAAAAACCCCCCGGCTTCAAGGATTTTTCTTAAGGAACTTTTCTGAATGTGGCTACTTTGTGACCTTTAAGAGGCATCTATAGAAAGATGGAAGCAAAGAAGTCTAATCAGATAAAAGATTTTCAACATAAGCTTTTCAAAACTATGATTGAAAACACCAGAGCCAATGCAATAATTGTTGGTGATCTTAATGTAAAAAATATGGCTCAATCAAAGAAAGTAACTGGAAAAAGAAAACGTTCTATCACAGACCCGATGGTGTTAAGTCCGATAGGAATCGTGGTTACATAACCGTATTTTTTGGTTTAGATGATTATGTAACCTCTTCTGAAGTGTTCAAACACACTATAATCATAACCGTAACCGACATTTCCACCATTGATTTGTTTTGGAAAATCGGCAATTCCAAAATAATTTCCGGCAACATCTTCATCGGATTCTACCATTGTACCTGATACGGGAGCATGGTAGCGGTGATACACATTTGGCAGTAAGATACAGGAGACGGCTATTCCTCCTTCAAAATGCACTGCCAGCTTGGATTGGTTCAGCAACTGGCGAACATTCAGTTTCTGGGTTACGTCTATTGGAGTGTCAATTGGCAGGTTATCATCGATCATATTGATCACTGCATCTGCCGGAGACACCACAACAGAATCACCATCAACACCGCTGATTGGTCTTTTTCCGTCCTTCAATTCCCGGGTAAAAAATTGGTTAAACGATACATAGTCTCCTTCGGGGATAATGTAATCATTCATTTTACTGCCCAGTTCATTCATCCATTTTGCCACCAGTTCTTTTGAAGCAGGCGAATCCATTTTTTGCCTGTCTAATTCCACATAATAAAAGTCATCAAATTGCCCGGGTCAGTAGAAACAAACTCCAATCCTTCTTCATTTTTATAATACAACCAGCTAAATTTTTTAATATATTCCAGACCGGTGGTTAAATCCGAATTCCATACATACCAGGCCTGAAAAAAATTTCATAAATCTTCAATCGTAGCATCTTTCCAGTAATGTATTACATCCGGGTCCGCGTCTGGAAGCATGGGCTGAACATTTTTTACTGCAGCATTGTATTTGTCTGCAAATCCATGATAATTTTCTTCGTACCATGCAGCTATCAATTCGGTAAACCGATGACGTATGAGTTAATTTCTAATTTTTCTTGATTCATAATACCACCAATGTTTAAACTCTTAAATAAATCAAAAATAAAAAAAGGGAACCTGTTCATCACGCGCATAGTGTAAAATTTTTTACTGTATTCTGGTGTTTCAGCGTGTATATTAGGGGCTCTGAAGAATAAGAATTAAAAATACTATTATAATAAATATAATACATGTCCAAGTGAATTTTGCGGCAATTAAAGATAAAACAAAGGCTAATGATTGCTATTTTTAAAAAACCAGCTTCCCCAAACTAACGAAATTTTTTTAAACATCGCCACCTATTTAGTAGTATGAAGTATGAGGGTAATAATCGGGTGGAAAACAATAGTTCAGCTTTGCTTGTTTTTATAATTGTAATTGCAGTGGCTGTCAGCCTTTTGGGGATAATGGTAGCTATGAAGTAACCCATTTTATGAAGTGACCTATTTTATAGGAAGAAGCGTAAAACCCATGAAATCTTAATTTCATGGGATATAAGCGTCAGCTTCCTCATCTTCTTATTTTCTGCTGCAATATGTAATGATAGTTATTTTTCATTTAAGAGATTAATCGTAATTTAGGAAATCTTCCTTCCAGGCTCAACAGAAAAGATCAGACTTGGAAGATACATGAAACTAGCCCTGGTTTTCGATTCTGTATTTTCCCGAAATTACGGAATATTAAAAGAAAAGAGCAGTTTTACTACCCTAATGGAAGTCACTAACGATTTTTGCTTCCTTGCTTCCTTGCTTCCTTGCTTCCTGCTCTTTCACTTCTCCTTCGTTTCCATATCAGCCGGCCTGAGAGTAAGCAGCCTGCTCTCTATAAATCCCATGGGCAGGTCTGCCCCCAGGGTAAGTGAGCCGACCTTATTTCCTGCAAGAGTTCTTCCAGGCAGGTCAGGCATAATCTCAAGCCCTCTTCCTACAGGCTTTTCAGAGGTTTCGGTTTTGAGCCCGGAAAGAGGGCCGGGAAGAGTTCCGGATACAAGTCCGAGGGCAGCGTCGGAAGCAAGCCTTGGGAGGGCTTCGGAACTCAGGCGGGAATGCCCGAGGGGAGAAAGCCCCAGGTCTCGAGTCGGAGAGAGCCGGTTGTTAAAGTCTGGTAAAAGTCCCCTGAGCTGGTCAAGGTCAGGGCTTGAAAAAGTAGAAGACTCATAAATACAAGTGGACTGCCAGGCTGGTGGTTTTTCACTATTTTCACGGGCTGCATGGTCAGAAATGTGAGAAGGTAAAACGGAATCTTCGGATTTGCTGCTATTCATAGCTGTAAGGATTGTCACAATGGTATATCAATTATACGAGGACTTTTATTGGAGGTCTTTTCCTGCCCTTTTCAGCCATATTTTTTCAGATTCGACCACATATTCCTTTTTTTCGTTTATGATCTCTGAGACTCAGTGTCTTTCAGAATACTTTTTTTTTATATGTGAGTAATTTATTTCCTGATGGAGTGTTTTTCCCACTCGAACCTCTTTGAAGAACCTTCTTCTTTTTTATATATCCGGCTTCAAACAAAGCTCTACTCAGGTCTTAAACATGAATTGGAGTCAGATATTGATATTTTGAATCTCCAGCATTACCAGCCGGTCATATCAACAAAAAATAAAAAACTCCAGACCAGAATAGTTATCTTCTAACAAACGTTTGAGTTGAATTCTTTTTTATATAATATATCGCATAATACAGAATGGAGAGTGGGCAACTTTAAGGGGAAAAGTAAAGACTACCCTAATCCTGCAAGGGAACTTTTCAAAAGGAATCCAGGCCAGGTTGAGGAGTTTTTTACAGGCAGTTTATCCGGCTAAAAGAGATAAACCTGTAGATACTAGGGAGAAATCCAGTAAAGATCCAGAAGGTGTCCGAAGACGTCAATTGTCCTGCAACAGGATTTTCCGGTTAAAGTGCCAGGCACATTTCCAGCAGTGAGGTTATATACGTTCTAAAAAACCTTTTCGACAAGGAGCATCTCAAGACTGCTCATGTCAATAATTGTTTTGAGAATAATACCACATGGGGGAATTTTATGCAAACGAGTCCTATCGAAGTCCAGAAAGCTTTAAAGAATATGGATTATCCTGCAGAGAAGAAGAAACTTATCGAGCACGCTAAAAAACACAAAGCCAACAGTAAGGTAATGGAGGTTCTCGAAGAACTTCCGGAAAAGGAGTACACCAACGCTGCCGATGTCAGTAAGGCGTTCTCAGGAAAGTAACTTTGCTCAGAGTGAACCCCCCTCAGGTGGGAGGCAGCTTAAAATATGAATTCTGTTGAGCTTCAGGGATTTTGGGAGCTTTAAACTATCTGGTAACTCCACACAAAAGATAACCTGATAGGCGTGCCAAATGGGAAAAGATTCAGATTCAATAAATTTATTGTATTACTTATGGCGTTAAGATACTCCCTTGAACAAATCCCCAGCTTCCCATTTGTGGCAAGAAAAGATTCAGGAGGTTTTTAGCCCCCGTTTTTCAAGTCGTTTTTTTAGATTTATTAGCTTGTATAATTAGCCTTATCATTCCACATTTGACGCAAATAAATGAATTAAATAATTACTCCAGTTCTCTTTCTAACTTTGTTATATCGAACCATACCCTGAAAAGTTCACCTTTTCCTGTATCCCTTATGTCAATTTCTACGGGTTGAGCCAGTGTAGCTTTAATTGTTCTCCATTCTTCCCTGTGGGCGTCAATAATTTCCCAGGGTCCGGCAGAACGGTCTTTTGCTCTGTCCCTGGAAAGCTGTAAAAGCAAGTGTTTCTTTTCTGTAGGAGTAAGCTCTTCAATACCCTTGATTTCAACCTCGCTTACGGTGGATTTCCCCGTTCTGGACTGATCAACCATCGGTTCTCTGGATTCGTCTTTGCCTCTTTTTTCCATGAATTCACCTCCCCTTCCTGCATAAAAAATATTCATGGTGTAGGTCTGAAGGTTCGCGGGTCAAGGTAAATATTTCTCTGGCAGTAGCTGCAGATCGTCTCGAGGTGTTTTCCTGCAAGAAGAGCTCTCTCTACATTTTCTTCAGGAGAGATATACTGGGTCATTTCCTCTCCACAATAAGGGCATTTTATCTTCAGCCAGTCCAGTTTCGTGAGCTGCCTGATATTCTGTATGAGTTTTCCCAGAGCATCCTCATAGGCTTCAGGGTAAAAACTAATCGGTTGGAGATGGCGTATAAGGATGGGCAGTTCAATTCCTGCCTCTACCAGTGGAATTATTAACTGGTCGGTTCCTACAGCCAGCCCGATCTCCTGATTTACCTCAGGGGATACTATTCCCTCCTGCGTGATGATCGGGATGACGCAGTCTGACTGGCGGATGCCAAAACGTATTCTTTCAGCTAGGGAAAGAATTCGAGCTTTCCGGTACAGGGACGAAAAACTCTCCAGTTCAACTGTCCAGAGAGCTCGCGCCAGTTCCTGGGCAAGCGGTTCGTCCTGCTCGCAATGAGAAATGTAAATCTTTGTGATCATACCTGCTGTACTTGGTCCGTGTTATTTTGTTTTTCCGGACTTATGTTCGGTCTCCGGTTCAGGTTCAGGTATCGGTTCGGGTGAAGGAACCGGCTGCGGCTCCGGATCAGGTATCGGCTCAGGCTGAAAAGATGGTTTTCTGTCTTCTTTTCCCAAAAATAACTCCCCCTCTTTCAAGGACACTACTTTCTACAAAATTGCTCTACTGTCGGTCTGCTTTGTTATATTTGCTTTGTTATGAATTCAAGCTGCTAAATTTGTTCTGTTAAGATTAAATCCTTGAAAACGAATTTCAAATTGGCAATAACATGCTTTGCTAAGTGCCTTCTATTATGCAGTACCAGAATTATGCGTACCAGAACTGTGCAGCACCAGAATTATTCAGTGCCAGAAAAATGCGTCAATCAGAAGCTAACATCACGCTTGTGGCTTTAATTACTGCGTAGACTTCGCTCCCTTCTTTTAAACCCATATATTCAGCCGAGTTTTTTGTGATAATGGAAGTAATCTCCGCACCGCCCGGAAGTTCGACTACGATTTCCGAATTAACCATTCCGTGAGCTATTTTTTTGACTTTACCTTTCAGAACATTGCGTGCGCTTATCTTCATACCTATCCCCAATTCAGGTTTTTATTTGTTAATCAATAAAGGTTAGTCTTGTGAATTAAAGAAGCATAGGAACCTAGCTTTCTGAACTTAGTTACTTAACTTGTAACTATTCAGCCACTGATAAAAAAGTATGTTTTCTCAGTAAAATGCTTCAAAATAGTTACTTTTAATTTTAAGAAAATCAACAACTAAAGGGTTCGTTAGAGCTTTTCTCCTATATTTCACACACTGAACGAAATGATAATGGAGTGAATACACAGAATGGCCTCTACGATCAAGTTTATATTGCATAGTTTTTACTATATTGGTATAACTATAAGTGTAAATAATTATGTTATTGTTGTTTTGTAGAAGTTAACGGCTTTCATCCTCCACCTGTCGCTAACGCTCCGAGAAGGTGACTTCCCGCCTTAGAGTTAAAATTCAAGCTCCAGTCCCACAGGGCAGTGGTCTGAACCCATGACTTCGGAGTAAATCGGGGCAGCCTTTACATTTTCCCTGAGGTTTTCACTGACGAAGAAGTAATCTAGGCGCCAGCCAACGTTTCTTTCGCGAGCTCGGGTCCTCATTGACCACCAGGAATAGTTTTCTCCCTCTTTGTTGAACATGCGGAAGGTATCAAGATATCCGGCTGCAAGGAACCTATCCATCCAGGCTCTTTCTTTGGGGAGAAAACCTGAAACTGTCTCGTTTTCTCTGGGCCGGGCAAGGTCGATTTCTCTGTGGGCTGTATTGACATCTCCACAGATGACAAGCTTTTTGCCTTCGGCTTTAAGGGTGTTTGCGTAGTCTAAAAAAGCGTCGTAAAAAGCCATTTTATATTCCAGGCGTTCCTGGGAGGCTTTGCCGTTTGGGAAATATATGTTCATTAAAATGAAATCTTCGTAATCAATCCTGAGAAAACGGCCTTCTCTGTCAAACTCCTCAATTTCCATTCCGGTTTCGACATTCAGGGGTTTTTCCTTTGAAAATGTCCCGACCCCACTGTAGCCACTTCGTTCCGCAGAGACGAAGTAATTGTAGTAGCCTGGAATGTTCTTTGCTTCCCTCGGAAGCTTGTCCGGAGAGGCTTTGGTTTCCTGGATGCAGATGACATCGAATTTCTGCTCCAGCAACAAATCCAGAAAACCCTTCTTCATTGCAGCTCTGAGGCCGTTTACATTCCAGGAAATAAGGCTATAATGTTCCGGCATTTTTTACCTCTGTGTTTTTTCAGATCAAATCGATATAAAGTTATTCAGGACTGAACATAAGGTCATAAAGCCATAAAGAATTTATTGATTCACACGTCACACAGCCATAGGATCAACTGATTTACTATGAAATATCTGATTTACTATGAAATATCTGATTTACTATGAAATATCTGATTTACTATGAAATATCTGATTTACTATGAAATATCTGATTTACTATGAAATATCTGATTTACTATGAAATATCTGATTTACTATGAAATATCTGATTTACTATGAAATATCTGATTTACTATGAAATATCTGATTTACTATGAAATTATCTGGAGTTTCAGTAAATAAAAGCTTCTTTAAACAGCTTCCGGTATAAACTGAGTGAAAAAATAAAATAATACTTCTGATAATTATTATAAGTATACATTTAAGCATATTCTGAAGACAGCTTCAAAAGCGTCGAATTATAAGCCAAAAAAATAAGGAAGTCTTATGGATTTAATACGGATTATATGCGTAATGCTTGCAGTTGCACTTTTTCTGGGCATTCTTACCTGTGGTACTCAGGACGAACCGGCAGCAGTTGCGGAGGAACTCGATAACAAAACCGTGGACGACTCTCCCTCAGGAATGACCGAAAAATCTCTGGCTTCAGGAGAAAACACAACAAAAGAACAGGCTGTTCTGGGACCTGCACCTCCAGATTCTCTTATTCTTGCAAAAGGGAAGAGTAAAATGGCAACTGAAAGGAGAGAAATCGAATATAAAGTCAGGGCCACAGTCAGACTTATTGAGGGACAGGGAGAAATTGAGGGACAGGGAGAAATTGAGGGACAGGGAGAAAAGCTCTTTCTTAAATTCAGAGAAGAAAACTCTCCCTGGTACAATAATGGCTTCTATATTTTTGTCTGGACAATAAATGGGACTCAGGTAGTCTACCCTCCCGACACAGGAAGTGAAGGAAAGGATATGAGAGGGCTTCTAGACGCAGACGGCAAGCCCATAGGGGAACTCTTCATAGAGGCAGTTCAGAGTGCAAATGGCGAAGGATGGATAGATTACAACTGGCAGGAAGCAGGAAATTCCGAACCTTCCCGCAGGTTCACCTTCGTTAAAAAAGCTACCTTTGAAGGGCGGGTTTACATCGTAGGATCAAGCTTCTACGTGGATGATCATATAATATGCAAGAACCTCAGCGACTGCATATATCTTGAAGAGCCCGGAAATATCCATGTTGTGGAGCTGCTGAACCCCGGAAACGTTAATAGAAACCTTGACCTGAACTACAGCGTCGCCCATGCAGTTATTGAACCTGGCGAAAATATCGCCCCTCATCTGATGAACAATCCTGAAGTTCATTATATCCTCGAAGGGGAAGGCATTCTTTATATCGACGGGATCACGGTTAAACTGAGCAAGGACCAGCTCATATATATCCCTGCAGGTGCTGTTCAAACCACATACAATACCGGAAACACGACTCTCAAATTCCTCGCTATAAACCAGCCTGGATGGTCAAAGAAAAATATTGAAATCTTTGAATAAAGGAGATCCCGATATCAATTGAGATAATCCTTAAAGAAACTCCGGGTCACTTTCGTATATAATACATAACTCCCAGCTGTCAAGGCTGCCTTCATTTCCTTCTGCCTGGTCTGCGACCTTCAGGGTCCAGGCCCCTTTCATCTCTTTATTCACAGCAGGCAGCAGGACCTCATCAGATTCGGTACTGAACATTTTCTTGAGATCTTTTCTCCCATATCCGGCTCTGTTATGCAGTACCAGTTCCTCCTCGGAAGGCATGACGAGTACGGCTCTCAGGTCTCCTATCGAGGGGTGGGTAATTTCCAGGGACACACCGAAGCTTACTATTTTTCCCCTTCTTTCGATCTCAATGAGGCTTTCTACGCCTGCGGGATCGTTATCGGGAACTTTGAGGAAGGGAAAAATCTCCCTTTTAAGTTCTTCCTTTTCGACCTTCTGTACCAGAAACTTAATTCCCCAGCTGTGGAAAGAACCTGTATGTTTCCTTGCAAGATCCTCAACCTTTAGAATCCATCTTCCCCAGACCCTTTCCCCTATACAGTCCATGAGAGCAGGAACTGAGCCCGAGTTATATGTTCTGACAAGGCTCCTGTCCTTCCGGGCTAGCCGGTCATGCAGGACTATGCTCTTTCCGGCAGGTGTAAACAGTTCAATTCTGAGGTCCCTTAGATAGGAGTGTTCAATGTTTATACTGACACGGATGTCTTTTATAAGCCCTTCTTCCGGAACATATATGGAGCTCAGGACTCCGTCAGGGCTTACATCCGGGATAGGGATTCCGGGAGAAACCTCTTTTTCAACCAGAAACAGGCCTTCAAGGTCTCCTGCCGGTTTTCCAAGGCCTACTGCAGCCCAGGCATTTTTGATTGCCGCGTACTCGGACCCTTTTTCTCCATACAGTTGGCGGCAGGCGTTCAAAAGGGCATATCTGGCTTCCCGGAACGTCCATCTGCTAAGGGTCGCACTGCACAGGTATGCGGTAAGGGCAAGATAATAGATCTTTTCGGCTTTTTCCCTGGGAATTCCTTTGACTTTTATCCCGTAGTGTGTCCCACCCTCAATGGTCAGATAAGCGGCCTTGTTAAGAATCCCGCTGTTCAGGTGAATATACCCTGCCTGGTTCCTGTGAAGGTCAGGGACCTCCCCGGGAGCAAGCTGCATGTAATTGTCAATGTGGTCAGGCTGCCAGAACCTGGGTGGGTCGGAAAGGTCCCTCAGGGCGTCTCCTTCATGGAAAGGGGTGTAGACTCCTTCCCCTATTTCCCAGTTCGTGATTTTCTCTTCGTTTGAGATAAAAACTGCAAAAACGTCTGCAAAGGACTCATCAAGAGCTCCGGCTTCTTCACAGTACACGAATTTGGCTGTCTGGGCGGTAACGGCATGTGTCAGCTCATGAGCTACAATGTCGAGCGCAAACGCCATGGGTCTCCAGCGAAAACCATCTCCGTCCCCGAAAACAAGCTGTTTGTGGTAGTCGCTCCAGAAAGAATTGTTGTAGTTTCGCTGAAAGTGGACCGTAGAAACGAGAGGTGAGCCTTTATTATCATAACTGTCCCTTCCGAAAGTGTTTTTATAGTAATCGTACACTATTCCCATATTTTCATGAGCTGCTCGGGCTACCTCATCTGCGACAGTCTGATCGTTTTCAAGCAGAAGTTCGCCGGGCAGGGAAGATTCGTTTTTTGCAGTGTATGTCTTTCTAAAAAGGGCGGACCTGATCTGGGAAAAATTGTAAAGCTGCTCGCCGGTATGGGCATCAATGAAATGGAACTTCCCTGCAAACCCTTCGGCAAATATGGACTCAATCTGCCAGACCAGATGAAGCCTTTTCAGTCGAAGCTCTTTCGGATGAAGCTTATTCAGCTGGAAATCTTCCGCTGGAAGCTGTTTTTTACTGTCCAGAAAAAGCATCAGCCTTGAGCGGGGAATCGTAACAACGTTTTTTGAGCTAATATCCCTGCGGACAATTTCAATGGCTTCTTCTATTTTTATTTTCGGCTCAAGCGCAACCGGCACCTCAGTCACGCGAAAGTCCTTGTGTGCAATTACTTCCCCGGCGGGGTTTATATGGACCTGAACAGACCCCTCAAAAACAGGGATGCCTTTTATGTGCTGGAGGTAAATAACATGGTGAAACCCGCTGAAATCAGTCTCTACGGTGAAAAGTTCCAGTTTTTCATCAAGCCCGGGCTGCATGTCCAGAAGCGCCCTGTATTCTTCCAGAAACGTTCTTGCTATTGTTTCAGGATTTTTGGCTGAAGGCTTTGAAAGGGTGCCTTTTATGAATTTAGGAATTTTCATGCGGGAATCCCAGATAATTTCAGATTCGGGGTCGATTTCTTTTAGTTTCTCGGCAGCTTTTGCCTGCTTTTCGCTCAGTACCGGCATATTACCCTCAGCTTTCCAATCCCCTTTTTATACAATCCCCGGCTATATTCAATCCTGTTTATCCGGTCCTTACCTGATTCATTCCCTTTTGTGGCTATTACTTAATTGATCCGATTAAATTTAAAGCTAATTTGAACTTTATTCAATTCCTGATTTTAATTCCTGCCTTTACCCGCCGTCTGAAACTTAAAGCTTAAACAGGACTCGGTCAGCCCGGAGGAGAGGTTTCTCGAAGAAAAAGAGTCAGTTAGGAGGCATGACTTCCGTAAGGATACTCCAGCAAACCAGAAAATAGGCCAGAATGTAAAAGTTACTCCGTGCCAAATATTTTATTATATTCAGTGAACGATTCACAGAAGATCTGAAACAAAAAACATTAATCCCATGCCTGCTATCATTCAACTCGAATGTACAGAGCAATTCGGATTCCGCCTGAAAAAGGAGAAGAAATCAGGGAAAAAGCAGTTGTCGAGAAATTCCTGGACACTACGAGAAAAATCCGACGAATCCAGACCGAAGAAAGTACTTTTCTCGAAATCCCGGTAACTGAGGCTGCAGGAGAAAAGGTAGGAGATTTTCCGGTAACTGAACAGGAATACCCTGAATTTCTGGAAAAAACCGGGTCCATGAAAGAATACCTGAAAGGTTCCCTTTCCGAAACCGAACTTTCTCAGGTCCCTTCCGGCTGGCACATTTTAGGAGATATAATAATAGTCAGCATCCCCGATACGCTCGAAAGCAAGAAAATTCAGATTGCAAAAGCCCTGCTTTCTATGTACCCGAAATGCAAAAGTGTTGTCAGAGATTTTGGGATCGAAGGGCAGTTCCGTCAGCCAAAAAGAGAACTCCTCCTCGGAACCTCCACCGAAACTATCCACAAAGAACATGGCTGCTTTTTCAAGCAGGATGTAACAAAAGTGATGTACTCCAAAGGGAACCTTGAAGAAAGGAAAAAGATGAGCAAACTCGGGAAGGGAGAGGTTGTTGTAGATATGTTCGCAGGAATAGGGTATTTTTCAATTCCCGTGGCTGTTCATGCGCATCCGGAAAAAATCATCTCGATAGAAATAAACCCTGAATCCTTTGCCTACCTGAAAGAAAATATCAGGCTGAACCATGTGGAGGCCATAATTACCCCGATTCTCGGAGACTGCTCACAGGCTGCTCCTGAAGGGGAAGCTGACAGAGTTATTATGGGGTATGTGGGAACAACACACCACTATCTGGAAACGGCTATTAAATCCTTGAAAATAAGCGGAGGAATCCTGCATTACCATGAAACGGTGCCTGAAAATCTCGCCAGGACGAGGCCTGAAGAAAGGATTAAAAAAGCTGCCAGATGCCTGGGAAAAAAAGTTGAGATCCTGACAACCCGAAGGATAAAGAAGTATTCTCCAGGTGTTCTGCACGTGGTCGTGGATGCACGGATTTTTGAATGAAGGCTTTAACTCTGCTTTTCTCGCCTGCCGTCAGCTTTTATTCGGGAACAGATGGCTATCCGGGAATAAGCGGTTATCTGACATTTTTACACCGTGTGGGAGTCTGATATGACACTTACATTCATGTCAAGAATCTTCCTGTAAACACTTCTCTTGTGCACAATGGGTCACCATCCATAGAGGTAAACATAAATCGGTTCCCACATGGCAACCCAGCCGATGACGGTCAGGTCCTCAGAAAGCATGGTCGTTAGCAGCCCGCCTTCTAAGGCTGAAAGGAGCCGGATCATAAGCAGGCAGAGAAAAAGGAAGAAAACGGCGATTGTCATGTTTTTTCTCCCCCGTTGAAGAAGCCTCCTCAGGTCTATTTCCGTAAGGATTTTTTTGTAGAGAAAATGGTTTCTGATTACTTCTTTAAGGATACGTTCCGTTTCAGCATTTAATTCGGAAGGGGGGATATGTATAATAATTTCAAGAGGCTTTTTTAGAGGGATTCCCCAACTATGTCATAAATATACACTTCAGCGTCTTCATCAAGCTCTTTTTCCTGAAACGGAGCGGGACCAAATGAATTAAAGATCTGCATCATACTGCGAAGTTCAAGTTCGATTAAGAGCTTCCCCTCACGCTCTCTGTAAAGGGCTTCCGTCCCCTTTGGGGAAAAATCCACTCTTCGGACCATTTTTTATCTACCTTCTATAAAATATTTTTTCAATTCACATAAACACCCTTAAAACTGTTGTTATGATTTTATATCAGGCTTTACTTTCCTGTTCTCGGATATTAAGCTGTTCAGGGAGCTTTTTTTGGAGTAAAACGATATCCTTGAGACCTTTCCCCTGATGGAGACCTCTTCCCTATGTAGACATCCATATGTACAATTTTTTCGAAAATGTTCCGCCTGTGGACAATCGGCCACCAGCCGTAGAGGAAAATATGTACCGGTTCCCACATCGCGACCCACCCAATGATAAGGAGTCCTTCAGAGAAAAGCGTGTTCAACAGGCTTTCTTCAAAACTCGAAAGCAGCCGGATCACGAGCAGGCAGAGAAAAAGGAAGGTAAGGGCTATTATAAGGTTTTTTCTCCCCTGATAAAGCAGTCTTTTCAATTCTATTTCGGCGAGGAGTCTTTTGTAAGTAAAATGATTTTTTATAGCCTCTTTAAGGTCGGTTTCGAGTTGTGCGCCGACCTCGGCAGATGGCAGATATATCATTATCTCAAGGGGTTTTTTCAGGGGGAATTCATCTACAGCATTATAGAGGTATTCTTCTGCATCCAGATTAAGCTCTTTTTCGTGAAACGGGGCAGGGTCAAAAGAATCAAAGAGCTGAAGAAAGCTTTTGAGTTCGAGTTCAATCACAGGTATTCCTGCATGCTCCCTGTAAAGAGCTTCCGTCCCTTCCCCTGAAAACCTTTCCTTCCCGCCTGCTCCGTTGCCTCCTCTTATATATTTTCCCCCTTGAAGGTTTCATGAAGCACGTATCTGCATTGAAAAATAACACAACTTCTCCCCTGTCATGCTCATGTCCTATAATCTACCAGAAATCCCTGATTAATATTGGGTTGGCAAGATATAAACCTTTAGATAGTTCACAAATCAGGAAATAGTCCAAAAAACTGTTTTAATCGAGCTTTTTCCGGAATCCGGAAAGTAACAAGCTGTGTGTAAGTTATAACCTTAATGACCTCTTTCAATTTCCCGCTGAAATCAATCTAACAAATTGATGTTTGGGTCTTCAGGTATCGAATTTGGAAAATAAGCAAAAAACAAAAAATGCACTCAAAAACAACCTTTCCTCTTGGCCTGAATACAGGTTTCCTTCTAACATAGTCAGCCGAACTAACCATAGATATATATCGTTCTCATTCAAAATAGCCAATTGTGACCTCTGGAGAAACTGTACGGGCGGCTATCCTTGTATCCGGAAGGGTTCAAGGCGTGGGTTTTCGAAGGTTTGCGAGAAACGCTGCAGTTCGCTTTGGGGTGGACTGCAACCCTATAAACCTCAGGGATGGAAGGGTTTTTGTTCTCGCTGAAGGCAGACGGGAAGCTCTCGAACTTCTGATAAATGAGCTTCGGAAAGGGCCTACTTTTGCCCACGTAGAAGATGTTGATGTCACTTTTGAAAAAGCCCTGGGAAACGTTTATGAGCTTTCTTGAGATTAAAATGATCTTTTTTGAAGCTAATGATTTTTGAAGCTAATGATTTTTGAAGCTAATGATTATTGAGTCAAGTAATCTTTTCAAATTTTTATAATTTATTGTTTTTACCCCTTTTTTATCGATTGCTTTCGAAGGCAGACTTCTTTTTTTTCAGAATGTACTGGATGTTCCGGAATTTTTCCGTCCTCGGGGTTTCCTGTGGGTTCGCGTTCATAGGGTTCGGCTTTTACAAGGACATAGGTATAGGACCCGAAGGCTTTTTTCAGGTTATGTTCCACGTGGATGGAAATTCGGTTTGCCTCTCCGATGTCAAGGGCATTGTCAACTTTGATGCGGACATCCACAGCA
Organism: Methanosarcina sp. WH1; assembly: GCF_000970005.1. Lineage (NCBI taxonomy): Archaea > Methanobacteriati > Methanobacteriota > Methanomicrobia > Methanosarcinales > Methanosarcinaceae > Methanosarcina > Methanosarcina sp. WH1. Next base: position 1,852,063 of record NZ_CP009504.1, read on the forward strand.
ATATTATTTCCTATCTTCCGGGTCTTGAGGTTTGAGAGAGTTTTTACTCCTTCGGTTTTCTGAATAATCTGTCTGATTTTACCTTCGGTTTCTTCATCAAGAGAGGCTTCTATGAGTTCGTTTATGCTGCTGCGGAATATCTTCAGGGCGATATTCAGAATGATAATACTAAGAAAAACCGCCATCAAAGGATCGAGTATAACCCATTTTCCTCCCAGGAAGATTGCAGCTCCGATTCCAATCATGGTACAGAACGAGGAAAAAGCATCAGAACGATGGTGCCAGGCATTCGCGGTTAGAGCCATGCTGTTGATCTTCCGGGCATGCAGGATTGTATAGTGGTACATGAGTTCTTTTGAGATTACGGAAAGCAGGGCTGCATAAAGAGCAATAAGGGCAGGCTGCTCAAGGGTCTCTCCTTCTACAAACAGCAGAGTCCTCCGAAGCCCGTAAATAAAAATCTGCCCGGCAACCACAAAAAGCATGAGCCCAACAAGGCTTGCACTGAGAGTCTCAATTTTCCCGTGTCCGTAGTTATGGCTTTCATCCACTGGCTTTTTTGCAACCTTGAAGCCAAAGATCACCACAATGTCAGTCAAAAAATCCGAAAGGGAATGGACAGCATCTGCAACCATTGCTGCACTGTTCCCAAGAATTCCTGCAAATAACTTGAAAAGAGTTAGCCCGAGGTTCAAGAAAAGCCCGGCACCAGTAACCTGGACAGCCTTCTCAAACCTTTCTTCATGTTCCATTTTTGGTCACTTCCGTTAAAGGAAATCTATTTTTCGGGCTTTCTTCCTGCTCTGCGGTCCTCTTCAGGAAGCCAGGGATTTTCACCATTTTCAAGCCAAATCGTTTCAGGCAGTTTCAGATTGGTTCAATGATATTCTTTCTATGATATTCACTCAATGGAGATTGGTTCAATGATATTCTTTCTATGATATTCACTAAATGGAGATAGGTTCAATGTCGTTCTATGATATTCACTCAATGGAGATATAATAAATATGTCTCTATAAACTATATTAAATATATCTTTTATATAGTAAAGTTTTCGAATTCATTGTATAATATTTTCAGCTATTGTTACCGTTTTTATAGCTTCATTACTTTTTTGATAGTGTGTCTCGAAATTAAATTTGATTCTACAATGGTGACAGTAATTATCATTTTAACTGAAAAATAGTGTCATAAAACTGTTAAATGTCTAAAGTGTAAATTTTAACCATGATGTCTAATGTATTTGCTTTCATACATCGAGCGAGTAAGCCTGATGTAATAAATTTACAGTCTGAATTTAAAGCCAGCAATGCCCACTATCCAAATGTAAAAATGAGTTGAATTTTAAGCAACCTCTAAGAGCTCTCAGTGGTCCTTCAGTATTTTTTCAGAACCTTCATAATGATAAAAAACCCTGCAATGTTTATTGCTCCTATCAGGAAATATCCTATCAGGTAACTTGAGTTTCTGCCAAAAATTGAATTTCCCTCTTCTAAAACACCTGCAGAGCGGATCCCTTCTTTTGGTTCCGTCAGAGAATATTCATTTTCCTTTGTTTTGGTTCCTTCCATCCCAAACTCGATCACCAGGTCAGCTTCAGGAAAAACCTCTTTTTCCTTTTCTTCAAGGCTTTTTCCGGAGTCAAGCACAGCGTTGACCGTATAGGAGTTATCCGGTTCCAGGCCGAAGAATATGAACTGGTCATCGTTTCCTGCGGATTCGATAAGTTCCCCGTCTTTCCTGAGTTCTATAGTTCCTTTTTCTGGAAGTTTTACTTTAAGATTTACGTGCCCTGTAAGCAGGATCTGTTCCCCTTTGGCAAACCTGGGCCTGGCAGGGATATCAAGGACACCGAGCAAAGTCTGAGCAAAGTCTTCCTGTCCGAATTCTCCTCTGATAATCCCACTCTTAACATCCCGTGCAGATACGATGAGCGGGACCATCTGCGCTTCATCCGAACCTGAATATTTTTCGGACTGGTGTCCTCCTTTAGAACCATCTGCCGAAAAAGCCATGCCATGGTCTGCAGTCAGTACAAAAGCAAGGTTGTTTTTCTCACAGAGGGTATAGAGAGACAAAAGTTCGGAATCAAGGCTTTCGATGCAGTCTATATATCCGTAATTGCCCCTGTAGTGCCCGCTCATATCAATTGCCCCTACGTTGATAGTCAGAAGGTACTTTTGCCCTGGCCTGTTTTTTGCCATGTATTCCACAACAGCACAGGCAGTTTCAATGCCCCACCTGTTATACCCGTTATATCTTTCCCTTGTTTCCTTTGAAGTGACATATCCCGGAGCCCTGTCAGCCTCCTCTTCCATTAGCTGCAAAAGTCCAGAAGGCACCGGATTATCCTGGGAATGTTCATACTGCTTAAGCATTATCTCCATATTCTTTATGGAGTTTTTTTCATCCCTCAGGATAACGTCCTGTTCGGCGCAGATTGACCAGAAATCCCCTTTTTCCATTACAGCAATACAGAGGTAGCCCTCACTGTGCAAAGCATCGAAAATACTTGCGTCTTTAAAGCTAACAAACTCACTGTCTGCACCCGGGTTTCCGGTAACAAGGACTGAGTGCCCTCCTTCGGTAAATGTCTGAGGAGCACGAAACTCGAGAATCCGGGCACTGTTTTTGCCTATTTCCGGAATATTTTCAAGCCTGGCTTTTTCAAGGGGTGTACCGTCAAGTGCGTGTGGTGTGAGCTCCGGATAGATAAAAGGGGAACTTAACCCGTCAACGATCAATATGACTGCACCGTCAGGTGTATTGACAGGGTTTACCTCGACTTCGGTAAGGGCAGATGCAGGAGCTGGAAAAGCTGCAGAAAAAATCAGTAGTGTTGTAAATAAAACCAGAACTGAAAATAACTTGAAGTTTGGGGTCCTGAACATCATTGTAAATTATTTTACACACACCCAATATAAAGAATTTACCTTTTCGAAAAAAATCCTGCTGGCAAAGTTCGCTGCTTTATCCGTTTTACTTCATCAGTTTTATAAAACTTAGAGGGAATACATTGGAGCTGTAGTGAAGTCTTCAGATTTAAATTATTTCTTTTATATTCAGGTTTACAGGTTACCTTTTTAAAGGTTTATTTTTTAAAGGTTTATTTTTTAAAGGTTTATTATACCAGAAGGGGTAAAGGTATGAGTAAAGGTATAATACTTGCCGCAAATACCATTAATACTTGCCGCAAATACCATTAATACTTGCCGCAAATACCATTAATATTCCGAAAACGCCTATCCCTTAATCCAAAAAATAGGGAGAGTTCCCATGAAGATGAGCCCACGCTGTACCTACTGCATGCTTTCAAGAGTGCATTTTGAATCCAAGCTTTCAACGGATGATGAAGATCTGATCTGCAAGACGCTTCATGAATGCCTTGGCGTTATGAATAAATACTATGATCCTGAGGCTATATCAGCATCTGTAGCCACTAAAATTCACCGAAAGTGCTATGAAATCCTCGAAGATAATGATCCATATGCAGTCACAAAAAAGCTCATTAGCCAGGCTGCACTAAAAGTCCTGCCCGTAGCAAAAGAAAAAATTTACGAAAACTCTCCCGACGACGGGGAACTCTTCAGGCGAGCAGTGCTTGCGTCGGTTATCGCCAATTATTTTGATTTTGGGATTATGGGCTTTGATGCTAGCGAAGATAAATTTGAAGCTGCTTTTCTAAAACTTTTCGAACATGGGCTTGACGTTGATGATACCCCGAAAATGCTGGGGCTCCTTAAGGATGTTATTTATATTGCCGACAACTGCGGAGAGATCCTTTTTGATATGATTGTTTTCGATGTGATTAAAAAACTCGGTGGAAATATCACACTCGTGGTCCGCGGAGGCCCCATTCTTACAGATGTTACAATGGAAGAAGTAAAAGAGTTCGAAATCGACAAAAAGGTTGACAGGGTACTGACCACGGGTTCAAACGCCATAGGTATCCTGGTCGAAGAAGCCCCTGCCGAATTTCTCGACGCAATGAAAGACGCAACCCTTATCATCAGCAAAGGCATGGCAAACTACGAGACTCTCTCCGAACACAACTTTGGGCCTATTGCCTATATGCTCCTTACAAAATGCGAGTGTGTAGCTGAAGAACTCGGGCTTGAAAAGGGCCTATCAGTTGCGAAACTGATGAACTTCCCCTGACAATCACACCTGCTGGATCTTTTGTCCTGATATTCGTGGAATCTTTTCCAATATTTTTTGGTTGTCGGATCTTTTTCGACAACTTTTTATTGAGCAGGGTTACAACTTAAATATAGTTAATGAAAAATACTTTAAGGTCAGTGTGGTATTTTATAATATCTGACAGTTTAAAAAATAGGCATCTAGATATTTATTGATATTCATCAGAACAGTATAAGAAGAACAGTATAAGAAGAACAGTATAAGAAGAACAGTATAAGAAGAACAGTATAAGAAGAACAGTATAAGAAGAACAGTATAAGAAGAACAGTATAAGAAGAACAGTATAAGAAGAACAGTATAAGAAGAACAGTATAAGAAGAACAGTATAAGAAGAACAATGTAAGGAGAGATACAATATGTGTGAAATCAGTATAATTATGCTTCGTGGAGAAAACCGTGAGAAGGTTATGGAGTCTGTAGCAAAGATTCTGGTTGAAGGAACCTCAATCCAGCTTACCGGAATCCTCGGAGACAAAATGACGGTTGAAGGCTCAATCAAGGAAATCAATTTCTCACGCGGGGAAGCCCTTATTATATCAAAATGATTTTTTTACTTTACTTCTTCCTGATTTTTACCTGCTTATTAACATTTTTTCGTTAGCAGGAGTTAATAAACCTGTTTTAGTGGTACAGATAGGTTTGATAAGAAGCTTTGCTAATTTACTGAAAAAACAGTGAATTTCTAACCTTTTGAAAAACCATCTGGAAGCTCCGAAAGTACTGAATATGTCTCACGGTTTCTTTAATTTGTAATAGCTACCCGGGAAAAGCATTTATTTATTCTAATCTATTATCTATCGCAGTGTTATTTCTCAATGTAATCTCAAATACGGATCTCATGTAAATTGAGATATAACAATCAATAATCGGGCGTAAATTAAAGCACTCAAAATATTTATTACTTAAATCAGTATCTTAGATCGAATATCGGGTATTTTTTAGCGTCTCTTAATTTCAGACGTACATTATAAATCAATAAAACACTTTAAATTTATGCATATACTTTAGATTAATGTAATTCACTGCCTGAAAATCACAAATTCAAAAAAACAGTTTTCAGCTACTCAGACTGTTAATTAGACCATAATTCTCTGTAATTTAGTCTAATTTGAACTAATTCAGTCTAATTTAAATTAATTTACTTTAATTCAGATTATATTATGATATGATAGTACAGGATAGGATAATAAATGGCTAAAGCAAAAATTGCAGTAAACGGTTACGGAACAATTGGAAAAAGAGTTGCAGACGCCGTACTGGCTCAGGATGACATGGAAATCATAGGCATTTCCAAGACAAGACCTAACTATGAGGCTGCAGTAGCCCACCAGCTCGGGTATGATATCTATGCCCCTGCCGCCAATCTGGAAGCTTTTGAAAAGGCAGGAATGCCTGCTGCCGGAAGCATTGAGGAAATGGTGGAAAAAGTCGACCTGGTTGTGGACTGTACTCCGGGGGGAGTGGGGGAAGCCAATAAAGCCCTGTACGAAAAAGCCGGGGTAAAAGCCATCTGGCAGGGCGGTGAGGAGCACGAGCTTACAGGCTTCTCCTTTAACGCGGTCTCAAACTACGAAGGGGCTCTTGGCCTTGACTTCGTAAGGGTGGTTTCTTGCAATACCACAGGGCTCTGCAGGATCATCTATCCCATAGACAAAGCGCTTGGGGTAAAGAAGGTCAGGGCAACCCTTGTCCGGAGGGCAACCGACCCCAACGACATAAAGAAGGGGCCGATCAATGCAATCGTGCCGAACCCGATCAAGCTGCCTTCTCACCACGGTCCCGATGTTAAGACCGTTATTCCCCATATCAATATCACTTCAGTCGCTATGAAAATCCCGACGACCCTCATGCACGTTCACACCGTGAACATGGAGCTTAAGAACGAGTGCACTGCCGAAGACGTCAGGAAAGTGCTTGGTTCCCAGTCTAGAATCCGTTTCGTAGAGCAGGGAATATCTTCCACGGCCGAAATCATCGAAGTTGCCAGGGACATAAAGCGCCCCAGAAACGATATGTGGGAAAACTGTGTCTGGACTGACTCCGTCACCATACACGAAGGGGAACTCTACTTATTCCAGGCTATCCACCAGGAGTCCATTGTGGTTCCCGAAAACGTGGATGCTATCCGCGCAATGATGGAGCTTGAGAGCGACGGTGCAAAATCAATTGCGAAAACAAATAAAGCCCTTGGGCTCTAAGCCTGTCCAGGGCTCTTGATTTTCAGGGCTCTTGATTTCCAGGGCTCTTGATTTCCAGGGCTCTTGATTTCCAGGGCTCTTGATTTCCAGGGCTCTTGATTTCCAGGGCTCTTGATTTCCAGGACTCAGGGTATCTGATGCACTTTCTTACGAATTTCCTGAGTCCTTATTTTCAAAATCCCAGTTCCCGGCACCCAAAATACTGGTCAGTGTACCTGGAAAACTGAGAGAAGAAGGATCCGAACTTTGATGACTTCAGATTCAAATTTTTTGAAATTGTGTCGGGAGGCGTATAGGGCTGCACATGATGCAACCTGTGAGCTTGTAGGCACTGAGTCGGCAAGCAGCTTCATATGCATGGGAGCTGACGGGACGCCGACTACCGGTATAGACCTTGCAGCAGAGGATGCCATTGTCGAGGTGTTTAAAGCTGACGGCAGGTCCATGAGGATACTCAGTGAAGAACTCGGTGAACTTGTTATCGGAAATTCTCCTGAGTTTTCTGTTGTGCTTGATCCCCTCGACGGGACATATAATGCTTCTGCAGGAATTCCTTTCTACAGCGTTTCAATAGCTTTTGCTTCTCATGACCTCTCAGACATAAGGTTCGGGTATGTGAGCAACCTTGCCTTCAGGGAAGAGTATTATGCAGAAGCTGGAAAGGGAGCATATCTTAATGGAAATAAAATTAAACCCTCTATGAATTCAGACCTGAAGAGTCTCTGTGTCAGTGTATACGGATACAGGCAGAACGTGGAAAGGACTCGAAAGATCTACAGCAATGTCCGTCGTGTGAGGTTGTTCGGAAGCGTGGCTCTTGAACTGTGTTATGTAGCCTCAGGCAGGCTTGATGCCTTTGTGGATGTCCGGAAATCTCTGCGTGTAACAGATGTGGCAGCAGGTCAGCTTATCCTTGAAGAAGCCGGTGGGCTTGTTACGGACGGATACGGAAAGAATTTAAGACTTCCTGATAATGTTACCGCTAGAGTGGAGATGGTCGCTTCCAATGGGCGCGTACATAAAAAAATTTTAAGCTTACTCTCAGGGGGATAATTTGGCAATTAAAAAAATAGGGCTTGCATCGCGCTGTGATAGACCTGAAGTACTTCAGATGGTAAGGGATATTATCACGAATTTCCAGTCGAAGGTGCAGATCTGTGTTTCCACTGCCACAGCTGATGTCCTGGGCATTGAGGGAACTCCTGTTGAAAAAATGAGGGACCAGGGAGTCGAACTTATCATAAGTGTAGGAGGCGATGGGACAGTCCTGCGGAACATTGCCAAAATGAAAGACCCTCTCCCTGTATTGGGAATTAATATGGGCACTCTCGGTTTCCTTGTAGATGTGGAGCCTGAAGATGCGATTGAGACCATAGAAGAAGTCCTCTATGGGTTTTCGTATCTTGAAAGGATGCGTGTAGACGTCTTCCTTAACGGGGAGATGCTTGAAACAGCCACCAACGAGGTTGCTGTAATGTCTGCCAAACCCGCAAAGATTATCCAGTTTGAAGTCCACATCAATGACTGCCGTCTTGATGAAATTCGCGCGGATGGTGTGGTTTTTGCAACCCCCACAGGCTCAACTGCCTATGCAATGAGTGCTGGAGGACCTATAGTAAATCCTAGAGTAAATGCAATTGTGGTGGTTCCGGTTGCTCCTTTCAAGCTATCTTCAAGGCCCTGGGTTATCCCTTCGGACAGTGAGGTTACAATTAAATTGTCAGACAATAAAAAAGAGGCTGTAATTGCAATTGACGGGCAGAAGTCTTACAGGATCAGGCCTGATGATGTTGTCAAACTGAAAAAATCAAAATACCCTGCACGTTTCGTAAGGATTGCCGATACATGTTTTTACGAGAGAGTACAGCGGAAACTTTCCTGAAAAAAAACCTTATTCAGGTTTGATTTCTAATTAACTTTAATTTTTCTTATGGACCCATGTTTTTTAGAATCTTTTTCCTTAAGATCCTGTTTTACTCCTGATATTTCCCTGAAATTTATTCTCTGGCATTTTCATCTCTCAGGTTGAAGAACTGAAAGCGAATTTTTTACCCCTATTTTTTACCAAAAATAGGAATATTGCTCACGGAAACTCTTTTCCTCCAAGGAAAACATTTATACATGTGTAGGTAAAGCTAATGCTTATCTTAGCTAAATATAAGATTTTTTGACTTCTAATAGTGTTTTAGCCTCTTACTTTCTTATCTATGCCTTTGAATTGCTTTTCAGGGCAGTTGAGACAAATATCATTAAAAATAATCACAAATTCCTCAAAATAATAAAAATCACGGGAAACAATAACCATGTCAGAGAGCGAGCAGTACTCCAGAAATACACTTATGGACTTCGTCGAATATCGCCCCCTTGATATCGAAATCTGTGACGTGACTCTACGCGATGGGGAACAGACCCCTGGCGTTGTGTTCACAAAAGAACAGAAGCTTGCAGTAGGCAGTGAGCTTGATTCCATGGGTATTGAAGTTATAGAAGCCGGATTTCCGGTAGTTTCCGCATACGAAAAGGAAATCGTAAAGGAAATTGCAAACCAGGGCTTTAATTCAAGGATCTGCTGCCTCTCAAGAGCAGTAAAAGGGGATGTTGATGCTGCCCTTGAATGTGACGTCGATATTGTGAGCATTTTCATTGCAATGTCCGACATGCACCTCAAATATAAGTATCACAGAAGTTTTGAGGATATGCTCGGCTGTGCCAAGGAAGCCATTGAATATGCAACTGATCATGGTTTAAAGGTGCGTTTTGCAGCTGAAGATGCAAGCCGTACGCCGGTTGACCGTCTCAAGCAGGCTTTCAAGGAAGTTGAAACCGAGTACAAAGTGCAGTATGTAAGCCTTGCAGATACAGTGGGCATCCTGAATCCAATCACAACCCACTACCTTGTGAGTGAGATCTTTAAGTCCGTAAACACTTCAATCTGTATCCACTGCCACGATGACCTTGGAATGGCTACAGCTAACACTCTTGCAGCTGCTGAAGCCGGGGCGAAGCAGCTCCATACAACAGTCAACGCTATTGGAGAAAGGGCAGGAAACGCCTCCCTTGAAGAAGTGATGGTAGCTCTCAGGGTACAGTACGGGATCGACCGCTATGATACAACAAAGCTGACCGCACTTTCCAGAATGATCTCGGAATACTCAGGCATTACACCCTCGGTAAACAAAGCCGTTGTCGGACAGAATGCCTTCACTCACGAATCCGGAATCCACGTCGCTGCAATCCTTGAAGAGCCGAGGACCTACGAACTTTTCCTTCCCGAAATGGTTGGTGGAAAACGCAACCTTGTTGTCGGAAAGCACACCGGGACAAAAGCCTTGAAAGGCATAATCAACAGCATCGGTTTCTGCCTTGAAAGAGACGAACTCTGTGCCCTGATCGAAAAAGTCAAGGTATGCACCGAAGAAAAGCGTAAAAGCATCTCACGGGAGCAGCTTGAAAGGCTCATTACCCAGGTCATGCAGGAACAGAAAACAGGTACATTTGAAGGTGAAGAGAAGATTTCTATCTAAAGTGAATAAAAAATGAAGATGTCTTTCACGCCCGAATTGTGCCTCACCCGAATTGCGCTTTGGGATCGCAGGAAATCGGAGATTTTCTGAGAGTTGCGATGTAATCGCAACAGTACGCGGTCCTTTTCGCTGCGCTCAAGAGGACTTATTTATGGGTTTTAGCAGTGAACTTTGTCCAGGGGACTAAATTACGATTTCTTTAACCCGTACAACCTGCTCGACGCAGGAGCAAGGTCTTAGAAGCTTCTTAAAATTCAAACCATTTCTACATTTGGATAGTGGTCATTACTGGTAAATTCAGACTGTAAATTTATTATATCAGGCTTATTCGCTCGATGTATAACAGTTTAATGACACTGTTTTTCAGTTCAAATGATAATTACTATCACCATTGTAGAATCAAATTTCATTTTAAGACACGCTCTTACAAAGAAATATGTAAAAAATCTACAAAGTATATCGGTAGAAAAATCGGCTCTTCGTTGTTTTGTGTGGCTATTCTCATAAAAACCAACGCGGTCTTGAAGTGAAAATCGTCTTATCCATAGAGAATGATAAAGAGCCGAAAAATCTGTGTCTGAATATCTTACCGATTCAGGCACCTCAAAAATTAAAGTAAGTTAAAATAATAGAGCCCAATGTCTTAGTATTTTCTGCACTGGCCTTTTATATAAATTACTGAAATTCCCGGAAGGGCGAGTTTTTCCAGGATCAGGTCAGAAAGTTCTGAACCGGGAGTCGGTTTTTTTCCTTCTTCTCGATCTAAATCAAAAAAAGACACATCAGGTACTATTGCTTTTACCACTTTTCGCAGGTCAGGGACTTTCTGCCCACCTGTCATGGCTGCAACTTCGTTCTGGAGCACGAGTACAAGCACTTCAGAACCTTCGCTTGCAGCATTTAAGAGCCCGAGGATGCCGGAATGTGCAAGGGCAAAGTCTCCGATTACAGCTATGCCTTTTTTCTCAAAGCCGCAGGCAACCGAGATCGCCGAACCCAGGGCAAAGCTGACATCAACTGCAGCAAGGGGTTCGGGTGCGCTCCGGACCGAACATCCCATGTCTCCAGCGATTTGAACGTCAGGTATGCGGAGAAAATGGTACAGGGGGAGATAAGGACAGTCCTCGCAGATGGCAGTCCTGTCTTTTTTCCCTGATTCGGTACGAACAGAATCTACAGGACTCGGGATCATTTTATCTTCGATATGCTCAAGGGCAAACTCGATATCTTCCGGCATTATTTGCCCGTATGGGAGGTGCCCCGTTTTTTTGCCGCAGACATTGCCTGCGATAAGAATCTGCTCTTCTATGAAAGGTTCTGACTCTTCAGCTACCAGGACTCTCCGGTTATTTTTAAGGAAATTTCCGATTTTCTGCAGGGGAAGGGGATTTACAAGGTTGAGTACAAGATGGGAAACTCCAGGGTAACAGCCTGATTTTTTCAGCGTATCTTCCACAATTGAGGACGCAAAACCCGAGGATATAATTCCGAATCGTTCAACTCCTTTAATCCGTTCTACTTCTTTTTGTTCAGAAACCTGTGTTTCCGCTTCGATTTCTTCTGTTCCTTCTTTTATTTCGTTCAGGTCGGTGTTTTCAGCTTCAGCTTCAAGCACCGGGTAAACTTTTGAATGAAAATGCTGGTGTTTTTCCACCATCCGGAGGCCCCAGATTGAACGGTCAAACCGGGGGTGAACTGCTGAAGATGTAGGGAGGCGCCGGACTTTTCCTTTACTTTTCTCCAGGCCTGCGGTTACTCTTATAATGACCGGGACATGGGTTTCTTCTGAAAGTTCGTAAGCCCGCCGGAGGGTTCTGTATGCAGCATCGGGACCTACCGGGTCAAATACTGCAACTTCAGCGATCCTGCCATACCAGCGGGAATCCTGCTCATTCTGAGAGCCTTTTACTCCGGGGTCGTCCCCTGCAATGATTACCAGACCTGCACCTATAGTGTGCGTAACCGAAGTTATAAGGGGGTCGGAAAGCAGATTCATCCCAACGTGTTTTACAAGCACAAGAGCTCTTGTGCCTGAAACCGACGCTCCAAGTGCTATTTCCAGCGCAACTTTCTCGTTTGTAAGCCATCTGGCTCTATAAGTTGAACTGTGTGTGGGAGTTGATGAGTTATCGGTTTTAATTGATGAAGTTGATGGATTAGCTGTTTTCAAAAAAAGTTCCATTAGGGAGGTAACAGGATATCCCGGTACCCCTGTTATAAGTGTGACATCACTGTCGATGGCTGCAAGATAAAGGGCTTCAAACCCATTACATGGTGCTACTTTTTCATTCAAGTCGACCCCCCTTCCGGGAATGATAGGATTTTCGATAAATTCCGGCACCGTTTTATCAGTTTTTAAACAGTTTTTTCCATGTTCATTGACTTTATTTCTGTTCCGGGAATAATGGATTCTTCGGGTTTTGCGAACCAGGGCAGGGCGGCAAGAGCGCCTATTACCCCGTTGCCGTCAAGCAGGACTTCCACATTGTTTTCTTCGGCGCAGTGCAGGGCGTCTGCCTTCGAGACCCTTTCGGTTCGGCAGCGGTTGCTGTATGAGTAAAGCCCTTTTGCGTAAAAATCAGATAGTACTACAAGCCCTGTTTCTCTGGATGCGCTGTATTTTTTAAGGGCTTTTTTCAAAGAGTCTATGAGCCTTGACTTTGCTTTTTCGTCCACGCAGCCGAATTCCAAAACCGTTGACATGCAGTTCTGAGTCTTTTCCGGAACAGGAAAGAGCTGGACAAGGGCATGGGAAAGATAAACGGCTTCCTGGCAGTCCAGTTCCTTTGCGATGTTATGGGTCAGGGTCCAGGTGGCTCCTACATCCTTTGAATCGGTGTCATCTATGCCTATAAGGACGCGGTCCCTGCGGGGAACCACAACTGTTCCCTTGGCACAGCGTTCTCCTCCTGATTCAGAAATCCTGTAACGCAGAACTCCGTCTGCAAGTGCTCTGCAGCGGGTTGCACCAACGCCTCCGCCTCCCAGCCCTGCATAGGTGATCTCCACTTCGTCCCCCTGCACGATCACGGATTCTATGCCTGCGGCTGCAATCGAGGGTTTGAGTTCGAGTTTTGAGGTTCCGGTTTTCATTAAATAGCGTATCATATTTCCCGTCGAACGGGCTTTCAGGATAAGAGGAGCTTTTGCGTAGTGGTAAAGGGACCAGGCTGCTCCGCTGTAGCAGTTGGAGTGTTCCATAATCTCCGCGTACTCGTTTTTCGCGTCACAGACCGCATAAATGCCCCTGTAAGGTACAGTATAGGGGTCGTCCAGAGTAATCTCCTCAATCTGTCTATTATCCAGTGCACAGGCGTTTATATGTTTTGTAATGCCGAAGACCTCCTTTTTATAGGGGATAGAAAGTGGGAGGATAAATTTGTTTGATCGGAAAGCCCATTTCCTATAAATATATATAGGTATCGTAGGTTTGCCCTGAATAAGGTAAAGGTTTACCCTGAATAAGGTAAAGGTTTACCCTGAATAAGGTAAAGATTTACCCTGAATAAGGTAAAGGTTTACCCTGAATAAGGTAAAGGTTTACCCTGAATAAGGTAGAGTTTTTCCGGGTAAACCGGGCTCGAGTATAAGAATCTTACAATACAAGTATCTAACTGTTTTATCTCAATTACAATGAGTTTTTTTCAAGAGCCATGCCATATTTTGCCCGAGATTCATCAGATTCTCGATGCCTTCCTGATCTTGTTCGACCTCTCCTTTGACATTTCCGTGAACCATGCTCAGTAGCTTGAGCCTGCAAGAAACATTTCTTTACTGTATAATAAGTTGTTCAGGGTATCAAATGCTCTGATCGCTCCCCCACGGCGGGCAACTACAACTGATGCTTCGACTTTATTTGAAAGGCCACACCAGCAGAATATACGGGAGAACCAGGAATTATTCCATCCGAAGTAGCCATTTTTGCCATATACTCATTAAAAAAATCATATGTAATGATACATTGTTTATTTTTATTTTTACCTTACAAAGCCCTCATCTTTGAGGCTCACGTACCTGCCATCTCCTATGATGATATGGTCAAGAATATCGATCCCAAGAAGCTTTCCTCCTTCAACAAGTTTTTCAGTGACCATTATGTCCTCCCTGCTAGGGCTCGGGTCTCCTGAGGGGTGGTTGTGAACCATGATCACCGATGCTGAGGATTCAAGAAGAGCCAACTTAAAAACCTCGCGCGGGTGCACGATGCTGGCGTTCAGGCTGCCTATGGATACTACTTCTTCTTTCAGGATCTGATTTTTTGTATCAAGGTACAGTGTTATAAATTTTTCTTTTTTTTGTTCCCGCATTTTAGGATACATCAGAGTATAGACATCCTTCGGAGAACAGATTTTCCGTTTCGGTTCTTCCACAAACGTCTCAAGCCGCCTTGCAAGTTCAAAAACTGCAGCTATCTGGGTAGCCTTTGCTTTTCCAACCCCTTTGACCTGTGTAAGCCTTGAAACATTTGCAAGGCTAAGTTGCTTGATGCTGTATTCCGATAATATCCGGCCGCACAGGCTAACAACATTCTCTTCCCTTGACCCTGTCCTCAGGACTATTCCCAGCAGTTCAGCGTTTGAAAGGGCTTCCGGCCCGTTCTTAATGAGCCGTTCCCTGGGACGCTCTTCCTCAGGAATATCCTGAATCCTTATTTTGGTTACTTCCACATTCCATCCCCCCTCTTCCATCCTGACCGAATAGATACTCATGACTGGCATGTTTGCTGTATACAGAGCACTAATCTGTACCCTTATTGGCAGAATCTGTACCCTTATTGGTAGAATCTGTGCCTTTATTGGCAGTAACTGTTCGGGCGAACAGTCAATTATATTATAAACAGTTTCTATTGATCGTTTTAATATTTGAATGTTTTTACATATAAAGTCCAATTAAAATTATATATATCCAGACTCGCCATTGTTTTTGACAATAAATGAACAATGCCCCGACATACAAAGAGTTGTATTTAAATCGAGCCGGGTAAAAGGCGCCGACCCTTACTTATACCGGGAAGTCCATAAGGCTCTTTGATGAAGGTCATTTCTGTTGTAGGGTATAAGAAATCTGGGAAAACAGCCCTTGTTTCAGCCCTGGTCCGGCAACTTTCCGGGTTTGGGACAGTAGGTACTGTAAAGCACATGGGAGAACAGCGTCTCAACTCCGAGGAAACAGATACTGGCAGGCACTTTGATGCAGGGGCAGACATGGTAATAGGGATCACGGGCTCTGAACTTGTCAGCTTCTCCAGAGACTCCGACCTTGAAGATGCCCTTGATATGCTCTGCGACCGGGGGCTTGATTTTGCGGTTGTGGAAGGGTTTAAGGACAGCAAGCTTCCAAAAATAGCACTTGGTGGCCTTGAAGGCGTCTCTAATGTCATCATGAAGCTTCCGGAAAACTCCGATATACACGAGGAACTGGCAGCCTCTCTGGTCGGAATGACCCTTGCCCAGCCTGACCACTACACTCTGGACGCGCTTATAAAGAAAGCCCGGAAAAACCCGGCTATCCAGCAAGCAGGAGCAATCGGCACCTTTACCGGTATCGTCCGCGAGCTTGCAGGAGAGGAAAAGACAGCCAGGCTCGAGTTTGAGAAATACGAGCCCGAAGCCTCAAAGGTCCTTGACAAAATCCGCGAGGAAATCAAGCAAAAAGAAGGCATCCTCGAAGTTTTTATTCACCACAAAACCGGCGTCATCGAAGCCGGAGAAGACATAGTCTACATCGTCATCGCATCCGCCCACAGAACCGAACTCTTCCCAGCCCTCAGTGAAGCTATCGAGAGGGTAAAAGCCGAAGCTCCCATCTGGAAAAAGGAGTTTACGGAAAAAGAAGAGTTCTGGGTCCACGACAGGGAACACACCTGAATACAAAAAATGTAACAGGAAAAGAAGAAAATAAAAATAGAAGAGAAGAATAGAAGAGAAGAATAGAAGAGAAGAATTGAAGAGATGAATAGAAGAGAAGAAAAGAAAAGAAGAAGAGCCGATTAAAAAAAAGAAGCTAAGAGCAGCAAAAATCGGGACGGAAATTGAATGAGCGGAAAAACAGAACTTAAACCGGGGAGAACAAAAACCAGAAGCGCAATCATTCTGGCAGGAGGCAGGGGTCGCCGGATGGGCATGGTCGAAAAAGCCCTCCTCGAATTTGAAGGAAAAACCATCCTCGAACGTCTGCTTGAAAACCTTTTCAATGTTGTAGACGAGGTAATCCTCTCGGTCCGCGACAGTTCCCAGAAAGAAAAACTCCTCCCGGTGCTTGAAAAATTCCCTTCCCGTGAAATCCGTTTCTGTTTTGATTCCATAGAGGATGCCGGCCCCCTTGAAGGTATCCGGGCAGGACTGCTTGAATCCAGATCAGAATACTCTTTTGTCTGCGCCGGAGATATGCCTTTTGTAAATATTAGGGTTGTAGACCTGCTGTTTGAAAAAGCTGAGGGACATGACGTTGCTCTCCCGAGGTGGAAGGAGAGAATGTTTGAGTCTCTGCATGCAGTTTATTCCAGAAAACTGATTCCCAAAATTGAAAAAGCCTTTGAGAGAGGTAAACATTCAGTGCTTACGCCGGTTTTCGAAATGCCTGATGTTATTTTTGTAAAAATATCGGAAATTCAGGTACTTGATCCTGAACTTAGGACTTTTGCGAATATCAATACGGTTGAAGATCTTGAAAGTATGATCGAATCTGCGGTGGAAAAAGCGAAATTATAATAAAATTCCGGTAAAACGTTGTTGATCTATTTTCTAATTCCCTAAATAGCCTGATTCGCATTGCCTCGGATGATTGGGATGCCTCAAACCGTTCATTTCCCGCGCTTTGCGCGGCTTTTCCGTAATTTATGTTACAAAATAGAAAATTATTTAGCTGACAACCCTCTCTACTTTTTAGTTTCAATTATTTTTTTATGCAGGTTTTATCTCTGGATAGCTGCTGAAATATTATCTTAAATTTTTCTTGGATATAATAGCAAAGTTGATTTTCTTAATCTTACTTTCGGCAGGTCGACATTAGATATTTGAATATTTTTTACGATACCGTTTTAGAGCATTAGATAACTATTTTTTATGTTTAAAGCTGGTTAACGTGTGATTTCTTCCTGACCTTTTAGCAGTTCCAGAGCCAAATTTTGATTTTGATTTTTATTCTACAGGAGTCCTAAAGTTTTTCATCGAATATGATTTCTGTCGCGTTCAGTTATGCCTCGATTTATAGTGAAGGGGGTCATTATGTTGAAACCCAGCGTGGCAGGATGCGGATTTGATTTCAATGAAGCAATTAACCTTTTTTTCAAAAGGAACTGGTATCTTCAGGTTTTTACATCTTTGTTTATGCTTCATTATGAGAAAGCCGGTCATTTACGAATACCGGTGAGAGCCCGGGGTTTTTAGACCCGATTCAATCTGGTGGTTCTGGCTTACTGAATTAAAACTGAATCTTACTTTTCCTACGGAAATTTTTACTCAATTTCTTTACTGGTGGGCATCCTCTATCTCAAACTTAACCCCGCGCCTTTCAAGCTCTTTTACAATCTCTTCCATAAACACACCCGGTCCCGGGGCATGGCTGTGGTGGAATTCTTTTACTTTTCCGGGCTCGCCGCCGACGCTTGTGATTTCCACGGCGCAGGAGGGGCTTTTTGGGATGCCGATTATCCTGATGTTTGTGCCGTTTGTTGCGAGGTCTTCTAGGAGGTCTGCAAGGGGGGTGAAGATTTTCCGGCAGAAGCGCCTGTAGGAAGGGTGTTCGAGCTGGTCTTTCGTGATTTCCCGGCGCCTCATTCCGAAGTACATGGCTTCGGGGCAGGGGAGTTGGATCACGTTTATTCCTCTTGCGTCAACAGGGGTTGCCGGCTTTACGCCTTTGATCCTTGCAAGGGGGTTAAGCAGGCAGTGGCCAACGACAACAATTTCATCCATGGTGTCGTTTGCTTTGGATTCTTTGGGGGCCGGAGAGGTATTATAATATTCAAGTTTTTTCATGGAATCATTTACTGCGTTTGTTTATTTAGTTTTTACCTGAATAAGAGATTATATATTTATCTTCTGCATATGTATGCGAAAATGGTATCTGTGAGCCTTCATACCAGCCCGATTTTTATAATCAGTAAAGGCGGAATTTCAGGAGGCAGGCAGGACCACTGCTTTATAAGCGGAAGGTCATTTCACATGTATGAAGATTTTGAAATAACACTTAATAGAGGCTTCAAGACCTGGACCAGGAATTTAAACATTTGTATTCCATTTATCCTTAATTTTTTTGTTAGTTTGATTCTTTATTTCTTTTTCTTTGGCTTAATGGGGTTCTTGTTCTTTGCCTCAAACACAGGAAGCGTAGTTGATCTTTCTACTCTCCCTCCCGCAGAACTTTATAACATGATCTGGACAGGGGTTAGGGACAATATGGCAGTCTCGGTGCTAGCAATTATCGTTTTTTCCCTGCTTGGCATGTTCTTACAGGCATTTTTCACAGCAGGGGCAATCGGGATGGCAAAAAAAGCTTCTGAGACCGGGGATACCGTACTATCCGATATGGTCAAATCCGGTTCGAAAAACGCTTTCAGGCTTTTCCTCACAAACCTGCTGGTCACCGTCATGCTTCTTGCGGGCATTGTCTTCATAGTGCCTGGAGCCCTTACAATCGGGGACCTGAGCGGTCTGATACAGAATCCGGAGGCATCTGTGGAGAGTATGGGCACACTCGCTATAGGAATCCTTGTATGGGGAATCTATATCATAGTTGTAAATATCGTACTTTCCCTTGCCCCTTACGCTCTCGTAATCGACGAACTTGACCCTCTTGGTGCTCTAAAAACAGGCTACAGGTTTTTCATGAGGAATAAACTCGATGTTTTCTTGATCTGGATAATTGTCATCGGGCTGGCTTTCGTCAATAGTATCGTCGGGGAGTATCTGGGTTCACAAAACACTCTGGTCTTAGGCATTACATATATCGTCCCGCTGCTTGTACTGCAGCCACTTACTGCTGTCCTATGGACTCGTCTCTACCTGGCCGGGGAGGGGAGGGATCTCTATAACCATTATGACCTGCTTTCTAATCTTGATGGATTCTAAATCCTGAAACCAACACTTTTTTCTATTTCTTTTCTGCTTTCATTTCTTTTCTGCTTTTTTTCAGGTCCTTCCAAGCAGTTTACACGCCTGGCAGAGATCTTCAGTACAGGTGTCCCCGCAGATTCTGCACTTATCGATTTTTGCAGGAGGAAGCTCCTTTGCAAGGGCTCCTACGAGCTTGTCAAAGCCGCGGAGAAGGGAATACTTGGTGCCCGGATGCTTTGTCTCAAAACTGTTCAACAGTTCCCTGATTTCCCCTCGAAGAGCTTCTCCTGCATACGGACACTCGCTGAAGTCCACAGGCAGGGAGTTTATCAGGGCATAGAGTGCCACTTCCTTTTCAGGAATATTCCGCAGGGGTTTTGCCCTCATTACGAGCCCTTCGATTGCTGCAGAAGGAGAAAGCCTGACCATTCGTTCCATATCTCCCCTGAAGTGGTTGAGGAGAATGGTCTGGGCTTCATCATCCAGGTTGTGCCCTGTTACCAGTTTCGTTGCCCCTATTTCAAGCGCTGTCCTGTTAAGGATGCTGTTTCTGAGAACTCCGCAGTAGCTGCATGTGCCTTTCTCCCGATCCATTACAGCCAGTTCGTCCATTGTAACCCCATGTTCATCTTTAAAAGACTTTATGATGTGCCGGACTCCAAGTGTTTCTGTAAGCTGTTTTGCAAGTTCAAGGGATTGGGGACGATATCCATGTATGCCCTCATCGACTGAAATTGCCACGATCTGAATATCAGGTCTTTCTCCCAGGATCTTATGAATTATATAGAGAGCAACCGAGCTGTCTTTTCCTCCGCTCAGAGCAACGGCTATTACATCATTTTTCCTGATGCTGTACTCTTTCCGGATTGTCAGCTTGATTTTCCTCTCAACATCCTCTATAAAATGTCTTTTGCAGAGATGCATACCGGAGTATTTTTGAAAAATAACAGCTTCATGATTACATTTTTTACATTTAATCGTCATTTGAAATCCTTTTTAAATCCTTTTTAATTCTTTTTAAATCCTTTTTAATTCTTTTTAAATCCTTTTTAAATTCTTTTTAAATCCTTTTTAAATCCTTTTTAAATCCTTTTTTTAGGAAGGGGACCCCTCGTATATATGGTTTATTACATGTCTTCTGGAGAAGCCGGAGTATTTTTTATATCTACCTCCGAAGGCTTCCTCAACTTTATTCCTAAACTATGTTTCCAAAGGTATATCCTTCTCAGCAATCAAACCTTACTTATTATTCATGTATTCAAATAATTACAGGGGAAATGGGAAAGGGGGCCTCTTTGTAATAGGAATCATTCCGGCAGAAGCCAGGCATTTTGAGGATCCCGGATGGATGAAGAGTTACATGCTTTTTTCGTTTTCAAATTACTATGATCCGGATAACGTCCAGTTTGAAAGCCTGTGCGTTTTTAACGATGACACTGTCCAGCAGGGCAAAGTTTTTTCAACTCACCCTCACTCTGATATGGAAATTATATCGGTTGTGCTTGAAGGGGAGATAACGCATGAAGACAATATGGGGAATAGAGGACTCCTTGGAAAAGGAGATGTACAGTGCATTACCGCAGGTACCGGAATACAGCATTCTGAGATAAACACAGGAAACGAACCTCTGCATTTTTACCAGATCTGGATTTTACCTTCCGGAAACAGCCTTGAACCTGCATACTTACAGAAAAAATTCGAGGGATCCGGGTGGAAAAATCGTTTAACTCTAAGGCGGGAAGTCCCCTTCCTCAGAGCGGCAGCGACAGGTGGGGGATGAAAGCCATCAACTTTTACAAAACAACAGTAACATATTTATTTATACTTATAGATATGTCTATATAGTTATAACTATTCAGAATAAAATGAATTGTAGGGGCCATTCTGTGTATTCACTCCATTCTCATTTCATTCAGTGTGTGAAATATAGAAGAAAAGATCTAACGAATCCTCCGATAATTGATTTTCTCAAAACAAAAATCCATAACATAAGTGAAACATTCGATGTTGAAGTGCTGAATATAGAGTGTGACAAAGACCATTTTCACTTATTATTTTCAGCAAAACCTTCGCTTGATATTCCAAAGTATATTAACACCATCAAGACAATAACTTCAAGGGAGGTTCGCAAAAAATTTTCAAGAAATAAAACTATGTTATGGAAAGATATGTTCTGGTCAAGATCGTATTTTATCGCATAAACAGGGCAAGTAACCTTAGATATACTGATATGTGGAAAACCAGGGCAAATATGCATCTGACGAAGAAGATCAAGATCAATCCAACTGAAGAAAAGACGCGACATGCCTCTTTGGGAAAGAATTATGAAATGTGATTGCGGAAACGTTATTGATAAAGATAGAAATAGTGCTATCAACATCATGAAGCGATTCTTATCACAAAATGCTTTGCGGACAAGCTATCAGAAAGATTCTGATTATCTTCGACAAACAGGATTATAGATGGATACTTTCATTATGCAAATATCCAGGTGACGTAATCACTCGAAGGAAGTTCCGTCCTCGCTTTCATCAGAAAGCAGGGTGGGGTAGTTCACACCATAGGAGAACCGTCGTATCTTCATTTACATTTCTGCAGGTGAGCTCTCTGTAAATAGTTAGAGAATCGGACCGGGAGACCAGGCTCGTACCTGGAACAGGCTATCCATATGGAAGCTGTTTCTTCCGGTGCACCTGTAGAATTTGTCCTTATTGATGTTCCCCCGCAGGAAGCGGAAACACAGGCAAAAAGGTGAAAATAGCTGAAAATAAGATCGGAAAAATTAACGGAAAAAAGCAAAAAGACTGAAAAGAGGAGATGAGAAAATGCATAATCGACCGGGAAGGGGAAGCGATAGGAAAGAAATACAGCCAGGGAGAGGAAGTGATATGATAGTGGATCATCCAGGTAGGGGAGAGTCAGGAGAGGCAGAAGTAAGTAGAGAGGGAGATAAAAGGCAGAGAGGAAGATAAAAGGAAGCAAAACGAAGACTGACCGAAAGGGCGCAAAAATCGAGTGAGATAGTTTAGAGCGTGTCTTGAAATTAAATTTGATTTTACAATGATGACAGTAATTATCATTTGAACTGAAAAACGGTGTCATTAAACTGTTAAATGTCTAAAGTATAAATTTTAACCATGATGTCTAATGTATTTGCTTTCATACATCGAGTGAGTGAGCCTGATGTAATAAATTTACAGTCTGAATTTAAAGCCAGCAATGACCACTATCCAAATGTAGAAATGGTTTGAATTTTAAGGCAACTTCTTAGAGAACAGGATGGAAGTGAGAGGAAAAATAGTTTTAGAGAGGGATTTGCCTCCCACTTCTCCGTTGTTCTGATATCTGCGGGGGCCGGTTGAGGAATGGCGAACCTCATTTCCGGCTTCCGTATTTGAAACCTCTCCCGGTGCCGGGGACCGAGGAATGGCAAAAAACCTCAATAGTCACCTCATCCGGGCGGGGTTCCGGGTTGGCAAAGCAGGATTGAGGAATGGCGAACCTCATTTACCCTGATCTGCTGTTTTTTGCTAAATGCTCTCATGAACCCCATTCAATATTGGCATTTAGGACTACATTACATAATATAACTGTTAGATATAAAACATAAGTGGAAATGATTTTTCTTTTTCTTTGATGTAATAAAGCGCTTTCAAAATTTTCAAGTGGGTTATCGTATAGATAAGCTAAAATTGTCCGTACAGGCAAATTCTTTATTTAATATTTTCTGTCGGAAAGCCATCCGTCCAGTAAAGGGACATTATTCCAAGGGAAATTTATTTATAATATCAGGTTTTAAATTATTGACTTAAATTTAAATTCAAATCAAATTTACTTAAGTTACCTTTTCGTTTTCTTTTTCTGTTCTATTTTTTCTGTTCTGTTTTCTTTTTTGTCCCTTTCTGTGGTTCTGTTCTCTTTTTCTTATTCCCGGTCTATTTTCTTTATCTTACCTTCGGCAGGTCGACATTTAATTTTTGATAATTTTTGTTGATGGCGATTTTGAAATGATGCCCCATAATTGTGTGTAGTTGTTAGGTTTACATATGACCAATTATTAATCTATCATACTAAACTTTAATGAAAAAATGATTCAGTGCTTATATAGGTCTTGAGAGTTGGGTCACACGTTAACCAGCTTTAAATTTAATAAATAGTTGTTTAAAGGTAACAATTCAGGTAGCCTTTGAAAGGCTACAATTTTTCCTCTTTTCGAGGAAAAATTGCATATAAATTGAATCCTATTTTGTTTCGTTATTATGCTTACACGTGAAGAGATCCTCGTTATCTATGAAGCTGGTCCTGAAGCTGTAATTTCTGTAATCCAGAGACTTGAAACTATCATAGAAGAACAAGCTATTCGAATTGCTGAACTAGAAGAACGTGTAAGGATTTTAGAATCTCGCTTAAATCAAAATAGCAGAAACAGCAGTAAACCTCCTTCTACTGACTTTTTAGTCAAAGAAAAACCTAATCCCAAGAGTCTCCGGAAAAAGAGTGGGAAGAAACCTGGAGGTCAAGAAGGTCATCCAGGCACAACTCTTGATATGGTTAATGATCCTGATTAGGTAATTGAACATTCTTTGACCTGCTGCAAAGAATGTGGACATACTCTTGAGGATGTTGAAGTTGAAGCTTATGAGAGAAGACAAATTTTTGATATTCCTCCTGTAAATCTAATTGTTACGGAACATCAAAGTCAGATTAAGACCTGTACTCACTGTGGAAAATCAAATAAAGCTTCTTTTCCAGAATCTGTGAAATATCCCGTCCAGTATGGTCCTAATATTTTAGCTTCAGCAATTTACTGTAAAAACTACCAGTTTATTCCCTATAAAAGGATTTTAGAGTTTTTTGATGACGTTATGGGGATAAAAATCTGTTCTGCTACGATAATCAGAGCAGAAAAAAGAATGCTTCCGGAATTTAGAGGAGTTTGAAAATGTGAGTCAGGAGAGGTTAATAACTTCTCCTGTAATCCATTGTGATGAAACTGGGATGAAAATTGAAGGAAAAAGGCATTGGCTTCATGTAGCTTCTAATGACAAATACACCTGTTATTTTGCTCACTCAAAAAGAGGATCAGAAGCAATTAATGCCATGGGAATTCTTCCAGAGTTTAAAGGAATAGCAGTTCATGACGGATGGAAACCCTATAACAGTTATGAATGTGATCATGCTCTTTGCAATGCTCATCTCCAGAGAGAACTTACTGGAATTGAGGAGAACTATAAACAGCAATGGGCTAAAGAGATGAATGAACTGTTAACAGAAATGAAAAAGTATACTGATGAGTGTAAAGAGCAGGTCAAAGATCTGGACTTTGAGCAAATTAAAGTGTTAGAAGAAAGGTTCGATGCTGTAGTCATGAAAGGGATTGAAGAAAATCCACCTTCTCTAAACCCTGAAAAACAAGGAAAACGTGGTAAAAATCCAAAAACAAAAGCAAGGAACCTACTTGACAGGTTTATAGAAAACAAAAAACAGATCCTGAGATTCCTCAATGACTTGAGAGTTCCGTTTGAGAATAACCAAGCAGAAAGAGACATAAGGATGATGAAATTACAGCAGAAAATATCAGGAACTTTCAGAACTATACAAGGAGCGGAAGCTTTCTGCAGAATTAGAGCTTATATCTCAACCATTAAAAAGAACGATTTACCTGTTATAGACGGTATTCTCGCGGCGCTCAAAGGAGCGCCGCTATTATTCTGAGAATTTCAGCATTTTGCTGAAAAAACATACTTTTTTATCAGTGGCTGAATAGTTACGTTTAAAGTTCTAAAACGGTATCGGAAAAAATATTCTAATTTATAATGTCGACCTGCCGAAAGTAAGTTTATAGTTATTCATTTTGTTATCTTTATCCCACATTCCGCAGTATTTTTTCAAAAATCAATATTTTCCCTGATAGCATTTTTGAAACAAATCAAATTAATTTGGACTTTTAATGGAACCTGGTGAAAATTGAATGATATCGTTTTTTTGTCTTTATGATACACCATATAACTGCTTTACCTCCTGCATAAAAGTCCAATAAATCCACGTTTTATTGAAAATCGATAGCAAGAAAAATTGTGAATATGCAAAAATTTACTGCGGAAAGTGGGTTTATATTTATTTATTCTGAATTTTTCTCTTTATTTCGGATTTATTCTCTGTTTTAATATTTCTTTCAATTGCGAATAAACAGTATCAGGCTTCAAATTTAGACTTCAAATTTAGACTTCAAATTTAGACTTCAACCGGTCATCTATGAAACAAAATGTATTTCGTAGCAAGATTAAGTATTAATAGTAAATGTGGTGAAATTAATAGTAAGTGTTTGAAATATGTGGTGAAGTGGGTCCAATTATGAAATAATTATTTTATGGGGTGCCGGTTGAGTGGAAGACGTTTCTTTGTTCTTGATCTTTTTTTCTGTGCTTGTAGGTTACCTGCTTGGCATATTTTCAGGGCTTTTGCCTGGCATACATACAAACAATTTTGCACTTGCACTTGTAGCTTTTGCCCCTTTTCTGGCTGAGAGGGGAGTTGCCCCTTTTTACATTGCCCTTATAATCCTCTCAAATGCTGTCTCGCATACTTTTCACGACATTATTCCGTCTGTGTTTTTGGGGGCACCTGACGGAGACACGGCACTTGCAGTTCTTCCGGGGCACAGGCTTTTACTTGAAGGCACAGGAGCAGAAGCGGTACGTCTCTCTGCACTCGGAAGTGCAGGCTCGGTGGTTGCATCCATGCTTTTTGTATTACCTTTTTCCCTTTTCTTCGGGGCTGTTTACCCTTACCTGCAAGAGTATATGGCATGGGTCTTGTTAACGATTGTAGTTATCATGCTTGCGAGTGAGAAAGGTGAGGAGGCAAAGGGGCAGGGCTCACTTGCAAAATACAGGTCCAGAGCTTTTGCTCTCTTCCTGTTTTTGATCACAGGAGCTCTGGGGCTCTTTGCTTTTTCAAGAGAAAATTATCTGGTCCCTGTTATAAGCCTCGGGCAGGCATCCGTGCTCCTCCCTCTCCTCAGCGGTCTTTTCGGGGCATCCCAGCTCATTATAAGCCTCCTCACAAGCTCCGAGATTCCCGAAGAATCCGTTTCTAAATTTGAACTTTCCCGAAAAAGAATCCTGAGAGGAGTCTTTACTGGCAGCACCGCAGGTTCCCTTGTAGCCTGGCTGCCCGGGGTTTCTTCTGCTATTGCTGCCCTTCTGGCAGGGCTCTTTGTAAAGTCTGACTTCGACAGAATGTCCATAAAAAAAGAAAGCTCTGAACCTGTGCCCGGAGGGCAAAAATCCTCTCTTTTTTCAGACCCCTATGCAGACCCCCAGACTCTTGAAAGCTCAAAGGAATTCATTGTCTCGGTTTCCGGGGTAAATACTTCAAATGCTATTTTCGGGCTGGTAGCCCTCCTGGTTATAGGAAAGACCCGGAGCGGGGCAATGGCTGCCGTGAATGAAATCCTGGGTATCGGGTCACTTGGTTTTCAGGTAATCCTGCTCTTTTTTGCCGCGATCCTGCTGACCGCCCTGTTTTCGTACTTTTCCACGATCTGGATAGGGAATAATGCCCACTACATACTCCAAAAATTTGACTACACAAAACTCTGTACCGGGGTTCTTGCAGGGCTTGCAATAACGGTCTTTCTTTTTACAGGGGTTTTTGGGCTCTTCCTCTTTGTAATTTCTACCCCCATTGGCATGCTTCCGTCTTTTATGAAAGTCAGGAAATCCCATGCAATGGGAGTTATTTTACTGCCTGTAATTCTTTATTTCTTTTAAAGGGGAGGGAATAGTTGACGAAACGGAGCTTTAACTCTCCGTAACCATCTGCATCTTCCTCTGTTTATCAATGCGCAGGAGCTTTTCCTACAATTGCCCTTAGCCCTTCTACCAGATCCTTCAGCATTTTTACGGGAATGCCAACCGTCAGTTCTGACTCCTGAATACCCGTATATGTCCTGCTGCCCGTACAGCCGACTGTTATTCCCATTTTGCCTGTAAGATAGGGCTTGGCAACAGCATCGGAACAGATGCTCTGCTTGCCTGCAAATTCGGTTTCAATTCGCCCTCCCTCATTGTAGAGGGCTGCCTGGGTCAGGAGCATCATCTGTTTAGGGGAACAGATTATCACAATAACATCGGGCACGAAGGTTACACTTTCAAGAGGTGCATAAAGGGTTGCCTGAGTGGATTCAGCCTCAAGCATGGGGACTCTTTCAAGAGTCTTTTTCGAAGCTTCCAGGGTCTTAAAATGCTTCAGTTTGTCGTAATAGAACTCCCCGCTTGCCAGTTTGGGAGGCATGTGCCCAAGCCCCATTGCTGCAGCTCCTCCTTTACAGGCCTGATCTTCAAGAACGGCATAAAACTCTTCTTTTGTTTTGCGTGTATGGTCCACCATCTCGCAGTGTTTCATTTTCCCTTTGATCCGTGGTATCCCTTCCGGAATTTCAGCGCCTTTCGGAACCAGGGCTACTGCTACTGGTGAAGTTTCCAGTTGAAGCAATTCGATTATTTCTTTACCGTACTCATTTATCTCGTTAATTTGCTCGGAATTTACTGTTTCCATCCAGATGACTCCTTATTTCAAAGATAGTGTAAGGTTTAAGGTTTATATAGAAATCAGAAGCAATGATTCTTTCAGTTTTTTTCTGTATACTTTTCTGAACGTATATAAAGCTGCATAACACTCATTATATAACATTCATGAGATCCTTTACTGATGAGCGAAAATATAAAACTTAAAATGTATTGGATTGAAATTATAGATGAAATAAAATAAAATGATCGAATGAAATAAAAGGATTGAATAAAAAACAAAACTACTTAATTTAAAAGAAGCTGTTTAGAAAGAAAACTGAAATTAAGGCCAAAGCCTGATTTTGGCTTAATTGGAAGCAATGAATCATGAAGCGGGGTTTACAAGACAATGAAAGCACAACTTGAACAGCGTTTGGTAGAACTCAGGGCTGAATATGAGTCAGGCCAGAAAATTCTCCAAGATATCGAGATAAAACTTGTGGAACTTGAAAACAGGAAGAAAAACCTGAAAGAAGTGCTCCTCAGGATCAGTGGAGCCATCGAGCTTCTTGAAGAGGTTCTGGGAGAAGAGAATAAAAGCAACATTCCGGACGTACCCGGTTCAGAAGCACTCAGTCCAGAAGTACCTGGTACAGAAATACCGGATACTGAATCTAAGAAAAAAGAAGTTGAAGTGCCCCTTGTTATAAGGTTACCTCTGGAACAGGCTATTAAAAAGCTAGAAGAAGCGGGGCTGCGTGCCGGTAATATTGTAGAAAAGAGTATTTTTGTAGTAGGTGTACATTTCGGAGATGTTATCCAGCAGAAACCAAAGGGTGGAATGTTCGTTGAAAGAGGGTCAGCCGTAAATCTGGTCGTGGCAAAAAAAGGGAATTTTAAGCCTGATCTGAGCCAGAACGCCCTTTTATGCCCATATTCAAGGCACTGAGAACAGGGGTCTGCCCTCAAGCTTGCAGGTTCCTGAACACAAATATAGAAAACTATTATGAACAGAATGAAAGAGCACTGATGAGAGGATCTGGTACTGATGAGAGGATCTGGTACTGATGAGAGGATCTGGTACTGATGAGAGGATCTGGTATTAATAAGAGGATTTGGTACGAATGAAAAGACTTGATTCTGAATATGATATATTTCTTCCGGAACTCCGGGAGCAGTGTAATGTTGCACTCAGGAGTTTCGAAAATTTAAATAGCGCAGGGAACAGGAACCTGTACGTTTGTCTTAATGAATTTTTCGCTGCATGCAGCCGGATTTCAACCATTCTCTGGAATAAAAATAACAAAAAACACAGAAAGCATCTCAGGTCCATCTTTTCCATAGCCAATGACTCTCCTATTTCCCCCAGATCTCTATCTGAACTGGAGACAGTGCTTGGAAGTATTGAAAACACTCTTGAATATAATGAAATGAAAAGTGCCCTGCAAGAACCAGCGGTTTTTTCATACGATCCCGGAACAAAAACCTTGACAACTGGTGGAAAAAAGTATGAAATCCTGCCTCTTTTTCTGGCTGTAAGGGACCTTTATGCTTCCCTCCCTTTCTTCAACGAACTTCAGGCCTGCACTGAGATGCTTGAAAAAGACTCTCTGAACGCCACAGCGCTCTTTCAAAAAGCCATGCTGATATATAACACAAAAAGGTTTGAAACTGCCCTGCAACTTCTAGAGCAGGTGCTTGAAATAGTCCCTGATGATTTCAGAGTCTGGTACAACAGGGGTGTACTTCTCTCGGAAATGGGCCGGCTTGAGGAAGCAATAGATGCTTATGATAGGGTAATTGAGCTTGAACCGGCTTTTGAAATTGTATGGGACAATAAAGGAGTTGTCCTTGCCAGGCTTGGCAGGCTTGAAGAAGCTCTCGAATGCTACGAAAAAGTGCTCAGGAGAAAACCTAAATATGCCGAAGCCTGGGCAGGAAAAGGTGCAATCCTTTCTGCACTTGACCGGAAAGAAGAAGCTCTTGAAGCATACAGTTCAGCCCTCAAAATAAGGCATGATTATATGGAAGCCCTTAAATGTATCAGCAGTCTGTTTTCCAGGATGGGAAGATTTGAGGAGGCTCTGGCAGCATACGACACGGCTCTTCAGTCTGCCCCGGAAGATCCCAGCCTCTGGGCAGGCAAGGGGCTTGTCCTTTCAGAACTGAACAAACAAGAAGAAGCTCTGCAAAGCTGTAACAGAGCTCTCGAACTGAAACCGGGTTTTGTTCCTGCTCTTGAAATCAAGACCGAAATCCTTTCTAGAATCAGCCGGCAAAAAAACCAGAACGCTCGATAACCTTTTTTCGGAATAAAACTGTGTCTTTTTTTTAGTCAGTATAATTCGAATTCGAAAAGGGTCCGAATAAATCTTTATCTGAAAACGGAGGATTCCGATATGGTAGAGGAAATAAATACCACAGAAAGTGCTAAGATAAAACAAAAGGAGCTGGAAGCGGCAGGAAAAACTGAAGAAACCGAGGATCCCAGACAGCTCCTTATCACAGCAGGTGAGGCTGATAATTATGAAGACAAACTTAAGCTCTATGATAAAGCCTTAAATCTGGACCCCATGTACCTTGATTCCTGGATCCAGAAAGGTTTTGTCCTGGATAGAATGGGAAGGTCCGAGGAAGCTCTTGAATGTTATAATAAGGCTCTAGAACTCAATCCTGATCACCTGGGAATAAAGTGCCTCAAGGGTTTTGCCTACAATAACTTAAAGGATTTTGAAAAAGCCATAGAGTGCTATGATGAAGTCCTTAAGGTCAACTCCGAGGATGTCTTCTCCTGGTACCAGAAAGGTTCGGTTCTGGAAAATCTTGGAAGATACGGAGAGGCTATGGAAGCTTACGACAGAGCTCTGGAAATAGACCCTACTGACACCCTTATCAGGGAGAAAAAGCTGAGGCTCTTGGGGCTTATTTATAAAAAGGGGACTCTAACGGATTCTCCGGACAGCAACTTTAATTGAGCCTGAAAAATACAAAAAATTTACAGGAAAAAATCAGGAAATAATTAGAAAAAATTGAAGGGGCTGTGTTTCAGCCTTTATTTTTTACTAGCCTCGTTTTCTTTTTTGATTTCTTCAACGGTTTCTATGAGTTTTTCTTTGATTTTCACTATGGAATTAACAGCTTCACCGCCGATTTCAATAGGTGCCCTTTTTTCCAGGTCAGCCTGCATTAACTGCTGGTCAAAAGGAATTTCTCCAAGCACCGAAATGCCAAGCTCTTCAAGCCTGGCGTTGACTTTTCCAGCGCCTCCTTTGTTAATTACGGCAGCAATATGTTTTATCCCAATCTCGGAAGAGAGTTTTTTAATCCTTTCGGCTGTTTCAAGGGACCGGGCTCCCGGCTCCACCACCACAATCATAAGGTCCATTCCGCGTGTGGTACCTCTTCCCAGATGCTCGATTCCGGCTTCCATGTCCAGGATAACTGCACTCTTTTCCTTAAGCATCAGGTGCCTTAGAAGAGCCCTGAGGAAGGCTGATGCCGGACACATGCACCCACTTCCTCCCTTATCCACAGTACCCATTACAAGCATCCTGACTCCGTCAGGCCCTATTACTCCGTATTTGCCTGCAATGTCGTCCACTTTTGGGTTATAGATAAAAGCCCCGCCTTCGGTACCTGCCCTTTCCTGAATGAGGTCTTTGAAATCAACAAGGGGCGTTGGGGGGTTTTCGATCCCTAGGGAAGATGCCAGGTTCATATCCGGGTCTGCATCTATTGCCAGGACTTCGTATCCGTCTCTTGCAAGCAATCTTGCCAGAGTGCCTGAGAGGGTAGTTTTTCCAACACCGCCTTTTCCGGTAATTGCTATTTTTATTTGAATTCCCCCTTAAATTTTGGTTATAAATCAAATGTAATAATTTTCTACTCGAATATAACTCTCAAACTGTTTATACTTACTCATTTGTGCCGGCTTTTTTCAAAACATTAGGAACACAGGTATTTATTATTTCCTGCTCTACGCTCCGGAATGCGTTCTGAAGGTAAGTATGAACCCTGAAGACGAACCAGAAATTCCGGAGGCGGTTCAGGGGAGTCCCTGATAGGGACACATACGTAGTGTTTCCGCGCCTTACGTTCACACTATCCTTTACCCATTCACTCCCGTCCCGGCAGCCGGCTGTTGACCTGAGGTGATAATCATGATTTTCGAGGTCAGCAAAGAAGGGGTCCAGATAGATATCAGATGCCGATGTTGCATTTTTATAGTTCCCTTCTGTGTTGTTGTAGAAACAGCTGTTTTCCAGTACAAGGGTGTGGGTTCCCGAAAGGTAGTTAGTTACCCCGTACCCTGTCTCGGCAGGATCTTTTACTCACTGCAGGGTGTTTGTAATGATGTTATTGCTGACAGTAGTTGTGTATCCCGTGCCTTTTGGTAAAAGTCTGTCGAAGTGTCTGCAGAATACATGAGGACAACGGCAACATGGTTGGTATACGCCGTCAAACACGTTGTTTTCAATAAGGATATCATGGAATCCGCTTGCTACGATACCGCCCGACCCAGTCAATATTCGGGTTCGTGTCCATATCCTGAGCCCGGTATTTGTCCTGCAGGTTATCGTATTGTTCCAGGCTTCTACATTCGTGCACTCGATTGCAAACATGCCGTCATGCCCTAGTTTATATACCGTGTTATTGTAAAACTGAACATTTTCTCCATATTTTATCCTCAGCCCGTCTCCATGCTCGTCGTGTATGTACATATCATATACTTTTACATCGTTGCAATGAATAAAGTAAATCACGTTATAGTAGTTTTTACCTCTGGCGACGTCGGTGTTTTTGTCATGTTTTCCGTCAACTTCGAAACCTCTTATCGTAATGTTGTTATTTCCCGAACTGCTCATCTACTGGTTGAGGGATTTTGCGGCAGCCCAGCCTGCGTTGTCGATCAGCTTTATTCATAGATATATAGCATAAAAAATAAAATTTTTTGAACGAAGCTAACTGTTACAACCTCTCAATTGCTTCTCATTTATTTATAAACCCGGAGTCCTTTTTCGAAGCAATTTGCATAAGGTATCTTTCTATGTGCTCCCCCTGCTTTTTAGAAAAGCCCGAATCCCTGGCAAGCCGGTCGATCACCTTCTGTACTCCTGTCCCGTACTGCATTGCTTTTTTCTTTTTCCAGAGAATTTCCGGAGGGATCAGACCTTCTGCCGCCTTTCTGAGAATATATTTTCGTGTATAAAAGCCGTCTTTTTTCAGTACCTTAAGCTCCGGGCTTATTGCAAGCCCGGTTTTTATTACTTCTTTATCCAGGAAGGGCACCCTGAGTTCCACAGAATTGGCCATTGTAACCATATCGTCCCTTTCAAGGTTAATTTTTGAGATGTTTTCAAGGTCCGAGTAAATCTCCCTGTCGAGTACCTCAGCCCCCTTTTCGAGAAACTCCTCATGCCTCCTGTATCCTCCAAAGAGTTCATCTGCCCCCTGTCCGGTCAGAAGGACTCGTTTTCCATCTTCTCTTGCAGTTTTTGCAACTATGTAGAGAGGAAGCCCTATTGCCACAGTCATCGGGTCAGTAGATTCGGTTGCATAAATTACCTGAGGGATTGCTGCCTCTATTTCTTCAGGGGAAAGGAAATGGACTTTCAGGTTTCTCTTCATTCCGATAGCCTCAGCTGCACTCTCTGCCTGAGCAACGTCGTGAGAATCCGGAAGCCCAACCGCATAAAGGGGGATCTCAGGATCAAGACATTTTGCAAGGGCTGCTAAAAAGGTACTGTCAATACCCCCTGAAAATGCAATTCCCGCAGCCGGGGTAAGCCTGAGTTCCACAGCCTTTTCAAGGGCTGTTTTCAGGTGAAATAAAGCCTTTTTTTCGGCGTAAATTCTCTTCTCAGGGGATTTTCTCTTCAGGTATCCTTCAGGGGTTTTTTCTGTGACTTTCTCGTTTTCGGTATTGAAACCCAGAATCCCTCCCTGAGGAAAGGACTTTGCTTTTCTGCCGATAAAAGCAAGGGCTTTTTTTTCGGAGGCAAAGGCTATTTCTGGCTTTTCTGCTCCTTTTCCGGAGCAGTAATAAAGGGGCTTCACTCCTGAAGGGTCCCTTGCAAGTACAAGTTCTCCTCCGCAGGCATATGCAAGGGCATAGTCCCCGTTTACTTTAGAAAGTGTGGAGCAGACAGCGTCTATTGGTGTACTTCCTTCCTTTACCCTGGTTTCTAGAAGTGAAAAAAGAAGTTCTGTATCGGAATCGGTTTTTATCCCTTTCTCAGCTGCAAGCTCGCGAAAATTGAATAACTCTCCATTGAGTACGAGAGCTCCTTTCCCTGTAAGCGGCTGGGGCATATCTCCTGTTATTTTTAGAAGGGTATTTCCTATGCTCAGGTTTCCTGCCGTATAGGTCCCGCAGGCATCAGGTCCCCTGTGTCCCAGAACTGCAAGCATCCTCTTTACTTCCATATTACTGTCAGGGGTTCCGAAAACTCCTGCTATTCCGCACATGATTACACCTTTTTTCCTGTCCTTTCTGTCCGGTATACACGAGCGCAGCCCTGTATTTATTATTTTGCAATCTTCTGGCAATGCATCTCCAAACGGTCTGAAGATGGGACATTGTCCGTGAAGTAGATCGATCCGGAAAAATGTGTTGCCAATGCAGGTTAAAAATCCCTGGTCAAAAAATGTTGTGGTCCCTGATTAACTGGTTGATCAATTCGGGGTCCGGGAAGAAAGCTTTCAGTATTTTCTCCCTGCGCAGCATGGGATCCAGGCCATCCAACCATGTTAGTAAAAAAGAATCTTCAAGCCAGTGCTGCAATTAAGAAAAATTGATACTATGAAAATACCTCGGGATAAGAAATACTTCACCTTACCCTGAAAACAGCCTTTTTTATTCTCATTCGTACCGGTTTTTCTATTTTTTAGTATTTGCACTTTTTATGTCACTTTTGCCTGTTATAAAGGAAGTTTTTTATCTATGTCTTCCAATATACGCAATGTTTTTAAGCATCTTATAATTATTATGGTGCAGACCGGAAATTGTTTACCTTAAAGTTCACCTTCTCTTTCACCTGATGCCGCATTCAGGCTACCGAAAAGCAGGTGGAATTCCGATTAATTTTAAATTCAAAATTGAGGCTTACAAAGATGCAGTACCAGGCAACAATAACTATTGAGCAGAAAGCAGGCATGCTTGACCCTGAAGGCACCACAGCTAAAAGAGCTCTCGGGCACCTTGGATATGCAGTTGAAAGCGTAAAGACCGCAAAACTATACGAAATCGTCCTCGAAGCCGAATCTGCCGAAGTTGCGGAGCAGAAAGTTGATGAGATGTGCCAGAAGCTTATTGCAAACCCAATCATCCACAACTATACTATAAAGCTCAAGGAACTTAACTGAGGTTTCCCCGGGAACAAATGGATTGAAAATCCAGAAAACAAAATGTTTTAAAAATACTAAAGGAAGATTGAGGGAAAAAGATGAAGATTGCCATTATTCAGTTCGGGGGCACAAACTGCGACATGGATGTCCAATATGTCCTTAAAGACGTGGTTGGTGTGGATGCCGAAACTGTCTGGTACAAAGAAGAAAACCTGGCCGGATTTGACGGAGTCGTTGTTCCGGGCGGCTTTTCCTATGGAGATTACCTCAGGGCAGGGGCTATTGCAGCCCGAACTCCGATTATGGATTCCGTAAAAAAAATAGCATCCGAAGGAAAACCTGTGCTTGGGATCTGCAACGGTTTCCAGGTGCTGACCGAAGCCCGGCTGCTCAAAGGAGCTCTTACTACAAACGAATATCCGAAATTCAGGTGCCACTGGACCAATCTCAGGGTCGAGACAACTGATACTCCCTTTACCTCGAGGTTCAGGAACGGCGAGGTGATAAGGATGCCCATTGCCCATATGGAAGGCAAGTTCTTTGCTGAAGAGCCGGCCCTTGAAGAGCTTGACAAAAACGAGCAGGTCGTTTTCCGTTACGTAGATGAGAAAGGAAGAGTAACAGATGAAGCCAACCCAAACGGTTCTCTGGAAAACATTGCAGGAATAGTAAACGCTTCAAGAAACATTCTTGGTCTCATGCCCCATCCAGAAAGAGCTTCCGAATCAATCCTCGGTTCGGATGACGGAAGAAGGGTTTTTGAGTCCATGGCGGATTATATTACTGAAAACTTTTAATCCACTTTTTATTTCTTTAAATTGAGTTCAGTTTTCTGCTAACTCAAACTTTTTTTGTCCAGTTTTCTATTTTTCAGGTGCTCCCTGGTTAATTGGTTGGTATTATTCCGATATGATCTTTTGTTATATCTCCTGTTCCGTGTAACCAGGGACAACCAACCAGTTTCTTCAAGGTGAAAATAATGGGAAGCCAGAAAGTAATTCAGGATTCACAGCAAATAGAAGCCGTCCTTTCAACTGCAAAATACCTCTGTCTCGCCCTTTCCGATTCAGAAACCCCCTATATCGTCCCCATGTCCTTTGGCTATAAGAAAAACGCTATCTATCTCCACAGCTCCCGGGAGGGCAGGAAAATCGAGATTCTTAAAAAGAACCCCTGGGTCTGTTTCGAAGCCAACATCGAAACCGAAGTGATCACTGCTGACGACCCCTGCAATTATAACGTCCGCTACAGGAGTGTCATCGGGCACGGGCAGGCAAAGTTCCTGGAAGATTACAATGAAAAAGTCGAGGGGCTTACCGTGCTTTCGGAACATTACGGAAAAAAGGGGCTGTTTGAGTTTGAAGAGTGGAAGGTTAACAGGCTGTGTGTGATTAAGATCGAGATTGAGACGATGACCGGGAAAGAAAGCGGGTTTTAATCTGCTTTTCTCTTAATTGTTAAAGCCTTCAATGAAGAGTTTACTGTAAAGTACTGTAAACATGAAAATTTAACAATAAACCTTTTGTTGCCTTATCTGATAATTAGCATACCTCTTCGGGGCTAGATAGAGAAATCTCAGTTTTTTCTCCCTGCGTCGCGCTGGGCCTGAGCCCGCCTTCCACCCAGATCAAAAACAACCGAGAAAACGACCCCGCAACAACGAGAAACAATAAGCTGAAAAAATGTCCACGGGATGAGAGAATACTTTCCTTAAGTTCGGAAGCCACTTTTTAATTTATAAGTAAATATAAGCGCCTTCGCCAGCTTGTCTGGCAGCCCTGAAAAAAGAAAGAAAATTGAGACTGAAATACCTTAATTGAATAATAAATATACATCAGCCGGGATTCGAACCCGGGTTCGAGCGTTGGCAACGCCCGGTGATGACCGCTACACTACTGATGTACAAGGTTGGCAGGGTGCCCATCGCTTTTTTAACTATATAATTTCTTATTAATTAAGTTGACCCCGGGAGAGATTTTGTATGTCCTTTTGTATGTCCTGGTCCAGGAAAAAAATCCCGTTTTAGTTCCGACAGTATTGGTTTTCCATTTGCCTGTCAGGTATGTTCTTTTTGCTTTTACTGTATTTCTTTTCCTTATTCTTAATTCTTTGATTAGAATCTATTCCCTGTACAATTGTGGGGAATTGTGTTTTATATTATCAAGCCAGTATAGATGGCATCTTTCGTGAGCTGGCAACTAAGTATTATATATCTCTATAATATATCGATCTCTGTACTTGTCTTCTTACTTTTATATTGAATTTTATGAGTGATGGGTTTTGAGCGAGCTTGAAAAACTGATTAACCTTGCAAAAAATGCAGCCGATAAAATCCGGAAGCATAGATTTGTGCGCATAGTTTCACATAATGATGCTGATGGGCTGACTTCAGCCGGAATTATGGCTCAGGCCCTGCTAAGGGCAGGCATCGGTTTCCAGCTTTCAATAGCAGGAAAACTAGACGGGGCTGTGATTGAAGAAGTGAACAGTGGTATCTCTCAGGGAGACCTGGTCATTTTCTGTGATATGGGCAGTGGACAACCTGAGCTTATAGGCAAGGTGGCGGCTGACGTCGTGGTGATTGACCATCACCAGCCAGTAGGGCATTCCCCCGCAAAAGCCGTGGTAAACGCCCATATGGTAGGAATCGACGGGGCAACAGACATCTCGGCTTCCGGCACGTGCTATCTTGTAGCCAGAGAACTCGGGACCGGAAACATCGACCTTGCAGGGCTGGCAATTGCAGGGGCAGTTGGAGATAGGCAGCTTTTCCAAACTGCCAATGCCTTTATTCTGGAAGAAGCCCTGAAAGCAGGAGTTGTGTCAATCAGGAAAGGGCTGAAGGTAGGGGACGGAAACCTTGCGGATGTGCTCGCGTACAGCACAGAACCTTTTCTGGATGTAACCGGTTACCCGGAAAAAGCAGCGGAATTCTTAAACCAGCTAGGGCTATCCGGAAACATTGAAGACCTGTCTGCGGAAGAGATAACAAAACTTGCCAGCGCCATTGCCCTGAAACTTGTCAAACAGGCAAGTCCCGAAGCAATTGAAGCTGTCATCGGAGATACCTTCCTGCTTAATCTGGAACTGGTGCACAATGTCTATGATTTCATCTCCATTCTTAATACCTGCGGGAAGCAGAAGGTTTACGGGCTTGCCCTGGCTCTTTGCCTTAAAGACTCAACTATTGTTGATGAAGCCCTCACCCTTACAAAGGAACATGAAAAGAACCTTGCCGTGGATGTCCGGGAAAATGTGGGAAAAATTCGCAAAGGGGGAAATATCTGGTATATCAACACGGTTGATACCCTTTCCACAGGAAGCCTTGCCACAACTGTAGTCAGATACCTTCATCCCGAATTCCCTTTCATCTGTGTAAACGAATCCGAGGGAATCCTGAAGGTTTCTGCTAGGGGTACCCGTGAACTTGTATCAAAAGGTCTTGACCTTGCCTTTGCCCTCAGGGAAGCTGCAGGCGCAGTCGGCGGAAGCGGAGGCGGACACAGTGTCGCATCCGGAGCCTCAATTCCATTAGGAAGTGCGGAGGAGTTCCTGAATATCGTAGACCAGATAATAGGAGACCAGCTCAGGAAAAACACCAGTGGGAAGGCAAAGTAAAGGCAAAGAAAACAATAGCAAATAAAAGTAAATAAAAGAAAGGAAAATTTAAAAACGCATGGGGCATGTTTATGAAAATCACAGGTACAATTGAGTTCTCTGACCCGAAGTCAAGAAAGTCTGCAGCCAGAATCCTGAAAGCCCTTTCCCCGGACAACCTGAGGAGTATGGAAAGTGAAATCAGTGATGAAAGAGTTGCTGTGTGGTTTCATTCCAAAAAAATTGGCTCTCTTCTTGCAACCGTTGACGATTTTCTTATGAATGTGAAAATAGGAGAGGGAGTTGAACAGACTCTGGAGAACGAAAAATAAGAAGGGAAAAGTAAAAATTAAGAAATGAAATTAAGAAATGAAATTAAGAAATGAAATTAAGAAAAGAAACGGGAAATCTGGATTCTCTTTCCCGGTTGTTGTTAAACTGTTTTTTAATTTGCATGTCCTTCATACCAGAGCTTTATAAGTTTCTCGAGCCTTTCACTCGTTAGTTCTACTTCTGTAGCAGGGACCGGAAGACTGTTTTTATAGACATGTATTGCTTCCTGGAGTTCTTCTGTACTTATATTTTTTCCTCCCTGAGAGGTCGAATTGTCCCAGGGGTTCCAGTCACGGACTGTCCAGTTCCAGGTGCGTATAGCCGTTTCACTCCCTGTTAAGGCCCTTGAGGTAACGTTATAAATTCCGGGAGAGGAAGCACCGGAATAGGAACTGCTTTTAACACCGGATTCAGAATGCTTTACCACTCCGTTAAGGTACCAGGTTACAGTGCTGGCATGGTTTGTGCTGATACTGAACTCCTGCTCCTCCCCTTCATAGGTCGTGATATTTTCCCCTGGGTTTGCAGAGAGAATAGTGAGTGGAGTCACTGTTATGTAATTGCTCTTTGTCTCTGAGTCAGGCCCGTTCCTGTTGCTTATATTCAGTGAGACAGTATAATTTCCGTAGGAGCTATAGGTGTAGACCGGGTTCTTGGCTGTTGAGTCCACAATTCCGTCTCCATTCAGATCCCATTCCCAGGAAAAGGCACTCTGCGAGAGATCGGTAAACTGGACTGTAAGAGGAGAAACCCAGCTGGTGATATTTGAAGAAAAGTCAGTATCAGGGAGGTCATTAACAGTAGTGAAAGCTTTTATGCAGAGGTTTGCTTCTGAACATCCAGCCTCTGATGTCAGGTCTTTCCAGTTGACTCCATCCGAACTTAGATAGCTCTCTCCGGAATTAGCCTGTGCCTTGCTGCTATAACCGAAAAATGGCTGCTCAATTGCAAGAGGGTACAGGAAGAAAGGATTGCTGAACTTTATAACCACTGAAAATTTCTCTCCGGAAGTCAGGTTTACTGGTGAATTCAGCAGGTGAGTATGGTAGCCAGGCAATGAGCATGTTCCGTTTTCTTTTACAACAAAATTCCTTTCCTGGTTAAGAGGGCCATTAGTCGGGTTTTTGTAAACATATATCTCATAAGCCGTATCAAGATCTGTGGTATAGAATCCTATAGCTTCAAGTTTTTCGTTTCCTCTCGAAGAAAATACATTGCCGCCCCAGGCAGTTAAATATCCAGAGTCAGGGTATCCAAAAGAGGTTATCCATCCGAGTGGGTCATACTGGTAAATGCAGTCAAAGTTGTCCTTCTCTGCAGCAGTAAACACGGCGTTTTCTTTGTATGCGAGCCTGGTGTCATAGTAAGAAATATAGAAGTATCCTTCTTCTCCCCAGGCTTCTCCCCAGGTGTTCTTTATAATAAAAGCTCCGTCCCCGGGGGGTACCTGTTTGAACATGTTCCTATCAAAAGAATCGTTCCAGCCTACGATAGTTATTGCGTGATTGGCATTACTTGAATCTGTGCATATATAGGTACAGTTATTCTTCTGGTAATAAAACGAGCTCCAGTACATTGTGGAGTACACAGCTCCGTAATCCATAAGAGCTTCTTTGATCACCTCATTGTCCAGGGGTCCAGTTCTCCCGGGAAGTATAAGCACTTCCTGGACATGTTTTTGCACAGGAAGTCCTGTCGGAGAGTAGGTAGAAGTTTCGCTAAAAGGGTCTTCGGAGTAGTTTACAGGCCCGGACCAGCGGGCAAGATATGCCATGGACATGAAGGCATTCCCACCGTCATTGACAGTAAGGTCAAAACCGTCTGAATAATATTTTGTAACTAAATTTTTCATGTTATTTTCGGAAAAATCTCGATATTCTCCTTCTGTCCCCAGGATATAAGATTCAAGGGATTCAAGGCTCGAAAAAGCCCAACAACTTCCGGTCTGTCCCTGGTCCTTCACATAGGTGACCTGTCCTTCCTCACGCAGGTCATAGGTTTCAGGGAGTTCCGAACCTGATGCCCTGAACAATAGCCTTTCCGCAGGCTTTGAGAGCCCCGATAGGCTTACCGGAGAAGGAGTATATCCAGTGCCTGAAATGCCCCTGCCGTCAGAAGGTGAGAAGGAACCAGCTGGATCTGATCGTTCAAGATCCAGAAACTCGGGGTTCAGAGGAGCCGTTTCAATCATAGGTTCTGAAAGAGATGTATTTTTAGGGGACGGCTCGAAGTTTTCGGTACTTCCGGCAGCAAAACTCGGGCTGCCGGAAAAACACGAAAATAAGATTGTAAGTGCAAGCAGGAGAGAATTTATTTTTTTCAAGAATTTCGGCCTCGGATAGTATCGATTTTTAGATAACTGGCTGAGATAGTACGGAGTGACTTGTACAGAGGGCTTTTTCGAGATTCAAATCTCTGGACTATATACAAATCATAAGTGGATCTTCATCAATCATCAGTATAATTAATATTCCCCAGTAAATTTCTTTTGAATAAGTATTAGTACTGTTAATTTATTAAATTTATGTACAAGTTCTTTTCTAACAGCATATATTTTTTACAAAAAGTAATTAAGTTTTTTTTTGTATTAAATAGCCTCTAAATATGAATATATTTTCGAAAAATAGGTTTTAATAGCCTGATATTTCCTTTTTGTTCAAAATAGATAAATTGGTATGAATGCAAAAATATATATATAGTAAAATTAGATTTTTTTTAACATATTTTATTCTTGGAAAACTATCTTTTCATTATAAGGGGCAAAAATAAGTTAATTTGTAGATACTGTTGTGGTCTTTCTTCTGATTATTTAATGTTTAACAAGGATCTGTTCTAATGAGTGTTTCCAATAGAAAGAGACATTAAGTTTGCCTTCCCATACTCTTATAAGGCATACTTACAGGGGGGAGAAAGCCTGCTTTCGGAAACACTTGCAGACCTTGAGAATACCAGCCAGGAAGACCTTGATAAGGAAATCCTGAGAGCCGCAATGATCGCAGAACTGGATGCTATAAACATCTATGAACAGATGGCAAACCTGACAAAAAACGAGGAGATCCGTACAATTCTCCTTGACATCGCCAGGGAGGAAAAGGTTCATGTAGCCATGTTTGAGACCGTGCTCCTTCAGACTGATGAGGAGTTTTTAAAGATTTATGCAGATTATGCACTTGCCAGAAGATAAATGAAAAATAGTTAGAGACCTTTTTTAACTTTATATGGCTTTTTTAACTTTATATGAATTTTCTTCATAGATTTTCAGGTATCTTTTTCGCAAGCCTCTTTTTTAAGCTTTACCACATAATCATTTATACCCGACACCGCCATATTTTCTATTGATCTTCCATGCTTGAGGAATATGCGAAGAAGAGAGATTTTAAAAAGACCTCCGAACCTCCAGTTAATGAGTTAGAAAAAAGTTCCGGTAAACCTATTTTTGTGGTCCAGCGCCATGATGCAACCAACCTTCATTATGATTTTCGCTTGGAGATGGACGGAGTCCTGAAAAGCTGGGCAGTCCCTAAGGAGCCGCCTAAAAAAGCCGGCATCAGGAGGCTTGCCATCCAGACTGAAGACCACCCACTCGAATACGCCGATTTTGAGGGAAAAATCCCAGAAGGAGAGTACGGAGCCGGTAAGGTTGAAATCTGGGA
The DNA here is from genome assembly GCF_000970005.1 of Methanosarcina sp. WH1. NCBI lineage: Archaea > Methanobacteriati > Methanobacteriota > Methanomicrobia > Methanosarcinales > Methanosarcinaceae > Methanosarcina > Methanosarcina sp. WH1. Next base: position 1,894,484 of record NZ_CP009504.1, read on the forward strand.
TAAAGGTACTTTTGAGCTTTTGAAGCGTAACGAGAAAGAAATTACTGTCACACTTGAGGGGGAAGGGCTGAAAGGGGTTTATGTGCTGATAAGGACAAACTACGGTAAAAAGGGTAAAGGGTGGCTTTTTTTTAAGAAAAAAGCCGATTGAAAAGTTATTGGAACTCAACTGATTAATATAATTTGTAGTTAACCGATAAAGATTATTGATAGTAAATTTAAAAGTAACTTAAGGGCAGCTTGATCAGGGTAAATAGACACGATGAAATTTCTGACGCAGGGGTTTACAGGCTCATACCTTAGACTCAAACTGGGCTTCTTAAACAGATGCAGGAGTGATAATATGGGGAAAGTTACGGAAGAGAGGGTGAAAGTAAGAATTATTGAGACTGCAGGAAGCAGTTGCTGTGTTGCAGCCTGTGATGGACAAAAAGTGCATGACAGGATTGCAGACGATTTCCACAAAAACAGGAAGGTTGATCTCTCTTTTGCAGAGACTAACGAAATTACACCTGCCTTTCTGAACGCAGCTGTGGGGCAACTTTACGGAACTTTTCCGGCTGAACTGATTGAGAAAAACCTTTCTTTTACGGACCTTGACCCTGAAGATGAGGCTTCCATAAAGAGAGTCATGGAGAGAGCAAAAGGCTATTTTGAACATGCATATTCCTGCAGAAAGGCTCTCAGGGATGTGATCGGAGGCGAAGATGCATAAGAGTATCCACCGCGCAACAGTTTATCCTTTAAGGCGCAGTGTGAAACTTCGTCCTGGAAAAACCCTGCCTGTAAAGCCGAGCCCTGCTCCTATCCATTCCACAGCGACGTATGATTTTCCTGCCGAACAGAATTATTTTTTTGACACCAATATCTGGCTCTATATTTACGGTCCTATAGGCTGGCCTGACCAGAGGTCTGCCATATATTCCAGAATGTTAAGAGAAATCCGGGAATCAAACGGCACTATCTATATAAACTGCATGATTATCTCGGAATTTATTAATGCCTTCTCAAGAATCGAGTTCAAACAGCAGACAGATTATTCAAGGTTCAAGGATTTCAGAAACTCATTAAGCTTTCGTCCCATTGCTGTAGATATCGCCTCAAACGTTAAAAAAATCCTCAGAAATACCCTTGCCTGCGACCCCGATTTAAAAGTTATAGACCTGCCTGAAATCATGCGTTTCTTTGAGCAGGGAAAGTACGACTTTAATGACCTTCTCTTTGCAGAAATCTGCCGCGAAAAAGGCCTGGTCTTTGTAACCCACGACAAGGACTTCAGCGACATGGGTGTTGAGATCCTGACCGCAAACGAGAAGCTGTTTCATCACAGGTGAGCAGGAAATAATATCTGATTTAAAGAATGTGAGGAGAGTAATCCATTAGATTCATGGGTTTCCCATGTTTAGTTTTACAGTCAGCACATTCCTATTCTCTATTTTTTAAGATGAGCTTAGAGTTATGGAATCCATAAACATTATCAATTTTAGGAGATATTTCAAAGCACAGATCTTCTGCAGTTTAACTGAAAAACCAGTGGCAATAGACATAGAGCATCCAATATTATATTTGGTGAGTCGCTGGTTGCGGTAAGTTTCCGGAACTTCAACGTATCAGCCTGAAAAATCATGTCGTGGTTAAGCGGGATGACGTAGACACAGTCAGGCTGGACGACCATTCCGTCTTTGACCTCATAAACCGGCATCCGTGTATAGCATCCTGTCAGGTTGCGAGAATGCTCTTGTGTTTAGGGGTCAGGTGCTGCACCAGGATAAACGCCATGCTGCGGGATTGGTGTCGTTGGGAATAGCTGGAAATATATTTTCGAGCGCAGCCGGCCCACCAGCAGATGCGTCTCTACCAGGTAATATCACCGGTGGGTTTTGCTACAAATTTCAAACTGGCACACACCGCAGCAAGCTGCGGGGTATTAGACTGAAAAAATAGTTGAGTAAGAGGGATTTAAATCCTCTCTTACTTTAAAAATTTATTAACAAAAGGTATGTAACTAAGCCAGAACTTTCTGGTTTTCGTTTCTGGTTTTTCCACAGGTTTTTCCAGCTTCTTTTTAGTACTCTGCGAGGTTTTCTGGTTGTTCTGCGGCTTCTGAACATCCTGTGGGTTTTTCGGGTGATCCTGAGGATTTTTTGGTTTTTCCGCGGGCTTTTCCTCTGGAGTTTCCGTCTTTTCCTATTTGCTTTCCGGAAGCTTCAGAAGCACTTTCATGTCTTCTTCGATTGTAGTGTTAGGCCTGATGTTGAAGTTTTCTACCAGCACTTTGAGGACGTTCGGAGAGACAAAGGCCGGAAGCGTCGGACCCAGGGTGATGTTCTCTATGCCGAGGCTCAGGAGGGCAAGCAGGACAAGCACTGCTTTTTGTTCGTACCAGGCTATGTTGTAGGAAACAGGCAGATCGTTTATGTCCTCAAGCCCGAAGGCTTCTGCAAGCTTCTGGGCTATTACCACGAGCGAGTAACAGTCATTGCACTGCCCGGCATCGATAACTCTCGGGATTCCTCCAATGTCGCCAAGGTCGAGTTTGTTGTACCGGTATTTGGCACAACCAGCGGTCAGGATGACAGTGTCTTTTGGAAGAGCTTTTGCAAAATCTGTGTAGTAGGCTCTTTCTTTGTGCCTGCCGTCGCAGCCTGCTATGACCATGAACCTGCTGATCTTTCCGGTTTTTACTGCGTCTATGATTTTATCCGCAACAGCGAGGGTTGCTTCGTGAGCAAAACCTCCGACAATTGTCCCGCTTTCCAGTTGTTCAGGGGGTTTGCTCGTTTTTGCCTGTTCGATGAGGGCGGAGAAGTCCTTTTTGCCGTCTTCTTTTTCATCTATGTGGGGGAGTCCTTCAAAGCTCACAACCCCTGTAGTGTAGATCCGGTTTCTGTATGAATCCCTGGGGGAAACGATACAGTTGGTCGTCATGAGGATCGAGCCGTTGAACTTTTCAAACTCTTCGTTCTGTTTCCACCAGGCATTCCCGTAGTTACCTGCGAAGTTGCCGTATTTCTTGAAGACAGGATATGAATTTGCAGGCAGCATCTCTCCATGAGTGTAGACATCGATTCCTGTACCCTTTGTTTGCTCAAGGAGCTGTTCCAGGTCCCACAGGTCATGCCCACTGATAAGGATGCCTGGGCTGTCTCTCACACCTATATTAACTGCAGTAGGCTCGGGATTCCCGTAAGTTTCGGTATTTGCTTTGTCAAGCAGGGCGAGGGTTGAGACGCCTTTCTGCCCGCATTCCAGAACAAGACCGATGAGAGCCTCCACTCCCACACTGTCGTCTGTTGTAGAAACCAGTCCCTTTTCCGGAAAGTGCTTCTTCACATTGATTACAGAACATATTTGATTTCACCTCAAATCTATTTACACAGTTAATTTCCTATTTTCCCTTTCTTTTCAATGTTTTCTGTAGTTTTATGATACTTTTTGCCGCTCTTAAACGCAATATCTTTTTAATACTACTATTATTATGATACCAGTTTCTATATGGTACCAAATCATATATAGCAAACAGTTTCAAAGCCGATACCTGAATGTCAACCCATTGTTAACGAAAACATTTATCACTAAGTAAACATTCTCTTTCGCTATCATTTTGAGTTTATTTTACGGTTGACAATAAGACCGGTAAACAATTGGTCCGCTGGCCAGCAAGAAGAAGGGAAAATCTAAAAATTTACCCTGTCAAGCAGTGAGGGTTCAATTTCATGAGCATGAAAACTACTTATCCGAAAGTTATGTGCACCCAGCACCCGGACTCTGCGTCAAGGTATATCTCTACGCAGGAAGAGCCAGGGGAAGCTATTGAAGCTGCGGTGGTATTCGGCTGTGACGAATATATGCCGGATTATGAGGGAAAGGCAACTCCCTATCATCAGAATGTCCAGATCGTATCCAAATTAATAGAAGAAACAGACCTTGTGCCCGGAAAAGATGTTTTTATCACGCCGAGGGCTCCAAGTGCGGTTCAGGAAAACCGGTTCAGGCAGCTTATGGTCATGATGTCCATTGCCGAAGCCAACCACGGGGCTCTTGAATACTCTGATGTACAGGCAATCAATGAATTCGTACACCCCATGACAGGCACGGTAAAGGAAATCCTTGATGCCCAGCAGCATATGGTGGACGTAAGCGAGCTTGCAAAAAAAGAGTTCGGGTTTGCGATGGAGGTCCCTCACATAATCCCTCTTATAGAGGACGCTCCTGCGCTGCTGCATGCAAAGGAACTTGCCGAAAATACACTTTTTGCCTGGAAAGAACGTTTTGGGACAGCCCCTGAAAAATTCAGGGTTTTCCTGGGCAAATCCGACTCTGCCCTCTCTTTCGGGCATGTGGCAAGCACCCTTTCATGCAAATACGCCATAAACGGAATTTCCGAACTTGACTCCGAACTCGATACCGAAACAGGCATAATCTTCGGAGCCGGGACTCTGCCTTTCAGAGGGCACCTGGACCTTAAAAATGCGGAAAACTTCTTCAGGGAATACAGGGGCATAGAAACAATCACCCTGCAGTCAGCTGTCAGGTACAGCCATGGGAAAGGGGATGCTGAAGCCCTGGTAAACCTTGCAAAGGAGAAGCTGCCCGAAACCCCCGAGCCCTTTTCCGGCAAAGAAAAGGAAGAGTTTGTAAACCTTATAGGGATTTTCGGTGCAAGGTACAGTCGCATTATCCGTGAACTGTCCTCTACCATAAACCAGCTTGCCGGCCTCCTCCCCCAGCAGCGGGACCGCCTGATGCACAGGGGAAGCGGCGGTTATTCAAGAAGCGCCCCCGATATTTCAGGCATAGTAAGCCTCTGCCGCAGCGACATCGGAAAAGAGCTAAATGCCAGCATGCCTGCAGAAGCCCTGCACCTCCCGCGGGCTATCAAATTTACCGGCGCCCTCTATTCAATAGGCCTGCCTCCGGAGTTCATAGGTACCGGTACTGCTCTCAAAGAAGCACGGGAAAAACTTGGCGATGAGGCCTGTGAAAAGCTGCTTACTAAATATTTCCCCTCCCTTGCGAGTGACCTGAGTTTCGCATCCGGCTACCTGGACCTCAATGTAGCTTCCCGTTTCCTTTCCGGAGCATGCTTTAAGGAAGTCCGTAAAGACATCGAGGTTTTGCGAGATACCTTCAGCCTTGAAACCAGGCCCGAACCTTCATACCGCATCCTGCTTGAGATGATGCAGCCTGACCTCCTGCAGGCGGGTACGGCAGGGAGCTGCATGGATGAGGAAGTCTCGCAGCTTGTGTGCTCGACCCTTACCAAAATGGGGAAAATAAGAAGGGCTCTGGGTTGAGGGCAAAACTTTCCTTAACCCCCGAAACTGCTTTTCAATTCACAGGTAAATATAATTGCCTCCGCCAGCTTGTCTGGCGGTTTTTCAAAAAAGAGAGAAATAAAAAAGAGGTTTAAGAAAGAGTGTTTTTCAAATAGAATTCACTTTTGTTTGGTTTACTCACTACCGTTTTTTCGGTCTCTTTGACCTGTTTGGTTCTCGTTTCTTACTTCCAAGTTTATTAGCAGCTTTTACTTTTTTGCTTTTTTCTTCTTCTTTATCGGAAAGACTGCTCTCCTGCGTCGAGTGTGACAAACACGACATAATAAGGCGAATGACGTGGTACGGGTCAGATATATAATCTAGTATCGTGACAATTTAATTATGACACATAATGTTTTGACAGCTTCTCATCAGCATTCTTCTTCGTAAACTTCCAGTTTATTTTCTTTTTATTCTTATTCCTTCTTTGCATCCATGCATCTACTTCTTTGCTAAGTGTTTTTATGTCAGGTATTCGCCTTTTTGTACATTGTGTATCCATCACATTAATCTCTATTTCTGCAGCATTTAGCCAACTCGCATGCTTTGGTGTGTAATGGAACTCTATTTTTTCCAGTATCTTTTTTGCTTCTTCTTCGCTAAATGTCTCATAGAATGATTTTTCTTTGTGGATATTTAGATTATCCGTAACCAGTCTGATGACTTCAGCTTTTGAATATTCTTCGATAACAAGATCTTTCATAAATTGTGCAAAATCTATCATTGTTCTTCTTTCAGTAACTTGAGTTATCCTTTTTCCCGCTTTGAATTCCACAGCCATAAATATGTTTGCTGTTCCATTCCTTATATACTCATAATCATACTTCTCTGGACTTCCAGGCTTCATTAGAATTGGTGTTATCTTATCTTCGATAAGTTGTTTTGGTTTCTCATCGAGACAGACAATAGGTCTTTTCGGGTCGTAATCTTCTTCGTATAGGTCAAGAACATCGTACATCCTCTTTCTGTATTCGGAATCAATTGTCTTAATGCACCACATCTTTTTCAGTCAGGGCTTAATTTTGCTTTTTTTCAAAATAAGTCTGATACTTGACACAATTCCATAATCTAGTGATTTCTCTTATTGTTCCTCCCTTAAACCTACAATTTTCTCTGCTACTACCTGAAAAAGCTGCAATAATCTTGAGAAACAAATTCTTTGGCAAGAATGCCAAAGAATCAGTTTATTCATTTGATATTTTTTCTGACTTTTTCAACTAAAATCGATACGCTCCGCTATTCCCTTAAGTAAAATTTAGATAAAAATAACTCACTACAGCTTAAATGGAGTAAATAATCTGAACAACTCCATGAGTGATTTTTCTGGTTTCTGGAGTAGATTCGCTCTTTTCATTTCAGCAAGTTTTATCTGATTCTCAATTCCCTTGTTGGTTCTGAACTGCTTCTTGCTATCAGTTTTTAGACTTTTTGAATAATAACTTTCAATAGGGTTATTTGTCGCTGGAGCTCCAGGAAGATAATGAAACAAAGTAAGATTAAACCAGTGTTTATTGATCATCCACAATCGTTTTTGAATCACTTCGTCATATGTTCTTATTTGTTCCATTAATTTGTCAAAGTTGTTTTTTGACTTTTCAATACTGTGAAGTGGAAGATTCTCCTTATTTCGTCTTCTTCCAAGCTTTAATTCTTGCCTAAATTGACTAAATTCTATTTTTGCCCTTTTAATCCATTCTTTATGTCTTTTTTCATTATTAATCACCTTAAGTTCCTCAGATAGGAGCCTTTCCAGGAATTTAATCTCATTTTCACGATTGTAAAATATGTTCAATAATCTATATTTCAATAATTCCTGTTCAATTGTTATTTTCCTTGGAAAATCATTAATATAAGCTTGTTCAGGTGCATCAAGCAATATTGGTGCACTAAATTATTCCCAAAAACTTCCTTTAAGATTTCAGGATACTTATTATCAAAATCTGTAACTATAAACACAGACTCTGATGTATCGAGATTTTTTTGTAGAAATTTTTTAATGGTATCTGAACTCTTGTCATCAAAAAGTTCATCTGCTAACGGCCTTTGGGTTTTAGCATCCAGTATGGTTAAACGGTATTTCTGGCAACGTCCTTCTTTTGGGTGTTGTTCATCATAATGCACTATGCGTATATTTTCAGATTTTGGAACATTTTCTTGTTCCATTTCTTTGTTGAATGCTCTTAAAATAGTGCTTCTTGATCTTGGATATATGAAATCCATTATAGCAGAAATTCCATCATATGAAACGTTATGGTATCTGAGTACTTGGAAAAAATTATTGAATGAATCAAAAAGTAAAGTCTTCATATCTTCCCAAAAACTATGATTTTCTTCCTGTGTACTACGGCAATTTGAACATTTATATCGACCAATATTGGTTCCTCCAAGACCCTGTTTAGTGTATGAATTATAGCCATTATGAACCATAGGAGTACCGCATATGGGACATGCTGGAGGAATTTTTCTACGAAAAATTCCTCGTGTAGTATATTCATAATCGTTTCCAAAATGAGCAAAAAGGTCTAAAAGAACCGGTAGTTCAGAAAAGTTATTAAGAGTAAGATTTATAGTTACCATTGTTTGTGCCGTAACATCATTACATAATTATAAAATTATAAATTTTATGTAGTGATGTTACACTTACTTTTATCACTAGATTTTGGAACTGAGTCATAACTACCATTAGTTTTATTCTTCTGTAATTTTGCCATAATTTCGGCGAGATCCTCTCTCATATAAATAGCTGACTGATTAGCTTGTTAGCTAGTCAATAAGTAACAAGCCAGAGTCTAAAAGGGTCGCAGGCTCGTTTATAGAGTTGCAGTTTCCGAGAATAGTTTTAACTTCGGGTTTAGTAGTTCCTTCAAATTTCATAAGTAAGCTACTTACTTGCAATTCTTGAAATGACGTTTCTGTATCAACTGACATTTCCGATTCAACGTGTGTTGGTGTAAATAGTACCAAAGATACAACGAAAATCAAAAATATAATAAAAAAAATAATAAATTATATTTTATAAATTGATTTCTTCGTCATGAGAAAACTCATCCTTATAATAATCTGGTTTGGGTTAATTGATCTTTAGGACTTATGCATCATATATTCTGCACATCTTTTTCGATTACAGTTAGAATGTCACTATAGTTTAAATTATAATTCATATAGTTATAGTCCCTTTCGATATAAATCTCAGTGTCATTAATTTAGATCTAAAAATAAGCAAAATTGCAATATTTGAAAAAGTATTGCAATTTTGCGCTAAAAGCTTTCAGTAACTCTACTTAAAAATCCAATACTTCTACTTCATAACCGTCTTTTTGCAATCATTTAATTAATTATCTATCCATCCACCACTGGTCTGTCCAAATCTATTACACGTTATATAAACTTTGATATATTTATCCTGTACCGCGAAGTAGTTACCAGCGATTGTATATCCCCAACTGTAGCGCCCGCTACAATAAACTTCTGCAAGAGTACTAGAAATTGCTTGCCCACCTTCTTGCCAGTTAGAAACCTGCCAAGGATTGAAAATAATATGTTTTTGATACCACGAATCTACATGGTGAGGCTCTACAGAATTAAAGTCATACCCAAAATACCCTTGTGTGTATACAGTAAATACTTTCGAGCCAAGATAATTATACCAACTCACGGAATATGTTTTTGTATCAGTATAAGACATACTAGTGCTTCGATTCTGAATTATATGCATAAATCATTATATTAGTAAGACTATAAATGTACTTATGCCTCGCATAAGTCTTCGTCCCAAATTATCATTTACTCAACAAGAGTTAGACTATCTGACCAAGTTAAGTCGTTCTAGAAATCAAACTGCAAGCATTGTTGAAAGATCCAAGATTGTACTTTTGAGCTATCAGGGAAAAAACGATACTGAGATCTCCAGAGATTTGAAAGTAGATTACAAAACTGTGAGAGAATGGATAAAAAGAGTTTTGGATCTTGGAGTTAAAGAAGGCTTGGTAGATAAATCAAGAAGTGGAAGACCTCAAGATATTAGTGCTGAATCACGAGCTTGGGTAGTCTCACTTGCTTGTATGAAACCAAAAGATCTTGGTTATCCTCATGAAATATGGACTCAGAGGCTCCTTGTTGAATATATCAGGGAGAATTGTATCAAAGAGAAACATCCTGATTTATCGAAGATAAATCAGGGGACAATTTCAAAGATTCTCAATGCAAGCAAAATAAAACCACATAAGATTAGCTGTTACATTGCTAAAGTTGATCCCGATTTTGATCAAAAAGCAGCCAATGTCCTGAATACATATAGAGAGGCTAAAAGACTAAATGAAAAAAAAGAAAAAAAGAAGAAATTAAAACTGTGATTATTTCTTACGATGAAAAACCAGGTATTCAGGCAATCGGAAATGCTTATCCAGATCTTATGCCAGTAGAAGGGCATTATTCTACAATAGCAAGAGATTATGAGTATAAAAGATATGGGACTCTTTCACTATTAGCTGGAATTGACTTGATATCTGGGATAATTTATTATAAAGTATTTGAACAGCATAGAAGCTGCGAATTCGTTGAATATCTCAAAGGACTTGAGTCAACATACTTAGAAGAAAAAATCATAATTATACCCTTAGTTTGACAGTATAAATTAAAGTTAGTGAGAAGCTTCGATTTTTTGTCAAAAATCAATTGACAGTATTCATAAATTTCATCAAATTGCCTCTGATTTTCCAGCTACACAATCACTATAAGGTAAATTAGTAGAGATTTTTGTCCTATTTTGGCACTTTTGGCACCTGACTTTTTGGATAGTATCTATATTTTATCTGAGATTCATGCTATCTGTCAAATCCTATACCAAAAATTTGATCAAAAATTATGAAAATAGCCATCAAGAGAAAGAGAATCATCTGTCAAATTGAATCGTAAAAAATGGGCAAAAATTTGTTGAAATAATATTACTTATTATTCCAACAGATATGAAAACAATCTTTCAACATAAAAATCAAACTGTCAAACTCAGGTTATACTGGATAATCTAAAAATTCATACATCAGAAGAAACTCGGGAATACCTGGCGACGGTTCCTGATAAATTTGAATTTGTTTTCACACCCAAACATGCTTCGTGGCTGAATATCATCGAAAGTTTTTTCAGTAAAATGGTGAGGAGCGTGTTGAGAGGAATAAGAGTAGACTCAATGAATGAATTAAAAGAAAGAATTAGTCAATATATAAACCAGATTAACGAAAAGCAAGTTCTATTTACGTGGAGATATAAAATGGAAGAAATGGATGAAATGCCTGGTGGAATCACAGTCTAAAATGGTGTTAATTAGGAATCGATGCACTAGATTTTGGAACTGAGTCTGATACTTTCTTTGTTTATTGTTTCAAAGCCTTCTTTTTTTCTTAATTCCTCACAGAGTAGTGAAAGTGACCATCTTTTTCTTCCTTCAGGAGGTTTTGTACATGCTTGAGCTATTATTTCGGCAACGTGCCTTTCACTATATTTTTCAGGTTGACCTGATCTTGGTTTATCTACCAAAGCACTTTGTAGACCTTCTTCAAGATATCTTTTCCTTATCCTTAAAGCAGTGCTTCTCCCAACACCTAATACTTTAGCGATCTCAGTGTCTCCTTTTCCCTGATTTGCCAGTAGTAGAATACGTGCTCTGGTAAGAGATCTTGCATTTTTCTTTCCTTTTCTTATAAAGTTTCTAAGGAATATAACTTTATTATCTCTAAGATTAATATTTAACATAAGATATAATATAGAATTCAAAGTATATAAATGATTCATAACTATATTGTCACGATACTAGTCCTCTTGAGCGCAGCTCACTGCGATAAACTATAAATGAGTTTTCTTGAGCGAGCGAAGCTCACTACTATAACCCATAAATAAGTCCTCTTGAGCGCAGCGAAAAGGACCGCGTACTCCCGAGGCGCAACTCGGGTGGCGCAACTCGGGTGGCGCGACTCGGGCGCTCAGACCCCCTTAAAGTAATGCCCTGTCGTATATTCAATCCCTCTTATAGGTTTCAGTTTTGCCTCTTTTCCTGCAAGTGCCTCTTTATATGCCCCTACGATCTCTTCTATCTCGGCAGTAGTGTTGAACGAAAGGTCAAGCCTGAGTACGTCCACACCGTACCCTTTCATTTTCGGAACGTATTTTAGCATGTCAAGCACCTTTGAATTATAGATCAGGGTCCGGGTGCCAAGGCGCTGGACGGGAAATTCGGAGCCGGCATGGTCAACAAGGAGCACTTCGCTATCTTCTCTTACGATTTTCCGGTCAACGAGGGGCTTTAAGAGATCATTTTCCGTAATGAGCATCAGTTCACTGCCGTAAACTAATATTTCGGTCTGGCCTGAATCTCCACATGCCTGGAGAGTTTCACAGACATGTTTTATTTCGCTCAGGTTCAATTCGCTTGAAAGGGTTGCCCTGTATGCTCCCGCCTGGTAGAAAGTGCTCGCAGTAAAAGCATTGAAGATATTGAAGTCCTTCTGGGCGACAAAAGGTATGGAAAGCTCTTTTGCAAGCTGTGCGGTTCCCAGGCTGGAACATGCCACACTGAAGCCGGCATCCCTTATTTTTTCCAGCAGGGGTTTTAGTTCAGTCAGTTCGCTGTCATGGGTTATCCGGGGTATCCTGAAAACGAGTTCAATCCTTTCTGCTTTCAGGTCCTCAAACTTCTCCACGTTTTTAGGAGACATCAGCTCTTCGAACAGTGATACCGGGATGTAGGCGATATCTGCTCCAGCTTCAGCTGCCTGTAAGAGATAAGGAATTCCCTGCACTTCAACGCTCAGGAGAAGTTTATTTGAAGCTGTATCCTTTGATCTGGTCCTGCTCATGCTGCCTTCATTCTTGCTGCCTTCATTATTATTTTCATCTTTGATTTCTACAGCGCACAGGCGATTGAAATCTGCCAGATCAGGGTGTTTTTGCTCTCTTTTATACCCCTCAAGAGTCTTTTCCAGCAGGAGCCCTGCAGCCTTTCGTCTTGCATTTTTCAGCACGCCGACAGGGATGAAGATATTTTCGTCAGCTTCTATCTCAATGGAGACGGCTTCGAAAGGAGTGTCTCCAAGGCTTTCCATTGCCTTTTTTATCTGCTCTTCAGTGGTTGGGACTTTTTCGGCTTCCTGAACGATATAACCATCTACAAACTCTGCATACGCGGGTTCTTCTGTTCTGCTGCTTTTTCCATTTTCTGCGCGTTTTCCATTTTCTGCTCTGATCTCAACCTTAAACTGCTCTCCTTTCCGGGCTTTTGCCTTCAGGCTTACGGGGAGGGCTTTCAGTTTTGTTTTCTGAAGGGTATCAAGGAGCTGCGTGTCTGTTGTGAGATAGAGTTCATTCCCTCTCTGGACGGCTCTGCCTGTCTTTGAGCTGATCTCAAGCCCGACTTTTTCGCCTTTTTTTGCGCTTTTTACGTGCTCGCCTGTAATTGTTATAATGCCTGTTACCGCAGAACCGAGCATCTTTTCCCGCGTGAAGATGCTTATGCCGTCTTTTATCTGGATGTCTTCTTCAAGCCGGACTGTTAGTTTTGTGTTCCCTTTTGAACGGGAGAGGTCCAGGACTTTTCCGAGGAAGGCTCCGTAGTTTGAACTGTATTTGGGGTGAGACACGCCTTTTTCCCCGAGGATAAAGCCCCGTGTAAAGCCCCTGTAAAAAAGTTTTGCAAGCTCGGCCTCTCTAGCTTCAAGCTCTTCCTTTGTCGGGTTTTCTCCGGCCTTGCAGATGCCTTCGACTGCAGCTTTGTAGGCAGCGGTACTTGCAGTCACATACTCGGGCTTTTTCATCCGACCTTCGATTTTTAGGCTTATGACCCCGGTTTTTATTATATCCTCAAGCCCTGTGAGTGTGGAGAGCTCGGCACAGCTTATTGGGTAACTGCCCCCGATGTGCCTTTCGTCAATTTCCCTGCCGTTTACCAAAAAGTTATATCTGCGCCTGCAGGGCTGGGCACAGGCTCCACGATTTGCACTCCGGTCGTGAAGAAAACTGCTGAAAAGGCATTTCCCTGAGTAGGAATAGCAGAGGGCTCCATGTACGAAGACCTCAATGCCCACTTTTGAGTGGTCCACAATATCCTTTACCTCGTCTGTGGTAAGTTCCCTGGAAACGATCACTCTATTTGCTCCAAGGTCTGTTGCAAAATCCACTCCCTCTTTATTGTGGATAGTCATCTGCGTGCTTGAGTGAAGGTCTAGGTCAGGATAGATCTCTTTCAAAAGCCTGAGAAGCCCGAGGTCTTGCAGGATAATAGCATCGATTCCGGCTGCGTATGCGCGGTCCACTATTTCAAGGGCGTGCTGCAGTTCTTTTTGCTTGACCGGGATGTTCAGGGCAAGGTAGACAAGGACTCCGTGTGAGTGAGCCAGGTCAACGGCAGTTTTCAGTTCATCAGTGGTGAAGTTTTTGGCTCCCTGGCGGGCATTGAATTCACCGACTCCAAGATAAACGGCATCTGCTCCTCCCTTGATTGCGCCGAGCAGAGCTTCGTTGTCACCTACCGGGGAAAGGATTTCCGGGGGATTGCAAAAATAATTATTGTCAGACATATTTGATCAGGGGTATTTTTCTTCGGGTAACTGTAATTTCTGGTGAATGGAAAATTTCGGTAGCTGAAAAGTATGGTAACTGTAAAAAAGAGCTTACGCAAATCAGTTCAGAGCCGATTTAAAACGTAAAGGTGCTTCTCGCATAAAAAATGGATGGTAAAGTCCGGAATGTTAATAAAAGCTGATCAGTATCTGTTAGCCTGTTTTTATTGCTCCTTATCCTGTTTTTAGTGAGGGTTATCTGATGTGATTCGAGCTTGTTATTTTTATTAATTTATTAATTTATATATTTGGATATATACTAAAACTTATTTAAATAACTAAGCTAGATATACTAACAAATGTTAGTATTATTGGGAAAAGTTTTTTATTTTTGGAAGGTGCTTTTCACAGTTAATGAGGCTATGGATGTAATATTAAGAGCATAATGCAAATAAAGATGTTTAGCGGTTGTTGCCTATGAAAAATATACTTGTTGTGGAAGACAATCCTTTAATTATGGAACTTGTCAGGACTCTGCTGGTTTCATTTGGATATGAGCCAATAGAGGCAGGGGATGGAACTATGGCTATAGTACTTAGTAAAAAAAATAACCCAAACATGATATTATTAGATATACAGTTACCTGGCATCGACGGGACTGAAGTATTAAATATATTAAAAGAAGATTCCGCTACACGTGAGATCCCGATTATTGCCCTGACAGCCCATGCTATGCGAGGGGACGAAGAAAAGTTTTTGAAAGCAGGGTTCAACGGTTACGTTTCCAAGCCCATAGACATTCAGAGGTTCAAGTCGGTTATAGAACAGTTTATCGCATGAAATGGAACAGGGAGCAGGGGAGATTATTTTTGCTTTATGGGAACTGTATTTCTTTACATTCTTTGCCTCTTACTTTGGTATTTTTGAGTCCATCTTTTTACTTGTTGAAGAATACAACCGCCGTGAAATCGGGGGTTTATTCACTCTTTCGGTCTATCTCACCTTTGCTCTCGGGATTTTCTTCCTGCGACGTGGCTGGAATTTGAAAATGCCCTGGCGTTTCAGGAACAGGCAGAAGAGATCCTCAGGGAAAAAGGAGAAAGATACAGGGCCTGGGTCGAGAGTGAAACTGGAAAAAACTCGATTTTTTCATTTGAACTGCCTTTGAAATGCAGGAAAACTCCCGAAAAGTGCGTAAATGGTTCAGACATTCCCGAATGCAGGATACAGGGTTGCTACGGTTTCCAGTGGGAAGAAAGCTCTTTTTTCCATGAATGATGATAAAAACTGCAACATTCTATTGGATGCGTTTGACCATTTGACCAAGCCTGTGGAAAAGAGTCATCTCCTTTCCAGCCTGCAGAGAGCAAAAGTAACAGGGACTGCAAACTCTTCTCCTCAAATCTTAATTGTGGACGATGAACCAGCTATAGTCGAGCTCCTCGGTTCCATTATCGAGCAGGAAGGATATACCAATCTGCGCATACGGGAGCAGGGAAGCAATAGATAAAACCATAAACAGCCGTCCGGATGCAATTCTCTTTGACCTGATGATGCCGAAGTTTGCGGGTTTTGACGTCATCAAAGCTCTTAACGAAAATCCGGAGACCGTAGATATCCCTATTATCGTATCTACCGCAAAGGATCTGAGTTTTGAAGAAAAAGAGCTGCTCAACAGGAATGTCTCTTATGTTATGCAGAAAGAAAACATAAGTAGGGGAAGACTTCTGAGCGTACTTCATGGGGTTGAGGGTGGAAAATCCAGAAGCAAGCTGACAACCCCTTAATCTTAACCTTTAATCCTGTCCTTTAATCCTGTCCTTTAATCCTGTCCTTTAATCCTGTCCTTTAATCCTGTCCTTTAATCTTGTCCTTTAATCTTGACCTTTAATCCTATTAGAAGCAGGAGCAGATTTCAATTATCTGTTACTCTTCTTGCTTAAGGAAATCCAGGGTTGTCTCTGAATATTTCTCTGGGGAATAGCGTTCTCCGGAATGCTTTGCTCCCTCAAATACAATAACCTCTGCCTCCTGAATTTTCTCTGCCATTGCAAGATCAATTCCAGGGGGAGTATACTCATCTTCCGTACCCACCAGAAGCAGGGTTTTACTCCTTATTTCCGGCAGGTGTTCGTAGGTGCCGTTCCATCTAAGGTTTGCATCTGCCTGTTTCCGGATTGTGGGGCTCATTTCTGAATTGCCGGCAAAGGACTGAAACATACTTTTGAGAAGCCCGGCTTCAGGGGCATTAATGCTGTAAGTTGCAGAAGAGAAAATAAGCTTATCAACTTTTTCCGGATAATTGAGAGCCAGTTCCTGGGCAATGGATGCCCCCATTGAGGTCCCGAAGACATTTGCCTCCGGAATTTCAAGCGCTTCAAGCAAACCTGCAGTATCATTGGCAAATAGTTTAAGAGAATAATTTCCTCCATCATCTGAAGAGTATCCCACTCCTCTGTTATCGAATGTGATTATCCTGTAATCCTGAGCCAGTTCCCACACAAAAGTTTTGTTCCAGGTATCCATGGTTCCCCCAAAACCCATAATCAACAGAAGAGGCTCTCCTGACCCGAACTCCCTATATCCGAGTTCGACTCCGTTAACAGAAACATACTTTACAGGGGAGGAGTCGAAGGAAAAGTTTGGAGCCATTAATTGTTGAGTCGAGTCTTTTTGTAGAGCATCTGTACACCCGGAACCTGCAAGAAATATGAGAAATAATGCCAGAGGAAATAGGTTTTTAAGACTCATTGCTTTTGATTACATGCTGCCTCTCTGTATAAGTATTGTTGTCTTGATTTTCCATTTAGGGGTTAACCGAAAGTATGTTCTATCAAAACTATTTTTCGATTCTTCCTATAAAATTGATTTTTTTACACTTTAAAAAAATTGATCTAATTTAACAGAACTTTTATATATGTAAGAGAACTATATATAATATACGTAATAATCTTTCAATAAAATATAATCAGTATTAATGATAATATATCTCTATACATCCTGAGAAACATATAGTTTCTCATATTCTTTTGCACATCGTTTTTCAGATATAGGCTGACAACATTTGTTTTTGGCTTCAGGATCAGTAACCTGGTAAAACAGGAGAGAATGTGAATGTATAAATACGGCGTAAATATTTAGCGGCGCGTAAATATCAGCCAATCAGACGAATTATCTATATATTGGTGAATTTACTTTGGTTATACTTTTACGAAATCTCTATTCAGGATTTCTTATCAGGATTTCTTATCAGGATTTCTTATCAGGATTTCTTATCAGGATTTCTTATCAGGATTTCTTATCAGGATTTCTTATCAGGATTTCTTATCAGGATTTCTTCAGGATTTCCTACCCGGAATTCCTATTTAGAATTCTCTATCCAGAATTATCTGTTCGATTGAATCCGTTTTTGACGGTTAATATATGATGAAGTTTTGTAAAAGAAAGAATTGTGTTGCAGAGATGTAATGCAAAATAACCCTATGAGTAATCAACCCTTAGAATATATGCAATTATCAGTTCAGCGCAGGCAGGAAAATTAATTCTACAACAAAGCAGCTAGACCTTCTATTTGCATATTTTCTGAAACTTCATCCGGAACAAAAAATGTCTTTATAGCAACTATTCACAAAATCCAATAAACATCGTATAAATTTATTAAAAGAACGTACAACTCAGAATAAGTATAATGTCACCGATCTTGCTTTGAACAGAACTATCGCAGGAATAGCTCGGGCTTTTCTCTCTCAGCAAGGACCGGGAATCCGGCTGCAAGCTCCCAAAATAACGGTTTTGCAGCTTGCAGAGGCCCGGATATGGTAAGTGACGAAGAGATGAGGTCCGGGAACATTTTGAGTCTGTTCTTGAAGTTTGCTTTTCCGGCAGTTGTGGGGGTTATCGTTGCAGGAATCCAAGAAATAATCGACGGCTTCTTCATAGGAAATGCGGTTGGAAGCCAGGGACTTGCAGGAATTACCCTTATATATCCCCCTTATCTGGTTATAATCGGAGTTGGCATAATTATAGGAATAGGCTCGTCCAGCCTTACAGCTCTGGAACTTGGAAAAGGCAATACAAAGGGAGCACTGGATATAGTGAACAATGCTTTTCCTTTATGCATTCTTGCAGGAGCTTTTTTTACCATAGGAGGGCTGATTTTTTGTAAAACCTCAATCAGTCTCCTTGGAGCCAGTGGGATTGCCCTTAGCCTTGCCCGCGAATATCTGCAGATAATCTTCTTGGGTTCTGTCTTTATTATCCTTAATATTGCCCTTGACCCTCTTGTAAGGAATGACGGAAAACCGAAGCTCTGTATGAACATAATGATTGCCGGAATCGTTGTAAACGTTGTGCTTGACTACCTCTTTGTCATGCGTATGGGAATGGGAATGTCCGGTGCTGCCATTGCAACAGTAACTGCCTTTGCTCTGTCTGCATTGATGCTCATTTATTACCTTTTCGGCAGTGAGGCAAAGTTGAAACTCCGGGTTAAATCCATGAGATTCAAAATAAGAATCCTGTTCCAGATCCTCAGAACAGGCCTTCCGTCCTTTGTAATGCAGATATCTCTGGCTCTTGTGCTCTTTGTGCATAATTACATGTTGCTCATATACGGTTCAGAGCTTGCGGTTTCAGCCTACGGGATCATAGGTTTTGTCTTTTCAATCTTCTACATGCTCTTTGAAGGAATAGCCCTTGGTGTACAACCAATTATCGGTTTCAATTACGGGGCTGGCTACTATGAAAGAGTTTCGAAGACTCTGAAACTGACAATGTTTTCGTGTATCCTGATCGGAGCTTTAGGATTTCTGTTAATCTACTTCTTTTCCGAGAATTTGGTACAGATTTTCAACCGGGACGACTCCGAACTTCTGGCAATTACGCTTAGAGGTATGAACATTTGTATGGTCTCTTTGCTTGTTGAAGGCACAGTGCTTCTCACTGCCATCTATTATCAGTCAATAAACAGGGTCAGAGCAGCACTTTTCATTCATCTTGGAAAGATCTTCATTTTTCTTTTTCCCCTGCTGTTTATCCTGCCCAGGTTCTTCGGGCTTGATGGGGTCTGGTCTGCAGGTCCGGCTACGGAATATATTATGATGGTAGTGGTGCTGGTTATGCTTTCTAAGGAATTTGAATTTCTCAGGAACAATGGAAAACCAGGAACTGGACAACCAAAAGACACAAAACATGTAGTGTCGGTGTCCAGAAACAACGTAAAAGCAGGGAGCGAGGAGAGTAAAGGGTTTGTTACTTTCAGACAAGTTGACAAAGTGAAAACCTCGTGATCCAACTCCTCCAATGTTATTTTATGTGCCTGCAGTTTTGAAAAGTGGCAGTAATTTCCCTTACCACCCTGTAATATAAATATGTAAGTTCTGCATAAACCGGGAGTTTGCTGAGCTTTTTATATGGACTTATTTTAAACTCCGGACTGATAACTGACAAAAAATATATTAACTTTAAAAGAATAGTTCAACATTAGATACTTTAATCCTGAGCTTTGTCCTTAACTTAAATATTGAACTCTGATCCCATAATTCAAAAGGATGCTCGATCCTGATGAAACAAAACGGTAGTATACAGGGAAAAACCCTTAAAGTAGTCAGTTACCTCTTACCCGGCATCATATTTGGCCTGGCTTTATTGACTCTGGACAAACAGATAGACCATCTGCGTTCGAGTTATATTTTGAAAAGTATTGCCAGCGTTCCCCTGAGCCATATAGGAATTGCCGTCTTTTTTACTATTTTGAGCTATGCTGTTCTAACGGGCTATGATTACCTTGCAACCCGCCATATTAACCCTTCCCTTTCCTATAAACAGGTTGCGAGGTCTTCCTTTATCAGCACGTCCATCAGTTACAGCACGGGTTTTAATTTCCTGACAGGCAGCTCCCTGCGCTACAGACTGTATTCATTGTATGGGCTGACTTTTCTCGATATCTGGGAAATTATAGTTTTTTGCATCTCTACTTTCTGGATCGGTTTTTGTTTCATTGCAGGCCTGCTTTTCACCTTTTATCCTGTAAAGTTGCCGGACTACACTCCTGATATCCCGGTCCCGGCTCCGGTTTTACTGAATATAATTGGAATTCTTTTACTGCTGCTTCTTGCTGCATATTTCTTTTTTTCATTCCGGAAACGGAAGTTTGAGATAATGGGGTACCAGATCAGGATCCCTGAACCAAAAATCGCTCTCATGCAGCTTGCTTTATCTTCAGCGGACTACCTGCTTTCAGGAAGCATAATCTACTTCCTCCTGCCCTCAAATCCACAGCTTACCCTGCTTCATGTGCTTGTATTTTTTGCGCTGGCACAGTTGATCGGACTGATAAGCACGGTCCCGGGTGGGTTTGTCGTTTTCGAGACCTTGATGCTCTTTATGCTGAAGCCTTATTTCGGCACGGTTGATATAATAAGGCCTCTTTTGATCTTCAGAGCAGTTTATTATTTCCTTCCTTTCCTGCTCGGGTTCCTGGCTCTGATCTTCTGTGAATTTGAAGCGAGAAAAAAATTCCTGAAAAAAGCCGGAAAGGCTACTTATACCAGTTTCTCAGAAGTAACCCCCCAGATCTTTTCAGTCCTGATCTTTCTGGGAGGTATTTCCCTCCTTTTTTCCAGAGCCCTGCCTTCAAACCCTCAATACTTGCGTGAAGTCACATACATTGTTCCTCTCCCTCTCATTGAAGCTTCCAGGTTTTTTGGAAGCATAATCGGTGTGCTGCTCTTGCTTCTGGCAAACGGACTCTGGAAAAGGATCGATGGAGCTTATGTGCTCTCCCTAATAGTCCTTTTACTGGGAGGGGTCGTTGCCCTCCTGAAGGATTTTGATTACTATGAGGCTGCAGTGCTTTTTGCCCTATCTGTCCTTTTCTTCCCCTCAAGGAAACATTTTTACAGAAAGTCCTCGCTTTTGCACCAGTCCTTTAGCAGGGAAAATATAATTGCCATAATTCTGGTGCTGGTAAGCTTCATCTGGCTAGGGTTTTTTTCATACCGGAATGTGGAGTATTCAAATGAACTCTGGTGGCAGTTCGGGGTAAATTCCCAGGCGTCGAGCTTTTTAAGAGCTGTCGTTGGAATATTCTTCCTGCTGCTGGTCCTTGGAGTCATGAAAATGTTAAGCCCCTTTTCCAGGGACATTCATCTTCCCGGACCTGAAGAGCTTGAGCTTGCAAAAATGATTCTTAGAGAAAGTCCGGAAACCTGGGGAAACCTTGCCCTTACCGGAGACAAATATCTGCTTTTTGATGATGAGAAAAAGGCCTTTTTGATGTACGGAGTTTCGGGAAAGAGCTGGATTGCTATGGGAGACCCGGTCGGGGAGAGCGGCCAGATAAAAGAGCTGATCTGGGACTTTTATGAAATGAGTAAACTGCACCAGGTCAGAGCCGTCTTTTACGAGGTAAGCGAAAAATATATTCCCATTTACCTCGACCTGGGCCTGAACCTTATCAAAATAGGAGAAGAAGCAAAAGTCCCCCTGGAGTCCTTTACGCTGGAAGGAAGTACGGGCAAGGATTTTCGCTATGCGGTGAAAAATGTAGAAAAAAAAGGGTACTGGTTTGAAATTATTCCGCCAGAAGGGGTACCTGCCCTCATCCCTGAACTTAAAAAGGTCTCGGATTCCTGGTTGGAAATGAAAACCGGAAAAGAAAAAGGGTTCTCAGTCGGGTTTTTTGACGAAAAATACCTCAGTAATTTTCCGCTTGCCATTGTCAGGAACGAAGAAGAAATCGTAGCTTTTGCAAACATATGGACAGGAGCAGGCACAGAAGAGTTCAGTATTGACCTGATGCGCCACAACTCCAGTGCTCCGGCAATGGACTACCTTTTTGTCAATCTCATACTCTGGGGAAAAGAGAACGGATACAAACACTTTTCCCTTGGAATGGCTCCACTTTCAGGGCTTGAAAAAAGGCAGTTTGCCCCTCTCTGGCACAAAGTAGGGGCTTTAATCTTTGCCAACGGGGACTATATTTACAACTATAAAGGCCTGCGGGCTTATAAAGAAAAATTCAATCCGGTCTGGAACCCGAAGTATATCGCTCTTCCCACAGGGTTTAAGAAGAGCCTTGCCCTGAAAGATATTGCAACCCTGGTCTCAGGGATGAAAGATCCTTTTAAAGATATATTTTAAGAATACGTAATCTTTTCAAACTTATCCAGCACTGCAAACATGAATTTCTTTGTCTCAACCAGATGCTTCTCCTGTTCGACCATCTCTTCTTTCCTCTGGGTAAACGGTCCGTTTCCCAATTCGCCCCCGAACCGCCAGATCATGGATTCAATCCTTTCTTCATGCACCTCCGGGTGAAACTGGAGCGCTACAACCATGCCGCCATATATAAATCCCTGATTTTTGCATCCCTCACTCCGGAAAAGATGTACAGCTCCTTCAGGAAGGTCAAAGGTCCGGGAGTGCCAGTGAAAAACAGTGATCTCTTCCGGCAACCCTTTTAAAAATTGGGGTTTATTTTCCTCTTTCCAAGCCGCCTTTACGGGAAACCAGCCCATTTCCCGGTGTCCGTTTTCGTAGATGCGGGCCCTGAGGATGTCGGCAAGTAACTGAGCCCCAAGACAGATCCCGAGCACGGGTTTTCCTGCATCGATAGCCTGTTTTATGAAGGCTTTTTCATCTCTTAACCAGGGGTTTTCGGCGTAGTCGTAGATTCCCATGGGACCGCCCATGATTATGAGAAGGTCGAAGGAATCGAGGGAGGGATGATTTTTTGTTTCGTAAAAACGGGTTGACTCAAGGGGGTAGCCTCTGGTTTTAGCGTATTCTTCGATTGTGCCGAGGGTATTGAGGGCGGAGTGCTGGAGAACTTGGATTTTCATGAGAGATCGGTTTAACTTTGGTGAATGAACTTTTAGAGTTTTCCATTCTTCTATGATTAAGGAAACAATAACTTTTAACCAGTCAATTACTCTTTTTCCGAAATACTATAGAAAAATTATGGAGAACATTCACTGTCCGGTCCGAGGAATAATTTCCTTGGCGACAGGGGATTCATTTTGATTTACAGGTTAATGTCAGCGCCTCCACCAGCTTGTCTGGCAGCCCGTTAACAAAAAGAAAGAAAATTAATACTGAAGGAAAAATATTGAAAAGAAGTATTTCTCAGCTATTTTTAGTTTCTCATATATTTTTAGCTTTTTATTTGCCTTTGCCTGGGTTTTAGTCTTTTCATTTTTTGGTTTTTTCAGCAATTTTTGCGTCTCTTTTTATCCTTGTTTTCTTCTTTTCATTTTTTTGGACAGGCCGCTCTCCTGCGTCGAGCGTGGAAAGAACGACACGATACAGTTAATGACGTTGCCCAGGTTAATATTCAGGCTCCATAATTTCATGCCCTTTTTTGTCCCCACAGAAAAACCCACAGGTATTCGACCGAAATAAGTTTATTTATATTTCAAGATGTAGTTCTAAAAGATAAAAGATGATTGAAAATGAAACTTGACATCATAATCCGCAGTTTTTTGATAGCAGTTTTGATTTCACTTATAGCATTGCTTCTGGAGGCGTCTTACTACGGGCTGCGTACCGCGACTTATTCTATTACCGGTCCTTTTGTCAGTTCGGTTATAAATAGTCCATTAAATATGGCAGTACTCGCTCTAATATTCATTTCCAGCTTCGTGATGGCTTTGAACACGATATCTAAAAGAGAAAGAGCATAAAAAGAGGGTAATGGAAAAAGGTTTGATAGAGGTAAGCACACGAATCCCCCTACATTTTTTCCAGGCACAGAAAATGTACGTCTTTTTAGATCAGGTCAATGACTCTCATGATCTAAAACCAGTAAACTATTAAAAAAATATAAAAAAATTAAAAAAAGTAAATAGAAAGCAGTTTAAAGCCCGATTTCCTTAGCTATATCCTGAAAAATCTTTCCTTTATCATTCGTGATGAAAAGCCCATTTTCATTCCTGATAAGCTCTTTTTCTTTTAACATTTCCAGGTATTTCTGAGCAATGTTGAAGTTAAGATTTACCTCATAAATGATATGAGTTTTCTTTGCCCTATTATTTGCTATTTTTAAAATAGCTACTGCGATATCAGTCCTGCTTCTTCTCTGAATATTGATTTTTTCCCCCACAATATATTCAAAAATAATCTTTGCTAGAATTTCCATTCTGAAAATATCTCAAACGATGTTTTTATATGCAACAAAGATTACAAAGAGTAAATACTTCACTTTTTGTATAAAGATCTAGGAAGATCTAGGAAGATATAGGAAGATCTAGGAAGATCTAGGAAGATCTAGGTTTTTTATAAAAAAATTATAATAAAAATGTTATAATTAAACTTTGGATTATATTGGATTTGAGAATCATGTTGCGAATCGAAGAATATGATGTACAAAGACTTCAAGCTTAAAGAAAACCCTGTTCCGGGCTTCTAACAGATACGCTGGAAAGATTATTTCATATAACAGCATTCCAACCTTGAAGAAAATTGGCTCCAAAAATTCAAAAAATATACGAATCAAGAGACAACGTCGCAAATTATAGGGCACGTATCTAAAAACGTTTATGACCGAAATCTGGAACAATCACAACTGCAAGCCGAAAAATCCGGTTTCGAATTTCTGAGAAAAACCTGGACTGCTTTTTAGCTATCAGCCATCTCTTTATCTCCTGCCTTGCAAATTTTACTATCTAAAACATTAAACTCGTTACAAAGCCGAAAATGCTTGATTTTGTACTTCAAGTTCGTAAGTATTACTTAAGAAAAGGGCTATAATGAGCTTGAAATATTTTACGTCAAACTATTTTTTGTTTGAAAAGAATTTTTGATATAATTTATTTAATATAATTTGTACTATTATTATGTACTGGAGTTGAGGAATAAAGGGGTATCATCAAAATAAACGAATCTCCCGAAGGTCGCTGCTCCTTCTTCGAATCAATGTGCTTGGGGGAGCATAATATTCGAAGAGACTGTATTGGGGAATACAGTAGATTCAGCGCTTTCGGGCATCTTCTTGCATCACATATCCTGAAGATTCTCACCAATTTGATGGTGGAAATTCAATATTCAGTTTTATTATTACAAATGAAGATTCTCACCAGTTTGATGGTGGAAATTCAATATTCAGTTTTATTATTACAAAGCTACGACTATCGCGACTATTATTACTAAGGCTAAGAGCATTATAGCGAAATAAATTATTGTGTTTTTTTCATATAGCTTACTGTTTTTACCAATATATTCAGATTCAATGAGACTATTCCATATAGTAACTATCCCACATGAAATAACATCCCAAATCATACTTCCTATTAATAACTAGAGTGTTCCACTATGGGCATATGATGGAAATAACCCACCAGGCCAATATCGAAATAATGCGCCATAAACCATGTTCTGAGTCCGTCATCGGGGTAGCCAAAAATGCAATTATAAGTGGATACTTATTATCAGAAAAACTAATATTTTCTTTAAAGACATACTCGAAAAAAACGAGGAAATGGTGATTCTGGATATAAGGGGCAACGATGAATGGGATGAGGGACACATTGAAGGAGCCAGGCACATATATGTCGGGCAAGTAGAAGATAATCTATAATCTAGACAAAATTCATAAGAAATGTTTGATAGTTGTCTATCGCGGCGGTGCCTGGTGTTCCAATATGGTAGCTTCAATTTTGAAAAAAAATGGTTATAACAAAGTATACAATGTCCTTGGAAACATGACCACATGGAAGAATGCTGGGTATGAAGTCGTGAAGTAAGGTAGTGTGACTTTTAAAGGTCTCCAGAGAAAGAGTTTAGAAATCTTTATATCTCCTCTCTATTTTTTAATTAACCATGATATTACACGTTCCTCACATTCTTCTTCCAGAAGCTAACTTGAAAGAATGGGCGGTAATTGCCTGTGACCAGCATACTCAGGATATGGAGTACTGGAGAAGAGTAGAAGAATTTGTTGGAGATACTCCTTCTGCTCTTAATATTATTTATCCAGAAATATATCTCCCTTTAGATGAAAATAAAGTAAATAAGATTCATAAAGCAATGCACAATTACAAAGCTATTCTTGTTGATCATGGTCCCTGCTTTATTCTTGTAAAACGTGCTGTTCCAGGGGGTGAAAGGACAGGTCTGGTTGCTGCAATTGATCTAAACGGATACGAATACGATGAGTCCGAATCCTTTATCAGGCCGACTGAAAAAACAATCAAAGAAAGGCTTCCTGCAAGAGTCATGATAAGAGAAAATGCAGAGCTGGAGCTTACGCATGTTCTTGTTTTATATGATGACCCGAACTTTTCCATTATCCCCCTGAATACCGATGATCCGATTTATGAAGGAAACAAAGTATATGATTTTGATCTGATGGAAGGCGGCGGCCATATCAGAGGCTTTAAGATCAGTGACGAAAAGACAATTCGGGAAATTTCAAAAAGAATTCAGGCTCTTGGAACTCTCCTTGTTGGGGATGGAAACCACAGCCTTGCCGCAGCAAAAAGCTTCTGGGAGAAAATTAAAGGGACAGTCCCGGACAACCACCCAGCCAGATATGCTCTTGTCGAGCTTGTAAACCTCCATGACCCCGGGCTTACCTTTGAACCGATCCACCGAATAGTAAGAGGAGTTGACCCTGAGGAGCTGCTAAATAGGTTCAATGCAAGGATTATAGAATCTTCAGCCGGGGACTCAATTACCTGGCTTTCAGATATTAGCCACTCAATTGGCTTTATAACAAAAGACAGGCAAGGTGTCCTTGTCTTTGATAACCCGAAGCATGACCTGGAGGTCGAGACTCTTGACGAGGTTATTGACGCTTATCCGGTTGAATATGAACACGACCCTGAGGTGGTTGAGAAACTCGGTAAAGAGCCTGAAAGTGTTGGATTTTTCCTTCCGGCTTTAAAGAGAAGTGAATTCTTTGCTCTCATAAAAAAGAAGGGAATTCTCCCGAGGAAATCCTTTTCCCTTGGAAAGGAAAACGAGAAAAGGTACTATATTGAAGCGAGAAGGATTATGCCGTAATTTTTCCGGCAACTTTTTCAACCATTCTTTTCTTTTTTCAGTCACTTTTTTTCAGTCACTTTATTTCTCCATAGGACTTGCAGGATAGGCTGATCAGGACTTAGGCTGCAAGGGCTTTGCGTGCAAGCAATATCCCCTCAAGATTCTCAAGAATACAGGACTTGCGCTGCCATAGCATACAAAAAAGATCAAAAAAACCCGTAAAATCAGGGACGTTTCGTGAATCCCGGATTCGAAAAAAACGGGGTCGCAGGCTGAGTATAATTATAGGGGATTTCCACGAAAATAGTGAAGAATGTAAATATCTAACATTGTGTACAGATTTCTTGCCTAATATCTGTCCTCGTAAGTCTCATTTCTTGAGCACCGTGTTTAGTTAGCCTTATGTAATCAATGAGGTCAGTGTCTTTTTAAAATTAAAAAAATAGGTCTACGAAAACTGACTCTTTTTTCAATTTTTTTTATATATTAACTAAATTACCTGTATCTGGTTTACAAAGGCAAAGAGTTTCACAATTTTTTTAAAATTAAAACCCACAAAAATTTGAAAAATCATTGGCATTACAAACTGTCAGAGTCCAGTACAGTCAGAGTCCAGTACAGTCAGAGTCCAGTACAGTCAGAGTCCAGTACAGTCAGAGTCCAGTACAGTCAGAGTCCAGTACAGTCAAATTCTGTATTGTCAAAGTCCGATATTGTTAAATTCTGTATAATGAAGGAATAACTTTTTTTACTGATATTGAATCGGGATTAATTATTTTTTCTTCTATTAGTACCGCAAATTTATTTCAAAAAGGGATTTTGAACGAAAAAAATACTCCAGCTTATTTAAAAGTCATTTAATTTGACAGTCAAATTATAAATATCTCTAATCTAATAATGAATTTAGTGGTTAAACAACCAGAGGGGGAATAAAAGATACCAGATTTGATTGGACTTGCAATAGTATTTTTAATCTTGGCGCTAATTGCATATATTTTTGGTGCGAGGGGAATTGCCGGGTTATCCATGAATATCGCAAAGTGGCTTGTTATAATCTTTATTGTACTTGCGATAATTTCGCTATTCTTGTGACGGTACTCCGTATCGTACGAAGCAGAGTTAAAAGATAAGAGATGGACATAAACGGTTTTGTGTCCATGCTTCTTTTTTATTTTCAAGATCAGGGAATGAAACATTAAATTGGGGCTTTACTTGATCCAAATATTTTGTTTAACTACCGGAAATTTTCTATAAAATTTTTTAGAGGATATATGTATTCCTTAATTATATTTTTTAATATCTGGAGGGAGTACTTACCAGTTTCCAATAAATTAATAAAAGATGAATTCTTGCCGTCGCACAACTATAGTAGATAAAAATTAGCTTAAATGACTACACAGAAACAGGTGTATGAACCCGAAAAAAAATAATTAATGATTAATCCTCATAAAAATTGTACTATTTTCCGGACTCCCTTTTGGTGAGGTCTATAAATTTGTTAATTTATGGGTTGGCAACAGTGGGTATGCAACTGAAAAGAACATTGAAAACCCTGTAATCGGCTTTGAAATGGCCAACCTGATTGTAGAATGGATTAAGTCCGCGTTGGTCTGGAAGAATGATAATAGTCTAAAGAATGGCTGACAGCCTGTAAGAATAGTGACGACTAAGAAATAGCTGATAACCTGAAAGAATGGCTGAAACTTTCTTCCTCTTACTTTGGATTTAACTACCATACCATAATGGTATCAGGAGACTCAGATTTCCTGAGGAAATGCTCGGTTGCAAGTGCAGGAATCAGTGCAGTACTTAACTTTGTACTGATACCGCAGTATGGTATGATAGGTGTAGCAGCAGCATTTTCTGTGTCCTTCACATTTAGAGATCTTAATGACCTTGAATGCCTGGAGGTCACAGCACATGCATCTTTTTTGGTATCAGCCAGGCTCTTTTCGGAAAAGCAACTCTTCTAACAGGAACCCAGACTAAAAAATCTAAAGTAAAATTATTAAATCACTGTTGTTTGAAGACAAGTCTGTCGAAAAATCAAAAGAGATATATGTGGTGAGAGGATATACATCAATATCAAAAATTTTACAAAATAATTGAGTATAAAAATAAGAGAGTAAAAAAGGAGTGGGGACTCATGATTGGAAACAATTTTCAAATAAATAGAAGAAAAAAAGTGAAGTGTTCAGCCTGTAGAGGGTTAACACATATCTCAAGAATGCGTCCATTTCCGAAAATGAGCTCGAAAAGGCCTTCTTTGGAGAAAAAAAAGCCAACATTTGCTGAAAAAAACATACCTGATGCTGAAATGTATAATAGTGATAATTATGAGGCTGTAATGCGTCAAAATGAAAAATTTCATTTACCCCAATTAATAAGGATAAAGGCTACTGATAGAGAGGGTAACTCTATTGAAGTCATCTATTAATTGGAGAAAAAAAACAAGCTGAAGCTGTGAAGTGTAAAAAGGCAAAATTGAAACTTCATGGCTTTTTATTGATTTCCCGATTGCCCGAATTGCACTTTGGGATCGCAGGAAATCGGAGATTTTCTGGGAGTTGCGATGTAATCGCAACAGTATGTGGTCTTTTTCGCTACGCTCAAGAGGACTAATTTACAGATTTTAGCAGTGATCTTCGCTCAAGAGAACTAAATTACTATTTCTTTTACCCGTACAACCTTATTCTCTGTGCCGTGTCTTCGTTTTGTTTGATACACGGGCTTGGGCTACCATAAGCCATTAAATATATTATTTTTTTGAAGGTTGGATTGGTCAATATACAACGATTTTGATTTGTTTTTAGGTTTCCAAAATCTTATTCAACGAAAAGTTCGTCGAGGATTGCAGAATATTCTTCCGAGACGTTCAGGATAGTTTTTTCCATCTCTTCCAGCCTGGCAGTTTCTCCTGCCTCAATTGATTCGCTGTATTTGACAAGGTAGTTTTTAAATTTTACGACTTCTTCATGAAGATCTTTGTTAAAATATTTGTTCTTGTTTTTTATCAGTTTTTCGATATCCTCTATGTCCCCACGGATAAAATTTGCAAGTTTTTTATAATCGAGTTCGTCGCCATTTTTGGAGATGTGCATATGGAATACGGGGTTAGTAATATCAACTTTCAAAATTTTCATAAAAATTTCCTTGTCTTCTGGTCTCACTTTGATTGCATCGTACCAGTTAGTTATTATTTTTATGATATTACCTGCTTTGAATTTCTCATCAGTTCCCATACATAGGTATCTGAAAGAGGTAATAGATATAATTTATTATTTCTCTGATAATGAATCTTCACTATTTCCCGTGGGTAAGATCAGTTTTAATTCAAGACAGTATCTGTTTTTGTGTGGGTTAAACACACAAAAAAACGAGGAGCTATAATATATCACATCTATAGGACTTACACGCTTGAAAGGTCGAACACCGTATATTCTTTTTAAAAATTATACAAATATAAATATATAATTATATGGATTTATGGTTGTGAAATGCCACTAAACTAAAAATTTAGCGACTTCCTGAGTCATCCTTCCCCCTACTGAGAACAAGTCATACAGGCTCTACCTCAATTCGGCACCTAACGTTTATAGCTGTACTAAAGCTGCTAGATGTTTTTCTTTCTGCAGATAATGGTCCTGCTCATGACTCTTTTATGCACTTCCTTCAAAGGCAACCTTCAGACACGGAAACACTATGGAATGAAGTAAAAAATCATGTCAAGCCTAAGGAAGGCTTTCTAATTGTTGGCGATTCAACATTAAATAAACCATACACAAAAAAATGGCTTTTGTTCGTCGTATGTGGAGTGGAAAACATCATCGTACTGTAAAAGGAATGGGTCTGGTTACCTTAGTTTGGACAAACGGTACAACCGTTATATCTATCGATTTTCGAATTTATAACATCGATGAAGAAGACAAAACAAAGAATGACCATTTCCTTGATATGCTTGACAAAGCCGAAGAACGTGGTTTTAATCCAGAATTTGTTTTGTTTGATACATGAAACAGTAGATATTTCTCCAAAAGGATGTGTGGTTCATCTCAAAGCATATGGATTTGTAAAGGGGTTTCTTTAGTTACTCTTTCTGGAATTCACAGAAAAAACAAATTACATCACTTGAGGATTCTCTATAGAGCTAAAGTAATAGGAAATAAGCACTTTAAAGACTGAAGGGCACTTTAATATAGGTTATGGAGAAATCAAAATGACCTTAGTTATCGCTTTTATAGGAAAGAATGGCGCAGTAATGACTGGAGATATGAGAGAAATTATTTTTGAGGGAGATAGCTCACAAAGGCAGAAACTTGAAAAAGAGCTTTACAGTGGGGCAATAGTTACAGACGAAGAACTTGAAAAAAAAGCAGAGGAATTAGGGATTAAAATAACGGTTACTGACTGTAAGAGCAAAGTGTCGGAGAGAAACAGCATTCTTATTGGAGAAGTCTCCTCAGTTGAAGGGGGCATCGTTAAAAAAAGAAGGCTGTATGCCTCGGCAGGAAATTATGCAATCGCTGAACTCAGGGACTCGGAACTTACCCTCACCTCACAGGGAAAAGGCAGCAATTTCATAGCTTTCGGAAATGAGTTTACAAAAC
This sequence comes from Methanosarcina sp. WH1, assembly GCF_000970005.1. Lineage (NCBI taxonomy): Archaea > Methanobacteriati > Methanobacteriota > Methanomicrobia > Methanosarcinales > Methanosarcinaceae > Methanosarcina > Methanosarcina sp. WH1. Next base: position 1,925,939 of record NZ_CP009504.1, read on the forward strand.
AGGTTGCTAACAAGTGTTTCAAGGACAACTGGACAAAGAAAAGCAACCTTCAGGATGCAGTAAAAATCCTCATGCTCTGTATGGAAACCGCAGCAAAGAAAACAGCTTCCGTGAGCAAGCAGTTCGTGATCATGCAAACAGCATCGAATGTTGATGTTTTGAAAATTGTGGAAAAGGACAGAAATAGCTGAAAAGGCAAAAGACAGAAAAAGCAGGAAAGGCTAAAAAGCAGAAGTTGGGGGAATTGCACAGGCCTTTTCTGCTCACTCATCTACGAAAAGCTCGACAAATTCAAATTTCGTCACATCAAACAGGCCTTTATCCCCAAGTTTAAGTTCAGGAATTACCAGAAGCGACATAAATGCAAGGGTCATAAAAGGCGACTCAAGCGATGTTCCCAGTTTCCGGGCTTCCTCATTAAACAGCCGGTAACGTGAAGCTACTTCTTTTCCATCAAGGGTGCTCATAAGGCCCGCAACCTCAAGCGGAAGATCAAGAAGATTGTCTGCGGTGCCAACAACGATTCCTCCTTTGTTTTCCACCAGCCGGTTGACAGCTTCGACTATATCCTTATCAGTGGCTCCAACTGCAATAATATTGTGACTGTCGTGGGCAATGCTGCTGGCAATAGCGCCTTTCTTCAAGCCTATATTCTTTATGAAACCGATTTGAACAGGGTCATCCGCATACCTGCTCAGGACGACCATCTTCAAAATATCCCTGGAAGGATCCGAAACCAGGTTTCCTTTTTCGACTCCAGGCAGAGCCAGTTCCTGTCCTGTAACCAGTTCTCCGCCCTGGGCAACGATCACCCTGATTTTTTGCATTCTTTCCTTTGAGTCCCCTTTTTCTCCAGCCGGCACAGCGAGTTTTACATCATTAATTGAAATTTTATTTCGGTTGAACACATTTTTTGCAGGAACTTTTTCTACAGGGAAAAGAACCTTTCCGTTCTCGTAAACACATTTTCCCTCAATGAAGGTGCTCAGTACGTTGAAAGACTTCAGGTCGTCTACCATGATGAAATCTGCAGGGTCACCCTCGCGCAGCAGCCCTACATTGAGCCCGTAATGCTCCATCGGATTGATCACTGCTGCCCTGATAAGGTTATAGATGTCAAGCCCTTTTTCCTGCCCGCGCCGGATCAGTTTATCAATATGCCCTTCATAGATAAGGGTATCAGGATGGGAATCGTCGGTGCAGAGCATGACCATTTCGGGGTATTCATCTATCAGACTATACAGGGTTTCAAAATTCCGGGCTGAACTCCCTTCCCGGATCAGGACCTTCATCCCGAGCTTTATTTTTTCAGCCGCTTCTTCGTAAGTAAAACACTCGTGGTCTGTGGAAATTCCTGCCCCGATGTATTTCTGAAGATCGGCTCCTCTCAAACCGGGTGCGTGCCCATCCACGACCTTTCCGTACTTTTTTGCGGATTCCAGTTTTGCCATTACCTCGGGGAATCCCATAATAACACCAGGGAAATTCATCATCTCGGAAAGGTAATACAGGTTCTCCTTTGCCAGCAGGCGGTCTACAGCTTCCGCATCCAGGACTGCCCCTGCGGATTCGAATGAAGTTGCCGGTACACATGAGGGCACCCCAAAAAAGATTTTCAGAGGGGATTTTTTCGCATCCTCAAGCATGTAGTCAATACCTTCTTCCCCCATAACGTTTGCAATCTCATGCGGGTCGCTGACCACGGCAACCGTCCCTCTTGCAACAGCCATCCGGGCAAAAACCGAAGGCACGGTCATGGAACTTTCGATATGCACGTGGGCGTCCACAAGCCCCGGCAGGATATAATGCTCATAATCGTGTTCCTTTTCTTCAACATGAATAATCTTCCCGTTTTCAACGGCAATCTCTCCTTTGAACTGCCGTCTGGAAACGGCGTCGACAATAATCCCCAGGTACTTTTTCATGTGGATTTATTTCTCCCCAACAATGTATAAATTTTTTCCAAAAAACCAGTATTGGGAACTTGGATAAAAAAGAATAAAAAAAGAAAGATACAGGTTAATTGGTCGATTACCTTTCATCAAATACAAAAACTATAAAAATATATAGGCACTTTTTTTGTTGGCTACGAACATCGGTTTTGACCATGTAAAAGTAGCATGAAAAGAAAAATAAAAGGTACACTGTCAAATCTTCGGGGATGACTATAATTACATTTTCGCCTGTAACTGGAAAATTTCTTATCTCCCTAAGACATAACAGTACCAAAAAAGGAAAATACAAAATGAAACCAACACGAGTTCCTAAAAATCCTTGTTTTTCTTCTGGACCTTGTGCCAAACATCCAGGGTATTCTGTTGAAGAGCTGAAGGATACACCTTTTGGCCGGTCACACCGAAGCAAATTAGGCAAGGAAAAATTAGCTGAAACAATTAAAAGAACAAGAGATATGCTTGGACTTCCTGCTGATTATCTGGTAGGTATTGTACCGGCTTCCGATACAGGCGCTTTTGAAATGTGCTTGTGGTCCATGCTGGGGTGTCGCGGGGTTGATGTTCTGGTTTGGGAATCTTTCAGTAAAGAATGGGCAACCGACATCACTAAACAGTTAAAATTAAAAGATACCCGAGTTTTTGAGGCAGAATACGGGAAATTACCAGATTTAAAGAAGGTCGATTTCAAGAATGATGTAGTCTTTGTCTGGAATGGGACTACTAGCGGGGTCAAAGTACCCAATGGCGACTGGATTCCTGATAACCGGGAAGGGCTCACGCTTTGTGATGCCACCTCTGCTGTATTTGCTATGGATATACCCTACCATAAATTAGATGTCATTACCTTCTCATGGCAGAAGGTTTTAGGTGGGGAAGGTGCACACGGGATGCTGATTTTATCTCCGCGGGCGGTTCAGCGGTTAGAAAGCTATACTCCTACCTGGCCATTGCCCAAGATTTTCCGCCTGACCAAAGGTGGTAAACTGAATAAGGGGATTTTTGAAGGCTCTACTATTAACACCCCATCCATGCTGGCTAATGAAGATTGGCTGGCAACAATGAAATGGGCAGAGTCTATCGGAGGACTTAAACAACTTATCCAGCGGGCAAATGAAAATCTGGCGGTCTTTGAGGAATTTGTTGCTAAAAACAACTGGATCCATTTCTTAGCGGAAACAAAAGAGATAAGGTCCAGCACCAGTGTCTGCTTTAAAGTTGATTTACCCGACGAAAAGCTTAAAACACTGATTAAAATGCTTGAGAATGAAAAAGTTGCTTATGACATCGGTTCTTACCGGGATGCCCCTTCAGGCTTGCGCATCTGGTGTGGTGCTACCATCGAGAAAGAGGATTTGGAATGCCTCTGTGAATGGATCGAATGGGCTTACAATTCGATTGAATAATAAAATTCTTTTTGTTATCAACAAAGAAGGATTCACAAGAGATCGTTATTATCTTTTTTGTTGATAGCGACAAGACAAAAACAATAGCTAACAAATGTTTCAAAAACAACTGGAAAAACGGAAAACTGGAGATTGAGGTGAAAATCATAATGCTTGCCATGGAGACAGCGGCAAGAAAGGCAGCTTCCGTCAGCAAAAATTATATGCTTTTGCAGACAGTGTCGGAGGTTGACGTGTCCGGAATTGTCAAAAAGGATATGAAATAAGCGGTTATGGATGGAGCCACTCAAAATCATATTTAATGAAAAAAAGTAAATGAAGGGGCCCTTAAACCCTTTCATCCCCTGTTCTTCTTCAGCTTTTTTTCAACAGGCAGAATCCAACGCTTTTTCCGCTGTAATGTCCAATAGAGCCGCTGTTGATGATGGTCCTGTCAGACCCGTACAACCTCATGATGTAACCGCAGGGGTCCATTTCTTCGGTCTTCAGTGACCATACACCTTCTTCTCCGGTGGTGGAAACGACTGGAGACGGATAAGTCCGGGTTACCGAGGGAGGGGTGCTCCAACCCGAGCTTGCCGTACAGGGGGTAGTGCCTGGCTGGACACACAACTCTCCGCCATCCGCCGGGTTCAAAGGTTCGGCCCTGAGGTAGAAACTGCGGATATAGTTGTTTTTCATACTGTAGGTGCCGTGGATGATATCTCCCTGTCTGAAAGCTCCACATCCCTCTGCCGGATTTGTAACTCCATCCCGGATGTACCCGGTAATGCTCAGGTCAGGTATCGGCCATGTATTATCAATCATAACCCTTATGATCTGGTCAGTCCCATCCGCATTCAGTGCCGGATATGTTATCAATGTCATGGGGTCGAAGGCTTCCATACAAATCTCCCACAACCCATCCATGGGAGCGCTCGTAATCCACTTTGCCAGTACAAAGCCTTCCACAAAACGCCTTTCGTTTCCTTCCAGATCTTCAAGATATGTGTAATATCCGTCGGAATCAAGCTTCTGTGTGTGGTTATAGGGGCCGGTGAAACTGGAACCCACCTGGTCCACAAGTTTGACGTTGAAGGAATTGGTCAGCTGTTGCCAGGGTTCGCCCGGAAGGCTGCGGCGTACGAACACCCTGTACTTGAGGGGCATTACGCTCGTCCCGCTTCCTGTGAAGGTATTTGGCGGGAATGCAATATGTCCGCAGATGGTCACCACCCCGCCGAACGGGCTTTCGTTTGCGGTGAAAGCAGCCATTACTCCGGTACCGGTAGCAAGCCCGGTTGAGCTGTCGATGTCCTCGATCCCCATGTTGCCGACAATTGAGATGTAAGGCGTGTGGTCCCCTTCCTCGACGGTCGGGCCTGGAGGTATATGCATAAGCGTATCCCTGCGGTTACCCCATCTGGGAATATAGTTCGGGTCCCATGCAGGTGGTGCCACTTCCCATGAAAGGATTGCACGGACCTTAACAATTTTTGCTCCCTCACTGCAGGGCTTGTGGCGGCCTGTGAGGTTCACGGGCAAAAACACGGAGTACTGCAGTTTCCCCGAAGGGGTATTTTTGATATCGTGCACATTCACCACTGAGGTTCCCACATATGTCCAGCCGTCTCCGTCTCCCCAGTCTGCCCAGAACGCCACATACTCCTCACTTCCGGCGGTGCACAGGCCTCCGGAATAGCCATTTGACTTCTTGAGTTCGATTACACCGGCTAGCTCTTCCAGGTTCGCGTTCAGGCCGATGCATTTCAGCTCCTCGTATGTCGTGTCCCCTGAGGATATCGGCACGAGTCCCTCAATTATGCCAGGTACTACAGAGAGCTCAAACCCTGAATCGATCAGGGTGTCATGCAGGGATACGGTGCTGGCGGCAATGACACTTTTGCCGGATTTTTCCGCAACCTTTTGCCCGAGGGAAAGCGTATCCTTACCGAGCAGGTTCTTGATCTGTGAAAATCCGAACCTCTGTCCGGGTACTTCTTTGTCTTTGTATAGCTGGAGAAGTTTTGGCAAGCCAAGCTTTTCAGGTTCCTTGAAGGTAATTTCTTTCTCAAGGTCCACAAGCTCCAGGATATTCTCCGGGATGTTGACCGCTTCCAGTTCAAGAACATCTTTTATGAGAACAAACCTGAGGGCATCTATCTGGATATATGCATCGAGTGAATTCCCCCATACCGGTACAAAATCCGGGGTTTCAGCAGGAGGAGAGTTGTTCCAGGACAGGATTGCCCGTACTTTCGGAATGTTTTCTTTTATGCACCACTTCTTCTTAGCATCAAGAGGGATGCTTACAGCATATTCCAGGGGTTTGTTTCCGGGTATATTGTAAGCCTTGAAGCTGACCACCCCAAGGTCCTCCCATGTGTCCGTATCGTCCCAGTCCACATAGAAGCGGATATATTCGGGGGTCCCGCCGGAACAGAGATTGCCACCGTAACCGGAAGACTTTTTGATATGTATTACGGCTTCCATCCGTTCGAACCTGGGGTTAAAACCCACACATTTCAGTTCTTCATAGGTGGTCTTATTTGCCATCACCTTTACAGCTTTTAATGAACTTTCTTTCAGGTTCCCGAAATAATTGGGGTTTATCGCGGTCAGGTACTTAAAGTAAGTCCTCTCCGTTTCAGCGACCTCATATTTGCCTGAAACGGCGGATACCAGCTCAGTGAACCTCTTTGGACCCACTCCCTTAACATTCATAACTTCTTTGAGATTACTGAAACTTCCGATCTTATTTTTTTTTGTAAGTATTTTTTCAGCAACTTTTATCCCGATATCGGGTTCGTCGGGAAATTCTACGATTTTTGCAATTTCCTCTGCGTTCTCAACGGTATTCAAAAACTCAAGGATCTTTTTTTCATCCGCGGGATCCACGTCTTCAAGTGCGATTAAGGGCTTTTCTATTGATATTGTTCTTTTAGCTGTCAAAGAATCACTTCCGACACTACTAACTTTCATATATACTGCCTTTTTTGCAGCCTTGCCTACTAAATCAAGATCTACAGCCGTTAATGCCTGCTAAACGTTTTTTGGTGAAATCCCAAAAAAATAAAGTTGTCATTGAGAAAATCATTTTATACCGTTTTGCTTTCTTTTCCCACTGTCCGGACTCCACATTAACATTATTTTTATATATAGTATTCCAAATTATTAAAGTTTTTCAGTAAGTATATTTGAAAGATTCGGGCAAAAAAAGGATTAAATGCTACGCGATATGCTTAAGAAATTTTAATGTGAACAGCGGTAAAAATGACTCTGGGTCCGGGAGGATTAACCTTTTGTTTCTTTCAATTCTTTTCAAATTTTTCTTTTCAGTACCTGTTCGTGTATCCGGCAAAGCTCCGGCGGTAGTGAAAAGAAGGTTTTTTTTCGAAAAAACGGGGTCTGTGAAAGATATAAGGTGAACTACCACTCAGCTTTTGTTTGCAAATACCAAAAAGTCATACTTGAACCAATTAGCGAAGAACTCAAACAGATTATGATTGACATTTCAAAAGAGTCTAACTTTGAAATCCTTGAAATGGAAACTGACAAAGACCATATTCATTTCTTGATCAAGAGTGAGCCGAAAGTTAGCGTTTTGTCAATTGTCAGAAAATTGAAACAAGAATATACTAACAGGTTATGGAAAACTCAAAAAGAATATCTGAAAAAGTATTATTGGGGTGAGAATACGTTATGGAGTGATGGTTATTTTGCGTCTATTATCGGAAATGTTAGTAAAGAGGCGGCAGAATATTACATACGGAATCAGGGTTGAAGTTGACGCTTATATCCCCTGAGCTAAAGACTCAGGGGTTTTACGCTTCTTCATATAAACGGTCGATGGAATATTTCATGAACCCGGAGCCGTTCATACCATAGCAGAAATAATTCCATCTGACTCTGCCGTTCCATTGGATTTGATATTCAAACCAAAACTTCACTTAACTTGACATTGTCAGATTAATTATTTTATTAAATTAAAAAAGAATCCTTAATATTTGACGTTTATTCCTTTGGAAACAGGTTTATTTAATATTATTCGCCGTTAAATATATATTAAATCTCTAATGCAGGTAGCTACTTTACTGTTCAAATCTGACCTTTTGTTTCGATATGTTTGCAATATAAAACGGGAAAGAGGGTTGCCATATAAGTTATTACAAATTTTTACTGGAAAGACCGCCCGTAAGCGGGCGGTGAGGACCCGAAGTTTCTATACTTAAATATCACAAATCAACCCTTTACCTGACTCTTAATTGAATCGGTATCATATCCAACCCGGGTCAGTACATCAACTTCAGACTTTTGTGGACTTCCTGTTGCCTTCGGTTGATGCAAGACAGGCTCCTGTTGAATTAAGAATTAATATTACTTACACAATTATATTCATCTCATGTTTTCCCAACCCCAAAAAGCCCGCTGGCAGTTCTGGATAGACCGCGGAGGCACGTTTACTGATCTCGTAGCCCGCAGCCCTGACGGAAAACTGATCACACACAAGCTCCTTTCCGAAGACCCTGCTCATTATAAAGATGCAGCCATGCACGGGATCCGCCAGATCCTCGGGCTTCCAAAAGATGCTTCCTTGCCTGCGGAACTGATCGAAGCCGTAAAGATGGGCACAACCGTTGGCACAAATGCCCTCCTTGAACGAAAAGGAGAACGGACTGTTCTTGCAATAACGAAAGGGTTTGGAGACGCTTTAAGGATAGGATACCAGAACCGTCCGGATATTTTTGCTCAGAAGATCGAACTTCCTGACCAGCTGTATGAAAGAGTCATCGAAGTTTCCGGAAGGTTCAGAGCCGATGGAAAAGAACTTGTAGTTCTGGACCTCGAAAGTGCTAAAAAAGAGCTTGAAGCAGCCTACAAAGCCGGGATTCGCTCAGCTGCAATTGTACTCATGCATGCCTACAGGTATCCTGAACATGAACTCAAACTAGGCAGGCTTGCACGGGAGATAGGGTTTACACAGGTGTCCCTTTCCCATCAGGCGAGCCCTTTGATAAAACTCGTGAGCAGGGGAGAAACTACTGTTGTGGATGCCTATCTTTCTCCGGTACTCCGCAGGTACATTGATATGATCCAGAAAACTCTGGAAGAAAGAGGGGCTGAAATAGAAGAAAAAGAAAGCGAAAAGGAAGGAAGTCCGGAAGAAAAAAATCCTGAAGAAAAATACAGGGGAAAAAACACTCCAAGACTCATGTTTATGCAGTCCAGCGGCGGGCTTATAGGTGCGGACACTTTTCAGGGCAAAGATTGCATTCTCTCCGGACCGGCAGGTGGAATTGTGGGGGCAGTTGCAACTTCGGAAATGGCAGGAGCAAAAAAGGTCATCACTTTTGATATGGGGGGGACTTCCACTGATGTGGCTCAGTACAGTGGGGAATACGAGCGCAGTCTTGAAACCGAGATTGCAGGTGTTCGCCTGCGTTCTCCTATGATGCGCATCCATACCGTAGCTGCAGGCGGGGGTTCCATACTTCACTACGAAGGAAGCAGGTTCAGGGTAGGCCCGGATTCTGCTGGATCAGACCCCGGACCGGCATCTTACCGAAAAGGTGGACCTCTTACGGTTACCGACTGCAATGTCATGCTTGGGAAATTGCAGCCCGAATTGTTCCCGAAGATATTCGGACCCGATGGGGACCAGCCCCTTGACTCCGAAATCGTACGTCGGAAATTTTCAGAGATTGCAAAAGAAGTTTCTGAAAAAGAGGCTGTAAGTGGAGGCAGTGTACGGACTCCAGAGCAGGTAGCAGAAGGTTTTCTTTCAGTCGCAGTCGAGAATATGGCAAATGCCATAAAGAAAATCTCGGTCCAGCGGGGATACAACATAAAAGAATATACCCTATGCTGCTTCGGAGGAGCCGGTGCCCAGCACGCCTGCAGGGTTGCAGACAGCCTCGGGGTCAAAAGGATCTTCATCCACCCTTATGCAGGGGTGCTCTCAGCATACGGGATGGGGCTTGCAGACCAGAGGCTGATAAAAGAGAGTTATGTGGGAGCAGAACTTTCCGACGGGCTGATAGAGGAATTGAAAACAGTCTTTGCCAGGCTTGAAAATGACAGCCGCCTGATGATGCTGGAACAGGGAGTGCAGGAAGACTGCATTGCTGTGCTCTTTAAAGCCCATATGCGTTATGCGGGTTCGGATACGCAGTTAGCTGTGGATTTTGCAGATAAGGACGCCCTCAGACGCGGCTTTGAAGAAGCGCACAAGAAACGCTTCGGGTTTGTGATAGAGGGTAAAGCCATGGTTATTGAAGCCGTTTCCGTGGAAATCATAGGGATTACTGAGAGAGTTTTGGACCCTTTACTGAAAACCGAAACAAACCCTGCCTTTTCTCCCGTCTTGGTGGTTCAAATGTACAGCTATGGGGAATTCCATGAGACTCCTGTTTTCCAGAGACAGGAACTCAAACCGGGAACCTGCATAAGCGGACCTGCGATTTTTATCGAGAAAAATACGACCATTATTATCGAACCCGGCTGGGAAGGAGAGATAACGAAACGCGATCATCTTCTCCTGCATCGTAAGATTCCTCTCCCGACCCACACCGCCATAGGGACAGAAGCTGACCCTGTAATGCTCGAGATTTTCAACAACAGGTTCATGTCCGTTGCCGAGCAGATGGGCTATACCCTGCAGAACACAGCCTACTCGGTAAACATAAAAGAAAGGCTGGACTTCTCCTGTGCTATTTTTGACAGGTATGGAAACCTTATAGCAAACGCCCCTCACATCCCCGTGCACCTGGGTTCCATGGGGGAATGCGTAAAATCCCTTATTCGAACACAGTTTCAGGAAATGCAGGCAGGGGATGTCTACCTGATTAACTCCCCGTACCACGGAGGGACTCATCTCCCGGACATCACGGTTGTCACTCCGATGTTTGGCAGTTCCGGAGATGTCCTGTTTTATCTGGCTTCCCGGGGTCACCATGCCGACGTAGGAGGGATAAACCCAGGCTCAGTGCCTCCGGGCAGCAGGACCATTGAAGAAGAAGGGGTGCTCAGCGAAGGCATGAAAATAGTCAAACAGAGTCATTTCTGTGAAGAAAAGCTGAGGGTCTGGTTAAACTCGGGGAAATACCCTGCAAGAAACCCGGACCAAAATATGGCAGACCTCCGGGCCCAGGTAGCTGCAAATGAAAAAGGGCTGCAGGAACTGCGCAGGATGGTTGAAGAATTCTCCCTCGAAACCGTTGAAGCTTACATGAACCATGTGCAGGATAACGCTGAAGAGGCTGTAAGAAGAGTTATTGACAGGCTTTCCAACGGAGAATTCACCTACATGCTCGATGACGGAAGTGCCATTAAAGTGAAGGTCACCATTGACCGCAAGCACCGGGGTGCAAGGATCGATTTTACGGGTACTTCCCCTCAGCTTTCAAATAATTTCAATGCCCCTGCCTCGGTCTGTCTGGCTGCTGTCCTCTATACTTTCCGGACGCTTGTAAAAAGTGATATCCCTCTTAATGCAGGTTGTTTAAGGCCGCTTGAAATTATTATCCCTGAGGGTTCCATGCTCAAGCCAGAATATCCTGCAGCAGTTGTTGCAGGCAATGTTGAAACTTCACAGTACATTGTTGATGCTCTTTTCGGAGCTCTTGGTACAATGGCTGCTTCTCAGGGTACCATGAATAATTTCACCTTTGGAAATTCGGATTTCCAGTACTATGAAACCATCTGCGGAGGAGCAGGAGCAGGCCCAGGATTTTCAGGGACAGATGCTGTCCATACTCACATGACCAACTCGAGAATTACCGACCCTGAAATCCTTGAAACAAGGTTCCCGGTTTTTCTGGAGGATTTTTCCATCCGGCAGGAAAGTGGAGGAGAGGGGAAATTCAGGGGTGGAAATGGGGTTATCCGAAAAATCAGGTTCCTGAAGGACATGCATGCTGCTGTTCTCTCAAGCCACAGGAAACTCCCACCCTTCGGGCTAAATGGCGGCATGCCCGGTGAGTGCGGAAAGAACACGCTAATCCGCAGGGACGGCAGGGTTATGGAGGTTGGGGGACAGGCAGAAATTAAGCTTAAAAACGGAGATGTTTTTGTTATCGAGACGCCGGGTGGAGGAGGATATGGTGAGAAGCACAAACAGGAGAAAAAAGAACAGAAAAGTAGGAACAGAAATGTATCAGATCTAAAGTGAATATACTAGAATTGAATAAGACTCAATAAAGAATTCCCAGCATAAGTAATGTAGAAGAAGCCTGAAGACGCTGCATTTACTGTATCCCCCATACAGTCTCTTCGAATATTATGCTCCCCCAAGCAAATTGATTCGAAGACGGATCAGCGCCCCCGGGGTGTCTTTTATTTTTATTCCAGGGTATCTTTTATTTTGATGATGCACCAACTCTATTTCCCAACTCCATTTCCTAACACCAGCATCTAATAATTTGATAAATTATTTTCAATTTTTTATATAAAAATTTGTTTTTAAGTGAAAAATAGTTTCATGTGTTTTATTTTAATACCATTAAAATTTTTGATATAACATAACCATTTGATTATATAAAAATATCAAATCAGAAACAATCTTTCGCATCAATTATGATATATATCTCTGAGACATTATAGAAGTATAGATTAAGAGTAATAGGGTTTCCTCTTAATCTTTGGGTTGGATACAGGTAGGAACCTGAGAATTGGGCTCGGGACTCAAAACCCTACTTTCTGAAACATTCCGGAAAGCGTGGGAAGAAGTAATTGAGGAATACAGAGAAAGACTTAAGGTGCAGGTGAGGTTTTAACATGGAAAAAGAGACATATCGTGAGGCATATCTTACATTTGAGGATCATGAGGATTTCCTGAGGACTCTTGAAGAAGTGCTCCTGGATAGGAAGAGATTACTTACAACGCTTGCAAGAGCATAATCACTTTTTCTGCAGCAGCCCTTTTTTCTTGTGGCTTTTGAGCAATTTCACTGTAATTCTTATGAATCAAGAGTATTGAATGGTCATGAATCGAATGGTCATGAATCGAATGGTCATGAATCGAATGGTCATGAATCGAATGGTCATGAATCGAATGGTCATGAATCGAGTAATGTATTTTTGAGGTTTTTTATTACTTTTTGGTTTTGAATCGATTGCCGTTAATTTCCAGGGGCTAATGACTGGTGACCCCGGAAGATATTAATAAGTATCAAAATTTATAGCCATCAATTCAAGACAGTTTACCAGGAATCTACCTCAATGTCTTGAAAAGATAGCTTTATACTTTTTTTAGGTTAATTTGCTGTCTTAGACTTAGTTGCTGGCTAGATGTTAAGGTTAGTGCCAGCGACCCCAATGCCTCTGGCCGCCCCGGCCACCGCAGTGACCCCAGCGACACCAGTAGCCCCAGTGCCCCCAGCCGTTTCCATATCTCCACATATCATTTACCTCCATGGTTTTACATTTCTTATTATTTTCTTTTTGCATAGAAAAGGTGAACGTTTCAAGATTAGAGTGTATAATTCTCCAATCAAACTTTTCATCCACCCCTGATACTTCCCTGGCAACTTTTTTTAGAAATAATGCTTGTTACTGATTGTCATTTGGAGAGGAACAAATTTGATTGCCAGAATGTATGAATAAAATTATATATATAATAACAGACCATATAAAAGTGACAGAATGACTGTTTCTTAATATAAATAATCATTTAAAAATTGAGTAAATCCTCTCTCAACAAAACATGCTTATTTTACACTTAATCTACAGGTTCTAATTCTTTTAAAGCTCCCAATAGGAAATAAGACTTTGTTGTCTTACCAAATGGTTCTGTATCAGTACATACTAGTTTTACTTTCGATAAAAGAAGCGAAGTCAATGAGCTTAATAAGGTTTTAGTCGTTGAACTTAAAAAGGGTAAATGGGAAATTGGTAATGATAAATAGAGACAAGTAAAAGATTATGCAATGGAACTTAGAAAGTGTGGCATTGGGGTTAGCACTGAGACAAGGATCCAATGCTTCTTAAAAGGTGCCAGCGTAAATCCTGATTGTACTCCTGGCGAGAGGGACAAAGGTGCAATTTCCATAATACCTTGTGCATATGAAATAATTTTGAATAGGGCGAAAGCAAGGACATTTTACCTTATTACTAAAATAAAAAAACTAATTAAAATAACTAATAAGCAAAACTCTAATAAAATGTGATCTGACTGGATTGACGGTTAAAAATTCTGAATAGGCAGGCATTTTTCTTCTAAAAAGAGGCTATTTTTTATATATGTCTCGCTTTCTGGCACACAAAATAAAGTGAACTGTCTTAGGGTATTCCCATGTTAGAAAAACTCCTCGCAACCCTCACTTCCAAGCAAATAGACGCAGTTGAACACACTTCGGGTCCTCTCTTAATCCTTGCAGGGGCAGGTACAGGCAAGACCACAACAATCACCAGCAAAATCGCCTGCATGATCAAAGTACAGAGAGTTAAACCGGAAAAGATCCTTGCCCTTACTTTTTCAAGGGAAGCCGCCAGAAATATGGAAAAGAAAATCCATGAGCTTCTCGGGCAGGGAACAGATGTGAAAGTGAGTACTTTTCATGCTTTCTGTGCCGAATTGATAAGAGATAATTCTGAAAAGTGTGGAGTTTCGGAGCAGTTTACTATTTTTGAGGATATTGATTCAGCTATCCTGCTTTATAAGGAACTGGGCACCAGTCCGAGAAATGCAGCTTTATATTCCAGCACAATTGCAAAGGCAAAGGACCTCAACATTTCGATTGATGAGTTCAAAGCTTATCTTGAAACAAAGAAGGAATCCCTGCTTGAGTTTGCTGAAGAAAGCAGATTGGAGCAGTTTTATACCGAATGTAAGATCAACTTGAACACGTTTCATTTAAAGGATAAAAGCCAGCAAAAAGCCCTGAAAAATGAAAAGAAAAACTGGCAGGACTTCATTGGACTTTATGAGGAATACCGAAAATATGCTGATTTCACCCACGCCTGGGTAACATATGAAGAAAAAAAGAGAGCCCTAAATTGCCTTGATTACGGAGATCTCAACCGGATTGCCCTTGAGTTCTTGAATACCTGCGGCACAGCAGAGCTTAACGATACCTATACTCACATCATTGTGGACGAGTTCCAGGACACTAACTACGTGCAGTTCGAACTTATTAAGCACCTGACCGCACGGGAGCAAAATATCACGGTTGTTGCGGATGCGAACCAGAGTATCTACGCTTTTCGGGGAGCGTACTCAAACAATATAGAGGATTTTAAAAAGCAATTCGGAATTTCAGAAAAGGATATAGTGTCTCTAGATGTGAGTTTCAGGTCCACGAACAAAATCCTAAGGGTCGCTCACAAGCTGATCTCACAGAATTATCCCGAAGACCGGAAAAGCGAGTGCATTCTCCTCAAAAACTGCAACAATAACAAAGGCAGAAACGTCGTCATCCAGGAAACAAAAGACGAAGGGGAAGAAGCAAGAAAAGTCGTCGAGCAGATCGAATCTTATATCGAAAAGGGCATTCCCCTAAACGAAATTGCAGTCCTTTATCGAACCCATAACCAGGGTAGGCAGATCAGGCAGGCGCTCCAGAGGCGGGAAATACCTGTAGTTGTGAAAGACGATGCTGATTATCTAAAACAGCCCGAAATCAAAACAGTGCTTTCCTATCTCTATATATTAAATAACCTCACGGACCCGACTCCCAGAGGAACGGAGGCCTGGTGGCGGCTCTTTCATTACAATAATGGCCTGGAGAACCGTGACTCCGTTCAGATAGGGGAGTTCATCAAGAAAAACAAGATTTCTTTTCAGGAAGCTATCTACCATCATCTTGATGAGATCAGATTAAGTGAAAATGGGTGCAATACTATTGGAAAGGTTAAAGAAACAATCAGGGTCCTTGGTGAGAAAAACCTGCTGGATGTTTCTGATCTTTTGCTTGAAATTTATGATCACAGTGGGCTTATGAGGCACCTTAATAGGCTGGATACGCTGAAAGCCAGGGAAGCTTTCCTGAACCTGAGAAACCTGCACGAAATGGCAAAGAATTATGAACAATTCTACAACAGAGAGCTTTTTGGCTTCATTGATTATCTGGAGATTCTGGACGAAATGGGAGGCAACCCTGCATCGGCAAAGATCAGGGAGGATGATGCTGTAAGCCTAATGAGTATCCATGCAGCAAAGGGACTCGAATTCAGGGTCGTTTTTGTGACCAGCATGGCAAAGGACAAATTTCCTCTATTCAGGGGCGGGCAGGAACCCCTGATTCCACTGGAAATGATGAACCAGTACAGGGATCTATTTTCAATGGGCCTGAGCAAAACCGCACTTGAAAAGGCAATCCGTGAGCGGAAAAAAGAGATCAAGCTCGAAGAGGAACGCAGGCTCTGCTATGTAGCCTTTACAAGAGCAAAAGAAGACCTTATACTAACTCTTTCTCTGGAATATGGTGGTAAGGAGAAAGAACCCTCTGAGTTTCTAATGGAAATCGGGTATGACCACTGGCGGGATATAAACACCGATACAGCTGATAGGACAAAAGGTGATATGGAAAAGGAAATCGCTTTTGATGAGTTGAGCCTGTCTTATCGGAAAGACCTTGAGGTTAAAACCGCAGGTCTTGTAAAGGACAACGAGCTTGAAAGAGAGAAAAACAAATGTGTTCGACTGCTTATTGAGGCTCTTGATAAGGATCTTGAAGAAGCTGTACACTACTTGATGGTCTACAGGGCTCTAAGAGATGGTGGATGTGGAAACTATCTAGAAGAATTGAAGCAAAAATGGGACCTTGTAGATCCGACTGAAAAAGCAGGAGAGATCCTCTCAAAAGTGGAGATCAGAAGCAACGGCTTGAGATTCAATCCGGAGGCGTTTGGGTTCAGCTTTTCCACTTTGAAGTTGTACGAAAACTGTCCGAGACAGTATGAATTACAGGAAATCCTGCGCATGCCAAGCCGAAAGAACGAAGATTCGACAGGAGTCATGGCAAAGGGAAGTTTCGTGCATGAGGTGCTAGAGATTGCAGTTAAAGAAAAAGTTTCGGAAAAGCAGGCACTCTACAAGATAGTTGAAAATCTTCATAAAAAGCCTGAATGGATGTATGTGGATCTGGAATCAACTTTTCCTCTTTTTGAAGTATTCTGGCTCCGAAATAAAGACCGGATTTCAAATAATCTCATGGTTGAAAAATGGTTTAGTGTTCCTATCGAAGGATTTGTTTTCAGGGGAAAGATCGACCGGATCGATTTGCTTGACCCCTCCACAAAAGAGGTTGAAATTATCGATTACAAAACCGGAAAATATGATGTAAGCCCCGAAGACCGTTCAAGACAGCTTCTGCTTTACGCAAAAGGTTTTGAACACATGCATCCGGAATATCGGGTGAAGAGGCTCACGCTTGATATGCTAGCTCTGGAAAAACCTCGCGTTTTTGAGTTGCAGGAGGATGGAAAGTACGGCAGCACTGAAGGCCGGGTAAGTCCCCTTGACAGTAGGGCAATTGACGCTATGGTCCAAACTGCACGAAATATTGCCCATGATTTTGAGCATGGGTTTAAGGAGACAGAGGATCCTGAAATCTGCAAGGGGTGTGGGTTCAGGTTGTATTGTGATGGTGTTAATCTGTAAGGTCAATTAAAAAATGAGCTGGTAGAATGACTTTTTCTGAAATATACGGCAAGTTGAGAACTGTAGATTCAGAGGATTTGCTTACAATGTAATCCTGAAATCTGATATAAAGTACATAAGATAAAAACCAGGTGATATCTAAAAACCAGGAACCGGAATTGGAATCCGGTTCCCAGATTAAAGGGCTTCACGACAATTTATACATAAACGTTTTAGTTTTAATTCTTTTAGTCTGACTATTTTATGCTTCAACTCCCTTATTACACCGCATCAAGGTCTACAATCCGGGCTTCCGGGAACCTTCCTGCAAGAATTTCTACGGTTTCGGGGTGGCAGGTGAAATAAAAGAGCTGGTTGCCCGGGACAAGGTCCTTTATGGCTTCACAGGTGCTTTTGCAGCGTTCGGGGTCAAAGTTTACCAGCACGTCATCAAAAACGACAGGAAGAGATTCCGAATGCCTCCCGAATTCCCTTATAAAACCGAAACGCAGGGAGAGATAAAGCTGTTCAGCTGTTCCCCGGCTGAGTTCCTGGACGCTCTTCTGGCGGCCTTCCCGGTCTTCAACGTAAATCTCGGAAGAGTTGAGCGGAGAATAAATCCGCGTGTACCTGCCTCCAGTGACCTTTGTGAAAAAGGCCTGGGCTTCCACGATGACTGCGGGCTGCCTTTCTTTTTCATAGACTTCGATTGCTTTGGCAAGGACTTTCCGGGCAAGGACCAGGGATGCCCATTCCCTTGACTTTTCGTGAAGGTCTCCCAGAAGGCTTTCCTGCATTACCCTTGCCAGGGAACCTTCACTTCCGTGTTCGAGCTGTTCGATCTGGTTTCCTATCGCTCCACGTCTGTCCATGTTCTCGGAGGTCTCCTGTTCAAGGGTTTCCAGGCATTCCTCCAGCCTGCGTTTTTTTTCTTCCAGGCTTGGGGGGTCTAAGGCTTGAAGTTCTTCTACGAAAAGCTTATACTTTTCCCCGTCCCCGGAAACCCTTCGGATCTGCTGTTCAGCTTCCCTTACCTTGTTTTCTAGCTCGGTCCGCTGAGCCCAGTGCCGTGCATTTTCACGGAACTCTTCTTCTGTTGCTGCAGAGCCGGACTCAAGAAGAACTGCAAGCTCTTTTTCAGCAGTTTCAGACTTTTCCCGGGCTGCCTGAACTTCGATCTTGAGTTCTTTTGACCTCATTTTCAGCTGCTCCAGTTTCCTTGCCTCCTCGGATGCCTCTTCAAGGTTCGAACGAAGTTTTTCAACCTGGGTATCGAAAGAAAGCCCGAAAAACGGACATCTGCATTCCTGCAGGACCCCGGCAACCTTTGCTTCATAGGCTTCTATCGAAGTTTTGCCGGAAGCTATCTGTTCCTCAAGGCTCCGGATCGTCCGCTGCCTATCAAAGCAGGTCCTGATTACCGAGAAGATTTCAAGCACGCTTTCTACAGAAAGTGAGGGATCAAGCCCGTAATCTCCAAGCCAGAGAGTCCACTTTTCGGAGAGGGCGTCCCTTTGCGTTCTTTCCTCAAGGAGTCGGGCTTCGAGCTCTTCTTTTTTGTGCTCAAGGCTTTCGGATTCAAGTTCAAGGGTCCTCATCCTTTCAGCCTGGTTATATGCAAAACTTACATCCTCCCTGAGCTTTGCTATTTCACTGTCAAGTGTGATTCCCGAAACAGGTCTTTCGCAGGCTTCCAGAACGCCAAGGGCTTTTTCTTCGTACTTTTTAACAGCAGCTACCCTGATCTGCACCTGTTTTTCCAGCTCTTTAACGCTTTTTTGCTTTTCCAGGCAGGCTTTGATCGTGGAAAGGTGTTCAAGCACATGCTCAGGAGAAAGTTCCAGGTCAAGCCCTGAAGAAAGAAGCCATTCTTTCCATTCCTGGCGAACCTCTTCCTGCTTTTTCTCTCCAGACTTCAGCTTACCTTCAAGTTCCTGGTAAGCTGCATCTAACTTCTCCAGCTTCTTCCGGAGCTTGTCCTTTCCCTGGCGCAGTTCCCCGGCAGTTTTCAAATCAAGCAGGACTCTCTGCAGTTCATTGGCTTTCTGTTCCCGAGCCGAGGGATCGGGAATGTCTTCAAACCCACACTTTTTTGCCTGGATTTTCATGTATTCTTTCAGGGTAGCAATCTCTCCGGACAGCTTTTCCTTTGAGTCCTGTGCTTTTTGTTTCCGGGCTTCGGTCCCTTTCAGGCGCTCCTCGCCGGCAGGAGGACTTGACGGCTGACTCGAGGGCTTTTTCCTGGCTTTCAGGAAGTATATGGCAGAAGTAGCAAAAAGGAGGAAAAATATGCCAAGCCCGGGGAGCAGGGCTCCGTTTATGTACTCGTAAATCAGGCCCATACTGCCTGCAAGCAGGAGCATTTCTGCAGGCCAGAGGGGAAGCCCTTCCTCATGTTCAGTTTCTCGGGGCCTGAAGGCTGCAAAAAGCATCTCTTCTTTTTCCAGGTCTTTTTCCAGGTTTTTGAGTTCGTTTTCTTTTTCCCTTAGGAGAGGCTGCTTCACCCTGAGGTAGCTTATGGCTTCAAGTCCCTGCTTTACCTCTTCAGGGTCGGGAAGCTTTGAGTATGCCCCGAGTTTTTCTTCCAGGGCTTCGATTTCCTCGCGGACTTCTTCGATTTCCCCAAGGGCAAGTTCGAGTCTGTCGTGGTACCTTTCGATTGTTTTTTCAGTCTCTTCCATTTCCCTTCGCTTTGCAAGCACGTTTTCCTTTGAAGGGGTCGAATGCTCGAAACGGGCAAGGGTAGTTTCGTCCCAGCCTTCCCCGAGCCCTAAAAGGGTTTCCTTCAGTTCGGCTTTTCTGGCCTGAACTTCCCGGGTTTCGGAAAGGAGGGAGTTCTTATCAGCCCGATATTTCTCGATTCCATTTCCAAGTTCGATTACTTGGTTCCTGTACACCAGGAGGCTTTCTTCAAAGACGTCTTTTTCCTGAAGGACCCGTTCGATGCTGGTGAGGACCTGCTTGAGCTCGTTTTGGATCTCCTTTATTTTAGCCTCAATTTCCTCTACCGCCTTTCGCATCTTGATGACGGTTTCCTTTGCCGGGATTGAACGGTCAAAGTGGTTCAGAGCCTCTTCATCCCAGTCCGGACCCAGTTCCAGGAGGAGCTCGGAAAGCCTGGCTTCTTCCTGCTTGAGCTTTGCTTCCAGGGTCGGGAGCGTTTTTACTTCGGACCTGTATTTCCCAAGCCCGCTTTCAAGTTCAAGCACCGCATCTTTCTGTCTGAGCAGGCTTTCGTCCGGAGAAAGGTTTCGTTCGTTAACGGCATTTTTTTCCAGATCCTGCTCCAGCCGTGAAACATCTTCCCTTATTCCCTCAATTTTATCCAGGAGCCTTTCAAGCTTTTCTTCCCCTTTTTCAGGGAAACTCCCAAGCTCGGGCAAAGTTCCAAGGTCAGTTTTTGACTCCTGCAGGGCTCTCCAGTCGTCCCATACGGAAAGCAGGTTCTGGACGTGGTTTAATTTTTTCCGTATATTCTGGGACTTTTCTTTTAACTGATCAATTTCCAGGTTTCTCTGTTCAAGTTCGAGATGAAGGGTATCGTATTTTTTCTGGGCTTCTTCAAATTCGGCAATTTCGTCATTGGTCTTCCTGATTTTTCTTAGTAGCTCATTAATAAGGGGTTTTCTGCCCCTGGGTTTATACAGGTTGCTTTCCATGTTGTTGATGGACTTCATAAGTTCCGGAATGGAGACTCCGACCCCTGTGCCTGCACTGTAGAGTTTGCTGTTGATGCTCTGGTCGTTCAGGGTCTCAAAACTCTGCAACTCTTCAAGGCCAAAAGCATAGATGTTTTCAAAAACGTTCCTGTCTGCATGACCCAGGAGTTTAAGAAGTTCAGTTTTGCTCCCGGTATTCCCATTGGGAAGCACGACTTTTACATCGTCTTTTCGGCCTGTGTTTCTCTCTATGACCCAGCGCTTCCTTTCAGAATCGATTACAACAAGTCTTCCCCCATGCTGCCCTCCTTCAAGTGGGGGATAGAGGTTGCACCTTGTGTTGGGGATGCCAAAAAACATCCTCCGGATAAAAGTGAATAATGTTGATTTTCCTGCCTCATTTGCTCCTGTTAATATGACCAGGCCGGAAGGCAGGTCTTCCACCGAAAGCTTGGAAAACTTGCCAAATCCGTCGATATGAATGGCATCAATTTTCATGCTTTTCCTCCGTGAGCAGGGCATCAAGCAGGATGTTTTCAGCACACTGGAGCAGGGATTTCATTTCATCATCATCAATTTTGCAGATATATTTGCCCCCACTGCCGGATTTAAAGAGAGGGAAAAGGACTTCATGAAACTCGTCCAGGGCTTCTTCATCAGTCTTTAAGCCCTCCACGATTTTAACCAGGTCTCCCACAAAGTCCTCCCTTTTCAAAAGCAGTTCTCTTTCTATTGGAAAGAGTGTTTCATTTTCAATGCGTTCTACCCAGGTGAACTGCCGGCTACGGATTTCATCTTCCCTGAGCGTATGGAGAAGATCTTCAAGAAAACCCTCTTTCCTGAGAGTGCTGTGCAAAGGTCCTCTTCCGCTGAGAACCAGCCTGCAAATCGCAGACCTTCCCCCTGAATTTTCCCTGATCTCGTCAAGCTGGCTTTGAAGGCTTTCTACCAGTTCCCCTTCTTTTTCCAGGCCTTCTATGGAAACTTCCCTTATATGCCAGCGGACAGAGTCGGTCTCGATGAATTTTGTAGAAATAACCCCTCCGGAAGAAACGTTCACAAGACAGCACCCTCTGGCTCCTGTCTCGCCTGGATGCCTGCCCTGCGGGTTGCCCGGATATATTACAACAGGAGCTTCCTTGCAAACCACGGAAGGAGTATGGATGTGTCCAAGAGCCCAGTAATCGTAGCCAGGCTCCCTGAGATCCTGCAGGGTACAGGGTGCGTAAAGGTCATGCTCAGGATAACTTCCCACGCTGCAGTGGAGAAGCCCTATGGTAAACGGCCAGTGATTCTCTTTTTTCGGGAAGTCTTTCACTAGGTTTTTCATGATATGACGGGTAGGGTAACTCATTCCAACAACAAAAGCAGCCGTTTCTCCTTCTTTTTTGAATTCCACAACTTCCGCTTTATCTCCCCTCATGGTGTGCACGTTTGCGGGCCACTTCAGGCTTGCCGACCAGCCGTCAAGAGGATCATGGTTCCCATGGCAGATAAAAACCTGAATCCCGGCGGTTTCAAGCTTTCGGAGTCCCTCTATAAACCTGACCTGGGCATAGAGGCTCTTGTCGGCACTATCATACACGTCCCCTGCAATGAGCAGAAAATCAACTTCTTCTTCCATACATAGCTCAATAATAGCTTCATAAGCCTGAAAAGTAGCTTTTGCAAGCCTTTCTCCCAGCTCTTGATCAATCCCGGAAATTCCTACAAATGGACTGTCAAGGTGCAAATCAGCTGCATGGACAAAACTCAAAGTCCCGTTCCTATCAGTATCAACCGACAGTTCTCTTTTTTTCATTGGAGGTACCCCTAACATACATATAAAATTTATACATTTAGCTGTATATTTTAAAACAAATTAAATATTTTGGTTTGAATGTTTTGAAGCATGGTTGTCATGATAACCATGCAGAGCTGGATGTTCCTTTCCTCCTATGAAAAACTCCGTAAAAGCATTCTGAATGAAAACACTATCCTATCCATGGCTCATTTTGGGGCTCGAGCTTTTGACAGCATAGGAGGGGAAGTTGTTTCAACAACGGCATTTGTTATCGAAAAGTCTCAACATCTGGAATATAAAGGAGCTTATCTGCAACTAATCGATGGGAACTGTGAAGCAGATAAGAAAGCTGAACTGAAAACAAAAATATCTGATCCTTTCCGCACCTCCGCCGCCGACTTCAAAAAAATTCCAGAGGGTCCGATTATGTATTGGGTAAGTGAGAAGATCACAGATATATTTGAGCACAATAAGAGACTTGAAAGTATTGCTCCAGGTAAAGTTGGATTGCAAACTGGTAGCAACGATATATTTGTACGATATTGGTTCGAGGTTTCAGCAAAAAAGACGAGTTTCAGTATAAATAGGAAACACGATTTTTCGAGGAAATGGTTTCCTTATAACAAGGGTGGAGATTATAGAAAGTGGTATGGAAACAATGAAAATATAGTAAACTGGGAAAATGATGTATATGAAATAAGAAACTTTACTGATCAAAATGGGAAGCTGCGTTCACGACCACAAAATCGTGAATATTATTTCAAGTCGAGGATATTGTTCATGAACTGCTGGTTGAAAAGATGATTGATTATCCAGAGCTTGGGAGCTGGTGGAACCGGAGGGGGGATGAGATTGATGTTCTTGGAGTAGATCACCAGGGAGGGAAAGCCCTGGCAATTGAGGTCAAGAATAAAGAACTGGGTGAGAGCGAGGCGAGAGAGATCCTGGAGTTAACACTCGATAAAACAAAATTAGTAAGAGGAATATCTGATCCAAAATTGAAAGTAGGGATAGTAGCCCGAAAGATCAAAGGCAAAGAACACCTGGAAAGTGATGGATTCCTTGTATGGGAACTGGAAGAGCTTATTCCCTAATTTATCGAGCAGTGGGGCAGTGGTGTCCGGTGCATGTTCAAGGAAGCAGAGGCTTTCGGGCTTCCTGAACCTGAAATCGTTGAAGTGGGTATGCTGGTGAGGTTCATTGTCTATCTGGCGGAGTCCATAAATACTCAGATCTCTATGAAAGCAACCGAACAAGTGGCTGAACAAGTAAATCGGTTGCTCTTCTGCCTGAAGCGTCAACTACTCCTGAGCTAAAGACTCAGGGGGTTTCTACTAAAGGTTTATGAAAACGAAACTTATTGAAATTGCTCTCCCACTGGAGACAATCAACAAGGTTTCTGCGCAGGAGGAAATAGGCTTCTGCGCAGGAGGAAATTCGAGTAAGTTGCTATTCCCCTGCCCCGCTTGATACTGAAGACCCTGGGAGAATATGGGAGTTCGCTTTCAAGTATAATGCATATAAGAAGCTTGGCTCATTTGAAGCCGTCTGTAAGCTCGCTCATGAGAGAAAAAAAGTTTTCATGGATACTGGCAACGGATCAGAATTGTTGAGATGAGTTGTGAACCTGCTTATTCTTTGAACAGCGCCGCTGGCGCCATATGGGTGAAGACCCTGGAAAAATCACTTCACAGAGTAATCCGGCTCTATCGGACAATCTGCAACCAGTGGAGTGAAGTCGAACCTGAGGCTTCTGTTTCCCATGATCATTTAAAAGATGGCGTTTAACTCTCCCATTAAAAGCTCAGAGGCTGGATCCCAAATTCGTCATTTTTGACATGATTTTTTTTTGACATGATTTCTAGGAGTAACTAAGATTTCTTATGGAAGAATGTGATCTAACGTTTTTACCTTGAATATTCTCTCAATAAATTTCCTAACTGCTTCTTGTATATATAAAAGTATAGCTAAGAAATTTAGCCTTTCATTGGCTTTTTGGGCATGTTCTGGCACACCTACAAATCCCAATCTATATTAAAAAAGTCAGATGTATAAGGCACTCAATTTTAGTTTCTTATGAGTTCAGAGTTGCTCATTAACTCCAAGTGTTAATTTCCGACCTTCAGCTTTAGTTTCCAGTAAGTAGCTTCTCTAATCAAAGGAAGGAAACAAGTACATACTTGGAAATGTGGACTTTGAGAGTTATATGAAAACAGTCTGATGAAGCATACTAGAAGGAATCAAAATACTAGAAGGAATCAAAATACTAGAAGGAATCAAAATACTAGAAGGAATCAAAAAATTCATCCTTTCTTGGAGACTTAACATTTAAATGTACTATAGTTTTTAATGTAAAATTTGTAACTCTTTATAATTACAATAGCCTATTGATGGTGATTTTTTGAACTATTGAGGAATGATATGATAACAAAATTTTTCATATATAATAATAAAGGAATTTAGTTTCAAAAAGTTGACACATTATTCAGTTCATACCCAATAAACGAGATCTAAAGCATCTGAAGCTTTCAAAACAAGTAACTTCAAAAATCTGATTAGAGCATTCACTAGAGGAATATCAACTTGGTGTCATCTGTAGGGAGATAGGGAATTTTAAAACAGATGCGGGGATATAGGTAACTTAAAAAAACGCAACGCGTGTGTAAGGATAATGCACAACCGTTTTTTTTTCATAAAATTGCCTTAACTAAAAAAATCTATTTCTATAAAACCTGTTTAATAAAAACGTCAAAAAAAGTGTACATTTTGTAGAGGTAACGCACAACTGTATCATTAGAAAGTTGCCTTAACAAAAAAATGGTTTTTTCTTTCAAAAAATATTTTTCTTAAATTAATTTAAGTTATTTAGTTCATTTATTCTTTTAATATATTCCTTAATATCCAATTCAACAAGATCTAATAAACGTTTGGTTCTAGAATCTCTTTGGAGGCTCTCAAATTAGCTCTTAAAATCCCTAATCTAATTTGATACCCATTTCTTCAAAAATATTTCCCAAATGAATTTTTATTCCCAACTTTATTTTGCATTTCTGTCAGCACCAGCAGTTGATACGCTACGAAACTCAATAAAGAGTAGAGTTTTTTACTCTCATCTCTCAATCTTCTGATGTCGAATTTTACTGTACCCTTGATATGTCCATCCCACTTTCCGCAGTAAATTTTTGCATATTCACAATTTTTCATGCTATCGATTTTCAATAAAACGTGGATTTATTGGACTTTTATGCAGGAGTTAAAAACAGCTAGATGGTGTATTCAGAGCCCAAAAAACGATAGTATTCAATTTCACCAAGTCCCAATTTGACCCTCTATTATTTGAATCTGTTTCAAAAATGCTATCAGGGAAAATATTGATTTTTGAAAAAATACTGCGGGATGTGGGTTATAAAGCGAAGAATAATGCTTGTATTTTTAGAGAGCATTGTCATGATAATACTGTTTCTGTTTATTCCTGCTCTCTCACTTAATTTCTTGGAAACATGGGTTTACTCAATTGTATTGTTTGTGTCACTTGAAATCGGAGTAGTCAAAGAGAAAGAAAAGCATCCAAAGATTATACAAGGATTTACTTATATGGGATTTGCTTTAATCTATGTGATTCCAGCGTTGGATCACCGATTCTTTTGGTCACATGTCCCATCTTCTATTGTAATCTTCGGTGATATTCTTGTCGTTGCTGGACTTTATTATACGTTCTTGTGCTCAAGGAAAACATCTTTGCCTCTGCTATTATTGAAATAACAACCGACCAGAAAGTAATAACAACCAACCAGAAAGTAATAACAACCGACCAGAAAGTAATAACAACAGGACCATATAGTATAGTGAGACATCCTATGTATTTAGGTGGTCTCATTATATTATTTGGCGTTCTTCTTGCACTTGGCTCTTGGTGGGGATTACTATTACTGATTCCATTTGCACTTATTTTCATAATAAGGCTACTTGATGAAGAAAAGTTACTATCTAAAAACTTGCCGGGTTACGACGAATACCATCAAAAAGTTCGTTACAGATTAATTCCATTATTATGGTGAGTATAAATTATCAATTATTAGTGAATCTACATATTTTTAATATATTGGCGATATCTCTTAATAAGCTCATCCAAAAACCCAGTTTTAATATCAATTATCAGAATTATTCTGAATTCCTTTTGCAATCAGAAGCTCATTGGTCATTTTAAATACGAGATCCAAAACAGCAAAATTTGAGTTTTGGAATAGGCTCATATAATAAATATTTTAGAGATTTTTGGAATAGGCTCATATAATAAATATTTTAGAGATAAGGCAAGTTTTGAAAAAATACGGTTGTGTGTGACTTTTACACATGCGTTGCGTTTTTTTGAGTTACCTAGATCCCTTAAAACAAATGCGGGGATATAGGTAACTCAAAAAAACGCAACGCATTTGTGGAGATTATGCAAAACCGTTATTTTTCTAAAATTGCCTTAACTAAAAATCAGTTTTCTCTTTTTGCAAAGTTTGTTTGGTAATAAGTCTTTTTTTGTATCTAATGTAATTTTAGCTAAATAATAAATATATATATCTTAAAAAAAGTATGGTATATTTAGATAAAAATATAGTTTAAGTTAATCTTTTTTAAACTTTAAACCAATTCCATAAAAATTTGGTTCAAACATAATTCGACTTTTTAACTCTGATAAAAAAGTCAAAAGCTTTGATTTAGAATCAACATTTTTATTGTTACAATAATCTTGTAATCTTTTGATGACCTCTTTTGTATAATTATCAAAGTAAATTATACCATAATTTAGCTCCTTTAGATGTTTTAATACTTCTTCTGCTAAACTGTAGTCATCGTATTTAAGAGCCAATTTTGCACGAAATATTAGATAATCATATTCTTCATTCTTATTGAGAGAATCTTTTGCTATTTTTTTGTCCCATTCAGAAATTTCCTCTTTATTATCATCTTCCATCTCAACTAGACAATCTAATAAGTATATAATTGTTGTATTTGAAAAAAACAACCCTATACTCTCTATGTAATAGGTTTTAGCTTCATTATAATTAGATTTAAATTTATAGCAATCCCCTAGTAAGTTAAATAACTCCGCTTTACCTTCAGTATTTAATTCATTAAGAGATAATGTTTTAGTGAATTTATTTATTGAACAATCTACCAAAAACACATTATTTGTTAAAGTACCTAACATATAGTATGTATTACCCCAAACGAAATAAGTATAAGAGTTATTTTTCTCAGTTTCATTAATATAAAAATCATCAATTGCTTTTTTTATTTCATCAATTGCCTTTTCTTCTACTCCAATTAACATATATTGAATACCCAATAAAGTTTGATATTGAAGTTTAACTGTGGGGGATTCAGTGTTTTTAATTATTTTTTCGATTAGAGATATATTTTCACTATCATTTAACTCCTCAGTGAAAATATCTAAACAAACGGTCAATAATTCTACATCATTAATATTACTGATATCATTTTTATTGCTAATTTCTTTCTTAGCTGAGATTATATCCTTGTGTATGATATATTTGACAACAATTTTATATAATATAATTTTTTCATCCCATGTGACGGATTCAATTATACTTTTGATTTTATCTAAAAATAGGATGATATCGAACTCTTTTTGAGAGTAAGAGTAAGAATATACAAGAAGTTCAAGAGCTTCACAAAGACGATCAATGTCGATTTTCAAAAATTGGTCATATGATTTAGGACCTAATGGTAACCTTGGATAGTCTTGATTATAATACTTTAAAGGAATAGTATCAATGATATGTAATATTAAATACTCCTCTATATACTCAGACATTCTTAAAACAGAGGTGTCATACTCTCCTTTATTATACAGTTTTTTCGCATTTTTCGCTTTGAGCTCAACTCTGGTAGAGTTTGGATGAATATTGAAATCTTTTAATATCTCTTTTCTAACTTCGTTAATATCATCATGGCTCGTAACAGTACAAAGCCTTTTTTTCATATTTGTTGACAATTCATTTATGTCAATCGAATTCATGATTATCCCATTTCCTTCACGATTTAGACATTTCCCTCAATTATCTAAACATTTGGTTCCTGTCTATATATGATATGTTTAAATGTAACACAATAAGACAATTTCTACTTAATTTACAAGAAATACAAAACTCTATTTTTTTACACTTTGTTTACAATTTCTTTTGATACCTTTTTACAATTTTACCTTTAAAATTTACAAGTCCTCTTGATGCCGTTTTACTATTTTACAGTAAAATTTACAATTCCCCTTGATACCGTTTTACAATTTTACCTGTAAAATTTACATTTTTACAATTTACAGTAAAAACATACATATTTTTACTTTTGACTTGAAACCAGAGCCTCCCACTTATTTACTCTTTCCAGAACATGACTGTTAAGAGTAAACGGCTTATCTGATTTTGCATTCTGCTTCATGTAATGCAAAGTGCCTTTAGAATACCCTAACTTCTTCCAATCAACATAAGAAATATTGAAAATCTTGTAACTATTCAGCCACTGATAAAAAAGTATGTTTTTTCAGCAAAATGCTGAAATTCTCAGAATAATAGCGGCGCTCCTTTGAGCGCCGCGAGAATAGCATCTATAACATTGAAACCATTCTTTTTAATGGTTGAGATATAAGCTCTAATTCTGCAGAAAGCTTCCGCTCCTTGTATAGTTCTGAAAGTTCCTGATATTTTCTGCTGTAATTTCATCATCCTTATGTCTCTTTCTGCTTGGTTATTCTCAAACGGAACTCTCAAGTCATTGAGGAATCTCAGGATCTGTTTTTTGTTTTCTATAAACCTGTCAAGTAGGTTCCTTGCTTTTGTTTTTGGATTTTTACCACGTTTTCCTTGTTTTTCAGGGTTTAGAGAAGGTGGATTTTCTTCAATCCCTTTCATGACTACAGCATCGAACCTTTCTTCTAACACTTTAATTTGCTCAAAGTCCAGATCTTTGACCTGCTCTTTACACTCATCAGTATACTTTTTCATTTCTGTTAACAGTTCATTCATCTCTTTAGCCCATTGCTGTTTATAGTTCTCCTCAATTCCAGTAAGTTCTCTCTGGAGATGAGCATTGCAAAGAGCATGATCACATTCATAACTGTTATAGGGTTTCCATCCGTCATGAACTGCTATTCCTTTAAACTCTGGAAGAATTCCCATGGCATTAATTGCTTCTGATCCTCTTTTTGAGTGAGCAAAATAACAGGTGTATTTGTCATTAGAAGCTACATGAAGCCAATGCCTTTTTCCTTCAATTTTCATCCCAGTTTCATCACAATGGATTACAGGAGAAGTTATTAACCTCTCCTGACTCACATTTTCAAACTCCTCTAAATTCCGGAAGCATTCTTTTTCTGCTCTGATTATCGTAGCAGAACAGATTTTTATCCCCATAACGTCATCAAAAAACTCTAAAATCCTTTTATAGGGAATAAACTGGTAGTTTTTACAGTAAATTGCTGAAGCTAAAATATTAGGACCATACTGGACGGGATATTTCACAGATTCTGGAAAAGAAGCTTTATTTGATTTTCCACAGTGAGTACAGGTCTTAATCTGACTTCGATGTTCCGTAACAATTAGATTTACAGGAGGAATATCAAAAATTTGTCTTCTCTCATAAGCTTCAACTTCAACATCCTCAAGAGTATGTCCACATTCTTTGCAGCAGGTCAAAGAATGTTCAATTACCTAATCAGGATCATTAACCATATCAAGAGTTGTGCCTGGATGACCTTCTTGACCTCCAGGTTTCTTCCCACTCTTTTTCCGGAGACTCTTGGGATTAGGTTTTTCTTTGACTAAAAAGTCAGTAGAAGGAGGTTTACTGCTGTTTCTGCTATTTTGATTTAAGCGAGATTCTAAAATCCTTACACGTTCTTCTAGTTCAGCAATTCGAATAGCTTGTTCTTCTATGATAGTTTCAAGTCTCTGGATTACAGAAATTACAGCTTCAGGACCAGCTTCATAGATAACGAGGATCTCTTCACGTGTAAGCATAATAACGAAACAAAATAGGATTCAATTTATATGCAATTTTTCCTCGAAAAGAGGAAAAATTGTAGCCTTTCAAAGGCTACCTGAATTGTTACAAAATCTTTTGCCTTATGTCATAAGAATCAATTCTTTCAATCTCATATTCGGGCTTAACAAAATCCAGTTTCTCCTTTTTACTTGTGAGGTAATGAGCTAATTCTCTTACCTTAAGAAAGATAACATAACTCCAAGTGCTTTCTTTTCCCTGGTAACTTACTTTTTTATTCAGCATATTGGAAAACTCGTTAACAACCTTCCTAGCTCCTGTAGGTTTTAATCTCATATTGTAATTTTCTGTTCTTATGAAATCCTTAGTTTCCATAGCCCCACTTTCAACCAGGCTGATAACTGTCAGATCAACAAGGAACCTGAAAGGTTCCTGAAGGTCATAGGCTAAACTGTTTTTGCTTGGTGTCATTTCATGCAAAAACCCTACATGAGCATCCAGACCCACAGAATTAATGGCTCTAAGGCATTCAGATTCAAGCAGAGAATAGCCATAATTAAGCATGGTGTTTACCATATCCCCAGATCCTACAGGTCTTCTGTACTGGTCTATCCTAGAACAGAAATCATATTCCTTTGGAACAGCCTTTGAAAACTCATTCCAGTATTTCCAGGCTAACCCTCCCTCTGTCCCCATAAGCCCCCTGATACTCTTTACATTTTTTAGATTTGTGAGCTCATCCGATACCTCAAATTTAATTTCAGGATATCTTTGGCTAAGGAAATCAAGAACAGTCTTGGACTTCTCAAATTTAGCCTCAATAAACTTCTTTGCTATCTCAAGCCTCGCTTCCTTATCCTCAAAAGCGTGATACTGAGCAAACTTTGTTTTTACATTGGTACTTTCAGGGGGAAGCATTGTTGTTAAGATCTTGCCATTCCAATTGAGAATAGTGACCTGGACATTATGCTTAATCAGCCATCTAACAGCCTCTAAGGTCAGGTTTCCACTCTTTCCATAAATGATAATGCTGTCAATGTCAATCCTTTTTGGAGAAAACACGTATTCTTGAGGCTCTTCAGTAGTCGAAAACCTCCCATCCTTGATATGGAGCCTGGCTCCATCAACGTGCATATTTATGCCATGACCATTCAAAAGAAGAAGCTTCACCAAGAATCATCCTCCTTCTTTCCTTTAGTATAAGGATTTTCATACAAACCCAAATTAATTAGAGCATCAGTTCGTATATTAGAAACAAACTGTGAAGCATACTCTTTTCCTTCTATTGCTAGCTCTTCTTCTAGCTTGTAAAGTTCTTCTCTGTGTTCTTCAATAAGATTGGCTGTGTATTCTGTATTGTAAACATTTTCTACAGAAAAAGGGTCTTGTAGGGTTTTTGCATCTTTTATAAACCTTTCAATTACAGCCTTATGCCCATAATGCCCAAGAAGATAGATAATGTGAGTTCTAAGGTTTACATGGGTTGAAACAGGAACAGGATATTTGTCTAGCAATTTTACTAACAAGTCAATTGTTTTTGCTTTATTCGTTGGCTCAATATCTTTTTTCAAAATATATCTGTCTAACAAGAGCAATAACTTATCAGTAAGGTCGTCATCTATGTTTCCTTTATCAATGTTTTTATCAAACTGAGCTACAACTAGATCCAGTTGTACAGGAGTTAAAACATAAGTTTGTTCATAACGGGCAATCTCTTTTAAAGCCATTTTTTGCTTCATGGGCTCTTCTGAATCAAGCCTTTCTAAGATCTTATCCATATGCTCCGTTATTTTGGATATATTTTTCAAGGTGAGATAACTGGCGTTTTTATCAGTATCTTCTATTCCTAATTTCCCAAAATCGGAATATTCCATCCGTATAATCATACCTTGATTCTTTAGTTTGTCTAATTTGCGGTTTATACTTTTGAGGCTATATCCAAGTTCATTTTTATGTATTTCCATGAGGTCTTTTATGAGTTGCCGCCTTCTTGCATATCCTTTTTGCGTAAGATAATTCTTTACTTCAGTGTCAAAATCATATTCTTTCTTTTTCATATTGATCCCAAGTATATATAAAATATATGTCAAACTTATACTTAAAGTTATACTCAATTCTGTACAATACCTAGTAATGCATACTGTTTATTGTGAGACTATGACCACAAAAGACCGAGTACTGATAACATTGTCTCCTTACCTCAAGGAGAAACTGGCACAGAAAGCAAAAGAATACGGATGCTCTCAGGCTGAAGTTATGAGAACAGCTTTTATCAGAATGATGGAGGCGGAAAGATGAGCCGACCAAGATTTTCCAAAGAATGTAGAACCTATGGAGAATGGCTCAAGGCTCAGCCCAGAGATACAAAATATGCAAAAGAAATTATCAGGAAACACAAGTTTTTCCCTGATCGGAGCCTCAGCCAACTTAGAAAACTCAAGATCGGAGATTTTGATCTAAGCCAAGTAGCCTGGAAAACTCTTTCAGCCCAGGATAAGAGAGATAGAACTCTATCTCTCCAAATTTTAAGAGAAATGAGAAAAGGGGAAACCCTTTCTTCGATACTTGAAAAAATAGGCAAAAGAACCGAATTTGCAGTCAAGCATCTTGGAAAGAACCTGTACAAGTCAGGAGGAACTTGGAAGGTCACAAAAGCCGATACTATCCAGGTTAATATGCTGATCTATTCCATAGAAGGACAAAAAACGATCATTACAACCAGTTCTAAAGATAGGTCTTTGATTGGAGAATATTTCGCCAGTGTCCAGAAGGCTACAAAAAATAATGATCCTTCTGTTCTTGCCAAGTTCAAGGATATTCAAATAGTGGATGCTGAAGGCAAAGTCCACCATTTTGAAACTGACCTTGATAAGCTCTATGAGATCCTGGAAGCACAGGAAGAGCCTGAATTTTTGGAAATCTATCAGCATTGAGGAGGGGAAACTATGGATAAAGAAGCATATCAGAAAACTTTGAACAAACAGAAGAGAAACCGAAAAACTTCTGTTTGCTGTGTTATTTGTGGGGAAGATGACCCAGATGTAATTGAAATGCATCATCCCTATGGGCGGAGCAATTCAGACCAAGTTCAGCCTCTCTGTAAAAACTGCCATTCCAAGATATCAAGGGAACAGAATAAGCTAAGCCCAAAAGCCAGATCTGGAAATGCCTCTCCTGAACAAAAGAGAGCTTTTCAGATAGTCTCTATTGGTGCTTTACTAACAGAATTAGGAACTCAGCTAATTGATGTTGGAAATGAGATGATGCAAAATGTCTAAAGTTGCAGTTAGGGGATATACTCAGAGACTTGAGAAAAAAGGGGAGTATAGGAGCTTTAGGCATTATGATACCCCTCTCAGGCATAACAGGGTACTGGTCTTTGATACTGAAACAACCATAGACCAATATCAAAATTTCAAAATAGGATACTTTCAGATCTACCAGGATGGAGTTATTCAGCATGAGGGGTTATTTCATGATCCAACTATCCTGAATGAAAGAGAAAATAAGATTCTGGAAGCCTATTCAAAAAACCATAACTTAAACCTGTACCTCCTGGATGAGTTTATAGACAATGTATTTTATCCTGAAGTCTTTGAGCTTAAAACCCTCTGCAATGGGTATAACCTGGCTTTTGATATAAGCAGGATAGCTAAAAGATCAGGAGATTCAAGAGGAAGGAACAGAGGAGGCTTTACCCTTACCCTCTCAGATGATCCCTTTAAGCCTCCTGTAATCATCAGGAAGCTTGGAGATTCTAACAGCTTCAAGTTTACCACTACCAAGCAGAACAAAGGAGAGAGCTATTTCTCAGGCTATTTCCTGGATACTCAAAGGCTTGCTGAAGTTCTCCTCCAATCAAACCATATTTCCCTTGAGAAAGCAGGAGAGAAGCTTAACACGCCTGTTCAGAAAATGAAAGGGGTTGAGCATGGAAAGGTTACTGAAAAGTATATTGAGTATCTGGTTAAAGATGTTGAAACCACCCAGGCTGTATATAAGGCACTTATTAAGGAGCTTGACGTTTATCAGATCCATATACCCATAACAAAGATCTTTAGCTCTGCTTCCATTGGAAAACATGCTCTCAGCCAGTTAGGGGTTAAGCCATTCTTGGAAATGAATCCAGATTTTCCAGATTCGGCTATTGGAAACATGATGACTTCTTATTTTGGGGGAAGAACAGAATGTAAAATCAGGAAGGAGCCAACAAAGGTTACAGTTCTGGATTTTACAAGTATGTATCCCACAGTTACAATGGAAATGAACCTTTGGAAATACATCATAGCTGAGAGCCTGGAAATTCAGGACATCACAGAAGAAACCAGGGAGTTTATCTCAAAACTGAAGCTTTCAGACCTTCAGAAACAGGATACATGGAAAAAGCTTGTTGTTATGGTCAAGATTCAGCCTGATAATGATAATTTACCTGTAAGGATGGATTACAAAGGAAATAATACAGGGTTTAACGTAGGAATCAATTATCTGAGTTCTAACTCTGAGATGTGGTATTCTTTACCGGATGTTATAGGCTCCTACCTCCTTACTGGCAAGGTTCCAAAGATCAAAGAAGCTGTAAAATTTATTCCTAAAGGAGTACAGAAGGGGTTAAGAAAATCCAGGATTCTTGGAGTTGATATTGACCCATCAAAGGATAATATTGTTCAGGTTCTTGTAGAAGAGAGGCAGAAGATTAAGGAAAAGTCAAAAAAGGCAGATAAGAATGATCCTGAACTTCAGCATATATCAAGCAGAGCCCAGGCTATCAAGATTCTTGTAAACGCTCTCAGTTATGGAATCTTCATTGAGCTTAACCCAGAAGATAAGAAAAGTGAGTTTCAGGTTTATGGGCTTGATAACTTTGTTACTAAGGAAAACAGGTTTGAGAAGTCAGGCAAGTATTTTCATCCTCTCCTGGCTGTTATGATTACTTCAGGAGCCAGGCTTTTCTTAACAATGGCTGAAGCCAGGTTAAAAGAGCTTGGAGCTATTCACACTTATATGGATACTGATTCTGTGTTTGTGCCTCCTGAAAAGGCTCAGGAGCTTGTAGAGTTCTTTAAGCCTCTTAACCCCTATAACATTGATATTCCATTGCTCAAGCCTGAGAAAAAGGATCTCTGGTTTTATGGAATTGCTTCTAAAAGGTATGCCCTGTACTACTATGAGAATGGAAAAATCAGGTTCATGGAAGATGAAAGGTCTTACAAGCTTCATGGGCTTGGACATTTGACAAACCCTTTCCCTAATTCAGTTGAAGATTGGCAGGCTGAAATCTGGCAGGATATTCTTAAGCTACACTATGGGCAAATTACTGGACGGGATATTGAAGAGAAGTATTCTAACCTTTATGCGATTTCTCAGCTTACTGTTAGCACTTCCAATGTATTGAACAGGTTTAAGAAACTGAACGAAGGGAAGCCATGGAAAGAACAGATTAAACCTTTCAATTTCTTCCTTGTAGGGTTCCAGGCAATTGAAGAAAATGATAAGGCTGTCAAGCCTATGGCTCCATTTACCAAAGATTATCAGAAGATTGTCTATGAGCCGTTTATTGATTATGAAAAAGGAGAAGTTAAGGACGGATCTCAATATTTCAAACCATTGAGCAGAACCATATTGCAGTATATTGAGCATTTTGAAAATAAGTTTGATGGAGATATTGGAGTTTTAGAGAGAAAATACATTCAGGCTGATGGTTTAGTTTATATTGGGAAAGAAGCCAATAATATTGAGGATCAGCCTTTAGATGTTACTGGAGCACAAGTTTTCATTAATGAGGTAGAGATTAAAAAGAAAATACTTGCTCTTACTCCTGAAGAGGCACGAAAGTTAGGGGTTATGCATAGAAGTACATTGAAGAGAATGAAAGATAGAATTATGAAAGGAGATAAAATAAATTTGGATACAAAAGAAGTAAAAAAAGTAGTTTATTTTGAAAAATAATACTGAGTTATTGGTTCAAAGCATTATACACGAAACCAATAACTCCAGCTAATACTACAACCCACGCCAGTATTCCAAGGAAACCAAAACTTTCATTTGAAAAATGTTGAGCTATTACAACTATTGCGCTGAATAAAAAAACAACTCCATAAGTTGGAATTCCTAAGAATGGAGATTTATCACTCATATTTATCAGAATGTTATTAGATCATATACTTAATAAACTTTTTTATACATTAGATCTATGGTTGAATAATCTTTAGTTATAACCAATCAAAGAAAAAATAAATCTAATCGCCTGATTTTCTTATTATTAAATAAGAGAGGTTGTAAAAGACAACACTAAAAATAAGACTTCCAATGAGCCTCCTAATTTTGCAAACCTCTTTACTGAATGGAGATTCTTACTAATGACTTCCGAAGAATATATAAAAATTACCAATAAAGATGGACAGATAAAACTTTTACCTGTTCCTAAAAGTGATGAGATTAGTAAAGTCAAATATTTATTAAGATCGATTGATGCTTTTATGCTCAGTATAATTCATAAAAAACATAGAGATGGTTTGATATCTAAAGAGGACTATACAAAGATACTCCATCACAATTTTTGTTATATTGATTCTATTTTTACAAGAATTAGGATTTTTAGTTTATTAAGAGAAGATATTTATTACATTGTTCGCGATGTGATAAAAGATAATGAAGAAAATGAAGGATTTATGATACCGAATTCTAACAGTCTTAGATTAGTTTCATTATATAAAGAATACTTGGATAATATTTACAACATTATGGAAAACATTTCAAGATTTAATTTGTTTTTCTTTAATAAAAATATGGCACATAGTTTTTCGGATCAGTGTAAAAAAATAATTGATGGGAAATATGATATTCCGCCTGAGTATATTAAAATTATTGAGAATGAGATGGATTGGTATAGAGATGTTCATTTAATACGAAGCAACATGAATCATTTCTTGATTGGCGATTATGAAATTAAAAAAACTGATAATGGAGAATGGATTTTTAAATACGAAAATGTAAATTTATCTTCTCGTATGTCACATACGGAGATAAGTTACATCGAAAGAAACATTCTCAATGATGTTGAAGAATTTTATATGTTTTTATTCCAGTTTTTGAAAAAAATCTTTTTAGTTTATCTAAAACAAACTGGACCCAAATCTAAAGGGCACTTTTTGAAATATACTGAGGATGGTATATGTATTCATGAGTTGTCTTTTTACGAATATATTTCTGGAGAAAAAGGTGAAATAATTGAAAAATTCGATTAATACTTTTAGGCAAACTTCACAAAAACAATAGGACATTTTTAGTTAAGGTAGCTTTTAAAAATGAGTGGTTGTGCGTAACTCTCACACATGCGTTGCGTTTTTTTGAGTTACCTAGATCCCTTAAAACAGATGCGAGGGGTGGGATTCGAACCCACGAAATCCTTCAATACCGGATCTTAAGTCCGGCGCCTTTGGCCTGGCTGGGCAACCCTCGCAAATTGAAGAGTAACTTTTTATTTTTATCTGTCCTACCTTTTAACAGCCTTTTTGCTTTTAGCTCTTTTCCTCGGGGTTTTGTTCAAGCATATAATAATTCCTTAAGTTTGATGCCTCTGAACTGCTGATCGACTCTTGTGCTTGAAAAAACAGGCTGGTTTTGAGCCGCAAAAATTTCCTTATGCGGGCATGCTCTAAATAGAGTTAAATTATTTAAAGTTTATTCCTTACCTTATGGAGATTACATTTCTTGGCACTGGAGTTGCTATACCTGAAAAAGGTCGGGTACAGTCCGGATTACTTGTCAGTCTTGAGGACAAACCTCTGCTTGTTGATTGTGGAAGCGGCGTCTTAAGCAGGTTCCCCGATGCCGGAATCTCACATACGGAAGTAGATACCGTACTTCTATCACACCTTCAC
Source organism: Methanosarcina sp. WH1 (assembly GCF_000970005.1). Taxonomy (NCBI): domain Archaea; kingdom Methanobacteriati; phylum Methanobacteriota; class Methanomicrobia; order Methanosarcinales; family Methanosarcinaceae; genus Methanosarcina; species Methanosarcina sp. WH1. The sequence goes on from NZ_CP009504.1 coordinate 1,964,190, forward strand.
CTTGACCATGTTGCTGACCTTCTCCCCCTCATTAAAGCAAACTGGCTTAGAGGAAAAACCGATATGCGAGTGTATGGTCCTGAAGGGACTGATGACTGGTTCTCAAAGGTAATTGGAGCTTATGAGTATATTCTGGACGAAGTGGACGTGGATGTTATTGAACTCTCTTCCGGAAGGAAGTTTACACCTGAGGAGTTTGACTGTGAAATAACCTGTGCAACTGCTGCCCACAGTGTTCCGACTCTGGCATACTGCGTGACCGCAGAAGACGGAGAATTCGTATACTCAGGGGATACCGAGCCCTGCAGAAATATAATGGACATGGCACTTGAAGCCGACCTCCTGATACACGAATGCTCCTTCCCCCCCGGCACAAAAGTAACAAACCACACAACCCCAAGCACTCTGGCTGAAATGCTTGAAGACTACAACAAAGAAATCGGAAGTCTTTGCCTTACACACTTCTATCCGGAAATGAAGGGGCATGGTAAAGAAGCAATACACCGCCTCAAGGACTATGTTGACGGAGAGGTGATCCTTGCAGAAGACCTGATGAAGCTTGAATTATAAAGGAATTCAATAAGGAATTCAATAAGGAATTCAATAAGGAATTCAAATTGCAAAAATTTGAACTATGAACATTTGAACTAAACATTTGAACTATGAACATTTGAACTATGAACATTTGAACTATGAACATTTGAACTAAACATTTGAACTATGAACATTTGAACTATGAACATTTGAACTATGAACATTTGAACTATGAACATTTGAACTATGAACATTTGAACTATGAACATTTGAACTATGAACATTTGAAATCTGATTAGAATCAAAAATTTTGTGGAATCTGGAGAAGTACAGGATTTTAAAATCCCCGGCTTTTCCATCTGTTTAAAGTATCTTAGGCTCAATCCAGGATTTGTCTTACTAGAATTTATCTTACCGAGATTTACTTTAATGGAGAGCAAAAAAGAGAGTCTGCTTTTGTTTATGAAAAGCTCTGAAAGACCAGAATTACATTTTGTCCACGGTGATTATCATGGCAAGAATACTTTCCGAACTTGATATTGGCATTCTGAAAACTGTCGCCCCGGAATGTGAGGGGCTCCTCTGTTCAGGCTCAGGAGTACCCTATCGTTCCATTCTCCCGCCTCTGGCAAACCACTACTCAAAAGATGCAGCCGATTTTCTGAGGAGGATCAAGCTGCTGTCCATTTATGACCTTGAATACCTTGTAAGGCTTATTCTGTCAGGAGAAGAAAGCCTGGGCTGCGTACCTTTTGATTACATCACTCTCTTTGTGGAAAACGTATCAGAGAGGCTAGGGGAAGAGGTTGCATCTCAGGTGAGAAAATCATATGAAAATTCCGAATGTCCTGCCTGAAGATACAGGTCCGGATAAGCCGTCTTACGCTCTCCCGTATTTATCTTCAAGCCTTTCGATATCGTCCTCTCCGATATACTCTCCCTGCGAGATCTCAATGAATACCAGGTTCTGGCTGCCTGTGTTTTTAATGCGATGTATTTCTTTTATCGGTAGATCGACCGAATCTCCTGCAAGGACCTTTATCTTGTCACTGTTTTTAGTTACGACCCCCTCGCCGCTGATTATATACCAGTGCTCTTTCCTGTGAGAATGGCGCTGAAGTGAAATTTTTTCCTGAGGCAAGACCGTAATGCGTTTGACCTTATATCCTGGCTTATCCGTGAGCACCTCATAAAAACCCCAGGGCCTTTTTGCCTCACGTTTGCGCTTTTCCAGGATTGTTTCATATACCCTGATATAGTCATCTACCATCCGACCAACAGAGAAACGTTTTTCCACGCTTTTCCGGCATTTTCTGCGTGATATGGAGTTAACCTTCTGGACAGCCTCTACAGCTTCGTCTACATCGTTTACCAGGAATCCGGTCTCTCCGTCCATGATCAGTTCAGGCATTGCACCTCTATTTATTGCAATTACGGGCGTCCCGCAGGTAAGGGCTTCGACTACCCCGAGCCCGAAAGCCTCCTCATAGTTGATCATGTGCAGGAGAGCACGGGCATTTGAGAGCAGCTCCTTTTTGTGCTCCTGAGAGACATGCCCTTCATAGATTATCTGCTCGTCATCGATCTGGGGCTCAACTTCATTCCTAAAATATTCAGAGTCTCCAATAAAGCCAGCCATTTTCAACTTCATTCCTGCTTTTTTTGCAACTTCTATTGCCTCTTTTGCGCCTTTGTCCCTGTGAATACGTGAGATAAAAAGAAGATAGTCCTCAGGCCTCTCTTTAAATGGAAAACTCTCGATATCTATCCCGTGCCGGACCGTTGCTATATAGTCCAGCTCATTGCACCGGGAGGCATCGCTTATGGATACGTAATAAGTACTGTTGTTATATTTTTTATAAACCGGCAGAATTTTCCGCGAAGAAAAGCCGTGTATGGTTGTTACGACAGGCGTGTCTACAAGTCCGCTGTAAGTGAGAGGAAGATAATCAAAGTGGTTATGGATTATGTCAAACTCATTTGCCCTTTCAAAAACCTCTGAGATATGCAGGCCTTCATAAACTTTTATAATCATATCTTTATCTTCTTCGTACGGACTCGGGCACACTGCATGAAGTTTGCCTGCAGTATGCGAATCAGCTGTTGCAAACAGCGTAACATCGATGCCCCGTTTCACCAGCCCTTCAGTTAATAAGGATACCATTGCCTCCCACGGACCGTATTTCTTAGGCGGTGTGCTCCAGGCAATCGGAGATAACATAGCAATTCTGATAAAGGTCTCCCCCAGTACTTTTTATTTTTAAGCTCCTCTATCTCTCTATTTTATTCAGGAGTTATGTGCATGTTCCCCTCACCGATCGGCAGAACTCTGCAGATCTGTTCTTCAGGGCACCCATGGATATATTCCAGGACATCGGAAATTTTTGCGCTTGCCATGGACACAGATGTATCTGCGCTTCCGTAATAAATACGGATTTGATCGTCAATTAAGACCCATCCGCAGGGGAAAACAACATCATTAACATCTCCACTGCGTTCGTAAAGTTCATGGGGTCCGAAAACCCACCCTTCTGACCTGTGGAGGACTTTCCTCGGGTCTTCAAGGTCAAGAAGAGCCAGCCCAAGTCGATAACTTGCTTTAGATGTCGTTTGGCGTACCCCATGATACATAATTAACCATCCGTCGTATGTACGAATTGGCTGTGGGGATAAACCTATTTTGCGGGCATCCCACCACCCTCCTTCCCGGGCATACAGGAGAACCTGATGATCACCCCAGTGTCTCATATCCGGAGAGAAGGAGATCCAGATATTTGCCTTCGCTCCGCTCATTGAGGAGACCGGCCTGTGTAACATTGCCCACTTGTTGTTAAACCTTACAGGAAACAGAGCTGAATCCTTATTCTCAGGAGGCATGGTAGCTCCTATCCGCTCAAAATTGCGGAAATCCTCTGTAAAGGCAAGAGATGTTAAGGGACCGGAATCCGAATAAGCAGTATACGCTACAGCCCATTTTCCCATCTCATCTATGTAGGTTATACGCGGATCTTCAACGCCGTATAGCTCTTCAGGATAGTTTACAGGGTCCGGGGCAAAGGTTGGTTCAAAGTCGATCTCCCAACCATCTACCCCGTTATTACTTCTGGCTACTGTAAGGTGAGAAAAGCCCCTGTGGTCTTCAACCCGCACCAGTAATAGAGTTTTATTATCAACTATAGCGGCTGCAGGGTTGAATACCGAATTGGCCTGATATGGCCAGTCTTCAATAGTGAGTATAGGATTTTTTTTATGCCTTACAAACAGTTCTCCGTGGTCCTTCCAGATCATGATATCATTTCTCACTCTGCTTTATTTACTGATAACAGGTTCTTTCTCTTCGGCAAGACTTCTTCAATTGCTGCCGGTTGGAATAATGTACTGTAGGCTTTATCTGCATGTTTATTTAAAGAGCTTAAAGCCATGAGGAAACAGATTACGGGTTCTGCTCCCTGGTTGCAGTTCATCCCGTTGCAGTTGAGCCCGTCGCAGACCGAACCTGTTGAATAGTCATACATGAGAGTTTGCAGGCGGTTTCTGCCCAGGAAATATTCAAAAGAGTATCTTGCAAGCTCCAGATATCTTCTCTCACGGACGGTCTCATAAGCTGAAATATACGCCTGAGTCAGGTAACCTGCCTCGATGGGCTGCTGGTCAAAAATTGGTTTTTCTCCATCACAAGAATACCAGCCCTGATTTCCAACAATATCGAAAAATTCGCCTTTCCACTGGATGTCCGTAAGAAAGTCAAGGGTGTTAAGCCCAACTCTCCTGTAAGTTCGGTCTTTGGTATAGTTATACGCCAGTATAAGGGATTCACTCAGTTTTGCATTGCTGTAGGTAACTGTGGGTTCAAACCAATTCCAGCCTTCTTTCCTGTTAGCCTCATACAGGTCTATCAGAGAGTCTGCATGGCTGATAAATATGGATTCAAAGTTATCTTCTATAAGGGAGTCTATGGACCTGCCAGCATCCCTGTGTGTGTTAAATATGGATTCAAAAGAGTCCTCATCCACACCTGCCCTGAGCATTTCATACAGCCCGCACATTGTATAGGCTTTTGCTCTCGGATAACTCAGTCTTTCCATCTGCTTTCTGGATTTACTGACAAGTGTATATGCAAGCGTACGTATGTTTTTTGACAGATAAGGACAGCTTATCACATGCCCAAGCCCATAGACCGCGCGCCCGAGAGTATCTTCACTGCCTTCTTCGTCCAGAAACTCCCTTCTATAGCTCATAAAGTTATGGAAATGCCCTGTATCGGTCTGGGCATGTTCGAGAAAGCTCATGTATGTGGTAATCAACTTCCAGAGCTCTGCGGCTTTTTCCTGGCTGTCGATAAGCAGTGTCAGGGCAACGAGCCCTCTGCCTACATCATCGGTACTGTATCCATAGTGGCGGGCAGGCACACCCAGATTGGTATGCTGGATAATTCCCACGTCATCGGTCAGCAGTTTGATGTGGTCGAGTTTTACTTCGGGAAGCTGGTCTGGAAGGAAATTAAATCTGTTTTGTACTCCGGGAGAGACATTGTAGTGCTTTAAAGCCTTGCTGAACACAGTATTGTATTCTTTGCCTATATTTTTCCAGGTCATTTTTCTGCCAAAATCGTATGCATTTCTGCGCATATTATTACACTCTTTTGGGTTTTCGATTAAGTATAAAAGCGAGTTTTTAAAGCCTGCAGTGTCTCCGAAATCTACAAGCAGCCCACGATTATCGGAAAGCATTTCCTGGGCGTACCAGTAAGGAGTGGATACTATTGCTTTTCCCATGCCTATCGCGTAGGTCAGAGCACCGCTTACTATCTGTTCTCTGGAAAGATAGGGAGATGCGTAAATGTCACTGGCAAGGATATAATTGCAGAGCTCTTCTTTTTCGACAAATTTATCATGAAACACTACGTTATTCTCAAGCCCGAGTTCGGAAACCCTCTTCATAAGATACTGCCTGTATGCTTCTCCATTGTGTTTTTTGACCATGGGGTGGGTGGCACCCAGTACAAGGTAAACGAGGTCAGGATACTGGCTTACAAGCTCCGGGAGAGCCTCAAGAATACTTTCAATGCCTTTATTCTGGCTCAGCAAGCCAAAGGTAAGGATAAGGGGAGTCCCTTTCAGATTCAGCATTTGTTTATACTTGCTGCAGTTGTCAAATGGATAGTCAGGTAAGCCGTGAAAAATGATCTCTATTTTTTCATCTGGAACTTTATAAACATCTTTTAACATATCGACTGCAGTCTGGCTCATCACTACCAGCTTTTCTGAGTATTGTATGAGTTTTTCCGTGGATGTGCGGTATTCCGGTTCCGGTTCTCGTATCACTGTGTGCATTGTAGTAATCACAGGCTTGTTTATTCCTGAAAGAAGAGCGAAAATGTAATCGCCTGCGTTTCCCCAAAAAAGACCGAATTCGTGTTGAAGACATACGATATCTGCATCGGACTGGTTTATAAAATCTGCAGCCCTGTAGTAATCTTCGAGTTTGTCCCTCTCTATTTGAAAAACGACCTCTTCAGGATAGTTGTGGTTTTCAGAAGGGTCATTGAGGGCGATGACCTCACAATGTATATCGTCATGCACCCCGGATACTGAATTCAAAAGATCAAAAGTAAATGTAGCAATTCCACATTCTTTCGGAACATAAGTTCCTATAAATAAAACTCTCAGTTTCTTATTCAACTATTTCTCCCCCCAAACTTAGAGTAATCAGGGTCGTAATTCTCAATAACAGAACTAAAGCACTTAATTAAGTATGCTCCCCACTTAGTAACACTTAATTAAGTTGTACTCCCCGGTTTTTTAATTTATACTTTATAATTATACTTCATAATTCTTCATTTCTATATGTCCACATATTGCCATATCGGGTTAAACATATAATTATATATGTATTTATTGTGAAATGAGCAACTTATTGAAAAATAAATAGTTACAAATCGAAAAAGAATTATTCTGTTTCGATTCTGTTTCGAGAACTCCAATCAGCAATCGCTCAATTTACTGAGAAAAAGCGATATGTTTACAATCTCCACCCATGCACTCATTTCGCGCACTCACTTTGCTAAAATTTAGTTAAATGAGTAACAAAATATCGATTGGATATAGCAATTGTATCCGATAATATTTAATATTATTTATAAATATATTTGTGTAAGATAACTGGATAAAACAACCAAACTTAGATAAAATATTGTTATCTAAAAATGCCCGATAAATATATTTTAAAAAAATTCTGATAAAAATAAGGCGCTTCATAATCTAAAACTATATTTTTGCTTCCTGCTGCTACTGTATACAGTATGATTATTTTTCTTGTTTCCAGTTTATAAATTTTGAATGGGAATCATGTTTTATACATATCGATTTTTGCCTGAATTAATTTTTCATTTGGATTAAACGGAACAGGAAAATAAAACTTTTTAACTCCTTAACATTCACTTTTTATGGAATTTTTGTAATGAGGTTTTTTTTCGTTTATTCCATTTTTTCAGTTTCATTTTCAACTTTATCCTCCACTAATGAAAACCATAAACTGATGAAAAAATTTAAGAACATGATCCTCCTATATACACTGTATAATTAAAATTTAAATGTTGGCGACAGCTATGGTAACTAGTCAAGAAAGACAGAAGGCAAATCTAGCCAAAATGAAAAGAATAATGGAAGAAATTGAAAGCACAACAAATGATTCCCATCTAATAGTCGAATTAAATGAACTTCTAAAAAAACAATATCCACTGTCTCTAAAATGGCATATGGTTATATTTAAAAGTGAAATTGATAAAAGCTTAAGGTACTTAGAAGATATAAGAAAAGTAGAAATTAAGGAGACTGGTGGAAAGCACAAGCAAAGAAAGGAGCCAAAAGGGGGAAAGCAAGTATACGATAAACCCTCAGAGATACCAGGCGCGTTTAAACTTGATTACTCCATAGTATATGATGCTAAAACAAACCAGTATAAATGGTTAAAGTGCAGCACTCCCAGAAATACAAGGGCAAAAGTGTTTACAATTCCAATATCTATGATTGGAGAAGATAGGCTCAAATGGAGTGAAGAGATGAAACGTAAATGGGGAGAAGACAGCATCGGAAAAAGAGAATTAATGGAAAGGGCTGTTAATAATTGAAAAATTCAGAATTAAGCAGTTATTAACTCAAAAATTCAAAATTTTATAAGATTGAGAATAATGCCTCTAAAAGAGGATTAAAGCTGGAGATTAGGGAATCTACTGGATAGTGGTTTGCTGAATTTAAATTCAGACTGTAAATTTATTATGAAATATTTCTATGGACTTTGAAACCGTGCTCATGTAAGAAAAAGCCAATAAGAGATAATCAATCCAAAATTATTCTTTTGATTCTATGAAAAACAACTATAAAAAGTTCGAAAAAAATCAGATGTTTTGCTTTGAGTCAATAGAAAAAGATTACAAAAAAATGTGTGTATAGCCCGGCACGGATTCGAACCGAGGTTGCAGGATCCAGAGTCCCACATGATTGACCGCTACACTACCGGGCTTCGATGATTTTTCGCTGCGGGGCGTGATTCTTGCGCCTTGAAGCGTATCTTCTAAAGGAAGATTATATATATATAACTTTCGGCTGGGCACCCCCAAATTTGTCAAAAGTTTAATTATCGGATAGGATCTCAGAATTTTAAAAAGTTTAATTTCAAAAGTGGGATTATTACTCAGTCAGAAAGGATGTTGCTCAAATTGTCTGATTACAGGCTTTCTTCGGACTGGTTGAGGACAGCAGTCCACCACCAGCGGGCCATATCTATAAGGTCTTTTGAGAATTGGCCGGAAAGCCGGTACTCTTTGTTTTTTATTGAAATAAGCCCGGCTCCGAGGAGCTTATTGCGCATTGCATAAAAAGAGGCACGACCTATCTGGAGTTCTTCCAGAATGGTTTTCCATTCATCAGTTCGGATGGCATTGCCTGCTGCCTGCCGATCTTCAACCATTGACAGGAATTTTTGACCCCGTATAGCAGTGGCATCTTCCTGAAAAATACGCCTCATAAGATTATAATATGGGTCTCTTGAGTGACCTATACGGGCATTGGCATCCGATCGTACTACGATAGTGGTTGCCGTTCTTGGTGCGTTTTTCACAAGTGACATTGTCCATCAGGCAATTGGGGTGAATTGATAAGCTTTTCAGGCTGCGGAATCAGTAGATTTTTTCGTGGGTGAGGCAACTATCTTCATAAGCAGGTCTATATACTCTTCTCTTAAAAGATAAACCATTGGAGTTTTGTAAGATTCCTTATGTGCCCTTAGAATTCCAAGTTTCGAATGAATGTACCCTACCATTGATGCCACAGTATTTCTTGATACATTATATCTGCTTGAAAGCATTTCATGCAGCTCATCAATAGTTGCTTTCTTTACCCTGATGAAGATACACAGAATAGCCCTTCGATATCCACTGGAATCTACTTCAAGAAATTTCTCTAGTCTGGATTTAATTTTAGCTCGGATGGATACCATAAATTACCACCTCTACTGATGTAGTAAACTATCTCAGTTATAGCTCTATATATAGGTTTGTAAATTTATTCGTTCTGCTGGGAATGGATATTAAAGCTCCTGTTCTTCAGGCAATTTTACTTTGCTCAAGTTCAGCTTTGTGTATAGATATATCCTTTATCCAATATATCGCTTTTTATGATCCATTTCCATTCTCAAAATCCCGGAGTTTTCCGGGAGTTGTTCTGCATAGAGGCATGACTTTTTATATTTTTGTATTTAACTACTTTCTTTGATAAAGATTTTTACTCCATTTAGAGCTTAAAAAACCTTTAAATTTTCTACTAGATATTAATATATTTTTATACTATATTAATTTGACAACATTACAATTTTCTTATGAATAAACATATTAAGTTTGTGTTTAAGTTTGTGTTTAATTGGCAAAAATGAGCTGAGTTTATTTGATTGATATAACGAGAGTTTGATTTTTATGTTTATTCATGGTATTATTTGTTTCCTTTTGGAATCTTGAAAAATACAGGGAACCCTGAAGAAGCTAATGTTTTCAGGGTTATTTTTTTTAATCCAGCATAGCACTTATTTTATTTAAGTAAATCGATTCCACACAAAAAAGAGGTTTAACAGTCTATTGTTGAAGAAACGTGCGGCAACTTTTTTATAAAAAACAAAAGAGGAGTAAGGTAACAGGAAAAGTAAAAAATAGCTGGGAGGACATGGGAGCAACAGGGATGTCTCTGGACTCTCAATTTCTTCATCAAAAGAGGGATTAATATTAATAGGGTTATTACCTTAGACAGAAATCAAAGAGGAAATTAAATATCCAGACCTGGAATAGAAAAAATAACTTTCCGGGACTTCAGGCCTCATTCAGGAGCGGATAATGTGGAATATAGGTATGACCTTAATGAGAAAACTCTTTACATCGAAGGAAACCGAATACCTGCGTATAGCCTGGAAAAAAACGAGATTGGAAACTGCACCATCTGCGACTCCATGCTCATGAGTCTTAGCTATCACTCTGCAGGGGAAAATATAGCAGTAATTACGAAGTGTGTTTCGTGCGGTGCCTTCTATGCGAATATATATGATTCTGACTGGAACTGGGTAAGCGAGGTCCAGGTAACGCTTCTTCCCATCCCCATCCTCATAAGTAACCCTGTAATTGATAGCTGGGAAGGGCTTGAAGCTGTTTCCATCAAAAAGCTTGAAGCTGTTTTTTCAAGAGGAGAGATTGAAGCCCTTTTTGCACGGGCAAAAGACAAAAACCCGATCCGTCAGTACCTTTACAGAGCTCGCAAAAAGTACGAACTTTTTGAAGAAATCTTTGATTTAAGGCTGGAGTTATAATTTCGTTACATAAAATTTCTGTTTTTGAGCAAAAAGAGGATGAAATAAACGCGAAAAAACTAATTAAATGTATGTAATAAAATAATATCACTTAAAATAAATACATATGAATTATAATATCATTGGTAACAATTTTTTCATTCAAAATAACATGAGTCACTATGGTTCGAGTTTAGTTCGAGTTTAAATCAAAGCCCTTACAAAAATACCAGAAAATGACGAAATGTATCCTAAAAATAACTTATACCGATTATGTAACTATTTGATAATTTCTATGAGTCAGTACATTCATACCAAATAATTATAGATATCTATTTTTCGCCATTAAGATCATAAATTGAGTCAGAAAATAAATTTATTTCAAAAACCAAACTGATTCGATATTTAGCTTAGTATTAATATAAAATATATGATTTGACTATTGTTAGGACAATTTCCCCATATTATATCTATGTGTTTTTACCTCTTTTTAACCTATGAAGTATAGAATATTTGATAGATATATGAATATATAAAAATAGGCTAATAAAATAATATTTTAACAATGAATGTATATAAAATGTTACATAAAATATATATAACGTATGGAAATTTAATATAAAGATAAACTAATTAAATACAATATTGTTAGGACAATTTCCCCATATTATATCTATGTGTTTTTACCTCTTTTTAACCTATGAAGTATAGAATATTTGATAGATATATGAATATATAAAAATAGGCTAATAAAATAATATTTTAACAATGAATGTATATAAAATGTTACATAAAATATATATAACGTATGGAAATTTAATATAAAGATAAACTAATTAAATACAAAAATGAGTTTCTTTCAAAAAAAGATTTATTTCTTTCAAGGACCGTAAATTTTAGAGCGTGTCATCTATAAAATAATGAAATTATTGCTCAAAATAATGAACTTATTGCTCAAAACATATAAGTGCTATTTTTACTGAACAAGACTATGATTTTTTTAATATATGTTTAAATTAATTATTATCTATTTGCATACAGGTCGTTTTTGGTTTCAAGCTCCTTTAATTAAGCCAGGTCCCTGATCCCGAAGAAATAGTTATGGTCAACTATTCTCATACAATATATGAATTAATTTTTCATTTGGTGAAATCTACTGATTAACCCATATTTTGTTAAGTCGATTGTTACATATACTATGTGAATAGACTCCTTTTGACCGATCACCGCCCCATTAAATGCGAAATAATATTGCTGCAAACAAGTTCTGAAAATAAGCACAATCATACCCATAGTATATATGTACAGAAACTTTTATTAATTCTATGCTTCTAAACGATTCTCCTTACAAAATAGACATTCGTTTTGATTAATAATATTAATTTTCGATAAATAGTACTACTCATTCATTTCTTTCCTATGTGGTTTTGATGATATATTGGTCAAATAGTCTACCCTATTTGTCTGAAAAAACATATTATAAATATGTGATGATTTTAAAGATACTGTATAATATTATTTTATAGTTGGTGAAATTATTTATAAAACTATGTGAGTTGGTAAATGATGTCATGACTTCAAAAAATATACACCATATGATATATAACTATATTTTTGAGTAATTAATATATATATGGTGTGAATAACATGCTAAATAAGATGTAATTATATATGCTTACAATAAAGATAACTATAAATTAAATAATTTGTAAAATAAATAATTAATTAGGTGCATTAAATAAAATAATTAATGTAACAATCACTCATTGATATAAATATATTGATGAATGCTAATAATGATAGTATCTAATAATTATATAATACTTTAAAACATGTTTTTTAATAAATATTTTACACATCTCAATAGATATACACTGACTTAAAAATATATTATTGATTATACACATAGTTAATGGTATATCTTTTTAAACATAGCTACGCATTATTATGCATACAAGGACATATTTAATATAAATTATAATTAGATAATGGATTAAGAGAATTCGTCTAATAATTAGAATGTATAAAATAAGTATATCAGGATATATGTTCTTTTGTATATGTTTTTTATATTACATATAAATTATCGTTACACCAGATAACCACAAATTTAATAAACAGATATTATGTGATCTTTGTCAAATAATATATAGTTAATTAGATGCATCTCATGTTATAACAACATATTAGAATAATCATTACTCATTGAATAATGAGTTATTTAATAGATATCTCTAATTATATACAGAATATTTAATATATATAGATCATTTATCAGAATTATAGTACATTTGATAATGTATATATTGTGAAGAAAATATAATTTGTCTCAGGTTTTCAGTTGCTAATTATTAAGCAATATTTATAAAATATTTTTTGAACTCATCAGTCTAGGACTATTTGTATGAATCATGCATAAAAAATATATTTATAAGTAAAAATGAAAGTTTGAATATATTTAATCTTATTGGAGTAAATATGATGAGTATCCAACATATTTGAAGCAGATATATCTGAATGAATAAATAAAAAATAATATTGCATAGTGTATTGCACAGTGTATTGCACAGTGTATAATGCAGAGAATACTCTGAAGATATTTCCATCAACCCCCTGAGTTTCAGCTCAGGGACATAAGCGCCAACTCCAACCCTGATTCCGTAATGTATTTTTACTCCAATAATAATTATTTAGATATTCTTTTCCGTATATCACGTTTGCCAAAAAATATATAAGTTGTTAAATCATATAATTACTTTTATGATGAAAGCGTTCAATTTTAGACTCAATCCTACAATACAAGCTGGACAACTTAACCAGCACATGTAGCTGCAGGTTTGTCTTCAACCGGGCACTCGATCAAAAAATTTAAGCACATTCTAAGAAATCTGATTTTTGAGAATAAACTGATTTTTAAAAATAACGCGGGACTCCTACATGCTTGAAAACGTTGACTTATCCCAGGCAATAGCAAACGAAGAATATAAGAAGAGTATAAAAACGCTTGAGGTTAAACTCGGCGAGCTTCAACGCAGAGCCTGGGAGCTGAAAATACCTATTATACTTGTTTTTGAAGGCTGGCACGCATCAGGGATGGGGGAGGATATCAACCGTTTTATCTTGCCCCTGGACCCAAGGGGATTTGATTTTCATACCATGATCAGGCCCTGTTATGAGGACCGCCTCAAGCCTTTCCTTATGCGGTTCTGGGCGTGGATTCCAGTAAAAGGAAGAATTGGAATCTTTGACCGGAGCTGGTACAGCAGAGCAATAATCGAGCTCTTCGGAAAAGAAAAAAATGAAAGAGCTCTGGAAAAGGCTCTGGAAGAAATCACCTATTTTGAGCGCCAGCTTGCAGATGACGGGTACCTGATACTCAAGTTTTTCCTCCACATCAGTGAGAAAGAACAGAAAGAGCGTTTTAAGGAAATCAAAAAAAAGGATATCCCCCTTATTCTCGATGAATATGAAGGAAAAAACGGAAAAGAACAGGATTTTATCGATCAATATGATGAATACCTACCTGTTATAGAAAAAATACTTGAGAAAACAGATGTCCCCAATGCCCCCTGGGCAATAGTCGAGGCAAACGACAGGAACTTTGCAGTCCTGAAAATCATGGTAACAGTAACTCACGCAATTGAGAAATCTATTGAAAAGATAACAAGGACTCCGGGGCTACAGACGATCAAATATCTTGACATGTCAACTACAAATCTCCCAGTCCTTAACAGTTCAGCTCTGGAAAAGACTGACCTCTCAAAAAATATTTCTATAGAAGAATACAGAGAGTCTAAAAAACTTTACCAGCACAGACTCGAAGCCCTCCAGTATGAGCTTTTTAGAAAAAAGCGCTCAGTTATTATAATCTTTGAAGGATGGGATGCCGCAGGGAAAGGAGGGGATATTCACCGCCTTGTCGAAGTGCTTAACCCCCGGCTTTACAGGGTTGTACCTGTGGGTTCACCAAATGATACTGAAAAAGCCCACCAGTACCTCTGGCGCTTCTGTGACGCAATCCCAATGGCAGGACATATTACTATCTTTGACAGGAGCTGGTACGGCCGCGTCCTCGTAGAAAGAGTAGAAGGGCTCTGCACGGAAGATGAATGGAGAAGAGCCTACAGGGAAATCAATGAGTTTGAAAAAATCCTTGCTGATGCGGGAGCAATTATCTTCAAATTCTGGCTTCATATCGATAAAGAAACCCAGCTCGAGCGTTTTGAAAGCCGGCTAAATGACCCGGAAAAACACTGGAAAATTACAGAAGAAGACTGGCGAAACCGGAACAGATGGGATGAATACAAAGTTGCAGTCGATGAGATGCTCCAGAAAACGAGTACTACAGGTGCCCCATGGATAGTTATCGAATCCAGGGATAAACGTTATTCAAGAGTAAAAGTCCTGAAAACCGTAGCTGAAACCCTTGAAGAAGAATTGAAGAAGGCTTAAAAAATCCAGGGAATTATTTTAAATTCTGAAATCTTTCAGTGCATTCAACCGACTCAAGACTTTTTCTTGAGTTTTTTCCACACTTTTCTAAATCTTTTTCTGGTTTTTCTGGTTTTTCTGGCTTTTCTGGCTTTTCAGAAACTTTCTCAGCTTTATCAGAGCCCTTTTCAAGCTCATTTTTTTCCATCCTGTGCCTGCACAGAGCTACATCAATACTCTTTTGCAGGTCCTTTTCGTCAAACGGTTTCACAATATACCCAAGAGGCCCTGTCTTCCAGGCACGTTCCACTATTTTGCTTTCGGAGCAGGCGGTCAGGTAAACCACAGGCACATCAAAGCGTGCTTTGATCTCTTTTGCAGCTTCTATCCCGTTCATATCTCCTTTCAGCATTATGTCCATCAGCACAAGGTCAGGAAAAGTGCTTTCGGTTTTGCTTATAGCGTCCTCTCCGGATGAAGCAACGCCTGCCAGTGTATATCCCAAATTCTTTAACATCCGTTTTATTCCCATTGCGACAATATGTTCATCTTCGACAATCAGAATTCTTCCTTCTGCCATTAATTACACCTTCGTTTTTTACTTCAGCTCCTGAATAGTTTTTATTCTTCTATTTACCCTGTTGAAGCTGTTGATTTCACTACCAACATCATTATCAATCTTTCTATCACCGCAAAGATAAAAGGCAATCACTAATGTTCTTGAATAATTTGCAAATTCCATATTAATCCCCCTGGCAACCCCTCAGACTACCATCATTTCATCCATCCAGCGGATTTTATAACCGGAGAAACAATGTGGTCAAACAAAGACTCAACCCGAGAGTTTTTCTGATAGTTTATATATAAATAAAACTATATAGCCTCCTCCATACGGTACTGGCATAAGAGAAGAGATAATTTCAAGACCTTATCCTATTCAGAACGGAAAGGTTATGGCAAAGGCTATGCGATATTTTGACACCATTCAAAATTTTAACCTTAAAAATTTGTCCTCTTCCATGATATTCATTTTCTTCAGGATATTCAAATTTAGAAGAAACTTATAAGGAAAAAATTCCAAAAGAACAAATCCCACGAAGAACATGTGAATAAAGCTGATATGTATGAGAAATTGAATCAGGGTTGAGGGCTGAAATCAAGACTGATGGAGAGCTGAAATAAAGACTGATGGAGAGCTGAAATCAAGACTGATGGAGAGCTGAAATCAAGATTGATGGAGAGCTGAAATCAAGAATGGTTTATCTCTCTTACTGACCTATTTTTCTTACTGACTTATCTCTTTTACTAACATATTTTTCTTACTGACTTATCTCTCTTTCTGACCTATTTTTCTTACTGACTTATCTCTCTTTCTGACCTATTTTTCTTACTGACTTATCTCTCTTTCTGACCTATTTTTCTTACTGACTTATCTTTCCCTTCACCGGTTATTTTTCCTCTTCAATCGTTTCCTCGAGATTTTCTTTTTCTTTCCTGTACCTGTGCAGGGCTATTTCGATATTGCTGTGCAGGTCTTTTTCGTCAAAGGGTTTTACGATGTAGCCAAAGGGTCCGGTCTTTTTAACCCGTTCGACAATATTGCTATCAGAATAAGCAGTCAGGTAAACCACAGGCACATCAAAGCGTTCTTTGATCTCCTTTGCAGCTTCCACGCCATCAAGTTCTCCTTTTAGCATTATGTCCATCAGCACGAGGTCAGGAAAGGTGCTTTCGGCTTTGCTTATGGCATCCTCTCCGGATGAAGCGACACCTGTAACCGTATATCCCAGACCTTTCAACATGCGCTTTATTCCTATCGCAACGATATGTTCATCTTCGACTATCAGAATTCTTCCTTTTGCCATTCTTTACACCCTTGGTTTGTACTTCAGCTCCTGAAAGACAATTATAAACCCGGTTCCCCTGCTGGTATCAAGTTCTATGCTCCCGTTAATCTGATCTACAAGCGCAGTCACCAGCTGGAGCCCGAGAGAATCCGTGTTTCTGAAATCAAGGTCTTTGGGGAATCCTCTGCCGTTATCCCTTACAATCATGGTCAGCCTGTCCTCTACTTTTTTATTCCCCTGTATGCTGCTAAAGCCGGTACTATCAACTTTTTCGCTCTTAGCCACTTGATCTTCTGCATTTTTATAATTATCTCTGTTCCCGGGTAGGTTTCCTCCATCCCTGTGCAGCTGGATTCGGATTTCCCCGTCTTCTCCTTTGGAAAAAGCATGTTTAAGGGCGTTTGAGACAAGTTCATTGATAATGATACCCAGGGGGACTGCCGTATCCATGCCCAGGAAAACGTTTTCAACATCAAGCTTCAGGCTGACTTCTCCGCTGCCTGTAGAGTAGGCCTGGGAGAGGTAATCAGCGAGGTTTTTAATGTAGTCCGCAAAGTCCACGTTTACCATGTCTTCAGACTGGTAGAGTTTTTCATGGACAAGAGCCATTGACTTAACCCTGTGCTGGCTATCTTTGAAAGCTTCTATTACCTTTCTGTCTGAGAAATTACCGGACTCCAGGTAAAGCAGGGTTGAGATTACCTGCAGGTTGTTTTTGATCCTGTGATGAATTTCTTTTTTGTGGATTTCTTCGATCTGCAGCAGGGCTTCTTCGGCTTTTTTGTGATCGGTGATATCGAGGATAATGCCCTGTAGGTGGATTCCTCCTTTACCATCTCTCTGGATAAACGTTCTTTCATCCACCCAGCGGACTTCCCCGGATTTGGTAAAGATTCGGTATTCCGAGGTATAGACGTCACAGCCCGCTTCCACATTTCTGGCAAGTTCTTTTTGCATCTTTACCAGGTCCTCGGGATGGACGATATCTCCGTAAAGAATTTCCTTTGAGGCAAAATCCTCTGCATCATAGCCAAGCCGTGTAATGTTTTCCGAAACGAATTCCGCAGGCCACCCTTCTTCAAATTTCCATAAAAAGACAATTACCGGACTATTGTTGATAACTCGTTCCATTTCTTCTTTAAGCTTGTTGGAACGTTCCAGCTCCAGAGAGTAGTCCAGCAGGGCTTTTTCTGCTTCCCTGCGCTGCGCGGTAACAAGATCAAGAGCCCTGCGGGTTTCTTCGATCCCGTCCGTAAGGAGCTTAAAGTCCCCATGCCCGTGCACAAGGATCTCTCGCTTGAAATCATTATTCTGGAAAGCCATCAGAACAGCATTTGAATCATCAATGATCCTGTTGAGGGTTTCGGAAAATTTATCAAGGGTGTCCCCAAGATCTCTGAACTCCCCCTGAACATCTACATTGACCCTTTCCTTCAACTCTCCCTGTGCAAGGGCATTGGTTACCCTCATGGCTTCTCGGATAGGGATGATTACGGCTTTGAGGATCTCATTCAGGCCGGTTGGAATTTCCCGGAAATCGATTTCCACATCGGTGTTTGCCCTTACATCAAGCTTTCCTTTAACCGCATCCTGGGCAATGCTCTTGAAGTCCTCAACAATTTCATCGATAGGTCTTGTGATGGAGCGGGCAATCATATAAGCCAGGGCAGCCATGAACAGGATCGAGATTGCAGAGATGATCAGCAGCCTGTTCCGCAGGGCAGTGACTCCGGCAAGCATTTCCTCTTTTGGGACAACCAGGACGAAGGCAAAGTCTCCGGTCTCAACGGGTTCGTAAAACATAATAACGGTCTTGCCGGTGATTGGGTCATTGATCTCAATGTTTCCTCCGATTCCCTTTTGGATATCATCGGCTGCCCTTCTAATTTCTTCCACGTCAAAATCGGAAAGGCTTTTCTTTCCGATCCAGTCCTTCTGCGTGGGATGTGAGAGAAAGATCCCGGAATTGCTTACCATGAAAGCATACCCGGTATCAAACGTGTTGATCTTGCTTGCAATCTCATCCACATATTCAAGGGGGACGTCCACACCAGCTATCCCTGTGAACTCTCCGTCTTTAAAAATTGGAGAGTCGTAGCTTACCATAAATACTCCCTCATAAAAGTAGGGCTCTGTCAGGACATCTTTGCCTGTAGTTTTCGGTAGCTGGTAGTAGTCCGAGGAATCATAATTGACAAGAGGATCGATAGTTATCTGACCATTAATCATATTGCAGTAAGGAACGAACCTACCTGTAGCATCATGTCCAGGCGCATTCACATATTCGGAATCCCTGCCATCAAAAGCATCCGGCTCATATCCTGCATAGACCCCTATAAGATTTGGATTTTCTTTGAGGATATTTTTCAGGATATCCATTGCCTCTTCCCGGTCGGAAGCTTTGTACTTGGCCATCGTAAGCGCAAGGGTTCTTGCAACGGCTCGGTTTGCTTTCATGTCCGCATCAAACTGGTTTGCATAATTGGAAGCCATTTCAACGGATTTCTGGTAGGCCAACATTTCTTCCTGAGCCGTAACCGTGTTTATAATAATTGCCGTGGATACAGCCAGAACCAGAAAAATCCCCACAACAATAAAGATAACCAGTTTTGATTTTAAGGGGACCTCTTTGAACCTCATCGTACTAAACTCCCGCAATTGATGTTTTTGAGAAAGGACTCCGGATGGAACGGTTATTGTTTAGTGTTTTAAAAACCATGGGCATTAAACGTCTGTTACTTCCCGGGCGGATTTCCTGTAATGCATGAAAAGTTCCCTGCCCCAGCGAAGTGCACTTTCATCGAAGCTCATCACCTTTCTGTGGTCATATCTTCCCTGCCTGTCGAAAAGGCAGAGGTACATAAAACGGTCAGTGACAGCAATGGTGGGAATTCCAAGGCTTTCTTCACAGACCGCTACAATTGTATTTTCTGAGTCAAAAAGGGACTGAAGGTCGCCGGGGGAGTCATGTTTAAGCCTCTCAAATACGGATTCCGTTAGCACGAGTTCCACTTCAACCTCACTCTTTGCAAGCTTTGAATATAAAGAAGGATACAGAGGATGATAATAAGAAAGGGAGCTCAGGATGCACCTGGATTTTGCAAGATTTTCAGTAAATTCCCTGGGGAGGTCAAAAAGGTGGTTCAGGTCAGGTTCGATCACCATGCATTCCCCGAGTTCACCAAGGCGCATGAACATGTCCATCGGTATCATGCTCGTATCCCGGCTTGCCCAGTATTCCTTGTTTTCTTCGATGACCTCAAATGTGTTGAGCAGGGGCAGCATGTTCCCTACCACCAATTTTCCAATCTCCGAAAGTTCATAAGTGTCCTCTTTCTGGAGGATCAACTCCTGTTTTTTCAGGATCTTGATCTGAGGCATCATCGCTTTAGCAGTCACATTAAGAGAGGTCTTGATCTGCTCGATGTTCCGGGGCCCTTCCATCAACAGGAGGAGAAGGTTTTTCCTTTTTTCAGAAAGCCAGATAGTATCACATAAAGATGAGCTCATTGCTACTTTTATAATATTGAAAACCTTTTATTAATATGTTATGTTATGAGGAGATGAATAATTATCAAGAAATAAATTTAAAAAGCCTGAAAAATGTACCTTTTTTCCGAAAAGGGGCCTTTTAAAGCTCTCAAAAATTTTAACGGCATCAAAAAATCTCCTCTCTATGGCATTTCCCCATTACTCACTCCTTAACCCGAAAGTTATGAAAAAACCCCATAGGTTGGGCTATATATTATCGGAGTTATAGAATAAATTACACACTGGGAAAGTGATCAAACCTTCTGGGATAGGCAAATTGTCTTGAGTAAATCCCCGGTACAATAAAAGAGAAGGTTTGAAAACAGATTTAAATAAGACACAAAAAAGGATAAAACACAGTGCAGAAAAATTGTTGCATCATCGAAAAAAAGTGAAATGAATCTCAGGGAAGAACGAAAGCTTTCCGGGCTGCATGTGGGAATGCAATCCGACACTTACGGGACAAACTGAGAATAATGAGAAAAAGAACAGTTGATTGCCATCAGAGATGTCCAGGCAGTTTTCTTAACTGCTTCTGAACTCCAGCAAATGCATTACAACATTTACCTGAGGGCTGTAGCCGTGGGATTTAAGGCCATATTCCTCAGGTACCTCCAAATAATACCTGCTCTTTTCAAGTGATTGGCCTGCCTTATTTCAAGTGATTGAAACTTTTAACGGTATTGAATTTAAGACCACGAGCGAGAAATACTTAACTGTATAAACTTAAATAGTGTTGACGAGTCCGCATGTGCATTATTTTTCATTTCAAGTACGTAAGTCCTATTCTTTTATAGCAGCATTCATAATTTTTGCTTGTACTTTAATTCCCGGAACATGATCCTGAATTCGGTTCCCCTGCTCGTGTCAAGTTCAATGCTGCCCTCAACCTGGTCCACAAGGGAAACAACAAGTTGCAGGCCCAGGGAATCGGTCTCTTTGAAATCAATATCTTCCGGAAAACCTTTGCCGTTATCCCTGACAATAAGTGAAAAACAATTTCCTGGGATTCCTGCCTTGCTTCCTTTACCGGTGCCAAGCCGTCCGGTCTCTTTGCCATCCTTTCCGTTTTCTTCTTTTTTGAGACCGACGCAAATCTCGCCGCTTTCTCCTTCTGAGAAGGCATGCTTAAGGGAGTTTGAGATTAGTTCATTGATAATGATACCGAGAGGGACAGCCGTATCCATACCAAGGAAAACGTTGTCAACGTCAAGCTTTAACTTGATGTCTCTGCTCCCCACCGAATATGCCCCAAAAAGGTAATTTGCAAGGTTCTGGATGTAGTCTGCAAAGTCCACACTTATCATATCTTCGGACTGGTAGAGTTTTTCGTGGACCAGTGCCATGGACTTTACTCTGTGCTGGCTATCTTTGAAAGCTTCTATTACCTTTTCATCGGAGAAATTTCCGGACTCAAGGTAGAGCAGGGTTGAGATTACCTGCAGGTTGTTTTTAATCCTGTGGTGAATTTCTTTTTTGCGGATCTCTTCCATCTGCAACAGGGCTTCTTCGGCTTTTTTGTGCTCGGTGATGTCCAGGATAATCCCCTGCAGGCGGATTTCTCCTTTTCCATCTCTCTGGATAAAAGTTCTCTCATCCACCCAGCGGACTTCCCCGGATTTTGTAAAGATCCGGTATTCCGAGTTGTAGGCATCACAGCCCACATCCACGTTTCTGGCAAGTTCATTATCTACTTTTTCCAAGTCATCCGGATAGACAATGTCTGCATAGAGAATTCTGTTTGAGATTAAATCCTCTACTTCATATCCAAGTAGGGTAACGTTTTCCGAGACAAATTCTATTGGCCAGCCTTCCTCATACTTCCACAAAATGACGATCACAGGGCTGTTGTTAATTATCCGTTCCATTTCTTCTTTTAACCTGTTTGAGTGCTCAAGTTTTCTCGCATACTCAATTAAGGCTTTTTCTGCCTCCCTGCGCTGGGTTGTAATCCTGTCAAGGACCAGGCGGGTCTCTTCAATCCCATCAGTCAGGAGTTTGAAGTCTCCCTGCCCCTGTATCCGGATAGGGAGCTTGAAATTATTGTGCTGAAAAGCTGTAAGTACGGCGTTCGAGTCGTCAATAATCATATTAAGGGTCTCGGAAAACTTATCCAGCGTGTCCTCAAGTTTCCTGAACTCTCCCTGAACGTCCACATTGACCCTTTCCTTCAACTCTCCCTGTGCAAGGGCATTGGTCACCCTCATGGTTTCCCGGATAGGGACAACCACAGCATTGAGGATTTCATTCAAACCTCTGGGAATTTCCCTGAAATCGATTCCCACATTCGTGTCAGCCCTTACTCCGAGTTCTCCTTTAACTGCATCTTCAGCAATGCTCTTAAAATTATCAACAATTCTGTTAATCGGCTTTGTTACGGATCTTGCAATCATATAAGCCAGAGCCGCCATAAACAGGATTGAGATTGCAGAAATAATAAGAAGCTTGTCTCTCAGATCGGTAACTCCGGCAAGCATTTCTTCTTTGGGGACTACCAGTACAAAAGCGAAGTCTCCGGTCTTAACAGGTTCGTAAAACATAATAACGGTTTTTCCGGTTGTCGGGTCCGTTGTTTCAAGGTGTCCACCAACACCTTTTTCAATATCAATGGAGGCTTTTTTGAGTTCTTCTCCTCCAAAATCATACAGGTTCTTTTTTCCGATCCAGTCCTTATGGGTCGGATGGGACATAAGAATTCCCTCATTGCTGACCATAAAAGCGTATCCCGTATCAAAAGTCCGGACCTCACTTACCACTTCATCCACATATTCAAGGGAAACGTCCACTCCCCCAATCCCTGCAAATTCTCCACCCTTAATGATAGGAGAAACGTAACTCACCATGAAGACTCCTTCATAAAAATAGGGTTCAGTAAGCAGATCTTTTTTCGTATCTTTTGGAAGCTGGTAATAATCAGAATCGTCATAATGAAGGAGAGGTGCAACTGCAATAGTCCCGTTCATTTTATTCCAGTAAGGGACAAACCTGCCAGTTCCATCGTGGGCAGGAGCATTTACATATTCAGCGTCTTTCCCGTCAAAGGCATCGGGCTCAAAAGCCACATAGGTCCCGAGGAGATGAGGATTGTCAAGGAGCAGGTTTTCCAGAATAAGAAGAGCTTCGTTCCGGTCTGCAGTTTCATAGCTTGCCATGGTAGTGGAAATCGTTCTTGCAATGGCAAGGTTGGCTTTCATGTCCGTATCAAACTGGTTTGCATAATTGGAAGCCATTTCAACTGACTGCTGGTAGGCCAGCTTTTCTTCCTGCGTTGTAACCGTGGAAATAATCACAGCTGTGGAAGCCGTAAGGATTAGAAAAACCCCGAGAACGGTATAGAGGATCATCTTTGTTTTCAACGGGGTATCACTGAACATTATTTAACCCTCACTATTGGCCTCTCACTATTGGCCTCTCACTATTGGTTCCTCACTATTGGCCTCTCACTATCGGTCCTCTCGTGGTTCCTCTCGTTTTGAGCTGCCTAAAGGGTGAAAAGAAAGCAACTTTCACTTACATACTTCAGACGAATTTATGGACCCGAAGACAAATCAGGTACAATCGAGTATTTAATAATTCAATTTTATGAGCACTTAAAATATTTAAATACTTCTATAAAACTTCAGGACGGCAATTTCTAGATTCAGGCAGAGAATTTTATTATATATTTTACAATGTTACATGTTTTGAGATATTGCCTGTTTGAAGTAATTATCCGATAAAAATATTCAATAAAAATAATGGAATACGGGAAAAAGAAGGAATGCAGGATATGTTTCTGCATTCCTATTTAAAATTTATGTCGTGGTTTCACCCAATACATGGGTTTCTTTTTCCACCCTCGCCGGGTTCTCGTTCTGGGAATAGAACCAGAGCGGGACGTATAGGGCAAGCACCACGAAACCAACTATAGTGGAAGTCCAGCCCACTTCAAGGCTATTGAGGTAAATAACCCCTATCAAACAAAGAGGCAGGTTAAAGAGCCCGAAAATCAGAGCAACGTATTTCCAGCCCCCTGGAGCTTTGAAAGGTCTCTCAAGCTTTGAGAATCGGGGATCGAGTTTTGCCTTCACGTAAGCAAAGAGACTGATTCCGTTGGCACAGACGTATCCGATTGCAGATGCCGCCAGAATGGCTGCAGGAGTTCCAAGGCAAATGAAACCCATGTTAAAGAGAGCGATGACGATCATCGCATTAACGGGGGTTCCGTGAGTATTCATCTTTCTGAAGAACTTTGGAAGATTTCCTTCAGTAGCCATAGAATACATTGCCCTTGAAGCACCAAGGAAAGCAGTCTGGATGATCATTACCATTGCCGCAATCAGCATGAGGATGGTTAGAGCCCCACCTACGGGCCCAAGAGTCATCTGAGCCATCGGGAGCATTGGTGAGAAAGGTTCTGCCAGAATTCCTGCTATTCCCAGGGTTCCGGTACAGGCTGCCTGGACAAGGATGAAAGTCACCAGGCAGATAGTACCGCAGATGAAGAGGGCTTTGGGAACATCGGATTTTGGTTCCTTATACTCGGGCCCGTAGATAGCTGCGGTTTCCCAGGCACAGGCACTCCACTGAGCCATTGCAAAAATCCCGAACAGGATAAGGATATGCGGTATATCCCAGCTCCAGTCTGTGGGCAGCCAGGCTCCTGTGATATTGCTCATTTCAAACTGCCCGGTTATGAAAGGTGCAAGGGCAATGATGATAAGCGGGGCAAGAGAAAGCACGGCAAGGATGTACCCAAGGGTCGCTCCGCCGGCAAGCCCGCGATAATTGACTATCATAAGGAATATGTAAACAACTGCTCCGGAAGCAAGATAGAGAGCAAGGTCAGGAACACCAGCAAAGGCAGGAATCAGGCCTTTAAGGTAGCTTCCGATAAGAATTGCAAAGATAGCAAGCACGGGGTTCCAGGCAAACCAGTAGCTCCAGGCACTGAACCCTCCGAGCAGTTTACCCTGGTCGTATTTCTTGTTTCCCTTATTCGTACCGAACACACTCTGGGCGTATCCCGGAAGCCCTGAGGCTTTAGGGAACATTGTTGCAAGTTCTCCATAGGCAAAGTTCTGCATAAAGCCCTGGAAAACGGAAAAAATCCAGATGACGATTGCAAAAGCCCAGACATAGCTTGCAAAGTAACCGATAGATGGAAGGATCAGCACAGGAACACCAAGGGCGATTGCAAGCCCTTGTTTCCAGTCAATTGTCCGCTGAAGCCCTCCTGATTCACTTTTTTCGTCACTCATTTTCAACACACACTCCGTTTAATTGTTTATTGACATAACCTGAAGATTCGCACAGCTCTTGCAGCATAAATAAGCCTGCAGAACCTGCAAGCAGAAAAAGTGGAAAGATATTCAGAAACCAGGCCGGGAGGGTGCACCTGCGTTTTTCCGCCTGTAGCAGCAACCCGTAAAAAGTTTCGCCACGTTTCCTGAATTATTCCAGAGGAATATGGTTCCTGAAACCCCCGCTATTCGTGTTTATTGCAATCTTTTGTGCAAATTCGGTTCTATTCGATATGTTTATCTGATCTGTTTCCTGAAGAGATCACAGGAGTTGATCTTAACATCGAGCAACTTCTCGATATTCATTTTTGCAGCAATTCCCTTTGCAGCACCTGGGACTGAGGTAATGACGCCAATATCGAGTTCTTCACGGAGTTCTCTCATGACATATTCATCTGAGAGGTCCATTGTGTCGACATTCAGCTTCTTTGCCACATACTCTTTTGCCTCTCCTATGCGCATGTTCTTTGAGAACTGCATCCTTGCAACGAGGTCACCGGCTGCTCTCATGCCTGTCATACCGGAAGCCATTATGTGGGAAATCGGCATACCCAGAGGGTCGCCGACCCCGATCTATATGCCGTCAACGCCGGCAATTTCGACCATTGCCTTGCTTGCCCTTGTAACGGCATCGATTGGAGGAGTCTCAAGCATAGGGATTCCGCCGACACCCATACCCATGTTCACGTGACATGGAATTGAGGTTGCACCTACTGCAGCCTTTATAAATGTGACTGCCCGTGCCAGGTTCCAGGCAGAGGTCATGCTGGTGTTGGTGTTGCACACCGGACCAAAAACGTTTGCACCTGCTTTTTCAATAAGAGGAGCCTGCTGGTGTGGCCAGAGCCCTGCAAGGGTTACGCCGTCATACTGCAGGTTGCCGTGCATCCCGAGCACCATTTCTCCTGCCATCCCGGCTTCGATGTACATGTTTGGGAATTCTTTCCTGAGAGCTTCGATAGCGTGGAGGGTCCCGTACATGTCTGCGTCCCCGGCTGCACCGGTTGTGTCAAAGTTGATCCCGTCTGCCCCGGAGGCAAAGAGTTTCTGCATAACCCACACGGTGTCCCTTGTGAGGTGTTCTGCGGCGTGTTCCATGGAGTCCCAGGCTTCCTGAATCTTGAAAGCCTTCATCAGGTCTCCCGGGTTTTCGAAGGGACCATCGGGAGTATAATACAGGCCCATGTTCGGCATTGCCCCGTAAAAGAGCGGCACGATCATGTTCTGCTGGCAGGTTTCCATGGTCTGACACTCGTTTGAGATTACAGGTTTTACAGGTTTGTAGCTGTAATCGATGTGCCCGAGTTCCATGGTGTCTGCACCAAAGGCTCTCTCATGCATCATGCAGCCGACAAGCCGGCTGGAAGGAATACCAACACCACTGTTGCCCTGGTCCCCGTCAAGCCTGAGAGTACCGATATCGTGGGTCACAGGAACTTCCATGCCCTGCTCGACACTGACTGCCTTTCCGGGCATCATCAGGATTTCTGCAAGCTTTTCAAGTTCATCAGCACTGAGAACAGGAATCTCACCGAGGTCAGCGGCGTTAGCCGTGCCTGCCTCAATCTCCTCAACAATCTTTTCTTTGGTAAGGAAGACACGTTTCCCGTCTCCCATCCTCAAAGCATATTCAGTTGCCATTTTTATATCCTCCATTGATAAATGATATTGATTGAACTTAGATGACTAGACTCAGAATGAGAACCGGAATCAGAACCGGAATTAGAACCGGAATCAGAACCGGAATCAGAACCGGAATCAGAACCGGAATCAGAACCGGAATCAGAGCAGCAGTTCCTTTGCCTTTGCAACAGCTTCGCTTGCGTTTTCGGCGTAGCAGTCTGCCCCGATCTTTTCTGCCCAGGCCTGGGTTGCAGGTGCTCCTCCTACCATTACCTTGACGCGGCTGCGCAGCCCTTCCTCTTTCAGGAGTTCGATTACTTCCCTCTGTCCGGGAAGTGTGGTGGTCATCAGGGCAGAAAGCCCTATCATATTTGCATTGACTTCTTTTGCTTTCTCAACAAAGTTCTTTATAGGAACATCCCTGCCGATATCATGAACTTCAAAACCAGCGGATTGCAGCATTGTGGACACGATCGACTTGCCGATGTCGTGCACATCGCCTTCAACCGTCCCGTTTACAATTACACCGAGCTTTTTGCTCTCGCTCCCGGTAGGGAGATCAGCTTCAAGTAATTTGACTCCTGCTGTCATCGCATCAGCAGCCATCATTACATGGGGCAGAAAAAGTTTCCCTCTCTCAAAAAGAATTCCTACCTGGTTCATGCCTGCTGAAAGTCCTTTATCAATGATTTCTGCGGGTTCCATGACCTGCTTTGCTTTTTCAACAGCAGCCAGTACTGCATCCTTTTTACAGGAGATTACCGTATCCGAAAGCTCCTGAATAAGTTCTTCTTTAGTTGCCATTTTTAAACCTCCATTAAGTCAGAAACCCGCTTTAGCATCCTAAGTATCGCTACTAAAGTTTGATTCCTGAGTATAGAAATTATATGTGTAAAAATATATAGCCCAGACGATGGTGTTTTTTCTTAATGGTATGGAATTGGAACCTTCCGGAAGCATTGTGAAGGACCGAAGGAAAAGGACAGGCTCTTCGGTTGAGGCTCAATCAATAAGATTTTTTGATGGCATTGAAATTTTCAACATAAATAAAAACAGGGATGAAAAACAAAATTGAATTCAAAAATTAGGAAGTGAATCCGAGTTCTCAGGAATCGATTCCTAAAGAATCTCCGCATTGTTCTTTCGTTACTTTGAATGCATATTCCGACCATCCAGCACGCAGACCTTTATTGTTCCGGCACTCGTCTGGAAGTTCGTACAGATATTCAGAGGGGGGTGGGTTCTTTCAAAAACTTCCATTTTTTCTTTCGGCTGGCAGAAATAATCACCCTCAAGCCGGAATTTCTTAAAAAGCTCACATGTTTCACAGAGACATCCCTCTTTATTTCCCTCTACCTCGCTTTTGCCTCTGGCACAGAACATCCCTGTGCCCCCTGAATAAGAAAGACAGTTTTTGCAGACACAGGCTTTCAGGTGGTGGTATGAACTGCAGATCCCGAAATACTTTCCGTATATTTCCCTGGATTTCAAGGTGATATCGGGCATCTCCCGTGAGAACTCTTCTGCTTCTTCGGCATTTTCTCTGCCTTCTGTTGAGACCTCAGAGTCCAGAACATTTCCCCCTGTGTAAAAAAGGACATTAATTTATAAGATGTCAAAATATATTGTATTATTAATTGAGGGTTTTATAAATACATTTTTACCTGTGGCCGTTAGGGCTCTGGATTTAAAAAGGCTTTGGAGGAAAAGGGATAATATGGGATTCAATCAGGTAGCTGAAAGTGACGAACTGATTCTTGATAAAGCACTCGAAAGGCAGCGAATTCTGGAAACCGTGATCAATAACAGCCCTATAATGGCTTTTTTCTGGACCCCGGAAGAGGACTGGCCTGCCAGGTATGTCTCGAAAAACGTGACCCAGCTGGGGTATAGTGCAGAAGACTTCCTTACGGGAAGGATAATGTATGCAAATATAGTTCATTCCGAGGATATAGACCGGATAAGAAAAGAACTCATCAGATGCTGTGAAATCGGAAAAAATGATTTTGTCAATAGATACAGGGTCCTTACAGGCAGGGGAGAAATCCGATGGGTAGAAGAAAAGACCTTTATCCAGCGCGATAAAAAAGGAAATGTTGTCAATTTCCAGGGAATAGTCAGGGATGTTACCTCTGAGATAAAAAACGAAAAAGCATTGAGTGATGCCCTTGAGAGCCAGAAAGCCCTTATGGAAAAACAAAAAGCCCTGCTTGAGCGGCAGAAAGCACTGGAAACAGTGATCAACAACAGCTCTGTGGTGGTTTTTCTCTGGAAGGCAGAAAAGTACTGGCCCACTCTCTACGTATCAGAAAATGTCCGGCAGTTCGGGTACGCTCCTGAAGATTTCATTTCAGGAAGAATCCTCTACGGAAAGATCATCCATCCTGAAGACCTGCTCCTTGTGGAACTTGAACTTGATGAAAACTGTGAAGAAGGTGGAAAAGAGTTTTACCGGCAGTACCGCATCCTGACAAAAACCGGAGAGGTACGCTTGGTAGAAGAAAAAACCTTTATCCAGCGCAATCAGGAAGGGCAGGTGACCAATTTCCAGGGTATTATCGAAGACATAACCGAAAAGATTAAAAAATCCTGAGAGAAAAAGGAATCAATAACTTATTTTTTCCCGGGAAAAAGGGCATCATATACCTAACACCCCTCCCTCTTTTAAGGGGTAAAAAATATGTTAATAATAAGTCATTAATATTTTATAAACCTCTGAATATATTTTATTATTACAGAGGATTCTTCAATATAACATTTATTTCAATAAATATACATTACAGTCCAGAAACTACAGGTGATCAGATCAAGGTGCATAATATGGAAAACTCTTTAATTGACCTTATTTTTTTGTCAGAAAAAAGAAAAAAAGTGCTTCTCCTGCTGTTTGAAGGGCCAAAGGACATCAATACAATAAAAAAAACCCTTAAAGCAAGTGCAACTTCAGTTCAGCCCCAGGTAAAAATGCTCAGGGAAAAACACCTTGTAGTCCAGGATAAAGAGTTCTACAGGCTTAGCGAGATAGGAAAAATCATAACCGAAAAAATGAAACCCCTGCTGGATACCCTTTCTGTGCTGGAAGAAAATATAGATTACTGGGCTGACAGGGATATGAGTAAAATTCCGTCTTTTCTTCTGAACCGTATAGGAGAACTCGGGCATTGCATTACAATTGAACCTCAGCTCGAACATCTGTTCGAAATGATTCCCGAGTATGCAAAAAATGCTGAAGAGGCAAAAACGTTAGAAGCGCTCGTTTCTTATTTTCACCCTCTTTTTCCTTCCTTTTATCTAGGGCTTGCAAAAAAAGGTACAGCAGTGTCACTGATTCTTCCCGAATCAATACTTAAAAGGTGGATTGAAGATGATTACAGGGAACAAACCAGGCAGTTTCTGAAAATGGAGAATACTAAACTCCTAGCCTGCAAAGACTGTGAAAAGACTCCTACTATTATAGCGGCAGACAATTTCATGGGAATAGCACTTTTTCCTAAAGATGCAGTCTTTGATCGAAAATACCTGATAAACTTTGAGCCAGGAGCTCTGTCCTGGGGCAAAGAACTCTTTGAGTATTACAAAAACCTTTCCGAACAGACCACTGAAATTAATGACCTCAATAATGCTGCAGGAAACAGGCATATGTGAAATTCCCAAATAATCCTGTGAAAAATCCGGATTCCAGACAGCTATTCATGTGGAACGCAGCCCATTTATGATTTCTTCCAGAAGGAGGAGGGTCCCCGAAACTCCCAGATACGTTTTCGGGATAAAGTGGATGTACCCTCCGTCCGGAAGGATGATTTCGATAACGGCTTTGCAGCACCCCTTTGATTTTAAAAGCTGCAGGGTATGGGCGTCAGCAAAGGCAATATCAGCCGATTCCAGGGCAGGGTCCCTGTCCCAGGCTTCGCAAAAACCCTTTTCTTCCAGAAACGCCTTAAGAGATGCTGCTGCTTCAGGGTCGCTTCCGGGAAGAAGTTTTATTGCAAGGGGAGCCATCCCCAGATAGGAGTAAAGCCAGTGAGTAAGGGGGAAGGCAAGGGAGCTTTCTGCCCTGATTGAAAAACTGGCTCCTTTGGGTAGCCCTGAGAAAGAATGGAAACGTGAAATCTGTTTATAACTGGTCTGCCTGGCTTTCCGGATTTCCACAAGGGCACGGGCAGGGTCGATATCCAGGACAGCCGCAACTTCCTTAAGCAGGCTTTCATTGGCATCAAACCCAATGGGAGCCCCAAGAGGAGAAAACACGGCAGGTGTTCCGAAGCGTTCCCTGTACCACTCCGCGACCCTTCTGCCGTATTCGGGGAAAAGGACGATATTGCAGGCTGCATCTCTCGATTCCCTAATTTCGTCGAGTGAAGTTCCAGCAAGGAAAACGGTCCCTACTTCCAGGCCCAGAAAAGCCAGGAGCCGCTTCATTTCTGCAACCGAGCCTTCCCAGTGTTTATGGAGCAGGGAAAGCCCTATCAGGTTCACTTTTTTCAGGGAAACGGGGTGGGGGAGGGACCGGGAGAGAGGCCGGGGTTTCAGGTGCTCAAGCAAAGCAAGAGCGGTATTTTCAAAACCCCGGGCTGCGGGAAGGGAAAAACCCGTATTTTCCACCACAAAACAGCGGTTCTGAATCCCTGCTTTTTTAATTACACTCTCCAGGTCGTCTCCCACAAGGCTTGCTCCCGGGGAATTAATCACCACAAGCAAGCCTTTTTCTTTTGCTGCTATTGCTGCAAGGGCACTTTCAAACTTTTCAAGAGAACCCCGTATGTAGTCTTCCCCGTCCAGGCAGGTGCAGGGAACCCTTGGCTGTCCGAAATAGAACTCGTCCTGGAACGAAAGGGGGTCATGGGAACTTTCCCTTGGAAACTGTCTGTCCGAGAGAAAACTATGGTACGACTTGCATCCTGTAGGCCCATTCAGGATCACAGCCGCGTCCCTGATTCCTTCTACCGCCAGGATAGAACCCGTAAAAGCGTCCGGGGAAAAAATCAACTTTCATCACCTCCATCGTACTTCCACCCTTCCATAACCGGCAACCGCAGAAGTGTACTCCAGCGTTTTGCAAGTTCAAGCCCGCTCAGAAACCCCACCTGCGGGGAGAAAGGGATAGTATCATAGTGCACTCCTTCTTCAGGGACCGAAGGGACATAACTCGAAAGAACCAGGTCCGGCCTAAGATCCCTAACATCCCTCGCCCTCCTTTCATCAGTATAGTTTCTCTCCACCTGGAAACCTTCATGGGACAAGAGGCCCGGACTTTCCCTCCCGAAAAACGAGACAGGAATCCCGACCTTGAGGATTTCCATTCCCAGGTCCCGGATCGTGTCCAGGATCCAGCTGATATCCTTGGTGTAGCTCACCAGGAGCACGCGCTTTCCCGAGAGATGCGGGGCATATTTCCCGATCCCTGCTTTGTACGCCTCTTCCTGTTCCTGCAGCAGGAATGAGAGGTCCTTTCCGGGAAGCAGGCGTGCTGCCAGGGTTTTTATCCAGATGGAACTTTTCCGGAAACCCACAGGAAAAGGAAGCTCAAAAAACTCAAGCCCGAAACGCTCGGAAAGGTATGTCTGCAGGGCCCGGGTCTCGGGGTCGTTGCAGGCAAGCAGGTTGATTTCCGCTTTTTTAAAAGAGCGAAGGGAAAAGGTATCTGTCCCTTTTAAAAACCTGCAGTTGACCCCGTACCCCAGCTTCCCTAACAGCTTCTCGACCGTACGGAAGTCTTCCTCCCCCCGCAAAGAAAAGCTCCTTTCTCCAATCACATTAACAAGTCCTTTTTCGGGCCTGCCGGAAGGGTCAATCAGATCGGCAACCCGTTTGTAGCCCTCAAGTAGCCCGGCAGAAAAGTCCCCGGTAAGGACCCCTTCCACAGGGACAGGGATGACCCTTGCTCCCGGAAAACGGACTTCGGTTCTTGAAGCTGCCTCTCTTATGTCGTCTCCTATGATCCCTCCGGGGCAGGTGTTCACCACAAAGACCGTTTGCCAGCCGGCTGAAAGGGCTTCTTCGATTTTCCTCTCAAGTTTTTCGAGCCCTCCGAAGATGACGTCCTCTTCCTCCATATCGGTCGACAGGAGGCACGGGATCTGCTTTTCCTCACGTGTAGGAGCATTTATTCCACCTCCCCTTAAAAAAGAGCAAGAAAGAGCATCGGCTGTGATATGGGTGCAGCTCCTCGGCCCGTGCAGGACCGTGGCGGCATCGTTAACCTGAAAAGTCGCAGTCGTAGCCCCTGAAAAGGCACAGCCGTAAAGAGGCAGCCTGGTGGGAGGTGCCGATGGGGGTGGTGCGGATGCTTCTGTGGGAGTTCCTGCGGACTTTGTGTCGGGAACTCCTGCGGAGATTTCTACAGACTGCCCTTCGGGAATCGCCTTGCAGATTTCTGAGGAAGACCCTTTTTCCCGGTTGGGGGAACCAGGTTCTACACCGGGTTTTTTTCCGGGTGCAGATCCTGGGACAAATGGCTTTCTGTTGGGCAGTTTCCGCTTTCCCAGCACCAGGGTTTCAAGCTCAAGGTCACCAAGGGGGTTGGCGGGATGGAGCAGGCTTCGGTCCTTTTCCAGGGTTTCCACATACCCTGCCAGCTCCCTGAAAATACCTGCAGGGGCAGAGAAAGGGAAAGCTTCAGCCAAGGTTTTTCCGGCTTTTTCAGCCTGGAAAAAGACTTCGTCCCTGGGAAGAGAAATCAGTACAGGCAGCCCTACCGCCCGGGCAAAGGCAAAGACCCTTTCTTCTTCGGCAAAAAGCCCCCGTCCGTTGAAGATAATGCCTGCAACCCTGGGGACTGCGTCCTCGAAATTCCGGATTCCCCTGAGGATATTGTTGGCTGCGTATAGGGCCATGTATTCTCCGGAAGTCACCAGAAAAACCGCATCTGCATATTCTTTCCTGAGGGGAACTGCAAACCCGCCACAGACAACGTCCCCGAGCACGTCATAGAGAACAACGTCAAAGGAAGAATTCCTGAGCCCCAGGCGTTTTAAGACCTCAAAACTACTCAGAATCCCACGGCCTGCACAGCCAACCCCAGGTTTCGGCCCCCCGGCTTCCACACAGGCAGTACCTCCATAGCCTTCAAAAACCAGGGCTTCGAGCTGCTGCGCTTCCAGGGGAGTTTTGAGCATATAGTCCAGCACGGTGGGGATACCAGCCCCTCCGAGGAGCAGCCGGGTGGAATCGTGTTTTGGGTCGCAGCCGACTTGCAGTACTCGCTTTTTCAAACCGGCAAGGGCAGCCGAGAGGTTTGCAGCAACCGTGGACTTGCCTATGCCCCCCTTCCCATAGAGGGCAATCTGGATCACGGTTTTTCCCTCTGTGCCCTCCCGGACTTAAAAGGGCAAAACCCCGGGAAAAGAGAATTAATTGTTTTTTCTGTTTGGATGGGCATACCCGCATTATTAAGACTAAGGCATAAAAAATTATAGGTTATATTTCCGACTTAAAGGCATTTTTCTGACCATTTATGTCAGAGGTATCCTTCAAAATCCGCCTCTCCCCTTGCATAGGCTTCGTGCCATCCCGGGGGAACAGGCATATTTTCATAAAGGGCGGCTCGCTGTGCTTCAAACAGATCCGGCTTATTTCCCATAAATTCTGCTGCACAAAACACCCTGTTTTCTGCCTTTCCGGCAAGCTCTTTTAACCAGCGGTAGCCCCCAAAAGACCGCAGCAAGTGGTGGTCCAGGACCAGCGTATCCACACTTTCAGCCAGGAGGAGGGCATTTTCAAAAGCTTCTTTTGAAGCTTCAGGGACATGATGGGAGAGATAAAGCGGGGGACCTGCGGCAAAAACGATCGTAGGCTTCCAGGCAAGTACTTCAAGCACAGCTCCCCTGTCCAGGAGCTGGATGTCGGAACAGTGGACAAAGACCTC
The DNA here is from genome assembly GCF_000970005.1 of Methanosarcina sp. WH1. Taxonomy (NCBI): domain Archaea; kingdom Methanobacteriati; phylum Methanobacteriota; class Methanomicrobia; order Methanosarcinales; family Methanosarcinaceae; genus Methanosarcina; species Methanosarcina sp. WH1. The sequence goes on from NZ_CP009504.1 coordinate 1,999,127, forward strand.
GTCTCCCTCCCTTACGCAGGTCATCATCACCGTGCCAAAACCCTTACCTTTTGTCCCATGCGGAACAGGTGAAGAAAAACTTATGCCATCGAAACTAATGCCTTCGGAATTCGGAAGGGGAAAGCCAAGAAAGGTTGAGAGTTCTTTTCTCCTTCTGGCAGAGAGCCGGGAAATATCCTCCGGTCCTTTGCACCAGAACCTGATTCCTTCCGGGGGAGGGAGGGCTTCTACTGGCAGCTGATAAGGGTCTTCAGCTTTCATGGGCATGTGGTCCCCGTGGTAGTGGCTGATTACTATGTCCGTTACACTTTCAAGTGCAACAAGGATCTTATTCCTGATCCTGAAAGCAGCTGCAACCTCTACAGGGTGGGGAGGTAAACCGTAACGCAGGCGAGCAAGGGCAACCCCCGGATCAATCAAAATTTTTTTCTCCCCGGTTTTTACAGCGCAGGCAAGAGACCTTGCTCCGAAGGACTCACACCCAAGAATTTCAATCTTCATATGTTTCTATCGGTTTGCAGGAATAATAATCCTTTTCATATATAGAAATTTAATATGTTTAAAAGTCTCCTTATCACTCTCTCACTCGTTGTTCGAAAGGTATTCTTCCAAAAATATTTTTACGGTGAGGTGAAAGTAAGCAAGTAGAAGGGGGACGATGATGATTCCCACCAATCCAAAAAAGGAGACTCCTATAATAACCCCAAGCAAAGATTGGAAAAGACCGATTAAGGAAAATCCGTAATCAGAGTCTGCCTTTCATCTCTTTCCCTAAATTTTGTGACCCCTACACCTACAAGCCTGAATTTCCCCCTGCCTATGAATTCCGACAAAAGCTGAATGGCTGTCCTTTTGATCACGAAGATATCCGAAGTCCAGAAAGGGAGAGTCCTTGAGCGTGTATAAGTAGAAAAGTCCTCAAAGCGCACTATAAGGGTTACGGTTTTAAAAAGAAAATGGTGTTTCAGAAGGGACCCATGCACGCTTTCTATAAGAATATCCAGGGACCCGGAGATTTTCACAGGGTCATTCGTGTCCTCTGCAAAGGTCCCGTGTCTGCTGATTGACTTTACGCCTTCTTTTTCAACGACCTCTCCAAAGTCGAGGCCGTTTGCCAACTGCTTCATCCTGAGCCCCATTTTCCCAAATCTTTCCGAAAGCAGCTGGATATCACAGTTTGCGAGCTCTTCTACCCTGTTAATTCCCATACTTTTCAGGTTTTCCGTTGTCTTTTCTCCGATTCCCGGAATTTTAGAAACTGACAGTGGAAAAAGAAAATCCCTGACATCTTCAGGCCTGATTACTGTAAGTCCATCAGGCTTTTGAAAACCCGAAGCAATTTTTGAAATAAGCTTGTTCGGCCCGACCCCAACAGAACAGGTGATCCCCTGCTGCCTCTGCACCTCATCCTTTATCCTGAGAGCATAGATAGCCGCCTCTTCAAAATTCCGGACCTCAGGCCCCGGTATAAGATAAGCTTCATCTACACTGACCTGCTGGAACTTTTCTGCAAACCTCCGCAAAAGCTCCATTACCCCTGCCGAAACCCCTGCATAGAGTTTCATGTTCACAGGTAAAAAAACAGCCCTCGGGCAGAGCCTGTAAGCCTGTGAAATAGGCATTGCCGAGTGGAGTCCATACTTTCTTGCCTCGTAAGAACAGGTGCTTACAACTCCCCTTCCGGACCCTTCTTTAGGATCAGAACCCACAACTACGGGCAGTCCTTTCAGTTCTGGCCTTTCTCTAACCTCTACAGACGCAAAAAAGCTGTCCATATCTACATGGAAAGTGATTCGTCTGTCGGAAGTGTTTGTTTCAGGATTGGGGGCAGGCATCATATCAGATAGAATAAAACATATAAAAAAGGCTTGAGGAAGTCGGGTGAAAGTATTAATCCGACTGGTCTGAAAAGTAAGCATATAGCCTTAATGTGTAATAGAACTTATTTCAGACTGTATAACCACATTGAAAGATTCCTTTCAGGACTCCTGTGTGTTATCGTCCTCTCTGTACATTACCGCTTTTGATAAAAAGCATACTCCTATAGCCGATATGCAGATAACCCAGTAAAAAGCCAGGGGCAATAACACTGCCTCAATGCTCGACCATTTTGAAATATCTCTGAGTGCGAGAATAAGAAAATACATAGAAAATATACTGGCTGCAGATGAAACTGCAACGTATACGTTCGTTGAACCATCGTGCCCATTTGAGGATATAAAAAATAATGCAGAGCAGGGGGACAGTAAAACCAGTATAATGATCCAGAGAGTCTCTACTGCGCTTACCGGGTCACCAAGAAATGATTTCCCATTAGAATAGACCAGAAAATTTGCTATAACGAATATAGATAGGGAAATACACAGAGGGATTGCCAGATACCATCGAGATAGTGTTTTTCTGGCTTCCAGTAAGAAAAGCACAGAACCAGAAAGAGAGATAATACCCAATAATTCGATGATGATGATAAACAGTAAATCGGATGCTATAAAACCCGGTGTTATAATAGACATGGAGCTGAATATGATGGATACAAAACTTGTAACCCACGTCATCATAAAAACAGCTGATGTCAACGCCAGCGCAATGTTTATCCTCATATCATCACCATAAAACCTGAAATAAGGTGAGTATGAAACGGGCTGCCATAAAGTAATAATGAGACACTGACAGCCGATTCTTGCTGGCTTCAATGTGACAGACCCCTCATAAAGGGTGCCGCAGCTTCCTCTCTATTGTATGAAGTGGACACCCTAACCTTAGATCCGAATATTAAATATATCTTACTATGATAGGACTATTCAGGAAAAGCATTTCTACAATATTATAATATGGGTATTAATCTTAATTTTTTATTTTTAGTTTAAATACGGGGGGATTTCATAAAAGCAGAGCAGAACAGTTCAAAAACTGGAAAAGAGATAATCGGACAGCTGTTTCCTGAAATCACATCTAAATCACTTGCAGGCAGGGTTGTGACCCTTCCTGAAGCCATGAAAGGAAAAATTGCACTCGTCTGTATTGCTTTTGTGCGAAGTTCACAGAGTATGATCGATTCCTGGGCTCAACCCTTTGAGCAGGAGTTTGGAAAAGACAGCATGTTTGCAGTCTACGAAGTCCCGATGATAAACGCAGGTTGGAAGGTCCTCTCCTGGATGATTGATGCCGGTATGAGAGGAGGAATCCCAGTGAAGAAACATGACAACGTGGTAACCTTTTATGGAGACTATTCCGGCTACCAAAAAGCTCTTGGAATGGAAAATACTAACCTTGCCTATGTTTTGTTACTGGATCAAAAAGGTATTGTTTGCTGGAAAGGGCAGGGATATGCCAGCCCTGAGACAGAAAAAGAACTTCTCAAAGCTGCAATGGCACTAAAATGATAGAATTTCAGGTAGAATGGAGAGATTATGAAGGTAACAAGGATAATACTCGGATTTTTTGCTTTTGTTGTCCTTATTTTTGCAGCTTATGCCGTCCTGAGAACCGTGCCGATTGATAACTGCGGGGAAAACGGGGCAGGACCTGCCTGCATCAAGCTTCCACCCGATTTTTCTATTGATTATTACGCCGAAAATGTTGGAGGGGCAAGGTCCATGACCCTTAGTCCAGGCGGGACACTTTTTGTCGGAAGCCGGGACACGGGGAAGGTCTATGCCGTCCCTGATCGGAATAGGGACAATAAAGCCGATGAGGTAATTGTGCTTGCCAAAGACCTGGATATGCCAAATGGGGTGGCGTTCAGGAACGGCTCCCTGTATGTAGCCGAAGTTTCCAGGGTGATCCGCTATGACAATATTGAAGCAAGGCTTGAAAATCCACCCGAGCCAGTCGTGGTCAACGGAGATTTTCCATCCGACCGCGCACATGGATGGAAATACATCAAATTCGGTCCCGATGGAAAACTGTATGTGCCTGTGGGTATGCCGTGTAATGTTTGCGAAAAGGAAGAAGAGCTCTACGGAACGATAATGCGGATGGAACATGATGGGAGCCAGCTCGAAATCTTTGCAAGAGGAATAAGGAACACGGTAGGTTTTGCCTGGAATCCCGAAACTGAAGAATTGTGGTTTACTGACAATGGAAGGGACTGGCTTGGGGACAATTTGCCTCCGGACGAACTTAACAGGGCTCCCGAACCCGGTATGAATTTCGGCTTTCCCTACTGCCATGCAGGTGATATTCCTGACCCTGAATACGGAGGACTCAGAAACTGCTCCGAGTTCACACCACCTGAGATAAAACTGGACCCTCATGTGGCTTCTCTTGGGATGACCTTTTACACAGGCACGATGTTCCCTGAAGAATACAGGAACCAGATCTTTATTGCCGAGCACGGCTCCTGGAACAGGAAAATTCCCATAGGGTACAGGGTTACCCTGGTCAGGCTGGAAAACGGAACCCCTGTAAGTTATGAGCCTTTTGCCGAAGGTTGGCTCCTGGGACTTGCAGCCTGGGGTAGACCTGTGGACGTCCTTGTAATGCCTGACGGAGCTTTGCTTGTGTCAGATGATAAGAATAATGCAATCTACAGGATCAGTTACGGCTGATCCTGATATCCTGCAACGTGGTTTTAACCCGAATTTGTTTGGTTTGATACATGGTACACAAGTGTGAAAAACCTTAAAGCAAAGTACAAAAACTTCCAAATAGCGAAAAACCATTATTATGGGAATTTAATGGAAAATACGATTTTTAAAGAATTATATAATTATTTAATGGATTATTTTTGGTTATAATTTAAATTGAAAGTTTAGAAATACTTATTTTTTTAATTAAATCTTATTTACTTCTTTTTGAGTAAGTATATTTATATTTAAACCGGTTAATATTAAACTATCAACCAATAGATAGCTGGCAAGACAATTGGAACGAATTATCCAGAGATGAAAGGTTGAAGGGAAGTGATCTACACAGGAATCATCAGTGTGATCGAGCTTCGTTTCAGCAAATATTGTTAGTGGTCAATATTGTGGGAACAATCCAGAATCACTGGATTTAAGAAATCACCGGATTTCAGAACAGAGTCTTTTCATCGGTGTATAAATCTTTTTCATGCAATTGAACACAATCAGGAGTATAATTTATGAAATATAACAAATTTGATAGGACAAAAAAGACTCTTGCTATTTTGCTGATACTTTGTTTTGTATTGTCAGTGACAGTTGCGTCAGTAAGCGCAGCTGACAATAGTAAGTACGACAAGAGCAAAGAAGGCTACAACAAAGGCTACAACAAAGGCTATAAAGATGGCAAAAAACAGGGTCATAAAGACTGCTGGCAATATGGAAGCAAAGAGATTCTCAATAAAATACCCACTCCTTTCAACAAACCCAGCTGGACCAGAGACTACAAAGAAAGCTACAATAAAGGCTACAAAAACGGATATCTCGATAGCTACAATAAATGTAGATACGAATGCTTAAAATAAGGGCTAGTAGATACGAATGCTTAAAATAAGAGCTGAATGCTTAAAATAAGGGCTAGTAGATACGAATGCTTAAAATAAGGGGTAAGACCCCTTGAAAATAAAAATTAGAATATTGTAATCCCTGAGATAACACCCGGAACAGAGGATTTTCCGTTAAAAGTTATATTTAAATTGACTTCTTTAAGAACCATTTTCCGGGTCTTCTTAATCTGGTATTGGTTTTCAACTTTTTAACTTTTTTTCCTGTCTTTTCACAATCAAGGTTTTGCAAATTTTTATAAATATTTATGTCAATAGTGATAATTTTTGATACATCACATGTTTATATATTTCCATTTTATATTCATTATATATTTAAATCGGAATTAATAATAAATGAAATATTTATCTACTATCTATCCTTATTTAATTGTGATCAGTTGGGTGATCAATTAGATTTTATTTCACGAAGTAAAAATATTAATTGGGGTGTGGATTAATGGAATTAATTTTTGAAACGTGCTCGTGAATAACATAGTTCAGATCAGATCAAGGGGAATAAGATAGTCCAGATTGGATCATAGGGGCAAGTTATTGATCAAACCTGAAAAACGAATACGCCTCCCATATTCGGGAAAAGTACCCGATGTTCAGGAAAAATTCCCCTTATTTAAGAAAAATATTCTATATATAAGAAATATTTTCTATATATAAAAAAAATCTCTTATATTTGGGAAAATGTAGAGAGATTTTTTTGTTCACAATTCTTGGTAGCTAATCTCCACAATCTCATACAATACTGGATTTGCTGGTAAAAATGAATCTGAGGTTCTGCATTATTTTCACTGCTGCTCTACTCACTTTAGTGGCATCTGCATCGCTCACTTTAGGGGTACCTTTCTTAGAAGACAAAAACATCACTGCAACAGTCCACGGGACAACATATTTATGGGATACCCTTGAACCACTGAACGATACTGTTATCAATATAAATTCAGTTCCTCCCCAATCCATGGTAGCAAAAAACGGTGTGTATTCCTTTGAACTGGTGCCCGGAGACTATACTATTACAGCCAGGTTTTACCAGAACAATACCCTCATCTATTCAAAAGAAGCAACTTTCAAGATTGAAGATGAAGGAAATTATGTTTTCGATCTCTTGCTTTATCCAGTCTCCGAATATCCGGTAACAGAACCAATTTCAGCTAAAATGAATAACCCCAATAGCATGGCTCCTCCCGAACAAACCGGGACTAGCTCTTCAACTATAAGTTACCTTCCAATAGCCTTTACGCTTATTATTCTGTTCGGAGGGGGCTATAAACTTTCCAGCAAATACAAAAAGACGAATAAAAATAGGCTTCAGAAAGGAAAGTTCAATATACCCGGGTTTCTGGCAAAAGTCCCCGGTAAAAGTACTGGTTCGGAAGTGACGTCTGGATTCGGAAATATTGGGGAAGCTGTCTTCGTAACGGATCCAATAATAGAACCTGCAGGTAATTCTGAAATTGAAACTGCTGCTCTTAAAAAACCTCCTCTTTCTGCAGATCTGTGTGAAGTCCTGGATGTTATTCGAGGCCATAAAGGCAGGATTACCCAGAAAAATCTACGCAGCAAGCTGGAATATTCCGAAGTAAAAGTCAGCCTTCTGCTTTCAGACCTGGAAAAGAGAGGACTGATTAAGAAGTTCAAGAATGGACGTGAAAATATTGTGATTTTAACGGATGAGAAGCACTAATACTCACGTGCTACACTCACGTGCTACACTCACGTGCTACACTCACGCAATTGAAACTCCTCGGTTTCCTCTGTAATTCCCTCGTGTAATGCTTGGTTATAAGCAGTTACATTTCCAATAGCTCCTAAGGAAAAGATAGAACTAAGGAAAAGATAGAACTAAGGAAAAAAATAGAACTAAGGAAAAGATAGAACTAAGAAACAAAAAGAGAAGCCAGTGAGGGTTCACTTCATCCCCTGAAGCGGGGTATGCGTAACCCTCCACAGTCTGCCTCAGTGATGCCTACCAAAACTGCTGTACCAGCCACAGTACTGATTGTTCCACTTCTTATATTTTAGGCACCATTGCATATAAAGCTGGAACCATCTGTTGTAGTTTTTGTTCCAGGCATTGTAATTTTGGCCCCATCTCTTATAATTATTGTTATTTCTGTTCTTCCCATTCCATTTTTTCTTCTGATTGTCCCAGTTTTTCTTCTGAGTATCCCAGTTTTTCTTCTGACTGTCCCAGTTTTTCTTCTGACTGTCATATTTAGATTTTTCGTTGCCCCATTGCCGATCATTTTTATTAGGTGCTGCACTTACTGATGCAACTGTCACTGACAGTACGAAACAAACTGCCAGCAAAATTCCCAGTATCTTTTTCATTTTCAAGATCCACACACTCCATTAATTTATTTAACCCCTTTATTGATACTAAAATCAATACCGATAAATCTTCCAGAGTTTGAAAGCATCGGTTTTGTTCTTTAAATTGTCTTTCCGGCTATCTGCCGGCTGCTTAAATCAACTTTTATTCTAATTGCCTTACCGACTAGTTGCGGCTTGACAATTCTAGAATTGGGTAGATTAAATATAAACATACTTATAATAATAACCAGCTTAAAAAGGTTTAATTAATAAAATAAAAGTTTTAAAAGGTTTAATTCGTAAAATAAGAGTTTTTAAATTTTAAAAACTATTTATATCCGTAAATAACGTATTTAACACTTATAAAGCACCTTAAACTTTGAGTTCCGAAAGTGAGTTACTGAAAATCTCAGGCATAACAATCACTCTTCATTTTTCAGAACATAGGGGTTGTGTTTGTTTTTTCGAATTAAATCAATAATTTATCCCATTATCGTATATTATAAGTATTCTCAATTGGCCATCAGTTAAGGAATTTTCCTCCCTGAAAAATGAATTTATTTATGGGTAAAAAGGGTTTAAAAGGATTTATTTATGAAAATAATTTTTTCTAAACTTTTGATATCACATATCGTCACAAATCAGGTGTTAAATAAGCATAAAGCTCCTTGAAAATCGTATATTTTTAAAAAAAAGTAATATATTCGTTTATTTAGAGGTTTCAAGGCGCAAGCATAAAATACCGCTATTTCAATTGTTGAAAGCACAGATCTTCCGCAGTTTAACTGAAAAACCAGTGGCAATAGACTTAGAGCATCCAATATTATATTTGGTGAGTCGCTGGTTGCGGTAAGTTTCCAGAACTTCGGCGTACCAGCCTGAAAAATCACGCGTGGTTAAGCAGGATGACGTAGACACAGTCAGGCTGGACAACCATTCCGTCCTTGACCTCATAAACCGGCATCCATGTATAGCATCCTGTCAGGTGCATCCTGTCAGGTTGTGAGAATGCTCTTGTGGAAAGGAATAACAGGGGTTGGAAAATTCCCTGAACATATCAAAGATCTCTGCCTATATTTGAGGACTCTACCAAATTGATTAACTTCAATTTTTTGAAGATTGTGCAATTTAATTCAGCAGCAAGTTTAACTTGTTGTTTCACAATTTCTTTGAATTTATTTAATTCATGTGTGCTCTCGATATAATCCATTGGGACGGTCAAGCTTTTCAAATCATTCGAATTCAAGTGTGCAGTTTGCCCTGTAATCATACTTTGAATTTTTTCTTTCGTTGAAGGAAGTGATAAATAAATATATAAGAGGTAGGGATCAATTTTTTTAATATCAGGTCTTATTAGCATGACTTCGCCTACGTATGAAGCCTGACCACCAATCACCCCCGGGATTTCTTCTATAAAATCTACCTTTTCTGCGATGTATTTTGGGGAGTGAGCCGAGCTTGTTAATAAAATGTCATTCTTTTGAAGCATTAAATTTGTACTGCTATTTTCACGTTTCTTTTTTTCATCTTCGCCTATAAAATTTCTATCTCTGGGTAGCCAATCTATTCCTTTTCCTGTTAAATTTCCAACTTTCACCAAAAATAAACCTTCATCATTCTTACTATATTTGCTTCTTGGTGGGGTTCTACCTGTCCCAACATATGTAGTTAGCTCTCCCAATTTCATACAATCTTCAGACTCGAACCGTTTCAACATTAGTTCTCTAATATTTGATAACGTACTGCTTTTTTTTGTGGGACCTAATTGAATTAGTTTTAATTTTTTTTCACAGCTTTCACAATTATCTTTTAGGTTAGAAGCTAAATATGGTAATTCATTTCCGTCCCTAAATCTTCCAGTGCTATCATAACCTATATTTAATATATTTACATATTTTACAAAGGATTTTTCCTCCATTTCCTCCGGGTACGAATATTTTTTTGCAAATAATAATATGGTTGTTGTTTGAGTTCCCGAAATCTGGAATGTTTCCGCCGGCAGCACTACAATACTTTCAATGTAGCCATATTTGCTCAATTCTCTTCTCTCATTGAAAAAGGAAGAATTAGTTACTACACTTCTGGGTAGTACTATACCCAATCTACCCCCTGGTTTTAGTAATTTCATGCATTTTTCCAGAAAAACTAATTCACTATATTGCCTTTTTTTGTTTAAACATACTGAATATTTAGATAAATCATATTGGTCACTATCAAGAATTACTCCAAATGGAGGATTTGTAATTATTATGTCAAAAGAGTTTGCTACATACCAATCAATACTTCCCTCTTTAACGAATAAGGAGTCTGCAAGTTTGTTATGAAATATGCACTTTTCATCAAAACCTAAGTTCAGCTGAGCAAGTAATAGCATGCGAGGGTTTTTATCTAAGCCATATAATTCAAAATTTGAAATATTTGGGGAATTATTTTGCAAACGTTTGCAGGATTCTATCAAGAATGTTGCTGAACCACATGCTAAATCCAAAATTTTTTCTCCGGGTTTTGGATCAATATATTCAACAATGCTCTTTACGACTTCATCAGGAGTCAGAAATATTCCTAAACCTTTTCTAATATCAGGCGTTAGAAAAGTCCTTAAAGCTGCACTTTTTTTGTCTACAGAAATATCAGTTAGTGTGACATCTTTAAATATCTCATGTATTGCAATAAGTGCTTTTTTTGATAAGTTGAATTTTTTATTATTCCATATAGTTTCAAGCCATTCAACTCGTTCTAAATAATTATAAAGAAGTTTGTTCAATTTAGTATATTGTTCATTTTCCAGTATGAGAAAAGATCCGCTATCACACAATCTTTTCTCGCAATCAAGAATATCCCCCTTTATTTCACTTTGAGTTTTTAAAAATATATATTTCAATAATTCATCAAACGCTTCTTGAGGTTGCAATCCATCAATGTTGCGCATCATGTCATGCGCAGTTCGAAACTTACCTGAAAGCTCTTTAGTTGGGATAAATGTGGAAATAAACATAAACAAACCTCTAACGAATTAACCCCATTATTTAGTTAGAATTAATTCCATTATTTAGTTAGAATTAATTCCATCTTTTCAACATAAAAATCAAACTGTCAAACTAGGTTAAAAGATAATAACAAGAATTGAAGTGAAAAAACAAGAAAAGAAAAAGTGAGAGCATTATCTATCGTGAGAGCTGCGGAGAGACTGAACCAGATGAGAACGATAAGGTAAAGATTACAGTGGAAAAGGACTGCGTATTTACTCAAAAATTTCCGGGATTAATTTGTCCATGCATAAACAAAAAAAACAATCCTGTGGGCAGGCAACCAAAAGCCAATTAATGGTATAAAACAATATAAGTTAAATTTGCATGCTTTAAAGTGAACTTTATGATAACGGATCCGAATCTGACATTATTTCATATCATCAATGATATAGCTGGAAAGAACTTTGCTTTTGATACTACTATGATATTTGCAGCGCAGTATCTCATTTGTATTTTTGCTGCTTATCTTGCATATACCTGGCTTGCAAAAAATGAATATCGTCAGGAAGCTCTGTTTGCCGGATATGCAGCCCTTCTTGGCCTGGGAATAAATTTCATCATTACTCTGTTTTATTTTCACCCGAGACCCTTTATGATCCCCACCGGGACACTCCTTATCGCGCATGTCGCCGAGTCTTCTTTTCCGTCTGACCATGCTACTATAATGTTTTCTGTTTCCCTGATGCTCCTGACATCCAGAGATTTGAGGTGCAACGGGACGATATTATTCATACTTGCGTTCCTCAGCGGGCTCGCGAGGGTTTATGCAGGGCTGCATTTCCCTATGGATATGGCGGGTTCCCTGCTTGTCGCATCATTTTCTGTCGGGATATTGCTTGTCCTGAAAAAATATCTGATTCCTGTTAATCGCATATTAATTACCTATTTTGAAAATATTGAGAAGAAGCTCACAAAAGGTAATTTGAAAACATAGTAATAATTTTCTAATATAGCCCTTCTCATCAAAAGATTTTATCGGGGCTTTTTCAGGGTCAAATGTTGTTATGTCCATCAACAGCATGTTTTTCCCTTTCTTGTTGTTTGGATATAATTTAGCCCGTGTTTTTTGTTTATTGGTAGTTTTGGGCGCCTGTATTAACCAGTCATTATTTTCTTTTACTCAAAACCATCAACCAGGTAACATTGGACAAACGAAGGCTTAATCTCGCATAATTAGCACGCGTTCTTTTTTAGGATATCTTAATATTCAAAAAAGAGCACTCAGTTTTTAAGGTCAATTTCAATAAAATGAATGAAGAATTAATGAATCACTCTTCTGGTTTGAATGTAAATGCCCCATAATTATACAAATATTCGATACACATCATATACTTTTTAAATAATGGATGCATAATGCAAAAAGGTATACATTTTTAAATGAAAGGTTTCCGGGAGTATCAAACAAATGATATTAACGGTGGAAATAAAGCAATCCTCTATAAACTAATTAAAGCAATCCTCTATAAACTAATTAAAGTAATCCTCTATAAACTAATTTTAGTCGGAGATTTTGAGCAAAGGGCAAAAGGGCTCATTTCCACAAAGAAAGGGAACAGAAGCAGAAAAGTGAGGAAAAAATGGGGGACTCTAAAAGCTTCGAAGACAGCAGAAAGCTCAAAAGGGAAGTAAATGAACAATTAATTGGACAGCTTCTTTCCGATGATCCGAATCCTATCCTGAGAGTGGAAAAGGATGGTACAATAGTCTATGCCAATAGGGCGGCGTTTCCTTTGCTGGAAGACTGGGGAGTCCGGGAAAAGGAAAGAGTCCCTCAAGCCCTGAGGCACAGCATCCTGAGAGTGCTTGCTCTAAAAAGTCCGGAATACCTGGAGCTTACTGCAGGAAAAAAGATGTACTCAATAAAGCTCTTCCCCCTCTCCAAAGAGGGCTGCGTAAACATTTACGGGCTTGACATAAGCAGGCAGGTGGAAGCGGAAGAAAAAATCAGGCTCCTTCAAACGAAACTGGAAAAATTCGTTGAAAAAGGAGTCCCGGAATACATTAATGAAAACGAGAAACTTACTGAAGAAATTACAGAGAGAAAGTATATTGGCAAGGTCCTCCGAAACAATTTGCACTTTTTTGAAATCCTTTTAAATACAATCCCGGCCCCGGTCTTCTACAAAGACAGTGAAGGCAGGTACATGGGATGCAATGAAATTTTTGCCAGAAAGGTCCTGGGGCTGGCAAAAGAGGAAATCATAGGCAAGAAACTCTTTGAGATATACAGGGTACCTTTTTCCGAAGTCTCCCGAGAAATCCACGAGCAGGAACTGAAACTTCTCAGAAAAGGGGGAAACGATACCTATGAAAAAGAGCTGGTTTGTGCCGACGGAATAAAAAGGGATTATCTGGTGAACAGGGCGACTTTTCCCGATGAGAAAGGAAAAACAAACAACATGGTTGCCGTAATGCTGGATGTAACCGAATTAAAAAATACTGGCAAAGAAATCCGAAACAGTATTCAATTTTTGAACACTTTGCTAAATACCATGCCAAACCCCACCTTTTACAAGGATAAAGACGGCGCCTTCATAGGCTTCAATGAGGTCTTTGCAAACCAGATTCTCGGACTCCCGAAGGAAAAAATCATCGGAAAAACTCTACCATCCCTCTTACCATCCCTCTCATTATCTATCCCGGAAGAACTTACTGAATACTGCCATAGGGTAGATTTAGAACTGGCCAGGACCGGAGGGAACCGAAGCCAGGACTTAGAGTTACTCTGTGCTGATGGAAAAATAAGAGACTTCCTGATTAACCGGGCTGCATTTAAGAATGAGGGAGGGAAAACAGCCGGCATGGTAGGGGTTATGCAGGACATAACCCAGATTAAGAGGGCAGAAGAAACCCTTCGGAACACCGCAAATTTTCTGGAAACCCTTGTTGACGGCATCCCGAGCCCGGTATTCCAGAGAGACAAAGACGGGATTTACCTGAACTGTAACGAAACCTTTGCCAACCAGATTATGGGGCTTCTGAAGGAACAGGTCATAGGAGGATCTTTTGCCGAATTTCAGAAAAAGATCCCTAAAGATCTTGCAGAAATCTACCAGCTGTATGACCAGGAGCTTCTCAAGCAGGGGGGAAGCCATTATTACGAGACAGAGGTAGTCTGTGCAGACGGTGTAAAAAGAGATTTCCTTTTCCACAAAGCCACTTATGAAGACAGTTCCGGAAATGTGAGTGGGATTGCAGGCGTCATGCTGGACATAACCCCACGCAAGGCAGCGGAAAAACAACTCTGGAGAAGCGAGGAGAGGTACCGCATCGCTGCCGAGCAGACAGGGCAGATTGTATATGATTATTACATTGGATCAAAGCAGGTTGACTGGGCGGGAGCAATCAAAGAGCTTACCGGATACAGCCCTGAAGAGTTCAGGCAGGTAGGCCTCGAAGGCTTGGGGGACCATATACATCCTGAAGACCGGGAAAGGGCCTGGGAAGCCCATGAAAGGTGCATGAGAACAGGGGATAGATACCTTGAAGAATATCGGTTCAGGAGAAAGGATGGGATCTATTTCCATGTGGAAGACAGCAGCGTGTACCTCAGGGACAAAAGTGGCCGCATATCCAGGATCATTGGAGTACTAAAGGACATAAGCGAGAGGAAAATAGCCCGGGAAATTCTGGAGAAAAGTGAAGAAAGATTCCGGGCAGTTGCAGAAAGGACAGGACAGCTTGTTTATGATTATGACTTGAAGACAAACCGGAGTACCTGGGAAGGAGCCATTGAAAAACTAACAGGATACAGTTATGAGGAGTTCCAGAAATTCATTCCTGAGGTCTGGATTGAACACCTCCATCCGGAAGACCGTCAGAGGGCTGTTGAAACCTCTAAAAAATGCCTGGAAACGGGGGAAAACTTCCATAAAGAGTACAGGCTCAGAAGAAAAGATGGCAGCTACTTCTACGCAGAGGACAACGGCTTTTACATAAAAGACAAGGATGGGAAGGTCTACAGGACTGGCGGGGTAATAAAAGACATCACTGAAAGAAAGTCCGCCCAGGAAAAACTGGTGGAAAGTGAGGAGAGGTTCCGCATCGTTGCCGAACAGATTGGGCAGGGAGTCTACGACTATGATATTGAGAGTGACCGGTTTTCCTGGGCGGGCGCGGTAGAAGAGATCACCGGGTACGGCAGCGAAGACCCCCGTATTTCTACCAGGGACCTCTGGGAATCTCTTATCCATCCTGAGGATAGGAAGTGGGCAGCCGGGTACTACGAACAGATCCTGAAAGAGGGGAAAAATTACCAACAGGACTACCGGATACGAAGGAAGGACGGAAACTACATCCATGTGGAAAATAACGGGGTTTTCCTGAGGGATGAGAAAGGCCGGGTATATCGGATGCTCGGTGCAATAAAAGACATCACTGAAAGAAAGCTCGCCCAGGAAAAACTTGAGAAAAATGAAGAAAGACACAGACTGGCAGCTGAACAGACAGGCCAGCTTGTGTACGATTATGAGATTGAATCGGGAAAAACAGACTGGGCCGGAGCTATTGAGGAGATTACGGGATACGGCAAAGAAGAATTCCAGAAATTCGGAAAAGACAAATGGATTTCACACATACACCCCGAAGAAAGAATGCGGGTGGTCGAAAGCATAAAGAGGTCTCTGGAAACCGGGGATAGGATTCAAGAAGAATTCAGGTTCAGAAAGAAAGACGGCAGCTATTTCTACGTGGAAAACAGCGGAACGGTTCTGAAAAGCGAAAAAGGGCTCCCTTACAGGGTCATTGGAGTGAATAAAGATATAACTGAAAAGAAACTCGCTCGTGAAAAGCTTGAGAAAAGTGAAGAAAAGTACCGCATCGCAGTTGAACAGACGGGGCAGATTGTATGTGACCTGGACCTGGAAAAAGGAAACATTGAATGGAACGGAGCCATAAAGGAACTTACCGGGTATAGTTATGAGGAGTTCCAGAAATTCACTCCCCAGATCTGGGGCAAACATATCCACCCCGAAAACCGTGAGTATGTGCTCAAAAATATAAAAGAGTATTTAAAGAGAGGGGGAAGGTTCAAGCAAGAATTCAGGTTCAGAAGGAAAGACGGGAGCTATTTTTACGTAGAAAACAGTGGAATCACTCTTGAGAATGAAAGAGGACAGACGTATAGGATCCTCGGGTTAACGAAAGATATTACGGAACAGAAACTTGCCCGTGAAAAACTTGAAAAAAGCGAAGAAAGGTACCGCCTGATTGCAGAACATATCGGACAGATCCTGTATCATGACGACTATAAGAAAGGGATAACTGAATGGTCAGGAGCTATCCCCAAGATTACTGGATATAGCATGGAGGAATTTCAAAAAATCAACACCAGTAGCTGGCTTGGGTTGATCCATCCTAAAGACAGGAAAAGAGTGAATTCGGCACATGAACAGTGCAGAAAAGAAGGAGGGAATTTCTTTGAAGAGTACAGGCTCAAAAAGGCGGACGGGAGCTATGTCACCGTAGAAGACGAAGGGGTCTACCTTAAAGGCGAAAACGGAAACATATGCAAGGCACTTGGAGTTATCAAAGACATTACAGAGAAGAAGCTTACCCAGAAGAAACTTTCGGAAAGTGAGGAACGCTTCCGGGTCGCTACCGAACAGACCGGACAAATCGTCTTTGAGCATGACCATGTGACTAACGTACTTACCTGGGGAGGAGCAGTCACCGAAATTACCGGGTACAGCATAGAAGAATTCCAGAAATTTGACAGCAAGATGTGGTTTGAACATGTCCACCCCAAAGACCGGGAAAGGGTTCTTGTAGAACTCAAAAAATTCCAGAAAAAAGACAGCCACTTCCGTGTGGAATATAGATTAAGGAAGAAGGACGGAAGCCATTTCGATGTAGAAGACAGCGGGATCTACCTGCGGAACGAAGAAGGGCAGATCCTCAAGGCTGTCGGGGTAATAAAAAACATCACTCCCATAAAGCTTGCCATGGAACAACTCCGGGAAAGCGAGGAAAGGTTCCGCATAGCAGTAGAGAAGACAGGTCAGCTTGTATACGATTACAATGTAGTTTCAGACCGTATAAAATGGGCAGGGGCTATTGGGGACATTAGCGGTTACACCCATGAAGAAATACATCAGCTTACGACCAGGGAACTCTGGAAAAAGCACATCCACCCAGAGGACTATGAAAAAGTAGTTACGTATTTTAGAAACGTTTTCAAGGCCGGTAAGAGTTATACTCAGGAATACAGGCTTAAAAGAAAGTCCGGGGACTATATTTACGTGGAAGATTGTGGAACTTATTTGAGAAACAAAGAGGGCAGAGTCTACCGGATGATCGGGGTGATAAAAAACATCACTGAGAGGAAACTTGTAACTGAAGAATTGCGTAGAAGCGAAGAGAGGTTCCGCATCGTTGCCGAACAGACCGGGCAGCTGGTATACGACTATGATATTCTGGAGGATAAAATAAACTGGACAGGAGCTATCAAAGAACTTACGGATTACAGTGAAGAGGAATTTAAAAATTTAATCAGTCTGGAGGACTGGAAAGAGTTCTTACACCCGGAAGACCGCAAAAGAACGGTTGATTCATATCAAAAGTGCCTGGAAAAGGGAGAAAAGTACCGTGAAGAATACAGGTTAAGGAGAAAGGACAGGACCTATCTTTATGTGGAAAACAGGGGAGTATTCCTGAAGGATGAAAATGGACGCATATACAGGATGCTCGGGACAAATAAAGACATTACACAGCTTAAGAGTTCCCTTGAAAAAGTAAGGGAAAGCGAAGAGAAGTACCATTCATTTATGCAAAACTTCAAGGGGATTGCTTTCCAGGGCGATATGTACTTCAATCCGTTTTTCATGCACGGGGCTCTGGAAGAAATCACAGGATACACGGAAGAGGAATTTCTCTCCGGAACTATTCCCTGGCCCCTGTTAACAGCTCCCGAAGACCGTCACCTGATCTATGAAGATGCAGTAAAAATGAGAACTATTCCGAATACCCTTATCGAACGAGAATACAGGATAAGGCACAAGAATGGAAAATTGCGCTGGATCTGTGAGCTCCTTCAGAACATCTCCGATTCTTCAGGGAAACCCGTACTTGTGCAGGGCTCTGTCTACGACATTACCGAAAGAAAGGAAGCAGAAGAATCCCTGGCAAAAATCGATGAGATCCGCAAAAAAGAGATCCACCACCGGATAAAAAATAACCTCCAGGTAATATCCAGCCTCCTTGAACTGCAATCCGACCAGTTCAGCGAAGAGAAAGTGGTAGAGGCATTCAGGGAAAGCCAGAACCGTGTGGTGTCCATGGCCATTATCCACGAAGAGCTCTACAGGGCAGGAGACACCGAAACCCTTGATTTTTCAGCCTATCTCGGGAAACTTACCTCGGACATTCTACGCTCATATATGGTCAGGCAAGAGGACGTAAAGCTGAAGCTGGAGGTGGATGAGGTATTTCTGGGAATGGACACGGCAATCCCATTAGGGATCATTATCAACGAACTTGTCTCTAATGCCCTAAAACACGCTTTCCCTCCCGGAAGGAAAGGGGAAATCCAGATTACCCTCTGCCGGAAAGATATCAGCGAAAATAAAAACATAGGTAAGATCGCAAATAATAATAGTAAAGGGAATTTAATCAAGAGGAGTTACCTGTATAAACTGGTCGTTTCAGATAATGGGTTGGGTTTTCCGGAAAACATCGACTTCAGGAATACGGATTCACTGGGCCTGCAGCTAGTAAATATCCTTGTAGAACAGCTGGAGGGTACAATCAAAATGGAGAAGAACAGAGGAACTATATTCAGGATCAGTTTCACGGAAACCAGATAAGGAACCCATTATAAGCAAAAGAATATACATTATTCTAAAAAGTGAAGCCCGAATGAATATATAAATACCATCCAGATTATTTAATTATAGCAGGGGGTAGTTATCACGCCAAGAGTAGTTCATTTCGAAATACATGCAGAAGATGTTGCAAGGGCAAAAAAGTTCTACGAAGATGTTTTCGACTGGAAGATAGAGAAATGGGAAGGCCCAATAGAATACTGGAATATAACAACCGGAGAACAAGAAGATCCAGGAATTAATGGCGGCTTGATGAAGAGGCAGATAGAAGAACCGGGAGCAGACACTCCGATAAGCACCTATATCTGCACAATAGATGTCCCGGACATCGATAAATACCTGGATCGGATACAGAAGCACGGCGGCAAAGTGACTATGGAAAAGAGTTCCATACCCGGCATAGGCTGGCTTGCATATTGTCTCGACACAGAAAAAAATATATTCGGGATAATGCAGCCTGACATGAATGCCAGGTAATTCTTTATTTATTTTTTATATTCAACCTTTATTTTTCTTACTCAGCTCTCGTCCCTTATTCTGCTCTGGATCGCAAAAGCATCCTCATCGGAAGCCTTGATTTTCAAATAACTCACCCTTGCATAAATATCTCCGAAGCACGTCTAAAGCTCGTTAAAGGCTTTTCTTTTTCTGGCAAGAGAGATACAGAGCAGGTCCAATTCCGGCAGCCCATAGCCCAAAACATAACGAAAAAGGTTAAATGAAAGTTAATTCTGCCGTTTTTCTGGAATTCCCGGACGGATATGTATTATCTTTTTAGTGAGGTAAGTTATGATATTGTATTTTTCTCACATCCATTTTACAGTTGTTATAATAATAGGGATAGTTTTATGGGTATCATTTTTATGATTAATGATTTCATCGGATTCGGTGTATAAACGTATGTCTACTGAAGTTTTACGGTCTGGAATTTCCACTATAGTTGTGTTTGTAATTTGTTTATCCATAGTTACCTTAAATGCATATTCTCTATTTTCTCCTTGGAGCCTTACTTTTAAAGGGCGGGATAGGGAAACATCACTTTTACTTTTAAGAATGTATGTTTTATTTATTATTGATTTATTATTTTGATCAAATACTTCAACTGTTACTTCATGACTGTTGGTATCGTGATTGTGTATTACAAAAAACGGTGCTGCTGATCCTCCGAATATAAAAGGAATGAGTATGGGAAGAGATATGTAGAAAATTATAACTGTTATCAGGAGAACAGCTATAATAATAAATTTATTCCTTACATTATTGGCCAACTAAATCACCTCTACAATCTTGTATTTCTACAAACTTTTAACTATAACAGAACTATAACAGAGCGAATCCAAAAATATAAAAAAATAAAAGAGAATTTAATATTCAAACTCTTAATAATTCTATTATTATATCCAGCTTTTTAGGTTGCTTCCACACACCTCACAATGTCATATCCTAAACCATCTTTACCTCTAAAAATCCAAACAGGTTTATAGTAAGATTGATCCTTGCCAGTCGTTTCTGAGTAATAGCCAATTTCGATTTCATTAATTTCAATTGGATATTTTTCAGATCCAGCTAGCTTTTCTACAGTTTCGTTCTGCCTTAGTTTTTCTATAGCAGAGTTTGCATCAATTATGGATACTTCACCAGCTTTTTCGACTTCTCTCCAAGTTTTAAAGAAATAGACAATCTCCTCATTTTCTCCAATGCACACTTCCATTGAGTCCCCAGGTCCGACAACCGGGTAACTATCGAGGTTTCGATTATAGGAGACTCTTACGAACACAGGTGTTTCTTTTTCAACAGTATTTGTATCTTCATTTATCGTTTTGATAGTATACGTGTCCAGAAAACTTATATAAGCTCCTTCTAGCAAGTAGTTTCGTTCATCAAGGAACTCATTTGCAATTTTGACAGCTTCCTCTTCAGAAGGAAGAGATCCTCTAGGCTTAATGACTTTATCCACGTTTTCGTGGATTTTATCTTCCTTTAACACCTTATAATATGGAAGGGTTTCTTCCACTTCAGGAACTGAAGCGTTGATGACAATTTCGTCATATGATCCACAAGCCTTGCTTTCTATTGTATCAGAAAAGGCTTCGTCACTTGCTTCTGATTCTGTTACACAATGAATAGTACATGCTCCAAGAACAAGCATTAGAAGTGTTAATGAGATCATTTTATTCAAATCAACACCTCCAAGATCCATATGCATACAAATTATCATCTGGATATTCATCTGATTCCATGGTACCTTGGCCATTTAAGTGGTCATAGACATATTGATCATCAGTGTCTGCTATCATAGCAGCTCTTACATCTGTACTATACGCTTCCCTTTAATACTGGAAAAGGAGCTTTCTCTTTTTCCGAACGTGGAGGCTTTCCTGTTAATGGGAGATGTTGCAATCAAAGCCGTCAACTACATTGCCAGTAGAAACGGAGAGGGAAAAGTGATTCCCGCCGGGTCCACTTACAAGCTTCGAGGCAAAGATTACTTTTTCAGGGGAAAGAGAGCTTTTCCGTCTTACCTGCAAGCAGGCCCCAGTTTTTTCATCGAAAAGAGCAAAAGAAAGATGATAGCCGAAGACATTGCAGCCTCTTTGAGCCTTATCAGGTAATCAAAGAGACCAAAAGTCCAGAGGAATCAAAGCCCGGAGGAATCAAAATCCCAGAGGAATCAAAATCCCAGAGGAATCAAAAAACTCAAGGGGATCAAAACCTTCAAAGGAACCAGAACCAGGTCGAAAGCATGAAAATTCTCACATTCGGAGAAGCCCTTTTTGATATCATCAAAGGCACAGCCCATTTAGGAGGTGCCCCCCTTAACCTTGCAGCCCACCTTGCAAAATTGGGAGCAAAACCGGCTGTACTCACCGCAGTCGGAAAGGATGAGCTTGGTAAAACTCTCCTTGCCAGAGCTGAAGAAATGGGAGTCGATACCTCATACATTCTGATTGATGAAAAAAGGCCAACCGGAACCGTTACTGTCAAACTTAAAGACGAAGGAATCCCTATTTTCATGATAAATGAAGGGGTGGCCTGGGACGCGATTACTCCGGACGAAAGGAAATTTGAAGCGCTTGCAGCTGAGGAATGGGACGTTTTCTGCTTCGGGACCCTTGCCCAGAGGTCAGAAGAAAACAGGAAGATGCTGAAAAGGCTGCTTTCGGAAATAAAAGCAAAACACTTTTTTTACGATATAAACCTGAGAACCGGATTTTACAGAAAGGGATGGATCTTATCTTCCCTTGAACACTGCACAATCCTCAAAATGAATGAAGAAGAGGCAGCAAAAATTTCTGGTATGCTTTTTGGTACCACGTATGCCTGTAGAACTCTCTGCCGCCTGCTTATGGACAGATACCAGAAAATATCCGTAATCTGCATAACAAAAGGACCTGAGGGAGCAGCTGTCTATCAGGATGGAGTTTATGAGGAAATTAAAACCTCACCTGTAGAGGTTGCGGATACAGTCGGAGCCGGAGATGCTTTTTCTGCGGGCTTTTTGTACACCTATCTTTCAGGGTACGGAGCTTTAAAAGCCACTTCAATAGCCTGCATCCTTGGAACTTATGTAGCGTCAAAACCGGGGTCGGTGCCGGAGTATTCGGAAGAACTTATGAAAGAACTGGGAATTTTAGAGTGAGAAAGGAAATCTTCTTTCCTGCAAGTCTTAGAATCTGAAATAGAAGGATTTTGTGAGTCTAATTCCATCCCCGCACTAAATTAGGAGGATATAGGTAACTCAAAAAAAGTGTACTCTTTTGTATTAGCTATACATAGTTATTTTTTTGGAAAATATCTTTAACAAAAATTTCCTCTCTTTTTATGGCGGCTTCATGACAAACTTCTGCATATTAAAAAAATATAATATCAACGTCAGTCAGTTCATTTTCGAAATATTTATATGCCGCTGATATTTACATATCCTAGCTTAATAGTGAGATCCGCGGAAAATGTCAAAAAATATCTGCTGATAAATTGCTCTATTTTGAAAACAAAAGAATAATAGGGCTTTTTGAAACCCTATTGCAAAATAGCTTCCAGCAAAACAGGGATTGAAACAATAAAAAACAAAGGAGGAAAATATATAAAAAGAAGTGAAGATGATTGGGATAAGGAACTTAAGCCAGACATGAAATACTATCGAGGCTGGCATTTGATAGTTCTGATCACTCTTATGCTTGTCAACGTATATATAGAAATTAAATGGCTTTTCTTTAGCTAAAAATTGCAAAACAGCTTCCACACACTGTATTACCAGGGTAATAGGTATCTTCAAAAAACGCAACGCACGTGTAAGGATTATGCACAATCTTTTTTTTAGAAAGTTGCTCTAGCCAAAAATTAGTTCATTTCTATAAAGTCAGAATAATAAAAAACAATTTTTTTGTACAGAACAGGGCTTTCGGATAGTCTCTTAAATTTGGATAGTCTCTTAATTTTGGATAGTCTCTTAAATTTGGATAGTCTCTTAATTTTGGATAGTCTCTTAATTTTGGATAGTCTCTTACATTCCAGAGAGGAAAATGGTAGACACTTCTATCTCATTGCTTCAAACAAATCCACAATTTTCAGCCCTGATTATAATTCTGGTACTGTGGGAGCTTTTCTGGAAGGGTATAGCTCTATGGAAGGCAGCACGAGAATCTCAGAGATACTGGTTTATTGTTATACTCTTTTTGAATACGGTAGGTATTTTACCTATCCTTTATATTTTCGTATTTAAGGAAGGGAAAAAGGGAATATAAATCAAAAAGATCAAATTACACATCTCACCGATATTCAGAAAATTAGTTCAAAAGTAGATGATAAGGTTTTGAGTCCCTATTCTCAAGTCCCTACCTGCGATCCAACCTCTACCTGCAGTCCTACCCATCGATTAAAAGGAAACCCTATTACCCTTAACCCATACATCTTTATAAGTACTTTTTATGTCGTGCCAACACATTTATTTTTGTGACGACCAATAAAATAACCTACACATACGCCTTTAACGAAACCAATTAAACCGGCGCCCATAACAACACAAAAAGCTATTTTTGCAGCTTTTTTGCACACTCTTTTAACCCCATCCATCGATACACCTCTATTAGTTTAATTTTCGATTAAATTTTTCTTTATTTCATGTTTTCTAATATTATAATGCTAGATACGTAAGTACATTTTGTCATGCTTGGCATATTACTGAGATCTGCGCGCCAGCAAAAAGTATGACATATTTTTTTTAATTGTAAATATAGTCTCAAAACTCTCACATATCGCAACAATCCCTTTCGCTTAAAGGGCTGCTTTCGGAAATAAAAGCAAAAAACTTTTTCTACGATGTAAACCTGAGAACCGGATTTTACAGAAAAGAATGGATCCTATCTTCCTTTGGGCACTGCACAATCCTGAAAATTAGTGAAGAAGAGGCAGCGACTATTTCCTGTATACTTTTTGGCACCATGTATGCCTGTAGAACTCTTTGCCGTCTGCTTACGGACAGGTACCCGAAAATATCAGTAATCTGCTTTACAAATCCAGGATTTTGCAGTATTCGAGTTTCAGGGTACTGAAAACCAGCTTTAAGCTTTTGTCTATGAAGGTTTGGAGGCTTTCGCATAGAAAGCCGTTTTTCTCCAGGTCCCACACCCTACTTTTGCAGCAGGGGTTCACCTGCGTTGTTTGAGTAAAGAACTTTCCTATCTTTATTTAGACGAAGCATATTATGATAATAGACTCAAATCGATGAACTAAAAATATATAGGTATCTATGACATATATTTACTACATAGGAAATCTATTTATAGATGCCAAACAACTATACTATGTCGAAGAGAAACCAAAAACTAGACAAAAATAAAAAACAATCGTAAATTAAAATAAAAACAGGTGATATAAATATGGAAAAACTTAGAAACTTAATTATCAAGAACATAGCAATATTCAATAACGCATTTCCAGATAGGTTCTGCCATAGCCCGGATGTAATCTCCGCGATCTCATACGACTATAAATTCACTTACGGACAGGTCGAAAACGAGATTGAAAAGATGGTCCATGAAGGGGTTCTTGATGCAGACCTTTCCGACTGGGATGGAATAAAGCTCTTATAAGAACAGGCTACCCCCATAAGGGAAAAAGATAAGAAAGAAAGCACAAACCAAAGCGTAACGAAACTCTGGATTAGATCAAGTATTCAATCACTTAATAGGGCATTTGATTGCCTTTCTAGAATTTGATCACGTAAACCAGTATTTAAGTCGGGTTAAGAAAATAATACAGCGAGAACTTCAGCGGAAGTTTCGCCAGTAGCTACTTCTTCTCCTTTAAAACCTTTTAATTCATAGAAATTTTCATTCAGGGACAATTCTTAGAAGCGGACACTGCGAATAATTAATCTTCTTTTGATAATACCTCTTTGCATGTTCCACAAGAAGAGCATGGTATTCCTGATAGATGGCCAGGTCTTCCGGTAAATTTTCTTCAAACAGAGACTTGATTTCTGAATATTTTGCTTTCTCTTCAGCCAGGCCAAGATTGCTTAGAACTCTTCTGGTGTATGCATCAACCACAAACGAGGGCTGTTTAAAGGCGTACAGCAAGATTGAATCGGCAGTTTCGGGCCCAACACCTTTTATCGAGAGCAGTTCTTTCCGCTTAGGCATTCTGCTTTTCAAATTCAGAAACCACTCGGCAAGGATTTTGAGACGCATTGCTTTCTGGTTATAATATCCTGCAGGCTTTATGGCTTCTTTTAAGGTTTCTGAGTCAAGGGATAAAAGTGCTTCCGGAGAAAGGGAGTCCATTTGCCTGAGGTTGATGAGCGCTCTTTCAACCTGCTGCCAGCTCGTATTCTGCGTAAGCAGGGCTCCGCAAATAATCTCAAATTGCTGACTCTCTGTATGTGGATAGGTGTAGTCTCCGGGATGATACCCCCGGATAGATCCTGTTTTTGTGGGATTTGTCCCGCTACTGTCTTGAAGTTCTGTTAAAGGCCACCAGCCCTGAGGGCCGTATGAACCAAAGAGGAAGCCGTAGATCTTACGGATAACAGGTTCATTAAAGGTTCTTCCGGAACTGAGGTTCTGAACACTCTTCTTCATTTCAACACATCTATATCAGGGAATTCCATTTTAATTCTTCCATATCCAGAATATCTGGAACTTGTTTAAAAATATCCTTTCAAAATGTTTTGATGCAATTCTACTTTAAATTGCCTGCTCTTTAATCAGAAAAAAGGTAAAGTTTCTCAGTCTGCCGGTCTGAAGGCAGGTGAGAAAATATTGAGGTGAATAAAATTTTGGACTATAATCATCAAATGTTTGACCATAATTATTAGATGTTATACTATAAATATTAAATGTTTGACTATAATTATTAAATCTTATACTATGAATATTAAATTTTTGATTATAATTATTAAAGTTATATTAGAATTATTAAAATTATACTATAACTATTAGATGTTGGACTATAACTATTAGCCTGTCTGCAGGCATCGGTTTATATGAAGAAGCGTAAAACCCCTGAGTCTTTAGCTCAGGGGATATAAGCGTCAACTTCAACCCTGATTCCGTATGTAATATTCTGCCGCCTCTTTACTCACATTTCCGATAGTAGACGCAAAATAACCATCACTCCATAACGTATTCTCACCCCAATAATACTTTTTCAGATATTCTTTTTGAGTTTTCCATAACCTGTTAGTATATTCTTGTTTCAATTTTCTGACAATTGACAAAACGCTAACTTTCGGCTCACTCTTGATCAAGAAATGAATATGGTCTTTGTCAGTTTCCATTTCAAGGATTTCAAAGTTAGACTCTTTTGAAATGTCACTCATAATCTGTTTGAGTTCTTCGCTAATTGGTTCAAGTATGACTTTTCGGTATTTGCAAACAAAAATAACATGATACATTAACAAAAATTTGCTATGATTCCGTGTTTCATACTTCGTATTTACCAAAAAGTATATATGTTGTTAAATCATATAATGCCTTTGTATGATGCAAGCGTTCAAATTTAGACTCTATCCTACAACTACACAAGCTATTCAATTGAATCAGCATATAGGTAGCTGTAGATTTGTCTATAATTGGGCACTTGACCAGAAAATTAAAACTTATGAGCAGGCAGGGGAATCAATTTCCAGATTTGACTTAAACAAATTAATTCCTACTCTAAAGGCTTCTAATGAGTGGTTAGGAGAAGTTAACTCTCAATCATTACAGGGGATGACTAAGCAGGTTGAATCCGCTTTCACTAGATTCTTTAGAGAGAAAACAGGGTTTCCAAAGTTCAAATCAAAAAAGAATCCGATACAGTCTTTCCCTGTACCTCAACACTACACTGTAAACTTTGAAAATAATACTATCAAGCTTCCTAAAATAGAACCAATTAAAGCAGTTCTTCACAGGAAGTTTGAAGGAGAGCCTAAAACGGCTACGGTATCAAGGACATGTAAAGGACATTACTACATCAGTATCCTTGTTGAAGATGGAAAAGAACTTCCAGTAAAGGAAGCTTTCACAGAATCAACAACAGTAGGAATTGATGTAGGTATCAAAGACTTTGCTGTCCTTTCAACAGGAGAAAAGGTTGAGAATCCAAAGTACTTGAAAAACTCTCTTAAAAGGCTCAAAGTATTACAGAAAAGAGTCTCAAGGAAACAGAAAGGCTCTAAGAACAGGGCAAAAGCTAAACGAAGACTTGCTGTACTCCATGACAAAATAACAAATCAGAGAAATGACTTCCAGAACAAACTCTCTTTTAGACTTGTTAGCGAAAACCAAGCTGTAGCTCTGGAAACTCTAAATGTTAAAGGCATGGTTAAGAATCATCACTTAGCACAGGCTATAAGTGATTCTGCGTGGAGTAGTTTTGTAATAAAGTTGGAATATAAGGCTCAATGGTTTGGAAAAACCGTCCTGAGAATAGGACAATTTGGACCCTCTTCTAAGCTATGTAGTGTGTGTGGATACCACAATAAAGAGCTTCAGCTAAAAGACAGAGAATAGATTTGTCCAGACTGTAAAACCAAACACGATAGATACATTAATGCCGCTATCAATATTAAAAAATTCGCTCTCATAGATCAGAATCTAATTGGATTATGACACCGTAGGGACTACGGGGATGAGCTTGGGGACTTGCCCTCAATAGAGGGAGGAATGAACCAAGAAGCCACTCAGTCTTTAGCTGAGTGGTAGTTCACTTGGTTTATTTATTTCAGGCTCGGGGTTGCACCGGTCAAGCAGAGTACTCAAGCCTGTTTTTGAAGGCTGCCCTTCTTCTTTTAAGGGGTAAAAGGCGCCTTTTCAGAATCCC
Source organism: Methanosarcina sp. WH1 (assembly GCF_000970005.1). Classification (NCBI taxonomy): domain Archaea; kingdom Methanobacteriati; phylum Methanobacteriota; class Methanomicrobia; order Methanosarcinales; family Methanosarcinaceae; genus Methanosarcina; species Methanosarcina sp. WH1. The sequence continues at coordinate 2,027,059 of NZ_CP009504.1, forward strand.
GTTTTCTTCACTCATACCTCAGAGCATCCACTGGTTTCAGTTCTGACGCATTCTTTGCCGGCACAAGGCCTGCAATAAGCCCCACAACTATGGAGACCAGGGTTGCAACAAGGGTTCCTTTCAGGCTGAGGGCAAACTCGAAGGGAACGTTCATTTTAATTGAAATCAGGAGCAAGATTGCCTGTACTGCAGCCGTGCCCAGAAGGATGCCTATTATCCCGCCTACAAGGCTGATCATTGCGGCGTTGCAAAGAAAAATCAGCATGATATCACTATTCTTTGCTCCTATTGCTTTCATGATCCCTATTTCTTTTGTCTTCTCAAGTACAGAGGTAAACATTGTATTCGCGATTCCTGTAGAGCCTACAAGAAGAGAAATGCCTGCGATGAATGCCAAGAAGGTTGTGAGGCCGTTAATCAGCTTTTGGGTACTTTCAATCGCTTCTTTTGGGGAGTTAATATAAAAGTCCTGCGTATCTTCGGTAACTCTTCTCGAGAATCTCAATTTACGTTCAATCTCCTGAAGGGCTGAATCATAATTTGCCCCTTTATAGAGTTTTATTTCTATGCTGTTATAGACGTCTCTTCCCCTTTCAGGTATATCCTCAGCACTATACGGAATGGAATATACCTCCTGGTAAGGCATATAAACGCTGCTCCCAAAAAGCCCTCCCAGGCCTCCGAGAAGCCCTCCGTCCTTTGCCAGGATTCCGATTACCCTGTAAGACCTTCCATTGAGGAGGACCATCTGGTTGAGCCGGATCTCCCGCTCGAAGGTCTCTTTTGCGAGTTCGTTTGAAATAACCACAACCGCCCGGTCTCCGGGTGCCAGCATCCTGCCCTCTTCCACCTTCTTTTTTGTAAGCTTGGGCCAGACATTCGGGTCTACACCTTTAACCCTGACATAAGTCGTCTCGCTTCCTAATTTTAATTCAGCCCCTTCTTCAACGTTGACGTTTACATACTCTATGTCCGGAATACCCCTAAGAACAAATACATCCATCCTTGTGAGTTCTGCCTCTGTTACGGGTTCAAATTCAACAGGACCGGAAATGCCATTTTCAGACTCCTCTTTGGCTTCTGCAGTTATCCCCGGACTCCCTGAGGCTTCTCCCGTATCTTCCCCATACCCCGAATCATCTTCATATGATATTTGAAAAGGAGTTGATGCCACGATTGTAATGGTATCACCTCCCAACCCTTCCAGTGTTTCAGTCACTTGCTCCTGGAAATACTCCCCGGTTGTAACAATTGCCATTACCGAGGCAATGCCTATAATAACCCCTATAATGGTCAGCCAGCTCCTCAACTTATTGGCTTTGACCATGTTTAGGGCAATTTTTAAAATCTTTGCCAGTTTCATAGAAACACAGACCCGGGCTTTTAATTTACTCGTCCGTATTTTTTTCATCCATCTGGTTTTCGCCGATCCGTTCTCCTTCAGCATTCTTTTCTTTCATATTTTTCTGATGCTTCTTATAAGCAAAAAAACTTACAGCACCGAGAAGGATGAGTAATACAAGTTTATATGAGAAACTCGACCCACTACTTTCTTCTGGCATTTTGGAGCCTACCGGAAGGGTAGAAGGGAAAGCATAAAGGGAGAGTACATTTTCCTCAACCTGCCTCATTCCATCACTGGAAGTATAACTGATTTCAAATTTTAGTGGGAGATCCTGGCCAACAGTTTCGGGTTCCAGGCTGAAATCCGCAATCGTGTAGTCCCCTTTTTGCAGGTTCCCGAGAATTACCGAATTACCACCGTCTGTTACAGTCCAGTTTTCCTGCAGGGGGACAGAAATCTTGACTGAGTTTGCTCCGTTGTTTCCTATATTGGAAACCGAAAAGGTGTAAGCTCCCGTAGAGCTCCTTTCCATGAAAGCAATATCAAAGTCCGTGGTACCTCCTATGTAGATTCCTGCTTTACTTTCGATTGTTTTTCGCTTTTGGTTTTCTACAGTACCTGCTTCCGTAATTGTCTGGAGCTCCTCAATATCGTCATATGTAAGCACCATATCCAGCTTATACAGACCTGGCTTTGTATTTACGTTGGTCAGGACCTCGAAGCTGACATTGGCAGTTTCTCCAACATCAATAAGGTTTATATGCTTGACATTGCTGGAACCTACAGGCAAGATCACATCATTTGTGGATTCCCAGGAAAACATTGAGTTTTTGAGAGGAGAATTTCCCACATTTTTTATGCCGAAAATAAGTTTGGTTTTCTCTCCGGGTATCAGCTTTTCGACATTGATGTATTCAATTTCAGCATTTGATTCGCTGTTAATATCTATCGTGAGTTCCCGGGTAAGAGATACTTTATTTTTGCTGCCTGTTGAGTAGAGGTATACTTTGAGGGGATACTTACCTTCGTTGACATCATTTTCAACTCCGAGTTTTAACTTCACGACCTTTCTACGGTCATCTTCGGAGCGTTTTCCCAGTGTACCTATATTCTCTACAAGTGTTTCTCCCGAAAGAGCCCTGAAAGGATAATCTGGCTTGATTTCCAGAAAACAGTTTTCGATGTCATCATAACCGGTGTTCTCGATCGAAATCCTTACTTCAAGCACATCCCCGGGCTTTACAGGGTCAGGGTCCTGGTTGAGAAGGTTAATACTTAAGCCCTTATCAAGACTCCCGCTTGCAGCAAGGACGGTTTCGCTGCATAAAGACAGACTAAGCAGAATCACGCAAATTAAAATGATATATTGTTTAAAACCCATTTTTGGACACCTCAATTTACTTATTCCTGAATTTCAGGACTGATCTGTTCTTCATTTGGTCCATCCCTTATCATCTCCCCATCCTTGAGCTGGATGTGCCGGCTGGCATATCCTGCAAGGTGCATGTCATGGGTGACCATAACTACTGTTTTACCTTTTTCCTTCCAGAGCCTGTAAAGAATTGAAATCACTTCATCTCCGGTGATGCTGTCAAGAGCTCCTGTCGGCTCGTCAGCAAGGATAATTTCGGGGTCACAGGCAAGGGCTCTTGCAATCGAAACTCTCTGCTGCTGGCCCCCGGAGAGCTGGGAGGGTTTGTTCTGCATCTTATCGGAAAGCCCTACAAGGTCAAGTAATTCTTTTGCCCTTTTTTCTGCAGTATTATCGTCAATCTCCTGGATTTCCAGGGGCAAGAGCACATTTTCAAGAGCAGTCATTCCGGGAATCAGGTTGTATTGCTGAAAAACAAACCCAATTGTTTTGCCTCTAAGGGCTGCCAGATCTGATTCCTGAAGACCGGCTATATCCCGGCCTTTCAGGAAAATTTTGCCCTGCGAAGGAATATCGAGACAGCCCACCAGGTTCATCATTGTAGACTTCCCGCTTCCTGAGGGACCGATTATAGCGGCAAATTCTCCTCTAACCAGTTTCACACTCACATTTTTCAAAGCATTGACCTGAACTTCGCCCATCTGATAGGTTTTCCAGACATTCTTAAAGACGATCAGTGTATTTTCCATATTTTCTCCTGAAGAACTTGCCTGGTAAATATAATGCAACATTTAATAAGTTTATTTAATTTGATTCAATTTTGAATAATTACGTCATCATTCAAGATCAGAATCCTCAAAAATAAATAATTCATCAATTGTGGTATCCAATGATCTAGCTATTTTATAGGCAAGCTTCAGAGAAGGGTTATATTTTCCTTTTTCAAGGAAAACAATGGTTTCTCTCCGGACCCCTACCAGATTTGCAAGAGCTTCCTGGGTCCGGTCGTGCCTCGCCCGAAACTCCTTTATCCTTGTTTTCACTCTTAATCCTCCGGATGTCCTTACTCAACATCCCCCTTTTGCATGAAATGCCACCTGAAAACATTTGCTGAAATGCTCATGAAAATAAGAAGTATTCCAAGCACACCTCCAACAGTAAGTTCAACCAGTTTGAAGTATTCCACCCAGTAAAGCACTGCAATGAGCACCAGTGTCAGGAGCCAGGAATAAGTTATTCCGTAAGCTGCCAGTTTTTTTGTTCTCTCGTCCCTTTCCGGAAGGTCCCCCTGTCTGAAAAGCCTGAAGGCTGTTATAACAAAGAGGATCAGACCCACGTTGATCAGAATAATAGAGGTGTTTGTCTCAAATATATGAAAAGCTGCCGAAAGCATCCCGGCAAGCATAATAATTATTCCCAGGACCAGTTTGAACCTGTATATTTTTTCCATACTTTTTGTCCTCCTTCTTTCTGTATATTTGTTCCATGCTTTTTTCACAGATTGCCTAAAATCTGTTTTTTATTTATAACATATTATTCGGTATTTCAAACATTAAGTTAGATATTTTTAACATCTTCTGTTATTTCTATTTTTGGCCTGAAATGGAGGTTTAAGTTAGAAATCAACCACATAATGAGAGATAAATGCAACAAAATGTGTATTTAATATAACTAATATCCCCAGGATAGCAAAAATCATCAGATAGCAAAAATCATCAGATAGCAAAAACGCCAGGATAGCAAAAATAGTTAGAATTCCTGTTCCAGGACAGGTTTTTATCTAATCGGTTTTAAGATCAAATCTTCAATTGCTCAAACTGTGAAGTGAAATTTGAATAAAAGATATAAAGAATAAACTTGAGCATAGTTTGATTTAAGTTATGCAGTTCAAAAGAATAAACTTGAACATAGTTTGATTTAAGTTATGCAGTTCATAGACCATTAAGGCAATATATGCCCAAATATGTAGCTATGCAAACTAACTGTGCAAGGGGTTTTATTCAAATTTCACTTCACAGTTTGAGCATAATATTTGGGGATACATTAATATGGGTATTTTTTCTATGAGAATAAGTTCGGATCTGAAAGCTTTTCTTGAGGCAGAGGATCTGGATGGCTTAATGGAAATAAAATCAAAACTAAGGCAATTAAATAAAAAAGATATTAAGAAGATTCTCTCCTTAAACCTTCAGCAGGAAACCCCTGAGTCTTTAGCTCAAGGGTAGTTGACTTTCAATGCAACTTTATGTGTATATCCCGAATATGAGGGATTTTGTATAAAACCCCTGAAGTTTTCTTCAATTTGAGGAATCTCTATCTTATTTAATCTTTTTTTATAAGCTCTGTCCTTTAAATAATCCAGAGTTGCCATATTTTACGTCCTTGAGTGAAAAAACCAATCGCCGGTTTTAAAATCCTGAATTTGACCCCTATTTCTGTTTACTTGCAGAAATAAGATTTTGCAGAATTTTGATAAGAGATGTTTAATAAAAGATCCATACATTATGAATTAAGGGGAAATATGAATTTCGGGTATATAGGAAAGCTGATCACCGGGACGATAAAAGAGTGGATGGAAAACAATGCACGGACTTACAGTGCCGCACTGGCATTTTATTTTGTGTTAAGCCTTCCTGCCCTTCTGCTATTTTCGGTATTTGTAGGAAGTATTTTTTTCAGGTCAAAACAGATTCAGGACAGCATAATCAATAACCTTCAGGGACTCGTTGATCAGGAGGTGATTGATATGATTAGTTCTCTCTTCGAGTATATCCCGGACATTAATTCCCTCTCAATAGGCGCATTTGTCGGCTTTGTGATTCTTCTATGGAGTGCAAGCAATGTTTTCCGGCAATTGAGAAATTTCCTTGAGAGAGCCTGGGATATTAAACCCGAGAAGTCCAATACTGTTAAAGATTTTATAAAGAATGCAATTGTTTCCTTTTTTGTAGTGATAGTTTTTGGTGGGCTCTTTGTGCTCAGCATAATTGTCGAAGGAGTTCTTTATGCAACTTCAAAACTGTTTCAGGATATTTTCCCCTGCCCCCCGATTCTTGCCCATTATGCTGGTTCCATAGCCAGTTTCCTGATCCTTGTCCTGTTTTTCATGCTTGTCTACTGGGTATTGCCCGATACAAAGCTTGATCTAAAACCTGTTTTTGTAGGGTCGCTGGTAACAACAATTCTCATAACCATAGGCAAGTATGCCCTTGGAATTTATTTTACATACATCAACCTTACAAGCGTTTATGGAGCAATCGGGTCGATTGTTGGGTTATTTCTCCTTATCTATTACATCTCAATTATGATTACAATTGGTGCGGAGTTCACGAAGGTTTATTCAGAATCATTCTGAATCGTAAAGTGTAAACTTCCATAAAAACAAACATGAAATTCTTCAGATTACAGGCACAAATAAATGAAAGTAATTTTCAAATTACAGTACTTTCATGTCAATAAAAAATTTGCAAAAAAATATCCCCCAGACTGAGATAATATTTCCCTTTACTCAGGAGACCTTTTTTAATCAAAAATCCTGAATCGCAATTCGGGGGGTCTAAAAATCCAGTATTACACATATTTAAAAAATTCCTTTTTGAATAAAGGGGTAAAAAATGATATATAAAAAAAGGCATGGCGATTTATGTACCATAAAAAAGGTATGGCAGTTTATGTACCCGGAAATATAGGCTTATAATTTACATAGGCTTATAATTTACCCAAAGACTCATTATAAGCCGCTTCTGTTTTTGGAAGTTATTTTTTTTCTACCCTCTCTTCTTTTAGCATCTTTTTTGCAATGATAAAGACCACTAATGCAATTATTATGAAATTTATCAATTCTCCCAGAAAAGCTCCCCAGCTAAGTACTATTGGCCCAATTGCAAGGGTTGCAGTTTTCCAGGCCCCTCCAGGGATAAAAGGTGTGATGATCGGCATGACAATGTTATCTACAAAAGATTTTATAAAAGCCGTGGACGCGATACCCATGATCAAAGCAATTGCCAGTGGAATTACCTTGTATTCGTAAAGGAATTCCTTGAATTCACTCAGAAGTCCCATATTCATCCTCCGCATAATTGAAATAATATAAATTGTCGGGGTAAGTTTTAAGAGGACAAGAAACATTGATCAGAAACAACGGTAGGAGGCAAAGAATAATGGGTGAACTACCCCGCCCTGCTTTCTGATGAAAGCGAGTAATGGAGTGAATACACAAAATGGTCCCTTAATCTAGTTTATTCTGTACAATTATAGCTATATTGATGTAACTATAAGTGTGAATAATTATGCTACTGTTGTTTTGTAGAAGTTGACGGCTTTCATCTCCCACCTGTCGCTTACGTTCCGAGGAAGGGGACTTTCCGCCTTAAGGTTAAAATACAAAAGGTTAACAAGACTTTAAGCCTAAATTTTGTGTTCAGGGGTTAAAAATGGAAAATACACTTCTCACGATTTTTAGATTGAGCCTGTTCGAAACCCTCTGCGTCACAGGCTCTCTGATCCTTATAGGCATGATCCTCGGGGTGCTTGAGCACCGGGCTAATTTTTATATCCAGAGTATTTTTGGCATGAAAGGGATCATGGCTACAGCCTGGATAGGCACCCCAATCCACGAACTTGGCCACCTGCTGATGTGCTATCTTTTCAAACACAAGGTAAATGAATTCAAGCTCTTTAGCCTGAGACCCCGGGACGGAGTCCTTGGATACGTCAACCACAGCTGGAACAAGAAAAGTCTCTACCAGAATATAGGGAACTTTTTCATAGGCATGGGTCCCATATTCAGCGGTACCTGCGCCCTGATCCTCGGGATGTACCTGTTCCTGCCTGATTCCTTTGCCACCTTTGCAAATTATCTGACCCTTGATCCCGGTCAGCTTGATTCCCGGACGTTATCGAGTATTTTCGTGCTGACAGCCCAGCTTTTTAAAAGCATTTTTTCGGTAGAAAACCTGGTTTCCCCCAGTTTCTGGATCTATTTTGCCCTTGCAATAGGAATTTCTTCCCACATAGCCCTGAGCAAAGAAGATCTTAAAGGAGCAGGAAAAGGCCTGATTGCAATATTCACTTTCATTTTACTGGTAAATGTGATTGCCCTTATTCTCAATGTCGATTTTTCCAGCTTTTTTACCGGAATTCTTACTTTAAATGTTTACATGGTGGCGTTTTCAATGGTTTCGGTTGTGTTTTCTTCGATCAGGCTGGTTTTAAGCGCTTTTGTTTATACTCTTGTGTCCAGAATCATGTGATGTGAAGCAGATTTTCCTTCTATAGTCATCAGATGTAAAACTATAATCCTATGTGAAATTATAGTACAGGCATACCAAAAAATAGAAATAATCAAAGTTATGCTGACACACCCGTTCACGCCCTCTCAAAATTCCGTTAAAGTAGACAATAATTTTAAACGATTTATTTAAGCAGAAGTTAATAGCCAATAAAAATTGATTTGATGAATCATAATATCAGTAATGATACAGAGAACTTTCCCACATCCACAGCAAGCGAATAGGCTATTCGACTGAATTACCCTGGTTTATTTTTAAGTGTACTACAACTAAAAAAAGCAAAAATAACTATTTATGAAAATGTTTATCAATATATAAAAAACGTAAGTATTACATCCTTATAAAAAAAGACTTATTTGCTTCCAATGTAATTTTTGAATGCTGATTTCTGAACTCTGAGGCTATTAATAAATTGAAAATGTTGTCTTCGTAGGGAATTATTGGACTGGGTGAATTAATGAGCGGAAATAGTTACAAATCAATATGTTTCGTTGCTATGCCCTATGGCAAGAAAACTGATTTGGCCACTGGAAATGAAATCGATTTTGACAAAATATACGAATTGGCCATAAAACCAGCGATTGAGGAAGCGGGATTGGAACCACTGCGTGGTGATGAAGAGCTAACTGGGGGGATAATTCATACTACAATGTTTGCCAGGCTGTTACTTTCAGAATATGTGGTAGCTGATTTGACCCTTTCCAATCCGAATGTATTTTATGAACTGGGAATCCGTCACGCCGTCAAACCATTTACTACAGTGCCCATTTATGCTAAAATACATCCGTTACCTTTTGATGTAGATATGATTAGAGCAATTGGTTATAACATGAAAAAAAGTGTCTTATCAAAAGAAGCAGTTTTATCAAAAGAGGCAGCTGAAATTCTAAAATCTGAAATAATGAAACGAATTCAACAAGCAATCAACGGTCCTCAAACAAATGATAGCCCACTGTTCGAATTGATCCCTAAGTTTCCAGCTATCGAGCTACCATATGAAGTAACTCATTCTATAAAAGAGCGAGTTAGCCACGAGAAAGAATTTCAAGAATGTCTTGAGAAAGCCAAATTAAAGCCATCTAATCGAGAACGATGTATGGCCTTGATAGAAATCCAACAAGAATTAGGCGATCTGAAAAAGATTCAAGCTAGTGTACTCGTAGATCTGATGCTTTCTTTTCGCAGTGTGGAAGCTTGGGACGAAATGACGGATCTTTGTGAAGCTTTTCCAGATTATTTAAAAAATAATATTTTTGTACGTCAACAGTGGGTCTTTTCACTAAATCGACGGAACAAACCGGGAGATAGGAATAAGGCTATTTCTCTTCTCACAGAGGTTATGAAAGAATACGGCCCCGATCCCGAGACTCTTGGTATATTAGGGCGCATACACAAGGACTGCTACTGTGATGCAAAAGAGAAGAGAAGTATCATGGCTTTAGCTGCTCTGGACGAATCAATTTCTGCTTACATTAAAGGTTTCGAGTCAGATCCTCGTAATTACTATCCAGGCATAAATGCTATAACACTACTCATTAAGAAGGGCGATGAAGAATCTTTGAAAAAAGCGGAAGAGCTGGCTCCGCTGGTAAGTTTTGCAGTGGCTCGCTGTGGCGGCGTCAGTTCCAATAAATACTGGGATCTTGCTACAGTGCTCGAGCTTAATTGCATAAGTAGTGATTGGATCTCAGCAGTAAACATTTTGCCAAAGGTGCTATATAGAGCAAAAGAATCATGGATGTTAAAGTCTACATTAAAAAATCTCACAATGTTAAAACAGGCTCGTGTTAGCCAAGGTCATGATACGGAAAAGCTTCAAGAGATTATCACAAAATTCGAGGAATGTATATAATCTTGTAACTATTCAAATAGCCTTATTAGAGCTCCACAATTTGTCCTTTTTCCCAGAAAAAATTGGATCTAAAATGAATCAATTCTCTCCTTGATGAAACGTGAAAAGATTCTTGCTCTGTGTATTTTAAAAAGAATGGCATGAATGTAATGGACGCTATTCTAACAGCACTCAATGGAGTGCCGCTATTATCCTGAGAATTGCAGCATTTTGCTGAGAAAACATACTTTTTTATCAGTGGTCGAATAGTTACAAAAAAATTAAAAAAAGCAAATGGAAAGCAGTTTAAAGCTCGATTTCCTTAGCTATATCCTGAAAAACCTTTCCTTTATCAGTCGTGATGAAAAGCCCGTTTTCATTCCTGATAAGCTCTTTTTCTTTTAACATTTCCAGGTATTTCTGAGCAATGTTGAAGTTAAGATTTACCTCATAAACGATATGGGTTTTCTTTGCCCCATTATTTGCTATTTTTAAAATAGCTACTGCGATATCAGTCCTGCTTCTTCTCTGAATATTGACTCCTCCCCCACAATAGATTCAAAAACAATCTTTGCTAGAATTCCTACTCAAAAAACATCTTAAATGACGTTTATTTATATTCAACAAAGATCATAAATAATAAATACTTCACTTTCTATATAAAGATCTCGGTTTTTAATAGTAAATAAATTTATAATAAAAAAGTAATAATTTATCTTAGGTGTATATTGGATTTGAAAATCATGTTGGTAATTGAAGAATCTGATGTACAAAAACTTCAAGCTTAAAGAAAGCCTTGTATTGGGCTTCTAACAGATATGCTGGAAAAACTATTTCATATAACAGCATTCCGACCTTGAAGAAAATCAGCTCCAAAAGAAAATTGGCTCCAAAAATTCAAAAAATCACAAGCATAGAGCAATAACATTGCAAATTCTAGGGTATGTAAAAATGGCGTGGAAAAAAGTAAAGAATATTTTAGGGGATTAAATTGGGTTGGATTAATTGGAAGGAAAACACTTAACATCAAAAATTTAGTTTGATAAATTTTGGATTGGATTTCTAATTCCTTCAAATTTGCATATAAATGAAAAAATGAAACTTTAGGTGCCGAAAGCAGGTAAGTTCATGTGATTACCTGTTTTTAACCTGTGATCCACGGCTGCTTCACAGCTTTTTCCTTTTATCTCTTTCTCTCTTCTTCTGTCTTTTTTCAGGGGAAAGGCCGCTCTTCTGCATCGAGCGTGACAAATCTCAAATTATATTCAACGAATCTAGGCCCACTTTAATAAAAGTTAATCCAAAAACAATCTGTGCAATCCCCAGAACACGGATGATAGAAAAGTAATACTTGCTATTTATAAAATATTTTGACTTCTCTACGATTAACGCAACAATTACCTTTGAGCCTACAAGAAAGATATAGAAACCGGTTATGAATAATATTGTAGCCCAGACATGAGTGCTAAAGCTCTTATAAATTATTGGCCCACCTATGGAAAGCCAGAAGACATATGGGTGCGGGTTCCCGAAGTTAACGATAACTCCTTTTTTAAGGGAGTCTTTTTTTTCTAAATTTAATTCAACGTTGTCCTTTTTGATTTTCAGCGATTCGATTCCTGAATATATCAGATATGATGCCCCAAAAAACGCAATGACCCCTATAAAAAAAGTAGAATTTGTCAAATGTGACAGAACAAACAGTACAGCTAAAATTATTGGCAGATCCGTAATCAAAGGAGATACTGCAACCTTTATTCCTTCCCATTTGCCGTGCTGTAGAGTTTCAGAAATAGTGACAGCCAGCAGTGGGCCCGGAGACATTCCCGCAGCGAGACCAAGAAATGATCCCAGGGCTAAAAATTCAATAATATCCAGCATCTTTACTGCCTCATTTTTTAATATGCCAATTCAAAGAATCTGCTGTAAAATCTGCTGAGATGTGAATGTAGCTAATAATACTACAACGATGCAAAATAACACCTCAATGTTATAAATAATACTTTGATGCTATATAATACACACTATATTAAAAGGAATGATGCTATATAATACACACTATTTTAAAAGGAAATTCGAGTCTTTAAACCCATATTTTCTGGAAGGAAGGAGGCGCTTATGCCTCAAGCTTCGAAAACAGCACTGCTCCGATCGCACAGACAAGGGTTGCTAATATACCTATTACTGCCAGGTCGTTATAGATACCAAACGTGCTCATCCCGGCAATGGCTCCTCTCAGGCCGTCAACACCGTAGGTAAGGGGATCGATCCTGCTTATGAAGTAGATTGCAGGAGGAAGGTTTTCCAGGGGGAAGAGGGCTCCGGACAGGAAGAAGATGGGCATGATCAGGAAGTTCATGATCAACTGGAACCCATGCATATCTTTCATTTTTGAAGCTATGGCAAGGCCAAGACCTGTAAAGAAAATGGCTATCAGGAACATGAAAATTAACCCCAACCCAAGGTTAAAAAGGCTGGAAATCCTGAATCCCAGAACATAGGTCAGGCTCAGCACGATCAGACCCTGGATCATGGCTATGGTTGCGCCCCCAAAGGTTTTCCCTATCATTATTTCTGTCCTTGAGATCGGCGCTACAAGGGTCTCTTTAAGAAAACCGAACTGCCGGTCCCAGATGACCTCCAAGCCTGAAAAGATAGCCGTAAAGAGAATTGCCATAGAAACTATTCCCGGGGCAAGGAAATCCATGTAGTTTGCCCCTCCGCTGGCTCTACTATACATGGGACCGAACCCGAACCCGAAAGTGATCATGAAGAGGAGGGGCTGTCCGAGAGAACCCAGCAGCCTGGATTTCGAGCGCCAGTAATGTTTGAGCTGTCTGAGCCAGAGGATGTAGATTACCTCGATCAATGCCGGTTCCTCCTTCCCATGCCTCGAATCGTTCTCATTTTATTTGCAGTTTCATTATTCTCATCCCGGATATCCCTGCCTGTCAATTTCAGAAAAGCTTCTTCTAAGGATTCGGTTTCTGTCTTTCTTAGAATTTCTTCAACTGTGCCGGATTCTATTATATTCCCGTGATCAATGATTGCGATCTGGTCTGCAATCGCTTCGGCTTCTTCCATATAGTGTGTGGTCAGGAAAATTGTCATTTTTCTTTCTTCGTTCAGGTTTTTGATATGGGTCCAGATAGAGTTTCGGGTCTGGGGGTCAAGCCCCACAGTGGGCTCATCGAGGAAAAGAATTTTCGGGTAATGGACAAGCGCTCGAGCAATCTCAAGCCTGCGCTTCATTCCACCTGAATACTTTTTAACGTAATCTTCCCGCCGGTTCCAGAGCCCGACAATATCCAGGGCTTTCTGGATTCTTTCTGCTCTTTCTTTTTTAGGCACTTTGTAGACAACTGCATGATAGACCATGTTTTCGTAAGCTGTAAGCTCTTCATCAAGGCTGTGGTCCTGAAAGACTATCCCGAAAGATGCACGAGCCTTATCCTGTTCTTTCAGCACATTGAACCCATTGATGCTTATTTCCCCTGATGTGGGCTTCAGGACTGTTGTGAGCATTTTAATAGTTGTTGACTTGCCTGCACCGTTTGGACCAAGAAAAGCAAAGATCGAACCTGTTTCTACATCAAAACTGATGTCTTTTACAGCCGTAAAATCATCGAATTTCTTTGTAAGAGATTTGACTGAGAGTATGTTTTGCATGGATTGGACCTGAAATTATTTTTTAGTATCAGAAAAACAAAGGTATCCTGAATTTTTTTCCTGAATCAGTTGAATTCCTTCCTGATAAAAAAGATATCGGTGTTTTTACTGAATTGGGGATTTGATTTCTCGACAGTCTGCAAGTAGATCTCCTCAAAGTCAGTGAAGTCCTAGTTTATCTGGTCTTCAATCTGGTCTTCAGGGGGTCTTTGCCTATGATCATACCTTTTCCGAAAGGAATCAAAGATTTCCGTCGTCTTTAATTATTTTGTTCTGGTACTTGACTTCAAGGGCAAGGAGTTCTTTTTCTTCTTTGTCTCCTTTTATCCCTCCTTTTATCCCTCCTTTTATCCCTCCTTTTATCCTTCCTTTTATCCTTCCTTTTATCCTTCCTTTTATCCTTCCTTTTATCCTTCCTTTTATCCTTCTTTTTATCCCTCCGTCATCTTTTTCTCCTTTCCAGATTTTTACGACAATGTCTGCTTCCCACCTGTCCTTGTGGTAAAAGATGAAATCGTTGAAACTTCTGCCGGTCTCGGAGCAGATGTCCTTGAAATGCCGGGCAAAGTAGATCACTGAGACAGCTTCTACAAGGGAAGGGTTGATTTCACGTTCCCGGAAGTAGAAAAAGCGACTGATTTGATTATCTGAACTTACTTATTTGACAGGGTTTTTGGATAACTTCGGATTTTCCTGGTTCTTGCGGAGGAAGGAATTTAAAGTGAAACCTTTGCTATGTTCTCCTCTTCTCGCCGCTATCTGAATTATCGATTCGTTTCATCATTCATTTTATATAGTCAGAATATTGTTTTATAGTTCATTTAATCTATCATTCAATCTATTAATTAGTATCACTTAACCTGTCAAATAGAGGCGGGAGTAATAACATATGAAAAGAAAATGGGAACGGGACTTAGGACTTCAGGGGCGGATGCTCTTTACGATGTTTCTTCTGGCAGCAGTTTATCTCTTTTTCCTGGCATTTCTTTCTTACTATGGAACGTCTCAAATTTTCATGGTATTATTTATCGGGCTTTTCATGGGCATTCAGTACTTCTACTCGGATAAAATGGTGCTCTGGACAACAGGAGCACATATTGTCTCTGAAAGTGAAGCACCGCAGCTGCATGATATGATCACCAGGTTATGTGCAATAGCCGACCTCCCGAAACCACAGGTAGCAATTGTCCAGACCCGAGTTCCAAATGCTTTTGCCACAGGCAGGAGCCCAGGTAAAGCTGTTGTTGCAGTCACAACAGGGATTATGGACAAACTCTCTCCAGCCGAACTTGAGGCAGTGCTTGCCCATGAACTGAGCCATGTAAAGAACAGGGACATGGCTGTCCTGACGATTGCCAGTTTTATCTCAACGGTGGCTTTCTACATTGTCCGCTACAGCCTCTACTTCGGAAATATGGGAGGAAATCGACGGCGGGACGGGGGAGGAATTATACTTGTCTGGATTGTTTCAATTGCAGTCTGGGTAATCAGCTTCCTGCTAATCCGTGCCCTTTCCCGCTACAGGGAATTTGCTGCAGACCGGGGGTCGGCAATCATTACCGGGCAGCCTGCAAATCTTGCCTCTGCCCTGATGAAGATAAGCGGGCTCATGGACAGGGTGCCAAACGAGGACCTCAGAAAGGTAGAGGGAATGAATGCCTTCTTCATTATCCCCGCAATCTCAGGTTCTTCGTTTATGAATCTCTTTTCCACTCATCCTTCAGTGGAAAAAAGGCTAGCTCAGCTTGAAAAGATGCAGAAGGAAATGAATTAAATAAGGCAAAGCTGAAGAAGAGTTTTTCAGAGGAGATAGGTTAAAATGGGTTTGCGGAATTTTCTGGATGCAATCACAGGGAGGAGCAGGCTTCCGAAAGCAAAAAGTGAAAAACTATTTGCAATCTCCACAGCCAGCATTACCCTTGAAAGCAATATGGGCCTTAAACCGTCAGGAGCTGCGGGAATTTGTTTTAAACCAATAGGGGCTACAGCTTATGAATCCGCCCGACAGGAGATCGAAGAGCTTCTTGAATATAGCTCAAAGGAGACTGAAACCGAGTTCAGGCTGAAAAAAGATGAGTTCGAATTCCTCTGGGCTATTTTTAAGGACCCTGATTTCGAAGACCTTGTTGCAAACATCCACCTCGTGAGCCAGACCCTGGAAGACCGCGGCTTTGGAGAGCAGATCCTCTGTGCTATTTACAGATTTGATAGCGAACCTGAAGCCGGGACAGCCAGATATGAAGGAAGATCCGGACAAAAGGCTGGCGGTGGAAAAGCAGTTTACTGGATCTACAATTTTAAACAGGGAACTTACTATCCTTTTATTCCGCTTTCTAACAGGCAGAGGGACAGCCCATTTGAATTCAGGCTTAGGACTGCAATGGAAAGGGAAATGCCTGTCGAAAAAAATGTGGAGAAATGGTATCCTCTCTGGGGGATTCCCTTTTAAACACACACCTTTTTTTTAATTTATAGACCAGAATAATTTCAGTTTAACTTTTCTTTTTACTTGTTACTTTTGAAAACTATAAGTTTGGCTTCATTAAATGAAGGTTTATATAGAAACAATCACTATTTAAATAGAAAAGGGTATTCTGATTTTCGATGCTTCTCTTTGGACACCTAGGTATTACGCTCGGGATATTTTTTGGGCTGGGAATTTTCATACCCCGATTAAGGACTATCATAGATCCACGATATCTGGCAATTGGAGCTATTCTCCCCGATTTAATAGACAAGCCTATAGGCGAAGTAATCTTTGCTTCAACTTTCGCAAACGGACGCATCATAGGCCATACCCTGCTATTTTCCCTTCTTCTCTTTATAATAGGCTTATACATGTACGGAAAAAGAAGAGATATCAGGGGTCTCTCTCTTACAGCTGGCTCTTTTTTACATCTCTTTGAAGATCAGATGGGATTAGATCCTCAAACTTTTCTCTGGCCCCTATTCGGATGGAGTTTTCCCAGAGAATCAAGAGATTACATTGGACTGGAACATCTACTAGAAATGCTTGAAGAATCTTTTCACCTTGAGTTCCTGCAAAATCACATGACTGAAATCCTTGGAGTGGTAATAGGGTTCGTTCTGGTTTATTACCTGTCGAAAAAATTAATCGGAAATGAAGAACTTTGATCAGGTCGTAAGAGAATAACTTTGAAAGTATTGGAAGGGAAAACTCTTATGAGATCGTAAAAAAAGAAACTTATAAGGTCAAAATGATTTTTATAATGAAATAGCCGCATATTATGAAGCCTGTTATGTAAAGTCCTGCTGTTAGAGTATCTGGTTTTTCATTGTTTTTTTTCATTCACTTTCCTCTTTTTCTTTATGTTATGTATTCTCTTCTTCAAAAAATTACAGTTGTACTATATCTGAATCTGTTATATATCTGAACATATGACACTATTTTTGAATGAACTTGTATTTTATACTTTTGAAACAGGTTTTTTGTTTAAGAGTACAAAGAGAACGCCCAGCCAGGCAACACCAATACTATCGATGACGATTATTTTTCGCAGAACACTTCCGTTAAATGTCTTTTTCCATACAGAAACATATTCGCTGGAAATGTAATTTTCAGCAGGATATTCTTGAAAGAGCTTGTCCAGTACCGATTTTTCCGAGCCGTTCGCTGTAAAGATAAAGATTTCATTTGCATATTCCGGATGAAAATAATCATTCGTTTTCTTATAGTCGAGATTTCTTGTTACAAATTCATTAAAAGTACCCGCTTCATATTGATAGAGTCCATAGTTTCTTTTTGCGTCAAAGGAGATGTAACAGATATCATATTTGTTTATGCCCACGATGGTATAGGTTTCATTTTCATAGTTAACCCTGCTGCCGATTGCCCGGGTCAGCATTTCATCGGTATATGCAAAGTGTTTTTTCAGCAATTTCTTTGAAATTGTAATTTCATGGGCGCCGTCCCGGGGAAGCCTGCCTTCTTCCAGATATTCTGCCCCGTAAGGGATAACAGTCTGATTAAGGTAATCCTGTGCTATAGGTTCAAGCACTGCAATGAGATTCAATTTATCCAGTAATCTACCTTCTCCTGCACCTGTATAAATAATGGGATCCAAATAACTGGGATCGTAAAGAACTACGTTTTCAACCCCGTCCATTGAAGCAATCTGAGGAATGTCTTCGTAGCTTATCATCCGGTCATAGTTCTCAGGATCAAGATCCAATTCGGCTCCTCTTACATAAACTGCATTAAGGTCCCCATATGTGTGGTCTGCCTGATAGACAGCAATAATATTGCCCGGAGGTATGGTTTCCGTACAAAAATTATTGGTAATCTGAGAATATGTGAACAGGGATAAGGCTATGATAACAAGTAATGTTAGTAAGACTGACAGAATTTTGATTTTTTTATTTGTAAAAATTATTTTTAGCCAACTCCTTGCTGTTAAAAGGGGAGTTTACCCTAATATTCGATAGATCCAGCTCTATAGATATTAATCTTGTTTTTTGTTTACTGGTCCGTTACTTATCAATATACGAGGTATTATAAGAGGCATTATGCGAAGGCATGCATTTATGAGGCATTATGTGAAGGCATTATGCAAGGGAGTGTGTGATCAAATGTTTTCACAAGTTTTTTAAACTGTCAATTAGTATTTAATGCGCATGCCTGTGCTAAATCTATACTTTCTCATCTTCGAGATTCTGGTTTTAGTGCTCTTTCTGGCCTGTCTGCAAAATGCATGGCAGCAGGGCTCCTGGGTGGTCTGGCAACTTCTTTCCGGGGTGCTATTCGGCTTGCTGCTGGAATGGGCTACAATCCAACAGCTCGACGCCTACGAATACGGACGCTTTCTTGTAATGCTTGGGCCTGTCCCTGTGGTCGTTGGGGTGGCCTGGGGAACTATTATCTATAGTGTTCGCTCCTTTTCCGAAAAAACCAACCTTCCGGAATGGGCACGCCCGGTGCTCGACGGCCTGATGGCCTTGAGCATCGACCTTTCCATGGATGCAATAGCAATCCGCCTGGGAATGTGGGATTGGGGAAAAGGTCTTGATTATCAGTTCTTCGGTGTTCCTTACAACAACTTCTGGGCATGGTTCTGGGTTGTGTTCTCATATTCAGCAAGCCTTCGATTGCTATCAAAGCTCCCTGGCTTTGGAGGACGCTGGTTCTCCCCTGCAGGGGCCATAATCTGTGGCACTGCGGGCGTGCTTATTACCAACGAGCTCATTACCAACATTCCCAATG
Source organism: Methanosarcina sp. WH1 (assembly GCF_000970005.1). Taxonomy (NCBI): domain Archaea; kingdom Methanobacteriati; phylum Methanobacteriota; class Methanomicrobia; order Methanosarcinales; family Methanosarcinaceae; genus Methanosarcina; species Methanosarcina sp. WH1. Next base: position 2,045,788 of record NZ_CP009504.1, read on the forward strand.
ACCTGATACATTACGCCACTATCGCTGCAGTCTTAGGAGGTGCTCTGCTATTGATTTTGGCATTACGCCCGGAAATCTCGGTCCGACCTCAGGCTGCAATTGTCTTTCTTGTGCCTCTCGGATTTCATGCCTATTTCCTGATAGCAGGATTGGTTTCAGGCGCCATCCTGAACCCACCCTTTTTGCTAGTGGTAAGTATAGTTATGAGCATAATAGCACTTGGGCTTCATCGAGATGCTCTAAATTACTGTTATCGGTCTAACAGAGAAAGCAAAACAGAAAAAGCAAGTAATTAAACCACCGACTAATAAAAAAGTAAGTTACCAGGGAAAAGTAAGGGACTAGATGAAATGTCGTATCAGAATGTTGCCGTTTCTGCTACGGATTTTTGTGATGGATATTATATTTTCATAATCAGTATGAAGATTCACTACCACCTCCTTTATATAAAAGCAAGTCGGATTTTTCTGTATGCAGGAAGAAGAGGAAAAAGAGCTTACAGCTTATTGCGGACTTTACTGCGCTGACTGTATCCATTTTCGGAACAAGCACAGTAAACTTGCGGGGCAGCTGAAAGAGGAGCTTGAGAATATAGACTTTCAGAGCTATGCCAGCGTAAAAAGTCCTTTTGGTTCGGAGTTCCAGCAGTACAATGTGTTTTTTACCATACTTGAAGCCCTTATGAACCACTACTGTTCTGAAGGCTGCAGAACCTCAGGAGGGTGTAGTGCAGCACCCTGCCAGATAATTCGGTGCTGCAGAGAAAAAGGCTACGAGGGGTGCTGGGAATGCGGGACTTTTGAAACCTGTGAGAAGTTCGAATTCTTAAAACCCCGCTGTGAAGCTTCGATAATGCATAACCTAAAAGAAATCAGGGAAAATGGTTTTGAAGGCTGGAGCAAGCGCCGCCGACCTATTTATAACTGGCAGCAGGTATGACCGAAGAAAGGTCTAAAAGGAAGGATCCAAAAGAAAGGATCCAAAAAAAAGGATCCAAAAGAAAGGATCCAAAAGGAGGGATCCAAAAGGAAGGATCAAAAGAAAGAAAGGAAACTTAAAATAACTCCTAAAGAAGTAATTAAATTTTATTACACTAAAAATTGAAGCACTCAAGAACCTTCCAGTAATCAAAAACTATTATCGTGTTATGGGCAGTGAAAAAAATAGGCACTGATTTCCTCGAATACTCCCAGAAGAACAGGTTTCCCTCAGTGCTTGTTATAGACAGGGACGAAAATGCATCTGCATCAAGAGAAGCTCAGGTTCTTAAAACCAGAAGTAGAAGAGAAACTAGGCAGTCTGAAACCTACTTTTACGCGATGGATATGCACGATATCCCATTTCTCCCAAGTTTAGGCATCCCTGAAAATATAATCCCTGCCGTGCCCTGTCACACGGTTGCGTATATGCTTAGACCTCCTGAAGTTCCCGATTAAGGAGACGAGGACAGAGGAAAACCACAAAATAAGCCTTCCTGAAATAGATAGCCCTGAAGAAAATTGTTCTGGGAAAAACAGACCTGTCAGACCTGTAAATGAACTCTTCATCAGACCTGAAGATCAAGGGCTCATGTCATTTTTCAAAAATATTGCATCGGCATTTCCCACAAATGTAATCGCAAGCAGTTACCCTGAGTATGCCTGAGTATGGCATGCTGTTTTTCTCATACGCAAGGGAGGGAGAAATCTGTCCGACCGACTGTCCCGGACTAAAAGACAGATGTCCGACCTTCAGAAGAAATAAACCGAAAACCATTACCGAATACACCAGGGAACTCAATAATACCATTCCTGACCAGGTCTTTGAGAGCCCCCAGATGAAGCCTGGAATAGGCGGGCTTAAGGGAGAAAAGTTCAAACAGAATATGCTGGAAATCATGGAGTTCATAAGTACGCTTCAGGAAGACAGAAGCTTGAAAAGGTCTGAAAAACTGGAGGATAGAGCTTTTTTCGTAGCTACTACCTACACATGCCATGGGGTTCTGAACTTCTTCTACGTTACCTGAGTTTACTTATCCAAAGTATCCGGCTGCCTTTCATAAACCGGCTTTCAGAGACAAAAGATACATCTGTCAGCAGGTCCGATACCTGTGAGGGAATTACAAAGATATATTTGTGGACACAAGCGGCTGGTACCATGAGTGAAATGAAAAGAAAAAAACGGCGTCTGGTAAAAAGATATCAGGCCTTTTTTCAGGCCCTTAACTTTAAGAATTTTATTTATTATTTTTCTCAGAAAATCATTCTTCAGATTCGCAGAAACTATGGTCTTCCTGAGGCGCCGAAAAGATACATGTCCCACAACTCTCTTCCCTCGATTCAAGGCTCCTGATTAACTGCAAAAGCGTTTGTTCATTTAAATCCTCTTTTTGCATGACAAACGAAACGTTGCTGTTTAACATCTTCGTTTCCTGCGTGTTCAGGTCTTTTGCGGTGCATAAGATTATCGGGATGTCCACAGTCTCAGGGTTTTTCTTGAGAGTCCTTATAACCTCAAAACCCGACACTTCAGGCATCATCAGATCCAGAATAATAGCATCCGGATGTTCGTTTGATGCCTTTTCAATTGCCTCCCTTCCTCCATATGCTTGGCTGATAATGTAATCTTCCTCTTTAATCAGGGAAACCATAAGTTCAACAGCCTCCTGGTCATTCGCGATCAGAATTTTTGGCGACTCTTTTTTCAGTTTCTCATTTAACCGATCCAGAGTTGAAAGCAGGATTGACTTTTCAACCGGCTTGACAAGATAGTCAAATGCACCCCAGAGCATATTACATTCACTCCGGTCATCTATTGGGAAGACAAGTACGGGAATTCCGGCAGTCTGGCTGTCTGTTTTCAGGTTTTTAAGCACTTCCCACCTATTCATTTCAGGCAGCATGAGTTCCAGAGTGATTGCAAAAGGTTTTAGCTTCCGGGCAAGGAATAGAGCCTGCTTCCCACTGGCAGCCTGGGCTACCCTGTAGCCGGCTTCCTTTAACGTAAATATGAGAAGTTCCCCGGACAACTTATCGTCTTCAACAACCACCACAAGCGGTTCGGAACCGTCTGACCCTTCAGACTCAAAAATATCAGGGAAATTATGTTCTCTGGTGTTTTCAACCTGACCTTCGGTTTCAGGTATTTTCATATTTTCCCCGGCTTTCAGGATTTCTACAGGCACTTCAAAAGTAAAGGTTGACCCCTTCCCGGGTTCGCTCTTAACCCATATACTGCCCCCGTGCATCTCTACGAATTTTTTGGATAGAACAAGACCAAGTCCGGTACCTTCGTATTTACGGCTAAGGGTAGAATCAATCTGTTTGAAGGGCTTGAAAAGATGTTTGATCTCATCTTTCGAAATCCCTATGCCTGTATCGGATACAGTAACCCGGATCCCGTTTTCGGATCTAGCCCCCACGACTTCAACTGAGCCGCCTTCAGGAGTGAACTTTATTGCATTGCTTACAAGATTGTACATAATCTGCTTGAAGCGAGTCCTATCCGCATAGATAAAGAAACCTGATTCCACATTGAAATTCATTGAAATATTTTTCTTCAGGGCGAGAGGGGAGCTTATATTCCTGGTATCGGCAAAAACATCATAAAGGGAGAAAAAGTCAAGCTCAAGATCCATTTTCCCAGCTTCTATCTTAGAAAGGTCCAGGATACTGTTTATGAGCGAGAGAAGATGTTTTCCACTGTTTGAGATATTTCCAAGAAACTTTCTATTAAGTTCGTCAAACTCACCTGTTGTCCCACCAAGCATGAGGTCCGAAAAACCGATTATGGAAGTAAGGGGAGTACGTAATTCATGGCTCATGGTCGCAAGGAATTCACTCATTGCGCGGTTTGCCCCTTCGGCTGCAAATTTTGCCTGCAAAAGTTCTTCTTCAGCCTTTATACGTTCAGAGAGGTCAATGAAACTTTCAATAAAATAACCTTTTCCTCCTATTGAAACAGGCACAACATTTCTGAGGATTGGTATAGGATCTCCTCTGGCTTTTAAAAGTAAACTCTCAGAGAGGTCTCCAGTCTGGTTCAGCGAAAGGGCAGTATCTCTTTCTTCTCCGGCCTGGCAGATTAACTGGCTGCAGACCATTCCTATGAGTTCCTTTTCGGAATAACCCGTAGTTTTCAGTGCAACAGGATTCGCATCCACGATTTTTCTGGAGGAAGCTTCGATCAGCAGGATACCACAAAGTGTATTGTCAAGGACGGTTTTGAGCCTTTCCCGATTATCCTGCTCCCACCGTTCTGCATTTTTCATGCTGGTAATATCCTGGGCTACAATCTGAATAATATTATTTTTTCTGTCGGTAAGGAACAGGTTAACTTCGATATCAATAATTTCCCCTTCAAGTTTCTGGTACCTCATTTCAAAATGAGAAGAATCCTGCTTGAAGGTTTCCCTAAGTGCCTGTTGAAGCTCAGGAAGGTACTCGGAAGGAATAAAGGACATCAGAGAAGCATTAAGTGGGCGCTTCTGCCCGAAACCGAAAATTTCACAACCTTTTATATTGATGTCCAGAACTTTTTTTCCATCCGAAATAATAACAGCATCATTGGACTGTTCAAACAAAGCCCTGTACATCATATTTTTTTCCCTGAGGCCGCCTTCTGCTTCCCTGTAAAGTGTGATGGTACTTTCAAGTTCCATCCATCTTCTGAGAGAAAATATTCCCAATCCAAAAGAGGTATACACCGAAAGAATGAGCAGGAGCCCCATATCATCACGACTATAATTTTCAACAAACAATACAACAGATTCAAAAAGATTATAGTTAGAAGCTGCCAGTGTAAATATAAAACCCAGGCCCAGAATAACCATGAGTTCGTTAGACCTTTTTATGAACGGCGACTTTGAAATATTTTCCATTCCTCATCCCCCTTAAAGGACCAGAACCTGTGTAGATCCCCCACAATACCTGGCATCCACTTGTGCACATATATAATATTGATTTGAAGCTGTCGATGTCATTGGGCTTTGAGATATATCTGCTGCACCCTGCGTTTAAGAACCTTGCTTCTATAGTAATTTTGAGTGCTTCAAACCAATCCCCGAGTTCTCTACTCACATAACCAAAAGTAGTAAGAAGGAACCCTATAAGTCCTATAATTGCAGGACTATCCTCAACTACAAGAACACATTTCATTTCCATGACCTCTCAATCTTTATATATTAAGAGACCTGGCAAAATACAGATGCTTCTCTGGAAAAGTTATCATTTCCCCAGCCTCTGGACTGATATATTAAAAAAATATACCTACCAGCCCATCTAAAGAAATATAAGACCGTGTAAAGAAATATATATATTTGTAAACCAGAGTTAGAAGCAAAGAGTATCTTTGGCAGACTCGATCAGACAATTGCATCAGGTACTCTGTCATTTTCCCCAATTTGAAAAACTTACCAGACAGTAAGTTAAATATCCAATTCGTTTTCCCCAGATATGATATAATTTATTAAATTATAAGAGTTAAACAGTAATTGTACTACATACATATAAAAATTTTGTTTATTGCCAAGAAAAAGCCGGATCAGCAGGTAAATGGAACTGATTTTCTTAAAAAAATGAGTTATGTTTTCCAGAAAACAGGAGAATAGCCGGAAAATGATCAAAGAATAATTGGAGAATAGTCGGAGAGTAATCGGAGAGCAACTGGAGAGTAACCGGAGAATGACCGGAGAATAACCGGAGAGTGACCGGAGAATGACCGGAGAATGACCAGAGAATAACCAGAAAATAACCAGAAAATAACCAGAGAATAACCGAAAAATAACCGGAGAGTAACCGGAGAGTGACCGTAGAATAACCAGAAAATAACCAGGGAAAAACTCTTCAGCTAAATGCAGAAGACCGTGTATATCTGAATAAAGGAAAAAAGAACTTTTAGCGTTCGAAACTTTTATACTTATTATTTTCCTCTTATATTTTCCTATAATTCCCCTTCGTAACCGGCCAAAAACTCTGCATACACAGGATAATGGTCCGAAATGAAGTCCGTTTCTTCAGGCGTCAGTGTATGCCAGGTTATACCTGAATACCCCTGCATTTACTGCAAAATGGGTCTACATGTTGTCTGTAAATATAACCCGGTCATAGGTGCAGTCCGTCTTTCCGGTTGTTGTATCCGTGCTGTTGTCTATCAGCCAGTAATATTCTTCACCGCTCATGGAACTTGCTTTCTCTTCATCAAAATAAGAGCCGTCAGCGTTCAAATCGCCCATGATTATGAAGTCGTCCTCATTCGGGCAGGCTTCCCTTACATAGTCAACGACTGCGGGCAGGGAATTGATTTCTTCGGTGGCTTCTTCAGGGTCGGTATGGACACAAGTGTAAAGCCAAAAGTTTCGTCCAGGTCCTCAAAGGATGCAATGTAGGGCTCCCTGTGAAAGGGATCCGTACCCTTGGTTTGGAATATGTTAAAGGTTCACCTACCAGTTTTACTTTTGTAGTGTCATACAGATAGGCATATTGTTCCTTACTCGAAGTCCTGCCAAGCCTTTCACTAACTACAAAAGAATAGCTATCTCACTGTTTATAACCTCGACCAGCTCAGAAAGGGCAGTCTGCGAACTATCCCAAATTTTCTGAACGGCAACAACATCATAAGTGTAAATTGTTTCGGCAAGAATATTCATGGCCTCAGGATTCGAAGCCCTTTTAACTCCAAATAACTGGATATTGAAAATTCCGACCTTTACAATCTCACCGGAATAATTAACTGAAGATATCGCAGGAGCACTGCGCGAGTCTCACGCAGGTCAGATTCATTCTTATGGTTTATCTCTCCCTTATCAGAGGATCCTCACTTGAAAATGAATAAATATAGAACCCTATACTAATTTTGAAATTTTTAATCTGAACATACTTTTTGCTTTGAGACAATATTTCATATAAGTAATTTAAAATAAATGTGAGAAAGTATTAAATTTCACAATTAGTTATAAGTTTTTGAATATTATCTCAAAAACTGAGTTTTAATCACAAGGAGAACCCTCCATGAAAGTATTGATTGTAGATGACGACCCCTCATTTTTAGAACTATCAAAGACATTTTTAGAAGTTTTCCACAATATACCCTCCGATACTGTGGATTCTGCCAGAGAAGCTCTCAAGATGTTAGAGAAAGACTCCTATGATGTAATAGTTTCGGACTATGATATGCCTGTTATGAATGGTCTCACGCTCCTAAAGACTATCCGTGATAATAAAATCGACATTCCTTTCATTCTATTTACAGGGGTCGGAGAAGAACTTATGTACCAGGCAATGCAAAATGGTGCAAATTCTTTCATTCTGAAAACGAGTGACCCGAAAACTCAGTATTCAGAGTTATCAAAACGAATCTCGCAGGTTGCAAATAGCAACAGGGCACAAAATTCATAATATGTAAATATTATCATAATAATCATCTATATTCATGGCTGGTGTTTGACTTCCAGTTGTATATCAGGCTTTCCAATTTTTTTTACTTTTTTTAATTATAAGGCAGGAAGTCCCCTTCCTCGGAGCATAAGCGACAGGTGGGAGATGAAAGCCGTCAACTTCTACAAAACAACAGTAGCATAATTATTTACACTTATAGTTACATCTATATAATAATAACTATGAAGTGTAAACTGGATTGTAGGAGCCATTCTGTGTATTCACTCCATTATCATTTCGTTCAGTGTGTGAAATATAGGAGAAAAGCTCTAACGAACCCTTTAGTTGTTGATTTTCTAAAAACTAAAATCCATAACATAAGTGAAACATTCGATGTTGAAGTGCTGAATATAGAGTGTGACAAAGACCATTTTCACTTGTTATTTTCAGCAAAACCTTCGCTTGATATTTCAAAATATATCAACACCATCAAGACAATAACTTCAAGGGAGATTCGTAAAAACTTCCCTGAAGTAAAAACTATGTTATGGAAAGATACGTTCTGGTCAAGATCGTATTTTATCGCATTGATAGGGCAAGTAACCTTAGATATACTGAAGCAATATGTGGAAAACCAGGGCAAATATGCATCTGACGAAGAATATAAAGATCAACCCAACTGAAGAAAAGACACGACATGCCTCTTTGGGAAAGAATTATGAATCTTTGGGAAAGAATTATGAAATGTGATTGCGGAAACGTTATTGATAGAGATAGAAATAGTGCTATCAACATCATGAAGCGATTCTTATCACAAAGTGCTTTGTTGACAGGCTATCAGAGATTTTCTGATAATCTTCGACAAACAGGATTATAGATGGATACTTGCATCACTGCAAATATCCAGTTGACGTAACCACTCGAAGGAAGCTCCGTCCTCGCTTTCATCAGAAAGTAGGGCGGGGTAGTTCACTGAGTTTAATATATCTTGTAGTACCCTAATATAGGATCAGCCTGGAATATTTACAACTAGAAACTCAACTAAAGATTTTAATAATTCTATTTTTCATTCAGGAGGAGGAAGTTACGGTTAATCTCAAGAAAGATTCGGGTAAAGAGGAACTTTCTACTGAAAGCGTTCCCAATGAAAAAGAAAAAAGAATAGAGGAAAAGGAAGAAGAAAAAAAGAAGGAAAAGGAAAAGGAAAAGGGGAAAAAAGGAGAAAACCACGCGGTTCTGTTTGAAAGATACAGGCAGAGGTTAAGAGATCTGGATTCTGAACTGGTCACACCGGAAGATGAGATCGTCTTAAAAGAAGCCTTCAGGCACGCAAAAGAGGTTTTAGAGCCTGAAGAACTGATAAGCTGGTATATAAATTCAGCCGAGCCGTTCTACAGGTCTGCAACCTGGGAAGTACTTTTACCCATGTATAAAGAACTGCTTGATACTGCGGAAAGAGAACTGGGACCAGAAGATCCTGGAACTGCAGCTGTGTTGAATGGGCTTGCAGGGATTTACCGGTATATGGGAAAGCATGAAGAAGCCCTGGAGTTATTTTCAAGAGCCCTAAACATCCGGGAAAAAGTATCAGGTCCGGAGCAGCCTGAGACCGGAGACACGCTGGGTGAACTTGGAATTCTCTACTATGTCATGGACAGGCAGAAAGAAGCCCTTTTGTATTATAGCCGGGCTCTTGAAATCCAGGAAAAGTTTCTGAGCCCGGAGAATCCTGGAGCTGTAAGAACACTTAACAGGATGGCTTTTTTATATAAAGGAATGGAAAGGCCGGAAAAAGCGGAAGAACTTTTCATCCGTGCCCTCGGACTGCTTGAAAAACTAGCGGAAAAGGAGCCTGAGAATAAAAAAGTCCTGGCTTATACTGCCGGCACTCTGAACAATCTTGGCGTCCTTCTCTCGGAAATGGGTAAACTTGAGGAAGCCGAGGAAAGATACGGGCAGGCTCTAAAACTTCAGGAGAATGTATATGGAAAGGAGCATCCCCAGATAGCCCAGACCTTAAACAACCTTGCCCTGCTTTATTTCCAGACAACAAGGTATGAAAAAGCCCTTATTCTCTATACGCGTTCTCTTGAGATAATGGAAACTCTGGGAAAAACCGAACATGCCGGCTTTGCCACGACCCTGAACAACCTTGCAGGCGTCTACGTACAGAAAGGCCGCCACGAAAAAGCCCTTGAATTTTACACGCGAGCCCTCGAAACCCGTGAACGCATTCTTGGTCCGGACAATTCAGAAGTTGCAAAGACTTTAAACAATCTTGGCGAACTGCACAGAATCCTGGGCCAGCACAAAAAAGCCCTTCCCCTCTACACACGAGCCCTCAAGATTTATGAAAATACACTCGGCCCCACCCACCCCGATGTCGGAACAACTCTGAACAACCTTGCAGGCCTTCATGAAAGCATGGAGGAATACGAAACCGCAATCGACCTCTACGAAAAAGCTCTTGACATAATCGAAAAAGAATACGGTCCCGACCACCCATATTTCAAGATCACAAGAAATAACTTACTGGGCCTGTACGAAAAAATGGAGAGGAGCTGGCGGAAATAAGGATTATTTTTAACATATAAATAATAACGGTTCGGATGAAATACGGTCTTTAATCCGGGACCTATATTTAATGTTTTTACCTCAACTATTTTTTCAGAGTATAACAACCGGCACACCAGTACCTTAAAACTTATTTTTTATTTCTTTTATTTTACGGAAAAACTGAACTGTGTGTGACAGATTTATTTTAAAAATATATACTAAATGATAAATTAATAAAGTTATATGCGTGTCCAGTTTTCTCTTTTAATTACTAGATCGTATTCACACCATTTCTATGTAATTAATTGGAGTAGATCAGATGAATAAGAATAAAAGATCAAAACTTATCGTTTTGGTTTTAATGATCCTGTTTTTTGGGATAGTGTTTATTCCGGCGGCAAATGCCACTTCAGAAAAATCTGCAAATGAGAAGGAAGGGAAGAGACCGAAATCGTGACCCAGGAATCTAAAGTGTTTACCCTGAAGACGAAACTTATATTTGGTGGACTGCTGCTTCTTCACCTGTTGTAACTTATCCCCAATGGACGTACTCAAAGATTACATCTCCCTTCAAAATTTATGTGAAAGTCGAAGACCCTATAAACCTTCTCTGGGAAGATAAAGGTCTGAATAATATTAAGAAAGTAATCCTGACTCAAAAATGGGTTGATAACCCTGTAGAAGACACTCATTCTCTTTCGTATTCCGATGGAAGCTGGGTTGCCGGGACGGAGTGGCTGACAGCAAAATAAGTGCTATAGTGATTACTATAATGCCTAATTACTATAATGCCTAATTACTATAATGCCTAATTACTATAATGCCTAATTACTATAATGCCTAATTACTATAATGCCTATAATAACGAAAATGCAAAATATTTCTGAGAATTTTAAAAAGTAGTACATTTCAAGTAAGAAACTTAAACAATACTCTTTAATCGATGTGAAAAAAATTCAGAATATATGAGAAAAAAGGATAACGGTTTCCGGATTAAATTCAGGAAGCCGACCAATCCATAAAGCTTTGCTATGCCCCAGAAAGAAATTAAAGACCATCAGGGACCAGGGTTAATTCGCAAAAAGCAGTACGAAAGGAACCATCACTACATAAGTGCCATCCAGGAGGGTATACTGTAAAAACAAATGCCCTTTCCTGTAAGGTTCATGAACGAGGTATTCGATGAGAAAGATAAAATAAGGCAGTGAAATAAGCAATCCCAGACAGGAGGGAGGAAAAGCCCTAAGGAAAAATCCCGCAAGTGTGAGAATTGCTACTATCCCGTTGATGAAATGGAGAAAATATTTCGTTTTTTGAATGCCTAAAACAAGAGGAAAAGTATCCACACCATTAATACGGTCTGCTTCAAGGTCTTTCATGTCATAGATGATCGTATTCATCGCTTCATTAAGAATGGTACGTAAATAGAGAAGTACCATAGCTATAAAATTAGTTGTCTGAAAATAGAGCCCGGTATAAAGGACAACAAAACCCAATCCAATCCCCACCATCAGACTCTTTATACCTAGATAATCCTTTAAACGTCGACCCCTTTTTTGAATATGATTTTCTTAAGGTTGGTTGTATAAAGGGCGAAATAAAAGATTGTTAAAACAATTAAAAGCCCCAGTTCAAACTTAGCATAAAAAGCAAGGAATATCCCGAGTAACGTCATGCTTACAGAAAAGACCAGCAAAAACGGTTTGCAAGCAGTTACTGTGGAAGAAATAACATTGTCAACTGCTGCATCTTTATCACCTTCGATTAACCTGTTCACTGTATACAGGCCTGATGTGATTGAAAACCAGACCAGTGCCGGGTGTAATGAAACCGGTTCGGACAGCAAAATGTTCGTAACCAGTGCCAGGCCAGCCATAGAAAGGCCGACAATTATTCCCGAAGAAAAGACTAAAGCTAGAAATCTATTCATCATTTTCACCTTTCAAACTTTTGTTCTTGTTTATAAAAATCCTGACAAATTTAGATTAAAATTCAATTTTTTTTGTCATCCATACTTTTCTTGCTGATCCCAGAACCCAAAATTACTTTTTTGAATCACGGATTCAGAATAATCAACCAAGTTTCCGATCACGAAAAATGTTTCTGATCACGGAAAATATTTCTGAAACTTCATTGATTTGAGAATAAAGCTGGTTTTGAGATCAGTTTTATAATAACACGAAAAGTAAATCAAAACCAGAGAATCAAAAATTCTCTGCTTTTGATGTAACTATTCAGCCCGGACCAAACAACATCAATAACAACCTTTATAAGGATACAACAGGCAAACCTGAAGAAATTAATTTTAATTGATTATTGGTTATTAATTGCGTTTTTTAACAAAGAATAGTGAAGTGTTCATGTGTAGAGTTATTAAAAGTAAAAATGTAAATGAAAAGCACAGAAAAAAAATGTAAAAATATACAGGAAAATATGCTGAAAATGTTACTCCCCTCCGGTCCTAATTTTTGGGAGTACGTGGTCCTTTTCACTACGTTCAAAAGGACTAAACGACAAGCTGTGGTTACGAAATCTGTATTGAGTATTTTTTTTCCGTGCCTTTTTTTCAAAATTAAGATATTTAAAACCAGGGATAGGTACAGAAGTTCGTATTATGACTCTATTTTTATTTTAAACTTCGGCAACAATAACAACGTAATTTTTACCATATTTCAAAATCCCCTTCATACACTTTGGTCAAGAACTTCCCGCTCATGGTTATGTTTTCAGCCCCATCCACTTCTCGATCAACAGCCAGATAAAGATCCATATTACTTTCTGAGGTATGGTCCGACAAACAGAGCCAGTCAGGTGTTTCCGCGCCAGCCCTGGCGACTTTTTCGTTCATCCTCATTATTACCTCCCCAAAGTTTAGAGGCATGTAATGCTGCGTGGTAACTGAATCCTTGATGAACCTTTTATTGTTCCATTCAAAGACTTTTCCATCCCAGGGGGCGGGGTCAAATCGAGGGCAACATTCCGAAGTTTCGGTTTCACTGGTCATGGCTATTCTCCCTGTTAGAGAATAACTTTTTGGGTTATTTTAGGTTTTTGGTTTTTGGTGTTTTTGGGTGGAAGGCATTTTTCTACAGGTAATTACTCATGAGGATTCATATCTAAAAGACAGGCGTCAACCCTTGTTTTATCGTAGTCCGTCTTGCAACAACCTAATGTAAAATATATGATAATCGGATAAACTGAAGTAACTCCCATCAAACTATAAGTGAAGAAGTTTCAATAAATAAAGACATTCAAGTATCTATTAGAAACTAATCGTTTGATATTACTATTGGAGTGAATTCTTTTTTTACTTCTTCTGAATGCATATCAGGTAAATCTTTGATGTGGTCACCCATTAAGGGTGAATATTCCTCAATCAACTTTTTATTCACAAGTAGTAGATGTTTGATTTCCTCTGTATCCTCTAATTCTCTTATTTTCTTCATAATTTCAAAAAATTTGGTCGCTCTTTCTTTCTCAATAAACTCCTTTAATATATTCCCTTTTGCTCTCCTTTTTGCACAATCATATATGTCGTCATCTTCAAAAATATATATATAGTTCTCTTTTATTGGAGATTGAGCCATCTGGTTATCCCTTGCAGAATTGAAATCCATATTAACAGATGCCAAGATGATGCATTGATCTTTTGTTTTATTTTCAACTTTCTCTTTATTTTCAACTTTCTCTTTATATGAAGACTTGTCCAGTGTGGAAATCACTCCTGAACACCCACCTATGAGTTTACCTTCATGACCTTTCTCAGGAAAGATTCCATTTGCCATGACATAAACTATGTTTCCTAAAGTCGGATTATTGATGTCAGATTCCAGCTTTTCATAGAATCGTTGGGGATTCGGATTTGTTTGTGGAATAAAAATTAGATTGCAAGCCTCTTTAAAGCGCCATCGAAGCTTATCATTCAAACATTCATAACAGATAAGTATCCCGAAGGTCATTTTTTCTAATTCAAATATGAAACTCAGGTTCCCATATGTCATCCCCTTTTCTTTGAAAAGTGCTCTTTCAACTTTTGCAGGAAGCATTTTCTCTACATGGAGAATTTTTGAATCAGGTATCACGATAGGGCAAATGTTTTTAAAAATATCATCTTCTTTGAATTCATATTGAAACAATTCATTGTGTCGTTTTAACTCTGCTTTAGTAATGTAATGCGTACCTGCAATGACATTAATTCCTGTTTTGTTTGAAAATTTTTGAATTTCATGAAGGTATTCAAAAGGTATCGAGAATTCTGGAAAAACAATAAAATCTACTTCGTAGTTACTCAGAGTTTCCAGAATAAGTAACACTTTTTTATGATATTTTTCATCGTTATTAACCTCAATAATACGATTTTTTTGAGTAACCTTATATTTTAACTGTACAACTGCAATATTCAAGTAAGGGTGCCTTACAAATATCTCATTCCTGCAATTTCGTTTCAAGATATAGACTTTGTTGTTATCACTAACTGACTCACGATATTCTCTATCTTCGGATCCTTGTCTGTCATCATAAGTCAAAACAGTAATACATTCCTTTTTTTTTTGAGGATAATGTTTGATACTTACTAATGATTCAGATATTTTTCTTCTGAATATGATATTATCTCCTGATTTGACAACCAATTTATCTTTTATTTCCTCATGATTTTTGATTTCTATCTTGAGCTCCCAATCATTGTAAGATACACCAAAATTCAATGGTTCCTTGAAAGGTTCAGATAATTTATAATAAATATATTTGAGGAGCTTATTCAATTCATTATTGTTAAAATTTGTAATCAACTGATCTAATTTTTTCAGTGATTCCTCTATGAGTTTGTCGTTATGACTATTAACCAGTATTGATAATTCATTAAATATATATTTCAAATCATCATCTATATCTGGTGGAAGTGCCTCGATAAATTTAAAAAAGTTTTCCTTGTATTCATCAATGTGTTCCTTACCAAAAGTTCCTTTTTCGGAAAGAATATCCTCAAGTTTAAGAAATCCTTTGTATGGAAGATACCATACTTTTGTTTCCTCGTCTATATCTTTTATAGATTCTAAAAATTCAATGCCATTTTTGATTAAATCAATATCTGGAGGATCTGAATTGACTGCCTCATTTATCAGTCTTTTTCCCTGAAAGATCTGTTTTTTTCTTTGGAAAATTTGTATCACAGATGAGGATAATTCTTCGAGTTCTTCATCTTTTATTTCTTTTTCAATTCCTTCCATTTTTTTGATAGCTTCATCACATCTTTTGGCACATGACTTATAGAATTCGGCACTTGGCTCGTAGTCTTTTTGTGGTTCAATGTTAAGCAAAGAAAAATTTCTCTGTGAACGTATTTTGATATTTAGAACAAATCTTATTTTCGCCTCAAAATCATACTTGAGGAGAAAATCTTGACATTTTTCGCAATTTCGAATAGCTTCTTCAAAAAAAATCATTTTCTGATGAGTATCTTCTTCATCCTCTGCACAATCAAAATAAAATTGGATTATATTCTGCATGTCATCTAATACAAGTGATTGATAACTTTTATTATCAGGGCACTTCTCAAGAAAATGCTGGTGGATCTTTAGTGCACATTCATATCTATCCGTTGCTTCTTCAATTAAGTTCAACTCATACAACAAATGTCCCAAATTAAAAAAGACAGAGCCGGCAATTGATAGATAATATTCATTCTCAGGATACATTTTTATTAAGTATTCATAAACCGCAAGTGCTTTCTCATACATTTTCTGTGCTTTGTCAATAGAACCTGATTCATATAATAAATGGCCATAGTTAGAATAAGAAGAACCAATGAGAACGAAGTTATCTTCGTTTTCGGGTTGATTTTTAAGTAAATTTTCGATGAGTGGAATCTCTCGTTCATAAATTTCTTTTGCTTCGTCTACTAAATTCATGTTCATAAGAATAAGCTCAAACTCATCAAGAGTTCCAATCATCTCTGATTCAAAAATAGAATTCTCAGGATTTGCTTCCAGTTGATCTTCGCAAAGTTTAAGTTTCAGGTTCATTATATCATAAAGAACCATCTGTGAGTCTAAATATTGGGCACTTTTTTTAGCACCCTCGATAAAACAAAATCCCTCTTCGTAATTTTTTTCCTCAATTGCAACTTTTGCAGAACATAACAGTTTCTTAATTTTGTACTCGATAATTTCATCTAAATCTTGAGGTTTGTAAAAAGGAAATGCTCTTTTGTTAAATTTGAAAAGTGGTTCCAACAGTATGGAAAACTTTTGTTGAGGCGTACCAGCGGTGGTAGAAACAAACACTTTATTCATGTTAGAAGGTATTTTCTCGATCTCACTATGGTAAGTTGTTAACATTTCGATGTAATCGGAGGGATTCTTAGATATTTTATTTATGATTATGCTTTGTTCATCAATTCCGTATTTGTTGATCAGAATCTTTTTAACAATATATGTAATGTATATCGTATCCTTTGGGTGAGGTACTATCTGCTTTGTGCCAAAGAGTATAATATCAAAGAGTATAATATTTTCCAGATCTAATTGTGCTTTTATTTTTTTTATTACTGGGTCCAAAAGAGTCAGTTCAAGATCCTCGAATTCTTCGTTTTCACACATCTTTTTACTTATCTGGAATACGTCTTTATCATTAATATCAAATAAGGGAGCACCCTTCATCCCAAGATCCCGAACTCCAATGTTCGCGATCAAAACCGCAGATTTATTTTTTCTTCCATCTAATGAGAGGCAAAAAACATCCTTTTCAGATAATATGTTTTTTTTTCGTGACTTAATATAATTCCCGATATCATATTCAACAGGTATATTTTTTCCATCTGGCTTATAAATCATTAAACTCTTTTCACTAAATCTGCTCAATGTTTCAATAATAACTGCAGCATTTTGCTGGGGAGTACCTCCAGTCACCGAAACAAACACTTGATCCGTTCTATCTGCAAGTTTTTTGAGTTCATTCTTATATAGTGCAGCAACTTCGATGTAATCAGCAGGATTTTTTTTGATTTTTTTGATTTTTATTTTATCTTTGGCAATGAAATGACGATCACATATTATTTTTTTGACAATATGCGTAATGAAAATAGTGTCTTTAGTGTGTTGTTTGTTGCTTGAATTTTGCTTAGTGCCGAAAAGAATAATTTCTTGAAGAGTGAATTCGGCTTTAATTTTATCTATTACTGGCCCCAAAAGAAGAAGTTCTAAATCATCAAATTTCTTTGATCTCAACAACTCTTTACTTTCATCGTAGACATTTCTCTGAAAAGAAGAATTTCCCGGAAGAAATAGAGGATTCCCCTTTTTGCCAAGATCTCGAACACCGATGTTTGCGATCAGAATTGCCTCTTGCATTATTCACCCCTCAAATTCTTCGGCATCAAAGACTTTCGAATTCTAACTTGACCCAGCCGAGAGGTTTGCCTTCAAGAGTTACCCTACGTGTTTTCGGGAAATTTGAGGAGAATTGGTATGTCCCAGGCTTCTTGCCGAGACTAAAGCTGTGCCTGATTGTATTATTTTCAAGTCTCCATTTTTTCGGATCTCCTATCAGGGGCGTGGAAAATCCTGGCAGTGTTTCAATTATTAAACCAATCGTTGTGCTGTACCAGCCTCCTCCCCAGCCGATATGCAGAACCGCCTCGTTATCCTTACAATTCCCTACTTCGTTCCATAACATGTCAAATTCATCAGCTGTGCTGTCACACCTGTAATTTTCCCACATGTATTCCAGATGTTTTTCGATGACCTTCCTCGAAAATTCATTGCAAGCCTTGCAAATAGCCTGGACATTCATGTATTTGATACAGGGGTGGTTTTTGAAGTTCGGTTCTCCCTTATTCTGCTTAATCAGATATTCATCAAAAACAATATCAAAAAAGAGCTCTGAACCGGCTTCCAGGTTCTCGACATACACGGGAATTTCCTGTGAGTTCCCAACAATTTTGATTTCGGATACCTCTAAACGCTTTTTCCCTGCAGGTCCTGTATCGGAGGGTCTCAGGATGCGAAGTATATCCGAATGTGTATCCTTTCCGAAAACGATTTTTGAAATGTTATCATCAAGGAATTTTAAGTCTCTACCGGTGATTCTATGCTTTTTCAACCAGGGCTTCAGACCATTCTGGACAATCTCAGCTCCGTCAGGTCTTTCATTCAAACAGTTCCACATTAATGCGGTCCTGATTGCTCCTTTTATGGACGAACCGGGTAAATATGGTTCCCCGCATTTTACGAACTCCTTGATAGCAAACTCTGATTCGCGGTCTCGCTTTTCAATTTTTGCGTAAACGGAATAGGAGGTAAAAGCATTGGGGTTGATCTGATTTGCATCCATAAATTTGGTAATCGAGAAATCCCTGCCCGTTTTATACTTATTTTTTGGCATCTCCTTTGTGAGGTCTATATTTTCATTTATGCAGTGTTCAATGAATTTTTCAAAATTTATGAACTTGATTTTCCCTTCCTTTTCATCCAGGTAGAAATCAACCATTTTCAGTTCGTTTCCGTTCCCTACGTGCAAGGGGGACAGGAGTTTCATGCTGCATTTCATGATTGTTCATCCCCGTTGATGCTGATTGGGATCGAGTAGGCAAACCCGTAGTGGTACAGTTTTTCGATTCCTTCCAGACCTGAATCATCTTCGATCAGTTTGCCTTCTGGTTTTTGTTCGAAAATGGACCCTTCTTTTATGAAGAGTCTTTGAGGTTTCTGAGAGGACATTCTGGAACCGTAGGGGTAAGCATACCCTCCCCTGAGGGAAAAGCCCCATCTTGCATTTTTATCTGAAAAAAGTTGTTTCTCATCGGCTGCCGGGTCATCACTCTCGTTTGGATAGAAGAGAGATAGAAGAAGATGGGCACCTGAATCCGGCAATTTCAAATAAAGGTTTTCTTCCTCAAGAGAAAAACTCCCGTATCCCCATGTTCTCTTTCCGCCGATCCCATCGTGCTGGAGCAAACGCAATGCTGAAAGCACCCTATTTTCCCATTCCTTGCTGGCACAGTCAAGTATGAACCAGATCCCGGAATTCTCTTTAAAGCAAACCGAACCAAGGAAATAAATACTGGACTCGGCGCTTTCCCGGCTTATGGACACCTTGGGGAGAAGGAATCCCGTTCCGAATCCCGAATATTTATCGTCACAATCTTTTGCGGCTTCATTTTCTGTGATTTCTTTAAGGTCCTTTTCCGATAATTTCTCCTCTGCAATCCATTTTTCAAAAAAACCTTTAGTTAGATAACTGGTTTTTTTCAGTTTTTTGGAATAATCCTGAAGCAAGTCGTCATCGATTTTCGCCCTGCTCATAGGTTTCGGAAAATAGAGAGTTTGATCTGCGAAAGGAAAACCTGAAGAGATCCTGAAAGGGGGTTCGTTTTTAAAATTCCGGAGTAAATCTGTTACCCAGTCTCTTTCGTAGAGTTTTGCAAGAGCATTGCAGATTGCGTTAAATATGGTGTCTGAGTGCAGTACAAGACTGCTTTCCTCAAGCCCTATTCCAACTTCTCCGATATGCAGAGGGGAAGTGAAATTAAGCTTTACAATCTTAAGATTCTCAAGCATTCTTTTCCCCTATGAAACCGCTTATTATATCTTCTACTGGCTTATTTTCCAGAATGGAACTCTCTTTGCCGTAAATGTAGTATTCTTTCGGATATCCGGTATACGTTATATTTTCAAATTCTACTTTTCCATAACCTCTTGAGCCGTGTCCACCAAGAGCGTCCTGTTCGAGTAACTTCAAAGCCATCTGGATTCTGGTGATGTCCTCTTTAAGCTCAGCTTCTTCTTCAGCATCGTAAACAAGTTCAAATTTGAATTTAGCACCTGCAGGAACCCTTTCGATCTGCCTCGGGTTTGCTGCCGAACTTATCCGGTCGATGCTGTTTTCAAACTTCCATTCAGTGTAGGGAAGGCCGGTGTCAATATTTAACAGTTCATCCCCATTTGACAGGTGCATGTCCCTGACAATTAAACGGCTGGGGATGTTTATTTGATCTTTAGTATTCTCATCTTTTTTGCTGCTCCCAAAAAGTCTGCAAATTTCACAGTGATTGTCCGTGCAGACGTGCACATTGATATCGGGATTATGACTTATTGCGAAGAGGTCTTTTTCCAGAGCCTTTTCGGATAAGCTTCGCAGTTTTCCTTTCAATGAACTGCCTGGGATATAGGGAAGATCTGTCATCGGATCCCTGACTACGGGGCTGTCGATGCCTCCAATCTTTACCGTTTCTTTAGAAGCACCGATATGTATACCGGTAACTACTTTCATCTCACCTGTGATTTTAATCTTTCCAAAAAATTTGAGTTTCATAGTCTCTTCACTCATTTAATCACGCCCCCCGGCAAGTTTGTGATATGCTATTACACCTTCAAGCAGCGTTACAACCAACTCGAATTGTTTATTCAAATCCGTATTTTCAGGGAATCTTTCGTTGTCAAGCATGGAGTCAAGGAGGTCTGTCAGCCTTGTAATGTTGGAATTACGGGCTGTTATGTATGCAAGGTTAAGTTTTAATTTTGAAATATCTGCAGTTTTGATTCCAGAATTTTTTGTTTTCTCTTTAGCTATCTGGAAGCCGGTTAGCAACTTGCGCAGTTGGGTGAATGTAACTTTGTCCTTTGAGAGTTTAATGCCCATTATGCAAGAAGCGTTCAGGACTTTGGAGGAATCAATATTCGAACCCGATTTCAGCGACCGAATATACTCCTCTTCCTTTTCGTACCACTTGTTCACCATCCATGGATCAGAATTTTTTGTCACGTTACACAGCTCAATTAGTTTCCCACTTTTAAGTAAGTTTGAAAGCTCCTGTTCATTACTCATGAATTCACCTTTCTTCCCTGTAGATCCAAAATATTAAGAGGCAGATCAATATCATAAATCGGATTTACCTTTTCATCCGAAACAGAATAGAAATATTTCCTTAGTTCCTCATGACTATCAATGATTCTCTTCAAGTCTTTGTTTCGAGAAACAAAATAATGTAGCTGGATTACCCAGTTGGCTTTTTCAGGATCTTTACAATACACTTCTCTCGCATCGAGGAGTTTTCTCACCATGGATTTAGAGGGATTTCCTTTTTCGTTCATGATGTACCAGAAAATAGGTTTGAAATCAGCGAAGAGTTTCCTTGCTTCGTCCCAGCCAATGGATTCTTTCATGCCTGAAAACTTATCAGATATGTTGTCCTCTCCTACGCCCCTATTAAGGAGATAAATCCTGTTTCTGCCTTCGTCTTTGGAGCATTCTTCTTTAGTTCCGCAGACTCTGGCAATCTGGTACAGTGGGTGTTTGTTGTTGAAGATAGAGAATCCGGCTGAGATTGTAACGTGTGGATTTTCAGCAACATGCTTACGGAACAAACCTTCAATATCAAAACAGAGTTCAAAAACGTCATCCCAGGCTCCGAGAATGAAAAGGTCGTCTCCACCTGCATAAATTATGCTAATATTTCTATAAGGTTTCCTCTTCCTATGAGGTTCCTTATCCTGTATAAGCTTCGGAGAATTACTTTGCCAGTTGCAGACATCCAGGACGGTTTCTTCTTCAAATTCCCCAAGGAGGTTCAGATAGCCTTTGAAGAAATAGTTCATCATTCTTGATAGACTGGATATTCGAGTGATGGTTCGCTGATTTTTATGAAGCCCTAATGTGAAAATTTTTCCAAGATTGTCAACATCCATCCGAACTGCACCGAGCTTCTTTGAGCCTTGTGATTTCTCCGCAAGCTCCTCAAAAGTGAGAAGTTCCCTGTCATTTTTCCTGTCGTCTGGTTTGGCACAGTAAATAGCAATAGGTAGGGGTGATAAGTGAATATCTTGAGGCATTTTTTTGCTTTTAAACATGTTAATTATTTCATCTGTATCAAAGCTGTTAACAGCATATACTGTGGAAGACTTACTGACTGTCCCCATTTTATCTTTATCCATAATCTTCATCGTACCGAATGGTACGGAAAAGCCTTCTCCCCCGTACTCCGTTTTTAAGATGTAGAAAGAATCACCTAACTTGGCCAGTTCACTCCCAATCTCCATCTGATCACGGCAAAGTGGGCAGAAAAGCGCTTCTTCTATGCCTTTAACTGGCTTCAGATCTTCAGAGTGAGTTATCTTCCTGCATGCGTCACAGGGATCACCGTTGTCTCCAAGTTTCAGTATTTTTGAAGGATCCTTCTCGAGTACTGACTGATATTTTTGGGCTTTTTTTAACGAGTTTTCCTGGTTGATATTCATCCATATATTGCTGAAATTCCCAAACTTATCCCCGCAGAAGGGAACCCAAGAAAGGGCGAGGTAAAGGCTGCTGCTGAGCCTGTTGGCAATGAACCAGCCTTCCTGATCCTTTTCTATTCCTTCCAAGTCCTTTTCGATTTCTTCCAGTTTCTTTTTTGCTTCCTTAGTATTTGGGGCAAGAATGAAAAAGTTCCCGCCTCCAGAATAAAGGATGTTTGCTTTTGGAAGCCCCAGTCTTTCAACTATAGTTTGAACAATATCTTCGCAAAACATCTCCAAATAAAATGACCTACCTCTCAGAAGCCTCAAAGCTCCTTTTGAAGAAATTCGGTAAATGAAATCCTGGATTCCAGAAACATCCCCACCTATTAGAAGGTACTTTTCAGCCTCTTTATCAGGAATCTCTTTCTCAAGATCCGTTTCAAGCTCCTTTTCATGGAGCCTATACATGCAGGAAGCAATCGCACAGGTGGTCTTGAGATGGTCAAAGAGCGAAATGTCATTATTTGCCCCCGACCCTGCAGGAATGAACGCTGTATTCTTCTCTAGAAACATCAGCAAAAGATCTTCGTTTATTCTTTTTTCCCCTATATCCGTAAGTTTAGTGAAGAAATCTCTGAAAGACTCATGTATCTCTTTGCATCCCTCTTCAGCCATAGCCGGGAAGTCTTCTTTAAGACGGGGATATGTGAAAACTTTAGGGTCAAGTTTTACGGAAGGATAGTACTTCGATTCTGAATCTTTAACACCTTCCTTGATATTTGAAATCCCCGAAAAAACAGACCTCAACAGGTGCTTTCCAGCAGCATCTTCTCCATCACTACCATCATCACCTGCTGCCAGCCGGGAAGCCTCCCTGACCATCCAGATAAGGTTCTTATATTTCTGACTCAGCCCCTCCTCCTTAATTTCATCAATTGATAGGGCATGGTGATACTTGGCAAACAGCGAAAATAATTCCGTACTTGCAAATGAGCTGAGGAATTCAAATCCCCTCTCAGCATGCCCTTTCTCCTCACCTTCGAGACCTGGGACAACATGGCCTATATCGTGTAGTAAAGCCCCTACTTTTAGAAAAAGATAATCGCTATCGGTATCAATTTCAGACATTAAAGAGTTGTTTATTTGAGATATATATAAACATTACTAAATATTTTTAAAATTTTAAATGTATATAAATAAAAAAAATATTAAGCAATATCTATATTTTTTGAATGTTAAATCAAAAGAGGTTTCAATCCTTGTTTTGCTGGAAGCTGTTTTTCAACTTTGGAAAACAATTTGCCAGAAGACAAGAAGATTAGTTTCAATCCTTGTTTTGCTGGAAGCTGTTTTTCAACCTGAGGATAGGAATACCGGAAAGAGAAACCCTGCTTGGTTTCAATCCTTGTTTTGCTGGAAGCTGTTTTTCAACAAAAGAATAGGAAACATGATAACGGTTACAATAACTGTTTCAATCCTTGTTTTGCTGGAAGCTGTTTTTCAACATAAATAAAAATATTAAATCGGCTTATGAGCTAAAGTTTCAATCCTTGTTTTGCTGGAAGCTGTTTTTCAACTCCCCAAACTCGAAGGGGGATTGAAGTATGTCCAACAGTTTCAATCCTTGTTTTGCTGGAAGCTGTTTTTCAACTGCCCCAAATGTGGGGAACCCTCATTTTATGCAGGGTTGTTTCAATCCTTGTTTTGCTGGAAGCTGTTTTTCAACCTGAAATATATGGATCTGATATCGTCGCAGTTGTGTTTCAATCCTTGTTTTGCTGGAAGCTGTTTTTCAACAGGGTTTCAAAACGCCCTATTAAGCCTTTATTTTCAAAATAGAGCAATTTTTTCCGCATACCCATTTAGGCATTTTCCGCTGATCTCCCTGCCACACTATAGTATATAAAGATCAGCGGTATATTAATTTTTCGAAAATGAACCGCTTGGCGTTGATATTATATTTTAATAATGTATATTAATGTACATTGGGATGAATTTCTTTAGGAACTTGGGGTAGATCAGCGGAAATCAACTTGCTTATTTTGTGTACATTCAAGCCTATTGATAATTAAACTGAATTTCGGACCTTGAGGGTTCGGAAACTGGAAATTGACAACCTTTTTAGAAGAGTTTTCCAGATGGCGCCTTAATGACTGCAGTACCGTGGAATATTTTTTGAATTCACCTGCACTATAATTTATTTCATTAAGACTAATCGTATTCAGAAGCCATTGGTTCGATTCCACGTCGAATTGATCGAAAGACGCTATATCTGCACGGGACGGCATAAAGAAGAATTAAGGAAGGATTTTCTAAAAGGAGGAATACCTGGATGCGAGTTGTGATTGATGAATACGGGACTTACGTGCATAAGAAGCGAAACCGCTTTGTCACTTTGAACAATAAGGACAAGGCGATAAAGTGGGAATTTTCGGCAGACAAGGTTTCCCAGATTCTGATTTACAGGGGAGCTGCGATCACTGCGGATGCGATTGACCTTGCGGTCGAAAAGGGAATAGATATCATTTACCTGGACAGGTTCGGGAAGCCTTTTGCAAGGACATATTCTTGCAAATTCGAAAATTCTGCTGCGATACACCGCTGTCAGGTACGGGCGTATGACAGCGAAAAAGGGGTCCAGCTGATGAGGGGAATGATCGAGGCGAAGGTCAGGAACCAGTCTTTTCTGCTAAAAAGTCTTGCAAAGAACAGGGAAGACAGGGAACTGGAAGAGGTAGCTGAACATATCTTTTCCCTCTGTGCAGGACTTCCCGAAGGCGGAGACATCGACATGTCCAGAAACAGGCTTTTCGGGATAGAAGGGGAAGCTTCCAGGGAATATTTCGGAGCTCTTGGGACTGTGCTCCCCGAAAAAGCGTATTCCGGAAAACGGACAAAGCAGCCGCCTGAAGACCTTTTCAATGCGCTGCTCAGCTACGGCTACGGCATCCTCTACACCGAGGTGGAAAAGGCCTGCGTCCTTGCGGGGCTTGATCCTTATATGGGTTTCATGCACACCGACAGGCCAGGTAAGCCCTCCATGGTGCTGGACCTGATGGAAGAGTTCAGGCAACCTGTGGTTGACAGAGCGGCAATTTCCCTTGTCTCGAAAAAGGTGGTAAAGCCCGAAGAACTCAAAGCAGTTGAAAATGGTTTTTACCTGGACCGTTCGGGGAGGCATAAGATGGTTGAAGCTATGAGCTCGAGGCTTTCGAAAATAATCACTTACAGGAACTACCGGCATTCCTTTTCCACTCTGGTACTCCGGCAGGCGAGGGAAGTCGTGAAGTTCATCTGCGGGCAGGAAGAAGCTTACTCTCCTTTCTTGTATGGGGGATGAAAGTGCTTCTCTGGCTCATCTACGATATCACGGACAATTCCCTGCGCTATCGGGTCTGTGAAACCTGCAAGGACTTCGGTCTCTTCAGAGTCCAGAAAAGCGTGTTTTTCGGGGAACTGGAAGCTGACAAAACAGATTCAATTCTGGACAAAATGGAAGATATCATGAAGGATGAAAACAAAACAGAGCATGATTCGGTACTCATCCTTCCGGTATGCAGGTCATGCCTTTCAAAAATGCTTGTTACTGGGAGAATGTTTGATGTCGGCCTGTACACTGACCAGGAATGTGTAATTCTTGGTTGAAATAAAGGGATAATAAGGGAATCGGGAGGAAAAGCATGTCAGTATTGATTGCTACAGTTGGTGGAACGGAAAGTGTTGTAAAGCTCGGTTTTCGCATGATGGAAAACGTGGAAAAAGTAATACTCGTCCCTGGAAAACCGTTTGAACAGGTAATGGAGAAATCTGAAATTAAGCAAGGAAAGCTCCGCGCAAATCCCGTCCAGAAAGCCCAGGAACTGAAAATAATACTCCAAGACTTCGGAGCAGATGTCGAAATTCACGAAGTAAACCCCCTCGATTTCAAAGAATGTCTGCTGAAAATCATAGAACTGATACAGGAACAACCCAAAGGGACCGATATCGCTGTAAACGTGACCGGTGGGACAAAGCTCCTCTCCCTTGCCGCAATGAACGCCGCTTGCATGTGCTACAGCAAAGCTTTCTACGTCCAGGAGAAAGATTCCGGTGACACAAAGGTTGACCTGCCTTCTCCCAACTCTGGCTACTTTAACGATATCGGAGACCAGGCAAAGAAGATATTATCGTATCTTCTGGACGAGCACATAAAGTTGAAAAAACCTGTCGAAGAATGTAGTGATGACGAGTTAAAGAGTTTCATAAATAGAGAAATAGCCCGTGGATTGGGAGTGACATCACAAACCATCACCAATAAACTCCAAATGATGGAGGCAGACGGGCTTCTCATGAGTAAAAAAGGTGCCATTAAAAATTCTTCAGGATTAGGAAAGAGCAGTGTGAAGATCTGGTGGCTTACTGATGAAGGGAGAATATATGCTGCCTACTTCAGCAAAAAAAATTCTTAATCCCTCTACTTTTTACTTTTTCATATTTTAACCTGTTACATTTTCATTCGCAACAAATCCTGCTGTTTATAACAATAAGGCACCTCGAGGGTTCGGAAATGGAAACTCTTTTCGGAAATGAAAACTCCTTTATGATTTTTTGGGTTTAGATTTCAAAACAGGTTTACTGGCGGCTGAGAATTAAAAAATTGTATCTTTAATGGTGCCAAATGGAGTTTCTGCAGAAAATTGGAGAAAAATCAGGTAAAAGGGGAGTTTCAGTTCTCTCTGTATACACGGATCTTCTGGACAGTGCCCCTGCCCATTGCGGGGGATTTTCCAATTCCCATGTAATTGGGGATGCAGAAGTTTGCCATGAAGCCGCCGTAGAAAGAAAGGAATTTCACATCTTTGTACTCGCTTTTTGTCACCTGAACATCAATGTCGCATTTTATATTATCAGGGACAGTGTATCCGAGACCTTTTGACATTGAAAGAAGATTGCCTGTGAGAATCCGGCGGAGCATTTCTTTTTGCCCATCCCGGCTTTTGATCTGCATAAATTTTTCGTGGTTTTCCTGGTTTAAAGGTAACCAGGGAGTGAGGAATTCGTAAAAATGAATCCTGTCCGAAAGCCCGAATTCCTGTTTTTTGATCGTCATGGACCTCTCGATGATTTCATATTTGGTTTCACCAAGCCTGATAGTGTCGAAATCGTCAAAAATCTCTTTCAGGACATCAATTCCTTCATTGATACCCAGAATGAGGGGTTCGTTTTTGACAACCTTATACTGGATAGTCGGGTAACTGTACACTAATTTATCCGTGATGTGGTTGTGGAGCTGGACATATTCGTTGAATTTTGTCGCAAAGAAGCCACGGGTGCAGAGGATGTTTTCTTTGAATTCCTTCGTGGACTTGAAGGTCATCTCGAGGGTTTTGAGTTTCATATCAACCAGCAAAAAGTTAGCCTAAGAGTAATTAATAAATTAAAAAAGAAATTACCGGTTAAAAAGCTTTTGAAATCTGTCTGCCTTCTTGCATTCTGGAAAGCTCAGTTTCCCGGTATTTACTTGTGTATTGGCGGAGCTGTGCATTAAAGTACCTCTGAATCTCTTCAAGCCCTTCAACGTACTCCGTATGGTGGTAATAATGGAGCCATGGGTTCACAACTTTCTGGACATCTTCAAGTACACACTCGATAGGTCTGGGAAATGAGGGATCAAATTCTGTTGCTTTTTCTACGGCTTCTATAACTCTTCTTATAGAGCTTCCGGTAGGTGTTAGCCTGATTTTTCCTTCAAGCCCCTCTTCCGAGGAAATTTCCAGGAAAGAATAGCCAAGAAACTCAAAACCCTTTTTTATATTGTTTACGGTGGTCTTTTCCCTGTTGACTTCGAGCCCCAAATCTGCAAGTACTGCCCTTATATGCGCGAAATCAACCCAGTTCTTGCCAAGGACTACAAAGTCATCTGCGTATCTCACAAGCCGCTCCCCAGGCTCACCTGCATGTGTTTCAAAAACATCCCTTTTCCAGTTCTTGTCAAACTGGTCAAGGAATATGTTCACAAGCAGGGGGGAAATTATTCCTCCCTGTGGAACTCCTTTTTTGGGATAGAAAACGGAATCTGCCTCCACCACACCGGTTTTGAGCCAGGACTCAATGATGGACAGCACATATTTGTCTTCTATCCTGACTTTCAGGCAGTCCATAAGCTTATCATGAGGAATGTTGTCAAAGCAGTTCTTTATATCCCCCTTAACCACCTGATTGAGTCCGGTTTCCAGCCATTTATACACCTCAAGGCTTGCAAGCTTTGTGGATTTTGAAGGTCGAAAGCCAAAAGAGCAGTTCTCGAAATCCGCCTCAAAGATCGGCTCAAGAACCAGTTTCATAGCTCCCTGGACAAGCCTGTCCTTCACGGTCATGATCCCGAGGTGTCGCTGGCTTCCGTCTTCTTTAGGAATATCGACCCTCCTGATATTGTCAGCCCTGTATTGTTTAGTTTTAAGTTCTTCCCTTACAGTTTGCAAGAATTCTTCTACCCCGGATTCTTCAACCTGCCTGATAGTAAGAGAATCCACTCCTGCAGAATTAGTGTCCTTGTTCAGGTTTTCCCAGGCTGCACGAAGAACTTCCTCTTTCATTAGCAGCTTCTTCAGATGCTTGAAACGCTTCTCTTTTCTGCTGCTGGCCTCCCTGTACAGCTTCATCTGAATATGAGAAGCAGCTCGACTATGATGACGATAATCTCCGTCCAACGTATAACCCTCCAACAAGTCTTACAGATCTTTCCAGTATGCTTCAATACTCTCTTCTGATTTTCAGGCTGCTTCTCCAGCATCCCGGCTGAAAAATTCTTAACTTTTAACTGAGACTCTTTTATAGATTTCCAGGATATCACTTAGTTCCTCCTTTTTGATTGATTACTTACCAATCATCTCTCGCTTGTGATATTCCTGGAGACGAATGATTCGAGAGTGCAACTGACGATTCGATAACTTATCTTATTCTTCGGAAAAACAGCTTTTAAGCCAGGAAAAAGAGCTGATTTTTCGTTATCGCAGAGAATGAAAAAAGCCGGGCTTTATGAGAAAATTAGTGACATGCCGCCTTTTAGTTTGCAAGAATTTTGTGGAGACAAGTGTTGGAAAAAAGAATTAGGATTAATTTTCAGAAATCTGGTCTTTGCTTTGCTGGAAACTGTTTTGCAACTCCTGGAAAGACACATGGTCATTAACCCAGAATATTTGATTCAATCCTTGTTTTGCTGGAAGCTGTTTTTCAACTTAAAAAAACAGAAATGGATTCGCAAACATAAGAGGCCGTTTCAATCCTTGTTTTGCTGGAAGCTGTTTTTCAACCTTCTGTAAGAATAAGTTGCATTACCACCCTAAAATGTTTCAATCCTTGTTTTGCTGGAAGCTGTTTTTCAACTTCATTCGATGATAAGGTGACGAGAGTTGTAGTAAAGTTTCAATCCTTGTTTTGCTGGAAGCTGTTTTTCAACAGAGAGGAGATGCATATGGGACACTTTGTCCTGTAAGTTTCAATCCTTGTTTTGCTGGAAGCTGTTTTTCAACTAGTCCAAGCATACGGTCTAGAATGGGGATCAGGTTTCAATCCTTGTTTTGCTGGAAGCTGTTTTTCAACGGTCCACCCAGGACCATCGAACCGGGAGACATAATAAAGTTTCAATCCTTGTTTTGCTGGAAGCTGTTTTTCAACTATTTTCAATTGTGTTGTTCTCTACCAGGATTCCTGGTTTCAATCCTTGTTTTGCTGGAAGCTGTTTTTCAACTATAGTGCCGTTTTAAACGGAGGGCTATTAAGCGTTTCAATCCTTGTTTTGCTGGAAGCTGTTTTTCAACATCAAACAAAGAAATTAAAGACCTTCGTGCCGATGTTTCAATCCTTGTTTTGCTGGAAGCTGTTTTTCAACGGACGAAGTAGCATACATACAACCGGTGCTGCACCGTTTCAATCCTTGTTTTGCTGGAAGCTGTTTTTCAACTTGGTATACAGTAGGTCAAGAAGTGATTCTCCCTGAGTTTCAATCCTTGTTTTGCTGGAAGCTGTTTTTCAACGGTCGAACGACCCATCTTTATTGGTAGATATGTCCAGGTTTCAATCCTTGTTTTGCTGGAAGCTGTTTTTCAACGGCATGTCGGATATTAATCGCGATTGCGTGTTAGAGTTTCAATCCTTGTTTTGCTGGAAGCTGTTTTTCAACGTTTTGTAGAGTGTTGAGTATTGAGTATTGAGTATTGTTTCAATCCTTGTTTTGCTGGAAGCTGTTTTTCAACTAGGTAAGATCGTTGAAAAATACGACCCCGACGCAATAATGTTTCAATCCTTGTTTTGCTGGAAGCTGTTTTTCAACTGTAACTGCAAGCTTTTTGAAAACCCGATAGGGGTTTCAATCCTTGTTTTGCTGGAAGCTGTTTTTCAACTATGGGATGTACAGGAGCTTCTTGAGAGCAAGAATGTCGTTTCAATCCTTGTTTTGCTGGAAGCTGTTTTTCAACTAGGTGTTTATCTTTGGACTGCAAAAAATGAACAGGGTTTCAATCCTTGTTTTGCTGGAAGCTGTTTTTCAACGACGATGGCTGCTCTAATGTTTGTATTTTTCATCATGGTTTCAATCCTTGTTTTGCTGGAAGCTGTTTTTCAACTTCCTTTGGAAAATCGCGAGAATCACCATAATACGGCAGTTTCAATCCTTGTTTTGCTGGAAGCTGTTTTTCAACAGGGTTTCAAAACGCCCTATTATGCCTTTATTTCCAAAATAGAGCAATTTTTTCCGCATACCCATTTAGGCATTTTCCGCTGATCTCCCTGCTACACTAGGGTATATAAAGATCAGCGGTATATTAATTTTTCGAAAATGAACTGCTTGGTGTTGATATTATATTTTAATAATGTATATTAATGTACATTGGGGTGAATTTCTTTAGGAACTTGGGATAGATCAGCGGAAATCAACTTGCTTATTTTGTGTACATTCATGCCTATTGATAATTAAACTGAATTTCGTACCTTGAAGGTTCGGAAACTGGAAATTGACAACATTTTTAGAAGAGTTTTCCAGATGACGCCTTAATAGCTGCAGTACCGTGAAATATTTTTTGAATTCACCTGCACTATAATTTATTTCATGAAGATTAATCGCATTCAGAAGCCATTGGTTCGATTTCCCATCGAATTGATCGAAAGACGCTATATCTGCACGGGATGGCATAAAGAAGAATTAAGGAAGGATTTTCTAAAAGGAGGAATACCTGGATGCGAGTTGTGATTGATGAATACGGGACTTATGTGCACAAGAAGCGAAACCGCTTTGTCACATTGAACAATAAAGACAAGGCGATAAAGTGGGAATTTTCGGCAGACAAGGTTTCCCAGATTCTGATTTACAGGGGAGCTGCGATCACTGCGGATGCGATTGACCTTGCGGTCGAAAAGGGAATAGATATCATTTATCTGGACAGGTTCGGAAAGCCTTTTGCAAGGACATATTCTTGCAAATTCGAAAATTCTGCTGCGATACACCGCTGTCAGGTACGGGCATATGACAGCGAAAAAGGGGTTCAGTTGATGAGGGGAATGATCGAAGCGAAGGTCAGGAACCAGTCTTCTCTTCTAAAAAGCCTTGCAAAGAACAGGGAAGACAGGAAACTGGAAGAGGTAGCCGAACATATCTTTTCTCTCTGTGCAGGACTTCCCGAAGGCGGAGACATCGACATGTCCAGAAACAGGCTTTTCGGGATAGAAGGGAAAGCTTCCAGGGAGTATTTCGGAGCTCTTGGGACTGTGCTCCCCGAAAAAGCTTATTTCGGAAAACGGACAAAGCAGCCGCCTGAAGACCTTTTCAATGCGCTGCTCAGCTACGGCTACGGCATCCTCTACACCGAGGTGGAAAATGCGGAGTAAAAATCTGGACCCTGACTGACGAAGGAAAAATCTACGCTGCCTATTTCAGCAAAGAAAAGCTTTGAAAGGATACAATTTTGAAAGGATACAATATAGTAGAGTCCTGATGAACTGTTAGTAGAGTCCTCATAAATGTACCATTTTATTAAAAAATCAATTAATCATTGCTCTCAATATTAATTTCAGCAATTATCGGCTGCATGTTAAGATACATCGGGATGAATTCTCGATTTTTGTATTTCTCTACAAGTTTGAATTCGTTTTTTTGATAGAAGCCAATTGAATTTTTTTTCGAGTCAACAAGAATGTATCTACATCCTATATTTTCGCAAACCGATAACGTTTTACCTATTGCTGCCAGCAACAGATATGTTCCAATTCCTCTTCTTTTGAATCTGGTATCCACTGCTAATCTTGCAATTTTAACTCCTGGATATTTGCGGTACTCGTAGTGCTCGATTCCGTCTATTACGGCTTTAGCTTCAATTGTATCTGCAATAAGAGTAAAAAAACCTACCAGTTCATCTTTCCAAAAGCATAAACTGGTTCTGCTTATCATATTCTTTTGGTCATTCAGAGCATCGTTTTTAAGAAAATCATTCAATTCCTGACTCAAACAACTAAAAGAAGAAAGATTGTGATTTTTATTAAGGGTTGTTGTATGAAGTTCAGAGTCCGGAACTATAGAGTACAAGCTTAAAACCTGTTATTCTCATTTATTTCCTTTGCACGCTTGAACATACCTACCAGTTTCTTTGAAACGACAGGATTTTTTTCGTTCCTGAAGAACTCCTTTGCATCTTCTCCTTCAAGAACAAGCCCGAGCTCGATGGGTTTTGCCATATTAAATACCTTCTTTTCTATGATTTAGTAATCTATGTTAAAGTTATATATTTTTATTGGAGGCTTCGGAGTTCTTAGCTCCAGTATATAGCAAAATCATTTGCAAAATCATTTCTTTGACTTGCCTGCACTTCATGTTAAGTTTAAATTCTTGTTTTTATGGATCTTGCTTGCTTATAAGATATTCATATACCTCATCAGCTTCCGGTGTTAGTCTTACACTTACACGTTTCATAGCTCATGCACATTATTTTATAGTTCACGTCCGTAAATCACCACATTCCTTAAATTTTTATTTGGGTTGTGAATCCAAGTCATTCCTCTGAAACCCACAACAATTTTATTACTTTTCTCCAGATATTCCAAAATCGTCATTAAAGCATTGTGATTTACCTGCCGTGGAAGTGCTTTTTTGAACTCTGCAATAGTTATCACGCTATTCGGGCAATTAACTACAGGTCCGGCAGATGAAGTTACTTTGGGGCTTTTCTTTGCAGGGGCCGGGTATGCATCACATCTGATACTTGATGCGCTTACGCGTGCTGGGCTTCCGGTCGTGGGGTTGTAAATGGTTTTGAATTTTTTGACTCTGACAATCATTTTCGCCATCCTGGGTCATTCCTTCGTAATCTTTACTCAAACGTTGATATCGACCCAGCCATCCAAATGTACGTTCTACTACCCATCTGTGAAAAAATACCTTAAAACCTTCTCCGACTCTCAACACTATTATTATGGTAGAAGATACTATACAAAGCAGACTTAAATAGGTCTGATTAAGGTACAGCAGCAAAAGCGCCAGGCAAAGAATTGAATGGAAAAACTTTCTATGGCGCTGGTTTCTGGGAGGCTCGATCAGATCAGGCAACACAGCTCCAAGGGCTGAGGACGCTAAAGCTATCGGAAGAAGTACTGGGCTGAGAACAAGCCCTTTTGAAGTCAAATTCCAGATCAGGATAAAGGAAATTAAAACTCCTGCTGTCATATGCGTTTTTCGACCTGTCACAATATCCCCCTTGTTATCCAAGTAATATCTTCTTTATACACCAACTTTATATATTATTTTCTATAGTATTTCTATTTACTGGTGTATTTGAACTATAATTTTACGTTTTATCAGTTCTACATTGAACATGAGACGTTCACAGGATCATTAGAGGAAAAGCTGCTGCAGATTAGATTATTCTGGAAATTAGTACTATGATTCCAAAATATAGCCAGAAATTCGGACTTGAAATAAACCTGCATGTAAACTTAATGAATCACGAATGGACACGGACATACATGGATTTGGGTCATCTGTGTTATCCATGGTTTACACTAATTTTGAAATCGATGCACTAGAGTGTAAACAAAAGCACTTAAAACAAGCAATAGGTACTGGAAACCATATATTGTTGAAATTATACTGAGAAATGATGAGAAAAAACATGAGGCTTGATAAATTAATGCTGAAATAATGGCCAATCTTTGAAAATATTATTGCAAATAAAGATATAATCAGATTGTAGTGAATGATTGGGAATTCGATATCTACTTTTAAAATTTCCATCTGCATCGATAATGGCCGCAAATTTGTTATAATGATTGCAGCCTTCTCTATCTATAGACATTTTGAATGCATTATACAAATGATCGAATGATATTTCTTTTTCTTCACAGATACAGCAACTTATTATGTGGCGAACAAGCACATCTGATTTGAACTGTTTCCACCTTTTATATTCTAGCACTGACTGTTTCCACTTAGTAAGCAACTGATTCCATTCAAAAGATTTGAAATATTGATCAATTGAGGAATCAAGATCAAATTCAGGTATATAGGAACCAATAACACCATTTTCAAGAATACCATCATCAATAACCCCTTTTTCCCTAAAAATTAAGATAGGCATATCTATTTGAAAAGCCATGGAAGGTTCAATTTGACAGTATGGACTTGTAATCCATTTTTGAGAAATATCGTACTGTAAATGTCCTGCCAGATTAGTACCGGGTTTGCCAACTCCTTTTTCGATAAAGCTTCGTCTAAATGCAACTGATAATAACCCATGACATTCATTCATTATCTCTCGTATTTTGATTAATGGTGCAGAAGTACTATTGTCGGTAATTCCTAGAGTTCTCGGCTTGAAACCATTTTTTACTAAATGTCCTTCAACTTTGCTGATAAATTTTGTTTGTTTTCGATTGAATGGTTTTGCATAACTGAGAAACACTGGAATTTCCATAGAACCATTTAAAAACTACTTTTGTCACTATGTATAATTTTAAAAATTAGATTTTAATCCTATCATCTTTTAATCAGAAACCATCACTTCACAAACGATTAAAAGTTTTTCGTTTTGACATGAAGAAGATGTGGCAATAGATAAAATTACAGAGAATTATAAGTGTGAAGATCAGTTTTAAAAGACGCCAGCAAAAGATGAGTCGAATCTGGCAGAATAAGGAATATCCCTCATTTAAGATAAGATCAATAACTTACCCTATCTCATTTAAGATAAGATCAATAACTTACCCTAACTGCTGAACTATAAAAAATTAGAAAACTAATACTTGTCAAAAAATAAAATTACAGTTTGGTTTCTTTAACTAATCTCCAATAGTGATATCCTAAAGCTGTCAACTTGCAGGATTTTGAATTCATTGCAGCAAAATACATATGTTCCTTACCCACAGGTTTTACAAGCTCTTCAGATTCAAAATTTTATAAATATTTGAGTACTGAGCAATTTAAATCAATCGTGTTTTTGGAAGTAAATGTGTAGGAAGGATCTAATTTGAATTTGTCTTCAGGTTTAGAGAGGTACTTTTATTCAGTATTTCATTTACTTAACTGGTCATCTGTTGAAAAGGATAAGAGAATTCAAAAATCCCAAAAACGCTGACGAAGCTTGAAGACCTAAAACTACAGTTTTATTAAACAAACAGGTATGAGTGGGAAGATTTGAAAGCTTCAATGACCCCGAACGGACAGCCAAAAAAGTGTTTTTATAACTGGGTCCCGAAGAGCCTGCTATCCCTCACTGTCAGGATAGGCAGAATTATCGCAAAAATTCTCGATATTTGCGTTTTTCCGGAGGCTATGGATTTCTTATGGCAGACTCTAAAACCCAATACCCGAAGGCTAACCTTAGCAGAGGCACAGGAAGCGCGAACCGTATTTGGAGACAGCATCAATTACCGGCAGGTGCGTATAGACGAACATTCACTAATTGCCTGGCTCGGGGCAAAGATAAACAATTGCTCGGGTATGGGGGTCACCATCTTTCATACAATCAACTTCAATGAAAAGATCAGGACTGAATCAGGTAATTCAAACATGAAGTGGCTTATTCATGAATTAGCCCATGTTTCACAGATGGAACACATCGGTTCGAAATATCTGATCGAAGCATTTTATGCACAGGCAACAGAAGGATACGGATACACTCCCGGTGCAAAACCGCATTTTTGTAACTATAACCGCGAACAACAGGCTTCGATTGCTGCAGACTATTATATTGCACGTATTTCAGGCAGCTCAACGGCTCCATATGATACTTATATTGAAGAACTGCAAGCAGGGAAGTTATAACTACGATCTTATCCTGACCCTGTCTTCTTCTACAACTGCAAAACTACAACTACAAAATGCATTTCCCAATCATTACGTAATTTTACAAAAATGATGAAATGGAATAAATTAAGGAATATAGACAACAGTACTCTGAAAAAGGAGGAAAGATCCTGTCATTTCCCTATAATTTTTCCACTTTAGCCAGAAACACCCAATGATTTAGGAATTATTTTCGGCAGCAGAAGCTTTAGCCCTCCTGGAACCATTCGATTTTAGTCTGCCTTTAAGCCATCCCTCTGTTCAGTATACATACCCCTGTTGCTTCATAAGGATATTTAAAAAAAAGAGATTAGAAAAGAGATTAGAGAAGATTTGTATCCTCTTCAAATTAAAGCAGAATGTAGAGATTGAATTCCTCATAGCAGAGAACCAAAAGTTTCGAGATGAAATCAACTTACTCAAAGGTGAACAAACCAAACCTAAGATTCGTGGCTTTAAAATAAATGAAGATATTTCGCCAGAAAAAGAGATGTGAGCCTTCAAACAATAAAAAGAAAAGATCAAAAAAGAAATAATCAAAAAAGAAAAATAATAAATGTATAAAAGGTGTCACTGGTTTTTAGTTATCACCTCCTGATGGCTATAACTTCAATCCTCCTCCTTAATTTGCCTCTATCTGATCGATATTATCTTCACTTACTTTTTTATCATCAGGGCTTTTTGTTGGAGCCTGTTTAACGTCTTCAGTGTTTTTTACTGAAGTTTTAGTTTCTCCATTGTCACAATCTTTTGCTTGAGACTGTTCAACATCTTCGGTGTTTCTTACTGGAGTTTTAGTTTCTCCATTGTCACAGCTTTTTGCTGGGGCTTTTACCTTTTCGGGACTTTTTACTGGAGTTTTAATTTCTCCATTGTCGCAGTCTTTTGCTTGAGACTGTTCAACGTCTTCAGTGTTTTTTACTGGAGTTTTAATTTCTCCATTGTCACAGTCTTTTGCTGGAGCCTGTTCAACGTCTTCAGTGTTTTTTACTGAAGTTTTAGTTTCTTCATTATCACAGCTTTTTGCTGGGGCTTTTACCTTTTCGGGACTTTTTACTGGAGTTTTAGTTTCTCCATTGTCGCAGTCTTTTGCTTGAGACTGTTCAACATCTTCAATGTTTCTTACTGGAGTTTTAGTTTCTCCATTGTCGCAGTCTTTTGCTGGAGCCTGTTCAACGTCTTCAGTGTTTTTTACTGGAGTTTTAGTTTCTTCATTATCACAGCTTTTTGCTGGGGCTTTTACCTTTTCGGGACTTTTTACTGAAGTTTTAGTTTCTCCATTGTCACAGTCTTTTGCTGGGGCTTTTACCTTTTCGGGACTTTTTACTGGAGCCTCTTCAACTTCACAGCTTTGATCTGGCATTACTTCTCTATTTTTTTTGTAAATTAGTTTGCAAACTGATTTGGTTTCGATACAAATTGGTTTGGTTTCTGTACAAACTGATTTTGTTTCTTCACAGACTGGTTTACAGGCTGGTTTGGTTTCTGTGCAAACTGACTTGGTTTCTGTACAAACCGGTTTTTCTTCACAAACTGATTTGGTTTCGTCACAAACCGGTTTTTTTTCACAAACTGATTTGGTTTCGTCACAAACTAGTTTTTCGTCACAAACTGATTTGGTTTCTTCACAAACCGGTTTTTCGTCACAAACTGATTTGGTTTCTGTACAAACCGGTTTTTCGTCACAAACTGATTTGGTTTCTGTACAAACTGGTTTTTCTTCACAGACTGTTTTGGTTTCGTCACAAACTGGTTTTTCTTCACAGACTGTTTTGGTTTCGTCACAAACTGAATTTGTTTCGTCACAAACCGGTTTTTCATCACAGACTGGTTTTTCTTCACAGACTAGTTTTTCTTCACAGACTGATTTTTCTTCACAGACTGATTTTTCTTCACAGACTGATTTTTCTTCACAGACTGATTTTTCTTCACAGACTAGTTTTTCTTCACAGACTGAATTTTCTTCACAGACTGATTTGGTTTCTGTACAAACTGGTTTTTCTTCACAGACTGTTTTGGTTTTATCGCAGACTTCGTCAATTACATTGGATGTTCCATCTCCTTCATCCATCTGATAAAGAATTATCTTCGTTTCCTTTACCATATAATCCGCTTCATCAGCCGAGATCTGCTTGCATTCCTTCATTCTTTCAGCGAGATGGATAAAGGATTTAAGCATGGAAATGGCTTTTTCATCCTCACCATTTACCCAGTAACACATTGAGGCATCAAGAAGAGTAGCCAGCCCTGTTTTTGTCATCACATGGCATTTGTATGTACATTCCACATATTCCTTGAGAGCCTGTGTATTATCAAGAGGCGTTAATTCATAGATGGCAGGATTAACAACTGTTTCAGGTGCAGGCACTGTTTCATCCACTACTTCTTCTTCCTCTTCTTCCTCTTCTTCTTCCTCTTTTTCTTCCTTTACAGGTGCAGGCACTGCTTCATCCACTACTTCTTCTTCCTCTTCTTCCTTTACAGATGCAGACACTGCTTTAACCACAACTACTTCTTCTTCCTCTTCTTCTTCCTTTACAGGTGCAGGCACTGCTTCATCTACTACTTCTTCTTCCTCTTCTTCTTCCTTTACAGATGCAGGCACTGCTTCATCCACTACTTCTTCTTCCTCTTCTTCTTCCTTTACAGATGCAGGCACTACTTCTTTTTCCTCTTCTTCTTCCTCTTCTTCTTCCTTTACAGGTGCAGGCACTGCTTCTTTATTTTCTACACTAACTAAATCATCAGAGATTTTTAAGTTTATCTTGTTTATTGGGAACTTCTGATACACTTCCTGTTTTGAAAGATTGCTAAAGGTGTTCTCACTTACTATTATATTCCTGAAACTTTCGTGATCTGGGAAATAAACTCCGTATTCTCCACTATTTTGAACATTATTTGTAATTATAAGAGTATCTCCAACACCTTTTTCACCCCCTTGATACGTAACCCCCGCGATTCCATCCATAATATTATCTTTTATTATATGCACTCCATCATTCACATTGCCTCTTCTAACGACTGCCCCATATCCACCATATATTTCATTCTCGGTAAATTCTGAGTATTGTGTACCGTCAAGGAATGCAAAAAAGTACGGAAGCTGTGGATATATTTTATTTTTAGTGACTATATAACTAATAGTAACTGGATGAGCATCAACAACACATGAGCCAGCGATATCTGCCCCTATCAGAGTATTATTGGCGATAAAAACGTCTCGATTTAAAGATTTACGTTCAGCTGAATTGCCTGTTATAGCATGTCTGCAATTCTTTATGTAATTCTGTTCGATATTGACAAAAGCCGAACCGCTAGCCACATTTACACCATATCCACTGCCGGGCTTAAGACAGTCATATATTTCATTATTATTAATATCCACATTAAAACAGGAATACAGACAAATAGCCCCAAATCCACTATCACTGAACCGGGAATTAGTGACAGAACTGTCCTTGCAATAGTCCATAACCAGTCCATGATGAGGCATTGTCGCCCCCGTATCCTCTATCCCTATGTTCTTTATATGCATTTCAATAGGTCTGTATACTTCAGTTTGGACGGTCTCGGACAAGCTGTAATCTCTAAGAAGTGGTTGATTTAAAGTGACGACATTTCCATTTACACTTTTAACAGCATATATTTCACCTGTCATTTGATCAGGATAATCAAGAGGACACCACTTAACATTTTTCCAGATCTTAATCAAGTCGTTCTGACGAACCTGAGAAGCATCAGTTAAAACCACCTGGGATGAACCCTTTTTAGCGTTATCTGACAGGTTTTTGCTAGTGATAAATGATCCACAGAAATAAATCCCGTAAACTTCTTTTTCAGGAGTTTGAATGTGAAGAGTTACTTTTCCTTCGCCTATCACATTCAGACTTTTACTACATTGATATATTCGGTTTTTTATATAATAGTCTCCTTCGCGGATTGTTATGGTATCTCCACTTTTTGAGTTATCTAGTGCCGCCTGAATACAAGCGGCATCATCTGTATAATCAGATGTCAGATAAAGACCGGAGACAGCTGGTTGAGCATCATCGTCAATTACGATGTTTGATGCCAAAGCAGCAGGGCTACTTAACGTAAAATATAAAAGAGCAAGAACAAATGCCATCAAATA
Source organism: Methanosarcina sp. WH1 (assembly GCF_000970005.1). Taxonomy (NCBI): domain Archaea; kingdom Methanobacteriati; phylum Methanobacteriota; class Methanomicrobia; order Methanosarcinales; family Methanosarcinaceae; genus Methanosarcina; species Methanosarcina sp. WH1. The sequence continues at coordinate 2,086,348 of NZ_CP009504.1, forward strand.
ACTTTTTAAAATTTTCATTATAGATCATCCCAATACTTAACTTAACCTCGTTATAGAATTCCTCCATAGTATCCACTCAACCATAACTTTCAAAGATAATAGATATTAAATCCAATTCTCACTTGCAATGAGAATATAATATTTCTTTAAACCTTCCGATTCAAAAGAGTGATTTATTTTCATACGATTGAGTGACTATTATGTGCGTTCTTCAACAAACAGTTCAAACTTAAAAACTCTGTCCTTCTATTTTGCGTACTCTTCATTTTTCCAAAATATATGCGTTAATCAATGCGTTTTTATTTGATTATACGTTACAACAATTAACCTGGGTTTCAAACTAAGGCTTTTAATTAAGCCCGGATAAGACAGCTCTGTTCCCGGCTTCTTCTCTGCAGGCAGTCAAAGTTATAATTTTTCTGGATATAGGCAGGTTGTACGTTCCTCCTCTAAGGCATTCCGGGTTCCAGTCTCAATTATAGTTTTCCGAGACGTTTGTTACGTCACTTGCCTGTTCACATTCATATTCTGGTTACATGCTGGCTGATAACTGGGCGTCCGGGCACAGATAGTAGAAGCCACAGGAATCAAAGTCAACGACATTAAAACAACAAAAAAGGATTCTATTGCCTTCAAGATTGACTTTCTGTTATAATTCATGTTCTACCTCCTATTTTGCTTCTTTTAGTCTGACAATACCCGTAATCAAAAAACGTTGGGAAGAGGAACATATAAAGATACTTTTATTAGAAGGTCTGAAATAATAAAAGAAATGTAAATTTAAAGCTTTATAATACTTTATTTTATCTTATAAAGGATTATCAATCCATTGTTACGCGATTGATATTTTGAAACACATAAATGTTAGGTCCACAAAATTCATCAAAAAAAATTTGAGAAATTGACACTTACAATCAAGTTCATGAAAAATGGGGTTAAAAAATAGATTTTTATGAATTTTGGTGGGATAAATATTTTGATTGTAACAAAAACTAAGAGTAAAACTATATATTGCGCTATTATATTAGACCAATAAAATATAAAAGAACCACCAAAAACAGTATATGAAAAATTAAGGGATATAAATAACAGAACCCTGAAAAAGGAGGAAAGATCCTGTTAACCCCTCATCATTTTTCCACTTTAGCCAGAACCCTTGCCTTTTATTCAGAGTCCCCGATAGTTATCGAATATTCGAAATATTCAGTATTTTTAGGGAGTATTGAAAGCTCCCAGTTTCCTATTGCTCCGGGTACCGTATACGTTTCAGTATAATACCTGTCGTAATTTTGATAGATTGAGTCATCATCAGTTGACCATACCGGGAAATTATACCACCCAATGTTTACGCTGTCTCCCTGCGTTGATTTCATGAGGCTCATATCAACAGGGTTGAAATTGTATTTCAGGTTCAGTTCAAAAGATGGGACTTCATCTTTCGGCGAGGAACGCATCCATGCATCCCAACTGTACGTAGAAGTTGATACTTCAATTGTTATCGGATCGGTGGTTCTTGTTTTAAAGGTTTTCACATAGGGAACTGCAGGCTGCTGCCTAATTGTAAAGTACAGGTCTATTTGCGAGTCAGATTCATCATATGCTCCCCCGTCAACATTCATTTTGATGAACCCATTGTAAGTTCCTGTGGCATTTTTTGGAACAGGAACACGGATAACCATGTCAGCGATCTCACCTGGAGTTAAAACTGAAGGTGCAGTGATTTCTATTGCATCATCATCAAGCCCGAATTCATTAAATGAATACTCATACATATATCTGCTCAGTTCCGGGTCGATGGTAATATCCTTTAATGCTGCGTTCTTGATTTTTATCGAGTATACATATTCCTTTCCGACCTCAACGGAGTCAGAGATGTAATGTGTCTGAAGTTCAAGCTTCTGATAAATCGGGACTCCAACAGAAAGAGACATTGCATTGACATATTGAGGATAGGGATCTACTTCAGGATCTAAGATTATGTCATCTGTAAAGGCTACGTAGGTTTCATAGGTCCCACCATCCGCATCCTCGGGAACATTTACTTCAATGGTAAATTCCTGTTCTGCATCCGAATCTACTATTGTATTTGCCGGGTGTATGGTAATCCAGCTTTCGTCAATGTCGTAAAAGCTGTAAGGCACAGCTACAACTTTAGGTTCTACTTCAATTGCATTTTTACCGTTATTTCTGAAATTTACATCGAAGCTGCTGCTCTCTCCCTGCTGTAAATACAGATCATAGTAACTGGGATTTATCTCATGTATTATGATTTCAGACGTAACGAGAGGACGGACTGTTTCGTTTGCAACTCCTTCATCCTCTGATTGAGCAAATGCAGCCGGTACCCATACCAGGCAAAGCATTAAACCTAATAATAGGGATCCTGCCCTCAATAATGTACTTTTACTCATGTTTCTGACTCCTTACCTGTGTGTTACATTCAAAAACTGTTTATTTTGGTCTATTATTTTGTATTTTCACAATGGCTAAATTTCAGAATTTCATGATTTCCTGACTCCAGTCGGAAATATAGCCTATGTAAATAACGCATTCAAGCTTCCCTGATACTCCCAATGTGCGTAAGTTCCATAATTAATATGTGTCCTCATATAAAATACTTATTACTTTGACAAATCTTTGTGCATGACCTGGAAAAAAATCCAAAAAGAAAAATGCTGCAGGAAGATTTTTAGCATTAGTGACTTACGTGAACAATTTTAGTAACCTTAGGTTGGTAAAGTATGAAAAGAAATGGCAAAAATTAAATGTCAAACTCTTGAATAGTTAAAAATTTGCAAAATTGGGGTCATAATATAAAATACTCAATTTGCACTGTACTTACATTCGGCAGGTCGACATTAGAATTTAGAATATTTTTTTTTGATACCGTTTTAGAACATTAGCTAACTGTATGTTATGCTTAAAACTGATTAACATGTAGCTCAACTTTCAAGATACATATAAAAACGGAATCATTTTTTTTCAATAAAGTTTAGTATGATAGATTATGTTTGGACCATATGTAAACCTAACAACTATACGCAAGTCTGGAGCATTATTTCATAATCATCATCAATGAAATGTATAAAAAATTAAATGTCAACCTACCGAAAGCAAGACTGTATCTCAATGACATTTATTAATGACGTTTTATGAGAATATGTATTTTTGATTTTTTGAGAACATGTGCTTTTGATATAGAATCCAGTCTATTTATGCCTGGAGGTATAATCGCCTACTCTTCTTTAAGGTGACTTTTGGGAAGAATTCCTCTTTTTTTCTAAAAGAGCCCATAACTTTCCACATTCATCAGCTGTCAACCCGATCCGTTCGATCAGATATTTTTCTGTTTTTTCGTTTTTTACCGTCCCTTTTAGCAGATTGCTTATTGTATCCCTGTGGTGCCCTGTTATCCTTTCAATACTTCGTATTCCATTTTTTTCGAGAAAAAGCCGATATATCAGCCTTATTTCAGTTCCAGGCAGATGTTTGCGGTAAACAGCTGTACCAACTGTATCCATGAAAAATTTTCTGCAATGTTTGCAATAATATCTCTGGTGGCCGGTTCTGTATTTTCCACGCTTTATTATGGCTTTTCCTTCCTCCTCGAGATAATATTCACATTCCGGATTTGGACAGACGACTTCATCTGTTTTTCTGGTCATACAATTTCCCTCCCTGAGTCCCGATTTAACTGACTGATTTATTATATATGATATGTAATACTATTTTACGGAGGTATAAATCTGGACAATCAATTCAGTGTGATTTTGCAAACTGAAATAATTTAATTAATAAGTTATGGATTTATTGATATATTTATTTTACTTATTGCGATGTCTACCAGAAATAGATTTCCGCACAATACAACCTATTTACATCTCAAAAAAAGACAAATATGTATAAAAAATATTTATAATGAAATCCATAGCCACCGATTTAACAGAGGTTCCGCCGATCTCCTGAATAAAATTGAAGTTCTGGAATATCAGATTAATGATAATTATATAATATCATGTGGTGGGTGGCAACTTAATTGGAAAAGGCAATAGATACCTGAACCCAGAGACAAACTCCTCAGGAGAAGTTCAAACCGGGTTAATAAATCCATATATGGAAAATCATGGAAGTTCTTAAGGTCCTTCTGGATAAAAATGAAGCAACACTTATGTTAGCAAAAAATTCTACTGCAAATAAAACCAAAAAATGGGGGATAAAATAAATGCAAGCAAGTTCTGCTACTGAAGTTCATAGTTCGATTCAGAAAGCTGTACAAGCTTTCCGGGAGATGAGATATCCTGCAACAAGGAGTCAACGTATCGGAAAGCTAAAAGTCTTAATGCCCGTAGTGAAGTTATCCAGGCTATTGAGGGTATACCAGACAAGGAATACAATAGCACTGCAGATGTTCTTAAACAATTCGAAGGCATTCAAAGGGCTGTGTAAGCTCTCCATAACCTGAAATATCCTTCAACGAAGAATCAACTTATTGAATATACTAAAAAAACAATGCCCGTAGTGAAGTTATTAGAACTCTTGAAAAGTTTCCAGACCGGGAATACAATAATGTCGGCGATGTCGTCATGGAATTCAATGGCAAATTCCAGAGCCGATAACTACATTTTAGCGTAAATCAGCCAGAAACACAAACAAGGAAAAGAAGTGACATCAGCTCAAAACTCAAAGTTTTGAGGGCCAAATTTTTCCTCAAAAAGAGTTTGTCATCCACTGGTTAGGTATATGGTTACGGAGAGGAGAGTAATTAAGGATATGATGAGAAAAGAAGGGTTAAATCCAGCCTTCTTTTTTTAATTTCAGGTTATCGGGGAATTTTAAAGGAACTTTGTTTTAAAAAAATTTTGTTTTGAAAGAACCTTATTTGAAAGAACCTTATTTGAAAGAACCTTATTTGAAAGAACCTTATTTTTTATCTTCATTTTTTGCTTAGGCCTGAAAAGGAAAGCAAAAAAGTGGGTTTTGTTAGTTCTGAGTTTAGGCTTTTTGAGGGTTGATTTTCGAACCAACTGCCAGCGGATCAAAAATCCTGAGCCTGGCCCCTTCTGAATTCCTTGATAATCTCCGGTCTGATCTTCTCCCTGATCCCGTCAGGAACTCTTTCAATACCTCCTTCGGACTGTCTATCTCTTCCAGGTGCTTCAAAAACTCTTCCGGGAAACCATACTTCCACGGAACGGACCCTGGCTCTATTGAGATACTGGTAAAACCGGTACCTGAAGGAGATTGTGGAGTTCTGGTGCAGTGACCTTTTTCATACTGCCATGCCATTCCTGTTTCCTTTCAATATGATATTTTGCAAAAATTGGATCTAGCAAGTGTCCTCATCATGTTAGAGCTGTCTCTATCAGGTAGAAAGTTATACAAATTCTTTAACGATACGCCCCTGAATGAGGAATTATTCTGTGAACCCTTTTTTGGTACTCCCGGTATTCGTCGCCAAACTGTGTCACCAGCCTTGTTTCCCAGTGCAGGGATCCCAGATACAGGTATATGGTAGACAAAATGTATATGACAAGCAGATTGACTGTCATAAAGGGAGTAAACCATATTATGATCAGTCCTGTGAACAGGAAGGGGTCCCTTACCCATCGGTAAATGCCCCGGATATTCAGGGGACCTGCTTCAGGAGTCTTTGGTGCGGATAGCTGTGAACGTATCTTGAATCTATGGGGTGCATCAAGAATTGCTCTGGGAGCAACAAGTGCAGCAATCAACTGTACACCTACCATCAGCCAGCGCCAGGGAGAAGGTATTATGTAGAGAATAGGTCCTGGGTTTTTGATGAGCAGATAAACAAGCGGAGATATCGTTATCACCGCGATGATGCTGAATACCGGCATATACAATGTGTCTGCCTTGGAACCCAGGACTCGAACGAGGCGGCGTTTGAAGGGCAAGCTTGCCATAAAACTGTGAATAGCTGCAAATGCCACCAGACAAAAAACAAGGATAATTGTAGATGAGACCAATTCCAGTACGCCCCTTCTTTTGTTTGAATATTCATATTTATTTTTATAAATTAATAAAACTGTCAGATCTTCTGGTATTAATCAATTTTCCAAATGTTCCCACATTAATATCTAAAAATCTTAATTTATAGACCCCGGTAAATATTAGAAATTCACGCAATATAAAGCCAACGACACGAATTATACCGCTTTTATGCATCCTGCAACCATGTAAAAACCAGATTTTCAAATGTAGAAATGGTTTGAATTTTAAGACAAACTCTAAATAAATTGAAAAAATAGGTTAAAAAAAATGGGATTATTTCGGAGGGTAGATATTTCATTTTATAAGCCTATAAGTATAGACAAAGTCTCCTCCGGCTTTTCCGTCGTTATCACCATCCAGAGCAATTCCCCTTTCGTCAATTATGAAGCCAGATCCGGTTTCGCTCCCAAGTAAGGTAATTGTTATTTCAGCCCCGGTCTCATCCATAGGATAATCACCGTATGGGCGGAACATAAGTATTCTGGACCCCGAATCCAGCAATCCTTCAACAGGCTCATCTAATGCTGAACTTCTGACTATTACAGTCTCATTCGTAATGCTTGCATTATTCATGGGCATATCGAATTCGATCCAGATCGGGGAATCATGCCTGAAAGCAAATGTCTGCCTGTCAGGATAAATTGATTTTACCTTTGGAGGAATCTGTCCCTGTTTGAAGTGAAAGGGTAGAGATTTGAAAGCCTCCGGAAAGGACCTGTTACGCATATACTTTTTAACGGTGTATGCAATTACAGCCCCTGCAACTACCCCCAGCAGAAATTTACCCCAGCCATTAATTTTATGCAAAATCGTTCCCCTCCACTCGTCTCATTGGACTTTGATTTTATATCCACACGTTTTAGCAGAGTATTTTTTAAGAGCATAAATAGCTGTAGCTCCGACAAACACACCTATGAATACTTTACCAAGTTTCATCGTTGAAAATCCCCCACCTGTTTCATTTAATTTTATTTCATCTAGTTCCATTTTCGGTACTGCTTCTTTTTCAGATTTTTCTGACTTGAGTTTCTCAAGCAGATATGCCCCAAGAACTAATTTTCCATATTTATTTATTAGTCCCCTACTCTTTTGGGATCCCCCTAGATTAATTTTCTTCATGATATATGCACTAAGCAATAGCTTACCATATCTATTCATATTTAACAATCTTGCACCCCCTTGATATTTTCCTTACCGGAAAGTCCCTTGTTTTAATATATTTCGGAAAGGAAAGGAATTGAGCTTAATACTCCTGTATTTATCCTATATCACACCTAATATATAACGCCAACTATACAATATATTAAAAATTTTACACTGAATGTGAAAGTATAGCGATTTTCAAACAGGCAGAAAATACAGGACTATAGAAAACTAAAGTAAAGCTTTGATTGAAAATCTTATATGGAGTTCTGCAGGGAAAACTCTGAGACAAACAGGAAATACCAACTCTCTGGCTTGAAGGTTACAGTTCTGTTCCGTATAAAAGTAAATTGAAATCCTGGCACAAAAAGGGTATTTCTTTTTTCCGAAGTCCTATTGAAAAAACCCGGAATGAAAAGAAAAAATGAAAAGAAAATTTTAAAAAAGAGTTTTAAAAAGAATTTAAAAGATTTTTTCAGAGAAAGTTTTATCACCTCATGATACTGAAATTATACTCAAAATCTCCACCGGCTTTTCCATCCTGATCTCCATCAAGGGGAACACCCTTTGCATCTGTAATGGTTCCAGATCCGGTATCTGTTCCTATCAAAGTAATAGAGATTTTGGCTCCGCCATTTTCTACAGGATATTTCCCATACGGCCGGAACATCAGAATCCTGCTACCTGCATCAAGGAAACCTTCTACAGGCTCATCGGATACTGAACTTTTGACAATCACTGTATCTTTCGTAACAGTAGAACTGTCTATAGGTGCATCAAATTCGATCCAGATCGGGGATTTCAGGTTATGAGAAAAAGTTTCTCTATCCGGATAAACAGATTTTACTGTAGCAGGAGCCGGGCCGCGTTTAAACACCTTTCTGGGAATGGATTTGAGTTTTTTATGCATTTGCTGCTCATGAATATATTTATCGTAAATATACTTCAGCGTAACTCCGGCAACCAAACCTCCCACAATTCCAGCAGCTGTCCCCATTAACAGTCCACCAAGTATATGTTTCTTTGTCAGTTTTATACCCCCTGTAATATCTTTTACTTATTCAACCTTAATCTTACTCCTATCCTTTTGAGAGGTCTTTGCAATTGTATATATTATTGCAGCAATAGCAAGTGCTCCTAATGATAATTTGCAGCAACCTTTCAAACCTGGCATTCTTGCCCCCCTGGTTTTGTCCTGGCCGGAAAATAAATGTTCACCGAAAGAAGTAGTGTTTATCAATCCTGAGCAGGACAGAAAATTTCAGTTAGTTTTGAATTTGAATCGAGTGCTTCTTTCTAGATATTTGTTATTATATTATGAGGCATTTCTGATGTCTTCTGGATACTTCATCGAAAATGGATTTGAATTTTTTATGCAGTTGCTCCTGAATATATTTATCATAAGTATACTTCATCGTAATTCCGGCAACCAAACCTCCCGCAATTCCAACGGCTGTCCCCATCAACAAGCCACCAAGTATATATTTCTTCGTCAGTCCTATACCCCCTTTAATATGCTACTTTTTCACTAATTCAACCTTAATCTACCCTGATTAAGAGAAATCTTTGCAACTGTATATTATTGCAGCAGCGGCGAATACTTCAAATGACAATTTGCAGCAGCTCCAAATTTGTATTCACCTGATACTCTTATATCCCCCAATTTTTTACTGGCTGAAGAATCGATGTTCACTGGAAAAAAGAATGTTCCCCAATCCTGAGCAGAACAGAAAAATTCCCCTCTAATTTTGAATTTGAATGACGCGCTTCTTTCAGATATTCATCAATGATTATATTATCGGCAATATATATATTTGCCGCCAAATAAACCGGTTAAATTAATTTGTTGCCACTTTTGACTGCTATTGATAACAAAAAAGATCGAAAAAATAACCGGAAAAAAGAGCAAATAGGATGCCTGTCATACCAGTTCGAAAAACCTTTTTGTATTATCGAAAAGAAGATTAAGCAATGAAACAATCAATCGGAGCAAAGACACTTGCATTTCCGACTCCAGCATGGGTTGTCGGAACCTACGACATGAATGGAAAACCAAATGCCATGACTGTAGCCTGGGCAGGGATCTGCTGTTCAAACCCTCCATGCATCAGCGTATCCTTAAGAAAGGCTACTTACAGTTATGCAGGGATTATGGAAAATAAGGCATTCACTGTAAATATCCCTTCTGAAGATTATGTGAAAGAAACCGATTATTTCGGCATTGCAAGCGGAAAAGACGAGGACAAGTTTGAGGCAGCCTGTCTTACCCCTATAAGAAGCGAACTTGTGCCTGCTCCTTATATTGCAGAGTTTCCAGTTGTCCTCGAGTGCAAACTTCTCCACAGCCTGGAGATAGGGCTTCATACCCTGTTTGTAGGAGAGATTATGGACATAAAAGCCGAAGAAGCCGTGCTCGATGAAAACGGAAATCCTGATATTGAGAAAATCCGACCTGTGGTATACGGGACAGGAAATAGGAGCTATTACGGTGTCGGGTGTAACCTGGGAAAAGCCTTTTCGATAGGAAAGAAGCCCTGAGAAAACCCATCCTTTGATTAATTTGCCGGGTTGAGGGGTATGGTAAAAATGAATTTACTGCCTTCCTCAAACTCGCTTTCAACCCAGATTTTGCCTGCATGCATTTCCACAAATTTCTTGACAAGAGAAAGGCCAAGACCTGTCCCTTTCTGTTCTCCGTATTCGGAGTTCTCAAGCTGTGTAAAAGGTTGAAAGACTTTTTTGGCTTCGGCTTCGGAGATCCCGACCCCCGTATCTCTGACCACAATTTTTGCTTGATCTTCCTCGATTCTGGCTTCAACAATAACGTATCCGTCTTTGGGGGTGAACTTAATAGCGTTATCCACCAGATTGTATAAGATCTGCCTGAACTTCATCCTGTCGGCCCTTATGGTAGTCAGCTCTTTATCAACCGTACTTAGGATCTGGATATCTTTCTTTGATGCCAGAGGGGTCAGTAAAGCCTTAACTTCAGAAATCAAATCGGATACGGAAAACTCCTCTACCTTAAGTTCCATCTTCCCGGCTTCAACCTTGGAGAGGTCCAGAATATCGTTTATCAGCTTCAGGAGATGATTTCCGCTCATAGAGATATTGCTGACATACCTCAGCTGTTTATCATTAAGCGGACCAAAATTCTGAGTGAGCAGCATATCCGAGAAACCTATGATAGAGTTCAGAGGGGTTCTCAGTTCATGGCTCATGCTTGCCAGAAATTCGCTTTTTGTTTTACTGGCAAGTTCGGCTTCCATTTTTGCTTTCATAAGCTCACTCTGCATTTTTCGATTATCCGTTATATCCGAAACGATTGCAAACAGGAGTTTTTTTCCATCCATCAAAATGGGATAGCTGTATCTTTCAACATCCCTCAACACTCCGTTTGATAAGCGGTGAATAAAATAGAAATGGTTTATGTCCCTGGACTTTTCCTGTTCCAGCCCTTCCAGGATCTGTTCTTTTGGAAGGATATTGATATCAGCAATGTTCAGGCTGAGCATTTTCTCTCTCGGGTATCCATAGTAAACACAGGCAGCCGAATTTGCATCAAGTATATTCCCGGTCTCGGGATCAAGCAGCATTATTACCGCGCGGTTATTTTGAAACAGAAAGCTGTACCGGCTTTCGCTCTCCTTAATCAGCTTTTCTGCTTTTTTACGCTCAGTAATGTCTTCTACTATGAAAATAGTCTGGATCTGGTGTCCATTTTCGTCCTTTAAACCCGAAGAATTGACATTTACATCCACAGGTCTTCCATCTTTTCGAAAAATCCTGTACTCTTTGTTGAAGGAAAAACCCCTGCGTTCGATCTCGTCAGAAGCCTCCTTAAGTTTTTTCAGGCAATCTGAAAATATGAGGTTCTTTATAGGCCGCCCTATGAGCTCGTCCTGCCTGTAACCCAGGAGCTCTTCTACGCGGGAATTGCACTCAACAATAACCCCTTTTTTGTCAACAAAAAGAATAAGGTTGGCAGCATTCTTAAACATGGACCTGTAGATTTCTTCCCCTACATGTATTGCTTTTTCCGCCCTTTTGCGCTGTATCCCCATCCCCATCAGGTTTACAGCTATTCTGAGTATGGACACATCATCTTTTCCCCAGTTCCCGGTATTAACCACATTGTCCAGTCCCATGAAACCTGCAAGCATTCCACTTACATACAGAGGTAACACAATAAGGGATTTAATCCCCTGTTTTCCGAGCACCTCTTTCTCCATTGCTGCCTCCGGAGGCAGGGCTGAAACATCGGGGATATGGATGACTTCATCATTGGAAAGTTTTTCCATCCACCAGGGGCATTCCTCGCATAGAACATTTTGAAGGTTGTTTTTCTCAGGCTCCACTCCCTCAGCACACCATTCATGCGTGTTGTCGAAGATAGTTCCGTTTTCTCGAATCAGGAATATATAACTCCTGCCAGCCCCACAGAGCATACCAATCTTTTCGAGTGCAACATCGATATCCTTCTCAAGGTTGGCAGGAGCTATAAACATGTTGGAAATTTCGAGCAATACCTCCTCTATTTCCAGCTTATACCTTATCGATTCCTTTGACTTTATTCTGCTATTAATATCAAAAACCGTACCTGAACAACTCATAATAGCCCCCTCATTTTCAGGCAGTATTGGAATTCTCTTCCTGATTAACCGGATATTTCCTGACTTTTTTAACATCCTGACTCAAGAGTAAAATCCTTATCTCCTTTTTTAAAAATGGGTAAAAAATTCAGATTATGTGCTTTCTGAATTCTTTTTGCATAAAAATTTGTTTTGTGAACTTCCTTCACTTTCCAGATGCAATATATATGAAATTTAAAGGATAAAAGTAACTATTCAGCCACTGATAAAAAAGTATGTTTTTTCAGCAAAATGCTGAAATTCTCAGAATAATAGCGGCGCTCCTTTGAGCGCCGCGAGAATACCGTCTATAACAGGTAAATCGTTCTTTTTAATGGTTGAGATATAAGCTCTAATTCTGCAGAAAGCTTCCGCTCCTTGTATAGTTCTGAAAGTTCCTGATATTTTCTGCTGTAATTTCATCATCCTTATGTCTCTTTCTGCTTGGTTATTCTCAAACGGAACTCTCAAGTCATTGAGGAATCTCAGGATCTGTTTTTTGTTTTCTATAAACCTGTCAAGTAGGTTCCTTGCTTTTGTTTTTGGATTTTTACCACGTTTTCCTTGTTTTTCAGGGTTTAGAGAAGGTGGATTTTCTTCAATCCCTTTCATGACTACAGCATCGAACCTTTCTTCTAACACTTTAATTTGCTCAAAGTCCAGATCTTTGACCTGCTCTTTACACTCATCAGTATACTTTTTCATTTCTGTTAACAGTTCATTCATCTCTTTAGCCCATTGCTGTTTATAGTTCTCCTCAATTCCAGTAAGTTCTCTCTGGAGATGAGCATTGCAAAGAGCATGATCACATTCATAACTGTTATAGGGTTTCCATCCGTCATGAACTGCTATTCCTTTAAACTCTGGAAGAATTCCCATGGCATTAATTGCTTCTGATCCTCTTTTTGAGTGAGCAAAATAACAGGTGTATTTGTCATTAGAAGCTACATGAAGCCAATGCCTTTTTCCTTCAATTTTCATCCCAGTTTCATCACAATGGATTACAGGAGAAGTTATTAACCTCTCCTGACTCACATTTTCAAACTCCTCTAAATTCCGGAAGCATTCTTTTTCTGCTCTGATTATCGTAGCAGAACAGATTTTTATCCCCATAACGTCATCAAAAAACTCTAAAATCCTTTTGTAGGGAATAAACTGGTAGTTTTTACAGTAAATTGCTGAAGCTAAAATATTAGGACCATACTGGACGGGATATTTCACAGATTCTGGAAAAGAAGCTTTATTTGATTTTCCACAGTGAGTACAGGTCTTAATCTGACTTTGATGTTCCGTAACAATTAGATTTACAGGAGGAATATCAAAAATTTGTCTTCTCTCATAAGCTTCAACTTCAACATCCTCAAGAGTATGTCCACATTCTTTGCAGCAGGTCAAAGAATGTTCAATTACCTAATCAGGATCATTAACCATATCAAGAGTTGTGCCTGGATGACCTTCTTGACCTCCAGGTTTCTTCCCACTCTTTTTCCGGAGACTCTTGGGATTAGGTTTTTCTTTGACTAAAAAGTCAGTAGAAGGAGGTTTACTGCTGTTTCTGCTATTTTGATTTAAGCGAGATTCTAAAATCCTTACACGTTCTTCTAGTTCAGCAATTCGAATAGCTTGTTCTTCTATGATAGTTTCAAGTCTCTGGATTACAGAAATTACAGCTTCAGGACCAGCTTCATAGATAACGAGGATCTCTTCACGTGTAAGCATAATAACGAAACAAAATAGGATTCAATTTATATGCAATTTTTCCTCGAAAAGAGGAAAAATTGTAGCCTTTCAAAGGCTACCTGAATTGTTACGGATAAAATTTTATCTATAGATACATTTCCAGTACTTTTTTATCATAATCGGATAAAACTGTTTACTAAATTTAAAACTGATATATTAACGCGTGAAAGACCATCAATGGTGAAAGACCATCAATGGTGAAAGGTCGTCAATGGTGAAAGGTCGTCAATGGTGAAAGGTCGTCAATGGTGAAAGGTCGTCAGATCAGGTAAATCAGGGTTATAGCCTCTGACCTTTATTCTTTCCCAAAAGCCTTTTTGGCCATGACTCGCCAGCCCTTGAAGTCTTTTCCCTCAAATTCTTTTGCAACGGCTTCAAGCAGGGTGGGTATATCCAGATGCTGCGGGCATTTTTCAACGCATTCTCCACATTGTACGCACTGCGAAGCATATCCCATGAAGTCACCTCTTATTATTCCCCCGGGTTTTGCCGCATACATGAGTTTTGCTTCTTTTTCATTCCCTGAGAGGTAAAAGTTATCGTAGATTTCAAAACAACCCGGTATGTCCACTCCCGAAGGGCAGGGTGTGCAATACCTGCATCCAGTGCAGCCTGTTTTCATAAGTTCCCTGTATTTCTGCTCCACTTTCTTTACTAACTGCAATTCAGCTTCTGTAAGGGAATTTGGATAAGCTTCATTTGCTACTCTCAGATTCTCTTCGATATGCGACTCATCATTCATGCCTGAAAGTACAACCGTAACCTCGGAGCGGTTCCAGATCCAGCGAAGCGCCCATTCGGCTGGTGTGCGTTTTACCCCGGCTTTGTCCCAGATTTCCTGTACTGCAGAAGGTATGGGATGTGTCAGTTTCCCTCCGCGCAGGGGCTCCATTATAATTACGCCCAATCCCTTTGAAGCCGCATATTCCAGTCCTTCGGTTCCTGCCTGATTCTTTTCGTCCAGAAAATTATACTGGATCTGGCAGAAAACCCAGGGGTATGCGTCCACAATTCGCTTAAAATCATCAACTGACCCGTGGAAAGAGAACCCCACATTGATTATGCGCCCATCAGCCTTTGCCCGATCAAGAAAACTCAAAACATCAAGTTTTTCCATTTTGTCCCACAGAGCTCCCACAAGCCCGTGTACAAGATAATAATCTATGTGGTCTGTCCTGAGCTTCTCAAGCTGAGCATTCAGAATTCTGTCCATGTCTTCATGGCTTTTCAAGGTCCAGGAGGGAAGTTTTGTTGCGAGTTTAACCTTTTCCCTGTACCCGTCAGCAAGAGCTCTACCCACAAAAGGCTCACTTTCTCCCATGTGGTACGGCCATGCTGTGTCAATGTAGTTTACCCCGTGATCGATTGCATGGCGCACCTGCTGCCTGGCTCTTTCTTCGTCTATTTTTCCTTCTTTGAGAGGAAGGCGCATACATCCGAACCCAAGTATCGAAAGTTCGTCTCCGTTCCCTGGTATTTTTCTGTACAGCATTTCCATTACCTTCTGTTTTAAGTTGTTTCCTTTGATTTTTAAGGGTTTCCACCATTAATTCCCGAAAAAACAGAGATTATTTTACTGATATAATACCAACAAAATGACCAATAGTCAAGTATTATTTTCCTATCCTGGTAGGGGTTCGAAATATGGATTCCCGGGCACCTGAGTTATTTATGGATTCCCGGGCACCTGAGTTATTTATAGATTCCCGGGCACCTGAGTTATTTATGGATTCCCGGGCACCTGAGTTATTTATGGATTCCCGGGCACCTGAGTTATTTATGGATTCCCGGGCACCTGAGTTATTTATGGATTCCCGGGCACCTGAGTTATTTTTTCTTTTAATAATTCTTGAACACCTGTTTTGCCATGGCAACTCTCGCCTCCAGATCAGGCCCTTCAAGTTCCTCCGCAATAGATTCAAGTATTGTGGGAATTTCAAGGTGCTGGGGACATTTTTCCAGATTTTACTCGCATTTTATGTACTGGGATGTAAATCCCGGTTCGGGATCCGTTCTCTATAAGCTCACTTTTATTCAGTGACGGATCTGAACTGCTTTCAATCTCGATTCCTTTTCCCACGCTGCGGCTTAATCCCCCTTTTACCTCAAAATGGAGGCTATTTATGAGGTTCCCTTTGTAGGAAATTAGTTAAAGAGAGTGCCTGTGGTTACACCTGCTTCTTTTGAAATCTGAGCAGTGGAGGTGCCATGGAAAACTCTTTAAGTGAAGAGTTTCAGGGCTGTTTCTATGATGTTTGTTCTTTTGTCCTCAATCTGTTTTTTCATGTTTTATCTCTTGAATTGACTGATTAGTCAGTTATAGTATTATAAGTACTTTGTTATTCAGAGAATAAGAAATTTCTATGCATTAAAGTTTAGAAATGAGGTAAGAAAAAGTTTAGAAGGAAGGAAGGAAGGCATCTGTTTTTGAGAGTAGGGTGGAGTAGGGGATTTGGATAAGGAAACAAAAGAGTTTTTCCAGATACTCTATAGATACTCTATAATAGGTACTCTATATTTAGTCCCCAGAGAATTTATAATAGATACTTTATAATGGATACTTTATAATAGATACTCTATAATAGATACTTTATAATATTTAGTCCCCCCACTTATAAAAATAGTGAAATTACTATTTTTTACTTTTTGAAAATTAAAGTTTTATAAGCGTTTGGATTTTTACAAGACGTCATTCAGGGCTCTTGCAGCTGTGTAAACGCTTCCGACTCCAAAAATATACTGAACTATCCTTATTGCCTGCATTACCTCTTCTTTTGTTGCTCCTTCCTGCATAGCCTGAATTGCAAGGACTTTTACCCCGTCAACCGCACCATTAGCTGCGTCCAGAGCCATTGCAATAAGGAATTTGTACTTAAGAGGAATTCCATCTTCTGTAAAAGAAAGTTCTTGCGTGTTTTCAAGCAGGGAAAATAATTCAGGGTCTTTGTCCATTATAACTTTAAGGGGATGTTCTGGCATGTCATTATCTCCATTCTAATATGTATTAATAGGACTCCAAACTTAATACGATTTTTACATTTGTAAGATCTTATTTGACATTCACTTTGTCCAAGGACTAATTAATTTTAAAGTATTTGACCTTAAGGGTAGAAGTTTTCCTGTTTTTGAACTTATTGTGATTGCTTTATTTCTCACTTTATTATGATTCAATTTATGCTGATTAATGGAATGTTATATTCCTTATTAGATAGCACATAGGCTTTCAGTATATTATTAAGGACACAAAAGTTAAATATGCTATTTTTCAGCATTTTTTAGGAGTGCTCAATTTATTTCAATAACATAACAGCACCCGGAAGTACGAGTCTTTTTAATTTAGTCTGATTTTCCATTTTGTGCGAATACTTTAAAACAATTATAAATATGTAGGCAAACTCATTTCTTTCATTAGAGCATAATTAATATAGGGTTTTAAATTAAATTCGGGAAAGTTTCTGTTCTGATGTTGGATCCATGCGCTTTTAGGTAACTTTCCTACAAAACAATTAAAATATAAATGTTTTGCAGTACTTACTTGGTTCAAACAAGGCTTATGAGGGGAATTGGGAAATATGCCTGGAGATAAAAACAAATACATCCGCTGGTTTGAAGAGACCACGATTGAGGACGTCCCGCTGGTTGGCGGGAAGAATGCTTCCCTTGGGGAAATGTACAGGGAACTTACTTCAAAAGGAATCAGGATTCCAAATGGCTTTTCAGTAACTTCTGAAGCTTACTGGCATACCCTGAAAGCCGGAGGAATTCTCGAAAAGCTCAAAAAGGTAATGGAAGGGCTTGATACTGCGGATGTTGCAGACCTTGCAAAAAGAGGGAAGATTACAAGGGACCTGATCCTTGGAGCCGGAATTCCGGATGACCTCTGGGGAGAGATCAAAGAAGCCTATGACCGCCTATGCAAGCAATACGGAGAAGATACGGATGTAGCTGTGCGGAGTTCGGCAACGGCTGAGGACCTGCCAACTGCTTCTTTTGCAGGGCAGCAGGAGACTTACCTCAATATCCGGGGCTATCCAGAGCTTCGGGATGCCTGTATACGCTGTTTTGCCTCACTCTTTACGGACAGAGCCATTTCCTACCGCGTAACCAACAATTTCGACCACTTCAAGGTAGCTCTTTCCATAGGAATCATGAAAATGGTCAGATCTGACCTGGCTTCCAGTGGGGTTATTTTTACTCTCGATACGGAAACGGGTTTTAGAGATGTGGTCTTCATTACCGGGGCATATGGGCTCGGAGAAAATATTGTGCAAGGGCAGGTCAACCCTGATGAGTTCTACGTCTTCAAGCCGACTTTCAAGGAAGGATACAAGCCGATAATCCAGAAGAAGATGGGAAGCAAAGAAATCAAGATGATCTACGGCAGGGGAGATTCCAAAGTGCTCACCCGGAACGTGGAGGTTCCTGAAGCTGAAAGGTTGCGCTTCTGTATTAATGACAAAGAGGTGCTCAAGCTTGCCGGGTATGCGATCGATATTGAAGACCATTATTCTAACAAGTACAGGGAATCCAGGCCCATGGATATCGAGTGGGCAAAGGACGGCATAACAGGAGAACTCTTCATAGTGCAGGCAAGGCCCGAAACCGTCCAGTCCCAGAGAGAAAAGGATGTGCTGGAAACCTATGTCCTTGAAGAGAAATCCGAAGTCCTTGCAAAAGGCAGGAGCGTAGGAGACAAGATCGCATCCGGAAAGGTCCGTGTGATTCCTGATGTTTCGTACCTTCCCTCTTTCAAGCCCGGAGAGGTCCTGATTGCGGACACAACGACTCCTGACTGGGAGCCGGTTATGAAAACCGCAGCTGCTATTGTTACAAACAAAGGGGGACGGACCTGCCATGCGGCTATTGTCAGCCGGGAACTCGGAATCCCTGCGGTTGTTGGGGCTGGAAATGCAACTGAAATCCTCGAAACAGGCAGGGAAATTACCGTGAGCTGTGCCGAAGGAGAAGACGGGCTTGTATACGCAGGCATCCTCCCCTTCCATAAAGATACCCTCAGCCTCAAAGACCTGGAACGCCCCAAAACCGAGATTATGATGAACCTTGGGAACCCGGACAGCTCTTTTGCTTATTCCATGATTCCTAACGGCGGGATCGGGCTTGCAAGGCTCGAGTTCATTATCACAAGCTATATCAAGGTCCACCCTATGGCCCTTGTGCACCCGGAAAAAGTCAAAGACCCGGAAGAGCTTCGGGAGATCGAAAAACTGACATGGGGATATGGGAAAAAGGAAGATTATTTTGTCGAGCAGCTTGCCAGAGGCGTCGGGATGATTACTGCAGCTTTTTACCCGAAGCCAGTTGTGGTCAGAATGAGCGACTTCAAGACCAACGAATATGCAAGTCTTGTTGGGGGCAGCTATTTTGAAATGGATGAAAATAATCCCATGATAGGGTTCAGGGGGGCTTCCCGTTACTTTGATGAACGCTACAGGGAAGGTTTTGCCCTTGAGTGCAGGGCTATGAAAAAGGTCAGGGATGAAATGGGGCTTACGAACCTTATTCTTATGATCCCCTTCTGCCGGACCATTGGGGAAGCGAAAAAAGTCATTGCCGAGATGGAGAAAAACGGGCTCAAACGCGGAGAAAATGGGCTTCAAGTCTATGTTATGTGCGAAATTCCCAATAACGTCCTGCTTGTCGACGAGTTCAGCAAATTCTTTGATGGCTTCTCTATAGGCTCAAACGACCTGACCCAGTTGACCCTCGGAGTTGACCGCGACTCTGAACTGCTAGCTGCAGAATTCGATGAGCGGGACCCGGGAGTTATGAAAATCATGTCAATGGCAGTGCAGGGAGCAAAACGCAATGGAAGGCACAGTGGGATCTGCGGGCAGGCTCCGAGTGATTTCCCTGAGATTGCAGAATTCCTGGTAAAAGAGGGAATCGATTCTATTTCCCTTAATCCAGACTCTGTTATGAAAATCACCCTTAAGGTTCTCGAAACTGAAAAGAAGTTAGGAAGGCACTGAAAAACTATCCGAGAATCTCTTGACTTATTTTTTATGAGGTTGCCATTTCAGCCGATGATTCTCAGCGGCCGTTTATCAGCAGCTGTCGATCAGTGGCTGTTGATTAATGCCAATTATTGTAGTTCAATGGCTGTATACATTTACAGGATATACCTATACCTGCACCACAAATACTGCGATAAGGGAAAATATATATACGTGATGCAGTAAATATACATATTGGGAGTGAAAAAAAATACAATGGAAGCAATAATTATGCAAAAAATAACCAAAACACAAATTATTGGGGATAAAAAAGAGCCAAAAAATATGCTTTTTTTGAAAAGATGTCCGGAATGCCATTCCAAACTTGAAAATGATCTTTTCAGAGGATTTCAATATTGTACTGTGTGCGGGTACTGGACAAGAAAAGAAACTGCAAGGCTTGAACCACTAATGATTATGGAGTGAGTAGAGATATGTTTGAGTTTCCATCGAAGTGTGCCAGGTGCGGCACACCTCTTAAAAAACAGGTAATTGGTTCGAATAACTTTTACTACTGCAGAAAATGCGGGTGCACATCCTCAGTTACGTCGATCAGTGCAACCACTCAATCCGCAGTCCAGGAGACGGCTAACATTTAAAGAGGATATTAAACAGATAATTGATTTTCAAGGTAAAACAGATAACTGATTTTCAAGGTAAAACAGATAACTGATTTTCAAGGTAAAACAGATAACTGATTTTCAAGGTAAAACAGATAACTGATTTTCAAGGTAAAACAGATAACTGATTTTCAAGGTAAAACAGATATGGTTAAACAGATATTAACCATCCCTGAAGCCAATATACTGTCGAGATGGTTAATATCTGAACTGCAAATCTTAAAACATGTATCAAGCAAACCTGGCTCTGACCAATTAACGAGATGAATTTCGGGTCAGGAAACTGTTTTTGGATTATCTTTTATTTTTCCGGGAACTTCCGGGATTGATGTTCTTTGATTGCCCGGTTAATATTATTCAAAATATCCGAAGCTGGAACTGTTTGTTTTTTCTTATGCGCTTTCTGGGGCTGAGACCATCTTTTTTGCCCCAATATGGTAAAAGAAAAAAGTATATGAGTTTTTAAATTCAATACGTTGCATCAACCTCAACAATTACATAACCCCGAAAACAACTTTAAAACAACTTTAATACCAGAAACCCACTCTGTTTGATCTGCATGGTCGAAAAAGAAATAGATTCATTATGCAGCCAGTATGGCCTGAAGCCGACAAGCCTCTTTGACCTTATGCTGAAGGTCAATTTTCCTGATCCTGACCTCGAGTACGGTTTTACCGAAGAAGAAAACTCCCTCTATCTTCCCCTTCATGAAAAACTGAATGCCGTCAGTTCTCTTCCCGGGACAGGAGGCAATTTTCGGGTTTACATTCAGCTTGTTCTTGATCCTGAGAAGGCAAGTTCGGGATACCTTGCGGACTTTTTCAACAATCCTCTCGGCCTGAAGGTCAGGAAAGCCTGGGAGGCGAGGGGTTTTATCCTGAGACCTGAAACCCGGGAACCCGAAGAGCCAGCTACGGCGCTCTCTGAGGTTTTGGCCCTGCATAACACTGCAGAAGATGCTTCTTTTTCAGGAGAATCCGGATTTTCAAGAATAATCTCCCCCCTGGCGGCAAATGAAACCAAATTTGCAGGCGAAGCTTCGGTTGAAAATATGTGTGCGGAAACCGAGGAAAACACTTCTGTACTTTCGGGCTCGGCTGTCCCTCTTCTTCCTGGAATTTCATCTTTTCCTGATGTGGATCTTGATTCTCTTACACATAGCAAACTTTATCTCCCAGACCTGCAGATCCAGCTTGAGGTCCTTAAAATAAAAAATATTACAAAGGAACTAATTTCCCAGCTAAGCGTTTTCGAGTGCAGGCTTTCAACTTATCCCAAGAGTATAACCCATATCCGCAAGAAGCTTGAACTTATTCGGGAAGCAGTGAAGCTTGAAAATGATTCTGACTACATTCTGGAGTTGATCAGGCGGGGGGAGAGCAAGAAACTTGAGTTCAAGTCCACGTTGCGAATGAACCTTATTACCGAAAAGCCTGACTGGAATATAGAACACGCAGTACTGAAGACAATAATCGCTTACCTGAACACCGACGGCGGCATTCTTCTTGTTGGGGTCTCCAACAGTGGGGAGGTTCTGGGAATCAAAAAAGACGGTTTTCCGAACGAGGATAAGTTCCTCTTACATTTCAAACAGCTCATAAAGCAGCATATAGGTCTTAACTATGCCCCCATGATAGAGTACACCCTTGTGCCTGTAAACGGCAAAAAAGTCCTGGAAATCGACTGTAAAAAAAGTGATAAGGCTGTTTTTCTCAACCCGAATAAAAATAACGAAGAGTTCTATATCCGCATAGGTCCCTCAAGTGAAAGGCTCACAGGCAGTAAACTGATCGAGTATGTGAATCGGCAGTATAACGGAAAACCGGAATAACAAAAAACAGGAATAACCAGCTCTGCCTGATGGCTTTGCCTGAAGATCCTGACTGATAACCCTTTCTGTTTTAGAATTTTGAAGGTTCAAGAGTTTTGGACTCTCAAACCTGAAGGTTTCAAATTACCAGCCCGAATATACTTATTATTCCCGTGGCAGTCAGGTCTACTGCAAGAGCCGCAAGCAAAAGCCCCATGAGCCTTGTAAAGACAAGCATTCCATTATATCCTATAAACTTGTGGATCCTCCTCGAGAAGAGGAAGATAAACAGGCAGAGTATGAATGAAAGTATAATCGATACGAGAACAATTGCTTTTTGTGGAACACCATTTGCCATTCCCATAAGAACAATTACTGTGCTGATCATACCCGGACCTGTAAGGAGCGGAAGAGCGATCGGAAAGACCCATATATCTTCCCGTTCCTGGGACTGAGTAATTTCTTCTTCAGTAATGCTTTCCCTTGAGACTTTTGCATGCATCATGTCAAATGCGATACTGAAAAGCAGGATTCCCCCCGCAACCCTAAGTGAATCAACACTGATGCTAAATAATTTAAGTATCACACTTCCTGTAATTGCAAAAAATAGGGCGATTATACATGCAAGAAACACGGCTTTTTTTGCGATTTCATTTTTTTCCTTGAAGGTCATCTTGCTTGTCAGGGAGATAAAAGTTACAACTCCGCTGATAGGGCTTATAACCACAAAAATAGATGAGAATACATAAATGAAAAACCCGATGTTTCCGTCTACCATTTTTTATCTCCTGCCCCTTAAAGGATCTCCAGGTTTTATATATAATTTGGCCGTTTTTATAGGGAGAAGTGTAAAACTCATGAAATCTTAATTTCATGGGATATAAGCGCCAACTTCCTCAACATTATTTTTGATATGTGTTGCTTTCATATGTACCATCGTCTAATATTATATTAGATTAAGGTATGTGAAAATCAAGCAACCTTTTTCCAAGAGTTCACCTTCAGGCTCGATGAGTCTTGAATAAATCCACTGTATCAAGTTCGTCTTCATGTAAAGCCTAAACGGACGAATGGACATAACTCAGTAGGATGGTATAGCTCGAATTAACGCTCGTGGAGATGTCGATGGTCTTCTATGGAGTGAGAAGCCGTTAAGTCTTTAGCTTAGGGGTAGTTCACATTAGTTACCTTTGAATTTTACCAGATTTTTTATATTCTGTTTATTTAACATTGAAATATAACAGTTAATGTAATATAAACTGGATGTTCTGAATAATCTGGATGTCCTGAGTTTAAATTTTTTTGGGAGTTTTATATTACGATACTTTGATGAGGAAGTAAGAAGATAACACTCTATCAGGAGAAGGCTCTATATTAGAGTATAAATCTTTGATGCAGATTGTAAACCCAATAATAAATAACAGTTCACGATAATAGTTCACGAGCTATATAAGCAAAGGCAGTGGTTCTGATGACCGGGGAAAAAATTGATAAAAAAATCTTTGAAGAGCTTAATTTCATAAAGAAACAGCTTGCAGAAATTAAGGAGCATATGGTAGATATAGATGCCCTGCTCTCTGCAGAAGAAAAAGAGCTTGTTTTCAGAAGTTTTGAAAATGAGGCAAGAGGAAGGCTTGTACCGTTAAAGAAGCTTGAAGAAATGAGGCTTTGAAATGTTCGAAGTTTTTTTTGATATCCCTGCACAGGATTTTATGATGAAGGCAGATGCTAGTACGCACTCCAGGGTAAAGGAAATCCTTGAAGAGCTTGCTTTTAATCCCGTTCCACTGGGAGCAAAAAGAATTATCGAAATCCAGGAAAAATTATTCAGGTTTCGATCCAGGCATTTAAGGCTGCTTTATAGGGTAGATTACGAAAAACTGACTCTTGTAGTTATAACAATAGAACCCCTGAGTCGCATGTACCGTTGAATTGATGGTAAGGGTTTTTACTGGCAATTTCTTCTTCTGTCTACTTTTCATTAAATTTAGTATGAGAGATGATGTTTGGACCACATGTAAACCTGATAACTATACATCCCACTTTCCACAGTAAATTTTTGCATATTCACAATTTTTCCTGCTATCGATTTTCAATAAAACGCGGATTTATTGGACTTTTATGCAGGAGGAAAAGCAGCTATATGGTGTATCATAGAGACAAAAAAACGATATCATTCAATTTCCACCAGGTTCCATTAAAAGTCCAAATTAATTTTATTTGTTTTAAAAACGCTATCAGAGAAAATATTGATTCTTGAAAAAATACTGCGGAATGTGGGATACATAATAATGAGAATTATTTCAAAATCACAATCAATAAAAATTATCAAAAATTAAATGTCGATCTCCGAAAGTAAGTCATAATATTCAGAACTGTAATTTGAAGAACCAATATTCAGAACTGTAATTTGCAGAACCAATATTCAGAACTGTAATTTGCAGAACCAGGAACAATAATCTGATCATTAAAAGGTTTCTTACAAAACAGGTAGTTCCGACTCATCCTGACGCAGGAGCCAGTAAAAGGTCAGATGCAGGTCAGATGCAGGTCAGATGCAGGTCAGATGCAGGTCAAATGCAGGGCGGTTATGTAGCTCCAGAAGATATAGCTTCATAGAGCTTCATAGTCGCAGGAATCAGAGATATCTTTTTAGTGTTAATAGACATATTTTCAGTGTTAATAGGCAAAAGAATAAGAAGCATGCAAGGGATTTGTGTTTTCGTGGAGATAATCTTTTGGTAAGTTACCTCAAAGGTATGGAAAATAGAAAAGAGGGAAGAGTGGGGGGTATGGGCATCTGAGAGTTTTGGAGTAGTTGGGGGGTGGGGGTATAAAAGTTGCTGGATGTATTAAAAGAGTAGTTTTCAGATGCCCTTAGAATATAATAATCGGCCATTTTATATAAAATCATCGTTATATTGATTTTTATTAACTCTCTGCAAGTAATGCGAATAAATAGCCAAAATAGCAGTACACCCCCTTTTTTAAAAAGTAAGCTTAATTTACGGTTATATAGGTAATACCAACCAGTTAACAAGGATAACCTGATTTTTGCTTTTGATATTTTTGCGCTTTACTTTGATCTCCGGTTTCAAACTCCCATTTTACAGGTTTAGTCTATCCTTTCTTTTTTAGTCAATCCTTTCTTTTATCACTCTACCGGAATATCTTCTGTAAACCCATTCGGCAGCAAAACAGGAAACAATCGTAAATGCAAGCAGTCCCAGAGTGGGTTTTGAATGCAAGAATTCATAGTATGTCAGCACCACAAAGAAAATAAAACTGCTTAGAAGGGAAGCCCAAATCAGGTAGGATTTTGCCCCGGTTTCCTTTAGAAGGCGGAGGTGGGAAGCATTAACTGCTACATAAACTATGAGAATGGAAGCGCTGGCAAGCACGCCGATTCCTTCAAGCTTGAGAAAGTTTGCGCAGAGAATGACAAGACCTGAAGTGATAAAGAGCCCTTCTGTTCCTCTATTCCATAGTTTCCTTTCAAAATATTCGGGTAGTTCCCCCTCTCTTGCAAGCAGATAACTTACGTTTGCCCCTCCGTAAAGAGAAGCGTTGATTGCGGAAGATGTCGAAAAAAGGGCAGCTAGAGCCATTATTTTGAAACCAATGTTCCCCAGGAAAGGCTTTGCAGCAGCCGCAAGGGCATAGTCCTGTGCACTTTCAATTTCTGAGATAGAGAGGTTTCCTATCACTGCGAGGCTGACGAGTACATAGATAATAATAACCAGCCCTACGCTTAAATACAGAGCTCTCGGAAGGTTTTTTTCCGGGTCTTTCATATCTTCTGCTGCGTTGGTTATCAGCCCGAAGCCCTGGTAAGCAAGGAAAACCATTCCTGCCCCAAAAAAGAGATTTCTAGAAGTCGGCCAGGCTGAGATCGAGAGGTTTGCCGGGTTCATGTAAAAAAGACCTGCAAAGGCAAAAACCAAAAGTATGCCCACTTTTATTGAAACAATAAAAAGTTCTGATTTCCCCATGGCTTTTGCCCCTACAAAATTGATAGCTGTAAAAACAAAGATAATAGCCGTGGCAAAGACATTGTCCCAGACAGGAGCCGAACCTGCAGGCAGGAAGGTTACTGCATAGTACGAAAAACCTTTTGCATAGAGGGCAAGCCCGAAAACATAACCCACCCAGAGCAGGAGGTTGAGTCCCCCACTTAAAATTCCGTCTCCGAACCCTTTCAGGAGAAACTCCACCGGTCCGCCTGCAGAAGGATACCTGACCCCCATTTTTGCATAGGAATAAGTACTCAAAAGGGCAACAGCTCCTGCAATGATAAATGAAATGTATACCGCATTTCCGGAAATCCGGGCAGCTGTTCCGAAAATTGAAAAAATACCTGCTCCAACCATTGCTCCAACTCCTATAGAAGTTGCAGCCAAGAGGCCCATTGATTTTGTTCCTGCCATTTGAAAACCTCGGTTTATGACCCGATTTATTTTTTACTTCCTTCCTCTCTTCCTTTTTTCATTCTCTCTTCCTTTTTTCATTCTTCTCTTATCTATAAAAATCGATCCACTGTGACCAAACAGCTCGTAAAGCTTCACCTCTATAAGATCCATTAGGACAAACAATAGGGTTATGCAGTATACCAAACAAGATGAGAACCCTGAATTGATTGAAATTATACACTCTTGATAATGATAAAAAACAACTACCAAAAAGCAACTACCAGTATCTTCCTCAAAAAATATCAAAACCAAAACCCTAAAATAACCCCAAAATTCATTAAATAACAGGGAGAATAGCCATGACTAGCGAAACCGAAACTCTGGGATGTTGCCCTCGATTTAACCCCATCCCCTGGGATGGAAAAGTCTTTGAATGGAACAATAAAAAGTTCATCAAGGATTCCGTTACTACTCAGCATTACATGCCTCTAAACTTTGGGGAAGTAATAATGAGGATGAACGAAAAAGTCACCAGGGCTGGTGCAGAAACACCTGACTGGCTCTGTCTGTCGGACCATACCTCAGAAAGTAATATGGATCTTTACCTGGCTGTTGATAGAGAAGTGGATGGGGCTGAAAACGTAACCATGAGCGGGAAGTTCTTGACCAAAGTGTATGAAGGGGATTTTGAAAACACGGAAGGATGGTGCGGGGACTTTGAAGGCTATGCAAAAAGCAAAGGGCTTGAAATTAAGGAATGGTATATGTGGTACACTACCTGCCCCGCCTGTGCCGAAAAATATGGTAAAAATTACGTTGTTATTGTTGCCGAAGTTTAAAATAAAAATAGAGTCATAATACGAACTTCTGTACCTATCCCTGGTTTTAAATCCCTTAATTTTTAAAAAAAGACACGGAAAAAAATACTCAATCCAGATTTCATATCATATCCACGAAAAACACAGAACAAAAAGACTGTAGTCCTGTCGCTTTTTATTTTTCAGGCGGAACTCTATTCAGAAACAATGCTTCCAAAGATATATCCTTCATCCCGATGGAGAATTATAAAAGGATTTATATGAAACTGAAAGGTCAAACAGCTATTGTAACCGGCGGAGGAAGGGGGATTGGCAGGGCTATCTGCCTGGCACTGGCAAAAGAAGGAGCCGATGTTGTAATTGCCGCAAGAACCGAAAAAGAGATCAGAGAAACTGCCAGAATAGTTGAGAGGAATGGAGGAAGGTCTCTTGCAGTAAAGGCCGATATCAGGACGGAAGAAGATGTTAAGGGCTTAATTTCAAAGACAGTAAATGCTTTTGGGAGGATTGACATCCTGGTGAACAATGCAGGAGTAGCACACAATAAGTACCTTGTGGAAACCTCAACAGAGGAATATGATGAAATAATGGATACAAACGTGAAAGGAATTTTTTACTGCACAAAGTATGCCCTGCCCCAGCTGCTGAAACGGGGGAACGGCCGGGTCATCAACATAGCTTCAGAGGAAGGAAAACGTGGGGTTCCCAAGCTTTCGGTTTACTGCACCTCGAAATTTGCGGTAATAGGCCTGACCGAAGCCCTTGCCTACGAGATTGGAGGAGGGCTGCAGGTATATGCAGTCTGTCCTGCAGGTGTTGACACCCGGCTGTACCACACCATATACTCCGATGAGCCAACCCTCAAACCGGAAGATGTTGCAAGGCAGGTCCTTGCCCTCTGCCTGCCGGAAACTACTCTCCCTTCAGGCTCTTCAGTTGAGGTCTACAGCCCCCCTGTAAGGGTTGTTTAATTTAATGGGGATAAAGAGGAAACAACTCAGGAAATTAAAGGGGAAGCTGAGGAGGAAGCATGTTCAAAAACCGTAAAGATGCGGGAGAAAAACTGGCTAAAGCTCTTGAAAGGTACAGAACTGAAAACCCTCTTGTCCTTGCTATTCCACGCGGGGGCGTGGAAGTGGGGTTACAGGTTTCAAGGAGGCTGGGTGTTGACTTCTCCCTTATTATTGTAAGGAAATTGCCTTTTCCTGACAACCCGGAAGCCGGATTCGGAGCAATAGCCGAGGACGGAAGCACCTTTATTTTAGATAATGCCGGTTACTGGCTAGCCAGGGAAACCATTGAACAGATCAAACAGGAACAGATTGCTGAGATCGAAAGGCGTGTAAATGCCTTAAGGGGGGGAAATCCCCTGCCCGAAATTACAGGAAGAACCGTAATCCTTGTCGATGACGGGATTGCCATGGGCTCTACCATGCGGGCAGCTATTGAACTCTGTAGAGCCCGGAAAGCAGGAAAAGTTGTAGTTGCTGCACCTGTTGCCGGGAAAGAGATTGCAGAAACGATAGCAGAAGAAGCTAATGAACTCATTGTACTCGATATGCTTATCAATTTCAGGACTGTTGCTCAGGCTTATGAAAACTGGTATGATGTCTCAGATGAAGAAGTGCTTGACCTGCTCAGGGCAAGGATAAGTGAAAAAGAAGTGAACTACCACTCAGCTAAAGACTGAGTGACTTCTTGGTTCATTCCTCCCTCCATTGAGGGTAAGTCTCCAAGCTCTTCCCCACGTTCCGTAGGTGTTACAATCCAATTAGATTTTGATCTATGAGAGCGAATTTTTAGATATTGATAGCGGCATTTATGTCTTTATCATATTTTGTTTTACAATTAGGGCAAGTCCATTCGCATTTCAGCCGTGATAATGCCAAGGAAGCCAGCGCGCCTGCACTGAACAGGGGCGCTCCTGCAATGTTTTCGTACCACATGCGAGAATGTGATCTGTCAGCCATAGCAATCTGATTAACCAAGGAGGATAAGGATAGTTAAGAGTTACGTTGGGGGAGTGTGAGGAGTATTAGAGAGGATTATACGAATAACATACAAGCATTATACTAACAACAGGCGAACAACAGACAGACTATCCAGCCGTCAGTATTTATTCCTTTGATTCCTTGCCTTTAACTTGTCGTGGTGGGAAAACTTTATAGTTCATATAGCTTTAGCAGTGTTGACGCTGGAGTTTTTGTATATATTTCACAACTTGGTAAAGGGTAAATATTATTTGCTTAATCTAAAAAGTATCAATCGACTTTCTTACCATGAAAACAATCATGAAAATATTTATAATTAAAAGTGAAATGGCTGTTGTATTAAACCCATACATTTCTTATGCATGCGGTTTTCAGAAATCTCTTCGGCAAGCTCTGGTTATAAAGTGTTCTCTTAGTTAAGAGAGTGTGCCATTATATGAATAGATATATTTATATATTATATGTGTGATGTAGAGGTATTGAAAATAAAGAGACGTATAATCATCTGTTGTTAAAAAACCAATTTTTGTTTTTAAACAAAGGGTTCTATACAATCTTATTTTTAAACTATTAACAAAAACTAAAACCAAGGTGAAACAAGAATGGCTTTTAATGACAGAAACTTCAGAGGAAATTCTAATTCTAATTTCGGCGCTCCCAGAGAAATGCACAAAACAAAATGTTCAGATTGTGGTGTTGAAACCGAAGTACCTTTCAAACCTGATCCGGAAAGACCGGTTTACTGCAGGGATTGTCTTCCTAACCACAGGACACCCAGAGAAAACCGCAGATACTAAACTCAATTTTCACATCCCGATTTCACTTCGGGGTCACAGAAAATCAAAGATTTCCAGAGAGTTGTGATTACATCGCAACAGTTCGAGGTCCGTTTTGCTTTTGCTCAAGCGGACTTACGCTTTTACTTTTTTTAATATACCTCAGATCTGAAATATACTTTTGTTTTCCACTTCATCGATCAATTCAATTGGAGATGTTTTTTAGATTACCAATGCGATTTTTTGCATGGTGAAACTGTTTTGAAATTATATTGGTAGGTTTTTCAAGTAGACCATGTTTAAGAAGCCATCAGTAAATAGGCTGTTATCTTCCCTGTAAACCATGTCTAAAAAGAGTTCTCTCATTTGAGATAGAGCATATATTTGTATAGATACATTTATATAATTTGACTGTATTGTATAGGTGTTGAAAATAAAGGGACATATAATCTGTTATTAAAAACCAACTTTTGTTTTTAATCCAAGGGATATACAATCTTGTTTTTAAACTATTGACTATCCGCTAAAGTGGAGGTAAACGAAAATGGTTTTTAAGGACAGAAATTTCAGGGGAAATTCCGGAGGTTTCCGCGGTAACAGTGGACCAAGGGAAATGACAAAAGTGACCTGTTCTGACTGCGGTGTTGAGACCGAAGTACCGTTCAAACCCACCGAAGGCAAGCCAGTATATTGCAGGGAATATCTTCCTAACCACAGGATATTCCAAAAATAATCTGCATCGGGTATTAATTTAGTAATTAAGTGTACATTAACACCTGATTCATTTTTTCCTTTTGTTTTTTGGTTTACTCTCTTTGTTTCTTTACTTATTTCCACCTCATCCGGCAGGGAAAAGTAAGGATAAACCGGCATTGAGAATGTGAACCGGTATGAATTATTCAACACAAAAATTATAAAAAAAATAATCACAGTTTATCAAGGAGGAATTAACCTGGCTAATTACAGAAGCACTATTAGAAAAAGAAGATTAGGAACCACAAAACCAGTAAACTCAAGAGATACCCCTGAAGTATCCAGGGTACGAATCCCTCGCAAGGACAGAAATGAAGTCCTGGCAACAGTTGCGTGTTTACTTGGCTCGAAAAGAGTAACACTTCAATGTATGGATGGGATTGTCCGTATGGGCCGGATTCCTGGCTCTAAAAAGAGGAGGATGTGGATCCGCGAAGGCGACGTTGTCATAGCTAATCCCTGGGAAGTTCAAAACTCCAAAGCCGAAGTAACCTGGAAATATACAAGGCCCCAGGTAGAATGGCTTGAGCGAAAAGGCTACATTAATAACTGATTTAAATTTAAATATCAGAATGAAGATGTTGAAAGATGTTGAAAGATGTTGAAATTTCTTTTACCCCCTCTTGTTTCTATTTTAATATATTTTTCCTGCCAGCGGTCTGCTGGAATCTCTCCTGAATCTTATTACAGAAATCGAGAACTCAAAAACCAGTGATCTTTTACGGATTTGAAAAGAGCACTTTGTAGGGCCGATATATTTTGTTTTATCGGATAATCCGCCGGAATTGGGATTTCAGGCAGTTTATCTTGTTCCATAAACCCTGATCACAAACCCTGATCACAAACCCTGATCACAAACCCTGATCACAAACCCTGATCACAAACCCTTATCATAAAACCTGATCACAAAGCCTGCTCACGAAGTTTTCTTCTATTCAAAAGAAAACATGTTTACTATTATTATGAAAAATTTATATATTTTAAGTGCAATGTATGTGTATTGAAAATAAAGAGATGTATAACGATCTGTTGTTAAAAACCAATTTTTGTTTTTAACCAAAGAGTAGTATACAATCTTATTTTTCAGCAATAACTAACAACTAAAACCAGGGTGAAACAAAGTGGCTTATAATGACAGAGGAAGTAGGGGAAGAGACAGCAACCGCGGAGGTTTCGGAGCTCCCAGGGAAATGCACAAGACAAAATGCTCTGATTGTGGTGTTGAAACCGAAGTACCTTTCAAACCTGACCCGGAGAGACCCGTTTACTGTAGAGAATGTCTTCCTAAGCACAGGAAACCCAGAGAAGATAGATACTAACCCGAATTTCGCGTCGGTCGAGTTGCGGCTCTGCAGGAAGCTGCCCTTTTTGTATCGCTCAAGAGGGCTAATTTAGGGTTATAAAGTGAACTTCGCTCAAGCGGACTTACACTTTTACTTTTTTTATAATACATCCACCCCGGAATCATCCTTTTCTCATAACTCGTGACCTTTACTTATTTCATTGGGGTGATCCGAAACTGGCCCACCGAATACGAAATGAAAAATCTTCCCCCATTCCCAATCAGTTGAAATGTATTTTTTCTACCAGCAAACTACTCAATCTCCCCCGAATACTTTTGCTTAAAAAAAGGAACTTAAAAACCCGTGATAATTTATTTCTGATGGGTACATAGCTTGACTTTGTCAGATACAACATCGTCGAATTAATCGATTTTCGTAACAATTCAGGTAGCCTTTGAAAGGCTACAATTTTTCCTCTTTTCGAGGAAAAATTGCATATAAATTGAATCCTATTTTGTTTCGTTATTATGCTTACACGTGAAGAGATCCTCGTTATCTATGAAGCTGGTCCTGAAGCTGTAATTTCTGTAATCCAGAGACTTGAAACTATCATAGAAGAACAAGCTATTCGAATTGCTGAACTAGAAGAACGTGTAAGGATTTTAGAATCTCGCTTAAATCAAAATAGCAGAAACAGCAGTAAACCTCCTTCTACTGACTTTTCAGTCAAAGAAAAACCTAATCCCAAGAGTCTCCGGAAAAAGAGTGGGAAGAAACCTGGAGGTCAAGAAGGTCATCCAGGCACAACTCTTGATATGGTTAATGATCCTGATTAGGTAATTGAACATTCTTTGACCTGCTGCAAAGAATGTGGACATACTCTTGAGGATGTTGAAGTTGAAGCTTATGAGAGAAGACAAATTTTTGATATTCCTCCTGTAAATCTAATTGTTACGGAACATCGAAGTCAGATTAAGACCTGTACTCACTGTGGAAAATCAAATAAAGCTTCTTTTCCAGAATCTGTGAAATATCCCGTCCAGTATGGTCCTAATATTTTAGCTTCAGCAATTTACTGTAAAAACTACCAGTTTATTCCCTATAAAAGGATTTTAGAGTTTTTTGATGACGTTATGGGGATAAAAATCTGTTCTGCTACGATAATCAGAGCAGAAAAAGAATGCTTCCGGAAATTTAGAGGAGTTTGAAAATGTGAGTCAGGAGAGGTTAATAACTTCTCCTGTAATCCATTGTGATGAAACTGGGATGAAAATTGAAGGAAAAAGGCATTGGCTTCATGTAGCTTCTAATGACAAATACACCTGTTATTTTGCTCACTCAAAAAGAGGATCAGAAGCAATTAATGCCATGGGAATTCTTCCAGAGTTTAAAGGAATAGCAGTTCATGACGGATGGAAACCCTATAACAGTTATGAATGTGATCATGCTCTTTGCAATGCTCATCTCCAGAGAGAACTTACTGGAATTGAGGAGAACTATAAACAGCAATGGGCTAAAGAGATGAATGAACTGTTAACAGAAATGAAAAAGTATACTGATGAGTGTAAAGAGCAGGTCAAAGATCTGGACTTTGAGCAAATTAAAGTGTTAGAAGAAAGGTTCGATGCTGTAGTCATGAAAGGGATTGAAGAAAATCCACCTTCTCTAAACCCTGAAAAACAAGGAAAACGTGGTAAAAATCCAAAAACAAAAGCAAGGAACCTACTTGACAGGTTTATAGAAAACAAAAAACAGATCCTGAGATTCCTCAATGACTTGAGAGTTCCGTTTGAGAATAACCAAGCAGAAAGAGACATAAGGATGATGAAATTACAGCAGAAAATATCAGGAACTTTCAGAACTATACAAGGAGCGGAAGCTTTCTGCAGAATTAGAGCTTATATCTCAACCATTAAAAAGAACGATTTACCTGTTATAGACGGTATTCTCGCGGCGCTCAAAGGAGCGCCGCTATTATTCTGAGAATTTCAGCATTTTGCTGAAAAAACATACTTTTTTATCAGTGGCTGAATAGTTACCGATTTTCTTTAATTTATCGAGTGTCCTTTTCACTTCAACTTTCGAATTAAGTTTCAATGCTGTTTCAAAATGTTTTATTACCTCGGCGTCATTTGCCTGATGGGGAAAGCCTCATAAAAACCTGAAACTGAAATGAATTAGTTATAAAAATAGTTAAGTCAGTATTTAGAATAAATTTGGATATGAAGCGAGGTAAAATTAGAAGTAAAAATAAAAAATCTAACTCATAATGACCGTTTTTATTCCATTTACGACTTTCTTATACCAATTTAGAAAATATGATATGACTGGTATTCTCAGAATACAATCAAAATAATATTAGCTCAATGAGATAACTATATATAATAAGTAAATGTAGTTTATAGTAGATACAATAAAAAAAGAACTTAACAGTGGGGGAATACAACATGAGAATAAGAGTAGTTAGTTCCAGAGAAGAAATCTTTACACTTAATCCGAATGAGCGTCTTGTTCACCTGGCTTTCAGGCCTTCGAACAAGGACATATTTGAACTGGTAGAAACCTGCCCGAAGATTGAGGTAATCCAATTACCTAAATCTTACATGCGTACAGTCTCAAAGTCCATAGAAATGTTCCTTGAAATGCAGAGAGTCCAGCTTATCGAAGGAGATGTCTGGGGACACAGGAAGGATATAAACGAGTATTACGCAATTCCCTCTTCAGTAATTGAAAAGATTAAGGAGATGAAAATCGAAGGTAAATCCACTGAGGAGATTGAGAAAAAGGTTTCAAGGGAAAGCAGGTTGAACCCTGGAATGGTTGTATATATCCTGAACAAGGAAACTCCTGCCTGAATTCAAATAGAATAAAACATTTTGGCAGGTGTTTTGCTGGAGATTAGATCGGCTAGAAATGGGTTGAATCTTCCGTTCCCTAATCTCCAACTTTACATAGAGGAATATCTGGAAAATTGCTGCTGAAAGGGTTTCAACTTTTAGATCAAGAAATTGAGTGAAAATTCCTCTCAAAATTTGGCACTGAAAATTTTACGATGGCTAACCATTAGCTACTTTTACAACTCTACCCTGTCTATCTGATCAATCTTTTATCCCATAAGGCGAGAATACCCTTTCCTCAAAACTCTGAGTTTTGCGAAGAATTCAGGGAGGGGGAGTAAACTCCTTTATTCGCTCAGAAGAACAACAGGTTTGATCAGATCTCTTGGTTTATCTTTCATGAGCAAGAGAGCCTCTTCCATTTTGTCAAATCCTTCGAATACATGGGTGGCCATTTTTTCTGGTTTTATTCTTCCATAGGTACATAGGTCTGCCATTCTTTCCATTCTCAGACGACCTCCGGTTGTCAGACCACCACGTATGTCTTTGTGAGACATACCCGATCCCCATTCAATACGTGGGATAGGAAGTGTGTCTCCGGTGCCGTAGTAGTTGACGTTTGAGACCGTGCCTCCGGGTTTTACAATTTTGACCGCATCCGATATTGTATTTTCATTTCCTCCTGCTATGATAACAGAATCCACACCTTTTCCATTCGTCTTTTCAAGAACCTGTCCAACAAGTCCACCTTTTCTGTAATCAACAATTTCAGATGCCCCGTATTCCAGAGCAAGATCAACACAGACTTTCCGACTTCCTACTGCAATGAGCCTGCCTGCACCAAGAATAGATGCACCTGCCACTGCCATCAGACCAACAGGACCTATTCCAATAACTGCAACTGTAGAGCCCGTTTTAATATTTGCCATTTCTGCACCCTGTATTCCAGTAGTCGCCATATCTGAGAGCATGACAGCCTGTTCGAGAGGCATTCCTTTTGGAAGTAGAGCTAAATTCATGTCTGCATCATTTACATGAAAAAATTCTGCAAAGACTCCACTTTTGAAGTTTGAAAACTTCCATCCAGAAAGCATCCCATTTGAGTGCATAGGCACTCCATCCTGTGCTTCCATGGACCGCCAGTCAGGTGTAATTGCAGGAACAATTACTTTATCGCCTGGTTTGAAGTCTTTGACCTCTGATCCGATTTCTTCTATAACACCTACAGCTTCGTGTCCTAAAACCATGTTTTTACGGTTTCCAAGCGCACCTTCCCAGACAGTATGAATATCTGATGTACACGGCGCGACTGCAAGAGGCCTCACGATTGCATCATATGGGCCTGCAGAAGGTCTTTCAGTATCAATCCAGCCTACTTTTCCAATTTCAAGCATTGCAAATCCTTTCATATTATTACACCAACCTTTTCAAAATAATTCTTTTTCAATGTTTTTTATAGTAACCCGCGTATTAATCTGCTTTACTGGTATTTATAAGTACTAAGGATGGAATCTTGAATTGTAATTAGATATACCAGGTTCGGACAGGTGTAATCATCCTTATCCAGTGTATCCAGGCAGTCCTTGAAAAGGCAAAATATAAAATAAAATATGAAATAATAGATGACGAAGAACCATATTATGGAGAAGTTCCCGAACTTGAAGGGGCCTGGGCTACCGGCAAAAACCTTGAGGAATGCCACAGAAACCTGGAAGAAGTTATTAATGAATGGATTATTATCAAACTGAGAAATGGACTCTACTTTTGAAAGGATCTTTTCAACTCAGTTGAAATATATATTTCCTGCCGACTGGCTGCTTAAATCTTCCCCGAATACGTTTGTATAAATCAAGAACTCGAAAACCTGAAAGCCTTTACATGCAGAAGATAGAGCTATTTCCAACTCGATCAGTTTTGCACTTCATTGATCGATCCCTCTAAGCATTGTTTTTTAGATCATCAATCCGATTTTTGGTATGGGATAACTGTTTTACAATGGGATAACTGTTTTACAATTATAGTGATGGGTTTTCCAGGCGAAGCTTATTTTCAGGAGCTATCAGAAAATGGGTTGTTGTCTCCTATTAAGCCATATATAATCTATTAAGCCATATATGGATTATTAAGTAATATATGGACTATTAAGCAATATATAGACATTATTCTATCATTTGAGGGAGTGTGCCTCGGATTATATAGATACGTTTATATAATATAGATGCCATGTATATGTGTTGACAAATAAAGAGACGTATAACAATCTGTTATTAAAAACCAATTTTTGTTTTTAATCAAAGAGTTCTATACAATCTTATTTTCAAACAATTAACTAACAACTAAAACCAAAGGTGAAACAAATATGGCTTTTAATGACGGAAACATGTTTAGAGGAAATAATTTCGGAGCTCCCAGGGAAATGCACAAGACAACATGCTCTGATTGTGGTGTTGAAACCGAAGTACCTTTCAAGCCCGACCCGGAAAGACCGGTTTACTGCAGAGAGTGTCTTCCTAACCACAGGAAACCCAGGGAAAATAGATATTAAATGTTGCTTGTGTAACTGAGTTACATAAACACATATTTCTTTTCCACTTTTTTTAATACACGTTAGACTCGAAATGCATTTTTTTCTTAACCCAAAGCTTTTAAGGGTGAAAATTAACTTTTACAGTCCAATCGTTTTTACTTTTATCGATAAATTTTCCTCAGGGTTATTTTCAAGAGTTTTCAATATATTTTTTGACCGGGATGGTTGTTTTCGAATTAAAGTGAAAAACTACTAACTGAATTTTGTTTTCATTGCATCTATCCAAAACTGGACCTCCGAATATTAGACGAAAATCTTCCTCTATCCCCAATTCATTTTAAATATATTTTTTCCTGCCAAAAGGCTGTTAAAATCTCCCTCCGAATACGTTTTTTAAGATTATGTCAAGAAAAGGGAACCAAAAACCCGTGATTTTTGCAGCTTTATAAGGGGCACTTTGCCGGGTTTCTTTAGATTAATCGATTCTTTTTTCTCGTGAGGAGTTTCCGATTTAAGGGACTTTTTCAAGTTAATTATAAGTTAAAGAAAGTAGCTCGAAAAAGGATCGCTTAATAAGAGGCGAAAAGTTCTCCTTATCCTTTCCAAGTAACTCAAAATTGATATGAAAAAGGAGTGGAATCATCCATCTATATGTCTTTTTATATGATTCTGAAATATCTGTTATTATGGTTGACACACCCGAAAATTTACCCGGTTGGGTAATTTGGCTTATTATTATATTTGCCATTTTCACAATTTTGGTAAAATGGATATTACCTGCTATAAACTCCTAATTCTGGACATATACAAAAAAGGACATAAAAATGCAAGAGAACTAACCTGAGCCCACATCCTCCTCCTGTCAAACCAGCGAAAAAGAGTTATCAAGATAGCGGAAACATTAAGTGTTTCCAGAGAAACATTAAGTGTTTCCAGAGAAACATTAAGTGTTTCCAGAGAAACATTAAGTGTTTCCAGAAATACTACTTTGAATATAAGG
This sequence comes from Methanosarcina sp. WH1, assembly GCF_000970005.1. Classification (NCBI taxonomy): domain Archaea; kingdom Methanobacteriati; phylum Methanobacteriota; class Methanomicrobia; order Methanosarcinales; family Methanosarcinaceae; genus Methanosarcina; species Methanosarcina sp. WH1. The sequence goes on from NZ_CP009504.1 coordinate 2,124,712, forward strand.
AAAAGGTATGTGGAAGAAGATTTCTCGAACGCTCTTATGGACAAGCCAAGATCCGGTCAACCTGCAAAATACACCGAAAAACATGTTGCAGAAGTAATCGCTTTAGCTTGTAGCAGTTCTCCTGATGGAAGCAAGTGATGGTCGCTGTCCCTGCTTACCGAAGAACTGAGGAAGAAAGAAGGATTTGAAACAATAAGCAAGAGAGTATAAGGCTTATTTTGAAAAAAGCAAAACTAAGCCCTGGTTGAGGCGGATGTGGTGCATTCAGACTATTGATTCTGAATATAGGGAAAGTATGTACAATATTCTTAATCTGTACGAAGAGGATTGCGATCCTAAAAAACCTCTTGTCTGCCTTGACGAGAAACCAAAACAACTTCTTGAAGATAAGAGAAAGTCCATTCCAATGAAGCCGGGTCTTTTAAGAAACTTGATAAAGACTTCAGGACTTGCGGTAGAAGAGATCGAAGCTTTTTTGAAGTAAGATTTTTTTGTTTGGTGGTTTTTATCAAGTAAGTTTAATTTGCCGAGGTATTTTCCTATGAGTTATTATCTCAGTTTGGGTATATTAACTCAATAGGTGGTCTGCTTAAATTTTCCCCAAACACAACTTTAGAATCATAACTTTGTAGCTCTGATCGAAACCAGGTTAAAGTAATTTCCACCTTCAGCTTCCATCATCCCTATATCCCTACGAGCATAGTCGTTATCGCACAAAAGCCAATCCTGCCAGGATTCTTTTAAGCAATTTAATTCTTTGCATTCTTTAATACTTACCAAATCAGAGTTTTTCCATAAATTATACCACCAATCACATGAGTGTAGAGTTAAAGTCATATCTTCAAACCAGTATGGCACTAATTCTTCTGGAACTCCATTTGTAAATTCCTGCTTCAAGCCCGGAACTGCAACTGCTATTTGTCCTCCTTTTTTTACGAGTGGAGCAAAATACTTTGTCAAATAATCTTTTTCAATTCCGAAATAGTGATAGGCATCTATACTGATAGCAGCATCAAAAAATTCATTTGCAAACGGCAAATCGTGGGCTTCTGCGTGTACTGGTATTATTTTATCTTCCAGTCCCATTGACTTAATCCTCTCATAGTTATCTGTCGCACTTATCCAGAGATCAGTTGCAAAAACCGTAACATCATATTCTTTTGCCAGGAATATTGAGGTCAGCCCTCTCCCACAACCAAGATCAAGTATTCTCATGCCTTTTTCAAGCTTCAAAGATTCGGACACTTCCTCAAGAATCTTTATTGCGTTTGGTCCCATCATGTTTTCTTTAACAAAATCAAAATCGTATCTGTTACTTTTTGTAAACATCATCTTGACCACTTTTAGTTAATCTATCCCATACACTTTTAGTTAATCTATCCCATACACTTTTAGTTAATCTATCCCATATTATTCATGGAGTTAGTTGTTTGTTATTCTTATATAGATTCAGTGTAACCTTTGCCACATATCGTTTTTTTATTTGAACTAATGTACTCAGTCAGTGTAGCCTTTAACTTAACAACTTAACTTTCATATGCTAGAACAGTAGTCTTAATATCGTTCGAAAAGATAACCATTTTACTCTACAATAAACTGAAAAGTAGTGAAAAGATGGATGAAAAATTACTTGCAAAAATTGGATTAAACAAGTATGAGAGTTCAGTTTACCTGACACTCCTGAAACAGGATTCTATGGAAGCAAGCAAATTATCAAATGCATCGAAAGTCCCTATAGGAAAGATCTACGAAGTTCTAAAAGCCCTCAAAAACTATGAGCTTGTCGAAATCCAGCCGTCAAGACCACAAAGATACCAGGTGGTTGATCCTGAAAGAGCATTTAAACTCATGTACAAAAGAAAAGAGGAAGAAACACTCAATAAGCTCAAAATGCTCAAAGAAACATTTGATGAAATCGAAAGGGAACTCTGCAACGACAATTCGCCAAAAAATGTTGAAACTGTCTTCTGGCCTGACAGGTTCCGTAATAATGAACTGAATGAAATGGTGACTTCGACTTTTGAGAAAATCGATCATGAAATATGTGTTGTAATCCATGGTAAGTACAGACCTGGAAGATCGGAGCTATATGATTCCTCGGTATCCACCTTCAGCAAAGCTTATTTGAGTTTAGTACAGCGCGGCGTAAAAGTTAAAATTTTAGATCCGGGATCACAATTCCTGCCATCTTTAAAAGAGCTTATTGATTCGATAGAAGACCTGTCATTTAAACGCAATATTAAGGACCTGATGGAAGTAAGAATTTTAGAAAACGAATACAATTTTGTAATCATTGATTCCAGGATAACCCTGCTCGATATTGAAGACCAGTTCAATATGGGTAGAAACCTCGGCATGACAAGAATATATGATGAATCATATGCAAAGCGATTCAAGGCAAAATTTGATGAACTCTGGACAAAGGGTGAATTGTTTCTCTGACTTGCAAGGATATCCGTAAATATTAATTTTTCTATTAGTTTTCGCCTCTCTTTCTCGAAGATAAAAGTAAGTTGCTTAAAATTGACTGAAAGTTTTTCTTCTCTTACCAGTTCAGTAAAAATATATTTTTTCTGCTGGCTGTCTGGTTGACGCTTTTACGAGCACGTTTGTCAAGATAAAGTTAAGAATAAAATGTAATTGAAAAACCCGTGAATCTCAATCCCTCTTCAGACAGCTTCGACTTCGTTCAGGATACGTTTGCCTATATTCGGCTTTAAAGCGTCTTTCATAACCAGGTCTGCCTTAACGCCAAGAGCCTCCAAAAGGTAGTTTTCAAGGTTGACAAATTTAAAAATAGATTTATAATTACTAAAGGAAGAAGGGAGGGAAGGATGAAATTTTCTACCTTTGTTTCCAATTCATTTGAAATATATTATTCTTGCCGGCGGTCCGCTAAAATCTACCCCGAATACGTTTGTTAAGATAAAGTTAAGAAAAGTGAAATTGAAAAACCCGTGATTTTTTAGATTTAGAAAGGGCACTTTGCAGGGCTTCTTTAGATTAAACGATTCTTTTTCCTCGTGGGGATGGGGTTTTCTGATTCAAGCGACTTTTTTCAAGTGAATTATGTATCAAAAATATCAACATTAAACCCTTACCCATACAAATTTAAGCAAAAAGCCTTATAATCGGTCTTATGCGGTTCAAAATTATCCTTGAGGAAGATGAAGAAGTCGTGGGATTTATTGCCAGCTGCCCAGGCTTACCGGGATGTTTTTCACAGGGAGATACTGTAGAAGAAGCTATTGAAAACATTAAAGAAGCAATTCAAGCCTGTCTGGAATCTCTTGCAGAAGACGAACTGCAGGAATGTATTGGGAAATCTTCCTGTAGAGTTATTGACGTGGTTGCTTAAATGTCTGGGCTTCCTGTAATTTCCGGAATGCAGGCAATTAAAGCCTTTTCTAAAGCTGGCTGGCTCCCTCACCGACAGGTGGGCAGTCATGTTGTCCTTAGAAAAGAAGGCTCAAAAGTTACGCTGACGGTCCCGAAGCACAAAGAACTGAAGCCGGGTCTTTTAAGAAACTTGATAAAAGTTTCAGGACTTACTGTAGAAGAATTCGAAGCTCTTTTGAAGTGAAATTTTATTGGTTATGATATATTACTGTGTGAGGCTTATTTGCCAAGATATATTTTTCCCCCATGATCAATTCATTTGAAATATATTTTTCCTGCTAACGGTCTGCTTAAATCTACCCCGGAATACATTTGTTAAAAAAAGTGAAATTGAAAAACCCTTGATTTTTGCATTTTTATAAGGGGCACTTTACAGGGCTTCTTTAGATCAAGCGATTCTTTTCCTCTGGCGGAGGATTTTCTTATACAAGCAAAGTTTTTTCAAGTGAATTATGGATCAAGAAAAGCCGTCAAAAACTGGACCGCCGTGAATACGAAATAAAAATCTTCCCCCGTCACCAATCCAGTTAAAATATATTTTTTCCTGTCGGCGGTCTGCTGGAATCTTCCCCGAATCCTTTTGTCGATATTAAAAGAAATCAGAAACCTATGACCTTTTGCAGCTTTAGAAGGAGCACTTTGCAGGATCGATTGGTCTTGCTTTATCGATACATTTTCTTCAGGAGACACAATTTCGTAATCCATCGATTTCTCTTTTTACTTATTTCCTGAAAATAAGATTACTTCTAAAACCAGTACAGTCCCAAATGCAAATTTTTGTTAAATCCTAAGTATCTTATATGAGGCATACCCAATAGTTATATAGCAATCACTGCAAAAACGTAGGGACTTTAAGCGGGTTTGTTACAAAGGTTTCTTTCTTGACTATAAGTCTAAAAATTAATTGGATTTGGGACATATTCATTTATTTTTGTATTTTGTAGCAGAGCTTGTGTTACAATTGCCACTCTAGCCACTCTAAACAATGCGACTGTGACTGAAATTCAATGATTAAAACATTAGTGGGGAACGATAAATGAAAACCAGAAACAAACTATACCCAATAGTTGTAGCTTTATTCCTTTTGCCTTTCATATGTGCTACTGCGTCCGCAGATACTGCACAGGGAACGGAAACTCAGATTACCACCAATGAATTAGATCAGTGGAATCCTGCTATCTACGGGGACAGGATAGTATGGGATGAGACTCGCAATGGAAACTTGGATATCTACATGTACGATCTTTCCACTTCTACAGAAACCCGGATAACCACCAATGAATCATGTCAGGGAGATCCTGCAATCTACGGGGACAGGATAGTGTGGCATGAGACTCGCAATGGAAACATGGAGATCTACATGTACGATCTCTCCACTTCCACGGAAACTCGGATAACCACCAATGAGTCAATTCAGGCAAATCCTGCTATCTACGGGAATAAAATAGTGTGGCAGGACTATCGCAATGGAAACAACGATATCTACATGTATAATATCACAACTTCCACAGAAACTCGGATAACCACCAATGAGTCAATTCAGGCAAATCCTGCTATCTACGGGAATAAAATAGTGTGGCTGGATTATCGCAATGGAAGTGTCGATATCTACATGTACGACCTCTCCACCTCCACGGAAACTCGGCTCAACACCATTATACCCTCCCCTGCAGCTATTATTCCACTTGCCATCTTCGGTGACAGGATAGTATGGGATGATAATCGTAATGGAAACGAGGATATCTATGTGTACGACCTTGCCACTAACCAGGAAACTCAAATCACCACAAATGAATCCAATCAGAACTCTCCTGCAATCTACGGGGATAGGATAGTATGGAATGATGATCGTAATGGAAACTTGGAGATCTACATGTACGATCTCTCCACTTCAACGGAAACCAGGATAACCACAAATGAATCGAATAAATTCGGGCCTGCGATCTACGAGGATAAAATCGTGTGGCAGGATTATCGTAATGGAAACTGGGACATCTACATGTTTACTCTGCCTCCTGCTGGTGAGTTAACACCCATGGATAGAACGAATGATCTCAAAAACTATGTGGAAAATACCCTCAAAGTCAACAGAGGAACAAAAAAAGCTCTTATTAGATCTCTTGATGCATCGATCTGTTTCCTTGAAACAGGCAAAGACGCAAAAGCCGTTTCCAAACTTAAATCCTTCATTAATCATGTTGAAAAAATGAACAAATGCAATCGGATTTCAGCTGATGATGCGGATTATATGATTATTGAGGCAAGGGGAATTATCGACCAGATAAAGGCTCAGTAAAACATTTAATATTTTGAAGTGAGGAGATATTCTGTTTTCAGGATCATTTCTTCCAATATTTTTTCCCAAGATTCCCTCAGCTTCATGTTTTCGGAACTCCCCGAAACTGGACTGTTGAATATTGAATGAAAACCTTACTTGTAAAAAATTAAAATAAAAGTATATTTTTCCTGCCGGCGGTCTGCTTAAATCTACCCCGAATCCTCTCAAAGAAATATGAAAAATCGAAAACCCAAAAACTTTAATTCTCCTGCCCACAGAACCTATATAAGATTTAGACCGCATAAAATTAGATATACCATGTTCGGACAGGTGTAATCATGCCTATCCAGTATAATCAAATTGAATAATGGATCGCATCTGCCTGTATTCTGCAAATTTTCGAATTACATTTAAATATCCATGAAGATAGATTAAAATGAAAGTACGTGAAGTCATAAAACTTCTTGAAGCCGATGGTTGGTATCTGGTTGCAACAAAAGGTAGCCACCGGCAATATAAGCATCCTACTAAACCGGGTAGGGTAACAATTGCGGGCCATAGTGGAGATGATCTTGCTCCAGGGACATTGAACAGCATCTTAAAACAAGCACAATTAAAAGTGGAGGACTAATCATGCACCGTTTCCTAGTTGTAATCGAAAAAGCAAACAACAACTATTCAGCGTATTCTCCTGATCTTCCAGGCTGTGTGGCCACAGGTTCCACCCGGGAAGAAGCAGAGAAAAATATCTATGAAGCCATTGAAATGCACGTTCAGGGACTGCTGGAGGACAATTTACCAATTCCAGAATCAGAATCCTTTGCCGAGTATGTGGCTATTGCTGAAAAGCCCTCTACAGGTTCTGAAGTTGTGTAAGTTATATTATTTCCTTTAAACCTCTTTCTAATTCAATTGAAATATATTTATCCTGCTGGCGGTCTGCTAAAATCTTCCCCAAATACGTTTGTTAAAGAAAAGGGTTAAGAAAAGTGAAATTAAAAAACCCGTGATTTTTACAGCTTTAGAAGGAGCACTTTGCAGGGCTTCTTTAGATTAAGCGATTCTTTTTCTTCGTGGGGAATTTTCGATTCAAGAGACGTTTTCAGGGGAATTATGGATAAGAAAATCCATCCGAAACTGGACCGCCAAATAAAAAATGAAATTCTTTCCCCATGACCAATTCAGTTCAAATATATTTTTCATGCTAGCGGCCTACTTAAATCTTCCCCGAACACGTTTGTAAATCAAAGTGAAATTGAAAAACCCGTGATTTTTGCATCTTTATAAGGGGCACTTTGTAGGGCTTCTTTAGATTAAGCGATTCTTTTTTTTCGTGGGGGATTTTCTGATTCAAGCAATGTTTTTTCAAGTTATTTATGAGCCTATCCAAAAAGTAAAATAACTACATTTTAGGGTAGTGTTGATTAGTGGATAACACCCAGAGCAACAGGACTTTTCGGATAGGTTCTAAGTGTACCTATTTAGATTAATTTAAATAGATTTTACAACTCTTTTAGAAATAGGAGACGTTTTAATGGCCAGATGCAAATACAAGTTCCAAGGTACTTACTATAACTTTATGTGTCCTTTTGAAGTTGAAGAGGGAAGTGAATACTGCTTCTGGCATCAGGAAATAGAAGAAAAAAGACCTTCTAAAGAGCAGCTAAATCTTTTAAAAGAGAATGAAATTATAGGTGTCTTCCTTTCTAAAGTCAATTTTAACTTTGCTGATTTACGAGGCATTAATTTAATTTTAGCTAATTTAAAGGGCTCATCTTTTTATAAAGCAAATTTAAGAAAAGCTAACTTAAATTCCGCAAATTTGCAAGATTCAGATTTAAAAGAAGCAAATTTAGAAAATGCATATCTACCAAGAGCTGATTTGCAGGGAGCAGAATTTTTCAGAACTAATTTAAAGGGAGCATGCTTGATATTCGCAAGATTGGAAAATTATAGTCTCACTACAGTAAATTTTCAGAATGCTGATTTAGAGTACGCTAATTTAACAAATTCAGACTTGAGTGATACGAATCTTAGTAAAGCAAGTTTGAGATATGCTACTCTCGAAAATTCAAACTTAAGAGGATGTAAATTAATTGAAGCGAATTTATTTTATGCTAATCTTTCAAAATCTGATTTAGCTGGTTCGGATCTTAGTGGGGCAGATCTTGGTTATGCTGATATAAGACAGGCATCTTTAGTAGGTACTATTTTTGATTCTAAATCCATTTTAGAAGGAACTCGGCTCATAGGTTCAAATATATCTAGCTCATATGTTGATGAAACAAAGACGTTCAGAAATGCTATTTTCTTTAACTCTACTGAAATTGGTGAAAAAGAGATTAACGAGTTCGTTGCAGATACTCTCTCTACTAAAAGACCATTTCCATATATATTAAGTAAACGAATTATGTTTGACGTCAGTAAAATTGAGTACTTAGAAAGTGATTCCACTTTTATATTGAATGCTTTAAATAAAGCAGAAATTATAAGGCATATCGGTTATGGTAAAGCACTTAATATTTTCAAAGTTATTTTTTACAAAGATTTAGTTGATGCACATCAAAAAGGGGAAATTTCTTATGAAATAAAGGAAAAATTTGATGATTTAGTATTTTATAAAAAGCCTAAAGAAAATATTCATATTTGGGATAAAATACCATTACTAAAAAACTATATGATAGCTGTTGCATATGAAGATTTCTTATTTGACGATAAGAATGAATCTTTTTTTGAATTTGCAACTTTCCTATCTTCACATAGAAAAGAACTTCTTTATGAGTCTTCCTTCGAAATATATACAAAATTATATAACTTTTATTCATCCAACGGTGACAGTCTTCAAGCAAAACATGCTCATTATAGGGCAAATGAGTCTTATCGAAAACTTTTACTTACAAAGGGTGGCTTTAAGAATATTATTAGGGCAAGAGTTTTTGACGGGTTTATCCTAAAAGTTTTAGCAGGGCATGGAGACCAAATTTGGAATCCTATTTTTTCTTCTATGATTGGTATTATCCTATTTGCTTTTTGTTTCTGGAAGACAAATGGTATAATTGTTCAAGGGAGAGAAGTCAAACTGATTGACTATCTTTACTTTAGTCTCACTACCTTTACAGGATACAGTTTTCCAAACATACAGCCTGATATATCAATACCGTTAATGCAACCGTTAGTAATGGGAGAAACTGTTTTTGGTCTAATGATGGTATCTCTGATTATTTTTGTCATTACATATCAGATCTCAAGATAACTTCTTCACTTAATACGTTCTTAATCTTTTTCGAGTTCTGAGGTCATGAATAGCTAGTATCTTTCAATATCCCTCTGTTTAATCTCCAGCTAATATGCTGTAAAAGCAAAACGAAAAATTGGACACAACTACGAGAATATGATAAGAAAAATAGGATTATACTTCTATGCTCATTTCCTCATAACAATGTTTAGAGTATCAGGACTTTTCGGATAGGCTCTATGGATAAAGGAAAATCGTCACAAATTGTACCGCCGAATACGAAATAAAAATCTTCCCCATCGCCAGTTCATTTGAAATATATTTTTTCCAGCCGGCGGTCTGCTAAAATCTACCCCGAATACATTTGTTAAGATGAAGTTAAGAGAAGTGAAATTGAAAACCCGTGATTTTTGCATTTTTATAAGGGGCACTTTGCAGGGTTTCTTTAGATTAAGCGATTCTTTTCCTTCCTGGGGATATTTCTGATTTAACTGAAACTTGTCAACCGAATCTTTTTTTCATTGGATCTTTCCAAAAATGGATCGTCGAATACAAAATAAAATTCTTCCCCCACAACCAATTCATTTGAAATATATTTTTCCTGCCGGCGGTCTGCTGAAATCTACCCCGAACACGTTTGTTAAGATAAAGTTAAGAAAAGTGAAATTTAAAAACCCGTGATTTTTGCATCTTTATAAGGGGCACTTTGCAGGGCTTCTTTAGATTAATCGATTCTTTTCCTCTGGGGGAGGTTTCTGATTCAAGAGACATTTTTCAAGTGAATTGTGGATCAAGGAAAGCCGTCAGAAACTGGACCGCTGAATACGAAATGAAAATCTTCCCCCATCATCAATTCATTTGAAATATATTTTTCCTGCCGGCGGTCTGCTTAAATCTCCCCCAAATACGTTTGTTAAGATAATGTTAAGAAAAGTGAAATTGAAAAACCCGTGATTTTTGCATCATTATAAGGGGCACTTTGCCGGGCTTCTTTAGATTAAGTGATTCTTTTTCTTCGTGGGGAATTTTCGATTCAAGAGACGTTTTCAGGGGAATTATGGATCTGGGAAAAAATCGTCATGAATTGGACCGCTGAATACGATATGAAAACCTTTGCCCATAAACTTTAGTCAAGTAAAGGTCTATGCAGAATAAATAAAACTTTCAAATATCATATATTAATGCTAAATCTTCTGCTGCTCCTATTAAAGCAATCACAAAAAGTTCTAACTTTTTAGTCTTCACTAATGTGTTCTTGCTATCGATAATATATTCTGATTTAAACACTTCCAAGAGATTTTGCTGTATTTCTTTTTTGAAGCTTTCATCATCTTTAACAAGATATCCCAAGTCCTTGAATGATTCTATTCCATAGAGATCTAACAGCTTAAACAATATAGCTTTCTTGAGTTTATCTTGTTTCAAGAATTTTCCGTAACTTCCCACAACACTCATTTTCAACGTTACTAACTCAAATATCGAATACTGCTCAATAACCTTAAAAAGATTCACGTTTTTATCGAGTACAGTAAGTGCAGTTTTCTCTAAATCATTAGTATATCCCATTGCCATTCTTGCTATAAACTTTGAGATTGACATGTCTTTTACTTGGGCGTCTGATATGTCATCCATGGCACCAAAACTGTACTTAGAAGGTGTTATTCTAATAACTGAAAATCCAACATTCTCCCATTTTTTATCTGATTTCTTTTCATTAAAAATTCTGTTTACATCTTCTTTAATTCCATTTACAAAATCAACAAATGATATGTCTCTGTGTAGAATACCAAATCTAGTAGAATCAGAATATTTTGCAAAATCGTATTTTTTTATTCCTTCTTGAGTGAATAGTGAAATTTTGTATTTGCTTTCAAAATCCTTAACATTTGGTGAATCCGGAGAATTATATTGGTTTATTCTGCAAGACAAAGGATCAATAATTTCTGTTAAAAGTGGACCTTTATAAGAACTAGATAAAATCAAATAGGTTGTAAATAGGTTAGCATCTATAGCTTTATCTAAAGTATTTATGTTAACATTTTCAAAGGATTTCTTAACAACTCCTATATATGTTTCATATTTCTTTTCTACTTGTAGTTTGGATGTGATGTCTTCGAGCATGCTTTTAAGTAACATTTGCCCAGTATCATACCATTCTCCTCTTCTTAACTCGTTTTTGAAAAATTGGTGTTGCCTTTTTTTCATGGGGTTGTTGAGAATTTCCTTTTCTATTTCTTCAAAATCAAAGCCACATTCAAATAGATCATTTAATACGAAAAACTGGTTACCTTTATTCTTTTTCTGTATTAGTTCATGATATTCCATTAAAATGTAAATTGTCTGGTCTAGCTTTGCAGCTTCTTGGCATACTGTGCTCCTGAAGTTAATATCATGGTTAAACACAATAGCCTTAAGAGCATCTTTGTATGGTTCATTTTCGAAAAACAGAGTACTTAGATCAAGTTGTTTGGAGAAAAGAGATAAAAAATTTAATTCGAAAACTTTATCGTATGAAATATTATCAGCAACTTCTCTTTTAGTTAACTGTCTCTCAAATTTGATTTTTCCTTCTGTTTCTAATTTCTTCATGTAATTCTCAATGTAAAGATATACTCTCTGGTATGATTCAATGTTCGAAGAAATAGAAGAAAAACTAAATGTAGGCAATTTTTGAAGTATTAAACAAAATATATCTTCATCAATTAAATTTTCATCAAATTTGATTTGTCCTGAACTGTACAGTATTGATGAAGTAGATAACATATGTCTTTCTGAGTCTTTTAATTTCTGCCACAATAAATCGGTGTTCTCATTATAGTAATGTTTGATTAGAAATTCCATTATTTCTCTATCATATTGTGTCTTATCGCATATCTTGTCAATAATTTCTTTCTCAAGTACTGAATTATCGTCTCTCATCAGGGAATAATCTATGTCGTTTTTCAAAAGAGATATAGCATCGTCGATATTGAGATTAAAATATTTTGAAATATTAGTTAATTTACTGCACTCTAAATCCCACTTTTTTTCGAAAGCATCCATTTCACGTATTTTTTCATACCATGGGTAAGTACTTGCAATAACCTCGATGGTTTTATCTATTTCCGTTTTGATTGTTTTTATAATTCCATACTGTTTTTCTTTTTCATAATTTATCGATGAGAGTCCTCCAATCTTTTTCTCTTCCACCTGAGGGTTATTTTCTATAACTTCTTTGTTCTGTGAATTGAAACTATTGAGAGAACGTTCGATTTTTTCTAGATGCGAATCTAGATGTGAAAATTTGTTTTGAAATTCTTCGCTTTTTTCTTTGTTTCTTTTAATTAACCCAAGTAATTTACAAGAGATAAAGTAAGTGAAAACGGCTAACAATGCTTGGTAAATTGCGATATTTTTAAAAGAAAAACTTATGGTAGATGTAATAATTTGAAAAACAGAACCGTTTGATCTCAGATATATTTCATGCATCTTTTCTACCAAAATATAAGAACAAATGGAAAGGTTGGATATTAATATAAAAAATAATATATTTTTTTGATGGTTGAGTGCTTTAAGAAAATCTTCTAATTCTTTTTTGTAACTTACTATGAATTCTATGCCTTGATAATAAACATGGAAGAGATTTTTTATTATGACTCTACTGTTATCAATTAAATTTTTCTTACTTTTATCTAACCGAAGCTGTTTTTTATTCAACTCAGAGTTTTGTTCTGAGTATTGCTCAGATAGCTTTGATACAAAATCCTCATTAAGTTTTTCTAAGTCTTCGCTCTTGCTATCTAAACTTCCTTCTAATGTTTTTGTGCTACCTTTAATATTTTCTAGTAGCCTCTCGAAATTCTCGCTTGATGATTTTGCTTTTTCTTCATTAGGCATAGAAACATTTCACATGGTCATTATTGAGCATTTAGTTTTAATTAATTTGAATAATTGCAAATACTTTGTGTTAAAATCAACGAACATGATTAACTATTTTGTTCCTTAAATATGTTCCTTTTTATTTCTCTTAAAAAAAGATATGAAGGATCAAGTTTTAGAACCCACATTTCTACCCCCTGCCAAAAGGGGAACATAATTCATGCATATTGGTCAATTACTTAATTGAATATCAGCAAAGTAACACATTTGTATCATGGTTTTGTACAAAAATGCCCTAATTAGAAATGTGGGTTAGAATGCACTAATAGACTTTTTTCTTATTTTTTTCATAAATTCTATATTCGAGCAACTCATGAAAAAAGCTAAATTATTTTGCCTTTTTACATGGTGATGAATACGAACCCTATAGTAAAATTAGCAACTAGCGCTCTTCTAGGTGAAAAAAATATGTTTTGTTTGCTGGTGAGGGTGTATCAAAAGACTAAGGAATTCAAACTGCATGGGATCTAATGTTGAAGACGGCAAGTTTGCTAAACCATTCTGATCCTTCAAGTTGATGAAGAGTTGAGTAATAAATGGTAACATTTTGATCGTTGAGTCAAATTCCGAAGTTCAAAAAAGGTTATTTTTTATTTTTTTGACTACTGTTGTAGATAATCATGAAAGTTTTATTCCTTTATTCCCCTGAATTTTCCTTCGATCTCTCCTTTTTCATTGTCTGAGAACTTCTTAAGAGGAATTGTTTTTGTAACTTTCATTCCATTTCTGTAAAAATCTACCCCAAATACGTTTGTGAAGATAAAGTTAAGAAAAGTGAAATTGAAGAACCCCTAATTTTGAAGATTGAGAAAGAGCACTTTTTGATATCTTTTGTATTTTACAAGAGAGCAGACAAGTGATGTAAGATTCTTTAGAATGTCTTTTAAGTAGCTTTAAAAGTATTGCTTGGGTGCACCCTAACTATCTTATTAAAAAAGGGTAGGATAATTTCCTAAATACTTTCATAAAGTAGCTTATTTGTGATCTCCTAATAATGAATCTATATGTTTTTCTGGAAATCCAATCACTGATCTGTCAACATATTTCCCTTCATATCCTAGAATCTTTAAGAATACTCTATGGAAAAGCGTTTGATATGCATATGTATTAATTCTCATTTCTTCAAATTCTTCATTATTTCCTTTATTCCCTTTATCGCCGTGTGCCATTGGATGCCTGGCTGTTAGAGCACCAGATTCAAATGACCCAATATTAAGCCCGATCTCTTGAAAAAAAGCTTGGTATTGCTTAGTTAAGGACTTTTTATTTGAATTACGTACTTTACCAATTATTGTGTTTTTTAATTCTATGATCTCGTGAATTTCTAATGAATCTTTTTTATCGGGTTCTAACTTCTCTATCTTATTTTCAATATATTCATCAAATTTTTGTTCAATATTTTTTAAGCTTTCCTTTATTAATTTGTTAAATTCCTTTTTTGATAAATAGAATCCTTTACTTCTTGAATTTTCACTATCGAACCATGCCTTCATTATAATTTCTAGTGCGCTAGACAGAACTGGAAGATTTGTTCCAATTGGCATATTTATGGATATCCAATATCTCCATAAAGCGTCTCTTAAATTTAATTTGTCTCTTAGATCTAGATATTTTGGAACAAGACCGCTTATTAATTCTTCAATTTGTTCTTGGTTATTTATAGAACCTCTAGTTCCTAACTTGACGGGTGATAATTGTATATTTTCACAAGTAAATCTTGAATACGCTCTTTCCCATGAAGATTCTGCCAATGATGTTAATATTTGTCCATCTAAAGTATACTCTGTAAATCCAACATTCAAAAGCTGTGTGCCTAACGCAAAGCTGACTATTTCGCTAATTGCTTCTCTTGTTTCATCATCGGGAATTGGGCCAAATTCCTTTCTATATTCTATGCATATTTTTTTTGACCAAATAGGAACAAAATTATTTGGTACTTCTGCAATTATAAATTTCATATTGTCCAATTCTATAAGTGCATAATCACAACTCATCTGTGGAATACTTGAGCGCTCAAAATTTTCAAAACAGAGTTTTAAGGCATCATCGTGTAAAATATCAACATCGACTCTTTTCCTCGATACTTTTTCAGATCCATTCTCTGGGAATCTCACAGTTCTTTTAGGATACCGTATTCTACGTGGTCCATTTAGATACCACTCAGATAAATAAGATACTTCAGAATCGTTGTTTTTTTCAACCTTTATTTCGTCTATTATAATGTGAAGTGTTACTATTTTTTCTGGTGAATCACATTTTACTTGAGAATTTATTTTAGTTACAAAACAGTTTCTCAATTCTACTCTTGAACCGTTTTGGTCTTTACCTTTAATATTGAATGGTTCTAAACATGAACCAGGAGATTCATTATAAAAATGGTTATAATATTCAATATCTTTTTTTGCCAAGAGTACGTTTTCTTGTATAGCTGTTAAAGTAGCTGTTATCTGGTAAGAGTCATTTCTTTCTATCACTATGTTTACGGAATTTTTAGGTATGTATTTATTTGGTTTTATTCTGTCAATTATGATCGGTTCCTGAAGAACTTCCCATTCCAGATCGTTATTATACGATTCAATCAATTTCTCACCAAGTTTTAATATATTTTGAAAATTAGTACTTTATTTCAAATATTTACTTGAGATTTTCAGTTTTTGGATTGTACTCATAGGAGATACAACTCGTAAAGCACTTTATTGCTCTTTCCTTTCATTTAAAGTATATTATTTTTGGTCTATTCAAGATTTTCTTGGATATAGAGAGCCTAGAACCCAAAAGCAATATCATAAAATGTCTTTTGCTTAGAAAGAAAACCAAAAAAGCCTGTTTCCAAGCAAAAGCAACAAAAAAGAAAGCAACAGTTGGAGGAAAGTCAAAACTCAAATAAAAAAAGAGAAGCCTGCCCCTTTTAAAAGGAACAGACAAAATCACGAACTTATTTCTTATCCATCACTTTCCTGTACATCCTAGCCTGGAACCCGTGATACTTCGCAAACCCTTCTGATCCTTCAAGTTGATGAAGAGTTGAGTAATAAATGGCAACATTTTGATCGTTGAGCCAAATTATGAAGTTCAAAAAAGGTGATCTTTTATTTTTTTGACTAGTGTTGCAGGTAAGCTTGAAAGTTTAATTCCCTCATTCCCCTGAATTTTTCCTTCTATCTCTCCTTTTTCGTTGTCTGAAAACTTATGGAGAGGAATTGTTTTTGTAACTTTCATGCCATTTCCGTAAAAATCTGCTCCGAGAGATATTGTAAGATCTGTATGAGATTCAGAAAAGTGGACAATTATATCATCAAGCTTCTTTTCCATTGAATCTATTTTTTGTTCCATACATAAATTGGGAATCAACGGAATGAGAGTAGATACCATTCCATACTGCTTTGGGATGTCTTTTTGTTCCCTAATTTGTTGAATTCTATCGAAAATGTGCTGATTTGCAGGTACTCTAGGAATACTTGATTCTAAAGCAAAAATAAGGTTTTCGACATTCCAGGTCATTTCTTCCTGACTACCAATTTCCCATTTCTGAACCTCTCGACTAACAGCGCATGCAATTTCTTGCGCATCAGTACCTTGAGATTCCCGGCACGCGGTCTTTGCTTTCTCCTGGATTTCTTCGAGGAGGGATTTTAGTTTCCGATCGAGGATGGGAAGGCCTTTTTTTATTGTAGCTGTAGCATAAGGCAATACTTCTTCTGTTTCAATCATCAATTCTGCGGCCTGCTCGCAGTATTTCCTGTAAAAATTAAGTTCATTTTTCTTTGTATCAAAATCTGTTTTTTCAAGGTTCTGGACTTCTTTTAACGCATTAGCAAGATTTTCAACGGCCTCGAATAGAAGTTTCTTATTTTCTGATCTACCAATTGCATTCTTCGCTTCAGATAAGTATTTGTCAACTATTTTCTCAGCTTGTTGTCTTTCGGAGGAAATTATCGTGTAGAATGAACGGTAAAATGGAAGGCAGAATTTAGAAGGATTAAAATATGAAGATTCATCGTATGCTTTTTCAAAAAATTCAATAGCATTTTCTAACTCTTTTTTATATTCTTCCTCGTCCTTTGACTGAGATGCTTTGTTTATGCAAATTTTTCCTAACAAATGATTTATTTGTAGTTTTATATCCTTGTCACTTCTATCAGCTATTTTAACTAAATCTTCCCAAGCCTCTTGTTTATTGTGAATATGGGAATAAGCACAATCGATTGAATGTATCGCACCCCCTCGAATAAGTTTGTCTTCATTTTTTGTCATTTCGACTAAATCTTTCCATGCCTTTTGTTTATCAGGCATATCTAAATAAACAAATCCAAAAGAACGTGCTGCATACCATCGAATATTCTTATCTTGACTTCCAGTTAGTTTAATTAAATCTTTCCAAGCTTGTCTTTTATCTGGAACATACATAACTGAAGAAATAAGCGATCGCGCGGCATTTAATCGCACACTTCGATCTTCATCGAAAGTCATTTCTATTATATCTTCCCACGCCTGTTGTTTATAGGCCGCGTATGGAAATGCGTAGCCAATTGAATATGCTACTTCTTCTCGTAAATTAACTGATCTGTGTTTAGTTAACTTGTGCAAATCTTCCCAAGCTTGTGTTTTGTCAGGAACATGTGAAAAAATAATGCCTAATGAGCGATTCACATATCTTCTAACAAAATTGGGTCTACTATCCAAAAGTTTTATCAAATCTTTCCATGCTAGATTTTTGTCAGGAAATGAGTCAAAATCTGTTATTAGTGTATTTATTGCATTTACACGCTCACTAGGTATGCTACTGAAGCATTTTTTATGGATTTCTTCCTGATCAACCAATTCCCTGCACCATTAACTCTCTAACACCCCAAAACAAATAAATCATTCTTTTTTCTTCCACAATCATCTTTTACAGAATCATTTCATCCTTATATCTACATACACTCTTATTGTCTCAGCTGAAAAATTAAATTCTAAAAAGTCCGGCCTCCTTCGTCGGCCGTTGAGAGCTTTGGGTCTAAAATCTAATTTCAAAAAAAAGCTTTTTGCTTATTGATCAAATCCAAACGATGCGCTCTCTGGACAAATAACACGCAAACCAGAAAATGTTTAAAAAAACAGATTATAATTAAAAAGAGAAACCTGTCCCTTTAAAAGGAACAGACAAAATAAGAGAAATTATTTCTTATCCATTACTTTCCTGTACATCCTCGCCTGGAACCCGTGGTACTTCGCAAACCCTTCAGCATCCTGCTGGTTGATGGTCTGGCTGTCGAAGGAAACGAGATCCTCAGAATACAGGGCATTTGGCGAGCTGCGGGCAAGGATCATAAGGGCGCCTTTGTAGAGCTTCACTTTCACTGTGCCTGTGACCCTTTCCTGGGACTTATCGATAAAAGCGTTGAGGTCGGCAAAGAGGGGGTCGTCCACAAGGCCGCCGTATGCCATTTCGGACCACTGCTCTTCAACGGTCTTCTTGAACTTCAGTTCCCCGCGGGTGAGAACGAGTTTTTCAAGGTCGGCATGGGCTGCGAGGAGAACGGTTGCAGCCGGGTGCTCGTAGTTCTCGCGGGCTTTTAAGCCAAGGACACGGTCTTCGATCATATCTGTCCTGCCGACTCCGTGGGCGCCTGCGATCTCGTTCAGGGATTTGATGAGGGGGTAGCCTTCCATCAGCTCGTTGTTTAAGGAGACCGGGACACCGGCTTTAAACCCGATTTCAAGGACGATGGGCTCGTCAGGAGCTTTTTCCGGGGACTTTGTCCACTCGTAGATATCTTCCGGCGGGACGAAAGAGGGATCTTCAAGCCTGCCGCCTTCGATGCTGCGGCTCCAGATGTTTTCGTCAACGCTCCAGGGCTTGGACTTTGTGGCTTCGACAGGGATGCCGTGTTCTTTTGCGTAGTTGATTTCCCATTCGCGGGTCAGGTTCATCTCCCGCATAGGGGCGATAACGTCCATGTCGGTCTGGCGGAAGACGGCTTCGAAACGGAGCTGGTCATTGCCTTTTCCCGTACAGCCGTGGGCAAGGGCAACTGCCCCTTCTTTAATGGCTGCTTCGACCACTTTCTTGGCAATCAGCGGGCGGGCGACGGATGTGCCCATAACATAGCCTTCGTAGTTTCCGTTGGCTTTGATCAGGGGGAAGATGTAGTCTCTTACGAACTCTTCCTTTGCATCGATCGTGTAGTGCTTGTTGCTGATCTTCTGGGCTTTTGCGTCAGCTTTCCTGATATCTTCTTCGGGCTGGCCGACGTCAACAGCAATTGTGATTACTTCATCGTACCCGTACTTTTCCTTGAGGATGGGGATGCACACCGAGGTGTCAAGCCCACCGGAATATGCAAGTGCAACTTTCTTTACCATGCTTTTACTACCCCTTGTTTGGCGGATTTGTGATAAGAACAATAATGATTAACGTGTCAATAGATTAACGTGTCAATAGATTAACGTGTCAATAGATTAACGTGTCAATAGATTAACGTGTCAATAGATTAACATGTCAATAGATTAACGTGTCAATGAATTAACGTGTCAATGGTTTAACATGTCAATGGTTTAACATGTCAATGGTTTAACGTGGCAATGAATTAACGTGTTAATTGATTAATAAGTTTAATAAGTTTTATAAATTTTATAATTATGGGAGCAATATGCTAAGTCCTGATAAATTTGACAGCTAACGGGCTGGCAAGTTTAAAAACTGATTATCGTTTGCCGGAGGATGGAAAGCCACCCTGCCGGCTCTGATTCTCATTCAATTATTCCGTTTCCGCTGGCACAGCAGTTTTTTAAAGCAGTACTTTTCAGAGATCCTGCTGCCGGTCTTTTTCTTTACCTTACTGCTCCATCTCTTTATGGTACTCGTTGATGGATTTGATCGTTAGCGCTTCCCCTTTCTTCATGGTCTCGATCGCATCGGCTGCTGCAATTGCTGCCTGGATGGTAGTGATATAGGGGACCTTGAAGTCAACAGCTGCTCGCCTGATCCTGTAGCCGTCCTTGCGGGACTGCTTGCTTGTGGGTGTGTTAATAATGAGGTCAACCTCGTCCCTGCGCATCATATCAATAACATTCGGGCTTCCGTCGTGTACTTTCTTTACAGTGTCCATGAAGATCCCGCGCTGTGCTAGGTAGTTCACAGTTCCCCTTGTGCCCATGAGTTCAAGGCCTGCTGCCTGCAGTTTCCTGGCAGCTCCCACAAGTTCGGGTTTGTCTGCTTCCCTGATAGAGAGGAAGACCTTTCCTGTAAGGGGCAGGAGGTTATCAGCTGCAAGCTCTGCCTTATAGTATGCCCTTCCGAAGTCGTAGTCTATGCCCATAACTTCTCCAGTGCTCTTCATCTCGGGTCCGAGGACAGGGTCTGCTCCCGGCAGTTTGTCAAAGGGTAGGAGAACTTCTTTGATCGAGACATGTTTGGGCTTTGGCTCGTCCGTGTAGCCCAGGCTCTTTAAGCTGTGCCCGGCAATCACTTTGGCTGCAATCTTTGCAAGAGGGAGGCCGACCGCCTTTGAGACAAAAGGAATTGTCCTGCTTGAACGCGGGTTTGCTTCAAGCACAAAGACCTTTCCGCCTTTCTCTGCCATCTGGATGTTGATCAGGCCCTTGACCCTCAGGCCGAGCGCAATCTTTCGGGTGTAGTCCCTTACCTGGTCAAGTACGTCTTCTGAGAGCGACTGGGGCGGGATTACACAGGCTGAGTCTCCGGAGTGGACCCCGGCTTCCTCGATGTGTTCCATGATTGCCCCGATGAGGACTTCTTTCTGGTCACAGACTGCATCAACATCAATTTCGCAGGCGCCTTCCAGGAAGTCATCAATAAGGATGGGGTGTTCGGGAGAAACCCTGACCGCCTCTTTCATGTAGCGTTCAAGGTCGATTTCGTCATAAACGATCTCCATTGCTCTGCCGCCGAGCACGTAGGACGGACGTACCAGTACCGGGAATCCGATCCTCTGTGCAACCTTGATTGCTTCCTGCTGCGAGGTTGCATACCCGCCTTCCGGCTGAGGGATACCGAGTTTCTGCATAAGGAGGTAGAACTTTTCCCTGTCTTCGGCAAGGTCCATGTCATCAGGGTCCGTTCCCATGATCACGGTATCAAGGTCTGTCCTGTGTTTTAACTCCTTTTTCAGAGGGATTGCAAGGTTCACCGAGGTCTGCCCTCCGAACTGTACAAAGACACCGTCAGGTCTCTCACGTTCGATTACGTTCATCACGTATTCCATTGTGAGGGGTTCAAAAAAGAGCTTGTCCGAAGTGTCAAAGTCGGTTGACACGGTTTCAGGGTTGTTGTTAATGATATGGGTCTCTATGCCCTCTTCCCTGAGTGCGGTTACTGCATGAACGGTACAGTAGTCGAACTCTATTCCCTGCCCTATCCTGATCGGCCCTGCACCCAGGATAAGGATTTTCTTCCTGTCTGTGGGGTTTGTCTCACAGGTGGCTTCGTAAGTGGAATAGTAGTAGGGGGTTGCTGCCTGGAACTCGGCTGCACAGGTATCGACCATCTTGAAGGTAGCAAGAATTCCGGATGCATGCCTGAGGTCGCTTATTTCCTGCCTGGTCTTTCCGGTCAGTTCTGCAAGGCGACTGTCTGGGAAACCCATCTTCTTTACTTCGCTAAGGAATTCAGGAGTTAGTTCCTCTACACGGATGCGCTTTTCCATATCCACGATATTCTTCATCTTTGAAAGGAAGAAAGGATTGATGCTCGAAAGTTCGGCAATTTCCTTTACCGACATTCCCCTCTCAAGCGCGTGGAAGATCACAAAAAGGCGTTCGCTTGTGGGAGTCTTGAGGAGAGTTTTGATTTCGGGTTCTTCCCAGCGTTTTATTCCCAGCTGGGAGTCGATATCAAGAGACTTGAAAGCCTTCAGGAGGGATTCTTCAATTGTCCTGCCAATTGCCATGATTTCTCCCGTACTCTTCATGGCTGTGGTCAGGGTCTTGTCCGCAGTTACGAATTTGTCAAAAGGCCACCTGGGAATCTTTGTGATCACATAGTCCAGAGCCGGCTCAAAAGAGGCAGGGGTGCTCATGGTAACGTTGTTTATGATCTCATCGAGCGCCATCCCGATTGCAATCTTTGCAGTTACGCGGGCAATCGGGTAGCCCGTGGCTTTGGATGCAAGGGCTGATGACCTTGAGACCCTCGGGTTTACCTCAACAATGCGATAATCGCCTTCCTTTAAAGCATACTGGATATTGCACCCCCCTTCGATCTTGAGGGCACGAATGATCTTAATAGAGGCACTCCTGAGCATCTGGTGCTCTTCATCGGTCAGGGTCTGCGAGGGGGCAACAACTGCCGATTCTCCGGTGTGGACGCCCATGGGGTCGATGTTTTCCATATTACAAATCACGATGCAGGTATCATTTGCATCCCTCATGACCTCGTACTCAACCTCTGCCCAGCCGAGCACGCTTTCTTCAATAAGCACCTGATTGATGCGGCTGCGCCTGAGTCCGCGTTCCGTAATCTCAAGGAGCTCCTCTTTTGTGCGGGCAATTCCGCCACCAGCGCCACCAAGAGTGTAAGCCGGGCGGACAATCAGGGGCAAGCCGAGTTCTCCGACAACCTCTTCAGCTTCTTTTAAGGAGTGGACTGCACGGCTTAAGGGGACCTTTTCTCCGATCTTCAGCATGGTCTCTTTGAAGAGTTCCCTGTCTTCTGTGTTTTTAATGGCTTCTACAGGGGTTCCAAGGATCTGGACTCCGTATTTTTCAAAGACACCCCTTTCAGCAAGTTCACTGGTAATATTGAGGCCTGTCTGCCCGCCAATACCTGCAATGATCCCGTCCGGGCGCTCTTTTTCAATGATTTTTTCAACAATTCTGGAATCAAGAGGCTCGATGTAGACCGAATCCGCCATTTCGGGGTCGGTCATAATGGTTGCAGGGTTTGAGTTCACAAGCACAACCTGTACGCCTTCTTCTTTTAAGGACCTGCACGCCTGGCTTCCCGAGAAGTCGAACTCTGCAGCCTGTCCGATTGTGATCGGCCCTGAACCTATAAGCAAAACTTTCTTTATGTCCTCGTGTTTTGGCATCAGAGATCCCCTCCGAGGACCTTTACGACCTTGTCAAAGAATGTCTCCTCAGTATCCATGGGCCCTGCCTGGGCTTCAGGATGGAATTGCACACTGAAAATGTCCAGGTCTTTGTGGGAAACCCCTTCAACGGTTTTGTCGTTTGCGTTCAGGTACTTCACATAGAGCCCTGTCCCTTCAAGGGAATCCGCATCCACTGCATACCCGTGATTCTGGGAGCTTATGAAAATCTTGTTTTCAATAAGATCCTTTACCGGCTGGTTTCCTCCCCTGTGCCCGAACTTAAGCTTGTAAGTCCTAGCTCCCATTGCAAGGGAGATAATCTGGTGCCCGAAGCAGATCCCTGCGACCGGAATCGTACCTGCAAAAGCTTTTACGGCGTTGATTGCGTCTGTTGCTTTTTCCGGATCTCCCGGACCGTTTGAAACAAAAAGGAGGTCTGGCTCGTAACCTGCAATTTCCTTTGGTTTTGTAGTTGCAGGAACCAGGGTAAGGTCGATTCCCCTTTTATGCAGGTTGTTTATGATGTTGCGTTTTATGCCGAGATCAAACACAACTGCATGTTTGGGTTTTCCGCTGCCCTTCCATGCGCCTTCCGCTCCCGGGATAAAGAGGGGTTCCTTACAGGTTACAAGTGCGATAAGCTCTTCATCCGTTATCTGTGGAAAATTCCTTGCCACATCCACGGCTTCTTCTCCATCGTCACTGCCAGTAAGCAGGGCTGCCCGCATGGTCCCGCGCTCCCTTGCTCCTATAGTAAGCATACGGGTGTCCACGCCTTCAATTCCTGGTTTTCCTTCATCCTCTAAAAATTTGTGGATAGAACGAGTAGATTTGTAGTGATAGGGTTTTTTGCAGGCTTCCCGGACAACAAGCCCCTCCGCATGGATGTTGTCGGACTGGAAACGCTCCCCACTAACACCATAATTCCCTATAAGAGGGTAGGTGAACATTAAAATCTGGCCCTTGTAGGAAGGGTCAGTTAGAGCCTCCTCATATCCCGTAAATTGAGTGGTAAAAACAAGTTCGCCGCAAGCTGTGCCTTCGGCACCAAAACCGGTGCCCTTAATAATTGTTCCGTCTTCTAATCCTAGTACTGCTTTCATCATCTGAACCTGCGAGTAAATGTCATAAGACATGTATAAGTGTTGCGATGACTTTTTCGATTCCCTAATTTCTCATATATTTTCAGTTCTTTAATATATAAATATTTCAATTATAATATTTCATTTGGGAATCCGGCCTTTTAACTATATGAAATTTTTTACCCGAATCTCCCGGTGTTCAACATATATGTTCAATAATAATGTAATCTAATATGATCTCAAACATTAATGAACTACCAAGAAATTGACAAAAATATCTAATTTATTATCCTGGGAAAAATTTATATTTATAAATCCGAAAATGTTATATATATTCTCAATATGATCACGGGTTAAAAATAAATTCACCACAATGTTGAGAATATTGGACAAATCGGCAATTAATTGCCTATTTGTGTACATCTGCGGGAAATGAGATAAAACTAAAGTTATTCCCTGAAACCTCACTATGCTAAAGAAAAGGCAGATTTCATACTTTTAGATCCTGAATTCATATGTGATTTATAACAGTTTTAGTCTCCTGCATATTTATAGTATATATGAATTCCGCAAAAATAATATATATGATGAGGTTACAAATTACAGCCAGGAAAATAAGCAGTTTAATATGTAAAAAATAGAAAGTTCTCTTTAATCTATATATTCAGTTGTCTGAAATTAATAGTACAAAGAGTAGATTAATTCGAATAAAATTTAGTTTTTATTTCCCGGATTTTTGTGACAATTTTTTACTTATCGTAAAGACTGTTGATGATTTTTAAAAACAAGTTCGGTTAAACCGGGGTATTATTATGGACAAAAATATAAAACTTGAAGTACGAAACATTACTAAAGTTTTTGGTAAAAACCCCTCTAAAGTAATTTCTCTTCTAAATGAAGGCTTATCCAAAAGTGAAATTTTTGAAAAGACAAAACAGACTGTAGGGCTCAACAACGTTAACTTTGAGGTTTACGATGGAGAGATTTTCGTAATAATGGGACTTTCAGGCTCCGGAAAATCCACCCTCCTGCGCTGCTTGAATCGCCTTATCGAACCAACAAAAGGAGAGATCCTGATCGACGGGCAAAACATTACCAACATGAACTCTGAGGAACTGAGAAGTACCCGCAGGAGCAAGCTTGGAATGGTTTTTCAGAATTTTGCCCTGTTGCCTCACAGGTCTGTCCTGGATAATGTGGCTTACGGGCTTGAAATCCAGGGGATTCCTAAAGAAGAACGCTACTTAAAGGCGCATGAAGCCATAGAAACCGTAGGGCTCAAAGGTCAGGAAAATAGCAGGATAACCCAGCTCAGCGGTGGCATGAAGCAGAGGGTAGGGCTTGCAAGGGCGCTTGCTAATGACCCTGACATCCTGCTTATGGACGAGGCTTTCAGTGCCCTTGATCCCCTTATCAGGAGTGATATGCAGGACGAGCTGCTTTCTCTTGAGGACAGGGTGCAAAAGACAATTATTTTTGTCTCCCACGACCTGGACGAAGCCCTGAAAATCGGAGACCGCATAGCACTCATGAAAGACGGGGAAGTTGTTCAGATAGGGACCCCTGAAGAGATCCTGACCGAACCTGCAGATTCCTATGTTTCGAGGTTCGTTGCAGGGGTCGACAGGTCCAAAATTCTTACCGCTGAATCGGTTATGAAACGACCGGACCCCGTCATATCCATCAATTCCGGGCCCAGGGTTGCCATTCAGTTGATGAGAGACCATGGAATCTCCTCGATTTATGTGGTTGAGGGGAAGAACAGGCGCCTGAAAGGCATAGTTATGATAGTGGATGTCCTTGAAGCCCTGAAAAAAGGAAAAAGCCTTGAATCAGTGGTGATTTCGGATACCCCCCGCGTAGCTCCAGATATGCCTCTTAAAGAGATAATCCCTCTGATTGCTGAAAGCCAGTACCCTCTTGCAGTAGTCAATGATTCCGGAAAGCTACTCGGGATTATAGTCCGGGCCAGTGTGCTCGGTGCCCTTGCAATTTCCGGAGAGAACGAGCAGGATGACGTTCCCGAAGAAAAAGCTCCCGAAGAAAAGCCTCTCGGAGAAAAAGCTTCAGAAGAAAAGCCTCCTGAAGAGAAGCCTCCCGAAAAAACAGTTCCCATCGATAAAAATGAAGGAGACGCTGGGCAACCACCCGAAGGCTCAGGCGGCCCAGGTGACCCTGGCAGTATAATAAATAACGGAATTGACAACGGACCTGTGCCTGCAGAAGCAGGAGCAAATAATAGAGCGCCTGCCAAAACCCCTGACAAGTCTGATACCATACCAGGCCCTGAGGTGAAAACATGCTAATTCCCCGAATCCCTATCGGAGACACGGTCGAGTTTTCTGTGGACTGGATCGAGGGCAATTTCGGCATATTTCTGGACTTTATAAGCGATCGGCTTGATTTCCTGATCACGGGTTTAAAAGACGTGCTTCTTTTCCTGCCTCCTGAACTCTTTATCCTTGGTATTTCCCTACTCGCCTATTTTGCGGGGAAACGCAATATCAAGCTTGCAGTCGGGACTGCATTTGGTTTTTTCCTCATCCAGAATATGGGTCTCTGGGTGCTCTCGATAGAGACGCTTGCCCTCGTGATCTCCTCTGCCCTGCTTACCCTGATTATAGGGATTCCCGTAGGGATCCTCTGTGCAAAAAACGAAATGCTTTACCATATTGTAAAGCCCCTGCTTGACCTCATGCAGACCATGCCGTCTTTTGTGTACCTGATCCCTGCCCTGATCTTTTTCGGGCTCGGAAACGTCCCGGGGATGATCGCAACGGTTGTCTTTGCCATGCCTCCCGCAATCAGGCTTACCAACCTGGGGATCAGACAGGTCCCAAAAGAGCTAAAAGAGGTCGCAGACGCCTTTGGATCCACGGGATGGCAGAAGCTTACAAAAGTGGAATTGCCTGTGGCTCTCCCGACCATTATGGCCGGGGTCAACCAGTGCATTATGCTCTCCCTTTCCATGGTCGTTATTGCAGCTATGATCGGAGCCAGAGGGCTCGGTTACCAGGTCCTTTTCGGGATCCAGCGAGTGGACATCAGCATGGGCTTCGAAGCAGGGCTTGCTATTGTCATAATAGCGGTTGTCCTGGACAGGATTACCCAGAACCTCAGTCCCAGGTAAAAACGTTCCACTCCCGATGCCTTCCTGAAACAGGCACCTGGGATTCAGAATACCTGGGATTCAGAATTTCACTTTAACAGGGACACCCCCTTCCGACAGCACCACATAGTGCCACAAAATACAGACAGTATAAAACAGTGTCTAAAACAGTTTCTGGAAGAGGTGCATCACTAACTTCAATCCCCTGAATATTCTAAAATAAGAAGAAAACTGGACATCAGAAGTCCGGAAATCTGAATAAAAACCAAAATAGAAATAAATTCGAAAATAGGTTGTAGATATTTTGACCAGTAAAAAATTAAACCCTGAAAGAAAAAAGATCGGATCGATTCTTACAATCGTTCTGATCATAGGGCTTACCCTCTTTGCGGCAGGCTGTGCAGAACAAGGAGATGAAGCTGTAGAAGGAGCAGAAGTTTCAGAAGTAGCAGAGTTAAGCGAGCCTGTGAAAATAGGATATGTCTTATGGGATGGGGAGATTGCAAGTACCAATGTGATGCAGCAGGTTCTTGAACAGGCAGGATATGAAGACGTTGAAATCATTGCAGTTGATGTAGGTCCCCTTTATCAGGGGCTCGCTGACGAGCAGTTTGATTTCACCACATCTGCCTGGCTTCCCTATACCCACCAGACCTACTGGGAAACTTACGGAAACCGGCTAGACTCTGTCCATACAAACCTCGAAGACTGCAGGATAGGACTTGTTGTGCCTTCCTATGTAACTATTAATTCCATTGAAGAGCTCAACTCCGAAAAAGACAAATTTGACGGTAAGATAATCGGCATTGACCCAGGAGCAGGCATCATGCAGGTATCCGAAGACGCAATTTCCGAGTATGGCCTTGATATGGAGCTTGTCTCAGGCAGCAGTGCTGCGATGACCGCCTCCTTGAAAAAAGCCATCGACTCCGAAGAATGGGTAGTTGTGACTCTCTGGTCTCCCCACTGGTCTTTTAACCGCTGGGACCTCAAGTACCTTGATGACCCTAAAGGCGTTTACGGCGAAGCTGACCACGTTGAAACCCTGGCAAGGCTTGGACTCAAAGAAGATAAACCCAACCTCTACGGCATCCTGACCCGCTTCCAGTGGACTCATAACGATATCCAAGCAGTAATGGTGGATATTGAAAACGGAATGGCTCCTGAAGAAGCCGCAGCAAATTGGGTCAAAAGTAACCCTGAAAAAGTTAACGAATGGATCGGAGAGAAGTAAATTTCTCTTTCATTTTCCATTTATCTTTTTTACCTGATTTTTTATTTCGCCGTTCTTTTGCAATACCGATTAGTGTCGTCGATATCCACCTCAACCACCGCTACTGTAGCTGTTTCCTCCACTGGAATCGCTATCAACACCGGAACTACTCCCCAGCACAGTTATTGTAGTAAACTTTGAATCTGTACCATCTGGCGTTGTTTACTATAAGGTAAGCTGTATAGTTTCCCGGTGATAAATAAGTATGAGCTGGATTCTGTTCGTTTGAAGCAGCTTCATCCCCAAAGTCCCAGTTCCACCCAGTTGCATTTTCTGAACTGTCGGTAAACTGAACTGAGAAAGGTGCAAAACCTTCACTGACATTGATGCTGAAATTAGCTACCGGAAATACTGATTCCGGATCCGGAAAGATTGCAAGTCCCCCAATAAAAACATCGATATTTACTGTTGCTGAGACAGTATCGTTTGAGGTGTCAATTGCAGAGACATTGTTGCTATAATAACCGGCCCTGGTTACCACATATACCTTTTCTCCATTAGGTGTGACTGCAATTCCATTAGGAACTTCTCCTACTTTCACCTTGGTTATAATTGTTCCTGTGGCTATGTTAATTACAAAAACAGCCTTAAATTGTGTTGCGATCCACTTGTAATGTATACAAATGGCCACGTGGATGACATCCTATTTTCAACGCTTATATTAGCAAGTTTGGAACTAGTATTGAGTCCGTTGCTAGCTGTCAAATTAACTGTATAGTTTCCTTGAATTCTGTACACATAATCCCTACATCACAGTTTAACATTTTATTATTGTCAATTCCTGAACTTACTAACGAAAGCCTAATCCAATTATTGCAGTTATCAATCCTGTTATTACGAATATCTACTGTTTGATCATATGCATAGATGCCAGTGGAACAATTTGAGATCATATTACCTAATACATTTGAGATCATATTACCTAATATATTTGAGATCGTATTACCTAATATATTTGAGATCGTATTACCTAATATATTTGAGATCGTATTACCTAATATATTTGAGATCGTATTACCTAATATATTTGAGATCGTATTACCTAATATATTTGAGATCGTATTACCTAATACTGTATTATTTCTTCCGCAGTAGGAAATATGTACACCCCCTTCGCCGTTAGAAATTTTATTTTCAGCTATTAAATTGCCTGAACTTTCGGGCCCCAGAAGAGTATAACCATTTTCAATAGTATTACCTGTCACATTATTCATATCACCACGAAAGATGATTGTTAAATTGTCTGGCACATAGGATCCCAGAAAAATAGAACCGTTTTCAATGTTATTACCTGTTACATTATTCATCTTACCATAGCAAAGATTGCATTTTTAGTTGCATCTTACCAGCCCCTGTTATATTTAAACCACTAATCGTTATAATATCAACTGTTATCAGAAAGGTACTTACGCTTTCATTTAGTGGTTTTACCTGCGTATCATCATTGTTTAATTATGACCTGATAGTTAGATCTGTTATATTGACAAGAATGTTTTCAATATAAATACCAGACTTCACGATTATTGTGTCCCCAGTTACAGAATTATTCACAACTTCCTGAATTGATCTGAAATCAGCTCCTGAATAATCATCTACTATAATTTTCCTTGCTGATGAAGTAGCTGAAATAGATATCATAGAAATAAAAACTAAAATCATTAAAAAAATAGTTCAGTTTCTCATATTTCCCCCTTTAATTATAATATAATCGGATATGAATATAAAAAATAAACCACATTAACTACATTTAATATATTTTACATTCAATAGTAATCTTTGATTAATTTTTTTCAGAAATAAAGGTTGAATTGAAATGGGCTATGTAGAAATATGAAGGTTTCTCAAAGGAAAGCACAACAGTGGGGTTATGATTAGCTATAATGAGAGATGTTGAAATCGGAGCAATAGAAAAGAAGAAGACCATCAGCATAATACATATCGGGTTGATACGTATAATTCTGGGCTTCTGTTTGTATCGTGAAGGAAGGTACTGTGGGTTCAGCAGGCATCTCTACAGGCTCCTCAGGTGTTGATTGCAGGAGTATTCCACAGGTTGCTCTGGTTCAGTAAGGTACAGGAGTTGTAATCTGATTACCGATGCATCTGTAAATAGGTATAATCACTTAAAACCCATCCAAAAAGTGTTGTTACCTACTGTAACTTTCCATTAGCAATATAAAAAACCAGAACGGATACTCTGACATTATAGACATATTGTAATTTTTCAACATATATTACTGACTTTTCGGATAGGTTCCTATATATGATACAGTAGTACAGTATCATAGTAATACAGTTAATAGTTCCAGCAAAAGCAAAAGACAATAATCCGGGGTCACTTTTATGGAAAAACCGAACTTCAGGACAGAAATCCTCAGAACCCTCGAAGGAAAAACTCCCGCTCAGATACCGGTCGGCACCTTCACAACTGCGCCGGTACTCGAACTCATGGACCTGAGCGGAGCAGCCAGACCCGAAGCTGACAGCCAGCCTGAAAAGATGGCAGTGCTTGCCTTTTCCCAGTACGTAAATGCCTCTTTTGAAACTCTCAGGTATCCCTTTGATGTGGTTGTGCTCGCAGAAGCCATGGGCTGTACAATTGACCCCGGCACGAAAGCCAGGACTCCGACTGTGCTTAAGGGCCCAATGGAAATCTCTCCCTCAGTTCCGGATCTGCCTGAAGACCTCCTGGAAAGGGGCAGGATCCCGGCAGTCCTGGAAGCTACTGAAATCCTCAGAGAAAAAGCAGGCTCTAAGCTCCCGCTCATCGTGGGGATGGAAGGGCCCGGAGACCTTGCGACTTCCCTTTGCGGAATTATGAATTTCCTGAAGTGGACAATTAAGAGCCCCCATATCGTAACGAGACTTATAGACCTCTGTACCGATGCTTGCATCGTGTACAGCAGGGAATGCCTGAAAAGAGGAGCGGATGTGGTAGTCATCGCAGATGCAGTCTCTTCCCCGGTCATGATTTCCCCGGATGCTTTCAGAGACCTGATAAAACCGGGCATGAGCAGGATCCCGAAAGCCCTCGGGAGCGGAAAAAGCGTCCTTCACATCTGCGGTGCCGCTGACCCGATAATTGCGGACATGGCAGAGTGCGGGTTTGACGGGCTCAGCCTTGAGGAGGGTGTAAAAAACCTCAAAATAGCCGTGGAAACAGCCCATGAATCCGGCGCTGCGGTAATCGGCAACGTTTCAACGTCTCGGACCTTATTTGCCGGAAAGCCGGAAAATGTAAAAAGAAAAGCTTTCAACTGCCTGCGAATGGGTGTCGATGTACTTGCTCCAGGCTGCGGGATTGCCCCCAAAACCCCGCTGAAAAATCTGAAGGCTCTGGTGGAAGCAAGGAATGAGTTTTGCGGGAGAAATCGATGAATTCAGTTCTCAGGATGCCTCTTTAAGTCACTAAGTCACTAAGTCACTCTAATATAGTTTCCCCGATTATCTGGATGCCCTTTTTAGTTATCTCAATATATAGAATTGATTATTCAGATGCACATTTTAGGTATCCAGATATACTTTCCAGAAAAAGCCACCGGCTTCGAAGATGATAGGGGTGGAAATGCCCGAAAAACTCAAAAATAAATATTTTTCCGGGAAATTTACCACTCAATTAGCCTGGAGAAGAGCCTCTGCCAGCTTTTTCCCGCTTTCAAAAGCCTTTTCGAGCAAAGCTTCATTCTTTGACACCGCCCCCTTTGCAAAGCACCCGGTAGCAAGGAATTTTTCCAGCACATCATAACCCAGGGCCTCAAGAGGCATACCGAGAGCTTCGAGCGTAAAGCCCATTTCTTCAAGTTTCTCCTGTTCGCAGACTGTAAAAACAAGGGCCTTTCGTCCCTGGTCTCCAAGTTTGCTCGAGTAAGGTCCCGGACGTTCGTCAGTGAAATTGTAGTAAGGGTAGAGCCGGTCGATGAAGGCTTTCATCGGGGCGGTTACGTTGTAGTTGTAGGTGGGAGAGCCGAGGATAAGGCCTTTTGCGGCTTCGATCTCGGGGTACAGGAGTTCCATTCCATCGTGGAACCTGATACAAGTCCCGGCTTTCCTGCATGCTTCGCAACCTATGCAGGACTCGATCGAATATTCCCTTAACAGGACTTTTTTCGTTTCAGCTCCTGCCGATTCCGCCCCTTTCAAAAAGCTATCAAGCAGGACGTCGGTATTCCCTCCTTTCCGGGGGCTTCCGCTTACTCCTAATATTTTTACGGCATTCATCGTGTAAACCTCATATTATGTCAGGGTTAGTGGGTTAAATAGGTTCCATAACAGGTTCCTTTTTTTAGAAGAATCCAGACTCAATGGTCATCCCCTGCTACACGGTTGATATTTTTGTATTGGAGCTTCTAGCATGGCTGTTAGATCTATTTTTATCTGCAGTACGCAGGTTGGGTTAAGTGGGAAGTGGCGCGTGAAAGGAAAGAATGCGATATGCCATTTACGGTCATTTTGGAATAATACCAATCAATTAATCAGGGAGTACCGACTCAATAATGAAAAAACGAATATGTATTATGAAAATACTAATATATATTATGAAAAAACGAATATGTATTTAAATCAAAGTCCTAATTCGAGAACCTATATTTAGTTGTTGAATTACAAGTGGTTGTGTTATATTGAATAATATAAAGATAAATAATGAGAAAAAACTTAAATTAATTTTCATAGTCGGGCTTGTCCTCAGCCTCTTCATTTTTGGAGCAGGCTGTGCTGGCAACGGACAAGAAATCGAAGAAGGCGCTGATGAAAATATTATAGGAAACGCCGAAGTTTCTGAATTAGACCAGCCCGTAAAGATTGGGTACGTCCTCTGGGACACAGAAATCGCAAGCACCAATGTTATCCAGCAGGTGCTAAAGGAAGCCGGATATAAAAATGTAGAGATTATCGCTGTTGGTGCAGGTCCCCTCTACCAGGGTCTTGCAGATGGTGAATTTGACTTCACGACTTCTGCCTGGCTGCCCAAAACCCAGAAGGAATACTGGGACACCTACGGAGATCAGGTTAACTCTGTCCATACAACCCTGGAAGACTGCCCTATCGGATTCGTTGTCCCTTCATACGTGGAAATTGACTCCATCGAAGAGCTCAACGCCAATAAAGACAAATTCAACGGCAAAATCGTGGGGATAGACCCCGGATCAGGTACGATGAGTATGGCTGAATCAGTTATTGAAGAGTATGGTCTGGACATGGAACTGGTCGCAAGTAGCAATGCAGGCATGATAGCTTCATTAAAGAAAGCCATTGATTCCGGGGAACCCATTGTTGTAACCCTCTGGCTCCCACACTGGGCTTTTAACCGCTGGGACCTCAAATTTTTGGATGATCCAAAAGAGATTTTCTGCGAGGCTGATCATGTGGAAACCCTTTCAAGAAAGGACCTGCAAAAAGACATGCCCAAGCTTTACGGAATTCTTGAGAGGTTCGAGTGGACCCATGAAGATATCCAGAACGTCATGATAGGGATTGAAAACGGTGCAACTCCAGAAGATGCCGCTGCAAAGTGGATAGAAGACAACCCTGACAAAGTAAAAGAGTGGATAGGAGAAGAGTGAAATCACTCCTTTTACTCAATTTTCATAAATCCTCAGCAGGAAACCCCAGTGTCTTTAACTCAGGGGGTGAATGCGTCAACTTCCACATCCTGTTCTATTTAATTCGTTTTTTATTAATGTAATGGGAACGAAAATATGGAAAGGTTTAACGATGCAAGCACTATCCTTAATTCTCAGGACTGTTTAATCGGCATCCTTAAAGCCTTAAACTGAGGCAGCATTTCAGGGTAACTATTTCTTTCTTATCGTTTACCGATTTTCCGTTGCTTTTAATCGGTGATCTGGTTAACCAGGGCTTGCTAGACAAGCCCCTGAGTCTTTACAGGCTGTCCGACAATTACTATCAGTAGGATTCAAAATTATTTTTTTCCAATTTAAGGGGTTTATATGCCTTATTTTTTTCATATTTTTGCCCTGAAATTGAATTTTCGGACAGCCTGTTTAGTTCAGGAGTAGTTGATCTTATTACCCCACATTACTTCACATTGTATCGGAACTAGCGGGTTAAATAGGTTCCATAAAGAAGTCCCATTCTGTTGTAGAATCGGAGTAATAGAAGTTTAAGTAAGGATTAATGAACCTTATTAAATCTCAGAACATTATTTATTATAAAACTCCAAATATTTATCTGGACAATTATCAGGTTTAAAAAAACTAATTTTGAAACATAAACTAATTTTTAATACGACTTCCGAATAATGCAGGTTCAGTTATGAATCCGAATTCAGGGGATTCTAACACATGTAGATATGAGGCAAAAAAATGGCAAAAATGGCAAACACACTCAGAGACCTCAATAGACTGGCCGAGGAGAGCTATAAAAAAGCCAGGGTTTTCTTCCGGATGGGCAGGTATAACGAGGCTCTTGCTGCTTATGGGGAAGCGGATAAAGCCTGGAAAAAAATGGCAGATCTGCTTTTTGAAAAAGGAAAGGAGGACAGCGGAAAAGAGTTACTCAAAAAGGTTCTGGAGGTTCGGTCCTGTTGCGGGATGTCTCTTTTCAAGCTCGGAAGATACGAAGAAGCTCTCAAGATTATTGATGCTACCCTGGAGGTTAAACCAGAAAGCCCAACAGAATGGTCCAACAGGGGGTTTGTGCTCTCTGCCCTCGGCAGGAATGAAAAAGCTCTTGAGGCCTTTGAAAAAGCGCTTTCTTTTGATCCCGCATCCCCCAAAATCCTGACCAGCAAGGGAATTGTTTACTTCAAGATGGAACTCCTGGAAAAAGCTCTGGAGACCTTCGACAAAGCCCTGGCAGCAGAACCCAAGCAGGCATCTGACTGGGCGTGTAAACTTCCCAGGTTCAGCTTCTTCTCCCGAAACAAAGCTCCCATTATGAGACCTGACAACGCAGAGACCTGGTACTGGAAAGGCAACGTTTTCCTGGAACTCGGAGAAAAAGAAAAAGCCCTCGAAGCCTATAAAATAGCTCTTGAAAGCGATCCAGACCACCTGAATTCTCTCCTGTTCGGAGGCAATCTGCTCTGTAAATTTTCAGAATATGAAGAGGCCATCAAGTGCTATGCACGGGCCCTTAAATTAAGCCCTGGAAACGAAACTGCAAAGCAGGGAAAAGAATTCTGCGAGTCTAAGATTAACGAATGAGATCCAGAACATCTTGAAATCGAATCATCCAGTTATCTCTTCTGCGCCACAGGAGGCTGAAAATCATCGTGAACGATGAAAAAAAGCAACGTATGAATTTTTGTTCCTATTAGGTGAGATCAAATACTATCAAAATACACCCCAAGCTAAGAAATATTTCCCTTGAATCCAAAAATCACTTTTCAATCTACAGGTATTCGGGAAAGAAAAAAATAAGCAGCTTTAGATGCTGCTTCAAGCCGGGAATTTATTTCGGCATTTAGAACTTTCTTCTCAGGACGCAGTATGCAGCTCCAACCGTTCCCAGAAAAGCTACAGATTCAAAGCCAGGAATAGGCCAGCCTGAAGGATTGGGTTCGGAAGCCACATCAGGTTCCACTTCTTCAGTAGGCACAGGCTCAACCTCCGTTGGACCAGATTCTTTATCGGCTGCAACAATTACAAAGGGTCCGAAATCTGGAGTTTTAGCTTCAAAGTAGACGTAAGTATCGCTGTCCTCATCTAATTTTTTGGTATCAAGTTTGCTCCATGAATTGTCATAGTACCAGAGGTTTAACGAATCTGCATCAACCTTGTTTTCCTCAAGCCAGGTTTTGTCAACTCTGAAACCGACAACTGCATTTTCGAGACTACCAGCATTTGCGATTCCTCCCGAACCCACCCAGATGTTCACGTTCTGATAAACCGTGCCTTCGGGCAGGCTTGAAACCATCTTTGATTGGTCTTTCAGCATTTCGACAATAGTAGTGATTTTCCCGAGAGTTTTCTTAGCATCAAACTCCACATACCTTATGCAGGTTACACCATTTGGAAAATCGAACTTTACGTGTGTTCCAGCGGTGACGAACGCCTGGGACAGCTCTTTAGCCTTTACATTGCTCTGGAGTTCGGGGGAACCTCCAGATCCGCCACTTAAACTGCTGCTTGAGCTATGACCTGAACCTCCACTGGAGGTTGACTTGACCTTGATGGAAGAACTGGCAGGGAGAACAGAGAATTCAGTTTTGTTGATGTCCCTTAAAAGACCCACGAACTGGTATGTACCGGCTGACGCAGGAGCTTTAAGGGTGTAGCTGAAGTTCTTTTCAGTCAGCAGCAGGAAGGAAACCTTGTTGCCGTTTACAGTTACAGCTTCTTCCGGAAGGGTCGAGTTGATGTATGTGAAACCTGCAGGAAGCTTTTCAAGAACCTGCCCGACGGCACCATAATCGGCTACATTAACCGTTACCTGAAACACCTCATCGGGATTAACTGAAGAAGGAAGAGCCCTTTCCGCACTGCCTGCAGAAGCTGGTGCTGTGCATAAGACCATGGTCAGGAGCAGCACAAAAGCAATTTTAAACTCAGACAGTTTCATATCCGATCCCACCCGTCAGCAAAGTAAATATTCAGAATTGCGTATTTGCTCCTGCTGGAGATTTCATTATTATTTACAATATTGTTGATCTCTTCGGTAGAGAAACTCTTATCAGCGCCTCCATACCTTGTCGTGAGCTCATCTTCTGAAACTACGGTGATCGAGATGCTGTCTTCATCCGTAACTGTATTCCCGAAGTAATCCGTAGCTGTAAGGGCGAGTTTAAACTCTCCTGCCTGAATACTTCCTACATTGCAGGTATAGATACCTCCGCCTTCGAGTGTCAATGGAACCACTTCTCCGCCTATGGGAGTGAGATCAATGGTTACTGACAGAACTCCGGACAAGTCATCCGAGACTTTTACCCTGATAACTGAGTAATCCTCTCCGTCATTCAGGATACACACAGGGGATGCGGAGCAGCTTTCTATGACTGGAGGTACAAAATCTCCTTCGAAAGTAAGATCGAGTTCTACCGGCACAGCTCCTTGCTGGTAGGTCACGGAAACAGGCTCAGATTCAACGAGGCCCAGCTTGAAGATAATCTCTTTTCCATTATCTTCCTCTGTACCCGAGACATCCAACTTGTACACTCCTGCTTCCTTTATAAATTGAGAGCCAGCAAGCTCGGAATCTATATAAGCTGAAATTATCGTTCCTGCGGGTGCATCTGCATCACCTGTAATCAGCTTTCCTTCAAACACATTGGGAATCGAAGGAATACTGTTGGCAGATGCAACCGGAACAAGGGACATGCCCAGTACCAGAATAACCAGGCACGATAAAATTCTTAAGTATTTGTCCTTGATGGTCACCATATCACCTTGAGATTTTTACGTTACCCGTGCAGATCCTTTTAGAAAAATCTGTTAGGGCTTCCTTTTTGATTCCCTCCCGAGCTTTGACCCGAAAGTGAGCAGAATGATGCCCGCAACAGCATAAATAATCTGGAAACCTGGAGCACTGCTCGTTTCAGTGGATGCTTCTGAAGATTCCGCACTCTTTTCGGCTCCGGTATCTTCACCTGAATCGGCAACTGCATTTTCCGAGACAGTTGTTACATTCGGTTGAGTGACTGAACTTTCAATAACCTCAGCTCCAGAAGTTTTTGATTCATTGATTTCTGCCGATCCGGAACTTGTACTTGAAGTTGAGCTCTTCTTAGAACTCCCGGAATCAGCTACAACACCGACTGACAGTTCAATGGATGAGACCTTAGTTCCGGATTTCCAGTCTAACTTCGTATCGGCATCCTTTTCACCAACCTTAAAGGTAACGGATTTTCCTTCATCCTCAGCTTTTCCGGAAATATAGAAAGTGAAATCTCCTGAAGAAGTATTTATGAGAAACTCTTCTACCTGTGTCCCATTAAGGTAAGCTGCAACAACAGTGCCTTTAGGAGCCGGGTCCCCATCAATCAGGGCGACTCCCTCTACTGTCATCGGAATCAAAGGAACCGGGGCCGGGACTTCTTCCCCTGCCATACCTGTATGAGTAGCTGTTAAGAAAAAAAACATCAGTACAGCTGTTCCTAATAAACTATTTTTTAACATCCTGTTCATGATTTACCTCCAATTGCTACGAAAACAAGAAAAAAGAAAAAAAACTTTCAGCCTGATTGGCTGAAAAGTTACTTGTTTT
The DNA here is from genome assembly GCF_000970005.1 of Methanosarcina sp. WH1. Lineage (NCBI taxonomy): Archaea > Methanobacteriati > Methanobacteriota > Methanomicrobia > Methanosarcinales > Methanosarcinaceae > Methanosarcina > Methanosarcina sp. WH1. The sequence continues at coordinate 2,163,207 of NZ_CP009504.1, forward strand.
CGAAATATTCCCTCTTACACGGGCAAGGTGCCATTGATGAGAGTACCATTGATGATATCATTAATAGTCTCATTTAAATTGGTACCATTGGTTTCATTACCATTGGTTTCATTACCATTGGTTTCATTACCATTGGTTTCATTACCATTGGTTTCATTACCATTGGTTTCATTACCTGATGCAGGATCAAAGGCGTTTGGATCGGCGGGATCAACGGCGTCGTTTGGATCGGCGGGATCAATGGCGTAGTTTGGATCGGCGGGATCAATGGCGTCATTTGGATCGGCGGGATCAACGTAAACATTCACGCTTTCGATGGAAGCATAGGTACCTGGTTCCTTCATGAAGACCCAGTATCCCTGTCCAGGAATCATAAAGCCTTGAGACTGGAGGCATTCAACCGGGTATGGAGCTGCCTCTCCTGAACCAAGCAGACCCATGTCCATGACTCCAAGGGAAATTGTACCACCCCAACCTTCATTGCAAGAATATGTGATCAGGTTGGAGAACTTATACTCTAAACCCAGAAGACCCTGCAATGAACCCAGAGTCTTGGACCAGTGTACAGGTGCTGTAGAGGTGTGTCCTATCATCTGCCATCCACAAGCAAGGTCAAGACATGGTGGTACTTCTGGAACTGTACAGTCAAGTGACATTGGCTTGAACTTTACATTGGTTATGCAGGCTTCCGGACTGTAAACCCAGTAACCCTTACATGGTTCGATACAGTCAGGGAATACCCAGCCGCAACCGTCCCAGTAAAGTACTGTGCTGCATTCTCCAAAGGCCGATTCCGGGTCTGCATTGAATGGAGCCAGAGTCTTGGGCACGGATTTCAGGTTCCAGCCTTCGTCAAGCATGATGTTTATGTCTTCGTATGTCTGAACAGGACCGCAAACGGCAAAACATTCGTCGTAGTTGCCAGCCCAATCCAGAGCAATAACAGCTACCCAGTAGTCCTGACCATAGACGAGGGATTCTCCACCATACCCTCCAATAAAGACGTCTGTATCAAGAATACACACGCCGTTTTCATCATATTCGGATGTTAGTGGGGTAAATGGTTCTGCCAGTTGCATCTCCTCAATGCATGTGGGCTCGAATTCGCTGATGAGAACCACATATGGAGTGGAATAAGGATCGTTTTCATCGTAGCAAAGATCGTCTTCGATGTTATTATCCCAGCTAACGTACAGTCCGGGCTCATCATACGTATATTCCCATGTAATCTCGCTCAGCGCGTCAACAACACACAGGTTTGCCACAGCAGCCGGAGCAGTACAGTCAACAGAGAAGGAAAATGGCTCAGGTTGATACACATTGCCTGCACAGTCAGTGATGCACACTGTCCAGAGCAGACCTATGCCTTCATCCACTTCTGAATTCACGGAATAGTAGTTAACCTCATCTACACCAACGACGCACGTGCCCCCCTCTACTACTTCACCATCAATGAGCAGTTCGTAATCGAAAGGCAGCCCTGCTCCTCCTGAAACACTGAAGTTAAATTCCGGGCATGAAGAAACAAACTCATCATTCGGGAAATTGAGGCAGACTTCGAGCCCTTCACAGTTGACATAGAATTGCTGGGGGTCGCTAGTAAAGTAGTTTCCTGCCCGATCCGCAACTTCAACGCACCAGATGTAAGCCCCGTCCGCGAAGAAGTATGGATCGTCAATCTCTATGGTTACGAGCTCATCAGAGAACATGGTCCCGGACATTTCCTCAACGGGTTCTCCGTTGATGTACACCTGGTAATATAGCTCCAGACCACAGTCGTCAGAGAAATCATCCTCAGCGGTGAAACTGAATGTCATGAAAGGATAGGGATAGAGGGGATCATAGGAGGGACTGCCGATAACCCCACGAAGATCTAATTCATCATAGGGATCGGGATATTCGCTGATGACACAGCCATTATCCGGAGAAATAATTACTGCACTCGGGCAGTCGGTGTCCACGTACAGGTCGAAGTCGACTTCAGGGATACAAATATTTCCTGCTTCGTCTATGAGTTCGATTCTCCATTGATAATAGCCATCAGCCAACTCAGGTCCATATGTTACATATCCGTCACAATTCACAACCCCTGATTTCTTCTGAACATCATTGATAAAGATGGCATAGGCGATTGTCTCACTCAGTTTATCGACAGCTTTGATATTGAAGCATACACAATTATTGTTGACAGCAACATCCGGTTCAATTATAGTAAATTTCGGAGCTTCGTTGTCAATCACAAAGGCGTAATAATCAATTGCCTCAACCTCGTCAATCACAAAATCCGCCGGAATCATTTCCGGTGTCAAGCCACTTAAGAAGGCTGAAGGAGCAAAGTTACCATCTAAGATGGCTCCATATACCATCACGTCAACTGCATCGTTTACACCGTCTGGAACTAAATATGTACCACACCAGACAGTACCACTGTCATCCGTTGGAGTCATTAAAATGACGGTGGGATCCGGATAGTAGTCACAAACAGTAAAAGCCGCATAATTGACGGGTTCACTGAAGGTTACAGTGATATCTACAGTGTCTCCCATCATGAAAGAACCTTCATCGCTGTAGGCGATACTATCAACGCACAGACCAGTATCTATTGATACAAGATCTGTATTCTCCATATCAATTGCACTTGCCGTTCCTGCTAAAAGGAACATAATTAGCAGCGCACTAAATAGCATTATTTTTTGTTTCATATTCTGCACCTAGATTCCGCAAATGTTCAATTTTAGTTTGGTATTAACATTGAATATTATCATATACTAAATAATATTTTAAAGTTTGCGAGTTGTAGCAGATTCCAGTTAGTTAGAATACAATCCTATAAACAGTCTTCAAATATTTTGATCAATTGTTACTTAAATACTAAAAAAAATAAGACTGTAGGAAAATTTACAGCTTTTATTTACAAAACTGCTTTTCACCTCACCTCCCTAACTTAATTACTCTGATCAATTTTATCCTCAATTAGTAGATAAGAAAGCCAGCGCTTCTCCGGAACCCTTTCGGGAAGGAGGGCAGTAGCCTCTACCTCTGGAGCGGCAAGTATTGGCCCCATTAATTCTTGCGCAACAGGGGAATTATGAACCAACCCGTTTTAATTACCAGGGCTGACTGGTGCCTGGTACATCAGACATATACCTATTAATTGCAAACAGCAAATTCGCCAACAGGCAGATTAAATATGGATCATAAATATTCCACATTTAATATAGTACATGTCTTTGCATATTATCCTGTGACGATAATATGAGATAACTTACGCAAATATTTAATATAAATCTTTCTAAAGAATATATGGAACTAAATATAATCATAAATGAAAAAATTATGTTTAATAATAATGATTTTTTGAAAAATTAAATATTTAAAAAGCCAGGTATTTTTTGAGATAACCACAAAGAGAAGATCAAGATGTGATTGCTCAGAATTAAAAGAATGATTCAGAGGTAATGAAAAAAAATACTGGTAATTGAAGGAGTCATATTATCATTATAAAAAATACATACATTATAAAAAAATATAGTTTTAAATATATATATAATGATAAAAATATACCCTTCTAAAAAGTATATGCTCACAGATTTAAATGTGAAGAAACATAATTTAACAAAAGACATTTTAGCTACCGGGGAGGAATTTAAAATGAAGTATACCTTTCAAGACTCTACAGAACTTCCTGTTCAGAGAGATTTCATCCAGGATCTGCAGGACTTCATAAGGATTTCAAAAGAGGCAATACCTCTCGAAAAATCAATTATAGAGATAAAGCAGGGGAATAAGGAAGAGACAACAAGCTCTCAGGGAAAGCTCGAGGAGATAGACAGATTCCAGGCAGACGTCGTTGGTTATATGGAAGAACTTACGCAGGGAATCGAGTCCCAGGAGATTCTTGAAATTAAAGCAAAAATAATTGAAACCTCTTCAACCGCATCCCTGTTAAAAAAGAATGAAAGGCTTGAAGATATTGATAGGCAAAACAGGCTAGCACTTTCAGAAGTGCAGCAGTTTGAAACCAGGATACTCGCGACCCTAAGCCCTTTTTTTGAAACAAGCATCTATGGAGCCGAGCATGCCTATTATGCTTCAGGTGAAGACAAAGAACTGAAAGGAAGGCAGGTCAGTTCAGTTAACGGTATACAGTACGAGTTTGAACTGAATTTTGTTCATAATTCACTAAAAGTTGAGGATCTTCAAGAATTCACTCTGCCTGTGAGGGCAAAGAGTGGAATCCTGTCCAGGGAAGAAAAAGTAAAGAAGATGAACGTATCCGATTTTCGTATTATGAGTATCGAGTACGAAGGAGACAGCATCAGAACAGTGCTTCAAGACAAGGATGCAGAGCACATGTTCACAATCTCTGCGGATGACAGGACTTTCCTGATCCTGTATGGGGATCATGATATAACAGGAGACGAAAAACTGGCTCCCCTTATAGATAGGGAAGCTCTCTATATGTTCATGGTGAAACTCAAAGAGTTCTTTACAGAATCCGTAGGATCCAAAAGGCTCAGGCGGATCATGCTGGATGGGAAAAACGCTGTTGAAGAGAACACTGTGTTTGACTGCCTTAAGATTATTGCCGGTATATATGGGAAGCTCGTAAGAGAATGCATTGAGAGGGGATACACTAAAGAGGAAGTTACAATTAAGATGGAGGAGTCTGCAAGCGTCCGGACTGAAAAATACATTTCGAAGTCTGAAGCTTCAAGCGAACTCTCATCCATAGGAAGTGAGGGCATGGAGCTTGCCACAATCCTAGGAGTTGCCGAAGCCTGAATAAATTAAGCAGGCTAAGTAGGCATCCGGGTGGTGCATAAATAAAGAGAGAAAGCTTGCTTTCAGGAGTTATTCCTGTACCTGAGATGTTACAGGAACTCCAGACAGGAAGCAAAGGTCTGAAAGGCTCCGAAAGCAGTGAACGTCTTAAAACTTACGGGCAAATATTCTTAAGCCAAAAAAGAGATACGATGCTCTTAATATCCTGCTTTCCCAGTTCAGGAGCCCTTTTACCCTTATTCTCCTATTTACTGCCGGGCTGTCTTTTTTTCTCCACGACCCTACAGACACCCTGATTATTGTAGCCATTGTCCTGATCAGCAGTATGCTGGGTTTCTGGCAGGAAAAAGGAGCTACAAATACCTTTGAAAAACTTCTCACCACTGTGCAGATAACAGCGACTGCACTCAGGGACGGTAGAAAAATAAAAGTCCACATAGAAGAGATCGTGCCTGGGGATATAATATTCCTCAACGCCGGAGATATAATTCCTGCAGATTAGTCACTTGTCTGATGTTAAGACAACGTACAAATTCTCTATGGATGGGAACAAATGTGGTCAGCGGAAGCGGAAAAGTGCTGGCAGTATCTACAGGAAAGGAAACGGTATTCGGGAAAACATCTCAGAGAAGCTAAAACTCAGACCCCCGGAAACCGAGTTTGAAAGGGATATTACAAGCTTCGGCCACTTTCTGATGGAAGTTACCTTGCTTATAGTAATGACCATCTTTGCAATTAACGTATATCTCCAGCACCCTATCCTTGACTCTTTCCTTTTCTCACTGACTCTTACTTTTGGGTTGATTCCCCAGGTTCTGCCTGCAATTATTAACATTAACCTTTCCAGGGGTGCAAGAGAGATGGCGCAAAAGAAGGTCATAGTCAGGAGGCTGGCTTCCATTGAAAACCTGGGGAGCACGAACATGCTCTGCTCCAACAAGACAGGCACACTGACCAGTTCCTCACGATTTCGTGCGTAAAAGATTGAGCATCCTTGTTTCAAAAAGCGAGGGTAACCCGATGGTCACCAAAAAAGGATTTCGCACTCTTGGGGTTGCGTATAGGGAGATGGACCAGCAGGTGATTATCGAAAAGGAAATCGAAATAGGGATGACCTTCCTCGGTTTCCTCTTCTTTTTTGATCCCCCAAAGCAGGGAATTACAGAAACTATAGAAAGCATAGAACAAATTGAAATTTCTTAAAATGATATTGCCGGAGACAACAGGTTTGTAGCTGCCAGCATCAGTAGAGAAATCGGGCTTAAGAACATCAGTAGAGAAATCGGGCTTAAGAACATCAGGTTTATAACCGGGAGTGAACCTGCTCAGATGAGCAGTGAAGCTTTGCTCAGGCAGGTAAACGGTACCGATGTCTTTGCCAAGATAGAGCCAATCCAGAAAGAGCAGATTATCCTTGCACTCAAAAAAACGGAAACGTTGTTGAATATATAGGAGACGGCATAAAAGACGTTTCGGCGCTCCATACTACAGACGTGGGAATTTCCGTTGACAGCATTGTGGATGTTGCTAAAGAAACTGCGGATATCGTGCTTCTGGAAAAGGATCTGGATGCACTTGTAGAGGGTGTGAAAGAAGGACGAAAAACCTTTGCCAATACCAGAAGTATGTCTTTATGGCTACCAGTGCCAATTTTGGGAATATGTTCAGTATGGCAGAAGCATCCCTTTTTTGCCTTTCCTTCCCCTGCTTTCCAAGCAGATCCTGCTAATCAATTTATTGACTGATTTTCCGGAGACGACCATAGCTACGGATACTGTGGACAGGAAAATGGTTGAAAAACCTCACCAATAGGATACAGATTTCATCCGTAAGTTTATGATGGCATTTGGGATTACCAGTTCGGTATTCGACTACCTCACTTTCGGCGTTTTACTTCTTCTCACTGGGATGACAGAACAGTTCAGAACCGGCTGGTTTATAGAATCTGTTATTTTAGCATCCTTTATATTACTCGTAGTCCGGAGCATGAAACCCTTTTTCAAGAGCAAACCTGGAAAATATCTGCTTGTAACCACCCTGCTGATCGAAATCCTGACTCTCAGCTTCCCTTTTCCTCATTTGCCACCCCATTTGGATTCAAACCTCTCCCAATTTCAATCATTTTAATTCTTGGAACCATTGTGGAACTTTATATTCGTACAGCTGAAATAGTAAAGAGGAGTTTTTATAAAAAAATGAGGTTTTAAATTATATTAAAATGAAGCCTTGTAAACCCTGCAGGGAAATTCCATGTTTCCTAAAATTTCTCTTCCTTATAGTCATTTAGATTTTCAATATCACTATAATCTGTTCCGTCAGGCAAAAAAGGCGTGAAAAGAATAACTGAGAAAAGAAGTAGAAATGTTCCAAGCATTTTGGACTGCCCCTCAAAAGTAGCATAAAACAAAAAAATTCCAATCATGACCCATACAATAAAGCTCAACTGAAAAGCAATCTTTACTCTATATAAATATTCTACGCTCTCGCTCAAGCAACTCCCCCTGAAATATCCCATTTAAAATGATTCGGGATTGAATAAATAGCTGTTTATTTGAAAGATTTGGAGCTTTAAGCTCCAGAAATTGGGGATGTTGCTAGGCTGAAAAAGGATTTTCCTGAATAAAATATTCCAATTTCAGGATGCAGATACATAAAAAAATATTAGTACTAGTAGAATGCCGGAAAAAGAAAGTAAAAGAAGAAATAAAAAGATTTAGGGAATCAAATTTCTATAAAGCTGATAATCTTTTCTCCCTCATTTGCCCTTCTGAGAAAATCCTCTCTGTCATTATAGGGAATTCCTGCTGCTATAGAATCAGCCGTTTTTCTGCCGATACTGGGGAGTTCCCGGATAAGGGTAGGAGATGCGGTGTTTATGTGCAAAGGATAGGGAATTCCAGTAATCGAACGCATCCCGTGTCCTGTGACAGTAATGTCCGTGAATTTCCGCAGAGGAATGAGGGCAGGAACTCCCACAAGCAGAGGATAAGAGCCAAGTTGCCTTCCGAAAGTGATCCCTCTGTCATGTACCTCACACATTACATCATTCAGTACCGTTCCTTCCGGCACTACCCGCCGGAGCAGTGGAAGGTCGAAATTCTTCCGGACCTTGTCTTTATAGTCCAGAAAGAGTTTCTTATGCTTCCTGGCTGCTTCGTCCCTGCCGTACATTGGAGTTCCGGGAAATGCCATAACCTGCCGGATATTGATTCTACGCAGGAGTAAACCTGAATCAACCACCTGCTGCAGAAAATCGTAGTTCAGCTGGAAGGTCTTTTTCGTCTCCCCCATAAGCCCGTGGACGAAATTAATGCCTGGGAGAATTTCCGGAAGCCCGTTTGCCCCGCGCACTGCTCCAAACCTGTTTACCAGTTTGATCGCCTCAAAAACTTCTTCGGAAGTCGCCTTGAGGGAATTTGCTGCAACCACTTTCGGGTCGGCAGTCTCCATCCCAAAGGCTGCTACATCTCCGGAGGTGTGATATTTAATAATCGTCTTCAGGATCTGCTCTGACTCTTCGGGGTATGCTGCAAGGGTTATCGGGTTTGCATTGTCCATGTGGAGCACAGAAAGTTCAGGTGCGGAATTTCGGATTCCACGGTAAAGCTTTTCAAGAATCTCAGGCACGGGTTTCGGGACAGGCCCTCCTGCATCGGTCCCATGATAGGAGAAAAGGTCAGGCTGTCTTCCTATTCTAAAATAGCGGGCTCCATGGGAATAAAGTGCAGAGACTTCGGAAACAACGTCCTCTACAGGCCTGTAGTCCGAAGCCCCATAAAATGGCTCGGTGCAGAAAGAGCAGTGGACATGCCTGCCGCAGCCTCTGTAAGTTTCAAGCTCGCACATACAATAAGGATAGTCCGGGTGCTGCCTGATCAAAAAAGCCCCTTTCGGCCCCCAGCGCCCGATCTCGGCTGTTGTCCTGAAACGGTGGTCAACGGATTCCGGGGCTTTCAGCCTGGCAGAGAAGCTTCCGCTGCCTCCGCTGATTGAATTCTCGCCAGCCCCCCCTTCAAAGAGATCGTAAATAAAAGCCTCTAGGTCCATTTTTGCAAGTGTGGCTTCTTCCAGACTTATTCCACTTTCCATCCCCTTTGCAGCCCTTCCGCCTTCGCTACTGAAACCGAGCCTGATAGGGCCACCTATAACCTTTATCCCATTCACAGCTCGAAAAATAGTTTCGATCTCTCCAGGTGTGATTGGGGATGCCCGAAGGTATTTTCCAGGCACGGTCATACCTGCAATAATGACCAGAAGGTCTACCTTTCCTATAAGCCCGCCGACCCCGGGCGGGTTTTCCCTCAGGGTGTCGATGGTCAGGTAGTGAATCTCATTTTCGGAAAGCCCGCGCTCTCTAAGAGCTCCTGCTATGTACCGGGCGTAAGGAGATAGATAAGGAGGAACCCCAAGACAGGCGGGCTCGTCCACATAACCGTCTATAATGAGTGCTTTCATGTCAGTTCTCATTTCCATTTACTTGATTATCGGAGGTGAAGTATAGATTGCATTCAGGTATTAAATTGCAGGTGACTGGTAGAACAATATAAAAGGGGTGCCGCAAAAAACACCGTAACCACATAAGAGAAGAAAAATAATTTAAAAATAGTTTAGGGCCGGGACCGAGAATCGAACTCGGATCGTAGCCTCCACAGGGCCACAGGATAACCTCTACCCTACCCCGGCCACAGGGTCTGGTACTTCAGGTTTGAAGCAACCTATAGAAGGAGTTTTTTTATATAAAGTTTTTGCCGGAAAAGCAGGATACCCTTCTTCGAGAAGGGAGTGATTCTGCTACCCGGCGTTCCGAGCCGGTAAAAACCCGATTTTAGGAGGGCTTCGGTGGGTTTCAGATAAATATCAGATATTTTTAAGTCTGTCAAGGGCAAGTTTTGCAGCCTTTTCTCCGGAAAGTAGCATGCCTCCGAAGACAGGACCCATTCTCGGGGCACGAGTTGCGGCATTTGCGGCCATGCCTGTAACAATCAGCCCGGGATAGATTTCCTGGGTTGCATCCACAGCAAGGCGCTCGCCTACCTCAGACCACATTGGCTTTTCCCCGAGCATGCCGAGTTCTCCGATCTTTGCATCGGGTATCTTCCGGAGAATCGTGTTGCAAACAACCGCATCATGCCCTGTCCCGTCAATCACGAGTTTTGTGCGGATCATGAGAGGATCCACATGCAGGCGCTGAGTTGTTACAGGTCCCCAGTTGATGACAATTCCAGTGATCCTGTCATTCTCCCGAATCATGACGTCCTCAAAGCTCACAAGGTTAAAGACCTCAGCCCCTGCCGAAGTTGCCCCTGCTATCAACTTTCCGACAGATTCCACAGAATTTGCCACATAATACCCGGGCTGGTACTCCTTATACCTGATCCCGAAGTCGTCCAGGACGTGGCAGGCTTCTTCCTGTACAACTATGCGTGGGAACATCATGCCGCCAGTCCACATGCCACCCCCAAGTGACAGCTTCTGCTCATAAATGGCAACCTTTGCCCCGGCTTCAGCCAGGTACCTTGCAGCCACCAAGTTTGCAGGTCCCCCTCCTACAAGTGCTACATCAATGTCCGTGTAGTCAAGGAAGGTTTTTGAATACTCTTCAAAAATTGCCCGTGTGATTATGACTTCGTCGAGTTCCATTTTCATCTCTCATAAAGTTGTACGGTTGAAAGTCCGGGAAAAAACAGCCCGGCATTTTAAGAAAGAAATCAGGGAATTATTAACCCTGATCGTAAGCATTGAAATTCACATTTTGATAAAGGGCATTGCTTTTAAAGTTATTGGAATCTGATGGAGGAAGAGGAAGGTGAATAATTCTCAAAAGATTTCTTCTCGACATAGCAGGAACTTCATGAAAGGAATTTAGGTTTAACTATTCCTGCTTCTGACGTCATGATTACGATTCTGAACGATAGCTGGAATGAAAGCGTCCGCTGAAGCGCAAAGCTGATGGCAAAAATAAAATAGAGCTGGCGAACACAGAAACAAGCTTAGGCCCCGTCACAGAATAATCTATGCATATTCCTGATTGGACGTTTTGATATTCACTATCAAGGTCGCCAATCAAAGTTACAATAAATTATAAGTTGCATAGGTTATTTCGTTGCAGGCACTTAGAGAAATCAACTTAATGAAATAATATTCATCCAAATAATTGTGATATCCAAGACAAAAAGTTCATTTTCTCTGCTCTTATATTTATTGATTTTATTTGAGATGTAGGAATAGCATGCAATTTAGTAAATTCATTAACGCTTTATACTTCTCAACAAAATAATATCTTCATGCTGTGTAATTAGTATCAGAGTTTCGTTTTGTAATTAGGTACTGTTTTCATCCAGTAAAGATACCTGAGCGATTAATACATTAGACCCCACTCCATTAATCAAATATCCTGCATCCCACGATCCTAAAAAAGAGGCTACAAAGCAAAAAAATAGTGTAACTATTCAGCCACTGATAAAAAAGTATGTTTTCTCAGCAAAATGCTTCAATTCTCGGGATAATAGCGGCGCTCCATTGAGCGCCGCTAGAATACCGTCTATAACAGGTAAACCATTCTTTCTAATAGTAGAAATGTAAGCTCTTATTCTGCAGAAAGCTTCCGCTCCTTGTATGGTTCTGAAAGTTCTTGATATTTTCTGCTGTAATTTCATCATCCTGATATCTCTTTCTGCCTGATTGTTTTCAAATGGAACTCTCAAATCAGTCAGGAATCTCAGGATCTGTTCTTTATTTTCTATAAACATATCCAGTAGGTTCCTTGCTTTGGTTTTTGGGTTTTTACCACGTTTCCCCTGTTTTTCAGGGTTTAGAAAAGGTGGATTTACTTCAATCCCTTTAATTCACAACAAGTCAAAGAATGTTCAATCACCTAATCAGGATTATCAACCTTATCAAGAGTTGTGCCTGGATGACCTTCTTGACCTCCAGCTTTCTTGCCACTCTTTTCATGGCGACTCTTAGGGTTAGGTTTATCTCTTACATGAAAATCAGTAGAAGGAGGTTTACTGCTGTTTCTGCTATTTTGATTTAAACGAGCCTCTAAAACTCTTACACGTTCTTCAAGTTCAGAAATCTGAAAAACTTGTTTCTCTATGATATAATCAAATCTCTGGATTGCAGCAATAACTGCTTCAGGACCAGCTTCATAGATTTCAAGAATTTCTTCACGTGTAAGCATGATGTTGAAAAAGAGGGATATTTTATATGCAATTTTTCCTCTTTCCGAGGAAAAATTGCTTTTACTAAAGGTATGGCTGAAAGTTACCTTATAAGTTACTATTAATTACTATTAATTAGCAGTTCCTGAAAATTGATTCAAAAAGAGATATCAAAAAGAGATATCAAAAAGAGATATCAAAAAGAGAAGCTACAGAGTGTCGGAGATAAAATACATATAGATAAATATATATTATACATGGGGGATACATTTTCACATGCATGTTTTATAAATAAAAGGGGGTAGAAGTTATAAGAAGAATAAAAGTTTTAGGTACTGTGCTTATTGCAGTGATGACTCTTTCACTAATGTTATTTGCTTCCGGTTGCTCTCAAAAAGCGGTGGAAAATGAAACAGAAAAAGTAGAAAAAACAGGTGAAAACTTAACAAAAGAAGTAGAAAAAACAGGTGAAAACTTAACAAAAAAAGCTGTAAATGAAAGTGAGACCTTTACAAAAAAAGCTGAAAATGAAAGTGAGAATTTAACAAAAAAAGCTGAAAATGAAAGTGAGAATTTAACAAAGAAAATTTAAAATTCAAGTGTGAACTTAACAAAGAAAATTGGAAATGTACCTCCATTAATGAAGGGAAAATGAGATTTTCAGGAAAATCAAATTTAAATATTGTGCTTTGTTGTGGATGTTAGGGAGCAGTAAAAAAAAGAGTCCACGTTCGTTGTTTTTTTATATTATTACTTATATATAGTATTAGTCCATAGGGTCAGTCCCGATGTATGAAGAAGACGTACAAAGAAGATATGTGACTTAAATAAGTAATAACTTGACTACTAAGTAATAACTTGACTAAGTAACTTAACTGGGTAATGACTTAAATAAGTAGTAAATTAACTGAGTACAGAACTAAATTACATAAAATTGGACCAGACCTTATGGATCACTCTAAAAGATTCTAAAAGGCTTTTCTAGTAAATTAATTTCTTATTAATTAATTTCTTATTATTAGTTCCTTATTATTAGTCCCTTATTATTAATTCCTTATTATTAATTTCTTATTTTAACTCAAATGCGAATCGCCTCCCAATCCCAGATGTCGATTGCTGGCATATTATGTAAGGAGCTTCCCAGCAGCCTGGCAATTATGTTGTCAGGTAAGCGCAGTTTCTCAGGGTCGAACTTGCCGCCAAATATCTCAATAACAATGGGTGTAAGCCAGGGAAACTTCGAAAGCTCCTTATCGAGCTCGGCACGTACTTCTAAACAAATTTTTAGTTTTGGGACCTGCTTAATCACAATTTTTATTATTCCTGAATGCTGGCGGTATACGTAAACCTATTTATAAACAAAAAGTCATAATTATTCATTAATTTTTAGGGAAGGTTATACTGTAGAATCCAGTATGGCTATTGCTTAATTAATCCCTCAATATGCCCCGATAAAGATGAAAACATATCAATGAGTGAAAAAAAGCATTTTAAGGTATTAAATACCAGGTTTGGGATCCCAGGAGGGATGATCAGAACCCTTATAGCAGGAAAAATACGGGTCGGTCTGATACTGGACGAGATAAGTCTTGCAGCCAATTTTGGTATTGTAAGACCGAAGATATCCTCAAACTGCTGGAGGAGATCCCGGAAGAAACCACAGTTGTCCTGACAGGGAGGAGGGTTCCTGGGGAACTGGTAGAAAGGGCAGACCTGTTAACGGAGATGAAGCTTGTGAAATATCCCTTTGAAAAAAACGTCACAGCAAGGGAAAGGGTTGAATATTAACCCCAAAATAATACGTTTATTGCATGTGTGTATTTTTCTGTATGTATATATTCAAGAATGATGTGAGAAAATGGCTGTACAGGAGAACTTATTGTTAGGAGCTAAGGCTTCAAAGAATGCCACTTTTACTCTGTTTTTTCTTTCAATTTTAAAAGGCATCGTCGGCTTTTATTCCGGAAGTGCTGCTCTTATCGCAGATGCTATCCATACGTCCCTGGATATTTTCACATCACTTGCCGTCTGGATAGGGCTCAAGCTCAGCCTGAAGGGCAGTGAAGAAAAGTTCCCCTACGGCTACTACAAAGCAGACAACCTTGTTTCACTTTTTGTATCTATTATAATCCTCTTTTCTGGATTCGAACTTGTACGTGAGGCGCTGCTGAACATCACAAATCCTGTTGAGGTGAAAATGCAGGGGATTGCACTTGGCACAGCTGTATTTTCGGTAGTGGTAATGTATGCATTATCGCAATATAAGTTCAAAGTCGGCAAACAGATAGATTCTCAGGCTTTGATTGCCGATGCACTACACTCCTATACAGACGTTTTCAGTTCCCTGATAGTTGCCATTACAATTATCGGTTCAGTCTTAGGCGTGTTATGGCTCGATAGTGTTGGAGTGCTGGTCATCTCTTTAATGATATTCAAGCTTGGAATCGGTATAGCAAAGGACTCTATAATGACACTGATGGACGCATGGCTGGATAAAGATTCAATTAGAAGAATCAGACAGAATGTGGGCAGTATTCAGGGCGTGAAAACTGTTGGGGAAATCAGACTTCGGAAGTCCGGTCTGGTAGTATTCGGGGAAATTGAAATAGAAATAGAGGGCGATGCTAATCTTAAAAGAGTGGAGATGCTTTCCGAGGAAATAGAAAAGATTGTGGAAAATGAGGTAAAGAACCTGGAACATTTAGTCGTCAATGCAAAGCCTGGAAAGATGTCAGTAATGAAAATTGCAGTTCCTATTCAAATGCAAGAAGGTTTACACTCAAAGATTTCCCGGCATTTTGGCAAAGCCCCGTATTTTATTTTTATCGAACTGGAAGATAGTAAAATAAAAAGCTGGGATATCAGCGAAAACCCTGCCTCAGACCTGGAAAAAAAGAGAGGTTTGAAGACTACGGAGTTTCTGAAAAATCGAGGGATCAATGTTTTGATCGTGGGTGAAATCGGCGAAAGTCCATTTCACAATCTTCACGATAGTTTTGTGAAAATGCTCCAGATGCCAGAGGCAGTAGAAGATGTTGAAAAAGTTGTGGAGAAGATTTCAGAGTTGAGCACGCTCACAGAACCTACAGAGTAAAATCAAACTGCGTGCGGCCACCCCAACTTAAAGAGGCTGTGCTACATCTAATTCTGTAATTCCGTGTTTTCCGGGCATTTCAATCACAGTACTGCGAAAAAACAAGTTTCAGATCGTTGTTTATTTATACCTTTACCTACATAGTTATTATTGGTCCATAGGGTCAGTCCCTGATGTATGAAGAAGACGTACGAAGAAGATATGTGACTTAAATAAGTAGTAACTTGACTAAGGAAACTTAAGTGAGTAATGACTTAAATAAGTAGTAAATTAACTGAGTACAGAACTAAATTACATAAAATTGGACCAGACCTTATGGATCACTTCAAAAGATTCTAAAAGGCTTTTCTAGTAAATTAATTTCTCATTAACTCGTTCTTATTTAAAATTATAATTCACCCATTATAATTCCCTATTATAATTTCCCTAGTATAATTCCCTTATTATAAGTCTTCCAGATCCTACATGAAATGGTGAATTTCAGGGGTTATTTTTAGGAGGGGATCTCATATGACCCTGGTTTAATGTTCTTTCAAAAAGTAAATTCTGGAATATTTCTTTCTTCAATTTCGGTATTGTTTTTTCTGAGGGGAAACCAAAAATTCTTTTCTCATAAAAGTTCACAGAGTTTTTCATCAAATTACTGTTATCTGAAATATATTTAGGGAATCTGGAATCCAAGGTAAAGGTATAGGCCCAATTTTCCTCTGATCTTATAGACCATCCAATACTCTGGCATACTAAAATAGCAGTTTTGTATTATAGCAGTTTTGTATTTATAAAAAAATGGGTCGTCATCTTTCCTTTTTGGAATGTAAATATCACTTATATTCAGGTACGGGACTTTAATCAAAAATATTTGGGTACGAGACTTTAATCAAAAATATTTGGGTACGGGACTTTAATCAAAAATATTTGGGTACGGGACTTTAATCAAAATTTGAAACCTGGAGGATTCATCTGCAATGTCTACACCTTCTATCATGGAAGGGGTGCAAAGCACGGTGGGTTCTGGGGTTTTTAGATGGTGATTCAGAACTCTGCCCTGAAATGTCGAGCTCATCAATGATTCCTACCGCTTCCTGCACAAGAGACGGCTTGGGGACCATGAACACAGCGTTCTTCATATGCTGCGAAAAAAGCGCTCTCCATCATGAATATTCTTGATGAACGGAAACACAACGTCCCTGACGTGCTTCATCATCTCCTCAGCCGGTTTGTGCTTCCATTCCGACCACCTGCAATCCTCATGCCCCTCATAGATAGAAACGTAAACCTGTCCGTTCACGTTCGCCCACCCCTGCTCCAGCACGTCCATATCCTCAAGCTTTTTCATGGAAAAGAGGTACGACATCTGCTCAATGGACTGCAAAAGATTGGACAGCCCACCACTCCAGAACCTGTCCCAGAAGGCATCTATTTTTTACTTTTTTGGGTGGGAGTCTCATGTGATCACCTGTTGTTAACCTGTTTTGAAGCGTTGGTTTCGGGCATTGGAATTTAAATGTTGTGCTTTGTTGTGGATGTTAGATAGCAGTACTGCTAAAAAATAAGATTAAAGTCGTTGCTTTTTTATACTATTACTTACATATACATAATTGGTCCATAGGGTCAGTCCCAATGTATGAAGAAGACGTACAAAGAAGATATGTGACTTAAATAAGTAATAACTTGACTAAGTAACTTAAATAAGTAATAACTTGACTAAGTAACTTAAATAAGTAATAACGTAACTATTCAGCCACTGATAAAAAAGTATGTTTTTTCAGCAAAATGCTGAAATTCTCAGAATAATAGCGGCGCTCCTTTGAGCGCCGCGAGAATACCGTCTATAACAGGTAAATCGTTCTTTTTAATGGTTGAGATATAAGCTCTAATTCTGCAGAAAGCTTCCGCTCCTTGTATAGTTCTGAAAGTTCCTGATATTTTCTGCTGTAATTTCATCATCCTTATGTCTCTTTCTGCTTGGTTATTCTCAAACGGAACTCTCAAGTCATTGAGGAATCTCAGGATCTGTTTTTTGTTTTCTATAAACCTGTCAAGTAGGTTCCTTGCTTTTGTTTTTGGATTTTTACCACGTTTTCCTTGTTTTTCAGGGTTTAGAGAAGGTGGATTTTCTTCAATCCCTTTCATGACTACAGCATCGAACCTTTCTTCTAACACTTTAATTTGCTCAAAGTCCAGATCTTTGACCTGCTCTTTACACTCATCAGTATACTTTTTCATTTCTGTTAACAGTTCATTCATCTCTTTAGCCCATTGCTGTTTATAGTTCTCCTCAATTCCAGTAAGTTCTCTCTGGAGATGAGCATTGCAAAGAGCATGATCACATTCATAACTGTTATAGGGTTTCCATCCGTCATGAACTGCTATTCCTTTAAACTCTGGAAGAATTCCCATGGCATTAATTGCTTCTGATCCTCTTTTTGAGTGAGCAAAATAACAGGTGTATTTGTCATTAGAAGCTACATGAAGCCAATGCCTTTTTCCTTCAATTTTCATCCCAGTTTCATCACAATGGATTACAGGAGAAGTTATTAACCTCTCCTGACTCACATTTTCAAACTCCTCTAAATTCCGGAAGCATTCTTTTTCTGCTCTGATTATCGTAGCAGAACAGATTTTTATCCCCATAACGTCATCAAAAAACTCTAAAATCCTTTTATAGGGAATAAACTGGTAGTTTTTACAGTAAATTGCTGAAGCTAAAATATTAGGACCATACTGGACGGGATATYTCACAGATTCTGGAAAAGAAGCTTTATTTGATTTTCCACAGTGAGTACAGGTCTTAATCTGACTTYGATGTTCCGTAACAATTAGATTTACAGGAGGAATATCAAAAATTTGTCTTCTCTCATAAGCTTCAACTTCAACATCCTCAAGAGTATGTCCACATTCTTTGCAGCAGGTCAAAGAATGTTCAATTACCTAATCAGGATCATTAACCATATCAAGAGTTGTGCCTGGATGACCTTCTTGACCTCCAGGTTTCTTCCCACTCTTTTTCCGGAGACTCTTGGGATTAGGTTTTTCTTTGACTAAAAAGTCAGTAGAAGGAGGTTTACTGCTGTTTCTGCTATTTTGATTTAAGCGAGATTCTAAAATCCTTACACGTTCTTCTAGTTCAGCAATTCGAATAGCTTGTTCTTCTATGATAGTTTCAAGTCTCTGGATTACAGAAATTACAGCTTCAGGACCAGCTTCATAGATAACGAGGATCTCTTCACGTGTAAGCATAATAACGAAACAAAATAGGATTCAATTTATATGCAATTTTTCCTCGAAAAGAGGAAAAATTGTAGCCTTTCAAAGGCTACCTGAATTGTTACGTAATAACTTGACTAAGTAACTTAAATAAGTAATAACTTGACTAAGTGACTTAAATAAGTAATAACTTGACTAAGTGACTTAACTGGGTAATGACTTAAATAAGTAGTAAATTAACTGAGTACAGAACTAAATTACATAAAATTGGACCAGACCTTATGGATCACTTTAAAAAATCCTAAAAGGCTTTTCTAGTAAATTAACTCCTTATTTTAACTCAAATTCTTTGTTTTAACTCAATTTTGGCTTTGGATTCTAATTCTTTCAGGTTACGATTTCATGCTTGTTTTAGCCCGCAGATGTTGTCAGTTATTTCCATTTTCAGAACCCTACACTCCCACCGGTCGCAGGCGACCGGCCTTTTAAAAAAAGCCATGAAAAAGAACTTTGAAGCCCGAATGAAGAGCTTTTAAGCCTTTCAGGTTTAAGGTTTAGTTGGTAGCTGCTTTGTTGCTTTTACTCCATTTCTTTCTTCTTTTTTGTCTGAAAGCCGCTCTCCTACGTTAGCATGACAAGAGCGGTTCGGTATACCTAATAAGGTTGTACAGGTAAAAATTCATAATTCAGGATTTTGAGCCAATCGTTTTTTTCTTTTTGCACTAAATATCAATCACTTAGGACCTATCCGAAAAGTGGTTACATACTGTAACTTTTACAATATGCAATATGCAAAACCGGGACGGACACTCTGATATTATATACCCATTATGACTTTTCAACATTGCATTACTGACTTTTCAGATAGGCTCTTAATCAAAATTGAAAAGATCAAAAAACATCCGGTGAAAAACAGCAGAAAAGTTAACGTAAGAAGAAACCCAGAGGCACTGCATCCTTACTGCATTCCCCAATACAGTCTTCGAATCTTGTTTATGCTTCCCCAAACATATTAAATTCGAAGAAAGGATCAGCGACCCTCCAGGTGATTCTTTGTGTGGTAGATTATACCCCACCTTATTTTCCAACTCCAGCATATAATAATAAGATAAATTATTTTAAATTAATTACATCAAAAATTGTACCCTAACGAAAAATAATTTGGCGTAAAAAATTTCAAGCTCACTATAGCGCTTTTCTTATGCAATTTTTGTTATTTTCAATGACATTATAATTTTTAATATAATATAATTATTTAATTATATCAAAATTTAAAATAAAATTTAATTTTTCGTATCAATTATGATATATATATTGATGTTGTCATAGATGTACAGATTAAGAGTAGTAGGGTTTCCTCTTAATCTAGGGTTGGATCGCAGGTAGGGCTTGAGAATAGGGACTCAAAACCCTACCATCTACTTCTTAGCTAATTTTCAAAAACATGACTTTTTTTAGAAATTAGTATTCTTTGAAATATTTAAAAAAGATAAAAAAACAAAAAAAGCCACGTATCCTGCCATTTCATAGTTTTCGGTTGCTAGTCCCACTACTCCTTTAATTCCTAAAAATCCAAAGTAGCCTAAATTTTTTTTGTTTTCCATAGTGGAAATAATATTAAAAAATATTTAAAATTTTTTAAAAAAGAATGCATACGTCTTTGGTTAAGTGAGAAATCATGATAAATTGCGTCTATTTCTGCAACAGCTATCCATCCACAACAGCTATCCATTCACAACAGCTATCCATCCACAACAGCTATCCATCCACAACAGCTATCCAGGATTTTAACAGAATATGGGCTGGATAAGATCTGCATTCGGCAGGTTGATGAATAATTAAATATATTCAGCACAATATCTCTTTTTGTGACTTCCACATCCCTAAAAACAGCAACAATAAGTCAAATGCCATAATCAAACGTACTACCTTTTTAGGACATCTTGGAATCATAGTCAGTTTATTCCGTGAACTCGAAGTTGACAAATTGATCAATGAAAAGTTTCCCAAATCACGAGATCACAAAGTTTCTCACGCTAATTGTATACTTGCAATGGTCCTCAATGGTTGGCTTTGGCGATGTTAAGGTATGGAAAAATAGTTACTATACAGATTCCTTTTGCCTTGGTTATGGTTGGCTTTGGCGATGTTAAGGTTTGCGTAATCCTGCCTTTAAATAAGAGGCGAAATAAAATGAAGGAACACAGAATCAAAGTTTTATCGATATTGATCACAATGTTGATCATTAGTTCTATTAGCGTGGCCTCAGCCAATGTCTACGTCTTAGGCTATAGTGCCGTCGATGATGGAGAAATCCGCTACGGAGGAAGTACACAATACACTGATGCTCAAGAGTACTCATTCGACTTATGGAATGATCTCGGTGAAGTCGATATTTTACCAGATACCATTTGGACATATGAAGATGACCAATATGGTGACTATTACAACGAAGATGATGGAATGGTTGGATAATACCATCCTTTATCAACATTCACAGATTTAATCAGATTCAATGAATACTATTTCGACAGTTTCACAGCTAGTTACAAAAAAATGGCTGCTTCACACGAATTAGGGCATGCATTAGGACTTGCCCACAGTAATTCAAACAATATAATGTATGAACATGCAACAAGTAGAACCACACTAGGAGTAGACGATATAGACTCTTATAATTATCTATATTAATTCTACAGGAGTGAAAATAGTGGAAAATAAATTTAATAAGCTACTCGCAGTCTTCGTACTTGCAGCCATCCTAAGTACCATTGTTTATATCGCTCAACCAAATGAAACGGGTGATGATATACAAATCTCCTATGGTACTGCTCTCTATGCTATCAATGTTTCTGATGACCGAGAACTAATTGGTGCTTCAACTGATGCATTCATTGGTAAAGTCATTGAGCAAGTTGGTAACTCCACCGAGCCATATGTCCGTACACATTTCAGCGTTGAGGTCTTAGAAACAATAAAAGGTGATGTTTCAGGAAAAGTTATTGTAAATCAAAGAGGTGGCTTCCAAACCATCAACGATGACACATTTCTGATTCTTACAGAGGGAGATGAACTCCTACAGCCAGGGAAAACCTATTTCTTTTGTACTAAAGGAAACGACGAAAGAGGATATACCTTCATTCCTGTATATGGAAATATTTTAATTAAAACAGAAGAAGATTACCAGAATACGACGAAGAGGTTCCAAAAAGCACTTGTTGAAGAGATTCCTGAAAAACTGCCTAATAAAAGAGAACAACAAGAGTAATTTTTTAGTAATTAAATCACTTACGAATCAAAGTTTATTTAAAAAAGCTATGAATCATGGAGTCGTTTATTTAACCAAAAAACGACTCCATTTTTGGTGCAGGCAGAGCCAGTAAACTGGCTGTGTCTTAAGAACTTCTTAGGGCTCACCGCGAAATAACATAGGCAACTTTTTAGACTGTACTCCACCATTTTCACAAGCAAGCCCACCGATTAAATCCCAACATAATTATGCATTATCCAGGTTATTTCGTAACGAGCCCTAAGAGTGTGAGGGATAAGATTCAAACCCTTGCTCACGCCTCTTATTAGGAGACACTTTCTGCAAAAATTATTTATTAGCAAAGTATGAGGTATGTTTATTTATAAGTCAGTTATCATGTTTCCCTCTATTTTAGCCACCTGATAACAAACTGGCTTATACTCACTTTTTTAGAATATATTTCACCGCTAACTATTTTATCCATATAATCATAAAAATATACTTACGTTGAACTATAAAGCAACTGTCTACTGAGGACTTTAGATTCAATCTATTTTTAAAATTTATTAGAATAACCTGAACTCCGTCACATCTTAATTTCACTACCCGTTTTGACACTTTCACTATTCATCGACTTTTCGGTACTTATGTTTACGTTTACTTAGAAATAAGAGCACTTATGCTTTCGCTCGTAACAATGCCTATTACGCGGTGCTCGGAATCAATGACCGGAAGTGCGGAAATTGAGTAATCTTCCATTATTGAGGACGCTTTCTCAATCCTTTCGTCTTCATATACGTACTTGACATACCGTGTGATAATTTCATCTAGCTCATTGATTTTGCAGGCTACTGCTTTTGTAATGTCCCAGGAGGTAACAATGCCTTCAAGCTTTTCATCCTCTGAAATGACCGGCAGGTGGCTCACACGTTCTTTTACCATGAGTCTTGACGCGTGCTCGATTGTTTCGTCTCTTGAGACCGAATAGAAATTCCGGTTCATCACGTCGCTTACAAGAATCTGCGAGAGGAAGCCCCTTATCAGGTAGTTCAGCTGTCCCTCTTCAAGCAGAAAAGCATCGTGTCCGTATTGAGACCTGATTTCTTCGTACCTGGCATCTATTCCGTTTGCAGTAAGAGCCGATACGATCTCCTGACCCTGGTAAGGGGGATAGAGCCAGTCTGAAGAGATAGAAATTACTAGATACTTTGCAGTAACTCCGGAAAAGCCCTCTATAAGGGAGCCGTTTTTTGCAAGGTCAAAGTAGTCCACGGCTTTTGTAATATACAGGTAAGAATTGGCATCAAAACGCTTTGTAAAATTATCTCCCTGATAATTCAGATAGCTCTCAACCTGAAAGTTTGGAGCGAGGTCAGGGGAGACATCCAGGGAGAGTTCAGGGGAGGCAGCCGGGGAGAGTTCAGACAAATTCGTGCTTGTCGTGCCTGTCGTGTTTTTCATGCCTGCTGCATCCGCATCCCGCTCGAGCCTTCCGAACTTCTCCTGCATTGAAGCGTCACTCAGGTATGTAATATGCCCTATCATGCGTGCAAGGGCCAGGCCCTGTGCAGGGATTTCTTTTCCGTAGTAGTTTCCCTCGTTCCATTTCGGATCATCGGTTATGGCTTTCCTGCCGATTGCTCCAAATGCGATTTGCTGCGGGGTCGTAGAGGCTGTGGTCGCTATTGCAATTGCTTTTTTTACCATATCGGGGTAGTTGACCGTCCACTGGAGCACCTGCATTCCTCCCATGGAGCCGCCCACAACCGCAAAAAGCTGTTTTACTCCGAGGTGCTCGACAAGCTTTTTCTGGGCCTTTACCATATCTGCTATGGTAATTACGGGAAAGGAGATGCCGTAATTTTTTCCGGTTTCAGGGTCTATGGAAGAAGGACCTGTAGAGCCTTTACAGCCGCCCAGTATGTTTGAGCAGATGACACAGTATTTTTCAGTGTCAAACGCTTTATTGGGACCGATTACAATGTCCCACCAGCCGGGTTTTCGCTCACCTGTATGGAAACCGGCAGCATGAGCATCTCCCGTAAGGGCGTGGCAGATCAGGATAACGTTACTCTTATCGGCATTCAGCTTTCCATACATTTCGTACTCTATCCTGACGCTAGAAAGGGTTTTTCCGCTCTCAAGGCTGAAGGTTCCTGGGATTTTATAGTTCATTGAGCGGACTATCCCGATACTCTTGCCTTTTTTTTCCGAAAACAGTTTTTTAGATTTAGATTTAGAAGAACTTACGGAAGAAATTGCCATGTTTACTCAGACCTCGGAAAGTGCCTGTTTGATGTCGAAAATCAGGTCTTTTTCATCCTCGATTCCTATGGAAAGCCTGATGAAGTCTTCAGTTACTCCACATGCCAGCTGTTCTTCTTTTGAAAGCTGTTCATGGGTGGTTGAAGCTGGATGGATTACAAGGCTTTTTGTATCCCCGATATTTGCAAGGTGGGAAAAGATCTCAAGGCTTTCAATAAACGTTTTGCACGCACTAATTCCACCTTTAATTCCAAATCCTATTATCGCACCAGAACCTGATGTGAGGTATTTCTGTGCAAGTTCATGGCTCCTGTGAGACTCAAGGCCAGGATAAGAGACCCAGGAAACTTTCGGATGACCCTCCAGGAACTTTGCAACTGCAAGGGCATTGTCGCAGTGTTTTTTCATTCTCAGGGGGAGGGTCTCAAGCCCCAATATGAACAGGAATGAATTAAAAGGGGAAATGCATGCGCCTGTATCCCTCATGAACTGAACCCTCGCTTTTCCAATAAAAGCTGCCTTTCCGAAAGCTTCCTTATACTTCAGGCCGTGGTATCCAGGGTCGGGGTCGCAGATTTCAGGGAACTTCTCAGGGCTCCAGTCAAAGTTTCCGGAGTCAATAATTACCCCACCTATCGAAGTCCCGTGTCCTCCTATGAATTTTGTTGCAGAACAGACGACTATATCTGCTCCGTGTTCTATTGGCCTCAAGATCAAAGGAGAAACAGTATTGTCCACGACAAGGGGGATTCCTGCTGCATGAGCAATCTCTGCAAGTTTTTCAAGGTCAGCGACGTCCAGTCCCGGGTTTCCTATTGATTCCACATACAGGGCTTTTGTGTTCTCGGTGATTGCATTTTTAAATTCCTCAGGGTTTGTTGAGTTTACGAATTTTACAGTCCTTCCGAGTTTGGGGAACGTATAATTGAAAAGCTCGTAGGTCCCTCCATAGAGCTTGTCCCCTGAAACGATCTCATCTCCGGGTTTTGTAAAAGTTAGAAGACCCGTTGTAATTGCAGCCATCCCTGAGGCTGTTGCAAGGGCGTCTATACCTCCTTCGAGAGCAGCAATTTTATTTTCAAAGACATCGGTTGTAGGGTTCATCAGGCGTGTATAGATATTGCCTTCTTTTCTGAGCCCGAAAAGGTCGGCTGCTTCTTCAGTGTCTTTAAATACATACGCTGCTGTCTGATAAATCGGAACTGACCTTGCTCCTGTAGCTGGATCAGGTTTTGAACCGGCATGTATCGCGAGGGTTGAGATACCCGGGTTTACCAGGCTTCTTCTTTTCAACCCTTTTTCTCCAGTTTGATTTTCGTTTTTGTTTTCCATTTTATTTTGTCTCCAGACCGGGGTTTTCAATTTAGAAGTGAGAATCGAATTCACATAGCTCCGGGTTGCAGCCGGAAGCATAGCCACTCTGTCATTCTGACATACATTTACTTTGTACATACATTCACAATTGTGACGTGATCTTCACAATTGTGATATTTCTATAAAAAAGTATCTCTTAACCGAAAAAAACATTGCCTGGAGTCTAAAATTCAAAAAATAGTTGTAACTATTCAGCCACTGATAAAAAAGTATGTTTTTTCAGCAAAATGCTGAAATTCTCAGAATAATAGCGGCGCTCCTTTGAGCGCCGCGAGAATACCGTCTATAACAGGTAAATCGTTCTTTTTAATGGTTGAGATATAAGCTCTAATTCTGCAGAAAGCTTCCGCTCCTTGTATAGTTCTGAAAGTTCCTGATATTTTCTGCTGTAATTTCATCATCCTTATGTCTCTTTCTGCTTGGTTATTCTCAAACGGAACTCTCAAGTCATTGAGGAATCTCAGGATCTGTTTTTTGTTT
The DNA here is from genome assembly GCF_000970005.1 of Methanosarcina sp. WH1. Taxonomy (NCBI): domain Archaea; kingdom Methanobacteriati; phylum Methanobacteriota; class Methanomicrobia; order Methanosarcinales; family Methanosarcinaceae; genus Methanosarcina; species Methanosarcina sp. WH1. The sequence goes on from NZ_CP009504.1 coordinate 2,188,825, forward strand.
TCTATAAACCTGTCAAGTAGGTTCCTTGCTTTTGTTTTTGGATTTTTACCACGTTTTCCTTGTTTTTCAGGGTTTAGAGAAGGTGGATTTTCTTCAATCCCTTTCATGACTACAGCATCGAACCTTTCTTCTAACACTTTAATTTGCTCAAAGTCCAGATCTTTGACCTGCTCTTTACACTCATCAGTATACTTTTTCATTTCTGTTAACAGTTCATTCATCTCTTTAGCCCATTGCTGTTTATAGTTCTCCTCAATTCCAGTAAGTTCTCTCTGGAGATGAGCATTGCAAAGAGCATGATCACATTCATAACTGTTATAGGGTTTCCATCCGTCATGAACTGCTATTCCTTTAAACTCTGGAAGAATTCCCATGGCATTAATTGCTTCTGATCCTCTTTTTGAGTGAGCAAAATAACAGGTGTATTTGTCATTAGAAGCTACATGAAGCCAATGCCTTTTTCCTTCAATTTTCATCCCAGTTTCATCACAATGGATTACAGGAGAAGTTATTAACCTCTCCTGACTCACATTTTCAAACTCCTCTAAATTCCGGAAGCATTCTTTTTCTGCTCTGATTATCGTAGCAGAACAGATTTTTATCCCCATAACGTCATCAAAAAACTCTAAAATCCTTTTGTAGGGAATAAACTGGTAGTTTTTACAGTAAATTGCTGAAGCTAAAATATTAGGACCATACTGGACGGGATATTTCACAGATTCTGGAAAAGAAGCTTTATTTGATTTTCCACAGTGAGTACAGGTCTTAATCTGACTTCGATGTTCCGTAACAATTAGATTTACAGGAGGAATATCAAAAATTTGTCTTCTCTCATAAGCTTCAACTTCAACATCCTCAAGAGTATGTCCACATTCTTTGCAGCAGGTCAAAGAATGTTCAATTACCTAATCAGGATCATTAACCATATCAAGAGTTGTGCCTGGATGACCTTCTTGACCTCCAGGTTTCTTCCCACTCTTTTTCCGGAGACTCTTGGGATTAGGTTTTTCTTTGACTAAAAAATCAGTAGAAGGAGGTTTACTGCTGTTTCTGCTATTTTGATTTAAGCGAGATTCTAAAATCCTTACACGTTCTTCTAGTTCAGCAATTCGAATAGCTTGTTCTTCTATGATAGTTTCAAGTCTCTGGATTACAGAAATTACAGCTTCAGGACCAGCTTCATAGATAACGAGGATCTCTTCACGTGTAAGCATAATAACGAAACAAAATAGGATTCAATTTATATGCAATTTTTCCTCGAAAAGAGGAAAAATTGTAGCCTTTCAAAGGCTACCTGAATTGTTACAAATAGTTTAGAGATTCCTCAATAACCTGACAGTTTCGTTTGATAACAATCAAGCACTAAAAAGAATGACCCGAATGTCAGGGATACTATTCTAGCGGTGCTCAATAGAGCTCCACTATTATCTGAGAATTGCAGTTTTTTGCTGAAAAAGCATATTTCATATGGCTGAATAGTTATTTTTTCATTAGATTATTGCTTCACAGGGCAATCTTATTATTATTTATAGCACTGATAATAAATATATACATACATAGGTTATATTATTCTCAATTGTAAATATCAAAAAGTGATGGTAACTATGGAAACTCCGTGTCAGAAGATTGTGTGGGATCTGGTCCCCGCAATAAGGGCCAGTCTTGCAATCGAACTTGTAAATAAAGGACAGTCACAGGCAGCTTCCGCAAAGTTGCTGGGGATTGCACCTTCGGCAGTTTCCCAGTATATATCGGGAAAAAGAGGATACAGAATTGAGTTCCAGGGTGAAACAAAAAAATTGATTGAAAAACTTGCTCAGGACTTAATCGACAATAAAGTCGACGACTTTGTACCAAGGATCTGCAAGATCTGTACAAGTGCCAGAGGAATTGAGAGCAACTGCAGTAGCACCTGTATTACGGAATAACAGGCAGTTAAAATGAAGAAAGATCAAACGTGATAAAAATAACAAGGAAAAACCAGAAAGTAAGAATATCATAAAAAGTCTGTGAGAATATAATCAGGACAGAATTAAGTTCTGCCTGAAAAATGCACTTATACATTTCTGTTTTTGATTTTTTGAATTATATCTATGAAATCTGCAGTTTCCTTTTTTACATCGTCGCTGCAAACTACTGCAGAAATTGCAACAAGGCTGTCAGCTCCATTTTCAACTACAATTTTGCAGTTTTCTTTATTTATTCCGCCAATAGCTGTTACCGGAATTTTTATCGCATTTTTAACTTCTCTTATTCTGGCAGGACCAATTCCTTTTCCTGCATCTTTTTTAGTAGCAGTATCGAATATGGAGCCCAAACCTACATAATTTGCACCATTTATCTCTGCCTCGATTGCTTCATCAACGGTGTGAACAGTGAGGCCGATTATCTTATCTGCACCCAGAAGTGTTCTTGCAGTTTCAATTGGCATGTCGTCCTGACCTATGTGAACTCCATCCGCGTCAACTGCCAGAGCAACGTCAATCCGGTCGTTTACAAGAAATATTGCTCTTTTGCCGCATATTCTTTTGATTTCAGATGCTTCATTGACCATTTCTTTTGTACTCTTGTTTTTCTCCCGGTACTGAACAATTTTGCAGCCTGCTTCAACTGCTTCTCTTACATCGGATAAAGTCCCTTTCTTTGAGAGTCCGGAGTCTGTTACAAGGTAAAAGTCAATCTCTTTTAAAAGGGAAATTTTCCGGGGAAGATTTTTTTGATTGAAATTTTTCGGATTGGAGTTTTTCTGATCCATAATGCTTCAGCCCATTCATTGTACGTGTTTAAAAATAATTCGGATCCACTTAATAAATAAATTAATCAGGAGCCAACTCATAAATTATTGATAATATACTAATCAGCTTTTCTGTGCCCGATATTTATATTGTCATGTATTCAAAGGTGGCAGGCTCCATTCGCCAGGGTGCTGGACGAAAATGATCGAAAGACGCCATTCGAGATGGCATGGCAGGTGCACAGCAAAGGTTCACCAGCAGGGTGCCCGAATAGTATTCGTACCGGTTAAGCAAACCGGGGGTAAGTCCCTTTTTCCAGCTTCATCTTTCTTCGACATTCCTCATACATTTTATTTTCTCATCTGACAGGTTGAACACTTCATCATACAGGTGAACCTTAAAACTTCCGGGTCCGTTTGATTTTACAGCTGCAAGTTCTCCTGCAACTCCGAAGTAACATAAGGCATCTTTGGCAGCATTGCAATAATCCCGATTGACCGCAGCAAATAAACCTATTATTGAGGCAGCCATGCAGCCGGTCCCGACAATTGAACCCATCAATTCATGCCCGTTCTTCACAATAAATGTCCTGTTTCCGTCGCTTACTATGTCTTCCTTTCCTGTCATTACCACTACACATGATTCTGATTTTGCGAATGCTTCTGCAACTTTCTCGGGGTCGGCATTGATTGAGGTAGCTTCAACCCCCTTTGTTTCAGCGTTTTCACCTGCCAGTTTTGCAATTTCGGAGTAATTGCCTTTGATGATGTCAATACGGGCCGAACCAAGGATTTTTGCAGCCATTTCATCCCTGAATTTCGTAGCCCCAACACCGACCGCATCAAGTACCACCGGAATATTCCTTTCGTTTGCAGCGGTAGCGGAAAGGAGCATGGAATCTATAATATCGGATGTCAGGGTCCCGATATTGAGTACGAGAGCCGATGAGATCCTTGTCATGTCGGCACATTCTTCAGGGGCATGAGCCATTACAGGAAGCGCGCCAAAAGCTCTCGTCATATTTGCACAGTCGTAAATAGTTACCCAGTTGGTAATGTGATGAATCAGGGGTTTTGTTTCCCTTATTGTTTTTAGTGGCTCGTTCATCAGTATTCCTCAATAGACATTTTGAATTGTACGCGTTTATTTGCATCAAAGCCTTGCTTCTGGAAAAAGAGCAGGGCTCTAAAATAAGCATCAGGGTTTGGAATAAGCATCTGTAGTATAATTCGTGATAAGTACTACAGTATAAGCACAAGGTAGCACTGAAACTTTCAGTTAAACCTGTAGTACCCGTAATAAAGCATTAAGGACTCATAAGTGAACTACCCCGCCCTGTTTTCTGATGAAAGCGAGGACGGAGCTTCCTTCGAGTGATTACGTCACCTGGATATTTGCAGTGATGCAAGTATCCATCTGTAATCCTGTTTGTCGAAGATTATCAGAAAATTTCTGATAGCCTGTCCACAAAGCATTCTGTGATAAGAACTGTTTCATGATGTTGATAGCACTATTTCTATCCCTATCAATAACGTTTCCACAATCACATTTCATAGTTCTTTCCCAAAGAGGTATGTTGTGTCTTTTTCCACAGACACAGCACTCCTTTGATGTATAAGCTTCATCAATTCTTATCACTCTTTTACCTGTAAGCTCTGCTTTGTAGGTCAAGAATTCGATGATACGAGAAAGGTATCCTTGATTCCGGGTTGATCTACTCTGAGAACGTTTTCTTTTTCCAGTTACTTTCTTTGATTGAGCCATACTTTTTACGTTAAGATCACCAACAATTATTTTATTGGCTCTGGTGTTTTCAATCATGGTTTTAGAAAACTTATGTTGAAAGTCTTTGATCTGATTAGACTTTTTTGCTTCCATCTTTCTATATGTTTTGTGCAGTCGATTCCATCTATTACTTCCTTTTTTACAATGATCTTTTCTGGATTTGATTGTATCTATTTTAGTATTCCAGTATTGATCTGAACGTGGTGTTTTAACTTCAAAGAATTTTCCTTGAGTGTTTACTGCTGTTACTATTTTCGTGATTCCTAAATCTATTGCTTGATACAAATCGTTATCAACATACTCTGTTATAGGACTTATAGGATTTTCATCATATGTTATTGATACAAAGAAATTTCCTCTACCCTTGTATGGATCATCATTGTAGATTTCTATCTGCTTGATTGTCAATAAATCACAGGCGTTTCCGACTTCAAAAGATAATGGGATTTCATTTGCCTTATGAAAGAAACTAAGTTTTTCACTATTGATTTTGAATCCACTTTGATTGTAAACCAACGTCATAAAGTATTTTCCACTTCTGAACTTTGGTGGTCTTGCAGATTTAGCACCATTTTTCCAGAATGAGAAGAATGATTTGTAATTAGCATCAAGCTTTTTCAATACCGATTGCAGTACTTTGGAATACACTATATTGTACTGAGGGTATTTTTCTTTCAATGCTGGAAGATGATTCTGTTGTTCTATATATTTCACACTTCTTTGTTCAGTTTCTTATCTAGTTTCCCATGAGTCTTTTTCTTTTGGCTAAAGCGAAATTATAGAGGCATCTACACTGTTCAGATAATTGTCAAAGAACATCTACTTGTTCTTCAGTTGGATTGATCTTTATCTTCTTCGTCAGATGCATATTTACCTTGATTCTCCACACATTGCTTCAGTATATCTAAGGTTACTTGTCCTTCTAAGGTTACTTGTCCTTCTAAGGTTACTTGTCCTTCTAAGGTTACTTGTCCTTCTATGGTTATTTGTCCTGTCGATTCGATAAAATACGATCTTGACCAGAATGTATCTTTCCATAACATAGTTTTTACTTCAGGGAAGTTTTTACGAATCTCCCTTGAAGTTATTGTTTTATGGTGTTGATATACTTTGGAATATCAAGCGAAGGTTTTGCTGAAAATAATAAATGAAAATGGTCTTTGTCACACTCGATATTCAGCACTTCAACATCAAATGTTTCACTTATGTTATGGATTTTTGTTTTGAGAAAATCAACAACTAAAGGGTTCGTTAGAGCTTTTCTTCTATATTTCACGCATTGAACGAAATGATTATTCATCCCCCACCTGTCGCTAACGCTCCGAGGAAGGGGACTTCCCGCCTTAGAGTTAAAAATGCTCCTCATTTTTGATCCATTCCGTGTATAAAAACCCTGTTACAAATTCTTCAAGCATCGTCGGACTTGCCATTGCGATCAGAGCATGGTGTCCGTTAACAAAAACCGCAAGAGTCACATCCATTACAACATCATGTGATGACGGGACCATTGATCCGTTATCACATTTTATGCAGAAGACCGTTGTGCCTTCCTTCCCACCAATACAACCGCTGATCGAATTATGAGTCTCCTGAAGCATCACAGGTGTTTTATCTGGGTTGCAACCCTTGTTAGCCTGTGTATCTCTCTGGCCATGTTAGCGCGGTACTTAAACTTGAAGAAATTTATATAAGTAAATGAAATTCACAATTGTTAATGTGGTGGAAAAGGAACTTATCGGTAAAATACTTTTTGTCCCAAAAACGAATGCATTATCTTACAAAAAGAATATTTCTGAAAGCTAAATACAATTCTAAAAATCAAATAATTGCTTGAATCATTTATGACTCAAAATTTGAACCCCTTTTGATTCAAAATACATGAACAGCAGCTGCTTTAAAATATAACCAGACACTGGTTCCTATAGAAATATTGAGTTCATTTATAGAAATATTGAGTTCATTTATAGAAATATTGAGTTCATTTATAGAGATATTGAGTTCATTAAGAAATTCACGAGTTATAAAAACAGTGAAGAATTCTCCGGTATCTACTAATAATTTGATAAGTGATCCGGTGTCAATTATGCCATAAACTTTACCCTGAATTCTATTTCTGGCACTGGTTTGTACCTTTTCCCTGGATACTGTTATTTCATCAGGGCGTACCGTGAAATTAACTTTATCCTTTTTTTCAGTCAAAGTAAACACAGTTATCGAATCTGTTTTTATTCTTGCCAGACCATCCGAACTCTGCTCAATTTCCCCATTCATTACATTTTCAATACCAACAAAATCAGCCACAAGCCTGTTTTTCGGTTTCCTGAATATCTTTCCAGGCGTTCCGGATTGCAGAATCTGCCCGTTATAAAGTATAATCATCCTGTCTGCAAGCTTTTGGTCCTGTGAAAGGTCATGAGTGGTCAGTATAATGGTTGTTTCGGATTCACGGTTAATTTTCAGGATTAATTCCTCAAGTTTCTTCTTAGATATGGGGTCAAGATTTGCAGTCGGTTCATTCAGCAATAGTAGCTTGGGATCTGTACTCGTAACCCGGAAGACCTATCAACTCAAGGAGTTCTCTAATCCTCCCGTCATATTCTCTTTTCTTCCCCTGATTTTCAAACCATAAGCAATATTATCATAAACGCTGGCCTTAAAAACGAGAGGTTTTTGGAAAAACATCCCAATTTACCGTCTTATGTCCAGCCGGGCATTACTGGATTCATTAGCATCGGTACCTTCAAAATATATAGTTCCGGAGGACGGTTTTTCCAGTAAATCAATTTACCTGAGCAGCACAGTTTTTTCGAATCCGGTTGGTCCAACAAAAATCAAGTATTACGGCACTCATTATAGCATAACGGGATTCTTTTATGATGAGAACTATTTTTTTATGACGGCAACTGTTTTTTTATGATGATAACTATTGTTTGATACGTGCTGGCCCCGAGAGATATTGCCAATTCTTTTATCTGGGCGCTAACCCCACAAGAGCAGTGACAGTAAATCTGATGAGAATAGGTAGTATTAGCAACGTCTGCCCTATTATTATTCCCGTAGGAGTAAAAAAAGGTTTAAAAATCTGAAAGATCCCTGTTGAGATATCATTAGGAAAAGAAAAAGCCTAACCAAAACTGTAGGAATGCTGTAAAAAGTTTAAATGAGATTTATTAAGGTTTTTTTCCTCGAAATTTTCTGGCCCTACAATCCAGAAATAATTATATGCTATTTCTGTACGATCTGTACTAAATCCATTTCGAGCAGTAGCTATTTTTTGTGGTGCTTTGTGGGAATAAAAAATAAGGAATAATTTTAAAATCTCACTTTTATACCTTTTTGAGTAAAAAATATAATTTAGAGGATTTCCCCAGAGCCCTTTTTATCCCAGAGCCCTTTTTATCCCAGAGCCCTTTTTCTTGCACTTATTTTACACTTATCGTAGCTACCTTCGAATCCGTACTGTTTGTGTTGCTTACTGTCAAACAGACTGTATAGTTTCCAGCTAGTGAACTACCACTCAGCTAAAGACTGAGTGGCTTCTTGGTTCATTCCTCCCTCTATTGAGGGCAAGTCCCCAAGCTCATCCCCGTAGTCCCTACGGTGTCATAATCCAATTAGATTCTGATCTATGAGAGCGAATTTTTTGATATTGATAGCGGCATTAATGTCTCTATCGTGTTTGGTTTTACAGTCTGGACAAATCCATTCTCTGTCTTTTAGCTGAAGCTCTTTATTGTGGTATCCACACACACTACATAGCTTAGAAGAGGGTTCAAATTGTCCTATTCTCAGGACGGTTTTTCCAAACCATTGAGCCTTATATTCCAACTTTGTTACAAAACTACTCCACGAAGAATCACTTATAGCCTGTGCTAAGTGATGATTCTTAACCATGCCTTTAACATTTAGAGTTTCCAGAGCTACAGCTTGGTTTTCGCTAACAAGTCTAAAAGAGAGTTTGTTCTGGAAGTCATTTCTCTGATTTGTTATTTTGTCATGGAGTACAGCAAGTCTTCGTTTAGCTTTTGCCCTGTTCTTAGAGCCTTTCTGTTTCCTTGAGACTCTTTTCTGTAATACTTTGAGCCTTTTAAGAGAGTTTTTCAAGTACTTTGGATTCTCAACCTTTTCTCCTGTTGAAAGGACAGAAAAGTCTTTGATACCTACATCAATTCCTACTGTTGTTGATTCTGTGAAAGCTTCCTTTACTGGAAGTTATTTTCCATCTTCAACAAGGATACTGATGTAGTAATGTCCATTACATGTCCTTGATAACGTAGCCGTTTTAGGTTCTCCTTCAAACTTCCTGTGAAGAACTGCTTTAATTGGTTCTATTTTAGGAAGCTTAATAGTATTATTTTCAAAGTTTACAGTGTAGTGTTGAGGTACAGGGAAAGACTGTATCGGATTCTTTTTTGATTTGAACTTTGGAAACCCTGTTTTCTCTCTAAAGAATCTAGTGAAAGCGGATTCAACCTGCTTAGTCATCCCCTGTAATGATTGAGAGTTAACTTCTCCTAACCACTCATTAGAAGCCTTTAGAGTAGGAATTAATTTGTTTAAGTCAAATCTGGAAATTGATTCCCCTGTCTGCTCATAAGTTTTAATTTTCTGGTCAAGTGCCCAATTATAGACAAATCTACAGCTACCTATATGCTGATTCAATTGAATAGCTTGTGTAGTTGTAGGATAGAGTCTAAATTTGAACGCTTGCATCATACAAAGGTATCATATGCTTTAACAACATGCGTACTTTTTGTTAAATATGAAGTATGAAACACGGAACCATAGCAAATTTTTGTTAATGTATCATGTTATTTTTGTTTGCAAATACCGAAAAGTCATACTTGAACCAATTAGCGAAGAACTCAAACAGATTATGAGTGGCATTTCAAAAGAGTCTAACTTTGAAATCCTTGAAATGGAAACTGGCAAAGACCATATTCATTTCTTGATCAAGAGTGAGCCGAAAGTTAGCGTTTTGTCAATTGTCAGAAAATTGAAACAAGAATATACTAACAGGTTATGGAAAACTCAAAAAGAATATCTGAAAAAGTATTATTGGGGTGAGAATACGTTATAGAGTGATGGTTATTTTGCGTCTACTATTGGAAATGTGAGTAAAGAGGCGGCAGAATATTACATACGGAATCAAGGTTGAAGTTGACGCTTATATCCCCTGAGCTAAAGACTCAGGGGTTTTACGCTTCTTCATATAAATAGGTATGAACCGTGTCCTGCTCGTTTGAAACCTCTCCATCCCCGAAGTCCCAGTACCATGCATCCGGGGTTCCTAAACTGGTGTCATTAAAAGAGACGTTCAAAGCTGTGTTTTCCACACTAACATTGGCGGTGAAATTGGCGGTGAAATTGGCGGTGAAATTGGCGGTGAGATTACTCGATGTATTTGAGAGGTCATAAAGATAAATATCTCTTGCTTCACAATATTCCGGATTATTGCGGCAATCTGCATAGACGATTTTATCGCCGTAAACAGACGGGCTGAATGCAAGGGTACTGTTAGTTATGCGGGTCGTCCTGGCAGCGGAAATCTCATACATGTAGATGTCTTTATTGCCCCCACTATAAGGGTCGCCTATCGTATACACTATCAGGTTCCCGTAGATTGCAGGCTGGTATGCACTTACATTACTGGTGACCTGAGTTGTGTTGTTTGAAGCGATATCATGCATGTATACGTTGCCTGATTCTGTCCATACCACGACATTTCCGAAGATGTCGAGTTTGGGCTCAGGTGTTGAGATATTTGCAGTTGCTATTTTTCCTGTTTCCTGAGTGGATATATCATATAGGTAAATATCATAAGCACTGCTGTTATTCTTCTGCGCCCACACTACTTTGTTCCCGTATATGGCAGGAAAGTTGTAAACCGTAGCGATTCGGGTTTCATTGTGAGTATTGAGGTCGTAAAGGTAAATCCCGTCATTCTGGTGGTCCTGCCCATAATAGTAGTTATTGGTATAGACTATGTAGTTTCCGTAAATATCAGGACCGCGTCGTCCGGATGCTATCAGAGTTTCATTCCCTGTGGAAATGTCATACATATAAACAGTTTCACTATCTCCGGTCCATACCACCTTATCCCCGTATGCATTAATTTCACCTCCTGCTGAATTCCCTGTGATATTTATCCGGTTTCCTGCAGTCAGATCGTAAGCATGTACATCATTTCCGGCACACTCTGTCCAGAAAACATAGTTCTTATATATTGCTGTGCGCTGTGTTAATCGCTCATCCTGTGTGAGCTGAGTTTCCGTTCCAGCCGATACAACTGCAACCAGTAAAATAAAAATTAAAATAAAAATAGATATTGATCCAGCTTTATTTTTCATATCCAGCCCCCCAATGTACCATTGAAAAGAGTCTAACAGCTTTCTGATTTAGTTTTACACCATATATTAGTTATTTTGTATTAAAATATATGTATATATGCATAATTTTTTGATTGATAGGTAACCTGTTTATTGTCCATTTCCCGAATTGCGCCTCAGGATCGCAGGAAATCGGAGATATTCTGGGAGTTGCAATGTAATCACAACAGTAAGCGGTCTGTTTCGCTGCGCTTAAGAAGACTAATTGATTAATCCATACAACAATATTCGCTATATCGTGTCGTTCTTGTCCTGCTCGACACAGGAGAGTGGCAGTCCCAAAAATGAGAAGGAAGAAGAGAATAAGCCTGCAAGTAAGATTTATCTGACACCTTCAAAGAAATAACATAAATTAAAAGTGATAGGAGAAATGATAACTATCTGCTTCTTTTGCTTTTTCTGCTTTTTTCCTTTTATGAAGGGTCGCCAGACAAAGCTGGCGGGGGCACTGATATTTATTGTTAATTTTAATGAGGTTTCCCAGGTCAAGAAAAGTATTCGTCTGTTTTTTGCGTTGCAGACCTGACAGGACCAGCCTGCAAGAAGCAGAACAAAAAGACAAGATCCTAGTTCGGATATCCGGAGAATTTCAATTGATTAATACGGGACCACCATCTGTTTAGAAAGCTAAAAAAGGTGAAATAATCAGCATCAACAGCAAAAGAATTGAGAGTCAGCAGAGGATGTAACCTGCCGACCTCCGGTGAAAAACCCTGAGCCGAACTGCTGGTGGCATTTAGAGCTTATCGGTAGCAGTGTCATCTGTATATGATATTTGTTTATGTTATCTGTTTATGTTATTTGTTTATGTTATCTGTTTATGTTATTTGTTTATGTTATTTGTTTATGTTATTTGTTTATGTTATTTGTTTATGTTATTTGTTTATGTTATTTGTTTATGTTATTTGTTTATGTTATTTGTTTATGTTATTTGTTTATGTTATCTGTCTGTCTTCTCCGTTTGTATTATCCGTTGTGTTCTCGTTCGTGTCCTCCATCCTTAACTGGTAGAAGTGGTACTCGTATGGCTGCCAGGTATCATTGATGGTTCCGTCTGTAACAGTCACGGTTCTGTTCTCCCATAAGACATCATACGTTCCATCTGGCACGCCGATAATTGTTGCATTATTTGCCTTGCCGTTTGCTTCGGTAAAATCAAGCATACTTGATGATGCAATTAATTTTCTGCCATCCACATCTGTAAATATGTAGGCTGTAACCGCATCGATTGTATCGCCAGGATCTGAAGTTATATTTGTCCTGCCACTGGTTACGTTTGTTGTCAGGAATGTCCGGTTTCCTTCCAGAATCCATGGCCAGACCTGTTCATATTTCGGCTTAAAGCTTGCCCATCCGGTATAGCCCGGGGTATCGGCTGCATATTTGTAAGCGTATGAGAAAACACCCTGAGCTCCACCTAAGATTCCCATCACAATCTGACTTTCATGCCGGTCAGCCACTTTTTTCGCAGTATTCAAATCCGGGTCGGAAGCATTCACCTCAATAGCCTGACCAAATGCTTCTGTTGCTACATATACTGTTTTCCCTGCGTTTTTCCAATCCGGGGCATTGGCAATAAGATTCCCATATACCCAAGCGTGCGGGCGTTCAGGATGAAATTTTGTGTAGGTCGTGAAGTAACAAACATCCAGCCCCGGAATAAATTCTTTATTATCAAGTCCGGTTTGCATATCCCCTAAATAATCGCCAGCAATTGCATTGGAAAAGTATTTCTTCATAGCTGTGCGCATGGCGATAAGCGTTGAAGGACTTCCTTCCTCGTCAGGAAAATAGACCCCATAGAAATCATTATCAGTAACGCCCATATCCTTGACTGATTTCCAAAAACTTTCAGAAGCCATTTGCGGGCCGCTGGTAGCTACTAAATATTTAGAAATTCCCAGCTCTTTACCTTTATTAATGTTATCAACAAACTGTTGTGGAGTTATGGAAGTCCTCCATCCAAAGTGGACAAGCGTAGCGTTATCTGTTAAAAATTGAGTACCCGTCTCCCATCCCATCATTCCGTATGCCGGGGCTGTACCACGCGGATACGGAAATCCATTATTTGCTGATGAGTTATTATCCGAAGCATTTTCTTCGCCAGATGCCAGTGCAGCACATGAACTGATAATTAATAAACAAATCATGACTGCTGAAGCCAAAAATGTTAAGGATAAATTATCCTTATTTTTCATCTATTTCCATCCCCCATTTCCGATCTGGTTGTGTATGTGAGTTATCCTGTAATTAGTATAAAATTAGATGATATTTATAATTACAGGAGAATGCTACATTGATAAAGAACTTATTCGAAAAGTGGAATGATTGCTATGTAAGGTTAATGTATCCTATTCTCTGCAGATCGACATTTAATTTTTTTAGGACTTACACACTTGAAGAATGGCATTTCCTTACAAGGTTAAAGAATAATCGTTTGGTAAATTCTGACAACAAAGGAAATGTGCTACTTGAAACAGTAGATATTCCTCCAAAAGGACGGAGGTTCACCTCAAAGCATATGGATTCTGAAAAATTAATTTTAAAAAATTCCCTTGAAAAAGGGAATTTTTATCGGGAAAATCCCAACAATTCTTGAGGAAAAATTCTGGAAAAATTCCTTGATATTTCATGCAGTAATTACATGAACCGTTCAAATCTTTCCTTTTTCGCCTTACAGATAGGACAGACCCCTGGAGCCTCTTCCATGGCACAGAGATATCCGCAAACCTTACATCTCCATACCGGCTTTGAAAGTTTCCCAGAAAATTCCATAGTTTCCATCATCTCCACTCTTGCAGGTTCCTCGGCTCTGGCAGCTTCTCTTTCCTCGCGAGGAGGACGCCTTTCCGGAATAGACTCAACTTCTCTTTCTTCTCGAATAACCTCGTCCGAAACATAGAGTGCGCAGTAACAGGCTCCATAATCGTTAAGATCAGGGTCCCTGTAGTAGCAGGGACAGATGATATCAAGGTCTTCCTCTTTATTTCCTGAAGCCAGTCTGCAAGGGCAGGCCCAGTAACCGTAACGCTCCTCATTGGTCAGCAGCCCACGCACAAGATCTTTTGTGAACTCGACATCAGGGTTCAGGTGGTAGCCTGATTTCTCAACTTCCTGTTTCAACCGCTTATAGGCAGTGTCCACTTTTTCTTCAGATATGCCTTCTTCGTCAGCTTTCTCTTCTTTCAACCCAATTCCCCCTCAAAAGCCAAGGGCTTCACGGATTTGTTTTTCCTTAAAACCCACAATTGCTTTTTCGTCATTTATAATAGTTGTCGGAAAAGAAACTGAGGGATTAAAAAGTCTTAACTTCTCAACGGCTTCGTTTTCGTCCTCTTCTTCCAGCCTGTCCACATAAACGTACTCAAAATCCACTCCAAGATCGATGAGCAGTTTCTTTGTTTTTTTACACCATACACAGGTGCTCAGCCCATACATTACGACATTACCCCTATCAATCCCGGAAACATGCTTTCCTTTATCTGTGTCCTGGTTAAAGATATTCATTATATAAACCCCCTGGAAATGATTAAGTTAGGTGTACACCCAGTTGTTTTGTTCAAACCAGCTTGTTGCTCTGGACATCTGGCAATAAAGAAAAAAAACTGCCAGATAGTAGATTTTAGATTAAAGATATTATAAACTCCTTATCAGAAAATGTCAGATAAAGTATATAAAATTGAGATATAACTCTCCATGGCTGCACGTCCTCTGAAGACGCCAGATTGCTCAGAATAGAGCACATCTCGTCAATCTACCTTCTTTTTGAGCATCCATGTAACAATCAATAATACTTGTCTCCGACACGTTATCTCTTCATTTACTGTTTTTTACCCGCTTCAGGTATGCCCGTGCGAACTTCCAAACCGGATTTTCCTCTAACCAGAGATGCAAATACCCCGATGGTACAGAAGATCGTAAACAGAATAAACGCATAATGCAGGCTTAAAACGAACTGGGAGTAATACGCAGGTGTGATCTCCACAGGGCCGATAACAATCGCAAAAATCATCATTGCGATACCCATCGAAAGCATCTGACCGAGGAGCCGCATAGTCCCATTCATCCCGGATGCAACACCGTAGGACCTTTTATCAACTGAGCTCATAATTGCATTCGTGTTCGGGGAAGAGAAGAGCCCGAAACCTGCCCCAAGTAAGAGAAGGATGAGAACCAGGTGCGAAATGGGCGTCGTTTCTGTAAGGAAAATTAGGAAGAAGAGCCCGATTGCTGTGAGAGCCATCCCCGCCGATGCAACAATCCGCGGCTCAATCCTGTCAGAGAGCCTGCCGGCAATCGGGGAAACCATGGCCTGGACAACTGGCTGCGCTATCAGGATAAGCCCTGAATGCTCGGGTGTGAAACCTTTTGTATACTGCAGGTCCAGGCTTAAGAGAAAAGTCACTGCAAAAGTTGCACTGTAATTGATAAGTGCGGCAAGGTTTGAAAGGGCAAAAATCCTGTTTTTTGTCAGGAGCCTGATGTCAAGAACTGGAGAAGGTATTCTCATCTCATACAGAGCAAAGACAATAATCCCTAGAATTCCCACGGCTGTGAGAGCAGCTCCTTTAAATTCCGGGAGAGTTGAAAACCCGTACATGACAGCAACGACTGCTGCTCCATAGAGACCGGATCCTATCAGGTCGAACTTCTCCCCCCTGCACTCGGCCCATTCCCCTTTTAACTTCCAGAGGATGAGGATAACCGCTAAGATGCCTATGGGAACATTTACGAAGAAAATGCTCCTCCAGCCCAGATATTGCGTCATTAAGCCTCCAAGGAAAGGACCAAGGGAGAGCCCGAGGTAAACTGCAGTGATATAGATCCCAAGAGCCTTTCCACGTTCACCCTGAGGGAAGACGGAGGTAACGATGGCAACTCCTGTTCCGAAGATCATAGCACTCCCAAGACCCTGGATAACCCGAATTCCAATTAGAATTTCTGTCGAAGGGACTATGGTCATTGCCAGGGACGCAAGGCTGAAGATAGCAATGCCGTAGAGGAAAACTTTTTTCCTTCCGTAAATATCTGCGATTTTTCCAAACGGGACGAGAAAAACTGCTGAGGAGAGGAGGTACGCTGTTGCAACCCAGGAGAGAGCAATCGCGTTCATATGAAATTCTGCCCCCAGTGTAGGCAGGGCAATATTTACTGCCGAACTGTCAAAAGGGGTAATAAATCCGGAAAGTATCGCAATAGTGAGTACAATTCGTTTTTCTGTGGCGGCGTCAGAAGTATCAGTATTACGGAATATTTCCGGAACTTCAGCAGATGATCCGGTTTTTTTTGTTTCTGTTTTCATGTGTATCACTGATCGGAAGGATCGTAATAGTCGGAAGGACCGTAATGATCGGAAGGATCATAATCTTCTCTGGAGAGTCCGGAAGACTGCAAGGGTTTGTTCACAGAATGTGGTATTAAGCAGTAATGCTCTCCTTATAATAGTTTTCTTTGTAAAGGTTGACTGATCAAGAAACTTAGTATTACCTGCCTGTTCTTAAATATCATGCAATAACAGGGTCACAAAAAATGATTGAGCAAAACAACCAGTCAAAATGAAATGAAGCAAATGAAGTTATATTATCAGGGCAAAGTTAACTTAACGGCAGGTTAAAAGCCTGTCCAGCAAGGAACAGTAAACCAGACCTGACGTGATGAGATTAAACCAGACGTGATGAGATTAAACCTGACGTGATGAGATTAAGTTTATAAGATATCAATGGATTAAGGATTCGACTGGGTTTATACAGATATTCTAGAGGTTATGGACTTACAATGAATGAAATCATTACCTGGATCTTAATTGCACTTTGCCTAACACAGTCTGCTATTTTTTCAGGATTGACGATCGGGATTTTCGGTCTTGGAAGGCTGAGGCTTGAGATTGAAGCCGAAGCAGAGAATAAAAATGCAATAAAAATCCTTCAGATCCGGCATGACTCCAATTTCTTGCTTACTACTATGCTATGGGGAAATGTAGGCATAAATGTACTTATTGCTCTACTTACAGATTCCGTAATGGCAGGAACATCAGCTTTTCTCTTCTCGACCGTAGGGATTACCTGTTTAGGAGAGATTGTACCCCAGGCTTATTTTTCCAGGAACGCGCTTGTGCTTGGGGCAAAACTGACTCCTCTTGTCCGTTTTTACCAGATGCTGCTCTACCCGGTTGCAAAACCTACAGCGCTTATTCTTGACTGGTGGCTGGGCAGGGAAAAACTTGAGCTTTTCAGAGAGCAAGCCATGCGGATAATGCTCGAAAAGCACATCGAATCCGGAAAGTCCGATATCGGAACTTTTGAAGGGATAGGAGCCCTGAACTTTCTTTCCATTGATGATGTCAATATCTCTGACGAAGGCTCTATAATAGACCCAAGAAGTATTATCTCTCTTCCTGTGGAAAATAACCGCCCTGTTTTCCCTTCATTCAAAAGGGAACCTTCCGATCCTTTCCTGCAGAAAATAGAAGCATCCGGAAAAAAATGGGTAATCATCACCAACCCGGCAGATGAGCCGATAATGGTGCTGGATGCGGATGGCTTCCTGCGGGACGCTGTCTATAAAAAGGGGCCTTTCATTCCGCTTTCTTACTGCCATTTCCCTGTAGTGGTAAAATCTCCGAAAACCAGGCTTGAGAAAGTAATCAGGCAGTTCAAGGTGTATCCGCAGTACCCGGAAGATGATGTAATTGACCAGGACCTCATTCTTTACTGGGGTGAGGAAAAGCGTATAGTAACAGGGTCGGATATTCTGGGCCGCCTGCTCCGTGGAATTGTGGTAGAATGTGATGTGGGCTCAGGATATGAGATGCCTCCTGCAAAGCAGCCGGGATTTGTAAGAAGAGCAACTTTCAGGAAAGATAAAAAGAAAGAAAATGTAGAACAAATAAAGAAGTAAAAGGTAAAAAATCAAAGAAAAAAAATCAAAGAAAAAAAAATCAAAGAAAAAAAATCAAAGAAAAAAAATCAAAGAAAAAAATCAAAGAAAAAAAAATCAAAGAAAAAAAATCAAAGAAAAAAATCAAAGAAAAAAAATCAAAGAAAAAAAATCAAAAAAAAGAAGTGATGATAAAGAATAACAAAGGGAAAAAAGAAGCAAAGGTTACTCTTTAGTTACTCTTTATATGCAGGGAAGGTCAAAATCCCAATTTCCTGAAGAGGCAAGCCCACTGCAAAGTGGTAGAGATCCTGATATTCAAGCCCTTTAAGCCCCAGGGTTTCATGCAGAGGGTCGTCGAAAAAACACCCTATCCCGCAGCCCCTGAAACCTCGGGCTTCTACTTCAAGGTAAAGGAGCTGCCCCAGGATTCCGCATTCCCAGAAAAGGTAAGGGTACATCCATGAACCATATGTTTTCAGAGGTTTTTCGAACTCCGAAAGCATGCATGTGGTAAAACAGGCATCTTCTGCCTTTCTCTGCGCACATGAAAGCTGAGCTGCAAAATGATGCAGTTCCTCTTCCACAAGCAGGAAAAATTCAAGATCAGAAGGACAGCTTTCAGGTTTTTCCCACAGAAAATCCTGTCTAAAAGCAGTTTTAAATTTCTCCTTTTCTCCGGGTTTCCTCAGAAAGATATAAAGCCCTTCACGAATCCCCTTCACCCTGTTTACAAAAAAGAGCATGTGCGCAAAAGGCCCGAAAGCAAGAGTCTCAAAAACGGGATTTTTGTCGGGAAGGGTTCTTCGCAGTATGCCGTAAAAACTATCTTCGTCCATGTAAGCACTGTTATTCATTTCCAGAGCACTTCTTCTCCTGTGAATCACGCTACGCAGAGGAACCATTTCCAGACCTGAAAGGTCCTCATATCCGGTAATTGTGCCGGATAAACCCGCAGATCTGCTTTCAAGCTTCGATCCCGGCTTTTTTTCATCGGAGTAATAAGTTTCTTTCTTTCTGGTTACTGAAGCAGCCTTTTCAATATCAGCCCATTCTACATGTGCAGGACTTAAACGGTTAGGAACTCCATTCCAGGAAATATTTCCAAAATTAGGAAGTGCAGATGAAGAAACCTTACCCGATGGACATTCCTTTCCTGCCGGATAAACTGCAAGTAGACAGGCAGGCTCCTCTTTTTCAGGGCCCTGCCTTCCGGAAACACCCAGAAGTATTCCTGTTTCCTCCGAACCCATATCCACAAGAAGGCTTGTTCTCCAGCCAAGCCCTGCCGCAGCAAAGGTAAGGGCAGCAATAGCGTGTCCGAGGTCGTGGTTTGCATACCTGAAAGCCCTGATACCGTATTTCCAGGCAACCCGCCAGTAAATTGAAGTAAACCCTATGAAAAATGTACCTTCCGGAAAGCCGGAACTCAGCTTTTCCCAGGTCTCCCGGGCAAATTCAGTTCTTAACTCAAGTGCATGTGACAAAGGAGAATAATGGCAGACAGCCGGTTTTTCCAGAAGCTCCGGAACCGGCCCGGAAATAAGGTAAACCTCTGTTGGGTGAAGGTTTCCACTTGAAGGATTGATGCGGAGAGCCCATCTTGCACTTTCTGTTTTTTTCCATACTGATAAAGCTAAGCTGTCAAAAAAAAGCTGAGAAATGCTGTTCCGGTTCAGCCCCGAAGGTACCAGTTTCTCCGGAGAAAATGCCTGTTCATATACAGGAGAAGTTTCGGATTCAATGTCTTCTTCACTCCAGGTGTCGAGCTTTAAAATCGGAGCTCTCTTGTAGTTGAGAAAAGGATCCGGCTGGATTGACATTTCAAGGAATCGAGGGCCTGGAGCATAGGCTTTAAAGCCATGCTTGCTAGCCTGATGATAGGACAGTATAGTTTCAAGTTCCATATTCATAACTGGACACCAGCTTTGCTACCGAATAGTTTACAATCATCAGGCTTTTTTCAGAGCTTTAAGGACAGCTTTTCCAAAGGCTTCCGCACTTTTTGGGTCTCGTCCTGTCACCACCCTGCCTGAAACTACAATGTCCCTGTCCAGGTAGACAGCCCCATGCTCCTTAAGCTCATGCACGGTATCCGGACTACTAAAAACGGTGCTTTCCTTTCCCTTCAGGACCCCTGCCCTTGCCAGAACCACAGGCGAGATACAGATCGCCGAGACCACCTTTTTAAGGGAGTCGGCTTCCTTTACAAGTTCATGCAGATACTGATTGTCCCAGAGGTATTTTCTTGAACCCGACCCCCCGGAAATTACGATGGCATCGTAATCCTCAATTCTGGCATCGGAAATCCTGATATCAGGCTCAATCGTACCTCCCAGTGTCCCCTTTGCAGTTTCCTTAAATTCAGCTGCGACCGTAACCTTTGCCCCTGCAGCTTCAAATAGCTGCTTCGGAACAAAGCATTCTTCATCCCTGAACTGTTCCTGAGCAACAACAAGTAAAATCCGTTCTCCTTTGTGTTCTTCTGTCATCTGACTACTTCCCATAATTTAAAAAGCAAGATTTCTGGCTATCTTTATTGAAAACCAATGGAGTCTGTAGAAAGATAGATTACTGAGAGACATAAAATCTTATTCAAATCTCGCATTAAAGGACACTGCAGTAACCCTACCCGAGTAAGAATATATCCTTAAAGATATAAATGGATGCCTTTTAGGAAGTAAAGACACTTTTTAACAAAATATCTGACTCTTAACGTGAATTACCCCGCCATTTCTTCTGATGAAAGCGAGGACTGAGCTTCCTTCGAGTGATTACGTCACCTGGATATTTGCATAATGCAAGTATCCATCTGTAATCCTGTTTGTCGAAGATTATCAGAAAATTTCTGATAGCCTGTCCACAAAGCATTCTGTGATAAAAACCGCTTTTTTCTTTCAGCTAAAACGAAATTATAGAGGCATCTACACTGTTCAGATAATTGCCAAAGAACATCTACTTGTTCTTCAGTTGGATTGATCTTTATCTTCTTCGTCAGATGCATATTTGCCTTGATTCTCCACACATTGCTTCAGTATATCTAAGGTTACTTGTCCTTCTAAGGTTACTTGTCCTGTCTATGCGATAAAATACGATCTTGACCAGAACGTATCTTTCCATAACATAGTTTTTACTTCAGGAAAGTTTTTACGAACCTCCCTTGAAGTTATTGTTTTTATGATGTTGATATACTTTGGAATAACGAGCGAGGTTTTGCTGAAAATAATAAGTGAAAATGGTCTTTGTCACACTCTATATTCAGCACTTCAACATCGAATGTTTCACTTATCTATGGATTTTAGTTTTTAGAAAATCAACAACTAAAGGGTTCGTTAGAGCTTTTCTCCTATATTTCACACACTGAATGAAATGATAATGGAGCGAATACACAGAATGATTTCCAAGATCCAGTTTATACTACATAGTTATTACTATATAGGTATAACTATATATAAATAATTACATATAAATAATTACATATAAATAATTATATATAAATAATTACATATAAATAATTACATATAAATAATTATATTACTGTTGTTTTGTAGAAGCTGACGGCTTTCATCCCCCACCTGTCGCTTACGCTCCGAGGAAGGGGACTTCTCGCCTTAGAGTTAAAAACCGGATACAAGAAGATATATGCCAGCTGAAATCCCTGCGCCTGCAAAGGTTGCAGCAAAGTTTACCCCGCTGTTTGAGAGCAGTCCTCTTTTCTGAAGGGTAGCCCCGAGCAGGCTGTCCACATTTGTTCCGAAAAAGCCTCCTGCAGTTGTAATAAGGACTGAAAGCAGAAGGCTGTCAGATATCCCGAGAGCATAGCCGAGCACGCCTATTATTGCAGAACCGAAAATTGCGGCAAATTCGCCCAGGGAAGAAACCGCTCCATCAGCTCCAGGTTCCGAAAGCTTGAGAGTTGTGATCATTCTGGGTCTTCCTTTTGCCGTTGTCCCTATTTCACTTGCCAGAGTATCACCTGTAGCGGTTGCAACAGTGCCCATGTAGGCATAAATAATAGGAAGGCTCTGATCAGGGAAGATACCATAAGCTACTGCAAGGACAAGGGCTGCCGTACTGTTCGAGAATACATTTTCATAGCTCCTGATCCCGTTTTTTGTCTGGGCAATCCCTATCGATTCCTTGTATGCGTACTTGTACCTAGTAAACCCACCGCCCAGAATGAAAAAAGTAAGCAGGAGCAAAAACCACGGAAGCCCGCTGAAAACAATTATAAGGACTCCGAGAAGGGCAGCACTGAGGAGGGCAGAAACATCGGCAATTTTCGCCCTGTAAGCCAGAGCCCCGAGGAAAAGGGAAAAGACAAGGGCAACAAGCATTTTCTCAGGAGGGACCCAGTACCTGAACTCCTCAAAAATCCACATTGTCATCCCAGTCCCCAGAGACACCGGGATATTACTGTCTATCTTTGAAGGAATGGACTCAAAAAGAGAACCCGTAACTGCCCCAATAACGGCTATGAAAAAGATAAAGTTATACGAGATTGGAAGTCCCTGCCAGTAGACAATCCAGCTTGCTGCAAGAAACGCCGCGCTAATCCTGAGAGCGAGAAAAATCGAACTCCACAGCAATGAAAAACTTCTCTTCTTCATCCTTCTTTTTCCGGACTCCAAATCAGCCGTGAAGCCTCTTTCAGAAAAGAAAGAGCTGTGATTTCCTACCGCTGCAACTGCAAAGGCGGCAAGGACGATATAAAATGGGAATGTATATGGAAGGTCTTGAGAAACTGCAGAAACAAGCAGCATCAGTGTAAGGGAAAAAGAAAGGCTGGCTGCATCTCTGCTGTAGGAATAAAACTTTCCGGAAAACCTCAGTCCCAGGAAAAGGACAAGAGAAAGAAGGAGAAGGAGATCTACCCCAGTAAAAGGAGCTATCAGAATAAGCAGGAGATACAGGATATGCATCACGGAAATTCTATGATAAGAACTCCCATTTTCGAGGAGGGGGGTAGCTCTGTTCATTCTAAAACATCTTTTGTTTTTTATTCTTCCTGAGAAGCTACATAGAATAGGCTTTTCTTTATAAATAGATAGTTGTTTTTCCTTCAGATAATTGTTTAAAAATGAAACAAGGTTAAAAAATATTTATGCATCTTTATTACTCACGCTCGGGAAGGTTTTCACGCCAGATCTGGCGGTTATTCAATAAGAATCATTTTATTTAAGGATAAATGTAATTAGCAAAGCATACAGATAATTATTGCAGTTAACAAATCCAGTGACTGGCTAAGATCTTATATTATGTTTGCTGTGAGGGGAAAAATAATGAAAAATTATGACCTGATTGTGATAGGCACGGGTTCCGGAATGAACTATGTGAACTCAATTATCGATTCGAATCCGAAAATGAAAATAGCTGTTATAGACAAGGACGAACCTGGAGGGATCTGCCTGACCAGAGGGTGTATCCCTTCAAAGTTTCTGCTTTACCCTGCAGAGCTCGTCAGGGAACTTGAGACAGCTCCACTTTTTGGGATCAAACTAGAGATAAAGGATATTGACTTTCGCATGATCATGGGAAGGATGCGCAGAAGGATAGGAGAAGATATCGATATGATCAGGGAAGGATTGACCGGAAACTCTTACCTTGACTATTATCCCGAAGCTGCTGAATTCATATCCCCGTATACCCTCAAAGTTGGAGAAGAAACCCTCCACTCTGAGATGATCTTCCTGTGTACGGGCTCAAAGCCTGCAATCCCGCCTGTTAAAGGGCTTGAAGAAACCGGTTACCTTACAAGCGACACCGTACTTGAACTCGAGGAATGCCCTAAAAGCCTTGCCATTCTCGGGGGAAGTTACATAGGAGCCGAGTACGGGCACTTTTTTTCAGCCATGGGGGCAGAGGTCACTGTTATAGGAAGAAATGCACATTTTCTTCCTCAAGAAGAACCCGAAATCTCCGAACTTGCCAAGATAAAGATGTCGGAATACATGAAGATCATTACAAACCATGAAGCCATAGAGGTAAGAATAGAAAGCAATGGGCAGAAGACCGTTATTGCAAAGGACAGAAACTCGGGAGAGGAGACAAAAGTTACCGTAGACGAGCTCCTGGTTGCAACAGGTCGGGCCCCGAATACTGATATTCTCCACCCCGAAAAGGCAGGAATCAAGACCGACCACCAGGGCTGGATTTTAGTTGACGAGTATCTTGAAACCTCTCAGCCAAATATCTGGGCTTTCGGGGATGCAAACGGAAAATACCTGCTCAAGCATGTCGGAAACTATGAATCCGGAATAGTTTACCTCAATGCAATCATGAAAAAAAAAGTAAAGGCAAACTACTATGCTGTACCTCACGCTGTTTTCTCTTATCCTGAGATTGCAGGCGTAGGAATGTCAGAACAGGAAGCTATTAAGGAGTACGGGGAGGACAGGGTCGTGATGGGCTTTAAACTCTTTGAAGATACGGCAAAGGGAATTGCTATGGAAGCCAAGGATTATTTTGTAAAAGTGATCCTGGACAGGCAGGAAGAAAAAATTCTGGGAGCCCATATTATAGGCCCTCATGCCTCAGTCCTGATCCACCAGATAATTCCTCTCATGTACACGCCATCAAGAAGTGCAGAGCCAATTATCCGCAGCATGGACATCCACCCTTCCCTTAATGAAGTCGTCACAGGGGCTTTTTATTCAAGGCTGTCCCCTGAACACTACCACCATATAATGAAGCACCTTGGGCTTGAAGACTGAAAAACTCAGCTTGAAGGCTGAATCCTTTTTGTTTCTTTTCCTGTACTGTTTTCTATTTAAAAATCTTTTTATATATTTTTTAAGTAATTTATTACTAAAATTAATTTTTTATCATTGTCTGGGTTTTTAAATAAAAAAAGATATAGAATTCCTATTTTTTTCGGAAGGTTTATTTACCCAGATTTGATAAGAAAAATAGGAAGATTTTCAATAATGCGTATAAGTTTCCTATTTCGTATAATAAGAACACTTACCTGACATACAATGCAAGAAATATATTGAAGTTGATAAAGGCATGTGTCTGGTTAAGTCATACAAGGAGGGATTGCCATGGAACATCCGGAAACAGGTTTAATTTTTCGAGAAGTACAGGATCTGCACAATAACATTTTTCTGGTTTCTGTCCTCTATCCTGCCCTTCTGCTCTGGTATGTCGAGGTATACAGCCTGGTCTTCGGAAAACCTGCCGGGGTCCAGAATGTTCCAGACATCTACTTATTTGCGCTCTGGTTTATCTTTGGGGTATTTTTTCCTCTTCTGTTCTACTGTACAAAACATATCACAGAGGTCAGAAAGGACGGAATCTATATCCGTTTAATACCTCTGAATACCTCATTTAAGAAAATCCCTATTCATGTGGTTGAGGAGTGCATGATTCAGGCATATGACCCTTTTACCGGAAAGGATTACAAAGATACAACCCCTTCCAGGAGAGCAAATTTCGTTGTAACCTTGAAACTCATCACCGGAAAAAGAGTAATGATCAGCTCTAAGAACCCAAAAGAACTACATCAGGCGATTATGTCTGCTGTGGCCAGCTTTTGATCAAAGACAACAGATAAAAAATTCCATACTGGATTCTGGAATAGATCAATAAGTTAATGAGGACCCACCCTTTTTTCTGGTTAAATCCGAAGATAGGTAAAATTATATTATTGATCAGGGAAAATAATTACGTAATGGCTATAATGGGTGGAAGGGAAGCAGGAAGAGGACCTTTGCAACTGGACATAGGTATAGTTGCATCAGGCCTTGGAGGAAATTCCAACGAGGAAAGAAACCAGTTCAATGGTCTTTTTTCCTTTTCTGGCATCGATTTTGGACTTTACATCGGACCATCATATAATCCGTTTCAAACTATAGGACCCAGTATTGGCATTGGTCTGGTCATAGGTTCCAATGGTTTTCTGGCTGCAAAATTAGGCATCCATTTCAGAAGAACATTTGGTCTAGCTATGCTGTTTCCTATAGTTCCTATTTATGGTGTAACTGGAGCGGGCTTTTTAGCCGCGTTGCCTGTTTCAGAAGGAGCTAAAGCTGCAGCAACTATCCCGTTGCTGTTGGTGCCGGC
This sequence comes from Methanosarcina sp. WH1, assembly GCF_000970005.1. Taxonomy (NCBI): domain Archaea; kingdom Methanobacteriati; phylum Methanobacteriota; class Methanomicrobia; order Methanosarcinales; family Methanosarcinaceae; genus Methanosarcina; species Methanosarcina sp. WH1. The sequence goes on from NZ_CP009504.1 coordinate 2,214,674, forward strand.
AGCTGTTGTATACCAGGATGATATAAAAGAATTACGCAGACACGGAACGGAGATTTTAATGAAAGTGAGATCTTATGTTTCAGGAGAACACTCAAAAGATTGTTTATGATGAAGACAAAACAATCATTGGAGCCGAAAAAAGGATGTTCCCTGAAGTGGCTCATTCTTTTTGCGTATTTCATCAATTGAAAAACGTTAGCAAGAGATATTATGAGGAATTCAACTCTATTGAAGAGATCCCAGATAATGATATGGTTGTGTACAATGAGATCTGCCAGTTAATCCATTCTGATATGGTCATCAGTGCTGTTGTATATGTTCAAGAGATACGGGAATTTGACTCAAATCTGGAATTTTCAGAAGCGTCTCATAAAGCGATTTCTTATGTAGAAAAGATTTTCAAGAAGAATGTAAGCTTCTTGAAAAAAGTTTTTACACCTGAGATGGATAATACAATGGAACAGATATTTTCTTTGATATATGATATAGCAGACAAAGCAAGATCATTTAAAACCGATAGTGTCCTAACTAATTTTTGTTATAATTTATTTACTTATTTCAACAAACGGTGTTTCAGTACTGGCAAATGGAAAGAATTCTCACCCTTTATGAGGGTAAGATTCCAATATGGTTCTGGATGAAGTAAAGAAAAAACGGAAACTTATAACCTAAACTTGAAATCTTATAGCGGTAGCTAATGAAAATTTCCACAAAAACCAGATGTTTATTGAAAAAATGGAATAAGTGCTCGTCTGAATCGATCAACTTTTCCAAAATGGGTAGATTGGTTTACTCAAATTATGATGAAATTTTATGATTTATTTGAAATTGGAGAAGAACCAGAAAAAATTAAAAAGGCTCATACCTGGCTTAGGGGGTAGCCAGGCGTTTATCGGGCTTTATTCAGAAGTATCAACGGAAAGAAACTTGCGCATTTGATATACAAAAGCACGTATAATAGATTTTATGGTTTTTTCATTAGACTCAATAGATTCTGTAATTATTTCGTTAGATTCAATAGATTCAGTGGTTTTTTCTTCAAATATTTCTGAAGAAATTGGAAAAGTATATCCGGCACCGATACAGGGAGAATCCGGTTTCAGGCAGTAATCATGTTCATTCTGGTTTACGAAGAGTGGATCTGCATAGATGTCAGTGGTTGATGTGCAATTCTGGTAATTACCTGCAGAGTTATTGTACAGACAGTTATTTTCAAGCACAAAAGTCTGTGTTTCAGGAAGATAATTGATTACTGCATATCCTGTCCCTTCAGGGTCTTTCTTACGTTCCCGGGTATTCACTATGATATTATTGCGGACAATTGTTGCATATCCTGTACCTGTAGGTGAAAGATTGGGGTGGTCATCATATGTAGGATATATGTGAGTACCTGTAGGGTACATGTGAATAACTGCAGCATGATATACCCCGTCAAAGATATTGTTTTCGATAAGGGTATCGTAAAACCCGCTTGTTATTATGCCTCCCACCCAGTCAATATTTGGGTTTGTACCGGTACTGTAAAAAATATTGTGATAAATGTGGACGTTCTGTGCCTCTTTTCTGGAGTAGGACTCCGACCAGCCTATCAGCCAGAGTCCGGGTCCGTAAGTATTGTGGATAGTATTATTGTATATCTCCACATCATTGACAGTACCTGCTGTTTTCTCAATGAGAATTCCAGAGCTGCCTGCACTCCAGTGGTAAAAGGAGTCAATTAAGTTATCATAGAATTTTATGTGATTTGAGTTCGTTGCTCTAAGGCCGCTGTCAGTCCTGCAGGTTATCGTGTTGTTCCAGGCCTCTACGTTCTGGCAGGAGATGGCAAAAAGACCATTATGCCCCAATTTATACACGTTGTTATTGTAAAACTGGATATTGTAACTGTGATCTGCTTTCAACCCTTCTCCATGCCCGTCATGCATATACATATCATGAACCTGAATATCCCTGGAATTGAGGAAATGGATCATATTATAGTATCCAAGTCCTTTCTTTTTATCCTCGTTATTGTCATGATTTCCGTCAATTTCAAATCCTTTTATTATGACTCCATGGACTCCTCTCCAGTCCATCTGCGTTATCAGGGGCTTGCCCACTGGCCAGTCCGCTTTGTCTTTAAGCTTAATTACAGCTGTAGGATCTCCTACCAGGGTCGTTTGACTTCCAATGAAAATGCTATCTGAGATAACGTATGTATTTGGACCCCTCAAATAAACTGTTGTAAACTGAGGATTTTCTGCAACATATTCAAGAGCCTGATTTATCTCTACCTGGTCATCAATTCCATCACAGGTGAAGTTTTCACTTCCATAATCCCCCACATATACTGTTTTATATGACTGTGTGAGGTTTGATTGTGTGAGGTTTGGTTGTATAAGGCTTGACTGTGTAAGGTTTGGTTGCGTAAGGTTTGGTTGTATAAGGCTTGACTGTGTAAGGTTTGGTTGCGTAAGGTTTGATTGTATAAGGTTTGACTGTGTAAGGTTTGGTTGTGTAAGGTTTGGTTGCGTGAGGTTTGATTGTGTAAGGTTTGACTGTGTAAGGTTTGGTTGTGTAAGGTTTGACTGTGTAAAGTTTGGTTGTATAAGGCTTGACTGTGTAAGGTTTGACTGTGTAAGGTTTGACTGTATAAGGTTTGACTGTGTGAGGTTTGATTGTGTATAGTTTGACGGTATTAAGGAAGAGTATGACTGTACGGTGTAAAAAACGAACGTTCCCAGTAAAATCAAAAAAACGAGAATTAAAACGGAAAGTCCTATTTTTTCTATGATTTGTCGTACGGGCCCAGGATGTTTTTCATTCACTTTATCCCCTACTTTTAAATATAAACCAAATATAAATCCAATCTCTAAAAGATTTGTAAAGAATATTATTAATCAATCCAGATTAAATAAAAACACTATTAATATTTTATATAAATTAAATAATTATTATGCTTAAACTTTTCATTAAATTACCTGAATCCATATAATATTTACTTAATTATATTCTCAAACAGTTTACTGAATTTTTTATATTAAGATGTTCCAAAGTATAGTTTAAAAGTATGTGAGAAGATAAAAATCCGAAAGCAGATTATTCAGTTCATTTTCTTTTAACAGAATTGCAAGATTTAAAATAGAATCAGGCGAAAGACTACAAAACAGACAGAAAACAGCCCTTGAAAACTCTTTTATCCCGGAACTATCTCATAACTATTACAAAACCGGAGGTTTGAACCTGAAAGAAACCCTTCTTGAGATTAAATCAGAATTTACTGACTACTTCAAAGAACGCGAAGCTGAGATCAACGGCTCTCTTCTCGCTGTCCTTTCAGGCGAAAATCTGCTCTTTCTGGGCCCCCCCGGCACAGCCAAAACCCAGCTTGCCAGAAGTATCTGTCAGACTATTGAAGGTGGGAACTTTTTTAATTACCTCTTAACAAGCTTTTCGACCCCTGAAGAGATTTTCGGGCCTCTTTCCTTAAAAGCCCTTGAAGAAGACGAGTTCAGGAGAAACATTAAAGGTTGCCTCCCAACAGCCCATATTGCTTTGCTGGACGAGATCTTTAAGGCAAGCAGCGCTATCCTCAACAGCCTCCTGACCATACTGAACGAAAGAAAATACCATAATGGAAGGGAGATAGTCAATGTTCCCCTGCTGTCGGTCTTCGGGGCTTCGAACGAACTTCCGGAAGAGGATGATAGCCTGGAAGCCCTTTATGACCGTTTCCTGTTCAGGTACAGGCTCTCATACATCCAGGATGATGAGAACTTCAAAAACCTCCTTTTCAAAGAACCTGATGAATTTAGACCTACTGCGAGCCTTCCGGTTTCAGAAATAGAGAAGCTTCGCAAAAGCGCAAACTCCCTGCCTGTTGACCCTGATGTTGAAGTTATAATCACAGAACTCCGGAGGAACCTCCAGCTTCAGGAAATTGAGATTTCGGACCGGCGCTGGAAAAGAATTGTCCAGGTCCTGAAGGTTGCAGCCTGCAGCAGTGGGTGTCCGGCTGTTGACAGAACAATGGCACTTTTGCTTCAGCACATGCTCTGGAACCTGCCCGAAGAGAAGGAAACCATCAGAAAAACGGTTTTCGAATTCGTGGTCTCGGGTGGAATTAACACGGAGAAATTGCGCCTGGATGCAGGAGACCTCAGGGAAGCCATAAGCCTTGCCCTGAAAAACGATTTGCCTGTGGGAATCGCCTGCGACAGCTGCGGGGAAAAGTTCAGGTTCAGGCAGGAGGTAAACGCCCACCACGATACTCATCCTGACCACAGCTACAGTTTTATGCAGGAAGGCTCGTCAAGAATCTACCCTTACGATAACCTGATCAGAGAACTCGATTCCCTCTATAAAAATTCAGAAATGCCGGGGACCATTCCCCCGGCCCGCAGGAAGGTTTTCGAAACAGAATTCAAGGGCCTAGAAACTCTGGTGAGGGGTATAAAAAAGCGGCTTGGAGAAGAAAGGCAGGTCCTCAGGGACATGATGGAAACAAATATCTGGCTCTCCACCCTTGACAGAAACGAAGTTCTCCTCCTGCACGACAGCAGATATGAGGATTTATCCAAAATTGAAACACTCGTAGAAGAGATCCGGAAAATGCCAGGTCTGGACCTCCTGCCCGAAAAAATGGATACAAAAGTTCAGATCCCCGGTCCGGCTTCTGATACGACATCTGATTCTGAAAACCGGACAGGAAATAGTGCAGGAAACTTTATGAAAGGTCTGGGTTCAAAGTTAGGGTTTAGATGATGGAAGATTTAGAAAAAGGAATTTATATTCAGGTATTAAAGATTTCTAACTGATCTCGAACGAAAATTTAAATCACGGAAGATACTGGAAAAAATCCCAATAAGTTTTATTTTTGTCTTTTCAATTCTTCTTGTCTTTTCAATCCTTCTTATCTTTTCAATCCTTCTATAGATAACAATGAAAAAGTAATAAACCATAGAACTACAATCCAATTTCTTGTTGTTTCATCGACGTTTAAAAATACGATTGCTACTGCGAAAATAATTGAGATTCCAATATTAAAATATGCTATATTTTTAGAATTTATTTTTAAAATCATCTAATGTAATTGATAATTAAGTATTTAAAAGGTTTTAATACAAGGTCAAAATAGAATTGAATATAACTAGAATTGAATATAACATCAGGATTATGAGAAATCGCACGTTGTGCGATGTTTTTCTGCTTTGCTTATGAACAGGTGGAGATACTGAGTTAAGAGTATTGCGTTCCTGACTATAATCTGGTGATGCCATGGACAGTTTTTCGAACCATTTTTACGATCCCTCTCCAAAAGACTCCTTTTTATCAGAAAAATGCCCTCTTCCCTCCTCCCTCAGTTTTCAGAAAACGATCGCTTACCTGCTGGAAAATGAACTTCGAAGCACAGTAGCTTTTCCAGGGGTCGTTCCCCGTCCTCTGCGAGAGAAAATCGCTGAAATAATGACCCTTGAAGTCCTTTTCGGGCAATCTTATGAAATAAAAGACCCGGAAAAATTCATCGGGCGTTTCGGGGCTTTTTACCCACTTTACCTTACCCTGAGAAACTCGAAAAGCTGGCCAAAAATTCGAAAAATCGCGAATAAAAGCCAGGGTGCCGGGATTGCCTGCCTGAAAATCCTTCTGCCTCTGCTTTACGAAACCCTCGAAAAGTTTTCAAAATATTCAGAATTTTCAGGCGGAGGGTTAAAAGAACTCAATGCCGAAATGGAAAAGCTCCTACAGGAATTTGAAAACATTTTGCAGGAAACTTTCCTGCTCTGGGGAAGTTTTTCAGAAGGGAATGCCTTCAGGAATTCAACTTTTCAGGCTCTTCAGGAAAAGGTCCCGGCTTTCATGCAGCTTGAAGGGAGTCAGGCTTTTCTTGAAAACGTGTTGCAAAGGCTTTACCTGCGGATGGAAGGCTTCGTTTCGGAAATAGAGGAAAACCTTGAACTCTTTGAGACCCTTGCCCTTCTCTTCCCTGGCAGGAACTGGAGTTATTCCGTAAAAGAGCTTAAAAAAGAGCCGTTTTATGTCCAGCTTAAGACGCTGAAAAATTATTCGGCTTTTTTTGAAAAAAACCCTGACCTCAGAAGAATTGTGAATTTTATAGGCAGGCGGGAATTTGACCCCCCCGCTGATCGCATACGCTATTCTCCTTTTGGAAAAAACAGGATCCAGAATGTACGGTTTTCAGACTCAATAAATAACCTCCTACCAATGGAAGCCGCAAAGCTCCTTAACCCGGCTCTGAAGCAGAAATTCTATGCCGATATGCTTGAGGGAAAACTCCTGAGCTACCAGCTGCTTGGCAAACACTATACCGGTCCTCCCCGAATAAAGCCGAGAGGCCCTATGATTGTGCTCGTCGATACCTCCGGTTCCATGCACGGGACTCCCCAGACCCTTGCCAAGTCTGCCGTGCTTGCCATGGCAAAGCTGATGCTCATTCAGCAGAGGGACATGAAAGTCATCCTTTTTGCCTCCACAAGCCAGCACCTGGAAATCGAGCTCAGCAGCAGGAAAAAGATGTCCGAAAAATTCCTGAATTTTCTCCTCTACACTTTTGGCGGCGGGACGGATTTCAATACCGCGCTTGCTTCGGGCCTTAAGTCCCTGAAAGAAAAAGACTTTCGGGGTGCAGACCTGCTCTTCATCACGGATGGAAAGTCCGAAATCTCTGATGAGCTGGTCCTTGCCCGCTGGGAAGAGGCAAAGAAGAAGTATAATGCAAAGGTCTATTCACTGATCATTGGAGGCAGCGGGGCAGGCGGGCTTTCTCAGATATCGGATTATACATATATTGTGGAAATGAAGCAGGATCTGGAAGGCACTGGCGGGAAAGTGAAACTGATAAATTGTGAGAATGAAAAATGAAAAAAGATAGAGTAAATGTGAGTTTAGAAATCCTTTCTTTCCTTAAAAGAAACTCACATAAAGGGATTGGGCAAATATATGAACATGTAGATTAAGATCGATAAAGAGATAGCAATCGACAGAATTACACAGATAAATTTTTTTACGTTCATTTTACTGCTCCAATTTAGATTTAAGAGCTGTTAACTATAAAAAGCGTTTCGTTTAAACTCAAAGCATGTATGTGATTATTTTTTCGACGGGTCTCCAGAAAGACTGGTGTAGGCATTATAGAATTTTTGGATTGAAATGTGGTTTCCGAGGGTTGAAGGAAGTGTTTCCCGAACCGAGTGGAGTGTTAATTTATGGCACTCGTTTTTACCTTCCAGGTATTCATACCTTCACTTTTTTCCAGCTTAAAGATAAAAGGTATCGGGTCTTTGCAATAGAAAACACAACCTTGAATGGTTTTACAAGTATATGATAATAATGTTATTATAGGCTTCAGGCAAATTTAACTCTTCATGAAACTCACGGTCCTTGTTGACAATAACACCCTTATTGACAGATATTTCTTTGCTGAGCCCGGTTTGTCCTTTCTTCTGGAAGATTCGGGAACCAGAGTCCTCTTTGATACCGGGTATTCGGATATCTTCCTCAAAAACGCCTGGAAAATGGGACTTTCACTTTCAGACCTCGATTACCTGGTCCTCTCCCACGGGCACCTGGACCACAGCTGGGGGCTTGAACCCCTGATCCGTTTCATCACGGAAGCTGGGATAGAAAGACTACCCTGCAGGTCTCCAGTTCTCGTTGCCCACCCCCTCGCTTTCGAAAGCAAAAAATGTGAAGGGATAGGGGAAATCGGAAGCCTGCTCACTCCCAAAAAGCTTTCCGAACACTTCAGGCTGCAGCTCTCAAGCATTCCCCTCTGGCTGAGCGAGAGGCTCGTATTCCTTGGGGAAATCCCCAGAAACTTCACCTTTGAGTCAGAGGCAGCTGTCGGATACGTGCAGGACAGGGAGGGAAACAAAATTCCTGACCTCCTTCCGGACGACACGGCTCTGGTGTATAGGACAGAGGCAGGGCTCGTAATCATCGCAGGCTGTTCCCATTCCGGGATCTGCAATATCATCGAATATGCAAAAGAAGTCTGCGGAGACAGCAGGGTCCTTGATATAATAGGCGGCTTTCATCTCCTGGAGCCCTCAGAAGAAAGGATGCACGGAACCCTCAAATACCTTAAAAAACTTGACCCCGGCTGCGTCCACGCCTGCCACTGTACGGACTTAAACTCAAAAATTGAGCTTTCGAAGGTCTGCAGGCTTAAGGAAGTGGGAGTTGGACTGCAGATTGAATATTTTTAACTATTCTACCTTTTTGGAAGGCTTTCATCAGCTTTTTCCAGTTCTTTTCTTACATTTTCTACTGTTTGCCAGGACTGCCTGACGATCTCGGGGAACTTTCCGCCGTGTTCTTTTCCCCATTTCAAAAGGAAACTTTTTGTCTTCGGGTCTGAGGGATAGCCGCTTCCGAAGTCTGCACCCCATTCTTTCTTGAGTTCTTCTATAAGCTCGTCTCTGCGTACTTTTGCAATGATAGAGGCTGCTGAGGCTACAGGATAAATTGCATCTGCCTGGTGCATGGAAATGATCTCTATTTTCTTTGCATGATCAGGACTGGTTTTTGCATACTGCCTGCGAAGATTTTCGCCAAAACGCTCGGCTTTTACGTCAGCAGCATCGGCATACACGATATCCGGTTTCAGCTGTTCAAGCACTTTTGCAAAGCAGACAACCATGATCTCATTCATGCTCATTATCTTCCGGAGTTCGTCTATCTGAGAGGGGCTAACCTCAAGGACGAAAAAGCCGTCTGCGTGTTTTTTGATCTGGACTGCAAGCTGCTCCCTTTTTTTTGGAGTCAGCTTCTTGGAATCTACAACCCCCAGCACCTTGAGGATATGGGCTTTAGATTCATCGATCTTTACGCCCCCTATGCACATGGGCCCGATTACCGGACCTTTTCCGGCTTCATCAATTCCTGCGATAATCATTCTCTGGCTGTCTCCTGATTTGAAGGAAGAGGGTTTATTACTTTATAAAAGTAGGTAAAGGTATATTTTTGCAAAGTATTAAAACAGGGCTCTATAATAATCCTTTGAAAAACAGACCTCTATTGATTTGAACTTAATGGCTTGACACATTTTTGTTTATTCATTTTCAGTTTTCTGCAGCTAATTTTTATAGGTTTTCATAAACTCAATAATATAATGTTTCAACTCTCTGAAATAGTGCATTCATGCCTCAACTCTTAAATAAATATTAAATGAAAAAGAAAAACTCAACTGTTAAATATCTTGAAAGAAACCTACTTTAATATTTTAAGATAAGATCATGTAAGTTAAGTGAACGAGGTAGATTTCAAGGTCTTTAAAGAATTTGGAAGTTTTTCCAATATAGTGCCATTTCTTTCTTGGTTGGAAGTCTTAATCTCTTCCTATATAAGTCCTTTAAAAATTTTTATCTGCCTCCCGACTTTAATTTTTCATTTCTGAATATTTATATTAAGCCTACGGACTGCCCTGTATTAAAAGAAGGACATTATCAGGGTTATAAGGATTCTCACGGTGTGAAATGCTATGTATTATGCTCATTCTACAGACAGAAAGGATAAGTCTGATTGGCAACCCCTAAAAGAACACCTAGAAGATGTGGCAGATATTGCTTCAGGATTTTCTAGAGAATTCAATGCCGAGCAATTTGGATATGCTTCAGGTTTACTGCATGATATTGGGAAATACTCCCCTGAATTCCAGAGACGTTTAGATGGCACCAATATCAGAGTCGATCATTCTACTGCAGGCGCACAAGAGGCTAGAAAACTCTACGGAATATTTCAAAGTCGTATACTGGAATATATCATAACCGGGCATCATGGAGGCCTTCTCAACTATGGGACTAAAGAATGTGGACTCGATGAACGTTTATCAAGATCGTTTTTACCGGATTATTCTGCATACAAAAGTGAAATTTTAGCTCCAGATCTGAACAAAGTTCGTCCCAGTCTTAATCCCATCAACAATAAGATGGGTTTTGCAATTTCGTTTTATACCCGTATGCTCTTTTCATGCTTGGTTGATGCTGATTTTCTTGATACAGAACGATTTCTTTCACCTGACAAATCCTCTCTCAGAGAGCAATATGAGTCGTTCAATAAGCTTTTCACAAAATTTGATAACTACATGAACACCAAACTTTCAAAAGCTGAAGACAACCCGATCAACAGATATCGAAGAGAAATCTATGAACAATGCATAGAGAAGGCAGAATTACCGCCACAGATGTTTTCTCTGACTGTCCCTACCGGTGGAGGGAAAACTCTCTCATCAATGGCATTTGCTCTGGACCATTTGAAAAAATACAATTTGAACAGAATTTTCTATGTCATACCATATACGAGCATCATAGAACAGAACGCAGATGTATTCCGCAAGATTTTTGGAAATCAAAATGTGCTTGAACACCATAGCAACTATGATCCGAAAAATGAAAAATCTGAAAATACTGATACTACACAGGAAAAATTGAAACTCTCATCTGAAAACTGGGACATTCCTATCGTCGTTACAACCAATGTCCAGTTTTTTGAATCTCTTTTTTCCAATCGAGTTTCTCGATGTCGCAAGCTGCATAATCTTGCAAAAAGTGTAATAATTCTTGATGAAGCTCAGATGCTACCTACAGGCTTTTTGAAACCGTGCCTTGCTGCTCTCTCTGAGCTGGTGGTCAATTATGGATCAACCGTCGTAATCTGTACTGCAACTCAGCCGAATCTTAATGGACTTCTGGACGAAAGTATCAGGCCTGTTGAGATTATGCGTTCGCCTCAGGAACTGTACGAAGCTTTCAGGCGAGTCCATGTGACGGATCTTGGGGATATGGCAGATACCGATCTTTCAGCTAAACTTAACGCGCATAAACAGGTTTTGTGTATTGTTAACACCCGAAAACACGCACAAAACCTGTATGAACAACTTTCTAAATCAAGTAGTTGTTGTCACCTGAGTGCAAAACTTTCAGTTAGGCTAAAAGCGCATAAACAAGTTCGATGTCTTGTTAACACACGACGTAAACATGCACAGAATCTGTATGGGCAACTTTCTAAATCAAATAGTTGTTACCACCTGAGTGCAAGAATGTGTCCGGTTCATAGGAGAGCGAAACTGAAAGAGATCAAAGATCTGTTGAGAAATGGGGATGAATGCCGCGTCGTTTCCACCCAATTGATCGAGGCTGGCGTTGATATTGACTTTCCTGCCGTGTACCGGGCTAAGGCTGGCATTGATTCTGTCTGTCAGGCTTCAGGAAGATGTAACCGTGAAGGAAAACTGGATTCTGGAGAGGTATATGTTTTTCGATCCACCGAAGCCTATGGCAAGGTGACATCCTGGCAGAGCCGCGTTGCTGAGATTGGAAGTATGATCTTTGATGAATGGGATGATCCTCTGTCACTTCCTGCTGTGGACAGGTATTTTGAGAAACTTTATTCCTATGAGGGTGACGGACTTGATAAAAAGAGAATTCTGCCCTCTTTTGAAGAAAGATTAAGAGATATTGCATTTCCTTTTGAGGATGTAGCTGATGCGTTCAACCTCATTGAGAATAATACGCGAGATATCATTATTCCGTATGATGACAAAGCCAGAGCCATTATCAAACAGATCCAGTATACTGGATTTCCTGGAAATTATGTTCGAAGTTTACAGGGGTATACAGTAAGCATTTATCTCGAAGAGTTCAAGGCGCTGGAGAGAATCAATGCAATTTCCTCCATAGCTGATAGATTTTTTGTTTTGGATGATGCAGAGAATTATTATTCTGAAAATATTGGACTTTTAAACAGAAAATGTGATGAAGAATTTCCATTGTTAACTGCTTAAGGAAGTGAATGGAATTTATTATTCTTTACTAGATACCGAAAATTTATATCCTTGTATACTCATAATCTAATGTATAGATTCCAAAATATGAGGATAAACAATGATCTGGAATTGTAATAATAGGATCTGGAATTGTAATAATAGGAGGTGATTGGAATAGCATTCGGAATCAAACTAAAAGTATGGGGAGATTATGCCTGCTTCACGCGACCAGAGATGAAAGTTGAACGTGTTAGTTATGATGTCATAACTCCTTCAGCAGCTCGAGGAATTCTTGAGGCGATTTACTGGAAGCCTGCGATTTGCTGGAAGATTGACAAAATTCATGTTCTGAACCCGATCAAGTTTGATAATATACGCAGAAACGAAAGGCCGGGAAAAATACCTGCGGGTAAGGTGAAAACTGCTCTTAAGGGGGGTGATGTTCCTCTTTATCAGGATTCAACAGAGGATACGGTTCAAAGGGCTTCCCTTGTTCTTCGTGATGTCTGTTATGTTATTGAGGCACATTTTGAGATGACAAACCATGCAGGGCCTGACGACACCGTTGAAAAACATTACAATATTACACTTCGGCGGATGAGAAAAGGACAGTGTTTCCATCACCCGTATTTTGGCTGTCGTGAATTTCCGGTTCAATTTGAATTAATTGAGGGGGAAGCCCCTGTGTCTTATTATTGTGAAAAAAAAGAAGGCGAACGAGATCTGGGATTCATGCTCTATGATATTGATTTTTCTGACGAGATGAAAGCCGTCTTTTTCCGTGTCTGTATGGTGGACGGGGTGATTGATGTTCAAAAATGCCTGTGTAATGGAGGAGTGTCATGATCATTCAATCCCTCTGTCGTTGTTATGATATTCTTGAGGAGGATGAGAACGCTAACATTCCAAAGTTGGGGTATAGCAGCGCCAAGGTCTCGTTTGCCCTTGTTATTTCTGATGATGGCGTTCTTTCGCATATTGTTGATCTCAGAAGCGAAGACAAGAAACCGAAACCACAAAATATGGATGTTCCTGCCCAGAAGTCTCGTTGCAGTGGAGTATTTCCATATTTTGTCTGTGAAAATTCAAAGTATATCTTCGGTGTTGAAAAACTGAAAAAAAATACTTTTGAGAATAAATTTAATCATCCTTCGTCCGAGGGCAATCCTGTCGATTATACGGTATTGGAGGAGAATGATAAAGAAGTCACTCTGGTTTATCAACGTTCTAGAGAGTGCTTTGAGGCCTTCAAAGCTCTTCACCACAGTATACTAGATGGTCAAGATGATCCAGGAGTCCGTGGATTCCTTGCTTTTCTGGATGGATGGAAGCCGGAAGAATTTCTTGAAAATCCAAAGATCAATCAGTATAAAGATGAACTTCTTGCTGGTGGAAACTGCATTTTTGAATTTGACGGGGAATTTTTACATCGAAATAGTGTGGTGAAAAACGCATGGGAAACAAACTCTCATGATGAGACCGGTGACACAGTAGTTGCTCAGTGCCTGGTGAGTGGAAAAGTGGAGCCGGTAGCCAAGGTACATCAAAAGATAAAGGGCGTAGTCGGGGCTCAGTCTGCAGGGGCTTCCCTTGTCAGTTTTAATGATGATGCATTCTGTTCTTATGGAAAAAAACAGAGTTTTAATTCCTCAGTCAGTGAATCATCGATGTTCAAATACACGACTGCCCTGAATCACCTTCTTTCAAGTCAGAGTAATAGAATTCGGATTGCTGATACAACAGTTGTTTTCTGGGCTGAGACAAGTGATAAATCAGGTAAAAAATCTTGTGAAGATCTTGTGAAATTCTTTTTTGTCCCTCAGGAAACAGAGAAGAATGAAGAAAATCCGGAGATAGAGAAGAATGAAGAAAAGAATGTAGAGGTTCCTCGAGTACAGGACACAAACCAGATTCAGCAGATCGAGGCTATTCTCAATAAGGTCCGAGCTGGAATGAAAATAAATCAAGAAGACATTAAGACAGATCCAGAAATGAATTTCTATATCCTTGGTTTGTCTCCTAATAATGCACGACTTGCTGTCCGTTTCTGGTATGTTGACAGTATTGGGAATTTTATTGAAATGATGGCTCGCCACCATCTTGATATGGAGATCATCCGGGGTGATTATGATCCACAGTACATCTCAATATATCGCCTGTTAAATGAGACCGTCCCTCAGAGTTCTGACAAAAAAACAGTATCTCCACTTCTTGGCGGCCTGATTATGCGTTCGATCCTGACCAATACGGTCTACCCTGTTTCTTTATACAACGCAATCCTGAGCCGTGTAAAGGTAGAGGGCTCAATAAATTCGGTCAGGGCAGGTTTCATCAAGGCATATTTGCTCAGATTAAGCAGAGCCGGATTATTAAATGTTAAGCAGGATTTGATTACCATGAGTTTAAACGAGGAGAGTTCAAATGTGCCATATCGGCTTGGAAGGTTATTTGCCGCTCTTGAAAAGGCACAGAATGATACGAATAAAGAGATGAAGAGCACCATTAACAGCAAGTATTTCAGCAGTGCCTCATCAACGCCCGCTGTTGTGTTTCCGGTGCTGTTAAAACTTGCACAACACCACATCGCCAAGTCTGAATGGGGTTTCAGATCCAGTCAGCTGATTGAACAGATTCTGGCGGGAGTGGATGAGTTTCCTGCGTACCTGAATCTCGAAGACCAGGGTATGTTCATGCTTGGTTATTATCATCAGCGGAAGGCATTTTTCACGAAAAAAGAGGTTATTTCAAGTAAGGAGGAGTCGTTATGAGCGAAATCATCAAGAATCGGTATGAATTTGTGCTGTTGTTTGATGTCGAGAACGGAAACCCGAATGGCGATCCCGATATGGGCAATATGCCCAGAGTTGATCCGCAGACCGGCAACGGTCTCGTCACTGATGTCTGTCTCAAGAGAAAAATCAGAGATTATGTTGACCTTGTGAAAAGTGGAAACGCAGGTTATGACATATATGTTAAGTCCGGGGCTGTCCTCAATGATCAACACAAGAAGGCCTATGATTATCTGGGGATAAAACCGGACTCGAAGAAACCAAAAGACGAGGAACTGACAAAATTCATGTGTCAGAATTTTTTTGACATTCGGGCATTCGGTGCTGTAATGACCACGGAGGTCAACTGTGGCCAGGTCAGAGGGCCTGTACAGTTCAGTTTTGCCCGCAGCATTGATAGGATCTTCCAGCAGGAAATAACGGTTACCCGTTGTGCGGTCACCAACGAGAAAGATGCTGAAAAAGGTCAGACGATGGGCAAAAAACAGATTGTACCTTACGGCCTGTACCGTGCAGAAGGATATATCTCGGCCCATCTGGCCGAAAAGACTGGATTTAGTGAAGATGATCTGGAATTGCTCTGGGACAGTCTGGTCAATATGTTTGAGCATGATCATTCGGCGGCAAGGGGTAAAATGTCCGCAAGAAAACTGATTGTTTTCAAGCATAATAGTAAACTTGGCTGCTGTCAGTCTCATATCCTGTTCGACAAAGTGCAGGTGGAGAGCCTCTCTCACGATCTGCCGCCCAGATCCTTTGGGAATTATAAAGTAACAATTTCAGATGACATCCCGAAGGGCGTTGAGTTGATCGAGAAATTATGATTGAAAAGAAATATGCCGAAGACGAGCTGCTCTCGTTGTCCGGCATACAACATTTCCATTTTTGTAAGCGTCAATGGGCTTTGATTCATATTGAGCGGCAATGGGAAGAAAATCTTCAGACAACTGAAGGTCGCTTTCTCCATGAGCGTGTGGATAATCCCTTCCTGAAAGAAAGCAGAGGCGACGTTGTGTTGTCAAGAGCATTTCCATTGGTTTCGTATCAGCTTGGACTCTATGGGATAGCGGATGTTATTGAATATATCCGTTCTGAAAATGGCATTTCCCTTCCGGATTATGAAGGTTTGTGGAAAATGCATCCCATAGAGTATAAAAGGGGCAAACCGAAGATTGACGAGCGCGATGAAGTACAACTATGTGCACAGGCAATGTGCCTTGAAGAGATGTTTAATGTAACCATAAACTCTGCTGATTTTTACTATAATGAAATTCGGAGAAGAATTCAGCTCGAAATAACCGAAGAATTGAGAAACCTTGTGATTTCTTTGTCCGACGAAATGCATTACCTCTTTAAGAAAGAGCTTACTCCATCTGCTGAAAAATCCCGAAACTGCAAATATTGCTCTCTTATAGATGTCTGTATTCCGAAATTAACGAAAAAGTCTGTTTCTGCTCGCAAATATGTTAGCAAGCATTTGAACGATGCATGTACTGGTGATCTCTAAAAATCATATTTTTCAATGAGTAGCTCTCGATTCAAACTTGTACGTTTAGTAGAAGGGGTCTATATATATGAGAAAATTATTGAATACATTATATGTCACAACCCCCGACTCTTATCTTCTCAGAGACGGAGAAAATGTCGTTGTTAAGGTAAAAGATGTTGAAATATTTCGTATTCCTATACATAATCTTGAGGGTATAGTTTGCTTTGCATATATGGGCGCCAGCCCTCAGCTGATGCGACTTTGTACTGACAATAATGTTGGACTATCTTTTTTGACCCCGAACGGAAAGTTTCTGGCGCGTGTTAATGGAAAAGTTAGAGGGAATGTCCTGCTACGGCGTACGCAGTATCGGAAAGCAGATCTTGACGAAGATTCTCTTGACCTCGCTAAGTGTTTCATCATAGGAAAAGTCGTTAACTGCAGGACTGTTCTTGGAAGAGGTATCCGTGACCACGGAGATGTAGTCGATATCAATAAAATTCGTTCGGTTGATGATTTGCTGATAGATAACCTCAAGAGCATTGATTCCTGTTTAAATTCGGATTCTCTTCGCGGCATTGAGGGAAATTGTGCAAAATTTTATTTTAGCGTATTAGATGAACTTATTCTTAAGCAAAAGGACAATTTTTTCATATCTAATAGGAATCGTAGGCCTCCTCTTGATAATATGAATTCACTTTTGTCTTTTTTGTATACATTGCTTGCTCATGACGTTGAATCCGCCTTAGAAACAGTTGGGCTTGATCCATATGTTGGTTTTTTCCACGTTGATCGTCCTGGAAGACCCAGTCTTGCTCTTGATTTAATGGAAGAACTCCGGCCTTTTATTGCTGATCGCCTTGCATTGAATATGGTAAATCTCAAGCAAATTGATGGAAAAGATTTTCTCAAGAAGGAAAACGGAGCTGTCCTCATGACCGATGATGGGCGGAAAGAAATACTGTCGGTCTGGCAAAAAAGAAAGCAGGATCAAATTACCCATCCTTATCTAAATGAAAAGATCTCTGTCGGATTAATTCCGTATGTGCAGGCAATGTTGCTGGCTCGTTATTTAAGGGGAGACATTGATGGTTATCCGCCATTTTTTATGAATTGAGGTGATTTAAGTGATGGTATTGGTAACATATGATGTGAGTACAGAATCCGAAGGTGGAAAAAGAAGGCTGAGAAAGGTGGCAAAAGAGTGCGAAAATTACGGACAGAGGGTTCAGAATTCTGTATTTGAATGCCTTGTGGACCCTGTTCAGTTTGCACAACTTAAACATTCCTTATGTGATATCGTAGATGAGGATAAAGATAGTCTCAGGTTTTACTATTTGGGTAAAAATTGGAAAAACAGGGTGGAGCATTTTGGTGCAAAAGAGGGGTACGATCCAGAAGGTTTATTAGTTGCATGATCTCTGCGAACCCATAGTGAACATTGATTTACCGGGGGGTTCGCGGAAAAAATCAATTCATTATATTTATTTTTTGCGGCAATTTATCACTGGATTCAAAAACGTAAATTTTTTAAAAATGTATATATATGAACGGGTTGATGCATAACCCTAATTAATTTACAGTCGCACCCTTCGCGGGTGTGTGGATTGAAATATCACAGTACATATCACGACAACGAAACTAATTTATCGTCGCACCCTTCGCGGGTGTGTGGATTGAAATAACATGGATTAAACTGATCAAACAGAAAACCGAGTCGCACCCTTCGCGGGTGTGTGGATTGAAATGTTTCCTAAGATTTCATGTTTAACGCGATAAACGTCGCACCCTTCGCGGGTGTGTGGATTGAAATTTTTATATCTCGTTTGCTCAATTTTCTTTTATATGGTCGCACCCTTCGCGGGTGTGTGGATTGAAATCTGTAATCCCAAAATAAAAATCAACTTTTCCACGTCGCACCCTTCGCGGGTGTGTGGATTGAAATATCATACTGAGCAATCATCGAAAGAGCAGCATCACGTCGCACCCTTCGCGGGTGTGTGGATTGAAATTCTAAGGATGTTATAGAAAAGATGGCGCGGGTTGTCGCACCCTTCGCGGGTGTGTGGATTGAAATTAGGTACACTTTGATCGCTCCGGAAAGCTTCTCGTCGCACCCTTCGCGGGTGTGTGGATTGAAATGATTTAGAATTTTTCAAAAACAAAGAAACTGAACGTCGCACCCTTCGCGGGTGTGTGGATTGAAATCAACATTGAAGGGCGTTCACGGTCTATATTTGCATGTAGTCGCACCCTTCGCGGGTGTGTGGATTGAAATAATAACGATTTTTAAAAACACTGGAGCGACAAATGTCGCACCCTTCGCGGGTGTGTGGATTGAAATCAAAATCATTAGATCTAACATGGGAATCAGCAACGTCGCACCCTTCGCGGGTGTGTGGATTGAAATCTGCTATCGATACGATGAGGCCAACATGTCTATTGTCGCACCCTTCGCGGGTGTGTGGATTGAAATTCGATGATGCTCCGAGGGTTGGCGGAGTATATAAGGTCGCACCCTTCGCGGGTGTGTGGATTGAAATCATCGTCTGCTTTCGGAGTAGTGTATATTATCCTGGTCGCACCCTTCGCGGGTGTGTGGATTGAAATAATTCCCGTTGTGTTGAGATCAAGCCCGTCTATGAGCGTGTCGTCGCACCCTTCGCGGGTGTGTGGATTGAAATTCGTTTCATTCCAAGCTCAAACATTGTAACAGACGTCGCACCCTTCGCGGGTGTGTGGATTGAAATATGTCAAATTTAGCAATTGTATGAAGGCCTGAAGTCGCACCCTTCGCGGGTGTGTGGATTGAAATTCTTCTTCTTCGGAAGGTTTGAACCATATTGGAGTCGCACCCTTCGCGGGTGTGTGGATTGAAATAAATCTAAATTGGATTTGGTTTGCAAATGATGGGGTCGCACCCTTCGCGGGTGTGTGGATTGAAATATAATTTCAATTGTGGATGACACTTTAAAAGGTCGCACCCTTCGCGGGTGTGTGGATTGAAATCAGAATAAACATTGATAATATAGTCATGCCCCGCAAGGGTGTGTGGATTGAAATGGTATATAGTAAAGAATTACTCCGAAAAACAATATAGTCGCACCCTTCACGGGTGTGTGGATTGAAATCCGAAACAAAAGCATTAAATCTAAAGTTGATTATTTTTGGGGTTAAGTTAGCTAGTAACAGATGAGATGAAATCCCCATGCCAGTAATCACCTTGCATTATGAAGACCTTGAGAAACTCACAGGAATAGATAAGGAAACCATCATAAAACGGGTGCCTATGATAGGAGCCGATATCGAAAGGATAGAAGATGAGTCCGTAGATATCGAGTTCTTCCCTGACAGGCCTGACCTTTACAGTGTTGAAGGGGCAGCCAGGGCAATGCGGGGTTTTCTTGACCTTGAGACCGGGCTTTCCGAATATGCGATAAAGCCTTACGAGGTATCCATATCCGTCAGCGAGGATATCCTGAAGATCAGACCCTTCCTAGGGTGTGCGGTCGTAAGGGGAGTAAAGTTTACATCCTCTTCTATCAAATCCCTCATGGACCTGCAGGAAGACCTGCACTGGGGCCTTGGGAGAAACAGGAAAAAAGTTTCCATAGGGGTCCATGACCTTAAAAATGTGAAGTCCCCTTTCCGCTATATGGCAGTAGATCCCGGATTCGAGTTCGTGCCTCTCGATTATACTGAAAAGATGAGCATGACGGAAATCCTGGATAAGCACCCGAAAGGCACAAGGTTTGCCCATCTCGTAAGGGGTTTTGACAAATACCCGATCATCCTGGACGCAGATGACAATGTGCTGTCCTTCCCACCCATCATTAACGGAACACTTACATCCGTAACCGAAAGCACAACCGACCTTTTCATTGATGTTACAGGCCTCGGGGAAGCTGTCTACACGGCTTTGAATATTGTTGTTACAGCCCTTGCAGAAAGAGGAGGGCAGATCGAGTTTGTAAGGCTAATCCGTCCAGGGGGCGAAGAACTTGTCCTGCCTGACCTTGAGCCCAAAGAAAGGCTGCTTACCACAGGCGAAGTAAAATCCCTTATAGGCATGGAACTCTCAGTTGAAGAGATCGTAAAACAGCTTGAGAGGATGCGCTTTGGAGCATCTGCCCTTGATAAGGAAACCATTGAGGTAAAGGTGCCGGCTTACAGGGCAGATATCCTGCACAACTATGACCTTGTAGAGGACATTGCCAAAGGTTACGGCTATGAGAATATCAAAGTAAGGATCCCTGAGACTTATACTGCAGGCAAGTCCCACCCGATTTCCCTGATGCGAGCTCCAGTAAATGAAATAATGGTCGGTCTTGGCTATTATGAGGTTATGCCTTTTACGCTTACCAGTGAAAAGGTCAACTTTGAAAACATGTGCAGGCAAAAGACGGATGACGTTACCTACGTGCTTCACCCGATAAGCGAAGACCAGACAATGCTCAGGACAACCGTGCTTCCCAACCTGCTTGAAATCCTTGCCTTAAACCAACACAGGGAACTTCCGCAGAAAATCTTCGAGTTCGGCGAGGTCGTAAGCAACGAAACAACCAGCCAGCACGTAGCTGCAGTCTCGATCCATCCGCAGGCAAATTTCACCGAAATCTATGAGGTTGTAGACGCCTTCATGAGAGAAATGATGCTTCCTTATGAGGTAAAAGAGTCTGAAGACCCGGCTTTTCTCGAAGGCAGGCGGGCAGATGTTTATGTCAACGGCAAAAAACTCGGAGTCTTTGGAGAACTCCACCCCGAAGTAATAAACAATTTCACACTCGGATACGCCGTTGTAGGGTTTGAACTTGACCTGAACAACCTTATAGGTTAAAAGTAAAAATAACAATAAATAAAATTAAAGAGCAATAAATAAAAATAAATAACAATAAATAAAAATCAAATTTTAGTTAAGAAGAATTAAGAGGGAACTTTCCTCTCCTCTTCTTTCCTTTCCTTTCCTCTCCTCTTCTTTCCTTTACTTTTCTCTCCTCTTCTTTCCTTTACTTTTCTCTCAGCATCTTTTCCATTTCCGCTGCGATTTTCCGAACTTCAGGAATCTCATCGGTTTCAGCCAGCCTGTACACAAGCTCAAGCATCCTCTCTCTCAGGTAGTCCATGTCTTCAAGGGCAAAGGAGAGTTCTTCGATGAGAGCCCCCAGGCTTTTTGTTTCTATGAAATCTGCCAGCTTTTCAGGGTCTGCTTTTATCAGGAAGAGGGCTTCAGGGGAGTTAAAGTCCACATTATATTCTTCTTCAAAGACCCCTTTTGGAAGTGTTTTGAGCCACCTGACCCTCCTTATATGGCTGATAAAGTCAGTGATCTGCCTGTATTCGTAGTCCCCCGTAACCTTTCCGATCAGCACCTCATTTCTGGTCTTGAGGGGGACTGCCACAAGGTCTCCTTTCTTTATTTTTGTAACGAAAGAGCAGATATCCACTGCCCAGGTTTCGGAACGATCTCCCCGCATGCCGGGATATTTTTCGAGTATGAGTTTCTGTACCTGCTCTTCGTTTTTAATACTGGATAAATTCGGGAATTCAGCCCCTCCGATGGTAATCACGCTGTCTTCCAGAATTATCTCTTCGTCTTCCAAAGTGCCTGCGGCTTTGAGTAACCAGAGCTTCATAACCTGCCTCCAATTTATTTATTAATCTGGCAATAATTATATATTGTACGAACATTTATTCTTATAATGAGAATATTTTTTTCATTATGTGAACATTTTTTCCAGTCAAAAAAATTAATTTGATTAACCTTTTTAACCTTTAAATCTATCAGGACAGCCTTTAAGATTATTTTATTTACTTTTAAGGTAATCCTGATAACCTTTCCCTACCTTTGAGCTTCTACAGATTCGTACAGCTTCTTTGCTAATTAACTGTATCCCGCAGTCCCGGATCTCCGCAAGAAAAACTCTTTAAGTTTTCACTCCCAACTGCAGGTATGAGCAAGAAGGTCTTTGTCGGGGTTGACGGCTGCAGAGCAGGCTGGGTTGCAGTGCTCCTTGAAGGAGAAAATGAGAGTGAATGCAGCTGGAAAGTTGAACTTTTTCCGGAGTTTTCGTGCCTTGTTGATTTTTTGAAAAATAATTATATCCAGGCAGAGCCCTTTATTCTGATAGACATTCCTATAGGTCTGAAAACCGGAGGCAGTGGGGAGCGGCTTTCGGATCTTGGAGCCCGTAGAGTCCTGAAAGCCCGGAAATCCAGCATCTTTCCTGTGCCCTGCAGGGAAGCAATTTATGCGGAAACCTATAAAGAAGCCTGTGAGGTCAATGAAAGGCTCACTGGAAAACGCATCTCGAAGCAGACCTGGCACATAGTCCCTAAAATCCGGGATGTGGATAGTTTCCTGGTTGAAAACGAAAATTTCAGGGAAAAAATCCGGGAGGTAGGGCCTGAGATATGTTTTCAGGCTTTTACAGGCTTTCCTATGAAATACCCGAAAAAGAAAGCCGAAGGTTTTCTTGAAAGAAGGGAAGCCCTTGGTAATTTCTGCCCATTTGCAGATGAAGTCATCGAATATGCCCTTGCAAAGTACAGGCGAAAGGATCTTGCAAAAGACGATATCCTGGATGCCCTTGCAGCTGCACTCACTGCAAAAATGGGGAACATTTATGGGTTTGTGTATGTGCCCCATGAACCTGAAACTGATAGTAAAGGATTGAAAATCCAGATGATTTACTGTGAATTCAAGGAAGTTAGAAATCGTAAAAATGCAGAATGAAACGTTGAGGAAGGTCAGAGTAAAAACAACCGGGTTAAAAGCTAGGTTAAAAACTGGGTTAAAAGCTAGGTTAAAAACTGGGTTAAAAACTGGTTCAACTAATATTTTAAAAAAGTTCAAAAGCCTGGCTTTTCTTCCAATGGTTCAGCCACCTGCATGCAATGCCAGAAAAGCTCTTTTCCCCAGCTTAAAGCTTTTTCCTCGGTGGATATAAGAATCTGATCCCTCAATTTGCCATCTTTTTCAAAAAGTTTAAGCGCAAGGAACCTGTCAGTTACAACAATTGAGGGAATGGGTGCGGGTTTCCGGCAGATAAATATTTTTGAATTCTTATTTTTAAACAGCCTGTCAGCTTCTTCCGGAAAACCGGAGAATAAGCGCTCTATAACATTTTCGGTCATGCAGAGAACATGCCTGGTGCCGTTTTCCGCAATGCCTGCATAAAGGGAAGGGGCTTCCGGATGGAAGTAGGATACAAAGGTAAGGATCTCTTTTGAACTCAGGAGTTTTTCCATGAAAAACTTAGGTGTCTCAAACAGATGTTCCGCATCAGGCTCAAGCAATTCACAGTGCCCAAGTTCGTCAATCCTCTCCAGAAGGAAGTCTGGAATCCGGGTTAAATCACGGGTCTTCCAGTAGTCTTCATTGACTTCAAAAACCTCAATTGTACTCAGGAGAGGCTCCATATTTTCAACTATTATTTTTCCTATTTCGGACAACCTGTAAATTTTCTTTTCCTCAATAATCAGGTGAGCATCTCTCATTTTTTTAATATGGGGCTGGATCGAGCCGGCACCTATGTTGAGCAACTCTTTGATTGTATCGATATCTCTTGGTTCTTTCCTCAGAAGAAATAAAAGATCTTTTCTCCTGTCAGAAAAAAGGATGAGATTAATAAGTGACTGTTTCATCTGCTCACCTGCAATTTACACTGTTACTTCTGTATAGTACCCTATGACTTTTTTTATTTATAATTCCAAAAAATTTTTTTATTGGTAATTCCTAAAAAGGTTTTCATTATAAGTTCCTAAAAAGGTTTTCATTTTTGAGCATAATTACTTCCCTATATTTTTATATTTAAAGAATATTTATTCTTACTGGAGTTGTGAGACCGCTGGATCTAAACATATATTCTTGTGGAAAATGTACATGCTCAAAAGAATCTGAGTTTACACTTGAGAATTTAACTGAGAACTTAACTGAGAACTTAACTGAAAACTTAACTGAAAATTTAACCGAAGGTTTAGCTGGAGAATTAACTGATAACTCAGCCAATCTAGATAATTGTTCAGTTAAAGGTTCAACTGCAGGCTCTATTAACAGTCCAATCACTGTGAGCAACCCGTATAAAAACTCCATCGGAATGGAGTTTGTCCCTGTCCCTGCAGGAGAATTTGATATGGGTTCTTCTTCCCGCGAGAAGCGCAGAAAGCTCTGGGAAAGCCCTGTACACAGGGTATCTATAAAAAAACCCTTTTATCTGGGCAGGTATCCAGTTACGCAGGAACAGTGGAGTAAAGTTATGGGGTATAATCCTTCCGATTTCAGGGGTGAAAAGTACCCGATTGAAACTGTTTCCTGGGAAGAAGCGCAGGCTTTTATTCGAAAACTTAATGCCGTTGAAAATATTGGTGAAAAAAGCCCAGTTTATCGCCTCCCCACAGAAGCCGAATGGGAATATGCAGCAAGGGCAGGAACCACAGGCAGTTATTTCTTCGGTGACTGCGAACTCAAACTCACAGAATACGCCTGGTTTCTCAAGAACTCCGGACTTGAAGCTCACCCTGTCGGTTTGAAAAAGCCCAATCCTTGGGGACTTTATGATATATACGGAAATGTAGGGGAGTGGGTACAGGACGAATACCATATCAGCTACAAAGGAGCGCCTTCAGACGGCAGGGCATGGGAGAGTCCCTTCCCAAGCGTATCTGTTCCTGTACGTATAAGAAGGGGTGGGGGTTGGAACGGAAATGCAGGATGCTGCAGGTCGGCTGAAAGGCTTTTTGCAGCGCAGGACAGGAAGCTTAACAGCCTGGGATTCAGGGTGGTTAAGGAAATATAATTACCAGGAAGTATAATAGTGTCTTTTTTAGAGGACAGATCATGAACTTAAATTATGTTCCCATTTGTCCACACTACATTATTAACATCAACTGACGATACAGAAAGTAATCCACCGTTAATCTTCTTCTCGACCATATAAAAATAAAGTCCGAATCTCATTTTTACGCATAATTCTTTTTAGAAACGTGCAGGGGTTTTTTGACACCTATTGCTCTGCAGGGAATGGGACTAAATTTATAGATGTAGATTAATAATTAATGTAATAATCTCTCCAAAGTTCTACCTAACAATCCACTCAAACGTCTACCGTAGCCGAAAATAAAGTGATACTGTATTAATTTTATTACAAAATTACCAAAAATATTTTATAATAGGACTGCATAGACTTTGGATGTCAACTTAGAAATTCAATAACAGGTAAATGAAAACTTTTTAAAAAGAAGAGTTGACCTGGCTAAAGGCCGTGATTAATTAAACAGGAGGTATTGACCAGAGGAGCAATATCCCATGGTCAGTAGCAAATTTTGAGCAGTAGAAGCCAAAACTTCTAACATCTGGCCACCTCCAGTGACTGGTTCCTAGAAAGTAATTGGAGAGTGGAGACTCTGTGTGCAACGTGTCCGCCCCACATAAATCGCAGAGAACCGAATTGGATAGGTTCAAAAATATTACGCAGACGTAATATGATATTTTGAATAACAGCATAGAACCGACCTGATTAGATAATCTAACCTAATCTAATTAGATAGATCGGAAAAGAAGTATTACGAGTACGTAATATAAAATTTTAAGAGAATATTAGGGGAAATATATAGAATTACCCTATAAATGTTGATTTTACTTAAATTCCTATAAAAATCCAACCCAAAGGTGATACGATGCTAAGAAGACAGCTAGGAACCCTATTCCTGGTAACCTGCCTTATTTTAACTACTTTACCCACTGTATTAGGCGGTCAGGACACAAAAACTATAACTGTTGCCGGAGATGGAAGCGGAGACTACAACTGTGACGGAAAAGACGATCACGTCCAGATTAACCAGGCGCTGGAATATGCAGCAAATAATCCAGGCACAACTGTCCACCTTAAAGGCCCATTCACATATGTTATAGGCGATTCACTTCTGATAGGTAGCGCTACAACCCTTGAAGGAGATTCCGGTGTAACACTTAAACTTGCCCCAGGACTACCAGTATGGGGTGGGCGTGAGAGTAGTATTGCAGGAAAGAAAGCTATGCTTATGATTAGAGGCAGTTCTGCAACTGATGTTACAATAAGAAACTTGACGGTTGATGGTAGTCAGAGTGACTATTATTCTGGTGTCAAGCTTGGAACTTCCTGTTATAACATGGCAACTATAGTAAATTGCAATGGATTAACAATTCAGAAAGTTACATTCCAGAACGGATGTAATGATGCTATGCTGATTTCAAAGTCCAGCAACGTAATGATAGATACGGTAACCGTAAACAAATGTGGACATGACGGCGTATATGCCTATCATGTAAATGGCATTACAGTTAAGAATTCTAAATTCATTAACAGGACTAATTCATCCGTTCGGTTCGATTCCGTTACCGATGGAGTCATGAAAAACAACGAATGTACCACATCCGGCGGCGGATATGCAGGCCTGGAATTACAGGGAACTCTTAAGAACATAGAAGCTTCTGGAAACCATTTCCATGACTTAGCTGCCCCTGCAATAGTACATTTAAACACACAAGAAAGCAATGTAAATATCCACGATAACAAAATTGTAAATTGTGGATAAGGAAACTTTATTAATTGGAAAACTCTCAGTTAATGAACTGAGAGCCAATCCAATTCATTTTCCTGAACATATATTAAGATTAAAACTTATGTGGTTGCCTGCTATGCAGTTAACTTTTAAGTTTACACAATTTTTAAGAAATATACACTAAGGAATAATCTGGTTTTCTCAGGAATTTATTAACAGCATTTCCTGTAATGCTCCACTTTGTTTCAAACCACTACATGTTCTCATTCTTTGTATTTCAAATCTTAGAAATGCTCTTATTGCTATCATAATACGTGCTCTCTGCACACAATTTCTCCTTGCCTGAAAGCGTTCTACTCCACAAAACTGTTTAATTCCCTGTGGTATCCAATTTTCCAGGCTTTCCTTGACAACTCTTCTCTTCCTGCATATTCAGTATATCTATAGCCAGGTATTTCCTATCCCCATCTTTGGAAACTATCCAAAATACCTTAATAAAACAGTATTCCTTCAGATGAACCGTTACTTCAAATAAGCCGTTACTTCAAATGAGCCGTTACTTCAAATGAGCCGTTACTTCAAATGAGCCGTTACCTCAAATGAGCCGTTACTTCAAATGAGCCGTTACTTCAAATGAGCCGTTACTTCAGATGAGCCGTTACTTCAGATGAGCCGTTACTTCAGATGAGCCGTACTTCAGATGAGCCGTTACTTCAGATGAGCCGTTACTTCAGATGAGCCGTTATTCCGTTTGGTGGAGTAATTAATAATTCAATAGAAAACATAGGGGAGTGGGTACAGGACGAATACCATATCAGCTACAAAGGAGCGCCTCCAGACGTCAGGGCATGGGAAAGCCCCTCCCAGGATTTGTCCACCTTGGTAAGAATAAGAAGGGGGTGGGAGCTGGAACGGAAATGCAGGCTGTTGCAGGCCGGCTGAAAGGCTTTTTGCGGCACAGGATAAAAGGCTTAACAGCCTGGAATTCAGGATTGCTAAGGAGGTTTGGTTATCTGGAAAAACCCCTAAAAAATTTTATGCCCGTTTATCCATTTCGCTGTTTTTTCATTCTTCCTTTCAGTATTGAGTGAATTTTTCCCTGATCTCCATACAGAATCCCGGGCAAATTTCATTCGTTCTTTCTGCTTATGGTCCCCTTTGAGCTCCCCGTCTCCAGGATTACAGAAGCAGCCAGTTTTAAAGAGATATCTGCCTTATTTGCTGCGTCCTGTGCCATCTGGCAATCAAGAGGTGTTTCATCTACATGGATGAGGTTAAAAGCAATTGTCTCCCCTCACTTCTCAATTACGGATGGGCCGTGAATCCTTTCTATGTGTTTCATTCCAATTTCCAGGGCAGGTATGCTGAGATAATTGATAGTGCCGTCTTCAAAGGCTTCAAAGGCTTCAAAGGCTTCAAAGGCTTCAAAGGCTTCATTGCCCTGGCGCAGCCGATACCAAAAATCAGTATGGCTTTCATTGCGGTCGGAAATCGATTCATAAACCTTCAGCAGGAAATCTGTTAAATCTCCAGATTTAGTGGGTAGTTGACTCACGTATTTTCCACAGGCAACTATCAAAGCAGGAAGTTTGTGTGGAATATTGATCATACTTCGCTGCGTCGACTGTTAATCTTTTATTGGTACAAGGGCTGATTTATCTAAACAAGCTGCTTGAAATGCAACTTTTCAGCAAATATGTGCCATCCCTTTTTCTGACGGGCACGGTTTTTCTATCCCGGATTCAGTTCCATTTTCAAGGAATTGGCAGGCTTTTTCGAGGTCTTCGACTATAATTGTTGCCATGTCCGGAGTAAAGTTTTCTCTTACGACTATGCGCATTATCTCGATATCCGCCGCATTTTCCGGGAGACAGTAGGCAGGGACTATCCAGCCCCTTTCCCTCAATTTGTGTGAGAGCTGGAGCAGGGAATAGCCAGTCTCCTCTTTTTGTCTGAAAGCAATTATAGGGAGCCGTTCTCCTTTGTTCAGCATTTCGAAACGGCCCAGACTGTCAACCTTCTTTGCGAGATCCTGGGAAACGTCAAGGATTTTTTTCATTATTCCGGTATAGCCAGCTCTTCCGAACCTTAAAAAATTGTAATATTGAGCCGCAACCATTGCACTGCCTCCTGAAAAGTTCAGGGTGTACGAATCTTCCATTTCCCCAAGGTAGTTTACATGGAAAATCAGGTCTTCGGGGAGGGCATTTTTATTACGGAAGATCAGCCAGCCAAGGCCCGGATAAGTCAATCCGTACTTATGCCCTGAAACATTTATGGATTTTACTCTTTCCAGCCTGAAGTCCCACTCAAAATTCGGTTCGGTAAAAGGCAATATGAAGCCGCCACTTGCAGCATCGATATGGATAGGTATGTCCCAGCCTTTTTCTTTTTCATATTCCAGAAGTAAATCGTTAATGTCTTTTACAGGATCTATTTCTCCTGTAAAGGTTGTCCCCAGGACGCAACCGACACAGATTGTGTTCTCGTCAATCCTTTCTGCGACAGCTTCAGCCGTGATTGTGCGCCTATCTTTATCTATAGGAACTTTTCTGGCATCAACATCAAAGTACCTGGCAAACTTATCCCAGCAAACGTGAGCATCGTTTCCGAAAATTATGTTTGGTTTATCCGTACCTCGCTCAGATTTTTTCCAGTTCCATTTATGAGCCAGCAATCCCAGCATTATAGCTTCTGAAGAGCCGGCGGTTGACGTGCCCACAAAATCGGTGCGATGGCCATTAAAAAGGCGCCCGAGCATATTCACAATATTGTGGTGAATAACTCTGGAAGTTTGGGGATATTCGAAAACATCTATGATATTTTTGCTAATATTTTCCATAACAAGCTTATCTGCTTCCGGTTCCATCCATGTGTTGACAAAGCTTGCCAGATTAAGGAAAGGATTGCCGTCGAGGCTCTGCTCATCATGTACCAGTTGATAAGCTGCCCTTGGGCTCATACCATCCTCAGGAAATTCATACTTTGGAATACCTTTTTCTCCTGTTTTTGGGACATACCTAGCACTGTATGCTCCAACACGGTATTTTTTAGACTCATCCATACTTTCCAGATTCATTTTCCTTGAAATCATAACTTTAACCCCCCACAGATACAGTAACAAACTCCTCTGTCTTCCCGGCTTACTTTGAAAAAAACGAAAAATACAAAGCTGCTGAAAGACGAGTTTGGGTTTCTAATTAATTATCTCCATTCCTTTTTATAATAACCGTCTAATTTATTTTGTTATTGAGAAAATTTCCATAACACTGTTTTCATTTCGATAGCAATTGTGATTTTTAAATAAAAACTCCCTGAAGAGACTTTATGGTAATCACAGAAATGAGTTGGCACCCTTGACCTCTGCCTGTAAAAATCAGGCAGGGGTAAAAAAGGAGTTTCAGGTGCTTTCAACGATTTAGGAGGCGATTTAAGGTTTGTGTCTGTCGTGTAGAGACACTTATCTATACTACCAGCTGATATTTAATACTTTCATTGATATTCTTGCTACATCATGACAAATATATTATTTATAATCTTACCAACATAAAACTATTGTTTTTCTCAAACGTTTGCGGATACAGGTTGATAAAATATTAGAAATAAACCCAAAAATCAAAAGTCGCATAACATATTAAAAATACAAAAATAAAAAAATAGCAAAACATGACAGTGTGCCCGATTAAAGAAATGTTGAAACAGCGTTCAAGAAAGGTATCGGGATGAAGAAAAAACGGGACTTCTTTATTCTGCTCTTTACTTACAAATTTCAAAAGCTCTACAAGCCCGAGAAAAATAATCCGGATGCCCATGGCTAAGGGAAATAGCTTTTATTCTGCCAGGATCAGCCTTCAAAAACTCTGCGTTAGTGAACTACCCCGCCCTGCTTTCTGATGAAAGCGAGGACGGAGCTTCCTTCGAGTGATTACGTCACCTGGATATTTGCATAATGAAATTATCCATCTGTAATCCTGTTTGTCGAAGATTATCAGAATCTTTCTGATAGCCTGTCTACAAAACATTTTGTGATAAGAATCACTTCATGATGTTGATAGCACTATTTCTATCCCTATCAATTACGTTTCCACAATCACATTTCATAGTTCTTTCCCAAAGAGGCATATCTTGTCTTTTCTTCAGTTGGATTGATCTTTATCTTCTTCGTCAGATGCATATTTGCCCTGGTTATCCACATATTGCTTCAGTATATCTAAGGTTACTTGCCCTGTTTATGCGATAAAATACGATCTTGACCAGAACGTATCTTTCCATAACATAGTTTTTACTTCTGGAAAATTCTTGCGAATCTCCCTTGAAGTTATTGTCTTGATGGTGTTAATATACTTTGGAATATCAAGCGAAGGTTTTGCTGAAAATAATAAATGAAAGTGTTCTTTATCACACTCGATATTCAGCACTTCAACATCGAATGTTTCACTTATCTATGGATTTTTGTTTTGAGAAAATCAACAACTAAAGGGTTCGTTAGAGCTTTTCTCCTATATTTCACACACTGAATGAAATGAGAATAGAGTAAATACACAGAATGATTTCCAAGATACAGTTTATACTGCATAGTTATAACCATATTGATATACTTATATATATAAATAATTATGTTACTGTTGTTTTGTAGAAGTTGATGGCTTTCATCCCCCACCTGCCAGCCTTCGGCTGTCGAGGAAAGGGACTTCCCGCCTTAGAGTTAAAAATGCAGGCTGGAGTAACTGCTGCATCCATCAACACAGTGTGCTCTTCATTCCCTGCCCAGACTTTGATTACAGGTCTATAGAGAGTAAAAGGCGTTTGATCTTTTAAGTTATTCAAATATCCGGGGAGACTACCTGCCCGGCTTCTTTCCCCACGATTAGAGTAACCATTGTGGGTTCGTTTAAGAGAAAGGCAATTACAACGGCGAGGACTGTGGCGTGCGAGGTCCTGTGCATGCGCGATGAGTTCTTCCCTGGAAATCCAAAGTTCTGAATAACGTTTCTTCAACGCTTCGATACGTGAGGATACTACTGTCTCGGGCGACAGGATTAATTTCCATGTACAGCTTTTACTCCCGAGTCGGGTTTCAATAAACCTTTCAAATAGAGAAACCCTTTTGTCAGGGATGATATGATAAAAGCTACTCGGGATAGGGGGCAATTTCCAGGGTAATCAGTTTTGTTCATTATCAATTCATTCCCCTCAGGGACGTTTTTCTATGATGTCAATATGATTTCTTCCTTAGGCGGCTGTTTTTGAATTATTGTATCACTTTCAAGAGAATCTTGGTACAGGTTTATATCAGGGCGCATTTAATATTGGGCTTTACCTCTTTATTTTACAGGATAATTATCTATCCATATCTGACATTTTCGACCTTTATAAGTTAACAGGAGCAGTTTGAAATAAGAGAACGGAGTTTGGAATAAGATTTCTCGGAGAATTTGCCGCCCATCAGGGGAGGTTGGGTGTGTACCGAATTCTCATCACAAAAAGAGTTACTCTAAACCGAATTACACGGAACTGATACTATGGCAAATGATTTTAGAAAAGTAGGAAAGACAGGCAAAACCAAAGGTGCAGGCAGAGCTGATAATGCCGGTGGCACAGCCTATGACCGCCTGAATAAAGCACTTAAGCCTTATGAGAAAACCCTTAAGAAAAACCCTGAGGATGCAACCGCCTGGGCAGGTAAAGCCGCAGTGTTTCTAAGGCACAGAATGTACAGGGATTCCCTGAAAGCCTTTGAAAAAGCTCTTGAAATCGAACCTGAGAATCCTGCCTACCTTTACGAAAAAGGTTTCACACTTCTTCAGCTCAACAGGGATGAAGATGCCCTGCAGGCTTTTGACAGGCTGCTTGAAATCAAGCCAAACAGCGACAAGACCTGGAACCTTAAAACCTTAGTCCACTGCAGGCTCGGACAGCACGAAAAAGCCCTTGCAGCCTCTGAAAAAGCCCTTGCAGCCAATCCCAAACTTGCAGGTGCCTGGCACGCAAAAGGCTCTGCCCTCGCTGACCTCGGCAAATACGAAGAAGCCATAACGGCTTATGATACCGCCCTCAAAATAAACCCGAACCTTTCCCGAGCCTGGGAAGGCAAAGGCTTTGCTCTCTACAGCCTGGACAGACATGTGGAAGCCTTAATAGCCTACGATGCCGCCCTCAAAATAAACCCTGACAATGCAAAGACATGGGTCGGAAAAAGCCTTGTCCATCTCAAGCTCGGTAAACATAAAAAAGCGCTTGGGCCCTGCAGTCAGGCCATCTCAATAAAGCCCAATTTTGCGGAAGCCTGGTACTGTAAAGGTATGGCACTCTCCGGCCTGGAAAAAAATGAAGAAGCTTTTGGAGCTCTTGAAAGAGCTCTCAGGATTAATCCGGACTATGCCGAAGCTCGAAAAGCCAGAAATTCCTTGAGCTCAAAACTCGGATTCGACCTGAATGAAGAGGAAGACGAAGAGGAAAGAGAAGAGGGAAGGCCGAAAGTAAGCAGAAGTGTATGGACAAGGAAGGAACCAACAAGCGAGATAATGAAGAAAAGTTGGGGTCAGGGGAGAAAGCAGAGAGGAGAGAGACCTAAAAAAAGTGAATGGACAAGGAAAGAGCCAAAAGAAGAGAAGACTGAGAAAAACATGAGTAAAGGACGGGAGAGAAAAAAGTAATTTTCAATCCGTTCATATTTTGGTTAGATGCTTAACCACCTGCTTAGAGTATATGGTTAATCTGTTCTATAAGGCTGGAAAATATATCCTCTCCTGCAAGGACAAGAATTAGATATTACCGGATTCAATTTTTTTATAATATAGTTTTTATGCCATTGGCCAGGAGAAAGATTTTCCTGCACTCTGTTTAGTGAGATCTATTCTACAGTTAAACCAGAATTATTTTTTTGGAGAAACCAGATTGAATTAGAACCACTAAAAGTAAGAAAATATGAAAGAAAGCACCAGAACAGTGATTTCTGCGCTCGTCTTATTTCTGCGCTCGTCTTATTTTTGCACTCGTCTTATTTTTGCACTCGTCTTATTTCTGCGCTCGTCTTTGTTCTCCGGTTTATCTATTTTTATTCACATCGGATTCTTTCAGATGGATTTTTATATTTTGAAGTATCTTCATCCAGAAAATTAGTCCAATTATATAAGTTTGCAAAAATTTTTTGATGACCTTGAAGGTGATCTTACGCTTCAAAATGTGGCTCAAGTGTGTGATATAAATTGCCCGACGGAAAATCCTCTAAGGCACGGTCCGAATGTCCTGTTAAACATTTTTAACGACATGGAGTTCAATAGTCCTCTGTATTACTTTACTCTGCCAGGTTTCACTCTTGTAGCAGTCGGGTTGTATATATACCTTAATGATGTGCAACCCTTTTATCCTGGCGGAAGTTTTAATCTCGAGTCTGCTGTTTTGATGTCGCTGCTGACTTTCATTGGGATTTTTATGGCTTTTACCGGAATACTGCTACATTCGATAGCTGGTTTGATCAGATATAAAGCTAACAATTTCTGAGAATCAACAGTGGAAACGAGACTAAAAAACCCTGAATCAGGTCCACAAGGTAAAATGAAAGGAATAGAGAAATGAAAGGAAAAAATAAACCTTTCTTTTCCAGCGCTCGAGTAGATGTTAATGATTTTGCCATTTTTTCGGGAGGAAAGGGAATATATTTCTGGAAACAAAATTCCTGAAAACAAGTTAGGAGTTAAAAAATATCTTAAATGAAAGACCTGAAAAAAGAATTCAGGAGAAAAAGCCTGAAAGATGTAAATAATGCAACTGAATCATTTTACCGGATCATGTAACTGAATCATTTAATCGCATCATGAAACCAAATTATGTAACAGTGACCTTACTGAATCTCCACCTTGCAATCAAAAACATTATTCCTGCAAAAGCCAGCAGGGCAAAATAGGAAATAAAGATCTCTCCCTGTGTGTAAGTATAACGGATCCCAATTGCAGAAAAATCGCTTCCAATTGCAAAATACCTGATCCCACTGACAAGATGAGTGAGTGGGTTGATTGTGGACAGAGCGCGGAGCACAGGCGGGAAAGAGTCTACAGGATAAAGTGCATTGCTTGTGAAAAAGAAAGGCATGGTAAGCAAGGTTATTACTGCCTGCATCCCTCGGGGCTTTCCATGGTTATTGCGATTGCAGCCGAAAGGAAAAGAAATCCGAGGGAAAACGTGCCTACAAAAACCATGATCCCGGCCAGAGAGTAAAGGATCTGCACCGGAGGGTATCCTTCAAAAAACTGGACCCCGAGCAAGAGCCCGAATATCATGATAACGGATGCCTGAATAAAGGACTTGGTCATGCCGGAAAGCCCTATACCTATTATCACATGAATTCTTGGAATCGGACTTGAAAGGGTTTCACGCATGAGCCCCCAGTTTTTGTCAAAAAGCAGCACTGTTCCTCCGAACAGGCTTGTAAAAAGTGTGGTCATTGCAATAACGCCTGCTCCTATGAAGGTCAGGTAGCCGACAGTCCTGACTCCAGGAAGGACCGGGAGAGTTGCAGTCAACCGATCAAAGTTGTTGGACATCGCAATCCCGAAAAAGGCAAGCCAGAGTGCCGGCTGGACAAGAGACGCAAACAGGAGGGTCCTGAACCTGACAAACCTGAGCATGTCCCGCCAGTAAATGGTAAGAAAACCCGTGTGCATCTTTTAGCGCCTCCCTGCCCACACGATTGCCACCGACCCATTCTCTGCCCCCTCTTCCCTGAACTCCCTGCCGGTGTAGTGGACAAAAACATCATCCATTGAAGGTTTTTTGAGGTTTACAGCCTTAACCCTGATCCCCCCGTTTCGAAGTATATCCATGATCTCAGGCAGCAGATAGGTGCCGTCCTCATTGACCATGACAACAATTCCCTTTGTTTATTTCCTGATACCTTTTACGCTGGAAAGCCCTTTGAGCAAACCTGAAGCAACAGCATTGTCGCTGGTTTCAAGGTAAATAAGGTCTTCACCAAGGGCGTTTTTTAATTTCCAGGGCTTGCCCGTTACAATAATTTTCCCGTGGTCTATGATGCTTATCCTGTCACTGAGCTTGTCAGCTTCGTCCATATAATGGGTTGTCAGGAAAATGGTTGTGCCCTGCCGGTTGATATCCTTCACATATTCCCAGATCCTTATCCTTGTCTGAGGGTCAAGCCCGATTGTAGGCTCGTCCATAAAAAGCACTTGTGGGTGGGTCATAAGCCCCCTCGCAATCTCAAGCCTGCGCTTCATCCCACCGCTGAGGTGCCTTGTAAGAGTATCCCGCTTTCCTTCAAGCTCGACCAGTTTAATCAACTCCTCAATCCTTTCCTGCCTTGCAGCTTTCGGCATGGAATTGAGTCTTCCATGGTACTCCAGAATCTCCCTCACAGTCATATCCCTGTCAAGGGTCAGTTCCTGAAAGACAATTCCTATAGATTCCCTTATCTTTTCAGGGTCGGTTTTCACATCAAACCCTGCAATCCTTACGCTCCCTTTCTGGATTGGCAAAAGGGTCGTCAGAATATTGATTACAGTACTTTTCCCTGCCCCATTTGGCCCTAAAAATGAGAAGTTTGCCTCCGGATCAAAAATTTTTACACTATCTCTCTTCTTTGCAAGGCCACCAGATAAGCTGGCGGAGGCGCTTATATTTATATGTGAATTCAAAAGAGGTTCCCGAGGGTAAGGGAAACAGTCTTCGGAGAAGGAAGACATTTCTGAACTCAATTTATATAGTGACGGTATGAATTCTCCTGTTACTTTTTGAGTTGCAGGTGAGACAAGTTCAGCCCTGTAAGGAGTAGAATAGAAAAACAAGAAATTCAGCCGGATATTCCGAATAATATCAACCGCATAATCGGGAACCACCAACATTTTGGCAAATCGTTCTTTTCATAAGCCTGGCTAAAGAAAGGCAGCAAAAATTAATTGCTCCGGAGGACAAAGAGAAATCAAACAGATCAGCAGAATAATTTGTACATGACGGATGAGCCGGATTATCTGTTGTTCAATTTGCAGAACTTCAGGTATGCTGCCAGGGAATAAAAAAATGGAATCTTTAGAGTTAGCGTAAACCATCTGTTGAGTTCTTGTAAGCTTCTATGACATCCTGGACTGACTCAAAGATATGGTCCCTACCAATCATTTTGGTTATGCCGTCCCTATCCAGCTCATTAATTACAGGCCGCACCACTTCACTTAATACAAGAGTAACACCCAGTTTTTGCAGCTGAATGCATACATTTTTTAACGCCTCTATAGCGGTGAAATCTATATCTCCAATGTTCGTTGCAGAAATGCAAAACCACTTAAGTGAGCCATCTTTTTTGGCAAGTTCAATTATTTCTTTTGTGAAACGGTTTTCGTTAGCAAAGTAGAGATTTGAACCAAAACGATAGATCAACAGGCCTTCAACAGCTTGCTGTCCTTTTTCAAGTGGAACTGCCCTCATGGCTCCTCCGGGTTTTGGAACAAGCAGCAGGTTAAGAGGTCTGTAACTGTGGCGCAGGTGAGCAATGATCGAGAGTAAAATAGCTATCACTATTCCCTGCTCGACGCCTATAACTACGACCGTCATAGCTGTTATCAGGGCGACATTGAATTCGACAGGGCGCTGTCTGTGAAGAGCGGTCATCCCCTCAGTATCGATAAGTCGCAGGCCAATTAGGAATACCACCGATGAAAGTACGGCTGTGGGCAAATAGGCAAATGGCCTTGTAAAGAACATAAGAACTATCAGGACTATGAAGACTGTTGTGAGCTGAGTCAGCTGGGTACGCCCTCCGGCACTTCTGACCATCTCGGTCTTGGTCGGGCTGCCGTTGACCACGAAAGTGCCTGATATCCCTGCTGCTGCATTAGCGAGGCTCAATCCGATGAGATCTGAATTCTCATTGAATGTGTCGGAAAACTTCATAGCATAAGCCCGGGACGTTGCAGCACTCTGGGCAAGGATGATAATAAAACAGGCTACTGAGATGTTAAGGAGTTTTGGGATATCAGAAAGTGGGACTTGAGGAAAAGATAGATGAGGCAAACCTCCGGGTACTGTATCAAGGATGTTAATCCCGTAAAAAGAAAAATCGAACATCCAGCTTGCAGTAATTGCCCCGATGATTGCTATTAGTGCACCTGGAACTTTGCTTCCAATCCTTTCGCTAAGAACAATAATCCCGATTACGGATAACGAGACTATGAGTGTGGGAATATTTGTAAGAGCCAGGTCTCTCAATAAAGACGCAAGCTGCATAAATGTTCCAGATGACCCTGTGGATATCCCAAACATCCCACCAAGCTGTGAGATCGAGATACTGATGCCAACACCGGTAAGAAATCCTATCAGGACCGGGTGAGAAAGGAAATCAGCTAGAAAACCGAGTTGTAGCAAGCCTGCAAGAAGAAGAAAGATTGCTACAAGTAGAGCGATCATGCCTGCATATGCAATATATTGAGGAGATTCTGGCACTGCTATTGTTATCAGTCCACTCGCTATAATCGCCGCAGTTGCAGAGTCAGCTCCGACTACAAGATGTCGGGATGACCCGAAAATGGCAAAGGCTAGCATTGGAAGCAGGATTGTGTAGATCCCGGTAACTAAGGGCATACCTGCAATCTTAGTGTACCCCATAACCTCAGGAATAGCAAATGCTGCGAATGCGATCCCTGCAGTGATTTCCAGGGGTATTTGTTTAGGGTTGGAGGGTAATGCTCCCTGGAAGAGGGGGAAGTGAAGGAACCTTTTAGGATTTTGTGCAGGTGCCATATTCGCTTTAATCTCCTAATAAAAAATATTTATGGATTTGAATTCATGTTTCAATCATAATTCATCTATTGGCTTTTAATCAGTATACGTTTTCGAGTTAAAGTTATATTTATAAGGATCAATAAATTAGATTGGTTTTGTATCGTAATTAAATGAAGCAGAATAGAAAAGGGGAGCAAAATGATAGAGATTATACCGGATTTGCCGGAAAACGTCGTTGCAGCTATTGCAAGTGGTAAGGTAACTAGAGAAGATTATGAAAAGGTATTGATTCCTGCAATCGAGGACAAAATACGAAAGTACGGGAAGATTCGTATGCTCTATCAATTGGGCCAGAATTTCACAGGTTTTACCCATGATGCCATGTGGGACGATGCCAAGGTTGGAATATGGCACCTCACTGCATTTGAAAAGATCGCAGTTATCTCAGACGTGGACTGGATAATTGATGCAGTTAAAATATTTAAGTTTGTTATTCCATGTCCGGTGAAAACCTTTAGAAATGAAGAGTTTCCTGAAGCAAAGATCTGGATCAGTGAATGAAAACAGGAAAAATAAAGTAATGAAAAAAAATATGAAAGCTTCTCTTACGACTCCAGAGTTTCTCTGTTTGTAGTCATCTTCATAGAGAAGCTCGTAATTTCCACTTCACTGCGGTGGGATTAACACCTTATCTATTTGATGAATTACCCCATTGCTGGTCAGGATGTCCGCTTCTGTTATGTTTGCGCCTCCAACCTGAATGCCATTGGCTGTCACATTGACAGCGAGTTCTCTTCCTTCAAGTGTCTTGATACTTGTCATGTTTTCAATATCATTTTTCATCAGTATTTTCCCAGCAACAACATGGTAGGTTAAGACTTTATTCAGTTCCTGGGTATTGTTCTCAAGCGCAGGAACCGCATTTACAGGAAGTTGGTCAAAAGCTTCATCAGTTGGAGCAAAAACAGTATAAATTCCATCCTCAGCCAGAGTCATCTCAAGCCCCGCAACGTTGATAAGCTCAACCAGAGTTGCGAAGTTTCTGTCAGCTAACGTTTGCACAATGTTCCTATCACTTTTTTCCACGACATTTAAAATTTCTTGTGGAACACCTTCAGCTTCTTTTGTTAAGTTCTCGCTTTCATTTACCACTTTTTTAGTTTCATTCTCTGGTGCTTTTTGAGAACAGCCGGAAGCGAATAACACTAATGAAATAAGCATCATTGCAATAAGCACAGAACCGAAAAGTTTTATTTTCCCGATAATCTCATCCCCCTTGATAATTTCATCCCCCTTTGATCCCATCCCTCTCTTTATTTATAGAGGTTCATTTTAAGTTTTCTTTGTTAAGTTTTCACCTTCATTTTAAGTTTTCTTTGATAAGTTTTCACCTTCATTTTCGGCTTTCTTTGATAAGTTTTCACCTTCATTTTCGGCTTTCTTTGATAAGTTTTCACCTTCATTTTCGGCTTTCTTTGATAAGTTTTCACCTTCATTTTCGGCTTTCTTTATTAAGTTTTCACCTTCGTTTTCGGCTTTCTTTGTTAAGTTTTCACCTTCATTTTCGGCTTTCTTTGATAAGTTTTCACCTTCGTTTTCGGCTTTCTTTGTTAGGTTTTCACCTATATTTTCAGCTTTTTTTGTTAAGTTCTCGCTTTCATTTACCACTTTTTTAGTTTCATTCTCTGGTGCTTTTTGAGAACAACCGGAGGCAAATAATATTAGTGTGACAAGCATCACTATAATAAGCACAGAACCGAAAAATTTTATTTTCCCGATAACTTCATCCCCCTTTCATTCATACATACATTTGGTAATATATCCCCTATGAATAATATAGATGGGCCTTTATATAATTTTTCTCTCACACGTTGCTACTTCTCCTCCAAACCCTCTTCAAAAATGGAATTAAAAAAGTAAAATTTTGTCTGAACCGGTCTGAATTTTTGAATTCATCGATGCTTTCAATTATTATTAATCTTTGAGCATCGGAACATCAGATGCTATTTCTTTAAAAGAGATATACTCCCTTAAATCAGATTTCAGAATCCTCTTGATCTCTACCCAGTTGCTGTCTCTGGTTTCCGTAAACACATACCCGAAGAGCCCGTATTTCTCATGGTCAGTTTTCCTGAGTTCAAGAGGCTTTTCAAAGTCTGAAAGCAGTTTTTCGTAATCGAAGGTTTGTACCGCTTTTGAATTAATTTCTGCAGGCTTATTCAATATCACAAGGCAGAAACTCTTCCCTTCCTTTCCTGCAAGAACCTTATTCCAGTCCGGTTCAAGCTGCTCAAAGAAATACCTGTAGGTGTTAATTCCATAGGCAAAATGTGCAATATCCGTTGTGCACCAGCCCGCAAAGCGGATCGGATTCAGTTCTATTATCTGGATTCTCCTGTCTTTTCCTACTCTCAGTTCCATATGGAGAGGGAAATTCCTGAGCCCAGCAAGCTTTCCTATTTCTTTTAAAAGATCTTCAACTGTTTCCCTGTAGTTTTCTATAATAGCTTTCGAAGTAAAGTATACCCTATCACTTACATCGTTTTCCGAGGAAAAGATATGCTTCAAGATATCGAGGACTACAGGCTTTCCCGCGCGGTTGAAGTAAGCGTCAACCGCAAATTCTTCTCCTTTAATATTTTCTTCGATAATGAAGTTCCCGGTATCAAGCACCTGAACCGGATAGCGTCCTTTAACTTCCTCGACTTCGGCTTTTATACGCCAGAGGACTGGTTCCCATTCTTCGTCGGTCGAAACCTTGTACACTCCGAGGCTAAAAAAACCTACATCAGGCTTTATGATGAAAGGTTTTTTAATCTCCTCAACCCGAATTTCGTCCAGCTTTTCAAACTCAACACCCTGGAAATAAAAGTCAGGGTATATTCTTTCCAGCAGTTTTCTGAATTTGATTTTGCTCTTGAAAAGCTCTATTTTCTCAGGTAGCTCTGTAAAACCCAAATTTTCCGATATCCAACCAATAGAATTTTCGGAATTGGAATAAAGGGCGTATTCGCCCTCTTCTTTTATTAATTCGATAAACTCGGCTTCTTCAAGAAGCTTCAGCCTTTTTTCCACATCAATTCCAGCTGCCATTTCATTTTTTAGAACAGGAATCTGCATTTCTGCAGCAGTATCTTTCAAAAATTCAGATACGTAGGGGTGATCGAGTATTAACATTTTTCTAACCTTTTTTATGATTGTTGAACCTGGAAACATGAACCCGGAGAAATCTGAATCCGGAGAAATCTGAACCCGAAGAAATCTGAACCCGGATAATAAAAGAGGTTAGTAATATTTATTTTGGCGCTATTAGAAATCTCTTCATCTCTTTGTATCAGGATGTGTTGCGGGAAATTAGTTTTAAGAGAATGTTTTTGTCATTGGAGTCTATCCAGCCAGTAATATAAAGGACTACAGCAAAAACAGGGACAGAGGCAGCACTGAGGATGAGGATA
This sequence comes from Methanosarcina sp. WH1, assembly GCF_000970005.1. NCBI lineage: Archaea > Methanobacteriati > Methanobacteriota > Methanomicrobia > Methanosarcinales > Methanosarcinaceae > Methanosarcina > Methanosarcina sp. WH1. The sequence goes on from NZ_CP009504.1 coordinate 2,256,437, forward strand.
TCCGTATATGGACTTAACAGGGGAACGAGCAGAGATATCATGCCTGCGCCTATAAGGGAGAAACGGCTACTTTGAGCGAATTTTCATGTAAAAGATTTTTACGAATCCAGAAAAGCCCGAACATAATAGACCCTAATACTGAAAGTACGGTGGCGACAGCAGCACCTACATAGCTATTTGAAGGAATCAGGACCAGGTTTAAAAATACGTTCAAGAATGCTGCTAAGATGGCTGTTTTTGAGATTATCTGCTGGTTTCCGCTTGAAACGCGTGTCGAACTGATAAGAACACTTTGGAACGTGATGGCTGTTGCCCAGATAAGGATCTGCAACGCAATTACTGATTTCCGATATTCAGGGCTGTAGAAGGTCAGAATGATTTTCTCTGAAGCAAAGGTTACCAGGACTGCAATCAGCAGACCTGCTGCAAACAGGCACTTAAAATATTTAGACATTAAAGGAAACGTGAATGTTGTAAACACTTCCGGGAGGAAGACAAGCGCGTCCGTGGACGGTAGGCTGCAGAACAAAAAAAGCACGAACCGAAAAGAAAGACAATGCTCATTAATTCCAGAAGGACAGCTTCATCGAAACCAGGCAATAAGTGGAATACATTGGTTATAATTGCGCTCCAGGCATGAAGATAACAGACATCAATGTCATCGCAACTTTTAGGAGCTTCTATTGGTTCGATCCCTTTTATATACAAAACGAGATGCTTTTCAAAATGCTGATTGATAGTCTTTCCTATCAAAGCCCTACCCGCAAAGGAATTCCTCAAGGGCGTTAAAGATTCCAGCTTTGAGTATTCTGAATATATCAACCGGTTTATCCGGAACCATCAAAAATCAACCGATTTATCCGGAACCATCAAAAATCAACCGATTTATCCGGAACCATCAAAAAATAAGTAAAGGGAAAAAAGGCTGAGAAATTAAGGTTCATCATCCATTTTCCAGTTTATTCAGTTCCTGAATTCTTAATTCCACAACGTACATGGCATCTTCAAAGAGCTGCCTGTTGATTTCGATCCCGAAATATTTCTTGAGTTTTTCTTCAGGAGGCATTGTCGAACCTGCAGAGAGGTAGGAGATGTAGTTTTTGTTAAAGGTTTCCGGCCCTTCCCTGTACTGCTTGAAGAGGGCGAGAGTTATTGCCTTTGATATCGCATAGTTGAAAGTATAGTAGTTATTTGTCAGGTAGATGTGGTTAATGTAGGTCCATTCCGCAGAATCTTCAGCGTAATATTCTACTGAGTCACTCCTGTATTCTTTAGAGAGAGCTGTCCAGAGGGCATTGAGTTCTGCTCCATTGACAATTCCGTTTTCATTGCTTTTTTCAGCACAGAGCTGGTGGGCCTTATATTCGAATTCGGTGATCATTGGCTGGCGGGTAAAGTAGTTCTGGTATTCCCCTATATGCTGGGCAAGCACGGCAACTGCGGTTTCCTTATCCAAGTTTTCGACCACATAATCAACAAAGAGTTCTTCGTTGAAAGTGGATGGGACCTCCATTTCATATATCTGGCCTGTGCAGTAGAGATAATCCACGGAATTACCCATCAGATAGAAATTAATTCCGTGCCCGAGCTCATGAGTAAGAGTCTTCTGGTCACTGATAATGCCGTTGTAGTTCATAAAAATCAGAGCCGGAGCCTTCAGAGCAAAGAGCCCGTAACAGTAACCTCCGGGCTGTTTTCCGTTTTCAGGTGCAGGATATACGTCTATGAAATTTCCGGTTACTGTTTTTAAGAAAATTTCGTTGAAGCGGGGGTCCATCCCGGCATAGGATTTCTGGATCTCCTGTACAGCATCTATGTAAGTATAACTTTTAGCAGGTTGACCTTGACCTGTCAACTGTAGCATAAGGTCATACGGCCTGAGGGTCTCAAACCCTAGCTTTTTCTTCCTGAACTCATTATAAGCTTCAAATACGGCTTTTCTCTCCTTAAAAACCGTATTCATATCCTCAACCTGATTTTTTGTGAGATAAAGGTTGTACAGACTGGATTCGTAAGAGTCCGGGTAGTTTAGTTGGCCTGCAGCAAGGTCATCAAGTCGGGCTTTTTCCGAATAGAGAGAAGCCATTGAATCGGACTCATTTATCAGATGGTAAAACCTTTGATCATAACATCTTTTCCTGTTTTCCCGATTCTGGTCTGTTGAAAGCAGGATATTGTAAGACTGGGAATTTACTAAAAACTCTTCCCCGTTCTCAAGAGTTATACTTCCTGCCATGGTAACTTTATTGGTGATTTTTGAAAGAGCATCAGTCTCCAGTTTCATGCGCTGATTTTCGAGCTCTGCAAGATATACAGCCTGAGCTTCATCCGCTGGCCTGTGCTCTGCAAACCTCATATAGGTCGCTTCAAGATAAGCTCTGTATACCTCAAGTTTGGGTTCTTCGGAAAAGAGCCGATCCCAATCCCCCTTATTGAGTGAGGTCAGTTTCACGGTTGCAAAGGCGTTAACCTTTTTATATTCGGTAATCAGATCCTGAGTATCCGATAGAAGAGAAATGAAGAACTTATCATTCACATTCTTGGTGAGCTGAGTGTATGCATAGGTGTAGAGAATATCAATAGATCTTGAAAACTCTTTTTCAGCTTCCAGGTATCTGAGTAAAGCAGTCCCGGACAGGTTTTCAAATTCAGGACGATAAGTTTCGTTTATTTGTTCCGAACTCTTTTTTAATGCCCCGAGCTTTTCTAAGGCATCTTCCCTACTACTGAAAAGATAAGAATTGTTCCATTCTGTGGTAACTTCATCAAGGTTAAGCTCTTTAAACATGTGACTCTCTCCTGTGCTTATGGAAGACTTCTCTGCTTTTCCGGAAGTCCCACACCCTGAAAAGACTGTAAAAACCAATTAATACTCCGGGATAACTGAACCGCTTAATTAACTTTTGTCCCATAAAACCGCTACCCTCCGGTTACTATTAGCCTACTACTATTAGCCTATTACTGAAAACACATACATCTGACTGCGAATATATCGAGACTAACGAATATGAACCTGCTGTTTAAAAAATATTCTCATAAAATCCGTTTAAGAGCCCGGTTAAGAGATATCTGGATGGTATAAAATAAGTGTATAGTAAAGTAAGTTACTCTATAATACACTAAACAAAGCTTTAAGTACGAATTAGTATATAATAAAGTAAGTTACTCAACAGTATACTAATCAAGAGATAACCCTGAAAAGGCAGTAAAATATGTTCATAAACCGCAAGCAAGAACTTGAAATCCTGAAAAATACCCTCCAGAGCCCGCGTGCAGAGTTCTTTGTCCTTTACGGCAGGCGCAGGGTTGGGAAAACCGAGCTTATGAAGCAGATCTTAAAAGAAAGAGCTGATGCAATCTACTTTGTGGGAAGGCTTGAAGCACCTTATGATATGCTCGATAGACTTTCCTCAATCACTGCCAAAAAGCTAAGAGACGAGAGGCTTGCACGTTTTCCTTTCAGAAGCGTGGACGAAGCTTTCCACTATTTTTCGGAGAAACAGGAACTTGTACTTATCCTCGATGAATTCCCTTATATGGCCAGTACGGAAAGCTCCATATCTTCAGTTTTGCAGGACTACTGGGATCATAAAATCAAAAGCACAAAGAGCAAGATCTTTGTCTGCGGCTCTTCGATTGCAATGATGGAGAAACAGTTTTTCAACTACTCTTCTCCCCTCTACGGCAGGCGAACAAAACAACTCAACCTGCTACCCTTGAAATTCCTGAGCCTGAAGGACTTCTTTCCAGGCTCTGGCCTGAAAGACCTGATTGAAATTTACGCTGTGTTCGGCGGCACACCTGCTTACCTGCTTGAATATGAAGGTAATATTTTCGAAACCATAAAAATCAGGATTTTGCAAAAGGAAGAGTTTCTTTACAAAGACGCTGAATTCATCCTCAGGGAAGAACTCAGGGAACCCAGGTATTATTTTTCGATCATTCGCTCAATTGCCTTTGGGAACGCCACTTCCGGAAAAATCATAAACGACACAGGCCTTTCAAAAGGCGTGGTCGGCAAATACCTTCAGGTGCTTCAGGACCTGGACATCATCGAAAGGATCATCCCTGTAACCGAGAGCATAAAGTCCAGAAGTGGAATCTACAAAATAAAGGACAACTACTTCAGGTTCTACTTCAGGTTTGTTTTCCCAAACCTCGAACATGTCGAACTCGGAGAACAGGATTTTGTCCTGGACAAAATCAAAAGCGAATTTCCTCGATATCTCGGCCCCGCATTTGAAACCATCATGTTTGAAATCCTGAGGGAACACAGAAACCTGCTTCCAATGGAGTTCGAAAAAATGGGAAGCTGGTGGAAAGCCGGAGAAGAAATAGACCTTGTGGCAGTAAATGAAAAAGCAGATGAAATTCTTTTTGGGGAGGTAAAGTACACCACCAGAAAAATGGGTTTTAAGGTCTTAAACGATCTGAAAAAGAAATCTAAAAAAGTTAAATGGGGATCTGAAAACAGGAAAGAGCACTATCTACTGGTCAGTTTAAGCGGGTTTGATGAAGATTTGATTGAACTGGCTACTGCTGAAAAAATTACTTTGATTGATGGAAATCAGCTTGAAAAAGTTGTTTTTCAGTGAAAAAAGAAACATATGCCAGTTATGTGAACTACCCATAATTTAAATGACGGGCTTCCTGCTTCACGGCTCTCTGTTGAAAATTTTCATTTCCTCTAATTGAATCCTCAGCACTGAACTTCAAAAAGGATGAATTCATTAATTAGTGAGCTATTTTGAGAATAAAACGACAGGAAAAAGGTTTATTCTCGTTTTCAAAGGAATTGGAATTGATTGATACCTCTTTTTCAGAGTGCTTTTTATCAGTATTTATCAAAATCTATCAAAATCTATCAAAATTTATCAAAATCTATCAAAATCTATCAAAATCTATCAAAATCTATCAAAAAGTCATCAAACAAATCTTAAAATTTTGTTAGTATTTTCGCACCATTTCTTCCTGCCATTCAGTTTCCGGCCACCCTCCAAAGCCTCTATGCATATTTATTTCATCAAGATAATTCAGTACCTCTTTCGCCGAAAAACCAAGATCCTTTAGTACGCATCCGAGAACTGTGCCTGTCCTGCCTATGCCTCCCATGCAATGGACAACAATCCCTTCTCCTTCATCCATCTTTGCATTTATAGCAGCAGCAGCCTGCCTGATAAGCCGCTCCTCTCTTTCAGGGTCCTCCGGTCCATAACCAAAATAAAGGTCTTCTAATTCTGCAGAGAACAGCACTTTGAGAGGATAGGGGTCGTAATTAACCTCGGAACTGCTAAGACAGACTACGTTTGAAAAACCGGCTTCACCAATTTTCTCCCAGGGGGTAGACTCCCGTGGACGAGACATGCCAGCAAGAAGAACAGGCTCTTTAAGTACGACATAGAAATTCAGTGGGATTCGGACACCTTCTATTGAAGGCATCTCTCTTGGACTCAACAAAGAGGGCATCATGCTAAGAGTATGGGAAGCAGGAGATATAAATTCATCAATTGATTTGTGGGAGCTGGAAGGTTGAAGAATAAATTCTAAGGTAAAATAATTCTGCAAAATAAGAGCACAAATACAGCCTGAAGTGACCTTTTCCGGCTTAAAAATTAGATTATGTTGAAAAAAAGAAGGCTGGAAAAGAGTTTATTTTCATTTTCAAGAGGGGGGATTGAGATTTTCAAGTTTTTTTATAAGAGTTATCTCTCCAGTAGTAAAGTCAAAATTTAATTATTTCCGATCTATAACAAGAAACTTTCTTCGGCCTAGTTTTGCTGAAGCTAACACTTGAATGGATTTGTGAACGAGACTAAGTCAGCAATAATCAGCTTCTTTTTTAGTTCACATGAATTTTAACCAACGTGTAACCGAGCGGGCGGCCCATCAGCATACCCCATCCTTTGGTTGGGGTGGCCACCCGCAATTTGATTTTGGAAGCTCAACAGGTTAAAGGTCGCAAGAAGCAACGTCTTCCAGACATTATCAATAGGTCTTTTGTCTTCCTCAACAAAATATTCCATCGCCACATCTTCATGGCCCATCCGTCTCAGAACAATTCGGACCTTTTCACGGCATTCTTCCAGATCCTTAAACGTAGAAGATACAAATATACGGGCCATTTTATAAACTCCCCATCACCACAAACTATATAATTAGGTAATGCCTAACTAACTGCACTGATCAAGATATGACTGAGAAAAAAGAGCATTTGTTTATAGTCTTTGAAAACCTGGCCAAAATCAAAAGCGAGTGCTCTTGTGAGATATTCTCTGAATGCGGGTTATCGGATATCACTGTAAAACAAATTGGATATCTGAGAGTCATAGATGAACATGGGGAAGTGACATTTAGCAAGCTTGCTAAAATCACCAGAAACTCAAAGCCAACCATCACAGAGATGGTCAACAAATTCTTAAAAATGGAATGCGTGTACAAAGAAAAGTCCTCGGATGACGGAAGAATTTTTTACATTCGCCTGACTGAAAAAGGACGGAGAATAGCTCGTGCCGAAGAAAACGCTTTGTTGAAAGTCATTGAAAAAATGGCAGATTCTCTGGACGAGAAAGAAATTGACACGCTTATCAACCTTCTGGAAAAGGTATGGTAATTTTTTTGGCCGGTAAAAAAGTTAGGTAAATTCAAACTAAATAATTGAAATAACCGAAACAACTGAGAAAACAACTTTATAAAAATGAGACGATTGACAATGTATCCAGAACAAACCGATGATTACAGAGAGAGCATAGTAATGCCGCTTTTTGAGGTAGTGGTCTACCCGAAAAGCCGGGCAAAATTCCTTGCTGATAAAGTCACCGGAGAAATACTCTTAAATGACATGAAAAACGCCGAATCTGTATATGCCATCGGGCTGACAGTAAAGAGTGGTACAAAACCTTCAGACCTGTCAGAAGATAATCTGTATAAAACAGGAAACCTGCTTAAAATCACATACGTACAGCCTGCTGATGAGGGATATCTGGTTATTGCCAAGGCTGTCCAGAAGGTAGAGGCAGAATCTGTTTGCCAGAAGAACGGCCTGTTCTATGCCACATATGAGCCTGTCATGGACCTTCAGGATCTTGATGAAGATGTTCAGGCAGAAATGATAGAAAATGTAAAAACAATAATTAATGAGATAAGCAGCCGTTTTCAGGGTTCTGAGAAGTTTACCCGGCCAATAGAAAAGATGGGTTCCATTGACCAGATAATGGGACATGTCATGCCATTCATGCCGATAGATCTTGCAGAGAAACAGGCCCTTCTGGAAACTGTTTCTGTCAGGGAACGGTATCTGACGTTTCTTGATATTCTGATTAAGCACAAAGAGAATATCAATTTCCAGATGGAAATAGCAAAAAAAGTTACAGACAAGATCAGCAAATCACATAGAGAAGCGATGCTCCGGGAGCAGCTGAAGGTAATCCAGGAAGAACTCAACGAAAATGAAGATTCCATTTCAGGAGAAGGAGGATACCGGGAAAGAATCGAGAATTCGAAGATGCCTGATGAGGTCAGAAAGAAAGCGCTCTCAGAGCTAAAGAAACTCGAAACCGGAGGCAGCCATAATCCTGAAAGCCCTGTTATCCGAAACTATCTGGACCTCATGCTTGACCTTCCCTGGGTAACGGAAGAGAAAAAGAACATCGATATTGCCGAAGCCCGCCGTGTGCTTGAGAACAACCATAACGGGCTTGAAAAAGTCAAGGAACGAATAATCCAGCACCTGGCAGTAATGAAATTAAAAAAGGAGAAACAGGGCTCGATCCTGCTCTTCCTGGGACCTCCCGGCACCGGCAAAACGAGCCTTGGAAAAAGCATTGCAGATGCCCTTGGCAGGGAATACGTCCGTGTCAGCCTTGGAGGTGTCAAAGATGAATCCGAGATAAGGGGGCACCGCCGGACATATGTAGGGGCTCTGCCCGGAAGGATTATACAGGGCATGAAAAAAGCAGGTACTAAAAACCCGGTCTTTATCCTCGATGAAGTAGATAAGCTTTCAACTTCCTACGCAGGAGATCCTTCAAGTGCCCTTCTGGAAGTCCTCGACCCCGAACAGAACAGCAGCTTCTCAGACCACTACCTTGAAGTTCCATATGACCTGTCCGAGGTGCTGTTCATTGCCACTGCTAACTCCCTGGCAACAATCCCGGCGCCGCTTCTCGACAGAATGGAGTTAATAGAGATTTCGAGCTACACGAAAAACGAGAAGTTTGCAATTGCAAAAGACCACCTGCTCCCCAGTACCCTGGAAGAACACGGTCTTGATACGGATAAACTCAAAATTGAAGATGAAACCCTGAAAGTGATCATCGAAAAATACACCCGAGAAGCAGGAGTCAGGCAGCTCCAAAAACAGCTTGCAAAGACTGCAAGGTTTGTTTCTGAGAAGATTGTTTCAGGCAAGGCTGACCTGCCTTACGTGGTAAAACCGGAGATGCTAAAGGAGATCATCGGAAAAGAGATGGTCAGGCAGGAAGAAGCCAGAAAAGAAAATGTTCCCGGCGTGGTCACCGGACTTGCCTGGACCCCTGTAGGAGGAGATATCCTCTTCATCGAAGGCACTTTCATGCCAGGAAAAGGAAAACTTACACTTACCGGCCAGCTCGGGGATGTGATGAAAGAATCTGCGCAGATCTCTTTGAGCCTTGTGAGGTCCAGGCTTTCAAACACTGCAAATAGCTTTAACTTCACTTCAAGCGATATTCATATCCACGTACCTTCAGGTGCAACTCCAAAAGATGGCCCATCCGCAGGTGTGACCCTCTTTACTGCCCTCACATCCCTGATAACCGGCAAAGCAGTTGACCCAAAAATTGCCATGACAGGGGAAATCACGTTGAGTGGTGCAGTAATGCCTGTGGGCGGCATAAAGGAGAAAATCCTGGCAGCCCACAGGGCAGGCATAAAGAAAGTAATCCTGCCAAAAGAAAACGAGAGAGACCTTGAGGACGTGCCCGAAGACGTCAGAAACGAACTTAAATTCGTACCGGTAGAGACCATTGAGGAAGTCTTGAAAGAGGCACTTGACATGGATCTTCACGGGCCGATGCTGTCGTTTGCAGAAAATGGGTTTACGACTACGCAGAATGTTTAAAGATTGAAAGGTGCAGAAATAAGTACTGGATGGGGTTTCAGGCCTGCCAGAGCCATGAAATACCTCATTCCTCCATCTGTATCCCCCACCTCAACTTGAGTTAAAAAACTCCTAAAATCAAACTCAAGTCTTATCGTGGAGAGATCTGTTTGTAACAATTCACGTTTTAGAAGATTTCCAATTTAGATTTCCAATTTCCGAAAAATGAAGCAAGGAAATTGCTCAATCTAGATTTCCAATTTCCGAAAAATGAAGCAAGGAAATTGCTCAATCCTCAGCCAGCTTCACCAAATCCGTGAAGAGCTGTGAAAAAATTCAAAGCTGTCCACCACTTCAGGAGAAAGCCCCAGTCCTTTAAATATCTCCCTGAAAACCTTCCGGTATTCCTCTTCAGGTATTTCGTCCCCACTGCTTCCTGGGGGCATTAAGATTTCGAGCCTTACTTTTCCCTGGGCATCGAGTTCAACTATATACTTGTTCTCATTATCATAAGTCACTACCTTCGCCTTCGGAACGAAGTACTTTACGGAACCCAGCCGCTTCCCGTCCTTTAAAAAGACTTCTGTGGGGTATGCATTAATACCCAAACTGGATTCGTAACTGGAATCATCTCTGTTTTCTATAAGATTAGCATATACAGCCGGGAAATCAGGAGATTCGTTCACCTGTATTTTAGCATCCCAGGTCTGGTTTTGTGCAGCTTTTTTCAGAGCTTCAAGATACTTTTCCGAAGCTTTTTCATCCAGGCCGAAGAGAAGGCCAAATTTTTCAAGCATCCAGACATCCTGCGGAAATTCTGATAGCTGTAAGGGAGAATCAGGGTCGGTGTGGTTGAGGTTCGAGAGGGCTACACAGGTTTCAGTCACGGCTTTTTGTCCTTCTTCCAGTCCGTTTTTCGGTATTTCTTCGCAGATGAAGACCATAAGCTCGGAGTTCTCGTCATAGTTAAGCCTGATGTTCTCCACAAGAGCGGCACCTCCGAACCTTTCCCGGACCTCCGGGACATCCCCGGGCTCAAAACCCGAAAAATTTCCGGGCCAGGGCCAGGAACCTTCCACTTCATAGCCTGCGTTCTCAGCTTTCGTAAGTACGGAACTGTAATCAAAAGGCCCGATGTCAACTTCCTCGGAATAGTACCAGGAACTGTCAACAAAACCCATCAATAAAAAAGGGCTGAAGAAATAAAATACAAGAAGGACGGGAATGACCAATAATAGTATCATTATAGCTTTTTGCTTATTCATGAAACCCTCAACTCCAGGAAAAAAAAATCAATAAACAGGAGAAGCTGTTAGTATTCCGAATTATATTTCTAATCTTAAAAAGCTCAGAGCTGATAACTCAGAGCTTTTAATAACATCAGATTAGAGACATTAACATAGTAAATAAATAATTTGTATTTGGGGCTTATTTGAAAAATTAAATATTACCAGAGAAAAAAAAAATGGCGGTTATGCAGTCTCCCTATCAAAAGATGACTTCAAAGAAGGCAGCCTGCCTGCCCCCAGGAGCCTGATCCGTACAAATAAAATATTCACTGCCGACATATATATTATTTTTATTTTTTACCAGAGTGGTTCATTAAAACCAGATAAGGTCAGGGAAGTTGAGAAAAAGCTTGCTGAAATATTTACAAAATAACTTCTTCCTCGGGTCACTTCTCCTTTTCCTTTATCTCTTCATTTCATATTTCATAAAACAAAATACTTTTCTTTATTTTCCAGAAGTCCTCTTTGTGCAATGGATTCAGAAAACCCTATTATATCGGGGAAAATAAGCCATTCGTGCAAGCTCCCGCTTTCTTCAAAGAATCGTAGAAACTACCTTATTACTGAGTATTTAAGACGATTCTTGAAAGAAATATTTATATAATATAAGTAGGAAATAGGATTCTGATTTCCGTTGATTAAGAATTGTATATTGGAATAAGCGTTCGACAAAAAATACTGCAACAACGGAGGCTTGAAGTTGTACTTAAAATGAAAGTCGAGTTGAGCACGCAAAAAATTAAGGCTTTGTCATCTCTGGCAAAGCAAAGAACTTGATTCATTTTTCTTGTCAGGGAGGTACATAATGTTAACTGTTGAAACAAGCGATATCAAAGGGATAACGAGCTTTACCACATATGATGGTGGCGAACTGAATGAGTGTAAGCTTAAAGATTACAATTTGATTATCACAAAATATGGGGATTTTGTTCCACAGTACGGAAATCCCGGAGTTAGAACAAAGCAATTAAAAGTTTTGTCTTTTCATAAAAACGGGGAAATTAAAAGCATTTCTTTAGAGCAGCAAACTGAAGTAAGCACATCAATAGGAATATTTCCGGCTGAACTGGTCACTTTCTTTGAAGATGGCTCGATCAATAGTTTGTTCCCATTAAACGGGCAAATCAGCGGTTTCTGGTCGGAAGAAGAAGAAGGTGCACTGGCACAGAAATATGATTTTTCCTTTCCGTTTGGTAACTTTAGTGCAAAGATAATCGGTTTGCGATTTTATCCTGACGGAAAAGTCAGAAGCCTGATCCTGTGGCCAACCGAAAGAATCACAATTGACACCCCGGCAGGAAAAATACCAGTCCGAACAGGATTTAAGCTTTTTGAAGATGACAGCATAGAATCCGTAGAACCGGCAGTTCCGGTCCCTGTTGAAACTCCTATTGGTTTGATCAATGCATATGATGCGAATGCACTGGGTATAGATGCGGATAAAAACTCCCTGAGCTTTGGCATAAACGGCAGATTAACTTCTCTTGCTACCTTTGACATCATTATGGCCAGAAAAAGCAATGGAGAAAAGAAAGTCATTTTCCCAAAGCTAAAACCGGGTCTGATGGAAGAATATGAAAGGGTGCCGATTAAATTGCTCTTTGGCGATGATACCGTAACCATTGATGACGGTATGAAAGTAACCAACTACAGGATATCTGAATCTATGTTCAAAATAACAGGCGGCGACTATAAGGAAGCAACAACCTGCGGCGATTGTTCCAAATGTAAGGGTTGTATGTAACCCGATTATAACTTCATTTGCAACACATAATATCTGTAAATAGATTTATTGTGGAAAATTTTTGCACGGCTGCCCGTGAAAAAATCAAGCAGCACCTCCAATGCCTCTCCTCTGCAAAACAACCCATGCTCCCAGAACCAGAGCTCCGGAACCGAGAGCAATGGTTCCAAGTACAGGGATCTTATCCGCCCATTCAAGGGAAATAAACCACATGCCAACAGCCCCAAGCGTAAAATAGCTAAAGATCAGCAGCGAAGAAGCTGAACCTGCGTCCCGGTCGACCTGTTCCAGCACAAGATTGTTACTTGGAGGACGGCTCAGACCCAGGGAAAATGTGATAAGGAACATCGGGAGCGCAAAGCTCCAGGGGCCGTGCTTTCCGGTGAGAAGAAGAAAAACTCCGCCCAGGAAAATTCCTGCAAACCCTACCGTCATCAGGTGCTTTGACCGAATACTTCTTGTCAGCCGGAGGCAGGAGAAGGAGCCGATCATCAGAGCCATGGCGTTGAAGGCAAAGAAGTAGCTATATTTCTGCTCATTCATGCCAAACTCGTTAATGTAGATGTCAGAAGAGCCTGCAATGAAACTGTACAGGGGAAAAAGGCTTGCCGACATGACCAGTACCATGACTATGTAGGAAGGGTTGAGCAGCAACCGGCTGTAGGTGTGCATTATCCGGGAAAGAGGTGTATCGGATACCTTAGGAAGAGTTTCCGGAAAGCGAAGAACCCCGATAAATCCGATTAAGCCCATAACTGCCTGAATGAAGAAGATCCAGGGCCAGGAGAAATCTGCAAGGACCCAGCCGCCAAGGACCGGAGCAATCATCGGAGCAAGAGCCATTATAACCGCTATGTAAGCCAGAATCCTTTCCCGCTCGTGGCCGGAGAAAATGTCTTTAGTCATGGCCATAGAGATGGAAGAACTGGCAGCAGCCCCTGCAGCTTGCAGTATTCGCAAACCTATCAGCATGGTAGCACTGGACGCAAAGGCGCAGAGCAGGCTTGCCACTATGTATACCACAAGCCCGAAAAGGAGGGGCTTGCGGCGGCCAAACCTATCGGAAATCGGGCCGTAGAAGAGCAGGAAAAAACCATAAGTCACAAAGAAGCAGACAAGGGTCAGGTTAATCACCGACAGAGAAACGTTCCAGGTATCGGCAAGGGATGGTATGGCCGGTAAGATCATGTCCGTGGAAAGAGGGGGAAAGGCCGTAAGAAGGGCCAGAAGTGGCAAGGTTCCTTTCAGATTTCGCTTCAAATTTCCTCCGGAACTATTTACCTTATTAATTGTAGTATCTATTTTACCAGTTCTTTTTTGCTGAGAAGCCATAATAGGATCCTTTTTTCGATTTTATCATTTTTCAGGTGTTTATCAGTTTTTAAGTGATTATTGTAGCTGTTGTAAATTGGGAAGATGATTGCATGTGTAACTAATCTGGATGGTTCTCGAAGGAAGAGAGTTGTATATAACAGTTGCGAAAGTAAAGATCAGTATCAATAAATTTTAAAAACAATCTTGCTTTAAACCAAAGAAGCTTAAAGGAGTCCTTGAACCCCCCCAGACGAAAACAACTCATGAAGCCCAGGAAAGAGAACTCAGAGAGGTTTTTGGAAGAAAATGGAGCTATTCCGGTTACCCTGATAGGGTTTTCCTGGAGGGCAATGCTCAGTTTTATCCTTACAGTCCACTACCCTCAATTCGTAAAAAAACGAATTCTAATCGGAAGCAGCCCCTTCGAAGAAAAGTATGCCGCAAACATAATGAATACACGGATGAAGCCAGCGAGTTTAAGGAGCAGTGGTAAGCTCCCGGAACTCGGGAAGAATATCCTGTGCCCGGTAGTTGTAATTCACAGGGACTAGGACCCCCACCCGTTCGAAGATCCGTCCATAAGGAATAAAATGGTGGTTTTGGGAAAACAAAAAGACCAAAATGAAAAAAAATAAGAGATAAAAGCCACCAGGTAAAAACGACTCGTGATGCCTGTAAGAAACTAACATGTATTAAATGAAATAATACTCTCAGTCCGGGGGACATTCCTTCAATATTTTCCTCTCTTAATTGCGTTGTCAGTTTTTGGGTCGCTTTTTATCTGGCTGACGGCTGTTCCAAACCCCATGCGGCGCAGGAAGAAAAAAAATAGATTTCCTACCTAACTACGGAATAGATACAAAATAGTTAATGAAGAGCCACCAATATTTTCTATTCTCGTTTTTCTCCCCCTGTGATACAAATATCAGGGCAGAAAGCGTTTCTGACCGATTTCTTTATATATGGAAATGGTGTGTATAGTGGCGCCATTAACTAGTTAGTATCCGCTAATTTCTGAGAATAACTGGCCGATTTCCGGTCACATTTTTGACTATCAGGAGCCTGTGGCTGTCGGCAGATGGGATGGGGCCCCAGTCCGGAAACCCAGGAGGCTCAGAGATTTTTGATATATGCAAAGAGAAGGTACTGGAAGAGCTAAACCTGCGGCAGTTTAAAACTGTGCAGAAACACCTAAAAGCCTTTCACATTCATTGATTATGGAACAAGCTCACCTGAGCATCCGGAAGATAAAGACCTGAGATTGCCTGAGGGCATCAGGACAAAGCAAAATAAAACTACATAAAACGAAATATACTTCGGAGGAATTACTTGGCAAGAAAGAAAGTACAAAGAAAGCTTGACGGATGGAAATCCAAGGAATGGTATAATATTGAAGCCCCGGTTTACTTAAACAGGGCTATTGTCGGAAACACGATGGCAGGAGACCCTTCTCTGCTTTTAGGCCGCAATGTTGAAACTACAGTTGGGGAACTCACTAACGATATGACCAAGAACAACACAAAGGTCATTCTCAGGATCAACAACGTCGTAGGAGACATTGCAACTACCGACCTCATGGGCCATGAACTCACAACCGACTATATTCGCTCAATCGTTAAGAGGCAGACTTCCAGAATCGACGCCAATGTCGATGTTAAAACCAAAGACGGCTACATTATCCGCGTAAAGCCTACCTGCTTCACCATCAAGAGGGCACGCTCAAGCCAGATGAAAGCCATCAGGGAAATGATGGTCGAGATCGTCAAGAGGCGCGCAGCAGAATCCGATTTTGAGACTTTCATGCAGGAAGCAATCCTTGGCAGGCTCTCAGCAGCCATTTACAGGCAGGCCAAGTTCATCTACCCGCTCCGCAGAGTCGAGATCAGAAAGACCGAAGTCGAAAAAATACCCGCAGCTGCACCTGCACCTGCAGCAGCATAATTTCTTTTTGATTCAAAACTGGTTGTCCATGAACATGCGACCTGTATTATATATTTTTTCCAATATATAATATATTTAATGTGCAAAAAGCTAATTAGAAGATATTTCTGCCGCCCTGCGGCAGAGCCTTCTGTAACCGTAAAAATCCTTTTTTCTGATATTCGTACTGAAAAAGAGAGCTTTGACTGCTCTTTTTCGTCCAGGTACAATTCCACAGACAACAAACAATTTTTTATATTTCAAAATCCGATTAATCCTCCATGTCTGCCCTCTGGTCTGCATCCCACACCCTCGGAACAAAAGAGAAGGTTTTTTCCTGGCGGATAGATAGCCGGGGGAACATTTTTGTAAAAAGGAAGTTCAGGAACGACTGTTTCCCCAGGATTGATAAAATTAGCTGCAGTCACCTGGACAAACTCCAAAGCTTCATGCAGGACAGGGAATGGAAAGACCTGGCAAACGATGCAGCAAAGCTGTATCTGGGAACTGAAAAAGATGGCATAGGTAAATTCCTGTACAGACTCAGGCCAGAGGTTCCTTATGCCCAGCTCTCAAGCCAGTTAGCAGCTATTTTTTACCACTCCGAAGTATGGGAATGGAATGAGCAAAAAAGGGGCATGAAGTTTCTACTGCTCCCTGGCAACTGGCAGGAGAGGACAATGCAATATTACAGGAGTTCGCTGGCTCCGGAAAATGAAGACAATTTTAGAGATGATATTTCGGAAAGTGGCGCGAAGGTAGAAAAGGTACAGGAACAGGAAGAACTACAAGAAGCCCTACAAAAAGAAGCAGTCCAGAAAATTAAACAGACAAAACTTTCGGCTTTTTTCGGGTTTTAAGAAAAACATCAGTGAATTGTGGTTTTGGGCCTCTTTTACCCATAATATTAGTACATATTTAGATATATAATATCAATCAAATACAAACTGACCACCAATATAAGTGAAACCAAATTTAACTCTAAAGCGGGGTAGTTCACCGTAAACTCCAGAAATACCATTAACTATGTCCAGGCGAAAAAGGCAGGTTGGTTAAAGCCTATGATAAAAGCAGGCTGTTCTTTTTTTCACAATGGAAAACGCGGCACTATTGGCGCTATAATCTCGCTCAAAGGAGTGCTTTACATGATTACGGTTTCCCATATATTCCGGGAGAAAGATGACCATCTAACAGTTAATGGAATGAAACTTGTTGTTACCAGAACTTTGAAAGACCATAATTTAGCCCTGATAGAGCTTCCTCCCGGCACTAAGGTTGAAACCACCGAATTTGGCAGTCCGGAAGAGCTTGAGCTGGCTGAGCTTGTCAATGACACCCATACTATCCATTACTGCAGGGTGGTTAATTCAGGGGCTTCACTGCTTTTCCTGGGCTTTCAGTGCCATGATATGCCGGAGCCGGAGGATAGCGGCTCTCCTATCGTGCAGGGAGGAAAGGTAATAGGGATAATGTCCTCGACAACACTGGACACCTGCATGGGAATGGCGGTTTCATCTAAAATTCTCCGCAGCCTAGAAGTAGAAAGACACTAAGATACTGAATATTAATTTCACATTCGATTTTACTTCAGATTTATCTTAACTTAATTTCCTCTGCAGATAAAAAGCAATCGGAAAACCAACAATCGTAGGAATCCAGAAAGAAAAGACCCTGTATCCGAGCACGACAACAACAGCAACTGAGGCCGGCACTCCAAGTCCGGTATACAGAGCAGCCATCGTACTCTCTACAACCCCGACTCCCCCCGGAATTACAAAAGCCATTTTACCGAAGAGTAAAGGGAGTCCGTATCCTATAAGCAGAACTTCGAACCCTACCGGATGCCCGGCGGCTATAAAGAAAAAGTAGAGTGTCAGTGCATCAAGAACTATGGAAAAGGCTGCCAACAATGCCGGGAGCTGCCAACCCCCATTGTGAAGCATGTCAAGGGCTGCAAAGAGCCTGCTTATAGAGTTTTCAGTTGAAGTGGGGGTGTAAGGCTTGCGTTGAAGTCTTGAAAATGAAGCCGCTATTCTCAAAGCTACGGCTGTAAAATCAGATCTGTGGTTTTTTCCCCAGCTTACGGCCACAATGCCAAGGATCAGTACTGTAAGGATCAGGAGAAAGGCGTAAAACTGCATAGTTGAGAGTTCGTGAACTAAGATCAGGTGGACTATTCCGGCTGCTGCCAGTATTGTTAAAATTGTATTATTGAATATGGTGGGCAGTGTACCTGCAAGCCCTGAGCCTTCTGCACTCACTCCCGATTTTCGGACCCAGCGGTAAGTAGCTGCTGCATTTCCTAAAGTGCCCCCTGCCAGCATCCCCATGCTGGCAGCAGCAAGGGTTATGCAAGCTCCCTCTAAGACGGAGAGGCGCTGGTCTACGATTTTCAGAATTGAATTTATGAGGTACCCGTATCCGATGTAGCTTATAATCTCGGCAAAAGCAGCGAGCAGTACAGCCCATAGAGCCATTGTCTTGATTACCTGAAGAGATGATTCGACTGAAGCAAGCTGTGGAAGGATCAGGTGAACAGCCAGTCCCAGGAAAATAAGGGTTGGAAGGTAACGGCTCACCTTCAGGACAAAGGGTGGAGGTAAAACCAGGATTTTATGGTTTCTATCTTTATCTTCCGGCACCTGCAAATCTTCCTGCCCGTTAATCTCCATATATAATCCTCTGAACCTGGTATCCGTTTTCATCTTATTTTGTATATTCTGCCAGAACCTTTGACATTAATAGGACAAGAGCCTGTGATATATAAGATAAATTCGATGAATTAAGGATGTAATTATTTCATGCGATGAAGTAAGTATGGAACTGTTTCCTGTAAATCATCACAGCCTTTAATTATTATTAATGAGAATTCTTTTCCATGTTAGAGACTTTTTACCTTCTTTTCCCTCTTGTTTATGCTGCCCTTAACGCAGCCTCATTTGCCCTGTATGGGATGGACAAATATAAAGCAAGAAGGAAAATGTGGCGAATCTCGGAAAAAACCCTGCTGGCTATTTCCCTTTTCGGGCCGATCGGCGCATGGCTGGGAATGACGCAGTTCAGGCATAAGACCCAGAAGCCCCTATTCAGGTACTCTGTGCCGGTTTTTGTTGGAATTCACCTTCTTCTGATGCTCTGGATGGACCTGTAAATCTACAGCAACCTGTAACGCTTTTTATACCTGGATTCTGTTAAAGTCGTCTGTTAAGAGCATAAATTGATTATAAAAGGTATAAAAGTCGTAAACATCATGGAATAACCGAAACCGCATATAAAAGCTGGACATACGGTGTCACATTAATTCTTTTTTTTGTAAAATGTTTTTTATAGTATTTTCTTCATAAGATAAGAGGTATCACAGTTTTCATTCCTTGTCCTGGATGAGGGTGCACTCTGGCGATTGGCTTTGGGAACTGCAGATAAATTGGGGACTGAGAAATAAAGATAGCCGGGGAATAAAGATATCTTATACTATTTTGAGCTTATTGGGGGGTTTCAATGACAGGTAAAGACAGGATAAAAATTGCCATTGCAGGAGTTGGGAACTGTGCAAGTTCACTTATACAGGGGATTGAGTATTACAGAAAAAAAGAGAATACAGATTCAATCGGTTTGATGCATCGGGATCTCGGAGGCTACTTACCATATGACATTGACGTAGCAGCAGCTTTTGATATTGACAGGAGAAAGGTTGGAAAAGACGTATCAGAAGCAATATTTACTCTTCCAAACTGCACAACTGTTTTCTGTTCGGATATACCGAAAACAGGTATTAAGGTAAGCCTGGGAAGGGTTCTGGACGGCTGTTCCGAGCACCTTCTCAATTATCCGGAGGAATGCAGGTTTCTGCCTGTGGAAGGTGAAGGTGCGACAAAAGAAGATATCGTAAGCATCCTGCAGAATTCAGGGGCCGAGATCCTTGTAAATTACATGCCTGTAGGTTCCGAAGAAGCTGCCTGTTTTTATGCCGAATGCGCCCTTGAAGCCGGCTGTGCCTTTATCAACAATATGCCTGTTTTTATTGCGAGCAACCCTGAATGGGCAAAACGCTTTGAAGAAAAGAAGCTTCCTATAATTGGCGATGACATCAAGTCCCAGCTCGGAGCGACCATAGTTCACAGGACTCTTGCCGACCTTTTTAGAAAAAGGGGAGTAAAGCTGGAAAGAACATACCAGCTTAACACCGGTGGAAATACTGATTTTCTTAATATGCTAAACCGGGACCGGCTTGCATCCAAAAAAATCTCGAAAACCGAAGCCGTCCAGTCCGTGCTTGCCGAGAGGCTTGAAAACGGAAATATTCACGTGGGTCCGAGTGACTATGTATCCTGGCAGAAAGACAATAAAGTCTGTTTCCTGCGGATAGAAGGAAAACTCTTCGGGGATGTGCCCATGAACCTCGAACTCCGGCTTTCGGTAGAAGACTCTCCAAATTCTGCCGGGGTCGTAATTGATGCTATCAGGTGTTGCAAACTGGCACTTGATAGGGAAAAAGGCGGAATTCTTTATCAGCCGTCTGCATATTTCATGAAACATCCTCCAATGCAGTATCCGGATGATGAGGCATACCGTATGATTGAAGAATTTATTGCAGGGAATCAAAATTAACGGTTGTCCACCTTTACATGGTTGATATTTTTGAAAAAACATCATTGCATCTCCCGAATTGCGCCTCACCCGAATTGCGCTTTGGGATCGCAGGAAATCGGAGATTTTCTGGGAGTTGCGATGTAATCGCAACAGTACGCGGTCCTTTTCGCTCCACTTCGTTCCGTTCAAGAAGACTCATTTATGGATGATGGTACTGAACTTTGCTCAAGAGGAACAAAAAACCTTTCCAGATACAGGGATAAAGTAAATTGAGAGGGGAAACTGAAAACAAGAATTAAAAATCAGAGAATTTATCCAGCTGTTTATCTGGATAGTTTTCCCTCAAACCGTTTATTTAGACAGCTCTTCCTTTAGCTGTTTATTTAGACAGCTCTTCCTTTAGCTGTTTATTTAGACAGCTCTTCCTTTAGCTGTTTATTTAGACAGCTCTTCTTCTACTTCTTCAGCTCCGGCTTCAAGTTCGTCCTTTTGCTGGGTATCGAACCGGAGTAACAGCGTCTGAAACTCCCCTATGTGTGTTTTTTCTTCCTTTGCTATATCCAGGAGAATTGCTCTGATATCCTTATTTTTAGTAAGGGCTGCCATTTGCTCGTAAAGATTTACGGCATCAAGCTCAGCAATAATTCCGGCCCTGAGGATTTCCTTATCGATATCGTCTTCAGATACATTCGCAAGATCTATAGGAATTTTTGATAACAATTTATTCACCCCTGCTTACTGTGTATGGAAGTATAATGATAAGTATTTTTACCAACATCTAATTTAATAAGAGTTATGCAGTTGGCTCTTAGCATGTCGTTTTTAACAATCTCACTCCTACATTAATTAATTTAATGTGTATAGAGGGTCATTAAAATATGCTGTCATTGAAACTCTTCAAATTTTCATCGCACTTTCAAACCAAGGTATTCCACTTTTTATTCTTTGAAATTCCAGATGCCTGTCATTTCAATGATAGGTAGTTCACTCTTTTCTCTACAATAAGTTGCAGACATAAGGATTAGGCAGGTTCAATTCATTGGTCATCGGTTAAGGAATTTTCTTGCTGATGATCTCGATTTCAAAGAAAAAATCAAGCCCAAATCTTGGCGTTTAAACTGAAATTGATATTAAACTCCAGCTTAATATCGCTGAACAATTTGACAAACTTTGTGGAAATCGATACAATTTGATAATGATTCCTGTTTAACCGATGACCGATGAGGTTCAATTTAATACTTCAAAATATGACAACTTGATTCCAGGGTTAAACAGCCTTAAATAAATAAAAAAATATTATTGGTTTTTATGTATGAGCTTGTTTCTCCGGTAAACCCCCTTGCTGTCCTGAGGTACACAGGGCATCTTTTGCAAGTTTTTTCAGTAGTTCTGCTTGTTCCTATGCTTGCAGCATTTGTTCTCGGGGAAACAACTGCGGCTATAATTTATGGGGGCAGTGCCCTTATAACTGCAGTAACGGGGGTTATACTCCACAAAGTGCTTCCGGATTTTGAACTTGAAATAAAAGAAGCCCTGATCCTTGCAGCCATTACTTTTCCACTTTGTTCTTTAGTTAGTGCAGTGCCAATGGCGCTTTTCACCGGAATGCCTTTTCTGGATGCTTTTTTTGAGTGTGTTTCAGGCCTGACAACAACAGGCCTGAGCCTTGCCCCGCCTTCTCCTACAAGGCTCTTTTTCTTCACCCGCTCCTGGCTGCAGTGGGTAGGAGGAATAGGCATAATCGTGCTTGTGCTTGGAATCCTTATCCGCCCGGGGACTACGGCATTCAGGCTTTACAAAGTAAACTTCGGGGAAAGCCGAATCCGCCCCAGTGTAATTACAACTGCCAGGACCCTTGGTACGGTTTATTTTGCCCTAACACTGTTCTCACTGACACTCCTGCTCCTCAGCGGCATGCCTTTTTATGAAGCTATCTGCCATACCCTGAGTGCGATTTCTACAGGTGGATTTTCAACGCAGACTGCTAGCATCGGGGCATATGGGGGCTTTTTGATCCCGTTCCTGATAACAGTTTCCTGCATAATGGGTGCAATCAGCTTTTCGCTATATCCGGAAGTCCTGAAGGACCCCGGGGCGCTTATAAGGGATCCGCAGGTAAGGTACATGCTCGGACTTTCCGTACTCGGGACAGCCCTTTTTGCTTTAACTCTTTCAGGAGAAGCAGGTGGGCTTGAACTACTTCATATGCTTCCTGATGCTGCTTTTCAGGTAATCTCAGCCCTTACCGGGACCGGTTTTTCCACTATAGACCTGGCTCCCCTTTCAGACGCTTCAAAAGGTTTTCTCAGTGCAATTATGTGCATCGGAGGCAGCATAGGCTCAACTACAGGCGGGATTAAGCTTTTCCGGTTGATTGTAATCGTGCAGCTCATAAGACTGGTTTTCTACCGCTTTTTCCTCCCCAGGGAAGCAATTACCCCTCTCAAGGTAAAGTCACAGGTACTTGATTCCGACGAAGTCTACCGCATCATGACCTATGTGCTGCTTTATTCAGTTGTGCTCGTGTTATCAGCTTTCATTTTCATGCTTTACGGCATAAATTCAGCAGATGCTATTTTTGAGACTTCAAGTGCTCTGGCTACGGCAGGGCTGTCAACAGGCGTAACAGCTCCCGGAATGCCGTCCCTGCTCAAGCTTGTGCTCTGTTCTGATATGCTGCTTGGGAGGGTAGAGATAATTCCGCTCTTCATCCTGCTTCTGCCCAGGACGTGGCTTGAGAAAAAGAGTAAAACCGAGGAAAACAGAGTCAAAACCGAGGAAAACAGAGTCAAAACCGAGGAAAACAGAGTCAAAACCGAGGAAAACAGAGTCAAAACCGAGGAAAACAGAGTCAAAACCGAGGAAAACAGAGTCCAGGAAGATGCAACCTGAAAGAAATTTATTAGAAGAAGAGAGTAGAATAGATTAGAAGAGAGCGGTAGAGTAATAAAAGTTAAAAGAGAATAGAAAAGTTAAAAGATTAAGAAAAAACAAAAAGGCTACGAAAAAAGAAAAAGGTCATAATAAAGGAAAGTAAAGGAAAGTAAAGGAAAGAAAAAATGAGAGTAATCATTATTGGAGCGAGTTCCCTTGGGATGCACCTGACCCGCACGATGATTCAGCAGGGAAATGAGGTTGTCCTTATAGAAAAGGAAGAAGAAATTGCAAGGCAGCTTGCTGAAGAACTCGACTGCACCGTGATCAATGCCGAGGGCACCCACCCGGACATTCTTGAAAAAGCAGGAATGGATTCAACGGATGCAATTGTGGCCTGCACCAACCATGACCAGGACAATATTCTGATAGGTCTGATTGCACAGGAAGCAGGAGTTAAAAGGGTCATTGTCAAGACCGATGATACAAAGTTTATGGAAATTGCAAAAAAGCTGGGGATTAGCTCTGCAATTAACCCGCCTCATATCTCCTCAACCATTATTTCTGATACCCTGCGCGGAATTGATACTATCGAGCTGAGCAACCTTATCAGGGCTGACGTCCGTGTAATCAGCTTCATTACAGAGGAACAGCATGCCGGCAAAAAGATTTCAGAAGTCCAGTTTCCAGAAAATACTGACTGTATTGGGCTTTACAGGAAAACTGACTTTATCCTTGCACGGGAAGACCCGAAGCTTGAAGAAGGAGACGAGCTTCTCATAATCACACGTTCGGGGAATATAGACAGGGTTTGTGAGAAACTTCGAGAAACATAACCCGAATTGCGCCTCGCCCGAATTGCGATTTGGGATCTCAGGAAATCGGATATTTTCTGGGAGTTGCACTGCAAGTGCAACAGCCCGCAGTCCTTTTCGCTGCGCTCAAGAGGACTACTTTATGGGTTTTAGCAGGGGGATTCGTTCAAGCGAACTTATTTTAAGAGCTTTCTGATCGATACAACCTTATTCACTGTATCAAACCGTTTTTGTCACGCTCGATGCGGGAGAGCGGCTTTTCCAAAAAATCAAAAAAAAGAAAACATGCATGAAATTTCTTGGATAACAAGCTCAAATAAATGAAATTACTTGAAAGCACTTTCATGCCAAAAGACTAAAAATAAGAGCCATGAAGCAAAATTGAGGTCATGTCTTATTTTATTGATTTTTACTGCTTTTTCTTCTCGAATTCTTCTTTCGTCTTCCTTCATTCTTCTTTCGTCTTCCTTCATTCTTCTTTCGTCTTTCTTCTTTTTAAAAGGGTTGCCATAAAAGCTGGCGGAGGCATCTTATAACGTGTTGATTTTTTGGCATTTATCTTAATCATTTTAGTTTTATTCTCATTTTGAAGCTTTATTTAGGGAAGTATCAAAATCTTTAAATATAATTAGTTATTAGTTGATTTATCAATAATTGATATTTTAATTGTCGTATTTTGAATAATTGAATATTCAATGTGTTTTTATGATAATTCATTATGTTCCAAATAATTATAAGCAAATTCTTCGAGTCAGAGCCTGGCAGACTCCGTGAAAAAGGGATGATTAAAAATGGATGAGGCAACACTGAGTAAGATAATTCTCCTGTCAATGGAAAGAGATGCTCTCAATAATCTGATTTTTGAGCAGACCTTTCAAAGTAAAATTGCAGGTAAGTTCAGGGAACTGAGCAAGAACCAGCCATTGGTAATTAAAATCATAGGAATAGAAGGAGAAATTATGCCTTCAACGATTGGAAAATACACCGGCATGGAAAAGAGCAGCCTTACGAGGATGGTTGATGACCTGGAAAAGAAAGGAATTGTGTTCAGAAAGACAGATCCCGATGACAGGAGAAAGGTGCTTGTTTCCCTCACTGAAAAAGGGTTTGATTATTATAATTGTTTAAACCGGATTACCACCGAAATGGCTGATGAAATCCTTCAGTTTGTTGATGATAAAGACGTTGAGGAGTATATGCATAGCCTTGAAACTATGGTAAAACTCCTGCAGAAAATAGATGCCAGCCAGGCTGCTTGAATAAGGTGACTGCAATCTGGTTATAGAAAATTATTGGTTAGAATTATTGGTTAAAATTATTGGTTAGAATTATTGGTTAGAATTATTGGTTAAAATTATTGGTTAGAATTATTGGTTAAAATTATTGGTTAGAATTATCGGCTATATGAAATTATTGAACGATTGGAACCATTAGATTATGAAGATTACCAGATAGAGCACATCTCTACAACGTGAAAGACGGAGGAAACCTGAATGACTCTTAAGCTTATTGATAACCTTCAGAAACTTGGTTTTACAGGCAATGAAGCCAAGGTTTATGCGTCACTTGTCTGCCTAAAACAGGCAAAAGCAAGTGAGATTGCCGAAAATGCAGGAGTCCCAAGACCTAAAATCTATGGAACCCTCAGAGGAATGGAGAAAAAAGGCTACGTCAGGATAATTGAAGGCGAACCAACCCTTTTTTGCTGCGTGCAACCAGAAGTGCTCATTTTAAGGATAAGGGCAGATTTCATGCTTTCTTTAAGCAAAATCGCCAGTGAACTGAATTCCCTGACTCCTGGAAGCAATAACTTTGCTTCAGAAAGTTTCAATGGGGAAAGGCTCAGGGTCTGAAGAGAAAAAGGGAAAACTTTTTGTTTCTCAACCAGTGCAAAAATACATTTCTCAATTTTTTATATATCTCAATTTTTTATATATCTCAATTTTTTATATACCTCAATTTTTAATTTCTGAACTTCAACGAACTGAAAGGAACTATTATTTATATTTTAAAAGAATTATCTGGACACTAAAAACTTTATCTAAAAACTTATCTAAACTAGAAACTTTAATTTATATTTTAAAAGAATTATCTGGACACTAAAAACTTTATCTAAAAACTTTATCTAAAAACTTTATCTAAAAACTTTATCTAAAAACTTTATCTAAAAACTTATCTAAAAACTTATCTAAAAACTTATCTAAAAACTTATCTAAAAACTTTACATCAATAAACCAAATAAGAGTTTAAAGGTAGAAGTGCATGCCCCTCAGTACTAACCGGAACATATGGCAGTTTCTGGCATTAACAACCATACTTTTCATATTGTTTTTTGCGATACTCTTCTATTTTGAGGATATTTTTATAGTCCTTATTGCAGGTGCAGTCTTGATTCTGATCGCGGAAAAAGTGATAAAAGTATTCAACAGGTTCATGGACAGGTTTCCAAACTGCAATCGAAAAGCAGTAGGTTTAGTCCTTCTTACCGGTGCAGGGCTTGCCGTCCTCTTCCTTGTGGGTAGCCAGGTACAGAGTCTTGGAGTCTTTATAGGAGATTTCAGTAATATACAGCAGGACTACGCAAGTGGAGCTTCAGCCCTTTTTTCCGAACATGAGTCCGAACTTTCAAAGCTTACGGATTCAGGCGTTATTAAACCCCAGGACCTGCAAAAAATAGGGAACACCATCTTTTCCGGGATTGCAGATACTGTTTCAAAGGTCTCTTATTATTTTTTTACTGGAGTATTGATAATCCCCCTCATGTTTAGTGTGTACTTCAAGCACCACAATAAAATAGAAAACTACATCCAGAATTATGCTCCTCCAGAACATGCGGACGGGATCGCAAAAGCCTTAAAAAGTATGGGTCGTGAGCTTGAAGATTTCTTCAGTGCAAAAATGCTTGAGTCTACTATTGTAGGGTTGATTTGTTGTATAGGGTTTTATCTGGGAGGCCTTGAAGGGTGGCTGTTTCTTGGCATCTTGGCAGGCTTTCTAAATATTATTCCGTATATCGGCCCTCTTATTGGGGCAATTCCTCCGGTTATTGTGGGTTATATTGATAGTCCGATGACAGCTCTCTTAGCAGTGATAACAGTTATTATTGCCCAGCTTATTGACAACCTCTACCTCATTCCATTCATGATCTCGGGAAAAGTGAATATTAACCCACTCTTAAGTGTGGTTCTAACTCTTGCCGCCTCCAAACTGTTAGGCCCCCTTGGGATGGTACTCGCAATCCCTATATACATCCTATATAAAATAATTATTCGAGAGTCGTACCGAGAACTGGTAAATATATATTGTGAAGATTAAGGCTTTTTTATGGTTCGGAGATCAGCAGTTTTTATGAAAAAAGGGCTTTCTAAATGCAGGATAAAAAACCTGGGCCCAAACGACTCCGGAAAAACAACTATTATCAAAATGCTTACGGGGCAGATAAAGCCAAACTCTGACACCCTTAAATTACACGGGATAAATGTGCTGGAAGATCCCCTGCGAGTCAGGGAACTTGGAGGAGTCTCCTGCTCCATATATCCGAAAACCTTAATCAGAGTACCCTTTATAACCTTCCAAGCCTTTCCATTTTCCTTGTTCCATCCGAAAACCAGCTCCTGCTTTCAGGTATTCTGATCCTTATTCCTTCTATTTTATCGCTTATTTTCCTGAAAATCGACTTCCCACAGGCGCAAAAGAGCTTCTTCAACTCTTTTTCAAAGCTTTGCAGGTATCTGAGTTCATACAGGTACGCAGCCTTTGTTTCAAAAGATTCCCTTGACCTTAAAAGAAGTGACGAAAGACTCGGAAAAATAATTTATCCTTTTGTGCTACCTCTGATGCTTGTCTGGACCCTGCTGTCCGCTCTCGAGAAGGTTATGCCGGCTTTGAGTACACTTACACTTTTTGCCCTGGTGCTTGGTGTGCTTTCATCCTCGATATACAAATCACGGGTTATCCCCCATAGATGTCTATTTAATCCTTGAAGGAAGACATATTAGGGGGAAAAGGCTATGATTCAGTTTCTTTTGCCGATAATAGTAATTGTAAGAGCATTAAGAACGCTACTTAAAGATCCAAAGTTCCGCTCCCTCCTGGTTCTTGTTATTATTACCCTTACTATGGGGACTTTTTTCTACCATTCTGTTGAGGGCTGGAGCTGGCTTGATTCTCTCTATTTTTCGGTTATCACACTGACAACTGTGGGGTATGGGGACTTTACACCTCAAACTGATTCCGGGAAAATTTTTACTATGATCTATATTTTCCTCGGGCTGGGAATTCTTTTTGGTTTTATTACACCAATTGGAGAATTTTTAATAGATAGAAGAATAGAACGTGTGGAGAAAAGGACACAGATAAAAGAGAAATTTGAGAATGAGCTTGATTATTCTGGTGTGATTGGAAAGTTGAAGAGAAAAAGATAAAACTCATTACAAAATTCGTTCTGACTCATTACAAAACCTGTTCTTACAGTTCCTGACTTAAATATTCAGGTAAATATACACTCAACTCTCTGGAGACCCTATGATCACCGACAAAAACTGACAGCAAACCATCCAAAAGTTCAAAAAAGTAAAAACAAACCAATCACTACCTGGAAACCAACCCTCTCAGCAGCAGCTTATCAAGATTCAAGACTTCTTCAAACTGGAAATCCTAAATTTGTAACATTAAGAGCTCAATCGTGACTGAAAAACGGAATAATAATTAAAATACGGAGAAAGAAATAAGCAATGATGGGTTGCTGCTCTTAGATACAATCTCCGGGATCCGGGCTGCCAGAAATAAGCAGTCTGAACAACCCGGTAACATAAATCACAAATAAATTTTTTATCTATTTTGCCCTTTCAATCAAGATTCTTTTCCTTTCCTCTGTAAAGAGCGAAATTTTGGAATGATACTGATCTTAAATCAATTCCTTCGGTTGTTTATGTTCCGGCAAAACCGGCAGGGGTGAGGTATTGATCAAAATCGGGCTTTCGATATCTTTTGCCCTCTCAATCACAAGTTCCTTTCCTTTCTTCGTGAGAGCAAAGAGAGGGATCGCAGCTGCAACCTGCACAAGAGGCTTTGCAAGTTCCCTGATATATTTTGAGGCACAGCTGATTACAATGTCCGAGTTATCCAGCAGACCCTGAGCTTCTTCCCGGCTGACACCTGTTACGTGTACTGCAATGACCAGCAGGTCAAGCCCGAGTTCTGATTCGATTTCCCTGATTTTTTTAGCGGTTTCTGCACCTGCAACCGTAACTGCGATTTTTTTGTAACCAAGTTCGGCAGCTTTTCTTACTCCGCCTGCCGGGTCGATGGCAGCGGTTGAGGGGGCAAGTACGGTTCCTCCACGCTCTTCGATCCCTTTAATGACCGCATCAATCGGCTCGGTTTCTACCAGGCCGGACATCCTGCCTCCTATTCCCTGGACAAGAACCGGGTTGCTGGATATTACTGTTCCTGCACCGTCACAGGCGGTTACGGTTGTTTCAAGGAAGCCGTTGTTGAGGCCGCTCATCATTATTTCGGAGGCGCCGAAGGCAACAACAGTTGTTTCAAATTCAAGCTTGCGTCTTTCCGTAAACATTCCTAACTCGCTGATCCGGGCCTCCATATTTTTCCGGATTTCTTCCGGGGTCATCTTCTGGACTCCCCGCAGCTTGACAAAGAGGGGGCACCAATCAACTTCCGGAGCCCCGACTTCCACGACCTTCCCATCTTTTACGACTACCCTGGCTTTTCCCATCATTTCCATTATATGAGGCATTATAAACCACCCTTTAAGTACTGGATTAAGTCATATTCGTTAAAAATAAGTGATTCTTATCTTGATTATTCTTTTTCTGGTTATTCTTGCCTTAATAGCCTTAATGATTCTTACCCTAATGATTCTTTTTCTGGTTTTACTTCTTGTCTTAACAAATGACTAATCTACAGGTTAGAATGAATCAATACCCACATAGAATTGGGTTTAAATGAAAATTGATAATGAATAATAAGCAACGGAAAGTGACTGATGAAAAAGCACAAAGAAAAGGCACAAAGAAAAGGCACAAAGAAAAGTGAATAATGAGCAATAAAGAATTAAGAAGGAGAGCAGGGCTTAAAGCCCTGCTCTGTCAACTATTGTGTCTGCCACGTGTTTTGCATCTTTGAATGGGAAATCTGCTGCTGTGAGCAGTTTGCCTGCTTCTCCCGCAGTAACTGCAAGGTCACCTGATCTACATGTGGTGTCTGCGCCGGCAGGGAATGCAGCAAGTAATTCTTCGGGTGTGTTTATGGGAAACTTTGCGTCTTTAAGGCCGCCAACAATCTGTCCGTGAATATCATCTCTTACAGTCATATTTTATCCCTCAAATTTTGTATTTTTTCCTCAAATTTTGTCTTCTTACCGGGTTTCCGGTTTTTATTTATCTGGACTTTTTACTTCTTTGCAGTTTGATTTCCTCCAGTGGATTCATTCTGCAATATCCTATAAGCAGGTTATTGATATATACTTAATCGTTATTGAAATATAGTTAATGTATCCCAGTGCATCACAGAGACCTCTGATTATCCCGACGCCCTTTCGGGCTGCAATCATTAATATCGTGCCGGATTCTCTAAACGATTGTTTACCAGCCGCCTGCACAAATACTAAAAACCAACTGAAATAAAATTTCACTAGAATAGGAAAAAAGAACCTTAAAAACCGAACCTCAAAAATAGAAAAACCAGTCGGAAAAGCCGACTACCGAAACATGAGCCTCACAGGGATCCAAAATCTCACAGGACCCAATATTCGTTCTTAAGATACTCAAATCCATGAAAAAGAACGCTCATTCTCCGAATTCATATTACAAATCCTGATGTATCTTCAACCATGCCCAATCCACTACCAGTTTCCTCAAGGTTTATGACCCTTTCCTCGGTCTCAATCTGGAAATCTACGACATCGACGAGGTTCTCTATGTACCTGAAATTGAAGTTATTGGTGAAGCTGAAAGCCTCCTTGCAATAGCTCTTTGTGACCATGAATACTCTGCCCTCTTCAGCAGTGAGAACCCATCTTTTGTCTCCTTTTTTTGAAGGGTACTCGTACACTTTTGCCTTCTTGAAGCGGTGCAACTTTCTGGTCTCTGCATCGTAGAATTCCATTGAATTGTGTATATTGTATTCTACTCCAACAATTTCGATATTCGGGATATAGTATGTCAGGATCGACCCATTTTTGAAAATAATTCTTGACCACTTCCAGGGAATTAGTGGCCCGATAACAATTACTTTCTGTGCATAGCACTTTCCAGAGAACTCCTTATCAAACAAAACACCCTTGAAATCAAAATAAAGGTTAGCGAACCTGTATCCGAATAAACCTCTGAAAAATTTAGATAATTCTGAATTGTAATTATCATCCGACGGCTCTCTGATATCTAAACAGCAGACATTTTCGCCATTGTTTGAAATATCAAGCGTATATTTCGGAAACGTCCCATGGAAATCCGCGGTCATTTTCTCACTGGAACAGGTCACTCTATCATCTTTAACTTCGATGATCCCCGGATCATCGGTGAGGTTTCTCTTAACCTCATCATATGCCCAGGAGACGCAGTACCCCTCGGTTTTGTCGTTTATTATCCTGCTGTTCTCTACATACCTGCCGTTAACCTCGATATCGCCCGCACTCCTGCCGAACATGAGAAAAAACTGGCGCCTGGATCCGTCATCAGCTGTGAATTTCATGAACCAGTATTCTTTCCCGAAAAGAGGAAGATCCTCAAAAGAAAAAAAAAGGTCATCAATGCCTCTTTTGGTTTCTTTCTTTAACAGGAGTCTTTCTATTTTACCCTTACTTTCCTTTATATCCTGTATTGACGCGATAAATGCTTTCTTTTCAGTATCAGGCAGATTTCTGATGTAATCGTTTCTTTCCCTTATAAAACGCAAAAGCTTGTTTTTTTCGATTATAATTCTCTCTTCAAGAGTTCTGTTTTTACTCTCTTTTTCATTTGCTATGGTGGGTTTGTCATTCACTACGACAGGGTTGTCATTCACTATGGCAGGCTTGTCATTTGATATGGTGGTCATCTCATCTTCCCTGGAACTTTAGACAATACTTTTTCAGAGTTATAACAATCATAAGTTCTAAAAAATATAATATTATCGTAGAAAAATACTGTGAATGGATTGTTTGACGCAAAAAGAAAGAAAGAAAGAAAGAAAGAAAGGAAATAGGTAAAGAAAAAGAAAATAGGTAAAGAAAAAAGAAATAGGTAAAGAAAAAGGAAATAGGTAAAGAAAAAAGTAAACAATAATGGTTTTGATACCGTTTTTATTTCGCTTTATATTAGATCCCTTGGCTGTTTGTGCTCGGGAAGCACAGGCAGAGCCATTGTATTGATCAGAATCGGGCTTTTGATGTCCTTTGCCCTTTCGATCACAAGCTCTTTTCCTTTCTGGGTAAGGGCAAAAAGTGGCACGGCAGTCCCGACCTGTGCGATAGGCTTTACAAGGTCCCGGATTGGTTTTGAAGCACAGCTGGTTACGATATCCGAATTTTCCACAAGGACCTGGGCTTCTCCCCTGTTCAAACCTGTAACATGGACTCCAATTACTATCAAATCAAGCCCGAGTTCAGTTTCAAGCTTCCGTAACTCTTTTGCAATTTCCCCGAAAGCCGCAGTTACTGCGATCTTTTTGTAACCGAGTTCGGCTGCTTTTTTCACACCTGCAACCGGGTCCATTACGGCAGTTGAGGGGTCAAGCACGATTCCACCACGTTCCGTGATTCCGTTTATAATGCCATCGATTGGCTCGGTTTCGACCAGACCGGACATCCTGCCTCCCATGCCCTGGACAAGGGTAGGGTTATTGGAAATGACAGTTCCTGCACCTTCACAGGCGGTCACGGTTGTGTCAAGTAAACCTCTGCTCAGGCCTGTCATCATAACTTCAGATGCTCCAAACCCTACAAAGTCTTCGAGTTCCAGCCGACGCTTGTCCGTAAACATCCCAAAATCGCTGATCCTGAATTCCATATTCTTCTTGACCTCTTCAGGAGTGATCTTCTGGATCCCTCGGATCTTGGCAAAGAGGGGGCACCAATCAACTTCAGGCTCTCCGACTTCGATGACCTTTCCGTCCTTTACGACAACTCTTGTTTTTCCCAGTAATTCCATTATGTGAGGCATAGTTCCACCTTTCAAAATTGAGCAAAAATATAATAGTTAAGAAATTTAAATTTGATAAAAATTACAGGTGAAGTTTGTGGTTGCTTATTTAATAGCTTATTGGTTTTGGGGTTTTGGTTCGATTTATGGATTTTTGCAGAAATTTTTATTGATCTGGATTGTGGTTTTGAAAGTTTGTGGTTTTGAAAGTTTGTGGTTTTGCAAATCACTTTCATGGTTGTTGAGTTTGAAGTGAAAAATTCGTTGTATTAATGTAGTTTAAGATAACGCAATTTGAGATGAAAAGTCATTACTACTTTGTTTTTCAATTTATAGCCGGATTTCCAACCTGCATCTTTCCCCGACCACCTCCGTTTGTGAAACAAACGACTTTTTCTATGAAATTAAAAAAGAAAATAAAAATCATTCCCCAGATCCTTCAAGTTTCTTTAATTTCTGCTCGCAAAAGTCAATTATCCTCGGGTTTTCAACCGCTTTTCCTATAAATAGGGCCTGTTCGTAATATTCAATTGCTTTTCTGGACTCTCCCGGACGGCTCTCCCAGATCCCAGAAAGCTCTTCCAGATCCCAGAAAGCTCTTCCAGATCCCAGAAAGCTCTCCCAGATCCCAGAAAGCTCTTCCAGATCCTAGAAAGCTCTCCCAGATCCCAGAAAGCTCTCTCAGACCTTTTAGTATAGTATGCGTCCCCCAGATTTCCAAGGTGATTTCCTTCTCCCTGCCTGTCACTTATTTATCTTGAAACGTTCAGTGCCTGTTAGTAATGTTTAGTTGCTTTTTTCACGTAACCAGGTTGATAGTAAGTGATTCCAGAGGCACCAAACACAAAACCCTTTATCGTATTGCTTAAAAAAACTTTTTCTTTGAGCAGATAGGCAGGTAGTAATTTCCTTTACAATGTTATGAGGGTAGTGTAGTCTCCCCAAATTTCAAGATAACAAATTATTTTCGGCCCACACAAAAAAGCGAAAACCCCTTTTTTTCTTTTAGCTCCTTTGAAACTCCGACTTTCTGTTTATAATGGCGATCTGTTCTCTTTGTTTCTTTTAGATCCCTTAATTTATCTATTAGAATTTCTTCCTGTCTCCTGTCACCTAATTCTCTGGAAATCACGAGTGCCTGCCCATAACGTTCAATTGCTTTTTCTTTATCTTCCAGAAAACTATATGTCAAACCCAACCTTTCAAGAGTTTGACATTCTTTATATTTTTCCCCAATCTCCCTCAAGATTTCAAGTTCCTGTTCACTATATTCTGCTACTTCTTTCATTTCTCCCAGGCGATTATGTGCTATCACCAGGTTCTTAAGAATATCTCCTTCTCCCCGCTTATCCCCTATTTCCCTTGATATTTTGAGAGTTTGATCAAAGTATCCAATTGCTGCCCTTACTTCCCCCACCTGATAGCATAAGTTACCCAGGTTTCCAAGATTATTTCGTTCTCCTCTTAAGTTACCGTTTACTCTGGCGATTTTAAGTGCACGCTCATAGAATTCAATTGCTTTTCCTGTTTCTCCCAAAAAACCGTATGCCATTCCCAAATTTCCTATTACGGTCCCTTCACTTTCTATATTTCCTGTTTCACGGGAGATTTCCAGGGCCTGTTCGTAGTATTTAATAGCTTTCTCTATTTCTCCTAAACGGCTATAGGCCAATCCCATATTTTCGAAAGCTAGTTCTTCTCCTTGCCTATCACCTATTTCTTTAAAAATCTCTACTGCCTGCTGGTAATATTCAATAGCTTTTCTTATTTCTCCAAGATGGCTGTAAGCTAAACCCAATCTTCCAAGGTTATTTCCCTCTTCTCTTCTATTCCCATTTTCCCTGGAATTTTTAAGATCCAGCTCACAAATTTCAATTGCTTTTTTACTTTCTTTTACATCATTGTGTGTTAATCCAAAATTTACGGATCTGTTTTTTGCTTCCCGCATACTTGTTCCCCCCTATAGAAATTATATATTCTATGCATGTCGTTCACTTATCTTTTCTTTTTCCCTGTAGTCTTCATGATAACTATTTTTAAAAACCATCAGAGACACATTATATATTTTTTAATAATGTTTTTAAACAAGATAAGTTTTTTCTTCTCAAAGATAATGATCAGACAGCGAAAGTTTCAATATAAACTCTTAATTACCATCACTTTTAAAATCTATAGAAAGTAAAAAAACCGCTCGCAGATCTGTAGTAAAAACTCCAGACGTTCTAAGAAACAATACTTCCAATGTTGCTGCTTTGATGAAAAAAGTCTGAATTTAATTAAATAGTAAGCAAAAAAGAGTTACAGAAAATCAGAGAATAAATTCCCTGAAAAGTTACAGAAAATCAGAGAATAAATTCCCTGAAAAGTTACAGAAAATCAGAGAATAAATTCCCTGATTATTGGCTTGTGGTTTTGTAAATCCCTTTATCAGTTGTTGGGTTTGAAATGCAAAATTTTTTGATTGCTGCAGTCTGAGCTAAAAAGTCACTGTTTCTTTGTATTCTAATTTATGGCCGGGTTTTCAACTTGCATCTTTTCCCGGCAACCCCCGTTTGCGAAGCAAACGGCTTTTCCCATGAAATTAAAAAAGAAGACAAAATCATTCATCTGATCCTTCAAGTTTCTTTAATTTCTGCTCGCAAAAGTTAATTAGCCTCGGATTTTCAATCGCCTTTCCTATAGCCAGGGATTGCTTTAAAAACTCTATTGCTTTTTCTAGTTGTCCAAGAGCAGCGTACGAGATTCCTAGACTTATAAGGCTTAAACTTTCTCCCCTTTTATTTCTAGCCTCTCTGTCAATCTTTAAGCTTTGTTCGTAATATTCAATTGCTTCTTCTGCTTGTCCACAAATTAAAAAAGATTTCCAATATTCCCTAACAAATCTCCTTCATCGCTCTTGTTCTCTAGTTCGATTGAGATTTTTAGAGATTTTTCATAACAATCTATAGATTTTTTAAACATTCCTATATTTTTATAAGCTATTCCCAGATTCATATATTGATTTTTTTCTCCTATTTTGTCCCCAACATCTTTAAAAATATTTAGTGATTGCTCAAGGAAATCGATACCTTCATCTATATTTCCAATCTGAGAATATAATATGCCTAAGTTTGAAAAACAACTTCCTTCTCCTCTTTTATTTCCAACATATCTGAATATTTGCCCAGCACTCTTGTAATTTATTATCGTTTGCTCTATTTCTCCCAACTCTAAATACACATTACCTAAGTTTACATAGCTGGTTCCTTCTCCAAGCTGGTCTCTAATATCCTTCGTAATCTTTATTACCTGTTTATAATACTCAATTGATTTTCTGCGGTCTCCAAGTTGTTGATAAGCTAGACCAAGATTGCCTAGTTGATTTGCTTCTCCTTTTTTGTTCTCTCTTAGTCTTGCGATTTTTAACGCTTCTTCAATAAGTATAATTGCTTCTTCAGCTATTCCAAGTTTGAAGCAAGCTATTCCAAGAATTCCAAGAAAATACCCGTGGCATTCTAAAGAAATAATTCTTCCTTCTAGGGAAATATTTGGCAATAAAGGAGTACACAGTTCTACTATAGTTTTGAAGTTTCCCCACATTTCCAACTGACCACATACATTGGAATGATAAAGAATTCTTGCAGCAAGATCGACTCTTCCTGCACTACAGGCATGATAGTGAGCTTCTATTAGAGATTGAAGGTCTTCTATTTTGGATGGTTTTTTTGGGAGTGGAAATAAAACATAATATATATAGGCATTAGCATGTGCTTCCGTTATATCTTTCAGTCCCTTGTAAGCAAATTCTTGTATGAGAGGATGAAGCCAATAGCTACCATTGTGGTTGGTTTCAAGCAAAGATTTATTAAGTAACTTTGAGACTGAATCTCGTGGAGTTTTTTCAGTGAACATAGCTTTGAGAGCCTTTATCGCCACGGGCTTACGATAGACTGAGATGTGCTCCAGAAATTCTTTTTCATTCCCTGCCAATTTGTCAAATAATTTTCTTGCCTTTAAGATTGTATCCTCCATCTGATCTCGGTACATGCTCAGATCTTCCAGGATGTCATTTGCTCCATATTCTTTTACCAACTGTACAAGCAACCTCAAAGCAAGGGGATGGCCGTCCACACCTACAGCCAGTTCCTCCAGCTTTTGAGTTCCAACTTTGTCGAGCCCGTTACTGACTAGATAATTGACTGCAAATTCTTTTCTCAAACCATTGAGATGGTGCTTTTCCTCACCTTCAATCACATCGACAAGACTTTCTCCATTTTCTAATTTGGGAAGGGTCCGACTTGTTACAATGACTTTTGCTTTGTGGTCGTTGTATCGCAGCGAGGAAAAAAGAAGTTCGATTCCTTTGTCAGTAAACTGTTGATCTTCAAGAACGGTGCTCAGGTCATCGAAAATGAGCCAGACTTCGCTTCTTCTATGAAGTTCGCCGGTGAGTTTGTCGACATCAGTTTTTCCTGGTTCTCTTCTTTCGGCTTTAAAGGATGCAATATATGGGGCTTTCATGTAGGCAGCAAGTTTTTCGAGGATGTCTCCAAGTTTTGCGTTCTGGTTCTGATTGAAGTTGAACCAGAAAGGTTCGGGGACGTTTACGGGTCTGAGGTCTACGAGAGCTCTTGCGAGGGTGGACTTGCCCACGCCGCCGATTCCACTGAGAAGTAAAATCCGGTGGTTTTCGAGGTATGTAAGGTCTTTTCTTAACTCATCAGCTCGATTTTGGGTGACAAATTGCTTCAGTTTTTCAGGGTAATAGGGGAGATTTGAAGGGTTGTAGCGGCTCAGGATTTCTTGATTTGATGCTTCTTTTCTTCTCTGATCCAGATATTCGATGATTTTGATTAATTCATCACCGGAAGGAGTTTCAAAATTGAAAAAGGTGTTGTAATTTCCTACCGCGAATTGATCAATATTTTCAATATTCTCGATATTGAGGTTTATAGTAACTTCTATTTCCCTGGCAAGGTCAGGGTTTTTTCTCAGTAATTTCAGGATTTCCTGTTGCAGATCCTCTTTTGCGGCTGGATCTTCGGAGTTTTTGGACACTTTTATAAGCGCTTTTCGAAGGGATTCAGTCATTTTTGGGCTTATCTTTTCCAGCAGAGCTTTTGCCTTTTTCCCGCTTTTAGAACCTATTTTTTTAAAGGCTTTTTCGTAGAGCATATCTCCAAGAACGTCTGTCCCTTTGTCTGCGAGAGGTTTTCCTGCAATGTATAGGGCAGATAAGGCGGGAACAAGAATATCTGCTGCTTGATGGGCAAGAATAGCCGGATCCATGAAACTACTCCAATTTCTTTTCTGACATTGGAGGCAGGTAAAATAAATATTGTTATTTAGAACGGTTGATAAGAATTATTTTCAAGCTTCAACTTTTTTCAGGGCTTCATTTGATAAAATTCAGGAATTTCAGCTTTTTTGCAGACTTCAAGGAAAGGCCGCTCTCCTGCGTCGAGCGTGACAAGACACGTTTGATGAAATAATAAGGATATTCTGGTGAAGATTAAATTATACAAAATAGTCGGAAACTGATTGTCTAACTTTTCAACATAAAATATATACTGGGATCTATTTACTTTACATCAAAAATCAAAAACAGTTGTTCTCCATGAGAAAAAATCAGGTGCTTCTTTGAGGATCAATTTGAGTGAAGAATTGTTAATCCAGATAATTATTGGGTACTCGAATTCCAGTAAATTCTCTCTCAGCATGTTTAGAAGAAATAACGTTTCAGATTTTCCGTTTTTGTTTTTCTTTCTTATTGCTTTATCAAACCCGAGCACAAAAACTGCAACTATTTTATTCTGGGATTTGTTGAACTTATAGGCATCTAATTCCGCTTTTTCTTTTAACAGGTGAAACAGATTTGTCGAATCTTCATCCATTCTCAGTTTATCAATGTAAATTCTGTCACCTACTCGCTCTAAAATTTCATCGCAAACTAAATTGCACAAAATAGGTTCATTACAGTTTACAAATGCAATAGTACAATCATTTGACAGTTCAAGAAGAGTAATTATCTCTTCTATTTTTGAGTGGTGGGATGATTCCAGTTTCATCAATATACCTGTACAAAATAATCTATGAATTTATAGAACAGATTGCCTTGTAAGGAGTATCTAACCTTTTCTCTTTAATGAATTCGAATAAAAAAGTTACCGGAAACTGTAAACAAGTTTCCAGTTTTAAGCATTTAAGTATGAATTTATTTCAGAGTTCTGCCCGCCTGTCAATAATCCTCTTTGCCTTTCCTGCGGTCCTTTCGATGCTGCCTTTCTCCAGCAATTCGACGTTTGTGCGGATGTTCAGGACGGCTTTGAGTTCGTGCTGGACGTGGTTCTGGATGGCTTTGAGGTCTTTGAGATCGCCGGTAAAAGCATTATCTTCAAGTTCGACTTCGATTGTGAGCTCGTCAAGCATGTGTTTATTGCGGTTAAGGATAAGCTGGAATTGTTCACCGACCTGTGGGATTCTTGAGATAACGTCCTGGATCTGGGAGGGGAAGACGTTGATTCCACGGACGATCATCATGTCGTCTACCCTGCCGAGCAGGCGTGAGATCCTGGTTGTTGTTCTGCCGCAGTCGCATTCGGACTCAAGGAGGCGGGTCATGTCACCTGTGCGGTATCTTATGTTGCATAAACCTTCCTTGTTGAGGGAAGTTAAGACGAGTTCACCTTTTTCGCCTTCAGAGACCTGTTCTCCGTTTTCGTCCAGAACTTCGACGAAGAAGTTGTCGCTCCAGATGTGCAGACCGTTCTGTTCCTGGCACTCGAAGCCGACACCAGGACCGAGCATTTCGGAGAGGCCGTAACAGTCATAGGCTTTGAGGTTCAGGCGTTTTTCAAGCTGTTTCCGCGTGTTTTCCGACCAGGGTTCGCCGCCGAAGATGGCTGCTTTTAAGGAAAGTTTGTCTATGAGACCTAGCTCTTCTGCAGTTTCTGCGAGGTAGAAAGCGTAGGAGGGGGTGCAGTGGACCGCAGTTACCCCGAAATCGATCATCATTTCAAGCTGCCGGGCGGTGTTGCCTGTCGCTGCCGGCACGACCAGGGCTCCCATCCTCTCTACACCGTAGTGGAAGCCCATTCCCCCGGTAAAGAGGCCATAGTTCATGGAATTCTGTATAACGTCGCCTTTTGTAAGCCCTATCATCGTAAGGCTTCGAGCGATCAGGTCCGACCAAGTCTCAATGTCCTTTGCAGTATATCCAACAACCGTGGGCTTCCCGCTGGTCCCTGAGGAAGCATGAATGCGCACGATATCCTCTTTCTTTGCAGCAAACAGCCCGAATGGATAGTTGTCCCGAAGGTCTGTTTTGCGTGTGAAAGGCAGCTTCCGGACGTCCTCAAGGGTCTTGATGTCCTCGGGAGCGACTCCAGCCTCTTTGAATTTCTGCCTGTAGAAGGGAACGTTGTCATAGACCAGCTTTGCACTGTGTTGCAGGCGTTTCAGCTGTAGTCTCTTCGTTTCTTTGGGATCCATTGTTTCATATTTCGGCTGCCAGTATTTCATTAAAAGGACCTTCTTTTGATTTGTGAAACCATTTTTTAGATTCAAATGTTGCTATGAACTACTCTATTCGTGCTAAACCTACTCGTGCTATGACTCTACATGTCATGATATTTTAAGTGATCCTATGAGTAATATACAATGTTTGAAAAAATCCTTCTGTACTGTAATCCTTCCCACATATAAATATTGTTGAGTGAACTGTTTGGATTGGGAAGGTTAGTAAACTTAGTGGGTTTAAAGTAATCCATTCAGACGGATATTCTTAAAAATGAAACGCCGTTTGTTGAAATAAGTAAACAAATTATAACAAAAATTAGTTAAACAACTATCGGTTTTAAATAATCTTTCTTTGTCTACGATATCACATCAGAACATATCAACCTACAGATCCCATTGTACGCAACCCTATAATTATCTGGAATCTCTTCAATAGAATTGAATATTTCATAACACTTCTTGCTAACGTTTTTTAAATGATGACGGCCGAAAAGCATTAGTATTCAACCTTATTCTCAGTTTCTTCCCATACCTTAAAAGCCTCCAATGCCTCTTCCTTGAGGAGCTGCCGGAATTCAATTTTTCGTTCCTGTGGAGAACATGAAATTTCCTTGTATATGAAGGAATCATCAAAGCCGATATTTTCAGCATCAGACCTTGTGCTGGCAAAGAAAACTCTATCTATCCTTGCCCAGTAAATGGCCCCAAGGCACATAGGGCAGGGCTCGCAGGAAACGTAGATCTCACATCCGCTAAGATTAAAGGTATTCAGTTTCCGGGCTGCCTCTCTTATGGCACTGATCTCTGCGTGGGCGGTCGGATCATTAAGCACGGTGACCTGGTTGCAGCTTTCAGAAACTATTTCCCCATTTTTCGTAATCACTGCCCCAAATGGTCCTCCCCCTCTTGTTATACTTTTGAGGGAGAGTTCAATAGCACGTTTCATAAACAAAAAATCTTTTTTAGACATGTGTCGCTCCTTCATTCCTATTTTCATGTAGATGATAAATGTGAACTACCACTCAGCTAAAGACTGAGTGGCTTTTTGGTTCATTCCTCCCTCTATTGAGGGCAAGTCCCCAAGCTCATCCCCGTAGTCCCTACGGTGTCATAATCCAATTAGATTCTGATCTATGAGTGCGAATTTTTTGATATTAATAGCGGCATTAATGTCTCTATGGTGTTTGGTTTTACAGTCTGGACAAATCCATTCTCTGTCTTTTAGCTGAAGCTCTTTATTGTGGTATCCACACACACTACATAGCTTAGAAGAGGGTTCAAATTGTCCTATTCTCAGGACGGTTTTTCCAAACCATTGAGCCTTATATTCCAACTTTGTTACAAAACTACTCCACGCAGAATCACTTATAGCCTGTGCTAAGTGATGATTCTTAACCATGCCTTTAACATTTAGAGTTTCCAGAGCTACAGCTTGGTTTTCGCTAACAAGTCTAAAAGAGAGTTTGTTCTGGAAGTCATTTCTCTGATTTGTTATTTTGTCATGGAGTACAGCAAGTCTTCGTTTAGCTTTTGCCCTGTTCTTAGAGCCTTTCTGTTTCCTTGAGACTCTTTTCTGTAATACTTTGAGCCTTTTAAGAGAGTTTTTCAAGTACTTTGGATTCTCAACCTTTTCTCCTGTTGAAAGGACAGCAAAGTCTTTGATACCTACATCAATTCCTACTGTTGTTGATTCTGTGAAAGCTTCCTTTACTGGAAGTTCTTTTCCATCTTCAACAAGGATACTGATGTAGTAATGTCCTTTACATGTCCTTGATACCGTAGCCGTTTTAGGCTCTCCTTCAAACTTCCTGTGAAGAACTGCTTTAATTGGTTCTATTTTAGGAAGCTTGATAGTATTAGTTTCAAAGTTTACAGTGTAGTGTTGAGGTACAGGAAAAGACTGTATCGGATTCTTTTTTGATTTGAACTTTGGAAACCCTGTTTTCTCTCAAAAGAATCTAGTGAAAGCGGATTCAACCTGCTTAGTCATCCCCTGTAATGATTGAGAGTTAACTTCTCCTAACCACTCATTAGAAGCCTTTAGAGTAGGAATTAATTTGTTTAAGTCAAATCTGGAAATTGATTCCCCTGTCTGCTCATAAGTTTTAATTTTCTGGTCAAGTGCCCAATTATAGACAAATCTACAGCTACCTATATGCTGATTCAATTGAATAGCTTGTGTAGTTGTAGGATAGAGTCTAAATTTGAACGCTTGCATCATACAAAGGCGTAATATGCTTTAACAACATACATACTTTTTGGTAAATACGAAGTATGAAACACGGAATCATAGCAAATTTTTGTTAATGTACCATGTTATTTTTGTTTGCAAATACCGAAAAGTCATACTTGAACCAATTAGCGAAGAACTCAAACAGATTAGGATTGACATTTCAAAAGAGTCTAACTTTGAAATCCTTGAAATGGAAACTGACAAAGACCATATTCATTTCTTGATCAAGAGTGAGCCGAAAGTTAGCGTTTTGTCAATTGTCAGAAAATTGAAACAAGAATATACTAACAGGTTATGGAAAACTCAAAAAGAATATCTGAAAAAGTATTATTGGGGTGAGAATACGTTATGGAGTGATGGTTATTTTGCGTCTACTATCGGAAATGTTAGTAAAGAGGCGGCAGAATATTACATACGAAATCAGGGTTGAAGTTGACGCTTATATCCCCTGAGCTAAAGACTCAGGGGTTTTACGCTTCTTCATATAAAGATAGTACATATCTTTTAATGATATAACATGCCTTTTTACTAAAGGGTAAAACCCTCCTGTAAAAGGATAAATAAAAAAAGGACATTTTACAGGACAAACCTTAAGTACGAAAACAAATCAAAACATTACTTAGAGTGATAATGTTGACAACCAAAAGTTTTACCGCTGAAGAAGCAAAGGCAGTTGGGGAACAACTGGGACTAAAATGGGATAAATTCGATGTCGACCAGTTCCGCAGAGGTATGGACGTAGAGCTGGAACATGGGACCATAGACCCCGCAACAAACGTTACGAACGACGACCCCATAATGACAGGAAAGATTGCTCTGGCTCATCTTAACGAGTTTCCGGACTATTACGACAGGCTGGAAGAAATGGAAGAAGAAGCTGAGGAATTCTGGGAAAAAGACTGAACACCGGGCTTTAAAAAACATAATTTTTTCTATTTAATTTTCTCTATTTAATTTTCTCTATTTAATTTTCTCTATTTAATTTTCTCTATTTAATTTTCTCTATTTAATTTTCTCTATTTAATTTTCTATTTAAGTTTCTATTAAAGTTTCTATTTAAGTTTCTATTTAAGTTTATTTCATGCGTCTTCGGTTAAGAGATAATCATGATAAATTGCCCTATTTCTGCGATATATCTCGAAAACATATATTGATCTGAAGTTGGAACAAGATATCGATTTTAGTTTCGGTGTTCGAAATTTAAGATTAATTTTGCTCTAAAATCGATAGCATACAGGCAAGAAAATTCCTTAACCGAAGACGCATGAAGTTTATTTAGTTTACACTTAAAATTTTGGTGGCAGTATAGCGAAAGTTCTGTAAAATATGACTGACTCTATATCCTTTTCCTTTCACCACAAAAAAAGAGGATGCAGAGTCAATGGTTAATTTATTCCCACTCATAAAAGATTATCTTGTCGATCAGGAAGATGGAATTCGCCAGCTAATTACCTGGTATTTTTAAGCCTTGTAATGGAGGAGGAAACCTTCCTCCAGGCTGGTGCACAACGTTATGAGAGGACGGATTCACGTAAAGCAGAAATGGA
Organism: Methanosarcina sp. WH1; assembly: GCF_000970005.1. Taxonomy (NCBI): domain Archaea; kingdom Methanobacteriati; phylum Methanobacteriota; class Methanomicrobia; order Methanosarcinales; family Methanosarcinaceae; genus Methanosarcina; species Methanosarcina sp. WH1. The sequence continues at coordinate 2,300,476 of NZ_CP009504.1, forward strand.
TACAAACCCCGAACTCTCCTGACCAAGCATGGGAAACTCAAATTATTTAAGCTTCAATTCCGGAGTTTCCCTTTGAAACCTAGATTTTTGAGAAATATACAAGAGTTGAAAAGACCATTTTAGCCGCTGTAGCCTAATCTTACCTGCAAGGAGTTTCCACCCAACGGGTGAAAAAGATCATGACTGCTATAGGCATAAGAGAAATCTCAGCCTCTTCTGTATCCAGAATTACTAAAGAACTGGATGAAAAGGTTGAAGAATTCCTCTCAAAGCGAATAGAACATGAAATCCCTTACCTGTTAATCGATAAGACTTATTTCAAGGAAAGTTTAGGTTTATTAATTCTAAAGCTAACTTTCAATTTTTGACATGATTTTGAAAATCAAAGTATTCAATTTCAAAGTATTCAATTTTTTTACCAATTTCAGTTTCAACCAGTCTTTCAGTCCAATCTTCCGTGGTTTCATTCCTGCCCCTGAAAACCAGTTGAAAGGAAAACAGGATGAATTATGTACAAAAATCACGCCTAGATTATAACTTATATTATAAAGACAATAGTTATTATTTAATTATGTTATACCAGGATTTAGACTGGTAATTCAAAGAAAAAAAAATGGCATAAAAATAAAATAAGATGACTATAACCTATTATAATATACCTAATAAATCTGAACTTAACATCAATTATAATGGAAAAATGAGTTAATGTAAATAATTTTTTAAATCTGTGATAGTAAATATATTATATAAGTTAGAATCATACAGATCGTAAATCTGTATAATATTTTCCAGATTGTTACAAAAACCATTAAAAATGGGTACTCAAGATGATAGAATTGGATACTTCCGATAAACCAAAAGTTCTCATCGTGGACGACGAAAGAGACCAGGTAGAATTACTATGTTTGCAGCTTGAAGATGAATATTTTCCAATTCCTGCATATACCGGAAAAGAAGCCATTGAACTTGTGAAAACTGAACTTCCGGATTTGATATTATTAGACTTGATGTTGCCTGTAAGTGATGGTTATGAGATATGCAGCATACTAAAAAATGATCCTGTCTACAGGTTCATACCTATAATTATAATTTCCGGACTTATTGAGAAGCCAAATAAAATAAGAGCAACTCAATGCGGAGCTGATGATTTTATTAACAAGCCAATAGATAGGTTTGAGCTTAAAACAAGGATAAAGTCTCTAATCAGGATAAAAAAGAATTATGAAGCTCTGCAGGAAAGCGAGAACAGATATAAACAACTTTTTAACAACAGCCCGGCTGTCACACTTCTCGTAGATCCGTTCAATTACCGTATTGTCGATGCAAACAATCCTGCATGCGCTTACTATGGGTATACTTATGAAGAGGTAACTGCAAAAAAAATCACTGATATTAACACATTCTCTCAGGAAAGAAATAGAGTAATTAGCCAGCAAGTTTTTTCTGAAAAGAAAGGTCACTTCTATTCCTGCCATAAACTTGCCAGTGGAGAAATAAGGCATGTAGAGATGTATGTCAATACAATAAACGTTAAAGGTAAAGAACTTTTTTTTATAAACGTCTATGATATCACTGCCAGCAAGAAGACAGAAAGGAAACTTGCAGAATCGGAAGAAAAATTCAAACGGGTTGTAGACCTCTCAATTGACGGCATATTAATAGGAACAATTAGTGGAGAAATTGTTGACTGTAATGATGCCGCCTGCAGAATTTACGGGTACGATAAAGTGGAGATCCTGGGGCGGGATATAGCTGATCTTCTTCCTGAGAACTTTACCAGAAGAATTCCGGAAATAATAACCAGTAAAGAAACCACAGGGGACAAAACAGTCGAGATAATTAACAAAAAAAAGGACGGTACGCTCTTTCCAGCTGAAATTGCAACCAGAATATTCAAACTGGGCAATGAAGAAAGGCTGATAGTGTATGTTCGGGACATTACGGAACGTAAAAAAGCTGAAAAGGCATTGAAAGCAAGTGAAGAGAACTTCCGTACCCTTGTGAACAACACTCTCGATGGTATATTGATACTTGATTTTGAAGGCAGTATCCTGGCTGCAAATGCTGCCGTTGGAAAAATGTTCGATCTGGAGCTCAAAGAGGTAACAGGTACAAACATTGCAAAATATCTTGCTCCCGAATCATTGCCGATTGCAATCGAAGACCAGATAAATGTTCTAAATGATAAGGGAGGCTACCTCAGTGTTTACAAAGCAATCTCTTCCAGAGGGGAGCCTCTCTGGATTGAAGGCCTTGGTACAAAAATAATCTACCAGAACCAGCCGGCAAATATCGTGGTTATAAGGGATATAACCGTTAGAAAAAAAGCAGAAGAGGCTCTAATAAATGCAAAAACGGCTGCTGAGGTGGCAAACCGCACAAAAAGCGAGTTTTTAACCAACATGAGTCATGAACTGAAAACTCCTTTAAACTCTATACTCGGGTTTTCAGACCTGTTAAAGGAAGGAATTGCAGGGCCCCTGAACGAAAAACAATCCAAGTATGTCCAGTTTATTTCTTCAAGTGGAAAAACCCTCCTCAATATAATCAGCGACATACTCGATTTATCAAAATCAGAATCAGGAGATGAAGATCTCAATATGAAAGAATTTTATGTCGATGAATCTATTAATAAAGTTATCTCAATGATTCTTCCACAAACTCATGAAAAGAATATTAAATTAAATTACCATTCAGAAAATGGAACATTATGGATATTTGCCGATGAGGTAAAGTTCCAGCAGATTATGGAAAACCTGTTAAGTAATGCCCTAAAATTCACACCTGCAGACGGTTCAATTGATGTAATTTCAAAGCAGGAAGGCAACCTTTTAACTATTATGATCAAAGATACAGGAATAGGAATTCCTGAGAATAGCCTTGAGAAAATTTTTAAGCCATTCATTCAGATAGATTCATCTCTAAGCCGCACTTTCGAAGGTACGGGACTGGGGTTAACCCTGGTAAAAAAGTATGTTGAAATGCATGGCGGCAATATATATGTGGAAAGTAAAATAGGAGAAGGTTCATCTTTTAGATTCGAACTGCCAGTAATTCGACAGAAGACAGGTGGACCTGTTCTAAAAGAGAGAACGAAAAAACTATTATCTGAAACTCTGTAACTGAGAAACCATCATTGGAAAAATCATTGTCTGGATTTTGCCGGATGTATTGTTTGATGGCTAACTGTGCCATTTTATTGTTTTGTATTTGTTTTCGCCCCTTTGGTCACAGGTTATGGAAACAAAAGTTTCCCATGAATATATCCCGAATATGAAGATATCCTTATATCCTTACTCCATCATAGCACAGCTCAATGGCAAGCTACAAAGTTCTGGTAAGGGATGTTATAAAAAAAGCTGATGTCCTTCTTGAGGTCATAGATGCCCGGTTTCCAAAAGAGACCCGAAACAGTGAGGTTGAAAAGGATATTATCCGTTTAAAGAAGCCTTTCATAATAGTCATTAATAAGTGCGACCTTGTATCAAAAGAAAAACTTGATAAAACCAAATCCCACCTCTCCAAAATTGCCCCTACGATTTTTATATCCAGCAAGGACAGGTCCGGGACAACCATGTTAAGGCACCAGATACTTGCCTCCGCCTGCAATATAAAAGAACGTGATATCCTCGTCGGCACCCTCGGTTATCCCAATGTAGGCAAGTCCTCCGTAATCAATGGCGTTACTGGTAGGCACAGGGCGGGCACCTCCCCCATATCCGGCCACACAAAAGGAGTGCAGCATGTGGATGCAGGTTCACATATCATGTTTATAGATACTCCGGGAGTAATCCCCTTCGATGAAAACGATGAATATGTTCAGGGCCTGCTGGGGATAAAGGATGTAACTCACTTGCGGGATCCACTCGGTGTTGCCCTTAAGATAATAGAAAAACTGCTTGCCGAAAACAAAACTTCCCTTGAGTCCTGTTATAATATCATAATCGAAGACCAGAAAGATTACTCCGTACTTGAACTAATAGGCAAACAGTGTAATTTCCTGCAAAAGAAAGGCGAGGTGGATGAAATGAGAGCAGTTGCCAGAATAATCAATGACTGGCAAACCGGGGTGCTCCGAATCTAAAAAAATAGATGACGCTCCAGATCCAGGAACAAAATTTAGCCAGAATCCGGGTTGCGGTTTTCCTGGAGAAAAAGGAAAAATTATTCAAGCTTTAAAACGAAATTAAAGTAAAAAAGGTGAGGATCAAGAAGGATGGCCAGAAGTCCGGAGCAAAAACTGGAAAAATACGATAAACTGGAAAAATATGAAGAATCAGAAAAAGAAAGGATATTGAGGAAAAAACTTATTCTGGTTACCTCAAAACTTTTGATCGTAATTTCCGTGATTCTGCTAGCCCTGCTTTCCCAGAAATAAAGCAGGATACAGCAGAAAGGTATCCTCTTCAAATATGAGGGGCTTTCAATCATAGGGCCTGTTTATTCGGGCAACTTACTTTTCTCTGACAAAACAGGATGCTCTACAGTACGCCCTGATCCTGGATGAGACCGGCCTGTAATTATCTCCTGTACAGAAAACAATACTTTTGATGCCGTACCCACCTGACAGCACAAAAGACTATTTGCAACGATTTCCAAGCGTCATTGGTTAAACGTTAGATAATTGATATTAATAATCTAAATCTGATATTAATAGTCTAGACCAAGGAATTTAAAAAGAAGGTGAAATGAAAAACAATATTGGTAGATGGAAGTAAGTTCTTAACCGATGACCAATGAAATGATTCTCAAATGCTTATTTCCAATTTTTCCCAGTCCATCTCCAGTGCATCGCCGATTTTCGCAATCACCAGATCAGCACCGGCTTCTTTTAGAAGCTCTGGATCCACCGTCTGAGCCACTCCTATAGCGAAAAGTCCTGCGTTCTTAGCAAGTTGCATATCACCCGGTCCGTCCCCAAAATAGACTGACTGCAACGCAAACTGTTTTAAAGACAAACCTTCTTTTTCAGCGAGCATTTCAATATGCTTTGGACCTTTCTTATAAATATCGAATCCTAATAAACAATCAATGTAAGGGAAAATACCAACTTCATACAGACGCTTCATCATTGGTCCAGTACCACTACCTGAAGTGATGAACACCCTGTAACCTTTGGTTTTGAATAATTTTAAAAGCGCTTCTGTTTTCGGAAACAGTGAATATGTTTCATCATAAATGGTGGTACAGAATTCGTCCATCAGTTTTGGCACTGCATCTTTTGGTAGTTTATGTTGTTCCAAAATATGAGAAAATTGTTCATCCCACGGTGTGCCTGTTGCGGCGATGGAATATGCGGCTACATTAGGTGATTCAATCCCTGTCTGTCGTTTCACTACATCGCAGAAAACTCTGGTGTAAATTGGCATAGCATCCACAAGAGTTCCATTGAAGTCTGAAACAATGTATTTTATTTTGATGTCCATAAACTGCACACCTTATGATTTTTATTTTTGTGTATCGCTTCCTGATTAATTCCATATTTTGAATAATAACTCTGTCAGACATTTCGCTCTTTTATTCTATATTATATTTCCACATAAATATGAATGGTGTTTCGTTAATCTGATTGAAGTATCCAAATGCAGGGTCTGAAAATGCAGGGTCTGATCAAGATAAAAATGTTTACCTCGGGCCAGTTACAAAAAAATGTAAAGAATATGCTGAGAATTTCTATCCTGATATCTGGTGTAATTGTTTAAGTGATAGTATCAAACTTCTTATTGCTGCGACCAGAATAAAAAAGGTCATTATTAGTAAAATAAGTAAAAACCAGGGTTAACGAAATTGGATTCCATTGGTCATCGGTTAAGGTGTAAAACATCTTTCCTGACCATAAAATTATATTAATTATTTGTAACTATTCAGCCACTGATAAAAAAGTATGTTTTTTCAGCAAAATGCTGAAATTCTCAGAATAATAGCGGCGCTCCTTTGAGCGCCGCGAGAATAGCATCTATAACATTGAAACCATTCTTTTTAATGGTTGAGATATAAGCTCTAATTCTGCAGAAAGCTTCCGCTCCTTGTATAGTTCTGAAAGTTCCTGATATTTTCTGCTGTAATTTCATCATCCTTATGTCTCTTTCTGCTTGGTTATTCTCAAACGGAACTCTCAAGTCATTGAGGAATCTCAGGATCTGTTTTTTGTTTTCTATAAACCTGTCAAGTAGGTTCCTTGCTTTTGTTTTTGGATTTTTACCACGTTTTCCTTGTTTTTCAGGGTTTAGAGAAGGTGGATTTTCTTCAATCCCTTTCATGACTACAGCATCGAACCTTTCTTCTAACACTTTAATTTGCTCAAAGTCCAGATCTTTGACCTGCTCTTTACACTCATCAGTATACTTTTTCATTTCTGTTAACAGTTCATTCATCTCTTTAGCCCATTGCTGTTTATAGTTCTCCTCAATTCCAGTAAGTTCTCTCTGGAGATGAGCATTGCAAAGAGCATGATCACATTCATAACTGTTATAGGGTTTCCATCCGTCATGAACTGCTATTCCTTTAAACTCTGGAAGAATTCCCATGGCATTAATTGCTTCTGATCCTCTTTTTGAGTGAGCAAAATAACAGTGTATTTGTCATTAGAAGCTACATGAAGCCAATGCCTTTTTCCTTCAACTTTCATCCCAGTTTCATCACAATGGATTACAGGAGAAGTTATTAACCTCTCCTGACTCACATTTTCTAACTCCTCTTAATTCCGGCAGCATTCTTTTTTCTGCTCTGATTATCGTAGCAGAACAGATTTTTATCCCCATAACGTCATCAAAAAACTCTAAAATCCTTTTGTAGGGAATAAGCTGGTAGTTTTTACAGTAAATTGCTGAAGCTAAAATATTAGGACCATACTGGACGGGATATTTCACAGATTCTGGAAAAGAAGCTTTATTTGATTTTCCACAGTGAGTACATGTCTTAATCTGACTTCGATGTTCCGTAACAATTAGATTTACAGGAGGAATATCAAAAATTTGTCTTCTCTCATAAGCTTCAACTTCAACATCCTCAAGAGTATGTCCACATTCTTTGCAGCAGGTCAAAGAATGTTCAATTACCTAATCAGGATCATTAACCATATCAAGAGTTGTGCCTGGATGACCTTCTTGACCTCCAGGTTTCTTCCCACTCTTTTTCCGGAGACTCTTGGGATTAGGTTTTTCTTTGACTAAAAAGTCAGTAGAAGGAGGTTTACTGCTGTTTCTGCTATTTTGATTTAAGCGAGATTCTAAAATCCTTACACGTTCTTCTAGTTCAGCAATTCGAATAGCTTGTTCTTCTATGATAGTTTCAAGTCTCCGGATTACAGAAATTACAGCTTCAGGACCAGCTTCATAGATAACGAGGATCTCTTCACGTGTAAGCATAATAACGAAACAAAATAGGATTCAATTTATATGCAATTTTTCCTCGAAAAGAGGAAAAATTGTAGCCTTTCAAAGGCTACCTGAATTGTTACAATTATTTGTATATTATCCTTTCTGTGATTGCACAGCCTTCCTCAACGCACTAAAAATCTGATACATTTGAAACTCATCTCCATAAAATGTACCCAAAAGTTTGGTTGATATAATTTGCTAAAAAAACGAAGTTCATAAGACTGAAATCAAGATTGAGGTCATTCCTTAACCGAAGACCAATGCAATGGTTTCAGGTCTTCAGGTTTGCAGAAGAACATGTGGACAGAAGTGGAATTGAATCAATACTGCCCCGGTCTGGAATGATTAGTTCCATTCCAACTCTCTGAAGAGGCGATTTGCGATTTTTTCAGGTAGCTCATCCCGGTTCCCCTCATCAACCGTCAAAACTTGGAACTCTTCCCGTATTTTCTGAGCCAGCTGGTGACTGCTTGACCGGTGAAGCACTGCAAGAACCGGTTTATCTGATACCAGGACTGTTTCAACCGCCGAAACGAAAGCTTCGGATTTGAGCTCCATCGGTCCGATCTCATCGATAACTATCAAGTCACAGTCAAGGGCACTCCAGAGAGCATTTGCCCCAATCTTTTCAAGGTCTTCGAGGTTGACGTGGTACTTTCCTATCCTCGGTCCACTCCCCTTGACACTGCTCAGGATGCCGTTTTTCCCGGTTGTAAGGTCCCGGATTGAAAAGCCTTCTCTTGTGCCTTCCTTTCGGATTTCGGCAGTCTGGATGCCGCCTATTTTGAAGCCGGGCTGATCTGCAAGTTTTTCGGCAGCTTTCGCCACAACTGTTGATTTCCCAATCCCTGGACTGCCGGTTACTGCAATTCTCAACATAGTCTTTTTCTCCCCCTGTATTTTTTTCATTTTCCAAAAAAAATAGACCTTACTTTATATATATCAGCCAGAAACCCATTTTACGTTGACTATAAAAACATTGCAGAATATACTGAATGCATTGAATATACACTGAATATACTGAATGCATTGAATATACACTGAATATACACTGAATATACACTTAAAACTCCTATAATTCTAATATGCTAACTTTAGTAGATCTATAAGGAGATGAGATCGTGACCACAGACCAGGAAATTCTTGCCAGACTGCAGGAGATCGAGAAGAGAATGGATAAGATGGAAGCCACACTGGAAAGTATAAACAGTATCCTTAAAAAAGTGGAACAAAATACTTATTTTGGGTGTTATGTAGAGGGAGAAAAACTGGAATAACGACATATTACGGGCTTTTTCTGAAACTTCAGAATCGGAAAGCAGGGCAGGGTTTCAGCTTGTTCTGGAAGATAATTCAGGGGATCCGATTGAGTTCATGCAGAGCATTCAGCTTACGGTTTTCCCGTAAATTTTCGATATTTTTTTATGTTTACTCCCATTTCCCTGTATTTTTCTTTCTCAAGCCGCTTCAGGCCGATTTCGGATTTTTTTGACTGGAATATGAGTTCATTGGTTAACCTGTGATAGCTGTCCAGCCGCTCCTCCGGAATAAGCCCTTCCTTTACTGCCTTCAGAACGGCACAGCCAGGCTCATCATGGTGAGTGCAGTCTTTGAACCGACAGTTGCGGGCTAAATTAATGATATCGGAAAACGCTTTTTCAAGGCCGTCAGAAGAGTCTCCGAGCTGTATTTCCCTGATCCCGGGGTTGTCTATAACAATTGCACCGTTGGGAAGCAGGAACATCTGGCGGACTGTGGTAGTGTGTCTCCCTTTCTCATCATTTTTTCGGATATCTGCAGTTTTCTGGATGACTTCATCGAAAAAAGCGTTTATAAGCGTGGATTTTCCAACACCGGAGGAACCTATAAGTGCCACTGTTTCCCCGGGATTGAGATAAGGGCTGAGTGCATCAAGCCCGTCTTTTGAAAGGGCACTTATGGGAATGACAGGGACGTCTCCTGCAATGGACTGTATTTTTTCTGTCATCAGGGCAGGGTCATCCGCAAGGTCGATTTTGTTCAGTAAAATCACCGGGCTTGCCCCGGATGAATACACAACGGTAAGATACCGTTCAAGCCTTCGCAGGTTAAGGTCTTTTCCCGCAGAAGTTACAATAAAGATGGTATCAAGATTTGCAGCAATCAACTGCTCCCCGCTCCCATCCCCCGTCGCCCCTCTTGATAGGCAGGTTCTTCTGGGGAGGATATTCACAATCATGCGCGAGCCCAGTTCCGGCTGGTCCAGTAAAACGACAAAATCCCCTACTACCGGTTGTTTGCCAATTCTCAGGAGTGCCCCGGAAATTCCTGCCTGTACGACAGCCCCCGGGATAAGAATCTCACAGACCGTTTTATGCCGGGATACGATTCTTCCGGCAATGTAGGGACCTTTGTAGGCAGAAAATGCCGATTCAAGCTCTTCATTCCAGCCGGAAATACGATTAATGCAATTATTACCTGCACCTTCCGTTTCACGATGATCATTCATGAATATAACTATCAATTTTACATGGATAAGTTTATTGATTCTTTATCTACCCAATCCGATTGCAACTGCAAACTTCTTTTATCTGTAAACGTCTCTTTTCTCTAATTATACTCACTTATATAGTCACTTCCTCTTTTGCTTCTTGAGAAAGCCGCCCTCCTTCGCCGGCTGGTGAGAATCCCGGTACTCACCAAACAATTCGATAAACCAACCCTGGATTTTCTGGAAGAATTGAAGGGTATGTTGGAGGAAATTTATGAATCTTCATTACCCTCTTCAACCAGTTTCCTGAATATTTTTTCCGATTTTGCAGTAAACTCCTTTGCTTCTTCATTCCGGTTCAGGTCTGAGAGAGTTTTTGCATACTCCACGGAGATTCCAGCCATTTCTGCCAGATAGCCGGAGTCTTCCGACTCTTCTTCATCTCTTTCTCCAAGGAGAACATAGGCCAGATCCATGGCTTCTTTCACACTGTCTTTCAGCTCTTCTTTGTCTACTCCTCCAAGGAAATCGAAGGCAAGGTCCATGGATTCTTTTGCACTGTCGTATTTCTTTGAAAGGAGGAGGGTCTTTCCACGTTCCATAACTTCGGCAGCCAGCCTCATTTTAACAGAAAGGGGCCAGATTTCATCATCAAAAATCATTACATAATATTCAAGGGCTTCCGAATACTGCTCCTCAGCAAGCTCCTCTTTTCCTACTTTCGCATAAAGGGAGCCCAGTTTATCATAGGCATTGCTTTTGGCTTTCAAATCCTTCCAGTTTGCCAGAAGATCAATAAGTTCCTCCATAACCTCAACGACACGTTCCTGAAGTTGAATCGCGGATTCATAGTCCTGCTGAATTATATAAAAATCAACAAGTTTTCCAAGAGCATGAGCCAGGCCATATATATAGGTCTCACTATCATCAAGCAGCTCAAATGCTTTTTCCCTTACATCCAGGATTTTTTCGTAATACTGCCTTTCAGTTTCGGGGTCCATATCCTCTGGTTCAAAATACTTATATAGATCCCCGATGGCAGTGAAAGCTCTGGCAATTTCCAGTTTGGGTTCATCATCTTCTGGATTTTTCTCCAGAAGAATCTCGTAGACCTTTATTTCATTCATGTAACACTTTTCTGCATTTTCGACACTTTCTGCCATTTTAAAATGTCTTGCGAGCTCACGGAAGGTATTCGAAAGGGTGGATTGAATAACCGAATCCTCATCCTCGTTTAAATCGGAAGCCCTGAAAATATCCAGGGCTTTATCATACAGGTTCTGGCCCTCATTCGGTTTACCCATGGAAAACAGGACCGCTCCCTTTTGTAGTAAGACGCGGCATAAAAGATCCTGCCTCTTTGCTTTTCCCGCAAGGTTTTCGGCCTTATCAAGTTTTTCAAGGGCTTTTTTGTACTTCTTATCTTCAATCAGAGACGAAATGTCCTTTAAATTCCTATTTAACAAATTTTCGGCTTGTCTGGACATAAATGGAATTTAGACCTCAGATTATTAGAATTAAACGCCTTTTCCGGAATTTTCCCGCAAAAAACCGGTGAACTTCGCAATCTTACAACTAAAGTGCCTGAATGTACATAGATATCTACTTCTTCATAGATCTTAGCACCCTCAAAGATCTTAATTCCTTCATCATTCCCCATCAACAAGCAGCCATTTCCAGACAGGTATAACGGTTATTTTTTTGCTCTCCAGCATGATTTCTTCTTCCGCATCTTCAGTGAGGATAAGCCCCTCGTCCAGTTCAAAGGTCTCCATGGCTGACATCAGTCCTTCAATTTCCCTTTTTCTCGTTTTTTCACTGCTTATGTTCCAGCAGACCTGTACTGCCTGAACGATCCTGTTTTTTTCATTGACCAGGAAGTCAACTTCCTTTTGCTTTTCGTTTTTCCAGTAATAGATATCCCGGTATTTTCTTCTGAGCTGCATGAACACGACATTCTCTACCAGCCTGCCGTAATCTTCTGAAAAGGCGAAAGATACTGTATTTCTTAAGCCTGTGTCTATACAATAGACCTTTCTCGGGTTAAGGATCTGTTCTTTTAAGGAATAGGAGTATTTTTTTATAAAGAACAGCATGTATGTGCCTTCAATGTATGAGGAGTAACGCTCGACTGTATCGAGACTTATTTTGAGAACATTTTTTATCCTGTTGTATGAGTTTGGAGACGATATGCTTGTTAGATAATATTTTGTGAGTTCTTCCAGTTTTGCTATGTCTCTTATCCCATACCTCATAGTTACGTCTTTTATCAGGATGTCCCGGAAATAGGTGTAGAGTAGCTCTTTTTTGTTTCTTTCGTCTTCCTCCAGCGCAACTTTCGGAAAGCCACCAGTATCTATGTATTCCTTAAGCATATTTTGTATTCTGTGACGTTCCGAGATAAGGTCAAGCTCACTCTCAATGTGTATGCCCTTGAACCCAAGATATTCTTTAAACGATAGAGGATATACTTCTGTGCCTATGTGGCGGCCTGCGAGGACGGTTGAATATTCAGAACTCAAAAGCCTTGAACTTGAACCGGTTATAAATACGTTTATCCGCCTGTTTTCATGAAGGTAACGTGCGAATTTTTCCCAGCCTTCTATTACCTGAACTTCGTCAAGAACCACGTATTGCTCTTCAGAACCTTTTTTTATTTCCGTTTCGTAGATCTCATAAATCCTGTTCAGGAGCTCGAGATCAAGGCCCCTGAAACGTGGGTCTTCAAAGTTTATTATGAGTATGTCTTCTTTTGCTGTTCCTTTTTTGATTTTGTCTTCGAGATACTGAAGGATTATAGTTGATTTACCTGTCCTTCTTGCACCGGTTATGACCATTATTTCTTTAGCTTGTGCTTTTCTTTCTATTGTGTTCAACAGTCCTTCTCTTCTTGTACCAGTGTACTGGTCCTTTTTCCAGAAGTTCCAATCGAGAAGTATTTCCAGTATCTCTTTTTTGTCCATATATCTTGATATCTTTTGTAGCTATTAAAAGTTACCAGTTATATCGGTAATTTTACCATAATACTTATCATTTATATCGGTAATTTTACTCAAATATTTATCATTTATATCGGTAACTTTACCATAATACTTATCATTTATATCGGTAATTTTACCATAATACTTATCATTTCTGTCGGTCTTCCTTCGGGCTGAAACATACAGGATAAAAACGAGTAATATGAAGGAATTGAAGTTTAAAAAATGAAAAACAAAGCGGTCCCGGAAAAAAAGTTAATGAAAAGGGATCATTCCTTGTTGTGAATGACCTCATAACTGACCTTTCCTCTGTTGATACACTCCCTGACAAGCTTTTCTCTAGGATAAAGGGCGCCGGTTTTACCTGATTTTACCTCGACAAAGACCACCTTATTCATTTCTCCTTCGGAAAGACCATCAAAGATGATGAAGTCCACAGGGGTGCCGAGGAATCTTGCATCTTTGAGGTTGTATTTGAATTCAGGGAAATAAGGGATCAGGTGTTCCGTGACCTTGCCGCAGATTACGGCTTCGCTTTTCTTTACGGCGTCCTGGCGGATTTTTTTCTCCTCGTCAAGTTTCTAGGTCCTGAAGAGAGTATCGGCTTTTTCGGAGACCTGGCGTTCCATCTCCCTGGTCTGCCAGGCTTCATACAGGTCTCTTGCACGGGATTCGACCCTACCTTTCAATTTGATGTATTTAATGAGCAGGTAAACTATAAGGAGAGCAAGAAAAAGGGTCAGGGTTGAAATCATCCAGTCGTCCGCAGTTATTTCTCCGAGAAGAGTTGGGTTTTTTGATAGAGTAAATAGAGTAAATAGAGTAAATAGAGTAAATAGAGTAAATTAAGTGAGAAATAAATCCCGAAGAATAAATTTCAAACTCTATAAATGGCTATAAATATTTAAAAGTTCCAGTAGGGTTTATCTTACATCAAGCCAATACTTTAAAAATTTTTATTTCTGAAAATAACTTAATTTTGGAAATAATAGCTGTATCTATTAAATACAATACATGAAATATAAGATAGAGGAAACTACAAAAAACTACACTACACGAAATATAAGATAGGGGATATGGTGGGAATTCAGCATAGCGGTTCCGGGGAAAAGAGCTTCGGCGAGATTATCGGATTGCAGGAGGAAATTGGGAAAATCCAGGCAGCAATTGCTGATTTTGAGATTGGAAAAAAACTGAATATAGCTATTATAGCCGGACCTCTTAGAGGAAAGACTACTCTGAGTGATGAGATTGAGAAAATGAATTTAAACAGGGCTACAAAAATCACTTTTTCTGAAATTGTAAGAGATAAAAAGGAAATTTTTCTTTCTGGTGATGCAAAAAGGGTAGTAATTTTTGATAACTGTCACTTCCTGTATATGAGAAAACCTGGTGGCTTTGATATTTTTTATGAATTTCTGGATATGATTAGCTCTCAGGATAGGATCTTTGTCACTACCTGGAACCTCTATACATGGAAATACCTGAACGAAGCCTTCGAGCTTGGGCGATACTTTCCGGTACAGATCTTCATTCCTGCTTTTAATAAGGAAGATCTCAGACTCTTTCTCCTCAAAAGATATGGAAAAAATGAGATAATATTTGCTAGCGATAAACAATCCAAAGAAGAACCTCTTTTATATAAAATAAAATATCCTTTTGAACTGGCTTTCCTGGGTAAAGAAATTTTCATCCCAGTCCCGAAAATTAATATTCTTTATCTTAAGAACCGCCTCCTTTACAAGCAAGAGATAGAAACTGCTGAGGACCGGGTATTGGAAAAGATCTATATAGAATCAAAAGGAAACCCTGGAATTGCATTGAGAATCTGGGAACTTGGGTTTGATTATCCCCGGATAGAACCCAAAAATATAGACCAATTTTCATTTAATATAGACCTTGAATATGAGGAAGCTTTTACTTTGAGCCTTATTCTTTCATATCAGAGCCTGAAAAAAACTGAAATCGCAGAAATAATAGGCTCTATAATAAGAGTGGATAAAATCCTCTTCCAGCTTTTAACGCAGGAACTTATTTTGAAAGATGAAGCTAACTCCTACCGCATAAGACCCGAAGCTCTGAACAGCGTTATTACATACATGGAAAAATTGAGGCTGGTGTGGTGAATGGTAGATGTAAATGAAAGCAGGGAGCAACTTCTGGAAACCCTGACGTCGATAGACACTCAAACCCTCATAACCATAGTTCTGATATTTTTATTTGCATACGTTCTCGCCAGGATCATTACCACCCTTTTATCAAAACTTTCTGAAAAAATGAACCGCGGTGGGAGAATCAAAGTAAAAATTATTATCCCCATCGTAAAATTTGCAATCTATGTTATAGCTTTTTATTACATTTTTGGAGAAATTTTCAAGATTTTCGGGGCTGAAATCCTCCTCCTTACGGGGATTCTGGGTGCAGCCATTGGTTTTGGGATTAAAGACCTTTTTTCAGATCTTATCGCAGGGCTGGTAATTACATTTGAAAAACCTTACCAGATAGGAGATAAAATCTCAATGGGAAATTATTATGGGGAAGTCGCTGATATAAGTCTAAGGGCAACGAAACTGGTCACACCTGATGACAATACTGTTACGGTCCCAAACAGCCTGATTTTCAATGAAGCCGTTGCAAGTGGAAATTATGGGGCTTCGGAAATGATGGTTGTAATAGACCTGTATATTGCAGGAGAGTCAAATGTAGAAACTGCAATGAGAATTTTACGCGAAGCTGTTGTGAGCTCGAAATACGTTTATATCTCAAAAAAAAGTCCTGTTGTCATGCTGTATAAAGCCTTTCCATTCTACACGAGGTTAAGAGCCAAAGCTTATGTCAATGACCTTAGAGACCAATTCAAGTTTGAATCCGATGTTCACACAAGAACCTGGATAGAATTTCAGAAGAATGGGATCAGGGCCCCACAACTTAATTTCCTGAATATTTCCTCAATAGAAGGCAATTATGAATTAGATGTCATGACTCGGAGAAATTTTGGGTCAAATGCGGAAGACCTTAAAGAATCCAAATAAAACGTAGATTCCAGGAACGATTCCGAACTCTGAGTCCATTTCAACTCGGATAGTTTGACAGCTTGCATGTAGATTTTATTCTCTTTTATTTGGAGACTTCATAAGGTCGATACTCGTTGCCGTTCCTACCATAATATCTTCTTCTTTTTCAAGAGCCTCAAGAATGTTTGAGATCAAAAGGTGGCTGATTGCTCTTCTTTTCCTGGGTTCCACCACGTATCTTAACCTCATTTCAATCCAGTTTTCCTGCAGCTTTGTGTAGAGTTTTGTCTGCACATCATAGGTTGTGACAAAGTATTTTCCTCCCAGAAGACGTAGCTCCGTCCGCGCCAGGTTTTCGAACTCTCCTACAACTGGACCTGCAGTTTTAAGGGCAATATCTTCGGCTTTTTTCCAGTTACTGCCGTAAATCAGCAAAATCCGGATTTCATCCCAAATAAAGGAGTAGTCCTTCGTATAGTTTTTTATCGTCTGGTTAAGGACAAAACTATTCGGGATATGGAGAATCCTACCAGTGTACTGGTCTGCATCCACCCATTCCTTAATTTCCATAACTGTGGTGCTGAAACTCCCTATATCCAGCACATCCCCTGTACTGTCTCCAACCTGGATTCTGTCTCCTGCTTTAAAGGGATGAGATACAATTATGAGAATTCCTCCGGCTATGCTCCTCAGAAGGTCCTGAAGTGCAATTGCAACACCTGCACTCAGAATCCCATAAGCGATAAGCAGGGTGCTGGTCCTCTCAACCCAGATTGCAAAAAGGGAGGCAAGAACAAGTACTGTGACAAGGATAGATACGGCTTTCCGCAGAGTATATCTATCTTTGGCAGTCGAAACTCTTCTAAGGATGAGGTTTCCGAAAAGGGAATTTATTATATAGGCTAGAAAAACTACAATTAGAGAGGTAAGAAGAGCATCCAATAGAGTCCGATCCTCGACGATATAAAAGTTAGTCAGATACCGGATATATGCAATAAAAAGTATCAAAAACAGCAGGATAAAAACATTAAGTCTCTGGAGAACCCTCATGTAATAAAATATAATGTTATTTATATATCAATATAGGCAGCCTTATAAATGGTCAGTCCCATGGACCAATTCAATTCAAAGCCCTTCTTTAAAACCCTTCTTTCATCTTGAAAATCCTTCTTTTCTTGTGTGGTTGAATATTAAACTTCAATTTGATCGGAACTAATAGGTTCCAGCCGTGAAGGTAACTTGAAGGGCTCGTTCAGATAGTAAATAATCATAGTAAATAATCACCAATTTTTCCAATAATATGATAAGGATTATTATATATATTCATTACATTTAAATATAATAGATACAATTTATGTTTCTCATTCTTCGGAATAAATTACGGCAAAGGAGTAACAGAAGAGATAGTATGACTGGAAAGGAGGCAAAAAGGCACAAAATAAGGAAAGGGAATACGGACCTTTTCCTGAGTGCCCTCAAGACTACGGTTCCTGTGTTTCTCGGATACATACCCCTCGGAATGGCTTTCGGATTTCTGATTGACGGGGCCGGTTACCACTGGATTTATGCTTTCCTTATGAGTCTCCTAATTTATGCGGGTGCAGGCCAGTTCCTGGCAGTAGCTTTACTTGCCGCAGGGGCGGGACTTACTGAGTTTGCTATAGCTACCCTGCTCCTGAACCTCAGGCACTCCTTTTACGGACTGTCCCTGCTGGATAAATTTTCCGATGTCGGGAAGGTCAAGCCTTACCTTATCTTTGCGTTGACTGACGAAACATATGCCCTTCTGACCACAACAGAAGTCCCGAAAGGTGGATCAAAGGCAAAGTTTTACTTCTATATTGCAGCCCTCGACCACCTCTACTGGATAGCAGGGTCGGTGCTTGGGGCAGGGCTTGGCTCCCTGCTGGACCTTAATCTTGAGGGCATGGCTTTTGTGCTGACTGCACTTTTTGTGGTACTGACCATAGAGCAGTATTTCAATTCCAGCGTACGCTTCCCCTTCATAGCTGCGGTGGGTGCAGGAGCCACTTCCCTTATACTCTTCAGCCCTGACAATATGCTGCTGATCTCGATCATTCTGGGGACCCTGATTTTGATAGGCAGAGAAAAACTGGGGCAGGGAAATCTTCAGGTAAACCTGCAGATAAATAAAGTAATCAAAAATACTCATTGTCAGGATCATACACACACTTATACCCAGGCTCATGCGACAGCACAGCCTGTTCAGGATAATTCACAGGAGGAAAGCTGATGACCGATACTTTACAAATACTCGTAACCATCGCGGTGATAGCCCTTGCGACCTTTGCTACAAGGGCTCTTCCATTCCTGTGTTTTGGCTCAAGAGAGCCGCCAGCAATACTTTCAACGATTGAAAAAAACCTGCCTCCAATGATCCTCCTGCTGCTGGTCATTTATTGCCTGAAGGATGTACAGTGGCTTGCAGCTCCATACGGGATTCCGGAATTGTTTACAATAGGGGTTGTTGCAGGACTCCATTTCTGGAAACGAAACGCCATGCTCAGCATCTTTGCAGGGACCGGGCTTTACATGGCACTTATACAGTTCAATGTCTTTTCTTTCCTCTAAGCTTTTCCCCAGATATTTTCCCAAAAATATAATTAGAAGAAGATTAGATAAAACGCATATGAAATTCTTCGAATAACAGGCACAAAGAAATGAAAGTACTTTTTTTTCCTTACCTTTTTTACCTATCAACCTCATCATTCTCTTGGGCAGTAAGGTTGTACTTATTTTGGTTCTTTGAAGCCGTGATAAAACTAACCAGTGAATTGCCATCGAAGGCTCAAATGTGACTTTGATCACGGATGCTAAATTGGCCTTTGAGGCAATTCTACTGCCCAAATTAATTTGGTGATCTAATTTGGTGATCTAAATTGGTTGAAGTCATTAACAAAGCTTGTGGTTTAGACATTCACAAACTCTTTTTCATTGCTACAATCCTCAGTAGATCTGGTGAAAAACAGCAACAATATTTCTCTAGAACCCCTGACGAAATTTTAGCTTTTAAAAACTGGGTTATATCAGATAAATGTGACGTTGTTGCCTGTGAATCAACGAGTGACTTTTGGGTTCCGATTTATGATGCGTTGATAAAACATCTACCTGTTATAGTTGGAAATGCCCGAGATATGAAGGCGTTTACACACAAAAAAACAGATAAGATCGATTCCGAATTCATCGCACAACTTGCATTGAATAATATGATTCAACCATCAAGAGTTTTCCCAAAAAACCATAGAACATTTCGTTCATGTATCCGGCTTCGCCATAACCTTGTACAAAAAAGAACAGATATAAAAAATGAAGCTCACGCCATACTCGCACCTGAAATGTTTAATCTGAAGAATGTGCTAACAGATATTTTTGGTAAGAGTGGTAGAGCAATTCTATCAGGAATTTGTTCAGGTAAAAGCGTTGACCAGATTATAGCAAGCCTTTCCCCAAATGTTCGTAAAAAAAGTGATCAGATAAGGGAAACTCTGGACAGAGAAATCTCTCAAGGTGCTGCATTCAGGCTTCAGATCTGTCTGGATATCATAAAGCATCTTGACAATGAAATCAAAATTTTGGAAAAAGAAATATTCAATTATGCTTATAAAAATCATAAGCAAGAAATGGAAATTTTAATGTCTGTTCCAGGAATAGGAGAACTTGGAGCGGCAACTCTTATTGCTGAAATAGGCGATTTCAAAGATTTTTCTTCAGGGGATAAGCTTGCTTCATGGCTTGGCATAGTTCCGAATGTGTACCAATCAGCGGATAAATACCATAACGGAAGAATCACTAAGAGAGGATCTAAGGAAGCAAGGTGGATTCTAACACAGATTGCTCAGGCAGCAGCAAGAACAAAAAATAGCAGGTTAAAAGAGTTTTTCAACAGAAAAAAGAAGTCGATTGGGCATTCAAAGGCAATTATTGCCCTGGCAAGAAAAATTGCAACAATTATATGGCATCTGATCACAAACGAGGAGATGTATGAAGATGAAACTGGATATAAAAAGGGGGAAATTCAAAAGAGAAAGATAGTGGAGACTGAGATATTCTCAGTTGATGAAAGGATCAAAATAATGAGTGAAATATATGTAATTGCGAGAAATGAAGAAAGAGAGAGTACGTGAGGAAGATCTCCTCATATACTTTCATGCTAAATATAGATACTATCCAAAAAGTCAGGTGCCAAAAGTGCCAAAATAGGACAAAAATCTCTACTAATTTACCTTATAGTGATTGTGTAGCTGGAAAATCAGAGGCAATTTGATGAAATTTATGAATACTGTCAATTGATTTTTGACAAAAAATCGAAGCTTCTCACTAACTTTAATTTATACTGTCAAACTAAGGCTGTAAAAGAGTAATGCTTTTTGGCTGTATTTTTGACAGGGGCAATTACTGCGTTCTTTATTAGTGACAAAAAGGATTACAACACCTGGCTGAAAGTTAAGATAAAAAGCACCATAATAGTTTTTACTTCAGGGAAGTTTTTACGAATCTCCCTTGAAGTTATTGTTTTTATGGTGTTGATATATTTTGGAATATCAAGCGAAGGTTTTGCTGAAAATAATAGTGAAAATGGTCTTTGTCACACTCTATATTCAGCACTTCAACATCGAATGTTTCACTTATGTTATGGATTTTAGTTTTTAGAAAATCAATAACTAAAGGGTTCGTTAGAGCTTTTCTCCTATATTTCACACACTGAATGTTTTCTCTATATTTCACACACCGAATGAAATGATAATGGAGTGAATACACAGAATGGCTCCTAAGATCCAGTTTATACTGCATAGTCACCATTATATTGTTGTAACTATAAGGATCAATAATTATGCTACTGTTGTTTTGTAGAAGTTGACGACTTTCATCCCCCACCTGTCGTTTACGCTCCGAGGAAGGGGACTTCCCACCTTAGAATTAAAAGTATTTAAGTGGACTCGGCGGGATTTGAACCCGCGGCCTTTACGTTGCGAACGTAACGATCTTCCCCTGATCTACGAGCCCTTTTACGAAAAAGAGAATTGTGAAAAAAAGTATTCCGAACACATTGTCCGGTCCTTTTTTCCTTCTCAGATGCGGTAGGCTTCCTGAACCTGAACAGTCTCGACGCCGGAAACTTTTGCGAAGGCTTCTTCCGCTGGTTCAGTTCCTCCTTCTTCATCGTTAACAATTAATGTTACAATCAGAGCCTTCAAGCCAAAAGCAATAGGTTCCTCAACAATATCTCCGTGAAGGTTTGCCCCTGCAGGAATTACGGCTTTTATTTTCTCTTTCAATTCTACAAGGTCGGTTTCAACGCCTTCTGGCATAATTTTAATTTTTGCTGCAACATCGCCCATTTAAATTCCTCTTGTAATTTATATGATTCTATTAACCAATTTTAAGTTGCTTTCACAATGCTCTTCTGGATCTTCAGGCACTCTGCCCAAAATCACGGAGCTTTGAATCCACACTTCGGGCAGGTGTATACGTTACCCTGCTGCCTGCAGCTTGTACATCTTCCAATCTCTGCTCCGCACTGGGGGCAGGGAAACTTCACATAGCCTTTCTCCACAAGACGGATCCCGCATGAGGTACAGTATTCAACTTTCTGTGATGACATTTTTATTCTCCTGAATTATTTTATATAGTGAACTGCAATGAATTAACCGGTAAATCAGGCACCTTCCTTAAGCTTCAGTATCCTGCTTTTTCGGCACCTGTGTTAACATCAACAAGCCTGATGAACTGAATGTAATGATGCTTTTTGGACACGGTTTGCTTCTCTCCCTAGTCATATACGATATACAATTTAAATATTCCCCTTTACCGTCGTACAGGGCACAGGCTTCCCGTACACCGCCTGAATAACTCTTTCCGGAAATTTTCCATTTATAATTCTGCACTCCATTCTGTTTATCTGAAGGAATCCGGGCAGGAAAGGGTCTACGCAGCTTTCAAAATTTTCTGAAAAATCAGAGGCAAAAATTTCCCTGAGAAGTTTTCCTTCCCTGAAAATCCCGTCAACATCCGTAGCCTTAATGAACAGGGCTCCCACCTGCTTTGCAACCCAGGCAGCGATTGTGTCCGAAGTTACGTCCCAGGAGTGGGGCAGAGGGTCTTCTGCCTTCAGCAGTCTGTAGGGAAAAAGAATCGAAACACCCAAAGGCAGTTCTGTGATTGAATCCACAACCTGGGCCCGGCTTTTGTCCTGCAGATAGCAGGCATACTGCTCCATACCAAGCACAGCCATCCAGTGAGCTGCGTCGTCTCCAAGTCCGAACCTCTCATCAGCTCTCCTTATGGCATCTGTAAATATCCCTCCTCCGGGAACAATGAGAATGGAATAAAGACTTTTTTCGGAAGCCTGTTTCTCAGAAACAGCCCCCGAAGTTCCGGAGCCAAATTCTATTATAAGCCTGTCAATAAGCTCTGGAGCTTCGCTGAGCAGGCTTCCCCCTAGTTTGATAACTACCCTCACGGTTTTCATTGGGTTATCTCACTTGTTTAGGTTTTTCTCAATTAATGGTTTTTCGGCGTCCAGTAAGCGGGCGGCCGCATATGCCGGAAAGACCTTTGAGATCTCTTCTCCCCATCGCCCTGAAACAGAAATGCATTCAAATCCGAGCTTTTCTGCCGCTTCCTTTATAAGAAATTCTCCCAGACCCGCTGATGCGATCTTCTTAAGCCCATTTCTTTCCGCAACTTCGGAGATCGCTTCAGCCAGGGTAGAGACCTGTTTTTCTTTAACCTGCTCTGTGATCTCGTATATTTCCCTTTCCCTTACTTCTGAAAGGTCTGCACAGATCAGCCTTGCAATTCTGCGCATGGCATCTGTTTTGCTCCTACCTGCTCCGTCGGCAGTCTCGCATGTGTACGCATCTTCCTCAATTTTCCCGAGTATAAGATAAGCATCTGCTGTCGTTGCAAAGAGTTCTGAGGATGTCCTGCACATGCCTTTCTCAAGCTTTACCTTTTCGAGAAGTACGGCAAGGTTTGTTCTCAGGGTGCCTGCGTATACAAGTTCACTCCTGAGCAGGCGATCAAAGTCTGTAAGCCCTGCCCTGTGCTCTCCTGATATGATCGGAATAATATCACTTGTGGTACTGCCAACATCAACAAAAATGCAGTCTCCTGCTTCTTCTCCTATCAGCCTGGCGGAAGCTGCCCAGTTCGCTGCAGCAAGCTCCCTCAGGGAATTAGCTTCACTCTGGAACCTTCCCTGGCTGTTTATATACGAAACTCTTTCAGAGCCAAAAGCGGAATCAACTGTTTCTTTTATGAACCGGATGCCCTGTTCTTTATCTTCAAAACAGTCCGCAAGCTCTCCGGTCATCACAACAGCAACTCTTTCAGGGTTAAACCTTTGCGCAATCTCTTTTAAGACTTCCGGAAGCCTTGTGTTTTTCCAGAGAGGAAGGTAGTGAAGTTCCACAAGAGTCCCATCCGAGGAAGCAAGCTTTGTGTTTGCCCCTCCAATGTCAAGCCCTATAATTTTTGAATACATTTCGATTCCTTTCCGTATTTTTCCAGGTCTGTAATTTCCCAGGTTTGTAATTATTCTCATTTTTTTTGTTTTCAATTCTTTCCGAAAAGCTCACCAAGCATATCCTTGGAAAAGTGATATTCTCCCTCGATCCGCACTGAATCCGGGAGTTCTCCGAACCTATTTTTAAGAAGAAGTTCGCCTATTTCCTCCTTCATGACCCTGCTAATCCCGAATAATGAGGCTGTAGGTCTTGGATTTACATCCACGACATATGGAAGCTCAGAGAGTACGATGTCCACACCCACATATCCAAAACAATCCAGACATTTTACTGCAGAGATTGCAGTCTCACAGAGTTCATCTTCTCTGGAAGTCCGATAAGGGGTCAGGCTACCGTTGTATTTTATGCCCGAAACTCGATTTATCTCCGGATTTTCTCTTTCTCTGCCCTCTTTCTCTCCAAACTCGATGAACTGGCGGTTTACCGTGAGTATGAGCGGCTTTTTTCCTGCAATGAGGCTTACACTCAGATGTTTTCCTTCAATATATTCACTTGCGATGTACTCACTTGCAATGAAATCTTCTGTCTTTTGGAATTCCGTAACAAGAGATGTTGCCTCTGCCCCGCATCCGAATCTTGGTTTTATGACATACTTTTTGCCCTTTTCAGCTTTTTCCGCAAGCTCGGGGGTATTGATTCCGGCGTTCTTCAGGATTTTTGTGCACAGGACTTTATCCGCACAGTAAGCTGCCGATTCCGGTGAACACCCCAGGTTTACGGTGTTTTCTTCAAGGATCCGGTTCAGTTCGGGAAGCATCCCGTCAGGGGCAATAAGCAGCCCTGCATCACATTTCTTTGCATCTCTTTCAACTACCTGCTTGAAGCTTTCAGCTGTGGATTTCAATGATGTTCCTACACCTATTTCCGTACCTGCAGACGGATAGTACACCTCATGCCCTCCGCGGACAAAACTTTCTGCAAGTGTTTTTAGCATAGCTGCCCCTTCCGGGATAAGGGACTGTTCAATATCAGTACCGACAGCGAATTCTGCAATCAGGATTTTCATCGGAAAAGAAAAACCCGGTCATTTTATATTACTTTTTGTCCTCCCCGGAAGGAAAAATGGAAAGTAGGACACAAATCCGCTTAAGTAAGTAAAGATTTATATAATTTATATAGTTTATAGACTTAAAGTAAGTGATATGTAGTTAATATATATGTAAATAACATATATGCAAATAATATATAAGTAAATAATATATAAGTAAATAAGATAATATTTGTATAATACTTAATGGTGGCTGGTAAAATTAACAGCAAAAACCCAACCTCTCAGTCTTTATTTGAAAATCCTTTTGTCAAAACCCTCGCTATTGCGGTTCTCATGGGTATATTCCTGGTTGACATGGGTCTCGGCCTATTTGATATATTTTCTACAAAATCAAGTCCCCTGCCGTCTGCGTTTGTGCTCATGATCTTTGCCGTGATGTTTATCGGAGGCATGGTCTTCTATGAAAGACAGGGTCTGAACACGCTGAGTTCCCTTATAGGAGGAACACTTGCAGGTTTTGGACTTTCCTTCGTGTTTGTATCCCTTGTAGGAGGCGTGCAGTTTGCATTAGGAGGAGGAATTTCCACGCTTGGGTGGGAACAGGTAATTTCGGCAGTCGCGGCTTGCATGATAGCAGGCGTCATAATGCTCAAAGCACTATCCTATAAACTTCAGAACCACTTTTACTGATTTTTCTTTTTTTTTGCTCTATCAGGAAGATATGCCGCCTGTATAACAGAAAAGTATTTATAGAATTACAAACAATCACAGATCAGGACGAGCGCTACCGTTACACTAATTTTATGGGGATCGATAAATGAAGAAGTCCACTAAAAAGGAAAATATGCATTCAAAAGAAGATAGCCAGAAACAGGCTGAAAATTCCGGAGCTCGGAACTCTGGATCTTCGACTGAAAAAGCCGATGATACAACAGTAAATCCTGAAAAAGAACCTGTAAGTTCCGAAGCTGAAAAGAGTCCGGAAGCAGACTGCAGGAAGGAAAACGAACTTCTCAAAGATCAGCTTTTCCGGCTTGCAGCTGATTTTGATAACTTCAGAAAACGGACCGCCCGTCAGATGGAAGAAAACCGAACAGCTGTGCTTGAGCAGGTGCTTCTGGACTTTGTTGAAGTGACAGATAACTTTGACCGTGCCCTGAAATCTGCACGGACTGCAGAAGATATGGGCTCGATTGTAAGTGGAATCGAACAGCTTTCAAAGCAGTTTTTTTCGATCCTGGAAAAGCACGGGCTTGAAAGGGTAAAATGCGAAAAAGCAGGTGAATTTGACCCTCACAGGCATGAAGCTGTCCAACACATAGAAACCTCCGAAGTTCCGGACAATACCATAGTCGAGGTTTACAAATCAGGATATGCACTGAGGGATAAGGTTGTCAGACCTGCTATGGTTTCAGTCGCAAAAAACCCTGAAGAGACGGAAAAATAAAACTGATTAATTCAAAACCGGACGTATGCTTAAACTGAACTTACGTTCAATTCAATATTAAATTCAATAAACTCTCTGGCCAGGTAGCCTAACTAAATAATTTAATAGACAATTTACTATGAGGATATAATATGGCAAAAATACTGGGAATAGACCTTGGTACTACTAACTCATGTGTGGCAGTGATGGAAGGCGGGGAAGCTGTCGTGATCCCAAATGCCGAAGGCAACAGAACAACTCCTTCAGTTGTTGGATTTTCCAAGAAAGGGGAGAAACTTGTGGGTCAGGTCGCAAAACGGCAGGCTATATCAAACCCGGAAAACACCGTTTATTCCATTAAAAGACACATGGGAGAACCAAACTACAAAGTTACACTTCACGGAAAAGCATATACCCCGCAGGAAATTTCTGCGATGATTCTCCAGAAGCTCAAAAACGATGCAGAGGCTTATCTCGGAGAGACAATAACACAGGCTGTTATTACAGTTCCTGCTTATTTCAACGATTCACAGAGGCAGGCTACAAAAGATGCAGGTTCAATTGCAGGGCTTGAAGTCCTGAGAATTATAAACGAGCCCACAGCTGCGTCCCTGGCTTACGGGCTTGACAAAGGAGATGTAGACCAGAAGATCCTTGTCTACGACCTTGGAGGCGGAACCTTTGATGTATCCGTTCTGGAACTCGGAGGTGGAGTCTTTGAGGTAAAATCCACAAGTGGAGACACTCACCTTGGAGGCGACGACTTCGACCAGCGCATTATCGAGTACCTGCTCGCAGAATTTAGGAAAATCGAAGGAATCGACCTTTCCAAAGACAAGGCTGTACTCCAGCGCCTTAAAGATGCTGCTGAAAAAGCCAAGATCGAACTTTCAGGTGTTGCCAGCACCAACATTAACCTTCCCTTCCTCACAGTCGGTTCTGATGGGGAACCAAAACACATGGATGTTGACCTGACCAGAGCCCAGTTCCAGAAAATGACTGAGGACCTTCTGGAAAAGACCCTTGTATCCATGCGCCGCGCACTCAGTGACTCAAAAATTACCCCAAATGACCTTGATAAAGTGATCCTTGTTGGAGGCGCAACAAGGATGCCTGCCGTGGTTGAACTTGTGGAGAATTTCACAGGCAAGAAACCCTACAAGAACATCAACCCTGATGAAGCAGTTGCAATCGGTGCAGCCATTCAGGCAGGAGTCCTGGGTGGAGAAGTAAAAGATGTCCTTCTACTCGACGTCAATCCCCTTACTCTGGGTATCGAGACCCTCGGAGGCATTGCAACTCCACTCATCCAGAGGAACACCACCATTCCTACTAAAAAGAGTCAGATCTTCTCAACTGCTGCTGACAATCAGCCCTCAGTCGAAATTCATGTTCTGCAGGGAGAACGAGGGATAGCTTCTGAAAACAAGACCCTTGGCAGATTCACCCTTGATGGTATACCCCCTGCTCCGAGAGGTATCCCGCAGATCGAGGTTACCTTTGATATTGATGCAAACGGGATCCTGCACGTGAGTGCAAAGGACCTGGGCACAGGCAAGAAACAGTCCATTTCCATCCAGAAACCCGGCGGACTTTCTGATGCAGAAATCGAGCGCATGGTCAAGGATGCTGAACTGCATGCCGAAGAGGACAAGAAGCGCAAGGAAGAAGTCGAGACCAGAAATAACGCAGAAGCCCTAATCAATGCCTCAGAAAAGACTCTCAAGGAAGCCGAAGATGTAGCAACCGAAGACCAGAAGTCAAAGATCACTGCTGCAATCGAAGACCTGAAGAAAGCCCTGGAAGGCAAGGACATTGAAGATGTCAAGGCAAAGTCAGAGGCTCTTCAGGAAGCCGTATATCCGGTATCGACAGCCATGTATCAGAAAGCTCAGGAGGCAGCACAGCAGGCTGCAGGCGAAGAAGGAAGTACGGATGCCAAAGACCCTGATGAAACAGTCGTTGATGCAGATTACGAGGTAGTTGACGACGAAAAGAGTAAGTAATTAAAGAAGAATTAACATCTAACAACAAGCGCCTGATAATTTGCAGGCATGACCGGTAACCTGTCTACAGGTTCCGGATTTATATCCTTTTTTAAAATAACAGGGAATCCTGATGGCTACAACACGTGATTATTACGAAATTCTCGGAGTATCTAAAGACGCCTCAGTCGAAGATATAAAGAAGACGTATCGAAAGCTTGCACTGCAATACCATCCTGACAGGAACAAAGAAGCAGGGGCTGAGGAAAAGTTCAAGGAGATATCCGAGGCTTACGCTATTCTTTCAGACACTGAAAAACGGGCTCAATACGACCGTTTCGGGCATGCCGGAATTGATGGGCAGTATAGTGCAGAGGACATCTTCCGGGGAGCAGATTTCAGTGGGTTTGGAGACATTTTTGAAATGTTTTTCGGAGGTGGCCGAAGAGGTGGTCCTATGGGGCCGAGGAGAGGTTCAGACCTCCAGTACGACCTCTATATAACCTTTGAAGAAGCTGCTTTTGGAGTCCGTAAAGACATTGATATTCCACGGACAGAAAGGTGTTCTACCTGCTCAGGCACAGGAGCAAAAGTGGGTACAAGCCCAAAACGTTGTCCTGCCTGCGGCGGCACAGGGCAGGTCCGTACCACCCGTTCAACTTTAGGGATGCAATTCGTGAGCACCACCACCTGCAGTACCTGTCACGGCAGAGGCCAAATAATTGAGTCCCCATGCCCAACCTGTGGCGGGGCAGGCAGAATCCGGAACAGGAGAACAATAACAGTCAACGTACCCGCAGGAGCAGACTCAGGCATGAGCCTCAGGCTCAGCGGAGAAGGAGATGCAGGAGAACCAGGAGCGTCTCCCGGAGACCTTTATATTATCATCCATGTGATGGAACACAGGTATTTCAAGCGGGTCGATTACGATGTAATCTCCGAACTGTCAATACCATTCACCCAAGCTGCACTTGGGGCAGACATTATGGTTGATACCCTCTACGGCAAGGTCAAAATGAACATCCCGGCTGGGACTCAGACCCATTCCGTCTTCAGGCTCAAGGACAAAGGCATACAGCACCTGCATGGGCACGGCAAAGGGGATCAGCTCGTAAGAGTAATAATCAAGACTCCCACAAAGCTTACTCATGAACAGGAAGAACTTCTCCGCCAGTTCGAATACCTGAGCAATGGAAAGAAGTCCGATGGGGAGGAAACGAGTAAATCTGAGAAGCACAAAAAAAGCAAGGGAATTTTTGAAAAGGTAAAAGATGTATTAGAGGGTTGAATATTAAGTTTCGGGCTCAATTTTCTATTTTTCTTTTCCTTTTTAAATTTCTATTTTTCTTTTCCTTTTTAATTTTCTATACCGGAAGCTTGAAAACATTTATATATACCTGTTTAATTCTATGGCTAGGAATCTTATCTAATTCACAACTAATTCACAAAAACATAGGTTTGAGAAATTCTGGTTTGCAAAACGTTTAATATCCAGAGATGGTCAACACGCTGATTAACTTTGCTACAAATGATCATGTATCGGGCAGCATGTTACACTTCAACATTATGCCTAGTGCATCGATTCCCAAATAAATCCATTATTTGGTGAGGGATTTGTTGGTCACGAGATAGATTTTGAAGTTTAGGTTTATGGATGTAATCTGGAATCGATACACTAGTATCTATTTTATGTTTATTTTAGCTTTGATTAATTTGATTACTTTCACTTTGACTACTTTCAGCGGTTCAATAATTCCTGCAGTAGTAGATTCATTAAAAACAGTTTTTTTGAAGGTGTCCTATGAAGGCTGTAATTATTGGTGCAGGAGAAGTAGGTTATCATATTGCAAAAGCCCTCTCTCCTAAAAATGATGTAGTAATTATAGAGAAAGACGAGGAAGCAGCAAGAAGAGCAGATGAACTTGATGTGCTCGTGATTGAAGGAAACGGCGCAAACGCTGACATTCTTTCAAAAGTCTTGCAGAATACTGACCTTCTCGTGGCCGTTACGGGCGTTGACGAGGTCAACATCGTTGCCTGCATGACCACCAAGCTGATTACAAAGAACAAACCCGGCTGGAAGGATACAAAGACCATAGCAAGGGTTAGTAATCCCGATTACATAGATTCGCCAGTTACGTCAAGAGCTCAGGTTGGCGTTGACCTTATGATCTGCCCAGAACTTGCGCTCGCCTCAGAGGTTGCCGAGGTGCTCTCAAGCCCTTCTGCAATAGATGCGGAAATGTTTGCCGAAGGAAAAGTAAAGATGACTGAGTTTGCAATAAACCCGGAAAGCAGACTTGTGGGAAAGCATGTGCAGGACCTTCGGCTTGCTGGCTGCTGCATCGTCAGTGCTGTTTTCCGCGAAAAAGAAATAATAATTCCTCATGGAGACGATTTAATCAAGGCAAATGACCATATGGTAGTTGTGGGCAAGCCAGGAGCTATGGAAAACCTGGAAAGCGTTTTCGGAAGCCAGGCGCCCCACAGAACCAGAATTCTTCTTATTGGTTGCGGAATTGTAGGCATCTATCTGGCAAAACTGATCGACAGAGAAGATAACGCGGACCTGAGGATTATAGAGCGCAGGAAGAGCCGCTGCATAGAAGTGGCCGAGATGCTGGAAAACGCCCTTGTGCTCAATGGGGACGGGACTGACGTCAGTCTTCTCAGGGAAGAGAATATTGAGGATATGGATGTTGTTGTTACAGTTACGAACAGTGACGAAAAGAACCTTCTCTGTGCCCTGCTTGCAAAGCAGCTCGGGGCAAAGAAGGTAATTGCAAGGGCTGACCGCTCGGATTACCTGCCTCTTTTTGAGATGGTCGGGATAGACATGGCCGTAAGCCCCAGAGAAGCAACAGTAAATGAAGTCCTCAAACTTACTATGGGCAAAGGCATACAAACGCTCACGACTATCGAAGGTGAAAAAGCCGAAATCATAGAATATACGGCTTCCGAGAAGTCCAAGATTGTCGGCAAGCCATTAAACAAAGTAAAGTTCCCCAAAGGAGCTCTTATTAACATGGTAGTGCGCGGAAAAGAGACTGTAATTCCAAGGGGGAATTTCGTCATCAACAACGGAGACCGTGTAGTTATTTTCTCGATGACTTCTGCGGTTTCTGAAGTGGAAAAATTCTTCAGATGAGTTTTGCGGAATGAGGAGTTTTTCCATGAATAATAAAGCTGTTTTTAATAACAAATCAGTACCTGATGATTTTTTGCAGTCCATACTTGCTTTTGTTGTGATTAATGATTGTATTTATTTGAGCTACAGCAGTTAAAGTTTGGAGGAGCAAATGATTCCTAACTACAGGTACAAACCCGAAATGATTCCTAACTACAGGTACAAACCCGGCATCTATTTTGTTGTGACTTTTATCGTAACCTATGTTCTCTGATTTGCCGGAGTGTATGTAAGTTTTCAGGATAATGAAAGCGGACTGCATATATTACTTATGCTGCCCGAGCTGATGGTACCTTTTCTGATCTCAACTGTATGGTATTTACATCTAAAAATTCGGATTTAAAAAAAGATTTTGTTAACAGGCTTATCAATCCCAGACTAATACAGCCAAAAGTGCTGTCGGCATTTTTATTGATAATCCCGATCTCTGTTCTGACATTTATCTTTCTTTTCCATTTGGAGGATCGATTTCACAGTTTCAATTTGCCGAAAGTTTCTCTTTTTCATCTGGATTTGTCCCTGCTTTACTTCTTCTTTTTCTTGCTGCAGGTTTTGAGGAGCTTGGATGGAGAGGGTATGCCTTTGACAGTCTGCAGAGCCGGTACACCTCCTTATAGCATCGGTTATTTTCGGTATACTCTGGTCGCTCTGGCACTTTCCCTGACATTTGTCAATGAATCCTACCAGTATCTTACCTTAGGCAGGTCGACGTTTTATTGTTCTCTCAGCCCATGGACGTTTCTGAAATAGATCAACCAGTCAATCAGACATCACCCATGTTTTGTTTAAAGTTGAAAAGATGTTACTAAAAAATTACTTGTTCCAGAACTCCGGTGTAAAGAGCACGATGACGGTGTAGACTTCAAGCCTGCCAATCCACATATTCGCAATCAGGATTAATTTTCCAAGAGGAGGGATCGGGTCAAAAGTACCCATCGGGCCTACCACATTCAGGCCCGGACCTATATTCCCGAGAGTGGCTATGGAGGCAGTAATTGAAGTTATGATATCCATACCCAGGACCGAGAGGATAAGGGCGCTTGAGATAAAAATAAGGAGATAGATCACTACAAAGGAGAAAATAGAGTTTATGACCTCATCAGACACGGTTTTATTGTTGAATTTTACACTTCTTATGGCTCTCGGATGAAGAGACTTAAAAAGTTCTACTCTCCCGTGCCTGAGAAGCATAAGGATGCGCACAACTTTTATGCCACCGCCTGTAGAACCGGCACAGCCACCAATAAACATAACGAGAAGAAGAACCATCTTTCCCGAGTCGGACCAGAGGTCAAAGTTCGTTGTGGCAAACCCCGTCGTTGTCATGATGGAAACTACCTGAAAGATCGAAAGCCTGAAAGAGTCAAAAATACCTGTACCAAGATCACGGTAGAGCAAGAGGGTAAGAAGTCCAGTTGCTGCAAGGGTGAGGGCTGTATAGAAGCGGAATTCATCGTCTTTTAGAAGGAAGTCCTTGTCAACATAAATCGCCCTATAATGGAGGGCAAAATTTGCGCCTGCAACGAACATGAAGAAAGTTATTATGAATTCGACCAGAGGACTGTGAAAAGTTTCAATGCTCGCCCCATAAGGCGAGAAACCTCCACAAGCCATTGTGGTAAAAGTATGAGTAACTGCATCGTATAGTGAAAGACCTGCAAGCAGGAGAGCGACAACCTGCACGAATGATATTACAAAGTAGACCATCCACAGGATCTTTGCAGTTTCCCTTATTCTTGGTTTTAGCTTATCTTCAGTTGGACCCGGGGCTTCAGCCCGGAAAAGCTGTCGACCGGCAACTCCGAGTTTTGGCAGGATCGCAATGAAGAGCACAATAATGCCCATACCGCCCAGCCACTGCATCATACACCGCCAGAAGAGAATGCCTTTAGGATGGCTTTCAATATCAGTAAGAATTGTCGAACCTGTGGTGGTAAAGGCCGACATGGATTCAAAAAGGGAATTGAGAGGAGAAATTCCATTCAACATAAAAGGAATTGCCCCGAAAACAGCAGCAGCAAGCCAGCCCAGAGCGACGATCGCAAAGCCTTCTTTACGCATCCAGTCTTCATCGGTTTTGTAGGAAAGCAGGATTAAGCCAGTAAGGACTGTTATTACTATAGAAACAAGAAAAGGTGTAAGGCTTTCCCCGTAATAGTATGCGACTCCGAGAGGAACAACCATGAGTATCCCGAGAAGCCTGAGTAAACCGCCAAGCACATAAAAAACAATCTTAAAATTCATGCTGATCCTCTGTTTTTACAGCTTATGATACTTTTAATGTATTCATATTTATTGCTTACCTGAACAATTTCTCAACATGCGGGACTGCGGAAGAAAGAGCAAAGACTATGACTTTGTCCTCATCTCGGATGATAAACTCCCCTCTGGGGACAATGACCTCATCATTGTGAACCACCATGGTGATAATTGCACCTTTTGGAAACTTTACCTTATTGAGCGGTTTTCCTATAATTTTTGATTGCCCTGATGCCGTATATTCTATGATTTCGGCTTTTTCACCTTCGATAGTCGTGAGCGTTTGTATGCCTTTGCCCATAGTAAGTTTGAGGACTTCGTTTACGGTTGCTGCTCTCGGGCTTACTGCAATATCGATTCCCACCATTTCAAAAAGAGGCACATAGTCCGAACGGTCAGCTCTTGCAATCACTTTTCTGGCACCCATTTGCTTTGCGAGCAGGGCACAAAGAAGGTTCTTTTCGTCGCTGTCCGTAACTGCAATAACAACATCCATATCCTCAATATTTTCTTCTCTGAGGAGGCTGACATCAGTCCCGTCCCCGTTGAGAATAAGGGCATTTTCCAGCATCTCGGCCACTTCTATGCAGCGGCTTTTCCTATATTCAATAATCTTGAGGTCTGTGTTCTCATCCTTATCGATAATTTTGGCAAGGTAAAAACCCACAATTCCGCAACCAATAAGGAGAATTCTGTTTCG
Organism: Methanosarcina sp. WH1; assembly: GCF_000970005.1. NCBI lineage: Archaea > Methanobacteriati > Methanobacteriota > Methanomicrobia > Methanosarcinales > Methanosarcinaceae > Methanosarcina > Methanosarcina sp. WH1. Next base: position 2,334,418 of record NZ_CP009504.1, read on the forward strand.
ATGAGGTCCTTCGTTCCCGAAAACGCTTTCCAGGTTTTCCATGGCTCTGGGCTTGCCAATGATCACCATACGATCGTTTGTTTTAATTACGTCGTCTCCACGGGGAATGATTATTTCGTTTTCCCGGAAAATAGCACTGACAATGCAGCAGTCTTCAAGCTTGAGGTCCTGCATATGCTTTCCTACATACCTGTTGTCAGGACGGATGGCAAATTCCATCATCTGAACTTTACCTCCTGCAAACATTTCCGCATCTATTGCAGAAGGGTTTGAAAGCACCTCGGCAACCTCTGAGGCAAGCGCAAGTTCTGGGCAGATCATAACGTCCACACCCACCTGAGCTCTGGAGGTAACAGGTACATCTATGTAGTCGGGATTGCTAACTCTGGCAATAGTCTTTGTTTCCCTCCAACCAGAATGGGATCTTATGATCAGCTTGGCGGTCATACAGGCAACGATATTAACTTCATCGACTCCGGTAACAGCAACGAGAATATCCGCATCAGGAAGAAGATTTGCAAGAACATCGGCATTTGCGCCGTTACCTTCCACTACCTGAACATCCAGCTCATCTGCTCGTCTCAGAGCATCCTCATTGTTCTCAATAACAACCACGTCATGTGTGAGGGAAAGAAACTTTGCGATATGATATCCAACTTCACCTGCGCCGATTACCACTGCTTTCATAAGATTCCCTCGAAGAAAAGACTGTTTGCAAATAGATTACCCTGCTTGCTTAAGTAGTCTTTGGAAAAAATAAACCGTAAATGGGCGGATTTTTGAGCCTATGAGTATCTCCAGTTTAGAAGTGCCAGAAAACACTTGTAAAGAGTACCAGTACAGTGTATACTTCAAGCCTGCCAACCCACATATTGTTTATCAGGATAATTGAAAATAAAAACTGATATGTGAACTACCCTAAACTAAAGATTTAGCGGCTTTCTGAGTCCTCCTTCCCTCTACTGAGGACAAGTCATACAAGTTCTACCCCGCATACCACAGGTGAAATGGAATATATGATCGTGAGATTACTTGAGATGCTCAGAACATCCGATATTCTCCGGCTTAATGTTCCCGATCCCTTCAGGGATACGATACCCTGTTATCCAACTCCTTCAGCTTGATTTTCGCATTTTGGATTGTGGTGACAGTATCTACTATTAAATTAACTTGATACTACTATTAAATTAACTTGATACGAAAAATAGTTTATTAGAATCAATAATTGAAAAATATATGTAAGTTGACGCTTATATCCCGCGAAGCTAAAGATTTCGGGGTTTTACACTTCTTCCTATAAAAAGAAAGATGCCTGTTTTTCAGGCATTATTTTTGTTTTTAATTACTTCTTTTGCTGCGTCCTTGAAAAATATGCGAAGGTCCCAGAGCAGTTTTTTATTGGCTTTGAAGAGTGCCTGCAGAAGGTCAAAAAGTCTCATTCTCTCAAACTTGACTTCCTTGAGGGAACCGGCAAGGGCATCCAGGTCTTCATCCTGGAGGTTGATAAAACAGTTCTTAACTATGAGGCTCATGTCTATGTCATGCCCTGTGGTTTCTCTCCACCGTTTTTCATAGACTTCTTCGAGCTTTTCAAAGGAGACGTCCCCTGCGGATATGGCTTCGTAAGCAGCCTCTCCGGCAAGCTTTCCTGCATCCATTGCATTCAGGATCCCGCCGCCTGTTATTGGGTCGGACTGGCGTGCAGCATCTCCAACAAGCATTAATCCGTTTGTAGAGGTTTTTTCAATGCTTCCCGAAACCGGAACTCCCCCGAATACCATTTCTACGATACCGGCGTTGGGGAAGTTTTTCTTCACAAATCTATTGAGGTAATCGACAGGCCTGGGTTTGAATTTACCGGTCTTGCTCCCGAGAAGTCCGACTCCTACGTTGGCTTTGCCTTCTCCCTTCGGGAAGATCCAGATGTAGCCTCCAGGAGCTAGCTCATTTCCTATATAAAATTCGCAGTATTCCTGGTCTATGTCTGCACCTGTTATCAGGTACTGTGCGCAGGTCTCGATATCTACAGGTTTCAGGGCTGTGTCGATCCCCGCCCATCTGCCTACTTTGGACTCGATCCCATCTGCACCTATAATTATTTTCGCCCGTACCTCATACTCTTTTCCCAGGTGCATGAGCCTTGCTCCCTTCACGAAGTCATCTTCAATGATCAGACCGGTTGCCCTTGTCTTTACCCTTACCTCTGCTCCAGCTTTTGCAGCATGTTCAGCAAGAGCGCGGTCAAATATTTTTCTTTCAAGGACATACCCAACCTCTCCACCGGAGATTTCCTGTGCCATTTCTATCTTCGTGCCGTTAGGGGAGAAAATACGGGAACCTTTGAGGTCAGCACAAATCCAGCTGTTGTCAATTTCAACATGTTTTTTAAGGTATTCTTTATTCACACCTTCGGCGCAGCGTACAGGGTCCCCTATTTCCTGGCGCTTTTCGATTAAAAGCACATCAAGCCCTTTTTCGGCTGCTGTTTTTGCAGCAATGGAACCCCCAGGCCCGGCTCCTATAACCAGAACATCATACATATCTTTCATTTCATTACCTCAATTGCTCCCACAGGGCAGATGCGATCACATATCCCGCATTGTATGCACATACTTTCATCTACTTCAATCCAGGTCTCCACAAGTTCAAGTGCTCCCTTAGGGCAGACTCCCACACAGGCACCACAGTATCCACATTTGTATCTGTTTATGTTGATGCTCACCAGCTCACCTGTCAGTTTTAAAGGCAAATCATGATTTTTAACCAGAAGATATCATCTCTTGCAAATAATATGTCCTTGCAAATAATATGTCATAAATGAATAGACTCTATGTCATAAATGAATAGACTCGACAATATAATGCCACGTTCCTTAAACTAATGACATTATATATGACTTTTATATAATCCCTGAATATCTCTTTTTTGATAATTATGCTTTCGAAATTTAGATTCTGTTAATGAATCTTTTTTCGGCTCTTAAGGTTTATTTTTATTACTTGCGTTTCTTTTTGAGGAAGGTAATGTCTGAATTAAGATTTATCCGTATAACACAATTTATTTTTACGAATCAGTTTCCACAATTATTGTATTTATCTACTTTAAAGTTATTGGCTATCATGCCGACGCTCTCAATATAGAATTCTCTTTCAGTTACCTTTTTTATGTGTTTTTCTTATATTGCCTATGGTACACTTTTTTGGATGTAAACTCTTCCCAGAAAGTATCATTTGATGTGATTGTCCTGATATAAAATTATTTATAACATATCTCCACAAATTTTTTGAAATATTTTCTACCAGCAAGTCAATAAAGATATTCATAATTTTGGAAAGACCATCGCCCTCAATTTCGTACCTGAAGTAGATGAGGAAAAGAACCACCGGAGTGGTTTCTGCAAGAATCCTGACGGGTTTATCAATAAGAAACCCGATATCTGCTCATTCTTCAAAAAAGGTAGAATTATTGCCATGTTATCTTAATGAATATTTTTAATCAATCTTTCGAGGACCGGGAAACTGTCAGCTCAAGGTGCTCTTATCAGGATTCAAAGCGGAACCAACCCGACCCTTCCCCGGCTGACCTCCAGCCTGAATTTCCGGTTAATGTAGTCTCTTGCAGTTCCTTCTCCATGGATAAGAAGTTCCACCAAGTCTTCGGGTTCATCTATATCCGTGCCTGCAAGGAAAGAGTCATATATTTCAAAATTCTGCCCGGAACCTGTTGCAATCGAACAGTGGGTCAGAAAACTCGACCCGTAATACATTACCCTGTATCTGGAGGGGTTCCTTATAAAAAGGGCATTCGTACCTCCTCCTTTTCCGGGGACGATACATATATCCTTTTTAGTTGAAGTTATCCCTTTTATATGTTCCGGGGAGAGTAACGGCAGGTCAGCCATAACAATCAGGACAGGCTCCTCTGCCTTTTCAAGGTAACTGTTCAGGGCTTCATTCAGGCCTTTTTCGTCCAGCAGAACTCTCGCTTTCGTCATGCCCCCAAGTCCGTAGCCCGAAGGGCTGAGAACGTCGATTTTTTTAATTCCGGCTTCCTTGAGAGAATCTATTACCCGGTTTAACATGAGTTCTACAAACTCTTCCCTTTCTTCCAGGCTCAGGACAGGGGATAATCTGGATTTTGCACCGGCTTTCTTATAGGGGATGACGGCTTTCATATGGGCTCCTGCAATTCATGCTCTTTTTATTATTTCCCGATATTTTTTTCCTTATTCCCTGCTGCCTATTCCAGCTCTTCTGTAATTCGGCAATGGACCTTCCCTGTCAGGAAACCTGGGTTCTGCTTTTCGGTACAGAGTGTCCCTCTGCATAGGGATTCTTCCGGCACCTTTTATCATCCATTCAAACTCCGCAGGAGATACGTATTCTCCATAGTTGCCCCCCGACGCTGTCGAGATCTGGTCTTCCATAAGTGTGCCGCCAAGGTCATTTGCTCCGCACTGCAGGGCAAATTGGGCAAGTTTTTTCCCGAGCTTTACCCAGGTAGCCTGGATGTTGTTTACATGGGTATGCAGGATCACGCGAGATATGGCGATCAGTTGCAGGTCTTCAAGCCCTGTACTTGAGAACTTTCCGGATGCAAGCATCTTTTCCCCTACAGGGTTGTTGTAGGGTAAAAATGACATTGGGATAAGTTCCGAAAACCCGCCGGTTTCCTGCTGGATTTTGCGAATGGTAAAGATATGGTCAAGGCGCTCTTCCAGGGTTTCCACATGTCCGTACATGATGGTTGAATTGGTAGAAATCCCTGCCCTGTGTGCTGCAGTTACAGTATCGATCCACTGCTGTGTATTGATTTTTCTAGGGCAGATAATTTTCCTTACCCTGTCGGAAAGAATTTCAGCTGAAGTCCCGGTAAGAGAATCAAGCCCACTTTTTTTAAGTTTGCGCATTGCTTCTTCTACGGATATGCCGGAAATTCCTGCTGCGTAGTTTACTTCCATCGGGGACAGGGCGTGGATGCAGATCTCGGGGAAACTGGATTTTATGGACTCTATAATTTCCAGGTAGAACTCCATATCAGCTTCAGGGGTGAACCCTCCCTGGACGCAGACCTCCACAGCTCCGGCTTTTCTTGCATCTTCTGTTTTTTTAAGGATTTCTTCCACACTCAGTATATAACCGGTCTCGGTTCTGTAAGCGCAGAACCCGCAGTTTCCGATGCATTTGTTTGTGATGTAGATGTTTCTGTTTACAACATAACTGACAATGTCGCCTACAGAGTTGGCTCGAAGTTCATTTGCAAGTTCAAATAGCTCAAATGGGTTTCCTTCAAGCAGGAGAAGGGCGTCTTCTTTTGTACATTTTCCCTGATGTGCTCTCTCAATGACAGACTCAGAAATTGCCGGGTTTTTCACATACATCCCTATCATTCCTTCCAGATTTCAGACATTTACTTGTCTTTTCCCTTACTGGCCCGGTTTATTCGGATACTCTGCACCCGGACATCCCTCGGGAGTTTCCGGAAGCCAGCTCATTCACTTCCCTGTACAGGGTAGTCCTCTCTTTAGGGACTCTGCCAGCTCCGTGGATCATCCACTCAAGTTCTTCAGCCGTAATCATTTCCCCGTGGCAGGCACCTGCTGATTTGGATATACTTTCTTCCATAAGAGTTCCACCAAGGTCGTTGACTCCGCAGTGGAGGGCAAACTGGGCAAACTTTTTCCCAAGTTTCACCCAGCTTGCCTGGATATTGTCCACATGCCCGTGGAAGAGAATACGGGAGATTGCATAGGTTTTCAGGTCTTCCAGGCCTGGGGTGGCATATCTGCCTTCTCTGATCATTTTTTCCCCTATAGGGTTGTTGTAAGGCATAAAAGGCAGGGGCACAAATTCGGTAATTCCTCCGGTTTCTTTCTGGATATCCCTTATGATTAGCATGTGATCTATCCTTTCCTCCGGAGTTTCAACGTGTCCGTACATCATGGTTGCAGTGGTTGGGATGCCCGCTGAATGCGCCTGCCTGACAACTTCTATCCATTCTCCAGTCTTGATTTTCAAGGGGCAGATTATTTCTCTCACTCTGTCAGAGAGAATTTCGGCTGCAGTTCCCGGCATGGTGTCAAGCCCGCTCCTTTTGAGCCTTCTTAAGGCTTCACTTACCGAAATTCCGCTGATGTGGGCGGCATGGTAGACTTCCATTGGCGAAAAAGAGTGAATATGCATTTCCGGAAATTCGGCTTTTATGGCTTCGACAATTCCCTGGTAAAAGTCCAGGCCCACATCAGGAAGCAGTCCTCCCTGGATGCAAACTTCAGTGGCATTGGCCTTTTCTGCCTCTCTCACCTTTTCCATAATTTCTTCTATGCTCAGGACTTTGCCGTTGTTAGTCCGAAATGCACAAAATCCACAGGTCCCCAAACAGCGGCTTGTGAAATTTATGTTCCTGTTCATGACGTAAGTTACAGTGTCCCCTACGGCAAGAGAGCGGAGTTCATCCGCAAACTTGAAGAGTTCGAAAGGGGGTACCTCCAGGAGCAGGAGAGCATCTTCTTTTGTACTCTTCCCCTGGTATGCGCGTTCTATGAGGTCTTTGGGAATTTTACTGTTCATTTTTCAGACTCCTTCGCGTGCTCTGTTTAGGGTAGTTTCCTGTAACCTTCCCCGTCAGAGAGCCTCCCTATAAGCTCTCCTATTCTGTCTGAGTACCACTTATTTTTCACGTACTGCGGGTAGATTGGAAGGCGTTCTCTAAGTGGAACTGCCCCGAGCTTTTCCTGCAGGTCCTTTACGTCGGGCCATTCGGCTTCGGGGTTGATCCAATCAATGGTCAGGGGGGATATCCCTCCCAGGTCCGTTACCCCTTTTACTATTAGGGCTTTTGGATCAATGAGGTTTGGAGCGACCTGTACGGCCACATCATGCGGCAGAACCTGCCTGGCAAGGGCTACAGTATCCATTATCTCTTCTACTGAAGGTTCAGGGAAGTTTTCCATGGGTGTCCCGGTTTTCGGGGAAAAGTTCTGGATAATGACTTCCTGAATGTGCCCGTACTCCCTGTGCAAGCTTGCAATGGCTTCAAGGGACTCAGCCCTGTCTTTCAGGCTTTCTCCGATCCCTACAAGGAGGCCGGTTGTATAGGGAATCTCAAGTTTCCCGGCTTCCCGGATAGTCTCAAGCCTGCGTTCCGGAACCTTGCCGGGGCAGTCCTTATGGGCTTCCAGAACCGCTGTGGTCTCAAGCATCAGCCCCATGCTCGCATTTAAGGGCTTGAGGACTTTCAATTCGGAACGTGTCATAATCCCCGCGTTCGTGTGAGGGAGAATCCCTATGTTGATTGCGGTTTCACAGAGAAAAACAAGGTATTCCAGGGTAGAAGAATATCCAAGCTCTTTAAGCCATTCCCTGTACTCCGGTACCTCTTCTGCATACTCCCCAAAGGTGAAGAGGGCTTCAGTGCACCCTGCCCCTGCTCCTTTTTCAAGGATTGGGACTACTTCTTCAGGCTTCATCAGCCGGGCTCCGGGTTGTCCGGGCTCCCGTCTGAAGCCACAGTAGCCACAGTGGTTCCTGCATATATTGGTTATAGGGATAAAGACGTTTTTTGAGTAGGTTACGAAAGAAGGGTTCTCCTGTGGAATGGTAAAACACCTGCTGAGTTTTGTTTTTTTTTCTTCCGGGTTTAGCCGAGGATTTTATTCATGGTTGCAGCCACACCGAGAGCTACTCCTTCGACTTCTACGCCTCCTTTTCCCTTGGCTCCGTCCCCTACGACGTAGAGCCCTGGGATCGGGGTCTCATTGCCAGGGTCCATACCAGAGGCTGCCCTGTTTACGGGCCAGTCGTCATGGTAGGACTGGATAAGAAGAACTTCATATTTTTTGCCAGGAAAAACCTCTTTGAGGTCTGCAAGGCCCATCTCAATTTCAGATTCGAGGTTTTTTACGTTCTCAGGAGCCACATACTGGTGACACATGGTAAGATGCTTGCCCGGCGGTGCCAGTTTCGGGTCAACCTGAGTAACCTCATTGGCCCCATTTATGCGCCTTGTATAGGGGGTTAGCAGGACTCCTGAGTGCCCTACTAGAGGCTCATCTGCAGCAAGGCAAATCTTTATGCCTGCAGACGGCTGAAAGGTTTCAAGCATTTTAAGGTAACTTGCATGTACTTCTCCTGAGAGGGCTTCACTGCAGAGCAAAGCAGTTGCAGCATGCCCGAGATTACTGATTATAAAGTCAGCTTCATGTTTCTTGCTTTCAACAATTACCCCTGCAGCTTTTCCATTTTCAACCAAGATTTTTGAAACTTCCTTATCAGTATATATTTTCCCCCCATTTTTCAGAATCACGGCTTCAAGGGCGTCAATAACTCCTTTACATCCTCCGATCGGGATGCCTGTGCCTCCGAACCGGTACATGTTTTCAATTATCTCAAAAACCTCTTCTACCGGAACTTCATCACTTTTCATGCTGAGCGCCCAGCCACAAAAAGAGTCGGCAAACCTTACTAGCCATTCGTCCTTAACCTGAGCCTTTATCCAGGCCTCAAGAGTAACCCCTGAAGGGCGATTTTTCCTTGTGCTCACGATCAAAAAAGCAATTTTAAGGCGATCCATATGCGAAAGTAATGATGGAAATTCAATAAAAGGGATATCTTTGAAGCCTTTCACATAATTAGGGTTTCCTTTTATCAGAGGCACGCGTATAATGGTCTGTTCTGACCGCACGATCTTCACTTCAGCTCCGACCTCTCCGAGAAGCCGGGCAAGTGGCCCTTCAGGTCCGTGGGGCAGCATGTGGAAAGCTCCGCTAGAGAGCTGGAAACCTTTATAGTTAAGATTTGTAAACCTGCCTCCTGTAATAGGAAGCCTTTCGAAAACTTCAACTTCATGCCCTGCGTTCGAGAGCCTGGCAGCGCTTAAGAGCCCTCCAAGGCCTGCACCAATTACAATCGTTTTCATACTGATACCTCGATGGCTTTTACAGGGCAGTAAGGGACGCACATCCCACATTCCACACAGGCATCGGTAGTCCGCGCTCTTCCCCTTACTTCTATTGCTCCCTTTTTGCAAAAAGAAGCGCACTGGCCGCACCCTACACAGTTATCATTTATCTTCATGCGATCCACCGCTTTTCTATCGTGAAAGGACTTATTATAATGTGTTGGTATAGCATTTCGCTCATATTATTTTCTCAGGGTCAATGGGAAAACGGGATTCTCTGATGATAATGCATCGGTTTTAATATACAATGGGTAGCATACTATAGATATATCCTTTCCTGAATATAATATGGATTCTAAGAAAGCTGTCAAATGGACAGGAATACCCATTTTCCTCATGAATATATAGATTATCGAGGGTTCTCTGAAAACTTCAACAGTACACCATTGCCTAACTTCAACAGTACACCATTGCCTATAAGCTACGATGACATTTTTGATCTGTCACATGTATTTCCGATAGCAATAATATTTCTTATAGCCGGGTATCTAATAGTCATTCTTTGCCAGGTATCTGATAGCCATTCTTTATATTAAATCACTTGCCGCATATTTGAATGAAATGAGATGCTGCCGTTTCCGCGCTTACACAGGAAATTTTCAGCCCTTCCAGTTCTTTATTATTTTTATTTTAAAGGTTGCCTCAAGAGACCTTTGCCCATCAGATTTATCATTATTAATTATGTTGTATTCAAAGGTTTTTTATGGGAACTAAAATAATTAACTGATATATATAATTCATTGCCATTCCCGGAGAAAACTTTATGGTCGTAGAAAACCAATTTTCCGGATTTTTTGGCTGTTCAAAGATAATAACATATTTATGGTGTATATATAATTTCGTAAACAAGTCAAGGCTTTCCCCATAAGTTATTTCAACATTAATATATTCTAAAAACAGACTTTTAATTATTTAGACTTAATATTTATATAATATTAATTATCTAGCAAATAGCTATAAATAACCCATGATTCATTTGCAGAACTAACATAGTTACCTGGAATCTTAATTATTAATTATACTACTTTCACAGTAATTGAATCCACATCTCCGAAAGAGGGGCTTTCCCCTGACTTTCAAAAATTTATTGCATAACCTGGGCAACGAAAAAGTAAATTTTTCAGAGCCCGGCAGTCAGAAGTCTGTATTCAGAGCTCTATCCACATGAAGGGAAGTACCCGGGTACAGACATTCTTAACAGGACCTGTGTTCGGACCATAGTGGTTTTTCTAAAGAACCGGGGAATCCGGATGCAGTTTTTTGTCTGCTTATCTTAAAAAATATAAAATCAGGATCATGCGACGCTGCAGTTTCAGATTGCTGCACTCTGATAGGTGATACAATGTCTGGAATAATTGATAATTATATACCGGTTGCAATATTTCTTGCCGTGGGACTGGTTATGCCTCCCATGACAATGTTTATCGTAAAGCAACTGAGTCCGAGGAGCAAGGCAGCCAGCAAATACACGACATACGAATCGGGTTCTGTTCCTATAGGAACTGCCAGGATCCAGTTTAATGTTGAGTATTATCTCTATGCGATTGCTTTTGTTCTCTTTGATATTGAGGTGCTTTTCCTTTACCCCTGGGCTACTGTCTATAAAGGGCATGGAATTACCTCAATTGCAGTAGTTGAGATGTTTGCATTTATCTTCATACTGCTCTTCGGATACGTGTATCTCTGGAAGAAGGAGGCCCTTACATGGGTGAAGTGAAGGAGACAAAAACAACTAATATAAAAGGAACTCCGGAAGACGAAATTCCCGGCGTTATCACAACAACCACCAATGCGATCAGCGACTTTCTCAAGAAGACCAAGGCTCAGGACCTGATCAACTGGGGGCGGAAAAACTCGCTCTGGTTCATGACTCAGCCAATGGGCTGCTGTGGTGTGGAAATGATCGCTACGGGCTGTGCCCACTATGATACTGACCGGTTCGGGATCATTCCCCGAAACTCCCCAAGGCATGCGGATGTCATGATAATCAGTGGTTATGTGACAAAAAAATACCTGCCCGCCTTAAAGAGGCTCTGGGAACAGATGCCTGCTCCTAAATGGGTTCTCTGCATGGGAGACTGTTCTATCAGCGGCGGTCCCTTTTATGAGTCCTACAGTACTGTGCAGAACATCGATGAGCTCTTTCCTATCGATGTCTTCATTCCCGGATGTCCTCCCAGACCCGAAGCCCTGATCCAGGGATTTGTGGAATTACAGGAAAAGATAAAAGCCAAAAAAGACCTGGGGACGGACTACTGAGGAGATTTCAGGCTTATTTGAGGGAATACAATGGATGCCAAAACAATCATAGAATCACTAACCGGTAAATTTCCGGAGGCAATTTCCGAAACCGGGATTGAATCCCCGATCCGTATCCGGGCATATGTGGATAAGGAGAAAGCAAAAGAAGTTTGCCAGTACCTTAAGGACTCCCTTCAGTTCGACCACCTCTGCTCCGTTTGTGGAGTGGACTATCCTCAGAGGAACGAGCTGGAATCGGTGTATCATATAGCTTCTTATGACCACCCTGTAGTTCTTATGTTGAAAGTGAGGCTGCCCAGGGATGCTCCGGAAATAGAGTCTATTGTACCGGTATACTGGAATGCAAACTGGTATGAAAGAGAGACCTACGAACTCTACGGGATTGTGTTTAAAAACCACCCGAACCTGAAGACTCTGGTGCTCCCTGAAGAGATGCTGGGGGAGTGGCCTCTTCGGAAAGACTACGAGGGTTTCCCGAACAAGACAGCAAGAAACCTGGTGTGAGGGGTGAAAAATGGAAGAAATGCTTGAATCAAATGAAATGATTGTACACCTGGGCCCCCAGCATCCCATGCAGCCCGGACCTTTCAGGTTAAACCTGAGGTTGAAAGGGGAAACTGTGATGGATGCTGAAGTGGAACTGGGTTATATTCACAAAGGCATTGAAAAAATCCTGGAGAATAAAACCTACCTTCAGGGAATCACGATAGTTGACAGGATCTGTTACCTTGTAGCCCTGACAAACGAAGAATGTTTTGTGGGCTGCGTCGAAAAGCTGTTAGGCATCGAACCCCCCGCGAGGTCTCAATATATCAGGGTCATTTTAGAAGAGCTTTCCAGGCTCCAGAGCCACCTGCTCGGCATGGGAGAGTTCGGGGAGTTCATCGGCTTCGTGTCCATGTTCATGTATACAATTAAGGAAAGGGAAGATATCCTTACCCTGATTGATATGGTCACAGGGGCAAGGGTCACCCACAGCTACCTGAAATTCGGAGGGGTACGCGATGACCTGCCAGCCGGGTTTAAGGAAAAAGCTCTCCCTGTCCTGAACAACCTCAAGAAAGTTATTAGCGATTACGAGGAAATGTTCCAGTCGGACAGAATTTACAGGGAAAGGACCGAAGGAGTCGGAATCCTGACTGCAGATGTTGCAAAGAGCCTTGGGGTTTCCGGGCCTGCTCTGCGGGCAACGGGTGTTCCCTTCGATATCCGGAAGAACGAGCCATACCTTGTGTATGAGGACCTGGACTTCAAGGTCTGCACGGAAACTGCAGGAGATTGTGCTGCCAGGGTGCGGGTCAGGCTTAACGAGATGCGGGAAAGTATCTACATCCTCGAACAGTGCCTTGACCAGATCCCGAACGGGCCTCTGTTTCCCGAAGGAACCCCTTACGGCAGAAGGACTCCTGTTATGAGAGTTCCTGCAGGGGAGGTATTCCACAGGGTCGAAGACCCAAGAGGAGAAATGGGCATGTACATGATCTCTGACGGCACTGATAAACCTTACAGGGTAAAAGTCAGAGGACCCTACTTCCCGACTCTGCAAGCTCTGCCCCCTCTCATTATAGGCACAACAGTTGCAGACGTTGCAGCGATTTCAGGTAGCATGGACGGCTGCACCAGTGAAGCGGACAGGTGAGTATAATGATAGAAATCCCTGAATTCATAATTCCCTTTATTCCCTGGATTCGCGGGCTTGTAGGCCTGTCTCTTGTGGGAGCTATCTTCCTTGGAGCAATGGGTGCTGTCTGGATTGAGCGTAAATTATCAGCCGACATCCAGTTCAGATACGGCCCTTCAAGGGTAGGCAAGTTCGGGCTCCTGCAGCTGGTGGCTGATGCAATCAAGCTCTTTACGAAAGAAGACTTGAGGCCGAAGAATGCTGACCGCGTACTCTTTGACAACGCCACAATCTTCATGATGAGCTCGGTCTTCCTGATGCTTGTCGCAATCCCTGTAGGTGCAGTCTTCATCAACGGAGTCGAGTACCCGCTGGTTGTAACCGAGATGGACATCAGTGTTCTTTATATCGAGGCAATGTCTGCGCTCACCATTTTCGGGATCTTCATGATTGCCTACGGTTCTAACAACAAGTATTCCCTTCTCGGAGCTTTCAGGAACTTTGCCCGGATGGTCGGGTATGAAGTACCCCTTGGGATCACTGTTGTCAGTGTTGGCATAATGACAGGTTCCCTGAACATAGTGGAAATTGCCAGCGCCCAGGGGCTTCACTGGAACATCTTCCTGCAGCCGATTGGATTTATTGTCTTCTTTATTGCACTTATGGCTGATATGGGGAGGCTTCCTTTCGACCAGAACGAGTCTGAAGAAGAACTGATCGCAGGATGGATTACCGAATACAGTGGAATGCGTTTCGGGCTCGGTTTCTTTGCTGAGTATATCCACATGATCCTTGGTTCCTTCCTTGTTGCACTCCTCTTCCTTGGTGGCTGGAACGTGCCGGCTTTTATCTCAAACAACCCGGTGCTCGGCTTTATTGTCCCCACAGGTTTCCTGCTTCTTAAAACCGTGCTTGTGCTTATGACAATCATCGGAATGAGATGGGCTGTTCCAAGGTACAGGATCGATCAGGTTATAGACCTGAGCTGGAAGAAACTTCTCCCCCTGTCCCTTTTGAACCTTGTCTGGGCAGTGGGCCTTGGACTCTATCTGGGGGCTTAAGAGTATGGTTCTTAAAAACATCAGATATGCACTTAAAAACATCCCTAAAAAACGCGTGACCAGGCTGTGTCCGGAGGTGGAAAGTCCACTCTCCGACAGGTTCAGAGGGCTTCAGATCCTTGACAAAAGTAAATGCATCGGCTGTGGGATCTGTGCCAATACCTGCCCAAATAACGCGATTAAAATTATTAAAGCCCCGATTGCCCCTGGAAGTGGCAAACAGAGGTGGTTCCCCGAAATAGATATCGGCCACTGCCTCTTCTGTGGGCTCTGCATTGACCAGTGCCCCAAAAGTGCTCTTTCAAGCGGGAAAGAATACACCAAAGGCATGGTAAAATGGACTCATAAAGACCTGCTCATGACTCCTGACAAACTCGCAAGGGAAGTAGATATCGATGAAGGTGATGAAAAATGATAGGAATTGAAACTATCGGGGCAGCTCTGGAAATGGCTGTCTTCGGGCTCCTTGCGATTGTCACAGTCTTCTTTGCAATCTTTGTGATTATTGCAAAGGACGTTGTAAGAGCCGGGCTTTCCCTGATCATGTGCATGTTCGGCATTGCAGCTCTCTACATCCTCTTAAACGCCCAGTTCCTGGGAGTTGTCCAGGTGCTGGTCTATATAGGGGCAATCGGAGTGTTGATCCTCTTTGCCGTTATGCTTACAAAGCGTGAACTGGGAGGTGAGTCCCGTGCGAATTAACAGACCTGCATCTCTTCTCGTTGTCCTGCTCTTTGTTGCTGTTGTTGTTACAGGGATTTTTGGGACTTCCTGGAATACGGTTTCGGAACTCCCTGAGAACCCGGCTGACCCGAGCAATATCGAGGGCATAGGTATGTTGATCTTCACCCAGTACGTGGTGCCTTTCGAGGTCCTATCAATCGTCCTGCTCGCGTCCCTTATAGGAGCAATTTACATGGCAAAAGGAGAGGGCAACAGATGACTGCTATTCCATTAACATTTTATCTCGGCCTTGCAGCCCTGCTCTTTTCAATCGGGCTTTATGGCGTAATGACCCATAAAAGCGGTATCAGGATGATCATGTGTATCGAGCTCATGCTGAACTCCGCAAACCTGAACCTTGTGGCTTTTTCAAGCTATACGGACACCCTTAACGGGCAGGTCTTTGCCATTTTCTCAATTGCCCTTGCAGCTGCTGAAGCAGCAGTCGGGTTTGCAATTTTCATGGCAATCTACAGAATGCACGACAAAATTAACCTTGATGAGCTTAACATCCTGAGGTGGTAAAAACGGCTCTGGAAGAATTTGCATTTTTGATCCCCCTGCTTCCGGCACTGGCTTTTGCGATCACCTTCTTCTTTGGCAGGAAAATGCCTTCAGGAGGGGCAATCATCCCCATCCTTGCCATCGCCGCCTCCTTTGTAATCTCTTTTGCGATTACCCTCGGGCTGCTGGCAAACCCCGAAGAGATCGTAAGCCAGTCCTATTCCTGGTTTGCAGTGCTTAACATCGGAATCTTAATTGACCCCCTGGCTGCAGTCATGCTGTCAATGGTCTCCTTTGTGAGCCTGCTGATCCACATCTACGCAGTTAGCTACATGTCTCATGATGAAGGAAAACCCAGGTACTTTGCAGAAACCGCACTGTTTACCGCAGCAATGCTTTCCCTGGTCCTCTCGGACAATATTCTACAGCTCTT
The DNA here is from genome assembly GCF_000970005.1 of Methanosarcina sp. WH1. NCBI lineage: Archaea > Methanobacteriati > Methanobacteriota > Methanomicrobia > Methanosarcinales > Methanosarcinaceae > Methanosarcina > Methanosarcina sp. WH1. The sequence continues at coordinate 2,349,980 of NZ_CP009504.1, forward strand.
TGTTTCCTGGGAACTTGTCGGGCTTTGTTCCTATCTCCTGATCGGTTTCTGGTTCGAAAAACCCTCAGCTGCAGCCGCAGCCAAGAAAGCTTTCCTTACAACCAGGATCGGAGACGTAATGTTCCTTACAGGAATAATCGTGCTGACTTCCGATCTCCTGAAACTTGCAGGTGGCTTCCAGGAAGGAGTATACCTGCTTCGCTTTGACGAAATATTCAGCTATATCCCCCAGCTTTCTGCTCTGCAGTTAAATGTCTTCGGCTTTGAAATAAGCCACCTTACTATTATCACCCTGCTTTTCTTCGGAGGAGCCGTAGGAAAGTCCGGGCAGTTCCCGTTGCATGTGTGGCTGCCTGATGCAATGGAAGGCCCAACAACCGTCTCAGCTCTCATCCATGCAGCAACAATGGTTACTGCCGGGGTTTACCTGGTAGCAAGGACCTTCCCTATGTTTATTGCAGCCCCTGACTCCCTTATGGCAGTCGCTTACTTCGGAGGCTTTACTGCTCTCTTTGCAGGCACAATGGGCATTGTAATGAACGACCTCAAGCGTGTGCTTGCATTCTCTACCATCAGCCAGCTCGGCTACATGATGCTGGGTCTTGGGCTTGGATCGGCAATAGGGCTTGAAGCAGTTGGAATTTCCCTTTTCCACCTGATCAACCATGCTTTCTTCAAGGCTCTCCTTTTCCTCTGTGCAGGCAGTGTAATCCATGCAGTCGGCACCCAGGATATGAGAGAACTCGGAGGCGTAGGAAAGGTAATGCCAATTACTGCTGCCACTATGACTATTGCAGCTCTTGCCCTGGCAGGTTTCGGTATCCCTGGAACCTCAATAGGGACAAGCGGCTTCATTTCAAAGGATGCAATTATTGAAGCTGCCTATCTCTTCGGAGAACACAGCAACAATTGGATCCCGTACATATTCTCAATTGCAGCCGCCTTCCTGACATCCCTCTATATCTTCAGGCTTATCTTCATGACCTTTACAGGGAAGCCAAGAAGCAATTATCACGGGCATGAGTCCTCTGCAATTATGACCATACCCCTATCCATTCTGGCATTCCTTGCCCTTGTTTTCGGAGCGCTTACCCAGACAGGATTCATGAAATTCCTTGAAGAAACCTTTACCAACAGTTTCGTGAGCCTTAACATAGGAAGCCTTGCCAGCATAGGTGGAAACGAACTTGTGGAGGCAGCAGGACACGAGCCTCTCTTTATTCTATGGCTCCCATTAATAATGGCACTTGCAGGCCTTGCAATTGCTTTCGTGATCTATTACCTCAGAGCAGTGAAACTCGGGCCTCTTGCTTCCATGAAGAATCCGATCTACAGACTGCTCTACAAGCGTTACTACCAGCACGAAATCTATACCGAGTTTTTCTCAATCGGAATAGTTTACGGGGTTATTGCTTTCCTTACGCAGGTAGTTGATGTGATCGTTGACAGCATTGTAGAAGGAATTGGAATTATCACAGTTGGTGTGGGCGAAGAACTCAGAAAAGTTCAGACAGGAGTTGTCCAGACCTATGCAACTGTCATAATTGTGGGTGTGAGCCTGCTAATTATATTAATTAAATTAATGATGGAGGTACTCTGATGCTGCCGGTCGCATCATTGTTGATTCTGGTGCCGCTGATTTTCGCAGTCGTGACCTTTTTCACAAAAACAAAAGACCAGGCTGCAGGATTGGGCTTTCTCGGGTCTCTTGTGACTCTGGGCCTTACCCTTTACGCCTATCTGAACTTTGACAGCAGTACTGCTGCAATGCAGTTCTATGAATCTGTGAAGTGGATCCCCTTCCTCGGGGTCAACTATTCAGTTGGAATCGACGGCATTTCCATGCCCCTTATCCTTCTGAATGCGATTGTTATCCCACTTCTGATCCTCTTCAGCTGGAAAGAAGACAGGGAAGCCCCTAACAGGTTTTACGGGCTGATCCTTACCATGCAAGCCGCAGTCATAGGGGTCTTTGTATCCCTTGACTTCGTTGTCTTCTATATATTCTGGGAGCTGACCCTTGTCCCACTCTTCTTCATCGTAAATATCTGGGGTGGAGAAAAGCGGGCTCATGCGTCCTACAAGTTCTTTATCTACACACATGTCGCTTCTCTGGTAATGCTACTCGGAATCTTCGGGCTCTTCTACGCAGCCCTGAATCAGACCGGCGTTGCTACATTTGACATAAGAGAACTGGTCACACAGTTCCAGTTCTTCGAATCCGGCCTGATGAAAGATGGGATCTTCCTTGCAATCCTCTTCGGGTTCCTGGCAAAGATGCCGACTTTCCCCTTCCACTCCTGGCTTCCGGATGCATATTCCGAGGCACCTACTGCAGGCAGTGTACTCTTTATCCTGCTCAAAATCGGAGGGTACGGGCTTTTCAGGATATCCCTCCCGATGCTTCCTAACACCGGGAACCCCCATCTGATGATCATGATGCTGGGCCTGCTCGGCTCTGTCAGCATAGTTTATGGGGCTCTTCTGGCTCTGCGGCAAAAAGACCTCAAGCGCATGATCGCTTACTCCAGTTTGAGCCACATGGGATATGTTACCCTGGGTTCAGCCGGCCTTGTGACCCTTTCGGTTGCAGGCGCAATGTTCCAGCAGTTTTCTCACGGGCTTATCATGAGCATCCTGTTCATGTCCGCCGGCGCAATCCAGACCGGCACAGGCACCAGAATCATTAACAATCTCGGTGGGCTTGCAAAGAAGATGCCAATGCTCACTGTGGTTATGATGGTCGGCTTTATGGCATCCCTCGGGCTTCCGGGTCTGACAGGTTTTATTGCCGAGTTCCTGGTCCTGACTTTCACTTTTGTGAACCTACCTGGCTTTGTCTTAATTGCCCTGCTGGCAATAGTGATTACTGCAGGTTACCACCTCTGGGCAATGCAGAGGGCAATGTTCGGAGTGTACAATGAGAAGCTCGGAGATGTCAGGGACATCAATTCCCTGCAGGTCTTTTCAATGGCAGCTATTGCCCTTCTTGTGCTCTATTTCGGCCTGAACCCGAGCCCGGTGCTTGATATGATGATTAAGAATTCGGAAGCAATAGTCAGCCTTGCGGCTGTCCTGGGGGTGTGAGAAATGAATGAATTAATGTACCTTGCACCTGAACTTATATTAGTTGCAACTGGACTGGTCGTACTCCTGGCCGGAGTTTTCCTTTCCCCCAAGTCCAAAAATGTACTGGGTTACCTGGCAACCCTGGGAATCCTTGCAGCTCTTGCTCTAACGGTTAAAAGCTTAGGGCTTTTGACAATGGAAGGCTTCCAGGTTGGATATTCGATTTATTCAGAAACTCTGAGTATCGATGCCCTTTCCCAGTTTTTCAAACTGGTCTTCCTGGTAGTTGCTCTGATCGTTTCGCTTGCTGCAATCAAGTACACTGAAAACAGTGAACACACAGAAGAGTTCTACACCCTGATGCTCTTTGCAACCTTCGGAATGATGGTTGTGGCATCGGCAAACGACCTTATCGTACTCTTCTGTGCCTTTGAGCTGGCAAGTCTTGCAACCTACGCTCTTGCAGGCTTTGAAAAGCAGAACGCAAAGTCCCTCGAAGGAGCCATGAAATACTTCGTGATCGGCTCAGTCTCTGCAGCGCTCATGCTCTTCGGGATTTCCTTTGTCTACGGAGCGACCGGCACTACCAGCATCCCTCTGATTGCTGCAAACACCGGCCTCCTGACACAAAACCCTATAGGGCTTGTCGCCGTCGTGCTGCTGATTGCAGGTTTTGGCTTCAAGATGGCTCTGGTCCCCTTCCATATGTGGGCTCCGGATACCTACCAGGGGTCCCCTTCAGTTGTTTCCGCCCTGCTTGCAGCCGGGTCCAAGAAAATGGGATTCGTGGCAGCCTTCAGGATTTTCATTGTGGCTCTTGCAGCCCTCCAGCCTGACTGGCAGCTTGCTTTCACCATCCTGGCAGTGGTAACAATGACCTTCGGAAACGTGATCGCAGTTGCTCAGACCAGCGTAAAAAGGATGCTTGCCTACTCCTCCCTGGCACAGGCAGGATACATTGCAATGGCTTTTGCCGTCATGACCCCGGTGGCTCTTACAGGCGGTATCATGTACGCCCTTGCCCATGCCTTTATGAAAGCAGGAGCTTTTATCGCAGCCGGAGTCGTTGTCTGGATGGTTACCTCGGAAAAGACAGGCAACCTCGATATCCCTGACCATCTTGACAGCTTCAGGGGCCTTGGGAAGAGAATGCCTCTCGCCGCCCTTTCCATGACGATATTCGTCTTTGCCCTTGCAGGCATCCCCCCAACTGCAGGTTTCATGGCCAAGTTCGTGCTCTTCTCCTCAACCATTCAGGCAGGCATGACCTGGCTTGCAGTGATTGCAATCCTGAACAGTGCCCTTTCACTGTTCTACTACGCACGGCTTGTGAAATACATGTACTTCATGCCCCCCGAGGGTAAAAAGGTCAGCATTCCTCTCCCATACGCAGCAGCCCTTCTGGTTGCAGTGGCAGGCGTACTGGCAATGGGTCTCTGGCCCGAACCCTTCGTGGAGATGGCTATGAAAGCAGCAATGGTACTATTACCATTATAAGGAGGTATGAGAAATGACAGATTGTGATCTTTGCGGGCGTGCAATCCCGACCGTCATCCCGGTCCGGGCTATCCGCCCCCTCCTCAAATTCGCTTACCCCAACGGGGTCTGGAAAGGACTCTGCGAGACCTGTCTCGATTCCGCCCAGAAAACTTACATAGAAGTAAACAAAAATCAGACTTCATGCAGAAAAGGTAAATGCGTCCTCTGCGGAGATAAAACCGGGGTTTTCTCTATGGAACTTCAAATTCCTGATTTCTCAAAAGGGATCGTAAAAAAAGATGTATATGTCTGCAACAGGTGCCTGAAAGCAGCCGATGAGGCTTATATCAGGCATAAGAAGGAACAGATCGAGCAGGAACACGCACATCATTAAGTAAAATCAAAGCTGCGTTTGCGGCTTTATTTCTTTTCTTTTTTGATAGTTGCCGGCTATTTGGTGGAGCCTGTTGATTGATTTTTTTGTTTTGGCATGAATTATTGATTAATTAAAACCATTTTTCTAGTGTTTGTTGGTTTTTAGATCCAATTAAGCGGGAATAATAAAAGTTGTCTACTTTTAGTTTTTCTTTTCTTTGAATTTTGCCATGCAGATCAAGATAAGTGATTACTTCTTCAGGTGTCATATTGTATTTTGGAAAAAACGATACCTGGTAAGTTCGATAATAATTACTTTTGTAATAATCCCCAATCATCTGACCGTTGGGGCTCTTTTTGCGATCCAATAGTTTATGCAATGTTGGTTTGAAAAGTTCACAAACTTCTTTTTTCCTTGAATTATTTGATGAGTTGTGGATCGTTGAAAAAGTAGCTCCAAGAATCAAGTCAGTTAATTGAATAAACTGAGATTCTTCTGATTTGCTGTTTCTGTGATCTGAGTCTATGAATTCTATTTCGTTGCAGTTTATACTCAACTTGTCTATTTCAAATTCAGTTTGTTTAATTGGATGCCAGGGAAAGAATTCGTGGTGTTCTTGACTTCCTCTGTCATGAAATATAGAGTTCACAACGATATTGAGATAATCTTTAAAAAAATAATTTAAACCACTCATTAGAAGAGTTCTATAAAAGCGATTATAAATATTAAGTTCGGTTTTTCCACCGCTGCCAAATTCACTGTAATTTATGTTTGAAAGATTTATGCCAAGTATATTACAATATAACATTTTTCGATGTTTTTGACAAGCTTCCTTACTGAAGAAACTGATCCAGTCTTTTGCGATCATGAATCTTGCACTCGATCTATGAATTTCTTTGAAGTGAATTTCAGTATTGTTCTCTTTATGAAACTTACAATTTTCAGGGCAGTCTGATTCAGATGTGTTCCAATTATGGTTTTTTATACAGCGAAGATCATTCAAATTTTTCAAAACCTCTGCTTTGTAGTCTGTGGGGACAAAAAGAGCTCCTAAGTACATCCAATTTGTATTGTCAAAGGGATCTATGCCGTTAAAAACTTCATCTGAATAAATGTCGAGTTCTATCTTTTTGGTTAAGGGCGTAAATCTTGAGCCTCCATGATTCATCAGGCTTAATTTTTTGAGTTCAATCCCTTTTAGTCTGTTAAATGTTATATGTGTTTCTTTTTGTTTGGAATTGAGGTTTTATTTTCTTCTTTGGCATAAAATGCGGGTTTGAGTTACCCGACACTTCATTTTTTGTTCAGCTTCTTTTCAGGTCACATATTTCCTATTGAAAATCTTAAATACACATACATACACAGATATTATCATGCCAACCAGAACGATCAGCATAAGCGATGAAGCCTACGAGAAGCTAAAAAGCCTCAAAACCTCCGAAAAAGATAGCTTTTCAGATGTGATCATTAAGTACTACCCCAAAAAAAGAAAGCTCTCGGAAGTGCTCGCAGAAATAGGTCCCAATCCCGAACTCGCTGATGCAATCGAAAAAGCCTCAAGGGACATGAGAACTGCAAAGATGAGGGAAGTTGATTTTGATGCCGGTGCTTGATACTTCTTTTATTGTAGACCTCCTGAGAGGAAAAGAAGAGGCTCTCCACAAACTGGCTGAAATGGAAGTTGAAGGAGTTTTTATCAGCACGACCGAGATTAATGTACTTGAACTGTACAGGGGAGCATACCTGTCCAGAAAGACGCACCAGAATCTGGAAGAAATCAAGAAGCTTCTGGAATGTTTTCAAGTTCTGGAGCTTGAAGAATCGGTCTATGAAGTCTTTGCTTCCCTTTCTGCAAGTTTGCTCTCAAAAGGAAGAGCCATTGGGGCATTCGATGAACTCATAGCTGCTATAGTACTGTGTTATGATGAGAAAATAGTTACCAGAGATAACCATTTCAAAGAAGTGCCAGAACTTGAAGTTATAGGTTATTGATGTGTAGTTTAAAAAGCGATTTGTAAAGTCCAGATGCAGTTCCAAGCAGGTACTGACTATTTTTGGTGGATTCGGCTGCGGAGATAAAAGTGGTTTTTGCAGTTGATTTTCTATTTTGGGTATTTTTTACTTCATGTCACTTTCTCTCCTGGACCGGATGATATCCCACCTTAAACCTAAAATACCTGACAGGCTCATATTCTAATCAGGTGCAATCTTATGACCTGGAGAGAACGTATCATTATTGACCCTGCAGTTCTTGCGGGCAAACCTGTAATCAAAGGCACACGCCTGGCAGTTGAGTTCGTTATCGACTTACTGGCTAAGGATTGGCCTGAATCTGAGATCCTGCGGAATTATCCAGGCCTTACACATGAAGATATTCAGGCTTGCCTTGGCTATGCAAGTGATTTGCTCAGGGCAGAAAAGGTATATCCACTTGAAATTTCTCAGGAAGGAACCTGATTATGGTTGGGATCTGATGCGGCTGCTGGCAAATGAAAATATTCCTCTGGATGCAGTGAAGGCTCTTCGAGTTGGCGGACACGAAGTTCTGTGGATAAGGGAAGAAGTTCCAGGAAGTACTGATATAGAAGTTATGGCACTGGCTCACAGGCAAGGACTTATTCTCATCACTTTCGACAAAGACTTCGGGGAACTGGCTTTCCGCACAACGCAGCCACTAGCGCGTGGAATAATTCTTTTTCGCATACCTATGATCTCTTCAACTTATATAGCGAAAGCCCTTGTAAAGGTGATAGGGTCGCGTGATGATTGGGGAGGACATTTTGCAGTCGTTGAAGAGGATAGGATAAGAATAAAGCCATTGAAAAGAGATTAAATGCCTTTTATGCTTGATAAAGCCCTCTTATAACTGCACAACCTCTTCAAGAATTATTTCTCCAATCCTGGGCTTCAGTGCATTTTTCATAACAAGATTGACCTTCACTCCCAGCATATCCGAAAGATCCTGTTTGAGCCCTATGAATTCAAAGAGGTCCGGTGTTTTAGAAAATTCTACCAGGACATCAAGGTCGCTATCTTCTTTCTGTTCCCCGCGGACGTAAGATCCGAAGATTCCCAGATAGCTGATGCTATATTTTTTTGAAAGCTCCGGAAGGTATTGCCGTAGAATTTTTGTGAAATATGCCGCATCTTTCGTTTTTTCGTCCGTTGGTACTGGAGTGGTTTTGACTGTCATGTGGCCTCCCAGGTTCTGGCTTTTAATTGTTATTAGCAAAAGTATTCCTAATATACTTTTATGTTCAGTATTTATATGAAGAAGCGTAAAACCCCTGAGTCTTTAGCTCAGGGGATATAAGCGTCAACTTCAACCCTGATTCCGTATGTAATATTCTGCCGCCTCTTTACTCACATTTCCGATAGTAGACGCAAAATAACCATCACTCCATAACGTATTCTCACCCCAATAATACTTTTTCAGATATTCTTTTTGAGTTTTCCATAACCTGTTAGTATATTCTTGTTTCAATTTTCTGACAATTGACAAAACGCTAACTTTCGGCTCACTCTTGATCAAGAAATGAATATGGTCTTTGTCAGTTTCCATTTCAAGGATTTCAAAGTTAGACTCTTTTGAAATGTCAATCATAATCTGTTTGAGTTCTTCGCTAATTGGTTCAAGTATGACTTTTCGGTATTTGCAAACAAAAATAACATGATACATTAACAAAAATTTGCTATGATTCCGTGTTTCATACTTCGTATTTACCAAAAAGTGCATGTGTTGTTAAAGCATATAATGCCTTTGTATGATGCAAGCGTTCAAATTTAGACTCTATCCTACAACTACACAAGCTATTCAATTGAATCAGCATATAGGTAGCTGTAGATTTGTCTATAATTGGGCACTTGACCAGAAAATTAAAACTTATGAGCAGACAGGGGAATCAATTTCCAGATTTGACTTAAACAAATTAATTCCTATTCTAAAGGCTTCTAATGAGTGGTTAGGAGAAGTTAACTCTCAATCATTACAGGGGATGACTAAGCAGGTTGAATCCGCTTTCACTAGATTCTTTAGAGAGAAAACAGGGTTTCCAAAGTTCAAATCAAAAAAGAATCCGATACAGTCTTTCCCTGTACCTCAACACTACACTGTAAACTTTGAAAATAATACTATCAAGCTTCCTAAAATAGAACCAATTAAAGCAGTTCTTCACAGGAAGTTTGAAGGAGAGCCTAAAACGGCTACGGTATCAAGGACATGTAAAGGACATTACTACATCAGTATCCTTGTTGAAGATGGAAAAGAACTTCCAGTAAAGGAAGCTTTTACAGAATCAACAACAGTAGGAATTGATGTAGGTATCAAAGACTTTGCTGTCCTTTCAACAGGAGAAAAGGTTGAGAATCCAAAGTACTTGAAAAACTCTCTTAAAAGGCTCAAAGTATTACAGAAAAGAGTCTCAAGGAAACAGAAAGGCTCTAAGAACAGGGCAAAAGCTAAACGAAGACTTGCTGTACTCCATGACAAAATAACAAATCAGAGAAATGACTTCCAGAACAAACTCTCTTTTAGACTTGTTAGCGAAAACCAAGCTGTAGCTCTGGAAACTCTAAATGTTAAAGGCATGGTTAAGAATCATCACTTAACACAGGCTATAAGTGATTCTGCGTGGAGTAGTTTTGTAACAAAGTTGGAATATAAGGCTCAATGGTTTGGAAAAACCGTCCTGAGAATAGGACAATTTGAACCCTCTTCTAAGCTATGTAGTGTGTGTGGATACCACAATAAAGAGCTTCAGCTAAAAGACAGAGAATGGATTTGTCCAGACTGTAAAACCAAACACCATAGAGACATTAATGCCGCTATCAATATCAAAAAATTCGCTCTCATAGATCAGAATCTAATTGGATTATGACACCGTAGGGACTACGGGGATGAGCTTGGGGACTTGCCCTCAATAGAGGGAGGATGAACCAAGAAGCCACTCAGTCTTTAGCTGAGTGATAGTTCACAAGTAAGTCTTGATCATGTATGTTTCCTGCGCTGAGCAATTCTTTTTCTTCTCAGTTGGAATATATCAAGATTGGTCGCCTGTTTTTTCATGTAAAATCAAAGAAACAGTTAATATATATAGTAATGAATTTGATAGTATATTAATAAATAATAGTTTTATGCACGGGAACTGTTGGTTCAAAATTAAGACAATCCTGAGCTTGCGGGGCTGTGCAAAAATACCGGGGTGGGGTAGTTCTGAAAATTATACTTATCGGAGATTGTATTACCAGGCTGATGAGTGCAACGCTAGCTATTGCTTTGCTTCTGGTTTCTGCAGGCGTTGGAAGTGCAGATGTTATTTATGTGGAGCCCGGAGCTTCAATTCAGGCTGCTATCAATAACTCAACGACCGGGGATTTTGTAATTGTGAAAGCCGGGGACTATGAGGAAAATATCATTGTCAATGTTTCAGGGGTAACGGTCACTTCGGAACCTGAGAGCCCTGAAGGTGTACTTATCAGGTCAGGGGATGAAAATTCCAGCGTATTTCAGGTTAAAGCAGATAATGTAACCATCAGCGGCTTTAACATAACAGGCTCAGGAGAAATTTTTAGTGCCCGTGAAGCTTCGGGTTTCATAAACTCTTTTATCTCGAAAAGTTCGGGAAGACTTAACGGGACTTCGGGAATGGAAGCCAGGCAGGCTTACGATTCCGGGGAAAGAGAGATATTTGTCACCAGATGGAACGGGGCTGGTTGTCCTTCAGCAGGGATTTGCCTTGAAAACGCTATAAACTGCACAATCGAAAGAAACAACATTTTCAAAAACCGCTATGGAGTTTATCTGCAGGGCTCCATGAACAATACAATCTCGGAGAATACCTACTTCCACAATGGTATCTGGCTTGATGAAGGGTGCAGCCGGAACATGTTGATAAATAATACTATTGATGAGGGTTACATCACCATTGGAGCGCACTGCTGGGACAATATAATGTTCCAGAACAGGCTCTCAAACGGCGGAGGGATAAGCATTGCCTGCTGCGGAGGAGGCAATCTTGTTTCAAAGAATGAGGTCCGAAATTGCAGTAACGGAATTGATATGTATGACACTCAGGCAAGGACCGTCCTTCGTGATAACCTGATTACGGACTGCGAAAACGGGATCTACCTGATTTTCGTCTTTGATGCCAGAGTGTATAATAACACAATTTCAAACAGCAGCAAGGGCATCTATTTAAGAGAGGAAAGCCACAACAACGAACTGTTCAACAATATGATAACTTCCAGTAACGAATCAGGTATCCTGCTGGACTCCAGTACTGACAACCGTATCTATAATAATTACTTTAACAACAGTGTAAATGTGAAGGCTGAAAACAGTGAAGGAAACAACTGGAACACTACACAAACGTCAGGAACGAATATCATGGAAGGCCCATACCTGAGTGGAAATTTCTGGGCTGACCTTAATGGAACCGGGTTTTCTCAGACCGCTGAGGATTCGGACTCGGACGGGATCTGCGACCTGCCTTATAACGTTAACGGAAGCGATTTTGACTATCTCCCGCTTGCCGAACCCCCTTATATACCCGGGGTGGACCTTAAAGTAATAATCGGGACATCTGAAGCAAATAAGACATCTGATGTTTCCATAGAACTTGACCGGAGCAACCTGGATTTTGGGACCCTGCTTCCCGGGCAGGCCAGTAACCCTCAGGTCTTGAATATAAGAAACACAGGAAAAAGCAATGTGAAAGTTACGGCTGAGATTGGAGCTTCTTCAGATTCTGTTTTTTCCGAAGGTATCTATCTTTCCTCTCATTTCTGGCCTGATTTCTCAGAAGTAATTGCAAACAGTACCGGTAAAGATGTTGAAGTCGTGCTTAACATTCCGGCAAACTATTCAGAAAACGGTATGATTAAAGGGTCCCTTGTCTTCCGGGCTGAGAAGGTTTGAGAGGTTTACTCTCTTTTCTTCTCAATTTCTTATTTCAAAACCATTACTTCACTTTAATTCTTTTAACTTCTTCACCTTTCTCTTCAGGGCATCCTTTTTCTCAGGGCATCCTTTTTCTCAGGGCATCCTTTTTCTCAGGGCATCCTTTTTCTCAGGGCATCCTTTTTCTCAGGGCATCCTTTTTCTCAGGGCATCCTTTTTCTCAGGGCTATACTCAGGCAAAACCCCAGCCCTCCGTAAAGGATTGTGAACCCGAAAACAGCCATCAGAAAGCTGCCTGTTGAGAGCATCATTTTACTCCACCTCCTTATTGATAAAAGGCATCAGTAGTTCCGAATAACCCAAGTTCCGAATGCTGAATTTGGCAGTCATCAAATATTTATGATTTACCGAAAAAAAGATCTAATGAACCATGGAATTCGTTTGTGATGCCAACCAAAAACGACTCCATGGCCATAGATACAGCCAGCTTGATGGCTGTATCCTCTGAATTGTTTCGCAAATATGATATAATAACTTTGCCAGAATCTGCAAATTATGAATGTCAGGACATTTTAAACGTGTTATTACATGCCTCAACATTTTCTACAAACTCTCTTGAATCTGCAAGTAATGACCTCAAAAGCAAAAATCCTGACTTAAGAATCCCCTCAGCAGATACTATTTTCAATTACATCAAAGACAATAATATTGAAGATACTCTTTCTGCTTTCAGAAAAATGAATTTTGAGATTTTCAAGATGATGAAACTTGAAAACACTGTTCATGACATAGCTATTGATTTTCATGATGTTCCATTTTATGGAGACAAAAATACTCCCGGAATTAGGGGCATAAAACCAAAGAATGGCAGTTCGTGGGGTAAATCGTTTTGTACCCTGGATATAATTGGAACTTCTCACTTGACACTTGACGTAATCGACATTAATAGTTTGAACAAGAATTATTCTCTATTCATCGAATCTTTATTCGAAAGACTTAAGGCAATAGGTGTAAAAACAGGGACATCATACCTTGACAAGGAATTTTGTAATAGAGCTGTGATTTCAAAATTAGATGAACTTTAAAGTCAATTTTTGTTTATAGCAGCTAAATCACAATCACGGTTATCAATAGAGAACTTAAAAATCATCAAAAAGAATGGGGAAATACTTCAGTAATTTTTGAATATCAATTTAAGCAAGGAGGACCTTYCTTTCAATATTGTGGCAATATATGATGATAAAAAGGAAAAGTACATCCTGTTTGCTACAAACAAAGAGGCAGAATCAACTGAGAAATTTGAAAAGACAATTCCTGAAGAATACCGAAAAAGATGGAACATAGAAACTGGCTATAGAGTGAAAAACGACTTCAAGATACGAACATGTACAAAATCACCAGTAGCAAGAGTATTGTTCTTTGTTATTCAATGCATCATGTACAATGTTCTAAATATGCTAAAGTCAGTTATCGAAATTACAGCTTATGAGCTAAAATCATTAATAAATGAAGACATAAACAAAGCTGTTAGATATGGGCTAAAATCGCTGAATTTTATTCCAGTTAAGGTGTTACTGGAATGTTTGAGATGGTTTAATGAAGAACGAAATCGAGTGCTACGCCACTCGATTAACTACAATATAACTTGTATTGAATTAAAAATTGCTAACTTAATAGCTTATGCTATAAAATCACTCGATAAAAAATTATTTTTTGAGAACTGTTAGTGGAAATTATAGATTAAGAATTTTAAACTCTAACCAGTAATAGAAAATATTTTGAAAATGAGTGGGTAAAAAGTAAAATCAATATGTTTTTGTCATTCGGAAGTAAGCCTGATCGGAACTACTGGGCATAAGGAAAGAGATAAGAATTCCAAGGACAATTACTCCGGCTCCGATCATCAGGGCTGCAGTATCATAACCTTCATAGGGTGTAACCAGGTTTGACCGGGTCTCTATGTAAACAATATACAGAAGGATAACCGGAATTACCACTTTTATGCAGATGTCCCACCAGGTTCCAGCCCTGATATCCGAATAATTATTGACCCATTCTCTTGTCTTATCTGCACCATAGATCCAGCCGATTGCAATGGTTTCGAGAATTCCCACTATAATTAGTCCATAGGTATTGATAAAGTGGTCTATGATATCAAGCCAGTAAATCCCTGCCTTGGTCGCATAGATCAGGCTAAAGAGCAGTCCAAAACCGATAGTTAGGTCAACTGCCCTGCTCCTTTTCATCTCAAATTTGTCCATTATTGATGAGGCAAATGCTTCCACAAGGGAAATGAGGGAAGAAAGGGCTGCAATAACGATGCACAGGAAAAAAGTAACTGCAGTAAGGACTTTTAATCCGGGGAGCATGTTGAGAGCTTCTGGTAGTACCACAAAGGCAAGGCCTATACTCTGGGCCACTACTTCTTCAATTCCGAGCCCTTTGGCATAGGCCATGTAACCGAGAGTCCCGAAAATCGCAAAGCCCATTGTGAAACTGAAAGCCCCGTCTGCAAGGCTGACAATGAAAGCGTTGTTTACGATATCACTCTTTTTTGGAAGATAGCTTGAGTAAGTAATCATTATTGCCATGCCAAGACTCAGGCTGTAAAACGCCTGTCCATAAGCTGCCTGCCAGACCGTTATGTCCGTGAGTTTGCTGAAGTCCGGCTTCAGGTACCATTCTAGTCCATTGATTGAACCTTCAAGGGTTATTGCTCTGAATACGAGTACGATTAAAAGAACCCAGAGAAGAGGAATAAAGATTTTACTTGACCTCTCAATTCCCGCCTGCACACCTTTTTTTTCGACTACCCAGATAATCAGCCAGGTAGCCAGCAGCCCTATAAAGACCGGATAGGAAAAGTTCCCCAAATTCCAGGGAGAATCGGAAACATGTAACAGTTCGTTATTGAAAAAGGTTCCCGTGTCCGCACCCCAACCGAGTGTAAACGCTTTTAAAAGGTAGACAAGGCTCCAGCCCACTATTACAGAGTAATAAGTCGTAATTATAAAGCTGGCAATTACACCCCACCAGCCTATCCACTCGAAACTTTTATTTGCCTTTTTAAGTGACAGGGGAGCTGAGCCGAGAAACTTGCTTCCAAGTCCGAACTCAAGTATCATAAGAGGAATACCAGCAGTCAGAAGAGCGACAAAATAAGGGATCAAGAAAGCTCCTCCTCCGTTTTCATATGCCACATAGCTGAACCTCCAGATGTTTCCGAGGCCGACTGCAGAACCTATTGCTGCAAGAATAAATCCAACTCTGGTGTTCCAGACTTCTCTCACCACCAAAAATCACATCCTATAAGCTTTTTTTTAATATCACACCTGGAGCAGGGAAGGTTAAAAAGATTAATCGACAAGATAACTGCAAATGAATAAAAAGGACCTTATTCATTCGGTAGACTCACAGCTACTGCCATAAACATAACCTTAAACTATCTGTTCCAACCGACATTCCACAAATGTCCACAAAAATAAAATTATTTTTATTCCATATATAACTGTTCAATAATAATTGAAAGTTGTTATGGCAAATTCGTTGATTCTTAAACACAGCACAAACCGAATTTTTCACTATGCCCATATTTTGAAGAGGAGCATATCGGGTTTACCAAGTTCCATACTACAAATAATGTGAATACCTTAGAAGCCACCTATAAAACGAGAATCATATGTCCACTTGCCATAATGTCCACAGACCCATTACAACCTGATACTGTACCTTTTGGTTAAAGCGTATCAACATGTTTTCGCTTATTCGACTTCACGATTTTTACGACGGTTCACTTCACGTTCTTCATAGCATTCTTATCCTAACCAATTGTCAAAGTCAAGCTCCTTGATTTCTTGTATTGTCTTGAGAGCTTCGCACACAAACGTTACCATTTATGCATTATACTTCAAATACTAATAATAAAACAACAGTAGTTCCGAATAACCCAAGTTCCGAATGCTGAATTTGGCAGTCATCAAATATTTATGATTTACCGAAAAAAAGATCTAATGAACCATGGAATTCGTTTGTGATGCCAACCAAAAACGACTCCATGGCCATAGATACAGCCAGCTTGATGGCTGTATCCTCTGAATTGTTTCGCAAATATGATATAATAACTTTGCCAGAATCTGCAAATTATGAATGTCAGGACATTTTAAACGTGTTATTACATGCCTCAACATTTTCTACAAACTCTCTTGAATCTGCAAGTAATGACCTCAAAAGCAAAAATCCTGACTTAAGAATCCCCTCAGCAGATACTATTTTCAATTACATCAAAGACAATAATATTGAAGATACTCTTTCTGCTTTCAGAAAAATGAATTTTGAGATTTTCAAGATGATGAAACTTGAAAACACTGTTCATGACATAGCTATTGATTTTCATGATGTTCCATTTTATGGAGACAAAAATACTCCCGGAATTAGGGGCATAAAACCAAAGAATGGCAGTTCGTGGGGTAAATCGTTTTGTACCCTGGATATAATTGGAACTTCTCACTTGACACTTGACGTAATCGACATTAATAGTTTGAACAAGAATTATTCTCTATTCATCGAATCTTTATTCGAAAGACTTAAGGCAATAGGTGTAAAAACAGGGACATCATACCTTGACAAGGAATTTTGTAATAGAGCTGTGATTTCAAAATTAGATGAACTTAAAGTCAATTTTGTTATAGCAGCTAAATCAAATCAGGTTATCAATAGAGAACTTAAAAATCATCAAAAAGAATGGGGAAATACTTCAGTAATTTTTGAATATCAATTTAAGCAAGGAGGACCTTCCTTCAATATTGTGGCAATATATGATGATAAAAAGGAAAAGTACATCCTGTTTGCTACAAACAAAGAGGCAGAATCAACTGAGAAATTTGAAAAGACAATTCCTGAAGAATACCGAAAAAGATGGAACATAGAAACTGGCTATAGAGTGAAAAACGACTTCAAGATACGAACATGTACAAAATCACCAGTAGCAAGAGTATTGTTCTTTGTTATTCAATGCATCATGTACAATGTTCTAAATATGCTAAAGTCAGTTATCGAAATTACAGCTTATGAGCTAAAATCATTAATAAATGAAGACATAAACAAAGCTGTTAGATATGGGCTAAAATCGCTGAATTTTATTCCAGTTAAGGTGTTACTGGAATGTTTGAGATGGTTTAATGAAGAACGAAATCGAGTGCTACGCACTCGATTAACTACAATATAACTTGTATTGAATTAAAAATTGCTAACTTAATAGCTTATGCTATAAAATCACTCGATAAAAAATTATTTTTTGAGAACTGTTAGTGGAAATTATAGATTAAGAATTTTAAACTCTAACCAGTAATAGAAAATATTTTGAAAATGAGTGGGTAAAAAGTAAAATCAATATGTTTTTGTCATTCGGAAGTAAGCCTGATCGGAACTACTGAACAAATGAGAATATCTAAATAGTAAAAGTACATATTTTAGCTGTAAAAGTCTTCTTTAAGAGGACATCGTGACTATTAGCTATCTGGAGCGAGCAGTAGGGCGATGAAAACTCCTATGACCAGTTTAAGGTATTTATCCTGAAGCATATTTTTATTTTTTCATATGTTTTTTTATAATATTGTAATCTACTTATAACTCTCTTGAGATCTCAGTGTCGTTTTTTCCATGATAGCTTAAAAGTATGATTTTTGATCTTTCGACAATGCTTGCTGCTTGATTTCTAGAGCGGCTAAGCTTGATAAGATAGTCTAAATCTTTTTGAGTGAATGATAATTGGGGCGACGGCTTATACGAGGCATAAGGTAGTTTAAAGGTAGTTTATTGAATGATTAATATAATTATTTTATGGATTTATATTAGAATCTATGCACTGGCTTGCGACACTTCAAGCAACATTAAAGCTAAAGCTTACCTCTATTTTTGCTATTATTAACTTTGACTTTGTCCCAGCAGTTAATATTCTATCAGCGCTACCACGAGCACAATTCTAACGTTGACAAAATATCATCTTAAACCGGATGCGTGGCAACAATATCGATAATTCAGATTTAGGAACTATTCAACCACCAAATAATCAACATCAAGAGCCTTAATAGAAAACGTCGAACAAGATTCCATATGATTACCTAAACTTGAGATAATGAAAATGATCTCAGCTTATAAATGTAAATTCTACAGGATTTACGGTATTCCTTCATCAATCTTAAAAGAAAAGATGAACCACTGAAAAACCTACAAACGGAAAGAAAGGAATTAAGGGATAATTTTCTGCGTTTTCTTTGTTTTCCATGATTATGAAAAATTGAGTAACTAAGTGTGGATATTTTCATTTTAACTATAATTATTTTTTTAAATAGAAATTAATTAGTGAGTTTACTATAACATTGGAGCAGGAAAATGGATACAATTCTACTTTTTGGGTTTATATTAACATTTTTTGGTATAGTTTACCTTTTACTTAAAGGGACAGGTAAAATTTCAGATAAAGATACCGATATTCAAATCATGAACTTCAGATTAAAAGGAAGTTCAGGCATAATTGTTGTTGTATTAGGGGTTTTACTTATTGTATTAGGAGCTGGTTTGCTACCTGGCACAAATACTAATAATACACCCGATACAAAATTTGATACTCCTGTTGACATAAATAATGGCAACAGGACACCTGTAGATGTTGTTTTCAAATTTGAGGATATAGTTCCCGAAATAGAAGTATCTGACAACCGTTTGCGTGAAGCTTCTCCTAACACTGTCTACAAGAGTTCACCCTATATTGACGTTGGTGGAGAAAATAGCTTCAGGTGGAGGGATGTAATGGGATTTGACCTGAGCGAATACAGCAGTGATACTTCTATCAAAAATGCAGCCCTTTCACTCTACTGGTATTATCCAGCAGGAAAAACAAGACCTGAGGATACCATTATTGAGGTTTACAGACCTGCTTCCACATGGAACTCAGACTACATAAGCTGGAATAAAAAGGACAAAGATGTTTCATGGAAAAATCCTGGAGGAGACTGGTATGATAAAAATGGTGTTCCTCAGGGCAGCACTCCATATGCTACAATAACTATTGAAGGCAGCAATCTCCCTGACAACAGGTATTACGAGCTTGATGTAACCGATCTCGTAAAAGAGTACACCAGTGGGAAGTATGAAAACACGGGATTTCTGATAAAAGCCCGTACAGAGAGCAATAACTATATTGCATTCTATAGCAGTGACTGCGGAAACGAAGGTCAAGAGCCAAAACTTCAACTGGTATACAGCTAAAGGAATAAATGTTTTTTTAGGAGGGGTTCTGAAATTCTGGTTATAGGAAATGTTAATTTCTTAATGCTTGCTTTTCGGAAAAGCCTTCTATTTTTTAGTATTTTATACAATTTCTATGCATTCCAAAATTTAAAATTCAGATGTTTTTAAATAAAATTTTGTGGTGGGTGTCCACCATGTCCCCTGATCTCGTATTCCTTATTGTAAGATTTTCGGGTTAAGCTGCAAGGTCATATAAATAGATACCATTGTCAGTCGCACCATTAACATAGTTCTTATCTATTCCCCATACAACAGTGTTATTGTATACTTCTGGTGTCGTATAAACTTCTTTAGGATAGTTATATACCAGTGTGCTTTGTCCTGTAGTCATGTTATATACATATACTCCGGGCTTGCCTTCATAATCGTCAACAGCTTTATTGTATACAATCTTATCATTCTGTATGGCGATGTGTGTCCCTGTACTGGCCCCGTATTCATTTCCATTTGGATCGGTGTCAAGTGGATGTGTGACATCTATGGTTTTATTTGTTGACGTGTTATATACCACAATATATCCCTGATGGTTATATGCGTCAGACCAGATGACTTTAGTGCCCCATATACGCGGTATGTTCGGATCTCCATATGAAGCGACAGTTACTTTTTCCTTCGTATCGATGTCGTACATTCTGATTGTTATATCCACTTTCGGATCTTCTGAATATGAGTAATACACCACTTTTGTGTTATATATATCAGGATTACTGCCGTTCCCTATTTTTGTCTGTGTGGATGTAGATATGTTCCTCAGATACACACTATCATTTGCACTCCAGACGATTCTGTTGCCGTAAATAGCAGGTTTGCTAAATTGGTCTACATTCTGTGTGATGTAACTTTTTGTGGCTGTTGGTATATCGTATACAGCAAGCCTTGGTGTTCCACTGCTTTCATCACGCCACACTAACTTGTTGTCGTAAATATCCGGACTGGATGCCCCAGAAGAACTAAACGTAGTGTCTGTTCTGTTGTTCATGTCGTATAGATGAATAACAACCCCATTTGCCCATACTACCTTGTTACCATAAACAGCAGGATCATATCCAGTGCCAATTTTCGTAACTTGAGCCGCTGAAGCTGCGACTGAGATTAATATCAAAAAAACAAAAACCAGGAATACTGAAGCTGAAGCTGTAGAACATAACTTCCCCTTATTTATCATTTATTTCCCCCAGGTAGCTTTATTTTTCAAAGTTAATGTACATTTTATAATTCGGATATTTTTCAGGTTATGTGATAATATCTGAATCCTTTTATTACTAAAGTCACATTAATCCAAACCTGGACTATTTGCCCAAACAATTATGTGATAAATTAGTAAAGATACTAAGTAATTATATAATTTATATAATTATGTGAATAAAATATTTTCGAACCTTTGTTACATATCAATTTTTATTAATAATTATAATTACAGACTTCAATTCGATATCAAAAATTGCTTTAAGACCTGAGGTAAATGGAAAATTAAAAAAACAGCAATATCTCAGAAACATCATTATCAAGATGCACAACATTGCACATCAGGCGGTAGGCTCTCTCATTACAGAAAATACGGTTATATCTTCATTGTTTTTGTCATAGAAGATGATTTCGTCATATTTGTGGTCACTGGATTCATTAAGTTCGATACCTACCGAAATTTCATCATTTTCGTCTCGCATGAACCACCCTGTAAGCTCAACGCTGACTAAATCTTCTAAATGGTTTAATATAACCCTATCGTTTCCCCAATTTTCTTTCAAAAATTTAAAAAGTTGATCGAAAACTTTGGTATTTCGATACACTCCAAAATCATCTAACTCAAATTCTACCATGTTATATCCCCTTCTAACGTATTGAGATGATTAATGTGAACTACCCCTAAACTAAAGACTTACAGCTTCTCATTTCATAGAAGACCATCAACATCTCCATGAGCGTTAATTCGGGCTATACCATCCCTACTGAGTTCTGTCCATTCGTCCGTTTAGGTTTAACATGACATCAGTTTCGGCTTTACATGAATACGAACTTGGTACAGTGGATTTATTCAAAACCTATCGAGCCAGATGGTAAACTCTTGGAAAATGGTTGCTTGGTTTTCACATACCTTAATCTAATATAATATTAGACGATGGTACATATGAAGGCAACGCATATCAAAAATTATGTTGAGGAAGTTGACGCTTATATCCCATGAAATTAAGATTTCATGGGTTTTACACTTCTTCCTATAAAGGGATTAGGTTTCTAGGGTTCTGTGTAGTCTTCGAAAGAAAAAATAGAAAAAAATTGAGTGAACCGGATTTTTCAGGCCGCCCACTTTTACACAGTAAACATCTCACTCCAGAACCTGTACAAAGCCCTGGTACCATCAACACGTACATACTGGCCTTCTTTTAATATTCTGGTGACATTTTCTATGCTGACAACGGAAGAAATACCGTATTCCTGCGCAATGACCGTGCTGTGTGTCACCATACCCCCAAGAGAGCGTAGAATATATAATTTTTTAATTTTATTTATCATTTTATAATAAGGATTTTGAAAGAATGCCGTGACTCCCTCTATTAAATGTGGTCTTCTGCCTCCTGAGAACAAAACGTTTTATACCCTTTTATAAATACCAAAGAAATCTACCCGCTTAAAATATAAAATTTTCATGAAGATTTTGGTAGTCCATTTAAAAGACTCCCCATTATTCAAAGTTTACCTATTATTCTACTTCTGTATCTTCGTAATTTCCCCGACCGAGAGTACAATAAAGTTTTAATTGAATACAATACTGTTATTTTTGTAAAAATTCCGTAAAAATAAAGCGAGGGAAACCATGAAGGTAGTCGGAATATCATCAAGCCCAAGAGGCAAAAACAGTAATACCTTAAAACTGCTGGATGCAGCCCTGGAAGGAGCCGCAAAAGCAGGAGCCGAAGTTGAGTCTATTGATGTTGCAAAATTAAAGATCAAATACTGCACAGCATGTAATACCTGCCAGGAAACAGGCGTATGCTCAATAAAAGACGACTATAATGGTGTGCTGGAGAAGCTGCTGGATGCAGACGGCATAATCTTTAGCAGTCCCAATTACATAACAAATGTAACAGCCCAGCTCAAGACCCTGTTCGACAGAAGTCCACTTGTTATTCATGAACAGCTCTTTGAAGGGAAATACAGCCTTTCCTTAACAACTGCAGGCAGTGATGAGCTCGATTTTGTCCTTCGCATTATGGATAATTTTATGATACACTGCGGAGGCAATGTCATCGGAGGAGTGGGATGTTCAGTAGCACGGGGTCCCGAAGCAATGGAAGAAGCCCTTGAAAAATCGCGTGAAATGGGAAAAGACCTTGTTGAAGCGATAAAAGATAAGAGAAAATATTCAGAACAGGAAGCTGTACATCAGGCATGGAGAGACCATTTCAAGTATGTTATCCTTGCCAATAAAGACAACTGGACGCACAACTGCAATTACTGGATCGAAAAAGGCTGGATTAAAGAATAAGATTTTCAGGCTTGGTACCGGGAAAAGTGATACAATGGGGAAAGCTGCGATGTTAAGCGTTGAAGACATGGGGGAAAAGCTTTCCGAAGCCGGCAGGCTAAAACTGCGCCCTCTCTGTGTCTATGGCACGAATGTGCTTCCAGAAGGAGCAGTTCCATCTTACACGGTAGACCGCTGTGTAGCAAAAACAGTCTATACTGCCGCCCTCTTGAAAAGGCACACTGGACTTCCGTGGGGGTGCTGCAGAACATCTGAAAGCAACTCCTGAACTGTTCGATGAGCAGAAAGAACGTGCAGGGAAAATTACTTCTCACGGAAAATACACAGTTATTGTCCCATGTAACGATGAAGTTCCATCTGAAGCTGTCAGAGCCTTTATCCTGTTCGCGGGCGCTGAACAGATCCAAAATCTTTGCGGGCTGGCTCAATTCAGCAACTCTGATCCTTTCTTCAGGACGATAATACCCGGAGGACCGGTCTGTTCCACAATGATTGCTTTTCCGGCAGGTATGGCCGAAAATGCTCCAGAAGGCTCAGCTTATGTCGGGTCTGTAGATCCGACAGGGAACCCCTGGCTTCCATCCGATTTGATAATTATGGGCATCCCTGCAGGGCTTGCGCAGCAGATGGCAGCCGACCTGGAAGAGTCCTTTATCTGCAAACAGAGCAGGATAGCATATCCTGAAAACCGTATTCTCATAAAGCCTCCTGCTACAGATACGCCAAAACAAAAATGAAACATGGTCTGAAATAAAATGTCCTGGCATATGCGGAGGATACGAAATTATTTAATAAAAGAGCCCAATTCTCAGAAAGTCCGAGATCTATTCGCCAGGCGTTCGGAATTAAAACCCCTCTCCTGCGTTTATTATCGACTAATCTTACGTTCATCTTCTAACTATCATCAATCCATTTTAGCAATTTTGGTGGTCTTTTGTCTTCAAAAATTAACCGTGAAACTTTTATAAGGTCTATTGCAGACCTTCTCAGAAAAGCAGAAATCGATCTTCCCGCTGATGTGGTTGACGCTCTGAAGAAAGCCGAAGCTCGGGAAGAAAGCCAGGTTGCAAAGTCCCAGCTTCAGGCAATCCTGAAGAATATCGAGCTTGCAAAAAATCATGGAGTTCCCATATGCCAGGACACAGGTATCCTGATCTTTTTTGTCGAACTTGGAACAGAGTTTCAGCCAGGCTTTGACCTTGAAGCCGCAATCCGGGAAGCTGCTGTCCTCGCAACCCGAGAAATCCCACTCCGCCCGAATGCTGTGGACCCCCTGACCCGAAAAAACAGCGGGGATAATACCGGCGCAGGAATCCCTGATATTAACTGGAAACTTGTGCCCGGAAAAGAGCTCAAGATCACGGTCGCTCCGAAAGGTGCGGGTTCAGAGAATATGAGCGCTCTCAGGATGCTGAACCCGACCGAAGCAGGCAGTATCAAAAACTTCGTGCTCAAAACGGTGATTAATGCAGGTGGAATGCCCTGTCCTCCCCTGACTCTTGGTGTAGGGATCGGAGGTTCCTTTGACAAAGCCGCCAGGCTTGCAAAAGAAGCCCTGCTTGAACCCCTCGACACTCTCATGAACGAGTTTGAAAAGGAAATCCTTGATGCAGTAAACACCCTCGGGATCGGCTGTATGGGCCTTGGAGGCAGCACAACCGCCCTTGCCGTGCATGTGAAAACCGCAAACTGCCATACGGCCTCCCTTCCTGTTGCCGTAAACATCCAGTGCTGGGCGAACAGGCATGCTTCAGTCGTGTTCGGAGGGGAAGAATAATGGAGTATCATTTACAGACCCCGTTGAAGATCGAAGATATAGAGAAACTCAATGCTGGAGACATTGTTTTTATCTCCGGAGAGATCCTGACAGCCCGGGACGAAGCCCACGCCAGAATTCTGGAAATGAAAGAAAAAGGAGAAGAACTTCCTTTCTCCCTTGAAGGGGCAGTTATCTATCACTGCGGCCCCCTTATGCAAAAAACAGGAAAAGGCGAAAAGGAAGAATGGAAAGTCGTCTCCGCAGGCCCCACAACCAGCGGCAGGATGTCAAAAATGACTCCTCCTCTCCTGAAAGCTCATGAAGTCCGGGCAATTATCGGAAAAGGTGGAATGAAAGGAGTCGCAGGCGCACTGAAAAACAGGTGTGTCTACCTTGCATACACTGGAGGATGCGCCGCCCTTGCCGCAGAACTGATAAAAGAGGTGAAAACCGTCCACTGGCTTGACCTTGGTATGCCTGAAGCTGTCTGGGTGCTAAAGGTTGAGAAATTCGGACCTCTCATTGTAGGAATCAATACAAAAGGGGAAGATATTTTTGCAGAGGTCAGAGAAAAAGCTGAAAAAGTGTTTGCAGAAATGAGGAAGTCAACTACCCCTGAGCTAAAGACTCAGGGGCATGTTTAACAAGCCCTGGTTGACCAGATCACCGATAAGGAGCTTTGGAAGATCGGTAAACGATAGGAAAAAAATAATTACCTTGAATGTCGCTTCAGTTTAAGGCTCTAAGGATGCCGGTTAAACAGTCCTGAGAGGTAGGGACAGTGCTTGCATCGTTAAACCTTTCCATATCAGATCAAGAGGAGGACGAATTCCGGAATTGACTTGTTCCAACTTCACGAAGTTGAAGTCCTTCCAACTACGCTGTAATACTCCAACTTCACGAAGTTGGAGTCCTTCCAACTACGCTGTAATACTCCAACTTCACGAAGTTGGAGTCCACAATTTGGATACGCATAACTCTTCGGATGAAGACTATATGTTAGTTTTCGTAATCAATCAAAACAAAAAACCACTAATGCCCTGTAAACCTTCAAAAGCCAGAAATTTACTGCAAGCAGGCAAGGCAAAAGTGGTCCGAAATACGCCATTCACAATTAAGTTATTTTTCGGAAGCAGTGGGTATACTCAACCTGTGACTGCAGGGATGGATACCGGCTCTAAGGTAGTGAGCTGTGCAGCCATTGCTAACGGAAAAGTGTTGTATCAGTCCGAAATTTACCTGAGAGAAAACGTTTCAAAAAAGATGCAACAACGGAAGATGTACAGGAGAACCAGAAGATGTAAAAAAACAAGATATAGATCTGCAAGATTTGATAACCGGGGAAATTCAAAGAAAGAAGGAAGATTAGCTCCTTCTATCCGAAGCAAACTTGAAGCTCATTTCTGGGAAAAGAGGTTTGTGGAATCCCTGCTTCCTGTAACGGCATGAAAGGTAGAACTTGCTTCCTTTGATATTCACAAAATAATAGATCCAGAGGTTTCCGGAAAAGGATACCAGGAAGGGGACCTTAAAGGGTTCTACAATGTCAAAGCTTACGTTCTGGACAGGGATAGCTACACCTGCCAGCAC
Organism: Methanosarcina sp. WH1; assembly: GCF_000970005.1. Taxonomy (NCBI): domain Archaea; kingdom Methanobacteriati; phylum Methanobacteriota; class Methanomicrobia; order Methanosarcinales; family Methanosarcinaceae; genus Methanosarcina; species Methanosarcina sp. WH1. The sequence continues at coordinate 2,375,946 of NZ_CP009504.1, forward strand.
TGCAGGGAAAATCAAAGGATTCCTGGCTGCATTGCCATCATATCGTTTTCAGATCAAACCAGGGAACAGGTACCGGAAAACCTGATAACGCTCTGTGGAACCTGTCACAAAACCTGCTCAATGGATAATTCAAACTCTCAGGAAACAAGTCAAAAACAAAACATGCAACTGAAATCGGGATTCTAAAATCCCAAATCCGGAAATCCGGCTGGAATTTTGCAGAGACTTTCGGATACGAAACCAAGTACAGGAGAGAGCAGGTCTTGAAGTTATTAAAAACACATTACTTTGACACAAATGGGGTCAAACAGTATATTTTCGCTAATTTTGACAAGATCAATAGCTTGATTGTAACAAGAATGAGTGAGATTTCGTAGTATTTATAATAATGTTTTTTTGTATTGATGTTATTTATCAAACTCATTTTGGCTTAAAATCAAGGAGATAATTCTCTGAGATAAGTGGATACTATCAAAATTGTAGATACAATTTAAAATTTTATACAGATTTCGATGTTAGTTATGAATTTTCATTTTTTCAAATTAGATTGTATCTCAGCAAGGCGTTTCTTGTAACTTTGCACTGCATAAGTTGTAAAAATATGCCAAAGTTTGGTATTATTTCTGCGCCGTAGAGTCTAAGAAATACACCCCTTAACCCGGAGATCGGTTTTGAATCCCTGCATTATAAAACGCCTCCACCAGCTTGCCTGGCAGCCCTGAAAAAAAAGCACTTTTTAAGTAGAATACTTTTTTGTTCTCGTTCTTCCCGTTTTTTATTGCTCTAACATCCCGTCCTTTAACCTGATCACCCTGTCAGTATATTCCGCGTGCCAGTCTTCATGCGTAACCATTACGATTGTCTGCCCCAATTCGGTGTTAAATTTCTTGAAAAGGTCTAGAACTTCCTTGGAGTTTTTAGAATCCAGGTTGGCGCAGGGTTCGTCGGCGAAGAGGATGACAGGGTTGTGGGCAAGCGCCCTGGCGATGGAGACTCGTTGCTGCTGGCCGCCGCTCATTTTGGAGGGAAGCTGGGAAAGGCGGTCGCCAAGGCCTACGGCCTCCAGGATTTTGGCAGATGCTGATTCGTATTCTGCTTTGCTTTTGCCCTGCATCATAAGGGAGATGAAAACGTTTTCAGAGGCGGTGAGTTCGGGCAGAAGGGCATAGTCCTGAAAAACGTAGCCCAGGTTGTGGAGACGAAATCTGCCTTTTTCCCTGTCGAACATCAGAGAGGTATCGGCACCGTTGATGATGACTTTCCCGGAGTTGGGGGTATCGAGGAGACCGAGCTGATTTAAGAGGGTGGTCTTTCCGGAACCGCTTGGACCCATAATAGCAACAAATTCTCCGCGCTGGATTTTTAAGGAAATACCGCGGAGCACCCGTACTTCCACTTCACCCATCAGGAAGGTTCGGACAATATCAATGCCTTCGATGATAATGTCTACGTTTTTTTCATTGGGTGTTTTCACTGCAATTTCAATTCCAGCTTCTTTTTTTCGATCGGGCATGTTTTCAGTTCCAGTCTCAATGTTTTCCTTTCCAGGCTCATCTTCTATTTCTTTTTCCATTTCTTTTTCCATTTCTTTTTCCATTTTATCCATGCCTTAACCTCTCTTAACCTCTTTCTCATTTGCCCCAGATCAATTCCAGGAGGTCTTTTTGCGTCAGTGTGTAGGCAGGGATAACGGAGCCAATGATTGAGGCAAGGAAGAGGAGGACTGCACGGTTTATGGCTTCGGCATCGTCCAACTTCAGGCTCATGCTGCCGAGAGGTATGTCCACCGGGTGTGCTGCGGTGTAGGGGGCGAGCCCAAAACGCATGAAAATGAATCCGAGGATGACGCCAATTCCCGCGTAGAACATGGCTTGGAGCACAAAGGAAGCTATGATTACGTTCTGCTCTATCCCTATGGCTTTCTGGACTCCAATTTGCCTCTTTTTGTTAACGATGTTTACATAGATAACTACAAAGATGATCACGAAAGCTATCAGGAGACCGATCACGTTCATTATGTCCCGAATCATCCCAAGGGTGCTTTCGATCAGGCGGAGAATCCCTGCGAATTCGCGCCAGGTGCGAATGTTTTCCCTGATACCCAGAGAGAGGAGAGCCGTCCGGGTCTCATACTCATCCGTGCCTTCTGTTGTCTTAACAGCTATTTCCTGGGCAAAGTCTCTATTCTGTACGCCGAGCATTTCTTCCAGGTCCGCCCTGCTGATGTAGGCCCCGGCATCGACCATGAAGTAGCGGGTTGTGTAGATCCCCTTAACTCTGAACTCCCGGGTTTTGCCGTTGATTGTGATTTCCACCGTATCTCCCACTTCTACGCCACCCAAAGACCTTGATTCCATCAGGGCTCCAAAGCCGCCCGAAACTTCCCTGCCCAGGATTACCTCCCCACGGTCGGGCCCGCTCAGGAATTCCCCGCTTATGACGGCATCTTCGAGGTCTGTTACAAAGTTTTCATTCTCAGGATCAATCCCGTAAACCGTGACTCCCATTTCCTTTTCCTTGTAGTGGAAGTTCCCCGAGGTCTTCAGGCGAGCTGAAGTCCCGACCACCTGGGGAAGGCTTTCGATCTTCTTCTGGAGAGCTGATGCGTCCTCTATATAGCGTTCCTCTTCCCTGGGTTCGACCACGACGTTTCCGGTCTGAAAGTCCACCATAAGCTCGTTAAACTTGAGCGTGACCCCGGCTAACATGCTCGAAAAGAGCACAAGCTGCACGAAGATAAGGGTCAGCACAATGACCGTAAAGATTGTGATCCCCTTATTGCCTCTTGTTATGGTTCGGCCGGCAAGGAAGAAGGAAACTTTCGCTTTTTCAAGCATAATCAGGTGTCCTGCTTGGTTTATTCTGCTTCTAACTTTATTTTTAATGTGTTCTTTAGAGCTTTCCTTTCTTTTTCATGTAGAAGACTGTGGCTGCAAGAATCAGGACTGCTCCCAGTATAATGGGGATAATGCTCCCCTTCTGTCGGTCCACATTGAAGGTCAGGTCCTCGCTAAGCTGGTGCTCCCCGAAATCATCCTCGTATTCTACAAGCAGAGTTACTTCCTGGTATCCTGCTTTATCCGGAATGAAGATAAAGACTGCCGGGGCATCATCGTCTTTTTTCAGGCGTCCCAGGAAGGCTTCCGTGCTTCCCGAGCCTTCAAGCCCTTCAAGGTTGGCTTTCACGAAACGGGCTTCTCCTTCCCCTACATTTTCAAGCCGCAGGATCATGGAGACCTGCTGCCCTTTAACAGGCATCTGGGGATCGAATTTCAGGCTTGCAATGTTAATATTCGCCTGGTTCAGCACATTGACCCCTATTTCCTGGGCCTTGTTGATCTGGAAATCCTCGGCTTCGTTTGAAGCTGTGATCCTTAGGGGGATCTTGTAGGGCTGCACCTCTGCGTTACTGCCTAAAAGGAGTTTAAACGACAGGTTCTTAGAGCTTCCGGCTTTAAGGCCCTCAAAGAAACGGACATTGTCTTCGAGGGGGATAAGGGGAGAAGAACTGTTTAAGTCCAAGATAACCCTGACATTTTTTGCATTTCCGTTCCCTGCATTCTTAACCGTAGTCCGGAGGTAAAAGGCCTGTCCCGGGACCAGGGCATCAACCGAAGAGTTCTCTTTGTTTGTCGGAGTGATTACAGTCCCCGTGAGCACAATGTCAGGGTTTCCTTCCACTCTTATCGGAATCCTTTTCGAAAAGCTCACCCCGTCCCCGTCTACTATGGTAAACTCAAGCTGGCGGACTCCCGAAGTCGCCCTTTCGTCCACCCTGAAGTGGAAGTTAAGCTCTACTTTTGCGCGCTGCCTTATCTGTTCAATTTGAAAGACGCGCTCGGTGTTCGTCCCGGAACCGTAGACCTCTGAGGTGCTGTAAGTGAAAATAAAGGGATCTAGTTCCTCAATTCCTATTATCACATTTTCAGCAGGGTCGTTTCCGGTATTTTCTATGTTGATTTTTATGAGCAGATCTTCTCCGGGCCTGGCAGGGTTGGGGGTTATTTCCGAAACATACACCTCAAGATGGGTGTTTCCGGAGACCACAACCGCAGAAGCTGTAGGAGTCAGGAGGGTGGTTATCATCAGTATAGCTGCAAGAAAACAGAAGGCAGCTGTAGGAGATGTATCTGTTTTTATACATTTCTTCTTCACAGCCCGGATTTTTAGTTCTTGATGGGTGGACTTCATGGGCAACAATCCTTTTCTGGATATGAATTTTATAGGTAACAATCTATTGGAGTTGCTTATAACCGTTACACTTTATTTGCAACCTTTATCAGGTTGTATTTTTCATTCCTCAGATATCATTCTTTATTCCTCAGGTTTTATTTTTTATTTCTTAGGTTTTATTTCTCATTCCCCAGGTTTTGTTTTTCATATCTCAGATTTTATTCTTCATTCCTCATCCGGATTTTTATTCAAGCCAGGTTTCGGGTTTCCGGTTTAAATGGCTTGATTTTAGTCTTCGACCCCCCAATTCTCAAAATATTTTCTGGTCTCAGCTACAACAACCTTTCTCAACGCAAGGAGGGCTATCAGGTTCGGGATAGCCATCAGCCCGTTTACTATATCTGCCAGAATCCAGATAACGTCAAGGGTCAGGAAGGCTCCGGAGGCAACAATGAAAATGTAAAGGACCTTATATGGAAGAATTCCCCTGACCCCGAAGAGGAATTCCGTGCAGCGTTCCCCGTAATAGTTCCAGCCTATGATGGTTGTAAAGGCAAAGAAGATCAGGCCCACGGTCACGATGTAGCTCCCGAGGTCTGAGAGCACGGTGGAAAAAGCGTAGCTGGTCATGTAGGCTCCGGCAAGGTCCCCTGTCCAGGAATCCGTCATGATCAGCACAGTTCCGGTCATGAAGCAAACTACGATTGTATCGAAAAAGGTCCCTGTCATGGAGATCAAGCCCTGTTTTGCCGGCTCTTTGACCCTTGCGGCTGCGGCTGCTATGGGTGTACTTCCGAGTCCCGCTTCGTTTGAAAAGATCCCCCGGGCAATTCCCATCCGGATTGCAAGCATCATCCCGGCTCCAAGAAAGCCACCTTTTGCTGCGGTATCGGTAAATGCAGAACTGAGAATCAGAGAAAATGTTGCGGGAATTTTGTCAAGGTTCAGCCCGATAATCACAAGGCAACCCAGCACATAAGCCACTGCCATAAAAGGCACCATGAACTGGGCGACAGCCGCAATCCTCCTGATCCCGCCAAGTGTCACAAAAGCCACAAGCAGGCTCAGCACGGCTGCAGTCAGGATTTCAGGGATATTAAAAGCAATCCGAACCGAGTCCACAATTGCGTTTACCTGGGGAAAAGTCCCTATCCCGAAAAGTGCCACATTTACCCCGAAGATAGCAAAAAGAGGGGCAAGAATTTTACTATACTTTTTATGGCTCAGTCCGTTTTTAATGTAGTACATGGGACCCCCGGACATCTGCCCGTTTGCGTCAACTGTCCTGTATTTGACTGCCAGCAGGGCTTCGGAATACATGGTAGCCATCCCGAAAAAAGCGGCAAGGAACATCCAGAAAAGAGCTCCGGGCCCCCCTATCTTGATTGCAGTTGCCACCCCCACGATGTTTCCGGTCCCGATCGTTGCCGAAAGCGCCGTACTGAGCGCAGCAAAGCTTGAGACGTCCCCCAGAACTCCGGCTTCATATTTTCTTGAATTCAGGACATATTTGAGAGCTAGAGGCAGCCTGAAGATCTGGATCAGCCCCAGGCACCATGTCAGGAAAAAACCTGTCCCCACAAGCAAAATTAAAAGTGGAGGCCCCCAGACAAAGCTATCTATCTTTGAAAAAACATCAAGTACATTCATACCCAGCAAGTTCATCAAGACCAGCTCCGGTTAAAAGATTAATAAACGATTACCCCACTAATTATTTGTTTAAGGTTGGTATAACGTTGATGTCATTGTCTTCCTTATGCGGAATATTATTCTGGAATTTTAATCAAAATTATATATAGTCTATTATATTTAATTATGTTTAAGAGGCCATTTTCAAGAAGGCTTTTATAATTGCTCAAGATAGCATATACAACAATAACATATTGATTAAGAAGCATATGTACCATAATCTCAAGAAAATCTGCTCATTTTGGGGGATGTATAAAGACCACGGGCAGTAATGACCAGGGTTATTTGCAACAGAGGACAGATATTCTTTATGGAGGACATGGAATCTGGTTCCGGGCTTACGGTGTATTCCAAAATGAAATTTTCTGGGTTTATTTCCTTAATAGTTTTCATAATATGTATATTCCACTAACCAACACAAAATTCTCAAAAACAGCAAATTGTAATCAAAAATAAAAATCGGTGATAAACATGGTTGAGTATATGAATCTAAAGATCGGGGAAGCTGCAGGAGTGCTATACCACAGGCTGGAAGAAGGGGAATGTAGCCTGAACCAGATAAAAACTCATCTGGGCGCGAATGGCTTTGATTCCCAGATTGCTTTGATGGCTATTGGCTGGCTTTCCAGGGAAGACAAGATTAGAGTCAACAGGGAATCTAAGCGGTGGTCTGTCCAGTTGAATAAATAACCTTCGGCTAAAATAACCACCGCTACTCCCTGATTAATTGGTTGATATCATTCGGAAATGCTCGTAAATTGCATCTCGAGTTCTTTCTTTTCACACTCAGCTCTCCACTTGAACCCACCTACTTGAGTTGATAAAAAAGAATTCAATAGTCTTACTGGAAGCTCCAATACTAAAAATATCAACCATGGAGCAGGAGACAACCAGATTATCCCATAAAGTGATGATATACTTCTGACAATGATGTTTCTTAGTTAATCGTATACTTCTACATATTGAATTCGGAGCCCGAAATGAAGCAAAATAAACTCACTTTAAGTATCCTTGAAGGAAGGTTTGGAGTCTGCAAACTGGAAACAGGCTCTGAAATTCCTGCATGGGTGTGTGGGAGCAGTTTCTATTCGATTACGCGAACTCTTGAAGAACTTTCCGTCGTCTGCCAGGAAAGCAGTATTCCTTCAAATATTCCTGCAGGTACCCAGGTTGAAAGGGGCTGGAATTGCCTGAAAGTTGAAGGACCTCTGGATTTCGAGCTGACAGGAATCCTTGCAGAAATCAGCAGGACTCTGGCTGATAAAGGCATCAGCATATTTGCCGTTTCAACGTATGATACTGATTATATCCTAGTAAGGGAAAAAGACCTGGAATATGCAGTAAGAGCCCTTTTAAAGGAAGGCTACGAAATTCAAAAACCTTGAATTCGACGAAGAAAACTATCTTTTCGAATATTATTTCCTAGTGATCCTTACTAATAGGTCGATATTATTCCGGTAGTTCCGAAAATAGAGTATTTCAGTTTTTATTTCAGTTGCTTTTACTTGTTGGTTTATTCAGACTGGCAACATTAAGACTGGCAACATTAAGACTGGCAACATTAAGGGCAACATTAAGACTGGCAACATTAAGGGCAACATTAAGACTGGCAACATTAAGGGCAACATTAAGACTGGTAACTCATCCAAGGCGGAAGATAAAAACCATGAATCCGGAGTAGAGAAGGAAAAGAATAAAACCTTCAAACCTTTTAATTCTCCAGCCTGTTCTGATAAAGAGGAGAAGCAGGAGACTGATGAACAGCATGAAAGGTGTTATATAATAGACACTGATTTCGGTTACTGTGAGGGGGTAGACAAGCCCCGAACAGCCCAGAATCAAAAGAGTATTCGTGATATTTGACCCTATAACATTTCCAAGAGCTATGCTGGCATAGCCGCTGCGAGCTGCAGAAACCGTTACCATCAGTTCAGGAAGAGAAGTCCCGATTGAAACAAGGCTTACACCGATAAGAGTATCCGGAACTTCCAGAATCTGGGCAAAAAACATTGACTGCCCTATGAAATACTTTGCTCCGATTATTATAGCAAATCCGCTTGTGACCAGTTTGAGAAACTCTATTAAAAGGCTGCCTTCAGAAAGATTCTCAGTTTCATTTATTATTTCAGTTTCATTTTCGGCTTGAATCTCAGTGCAAGTTTTATCTTCTGCCCGAATCTCAGTTTCATTTTTGGCTTGAATCTCAGTGCAAGTTTTATCTTCTGCCCGAATCATTTCTTCTGTTTTAGTTTCTCTTTCTGTTTCTTCATAGCTCTCTTTTACGGCTTTCTTAATAATTTTTTCTTCCATTCGTCCTCTGATACCTGTTTCAATCCTTGCTTTTAAATCGAAAATATACTCAAACTTAAAAAAATAGTTCATAAATTCTTTGAAGTATATATCTTCTTCGTGTTTTTTTACCTTGTCAAGCAGGAACAGAAGATAGACAATGTATAGCAAAAGAAAAATTAAGGCCTCGATCCTTGAAATCCTGAAGTTCAGAACAAATAGCAAAAAAAGAAAGATGGAAAATAACATTATATAGCCGTCTCTTCTAAGCATTAGCTCTTCAGTACTCACATTGGACAGAAGGGCAGCGGTACTCACGACCAGTCCTATATTTGCAATGTTTGACCCGAGTACATTGCCTATAACTATTCCACTTGCGTGTTCGAATGATGCTGTCAGAGAAGAGGCAAGCTCGGGCACAGATGTTCCTATCGATACCAGAGTTAGCCCGATTATAAACTCAGAGACCCCAAACCTCTTAGCAATCCAGGACGAAGACATTACAAAAAGGTCTGCTCCCTTTACAAGCAGCAGTAGCCCCCCAACAAAAATAAGGGCGTTAATTAAGTACACATTAAACTGTGAACTCGAATTTTATTTAAACATATCCTTTAAGCTGCCGTATCTGAAAAAATGACAATAAATGATAACCTGTAAGAAAAGGACAATATCTCATCAGGTGACGCTTTTCTGAAATTAGACACACATGCAGGAAGAGGTCAATTTTAAAAATAATTAATAATTAAATCAGGCAAGTTTTAACTCCATTGTATAGCATGTCTCTTCCTTCCCACATACATTATCTATTTTTTGTATGATTTGAAAATCCATTTTTTCATATAGTTTTATTGCAGGAGTATTGTTTACATTTACAAACAGGAGAACAGAGGATATTCCATTCAACCTCATTTCCTTTATACTTTCTTCCAGAAGCTTCCTACCATATCCCATTTTCTTGAATTTGTTGTCAATTGCAATTGAGTAAATTACGGATTTCTTTTTTAGCCCTCTGAACGAAAGTTCTGGTTTCAGGTAGTATATGCAGTAGCCTGCAATTTTGTCCTGGCTTTTAATTACGTAAAATATTTTACCCAGTTTCTTTGAATATCTTATAAGATTTTCCTGGTTCTCACTATCAAATCCCTCTGCCTGAATTCTAAGAATCTCCGGGAGCATGGTTTCATCTACGGGCACAATATTTTCCTTTTCGGTTTGTTTCCATTTTTTTAGAAGATAAACTCCGATGGAATCCCGCAGCAGTTTCATAAAACTCTCAAGATATGAAACTAATCTCATGTAAATTTGTATGGGATCGATAATTTGTGTGGGATCGATAGAATCACCTTTAAGCGCAAAACCATTAGTAATTCTCAATGATTTTTGTCGTTGCTGTTATTGAAAGAAACTCTTTCTTTTGCCGCTACAGATATCAGGTTATAATCAAAGGCATACTTGACTGTAATCAAAGGCATACTTGACTGTAATCAAAGGCATACTTGACTGTAATCAAAGGCATACTTGACTGTAAACCGGATTTTTATTTAGATGTGCCCTTCAGTTATGAATTTCCATAAAAGTGGCTATAAGGAGGGTATGCCACACAATATTCTGAAAGTTAGTATTATATAAAAATGCTTTTGTATAATACATTTTCACTGAGAATACCCTTATTAGGTATTGGCTATAAGAAAAGCACTTTTTAGTGGAAATTCATAGAGATTAAATCAAAAAAGTTTCAGTTCCATTTTGTAGCATATCTCTTTTTGTCCACATACGTTTTCTACTTCTTTGACTATCAAGAAGCCTGTTTTCTCGTATAATTTTATGGCAGGAACATTTTTTATGTTTACGTACAGGAGGACAGATAATACTCGATTCAGCTTCATCTCCCTGATGCTTTCTTCCAGGAGCTTTCTGCCAAATCCCTTGTTTCTGAATTCACTGTCAATTGCAATCGAATAAATTACAGATTTTTTCTCAAACCCCCGGAATGAAAAAGCCGGTTTCAGGTGATATATGCAGTAGCCCATTACCTGATCATGACTTTTAATTACATAAAAAACGTTTCTGAATTTCTTTGAATATTTTATTATTTCTCCCTGCCTTTTATGTTCAAATCCTTCTGCCTGAATTCTAAGGATTTCCGAAAGCATGATATCTTCAACAGTTCCAACATTTTCTTTATCTATCCGCTCCCATTTCTTTAAAAGAAAAATTCCTGCGGTATCCCATAGTTTTTTTTTAAGCACTTTTAAAAATAGATCTGGTCTTACCTGGATTTTTGCAAGATCCATATATACCCCTAGAACTCTGGCTTTAATAAGCTTTTTGGGAATCAACCAGGTTGCCTGAAACTTCGCCGGTCATTCTAAAAATTTGAATTTAAGAAAAATTATTCCAGAAACAGCACCAGTTGCCATTTAGAAAAAGTTATGGAGAAGACCCAATCCGTAAAAAAGAAGTAAAGTCACTTTCATTTTCGTCTTAGAAACTGCAAAGTATTGGAACTGAATGAACTAAAACAACTATTGTTATAAAATATCCAGATGAATTGGATATATATTAGTTATATTTTAATTCCGGGCCTATATAAGATTAAAAAAACCCTATCATAAAAACAGTCAATAGATAAGTTTTAAGTCATCTGTGCAATAAGATAAGTTGATTTCAGTTTTCCTTGTTCATTTTGTTCTCTCTTCAGGCACGGTTGTTAATCTGGAGTGCTTAACTCCCTTTAAACTAAGGATTTTTTCAGCCAGGTCCACTATTTTTTCTCCGTCCCCTTCGAGGATTATCACTTCAAAGCAAAGATTTTCTTCCATATTGAAATGGACTGAAGAGTTTATCAGATCCATATGGTCATGTTGAATTTCTGCCAGGGTACTTGTTACACCTTTTTTTGAGCAGTCGTATACAATAGAGATGGTTGCAGTCCTTGTACCTTTAATCTGCTGCATCCATTCATAGTGCTGGTTATATGTTCTGATGGCATCCCTTATGCCTTCAGAACGTGAAGAGTATCCTCTCTTCATAAGGGCTTTATCAAACTTATCCAGAAGCTCCCCAGGAAGGGAAATCCCTATCCTCATAAGTTTTTTTTCCATACACCTCTCCTGAAAATGGAATTTTTTCTATCAGATTTTCCTGGCTTCAGGCGTTTTACTTATGAAAAATCAAACAGGTTGACCAAATAGATTAAATCCACTATATCTCCGAATCCCCATTAAATATTAGATCCAAGGTTATATTTAACACTTTATTGTATTCGGAATCATAAACAGTAACAAGATAAATATAATTGTAATCTGGAATTATGTTTGATTCAGAAGATATTTATGGCTGGAGTAGCTGAAATAGCTAAGGAACCTTATCTCAAAAAGTCGAACGGATTCTCTGGACATAACTCTCATGAATAGACCGGTTAAGACAAAGGTATTCTTGCCGGAACCTCTGTCCCTGCCTGACAAAGCTGCGAAAAAAGTCATTTTTGCCTCAGAAGGCAGCTTCTATGACGAAAATGAAAGTGACTTCACCTCCTTATTACAGGTCGAATCTTTTCCATAACATACTCTAAACGGCAGCAGGTGCTGTTTCCTGAACAATTTTTCTTAAATTCAAATTTTTACAATGACCGGCGAGGTTTCAGGCAACCCTGTTGAGTCCCAAAAAGCTTATTAAAGCCAGAGTTCTATAGCGTGAAACGCGTTTACTCTGAAAGTTCAGGAATTTAACTGATAAAGGATAATTTCCTTGCTTATCAAATTTAATTAATTTAATAGAAGAGTTGAGTATTATGGCAATTCAGAAAGGCGATTTCATAAAGTTAAACTACACAGGTAGATTTGAAGACGGCAGGATTTTCGACACAACAGACGAAGAGCTTGCAAAAAAAGAAGAGATCTTTAATCCCCAGGGCCTTTACGGCGGAGACGTCGTTATTGTCGGGGCAGGGCACACAATTCAGGGGCTTGATGAAGACTTTGATGGAAAGGAAGCTGGTTACTCCGGCACAGTTTCAATCCCTCCGGAAAAGGCATTCGGTCCTAGAAACCCCACGCTTGTAGAAACTGTTTCCATAACAAAGTTCCAGGACAGAAATGTTCACCCTGGGCAGCCTGTTGAACTGGACGGCAGAAGAGGAGTTGTCAGCAGGGTCATCGGCCGTAGGGTCACTGTAGACTTTAACAGCCCCTTTGCAGGCAAGACCGTTAACTACGAGTACAATATTGAAAAGGTCCTTGAAGATAATGTTGAAAAGATCCAGGGTCTTCTTGCTCTCTATACTGGCATTCGTGACACAGAAGTTGAAATTGATGACTGTGTTGCAAAGATCAATGTGCCCACAGGTCTTACCTTCAACCAGCGCTGGCTTATGGCAAAGAACAGAGTAGCAACCGAACTCTTCAAGTATGCCGATCTCAAAGAAATTCAGTTCATCGAAAAGGTCACCGCCGAAGCTGAAGTCCCTGCACCTGCAGAACCTGAAGTAGAAGCTGAAACCGAAGCTGAAACCGAAGCTGAAGCTGAAGCCGAAACCGAAGCTGAAGTTAAAGAAGAGCCTTCAGAGTCCCAGGAATAATTTTTAACTGTAATTTACAGAGCAGCGAAGAGTTCTTTCTCTTCGCAAATTTTATATATAATAATCAGGTTCTCTGTATACGCTCCCCGGATATCAGGGCGATTTGCCAGGTCCTATCCGAAAAGCCAGTAATATTTATATCTTCAACATGCTGAGGTAGCCCAGCGGACCACGGCGCCGGTCTTGAAAACCGGTAGTGCTCACGCGCTACGGGAGTTCGAATCTCCCCCTCAGCGTCAATTCTTTTTCTGGTCTCTTTTAAATATTGTCTCTTTTTATTCGTTTCTTTTCTAATGTTTTCTCGAATAGTTGCGGCAATTAAAGAAACAGACATTTTTATACTCATATTCTGAGTTCAGGGATACTGTATCAGTGGTGTTATAAGTGCCGAGGTATTGAGAGCCTGATTCAGTCACCTGATATAAGGAAAATTCCTGAGAAGGGTATAAGTTAAGGTCGCTGAATGTTACGTTAACATCTGCAGCCATTGCAGAGCCAGGAAGGAATAAAAGAAGAAGCAGAGGAATAAATAAACGGGAGGGATTCAAGAGAAGCCCCCCTTTTAACGGCGGCCAAAACTAAGCCCTGTGCTTATCGCCCCCAGGATATCATCAAAGAACCTGAGACAGAACATTGCAATTCCTATGGTCATCATAGGGCCAATTGCAGCAGAGACCATATCTCCCATAGCTGGGAGAATACCGGTTATTGCAGAAATCGACTCAGTAATAGCAGTTGTGTTTATTGCTGCAGATGCGTTAGCAGTGAGTACTGCCACACCTCCGGATACTGCGGTAGCAGATTTCAGAGCTACCGATTTGATGTTTTTTCTGGAAAACTTTTCTTTAAATTTGGAGATCATAAAAGGTAATTAACTAATGGGATTATAAAAAGGAAATATAAATTAAGTGAAATAAGATAAATAAGTAATTTTACTTAAAAATTGAAAAAAAGATATGTATGTTACTTACTAACAAAAAGCAAGAAAAAAAGCCCGGAAAAAACGATAGCAGCAAAAATAACATGCTTTTTGAGGTTGGGACCTGGACGGATCCGGAGACCTGAGAGATGCTCAGATACCATATGGAATTATCAAAAATGAACAATAATCGAGTTCCGTGTCATTGAATTTAGTTCTGAAACTTTTATTAATTTACGAAGAAACCAGGTTTTGGGATAAATTCAATAACAAAATCTCAACTAATAATCTTTCTAGAATGAATTAGATGTTCACGAAGATAATAAGCTTCAGAAGAACCTGTTTCAATAATTGCATCTATCAACAATTTACAGGCTTCATGCAAACTCTTTGTCAATGGTTTAGTATTATCAAACAATAAGAAACGGCTAATAGTTTTTTCTAAATAAAAAACAGCATTTTTTGAAAATATCTCTGTCCCTCCTACTTCATTTTGATGTTTTGAGAGTATATGGAGACCTGAATTCAAGAACAAATCGGGATAATAATACATGAGTTTACTCATCGATTCAAAGACATCAATATTGGTTCCAGCACTTTGAACAAATTTTTCAATTTCTTTCTTTCCAGTTTTAATATTGTCATATTCATTATCAGCATATTGATGTGACATATCGGCAAAGAGCATTCTGCGAATTAAATTACGCTTATTTTCTAGTTGCTTAGTTTGATGTTTATTTCTAGCTAGATTAATAGCGATATTTTGAATCGTTTCAGATAATAGATTCCAAAACCACCAATAACGTTCTTTTTGACCCCTTTTCTCTCCTTCTATTTGAATATATAATAATATCAAATCTAAGAAGTTAGGAGCTTTGTCACATCCTATCTTTAAAAGTTCCAAAAATGCCTGTTCAACTGTTGAATCTGAAGCATTAAACAAGTAACCTGCGAATATTTCAGCGAACTTCATTGGAAGATTGTAGGGCATTCTGATTTCAGGTTCATGCTTACTAATATGATTTTGTTCTCTTGCTTCATTTTCAATCAAGAGCTCAAGAACTTGTGAGAGAAGTGAAATATGAGTGGAATCAGATGAGCCTTTTGGAATTATTAAAAGTGGAACTAACAAATGATGTGGAGCATGGGAACGGAAACTAATGTTGTTAATTTCTGCTTTAATGTGTTTATTTGCAATTTTGTCACGGAAAGAATCAAGTTGCATATCAAAATCAGTATTTGTATCTTGCTCGATGCAACTGGCAAGGATATACTTTTCTTGATATTTCAAAGTAGACATTAAACATGCGTATTCAATAGTACCCAGCATACAATTTTGAGCAAATTCGGCGTCTTTTGTCCACATAAATTTTCTAACACCATTTGCAGCGTTAATTCGAACATTTTCATTTGCATGTGTAAGCGCTGTAGCAATAGTTTTCTTTAAAAAAAGAATGTCTTCGCTTTCCGATACAAAGTCTAGAATAATTGGGAGAACGGAAGCGGATGCAGCATCTCCATAATGATCAGTTTCATCGGCTGATTGTATATTATTTGTTGCATCAGCGTTCATTAAAACTGTTTGAATTATCAATCTGATGCACCATAATAAGTCATCCTCATCCATTTCGCTTGAATAATCACGTAAGAAAATCACAGCTGCTTTAACTATACTACCATAAAGCACACTGTCAAAAGTACCAACATTTTTATCATCTAAGAATTTAGCTAAGTTTTTAGCCTCTATTAACGCTTCTTCCCAACTCTCATAGTATATTGCGTCAAGTGGTTCTTTTTTGAATGTCTTTGTAGACCATAAAAATAATGCAAATATTCGATTGTTTAGTGAGGCCTTTCCCTCTCCTTTTTTTTGGATAATTTCAAGGTCTGGATCCAAATTTGATGGAGTAAATATAATTCGGCTATTTTCCGCGTCTACTTCTGGCTGCCAACCTCGAGTATCAATCCTGTGCAAACAAAAACGCCAATTTTCATCGTCATTACCTCTAGATCTAAAATCATCCAATATAGCAAAAATATCTTCCTTTAAATCTGAAAATTGAAGACGAGTAATTAATGTTTCTAAATTTTCTTTTCTCCAAGGTTGTAGAGCTGCAGCACGCCTTTCTTCAAGATAAATAGAGGCAAGTGGATCAGGTCCCATTGCAAACCAATTTGGTTCCTTATCCACCCGTTCAAATATTGAACGTTTTAAATCTAAACCATAAAGCTCAGGAGTTCTCAATAGTGGTAATACCACCTTACCAAGCTTGTCATGAAATCCTAAAGAGACAGAAGCTAAAACAGAAGTTGTCAAAACAGAGTTACTATTCCTAAGAACGTAATCAAAAACCCATTCAATATTTTCTATAGATTTTGAGTACTTTGTGTAATCAATCAACCAATTTTCCAAGGCCATAAGAGCAGATTGTAATAAATGTGGTACTACGGATTGTCCACGATAGCCTAACCACAAGCGTTCTGAACAGTATTGTTTAACTAGTCCTCCGTCATTAAGAATAATGTCTATCTGTTTTACTTCTGATTGATCAATATCTATAGGTATAGACATAGATGAAAGTCTTTCAAGTGAATCTAAATCTGAATTAGCATACCTTTCAGCTGCTGTGTTGAATAGATTTACTATAAAATCTATGCCTTTCCTTGGATGATACTGAAATAGCCATTTGAAAGGGCCCTTTGCCCCACTTGAAGGAAAGAAATTTGATTCTGTTCTATATTGATGGAGGCCAAAACATTCATCCACATCTCTATGATAATATGCGTATTCATCTTGATTGTCTATTAATTCATCAACCTTTAACCATTCATGCTGAGCGATTTTGATTACTGTATTGGGTGCATGTTTACATAAGAATATCGTTGTCATTCCTGTAAGAGACAAATCAACCAACTTGTCAACATAAAATGGTCGGCAGTTAATTTGGTCTTTGTTAAATAAATCAATTTCAAGCATTTCATTGAATTCTTGTGTAATAGTTGGAACAACTTTAATGATGATGTCAAGCAATTTTTTTTGTTCATCTTTGCATATGTATGAATTTTTTATGGTATTGAGCAAATAAAGAGATAGCAAACCCGCCTCTCGAGATATTGACGGTAAATCTTTATCTATATGAATTAAAGAAGACCAGTCAGCTAGGATAGTAGATACGTGTGGAATAAGTTCCTTTGGAAGATTTTCTTTATTTTCAAATAAGAAGTGAATAATAGACTCCCATCCCTTTCCTTGAGGTTTGAGATAAAGAGTTTTCAAAAAACCCAAACTTCTAGTCTCTTTAGTAAACATTTGATTCATTAAATTCTGGTCAGGTGATTTACAAGAAACACGAAGGATAAAACAAAAACGTTTTAAGAGACTACAATTATTCTCTAAAAGAGATTCTTTCAGTTCATTAAGAAATTCACTCGGTTTTTCGCTAAGTAGTACGGCAGTAATAGTTTCATCCTGCCAAAGTTTCTCTATTTGTTTATTATTCAATATAGAAAGAATCAAATTATCGATGCTTTCACCATACTTTAATTTTTGACAGAGCCAAATCCTGAAAGCTCTATTCATGGCCGGTTCGCAACCAATTGCATTAAGAAATACATTGATATTCCCTGTACTGTCTTGGAACTTAGTGTCAATGTATCTTTCAAGTGCCCAGTCTTCTAAAACGTCATGAGCTGGACTAACTAGATTATTTGCGGCATCACGTTGAATTAAATTGTCTTCTTCAAGTTTTAGAAGAGCCTCAGAATCCAATCCTATGCTTGGAATACTATAAACCATTCGTTTTGCACGTCTAACAGAGACTTCAATAAATGTTTGCTGTCTCCTTAAAGGCATACCATTTAATCGTTCAGATTCCTTTGAAATTACTTCTCTCCAAACAGCACTCTGAAACTCTTTTTCACCGTCACCAATTGAGAATTTTTTTCCAGTCCTAGCAACTCTGAATGCCAAATCTGCATAAAATGGACATTTTAGAAGGGGCTTTAATGACTGATTATTCGCAAATGGCATTAAAATTTCTAGTTGCTCACAAAGATTTTGAATATCAACATCGTCAAACCCATTAATTAAAAGAGTAGAATAATCAATTCCATATGGAGCAAGATAATTAAAAGATATCTGTTGAAAAGCATAATCACGACATGATGCAATTATTGTCCATCCTGTGTTTTTCAGAATAAGTTGAAGTAAGTCTTTGAATGCAGCGAAATTTTCTAACTCAAGCACTTTTTCAAGGGACTCGATTAATAAATATTTTTTAGGCATTAGTGCAAAGCCTGCTTCAAGATCACTTAGAGAACTAATTAAACCGATTCTTGAAATAACATTATCGATATGTGCGTTATTAAATTCTTCTGTACGGAAACAAAAAATGGGAGCAGCACTTTCCATTGACTCGGCAAATTCTTTTACAAGGCTTGATTTACCACTACCGCGCTCACCTGTAAGTATGACAAAATTGTGTGCTTCACTAATTTCTAATAGCTCTCTAAGTTTATCATAATTTTTAATGTGCACGCCATCAATACTTGTTTTGATACCACCAATAATGTATTTACCATGTTCTTCCAGTTTTTTTATATCTGACTCCCATTGAGAATTAAATTGAAAATTAAATACTTGTTTAATTTCAGGTGAAAGAGTCTCCAATGAAAGTGTGCCAGCGTCTTTATTAAAAGATTGAACTTCAACTACAAGTTTTGCCCATGTGCCTGAAGGCTCAGCTGTAGAACTTTGAGCAATTAATGACTTCAGTAATTGCATCGAGCTTCCTGTATCTGAATCTAAATCATATCCAAGTAGATAAAAATGCTGTAAGAAACCCCAGAGTTGTCGATCTGTAAGTTCTTTGCCTTCATTTGCCTTTTGTAGCTGTTTCTTGAATGCATCAAGTTTTTCTATTTTTTCTTTGCTGCTGAACTGTTCCGTATTAATCTTGGAAATAAATTCATTTTCATCTTCAGAATGTCGTGCCCACTCCAAGAGGGTTCGGACATTATTTATAACTGTAGCACTTAATGGGCCTGTGATAAGAGCAAATTTATCTGTCTCCTGTGAAAACACATCTGGGTTTCTAAAATCGTCCCAAGAGGCCTGAATTACTTCGCTAAATGTTTTGTCTTTTTCTGTTATGTTTATTGTGTGTTTAATCTGGGCTAATAATTTTGCTTCACGATTTGTTTGCGAATCTTTCACGAAAACTATAAAATCATCTGTGTTGAATCCAGCATAGCGTCCTTGAAGCTTAATTTTGGTAATTGGCCATGGTGGCAAACAAGGTGCAATCCTACCTGTGAGCATAAACAAAGTAAAAGCTGCTTGCACATGTGTTTCAAAGTAGGCACCTCCTGAACCTGTAGAATAAGGATTACTTTGTTCTTTAGCCAATTTGCCACCATGTTCAAGATTATTAAGGAATTACTCACAATAATTTCTTTTTAAAAGCTATTTATTAAGCTAAAAGTTAATTTTCACTATTAATTATTTTTATCAAATGAGATTCTAAATCGTAATGAATCTTTTGTTTAAATTATAGTCCATATCTTTATAAAGTACATAAATGGCTCTATTAACTCTTTCATCTCACTTCACAATTACTATAATCTTCTAAAAGTTTAACATCCAAGGGCTCTAAACCATAATTTTCTATTTCCAATAAAATTGAGTATGCTGTTTGGGGAGCTTTTTTTATAATCTTTTACAAGCCATTGGAAAGTATTTCCCTGTATAATGCAGAAACAGTAATATCTACAGACACGGACATTGGTCTTTTTAAATATTATACCGAAAAACCCCATGCTATCAATTGTTTTTTAATATTCCTTAATTCTTCATCTGAAAAAGCAAGACCCTGATAATGGCGCATAGAGGTTAAAGAATCGTGACCTTGGCGTAAACATACAGTTGACTCGACAATCCCGGAAGCAATTAACCAGGACTCCAATGTTTTTCTACTTGACTTTACCGAGAGTCCATAAGGGTTCATGCCTGCAGATATAGCCCATCTCTGAAGGTTCTTATTCCAGGTACTTTCTAAGGGAGGTTTACGGGCCTGCCAGAAGTCTTTAAGCAAATAATTAAACATGGAAGGCAAAGGATGAATAGTTCTTTCAAGCTGTCTCCTTTTGTGCTTCTTCTGTGCTTCTTCCGGAAGGTGGATTATGTTTCTTTTCTCATTATACCAGGGTGGATTATCATAGAGCCTCAAAAGCTCTGCATATCTCATTCCTGTAATAAGGAGTATATCGAGTATAGTTTTATGCTGATCTTTTGGAATAGCTGCCTTTAATGCCTCATATTCTTTAGGGGTTAGGATTCTTACGTCTTTCACATAAAAATGTAAGGCTTCAGAATCTTTGATATAACCTGATTGAGGATATTTTTCCAAAAAATCACCAATGTTATTAATACACAGCTTTTATTTAAATCTGTGTATAATGAGAATTTTTGAGTCTAAAAAACCCTATAATTATATCAAATCTGCAAAAATGCACAGGTTTTGTAACAAAACCTGTGCATCATCAAGAGATTATAATTCCGTTTACAGTGGTATCCTATGGTTATTTATGGGGAAATTAGATATTTTTAAGCCCGAATATGAGATTGAAAAAATAGTTTCTTTTGACATAAGGCAAAGGATATTGAATATTTCTTATATTGATCGGAAAAAACTTGTTTCTAAGGCTCAGGTTAAGACTTAAAGGGGAAGAAAATTATCTGGAGGATTCTTCTCTCATTCGCCTAACTGTTCCCCTTTTTGAAATATGACGAACTGCTTTGATTATTGGTTTTGTCTTTTCCTTTTTAAGTGGCTTAATTCCATTTTCTGTGATTAATGCTATAATGTCATCATACGCAGATCCCCCAAGCTTAGATTCTTTTATCATTTCCAAAAGATTCTGGAATCTATCTGCGGTCATTCCTAAAAGATCAGGATGCTCTTTATCTATCTTGATTAAGCAATCTACAGATTCCCTTAATATATAAAGTTCAATTAATTTATATTTTAAAGATTCAATTAAAATATGATAAAGTGAGTCTGAAATCAGTGTTTCAGCCCAATAAAAGTCGTCCTCAGCATCTTGACCCTTATCATTTTCCAAATTTTTCAATCTCTCACTTTCAAGCTCTTCCATTGAAATGAGAGACCTTATTATTTTAAATAAGGGGCCTTTTTCTCGCCGATGAATAGATATTATCCCAAAATTTTCAAAACATTTAATCGCCATATAAATTGGATGTACAGAGACGCATGTCTGTGAGTTTTTTTGATATTTAGAGATAAGGTCTCTTATGTTCTCTAAAGTTTCTGGTATTATATAATAATCACTATTAGGTATAATTCTATTTTTGAATGCTTTTAGTGAACCCGGGTGAAATGAATTTAAATCACCCTCTTCTATATCACGAAGGCAAAACACTTTAATATCTTTGTTTTCTATACCATCCACAATCAACGTTTTTTCTTTTTCATCATGTATTTTTTCTATTTCATTATCTTCGTTTTTGCTAACTACCTTTAATTCGATGGAATGTGTATTATCTTCAACCCACATTATATTATTATAATTTAGACTATGAACACATGATTTATTAGACAAAGCAGCATTATATTCCTTATTTAAAAAGTCGATTATTTCACTTTCACTTTCTTCTAAATCAAATAGGTAACCAAATTGTAATATTCCAATTGTGTATAGAGACCTAATTGACTCTTCAACTAAACTAGAAGCATTCTCAACTAAAAGCTTCTGCTTATCTTCCACAGCTTCTGATCCGATATATTTTATATAGCTACAAATATGGAACGAATATCTAGTGTCATTTTCAAAGATTTTTTGAATACGTTCCAGTGATTTTATGCCTTTTTTTGCTATGTCAAAGCAGTTGCTTTTAACGGATTCTTTACTAACTCTGTAAATATGATCAAAAATATGCAAGAAAATTAAATCAGTTTCACGTTTAATTTCTTCCTTAAATTCTTCACGTGAATTATTTGTTTTACCTATATAGTAAGTTTTTTTAGTATAGTGTGTAGTAATATGTTTATAATATTCTATTAGCTGATTTTGTTTAACTCCATTTTTTTCTTTTGATTGGGTATCTATCTGGAATGCTATACTTTCTATATGTTCTATTACGCTTTCAGTTGAAGATTCAAATTCCTTTCCTTTTTTTGCTGATTCTTCGCCAACAATACGAAGTGCTTCCAATATATGAGATATACTATGTATGAGATTATTATTAACTGATGCTTCCCCAATATCTTTAAGAGTAGAAATAACTTCATTTACAGCATCTTTTGAATCTTTTGAGTCTGAGTTGAGTGCAGCAAAACCTATTTCTCCTAAAACGTCTGATAAACCGGAAGTTGAACATTCTAAACTTTCTAAAATAACTATTTGTTCGTCCATTCTTAAATTGCCACGATATCTAAAAGTAGATAACCCAATTCCATGAATAGATTTTATCAAATTTATCGATAACTTTGTAAAATCATCTTCTTTAATTTCTATTATTGATTTAAAAGCTTCCTTCAAATAATATTCTGATAAAAAAGTAGTATATAACAAGTTTTTTTGTACAGCTTTTTGTTCAAAATACGGTATACTTAGAGTATTGTATGATGAAAATAAAGTTTTTGATACATGTCTCAACAGAGAATTAATAAGCGATGAACCACCTACGGGATAAGTGCATTTATCTCCGATGTAACAATATTGTAACAGTACCATGTCGATAAATTTGATATCTTTTTTTCTCAAAGCTAATTTCCAAATTTCTAAAATACGATTAAATATATGCTCTGAAATTCTTTTTTCCTCAATGGGATTTCGTATTAATATGTTTAAAAAAGAGTACGTTACTGCTTCAAGTCCATATCTTGCTGTAGCATAATCATATTTTTCAATTGAAGCACGTATAATTTCGATTATTGGGAGAAGAGGGTCTATCTCGTTGTTTAGACGTACATTTATTCTAACTATTTTTGGCTCATCTTCTGAAATCTCCATGTAAGATTCATCTAAAGGATACCAAGACTCAGATAAGCTCTGTATGTTAATATTTTTATCAAGGCTGTCAATTACTGAGCTTGGCCTTATCATTTTAAAGACATAGTAAATATAATAGAAAAGCGAGAGATATGCAATAACTGAAAGCACGTAAGCTGTGCTATAATATTGGCCCAAATCCGAATCATTCGTTTTATTTATCAATCCAATCAAAAAAAGTGAGTAGAATATTGATAATCCATATAATACTAAAAATTCCCAAATTATAAGATCATTTTTAAAAATATCAACAACTCTCGCCGAATATGAAGAAGCAGAGTGTTGAATTACAACCAAGCTCAAGCTTATAACTATGGCAAGGATAGCAGCTTCACTCTGAGCCAATGTGCTTAATAGAGATAATGCACTTTCTTGGTGTATGTTTATACTTTTGAAGGGTCTAACGTATATAAGATAAAACAAAAAAGAATTTAGTATAAAACATGATACCCATTGCTTTTTTGTTTGTTGAATGTAAAAAAGTGTTTTTTTGAGCAATTGTATCATAATACAATTAACTAAAATGTTTAATTTATATGAATATTGTTTTTTGAATCTAATTTAAAGTATACATCAATCACCAATATATTAAATACTAAAAGCATTATTTTTTAATCTATAATAAATTAAAAATAAGTTCATGCGTCATCGGTTAAGCGTTAGATAGTTACTCTTGTATGTATTTTTATATTAATAATCTAAATATTAGTGCATCTATGTCTCCTCGTCCCCCACCTACTCTTGAAGACTCTCTTCGGGAAATGTTTCCCGAAGAGTGGTTAAGGCAAACTGCCAAAGAAACTGATCTTATAGTACGTGAGCGTAAAATTGACCCTGTCATCATCTTTTGGGTTTTAACTCTTGGTTTTGGTGTACGCTTGCAGCGTACACTTGCCAGTTTGAAAAGAGGATATGAAAAAGAATCAAATAAGACATTAAGCGACAGCAGCTGGTACTATAGATTCACTCCAGAACTTGTTGAGTTTCTTCATCAGTGTGTTATTCACGGCATAGAAGAGCTTGCAAAAGAACCTGGTAGAAAACTTAGCAAAAAACTCGAAAACTTTCAGGATGTTCTTATTCAGGACAGCACAATTGTTCGTCTTCACTCCTCTTTAGCAGACAAGTTTCCAGCAGCAAGAGCAAGAAATGTAGCTGCTGGAGTAAAAGTAGGAGTTATGGTAAGTGCAGTTGCTAACGGACCTAAAACCGTTGCTCTGTACTCTGAAAAAACAGCTGAAATAAAAACATTGAAAATAGGTCCCTGGATTAAAGACCGTATTCTTCTTGTTGATCTTGGTTTTTACAAAACTCAAATGTTTGCAAGAGTTGAGGAAAACGGAGGATATTTTGTTTCAAGAATAAGGAAGAATATGGATCCTGTTCTTGTTTCTGTTGAAGAAGGGCTTCCTAAGACAAAAAATAAAGAATTCGCTGGAAAACCTGTTAGTGAGTGTATTAAACAACTTTCTGGAAAAGATCTTGATGCAGTTGTAAAAATAGCATTCAAAAGAAGAGCATATAAAGGCAAACAAAAACAGGATGAGATGAAAGTACGTCTTGTTGCGGTATATAATGATGAGGATGAAAAGCATCACATATATATCACAAATATTCATAAAGATGTTTTAAATGCAAAAGACATTGCAAAATTATATGGAGCAAGGTGGGACATAGAACTACTTTTCAAGGAGTTAAAAAGCAAATATGCTCTTGACGTTCTTGAAACAAAGAATGAACAGGTAATTGAAGCTATAATCTGGACAGCAATGTTAACATTAATCGTTAGCAGAAAGATTTATTCCCTTGTAAGAAACTCAACAGCTCATCCTGAAAAAATGGCTCAATATACACAGTTACGTTGGAGCACAATATTTGCAGAGAATGCATCAGATTTGTTGACAGTAATTCTGAATAGATGTGGAATTCAAAGAACTTTTGAAACGATAATGAGTGTATATGAAAGTCAAGCATTGGATCCACATGTAAATAGAGAAAGGTTCAGAGAAAAATGGTTTTAATGAAAAAGGTTAAATAGAAAACACTATTGGGAGACGGGAATAAGTTCTTAACCGATGACCAATGAAAATAAGTTTATTTATATTTTCTACTACTTTTACAGTAAAGTATTTTTGGTTTTTTCTTTGTTTTATTCACTTTTTTGTATTTCTAATTTTTCATCTTCCGAAAATAACATTTCATGATTAATAGCTAATATTAACTTGTATGCGTTATTCAGTCTTATATTTTCGAATTTTTTCCAAAATACACCAGGATAATAAAGACACATACCAGCTCCTAAAAGAAAGAAATCTTCCATTCCCATCCTTATGTCTCTTGATTGTAGCCATGTTGTCACCATAAAAATGCCAATTATGATAGGAATGAGCCCATAAACTATATTTATTACTTCATGCTTTTGTATCCAGATTTTTATTCTACTATTTTGATTACCCAGAGACAAAATTGCTGCTAATAAGGTAGCCATAATGTACATCATTATAAGTACAATATATACTCGTATAAAATAATCTAAATGAAGCATTTTTGAAAAAATTGTAGCTTCTAAATTGGTGAGTATAGTTGGTGTCGGGATCGAAAAAGTAAGCCAGTATTCAGTAAAAGAACTGTAAAACCTAAAGACTGGAAGAATCATTAATCCAAGCCCTGCTATAATAGAGCTTTGATATGAAGACAGAGCTTGATGAATTTCGTTTACTAGTTGGTTTGTACAAACTAGCATAAATTGAAGTTCTTTTAAGCTGTAATCCTTTAGATCTAAGTCTTTATCATTTAATACACTGTTATAAATTTCATCATATAGATAATATGGACTTGAATCAATAGGAATTTTTTTGTGTAGAAATTTATTTTCGTACTCAAAAAGTTTCTTAATAAAATAATTCCCAGGCGTTGTGTTAATTATATCATTCTCGTTTGAGTTAGAATTAAACCAGTTTAATACCCAATAGAAATAGGTCTCTAAACCAAAAAGGAATATTATTCCTATTAAACTAAGTACAATTACTAAAGCATTATAGAACCCATTAGTGTATGTGTTAATTAAAAGAAAGCCAACTAAAACAATAAGAAAAAATATTGGATATCTAATCATCTCTTTTTTTGTAATATCTTTTTTTGTAATATTATGTATTATTTTAGTAATGTATGTAAAAAATAGAAGAAAAGATGCAAGGTAAATGCTACCACAAAATGACATAAACAAGGGACTACGAAAAACACTATTAATATAGAAAGTAATTAGAATTAAAAAAAGTGAAAATGAAATCAAAAAACCTTTGGCATATTTATAATTAAAGCTTCTCTCCTCAATTCTAAGTAAAAAGAATGCTGTTATAAGTGCGAATAAAAAACCGAAGTAACCTAAAGCAAGTTCATATATCGACGTCTTTGATAATGAAGGCTCGCCTGTTAAATAAATAGGGAAAAATAACAAATAACAGAATATCCATTTGATGAAGCGATTAAATGTATATGAGTCTTTATATATTTTCCAGCTATAATAAATGAAAAAAATAACAGAGAAGAGACCTAAAATCAATACTAAATATACAAAAAACATAATTACAGTAGGAATTTCAGTTTCCACAGTATCATCTTTTTTTAGCATATATTCTATGGTTAGCATTAATAAAGAGGGTGTTCTATATAAGTATTCTGAAATACTTAATATAATTATATTATAACCCATGAATTTAGTGCGAGGGATAGAATTTGAACTCATCGAATCTTTGGAAACAGTTATCGATAATTTTTAATTTTTAATTTCTTTATAAACTTACCCCTGCATAAATAACTCAGAAGCCCTTCTAAAGTCCGTAATGAGCTTTTCTTTTTCCTTCGGCTTTATCCTTCGGTTTAGCTTGCAAAACCTCGCGGACGTGCTCAAGAGCCCCAGAAAAAAAGGCGTTAGAGTCTGACCTGTGGGAAATCCTGTATCCGGTTATTTTGCTGATTACACCTTTCAAAAAATGTTTTGCCTGGCTTTTCTTATTCACTTTTTCTTTTTCTGGTAAGAGAGATAAAGAACAGGTCCAGTTCCGGCAGCCTATAGCCCAGAACATGAAACCCTCTTCTGGACTCATGCTTTTTCGAGGTATTTCCGGAGATGGTCATAGGTGCAACCCCCGTTGCTTCTTCAGGTCTGCTGCGGGACCAGTGCCAGGACGAGCCCCTGCGCCGGATGGTGTGAATATCAAGGATTTCCCCACCTCCGTAACCCCTCCAAGCTTATTGAATGGCGGATTTGTGCTTGGAATAATCAAGACTCTTAATCTTTAGTCTCAAGGTTCATTTTAGCAATAATCGGTTTCATGTTAAGATACATCGGAATGAAATCTTTTTTCTTATTTTTCTCTGCAATTTTGAATCCGTACTTTCCATAGAAACCAGTTGACCCTTCTTTTGAATCAACAAGAATGTATCTACATCCAATGTTATTGCAAATTGATAACGCTTGACCCATTACTATTTTCACCAGATACGTGCCTATTCCTTTTCCTTCAAATCTGGAATCTACTGCCAGTCTTGCAATTTTAACTGCAGGGTATTTGCTATACTTATAACGCTCAATTCCATCAATTACAGCTTTAGCTTCAATTGTATCTGCTACCAGAGCAACAAACCCCGCCAGTTCATAATTCCAAAAGCACAAACTAGTTCTGGTGATCAAATTATTCTGATCATCCAGAGCATCATTTTTCAAAAAATCGTTTAATTCTGAATTTGAGCAATTAAATGATAAAAGGCTGTGGTGTTCATTGAGTGGTACGATAACAAGTTCAGAGCCTGGAATTGATGCTCGAAAGTTTTCGTTTGTTTTGCTCATATATTTCCTTGCCTTCAATGAACATTGCTATTAATTCGTCTGAAACCTCGGGATTTTCATCATATTCAAAGAACCTCTCTGCATCTTCTCCTTCAAGAACAAGCCCGAGTTCAATAGGTTTTGCCATTTGTGAATACCTTCTTTTTGTATGATTCAACTATCTGTGTTTGTGTTATTTATATATTCTGCTAACAGATCCCTGTCTTGATATGGGCCTAAGAGGCCTGGAATAATTAATACTTTTTTTCAAACATTTTCAAACATTTGTTTAAATCTGAAAACTATGGCTCTGGCCTGATACGGAAATCTGGCAGGATTTGATTTCCACGGGCTTTTTGAATTCTGACTGCCATAATACCCGGAAAACCGCTTAAGGAAACGGTAATGTGTGAGATCTGTAGCGAAAATAGGTCGTGAAACTAAAAAGGAAATATATCGTAATGTAGATTGTATTGAAAGAAGGTGTAAATGTGGGAAACAGATACCAGATAATAGATTTTGAAACATGGAAAAGAAAAGAGTATTGTCAAATATACAGGAGTGCGGTGCAGCCTCAATATTGTGTGAGTTTTGAACTTGATGTGACGAATTTCAAAAAGTACGTTAAAGAAAATAATTGGCCGTTTACGATAGCGTTTATATTTGCCGTTACGAAATGCGCAAATGAAATCGAGGAATTTCGGTATCGTTTTCTTGATGGTGAAGTTGTGTTATACGAATCCATTGACACCTCATTTACATATCTGGAGAAAGAAACAGAATTATTTAAGGTAGTAAATGTTCCCATGCAGGATACGGTTGAGAAGTTTGTACAACTGGCAATCGTAACGGCAGAAAATCAAAAAGAACATTTTACAGGACCTGTAGAAAATGATGTATATCAATTCTCTGCCTTGCCGTGGATAACATTTACGCATATTTCGCACACGGATTTCGGAAACAGAGAAAAAGCGCAGCCCATATTTGATTGGGGAAAATATCATGAAAGAGAAGGCAAATTTATGATGCCGTTTGCAGTTCAGGTTCATCATGCATTTGTTGATGGTATTCATATTGGCAAACTTGCGGATAAGCTGCAGAGATACCTGGATGAAGTGTAGATTATAAGCATAATGGGAGTATCAGTAGTTGAGCTTATCTCAAAACCAATTTTATTCTCGTATCAATAAAAGTTTCAAGAATTTGAATCAAATATATGTGTATGAACAGTTTTGTTTTTATCGGCATATCGGTGTATGTTTACAAACAATTGGTTAAGAATAAAATAGGAGTTTAGAGTTTAGTTCTTTCCCAATCTCATGAATATTTAATTAGCTGGAAATCCGTTTTTCCATTTTTCCATTTTTCCATTTTTCTATTTTTCTATTTTTCTATTTTTCTATTTTTCTATTTTTCTATTTTTCTATTTTTCCATTTTTCCATTTTTCCGTTTTTCCGTTTTTCCGTTTTTCCGTTTTTCCGTTTTTCCGTTTTTCCGTTTTTTTGTTTTTCCGTTTTTTTGTTTTTCCAAGTTATTATATAACTTGTTAATTCTTATTTATTTTTATAATATTTAAAATTTTCTGAGTAAGTGTACCCCCTTAATATAAGATTGTCCGAAGGTTGTCTGCTCTGAAACATCTGTATTTTGAAAGGGAGAGGCAGGTTTGCAGATATGTGGTTGAAAATATACAGGATTCTTTAAATGAAGAAGAGCTTGTCAGGAATATCTCACATGGCCTGCGAAAAAAAAATCATCCATGACGGAATTGAGCTAGAGGTCCTTATAGGAATACTGGAGTAAAATTACGGAGTTACAGGAACTTGCTGCAGGAAACTTATAGAGAAAATCCAGTTTGAGCTTGATATGTATTGTCCGAATCTAAAAATGATTTATTTTGCTGAACCCTGAAGTACCGGATGTAAAAAAGGTCAGATTACTAAAACATTTAAAAGTTGGATTTTCCAGAAGCTTTCTGGAAAGCCAAAAACCAATTTAATTTATTTGGATAACTCTTCTTCTACCTCTTCAGCTCCGGCTTCCAGTTCTTCTTTTTGCTGGGGGTCAAACCTTAGGAGGAGGGTCTGAAACTCTCCTATATGCGTTTTTTCTTCTTTTGCAATGTCCAGGAGAATTGTTTTTATGTCATTATTTTTTGTTAGGGTTGCCATCTGTTCGTAAAGGTTTACGGTATCCAGCTCGGCAATAATTCCTGCTCTGAGGATTTCTTTATCTATATCTTCTTCTGCTACGTTCTTAAGGTCTATTGGTAATGTGGATAACAAATTACTCACCTTTATAAATATATCATGCTTGTCCAATTATAAGTGTTTTCATCACACAAATGAAATCCTTTCATCTTATGAATTCTGTTCCTTGTTATCCTCTTCTTTTATTACCCTGTCTTTTCCCATCCTCAATGCCGACAAGCTTCTGAATTCTCGTTCTCATTTCTCATTCTCATTTCTCATTTATTAAAACCTGTAAAAAATCCTGTGAAAGACAGGTTTTTTCCAGGGAATTTTCTGTGGGAGATACTGCTCTTCAAGTTTTGTTCCATTGTTTGAACATGGTATGAAACAAAAAATAACAGGGGAATAGATATAAACACCATAATAACATCGCGTAAAATTGGAGAATTTATAAAGTTTGTTCCCGAGTTCCACAGGGTAAAAAACGGTCTGTGGAATAAATAAACGCAATACGAAGATGTAGCGATGTATGTAAAAACTGAGCTTAAAGAGCGTGAGAGTTTGTCATTGATAAACTTCATCGCAAACGAATACTCAAAAACACAGAACAAAATTGTAAAAATATTAAGAAGAAGCGTGTCAATGAAGAACTGTAATAAAGGAGGGTTAATACTCAGTAAACCTGCCATACTGTCCAGCATAGATCTTATCATGGAGGAACCTATTGTGCCGCTGCCGGTATCAATGGTTACGGAAACCCTTGGGTCCAGAAACATAGACTCCCTCAATCCCGTAACGATTGTCAATACGAAAATGACCGGAAGAACCGCCAGCAGGATATGGGTAAGGGGGGATTTTACGGATAACTTTACGGCTTTTCCAAACTGGCTTTCCTTGCAAGTAAGGATTCCAAAAACGAATATAAGGAAAAACATGAAAAAACGGTGGTCAATAATATTGAACGTTTTTGAGATTGAAAATAATCCGAGATATATAATGAAAGAAGAAAGCAAAAGAAGTTTTGTAGACTTTGAAAACATAATCAGAAGGGGATAAATGGCATAGAAACAAATAATTAAACCCACAAAATATAACGTTAGCATAGGAGAAGCATAAGTCGGAGCAAGCAGGATTTGCAGCCCCAGGACATGTACAAGTACATTGGATAAACCAAACACATTCTCCGAATCGGGAAAAACAAAGCCCGAATTTAACCGAGGGGCAAATACGTAAAATACCAGTACAAATGTGGCGAGTGCAGCCCAGTAAAGGGGATAGATTCTCAGAAGTCTTTTTCTATAGAAATCAAATACGTTTTGAAGTGATTTTATCGAGTGGTTATTGTAATATAACAGATATCCGCTCATAAATATAAAAAGACCCAAACCCATGTTTGCAAAGTAAGGATCAAAGGCATAGAGTGCTAACTTTCCATATATAGAAAATAAATAATTACTAAGGTGAGCTGGAATAATCATAACTATAGCCAGGGCTCTTAAGAAGTCAAATGCAATTATTTTTTTGTTCATATATATTTCCCTACACTTATTTTAACAGACCCGGAAGTTTATTTTATAAATTAATTTAAGCTAATTGAATTAGTTAACTGTTTCAAGTTTTCTTTTTAGCATAAAAATCGAACTTAAATATATAGTAATTATTAAATATTACTTTATTCATAAAAATCTAAAGCCATTATTATTCCTTGATGTAATTTCTTTAATTATAATGTTAACTATTTTAAGTCCACCAGAAGAGAAATGTAGTTAAATTAAAGCTTCATTGTTTCTACACAACCATTTCAAAATATAGATAACAGAATATACACAATATATAAATATATGTATTAATATATAAATATGGGTATTAGTATATAAATAAAAATAGTAACATATAAATAAAAATAAAAATATATAAATAAAAATATTAACATACAAATAAAAGTGAGAATATATATATACGTTAGGAGCCTGTTCGACCTTCCTATAAACTAACATTAAAATAATAACCTCTCTATATATTTTTATATATTAGCTAAAAAAGCAAAGCTCTTGATTTTCAGGTTTTATAGAATAAAAATATTCAAGAAAATACTCAGGTTTTAAACTAAACCTGAAAAAATCCTTTTAATTGGATAGATCAATTAAAAAGCAATTAGATAGTTAAAAAATAATTTTTTCGTTAAAAATAAAAAATAGTAAAAAATATTGATTGAATTTTAAAAAATATTGATTGAGTTTTGATATGCACTATCATTCATGTTTTAATTCACTTTTATTATTAGTTTTCTATTACTCTTCTCCCATTTCCCTTCTAAATTCTATGTAATCTCTTTCTACTTCTTCGAGTTTTACTTCTTTGAGTTCTATGTCTTCTAATTCGTATTCCATATTATGTACCCCCATGATAGATATCTCTACAGTATAAAGTTATTTTTTTATCAATACGTTAAATTCTTTTCCCTTAAATTTACATTAATCCCCATTTTGAAGACTGAAGTACTTTTATATATAGTTTTCTGTTAACCTTATTCCCTTATTCCTGAATGAAAAAAGTTTGCATTTCTTGTTATTATTTGTGAGACTGATGAAAACAGCAAGGATATTCTTAAATGAAAGTTGAGTCATTTCCATCTCTCATGCATAACAGTTCAGAACCGGAACTTATCCTTGGCGTCAGAAACCTTGCCGGACTGGAGGCATGTTTCAGGTATGCTGATGCCGTTTATTTTTCAACGGACAGGCTCAGCTTGAGGGCTAAGGCAAAAGAGATCACTCTTGAAACTCTGGAGGATTTTGTTTCTGAGATCAGAGCACGGGGATTAAAGGCTTATCTGGCTGTAAACTCGACCGTAAATGAAACCAGGCTTGATGACGTAGAAGCAGTAGTAGCTGCAGCTGTAAAAGCCGGAGTAGATGCAGTTATCGCCTGGGACCCGGCTGTTATCCTTAAAGCACGTAATGCCGGGCTCAGGATCCATATCTCCACCCAGGCAAACGTTACGAACCACGAAACTGCAGAGTTTTACAGGAGCCTTGGAGCGGAACGTATCGTTTTTTCAAGAGAACTTTCCTTAAATGAGATCCGGCAAATCAAACAGCAGACTGAGGTAGAAATCGAAGCTTTTGTTCACGGGGCGATGTGTATGGCAGTTTCAGGAAGGTGCCACCTTTCGGCATATGTCCTGGGAAAATCCGGAAACTGCGGGGAATGCACACAGCCCTGCCGCTGGGAATGGGAGCTTCACGGGGAAAATGGGCTTGTTGTGGAAAGCAGGGGAAAATACCTTCTCAGTGCAAAAGATTTATGCATGATTGGGCATGTGCCGGAACTTATTGAAGCTGGGATAGATGCATTTAAGGTAGAGGGCAGGCTGCGTGACCCGAGATATCTGGAAGTGGTCTCCCGATGCTACAGAGAAGCAATTGATGCCTGTAAAGAAGGGAGCTATACCCTTGAAAAAGTAGAGGCATGGCAGTCCGAACTGGCTTCGGTGTATAACAGGGGCTTTTCTACTGGATTTTATTTCGGAGTTCCGGGTATGGAAAGTTTCTCTCCTGAAAAGGGCATGAACGCCTCGGAAAAGAAACGAAGGGCCGTAGGGGTTGTGGAGAATTATTACCCCAAACAGCAAGCTGCAGCAATAAGATTGCTTGAAGAAGGGCTTGCAATAGGAGATGATATCCTGATTGAAGGAAACACTACCTATCTTAAGCAGCAGGTTCGCTCTCTTATAAAAAAAGGCATGCTTCTGCAAACGGCTGGAAAAGGGGATGAAGTTGGTCTTGCTGTAGATAAGGCAGTCAGAAAAAACGACCGAATATTTATAATCTGATTAATTGTATTACCTAAGTAAATTAGTATTATTTAATTAAAATATTATAACAGTATCTATATATTGGATTCTTCCTTATACGGATTACATCTGGCAGGACAAACTTCAAGCCGGGTAAATTGACTCGATTGGTCTCCAGCCATCTGATCAATAATATGGTTTTCAGTCAAATCCTGACCTGTAAACAATTTCGATAAACAATTTCAATAAATAATTTCGATAAATAATTTCGATAAACAATTTCGATAAACAATTCTCTGACCGATAAGTAAAGGTGATATTTTGATAAGTGTCAACGAAATGGGATCATACGTCATCGAAGAGATGCTCGATTGGAGTGAAGACCTGAAAACGGAAATAATCAAGCTCGAAAACGGAGCCACAATCATTGACTGTGGAGTTAAAGCCGAAGGTGGATATGAAGCCGGTATGTACCTGGCAAGACTCTGCCTTGCTGACCTTGCTGACCTTAAATACAGCACCTTTGATCTTAACGGCATCAAATGGCCTGCCATCCAGGTGGCAACTGACAACCCGGTAATTGCCTGCATGGCTTCCCAGTACGCAGGCTGGAGAATCTCCGTAGGAGATTACTTCGGAATGGGTTCAGGCCCTGCACGTGCACTCGGCTTAAAACCCAAAGAACTCTATGAAGAAATTGAGTACGAGGATGATTTCGAAGCTGCGATCCTTGTCCTGGAATCAGACAAACTCCCTGATGAGAAAGTAGTCGAATACATTGCAAAACACTGCAGCGTAGACCCGGAAAACGTCACTATCGCCGTTGCCCCTACGGCTTCCATTGCAGGCTCTGTCCAGATATCAGCCCGTGTTGTAGAAACCGGAATTCACAAGTTTGAATCCATAGGCTTTGATATCAACTGCATCAAGAGCGGGTACGGAATTGCCCCTATTGCCCCTATTGTCGGAAACGATGTCCAGTGCATGGGCTCAACCAATGACTGTGTGATCTACTGCGGTGAGACTAACTATACAGTCCGCTTCGAAGGCGAAGTGGCCGAACTCGAAGACTTTGTAAAGAAAGTCCCCTCAACAACCTCCGGGGATTTCGGAAAGCCCTTCTACCAGACCTTCAAGGCAGCAAACTTTGACTTTTTCAAGGTTGACGCAGGCATGTTTGCACCTGCAAGGGTAACCGTAAACGACCTAAAGAGCACAAAGACCATTTCAAGCGGCGGGCTTTATCCCGAAATCCTGCTTGAATCCTTCGGAATCAAGCGCGTTTGAAAGGGCATTTGCCCTTTTTCTCTTTTTTCTCTTTTTTGTTTTTTCTCTTTTTTGTTTTTTTCTTGAGATGCATCCGATTCTCAACTTAACTTATTTAAAGGAATGTCCCCTATCTTATTATAGAAATAGATAATGCCGCAAAGAAAGTGTTCAAAAAGCAGGCTTTTAGTAAAAGATCAATAAGAAGAAGATTTAGGAGAAGATTTTCATGCCAATAATAAACACATCTCAGGGAATAGGGGGAATCCTGAACAGTTTCAGGAGCCTTGTCGAAGGAGCAGAAAAAATTACTTTTGTTGGGACTCCTGGTTTCTGCACCCCTTTTGCCGAACTTCTGGGTTTTGTGGTCAGGGACAGAAAACTTATTTTTATTCCCAATCTGGACTTTGAAAAAGCCAGGTCGATCTCCATGGCTCCTGAGGGAATGCAGCTTGGAGAACCTGTAGATGCTCATGCTGACGTCGCTGTCCTGCTTGGCGGGCTTGCAATGCCAAAGATCGGCGTCAGCCCTGAAAAAGCTGGAGAAATTGCAAGCAAAGTCCTTGAAGGGTCGGAAAAACGAAAAATTATAGGAGTTTGTTTCCAGTCGATGTTTACACAGCAAAAATGGGACGAAGTTATCAACTTTGATTATATTATTAATGCCGACCTGGCTGTTGATGTGCTTGAAACCTGATACTTGAAACTGTAATATGCAGGAAAAAAAAATAATCATACTGCTTAAAGCGGTTTACTTAGGAATAGTGAACTACCACTCAGCTAAAGACTGAGTGGCTTCTTGGTTCATTCCTCCCTCTATTGAGGGCAAGTCCCCAAGCTCATCCCCGTAGTCCCTACGGTGTCATAATCCAATTAGATTCTGATCTATGAGAGCGAATTTTTTGATATTGATAGCGGCATTAATGTCTCTATGGTGTTTGGTTTTACAGTCTGGACAAATCCATTCTCTGTCTTTTAGCTGAAGCTCTTTATTGTGGTATCCACACACACTACATAGCTTAGAAGAGGGTTCAAATTGTCCTATTCTCAGGACGGTTTTTCCAAACCATTGAGCCTTATATTCCAACTTTGTTACAAAACTACTCCACGCAGAATCACTTATAGCCTGTGCTAAGTGATGATTCTTAACCATGCCTTTAACATTTAGAGTTTCCAGAGCTACAGCTTGGTTTTCGCTAACAAGTCTAAAAGAGAGTTTGTTCTGGAAGTCATTTCTCTGATTTGTTATTTTGTCATGCAGTACAGCAAGTCTTCGTTTAGCTTTTGCCCTGTTCTTAGAGCCTTTCTGTTTCCTTGAGACTCTTTTCTGTAATACTTTGAGCCTTTTAAGAGAGTTTTTCAAGTACTTTGGATTCTCAACCTTTTCTCCTGTTGAAAGGACAGCAAAGTCTTTGATACCTACATCAATTCCTACTGTTGTTGATTCTGTGAAAGTTTCCTTTACTGGAAGTTCTTTTCCATCTTCAACAAGGATACTGATATAGTAATGTCCTTTACATGTCCTTGATACCGTAGCCGTTTTAGGCTCTCCTTCAAACTTCCTGTGAAGAACTGCTTTAATTGGTTCTATTTTAGGAAGCTTGATAGTATTATTTTCAAAGTTTACAGTGTAGTGTTGAGGTACAGGGAAAGACTGTATCGGATTCTTTTTTGATTTGAACTTTGGAAACCCTGTTTTCTCTCTAAAGAATCTAGTGAAAGCGGATTCAACCTGCTTAGTCATCCCCTGTAATGATTGAGAGTTAACTTCTCCTAACCACTCATTAGAAGCCTTTAGAGTAGGAATTAATTTGTTTAAGTCAAATCTGGAAATTGATTCCCCTGTCTGCTCATAAGTTTTAATTTTCTGGTCAAGTGCCCAATTATAGACAAATCTACAGCTACCTATATGCTGATTCAATTGAATAGCTTGTGTAGTTGTAGGATAGAGTCTAAATTTGAACGTTTGCATCATACAAAGGCATTATATGCTTTAACAACACATGTACATTTTGGTAAATACGAAGTATGAAACACGGAATCATAGCAAATTTTTGTTAATGTATCATGTTATTTTTGTTTGCAAATACCGAAAAGTCATACTTGAACCAATTAGCGAAGAACTCAAACAGATTAGGATTGACATTTCAAAAGAGTCTAACTTTGAAATCCTTGAAATGGAAACTGACAAAGACCATATTCATTTCTTGATCAAGAGTGAGCCGAAAGTTAGCGTTTTGTCAATTGTCAGAAAATTGAAACAAGAATATACTAACAGGTTATGGAAAACTCAAAAAGAATATATGAAAAAGTATTATTGGGGTGAGAATACGTTATGGAGTGATGGTTATTTTGCGTCTACTATCGGAAATGTTAGTAAAGAGGCGGCAGAATACTACATACGGAATCAGGGTTGAAGTTGACGCTTATATCCCCTGAGCTAAAGACTCAGGGGTTTTACGCTTCTTCATATAAACTTTTTCATAAGAGGGTAAGAAGTTTGCCAGAGAGAAGGGTTCTGATGTTTTCACTCAAGGATCTGGATTCAATTGAAGATTGAGAGGTTCTTTTTCTGGTTTCCTTTCTGAAGAGATTAAGTACACCACTAGAAAAATAGGGTTATGGTCACGAGCGACCTGGAGAAAAGAGCTCAAAAAGTCAGCCGGGGGTCTGCAACCCGGAAAGAACATTACCCACTGGCCAGCCTGAAAGAGTTTTTAAAGGAAGAAGCGTGAAACCCATGAAATCTTAATTTCATGGGATATAAGCGTCAACTTCCTCAACATTATTTTTGATATGCGTTGCCTTCATATGTACCATCGTCTAATATTATATTAGATTAAGGTATGTGAAAATCAAGCAACCTTTTTCCAAGAGTTTACCATCTGGCTCGATAGGTTTTGAATAAATCCACTGTACCAAGTTCATATTCATGTAAAGCCGAAACTGATGTCATGTTAAACCTAAACGGATGAATGGACAGAACTCAGTAGGGATGGTATAGCCCGAATTAACGCTCATGGAGATGCCGATGGTCTTCTATGAAGTGAGAAGCCGCTAAGTCTTTAGCTTAGGGGTAGTTCACATGTATTTATCAAATCCTGCTTTACTTTTGTCATCCGGTGCTAACAGGTAAACTACACCTGCAATCGTACAGTATAAATTTATTATAAAGAAATATCATATCCATCCCATACCTTTTAATATTCCCAACACCGTAACTATGCAGACCTACACACTCATAATCATAATCAGGTGACTTTTCCAATGTATTCTGACCGCATAAACGCATTACCACCATATCTTTTTGCAGCGATCGATGAAGCTAAGGACGAAATGATTGCAAAGGGAGTGGACGTGATCGATCTCGGGGTAGGAGACCCTGATCTGCCGACCCACCCCCACATTGTGGAAGCTTTGCGCGAGGCTGTTCTTGACCCAAAGACACACCAGTACCCTTCTTATGCGGGGATGCCGGAGTTTCGGAAAGCTGCGGCTGAATGGTGTAAGAAATATAAGGGAATTGAGCTTGACCCTTCAACCGAGGTAATTTCCCTCATTGGGTCAAAGGAAGCGGTTGCACATATTCCACTCGCCTTTGTCAATCCAGGCGATGTCGTGCTCTATACCGAGCCAGGGTATCCAGTTTATAAGATAGGTACTCTTTTTGCGGGCGGAGAGCCGTATCCACTGCCTCTAAAGGCTGAAAACAACTTCCTGCCTGACCTGGACTCGATTCCAGCAGATGTCCTGAAAAAGGCAAAGCTCTTCTTCTTCAACTACCCGAACAATCCCACCTCGGCAACTGCTGACATGGCGTTCTTTGAAAAGGTCGTTGAGTTCTGCAAGAAAAACGATATCGTTGCAGTGCACGACAATGCATACTGTCAGATGATCTATGACGGGTATGAGGCTCCTTCTTTCCTTGCAGCAAAAGGGGCAATGGACATAGGAATAGAACTTTACTCTCACTCCAAGACCTATAACATGACCGGCTGGAGGCTCGGGTTTGCAGTCGGAAACAAAGCTCTCATAAAGGGGCTCGGGAAGGTTAAGTCTAATGTGGACTCTGGCGTTTTTGATGCGATCCAGATAGCAGGCATTGCAGCTCTTTCCTCTTCCCAGACCTGCGTTGATGATACCAACCTGGTCTACGAAGAAAGACGCAACGCTCTTATCGAAGGGCTCAAAGCCATGGGCCTTGAAGTAAAACCACCAAAAGCTACCTTCTATATCTGGGCTCCTGTCCCAAAAGGCTTTACCTCAATCAATTTTGCAAAACTCCTCCTCGAAGAAGCCGGAATCGTTGCAACCCCCGGAGTTGGTTTCGGAGACGCTGGCGAAGGTTACATCAGGTTCGCCCTCACCAAGCCGGTCGAGAGGATAAAAGAAGCTGTAGAAAGGATGAAGAAACTGCATTTCTGAACCGAATTAGAACAAATCAGTTAAAAGGATCAAAAGTCAGGCGGCGTAATTCTTAAATCTGCCACCTCCTTTTCTCACTTCCTTTTCTCGTATACTTGTTTCAGGAATGTATTTTATTCAAATATTATCAATAGTCTAGGGCCTTTTACCTGCTTTTTTGGTTGTTCATAACTTCAAATCCGGGATCATTGTACGGCATCTTCCAGAAGCCATTTCCAGATTGGTATGACAATTATTTTTTTTCCCTCTATATCGAATTCGTCTTTGGTGTTTTCTTTGAGGATAAGACCCTCTTCAAGATCATATGCCTTCAGTGCTTCGAGAAGACCCTCTATTTCTCTGTTCTTTGTTTTTGGGTTATCCAGGCTTTTTGTTGCCTGTATTGCTTCTTTTACTTCGGTTCCCTCTCAGGTATGAACACAAGGTTTTCAAGCATCTTTTCTCTGTCTTCAGAGAACCTGAATGATATGTTTTGAGCAAGCCCTGTATCTATAAAATAGACTTTTTTGTTTGAGTATATTTGTTTATTCAGCGATTCCGAATACATGGGAATCGTGAACATGAGGTAACTGTTTTCAAAATAATTCAGGTATTCTTTTATTGTAGTCGGGTTCGAAACTTGCAGGGTTTTCCTTAATGAATTGAGACTTAATTCTTTTCCGATGTTCGAGTTTTCCGATGTTCGAGTTTTCCGATGTTCGAGTTTTCCGATGTTCGAGTTCATCATGAAAGCTTGAGTACTCTTATTTATGAGCCCCTGCATAATTCTATAAGATCCAAATTTTAAGAGGATAAGATCCAAATTTTAAGAGGATACAGATCAGAATTTCAGGTTCAAAAAAATTCCATATTAGAAAATCGGAAAATTAGGAAATTCTTGTCAGGAAAGTTCCCTACATTTTATCGAAAAAGGAAGAGCACAACAATGATAATTCTGGTAAAGTTTCTTGAATCCGTGCAGGAGATTACGGGGCAGCAGGAAATCTCAGTTAAGATAGGGAAAGGGGATACCGTACACACTGTCCTTTTTGCTCTGGCCTACAATTACGGGCATGATTTCTATGCTGTTACCATCGGCGACGAAAGCGAGACCCCTAAAATAAGGATAATGCTGAACGGAAGGGACATAGGGTATCTGGACGGGTTCGAAACAGACGTGAAAAGTGGAGACGTTCTGGTTCTGTCCTCACAGGAGACATTACCATGAGCCTCCGGATTAATAGCCACATAAACCCGGAAAACGGCTGTATTTGCACCCAACAAAATGCGCTTACAGGCTCATTTTGTTTCAAATAATTTGCAAACCTAACTGACCGTTCAACTTTGATTTATTACTTTTTTCTTTTTACTTTACTGCCTGCCCAGGACAAAAATGACCTCAAATGAGATCTCACGTTCTTTCTTTTCACTCGCCGCTCTCCACTTGAACCCACCCGCGTACCGAAACTATAAACGAACTCAGTAGCTGTGCAGGGGCTTGAATTCCAAAAAATCAACCATGTCGCAGGAGACAACCAAAAAACCAGACCCAAAAAAATCAGACCCAAAAAAACACTTATTTTTTAAGCCATAACTTCCTTACAGAGCAACATGCCAGATCCCACAAAAGAATCCGCAAAAGAGCCTGCGAATGAGCCAGAAAAAGGACTTGAAAAAAGACATGTAAAGCCCGCCATCAAAGAGTATTTCCAGCTAAGGGAAACCATTGTTACGATTGCAGCTGACGACCCTGTCCACATCAAAGCCGCAAAAGACGCCATCAGAGTTCACAGGGCAGCTCTTGAAAATTACATCCTCTCTGACCCTTATTTTCAGCTCACCCTGGAACCCTACGAATGTCCAAAAAACGCCCCTGAAGCAGTCCGGAGGATGGTAAAAGCCGGAAACACTATGGAGATCGGGCCCATGAGTGCGGTTGCGGGCACAATTTCTGCCCTTGCCGTGGAAGCTATGGTAAAAGCCGGAGCAAAATATGCTATTGTCGATAATGGTGGAGATATTGCACTTATCAACGACCGGCCAGTTGTAGTCGGGATCTATGCAGGGCAGTCTCCGATTAAAAACCTGGGATTAATTTTCGAGCCCCGTGACTCGATTACAGGTATCTGTACCTCGGCAGGGACAGTGGGACCTTCAATCAGCTTTGGGATGGCGGATGCAGCTGCAGTATTTTCGGATGACATTTCCCTGGCGGATGCGGCTGCAACTGCACTCGGGAACGAGGTGGGGATAGGAAAGGAATCAGTAGAGTCTTCCTTTAAAGCAGTAAAAGGGGTTCCAGGAATTAAAGGTGCACTCGTGATCCAGGGGGAATACATAGGAATGTGGGGAGAAGTACCGAAAATCACACGAGCAGATGTCAGATACGAATACATCACCAAAGCGTGAATATTCACCTGAAGCCTTTTAGAAACGCTTTTATGTCTAAAGGATTTATTTTCATAGGACTTGTATTAAAAATAGCCTTTTGGCTTGAATTTTTCAACACCAGGGTAAAAACATTAATATATTATCAATTTTTATTTATTATGAGTTATTTTTATTTCCAAGCAGATAGATTCTATTTTTTTTCAATATATCAAAGAGTATATTCTGCTTAATTTGCCAGGTTTCAGAAAAATTTCCTCCTCTCAAAAATGACAATTACTAACATGCAATTGAATATTATCTTTCATGATTATATTTCCTAGTGAGGAAGATACAGAATGAATGAATATTTGAGGCAGTCTGGTATTGATTTCATTGGGAATGTGCCCTGGGGGACACACTTTTGCCAATTCTACCAGACAAAAGAGGATTTGACTGATATACTTGTTCCCTATTTTAAAGCAGGACTGGAAAATAAAGAATTTTGTATGTGGGTAACATCACAGCCTCTGGATGTGGGAGAGGCAAAAGAAGCTTTAAAAAAGGTTATTTCTGATATTGATGTTTATCTGGAGAAAGGGCAAATCGAAATTATTCCTTACACTCATTGGTATGTAAAAGAAGGGGTTTTCAATTCAGATAGAATCTTAAATGATTGGGTTGAAAAACTCAATTATGCTCTGGAAAGGGGCTATGAAGGACTGAGGTTGGCAGGGAACACTTCCTTGCTGGAAAAAGAGGATTGGGAGAATTTTGTAGAGTATGAGAAAAAAATGGATTCGGTTATTAGCAGTTGCCGTATGATAGCTCTGTGCACCTATTCTCTCGATGTTCACGGTGTAACTGAAGCCATAGGTATTGCCGCAAATCATCAATTCACTCTAGTTAAAAAGGAAAGAAAATGGGAGAAGATCAAAAGTTCCAACCGACAAAATATAATCGAGAGAAAGCGGACAGATGAGGCGCTGCGCCAGAGTGAACAGCGCGTCAGGCTGAAATTGGGAAACATTCTCTCGCCCTCCCGGAAGATGGCTAACCTGGAGCTTGCTGATATTATTGATGCCCAGGCGATCAAGTCTCTCATGGATGAGTTCTATAAGCTTACTCAGATTCCCGTTGGCCTGCTCGATCTCAAAGGCAATATTCTGGTAGGCGTTGGATGGCAAGATATATGCACCGAATTCCACAGGATCCACCCTGAAACCTGCAAGCACTGCGTGGAAAGCGACACAAAGCTATCCGTAGGTGTTGCCCCTGGAGAGTTTAAGCTGTACAGGTGCAAGAACAACATGTGGGATACAGCAACCCCAATCATTGTGGGAGACCAGCACATCGGCAATATCTTTTTAGGACAGTTCTTTTTTGAGGACGAGCCTCTGGACTATGAGCTTTTCCGGACCCAGGCCAGACAATACGACTTCAATGAGAAGAAATACATAGCAGCGCTGGAAAAAGTTCCAAGATTAAGCAGAGAGACTGTGAATACAATCATGGTCTTCTTCATGAAACTTGCCAACATGCTTTCACAGCTAGGCTACAGCAATATTAAGCTGGCCCGGTCGCTGGCGGAACGCGATGTCCTGGTGGACGCGCTGCGGAAGAGTGAAAAACGTGAGCGTGCTCGCTCGGAGGAACTGGCAGTAGTATTGGATGCCGTGCCTGTTGCGGTATTTTTCGCATGCGATCCAGAGGCGCTTCACATAACCGGTAACCGCCTCTCATATGAATGGCTACGGATTCCTGTAGGTACAAACTTTTCCAAGTCCACTCCTGAAGGAGAGCAGCCTGAGATGTTTAAGTTATTCAAGGATGGAGTGGAGCTGCCGCCTGAAAATATGCCATCGCAGATGTCGGCTACAGGCATAGAGATAAACAACTGTGAGCTAGATATTGCATCTTCTGACGGTGAAATACGACATATATTGGGCAATGCCAGACCCTTGCATGACGAGCAGGGAAACCTGCGCGGATCAATTTCTGCATTCATAGATATCACCGAGCGCAAAAAAGCAGAAGAAGCTCTAAAAAAAGTACATGAAAACCTGGAAGAAAAAGTAAAAGAACGAACAACCCAGCTTGAAAAGGCTTATAAATCGTTAAAAGAAAGTGAAAAAGAGCTAGCTGAAGCTCAAAAAATGGCTCATATTGGAAATTGGGATTGGGATATTACAACTGATAAAACATACAGGTCTGAAGAACTGTATCGTATTTTTGGACGCGAGCCTCAAGAATCAGGTGCATCTTTCGATGAATTTTTAAATTTTGTACACCCCGACGATCGAGAATATGTGAATAATTCAAGAGACTATTTGAATATCATTAAGAAAGGGTTAAGTGGGGAGTCCCAAGGCATTGATTATCGGATTATCTTAGATGATGGGGAAGAACGCACAGTCCATTCACAAACCGAAGTTATTTTTGATGAGAAAAATACCCCAATTCGAGTGAAGGGAACAATTCAGGATATTACTAAGTTTAAAAAATCAGAAGAAAAAATTAAGAATTTAGCGGATATTGTGGAATCGTCAAATGATGCTATTGGAACTCTATCACTTGACGGTGTTATTACAGGCTGGAACAAAGGAGCAGAGCAGGTTTATGGTTATTCAGCCAAAGAAATTCTTGGAAAGACAGTATCCATCCTGGCTCCATCTCATTTAGATGAAGAAACAAAAAGATTAGCTGAAATGGTCAAAAAGGGAGAAAAAATCTACAATTATGAGACTTCAAGGTTAAGAAAAGACGGGAAGGTAATAGATGTTTCATTAAACCTTTTTCCGGTTTTTGACATCTCTGGAAAGCTGACCACTATCTCAGTTATTTCCAGAGATGTAACCGAAAGCAAAAAAGCAGAAGAAAAACTTAAAGAAAGTGAGGAAAAGTACCGCAACATCGTGGAGACAGCCAACGAAGGTATATGCGTAATGGATGCCGATACCATAGTCACTTATGCTAATAAAAAAATGATTGACATGCTCGGATACACCC
This sequence comes from Methanosarcina sp. WH1, assembly GCF_000970005.1. NCBI lineage: Archaea > Methanobacteriati > Methanobacteriota > Methanomicrobia > Methanosarcinales > Methanosarcinaceae > Methanosarcina > Methanosarcina sp. WH1. The sequence goes on from NZ_CP009504.1 coordinate 2,420,530, forward strand.
TGGAAGAAGGGATTGGCAGACCTATATTGGACTTTTTCAGTGAAGAAAGTAAAGCTATCGTCAAACTGAATGTGGAAAAAAGGCGGCAGGATGTCAATGAAAACCATGAATATAAATTAATACGTAAGGATGGTTCATCCTTATGGGTGCTTATAAGTTCTAAATTCCTTTTTGATAAGGATGGCAAGTTTATGGGCTGGATAAGCATGCTTACTGACATCACCAAACGAAAAGAAGCTGAAAAAACCCTGGAAAACACCGAGATTGCCCGTAAAAAAGAAATCCACCACAGAATTAAGAATAACCTGCAGGTAATTTCCTCTCTGCTGGACCTGCAGGCTGAGAAGTTCAATAATAAAGAGTATATTAAGGATTCAGAAGTTCTGGAAGCCTTCAGGGAAAGCCAGGACAGAGTAATATCCATTGCCCTAATTCATGAAGAGCTGCACTCAGGAGGAGGATCCGACACTCTGAATTTCTCACCGTACCTGGAGAAGCTCGTTGAGAACCTTTTCCTAACATACAGCCTTGGTGATGTCGATATCAGCTTAGACATGGATCTTGAAAAAAACATTTTCTTTGACATGGACACTGCAGTTCCCTTAGGGATAATTGTCAATGAACTTATTTCTAATTCCTTGAAACATGCATTTCCAGGCAGGAACATGGGGGAAATTAAGATCAAATTAATTAAGGAAGAAAAAGTAGGAAATGAGCTGAGTAATGATGAAGAACCTGCTGAAAAAGCTACCGGTTATACTCTGATTGTTTCAGATGACGGAGTTGGCATTCCCGAAAAAATTGATTTAGAAAATTCAGATACACTTGGTCTGCAGCTTGTAAACATTCTGGTAAATCAGTTAGATGGCGAAATCAAGTTAAAAAGGGATGCAGGTACTGAATTCAAGATAAGAATTAATGTATAACCGGTTTATACTCATTTATTCACTTTCTACTTCTTTCAATTATGGTGAGACCTGGAAATTAATAAACAGAAGGTATCTTTGCAATAATGTTTTTTATACAAATACTTTTATTAAGGAACTTCTGCATAATTAAATATAAATTCAAAATTCATATCACGTTAAAATTAGCGGTCTGACATTTATTCGGCAGGTTCTCATTTGAATTTAGTTCTTGAGCTGGAGAGTAAGGGGATATTGCCGGAAACCGGAAGATAGACCTGTTTGGAAATTGAAAATATACCCCTGGAGGAGATTATCTATGTTAGGTGGCTATACCGGAAAGATCCTGGAAGTTGACCTTGACAGCGGCGAGCTTAAAGACTTACCGCTTGACGAAGAAATGGCAAAGATGTACCTCGGAGGCAAGGGACTCGGCCTAAAACTTGTATACGATGAGTTCAGACCGGACATGCAGCCCTTTGACCCTGATAACCTGCTTGTGTTTGCAACCGGGCCGGCTACCGGGGAAAAAGTCCCGACAAGCGGACGTTACCATATTGTCTGCAGCAAATCCCCGCAGACAGGAACCGTAGGGAGCGGGAATTCCGGAGGGAAATGGGGTCCCATCCTGAAATTTGCAGGATATGACGCAGTTGTGGTCCGGGGAATTTCAAAAGAACCTGTTTACCTTAGCATCGTGGACGGAAAAGCCGAACTTGTGCCAGCCCCGGAACTCTGGGGAATGACAGTCCATGCTGTCACGGACGAACTGACCGAAAGGAGCAAAAACCCCAAAAAGACATCGGTTGCCTGCATAGGACCTGCAGGAGAAAACCTTGTCCCTTTTTCCGGCATCATGAACGACAAGTACCGGACCGCAGGCAGGACCGGGCTTGGGGCTGTGATGGGGAGCAAAAAGTTAAAAGCGGTCGTAGTTTCCGGGAGCCAGAAAGTCGAGCCTGCAAACCCCGAGCTCCTGAAAGAGCGGGTCGTAGAAGCCATGAAAAAGATAAGGGAGAACCCGGTAACGGCTCCCGACGGAGGGCTTCACACCTACGGGACCGCGGTCCTTGTAAACATCATCAACGAAAGCGGAGCCTACCCGACCCGGAACTTTCAGGAAGCCTATTTTCCGGATGCCGACGAACAGAGCGGAGAAACCCTGGTCAAAAAATACCTGACCGGCCGCGGGGGCTGCTGGGGCTGTCCAATCGTTTGCGGGAGGAAGTCAGACGTGCCTGAAGGACCCTACAGTGTCCGGGATACTGAAGGCCCGGAGTATGAGACCCTCTTTGCCTTTGGTTCCGACTGTGGGATAACGGAGCTTGATGCCCTTATTAAGGCCAACCATCTCTGCGACGAACTGGGGCTTGACACCATCTCCATGGGAGGCACCATCGCCTGTGCCATGGAACTCGTGGAGAAAGGAAAAATCCCGCCAGAAAAAATGCACGGCATGAACCTACGATTTGGGGACCCAAACTCGATGATTGAAGCTATCTGGAGAACCGCCTATCGCGCAGGGATAGGAGCTGACCTTGCTCTCGGCTCGAAAAAGCTTGCAGAGAAATACGAGGCTCCAGAACTCTCCATGGCTGTCAAAGGCCTGGAACTGCCCGCCTACGACCCCCGCCCAATCCAGGGGATAGGCCTGAATTACGCAACCGCAAACCGGGGTGGCGACCACGTCTACGGCTACATGATCTCCCCCGAAATCCTGGGGCTTCCCCTGAAACTTGACCCCTACGCCGTTGAGGACAAGCCGAAATGGACCATCATCCTTCAGGACCTGACCTCAGCCATCAATTCATCGGTTGTCTGCCTCTTTACTTCATTTGCCCTGGGCCTTCCCGAATATGCAGGGATGTTGGCAGCGATTACGGGCTTTGACCTCGATGCCGACAAGCTTCTGAAGCTCGGAGAGAGAGTCACAAACCTCGAGAGGCTGATGAACAACATGTATGGGATTGACCGGAATGAAGACATCCTTCCAAAACGTCTCACGGAAGAGCCAATCCCGTCAGGACCCTCGAAAGGCCAGATATCCCATGTCCCGGAAATGATCGACGAATATTACAGACTCAGGGGCTGGGTTGACGGAAAGCCGACTGCAGAAAAGTTGAAGGAACTTGGGATTGCCTGAGTCTTCCCCCTCACTTTTTTTATTATGTTATTTAGCATCAATTCATCCTTTTTTCCGGAGAGATAAGCTTGAAAGTACACGTAAAGTTCCTTGCGACTATCCGTGAAATAATAGGAGTTCCCGAAATCGAGCTTGAGCTCCGTCCTGGCGACACCGTTAGAGTTGCCTTGCAGGCCCTTCAAGCCCGTTACGGGACTGAGTTCAAAGAAGCCACAACAGGTACAACCGCCGGCGAGATTCCAAAAGTGAGGTTTCTGGTTAACGGGAGGAACACCGACTTTCTCGAAGAGCTCGAGACCGAATTAAAAGACGGGGACATTATGGTCCTGGTCCCCCCGGTTGCCGGGGGATAAAATAAGAATTCGGAAACGTTTTTCTAGGAGGAAGCGTAAAACCCCGAAGTCTTTAGCTTTAGGGGATATAAAAGGCACAAATAATGCAAGCCCTTTTCAAATCACAGTACTTTCCAGTACTTTCATGCCGGGAAAACAGGAATGGAAAGGTAGAGGGTAAAGAGGAATCCGAAAACCTTTACATTAAAAAGGCTGCTTTCTTAAATGCCTGCCCGATTTAAATGCCTGCATTCCTTATCCCTTAACCCTTCAATTTATTCTCCGGTTCAGTTCAATACTCTTTCTTCTAAATTCAACATATTTTCATTTTCTTCAGATATTTTTATCATTCAGATTTTCAATTTCCTGAGGCTGTTTTTTCGGATCAGTATTTATATGAAGCACCCGCTGTGGGAAGGGAATCTCTATTCCGTTTTCCTGGAGGGTACATTTTATGGTCCAGAGAAGTCTGGTTTTCAGCCCGAACCATTCACTTACAGGAGCCCAGATCCTGACAACTATTTTTACCGAACTTTCTCCAAGGTCGCTTACGAAAACAGAGGGAGAGGGGTTCAGGAGAGCAAACGGCTCCTTATCTATAAGGTCCTCGATAAGCCAGATTGCGGCATTGGCATCATCGCTATAGCGGATCCCAATTGTGTATTCAAACCTTCTGACCGGATGTTCTACAATGTTTGTGATGTTTGTGGTAAAGACCTGCTGATTGGGCAGGCGGACAAGGAGCCCGTCATAGGTACGGATAAGGGTGGAGATTATGCGGATATCGGTGACATAGCCGGCTATCCCATTGATTTCTACCTGATCCCCTATTTTTATGGGCCTTTCAAACATGAGAAAACAGCCCGATACCAGATTTCCAACAATGTTCTGGCTTGCAAAACCGAGGACAATACCTGCGACCCCTCCTGCAAGCAAAAGCCCCGAGGGGTCGAGCCCTATTAAAGGAAGTATCGCAATGAAAACGATAATAAGAGAGCCATAATAAAAGAGTTTGAGGATAGGTTCGCCCACATCCTTACTGACCCGGTCTTTGAGAGATCTGCGCAGGTAAATTGTGAGAACTTTGGAAAGAATGATCGAAAAAGAAAGAATGATTATAAACTTAATCAGATCCTCCGGGGTAACCGGACCCTGTGAGGTAGAATATAGGGGATAATCAAGAAATTTAATATCAGGAAGAATCAAAAACCCCACTCCATATAAAATTTAAAAGGTACGAAGCCGAGCTTCCGGAAGCCGTAAACACCAAAAGCCTCTTTCCTGACTTTTCGGTCGTTCACAAGAGCACCTTTCAGGTCCCCGTTAATTGACTGCATCTCGAAACCTGTTTCAGCCGTGTTCCGGTTGAGGATATCCATACGGGCTTTCATGAAAACGTCCCCATCATAGTACAGTTTCATCCCGTATGCACTGAAAACAGCTTTTGAGATTGAAGCCCAATCCGAGGAGGTATTTCTGAGGGTAAGCTCCATAACTCCTTCCTGCAGGGGATTGAGTAAAGGTGAAATTGAGTATAACCGGCTTTTCCAGTACTTACAAACAACCCCATTCGAGACCTCTCCGTAAAGGGTAAATTTCTGCCTCACCAGGCTGAACACGTCCAGGACCTGGAGACTCCGATTTTCATTTTCCGAGATAAAAACGCCGATTTCAACTGGAAAAGTCAGAAAAATCTGTTTTTTCTCCCCACCTGCAAGGAGCAGGGTTTTTTCAAACTCTATCAGCAGATTCGGAGTAATTTCTTTTGGCGTATTCAGGGGTTCTACCGGATTTATGATAATTCGCTTTCTATCTCCAAGGATGAACTTTTCCACTTCATCTTTTCCCAGGGTCCTTCTGTATATCCATCTGTCCCCGGTTTTTTCTACCGAAATCGAGATTCCTTCCTGTTTTACTGAAAATGGGGGATCGTAGTAACCGTACATAGTATTCCAGCAGTTAACATATTTCAGTTAATTTCTATATTTCTTTATATTACATCCTAACCATTATAAAAAAATTACTTAGAATAAATATTACAGGGTTGTAGAAAAAGATGGTTTCCAATTAATTGCCCGATCTATTCCGAAATTCGAGAGGAGATTTTTCAGTTTTTCTCTCCCTGCAGCACAATGTGCCTGAACCAGTCGTCATCCAGATAAAAAGTAACCCAAAAACCGACACCTAATTGAGAACAATAATATTGAATGAAATATCTCCGGGACCGAAAGAATATTTATCTTTACCCAGAAAATCTCCAATTTCCTGCGATCCCAAAGCGCAATTCGGGCGAGGCGCAATTCGGGCTTTAGACCCATCTTTTCTTTTTAAAATAAAGAAACATGCTTATTCCTATTAAAGCCATACCCAGCATGACTACAGGATAACCCCAGTGCCATCTGAGTTCCGGCATGTAGTCAAAATTCATACCGTATACTCCTGCTACGAAGGTTAAAGGAATGAAGATAGTGGCTATAATAGTAAGAATTTTCATAATGTCGTTCATTCTGTTGCTTAAGCTCGAGAGGTAAACATCTACCATTGAAGAGAGAATATCCCTGAAGGCTTCGATGGAGTCAATAACCTGAATGGTATGGTCATAAATATCTCTCAGGTAAATCTGCGTACTTTCCTTTATGAGTCCTGACTCGGCTCTCTGAAGACTGTTTATCAACTCCCTGAGGGGCCAGACAGATCTACGAAGGATGATCATATCTCTCTTGTGTTTCTGAATCATCCTCATAGTTTCAGGTGTGGGATTCACTATCAGTTTTTCTTCAAGATCCTCAATCTCTTCCCCAAAGTGCTCAAGAATCAAAAAATAGTTATCAACTATAGCATCAATCAGGCTGTATGCAAGATGGTCCACCCCATTCTTTCGGAGGCGTGAGGCAGGATTTTTTAACCTATCCCTTACAGGATCAAAAACATCTCCTTCCCTCTCCTGAAAAGAGAGGATATAATTGGATCCGAGGATGATGCTTACCTGGTCCATAATTATTTCTTCTCTTTCTTCATCGAGAAGTATCATTTTCAGCACAGTATAAATATATGAATCGTAATCTTCCATTTTGGGGCGTTGCCCCGTGTTTAGCACATCTTCGAGAGTAAGAGGGTGGATATTAAAATAGCTTCCGAGCTTTTCTATAACCTCAATCTGGTCGAGCCCGTCGACATTTACCCATAAATTCATTCCGGGCTTGTCTTTAAAGGTCAGGCATTCCCCCACAGTCTGCAGTTCTTTTTCGATAAGTTCCTCGCCGTTATAGGCACAGAGACTGATCACAATCCTCTCTGCCTTTTTTTCCCCCACATACACAAGCGTGCCAGGGGCAAGCCCGACCTGCAATTGTTTTTTCCCTAACTTTGTAAGTCTCAAGGCTCTTCCTCACTTTCGAATAAAAATAACCGCTTAAGTTAATGGAAACTTCATCAATTTAAGTTCTATGCCTGATTTTTTGTCGAATACGATTATTCAGCTTTTGAAGCAAATAGGATGATTTTCAGTGTGAGCTGGCACTAAGTTTGAAATAGAGCTTTTAAATGTTTGTAGATAAATATAATTATGTATACGACATTATAATACGTTAAATATGTAATAGATTTTTCCAAAATTAGGGTAAATTGGAAAGATCATTAATTTAAAATAAAAATGTGGGGGTAATCAGTACGGTTAAGATAGAACTCTTGGATAGTATATACGGTATGTTTGATCAGTTGATAGCGTTTATTCCGACATTGGTAGCCATAATTCTTCTTCTTGTTATAGGAATAATATTGGGAAAGTTTCTTGGAAAGATCGGTGCGAAAGTACTGGACAAAATAGGACTTGATGATCTGGTTGACAGAACCGTGATAGGTGGAATGATAAAAAAAGGACAGATGAGTACAGTCGGTTTTTTTGATGCAATAATCCGCTGGTTCATTTATATTATCTTCGCCTTAATCATTCTGGATATTCTGAACATTGGGGTAGTGAATAATTTCGTTGATCTTGTAATATTCTACGTCCCACTTGTGATCTCTGCTGTCGTTGTCCTGCTTATAGGTTTGCTGATTGTGGACTTTATTAGCGACCTGCTCCAGAAAGTGATTATTTCAACCGGAATAGATGAAAAACTTGAAAAGACAACTTTTGGAGCTTCAATTAGATCCGGGGGACTGACGGTTTCAGACATCGTAGCTGGAATAGTTAGAATATTTGGGTATCTGATCTTCCTCACGGCTGCGTCTGATATCCTGAAGCTAAATATGATTACTGTTCTGTTGATAAGTATTACTCAATACTTGCCACGTGTTATCATAGCTATCCTGATCCTGGTAATAGGAATTCTTTCTATAGACATAGTAATGGACTACCTGAGAGGTACTGTCAAAGGCATGGAAATAGAAGGGGCAGATATCATTCTCCCACTCCTCAGAGGCTTCCTGCTTCTTATTCTGGTTCTGGTCGCCCTGAATACAATGCTAATTGATACCAGTATTCTCTACCTGTTCTTCGGACCGCTGGCATGGGGAATTGCAATTGTGGTTGCATTCAAATACGGAGTCAAAGATGCAATCGTTGCGTATGCAAAAGAAAGGAAGTAATCGCTTCCTTTCATTTTTTATTTAAAGCATTGTTCCTGGCTTATAAATAATTTATATATAAAATATGTGTTGAACCTATATTATACAGGTTTTTTTTCAACTTTGGAAGGCTATTTTTCAGAGACAAATAAAAAATAATAATTATTATATCCATTTTTGACTTTTCCTGCAATTAATATTTTTTTATTGAGAGAAAGGTTGTATCTATTTTTCGAAAAAGACTAATAAAGAGACATAGGGGTTTAAACCTCAATATGGATGGGAAAGAAGATTTTCTCCAGGAAAAATTAGGTAAAAAAACTGAATGTTCAGATAGCGGATTAAAGGACTTTTCTTATTATATGATTTAAAAGAATTTTTATAAAAATATAGTCTATCATTATAAAATAATATTAATAAGAAAATACAAATACTCTTTGTATGATATATAATATTAGAAGTCATACCAATTCACACGAAATAAAACTTCAGCCAGACAAAAACGGGGTTCAGATTTAATAAGAATAGTAATAAAATAGAATTAGGGTCTGCTGAAGGGAAAAAATTGGGGGAATTTAGATTAGATCAGGATTTACCAGCTTAGCTTGTGTTTTAATTGTTTTTTTGTTATTAAGTGCAGCTACCTGTACCGGTTCGGCACAGGATGACGGAACAACTACCATAATGAACCTGATAGGGGAAAATGGAAATTTTACTATTATCTCAGGTTACTTCAATAACAGCAGCCTCAATACTACCCTGGCCGGGGACGAACCGCATACTGTGTTTGTTCCGAAGGACGACGCTTTTAAGAATGTATCGGAAAGCACTCTTGAAGCTCTAATGAAAGACCCTGCAGCACTTGAACAGATGCTCCTTTATCACGTCACAAACGGGACCCTGATGGCCGAAAACCTGGCCAACGTAAGCAATATTACAACCCTTCAGGGAAGCGAACTGCCGGTCAATGTCACAGACGAAAGGACATTTGTAGGGGAGGCAGAGGTTCTCCAGGCGAACCTTACAGCAGACAACGGGGTTGTACATGTCATTGATGCCGTGCTGATCCCGCCAAAAGCCCCATCTGAAGAAAAGGATATTATCGAAACCGCAACAGAAGATGGAAACTTTACGACTCTTCTGACAGCAATTAGGGCTGCAAACCTTACTGACACTCTGAAAGGGGAAGGTCCTTACACGGTCTTTACTCCGACAGATGAGGCTTTTAACGCCCTGCCAAACGGCACAATCGAATCTCTCCTTAACGACACTGATACGTTGACAAAAATTCTCCTCTACCACGTTGCGAGCGAGAGGCTGATGGCAGAAGATGTTGTTAACATAACCAACATTAAGACCCTTCAGGGTAGTGACATTCCTGTCAATGTCACTGAGGAAGGAGTGTTTGTAGGAGACGCACAGATTATAATGAAGGATGTAAATGCCAGCAATGGAGTGATACACGCTATAGATGTAGTCCTTATCCCGCCTGAACCTGCGCCAGAACAAAATCTGACAGTACTCTATAACGACACTGTAAACCTGACTGAAGAAAACGTCAAGTTCAGGAATGCTTCCCTGAATTATACAATAGCCAATCTCACAGACTTCGGAGCTTTATATGCAACAGGACTCGACTTTAACGCAGCCTTAGCGCAGAACATGACCGGAAATGTGACTAACATGACCAATGTGCCGTTTGTGTTTAAGAGCATAGAAGGAGTCGAGAATAATAACACTACCGGAGAGATGTGGTTTGTCTACATCAACGGAGAGCCGGCCAAAGAGTACTTCGGTATAAACCCGGTAAGTTACGGGGACAAACTCAACTTCTGGTACACAACAGGGAAAAGCGGAGAAGCCTTAATCGAGAATGCAACCTATGTGATTAACATCACAATCGCCGAAATGATGGCGAAAGATACCATTATTGAGGCGGCCCAGAACCAGACGAGATTAGCCACATTTGTAAATGCAACCGAAACTGCAAACCTGACAGAGACCCTGAACGGAACAGAACCTTATACTGTTTTTATTCCGAGTAACGAAGCCTTCAATGAGCTGCCGGTAGAAACCCGTAATAAGCTAATGAACAACACCACCCTGCTCAGGAATGTTCTCTCTTACCACGTATTGAGTGGAAAGTATGTCCGCAAGCAACTTGCCAGTATGAATACCGTCAATAACATTCAGGGCGATGCGCTTCAAATCAAAATGGTAGGGGAGAATATCACAATACAAAACGCAATTGTTACACAGATAATTGTTGTAAACAATGGGGTTATCTGCATAATTGATAAAGTGCTTATCCCTCCAGACAGCGGACTTCTTTCCGATGGAAACCAGACAGATGGAAACCAGACAGATGGAAACCAGACAGATGGAAACCAGACAGATGGAAACCAGACAGATGGAAACCAGACTGAAGATCAGGCAGGAAACTGGTACTTCTTCTCGATTCCCTTCAAAGCCAACAATACGAGCGTTGATTATCTGCTTTCGGATGTAAACTATACCTCCCTGATTTACTACAACGCCTCAACCAGACTCTTTGAAGATGTCTCAAACATTGAACCTCTAAAAGGATACTGGATCAATGTTCCCAACGGAACCGAATTCAATGCTTCGGAACAGTTTGCTTCGGTTGAGAAAAAGCAGGTCACTGTTCCACCGAGCCTGCAAACCTATCCGGGCTGGAACGCACTGGGTTCACCTGTAAACGAGACAATCTCTGCGGAAATTGCATTTACGACCATTGACAGCTCGTATACAAAAATTGTGGGCCCCTGGGTGTCGGGCAACAACACTACAGGCCACTACCAGTATGTAGGTTACAATGGCTTTAACGGAACATTAGGTGAGAACCAGCTTGGAACGGAAGAATTTGAAGTCAAACCCTATGAGGGGTACTGGGTTTTTGTGAAAGAGGAAAATCTGTACGCCTGAGGAGGTCACCTGAAAGATAGTGTATAAGAAACATAATAAACCACTGAGAGACCAGTAAAAGCCGAAAAAACGTCCTTATAAGAGAAAAAAGGAGGCTTCCATTTATGGAAACTTCTTTTTCACTTAAATCTCTTTTTTACTTAAATTTACTTCTTATTTTAATTATATTTCCTTGTCCAACTGACTTTTAATCCATCCCAAAGGCTTCAATTCCCTTTTAGAGAACTTTCTTCGCACTTCTTTAGTTTCTTAGTTTTTAAAATCAATATTTATATAAAGCTTCCTGCCAATGGTTGAGCGCATGCCAACCCTGGATACTTTGAACGAGACTCTGAACGATACTGCGAATAAGACTCTTGGAGAAAACATTTCTAACTTTGACAGATTATTAAATGATATATTCAGCTGGTTCTCAGGTAACCTCGGTACACTGATATTTATAATATTCATAGGCATTGGCACCATACTTGTCGCAAGGACTGTAAACCACCTTATGGAAAGTTACTTCACAAAAGCAAGCAGCAAGCTGCGGATGGATATCACGGCTTTCCGGATGTTCAGGCACATTACGGTTGCAGCGATCTACTTTATCGGGCTGGTTGTTATAATATTCATCATTCCTGGCTTGCACACTCTCTCTGTAGCTCTCTTTTCTGGGGCAGGGCTTGCTGCCATCGTCATCGGTTTTGCAGCCCAGAGCACGCTGAGCAATATTATTGCAGGAATCTCCCTTGCCCTTTTTCAACCTTTCAGGGTTGGAGACCGGCTGAATATTATGAACGAATACGGAAAGGTTACGGACCTCAACCTCAGACATACGGTAATCATAACCTGGGATAACAGGCGCCTTATAATTCCCAACTCGATAATCAGCAACGAAGCGATTATCAACTGGACCATAGAAGACCCTGCGGTTATCTGGCCAATAAACATCGGAATTAGTTATGACTCTGATATTAGCCTGGCAAAAAAAATCATGATTGAAGAAGCCAGAAAGCATCCAATGGTAATGCCTCACCAGGCCATGGAGCACAGCATTGTAAAGCCAAGTTTCCTCAAACCCGAGACTTTTGCAAACGGATTAATGGACCTGTCCGTGCTACATACTATAGACCCGGATTTCAGGGACAGAGGAGAAGTTAATGTATACGTTACAGAACTTGGGGATTTTGCAGTAAATCTCCGCCTGCTGGTCTGGTTTAAGGATAGGGGCGATGCATATAGTTCGGGCTGTGAATTAATGGAAGCAATTAAAAGGCGCTTTGACAGTGAAGGTATTGAAATTCCATTCCCTTACAGAACTATTGTGTACAAGAACGATATCGAGAAAGAAAAAGCTTCTGGAAAATCCGCTGCAGACAGGAGTAAAACGGAATATGCTCCAAGAAGAAGGCTAACCGATATTGATGATGAAACAGATCAATAAAACAGGGTAATAAAACAGGGTAATAAAACAGGATAATAAAACAGGGTAATAAAACAGGGTAATAAAACAGGATAATAAAACAGGTAACGAAAGGAAGCTTAAATGATGAAAGGGTTTTAAAGCTCCCTTTCATCGATTACTCTTTTTGTCTTTTTCATGCTTCTTGGAAGTTCCCCTATTTTTACACCTTCAATATCCACGGTAACCCCTATAAAATCCTTGAAGGCTTTTCCCAGGGCTTTTTTGGTTTTTTCTTTCTTTGAGAGGTCTTCAGCTTCTTCGATTTCTACTCTGAAGAGCATACTGTCCCTGCCGTCTTTGCGGGTAAGGAGGATCTGGTATTCACTGCTTACTCCGGGGACCCTGTGGGTAATATCCTCTATCTGGCCCGGGTAGATATTTACGGCCTTGAATTTTATGCGGTCGTCAGACCTCCCGAGGATCCTGTCAATTCTCGGGAAGGGGCAGCCGCATTTGCAGTGCCCTGGAATTATTCGGGTCAGGTCTCTTGTCCTGTAGCGAATCAGAGGAGCTCCTTCCTTTGTGAGGGTGGTTATTACAAGCTCTCCGAGAGTGCCATCAGGCAGCTGCTCACCGGTAATTGGGTCGATGATTTCAAAAAGCAGGTGGTCAGACCAGTAATGCATCCCTTCGTGGTAGGAGCAGTCAAGGGCAATTCCGGGCCCGTAGATTTCGGTCAGCCCGTAGATGTCAAAAGTCTCGATCCCGAGTTCGGTTTCGATCCTGCTGCGCATCTTTTCGCTCCAGCGCTCTGAACCGATAATTCCTACCCGGAGATTGATCCGGTCCTTCAAGCCGCGCTTTTCGATCTCTTCGGCAAGCAAAAGTGCATATGAAGAGGTGCTTGCAAGGGCTGTGGTCTTGAGGTCAGTAAGCATTTCAAGCTGTTTTTCGGTGTTTCCGGGGCCTGTGGGGATTGCCATTGCTCCAAGGCGCTCGGCTCCGAGCTGGAACCCTATTCCTGCAGTCCAGAGCCCGTATCCGGGCGTTATCTGGATCCTGTCCTGGTTGGTAAGGCCCGCCAGCATGTAGCAGCGCATCATCTGCTCGGCCCAGACATCAACATCTTTGCGGGTATAGGGGATAATGACAGGTTTGCCGGTTGTCCCGGAGGACGAATGGATTCTTACGATTGCGGAATCCGGCACTGCCTGCAGCCCGAGGGGATAGGCGTCCCTAAGTTCCTCTTTGTGTGTGAAAGGCAGGAGTTTCAGGTCTTCAAGTGACCGGATTTTTTCGATATCAACGTTTGCTTCCCTGAACTTCTTCTGGTAAAAGGAGCTACCTTCAACCACGCGTTTAAGCAGGTTCTTCAGTTTTGCAAGGGTATCATCTTCCGAGAGTTTGGGATGGTAGAGCTGGACATCCGGATCGAGCTCAGATTCCAAAGATGCTTCATACATTTGATTTCACCTTCTGTTCCTGGTCCGGGTGCCCGGAGCTTAGCTTAATTTTTTTGATCGCACCTTCAAACACAGCCCTGTTTACAGCCCTGTGTTTTTCAGGAATTTCGGTTTCAAGTACTGCCAGAATAATTTCTTTTGAAAAAGGCAACATATCCGTGCCTGCAGCCGCTCCCAGCATTGCAACGTTCGCAGCCCGGTACGTGCCTGCTTCTTCTGCAAGCTGTGTAAAATCGAGGCAAAGTATACCCGGAACGTGGGCTTCCAGAAAAGCCAGCAAAGCTTCGGGGACATATTCGGGACTTCCCGGAGGTTTTGATGCAGGGGGTATGGCATGAGAGTTTACCAGGATTTTTCCGCCTTTTTTCAGGAAAGGCAGATTTCTTATGGTTTCTGCGGGTTCAAGCCCTATAATCAAGTCTGCATGCCCTGTAGGGATAAGGGAACCCGAAATCTCATCTCCAATCCTTATATGGCTACTTACCGAACCTTCTCTCTGGGACATGCCTATGGTTTCAGCAGTGCTCACCCGGAACCCGGCTTTCATTGCAGCAAGTGCGAACATGCGGGAAGCAAGCACAACACCCTGCCCTCCGACGCCTGCAATCAGAATATCATACTTCATTCCTTCACCCTTCATTCCTTCACCCCGTCTTCCCTTATGGCTCCTGAAGGACAGATCTGTGCACAGAGCCCGCAACCGCTACAGCTGTCCTGGATAAGAGGTTTATCTTCTCCTGCAGGGAGGAATATTGCGGGGCATCCGAGCTGCTTTACGCAGAACCCGCAGCCTGTACAGATTTCAGGATCAATTGTAAGTCTTGTCCCGGATTTTGTAATTCCTACACATTTTCCTTTAAACACGATTGCCGAAGGCCCTTTAAATTCCATGGCTTCCTTTGCCGCCTCCACGCAGTTTTCCAGGCTACCTGTTTCCACGGTCCTTACGAACTCAACTCCACAGCTCCGAACCACATTGGCAATGTCAATGGCTTTTGAGGCACTTCCAAGGGCAGTTACTCCTATTCCGGGATGGGGCTGGTGCCCTGTCATGGCAGTTGTACGGTTGTCAAGAACGGCAAGGGTAACATCGGCTCCATTGTAGACTGCGTTTACCACAGCAGGGATGCCTGAATGGAAGAAGGTCGAATCCCCGACAAAAGCTACCTGCTTTACTTCAGGATTTGTGCGGGAAAGCCCGGCGGCAATACTCATTCCTGCCCCCATACAGAGGCAGGTATCAACCATGTTGAGAGGAAAGGCGTTTCCAAGGGTATAACAGCCGATATCCCCGGAAAAGATAGTTTCAACCTGGGAGCCATTTTTAAGCTGTTTTGCAGCCTGCTTAAATGCGTAAAAAACGGTCCTGTGCATGCAGCCCGCACAGAGGGTCGGAGCCCGGACCGGCAGGGGTGGGAGCTCTTCCCTTAAAACGGCAGGAGAAGCATGGGAAAGGTGGGAAGGTTCTCCAAGGTCTGCAAGCACTTTGTTGATACCGTCAATAACAAGATCCACATTATATTCCCCACTCACCGGGAAAAACCCGTTCTTTTTTCCATAGATATCAACAGGCAGGTGAGCCCTTCCAGTAAGCTGGAGGACCTGTTCCTCGAGGTATGGGTCAAGTTCTTCGACCACGATCAGTTTTTCGATGCCCTTTAAAAAGGAAAGAGCTGCCTTTTCAGGGAACGGATACACTGTCCCAACCCTGAAGAGGGTGAAAAGCTCTTCAAAGCCCTTTACAGCCTCCTTTACGTAGAGGGCAGAAACTCCTGAGGCTATAATCCCTATTTTTCCGTTTCCCGATAAGGAATTGTACGGAAGCCCTGAAAAGCGCTCGGAAAGCTGCACCTGCATGTCCTCAAGCCAGGGATGCCTCTCGGCAGTAAGCCGTGGGAAAATCGTCCAGCGCCTGTCCTTTGTAAAGCCTTCACAGGAAGCTTCAACCGGGGCAGGTTCTGCAATTGCGAGTTCCACATCCCCGCAACTGTGGGAAACCCTTGTGGTAGTCCTGAGGATGACCGGAATTTCGAATTCGTGCGAAAGCTCAAAAGCCAGCTTCGTAAGCTCATACGCTTCCTGAGGGTTTGCAGGGTCAAGGACAGGGATATTTGCAAAATGCCCGAAAGCTCTGGTATCCTGCTCGGTCTGAGAGGAATGAGGCCCCGGATCATCTGCAACAAGCAGGACAAGAGCCCCTGTTACCCCTATGTAGGTCAGGCTCATAAGGGGATCGGATGCTACATTTAACCCTACCTGCTTCATGGTCACAAGCACCCTTGCCCCGGAATAAGCCGCCCCCACAGCCGTTTCAAGTGCAACCTTTTCGTTGCTCGACCATTCGGTATAAATCCCGCACCTGTCCGCATACCGGATAATTGTCTCCAGAGCTTCGGTCGAGGGAGTTCCCGGATACCCGGTAACTACCTGTACGCCGGCTTCTATCGCTCCAAGTGCAATGGATTCATTACCCATTAACAGTTTTTTTTCAGTCAAATAAACTCATCTCGGATCGGGTAATACTTTAACGAATTGGATAAATTTTGACAACCTCAAGCGAAATAAAATGAGGTTGAAAACGAACCTGAATACTCAATGAATTTTGTAAAATTATTTTGAGAATTCGAGAAGAATTTTAAGGAATTTTACCGCTGCTCTCACTTCAGAAACATGATGTTCATCTATATACAATGTTGTGGGAAGAAGTACGTAAAATTCGAATATAAAGGTTTTGTTTTATGAGTCTGTGGAGCAATAAAACCTTTACCTACCCGAACGAATAAAATAAATTGCGAAAATCAAAATTGATTGGCACATCTTATTATTAAATTAAACCAAACATTTCTCCAAATAACTATCACAGTAGCTATTCCGGTCCTTTTGTTTCCGTTAACAAATGGATGCTGACCTGCTATTGTCTGCAATGATATCTCAGCATTTAAGAAAATCGGATTATCAGCTTTAATTTTATGTGAGAGCATTTGCTCAAAAATTGCTAGATCTCGCTCTAAGATGTCATAATAATCAATATTTTCTACCCATCATTGTTTTAACCGGTCAAGGAGAAGAAACATAGGAGCATACTTTTCGGTCCCAATGCTCAAAGATTGAAAAAAGGAGTATTTCAAGGAGTATTTCAAGGAGTATTTCAAGGAGTATTTCAAGGAGTATTTCAAGGAGTATTTCGATTTTTTGCCGGAAATTCTTATTTTTTGCGTTACGTATGTTTACACTCCGGCAGGTCAAATATAAATATAACTTTGTAATATTATTTACCATGAAAAATTTTGATTACATTGGAACCTGGAAAGAGGTTATAAAAAGCCCCTCTCATTTTTACAGCGAAATGCCAAAGACAGGAGGATACAGTGATCCTATCATTTTTGCAGTAATCAACATTGCCATATACTCACTTTTTTACCTGATTTTTAATCCCGGAGCTTACGATATCAAAGGATTCAGTTCTTTGATGGTATTTGCAGTTGCACTTATGACACCGGTAGCAGGTGTTATTGCTCTCCTTCTCGACGCAACACTCCTCCATATTATTCAAAAAAAGCTTGGGGGAAAGGGAACTTATGAGGGTACTGTAAGGTTCGTACTCTATGCCTCTGCTGCGACCTCCCTCCTCTGGATTCCTCTTGCAGGCGGGATTTTCGGGGTTTACCAGCTCTATCTCTATGTTGTGGGCGGCAAGTTTGTACATGACGTAAGCCTGAAGAGGTCTGCTCTGGCTATGTTTCTGTCCATTTTACTGGTAATTGTCTTTGTAGCGCTGGTTTCTTTAAGCGGCTTTGCCTGATTCTGTTATTTATTCGGTAGTGGTTCCGAATCTCCAGGTTCCCAAACCCACTTTTTACAGATGGGACTGAAACACGGATGGGCAAAATCGATTGCATATTTTCCTGCACTTCCAGGGCAGTTTCCATTCAACTATTATTTTTTCCCGTTTTTCTCCCAAAAATCACTGCAAACTGATAGTACTTATATATACAGCTAACATCACAAAAACCTGCTTCTTTAAGCCAATCAAGCTGCTTGTCCAGGCATGTATCCTTATCAAGCTTAACTCTTTCATACCCTGCCAGTATTTCTTCTTCGGGCAAGCCGCTGCTTTCGACATGCTGTCTCCAGGTCGTTTTATTCAGGTTTTCTATGAAAGGGGTTTCCCCATGTACCTAATCGGCGTTAGTGAACTACCCCTCCCTAAAACTTTCGCTTAATAGCTCAAGTTTTTGAGGGAGGTGCTTCCTGCTTCATACTAGGCGGTTGCCGTTTTTTCCTGGTCCACAGGCTCAAACTGTAGTCCCTACAGCAATTTTCTTAATATTGATAGCGGCATTAATGTCTCTATCATGCGTATTTTTGCAATCAGGACATTGCCACTCTCTAATATCTAAACTTAATTCTTGAAGTTTATAACCACACACGTTACAGGTTTTAGAGGAAGGTTCAAACATGCCTATTTTCAGTATAGTTTTTCCTACCCATTCAGCTTTGTACGTTAATTTCAGTACGAAAGAATACCATGCTGAATCACTGATAACCTGAGATAATTTGTGGTTTTTCTTTAATCCTTTAATATTGAGAGTTTCAACGGCTATTGCTTGGTTTTCGCTGATTAACCGATTTGAAACTTTATGCTGGAAATCATGCCTTTGATTACTTATTTTTTCGTGGATTTTCGTAAGTTTATAGACTGCCTTTCTCCGGTTTTTTGAACCTTTAACTTTCTTAGAAACTCTTCTTTGCAAACATTTCAATCTTTCAAGAGAGTTTTTCAGAAATTTTGGGTTATCAATTTTTTCTCCGGTAGAAAGAGTAGCGAAAGTCGTAACTCCTACATCTATTCCAATCAAGGTAGCATGAGAAAATTCTTGTTTTTCTGGAAGTTTTTCTCCATCATTTGTTAGAAAACTTATGTAGTATTTTCCTGTTGGTGTTCTGGATATAGTTATAGTTTTCAAACTTCCTTTGCTAATTTCCCTATGCATCTTAACCTTAATCCAACCAAACTTAGGCAACAAAACTTTGGAAATAGATGTATCAAGACTATAGTGTTGAGGAATCTGAAAGGAAAAATGGTGATCCTTTTTCTTTTTCTTTTGAGGATACCCAAATCCAAAATTAAAGAAGTTTGTAAAAGCTTTATTCAGATTTCTACTTGCTTGTTGCAATGCTCCTGCATTAACTTCTTTCAACCAGGGATACACTTCTTTCAAAACTAAAAGGTGATTATTAAGGTCAAACTCCGAGAGACTTATTCTGAATTTTTTATACATTAACGATTTGATTTCAAGGAGTTTATTATAGACAAAACGACAGCTACCAAAGTGTTTTTCCATAAGAGCTTTTTGCACCTTATTAGGGTAAATTCGGTATCTGTTACCTCGAAGCATCTTTATAAGATACACTTTGTAACTATATAGAGATATACGAAGTTATTATCTTCGGATTGTGGGGAAGTTGACGCTCTCATCTCCCACCTGTCCAATCCGGTAGAACCGGATTGTCCGAGGAAGGAGTCTTCCCGCTTCGGGAGATAAAAACTCCTTTTTCTTTGAGTATGGAGTAACTCTTTTCGTAAAGCTCCTTTTTTTCTTCGTTTTCCAGGTGATGGATAGATACGGCTGACACTACCAGATCGTATTTTTCCGTGAAATCATATTTTGAATAGTCTGCTGCAATGTATTTTACGTTTGAGTTATTTCCAAACCTGTCTTTTGCCATATCCAGCATCTTTTCTGAGGTATCAATAAGCGTAAATGATGCTTCTGGATATCTTTTCATCAGAAATGCCGATAGAAGGCCTGTTCCAGCACCTATATCCAGGATACCTGGATTTTCAGAATCTACTGACGCCACGGATACCGCTGTTCCATAAAAGTCATCGAAGCAGGGTATAAACTTTCTTCTCTGTTCATCATACTTTTTTGAAATAGCATCAAACTTTCGTTGAATTTCGCTCATTTTTTTCCTCCAGGTTTTAGCACCCAGGAAGTGGGCTTCTGTACCTTCTTAATGCATATACCTTGTCCTGCATTTTTCCTTTTTACTGCATACACCTTTGTTCTGCATATAATTAATTCATTATTGGCCTGTTTCCCGTATCCGACATTTGTTTTCAACATCTCAAAGCTCATTTTGATAAATTCCCTATAAAACTAAAAAACTAATCTATTTATATCTCGCAGCAATGTTAGAAGCATGAATCTTGAAGATGAAGAGACAGTAAACGACGAAAAGAGCCGTGAATTTGGTATGTTGGGAGGTGTTCTGCTGGAATTACAAAGGGAAGAAATGGAGGAAACTGAGAAGTGCCTGGTAGAAACCCAGGAAACCATCATCACACAAAACACGATGGAGATTCTGACAGAGATCAATGCAACATTAAAAGAGATTGCAGAGACACAAAAGAAAATATTGGAAGAAATTAAAAAAAACAAAGCCGAATAAATTCCAATTGACACTTTCTTTTTTGGCTTTAAGAATGTTTTGATATTTTCAACTGTTATTTTCCGGGACTTAGATAGTATTCTGAGATGTAAACAGAGCTTTTTTAACCGAAATTTTGGTATCTCAGATACTGTCTGAGTCTTTCAGATACTGTCTGAGTCTTTCAGATACTGTTTGAGTCTTTCAGATACTGTCTGAGTCTTTCAGATACTGTCTGAGTCTTTCAGATACTGTCTGAGTCTTTCAGATACTGTTTGAGTCTTTCTGATACTGTCTGAGTCTTTCAGATACTGTCTTCAAGGTTTTTTCTTGCAGCACAACTTTCAAATGACGCATCAGCAACGGCTTTTGCAACCGCAGACACTACATGCTTCTCAAGGGGGTCCGGGATGATGTGGTCTTCGGAAAGCTCGTTGACAGTCACAACATTTGCAAGGGCATAGGCTGCTGCCATTTCCATTTCAGGCGTTATTTTCCTTGCACAGGTGCCAAGAGCCCCTTTGAAAAGTCCCGGGAAACTCAGGCAGTTATTGAGCTGGTTTGGAAAATCTGACCTGCCAGTAGCAACAATTCTTGCCCCCGCCTGCTTTGCAGCATCGGGCATGATTTCAGGGACAGGGTTTGCCATTGCCATTACAATAGCGTCTTTTGCCATCGAGCGGACCATATCTTCGGTCACGATCCCTCCGGCTGAGACCCCTATAAAAAGATCCGCCCCCGGGAAAGCTTCTTTGAGCCCACCTCTTATTTTTTCAGGGTTTGTAAGCTTTGCAATTTCCTCTTTTATATAGTTCATGCCTTCTTCTCGCCCCTCGTACACAATTCCCTTACTGTCACAGGCAAGAATTTTTGCAGGATCTGCACCTGCCCGGACCAGGAACCTGAGAATTGCAACCCCTGCAGCCCCGAGCCCTGAGATAACTATTTTTAACCCACCCAGCTCCTTTTTCACTACTTTAAGGGCATTCAGAAGCCCGGCAAATACGACAATGGCTGTCCCGTGCTGGTCATCGTGGATGACAGGAAGGTCGAGCTCTTCCCGAAGCCGAGTCTCGATTTCAAAACAGCGGGGGGCACTGATATCTTCAAGGTTGATGCCCCCGAAAGCCGGAGCCAGGTATTTTACCGCTTTTATCACTTCTTCGGTATCCTGGGTGTCAAGGCAGATAGGAAAAGCGTCTATACCGGCAAATTCTTTAAAGATAATCGCTTTTCCTTCCATAACCGGCAGAGCTGCATATGGCCCTATGTTTCCAAGCCCGAGCACTGCTGACCCGTCCGTTACGACAGCAACTGTATTTTTCTTAAGGGTATAAAGGTAGACAAGACTGGGGTTCTCGCTTATTTTCCGGCACGGCTCGGCAACTCCGGGCGTATAGACAACGCTGAGATCGTGGATTGTACGGAGGCGGACCTTGCCTGCAACTTCAAGTACACCCCCAAGCCTCCTGTGCATTGCAAGCGATTCCTGATATAATGAAGCGTGCGTGTCGTTATCCTTTTTCATACCCTTACCGGCGTCCTTTTGAGAAGCTCCTTCAGAGTCCTTCTCCATATTTTCTCCCAGTTCTCTTTCCGAACCTAAAACCAGATGAACGTCTCTTATTTCGAAAACCTCCTGTGCTACAGCAAACCTGTGTCCGGAGAGAGAAAACTCCGGAAAAACTACCTGTAAGAAATATAATGCTACATAATAATTTGTGGAAATAATAGATAAACCCAATGGGGGAGGTAAAATGAACTCGACTAAAAAACACAGGTTCAGGTTGCAGTTTAGAAATATAAAAATTAAGAGAGAATTTTTTCCTTTATTTCTTCCCCAGATTATTTCTTGGAATTCATATCCCGCTTTCCAGAAAAAGATATACCATTTCAGGAGAATTACTCTGTATGCAGATTAAAGGAATTGCCCGGGATACTCTTGATTTTATCCTCGAAGCCAGCAAATCAATGGCTCCGGAAGAGTTTGCCGGGCTTTTACAGGAGAAAAACGGAATAATCACCGAGGTGCTTATCCTTCCCGGAACCGAATCAAGCGACTCAAATGCAGTCCTCAGACTTTTCATGATGCCGAATGTAAAAGCCACAGGATCGGTCCACAGCCATCCGGGAGCAAACCGAAGGCCCTCACAAGCCGACCTGCGCCTGTTTTCAAAAACCGGAAACTGCCATATTATAGCGGGACGCCCATACAACAGGGAGAGCTGGACCTGTTATGACCGGAAAGGAAATGTCAGGGAACTTCCTGTCCTTGATGTAGAATTCGAAGAGGACGAGGAGGTTTGAGAAGATAAAAAATTATATGGCTGCTCCCCCTGCAACATGAAGTTATTATTCCAATAGACACCTGGACAACATCAAGCTAATATCCCTGCTTACATCAAGCTAATATCCCTGATTACATCAAGCTAATATCCCTGATTACATCAAGCTAATATCCCTGCTTTATTCTCCGGAATGACACCTTTACTGTTTTTTCATCATAACTCCTGAAAAAGCAGCATTTTCCTCTAAACTCACCTGCTGCCTACCTTATTGCCTACCAAAAACATTTTATTCATATATACACATTATTTATGGGATACATCCTTCACCTTTATTAAAAGAGGAGCGACTTCCGCTTCAAAGATTGTGTCCCGGAAATAACACATCTGAAACTCAAGAACCAGATGGCCTTCACGTATCTGGAGGTAGTAATCCTAATGCCTACATGCCAAGACTGCAGATTTTATACGGCTATTGATGAAATAAAGGGCGAATGTTTTAGCCTAGGATTTGAAGTACGCGGGAAAACCGATTCCAAGAAATGCCCGGAGCGGGCTTTCAGGCAAAATAAAGGTCCCAAATCGAAAAAAACCGGAGCGGCAAGGTATTAAATATAAATGACGGATCGGGGATGAAAAAAGCTCTATTAAATGAGGTTAAAAGTGTAAAAATTCATTAATCAAGCCTCCAGCTGGACAAAATACCGGAAAGCGCAAAAAATCTTTTTTTTGCTTGCCGGACTCTAATGGATTTTGAATTAAGTCCCATTCAATATTTCCTTTTTATATATCCTTTTTTATCTTTATATATCATATTTGTTGATATCTGCTTGCTAATCTGCTTGCTAATCTGCTTGCTAATCTGCTTACTGATATCTGCTTGCTAATCTGCTTGCTAATCTGCTTACTGATATCTGCGATTTCATCCAGTTTTCAGCTGTTTTGTTCTTTCTTCTCGGGCACAGTATCGCCACAATCCCTTTTCACGCCGTTTATCGGAATTGTGAAAGCAAAGGTGCTCCCCTCTCCAGGACTGCTCCTGAACCAGACATATCCTCCATGCAGGCGTACAATCTGCTTAACTAAAGAAAGGCCAAGCCCAGTTCCCTGGAATTTTTTTGAAGAAAAGGAATCAACCTGGCTGAAGGACTTGAAAAGCTTATTCTGGTCCTCAGCCTTGATCCCGATTCCGGTATCCTTAACCGTAATTTCTACCAGGTCTCCTTTTATTCTTGCCCCTATCTTTACAGAGCTGTTTTCATAGGAGAACTTTATGGCATTATCGACGAGGTTGTACATAATCTGGACAAACCTGGCCTCATCCGCGCGGATGCTGGTAAGCTTGCTATCCATATAGATTTCAATTTGAATATTCTTCCGGCCTGCGATTGGAGACAGGAGATATTTTATCGTGTCAAGTTTACTGGAAAGTTTAAACTCCTTATAATCAAGCTCCATTTTTCCGGCTTCTATTTTAGAAATGTCCAGAATGTCATTGATCAGATTCAGAAGGTGCTTTCCACTCCTCGAAATATTGCCTGTGTACTTTAACTGCTTTTCATTCAACTCTCCAAAAACCTGTTCATGCAGCAGGTCTGAGAAACCTATGATTGAGTTAAGTGGAGTTCTCAGTTCATGGCTAATATTTGCCAGGAATTCACTCTTGGTATGGTTTGCAATTTCTGCTATTTGTTTTTCCCGAAGAAGTTTTTCTATTGCTTTTCTTTCAGTAATGTTACTGCAGGTTTCCATAACCCCTATAATCCTGCCATATTCGTCAGTCACCGGGATAGCCTGGATAAACCAGGAGTTTCCGTCCTCTACAGTAAACTCCCCTGACACTTTATTTCCTGATGCAAAGATATCTTCAAGCGGCAGGTGTTCAACCAGTGAGCCGCCCATACCCGGAGTATCTGTAAGGTGGATTCCCCTTACTTTTTCAAGATCCATCTGCATATATTCAAGAGCGGCTTTGTTTGCCCAGACGATGTTAAGCTGGGGGTTTACGAAAATAACCAGCTCGTTTAAAGAATCAAGCAGGACTTTCTTTTCCCGCTCCTGTGCCCTTAATCCCTGCTCTGCCAGGTGGATTTCACTTAACATCCCGTTTATTTCTCTTGACAGACGATAGAGTTCATCATTATCTTTGAGAACCAATCTTCTGGAAAGGTCTTTTTCCGACCTGACTTTTGTAACGAAATTGTCAATCTCAACCAGTCTTGAAACAAAGAGATTGTCAAGTGCAAATTTAACTCCGACCCCTGTCACAAGCCCGGTTAGCAAAAGGAAAAAATACATGTAATTCAGGGTTCTTTTGCCGTTCAAATAGAGGTCTCTTGGGAAATCAGCTCTCATAATAAGGGCAGACTGGCCTGAAACATCCATTAACTCAAAATAACCTGCGATTCTATTTTCACTAACGGGTTCAACAATATTCCTTTCCGTGAATTCGGAAAAACGTTGAAAATTTACCTGGAAATCGGAAGGCATATCTTTATCTACCCTATACATTAAAATTGAAGAGCAGGTATTTTCTCTGAAATAATCAAGAAGGCCCCTGTCAAAGTACCTCCCGAAAATTAAAGTGCCCTTCACAGGCCCCTCATATTTTGTCGTAAGGATCGGATGGCAGGAAATGTACATGGGATCTTCATCGAGCAAAACATAGCCTTTTATATCGTCATCTTCTGATTTTGTGGAAAGGACACCGCTTTCTACCAGTTCAAGAAGTTTTTCCGGAACTGGCTTTTCTTCACCTGTGTTAATGTCTATCGATTTTGCATAAGTAAGGAATCCGGTATCATTCACAAAAAGCATAACATTTACTTTAAGTCCGGCAAGGGTCTGATTCTGAAGGTCAACATTTATGTATTCCTGATTTCTATCTTCAATAAACTGGTAAGTATCATCCCAACAGGCCCAGTCCTGAACCATGTTATCAAGATAACTCTGTTCGGTAGAAACCACATTCTGTACCTTTTCTACATTCTTCAATGTATCAGCCTGTTCAAGCTCCAAAAAATTAGAAAGCTGAACATTGTAGGTAAACGTAAATGTAGAGATAAGTACGGAAAAAATTAAAATTGTTATTATAAAAACTTTTTTACTAATATCTATTCCAGACACCCCGCAGACTAAGATAAAGACAAGCTAAAAGCAATAGGTATTAACATTAAAAAGGATAGTGAAGCATATAAACACTGGGGGTAAAATAATATAATATTTTATTGAGTTTTGACGTTTGTTCTTTCAATTTTACTCTTTAAATACATATAAAAATTTAATATGAATTTAAATAAGAATTAATAAAAATTTAAATATATCATGGGTAAAACCCTCACAATCCTGCCATCATAGATTTTGGATTCCTTATTTACACACTTATTTTAAAGACCCTGGGCATAAAAAGCAGTTGCATATATATCTGAGGTATATTCCTGCCTTATCCGCTTCTATACCCATGACTGGTAAGTCTGGATATATGCCTCCAAAGATGCTCTGGCTGACTGAACGCTGATTTGCGGGGTTATTCAGATGTGACTTCAAGGACTTCCTGGGCGATCTGGATGAGCCTGAACCAGGTGTTCAGAGCAGAACGCAGAGAAACTGCATCTTCGGCTTTAACCGTAAGTAAAAGGCAGTTTGCCCCTTCAAGGGACAAATCTATTCTTGACCTTTCAGAGAAGTTATCATTAAGTTCTGGAAGGACAGCTTGATAGATCTTTTCGGCAGTTTCGGTTTCAAATGTAAACTCTGCGGAAAGTTTCAAAGAACTCCTCCTGGGAAGAATCTGGATTTAAAAACCTTAAATTTAAACTGGCTATGGATTCTAACTTTACATTTAAAAAGTTTATTCTGAAAACAACAGTCCTGAAAATGAACTCTTAAATCCGGACCTGAAATAAATAAAGTTGATATTAAAAAAAGGGATTGAAAAAGGGTGTTCGGTCAGTACTTTTTGAAACCTTTGACAGTCAGCTTAAAAAGGGACTTCCCACTGCCCATAAAATCGATCTCTTTTTCTCCTGCCGCCATCAATGTGGAACGGGGGGGGAGCTGATCGACTTTATCGCTTTCGACCCTGTTAAAATGGAAAAAAGACTCAAATGCGTCCGCAATCTCTCCCTTACCTGCAATTCCCGGTTCAACATCTGGAAACCAGTAAGAATCGATTTCCTCAGAATACCAGTCCGAAAACCTTAGAGAAAAAAGAAGTTTCCCTGTATCGTCATAAAAGCCGAGTTCCCCGGGGTTTCCGTGGTACTCTCCTACGACTATGAAAGGACCACCCTCTGCAAACTCCAGAAGCTCCTGCATGCCCATCTTACCGCGGGAAATACTTCTGCCGGCAATAAAGCGCGAAAGAAGTTTGCAAAGCGTCCGGGTCTTTGCAGAAGGTTTGCGAGAAGAAGTAACTAACATACTTCTTACTCGGCCTTGATGCGTTTGATGGTTGTAGGACGCTCTTTTACCAGGATCCTGTGTCCGCAATACGGGCACCGTATGCCTGTGTACTCGTAGTCAATTTCCACTTTCTGTTTACATCGAGTGCACTTGTAACCCATACAACCTCACATTCCTAAAAATCGTTTGTTTACTTTGCCTCAACAATGTTTTTCATGGTGCGCAGCAGGGTCTGACCAACACTTGTGGATGGGATATAAGTCCCACCAGCGAAGGTGTGTCCGCACTTGCTGCATTTCCAGATCCCGGTTCCAATCCTTTTAACTGTGGGGCGGGCACATTTAGAGCATACATGCGGAGCTCGCATGCGTTCTTCCAGGTCTGCAACAAGCTTTCGGTCTTTTCTCCCATACCTGGGACCAAACCTGCCTGCAGATCTGGAAATTCTTCCTTTCTTAGTGAATTTTTTTGCCATCGTTATAACTCCTTGAAATGTATGTAATCAAAGTGATAGAGCCCTTAACCGATCTATGGACTGTTAGCCCAGAGACCCGGGTTCTTCTATCACCTTAATATGTGCACTTAGACCGTAATACTGGCATTTAATATTTATATTTAATTAATCCTGCCTGATTTATTCACTTTTTGCAAGCCCTTTCAGGTAAAGTTCCCTGAGTTCGGCTGCCTTTTCAAGTGCCAGGTCTATTGCCTCGAACAGCTCTGCCTCGGTAAGAGGGGCAGAACCCATTTTCTGCATGCCTGCAACAGATCCGTCCGAACTGGAAACTATGGTCAGTTTTGTTTCGCAAACTGCCTCCTCGTCAAGGGAGGGGTCAATCATCAGTTTTGAACCGATCTTAGCAAGAGTTATGCCAACGGGCATTTCTTCTTTCATTGCAAGGGGCACGTTCTCACCCAGTCCATGCTGTTCGTTCGGGACAACTGTGGTCATAAGGGCTGCAATTGCAGCAAGACAGGATGCATCAATGATATTTCCGTCATTGTTCAGGATATGGACATCTATAAAGACAATCCATACGGATTCTCCCATCGTTATGCAAAGCTTCTTTATATCAATTGCGCCTGATTCCCGGATTCCCCTGTCAACAACCCTTGCCATTTCGATTGCATCTTCTCTTGGAGGGCCTGGCTCATATTCGGGAGAAGCTATCGGATTAAGCTCAAGGTTGGTAATAATTACTCCTTCATCCTGAGAGTCTGGGAATGGAGTTCCGGTCTGAAGCTTCACACCTACAAGAACCTGGGTGTTCCCGAGGGTAACCTTTGCAGAACCTTCAGCTTTGGAAATAATGTTTGTTTCGAGCTTGAGATCCCTGAAGTCTTTAAACCCGCGCCCGTCCTGGCGCTTTCCTTTGACCATCAGATTGTAAATATAGTCCTTCTTAAGTGTGGCTATGATTTCACTCATTTTTTTCACCTCTGGTATCGGCTTCAGAGGGGTCTTTTACTACCTTCCAGGGACCTTCGGATTTTTCTTCTTCAGGCTCTTCTTCTGCCTCTACCGCTTCAGTGGAAACTTCTCCGGTTTCACTCTCGGGTTCGACATCTGTTTCAGATTCAATAGTTTCTTCTGAAACAGCTTCAGTTTCCTCAACTTCGGCTTCTTCTTCAAAGGAGAGATCTTCCTCGATAGATTCCTCAGCTTCAGGCTCGAAACCCATTTCTTCTTCGGCTTCTCTGGAAGCAGCTTCTTTCTCAAACCTGGCTTCAATTTCTTCAAATCCTTTGAGTTCAGGACTACCTTCAAAAGAGGCTTCAACTTCGGCTTTCTCTTCAAGAACTTCCTCTTCTTCGAGTTCTTCACCTAAATTTTCTTCTAAATCCTCTTCTAAATCCTCTTCTAAATCTTCCTCTAAATCTTCTTCCGATTCAGCCTCAAATTTCTCTTCTCCGGCTTTCTCTTCGTCTTCAAAATCCCCTTCTTCCTCTTCGGCTTCGAGCTCTTCTTCAATATCTTCCTCGAGTTCTTCCTCAATATCTTCCTCGGGTTCTTCCTCAATATCTTCCTCGGGTTCTTCTTCAATATCTTCCTCGAGCTCTTCTTCAATATCTTCCTCGAGCTCTTCCTTGAACTCTTCTTCAATATCTTCCTCGAGCTCTTCCTTGAACTCTTCTTCAATATCTTCCTCGAGCTCTTCTTCGAGATCAGGGATTACCTCACTGGAAAGGACATCATCTGCAGATGGTTCTTCTGATGCCTCTGCTCCAAATTCTTCCTTTACCTCAATCTCTTTAACCACTGCTGTTTCCGGAGCAGACTTGGGGGAAGGTATGGTCTCTTCTTTTTTGACTTCCTTTTCAGTTTCTGCAGTTTCTTCCGTCGTATCCTCAACAGGGGTCTCAAACTTCTTTCTAAGGACTGCCTGTTGAATCTCAAGGATCTCCTTGCACCCTTTCTTTACGAGCTCAAGGCCTTTCTTAATCTCTTCAGGAGTAAGATGCCCGTCCATCTGGACAAGAGTGATTTCCCCGTCCTGGGTCATTGCTACAGGGAAGTCAGCCTCTCCGTAGTTGTCCTCCTCCTTATTGAGGTCAAGTACAATCTGCCCCTCAACCTTTCCGAAAGCACAGGAGGTAATAAGACCCTTCATGGGAATTCCGGCATCTGCAAGAGCTATACTTGAAGCATTAATAGCTGCTGTCCTTGTCCCTGCATCGGCCTGGAGCACTTCCACGAAAATATCAATTGCTGTCTTCGGAAACAGCTCAGCCATAATCACAGGTTCGAAAGCGTCCCTGGAAACCTTTGAGATTTCGATGCTTCGCCTGCTGGGCCCTGGGCGAGCACGGTCTTCCACGGAGAATGATGCCATATTATACTTGTAACGGACAACTGCCGAATCTGGGCGCTGGCTGCGGCGGGGATGGACTTCCCTGGGTCCGAACACACCTACCAGGATCTTATTCCTGCCCCATTCAAGATAACATGAACCGTCGGCTCGCGAAAGTACGCCGACCTCAATTTTCATGGGCCTTATTTCATCTGCACGTCTCCCATCAAGGCGCAGCCCATCGTCAGTGATTAATATTAAGTTTTCAGGTTTATTACTCATACTTTAATCTCCAAACAACTCCTAAACCAAAATACTCTAGAGAAGCTTACCTAAATCCTATTGACTCTATCCGGAATTCAATTCTTTGAGTCCAGCAGTACATCGATCTTCCTGTAAATATCTTCGGAATGATCTTCCTTTCCTGTAGTAGCGCCTTTATTCTCATTTTGAAAAAACGTAATAGGTTTGGACTCTTTCTGTTTAATCCGTTCATCTTTCAAAAAATTGTAGATCCGGTCTGTCAATCCGGTACGCTGGGCTTCAAGTTCGATTTTCCGAATAGCCTTACTCAAAAGTTCTACATCTTCGTCCTTTCCATCGATCCATATTCTGCCATTCTGGCCTACGAAAATGCTGCAGTTTGTCTCTTTCTTCAACATGGAGATCATGGAACCGCCGTGTCCTATTACACGGGGGACTTTTACAGGCTCAACTTCAACAATCTGGCCTGTTTTGAGTTTATGAAGGCTCGGATCCCTCAGGGCAAGCTCGACTTTCATGGAGCTGTCTACATCTTTTACCCTGAGGATTGCAGAGTCACCCACGTTCATGATTTCAGGCATATCTCGGGATTCGACTCTTCTCGGATATTCGGATACATGGAGCAGACCATCATAAGGAGCTGCAATATTCAGTATCCAGTTGGATGGAGTAACCACAATAACGATCCCTATCACCACATCATTCACTGAGGGGATATACGCTCCCGCAAGTGGGATCACTCCAACTTTATCCTCTTTGAGGTTTTCAATACCACAAAACGAAGAATAGATCTTGTTGTTCTTGATATACGTCCCGTATCCGGCTTTTTTCATTTCCTCGGATAACAGGTCACCAGGGATCACTATTTTTTTATCCATCCAACATCCTCTTATAAAAGTTTCGTCTGAGCCTCTCCCTTCGTGAGATGATTTATAAGAGCGTAAAAATCAGTCTGGACTCCCGCAGGAATCCGCACTATTGCAACCCATGAGCCGTCATGTTGCCATTCTTCTTTCGTAATGCTTCCGGCTTTAGAAATATCTCCGTATGCTTTGGGAGCATATTCGGGAGGGATTTTCACAGCAATATTGATTTCTTCAAAGCGTATCGGGATAAGCGGGCGAATGGCTTTCATTGTAATAGCTACCAGCTGATCTACGCTTTTTAAAGGGTCTATGTGCACCCTTGCCTCTTCCATCGCTCTTTCTATTCTTGCGGGAGGGTGGGGTGCTCTAGTCTGAGGGTTTATAGCATTTCTGGAAATGGTATAGATAACCTTTTTCTTTTTTTCTTCAAGCATTCGTTTTCTCTGATCAGCGGTAAGCTGAAGCTCTCCGCTTTTCAGGATCACGGCAGCAATCTTAAAGGGGTCGGTTGTCTCAAAAGAGTTGATTATATCGGACTCTGCTGCCCGGTCCCCTCTGTTTGCGTCTTCGAAGATAGTTTCAACTGCCAGAATGTCTTCGAGGTTTATTTCCTCTCCTCGCTTATAGGCCAGAGCCCCTTCGGGCTCGACCAGTACTTCGAAATGTTTGCTGCCTCTTTTAAGCCGGGCAGTCACTGCCTCGTCCAAGGACACCATTTTCGAATACCTTCTCTAAGATGTAAGTTTGAGATTCAGAATTTCTCTGATTACTCATTCTTTAAATAGTTATAGGTTTTATTCTTTGTTTTCAGTTTCCTTGTGTTTCTCAAGGATCTGCTGAACGTAGTTCCCAACTTCTTCAGGCTCCAGTTTTCTGAATTTCTTGTCCTGAAGAGACACGACACCCACTTCAAGGGTTCCGGCATCGAATTTGCCTTCAGCTGCTTTATAGAGTGCATCCATCCCGAGGAGGATAGCAGCTTCAATATTCATATCTTCCTTGTAATCTGCCTCAAAAACCTCAACAACTGCATTTCTACCTGCGCCTATGGCTGTTGCCTTGTACTCGAGGAGAGCCCCGCTAGGGTCGGTCTCAAAGAGCCTTGGCCTTTTGTCATCCACGCCGGCAATCAGGAGTGCAGTTCCGTATGGGCGAACTCCACCGTACTGGGTGTAGGTCTGCTTGTGGTCACAAATTTTCTTAGAGATTACCTCCACACCTATGAGTTCGTCATAAGAAACCCTGTTTACCTGGGCTTCTACGCGAGCCCTGTCAACAAGGGCGCGGGCGTCTGCCACAAGCCCTGAGGTTGCGGCTCCTATGTGGTCATCAATCTGGAATATTTTTTCGATTGATTCGGCTTCCACAAGTCTGCTGGTTATTCGCTTGTCAACCAGCAGCACTACCCCATCAGCTGCCTTGATTCCTACGGCTGTTGTTCCCCTTTTGACCGCTTCGCGGGCATACTCTACCTGGAAAAGTCTTCCGTCAGGGCTGAAAACCGTAATTGCCCTGTCATAACCCATCTGTGGTGCCATCTGCATATTCCGTATCTCCTTGCCTTAATTTATGTTCTATATTGTTTCAATTTTCCCGGTGAGAAACCGGTCATTTTTCCTAAGGGATTTCAAATCCGCAGAATCGTCAACTAAATCACCGCATGCCCAAAAAAGGCTTTGGTCAGTAAACGCTATTTAACCTGTGCGGATATCCCGAAAGCTCAGGAGCTTAAAGTCTCCGACCCAGCATTTAGGTAAGGAAACCGATTTTTGATTCCCTATAACGTATTTCTTCCTTATTAGAGTTTTTAGCCTTTTACGCGAGACTTTCAATCCTGATAAAATTTTTTTACTGATGAAACCAGCGGAAAATATCCCGGTTACAGGGAGTTAAAGGCATTTTTACCCTGCAAAGCTCGTTTTCCGGCATAACCCGGATTAACACACTCTAATCAACTTTTTTTGCAGGATCTGAAGGTCCATTCCAATGTTAACTATGTCCGTTAATAAACTGTATTTACTCAGTTATAATGCTTGTGAGAGCCGGGGGCTTTTCCAGCGCTTAAAGTCGGATTTAGAACCTGTAAGGAATAATTTACCTTCCATTGCCTTCTACACCCGAAATTAAGAGACGCCTCCAATCCAGACCCTCATACCACTCATGCATAAACTACCTGGAGTCCGGGCAAAGCTGCTCTTCTGTCAATCAGTTCTGCCAATCAATATTATATCTTGTTACACTAATACCCATTCATTATAGCATATATTAGACAGCTTATTCGGCGGTTACTGAATATTGCAACGGAAAGTTCCCACCTGAAAGATTCAGCAGATACCCTTAAGTCTGGCTGAATGATACTTGCAGACTTCTGTCACTGCTGTAAGGCAGACATCCGGTTCTTACTTCATATAAATAAGCCCGGATATAAACCAGACTACATATAAAATCTGGAATTCTGAAAACCCGGATCTCAGCCCTTACTTTTTCCGATTTTAATTTACCTTTCGGTAGGCATATCCTGAATCTTTTCTTTCCTGTATTTCAGGTTCAAAGGGACTGTAGTCCTGTAGAAACTTTTCCGTCGCTCTTTTAACGGTGCCTGAAGCTCCCAGCACATGAAGAGTTGCCCTTTTTCCGTTAATCCGGGTCAAAACGGCCAGGGCGGCTCTCGTTTCTTTTACTCTGGTATGGGAGCACTGAATAATTCCTTTTCCGTCTTCAAATCCCAGCACCTTAATGTCACAGTCGCTGGTTGTAACATCTCCGAGCAGTGAGGAAGCAGAGGAAATAACTTCTTTAACGATATCATTTCTACCTGCGGGCTCTTCTGAAATCAGCTCAAAGGCAAGATAGCGCTTTTTAGCGCGGAGCGAAGGAAGCAGGCGTTTCAAAAGAAATCCTCTCCCTCAAGCACTTCAATGCCTTCCCTTACATACCCCGGACCAGGGCGATTCTTTGTGATAATTCTTTCAGGAACAGTGCTTATGGCATCAAGAGCTTCAGCTTCTTCAAGCCCGCAAACCTCAGCAAGAGCAAGGGTTTCCATCGGGGAGCGCAGGTCAAAGCAGGACACAGCATCACTGCAAAGTACAAGGGAAACATCATATTTCCTTGCAAGGTCAAGGTTTGCTTTAAGGTCAGACAGCAGGCGGATGCGCCTTGAACCCCGGGAATGAAGAAACGGTCTCAGGGTGATACCTATTGCAACTCCGTTTTCTGCAGCTGCCTTTGCCAGCACCTGGTTTAACCCACTACTCCTGTCAAAAGCCGGGTGGTTAAGGATGTCCACCCTGTGGTTTTCGAGCGCAGCTCTGTTGACCGCTTCGGCCCCTCCGTGAACAATCAGGACATCCATTGAATTCCTGAATTTTCCGATCAAACTGTGCAACTTCGAGGGGTTTTCTTCCACAAGCTCAATTCCCCGAAAGACCTCAAAACCCCCGATGGAAGGTAGTACCGGTTTTTTATCAGGGAGTTTATCGGAATGGTTTGCAAGGGCAATCCCGCTGTATCCAAAATGCCGGGCAAGGGAAACCAGCTCCGGAGCAGTATTATTCCCATCCGGAGTTGCATGAACACAAAAATCATAATACTTCGGTTTACCCAAACAACTCCTCCACTATGGCTCCGGCTTTCTCCCTGTTCTTCGGATAAGTTTCGATCTTGACCTTTGCAATAATAGCGTCAGAAGAGTTAGTCAGTTTTACCTGTTGCAGGTATGCCGCCTGCTTGTCAAAGCGGAGGTGAAAAACCGTATCATCGTCCAGCCTTTCGGGCATTTCTTTCCTGAGCATTCTCGCATCTTCTTCCGAAAAGTTTTCATGGACAAAGCGGGCAAAGTTCAGGCATTCTGCCTTCCTTTTAAGCTGTACGCTAAGGATAGTAATTGGATTTCCATGGTGCCCTTCAGCCTCAAGCTCTTCAACGAGCTTACTCCCTTCCTTTACGCCGACACCGGATAAAAAAAAGTCCAGAGTCTCGCGGACTCTGGATACGTCTTCGGTTGCGTGGGCGATCACACGCATTGTTATGTGATGAATCACTTGCCTCGACTCTTATGTACACGGATGCTCGGCCTGGTCTTTTCAGTTCCCTTGCCGCGTGTGGCCATGCCTCTGCCCTTCCGACCAGCGCTTGTTTTGCCTCTGGTAGCTCTGCCCCTGACGGACGAGTCGCAGACCCAGTTAAGGTTCTTGTCGCTCTTTATTACAGGGTGGTGCGGGTCTACAAGGATGACTTCAAACCACTTGTGCTTTCCATCTTCCCCTACCCAGTAGGAGTTCAGGACTTCAAGGTTCGGGTATTTTCGGTCTGCACGGGCTTCAGCAATCCTCTGGATGCTTATTCCACCTGAGAGCTTATTCGTCCCCAGTTTCTGGGTTCTTCTTCCACGGTTGGGCCTTACTTTACCAAGACCTCCGCGACGCACATTCACTCTAACAACGATAATGCCCTGCTTGGCTTTGTATCCAAGGGAGCGTGCCCTGTCGATTCTTGTGGGCCTTTCAATTCTGGTCACAGAACCCTGCTTTCTCCAGACCTGCAAGCGCTCCCAGCGGAGCTCGTTCACGTAAGTCTCATCAGGGTTTTTCCATGCATCACGTATGTATCCATAAAAAGATTTTACCAATTTAAACACCAAGTTTCACTTATGTTTCACGGTTCAGCCCTGCCTGCAGGACCACATTCCAACGGGATCTAATCCCGAAAATGAAACATGCGATACAACTGAATCATCTGATTTAAAGCTTTGCCTGCAAAGTAAATGACCGAAAAAACCCGAGTGAACCTCAGTGTTTTTTTCTCTTAATCTCAGCCATTCAGACAGTCCAACCTGTGCTGACTGAACAGGACGCTGGATGGAAAACAGAAGAGAACTTCTTCGTATCAGACATCCCGAAATCTTTAGAATTGGGTCTATTCTCAATCAGTGATATCCAAAAATTAGTCCGCTTGAGCAAAACGAAACAGACCGCATACTGTTGCGATTACATCGCAACTCCCAGAAAATCTCCGATTTCCTGCGATCCCAAAGTGTAATTCGGGCGAGACGCAATTAGGGCAGCTCATACTTCTATATCGTTAAATAAGATAGTGAATTTTGTTCCCTTCCCTCTTTCAAGATTTATACAGCCGTCTATCTGTTCAACAAGAATATTTACTAACTGAAGTCCAAGAGAATCCGAGTTCTCGATATAGATCTCTTCAGGTATTCCTTTACCGTTATCCGAAACTTCGAGTGTGTAATGAAAACCGTTTATTTTCCCGCAGTCCTTATCTTGGCCAAAAATATCCTTTCTGGCGGCAGAAGTCTCAGTTTTGTGAAGGTTTATCTGGATTTTGTTTTCCCTTCTATGAGGAAAAGCATGTTTAAAAGCGTTTGAGACCAGCTCGTTTACTATGATGCCGAGGGGTATTGCGGTATCCATGCCAAGAAAAACCTGCTCAAGGTCCAGCTCTAAACTGATATATTTATTTCCAGGTTTGTATGACCTGAAAAGGTCTGCAGTCAGCTTCCTGAGATAAGCTGCAAAATCGAGACTGTCGATTTTATCCCCTCTATATAGCTCTTCATGAATGAGAGCCATGGAAATTACGCGGCTCTGGCTTTCCATAAAAGCCTCCACGACCTCAGGAGTCTTACAGACCTTATTTTTAGAGAAAGTTTCAGCCTGAAGGTCAAGTAAGGATGAAATCACCTGTAGATTATTCTTAATCCTGTGGTGAATTTCTTTTATGCGGATTTTTTCTATTTTTTGCAGGGCTTCTTCAGCTTTTTTTCGCTCGGTGATGTCCTGAACTATTCCCTTTATTCGGGCAGGGACATTCTGCTCGTCAAAAATAACCTGAGATTCCATATGGACTGTGCGTTCTTCCCCCTTAGCCGGTAAGATTCTGTAATCAATACTGTAAGGTTTTCCATTCATGGCTTTCTCAGCAGCATTATTGACATGATCTAGATCAGCGGGATGTACATAACTCAAAAATTCCTGATAAGTTGGATGTAATTCCTGATGGCTACGTCCGAAAATACGATAAAGCTCATCAGACCAGTATGATTCATCAGTTGCGATAGTCCACTCCCAGTGTCCGACATGAGCCATTTTTTGAGCTTCTGCAAGACTTTTTTCACTTTCTTTCAACGACCTATAAGCCTTATCAAGCTTTATTGTCCGTTCTTTCACTAAGTTTTCCAGGTTGTCAAGAGTTTCTTTCAGCTTAGCTTCAGCTTCTTTGCGTTCAGTAATATCTCGAAGAATCAGCGCTAACTTTCCTTTCTCGGGACTGAATACATAAATATCGAGGTATTTATTCGCCACATGGCTAAAAATCTCAAAGTTAATTGGCTGACCAGAAAGTGCAGCATCACTGTACCTTTCAATGGCTTTTGGGTTCACATAAGGAAATGTTTTCAGCATAGTGTTCCCTAACATATGTTCCTTTTTTACACCCAAATAAGACTCAAAAGCAGGATTTACCTCAAGGTAACGATAATCATGAGGTTTATTCTCGTTGTTATACATGACTTCTACAAGCCCGAAACCATCAGTCATGTTTGTGAAAAGCATCCTGTAGCGTTTCTCTCTCTCCTGCAGTTTCTGCTCAGTTCGTCTGCACTCAGTAATGTTTTTCTTTCCTAAATATTCCTTTTTTTCCCATTTTCCTTTTTTTCTGGACAAAACGAATTGATGATTTGCAAAAATATCTATTATATCGGTTGCACTGCACATCTCGAGGGAATAAGTGCATAGCGCTATTATTGGGCATTTGTCCATAACAGAATCCAGTCTTCTCTCATAATCAACGAGATCGTCCCAGTTTTCCTCTTCCAGCCAGAAAATGTCCTTAATTAATCTCAGGCCGTTATAGCCACCTGCCGACGACTTATTTGCTCTCTCTACCAGGTCGTTTAAGGCTCTCTCCGAATCGAAAATCCCATTTATTATATACCAATCAGCGCAGGAAATAATCTCAATTTGTCCTCTACCCAGATAAACATCGAAATCGGGAATAGCCTTTTTCAGGGCTTTTTTTGCCTCTTCCATGTTTACATATTCTGATATGAGCCATAAGCAAAGCTCGTTATTTTTCAACCCTGCTTTTAAATAGGGAATAAGTACATCCATCAAATCTTCTGTTGTCTGGTAAAACTGACTAAAATGTGTTCCCCGGGATATCTCTCCAATAATATCAATTTCAGAATTTCTTATATGATTCTCCATCCACTTCTCTCCGACTTTAAGGATAAAGTCAAAAATGAGTTGATCCTGGGTGCCAGTTTATGTATGATGATTCTTATTTACTCAATCCTTGCCTGGCTCATTCCTAATTAGAGGAGATGAAATTGCATATTCAGTCTAAAGAATATTATTTTATAAATATTAATCAATATCACAAAAGGACTCACGAGAATAATTATATGTATATAATTATTTATAATGATTTGCTCATAAAAATTGTATAAATTATATTTTCGCATATCTGGAAGATCTCTTTATCATGTGATTAAAGGAAATATTAGAGGATTTTTAACCTATTTTCTTAAAGGCGATGTTGCCAGGTTAATTTCGTCAAAGGGAGTTGTCAGGTTACTTTTGTTAGTTATTGATAATATATTCATACATAGAAAATACTAAAATATTATTAGATTGTAAACACTGTTTACGTTCCGGGTTACTATGAGGTTTCACTGGATTGGCACTTAAAAAAGGATTGGGATTATACTTGTCGTATTTGCTCACCACAGCTTACCGATAGCGCTTGATACTTATAGATTTTCTTTTCACATGCCACTTTTTTTTTCATTTCCGGATTTCTATTTGACTTTGGAAAATATGCAGAATCTGCTTCAGGTTTTGTGAAGGGGAGATTCAGGTCTCTTATCGTGCCTTACTTCTGCTTTGCACTTCTTACCTGCCTGTTTTACTTTTTGCTGGATACG
Organism: Methanosarcina sp. WH1; assembly: GCF_000970005.1. Classification (NCBI taxonomy): domain Archaea; kingdom Methanobacteriati; phylum Methanobacteriota; class Methanomicrobia; order Methanosarcinales; family Methanosarcinaceae; genus Methanosarcina; species Methanosarcina sp. WH1. Next base: position 2,459,263 of record NZ_CP009504.1, read on the forward strand.
GGCTTCCAGCCGGGAGTCACGAATATTGAATTTTTCGAAAACAGTGCGCTTTATGGCACCTACTCAATCCTGTACGCTCTGGACCCCCTTGTCTCTTACAACCCTCCGCCCTGGTTCCTAAGCTGCCTATTCGTAACCGAACTTCTCTTTTATGGCATTGCGAAGAAGTATTACGGGGAACCGCGAAAGCTTGTACTCTGGCTTACTCAACGTTCACAGACCTTTGTTATCAATAAGTAAAGTGAGGCAAAAAGAAAAAGTGAAGTAAGAAAACTTTCCGACTCTACCAGATCACCGGCCTCTCACTCTCTGGCCTGTAAAGTTTATCCGCGGGATTTACGTTAGGGAACGCCCTGTAAAACTCAGGCACGTTGAAGACCACGCCGTTGACCCTGAACCTGGCAGGCGAGTGGGTATCGGTTAGCACTCGCGTCCTCAGGAATTCATTTGTGTCCGATTCCCTCCAGATCTGGGCGTAGCTTAAGAAGAACCTCTGATCTCCGGTGAAACCATCGACCATCTCCGGCTCCTCTTTCGATGAGAGTTTATAGGCGTGGTAAGCCATGGTCAAGCCGCCAAAGTCTGCTATGTTCTCCTGGAGGGTAAGGTTGCCGTTTACTTGCAGGCCGGGCAGGACCTCGAACCTGTTGTACTCATCCACCAGGACCTCCGTGCTCCTGTTAAAATTATCGGAGTCCTCTGGCGTCCACCAATCCGTCAGATTTCCACTGGCATCAAACTTCCTGCCCTGGCTATCAAAGTGGTGAGTCATCTCATGTCCTATAATGGCGCCTATAGCACCGTAGTTAACTGCGTCATCAGCGTCCATGTTGAAGAAAGGAGGCTGAAGAATGCCCGCCGGGAAGACGATGATGTTCTTATTATAGTCTGCATAGGCGTTAGTCTCCTGGGGGTTCATCTCCCAGAGCTTGCTATCTACGGGCTTGCCTATCCTTTCCAGGCCGTAGGGACCGTGGTGGAACTGAAATTTAGAGGCCCTGAAGACATTCATGACATACGAATCGTTCTTCACCTCAAGCTCTGAATAATTCAGCCACTCATCGGGGTAGCCTACCTGGACATCCAGGGCCTCAAGCTTCAGGAGGGCTTTCTTCTTTGTTTCAGGCTCCATCCATGTCAGGTTTTGAATCCTTTCCCTGAAAGCCTTCTTCAAATTGGATACCATCTCCTGCATCCTGGCCCTGGAACCCGGGTCGAAATACCTGTCCACGTAGACACGGCCTATGGCTTCACCTATGGCCTCATTTTCCGCATCTAGGACTCTCTTCCATCGGGGCTTCATCTCCTGCTGGCCATTAAGCTTTCTGTTATAAAAGTCAAAATGCTCTTTCTCAAGGTCGGAGCTGAGATAGGGGGACGTAGCTGAGATCAGCTTCCAGCGCAGGAAAGTCTTCCAGTCAGCTATGCTCTCGTCCTGAAGGACGATGTTCAGCTCCTTGAAGTAGGACGGGTTTCTGACGTTGACCTCGACTACATCCGGGTAGCCCAGAACGCCAAAGAGACAGGACCAGTTCATGCCCGGGGCAAAGGCCTGAAGCTCCTCAAGGCTCATCTTGTTATACGTTTTGACCTCATCAGTGTCGGCCACGTTGGTGAAGGATGCGTTGGCCAGCCTGGTCTCTAGCCTCATCACGGTTCTGGCATTATTCTCAGCGGTCTCCGGGCTATCGCCGAGGAAGACGAACATCCTGGCAACGTGAATCAGGTACTGCTCTCTGATCTTGATAGATTCATTGTCCTGCCTGAAATAGAAATCTCTATCCGGAAGGCCCAGACCTCCCTGGGCGAGGGTAGCGATCATGACTTTGCTATTCTTCTTGTCGGGTGCCGCGTACATGGAGAAAAAGGGGTCCATGCCGTAGTCCATCATGTGCGTCGATACGGCCTGGAGATCTGAGGTGCTGGAGATATCGTCTATCATTTTCAGCTCGTCTTTGATAGGGTCCAGACTCTGCCTTTCCAGAGTGGTATTATCCATTCCCACCCGGTAGAACTCACCGATCTTCTGCTCTATGCTTCCCTCAGGGGCAGATGTATTGTTGGCTGCGTCCTCCACTATTCCTTTGACGCGGTCGAAGGTTCTGTCCTCTACTATCTCGAACTCGCCGTATCGGGATTTGTCCGCAGGCACGGGGTGGTTTTTTATCCAGGCTCCTTCAGCATACTCATAGAAATCGTCTCCGGGTTTTACTGAGAGATTCATGCTTCCGGGGTCAAAGGCCTTCTCGTGTCCCGAGGTGCTCGTACTACCCATTGAAGTTTCAGAAGAAGAAACTACAGGAATTAAAGCGTTAATTAGTGCGATGCAAAAAACGAACAGACATATTACTCCCTTCCCCTTCATGCTCCCCAACCCCTATGGATCCTAAGGAGCCTCTAACACTGCAGCATATAATATATTATTTGGGCTCTGTAGAAATCCTGAATTAAATGCAATTGATTTTTAAGTTCAACTGCATAAGTCCTATTTAGATAATATCAATATACCCATTCAAGTGCATTTATGCGGAACGGGATCAATATCTTCCAGACAATTCTCTATCCCCGTACCCTACGATTATTCCTCAATCGCTGTCCCGTTTGCTCCCGTTATAGGATACAATTATCCCCGTAATTATTTAAAATTAATTATACTAAAAATAAATTCAGTTTCGAAATCCAGTAATTTTTGCATTTCTTGATTGAAATCTTGAAGATTGGCAGAAAAAGAAATCAAAAATATGAAGAAAAAGCAGCAAAATAGAAAAATAGATGAATACAGGAAAAATCCGGGAAATCTGTTGTGATATTCCCGAATTTTATCCTGCTTTCCAACCTCGTTTCTACTTTTGTAAAACCCTTCAAGGTTTTACCCCAATTTCTTAATGTATATGCCCGCTAATTCTGGGCATCTCACTTTCATCGGGATCAGGTACGCTGGTTTTTGACCAGTGTCCTGCAAGGAAAGCTCCGGACAGATTGTGCCAGATGCTGAAGATTGCACCCGGAAGTGCTGCAGCAGCTGTAAAATGTTTTATCGCAAGAGCAACACTGAGACCCGAATTCTGCATTCCGACCTCAATTGCCAGGGTTCTTGCTTCTGTTTCGCTAAGCTTGAAAGCTTTTGCAACCCCGTAGCCGCCTGCAAGGCCCAGCCCGTTGTGCAAGATCACGGCAACAAGGACTAGAAGACCACTCTGCTCAAGGTTTTCGCTGTTTGCCCCTATGATTATGGCAATGATAACAACGATTGCGAGAGCTGAGATTGCCGGAAAGACATCTCTGACTGCTGTTATCCTTTTTTCAAAGAAATAATTGATTGAAAGTCCGAGGACTACAGGCACAATAACAATATTTACAACACTAACAAGCATGCCCATGACGTCCACCTCCACTGTCTGCCCGATAAAGAGCCAGGTAAGGAAGGGAGTTGCGAGAAAGGCAACCATGGTAGAGACAGATGTGAGCACTATCGAGAGTGCAACATCTCCTTTTGCAAGGTAGCAGATAACATTTGAAGCCGTACCGCCGGGACAGCAGCCAAGCAGGATCACACCGGTGGCAAGGTCGACAGGAAGCTTTAGAGCCAGACAGACCATCCACGCTGCCAGAGGCATAAGGGTGTACTGCATGAGGGTGCCCAGAATGACCACATAAGGCTTTTTCAGGACTGCAAGAAAATTGCCCACTGAAAGTGTGACTCCCATCCCGAGCATGATCAGGCTCAAGAGGGGTACAATAAGATTATTATGGGGGGCAAAATACCCTGGATACACATACGCTACTGCAGATAGGAGTATCGCCCACAGGGGGAATAATGACGTAAATTTTTTAAGCATTTTTTAGTACACCGTCTCTTCAAATTGACACTTGAGTCATTAAATAAACTGAGATATAATTACTCTTTTTTGATATTTAGTAGGACATGTTCGATATTTGTAGGTTTTAAGCATTTATAAAAAGAAAAGAAATGATATTATTAATAAGTTTTTATTTTTTTGCAATGTATAACCAGAAAAGTCGGATTTGTTTCTATACTTGCGAAAAAACCGGGTCGTGTTTGTTCATATAATTACGAACAAACATGAGAGTATGAAAACCATTGTGGAAAAGATCAACCCAAAATCAAGGATACCTTTCTCGTTTCATCGAATTCTTGACATACCGTTCACAACATGGATTTATTTGACGTTTTAAAAAAAAAAGCAAAACACTCTCAAAAATCCCCCAAACTAAATTATTCGATAACTGACAACGTTCTACCACTCGGTGATTTTATATAAAGATCTCAAATTGCTTTGAAAATCGATGTTTTACTTTGATTTGACTTTAAATAATGATATCAGTGAACTACATACCAGTGAACTACCATCCTGTTAAACGTTCAGGGCACTCAGTGAACTCAGAATTTCCCGGAAGTCCACTTGCTACTTATATATATAGGCTCTGCCGATACAATCCCCCATGAGACTGGATTCATACCTTGTAGATATGGGACATTTCAAGTCCAGGGGACGAGCCAAGACTGCCGTTCATGAAGGAAACGTTAAAGTCAACGGCACTGTGGTAACAAAAGTCTCCAGAGACGTCTCAGTTGATGACATAATAGAAGTTGTCGAAGGCCTTGACCAGCCACAGGGCTACTTCAAACTCAGGCTTGTTCAGGAAGAAAGTGAGATCCTTAAACCTGGAGACAGAGTTCTTGACATGGGATCGAGTGCAGGTGGTTTTCTCCTTTTTGCATCAGATATTGCAAGCCACGTAAAAGGCATAGAGTTCAGCCGGGATTTCAGGAGCGAACTTGGGAAAATTGCATATGAGCGGGAAAACGTTGAGGTAATATTCGGGGATGTGTTTACCATACCTCTCAAGGAACTCTCTGAGGAACCCGTGGATGTTATTCTCTCGGACATGACTCTTGAACCTGAAGACTCAATCAAAGCCCTTGCCAGAGTGCTCCCTCTCCTGAAAGAAGGGGGAAGGCTGCTCCAGGTAATAAAAATAGGAAAAAAGAAAAACCCGAAGCCAATCCTGAGCAGGATCGAAGACCTGGGGCTTGAAGTCCAGCAGGTTATCAGTTCCGAAAAGCAGGAGATTTACGTGGTTGCAAGAAAACTTCTGTCTGAAGAAATAAATCAGCTTGAAGAACAAGAATCAGCCTGAAGAAAAAAACCAAAAGGGATTAAAACAGATGAAAGTTACTGAAAAAGCTGGATCCCCTCCGGACAACCTCAATTGTACAGACACGTGCCCCACACATAAATACACTAACGAGACCGAACTGAGGGTATATGGGCAGGGAAAACCTGTTCGCCTCTTTGCTGCAGGGCTGCATGGAGATGAGTGGAAGGACACAACGGAAATCCTGCTGAAAATAGAGCCTCCTGAAAAAGGCACCCTTGCATTAATCCCTCTTGTCAACAGGGGAAAATATACTTCAACCCTGGACCCTGCTTACTATCCGGTAATGGGAATAAGTATACTCGAAGCCATTGAAGCCCTGAATCCTGAAATTTATATTGAGCTCCATTCTTATTCCAGAGAAAACTTTGAAAAACTTGCGGGGGAAGACAGGCTGGAAAGAATCGGAGTACCTGCCTACAGCATCCTGAAAGAAGGAGTATTACTGGGTTCGGTTTCTCCCTGGATTAGGAGAAAGTATTTTCCAAAAGAAGCCCTTTGCCTCTCTTTTGAGATCCAAAAAGGAAATCCCCGATCAAGAGAATTTGCTGCCAGCATGCTTGAAGTCCTCAAAGAAAACGAGTCAAGGGATGAGTTCGTTGAATACCTGAGAAAAGAATTTCCTGAGCAGGCAAGAAAAGCTATTGAAGATTACCGCCGTTTTTACGGGGAAATCTGAGAGCTTACTTCTGAGAATTTGAGAAAAAAGAAATAAACCTTAATTGGTGACATTTCTTCCAAAAAAGAGAGCCGCAGAAAAAAATCTGCAGCTTTTTCTGTAATAAACTAAGTTACTTCTTTTCAATTATTAAACTGAAGTATCAGGTTTTACCTGTGCATATTAAGTGCAGGTGCTGACATGCCTTCGTAGGTACTTGCCATATGCTCGGGTTTAACTTCCTGCATTGAGGCACTCTGAGCGCGGAGCATACTGTCCACACGAAGCACCATTGCCGCAGTTTCGGAACCTGATTTGATGGAGTTGACCTTTACTCTGAGAGGGTCAACAACACCTTTTTCAAGCATATCTTCAGCATCACCGGTCAGGATGTTTAAACCTGCATTTTTGTTTTCTGCATGCTTTGCGCGGAGGTTCAGGATGGTGTTGATGGCATCCAGGCCTGCGTTTCTTGCAATTGTCCTTGGGATTTCTTCAAGAGCTTCAGCAAAAGCTGTGATTGCCATCTGTTCCCGTCCACCTACGCTGGAAGCATAAGAACGGAGTGAGAGTGCAACTGCCATCTCCGAAGCTCCGCCTCCGGCAACGACCTTGCCATCTTCAACCACACATTTCACAACTTTAAGTGCATCATCAATTGCACGCTCCAGGTTGTCCACCACATGCTCAGTCCCGCCGCGAAGAACGATTGATACGGATTTTGCACCCTTGCAGTCCCTGAGGTAGGTTTTACCCTGATCGTCATCCCTGTCCTGCTCAAGGAGCCCTGCGTGCCCGAGTTCTTTTTCTGTAAGTTCCTTGATGTTCCTTACAGGCCGGCCTCCCGTAGCGTCAGCAAGGTGCTGCATATCATCACTCTTCACCCTGCGAGTTGCGTAGATACCCCTGCTCTGGAGGTAGGCTGAGACCTTGTCATCCATACCCTTGGAGCAGAAGACAGCATTTGCGCCTGCTCTGATTATGTAATCTGCCATCTCAAAGAGGGCCGCATCCTCTTGCTTTACGAAATTTTCGATATCACTTACGTTGTTGATTTGAAGCTTTGCCTTGTTTGCGGTCTTTGCGGTTTCCATAGGAGCATCAATGAGCGCGATATTGGGATTTACAATTTTGAGAGGGAAGTTTTTATCGAGTGCAACCTTGTCGATTACAACTCCCTCTACAAATTCCGTCTTCTCAACAAGCCCACCGATGTCTTTTGTAAGGATAATGTTTTTAAGGTCGGCTTTTCCGTCCTCATGAATGGCAAGAACTGCATCCACGCAGAGTTCTGCAATCAAACGGCTGTATTTTTCGGAAGCTTTGCCAGTGATGGAGGTTCTGGCAGTTTTTATAAGCAATTCTCTGTCTTCCTCACCTGCAGTAATTGCCAGGTCCTCTAAAATCTCAACAGCTTTTTCTGCTGCAAACCTGTAACCTTTGACAACAACTGACGGATGTACTCCATTTTCAATAAGGTCTTCTGCTTTTTCCAGCAGGGCCCCTGAGAACACAACAGCGCTTGTGGTCCCATCCCCTGCAGAACTTTCCAGGGACTGGGCAACCTCCACAAGCATCTTGGCTGTCGGGTGCTCAATGGACATATCGTGTAAGATAGTAGCACCGTCGTTTGTGATGGTAACGTCCCCCAGAGGATTCACAAGCATCTTGTCCATGCCCCGGGGTCCAAGCGTACTCTTAACTATGTTTGCCACAGCTTTTGCAGCTGCAATGTTCATGCTGAGTACATCTTTTCCCTTTGTTTGTTCCTTACTCGGATCTATTATGTAGATTGGCTGGCCACCTTTATCCATCTGAACAAAACCTCCTGAAAATACATAGTATAAATTGAAGGATAAATAATTGATAATTTGAAGTTGTTTTCCGGCTTGCGGTTACTTTATCTCAGGTATCGAACCCGAGAACCTTGTTTTACGCAATTTACTTGACTTGCAGATAGTAATTGATCAGAAAACTACTGATAATACTTCTATAAAAATATATCGGTAAGACCTGTGATTCTACAAAAAGGACGCTGTTTCCGCTTCCTGTTATGCGATAAAGATGAAAAAGGCAGTACCCTGTCCTACTTACCACAGAGTACTGTAGGAAAATGTTTGCAAGAAGCACTTCTGCCTTTATTGTTTATGATCCTGTTTAACTCATTTTTGATCCCGTTTGTTTCTGCCTGCTTATCCAATTTATTTCTGCTGTACTATAACCTTTACAGATCCGTTTTTATTTCCTATGTAAAGCTCATCCACATTGCAAAAAATACCGTGCTCAACCACTCCTGGAATCGCAGACAGTTGAAGAGCAAGAGCTTCCGGGTCTTTTATAAGACCAAATTCTACATCAAGGACAAAGTTCCCGTTATCCGTTATTACGGGACCGTCTTTTTTTACAGCAGACCTGAGTTGCGGTTTTCCACCCAGTTCCAGGATCTTCCTTACTGCAAGTTCTTTTGCAAAGGGCAGAACCTCCACAGGCACGGTTTTATCAAGCTGCATGCTCGTTTTCGACTCGTCAGCTACAACCACAAACCGTTTTGCAGAAAAAGAAACGATCTTTTCCCTTGTATGAGCCGCTCCTCCTCCTTTAATAGCACGGAGTTCGGAGTCGATCTGGTCAGCTCCGTCAATGGCAATGTCCAGTTCAGGGTGCTGGGCTAGAGTAGTAAGGGGAATTCCAGCTTTAATTGCCAACATCTCAGATTGATAAGAAGTAACAACTCCCAGGATATCGAGCCCTTCCTCCTGCACACAACGTCCAAGTTCCTTTATAGTGTATGCAACTGTTGAACCTGTGCCCAGCCCAACAACCATTCCAGGGCTAACAAGCCTGACTGCAGCAATCCCAGCTGCCCGTTTTTCGGGAGAATCAGTAGAAGTATTTCTTTCCGTCATTTTATGTTCCGCCTTTCAGCTTTAAAAAAGTTAGCAAATATTTTTCAAAAACAGGAAGTCCTTTCAAGCTTAAAAGAAAATATTGGAGGGGATCAGGGAGAAAGTCTTCTCCTGTCCCTCGGGAAGAGTACCGTATCCCTGATATTGTCAGTTCCGAGCATGGTCATGACAAAACGCTCACAGCCCAGTCCCCATCCGGCATGCGGAGGCATTCCGTATTCGAAGGCTTTAAGGTAGAACTCAAAACCGTCAGGGTTTAAGCCCTGGGATGCTATCCTGCTCTTAAGCAGGTCAGGAATGTGAATCCGCTGAGCTCCTGAAGAAAGCTCCATTGTCCGATGCATCATGTCAAAGGACTTGCTGAACTCAGGCCTGTCCTCATAAGGCATGGCATAGAAAGGTTTGATCTCTGTGGGCCAGTCGATAATAAAGTAATGGGATTCACCTGTAGTTTCGTAGACATAATCTCCGACTATATGTTCTCCAAAAGTGCCGAGATCGTCTCCCCAGTGCATTTTCTCTTCCGAGCGGCTGTTTATGATCTCAATTACCTCGTCATAAGTGAGCTTCAGGAAAGGAGTCTTCGGAACCTTCAGTTCAACCCCCAGTATTCCAAGGGAGGCTTTGCAGTTCTCAATTACCCGGGTATAGACGTAAGCAACCAGGTTTTCCAGAATTTCCATTACATCGAAGTGGTCGGCAAAGCTGACTTCAACATCAATAGAAGTGGCTTCGTTTAAGTGCCTGCGGGTATCGTGTTCTTCTGCTCTGAAAATGGGGCCAATTTCAAAGACCCTGTCAAACCCACCGCTCATGAGGATCTGCTTGAAAAGCTGGGGGCTCTGGTTGAGGAAGGCTTCCCTGTCAAAATAGGTGATCGGGAAAAGAGAAGTTCCACCTTCGGTTGCTGTAGCAACGACCTTTGGAGTTGCTGTTTCAATAAAGTTATGCTTTACAAAATATTCCCTGATAGCCTGGAGAGACTCATGCCTTATCTTAAAAACCGCAGTTGTCTCGGCTCTTCTCAGGTCAATAAAGCGGGAGTCAAGCCTCGTGTCCAGTTCGGCTTCTACCTTTCCGGTTGTGTCCATAGGAAGAGGGGAAGCTGCCATGTTCAGGACAGTGATCTCTTCGGGGAGCAGTTCATAACCGTTAGGAGCTTTTTCTTCAAATTTGACAGAGCCAGTTACGGAAACTACGGACTCGCGAACAAGCCTTCTTGCTGCATCGAAGAGTTCTTTGTCAATTTTTTTCTTTACAAGTGTGATCTGAGCCTTTCCTTCCCTGTCCCTGAGAACAACGAAACAGATCCCTCCGAGGTCTCTGACCTCATAGACCCAGCCTGCAAGGGTTATTTTCTGACCGTTATCAACTTTTTCAGGCTTGACATCGGTTGTATAATGTGTTCTGAGATTTGCTAAAGACATAAATTCACCTTAATTAGGAGATAAATTAAACGTAAATATAAGAATGAAGCTGAAACGTAGGTGAATAGTCATAACTCATTATTAATGTATTTGTTCCCCGAGTTGCGCCTCGAGAGTACTCGGTCCTTTTCGCTCCACTTCGTTCCGCTCAAGAGGACTAATTTATGGGTTTAACGTTGCTATTGCTTCAATCAAAAGGGTTTATTGAAGCTTCGATTTGGTTTTGAAGCTATGGATTATAATCCCGAAAGTTATTTTTTGCGCTTGAGAGGGAGGATTTATAGACGGTGGAAATTGTACTTTGCTCAACCGGATAAAGACAGGGAAACATAGTAGAAACTGATTTACTGAACTGAGTTTCCAAACGGGTTACGAGAGAGGTAAGGATTGAATAAAGAAGTAAAGAGTAAAAGAGTAAAAAAAGTATAAGAGTAAAAGAGTAAAAGAGTAAAAAGAGTAAAAGAGTAAAAGAGTAAAAAGAGTAGAAGGGTAAAAGAGTAAAAGAGTAAAAGTAAAAATATAAGTGTAAAAACTGAGTTAGAGAGGAAAATAGCGTGAGAAAGGAAATCATAATTTTTCTGATAATTTTAAGTGTGCTTTTTGTTGTGGGTTGTGCTGACAACGGAGCTTCAGAAAAACCTGCACTTTCCACACCTGTCGAAGGAATAGATGAGGGGGAAATAGCGGGAACCGTAGAGGCTGCGACAGGAACAAGGGATGATATTATTGATGTCAAGATCCAGGGCTACAAATACATACCCCAGAACCTTACTGTTAAAGTTGGACAGACTGTAAAGTGGACTAACAACGATACTGTTCTCCATGATGTGGTAGGTTCGGGTATTGAGTCCGAGTACCTTCAAAAAGGAGAGGCATTTACCTATACTTTTGAGAAGGAAGGAACGTACCAGTATATCTGTACAATACACCCCTGGATGGAAGGGAAGGTAATTGTAGAGGTCTGAATAAAGAAGAGAGTTCATTAAATGAACTCAGCAAGAATTAAAGGCTGATAAGAAGCGTCGTGTAGTAAATAATCACATATCAGCGCTCTGTAAAGATATTCTAACCTATCGGAAAAGTACGCTGGAAGATCGAGTGAACACGCGTCTTTTGTAGAACATTTTTTGAAGAATATTTATTTATAAACTACAAAACTTGAAAAACGGAATCCAATTGTATTTTAAGTTCAAAACCCAAAAGAAGGGATCTTTTTTAAGAGACAAAAACCTCTTCTGCGAGTCCGGGCCTGGCGCACGTCCGGTGACTGCATAGAAAAAAGAGGCTGAAATACCTGAAAAGATTATTTTCTTCATTTTTGTGCCTACTGTTCATGAATGAAGATTAAATAAATATTAATACAATTCAAAAGAGATTGAGTTATAAAACCTTTTTATTATAACGAATTATAATTAGATTTGCAAAAATATGTATTTTCCCCAGATACCTATATATAATGGCACTGAATTAGAAGGTTCTGAATATAAACAATATTATAAAATTTCAGAAACAGGGGAGTAAAAAATTATACAGATTGTACACCTTTCAGATATTCATTTTTCAGAAGCATATTTTGTCCCGGAAATTGCAGAATCCATGTTGCAGAACATAAATCAGCTGGATCCGGATATTGTGGTAATTACCGGCGACCTGACAGAAAACGGGTTTTCAGCCGAATATGATGGAGTTAAAAGATTTATTGACAGGATTGAATGTAAAGATAGAGTCCTTGTCCCTGGAAACCACGACTCCAAAAATGCCGGGTACCTGCACTTTGAAGACCTTTTCGAAAACAGGTTCTCAACCAGGAATCTTGGAGATGTAACCGTTGTGGGAGTTGACTCCTCCCAGCCGGACATTGACGAAGGGCACCTGGGAAGGGAAAACTACGGCTGGATCAAAGAAGCATTTTCCGGAGAGAATTTCAAGGTCTTTGCCCTGCACCACCACCTTGTCCCGATCCCTCTTTCGGGCAGGGAAAACACTGTCCTTGTCGATGCCGGTGATGTCCTTGACCTCTTGAACCACTGCAAAGTAAACCTTGTGCTTTGCGGGCACTGCCACATTCCTCATGTCTGGAACCTGAACAATATGCTTGTTATAAATGCAGGCACCATCTGTTCTTCCAAGACCAGAGGCAAAACGACGCAGTGCTTTAATTTGATCCAGGCTGAAAACGAAAATTCAGATGGAAATTGGAACGTCCGGATATCAAGGGTTTTCCCGCAGGGGAATCTGGAACTGGTCACAGAAACCGTAATGTGAAGGGCAAGTGAACTACCACTCAGCTAAAGACTGAGTGGCTTCTTGGTTCATTCCTCCCTCTATTGAGAGCAAGTCCCCAAGCTCATCCCCGTAGTCCCTATGGTGTCATAATCCAATTAGATTCTGATCTATGAGAGCGAATTTTTTGATATTGATAGCGGCATTAATGTCTCTATCGTGTTTGGTTTTACAGTCTGGACAAATCCATTCTCTGTCTTTTAGCTGAAGCTCTTTATTGTGGTATCCACACACACTACATAGCTTAGAAGAGGGTTCAAATTGTCCTATTCTCAGGACGGTTTTTCCAAACCATTGAGCCTTATATTCCAACTTTATTACAAAACTACTCCACGCAGAATCACTTATAGCCTGTGCTAAGTGATGATTCTTAACCATGCCTTTAACATTTAGAGTTTCCAGAGCTACAGCTTGGTTTTCGCTAACAAGTCTAAAAGAGAGTTTGTTCTGGAAGTCATTTCTCTGATTTGTTATTTTGTCATGGAGTACAGCAAGTCTTCGTTTAGCTTTTGCCCTGTTCTTAGAGCCTTTCTGTTTCTTTGAGACTCTTTTCTGTAATACTTTGAGCCTTTTAAGAGAGTTTTTCAAGTACTTTGGATTCTCAACCTTTTCTCCTGTTGAAAGGACAGCAAAGTCTTTGATACCTACATCAATTCCTACTGTTGTTGATTCTGTGAAAGCTTCCTTTACTGGAAGTTCTTTTCCATCTTCAACAAGGATACTGATATAGTAATGTCCTTTACATGTCCTTGATACCGTAGCCGTTTTGGGCTCTCCTTCAAACTTCCTGTGAAGAACTGCTTTAATTGGTTCTATTTTAGGAAGCTTGATAGTATTATTTTCAAAGTTTACAGTGTAGTGTTGAGGTACAGGGAAAGACTGTATCGGATTCTTTTTTGATTTGAACTTTGGAAACCCTGTTTTCTCTCTAAAGAATCTAGTGAAAGCGGATTCAACCTGCTTAGTCATCCCCTGTAATGATTGAGAGTTAACTTCTCCTAACCACTCATTAGAAGCCTTTAGAGTAGGAATTAATTTGTTTAAATCAAATCTGGAAATTGATTCCCCTGTCTGCTCATAAGTTTTAATTTTCTGGTCAAGTGCCCAATTATAGACAAATCTACAGCTACCTATATGCTGATTCAATTGAATAGCTTGTGTAGTTGTAGGATAGAGTCTAAATTTGAACGTTTGCATCATACAAAGGCATTATATGCTTTAACAACACATGTACTTTTTGGTAAATACGAAGTATGAAACACGGAATCATAGCAAATTTTTGTTAATGTATCATGTYATTTTTGTTTGCAAATACCAAAAAGTCATACTTGAACCAATTAGCGAAGAACTCAAACAGATTATGATTGACATTTCAAAAGAGTCTAACTTTGAAATCCTTGAAATGGAAACTGACAAAGACCATATTCATTTCTTGATCAAGAGTGAGCCGAAAGTTAGCGTTTTGTCAATTGTCAGAAAATTGAAACAAGAATATACTAACAGGTTATGGAAAACTCAAAAAGAATATCTGAAAAAGTATTATTGGGGTGAGAATACGTTATGGGGTGATGGTTATTTTGCGTCTACTATCGGAAATGTTAGTAAAGAGGCGGCAGAATATTACATACGGAATCAGGGGTGAAGTTGACGCTTATATCCCCTGAGCTAAAGACTCAGGGGTTTTACGCTTCTTCATATAAAATCTATTGATATTTCCTTTTTCGTTGAATTTTTCTTCCTTTTTTGTTTTTTATTATTCTGAAAACACAGATGAAATTAATTACACCTACTTCTTCCGGACCCGCCATCCGACCAGATTATCCGTTTCAACCCTCTCAACATCATTTCTCTTAGCCAGATCGATCAGAATTTCAAGCAATTCCTGTTCACCTATCTTGATCTCGTATCTCTTCTTAAACTCAGCAGTGATCCGGGAGAGATCAAGAGTCCTGTCCCCTAAAATCTTTTCCGCAAACCCTGCCAGATCCTCATAACGGGCCCATGGGTAGATTATCCAGCGCCACCTGACAACCTTCTGGCCATAAAAATCCGGGGTGAAGGAAGAACAGGTCTTGTGCTGGAGGACTGCAGTTCTGATCTCGGCAGGTCTAAGGCTCTGCACGTAGTCAACCGAAAGGTTAAGGGTCTCTCCGGTGTCTGTGACGTCGTCCACAATGAGCACTTTTTTCCCGCTTATGTCCACGGAGATGGGAAACTTTATCCTCGCTTCTGCCTGCATATCCGCCCCCCTCATGTAGTGCTCGACTTTCATAGAAGTCAGGTCGTTGAAAAGCAAAAAATCGCAAACCAGCCTTCCAGGCACATAGCCTCCCCTCCCTATTGCAACGATCAAGTCAGGCTGATAACCCGAAGCTTTGATTTGCCGGGCAAGAAACCTGGAAAGGCGAAAAACTTCTCCAAAGCTCATGAGCTCGCACTTGAAAAAACTCTTTTTTGCCGGAGAGCACCTGGACTGTCGGGCTGCTTTTTTTGTTCCAGTGTTCAGATAAATCGCCTTCTGCCTGAATTCTTTCTGCCTGAATTCTTTCTGCCTGAATTCTTTCTGCCTGAATTCTTCCTGCCTGAATTCTTCCTGCCTGAATTCTTCCTGCCTGAATTCTTCCTGCCTGAATTCTTCCTGCCTGAATTCATTCTGTCTGAATTCCTTCTGTCTGTATATATTCATCAATAAAACCGTAAAGTGAATGAGAAACTTATCCTTCCCGTAGTCGGCAGAAGCCCGGATAAAAAATGCATCCTTTTACCGGGTTCCGGGAGGTAAGAGAAGTAAAATTAATATTTGAAAAACATCTCCCGATTTTGATCCCCCAATTATAATTTTACTGGAAAATATATAAGGTTACTTTTGCAAAAGAGTAAAGATCTCCTCCTTTTTATTAAGTTAAAACAACCTTTAGATTTACTTTTTCAATGTTTTGAAAACTTTAAAAGCCAAAATAGGCAGAGATAAAAAAATAACTCGACTGAAAATACGGAAATCAGCTCCAAAAGCGGTAAAAAACGGTATTTTTATATACCTGCATTCCAGTACTGTTTTTACCTACAAAAGGGATTTTTCGTGATAGTTATTAAAAGGAGGATAACAGTTATGGACTTTAAAGCAGTTCTTGCAGTACTTGTATTTTGCACTCTTTACTGGATATATCACTTTTCAGCCGGCGCTATAGCCTGAGAAAATATCTGAAAAAGGAGGATAACAGTTATGGATTTCAAAGCAGTTCTTGCAGTACTTGTATTTTGCATTCTTTACTGGATATATCACTTTTCCAACGGAGCCATTGCCTGAAAAGAAAAAGAAAAGCAATGCGAGGAATTCCATAAAAATATTATTATTGCAATTAAGTATGATTGCCGTATTTAGACTTACTAAATATATTAAGTTACTGTTGAAAATATCTAGTTCTTCCGAAATCCCAGGATCTATGGAAACAAGGCTGGGGAAAGAGTTTATTCCAGGCAATATTTAAAGTATATTTAATTCGATTTTAATCGTACTCTTACTCGTTTTTTGCCATCTTTTGTTTTTTCTTTCGCTTCATTTTCTGTTACCACGGAGCTAAAGACTCAGGGGTTTTACTCTTTGTGTTATAAATGCTGTAGAAGATTGCATCAATATACTTGAAAATTCATCTTATCCTGAAAATATTTGAACTAGGGAAAACATAATTATAAAGCAAATAATTATAAAGCAAATCCGGAGAATAAACAAAAGATGAGGGGATTAATGGGATAAAGGATTTTTTAAAAGGATAGTCTTTAAAGCTGTTCTTGCAATTCTCGTTTTTCTGACACTTTATTATATATGCCATTTTTATGGCGGAGCTATAGGTAAAAAACAAATCAAATGGAAAGACCAAAAGGAATAACAAATTAAATCAGTAACAAGCGTCTTAGAAATTTACAAAAAGAAAAACATGAGCATTTATACTAATAAAAAGCATAACTGATAAAGGAGCTTCAAAGCTATGCTTTCAAAAGAAAACAACCGAGAAATGCATAAAGGGCTGGCTTCCGTAGATGAGGAGTTTGATGAAGGAGTCAGCCAGGCTCTTACCTCTCTGACAGTGATAGGTAAAGGTTATCTTAGCGAAAGAAAGGAACTGGAAGCAGAGAAGACGGTATCTTCCATAAAAGAAATAGGAAAGGCTGCTGCCCTTCAGGGAATGGAAAATGCAGCAGTCAATGCTATAAGATCCCTGGAGAAGATGCTCCAGTGCTCAATGAAGCAGAACATGGAAAGCACAACTGTCAGGGTCCTGCTTTCTTTCGGAACTATTGGAAAAATTGCCACCGAACAGCAACTTGAGACGGTAGCCAAACTTGCAGCATCCATTCTTGGAAAAAGCGGAAATACGGCAGCTCTTCTTAACAGGGAAAGAGAAACCCTTGCAGTTACAATCGGGCTTGGGGAAATTGGAAAAGCAGTCGCCAGGATGAAACTCCCTGATTATTCAGAAAATGCCGCTATATGTATCACCTGCCTTGGAGAAAACGGAAAACTGGCTGCTCAGAAAACCCTTGAAAAAGCTGCAATAGGAGCAGAACTTATGTTAGAAGAAATGGCTGCATTAGCCATGGAAGAAAACCTTCAGAGCGCAGCAGGAATTATCACAGCTTCTATTGAGGAGATAGGAAAAAGCGCTGCGGAAGAAGAAATGGAAAATGCTGTTTTCCAGGCTGCATCCGCCCTTCAGACAATAATGAGCAGTGCAGGGAACAGATACCTGAATGATGCCTCTATTGCGGCAAAGGTTGCGCTTGAATCTTTTAACGAATTTGATATAATAAACGATAAAGACCACATCAAAAAAATAGAAGAAATCAGGGAAATGATGAGAGAATTGTGGGTAAATACAAAATAAAGGAAGGATGGGAAAAACACTTTAGACTTAAACGTCAACTATCCCTGAGCTAAAACTCAGGGGTTTGTCTAACAAGCTCTGGTTGACCAAAGCCCTGGTTGACCAGATCACCGATTAAGAGCTTGGGAAATTTTCGTAATCAATCAAAACAAAAAACCACTAATGCCCTGTAAACCTTCAAAAGCCAGAAAGCTACTGCAAGCAGACAAGGCAAAAGTGATCCGAAATACGCCATTCACAATTAAGTTACTTTTCGGAAGCAAAAGAGGAAATATTCCTGCAAAATAGATCTACAGGTGAGTTTACAGGTCTGAATCTACAGGCTTATTCCTCTTCAACTTGCAATGTTTTCTGGGGAGGGAATATAACCCAATCAGAGACCATATACTCGTAAAATGCACTTCCATGCTCAATATTTCCTTTATACCTAATTGTTGCTTCATCGGGCTGGAAGGACATGAAATCAACAAATCCTACAGGTTGCTCCTGGGAAGACCTATCAAGCTGGACAACATTTTCAGCATTTATGAAGATATTCAGGTCAGGAGCCGAGATTTGAAGGCTGGCTGGTCTGTCCACGGTTTCTCCATTCACATTTGGATGCTGCCAGTCGCCCTGGGTGATACTCACTTCATCCCCAGAGTATTCTGCAATTACCTTCCCTGTATGCTTGTTTATCAAAGTCAGATGTTTATACGTATAATCATCATAACCATCATCAGGTCCTCTAACCCCATAGAACACGGTCTGGTAACTATTTGTTGTAAGTTCTGACCAGCTCCACCCATGCATTTCCCATTCCCACACAAGCTTGTCAGTGGTATAAGGAATCATGTGGTCAAAGTACCCATCAGCCTGTGTAACCGTATATCTCTTACCGTCAAGAACCACACTACCCTTAAGTTTTCCATAAGCGTATTCATATGTGGTAAAATTGACCGGATCTGCGGCACTATCGATTGTTTTTTCGGCATGAGGCTTGAAAAACAGGTTCAACTGCATGTTGTCGTAAGCATAATTCAGTCGGTACCCTTTAAGGGCTGAACCGTAAAATTTCCTTAAACCTTCCGGATAAGTAAAGTCAAGGTAAGGAACATGGAATCCAACGTAATTTTCAATTTCACCCCTTGGCACAAAACACGTTGTATAATTGGTAGAAGTATCCTCCCCATATGGATAAAGCCCATAGAAAGTTACCATATTAGAAAACTGTTCCCCGGTGTTTGGATCATTAAAAAGTGTTGGGGACTCCTGATGAACCATCGTGACAAAAAATGCAAGGTTCCTCTTTTCCCCGCCCTTCCCAACAAGCCGCATGTCTCCGTTCTGGTACCACCATTCCGACATGAAGCTGGAATTGAAGTCGGTATCATAGTGCCCGCCTTCCGTGTAGTCTATGACTGCTTCATTTCCTGAAGTTTTACTGTTCGGCTCTGCTCCTGATATGCCTATAAGGCACACTAAAAGAAGCGGCAAAATCATTATTCTCAAGTATTTTTGGTCCAAATGACTCTCTCCTCTGTTAATAACTCATATTCTTGAAAGCCTCCTTTGAAACGTCCCAACGACTTCCAAAAAAAGAGGATACTAAAAATAACATCGGAAACTGAACAGTATAAATGTTAAAAAAAGTTTCTATATGGAATGATTTTTTTATAATAGTGTACTTTTGAAGGTATTACAAAAAAGGTTTAAAGAAAAAGAACTTCGAAAAGAACAAAATACCTGAATAACTAAAACCAAAAAAGAGAGAGCCATGCCCGTCTTTTAACCACCCGATCCATTTTGTAACAATCCAGGAGGAAAAACAATTCAATAGCCACTTTTTTAAAGGATTAACGGACAACTTTCAGAACGCCCATTTATACCAATTAAAGGCTATTGGCTATGTTTTCCAAGGATAACACATCAGTTTGTCAGCGACTGGATTGGAGCCGGAATTCTTCCTCCTCGCTTTACGAAAGTCTCCGAACTGAAATTGCTTACCGGTATAATAGGTGCACTTCCAAGCAGCCCGCCGAATTCCACGGAATCTCCCACTCTTTTACCGGGTGCGGGAATGATCCTGACTGCAGTTGTCTTTTTATTTATTACCCCAATTGCCATCTCGTCAGCAATGATTGCGGAAAGGGTAGAAGCAGAGGTATCTCCTGGAACTGCTATCATGTCAAGCCCGACAGAACAGACACTAGTCATGGCTTCGAGTTTTTCGAGAGTAAGAGCTCCGACTTTAACTGCTTCGATCATGCCCGCATCCTCACTAACCGGAATGAAAGCCCCGCTAAGGCCCCCTACTGAAGAAGAAGCCATTGCTCCACCTTTTTTTACAGCATCATTAAGAAGCGCAAGAGCTGCAGTCGTCCCATGGGCTCCACAGCGTTCAAGCCCCATGGCTTCCAGAATCGCGGCAACACTGTCCCCGATTTCCGGAGTTGGGGCAAGTGAAAGGTCTAGAATCCCGAATTCCACACCAAGCCTTTTCGAGACTTCTCTTCCTACCATCTCCCCCATGCGTGTGATTTTAAAAGCTGTCTTTTTGATCGTTTCGGAAATTTCCGTAAGGTTCGGGTTTTCAAGTTCGCGAACAGCTGCGTTAACCACTCCCGGACCGCTTACACCCACATTGATAACACACTCTGGCTCACCGATTCCGTGAAAAGCTCCTGCCATAAAGGGATTATCTTCAGGGGCATTTGCAAAAACCACCAGTTTGGCACAACCAATCCCCTCCCTGTCAGCGGTCAGTTCCGCAGTCTTTTTGATTATTGTCCCCATCAGGCCGACTGCATCCATGTTAATACCTGCTTTTGTGGTCGCAACGTTTACGGACGAGCAGACCTTTTCAGTAGATGCAAGGGCTTCAGGAATAGAATTTATCAGTTTGAGATCTCCCCGGGTTTCCCCTTTATGGACAAGGGCACTGAACCCTCCGATAAAGTCCACACCTGAGTCCTTTGCAGCTTCATCCATTGTCTTTGCAACGGAAACGAAGTCCTGAGACTTGCAGCTTTCAGCTACTATAGCTATGGGAGTTACGGAAATCCGCCTGTTGATAATAGGAATCCCATAAAGGCTCTGGATTTCATTCGTTATCCTGACAAGCTCCCTTGCCCGGGAAGTTATTTTTTCATAGATATTCTCGTTGAGAACCTCAAGATCAGGGTGGCTACAGTCCCTGAGACTGATCCCCATGGTGACGGTCCTTATGTCCAGGTGTTCCATCCTGACCATCTGAATTGTTTCCAGTATTTCGTTCGGGTTTATAAGCATGAAAAATCCTCCTGCTTCCTCACAGCTCAGATCCTGTGCATGAAACGGAAAGCATCTTCATGCTGCACCTTGATCTCAACTCCAAGACTCTTTCCTTCGGTATCCATAGCCTGCTGGAAAGCCGAAAGGTCAAAATTTTCCTTCGGGGCTTCTGCAAGCATGATCATGGTAAAGATGCCCTGCATAATAGTCTGGCTGATATCGACAATATTTACATTGTAACTGGCCATCACCGTGGTGACCCTGGCAACAATCCCTACCCTGTCGCTGCCAATAACCGTGATAATGAAACGACTTGATGTCATGAAATATCTCCTGTTGATCCTGTTTTTTTCTGCAGATTAATACACGAAAGCTGTAAACAAGGAAATTTTGTTCAAATTGAATACCTGATAGATAATAAAGTAAACTGCTCCAGTCCCGAAATAAATCCTCTGATACTGAAGGATATGTTTTGATCTTGCTATAACTAAAAATCTTGAAAGGATAATATAAAGGAAAAAAATTTTGGAAATAAAACAATATGAAAACGATTCTGGAAATAAAACAATATGTAAGTCGGTTAACCTGTTATCTATGAAGAGCCATTCCTCAAATCAGGTCTCCTTCTCAAGACAGAGCTGGATAATTTTATCAACAAGCCCCTGAATATTTTCTCTTCCTTTAAGTTTTATTGAAAAGTCAGCATATTTATGATACAGAACCAACCGCTCTTCAAAAAGTTTTTTAAGGCTTCTGTCTCTGAGCCCTACTATACCCCTCTTTCTTGCGTTCGGAATCCTTTTTACGATACTTCTGAAAGGAGTGTCCAGAAAGACTACATTAGATATTTTTTTTAAGTACTCCATGGCATTTTCGGAATAAACCACGCTTCCACCGGGAGAGATAATGCAGTTGTCCACCTGTCCAAGCCCCAGAATAGCTTCTTCTTCAAACCTGATAAAAGCGCAATCACCCTGTTTATCAATCAGAGTCTGAAGGGGCATTCCCGTCCTCTGCGTGATCATGCTATCGACATCAATAAAAGTATAATTCAGGCGTCTTGCAAGTGCCTTTCCTATAGTGCTTTTCCCCGCTCCTGCCATGCCAATTAATGTTATGTTCATTGCCCACACCTCCTACCTTCAAAAATCAAGGACAACATGCCGAAAATTCCCAGGACGAGAGGTCGGCAGTCTGTAGATATAGGACAAAATATAATCTTCTGCTATATAAAATGTGCAACGTGAGTATTTTAAAAAAAGAGGCAAAATTATGAGATACGTCTTGAATATTCCAGTCTAATCAGAAACTTCCCGGACAACTTTTATGATTATAGAACTTTGAGAGACTATTTTCTGATATGCTGCTCTTTTCTGTTTACTGGCTGAGAGCTCAAGCTGCAAATACATTTTTCAACCTCTTTAGAGGAGTGCATGAAAGCAGACATATACTCCAGAAAGACTACCCTGTTGCCAGCGATATAATGTCTGAAAAGGCTTCGGGTCGTCAGCTTATCCACCTGTTCGAGGGATACAATTGCAAGGTACATGAGAAGCCGGATAAAAAATACAAGATGAAGCACAAGCATTTTGACCCAGGGACTGTCCGAACTGATAGCCAGCCCGCAGACCCAATTGCAAAGCTTGAGGGAATAAGAGAGTAGCCTGATATTATAAAAGTGCAAAAATAAAGCCAGGACTATAAAGAGAAGCACGGATCCCGTTAACATATCTATTTTTTGCACTATTAAGTCCATATGGTTCATTAACCTTTACTTCTCACTATTATTTGAATTTAATCTTTTTTAAGGTCCGGCTTTCAATTCATATCAACCGGAAATTTGCTGAAAGCAGCTTGAAACTTATAATTTCCCATTTATAATTTCCCATTTAAAGTTCATTCCAGGGAAGGTTTATCAGAAAAAAAATGAAGAAAACCGGAAGGGATGCCCGACAAATAAAGTGTCCGACCAGAAAAGTTTGTCTGCCTGCACCCCTGTAACCGGACCTTGCCTCAATTTTCCGGAACCGCAATTAAATCATACCTGTCAGCCCCATCTGGCGGGAACGAAGACGGAAAAATCCGGATACTACCATTAGCAGGAGGAATAGTCTGCATATAGACAGTTATCCTATGTAGAACTTATATTTAACACTTATCTAAAAATTCGTAATAATAGACGAGATTGTGCCTAATTAAAAACTTAAAATCTCAGGGATCTATCTGTATTCGAAAAAATGTAAAAATGAAAATTTGTAGCATGGATAAATTATAGGAAGAAGCGTAAAACCCATGAAATCTTAATTTAATGGGACATAATCGTCAACTTCCTCAACATTATTTTTAATATGTGTTGCTTTCATAGCATGGCTTACTTTCATAGCATGGCTTACTTTCATAGCATGGCTTAATCCCTGATGTTTTCTATAACGTGTTTGCCTCTTTCTGCGGGAATAATTGTCAGTTCGGCATCTGAAAACTCTTTTTCAAGCGGCTCACCCTCGGCGATCCTATCCATTGTGATTGCAACTGCCGCAACTTCTGAATGGGGCTGGCTGCCCACAGCTACGTTCCAGTCGGCGAGCTGGTAAATTTCGGGGGGGACTTTTTCTGCACCTACAACGATCATGAGCTTTTCGCACTTTTTGAGTTCGTCAGTAACATCTGGCAGGTTGATCCCGTACATGGAAAGGTGGCAGACTTTTCCACCTTCTTCTTTCCAGTTTCTGATTTCCTGCTTGAAACTAACGTTATTTTTAATGTAAAAATGCCCACCCCAGCGCCTGACCACATCTTCAAGAGTCTGCACAATCCCCGGGTCATCAGAAGCAAGAAGCATGCCTTCAGCTCCCAGCATCCTGGCAGTTAAACCAACATGGGTGGTAATTCTCTTATCCCTCTCAGGGCGATGCCCCAGGCGCAGTAATACAATTCTCTTCATGCTCGGCTAAAACCCTGACAAGGTATTAAAGGGTTTCACTGAAGTTTTTATGAAACAGGGAAAAAAGGAAAAAATATGGGTATCACTGTAACCCATAAATTCCGGGGATTCTCTTCAGAAGCATGCCTTCAACTATTATCGGATTTGTTCTCTGGGCTGTTGTCAATGCAATATCGAGCTTGAACTCTTTTTCAGCATAAATAGTAAGAATCGAATCTCCTTTTTTAACCTGCTCTCCCATTTTTTTATGGATAGCGACCCCGGCTCCCTTGTCGCTTGGAGCCCCTGCAAGCCTGGCAATCTCAATTATCCACTTGTTGTCGAACTCGATAACATATCCATCCGTAGAAGCAAAAATGTCAGCTGTGTACTGCCCTACCTGTACATCATCGGATTTAATATTCGGATCTCCGCCCTGGGCTTCAATGATCTGTCTCATCTTTTCAAGAGCTTTTCCACTCCTGAGCGTTTCCATTGCAACTTCTTTTCCATGATCCCTTGGAGCCGCCCCTCCCATCTCAAGCAGAATACCAGCAAGGGCAGCGCTCTTTTCAATTAAGCTGTTTGGACCTTCCATGCTTTCCAGAACTTTCAGGGCTTCCCTTACTTCCAGCGACGGACCAACTTTTCTTCCAATAGGAGAAGAACCGTAGGTAATGGCACATTCAACGTTCATTCCGAGCCTGTGCCCGAGATTAATAAGGTCTCTTGCCAGTTTCTGTCCTTCCTGAACAGTGGGAACCTTTGTACTTGGCCCGACAGGGATATCCATTACCACATTGTCAGCCCCTATAGCTCCCTTTTTTGCCATGATTGAGGCAAGCATCTGGCAGTAAGGATCAATGGATAGAGGGTACTCAACCCTGATGAGCTTGTCATCCGCGGGTGCAATATTGGTGGCTCCACCCCAGACAAGAGCGCCTCCCACCCTCTCAGTTATCTCCTTAACTTCCTGAGAGCTGAACTCAACGGGGCAGAGCACTTCCATAAGGTCTGCAGTGCCTCCCGCACCTGTGATTGCCCTGGAACTTGTCTTAGGGATCATCAGTCCGTTTGCAGCGACGATAGGGACAACGAGGAGAGAAATCTTGTTTCCGGGCACCCCTCCTATCGAGTGCTTGTCCATAATAGGATGGGTATCAAATTCAATCTTGTCTCCACTGTCGATCATAGCCCTTGTAAGCCATTCGACTTCGTCATCAGTCATCCCGTGGATATAAGAAGATGTTATAAAAGCCGAAAGTTCGACATCACTGAGGTTTTCCTCCACGATATCATTTACAAGCAATTTAATCTCGTCCTGAATAACAGGTTTCTTGTCCATCATCTTCTTTATTACATTCGCCGATTTTGAGCGGAGTGCCGGGACAACTTCAACCGGCTTATCCCAGTCCAGGAAGTGCTCGTGAACTTCAGAAAAAACTCCAAGAGTACCCGGAGGAACCATATTGTCAGTTGTGTCCACAATAACAGAAAGGCTTTGATGTCCACGGATGCGGACCCTATCTCCCGGATTAATTCCCAGCTCCTTCGCATCGGCAATATTAAATAACGCTTTATGCTGCCCTATTTTTATGTCAAAATGTTCCAGCTTCAACTGCATTGAATAAACACCATCCTTTTCTTTCTCAATATAATTATGATTTTGTCATTGTAATTTATTTCGCCTGAATTAGACCCTCGGCTGGCTTTCAAACCCGGAAGCCAACAGAAAGTCTGAAAAAATATGGAGATTAAGAGTAGATACAGTAGATCTCAGGTCAGATATCAGACCATGTAAGATTTCAGGTAAGATATCAGACCATATAAGATCTCAGACCATCAATACTAAACTGAGCTAACATATTAACCTTCATATTATTTTAAATAGTTCCGTAAAACCTTTTGGTAGCAGAAGAGAACCTCGGGAAGAAAGACTGCAGGAAGAAAAAAGGTTCATTTTCGTTCCTGTATCAGTACAACTGCCACAAGTACAAGCAGAACCCCTGCTAGCTGCCAGCCTGATAGCATTTCCCTGAAAAAGAAAAAACCTACAAAGGTACCCACAACCGGCTCTACTGTTGCTACTATGGATGCCCTGCCTGATTCGACTTCCTCAAGCCCTTTTGTGTAAAGCAGGTAGGCAAGTACAGTGGGAAAAAAGCCCAGTCCTGCAAGGTAGATCCAGAAACTGCCCGTAGAAAAAGCTCCTGCCGAATTTTTAAAGTTGCTAAGAGGCAGGAGAGCAAGACTTGCGAAAATGAAAGTATAAGCTGCAATTGTCATTGTATGGTACTTTTTAAGGGCAGCTTTTCCGAATATGCTGTAAAGGGCATATCCGAAACCTGCCCCTAACCCTGTGAGAAGCCCTGGCCGGGAAATGGGAAGAGAATCCCCGAGCCCCGGAAGATAACCGGTCACAAAAGCGCATCCCACAAGGGTTAGCCCCAGAGAAAAAAGTTTTTTTGCTGCAAGGCTTTCCCTGAAAAAAACTCTGGAAAGGACTGCAACAAATGCAGGGGCTGTGTAGAGTAGAGTAACGGCAATTGCAATTGAAGTTTCCCTGATTGTGGAAAAATAGCAGAGATTAAAGAAAGCAAGGCTGAAGATGCCCGTCCCCACAAAATAAAGAGAATCTTGAACCCTTATTTTCAGCAGTTCCGGCCTGGTAAGAAGAAGGTAAATCAGCATGATAACAGCAGCTGAAAAAACCCTCAGAGTTACAACCTGAAGAGGGGAAAATCCGAAACCATAAAAACCTCTAACAAAAATCCCTATCGTACCCCACAGGACCGCCCCTGCAGCAATCAGTAAATATGCCCGTTTTTGCATTCCACAACCTTCTTTTTCCAGATATTCAGTTTAGTATACCTTAACCCTGGTTTACTATTTCTAACCCTGTAATTTATTAATCCAGAACCTTCAGTCATCGT
This sequence comes from Methanosarcina sp. WH1, assembly GCF_000970005.1. Classification (NCBI taxonomy): domain Archaea; kingdom Methanobacteriati; phylum Methanobacteriota; class Methanomicrobia; order Methanosarcinales; family Methanosarcinaceae; genus Methanosarcina; species Methanosarcina sp. WH1. The sequence goes on from NZ_CP009504.1 coordinate 2,485,706, forward strand.
CCTTTAACGACAACACACTACAGAACTGCACCCATACCAGGGCACAATTTGGGTGGTTCAACGAGAGTCAGAAAAAAGTACGGATATAAAAAATAAGAGGGTAAAAGGGGTATATTGGTAAAAAATAGGTACACATTGGAGTTCATTGGTCATCGGTTAAGAACTTACTTCCATCTACCAATAGTGTTTTTCATTTCACCTTTTCATAAAAAGAATTCTTCTCTGAACCTTTCTCTGTTTACATGCGGGTCCAATGCTTGACTTTCATATACACTCATTATTGTTTCAAAAGTTCTTTGAATTCCACATCTATTCAGAATTACTGTCAACAAATCTGATGCATTCTCTGCAAATATTGTGCTCCAACGTAACTGCGTATATTGAGCCATTTTTTCAGGATGAGCTGTCGAGTTTCTTACGAGAGAATAAATTCTTCTGCTAACGATTAGTGTCAACATTGCTGTCCATATTAAAGCCTCAATTACCTGCACATTCTTTGTTTCAAGAATTTCAAGAGCGTATTTGCTTTTCAACTCCTTAAACAGCAGTTCTATGTCCCATCTTGCTCCATATAATTTTGCAATGTCTTTTGCATTCAAAACATCTTTCTGAATATTTGTGATATATATGTGATGCTTTTCATCCTCATCATTATATACCGCAACAAGACGTACAAGCATCTCATCCCGCTTTTGTTTGCCTTTATACGCTCTTCTTTTGAATGCTATTTTTACAACTGCATCAATATCTTTTCCAGAGAGTTGTTTAATACACTCACTAACAGGTTTTTCCGCGAACTCTTTGCTTTTTGTCTTAGAAAGTCCTTCTTCAACAGAAACAAGAATAGGATCCATATTCTTCCTTATTCTTGAGACAAAATATCCTCCGTTTTCCTCAACTCTTGCAAACATTTGAGTTTTGTAAAATCCAAGATCAACAAGAAGAATACGGTCTTTGATCCATGGGCCGATTTTCAATGTTTTGATCTCAGCTGTTTTTTCAGAGTACAGAGCAACTGTTTTAGGCCCATTAGCAACTGCACTTACCATAACTCCCACTTTTACCCCAGCTGATACTGTTCTTGCTCTTGCTGCTGGAAACTTGTCTGCTAAAGATGAGTGAAGACGAACAATTGTGCTGTCTTGAATGAGAACATCCTGAAAGTTTTCGAGTTTTTTGCTAAGTTTTCTACCAGGTTCTTTTGCAAGCTCTTCTATGCCGTGAATAACACACTGATGAAGAAACTCAACAAGTTCTGGAGTGAATCTATAGTACCAGCTGCTGTCGCTTAATGTCTTATTTGATTCTTTTTCATATCCTCTTTTCAAACTGGCAAGTGTACGCTGCAAGCGTACACCAAAACCAAGAGTTAAAACCCAAAAGATGATGACAGGGTCAATTTTACGCTCACGTACTATGAGGTCAGTTTCTTTGGCAGTTTGCCTTAACCACTCTTCGGGAAACATTTCCCGAAGAGAGTCTTCAAGAGTAGGTGGGGGACGAGGAGACATAGATGCACTAATATTTAGATTATTATTATAAAAACACATACGAGAGTGATTCCCTAACGCTTAACCGATGACGTATGCATTGGAGTTTAGTTATTTGTACTTAGATATGGAAACCAGACCCCTTGCAATAGCTATTGCAATTATGCATATCAATGACGAAGTTAAGAGAACCATAAAAAGATTCAGTTCATTAGCAAATTTGATCATAAAATGGAAGAGAACAGCACTTAACGCTAATCCAACAAGCAGCAAGATTACTGCCGGTCCTCCCAAAATCTTTTCGGTGTCCTTCTTGCTCATACAGACAGTCCCTCCTGAGATTATTCACCAGCAAATTATAGTTCTGAATTATTGTTTCAAATTATTATTTTCAAGTTATCCACTTTAAGGACTCTTTAGTTATCCACTTTAAGGACTCTTTAGTTATCCACTTTAAGGACTCTTTAGTTATCCACTTTAAGGACCTTTTAATACTTCTAAAAACCTGAGTATGACGAAATTAAGCAGTAATTACATTTTCTACCGGAAAGAAGTGATTTTACTTCATTACAGTAACCAGAGATAAGAATTCATTAGTAAAGGGGAACTCTATAACTTTATGTATGCCTATTCTTAAGATTTTATAAAAAATCCGGATTGTTGAAATATATGCTTCAGGTATATACAACCTTCTAAGTTATAAATAAATTTATAGTTTTTGATTTTGAAAACCAGGGAATGTATTTTAGAAAACCTGTTTTATGGATGCTGGTACTGAATTACTCTTCAGGCGTTTTCTGTGCATAACACATGCTGTCAGCAAGAGGGCTGCAAATACTATCGAACCCTTAAAACCGGGAGCTCTTTCTTCCTCCGGGGTTTCAACAGGCATGTTTTCTTCCATAAGCGGGTAATTTATGGTAACTTTCCACTCGATTTCATCCATTATAATTGGTTCGGGAACTTCGGACGTGACTATTTCCCGGCCATTTTTTCCACAGTAACCGAAAAAGTATATTCGGCCCTTCGGGGAAGTACAAAACGCACATGTCCTCTAAGCCGGCTTGAACCTTTGAAGCAGGATATCGGCCGGCTGGTCCGCAAAGGTTTCCACCTTTATGGTAACAAAATTGCCTCCCGAATCAAGAAGCTGGCCTTCCTTGAAAAGCTGGACCTCAACCTCTTAATCCCCTGGGTCTGCGACCCCCAGAGAAACGCTATTTTAGGCCAGGGAATGGGTTTTGATATAACCCATGTCGATATTTTTTCCGCCACAATCAGCCGGGTTTCCTGATCAATAATCTTGACTTTAACGGAAAGCATCGAACTGTCAGTGTTCTGGTCATTCTTAACAGAAAATTACACAGTGACGTTTTCGCCTTTCTCAGTTTCCCGGATAGAAAAAAGAAGGAACTATAACCCTGAAACTAACAGAAGCCCGCTTACCTGCAGGAATATTCACCTGTGAGCTTGACCCGACAATCGTAAAAAGATCAAATGAACTTACAGACACCGCATCAATCGCCTGGACGCTGTTGTTGTTGAATATGGACACGGAAACATCCTGCTCATTAAACTCCTTGATAATCAGGGGTTCTGTGCTTACATCCAGATCTTCAGAATCAACCGGAGACTTCGTTGATTCGCAGCCAGATACAAAGATTACTGAAACGAGTAATATCAAAACCAGAAACTTCTTCATATAAGTACCTCCTCAAATTTCAAATCTGGATATTGTCCCGCGGAATCGAGCAAAATGTAAAGGTCAATCCTGAAGGGGTCGAAACTAAATGGATACGAAACTGAGCAAAAAAATCCAGTATTTATTGAGTTAAATAGCGATGCGTAGATTTGACTCCTCAGACCCTTTAACCCGAAGATGGAAAATAAGCCTGAACATACCCAGAAACCGGAGCTTTAGTTTTTAATAGATATTCACTATCCAAAAAAAGTTACAGATTAATATATAACCATTACTGTCGATAGTCAGATATAAAAATAAATAGTTATTATAAAAGACATGAAAAGAGAAAATAATAAAGAACAAATAATAAAGAACAAATAATAAAGAACAAATAATAAATATGATAGAAAAAAATCGGCATGAATATAAAAAAAGGGATTAAGTATGCATTAACAAGACTGTTTTTACTCAAGTTTTTACGACAGGTCGGCTATAGCATTCGTGGCAAGAGAGAATATAGCCTGAGGGAATTAGCCGGTTAGAAAATTAAGTTTTTAAAGAAACTCAAGGCACAGACATACGTAATACTCTCTTGCAATCTTTTTAAGCCAATCCGGAACTACGCAGTACCTGTCAACAACAAGCTCATTCAGATAGTAGAGGGACTCTTCAGTTTTGAATTCACTGAGTTTCTTTACAACCGTCCTTCTTTTCCACGCAGAATTCTCTTCGTCAAGAGCTTCAAGATAAAGCTGGTATTCTTTGCTGTCGTCCATTAAAGAAAAATTATCTACCAAAGAATATAAATATTTGTATCTGGTGTAAAAAACAGTGATATCCAGAATAATTTCGAGAGACTTTCAGAGATTGCAATTGAATATTTCAATTGACAGGACAATTTTAGGAATTTCGATTAAGTATTCGGACAATAAACGTTAAGAACTTCTGATATATCTAAAAAATTAAAGATCATTTTGAAAAAAAAGTTAGGATAATCAAAAAAAGTTAGGATAATCAAAAAGAGGTCAGGGCAATCAAAATATAAATCCCTATAAAAAAAAATGTTTCAGGCTTAAGAGGATAAAAAAATATGAAAGTAGAATTCCCACGCAATGATCAGTTGATGAGAATTCCTGCACAAAGTATTTTTTGTTCGCTTTTGTTCGCTATGCTTGCGAAATAAGTAATAATTCTTCAAAAAAGATATATAATTACCGGCATTGAAATTTCAATCCATGCTACATATTAGCTCACATTGAAATGTTTAATGCCAGCAATAATTATAAGAGCATTACTAATTTTTTTAAGAGCAGTACTAATTTTATTACTTTTACAAATTAATTTGGATGAAACAATAAAAAGAGGAGAAACCTGGAAGTTACTATTTTAACAGAGGTCTTTCCATTTGTAGAATATACTTATTCAACATAGCTATGTGCTGATTTATACATATCTGTATCATTATATCTGTACCATTATTTGTATTAAGTTTTACATTTTTTTAAGTGTTGCTTCCTGCAGGTTATATTCTCATTTAAGGGTGTGAATCAAATCTCCAGAAATTTCACCTTGTGCTTATTGCTTTTACAGGGTCCAGCTTCGCCGCCTGTTGCGCAGGATATATTCCAGTAATCAGGTTCAACAGAAAAACTGCAGCAACAATTAACACGATGTCCTGAGCGCGGACAACAATCGGGATAAAGGTAATACCACTGTAGACATCTGAAGAAGCTGCCGGGATTTCATATCCGCCTATTGCCAGGGCTATAAGGACTCCAATAGAAGTACCGACAAGGGCTCCCAGCAGTCCGAAAATCCCGCTCTGGAGAATGAAGATCTTCTGGATGCTTGAGACCGAGGCACCCATAGCTCGAAGCATGCCTATCTGGCCTGTTGCACCGATAACCGAAAGGTTCAGGGTACTGACCACGCCAAAAGAGGCTATGACAATAATAAGGCCATATACAACATTGTTTGAAGTGCTTTCAATAGCAATGGTACGGAGGATTGCAGGATTGGTCTCTGTCCAGCCCTTTGCCTTATAACCGGTTTCCTCGATCTCGGTTGCAACTTCCCGATCCGTATTGAAATCCCTGAGCCGGACTGAAATACCATTAACCACATCCGAGACGTCGTAAAAATCCTGAGCAGTATCCAGAGAAGTGTAGGTCAGGGACTCATCCAGAGGCGAACCCGTATGAAAGATTCCCACAATTCGGAGCGAAAGAGGATTTGCATTCGGAAAAGACACGTCTATAGAATCGCCCAGATTAACTTCAAGTTTGTCTGCCAGCCTTGAGCCGATAACCACCGTATTTCTTGAAAACTCGAGTTCACGGAAACCGCCTTCGATAATATCTTCTTCAATAGAGTTGATTTCATTTTCCTGTAAAGGAATCACACCTTTAAGCTCGGCATTGAGGGAATTGTCCTTGAACCTGAAAGAAGCCTGCCCCGTCAGGAAAGGGGAAACTGCAGCAACTCCTTCGATTGAACTGATCTCTTCCATGAGAGTCCCGTAGAGATAGATGTGATCCTCACCTTCCTGTGGAGAGACCGAAACGTGAGGGAGCTTGTTAACGGTAGTATTGTAAAGCTCCCCTGTAAAACCCACCATGAGAGCCTGGGAAACCGTGAGTAACATCACAGCAAGGGCTATTGCGCCTACCGACAGGAGAGTCTGAAATTTTCTTGCCCGGATCTGCCTGAGGGCAATAAAGAGTTCATAACGCATGATATTCACGGCTTTTTTGAACTTCAGTCTAATTTTTTCCTGATTTGTACCAGTTCTTTTACGCAGGAAGGGTTTTAATGCAGCTTTTTGAAAAGGGTGAAAACCATTGCAAGTCCTGTGACTCCGAAAGCAACCGAAAAGCCCGGGATGCCGTTTCCGCCGTTTTCACCTGAGGTTTCGTTCCCTGTGCCAGGGCTTAATTCACTCGCATTCGATGGGGAAAGATCAGACTCAATAATGGTTTCCCTGCGTTCGATAACATCTCCGTTGTTGCCAAAAAGTTCGATCTCAAGCCTGTAGACTCCTTCTGTGAGCCTTTCTTTCCAGGCAACCTCAACCGTCTCATCGTCATCATTCAGCAGTACGGGAACCCTTTCCCGGATGGACTCAACAAACACAGAACTGCCACGCTCCGAAGTCTCCTGCAGTTCATATACGGAAAAAACCAGGCTTCCTTCAAAAGGCACCTGGGAACGCCCTAAAACAGTTGCACTTGCTCCGGTTTCATCTTGGTAGATGTCAGTAATCTCTGCATCGTCTACAGAAGTGAAATTCTCTGTTGAAGCGATAAACCCCCTGTTGGGGGAATAGACCTGAACCTTCACTCTCCCTGTGTACTCTTTATTGTTTTCGAGAAGAGTCCCCCAAGACGCAGAAAAAGCTTCTGGAACGCTGGTTAGAGATGCCTTTTCGATTTTTGTACTGTAAAGGACATTATGTCCGTCTACAAGCATATACTCTAGATCAAAAAGTGAAGCCTGAGTGGGGGAAAGCACAACAGTGATTCCTTCGGAGTTGGGGACGAGATCATCGACCTGAAGTTTGGAAGCGGAGTTGCTGCCGTAAACAAAACCATATTCCGATTCAGAAAGTAACTTCCCCTGTTTAAGAAGCCTTGCCTTCAAAGTGTAAGCCCCGCGTTCGGCATTCCTGATATTCCAGAAGCCAACTTTCGTGACCCTCGTATTCGCAGGAAAACTGCCAGTTGAGAATGCCTGTGCAACAATAACCTCTTCATTTCCCCTATCCGGCCTGACCAGAAATACCTCAAGGGTCAGGTTCTCTTCCGGCTGGTTTGAGTAAAGGGTTACATCAAAGGACTCGAGGTCACTGTAGAGTTCGGTTATGCGGGCTGAACCTGTTCCGTCGACCTGAGAAGTGTCTGCCGCAGAGGCCGGAATGACTGAGATCAGAAATGAGATAAGTAAGAAGAGAACGGTTTTCATAGTCTTTTTTCCCAGAATCTATAACAAAAAGATTGTTCGGATCATATTTAAAAGAAATGCAGCCGGACAAACAGGTTATTTTTACCCCTTGCCGAAGGAGAAACAGAGAAAAAAAACCAGGAGCTAGAAAAAACGATATTGAGATACATGTAAAAACGGAACAAAGGAAAAGTAAGGAGAAAATATTGACATGAAAGGAACAGGGAACAGGATAAAAAATGTAAGAAAAAATGAACAGGAGTGAAAATTCCATCTTCGAATATTTCAGGATAACCAACCGATTAATAAGAGATCACCGGAGGTTGAGAAGATAAAAAAATTTGAGAAATCAATAATTTATTGAATGAAATAAACAAAACCTGCAGTGAATCCGAAAGTATTTATTCTTTAGTTGAAGTATAAGATGACAATTATTAAATCAAAGCAAGTTTACTTGATTTATCGCTCTGGGAACAAAAATCTCACTGTCAGTTTTACTGAAATTTTTAGTTTTACCTGAATTATATAAAAAATACGTGTTCGAGCAGAAGGTATGGTAAAAATGGAGAAGAAAAGCCTCTTAATCCTGGGAACCGCCTCTCATGTTGGGAAAAGTTCAGTTGTGACTGCCATATGCAGGATCCTGTCTAGAAGCTACAGGGTTGCCCCCTTCAAGGCCCAGAACATGAGCCTGAATTCCTGGATCACAAAAGACGGAAAAGAGATAGGGATTGCACAGGCAATCCAGGCGAAAGCCGCATGCACCGAACCCACTGCAGACATGAATCCTGTCCTCCTGAAGCCAAAGGGGGATCGTGTTTCCCAGGTAATCCTGCTGGGTGAACCCTATGCTGACAAGAGTGCAGGCGAGTATTACGATTCCATTGAAGAGATGCATAAAGTCCTTAAAGGAGCTCTAGAAAGGCTCTGGAAAGAACACGACGTTATTGTTATGGAAGGAGCCGGAGGGGCTGCAGAGATCAACCTCTATGAAAGGGATATCGTAAATATAGGTACTGCCAGGCTCACTCAGGCTCCCATAATTCTTGTCGGAGATATAGAAAGGGGAGGCGTGTTTGCAAGCCTTTACGGCACAGTTGCCCTTCTGCCCGAGGATGTAAAGAAGAATGTCAAAGGGTTTATAATCAATAAATTCAGGGGCGACCCTGAAATCCTGAAGCCTGGACTTAAGCAGCTTGAGGAAAAAACCGGAATCCCTGTGCTCGGAGTCCTTCCCCATTTCAAGCTCCGCATCCCCTCGGAAGATTCAGTATCACTCGGAGATAAAGAAGATTCAAAGACCGAGAAAGAAATTGAAATCGCTGTAATCCGCCTTCCCAGAATCTCAAATTTTACGGACTTTGAACCCCTGGAGGGACTCGTAAAAGTCCGTTACGTAGACATTGACGAAGAACTCGGAAACCCTGATGCAATCATGATCCCTGGCACGAAGAACACGATCAATGACCTTCTCGACCTCAGGGCAAGCGGGATGGAAAAAAAAATCCAGGCTTTCAAAGGAAAAATCCCGATCTTCGGGATCTGTGGCGGTTACCAGATGCTTGGCAGGACTATCTTTGACTCAGGAGTGGAAAATGGAGTCGAAGCTGAGTTTGAAGGTATGGGGCTTCTGAATATAGGAACCAGATTCGGGGAGTATAAAAAGAGGACAATCCAGGTAACAAAGAAAGTTAACGGCTATGGTCCTATCCTGAAATCCATAGATGGGGAAGAAATAAAAGGTTATGAGATTCACATGGGAGTTACGGATTCAAACCGTACTGTTTTCGGAAACGATGGAGCCATTGATGAAGAAGGCCTGGTGATCGGTACATATCTTCACGGGCTCTTTGACAATGGGAATATCAGAAATGCCCTTGTTCAGTACCTCTTCAAGAAAAAGGGGCTGGAATACAGGCCTGAAGAAATCGTAAGCGAAAACGACGCCTATGAGGAACTCGCAAGGGTATTTGAGCAAAACATTGACATGGAAAAGCTCTACGAAATTGCAGGGATCTGAAAATACCCGGGCCCACAAAGAGAAATTGAGTACTGAAAACACTCTCGACAGGTGCTGCTTTCCTGCAGTACCTGAACCTGTTATTACCTGTTACTTATAGTACCCACCTTAAGGTTTGCAATATCCTGAAACGGGTTGGAATTGAGATAAGTTTTAAAACAGGTGTTGAGCAGATTCTGGAGAGAACATGGTGGAAATTCGGAACTAAAAAAATGATATTATTGGGGTAAAGTACAATGCTCTTGGAGGTATAACTGCTCCCCAGAACCCGCTCAACGTCTAATAATTTTTACCGCTAACTATTTATGTATTGTGAATTTGTCCTACTTAATTAGATTAAGAAACAAGACAATCAGAAAGAAGGCCCGTTACTATTTATACAGACAACGAGATTTAAGGAAAAAATATAGCATTAAATAAAGTACAGTTGTCTGTTAGAATTTTTTGATGAGATACATAGCTTCTAGATACATAGTTTCTATTTTTTTCTGTATTGAAATCCTGTGCCTAAAAAAGAGTTGTTGAATGGTTAGAGGGGGAGAATATGGGGGTTATTTTGGAAAGAAAATTTGATACCATTTGGGGGACTGGTATGTTTGCTCGTAGAGGACTAATAAATCCCAGAAAGTTAACCATTCAACAATACCTGTTTTTGCTGTTAAGTATTTATTCCTTACGAATTAATCTTACTGATCTAAGATCACCACACGAGTAGCCAGACAAGCTGGTAGAGACGTTCATATTTACCTTAAAATTGAAAATCGGTTTTCAGGATAAAGGGAAATATCCTCTTGAACCGGGGGACATTTCTTAAATATATTTTGTGTATCTCAATTGCGGTGTTGTTTTACAGATTATATTTTATCTGGCTGGCGACTGGTCTCGGTCCCACGCGGCGCAGGGAAAGAAAACTGAGGTATTCCTTATCTGGATTCCGGATAGATAAACCAGTTAATCAGAGACTGGCGAAAAAGTAATAAAATTAAAAAAGTGTGGGGACAAAAAGTAGAAAAAAGAAAATAGTTAACAGATTTCAGAACATACGGACCTGCCTGCCCAGTCCTTTCCGGACTGCCCTCTCATAAACCATGTGAGCGGTTGCGACATCCTGAATCGCAAGCCCTGTGGAGTCGAAGATCGTAATCTCCTCTTCACTTGTCCTGCCAGGTTTAAAGCCAGCAATAACTTCTCCAAACTGGGCATGAATGTCATTTTCCGAGATATAGTGCTTCGAAAGGGGAACGTTTACTTCCCCTGAATGGAGCGCCTGTACCATATCATCGACAATGATCTTGGAGCGGAGGAGGAGTTCGGGGTCGAGTTCTTCTTTTCCTACCGCATCTGCCCCTATTGCGTTTATATGGGTCCCCTCTTTAATCCAGCTGGCTTTCACGATTGGTTTTCTAGTAGGGGTTGTCGTGACAAGGATATCGCAGTCGCACACTTTTTCAATGCTTTCCTCATAACGGATTTCACAGGGCACGAAATCTGCCATATCCCGGATAAACTGTTCACAGCTTTCTTTTGTCCTGGAATTGATTTTCACAACTTCGGGCTCAAAAACTTCACAGAGAGCTTCAAGCTGCGTCCTTGCCTGGTTTCCCGCACCTACAAGGCCGATAACTTTAGAGTCCTTTCTTGCAAGGTATTTTGCAGCAATCCCTCCGGCTGCTCCTGTCCGGATGTCAGTCAGGTAAGTCCCGTCCATAATTGCCACAGGAGCACCGGTTTCGGGGGAGATGAGTATAATCAGCGCCATAACCGTAGGAAGGTTACGCATGGGGTTCCCAGGGTGGACGTTTACGATTTTTACACCTGTAATGTCCTCTTCTTCAAGATATGCAGGCATTGTCCTCAGGTCACCGTTGTAAGCCGTATAATAAAGATAGGATTTGGGGGGCATCTGCACCTTACCAAGCCCATGCTGTCTGAAAGCTCTTTCCACTACCAGCATATCAGAATGCATATCCACAACGCTTTTTACCTCTTCCTGAGCCAGCCACAATACTTCCATAACAGAACCCTCCACCGGAGCCATAGACCTTCCTCACATATGAACCATAAGCTGGCTTCCGGCTGAAAACCAGGCTTAAATCGAATAAAATCGGAATAAAAACCGGCAGGCACACAGGCACATCGACTGCCTGGCAGCACAAATTGCCATTTTTATTCGCGCAAATATGTATATATAACATATATCTTCACTCATTTAAAGAACTTCCTTCCTGAAAGGAGAAATTATGCAAGAGAGTTCTGCTGCTTTTCCCGGACCCGACCTGAAAGAAAAACTGCTGAAGCCTGCCAGAGACATTAGAAGCATTCTGCGCTGGGGTTATCCTAAATTTGCAACCATCCGCTTCGTGGCCGACCACTCTCAGCTCAGTGTCGAGGAAAGGCATATTCTCACAAGGGTGATCATGCCTCCGGATAAAATCGTATCCAGAGTCAGGAAAAAAATAGCCTGCAACGGCATAAGAGATAGGAATCTTCTCCTTGACGGATACAATGTCCTCCTCAGCGTGGACAGCCTGCTGAAAAATGAGCCCATGTGGTTCTGCGACGATGGATATATAAGGGACACCCGCTACTACTTCAGCAAGGCGCGTCAGGCTGAAGATATCGAGGAAGCTCTGGATTCTGTTCTTGAATTTATCTCCGAAGCTTGCCCGAAGTCAGTGACCTTCCTTCTTGATGTACAGATCAGCCGAAGCGGAGAACTTGCAGGCTTTATCCGCCGCAAACTTAAGGAACACGAGATTTCAGGTGAGGCCCGTACCTCAAAAACTACGGATTTCGACCTGAAAACCGAAGGTGGAAATCCCAAAAATAACCTCGTTGTCGCAACCTCCGACGGAATAGTAATTGACTCGGTCCTTCAGGTACTTGATATCCCGGCCTGCCTCATGGAAAAAATGGGAATTGAGCCGGTGAGGCTGTATTGAATTAGGGCTCCACTAACCTGAAACTTGTACTAACCTGAGGTTCTACTAACCCGAAATTGTGCTGACCTGAGGCTGTACTTGACTGAGCAGATAAGACTTATTAATTTATTACCAGGCACTCCGCTTAGAAAATTCTGCCTGCCTGTAGATTTCTTCGGCTTCTGCGTACTGCCCTTTTTCTTTCAGAAGATCTCCGTATCCGCAAAGGCTTCCGAAATGTCCGGGATCTAGTTCGAGGGCTTTTTTGTACTGGACTTCAGCTTCGTGCCTGTGCCCGAACCTGGCAAGCAGCCTTGCATATTCACAGTGAGCTTCCACATCCCCGGGGTCAATTTTAAGGGCATACCTGAAGTGCACTCTTGCCCCATGAACAATTCCATGTTCTGCAAGCAGACGGGCATAGAACAGGTGGAGCTTCGGGCTTTCCGGATCTGCTTTGAGGGCTGCTATGTAGTGGGTTTCAGCTTCAAGGGGCTCCCCTTTTTCTTTAAGGAGGCGGGCGTAGCGGAAATTGGACTCCACATGCCCGGGGTCAATTTCAAGCGCCCGGGTATAATGGTAGTTAGCTTCGATTTTTTGCCCGCGTTTGTAAAGCAAAATTCCATAACCGCAGTGAGCTCCAACATGCCTCGGGTCAAGGAGAAGGGCTTTTTTGTACGCTTCTTCGGCGCCGTCCATGTCCTTGAGCCTGTAAAGCAGGCAGCCGTAATTGCAGAGAGTATCAATATGGAAAGGATAGATTTCAAGGGCTCTTTCATACTGGGTTTTTGCAGCTTCGAGTTCCCCGAGCTCGGCAAGCATGGCTCCGTATCCGCAGAGAGCTTCTATATTTCCCGGATTTTCCTCAAGCACCTCTTCAAATTCCCTGGCAGCAAGACCCCCAAGCCCCAGCAAAGAGGCTGTTTTTCCTGCCTCCATATGGGCTTCTTCCCGCATTTTCCCTGAGAAAAGTGAGGCGCATGCCCTGGAAAATACATACCTTTCCCTGTACATCTTATCGTTGCCGAAAATAAAGGAGAGTTTCAGCAGGGTCTCTGGCGAAAGAGAGTGCTCACGTGAAAAAGAAATGACAAACTCAACGACCTCATCGAGATCACATTCATCTTCTGCAACCTTTTCGATTACATGAAAAACCAGCTTGTCTATGGCATCTATTTCCATGCCCAAAAACCTCCTAAATTTTATCCTTACAATCAATTTATTTGGCTGGCTATAAATAAGACGTGCGTCATTTTTGGCTGACTATTCAACTCTATGGAATTATTTATTATACAATAGCTTAATATATTTAATAGAGTCGGTGGGATAAATGGCTAAGTATGACGAATTACGAAATTATGAAGCTGTCAAGACATGGTTTAAAAGGATTCGGAAAAGACCAAAAACCGAAAAAAATTATCTTATGGGGCTTCAGAAATACATTGACTTCACGGGGCTAACGCCAGAACAATTACTTGATGAAGCAGAGGATGAAGTTACCCGTAATGTTTCAATCAGCCGCAGGGCAGTATTAACCCGCCGTGAGGCTTTCATAGAGTACCTTGAAATCAACAAAACATCATCAAGCGTTATCCTGAACGCCATTAATGCTGTAAATAGTTTTTATAGAAGTCATTATATAAAAGATTTTCCAGATTTGGTTATAAAAATATCACCTCAGCCCAAAAAAGAAAACACTGGATTCATAACAAAGGCTGATATTTATGCGTTATTGGACATCGCAGACCCGCTCGAAAGGGCTGTAATTCTTGTTGGAGCTACAAGCGGGCTGTCAATGATTGATATATGCAACCTAAAGGTGCGGAATTTCTGGAATGGTTATGACCCAGAAACCGGAGTCACAGCAATACCGTGGGTAAGGATAAAAACCCTATCGAGAACACCAGTGGAATTTATTACATTCTTGACACCGGAGGCTTCTGAAGCTGTTAAAGCATACCTTAAATTCAGAAACAGACCGTCAGCACCATACCAGCATGTATGGAACGATGATGGATACCTCTTCATCAAAGAGCGGATTGTTGGGAAGTTTGAAAAGAACCCTGAAAAGAACCCTGAAGAGAATTCTGAAGAGAATTCTGAAGAGAATTCTGAAAAGAACCCTGAAAAGAACCCTGAAGAGAATTCTGAAGAGAATTCTGAAAAGAAAAAGAAAAAGAAACGTGCAAAATATAATCCTCAAGACCCTGACGCAGAAGAGCAAAGAAAACTTACTGAGGTTGGATTTACAAGAATGTATGCAAGGCTGGCAATAAACTCAAAAAAGGTAAACCCAAACGGCTGGAATGTAGTTAGAAGTCACCAAATGCGTAAATTCTTTTTCTCGACCCTCATGCAACCTGATACTGGATGCGACTATTTCTTTGTTGACCGGTTAATGGGACATAAGCCCGCAGGCGCTAACAATTCATATTTCCATTGTGACTTAGAGAAAATGAAACCTGAATACATAAAAAAATGTGTCCCATATCTGACATTTGGAAAATCTGGAAATGTAACTGATGATGAAAATTACAAGAGGATAAAAGCAGAAAATGAGATGTATAGAGCCAGAAATGCCGCCGTAGAAGTTGAAAGGTATGAATTTGAAAAGATGAAAAACGTTGTAAAGAAGATTGCAGAAGGAGAAGAATTAACACAGTATGATAGTGAATATTGGCTTTAAACTGCCAGCCATTACCATTACAATAACTTCCAGAGGGCTTTAAACCCTCTTTCCTTTTTTTAATCCCTTTTTAATCCTCATTCCGGTTATCTGCTACCGAATTTTACCATATCCCTTTTTATAGCAAGTGATATTTATAATTATTTAAATCTTATTTGTTATCCTATTAATCTCAAAATAGTATTACATAACACACTATTTGGTGATAATCCATGTTATCAAACACAGAACTCATACTTTCGTATGCGGCAGGCGTAGATGAAGTGGGAAAAATAATTGAAAAGAATTACTATGAATAGACAAGGCTTAACTTGAACATATGAACTGAAAGTGAAAATCCGCCACTCCCATAGAGAGGAATCCTTCCTTGTGGAAGATTCAATCTAATCTCTTCCAGAGCCATATCTTAGCAACACAGCACCGCACCGCCTAGCACAGAGGCACATATAAGCCCATAGAGGGCACATATAGAAGAGTACAAGGAACTTCTACATACCTATCCTATACGCTCTCTATGAGCCTTAGAATAGACCGTAATAAAAAGAGTAGGGGATAGTTAAAAGACCCTTCTAATTATCCATATCAAAGGGTAAAGCCCGATATAGAAGGCTATGTACAGAGGGTACAGGCAGAGCCAATAAAAGACACTGCCCATAAACACGATGAAATACATCATGATCCTGAAGGTATGCGTTTATTACTCCAGGAGAAAGACCAGAGAATAGAAGACCTGAGAAGGGACAAAGAAACCCTTTCTATTTTTGCTCATTACTTCAAGAGCCTTGAATACAGGCGATTAGAGGAGAGTTCTGAAGC
This sequence comes from Methanosarcina sp. WH1, assembly GCF_000970005.1. Classification (NCBI taxonomy): domain Archaea; kingdom Methanobacteriati; phylum Methanobacteriota; class Methanomicrobia; order Methanosarcinales; family Methanosarcinaceae; genus Methanosarcina; species Methanosarcina sp. WH1. Next base: position 2,501,262 of record NZ_CP009504.1, read on the forward strand.
TGTTGTGCCGGAAGTAAGAGAGAAAAAAACATGGGAGATATGATAATACCCTATCATTCGTACGGATTCGGATTTTTAATAAGAACTTGGTATTCTTTTGGATATTTCTCTTTAAATGATCTGCGGAGATCTTCGTCAAATTCTGCTTCATAAAGTGTTTTTGCTTTTAATAGCTGGTTAATTGATAAATTGTTAGCTCCTTTCAGATGAGCACCTATGAGGGAAGCACCTATGAGGAAAGCCTCATGTAAATCAGCCTTCTCAAGGTGAGCTTCTTGTAGGTCAGCCCCCTCAAGATGAGTACCACTGAGGTAAGCCCCTTCCAGATGAGCACCTATTAGGTAAGCACCTTCAAGATGAGCTTCTATTAGGTAAGCACCCTCAAGATGAGCTTTTATGAGGGAAGCACCTTCAAGATGAACACCAATAAGTTTAGCTCCTTTAAAGTGGGCATCTTTTAGTTCAGCCCCCTCAAGATGAGCAATATTAAAATCGGCTCCTTCCAAATGAGCTTCTCGCAGATAAGCTCCTTCCAGATGAGCCCAACTTAAGTCAGCCCCTTCAAGGTGGGCTTCTTGTAGATCAGCCCCTTCCAGATGAGCCTCTTTTAGATAAGCTCCTTCCAGATGAGCACCTATTAGGTAAGCACCTTCAAGATGAGCTTTTGTGAGGGAAGCCTCTTCAAGATGAGCTTCTTTTAGGTAAGCTACTTCAAGATGAGCCCAACTTAGGAAAGCTCCTTCAAGGTGGGCTTCTTGTAGATCAGCCACTTCAAGATGAGCCCAACTTAGGTCAGCCCCTTCAAGGTGAGCTTCTTGTAGGTTAGCCCCTTCCAGATGAGTCATTCCCAAGTTTAGACGTGTGCTCTCTCCGTTATTAAAAGAGTGTAGACGTTTTCCAATAACTGTAAGAACTGCTTGAATATCTAATGATATTTTTCTTGCTTTTGGAAATTCGCTCTTTTTACTTTCGTTAGCTTGAATATCCATGGATATTTGAGTAACTTTTTTGTTTTCAACGATATCACTACTAGAATTCTTTCTAACGTAAGCAGTTAAAATCTCCATGATTGGCCAGTAATCATTCTCAGATTCCTTTGATATTCTTTCAAGAGCATATATTCCCCCCAACCTAATCTCCATTGCTACTTTCCCAAGTTGATCAATAGCTCCTAACTGATCTACCGCATGAGTAAAACGTTCAGTTATTTGCCCCTCTTTAGAAACTTTCAGGTTATTTTCAGCAATTTCCTGAGTAACTTTCAAGTTATCCTGGGTAACTTTTAAATTATCCTGTGCAACTTTTAGAGTTGTCTGAGTAGCCTGTAACTCTTTCTCTGCAATACCAATTCTTCGCCACGTATAATAAAGACCAATAGCAATTGCAACCCCGCCTAATATTTGAGCTAAAGTTGCACGGTACTGATTCTCAAGTTCAGCCTCTATTGTAACATTATTTATTCCGCGTAAATCTACCTGCAGGTATGGGAATACAAATAAAAAAATTACTGCAAATATGAAAGATATACTAATTAACGGATACTCCTGAATTATTGAAAAAATTTTATTGAAATCCCTCGTCGTATTTTTTGCGAGCCGACCTATATATTCTTTCAATTTTTCAATGGATTGTTTCGCATCCCCATTTTTTAATGTCATTGTTTTTCCTTAACTGTAAAATATTCAAAATCATATATTTTTTTCATATATGCATTCATACAGTCAGCTTCTACCTATTGACATGATATAAAAACGCAATATAGAGAGGTCACATATAACCGAAGGGTAAAAATGTCATTTTTCTTGAAGATAATGCAAACTCTTTATAGTCCCTTAGGTTGCCCTCCCAAACTATCGAGGAACTTTCCAAGATCAGTGCCCATTTTCACACAGAAAGAAGATCCTATTGCTTCGCTTACTTCTGCATAGTTTGATTCATGACATATACACTTCCATATATCATACAAAGGAACTTGCCTTCTTTTCATATGCATTAGATCTTCCTTTGAGAACATGCCAGGATCGATAATCATAAAACCGAATTTTTTACCTGTGGCAGTTGTTCCGGTGAGTTCGGCTTCATTGGGAATTGTTTTACATGGGAAGGTCTCAATTCCATCTTTAGAGATTATAGTTACATGTTCTTTTTTATCGTCTACTCTAAATCTGAGTTTTTCACCTTCGGGGGTAGTACAGGTAAATTCATCAGTGCCATGTACCATTTCACATGGAAGTGTAACAGTTTTGCCTTTAGTTGTTATAGTTACACGTTTAGGTATTTTTTCATCACTCATATTAACACCATGAATTATCATATTAGTGCATTTAATCAGTCAAATAAGCCTTCGAGGAGCTTTCTAGAAAAGAATTAATGAACTGTCTCTATATGTATTTTTTTAATTTGTATTTGACGTCTATACTCTTTCATTTTTCCACATATCTTCTGACTATGCTTTTGTTCACTCATTTATTCCATAGTATACCGGAATGTACAGTATTCCTTCGATTTGGCCAAACTTTAACGCAAAATTATTTTGAGAAATACATATTAGTCGAAAATAAGCCTTTTAGTATCTGTTTTACTGCTTGTATTTTGTTTCCACTTACTCGAAATCTTGAAAAAAAAATTCAAGCTTATTATCTGGTTTACATTGGGAAGGAAGCCAACAACATTGAGGATCAGCCTTTGGATGTAACAGGGGCTCAGGAGTTCATTAACAAGCAAGAGATAATGAACAATATTCTAAACATGTCTCAAACAGAAGCTGAAGCTCTGGGAGTCTCTAGGAGCAGGTTTCAGGGAATAAAGCAGAGAATAAGGGAAAATGGAAATCTTAATTTGAATACTCCGGCTGTGAGGAGGTTAGTTAATGGTACTACTTAAAAAAATTTTAATGATTCAACGGAAGCTTATTTTTAAAATCATATATTGAAACCAGATGATTTGGACTGATAGACTTAGCAATCTTCTCGCTAACGGTGTTACTTTGCGAATCTATTATTGAATCAGCCAGTTTTAAACCCAAATATGCCATAACTCCTAAACCTGGTATTCCTTCAGCAAGCCCTCCTATTAAACCTAAACTTAATGAAACTCCAAACTTAATCCCGTCAGCTCTCTTGCTTATTATGTTTGCATCATCCCAAACATTATCAAGAATCTCAGCCATGTTTCTGCTTTTTTCTTCGATCGTGTCTGTTTTATTTCTTTTTACCCCTTCATTGAGAGCATTAACCACTTTGTATAAATCATAGTCATGATATTCCTGAATTATTTTAGTGCAACCGCTTATTGTCTCAGGATATATAGTTAGTTTATTCAAGAGAAATTTTCCAATCTCAGGAGGGACAGCAGAGCTATTGATTTCACAATCATATTTATTTTCTAAATCATTCACATAGCTCATGAATTCAGTTCCATAATGACATATAGGTTTTAATAAACTTTTTTGAGGGTTTGCTATCAAAAAACCGTAGACCATTAGGCATAAATGAGCTTTTTCAGGGTTAATACTCATTAAAGTTCCTATTTCTTCAGCCAATTCATCATAACCACTGGCTTTAAGGATAGTGTAACGACTAGCATAATCTTCTAATTTTGCTAAACAGTAGGTTATATTGCTATTTCCAAATGAGGCTGTCGCATCTATTATATATTTATTAAAACCACTCTTAGCTAGCGTTTGAAATTCTTTTTTATATTTTTGGTCTAATTCATGACCTATAACAGATACTGTATCATATTGAATAATTGGAGGTTTGAGTTCAGTAAATAGTGGCTCAAGAAAATCTAGATTTTTATAATGGGTAGGAGGCATCCTGAGGACAAATTGTATTCGACCTGTTTCTTTTTGAAAATCTATCATTTCATCAATGTTATGAGAATTGAAACCCATTGTAAATTCGTGGGTTTCATCAAACGCTTTTTTTGTGTCCTTAGGAACTAACTTAGCTAGTGTTGAACCATAAAATGGAACAACACTCCATATATTAGTATAAGGATCTGCAATTGGTTCTTTCAAGTTAATGAACCTATTTTTAGGTGGATATCTTTCATTTTGCTCAACCTTCCCTTCATCTAGTCTTGTGATAAAACGGATTGTTTCCTCCTTTTCATGAGCTTCATAATCTTGGAGGAACTCGTCAAAAGTATTCATGCTAGATAAATAGACGTCATTGCATATAAAAAATCTTGAACAGGTAATAATTATAATCTGAATCTTTGAACTAAAAAAGACAATTTAGATAAAAAGTTTCTTTTTTCTTGTTCCTTCAATTAACAACACATTGTTAATTTAGAATAAGAGTTCCGTTTTTTCGCCTTACCTATATCCATATTTTAGTGCGAGTGGTCTAATTCGAACCCTTTTTGACAAAAGAAAGGAATTGAAAAGTTAATGGCTTTACCCTGAAGTCGTTTTTCAAGGATTATTTCAGCCGAATATTATTTATCCTTCCTTCTGTAGCTGAAAAATAAAATATGATATTCTTTTATCCTTCAGGATAAGGCTATACACTGCGATTTAACTCATCAAACTAAAACAAAAAAGAAAGAATTAATTACGGGGACTATGATATAGCTTTTTCATATTAAGACCTTAATATATTCACAATACGCTTGAAAGACGATATAGAAGAAAGTGCATATGGATAGTCAAACACTAAACTTATATATTGGTATAATCGGAGTCTCTGTAGCCATAATTGTACCTCTCGCTATTTATTACTTTCAAAGGAAAAAAAAGATTCTAGCATATGAAGAAATTCAAAATCTTTCTGTCGTGAATATAAAAAAGGATTTCAAAGACAAAATGGAAATCAAATACGATGGCAAAGTAATAGACAATCTTTTTGTGTCTACAGCCACACTAAAAAACAAAGGAACTTTACCCATTAAAATAAGTGAAATTTTGAAACCAATTGAAATTGTATTTGATAAGAAAATTCTTGATTGTAGCGTCATAGAGGTAAATCCTAAAGGAATAGAGGTGACTCTAAACCCTAATTCTGAAGACAATTCGATAAATTGTGAATTTAATCTATTGAATCCTCGTGATTATTTTACTCTTCAATTTATTAGCTTAGAGAGGCTATCCACTCCAATAGTAATCTCTCGAATTGAAGGTTTATCCAAAGTAGATATTCTCTCGAATGATAAAAAGGATGGCATCGCAAAAAGAAAATCATCTATTTTGGAAGTTGGTATATCAATATCTGCTTTTTGCCTCATTCTACTTCAATTACTAGGAGTAATCATATTAACTTTTGAAAATTTTGTGTTACTGCTTGTCTTAATTATTTTTACACTTGCATTCACTTTAGAGATAATATATAAGTTAAATAAATTATAATACTATACAAAAAATGGAATGAAAAGCTAGACTCAAGGTTTTAGTAAAAAGGATTTTTTATTTAGAGTTTGTTTCAAAACCACCTCCAATCTCTCTGAACCAATGATTCGGAGTGATGGTCAAGATAAGTAGAACTAAATGAAACATCTGCTTTTGGTCAAAAACACGAATAATCGGAGTTTTGAAAACAGCTCAGTATTATCTAGACAAAATACTTTGACCTTCACTTACTTAGTGATAAACAATTATGAGGAAAACAGCAGGAAAAACAATTACATTGAGCGCATTATGTTAGAATTCATCGAAACTTTTAGCTTTATATTTTGGGTGTTTATGATTATTTGTGAGGGAATCAGTATTCAAAACTTCTAATATCTCCCAATTCACAGTTAATCTTTCAGCTTTATGAGTTGTTTTTCTGTATCTTGCCTCAATTATCACTGTTCCCTCGTTGCTGATGATTACTTCTTTTCGAGAAACCATATGCAGAAAGTTTTCATCCAACACTTTTACTGAAAAATCATCGAGTTTACCTTTAGATTGCTGAGAATTGCCAAAACTCAAACGCCATCCAGTCTGCTTGCCCTCAAAATTACATTGTGTGATTACAAAATGGTCGACGTCTTCTTTCTTGTCAATAATATCGGTGTCTTCAAGATGAAAATAGCCTCTTTCCTCTCTTAATATTTTTTCCTGCTCCTTTCCGTCCACTAAGAAAGTAATATCAGACATATCTTCATCGTCGAGAGGTGACACTACATTTTCTAATGCTTGCTGAATTTTTTTGTTTTCATATAAATTAAGTACAATAATATTAACTGGTATCTCCTCGTTACAACCTTCTACTGTTATTTGACAGGTATTTTCATCAAGTGATTTTTTCGTGAGGATTTTTTTACCTTTTATTTTTTTGTATAACCATATGAGTGTTTTATATGTAACAGCACCGGCGCTACATACACCAGCACTTACAATACCTAAGGTTTCTATAACATTATGAACTGTTTCAATGTTGCCGGAATTAAAAACAGTTTGAATGACACTTGGAGTACTATAAAAAGATGCGATATCAATAATGAAAGACCCTGGTCTAAAAGAACCATGTACTTTAACGGATACTTTTGCATTAGAACCATTAAGAATAGAGTTTGCTGTTTCTATTGCAGTTGACAGCCCTAACAAAGAAGTTGCAACTGCGTTTGCATCCATTTCATTTGATTCAACGGCTTTGCCGTTATACTTAACTGCGAATTCGATTAATTCTGCTCTTTTGGAATCTTCCATTATTTCTTTAAAATCATTGTGACATATATTAAACTTCGGTTTTTGTTCCAATTAATATATAATCAACGCTGAGAATACAACCGTAGTAAGTTTGGGGTATTCAACTGGAAAAAAGAAGAAGGATTGGTTATTTGAATTATTGGTGAAGTAGCCGCACACGTCAATTTTATTGACGCATTCACCTCTTTTCCGGTAGTGAATCCTGCGCATCCCATTCGGGAGAATAATCGGGCACGGTAACCGGTTAAGAAACTGCCAACATCACGGCAAGTAATGCCAACATTTTGTTCTCCATTAGACTTCACCTATCTAATTTATGTTGATTCTGTATATTGTCTTTTCTTTTAGTTGAGTGACCAAAATGAATTTTCATTTCTATCAGTTAAGCAGAAAGCAACAACACTTATGTAATTGAGGGATAGAATGAAAGAAAAGAATTACAAGAGCAGATAATTCTGCCCTTTCATCATTGAATGGGAATTCAATCATTCAAAGTACTGGTCATATTTAGAATCATTTACGTCAGTTATGAATGTACTAAGAACCTGACGACTTGTCAGGTTACTGCCAGCAAAGCCCATCTCTTCTCTCATCATTAGAAGCAAATCACCAAGCTTCCTAATCATCAGTTGCGAATCTTCTTTTGGTGTTTTTATAAGGTTTATGTATGCATTTAGTACGTCTTCTGAAGCATATTGTGACATACCAACATTGACATTAAACCACTCATCTTGGTTGAAAGGTATTTTAGAATTGAGATTTTCTTTTGATTTTTTGGTTGCCATAAATGTAGTAATGAGCACAGTTATTAATTTAGTATACTGATCTTTACGCTGTTCGTGTACTCTAGATTCTATTTCCAGTTCTTTTGCACTCTTAATCTGATATCCTATAAACAACCCGGATGCGGCTATTGTCAAGAATTGAACCACTACTGAACTTATTTGTATCTCTTGGTCAAGTGAAATTGGACACACAGTTTTTCAACAACTCCAATATTATACAGTATATTACATACATTACTTCCTATAAAATTATTAACTTTGGAGTGAAAGTATTCTCTTATCAAGACCTTATAAATCCAAACAAAATCAGAAAAGTTATTTACTCCCTCTATTGACAATATATAGAGGGTTTAAAATGTCAGAAGCGGTTGGATTCGAATCTTTATTTCCTATTGATATTTTTATAAACGGCTTGGGTGCCGGTTTATTTATATTTGTCATTTATGGTGTTCTGTATTCAATTATCAAGCGCAAAACAGAATTCTCGAAACCTCTAATATTACTTGGTTTCATTTCATACATTGCATATCTGTACTTTTCATGGTCTTTCTGCGCACCAGTTTTTGAAATCTTCTCTGATGCAGATATATTTGTTGTACCACCGCTCAACTTTGTGTTTTATGCTACATTATTTTTGATTTTACTTCCAGTAGTTGCTGTGGTCATTTTCTTTTTTCAATCCCTTGGCTAATGTTGTGAATGGCAGAAATGCAGAAAAGATGCCAGAAGCCGTTGAATTTCAGTGATTTGAATGTATTGATTATTAAGATATATTGAGAACTTAAAAGGCGAGGTTATGAATAGAAAACATATAGTTCTGGTACTTGTTTTAATTCTTGGGGTCACATTGGCTCTTGGGTGTACCGAATCAAGTGAGGATTCCGATGTAGCGGTTGAATCTGAGACCTTACAGACCGGCGAAGCACAGGTAATGAAGGAAGAAACAACTACTTCAGCTGAGATAACTTCAACATCTACAGCATCAAAATATCAAGATACAGAGTGGATAAATTCGTGTGACGATAATCTTGATGTTATTAATTCTGACTTGGATAACTTAGGTAATGCATCCTTAAATAGCGACATTCATAATATATGGACATATGGAACAGCATTACGTATTGCTACTCAAATTGCAATAGACGACAGTAAGTTATACAGCGTATCTCCAAGTCTTCAACCTATCAAAGAAAAGTATGAGTTAACATTAAATGAACTATATCAAGCTGGTTACTATGCCGCAGAAGGAGCTTATAATTACAATAATGGAAAATTAGAGCAAGCGTCAGAGGACTTTGAGCTTTCTACAAGTTACTTGAACTTGGCAACTTCTCACTTCCAAGAAATAAATAATGATATAAACAATTATAATTCAAAATAATAGGTTTGACCATCTCCATCTCGTCATAACTTAAGAAAAACTTATTAAAAGAGGTTTTTTGTAAATCAGGGCGGCTTTTATCTTTGTATCAAGCCAATTCTTCAAATCTGCTTCAGTTTCAAGCAATCTGAATATCTCTTCAAGTTTTGCCAACACCACGACTATACCATAGTTTAAAGCATTATGACATGCTGTAATGGACGGCTCAGTATAATCCGAATATGATATGAAAAGTCCTCTTACTTGTCCTCCTCTCTCTTGCATACTTACTATATGGTCGTTAATTTCCAATTTACCGATGGACTGTTTCCACCATTTCATCTCAACCAAGTAATAAGTACCATCAAACTGAATTACTCCGTCAATCTGTTCGACAATTCCTTCAGAATTTTCTCCTGATATTGTGAAAGATTCACTAACTAGAATTCCATAACAAGCGAATAGCTCATTTAACACTTTTTCAAGAGCTTTACCTCTTTTATGCGGGTTTTCCTCTTTAAACAGTGAAGATAATTCAGAATGTACTTTCTTAATACGTTCCTTTTTCTTATTCTGCTCTGCAACTAAAACAGCTTCCTTCAGCCGAATATTCTTAAGTTCCGCTTTGTCTTTTTCAATACGCATTCTTGTGAAGCTATCTTTCCGATTTACGATTTCTCGTACCTTCCAAACTAATCCTCTAGCTTCATTACGTCTATTCTCATAACAGCAGGTGTCAAAGTCTTCAAAATCAACAACTGCCTGTAGAATCTTACGCCGTGCAGAAAGAGCTTTATCTCCTTGCTCATTCAACTCTACCAACAAATTACGTGAAATATCGTACATCTTGATAGCATTTCTATCTCTTGATACTAAATCATCATAAGGTTTTAAAGTAGAAATGCTAACGCCAGCATTTCTAAAAAATGAAAGTAAAGCTTTCTTCGACTTGACAAGTGTTGGAATTGTTTCAGTCAAAACTTCTAAAAGTTCAGGTGGATAATGATACGAAAAATTGTCAAGTATTGGTTCTTCCATCTACGGTCACAAGATTTACAATGCGGTTGCACTATAAATATACAGGTACTGTATGTATTTTAGAAACATATATATTGAAACAAGTTGACGATAAGCATAGAATATTAAATTTAATATATATTTTGAATAATAAAATTAAAACCAATAGCCTGCTATCGGGTGTCCAAAATTTGAAACTAACTTTTGCCCTAAAATAGATAGCATACCGACAAGAAAATTCCTTGACCGATGACCAATGAAGCAGAATACAAAGTCAGATAACCCTTTACTCTTAACAGCCATGTTCTAGACAGAGTGAATAATTGGGAGGCTTTGGTTTCAGGTCAAAAGTAAAAATGTGTATGTTTTTACTGTAAAAAGTAAATTTTTAAATGTATTGAGTAAAGTCTTATTCCAAAAACGAAGATATAAATAGAAAAGCTAAAATGGTATCGGACATATGAAGTTAATAATCAAACTTTATAATTGGTTGTGAGTGATGATCAAAAATGGGCATAATGAGTGAATATATTAAAAAAGGAATGAGTGCACATGATCTTGAAGCAGAACTTCTCAAGCTCATAAAACAATATAACAAAAAGATGAATACTTACTTAATTGTATACGCAAGTGCGATCTGTAAACCGTCCATACCTGATATCTCATTAAATATGGATGATTACTACACTATTTTTGACCTCCTAAGAAGCGTTGACAGCAATAATCTTGATTTTTATATCGAGACACCTGGAGGAAGTGGTGAAGCCGCCGAAGAAATCGTCCGGTGTCTGAGAAGCAAATTTGACTATGTTAATTTCGTAGTTTCTGGTGAAGCAAAAAGTGCAGGAACTATAGTTGTTCTTTCAGGAAATGAGATCCTGATGACTCAAAGTGGTAGTCTTGGTCCAATTGATGCTCAAATGAGGATCGGAAGATCTACTATCTCTGCCTATGATTATATGGAGTGGATAAAAAATAAACATGCCCTTGCAAACAAAGAAGGCAGATTAAACCCCTTCGACGCTACAATGATAGCACAAATAAGCCCTGGAGAATTAGGAGGTGTTGAGCACAGTCTAAACTTTGCTAAAGATTTAGTTGTTAACTGGCTTGCTGAATATAAATTCAAAGATTGGAACCAGAAAGAAACTACTGGGGTAGAAGTTACAGAAGAACTGAAGCTGGAAAGAGCCCAAGAGATTGCATCAGAGTTAATAAATCATGGCAAATGGAGAAGTCATGGTCGTTCGCTTAAAATTAAAGATTTAGAGGAAATTGGGCTGAAAATCAAAAAAATTGATGGCGATCCTATTCTGGCAGATATAGTTTATAGAATACAGATAATTATCAAAATGTTATTTAACAGTACAGGTACATACAAGATTTTTGCGACTGGAGATGAAAAGCTTTTTAGAAATGCAACTCCAATGAACAATCCTCCACAGATTCCTCAAGCCGTTATTGGGAATGCTGAAGTAGCTGATGCCCAAATAAATTGTCCACGATGTGGCACAGTTCACCAACTATATGCTAAATTTGTTCACAATAGTAAGGTTGACAGTGATTTTATAAGGAAAGGATTTAAACCGTTCCCAAAAAATAATAAGCTATTATGCCAGTGTGGGTTTGAAATGGATTTAAATGGGGTCAAAAATCAGTTAGAGACTCAAATACAGTAGTTCCGATCAGGCTTACTTCCGAATGACAAAAACATATTGATTTTACTTTTTACCCACTCATTTTCAAAATATTTTCTATTACTGGTTAGAGTTTAAAATTCTTAATCTATAATTTCCACTAACAGTTCTCAAAAAATAATTTTTTATCGAGTGATTTTATAGCATAAGCTATTAAGTTAGCAATTTTTAATTCAATACAAGTTATATTGTAGTTAATCGAGTGCGTAGCACTCGATTTCGTTCTTCATTAAACCATCTCAAACATTCCAGTAACACCTTAACTGGAATAAAATTCAGCGATTTTAGCCCATATCTAACAGCTTTGTTTATGTCTTCATTTATTAATGATTTTAGCTCATAAGCTGTAATTTCGATAACTGACTTTAGCATATTTAGAACATTGTACATGATGCATTGAATAACAAAGAACAATACTCTTGCTACTGGTGATTTTGTACATGTTCGTATCTTGAAGTCGTTTTTCACTCTATAGCCAGTTTCTATGTTCCATCTTTTTCGGTATTCTTCAGGAATTGTCTTTTCAAATTTCTCAGTTGATTCTGCCTCTTTGTTTGTAGCAAACAGGATGTACTTTTCCTTTTTATCATCATATATTGCCACAATATTGAAGGAAGGTCCTCCTTGCTTAAATTGATATTCAAAAATTACTGAAGTATTTCCCCATTCTTTTTGATGATTTTTAAGTTCTCTATTGATAACCTGATTTGATTTAGCTGCTATAACAAAATTGACTTTAAGTTCATCTAATTTTGAAATCACAGCTCTATTACAAAATTCCTTGTCAAGGTATGATGTCCCTGTTTTTACACCTATTGCCTTAAGTCTTTCGAATAAAGATTCGATGAATAGAGAATAATTCTTGTTCAAACTATTAATGTCGATTACGTCAAGTGTCAAGTGAGAAGTTCCAATTATATCCAGGGTACAAAACGATTTACCCCACGAACTGCCATTCTTTGGTTTTATGCCCCTAATTCCGGGAGTATTTTTGTCTCCATAAAATGGAACATCATGAAAATCAATAGCTATGTCATGAACAGTGTTTTCAAGTTTCATCATCTTGAAAATCTCAAAATTCATTTTTCTGAAAGCAGAAAGAGTATCTTCAATATTATTGTCTTTGATGTAATTGAAAATAGTATCTGCTGAGGGGATTCTTAAGTCAGGATTTTTGCTTTTGAGGTCATTACTTGCAGATTCAAGAGAGTTTGTAGAAAATGTTGAGGCATGTAATAACACGTTTAAAATGTCCTGACATTCATAATTTGCAGATTCTGGCAAAGTTATTATATCATATTTGCGAAACAATTCAGAGGATACAGCCATCAAGCTGGCTGTATCTATGGCCATGGAGTCGTTTTTGGTTGGCATCACAAACGAATTCCATGGTTCATTAGATCTTTTTTTCGGTAAATCATAAATATTTGATGACTGCCAAATTCAGCATTCGGAACTTGGGTTATTCGGAACTACTGAAATAGGTAAAAAGATAATATACTAATAAATGCAATATATAATGGATTTTAGAGAGGGTAACAAAGTATGACAACAGATAAAAATGAAGCACAAGGAATATTCACTTTCTTAAAGCGTGTAAAAGATGGGGAATATGCACCAATTGAGACCAGTTCTCTATCTTATACTAGAATAGAAGAGAAAACTGAATTTAATGAAGAAGTTTATTACTATGGRATTAGCTGATTAAATAACTGATTTTTAAGCTTCCATATTTTTCTTCCCTTTTTGTATCGTAACAATTCAGGTAGCCTTTGAAAGGCTACAATTTTTCCTCTTTTCGAGGAAAAATTGCATATAAATTGAATCCTATTTTGTTTCGTTATTATGCTTACACGTGAAGAGATCCTCGTTATCTATGAAGCTGGTCCTGAAGCTGTAATTTCTGTAATCCAGAGACTTGAAACTATCATAGAAGAACAAGCTATTCGAATTGCTGAACTAGAAGAACGTGTAAGGATTTTAGAATCTCGCTTAAATCAAAATAGCAGAAACAGCAGTAAACCTCCTTCTACTGACTTTTTAGTCAAAGAAAAACCTAATCCCAAGAGTCTCCGGAAAAAGAGTGGGAAGAAACCTGGAGGTCAAGAAGGTCATCCAGGCACAACTCTTGATATGGTTAATGATCCTGATTAGGTAATTGAACATTCTTTGACCTGCTGCAAAGAATGTGGACATACTCTTGAGGATGTTGAAGTTGAAGCTTATGAGAGAAGACAAATTTTTGATATTCCTCCTGTAAATCTAATTGTTACGGAACATCGAAGTCAGATTAAGACCTGTACTCACTGTGGAAAATCAAATAAAGCTTCTTTTCCAGAATCTGTGAAATATCCCGTCCAGTATGGTCCTAATATTTTAGCTTCAGCAATTTACTGTAAAAACTACCAGTTTATTCCCTATAAAAGGATTTTAGAGTTTTTTGATGACGTTATGGGGATAAAAATCTGTTCTGCTACGATAATCAGAGCAGAAAAAGAATGCTTCCGGAATTTAGAGGAGTTTGAAAATGTGAGTCAGGAGAGGTTAATAACTTCTCCTGTAATCCATTGTGATGAAACTGGGATGAAAATTGAAGGAAAAAGGCATTGGCTTCATGTAGCTTCTAATGACAAATACACCTGTTATTTTGCTCACTCAAAAAGAGGATCAGAAGCAATTAATGCCATGGGAATTCTTCCAGAGTTTAAAGGAATAGCAGTTCATGACGGATGGAAACCCTATAACAGTTATGAATGTGATCATGCTCTTTGCAATGCTCATCTCCAGAGAGAACTTACTGGAATTGAGGAGAACTATAAACAGCAATGGGCTAAAGAGATGAATGAACTGTTAACAGAAATGAAAAAGTATACTGATGAGTGTAAAGAGCAGGTCAAAGATCTGGACTTTGAGCAAATTAAAGTGTTAGAAGAAAGGTTCGATGCTGTAGTCATGAAAGGGATTGAAGAAAATCCACCTTCTCTAAACCCTGAAAAACAAGGAAAACGTGGTAAAAATCCAAAAACAAAAGCAAGGAACCTACTTGACAGGTTTATAGAAAACAAAAAACAGATCCTGAGATTCCTCAATGACTTGAGAGTTCCGTTTGAGAATAACCAAGCAGAAAGAGACATAAGGATGATGAAATTACAGCAGAAAATATCAGGAACTTTCAGAACTATACAAGGAGCGGAAGCTTTCTGCAGAATTAGAGCTTATATCTCAACCATTAAAAAGAACGATTTACCTGTTATAGACGGTATTCTCGTGGCGCTCAAAGGAGCGCCGCTATTATTCTGAGAATTTCAGCATTTTGCTGAAAAAACATACTTTTTTATCAGTGGCTGAATAGTTACTTTGTATCTTTAATGACCTTATAATGACCTCTTATAGCGTCATTCCCTCTCACTTAGGGTGGGTCGTTTCATCCCGTCCCTCCTCAACACGTTTTTTAACACACTTTGGATGAAATTAGAATTCTCTTTGTGAACCCAAAGGAAACTATTTTTTCCTGCCTTTTCTCTTTCTTACATGAACAGGTTTTAAGTTAAAATCTATTATTCACTTTTCCCTGACACCATCATTTTATGTTAAAAGGTTGCTATTGAAAAGCTATGAGGTTGGTCAAAATATCACTTAATCGTATAAAGTTAAGTTTTAGCAAAAATTATATAGAGAGTACTCTTTCACTCATAAGGTATGCATGAGTAAAACTATTCAAGTGAACTTAGGAAAGATTACGCATAAATCTTTTGGAAAAGAAAACCCTTTGGATGTAATATATGATGGATTAAAGGGTAATGTGGCAGTTTCATCTGAGTCTTTTTTATATCACTTTAAAAAAGTGGATTTGTTAGAAATAGCTGACTCACGTGCTATATATGGTGAATTATATAAATCGAAGCTATCTTCAAAACATGATGTTTTAGTGGATAAAGAAACTTTAACATACGACCCTGAAATCATTGACGAATTATTTGCTGTTAGTAAATTTGTTGTCTTCAGTGATTTATCAATTGCATTTACTAGTGCTTCGATTCTGATATAAATCCATAAAATAATTATATTAATTGTTAGATAAATAACCTTATGTCTCGTATAAGCCGTCGTTCCAAATTATCATTTACTCAAAAAGATTTAGACTATCTTATCAAGCTCAGCCGATCTAGAAATCAAGCAGCAAGCATTGTTGAAAGATCTAAAATCATACTTTTAAGCTATCAGGGAAAAAACGATACTGAGATATCCAGAGAGTTGAAAGTAGATTATAAAACTGTAAGAAAATGGATAAAAAGAGTTTTAGATTTAGGGGTTAAAGAAGGTTTAGTAGACAAATCCAGAAGTGGAAGACCTCAAGACATTAGTGCCGAATCACGGGCTTTTGTAATTTCACTTGCATGTACGAAGCCAAAAGATCTTGGTCATCCTCATGAAATCTGGACTCAGAGACTTCTTGCGAAGCATATACGGGAGAACTGTATCAAAGAAGGACACCCTGATTTGTCGAAGATAAATCAGGGAACAATTTCAAAGATTCTCAATGCAAGCAACATAAAACCACATAAGATCAAATATTATATTGCTAAAGTTGATCCAGAGTTTGATCAAAAAGCAGCCAATGTTCTGGATACATATAGAGAAGCTAAAAGACTAAATGAAAAAAAAGAAAAAATGAACAAGTTAAGATAGTGATTATTTCCTACGATGAAAAACCAGGTATTCAGGCAATTGGAAATGTTTATCCAGATCTTATGCCAGTAGAAGGGCATTATTCCTCAATAGCAAGAGATTATGAGTATAAAAGACACGGAACTCTTTCACTGTTAGCTGGAATTGATTTGATATCTGGGAGAATTTATTATAAAGTATTTGAGCAGCATAGAAGCTGTGAGTTCGTTGAATATCTTAGAGAGCTTGTGTCAATGTTTCCAGAAGAAAAAATCATAATTATTCTGGATAATCTTAAAATGCATACATCAGAAGAAACTCGGAAATACCTGGCGACAGTTCCTGATAAATTTGAATTCGTTTTCACACCCAAACATGCTTCGTGGCTGAATATAATCGAAAGTTTTTTCAGTAAAATGGTGAGAGGCGTGTTGAGAGGAATAAGAGTAGACTCAATAAAAGAATTAAAAGAAAGAATTAGTCAATATATAAATCAGCTCAACAAAAAACCAGTTCTATTTACGTGGAGATACAAAATGGAAGAAAGGGATGAAATGCCTGGTGGAATCACAATCTAAAATGGAGTTAATTAGGAATCGATATACTAGTAACCATAAAATAGACGATGATTGTTTTATAAAATATTTTAAAAAGTTATATCATCTTAATGCAACAGAATTATTCTCAAAAATAGAAATTCACTATCAAAAAGACAACTTTGATATTTTTGAGAAGATTAATTCATTTTCTAGATTAGTAGAAGTCTATCTAATTAACATAAGGAAGTCAAATCCATGTCCCAAACCAACATTTGACAAAATAGAAGCACTGTTAGACAAAGAACAAACGGATGTTTTAACGGCTAAATTTAAATCGGAAAAACAAACTGGCCTATCAAGAGATTTAGATAGTCATATTATGAGCGGTGTTTCGATAGCCGATTCAGGATATGGAGGTAGTGTAATTTTAGGTCAAAATCCAGATGGTAACTTTGAAAAAATTAACTTAAAAGATAAAGCCGTAAGAAAACGAATTGATGAAATGTTAACAGAAGAAAAAACTCAATTTGCTCTTGCATTGCTGACTGTTTTTAAAAAGTATATATTTTCAGAGGATGAACTCGTAAATGATTAAAGATGTACTTCTATACAAAAAGCATTTTTATAAAGATGTAGGCATATATTTTGGGTTACTACTAAGTGCCGTTTACTTATTCATATTCAATCCGTTTAATTATATCGTTGATGTCTTTAAATTAAGAGTATGGATAGTTGGTATATCGTTTTCTATTATTGCATTGCTAGTTGTATTCTGTTATCAATCACGAAGTTCTTCAAAGGAAATTGTTAATGATTCTAAAAATGGTTTTTATGAACTATTATTGAAAAATGAAATACTGGATGAAGTTGTCTTTTTGTATAAATGGAATGTCAATATAGGAGTTTTTACGATTCTTGTCTTGGTTGCCTACAACATAATAGTATTTTTGAGGATATTTAGTACTGTTACATTAGGGTGCATAACTGTAGCACCAATTTTCTTCGTTGTTTGGACGATTTCAGAGTTCCGTTATTCTAATCAATTATCTAACAAGCTAAATGAAAGTGTTTTAAAATATAGGAAAATACACTCAAAATAAAAATACTAACTTCTTGGTTGCATGACTCTATCCAGCTAAAGAATCTTTCTACTATGCTTTTCTTTCGTTTTTACTCTCTAATTTCATACGTTATATTCCTATTCCCGCCAAAAAAGGCACACAATGTAATAAGCCTCAATTTATTTATAGCATGATTGGCATATATATTCTTACTAAAAATTATAAATGGAATAGGGGTCAAAAATGGGAAGATTTTCTAAAACAGAATACAAATCTGGACAGCACGCTTTGACGGCTGGACAAGTCAAGGCATTGCTTTTATCCTTTAACAACTTGCAAGATAAAGCTATGATAGCTCTTGCAATTTCAATCGGGTTGCGCCGTGAAGATTTGGTTAATGTTAAGCGTAATGATTACAACCCTGATACTGGAAACATAACATACTACGAAAGCAAGAAAAAGCGCACCAGAACCGTTAAAATCCCTTCTGCGGAAACCATACAGCTTCTTAACATGCATATCCAGACATGCAGGAAATCACCGTGGCTGTTTCCATCTCCGAAGCAAACCGGAAAATTTGCAAATGCCCACATTTCTTCAAGGCAGTGCTATGACATCCTGAATGAGCATCTTGAGCGGACAGGGCTTGAAGCCAGACCGTTTCACTCATTGAGAGCCACATGTTACAAGCTGGCTCAAGCTTCTGGTTGGACACAGAGGCAAGCCTGTGAGCTATTGGGGGATTCTCTGAGAGTTGCGGAAATCCATTATGATGCTCCGAGTATTGGAGAAATGCAGGCATTGGCACTAAGTAAGCCCCTCATCTGAGGGGATATTATGAAAACATGTTCAGTGTGCGGGCTTGAGAAAGAAGAGAAAGAGTTCAGCCGGTCTAAATACGTGGTCTGTAAGGCTTGCTTTCCTGAATTAAAAAAGAAGCAACGGCGAGATTACCAACGAGTCAACAGGGAGCGATTCAAACCTTATAAAAAAGAATATGAAAAAAAGAACAAGGAAAAAATCAATGCACAGCAAAGGGAACGAAGAAAAAAGAGAAAAGAGCGGCTTCAGCGCGGCGAAGGGATAATTAAGCCTGAAAAGCCGAAAGAGATAATAAATCCGGTAAATCCGGTAAATCCGGTTAAACCAGTTAAACCAAAAAAAGAGAAGCCGGTTAAGCCGAAAGCACGGAACATCCGTGCACTACCAAAAAAACTTGAGGATAAGATGAAAACAGAAGAATGGAAGGTAATAACGGGCTTTGAGGATTACGAAATCAGTAGCATTGGGCAGATTAGAAGTAAAACCCATAACAGTAGAATGATCCAGCCCTACAGAGCACCTTACGGCATTATGGTAAGCCTTCGGGCGGCAAATGGAGCACACCGGACAATAGGGCTTAAAGCTCTGATGAAGCAGGCGTTTGGAACATCCTTGCCAGAAGTTCCACAGGTCAAACAGGAAGTTCCACAGATCAAACAGGAAGTTCCACAGGTCAAACAGGAAGTTCCACAGATCAGAGAGAAACCCAAGGAGATGCCAGCACCAAAACTGATCCTTGACGAGTCAAGCTGTGAGGCTTGGTTGTAATTGAAGCTAATGCTTGCCATTCAAAAAATAGAACGGGGCTAGTATAAATTTATGGGCTATTTTTTGGATGGTCTTAAACTCATTAAAATAAGTTGATAATTATGAACGAAATTGATGCATACTCAGACAGGCTAAGTAAGGAGGATAAAAACATGATTGAAAGAGTAGAAGTTGAAAATAGTCTTGTATTACTCTGTGATGATATTACGGAATTTATGCAGGCGAGCCAGATTCACGCGGGATATAAACACTCTGAGAAGGTTCTTATTGCCCTTGGGGCGGAAAAGCACGGTGATATATATATCCTTGAACGGAATCTTGACGCAGAGTATGGCGAGTTTAGCATTGCACCCTATACCCAAAGGGTAAAAAGCTTCATAGAACGCATAGGAAAAAATTATGAAATCGTGCTCTCAAGGACATATTATTCGAAAATGGCTCATGTGTGCCTGAAAAAAGATATCTCAAGAAATTACTTTGAACGCTTTGAGCGTGCTACCCACGCAAACAAATACGGCACTACAATGGGCAGAAATGACATGTTCTATTGTATGCGTACCGTGTTCGCAACAGCAGAGGATACAATAGAGAGCAAGAAGGGAAAGAGAAAGAGAAGGGTGATGCTTGAATGACTGCAACCGGTGTATCACACCTTTATAATCAGGCAAAATATAGAATACTGAAAGCAATATATGAAATGACCAAGAAAGGAGATTTAACTTCTGTCACAGCAAAAGAAATTGCTGAATATACTGGTATGGGACAACACAATGTTGAAGACCGCTTGAGTCATTACAGTAAACGTGTAAAGAAACCTCTAATCTTGAGAGGTGCGAGAAAATCAGCCTGCTATCCATATAAGTACAGGGTGTCTGAGGCTGGCATAAAATGGCTCAGAGTTGCATACAATAGGCGACAAAGGGGATATGACCTCAACTTCAAGCATCTGGTTTGTTTCCCAAAGTGGCAACCGAAGGTGAAACCAAATAAAAGAGGATTGGAAGCCGGATTAGACTTGGAAACAGCAAGAGAAGCCGTTGGTCTGTGATAGTGTCGCCTGATAGTGTTTCAGCATTAAGGGCTAAGATGGCAACTGATTGTGTTTTTCGGTTTTCATTTCAGCCCTTGGCAAGCTTACTCTCTTTTTTCTTTAAATTTCTCTCTTTTTTCTCCTTATATATTACTGGCGGGCTTGATTTTTTCAGTCTGGCAGGGTTGAACGGGATTATAGGCATTTATATACTGGATATAACCAGCAGGGCAAATTTTCCGGCTGGATTTTTTTCTTGAGTTGCGGCATGTTTCAAGGCTGTTTATGTCTTGGCGGTTATGCATGAATTGTGCACAACCTATGATGCTCTAAGAAAATCTTGCATACAGTAATGCGATTCCTTCACTTTGTAAACTTAATCCTATATATACCCGTTGGAGAAACACGCACAGAAGGCTTTGTGGTGCAATGGTTTCAAAATATTTTGAAATAAAGGCGGCTGACATATAGCAACATAAACTCATTTTATAACTTTCTAAAAAAAGTAAACGCTTAAATATAAGTTGCGATTTTGTTCAAAATATCAAGTTTTGGTCAATTTATAGGGTGGTATGAATGAAAGGTATCATAGGATTCCAACGAGCAGTCAAACTTCTCGATGCTGGTTGGGTGCCTGAAGAGTTAAGGCTACAAAGAATATCAGAAGAAACAATTCAAAAAGCAATACACGCAAACGAAATAAAATGGAAAGATAATCCAGATGATTATAGTAAAGTGCGACGTGCAAAAACAAGACGGCAGAGAATTAAAAACTACACAAAGAACGGAGAAATGTGCTAAAACAACAAAACAAAAAGGATTGATAGAAAGCACCTTTCAAGCTACCAACAAGAAAGGCGCAGAAAAAGCCAGAAACAAAACTTTCGTTATATGCTAATTAGTACGTAAGTATAAATAAGTTTCGTTCATTATCGGCTGGCTTGTTCTTCTTCTGTCAATCCTGACAAACAGGATTGATACTTATGAGTGAAACAGAAGTAATTGAAAATTTTTGCAATACTATCACGGATATTAAAGCTCTAAAAATAGCTGAGCGCCTAAATTCTGTATTAAATTTGACAGATGCACGGCTATTAGCGGCACATGCAATTTTTCAAGCTATGCGAGGAAAACCATACTCAGTTTTCAATGTCATGAAGGTCGTTCGTGCAGGGGCAACAACAAGCCTAATCCTTGAAGCTCTCAGGCAGGGCAAGAAAATTGTTGTTATCGTTCCTCACCACGGAATTGCGGAGGAAACCATTGTAAGGGATGTTGTGGAATTGGGCAAACTCCAAAAAGAAGACGTATCCCATGTGAAATCAAACAAAGCTTGCTTATATCTTATTGACAAGATGGAAAAATTCCCAGACCTGAAAAGACTTGACACTCTAATCTTACCAACAGATTGCACCGTATGTCCAAGGTTTGACGAGTGCCCTGAAATGGATATACTCAAGAAAGACCCACAGGTAATTGTCCTTACCTACCACAAACTCTGTGTACTTTTGGAAAAGTGGCTCAACAAAGAGAAGAGCGAGGATGAAATTATATTCAAAATTATGGATAAAATTCTAAGTGCAGATATCCATCTCTTTGATGAAATCCACACGTATTTAAATCTTGATTCCGTGCCGGTTGAAATAGAGAGAACAAATCTATCGAGGAAGACAAGAGAAAAATTAATTGAGATTTCGGGTATTAAAGAAAAGCTCGAAGCAACACCTGAGGCGAAAAAAAGCTATAAAGAAATCATAACCCTTGTAAACAGATTTGAAGAAATAATGGATTATCAAAACTATGATATACGTCATGATAACCTGTTTTCTGAGAGATATAGCGAGATGACAAGGAACATAACGTTAGCAGTGCGGAAAATATATCAAAAATCTACAGAGTTGCAATATTATTACAACCACCTACAAGTATATGGAGAAAACACATCCCACATCGGTTCATTCCAGACAGTAAAATTCATAGGATCAGTAATGAAGCAAGTTGAACTTCTTACTATCCACAGGAAAGAGTATGGAATAGAAATGGATGATATAGTCAAACTTCAAAAAATCATCAGCCTAGTAACAGCAGAAGTCCTTGTAATAAGCGGAGTAAGAGCAGATAACGATATTACAATTACCTTTGCACCGGCAAAAAAAAGATCAACATCACTCATTTCAGAATACATAGGAATTATTACAAACAGGAGAAACGGCACACGTAGGGTATTGCTTACAAGTGCAACAACAGATGAAAGTGTCCTTAATTTTCCAAACTTATGCAAATTCATTGACAAAAACAAAATTGAGAATATGTTCTTCGGCACTGGTGGCGACCCGCATAACACAAACGCAAACCATCTCGTAATCTGTGACAACAAAACATACTCACCACACTGGGGCAGATATTCATTCTGGAATAACAGGTATGAGATTGCCGAGGATTGCATAAAAATAATGAATGTATTTGGCGGAGACAACTGTTTTATCTGCGCTCCAAATCAGAAAACAGCAAAGCTAATAAAAACATGCTTGGCAGAAAAAGGATTTCCGCATCATGTAACATATTATAAAGCCCGTGACACTATGGGAACACCTTGCAAGGCAAGAGTAGGCATCATGATAGGAATGGCTCACAAGCCCGCAAACACATTTGATATCATCACAGAAGATGCAGAAGAATCGAGACAGATGCTAACATATTCGGTTCATGCTGACACTCTTCAGGCTCAGGACAGGACAAAGGATTCTATGGGCAAAGTGCCTTCTGTTGTGTTCTATATCGGAGCAAGGACAAATCCAGTTGCAGGGACAAACACATGGGGAACAGGGCGCAAAACATCCTTAGAAGATGGAACTGTCACATGTGAATCCTATCTCACCAGAGCAAAAATTACAGAGAGGAAGAGTCTTGATGAAGGAATATCCCTTGCAAAGATTCATCTTGGTACGAAAAACCAAGAACAGAAGGTACAATCAAAATATAATTGCACTGAGAAGAATGAAAAGTACAATGCTTATATAAAATTGTACAATTCTTCAATCTCAGTGCAATTATATTTTAGAAGTGAATTGACTTTAAACGAAACCAGAAACGAGAAATGGATTAAAGAGCATTTCGATGAAGAAATCAGGACTCAAACAGTCATAGACGGAAAAACCCGCATAATTTATCTTGAGGATATAAGCAACGTTCCAAAGCTCTGTGCTTACCTCTCCGAAAACAAATACTCATACATCCTTGAAAGAACCCCTGAAGACAAACAGGCTGTCAGGATATGTGTGCAGGAAATATCAGGGCAGGAAGCAAAGCGCCTTACAATTCAGATAAAGAAGGATGCAAAGATAAAGGGCAAGGCATATCCAAATAAAGTCACAATGAACAGGAATATGAAAGAGCCTGAAACTGTTCCTTCACTGTTCGGAAAGAATTGCAATAAGGTAGAGTTCATGGAGATGGTGTAATATGCTTTACAGAAGAAGAAAATGCCCGATTTGCGGCGAAAAAATGAAACTTCACGGAAGGGCTTCAAATCCTTATACAGAATTTGGAGTTATGTGCTGGCACTGCTTACCCTGTAAAATGGAATTCAATTACATGAAAACAGCGCAAACATGCGGAAAGTACCTTTTTTTGGATTCTGAAAGAATCAAGGAAAAACTCTGAGGATTCAATTGAGTCCTCAGAAACCGCCTCCAATTAATTCTAATGCTCATAGAGCCACTTTATTTCCTTTCCTGAACTCTTGCCTATCCCTGACAAATTCCGGCTTCTTTTATCCATTGAAATTCTTTAAATCCTGCGTCTTCCAGAAGCAATCATTTCAAAGGATTCATCCATTATTCTCTTTAATGAATTGGTATATTCTTTCGCAAATGCCTTTTGCTTCATTTGAAAGGTCATCCCATTCCGTAATGTATTTTCTAGCTCTCAGACAGAAACCAGATTTATCGCTAACAGTACCAGACTTATCAGCATAAGAAGCCGTTCTTTTTTTATCAGCACCTAATTTATCATCAATAAATTTACCAAGGTACACATTTTTGTAATCCGACTCTTCAAAGTCCTCAATTATCGGGTCTGCTTTCTCATAATCCTTGACAACTTCTAGGAGTACTTTCTTACTGAGAAGGTTTTCAACTTCTTTACATTCAAGGCAATAAAAGCGAACTCCAAGTTCTTTTTCTAATTTTTCGTGTCTTCCATCCTTATTTTTATCTTTATCAGTAATCAAAAATAATTTTCCACATAATTTCTCAACATTAATGGGGTGGTCTTCTTTATCTAAGAAAGACCAATGAGTTATGTTTCCCCCGCCATATTCCACAAAAGAATAATGAAAATCTTCCTTGAATTCAGCAAAATCTTCTCCTTTATTTTTCATATATTCAAGGTATAATTTCAAGTAATGTCTGAAATATAACCTGTCTGTAATTCCTTCAACCCATATAGTACAGTTTGATAGAAATACTGAAGAATTACGGACTCCCAAAAGTTCAAGTGCACTTCTATCGCCTTGGGACAAGTTTTCAATAGAAAATTTAGGGTCTTTCTCATCATGAGTTCCATCATCAAGTTTTTTTCTTAAAGTGTACACAGAAATTTTTGAAAAATCAAAAGTTATGTCTAGTAAATGATTTGAGTGGGTAGTTATGAAATACTGGTAGTTTTCAAACCCTTCTTCGCAAAGTAAAGTTTCAATTAACTTTCTCTGTAATCCTGGATGTAGTAATTTTTCAGGCTCTTCTATGAATACAAGTAAACTTTTGCCTTTGTTAAGGAAAAGAGGCATTGTAAGAATGATTATTGACTCAATTCCATCACCAACTTCATAAATAGGTCTCTCTGTTTCATCTCCGACCTTTACTGTAATAACGCCATTTGATTGTGAAGGAATTAATGCGATGGGTTTATTATCAAAAAAATTTTCAGAGAGATATTTTTCATATCCTGCTATCAATTTTCGTTCCTTAAGATTTCCTAATAAGAAACGTTTAATTTCATTATAAGATGTAGACCCTGTAAAGACTTCGATTTTGTTTGAGACTTCATCAGTGAAGTAGTCTTTTCTTATCCTTGTACCGTAGAAGTCTGCATACTGAAACCCTTCACTCTCAGTATATTTTATGGGCTTCGTACCTCTGAGTATGGGAATGTATATTTTCTGAAACTCAGGTAGTTTCAAAGACTGTTCAAGATTTTCTCCAAATATACATGTTTTTACCCTAAATATTTGAAATAAATTTTGGGCTATTGTGGTGTGTGATACTCCTTCCGAAAAAATGTTACCTTGATTTTCCAATTGTTGAATATTTTGTTCAAGTTTTGACAGTTTCTCATTTAAGTTCATTGATTTATTTATAGATTCAATATTTTTTATCTCATCCAGTGTTTTATATAGGTTTATGAAACCTTTAATATCAATCTTTTTTTTCTGAAAGTAAGATTCAAACTCATTTTTGAGATTTTCAACAAAAGTATTGTAGTCTTCAATAAAGGATGAATCGGGAACATAATCTAATTCGTTTGACAATAAACTTCTTAGTAGCCTACTCTTTCCTGAATTATTCTCTCCAACGAAGATATTTAACTTTGACAGAAACCTTATCCGATTTTCGGAAGTTTCAGAATTGTTTAAAAAGGAATAGTTCTCATCAAGAAGTTTAACTTCTTTAATTAAATGTTGCATAGATTTGAAGTTCTCTGTGAATGTATATAAAAGCTAATTATTAATGATAAACTAGAAAAGGAATCTGATTCTCAGAAATTCTGGCAGAACACTAACGCAGATATATTCTGTTTAAATGCTTAAAACAAGGTTCTTTGTTTGCTGGATTTAAGTGGCTCAATAATTTCTGGATAATCGTTTTTCGGGTCTCTTGCTCCAGCTCCAACCTCCCATTCTTCCAGCTTGTCTTCAGGGAACGGCTTCAATAATGGGAGAAGCTTACTCGCCTCATCGATATCAGGATTCAACCAAATCTCTTCTTCCTCTTTTTCACGATATTTTTGAAATATAACTTAAAAAAGAAAATTTTTAATAAGACCACTCTGGAATATATTGAATGTAAAAAAAGGCGGAGGAGGATAAGTTGAAGAGTTACAAAAAAGTATTTTCTCAATTTTTATCGGTAGCATCTTTGATTTTATGTTTGTTTCTTGTTTCATCTACAGCATCTGCAAGTCCTTATGCATATATTTCGAATATGTGGAGTAAAAATGTCTCAGTAATTGACACTTCCACAGACAAAGTTATAGGATCGGTAAATGTTGGATATTATCCATTAGGAGTTGGAGTCAATCCAGCAGGAACAACGGTATACGTGGTGAATGAAGAAGGAACTGTCTCTATAATTGACATATCCACAAATAATGTTATTGGAACTGTGGAAGTAGGAGAAATTCCTTACGGAATTGCAGTTACCCCTGATGGAAAAAAGGTATTTGTTACTGATAGCGGAAATGTCTCAGTAATTGATACTTCAACCAACAACATCACAGCCACAGTGTCTACCGGAGATACTCCTCTGGGAGTTGCAGTAACCCCTGATGGAAAGAAGTTATATGTGGCGAATTGGGGTAGGCAAGATATAGTCGCTGTAATTGATACTGCCACAAACAGAGTTGTAGGAACTATAAATGTTGGATACCATCCTGTAGGAGTTGCAGTAAGCCCTGACGGAACAAAAGTGTATGTGACTAATATCCGTGAACATTTTGAAGGCATAGTAGAAGTGGATGCAGACTTTGTTATCGGCACCGTCTCTGTAATTGACACAGCAACAGATACTGTTACAGATACAGTGAAAATTGGAGAAGAACCTTCTGGAATTGCGGTCAGCCCATCAGGAACAAAGGTATACGTGGCGAACTATGGCAACAGTAGCGTAAGTATAATTGATACTGCAACAAACAAAGTTATAGGAACCGTGGAAGTAGGAAGTTATCCAAACGGAATTGCAGTCACCCCTGATGGAAAAAAGGTATACGTAGCAAATCAGGGTAGCAATAACGTTTCCGTAATTGACACTGCTACAAATAAGGTTACTGGATCTATTAATGTAGGAAATAGTCCTGTTGCCTTTGGACAGTTTATAGGAGGAAAGTCAGTAGTTCCTGTTTCAAACTTCAATGTCAATGCCACACATGTTATAACCGAGTTGAATGAGTCTGACAATGGAACAAACATAAGTCTCAGAAATGGAGAGATTTTCTATTTAGTACTTATCGACTATGGTTCAGATGGGGGTTATGCTTCACAACTCAATATGAGTCAGGGTCTCACAATTCTTAGTGAGAAAGTAGTACAATATAATCTTCCGTCACTATATATAGAAGAAAGAGGAGGTATGAGCGGGGTTCGTATAAGGGAAATTAAAGCTATTTCTGAAGGTAGCCAATATATACATGTAATATACAAAAGACCGTGGGAACAAGATATAGCAAAAACGTATAATGTTAACCTGACAGTGAGCGATGAAAATATTTCAGGGTCAAATGTTGAACAAACGGCTGAACAGATCCAAAGCCAAAATACTTCTGAAAATAGTAATATGAAAACACCTGACTTTGAAATAGCTTACAGCATAGCCTGTCTGTTTAGTGTTTTTTTGTATAAAAGAAGGTAAATAATCACGAGAACGTAGGCATTGTTCCAAATAAACTAATTGCAAAGATTGGTTCAGGCTTTTGGAAACCCGATGATCTTACAGTTGTTAGACCGAAGATGTGCGAGATTTTTTTCTCGCTATCGGTCTCAAAAATTCCTGGTATAGGTGAAAAAAATATCGTTCTGGATAAAGGTGGAAAATATGAACTCTCAGCAACACAGAAGGAAGAAATTAATGTAAGAAATTTATGGGGTGTTCAAAATAAAATTGACTTCGAGAACTCTTAACAACCGGCATTACAGCATATCCAGAGTAGTAAAATAAACCCTCATCCTTTCTTTTCTAATTCATTTTAATGATTTTTGAGCTATTTTTTGCGCCCGTATGGGCATTTACCCTATCCCTGACAAATTTATCCTAATTCTGCACAATTTCCAAAGCTCTCTCTATTCATAGACAAGTTATATATGACTATGACTATTACTATGTATGGCAAAAATAATAAAATGTCCGAAGTGTGGGTATGAATGGTCATACTCAGGTAAGAAATTGGTAATAATTGAAAAAGGAAAAACAGTATATGTAAGCTGTCCGACCTGCTGAACCAAATAACTGTGACAAAACAGGATTGAATAAATAATATCAGGGAGTTGGGGATAGATGATAAACGAAAATGAACAGAAAGCATGGGTCATACTTGGAAAGTTGTATCAGGAAGTAATAAATGAAAAAACATCCCGTGGCGAGTCTGTGGAATTTGCGCCAACGCTGGAAGTTGGAGAAAATACAGAAAGAGTATTCAATAAGCTCATTGGTTGGGCGTACACTGAGGACAAAAAAGAAGATTTTGGTATCTGTTTCGATTGCATGTTAGAGGAAAAGTTCAGGATGCCAATGGATGAAGTCAGGGAATCCTTCCAGATGGGAATACAGGCGGCAAAAGTTCCAATTCACCCAAGCCAGTCGTAAGAGTTCCTGAATCAAGCAGTTTATGGTAAAAACAAGGGTGTGGGAATAATGGAACGGAGTAAAAACAGCTTCTTAAATGAATGCGCAAGGGCAAATGATGCTTTACATCCTTATACTGGTGACTATACTCATCATGTCTTTAAGGCTAATGAACAGCCTAAAGATATGCTGAATGAATGCAGGAAAGCCAAAGAATCATTAATGGAAACCGCAAAAGAACCACGGATGCATAAAGTAAAGCGGCTTTTAAGGAGTATGCGGTAACATGGGATTTTTCGGCTGGCTGGATAGGCTGTTACATCCACGGGGAAAGAAACACAGGCATCATAAGAGAAAGAGCAGGGTCAGAATAGCGTATCTTGTTTGTGTTGAAAGGTCAGGCTATCAGAGAGAACATGCTGATTATACATTCTGGTCAGGGCGCAAAGCGCATAACTACGCTAAAAAGTTATGCCGGAAAACCAAGACGGCAATAAATGTTTATAAAGTCAATATAGACAATTATAGCTTTGGCGATGGGGATACATTTGATATCCACAGATACGGGATATTTAAAGAATGGACTTATGAGTGGAAGGCCGCCGGTGTGTATGCAAGTTAAATGGAGTGGGGGAAATGGCAAAGATAAAAATCCATCGCTATGGAGCAGATGGAAGGAATATATCAAAGCGTGTTTGTGCTCTGTATGATAGACCTATCGCTTACATTAATCCTGATGCTCCAAAGGAATCCATTCTTGATGCGTGTGGAAATTCAAAAGAGCTTCGCAAAGACACAAAGAGGAAAACCTCTTTTAAAAGTAGAATTAAGATGTTTTTAAGGAGAGTGCGCTATCATCTAAGAGTTCGGTATGGTATTAGATGGTTTTATTGATAATATTTTTATAATTCCCTTTATATCGTCTTATAATATCCAAAAATCCGATAGCGTAAGCCCTTCTAAATTAATCCTTAAAAGAGGGGCACAGGGCGCAGGGAAAGATATGGAAAACCCTTGCCCAATTTGGAGTGAAGCAAGTGAAAAAGCTATGGCAAAAAGCTTGCTTCAAGTTTGCACAGAAGAAAAGCTGTCTGTGCTATGGTGATTTTATGGCTGATGTTAGATGTTTATCGTTAGTCAGGGCGGGCTGTGAACAGGTAAAATTATGA
This sequence comes from Methanosarcina sp. WH1, assembly GCF_000970005.1. Classification (NCBI taxonomy): domain Archaea; kingdom Methanobacteriati; phylum Methanobacteriota; class Methanomicrobia; order Methanosarcinales; family Methanosarcinaceae; genus Methanosarcina; species Methanosarcina sp. WH1. The sequence goes on from NZ_CP009504.1 coordinate 2,531,367, forward strand.
CCGCACAATAGCAACAGATGATACCCGCCCGATTGTGAAAAGATAAAGGTGATTGGGAATCAGGTTGTGTCTCCTGACTCCGCCTATAGCTCCACATTCCCTATATTAAAGAAAATGCTTGGAATTCACAGCAAATATATATTATTCTTCTTCCTTTAAAACCTTTTAGTTTATTTAGTCCTGTCTGCCAATCTATTTTCAAAATCGCCATACTGAACAGATACTATTTTTTAAGCCCAATCCACGCCTTTAAATCCTTTGAAAGCGCCAGATAGCTTGTCAAAAATGACAGAGTTAAAATAATTAGCTATATTAAATTCTCTAAATAAATTAAAAAGGAGAGGCTTAAAAAAGATAGGGACCAGAAGAATCTAAAAATAAAAACAGATGAATCGAATATCCGGGTAACTCCATTAAACTCTGTTCACATGCAAACTGTACCTTGTCTCCACATCATACATGCCCTTGAGTTCTTCTTCAGTCAGGGAACCTTTCTCTATTAGCTTACTGAGGTTCTTCCTGTCAACTGATTCGACCATATCCCAGAGTTCACGCTCCATAAGATAAGGCTTCAGCCTGTTAATGTGCCAGAGTTTCCAATCCACCCTGTACCGCCTGAGCTCCACATGCCCTACTCTCAGTACATCAATTTCTTTTTCCGCAAAGGTATTCATAATGCGGGTCCTGAGTTCTTCACGCCTCTTTTCCAGAATAGATATTGCAGAGACAAGCTCTTCATACTCAAGCGCAACATCTGCAAGGTCCATTTCTTCAGGGTCCTGTTCACTGATATCAAGTTCCATTTTCCCATACTCCTGTTCAGATCCTTAAACTTCGCATATCTCTCTTTATCTTGCTCTTTATTCATTACCTCTTTTTCCTACTTTCTGTTTTTTCTGCTTGAACTTCCTTTTCTGTTTTAGTATATGCAGGTAATAAGGTTTAATACCACATATTCGTGCGGGAATTTATTATTGAATATTAGCTGCAGACTGACCTTCCGGTATCTGGCTCGGAAATGCTTATCGAGTAAAACTCCCTCTTATCCCATAAGAAAAACTTCCGGCAGGCAGTCTTTACAGTCTTTAAGCTTCTGAAAACTTTATTCAGGAAATTTAGAGGGGTGGTTTCATAACATTAGCAAATGACCTTGAAAAAGCAAAAATGAAAGAAGAACTTAGCCTTCTCCTCCCGAAGATAAGTAACGTACTTGAGTCCGAACCTGCTGTGCTCCGGATTGACCCGGAGGCTACGGAATCGATTATGCTTATAGGAGATATCCACGGAGACCTTGATGCCCTTGACTTTGTAATGGGAATGAGAGAAGAACTGGGCTGCAAACACATGCTTTTTCTGGGAGACTATGTGGACCGCGGGATGCAGGGGACAGAAGTCCTGATAAAGCTTTTCCGGCTGAAACTTGAAGAGCCTCAAAACATTTTCCTGCTCAGAGGAAACCACGAAACTATGGATATGAACATCTATTACGGCTTTTTTGAGGAAATTGGCTTTGACCGGGGTTTTCTCCTGAATGTCAGCAGGACATATGACAGGCTGCCGGTAGCAGCAGTAATCTCCGGGCAGACCTTCTGCGTGCACGGAGGAATCAATGGAATCGAAAGTGTTGATGCCATCACAAAAGAAGGCGCTTTTCCTTATCTATGGAATGACCCCTCAAAACGTCCGGGGCTTAGCACTTCATCAAGGGGTTCTACTGTTAAGGAATTCGGACCGGATATTGTTGACGGCTTTTTAGAGACAAATGGTTTTAAAAGGATTGTGAGAGGGCACACAGCTCTCAGGACCGGATATGAATGGTGGTTCGACGGCAAACTGCTTTCCCTTTTTTCCTGCCCGGATTATGTGGGGCTCGGAAACGCTGCTGCTTTTGCCTTGATCGAGAAAGGAGAGCTAAAGATCATTACCTTTATAAACCGGTCTCAGTAATATAGAAAAGTTAGCCTGAATAAGTAGAGACACAGCCTGATTAAAGCGAAAAATTAGTTGAAGTAAAAGAAAAAAATTGCTCCAGCCTGAATCACTACTTCAAACCGGAGTCTCTATATAATGCCGGACCTTTGATAGTTTTTATCCAGGGCAAAAAACATAAAAAGTTGGGATATAAAGACGGATGTCAGAGTTATGCCGTGAATATAGATATCCATTGATAACGATAGATGTTTTTGAATGCCTGAATATTTTAGTTCGGATCTTTTGGATTTGGATCTTTTGGATTTGGATCTTTTGGATTTGGATCTTTTGGATTTGGATCTTTTGGATTTGGATCTTTTGGATTTGGATCTTTCAGTTATATTTACTGATTAAATCTTGATTAGATCATCTGGTTAATCGCTCTTAATCCAGAATAATCCAGGTTTCTGTCATTTTGCTCCCTATATCCGGGTCGAGTTGCATTGCTTTCATATACTGTATTTTAGCTTCGTCAAAACGATTCATTTTTCTCATAAGCAGTCCGTAGCTGTAGTGGAGCGGAGGGTAATAAGGATTGAGAGTAAGGGCTTTTTTGTATTCTTCCTCTGCTTCGGGAAAGCGCCCGAGTTCCGAAAGAAGGTTTCCGTAGCTGTAGTGTCCCTCAGCGCTTTCAGGGTCAAGACTGAGAGCTTTTTTGTATTCCAGCTCAGCCTCGTACCTTCTTCCAAAGCGGGCAAGAAGGTTTGCATAATTGGAATGGACTTTTGCATCGTTCTGGTCAAGGGCAAGGGCTTCCATGTACTGTTCTTCAGCTTCCGAGACTCTGCCTTCCCTTGCGAGAAGGTTACCATAGTTGAAAAGAGTTCTCCTGTGCCTGGGGTTAAGGGAAAGAGCTTTCCTGTACTCGACCTCGGCTTCCAAGGAGCGCCCAAGAAAAGAGAGTAAAACACCGAAGTTGTGGTGGAGGCTGGGGTCTTCAGGGTCCAGGTTCATGGCAAGTCTGTATTCTTTCTCGGCATCCCTGAGCCTACCAAGCTCAAAGAGCAGGTTTGCATACCCGCCTCTGGCAGGGACATAGTCCGGGTTGCCAACAAGAGCTCTTAAGTAACACTCTTCTGCTTCAACTCCATTCCCGTATTCGGTAAGGAGGTAAGCGTACCCGGCATTTGCCTTTACATTTCCAGGCGAGCTTTCAAGTACGGTTTTATACTCATTTTCTGCATCCTGAATCATTCCGAGCTCTAAAAGAAGTTCAGCGTAAGCGCATCTTACATCTGCATTTTCAGGGTTTTCGCTCAGAATTTCACGGTAGCTTGCTTCGGCTTCAGGGAAAAAGCCCAGTACATGTGCTGCAGTGCCCAGCGCATAACAAGAATCTTCACGGAGCTTCCCGGAGGCCTGCATTAAGCAGACCTTTGCAAAAACGTATTCTTCCATATGCATTTTTTGCTGCCTGCATGCCCTGGAGAGGTTAAGTAAGAGTTCTGGGGAAAAAGATTTCTTTTTAGAGCTTTTCAGAGCAAAATCAGCTGCATAGGGGAGGTTTTTCTGGTCTGATCCGATTATTCCAATTACTTCGTATACGAAATCGTCAATTGCGTCAAAGTCCATTATCCGGCACCTCAGAAGACTGAGTGTTGTTAATTGATTAGGGGGGTTGTCAGTGTAACATCCGGAGTATAGTTTTACAATTAATTGAATATATTAGTGAGTGAATAGTGCGTAAGACTATTTGACATAATATTAGTGTTTGAATAGTGCATATGAGAACCAGTATAATATTACAATAATCGTATAACACTCTATCCCTTTATTACACAAAATAAAACAGATGATTGCATTGAACGACAGCGTTTTCATAAAAAAATAGATTTTGCAGGATAAAAAACAAGGGAAGTAGGACAGGATAGATTAAATAAATATATAAGAATACATAAAAACATAAAAAATAATACGATTGACTGAGATAAAAAAGTGAAAGTTAGAGTAATAGAAATACGAATAGAATAGAAAAGCATATCGAATGAAAGTATTGTTCATAGGAGAAAGCATTAAAAAAATTTCGAATAAAGCATAAATCAAACATTGAAAAATTACTATTTAGTATTAAATTTGAGATAAAAAAGAGCCATTTCCGATTCTTTTTGCCCTACCAGACCCCGAGCCTTACGAGATAAAGCTCCGAAAAACAATATAGCTCCAAAAAAACAATATATAAGAACTATACTCTTCTTATTGCTTAAAAATTTGAAATGAACTGTTAATTACTGATAAAAATTAATAAACGCTTAATAACCATTTAAGGATCTCTGAAACTGACCACCATGTTTCTCAAACTCTTTTCCCTCTTTCTGATTATTCCCATTGTGGAGATTTATCTCCTGATCAAGATAGGAGGTATAATCGGAGCTACTAACACCATACTTATTATTTTGATTACTGCGACCCTTGGGGCTTACCTGACAAAAAGCCAGGGCTTTCGGGTGCTTCGCCAGATCCAGGAGGCAACAGCACAGGGATATGTGCCGGGAAATGAACTCCTGCACGGGCTCTTTGTCCTGATCGGAGGTTTTGCCCTCCTGACTCCCGGCTTTCTGACCGATGCCATAGGCTTCTCCATGCTAATTCCCCAGATTCGAGAAATCTATGTGGGGTTAGCAAAAGGCATCATAAAGAAAAAGATAGAACAGGGCAATTTCCAGATGCGGATGTATACGGATTTCAGGTGACCCCGAAGTTTCGCTTCCCGAGTTTCGCTTCGGGATCACAGAAAATAGGAGATTTTCTGGGAGTTGCACTGCAAGCGCAACAGCACGAGGTCCTTTTCGCTGCGCTCAAGAGGACTATTTGATGGGGTTTAGCAGTGAGCTTTGCTCAATATGACAAATCTATAAGTTCTAGAGTAATCTTTGCTCAAGCGACCACGATTACAATATTTCTGACCCGTACAACCATATTACCCACTTTCCGCAGTAAATTTTTGCATATTCACAATTTTTCCTGCTATCGATTTTCAATAAAACGTGGATTTATTGGACTTTTATGCAGGAGGTAAAGCAGTTATATGGTGTATCATAAAGACAAAAAAACGATATCATTCAATTTTCACCAGGTTCCATTAAAAGTCCAAATTAATTTGATTTGTTTCAAAAATGCTATCAGGGAAAATATTGATTTTTGAAAAAATACTGCGGAATGTGGGATATTAACTATACCTAAATATTTCTTCAAGCTCGACGCAGGAGAGCGGTCTTACTAAGAAAAAAGAAGACGAAAGGAAGAAACAAGCCATCAAGTAGAAACAGCCAGTGACACCTGTAAGGAACTAGCTTGTAAAAGTGACCAGGGAAACTGATAACTATTTACTTCTTTTTTGCTTTATTACAGGGTCGCTAGACAAGTTGGCGGGGGCATCCAGTAAAATTTAGATTAAAAAAAGTTTTAGTGGTCAGAATAAGTATTTATTAAACCGGGCTATACTTCTTCAAGAGTTCAATTACTCCATATCGTACTATTATCTGACCTTTCGCAGGTGTCTAATAAATTTATCTATTTTTCTAATAAACATATAAATATTAAATATACAGTAGTTCCGAATAACCCAAGTTCAGAACGCTGAATTTAGAACATCATTAAATATTCTCAATTAACTCTCTGGCTCTTCGTCATTCTTTATGGATAGGATGATTTTTAATTCAAGAACGCGTTGGTTTTTATGAAGACATCAATACAAAAGTCACAATAGGTCTATAATATTAGAGTATCCATTCCGGTTTTGCATATCGCATATTGTAAAATTTTGGAAATTAAGATTCTTAGAACAAGAGCCCGAACACGTAAAGTAACACTGGTGCCAGAAAAACCGTAATCAGGCCTGCAATTCCGATTGCAAGTCCGCTCATTGCTCCTTCGGTTTCCCCGAGTTCTATTGCCCTCGTTGTCCCGAGAGCGTGGGAAGCTGTACCGATTGCAATGCCAATTGCAACCCTGTCATTTATGCGGAAGCAGCGGCAGATGAGAGGTCCAAGCACAGCCCCTATGATTCCTGTTACTATAATTGCAGCCACGGTTATTGCAGGCAGGCCGCCTATCTGTTTTGAAATCTCTATTCCTATGGGAGTGGTCACGGATTTCGGGACAAGAGAATTGGTTATCACTTTGTCAAACCCTAAAAGGCTGGAGAAGATAACGATGCTTGAGATACCCGCAATGCAACCTGCACTTATGCCTGTAATTATGGGGAGGGCATCGCTTTTCAGGAGCTGGATTTTTTTGTAGAGGGGCACAGCAAGGACAACGGTTGCAGGCCCGAGGAAAAAGGAAATGTAGTCTCCACCCACATTATAAGTCTCGAAATCTATCCTGAAATAAAGGAGGAAAAGAATCACGAGCACAAGGCTCACAAGAAGAGGATTAAAGACCGAAGAACGGGTCTTCTTATAGAGCAGGGTACCTATCTGAAAAGCAACTAAAGAAAGAAGAATTCCAAAAAGGGGCGTACTGAGAAATGCATCCGGAATACCAGCCTGCATTTCAGCTCACCTCTTTCGTCTTTATCTCGCATGCCTGTGAATTATCAGGAACTTTCCCTACCTTATTTTCTCCTTTTCCGGAAAAAGATACATTCTCAGGCCTTTTTTGGAGGAACTTTTTGACGAGCTCTACTGTCAGCCCGGTTACACCCAGAATAACCACTGTTGAGATAACGGAAAACCCGACGACTGCAGTCAATTTTCCTTCAAGCACAGCAAAACAGGTTATAAGGCTGACACCAGCAGGAAGGAAGAAAAAAGCCAGGTTTTCGAGCAGAAAATCGCTGATTCGGTCTATCATTTCAAACTTTATTACACCCGAATACAGGCCGAAAAAAAGGATTAACATGCCCAGAATATTGCCAGGAACAGGCAACTCGAAGACTTCCTGAAGGAACTCACCCAGAAAATATATGCCAAGAATAATCGAAAATTGTTTTAGCAAAACCTCTTTTGCCTCCTGTTGACTGGAACTGGACTAAAGAAATCGGGTTATAAATACCTTCTTAATGCAGGGAAATTATTTACAGTGTAACCCAGACCACAGCATAGCCGGAACATCCCACATATCCAGAAGCTTTCGAATTTTCGGATACATTCAAATTTTCAGATGTTTTTCGAGTTTCCGGATACTTTCTAATTTCTAGATACTTTTCACACTTCCGACACTTTCACATCTAAAGGTACAAACTGAAAGTTTTCGAAGGGCGCACAATAAATTCATATCGAGAAAACTCCTATTTTCATTGGGTGTTCTGATGGGAGAGAAGCGCTTAGTATACATGGACCACGCAGCTACCACATTCACAAAACAGGAAGTGGTTGAAACTATGCTGCCTTTTTTGAAAGAAAATTACGGGAATCCTTCTTCCCTGTACTCGATAGGCAGAGAAGGCAGGGAAGCCCTGGAAACCTCAAGGGAAAAGCTTTCAAAGGCTCTTGGAGCCAGGCCCGAAGAAATTTATTTTACTTCAGGGGGAACCGAATCCGATAACTGGGCTATCAAAGGCACGGCTTTTGCCAGGCAAAAGAAAGGAAAGCATATTATCTCCACGCCAATCGAACACCATGCAGTGCTTTACCCCTGCAAGTATCTGGAAACGCAGGGCTTTGATGTAACATATCTGCATGTAGACCGATACGGGCTTGTAGACCCTTCGGACCTGGAAACCGCAATAAGAAAGGATACCATTCTGATCTCGATCATGTATGCCAATAACGAAATAGGGACAATAGAGCCCATTTTAGAGATCGGGAAGGTTGCCAGGGAACATGGAATTCCTTTTCATACCGATGCCGTACAGGTAATAGGGAAGGTTCCCCTTGACATGCAAAAGGAACATAAGAATGTGGACATGCTCTCCCTTTCCTCGCATAAGTTCTACGGGCCAAAAGGGGTCGGAGCCCTTTACATAAAAGAAGGGACAGAAATTGACAATTACATGCACGGAGGCGCGCAGGAGAGGGAAAAACGCCCGGGGACAGAAAATGTTGCAGGGATCGTAGGCATGGGAAAGGCGATAGAACTTGCAACCTCAAATATCGAGGAACATAATGAAAAGCTCAGGAAAATGAGAGAACGCCTTATGGTCGGAACCCTTGAAATTCCTTACTGCAGGCTCAACGGGCATCCGGAAAAACGCCTTCCTGAGAACCTGAACTTCAGTTTTGAGTATATAGAAGGGGAATCCCTGCTGCTCATGCTTGACCAGATGGGGATCTGCTGTTCAACAGGCAGCGCCTGCTCTTCGGGTTCTTCTGAACTTTCACATGTGCTCAGGGCATTAGGGGTGCCTCCAAAAACCGCCCAGGGTTCCCTGCGCCTGACCCTCGGGGATGCAAATTCCGAAGAAGATATTGATTATGTCCTCGAAGTGCTGCCTGAAGTCGTTGGAAAATTGAGAGCGATATCTCCATTCTACAAGCCAGAAAACGAGTGTGAAAAGTGAGGGAGTTTTGTGTATAATAAAAAGGTAATGGACCATTTTATGAACCCTAGAAATGTGGGGGAAATAGAGAATGCTGACGGTATCGGAGAAGCCGGAAACCCCCATGGGGACCAGATGAAAATTTTCCTTAAAATCCGGGACAACAGGATTGAGGATGTAAAGTTCAAGACATTTGGCTGTGCAGCAGCAATCGCATCCAGCAGCATGGCAACTGAAATGATAAAAGGCAAAACCCTTGAAGAAGCCTGGGAGCTTACGAACGAAACCGTGGCTGAAGCGCTTGAGGGGCTTCCTCCGGGAAAACTGGAGTGTTCGGTGGTGTCCAGGGAAGCGACCCACAGGGCAATCAATGATTACCGCAAAAAACAGGGGCTTGAGCCTCTTGCAGAGCAGGCTTGAGAGAAATCATCTTGCGTGAACTCCTGCAAGCCTCCTGAATATCTTTATCGTAAACTTGATCATAAGGATACCAGATCATATCCTATGAAAAAAATAGGGATCGCAATTACCGACCCGGAAGACTGGACAGCCCGGGCACTCGTCAATGCTGCGAAGGAAAAAGGCTTTTCTCCTTTTGTTCTTGACCTGAGGACAGCAGAAGTCAGTATAAGTTCAAAAACTTCCGAGCCAGCAGCTCTTTTTAAAGCAGGGAAAATCCTGCTCTCGGACCTTGATGCCCTCATTGTCAGAGATGCAGGGGCAGGGGCTTTTGAAGGAGTATCTTTCAGGTTTGATATCCTTAGGGAACTGGAAGCAGGAGGGGTTCCGGTTATAAACTCTCCAGAAGCTATCCAGAACGCGGCGAACAAGTACCATGCTTCTTACCTCCTGGCAAAAGCCGGCCTTCCGATACCTGAAACTATAGCCATCCAGAGTGTGGAAGCAGCCTTAAGGGTAGTAGCCAGGTTCGGAGATGCTGTCATAAAACCTGTTTATGGTTATAAAGGAAAGGATATTGCAAGGATAAAGGAAGGAGAAATCCGGTTTTCAGATAGAAAAACCGGGCCTGTACCTGTGGAAGAGGCTCTTGAAAGTCTGCTTGAAGATAGGGGGATGTTGTATATCCAGGAGTTTATAGAAAATCCGGGAAGGGACATAAGGGCTTTTGTTGTGGGAGACACTGCCATAGGCGCAATTTACCGAAAAGCTGCAGCAGGTTCCTGGGTGAACAACCTCAGTCAGGGAGGAAGTGCAGACCGATGTGTACTTACCGATGAACAAAAGGAAATTGCAGTAAAAGCTTCCCTTGCAGTAGGCGCGACATTTGCAGGTATTGATATTATAGAAGGTCCTGAAGATCAAAATGAAAAAGAGAATAAAAATAAAAATAAAAAAATTGAAGATAGAGGCAATAGAAATAAACAGGGTTCCCGGATACTTGAAGTTAATGGAACACCTTCAGGAAAAGGGATTTTTGACGCATGGAGAATAAATCCTGCCGAGTATATTCTGGAATACCTGCAAGATATTTTATGAATTAACTATAAATGTTAGCAAAAATTGTATAAAATATATTAGGAAGAAGTATGATAGAGGTATTCTCAAACCTGTAAACTATCAGACCTGTGAAACTCAATTCGGAAAGGTTGCACAGAAAACATTTAAGATATAGGTTAACCTTGGATAAGCCCGAGGAAAAGGATGAGTGAATACAAACAGTGCATAGTTACCCGGGACGACCTGAAACTTTCCAAAGGTAAGTTTGCTGTACAGGTGGCTCACGCTGCTCTTTCTGCAGCAGAATGGGCAAGCAAAAGCGACCTTGAAAAATGGAAGGAAGGAGGACAAAAAAAAGTTGTCCTGAAAGTTCCCACCCTTAAGGACCTTTATGATCTTAAGGAAAAAGCAAGACGGGAAGGTCTTCCAACAGCCATGATACAGGATGCAGGACTTACGGAAATCCCCCCAGGGACAGTCACGGTGCTTGGAATCGGACCGGCAAAAGAAGAGATTATAGATAAGGTCACGCGAGATCTTAAACTTGTTTAATTGCCCTGCAAAAAGGATTGGATACGTTAAAAAATGAGCAGAAGATACCTGGAGAGATGCTTTCACTGACAGAAAAAAGTTCTGCCTGTAATTCTATTCAGGAGGGCATTAATGGATAAACCGGAGTTTTCAGAAAAAAATGCACTATCAATAATTGCAATCTTATTCATATGCCTTGTACTTATTACAATTACTGGATTTCTCTTTTCGGACTCGGTTGGCAATATTACACATGGGTTAAGAGATTATCTCGAGCTGGGTACGGAGTCTGAAAGCTCTGAAGAGGTATTCGTACCTGATACGGGTTCTTTTACTTTCCCGGCAATACCCTCATATTCCACTGAGAAAAACGAACTTACCCCTGTCCTGAGAACCCCACTGCAGCCTGGTTTTTCCCTGAGCAGCAGTTACCAGACCTCAGAGTTTTACCAGGGAGGGATAAGTTATTTTAAAATAAGCATTAAAAACGAAGGCCGAAACCCAATTTTTATTGATAGGTACGGAGTTTCTGTTAACGCCTCCGAAAACCAGGTCTTTTCCGAAGATTGCGGAGCTTTACTTATCCCAGGAGAAGAACAGAGTCTCGGATTAATCGCAGTTCAGGTACCTGAAGAAGAAAAAGCCAGCTTCAGCATTGTCCTCTGGCTGCTTGCCTCGACATCGGAAGGCAAATGGCATGAATATGAGCCCTATTTTATGAATGGATTTGCTCCCGATCTAAAGCCAATGCCTGAAAAAATTACTCCAAAATACAGATACAATCCAACTTATTACTTTAGAATAATAAACCGACTGGTGGAACCAGCCGAACCTGATGTAAGGAGCAAAGCAGCCGAAATAGCCCGGTCATATCCTGGAGCCTACAATATCTATCAGGTCTGTGCCCTCTTTGACATGGTAAAAGAGGAAATCAAATATGTAAGTGACCCGAGAGGTAACGACGTATGGGAGCCAGCCAACGTCACTCTGAGGATAGGAGCAGGAGACTGCGAAGATCAGGCAATTCTCCTCTCGTCCATGCTTGAAGCTGTGGGGGGTACAACTCGAGTCTATCTGACAGACAACCATGCTTTCGCAGCTTCGTATATAGGCAACGGAACCGATTCAACTGATGCCGCAGTTAAAGGAATAAGGGCTTATTACGGAAATGTTGATGTAAACTACCTGACTGACGAATACGGTTCCTGGCTCATGCTTGACCCCACTTCCAGCCTTTATGCAGGCGGACTTCCCGGAAAAACGGCTCAGGTAAAGGTTCAGACCGTCGGAGAAAACGAAACATACAGGAGCTGGACCTTCATAAACACAAGCACAGTAAAAGTGATTGACATCAGCACCGGAGCAATTAAATAAGTCCCGTTTATTAACCCCAGCAGCACACAGGGGAAAAACCCTTCCCTGGAACCTGCTGATCTGCACAATTAATCGGCAGACCTTATCCTTTAATTCTTAGTCTTGGCTAAGAATTTCAATAAATCCAGCCGTAAATTTTACCCAGTTAAATTTGATCTAATTTATATAAGGAGTGTTGGCAACCTATGGAAGTTCCGGAAATTGAAAAACAGATAGGAATGAATCTTTACTTTACTGATACCGAAGGGCTTGGAGGGCAGCTCCGTCAGGAAATAGAGGATTTCATTGTAAAAGAGGTCACAAACAGGGAGGAAGGAAAGGAAGGAAAATACCTCATCCTCGAACTTACAAAACGAGACTGGGATACGCACCATTTCACCAGGACCCTCGCAAAAATCCTCCAGGTAAGCCAGAAAAGAATCAGCGTTGCAGGTACAAAAGATAAACGGGCACTCACTACCCAGAAGATCAGCATATTTGATACCGATGCATCTGAAATCCAAAAAATCCACTTAAAAGACATAGAGCTGAAAGTGCTGGGCCGCTCCCGGAAGTCTGTGGAACTTGGAGACCTGTGGGGAAATGATTTCATTATCACAGTCCGGGGCATTGAGAGTTCTCCAGAAAAAACAGGCTCTCTGCTCAAAAAGACAACTGAAGAAATCCTTGCTCAGGGCGGCGTTCCCAACTTCTTTGGGGTCCAGCGTTTCGGCTCTGTCCGCCCTGTGACTCATCTGGTAGGAAAAGACATTGTTGAAGGAAACTTTGAAAAGGCAGCCCTCCGCTATATTGCTGAACCTTTCCCGGATGAACCGGAAGAGACAAAAGCAGCCCGCCAGTTTGTAAAAGACACCCGCGATTATAGAGAGGGGCTGAAAACCTATCCCCTCCGCCTGGGCCACGAACGGGCAATGATGAACCACCTGATAGCAAACCCGGAAGATTATTCCGGAGCGTTCCGCGTGCTCCCCCAGAACCTCTACAGGATGTTCGTACACGGCTATCAGTCCTATATTTATAACATAGTTCTCTGCCGTCGGATTGAACGCGGCATCCCCTTAAACCAGGCAGTGGACGGAGATCTCGTCTGCTTCAGGAACGAAGCCGACCTCCCTGATTCCTCAAAGACTGAAAAAGTCACCTCCGAAACCGTAAACGCCATGAACCGCTTGATTAAGCATGGCAGAGCTTTCATAACCGCCCCCCTTCCGGGCTTTAAGACTGAATTCGCATCCGGTATACCGGGAGAAATCGAAAGCGAGGTCCTCAAAGAACTTGGAGTTTCTCTCGAAGGTTTCAATATAGAAGAGTTCCCGAAAATGAGTTCGAAAGGCACCCGAAGGGAAGTCCTCCTGCATGTGGAACCGAAGTACGAGGTCTCGGAAGATGAGCTGAATCCCGGAAAGTCAAAAGCGGTTCTGAAATTCATGCTCCCCAAGGGAAGTTATGCTACAACCGTGCTGCGGGAATATATGAAAGTGGACCCGCTGCAGATGAGCTGAGAACTCGAACCGGGAAGGGCGCAGGAATATGATGCAGCAGGAAAAAAGGGCTATTCCATGCCGCAATATGCTTTTTTTAGCCAGAACAGCCCTCGACTTCCCGCCAGCCGGTTAAATCACGCTCAAAGTGGGCGAGAGACTTTTCATCACAGTTTAATTCCATTTTCAGGACCAGGTAATTTTTTCATTTCTCCTTCATTTTCTCCTCATCCGAATCCCGGAAACAAGAAACGCAATTCCAAACAAAAGGATTACAGGCAGGGAATAGAATACCGGAATAGACAGAAACAAAAGTAAACTCCAGGCACAGGTATACGGGTCTATGGCTTTAAGGAAAAGATAAAGAACTCCCACTAAAGCTATCAGCCAGGAGCCAAATACAAGGGCTTTGTTATTGCTTTTTCTCAAAAGTACTGCCAGCAGAAGCAGCATTCCAGCAATAGCAATTGGGGGGAAATTATAGGTAGCAGAGTTCTCGAGTCCCCTGGTAAAGAGCAGCCCTCCTTCCCCGTGCTCAAAGGCATACAATATTCCCTCAGTTGAAACCAGGTATAATTTGTCTTTGTAGATCACCGGGTACGATACCGAGGTACCTCTTATTCTGTTGCTGCTCCATACAGGTTCACCTGTACTTGAATTAAATACTATTCATTGGTCATCAGTTAGGAATTTTTTTACCTGTATGCTATCGATTTTAGAGCAAAAATGATTCTCGAATTTCAAACACCCAAACTAAAATTGATACCTTGTTCCAACTTCATATAAATATATGTTTTTGAACTATGTTGCAGAAATAGGGCAATTTAGAATGATTATTCTCTTAACCGAAGACCTATGGAATTTTAAGACAGCCTCTAAGATCGCTGTAAAAAATAGTGCCTTCCAGATTATTTGGAAGTTATCCCCTGGCAAATTTGAGGTCATTTTTCGCATAAAATCTCACCGAGAAAAGATTTCTACAACCTTTGAGGGCCGTGAAGCAAACAAAAAGAAGAAAATCCTGACCAGGAAATCCCGGCCAGAAACTGAGACTGATAACTTAGGCGATCGACGGAATTTTAATTAATTTTTCAATTAACCTTTACAGACCATGGCCTGCTTTCCGTTCCACTAACCTTCCATACAGGTTTGCAACGAATATCGAATTTGTGAAGAACATTGCAGGTATGCCCACAAGTACAATTGAGAGGACTGCAAATATTATGACAAGAGCATACTGTTTCAGTACTGTAACAATATATTCTCCAGGATTGTCCCTGACGATGTTCAGTACATCAAACTCAAAGAAAGACTCGATGGTCTGTTTCCTGAAGAAATTAACCGCAAGCAGAGGGATCACAAAGAACCCTAACAGCAGATTGACAAGGTTCCCCAGGGTTTCATTAACATACGTTGTAGCAAACAGTATCACCATATATGCAATGTAAAATGGAAGAGCCTTCAGAAAAACCATGAATCCCAGTTTCAGGTCTTCCATAAAATCGAGTTTAATAAGCCCTTCATACATACCCTCAATAAATTCGTTAACAAGCCTTACAGCGTAACCGAAAAGTGCAAGCCATCCTATAATGGGAATAAATAACAGGAGTATATAAAGAAGCCTTTGCGGCACTTTGAACGGATACTTAACAGCTTCAGAAAAACTTATGGTTTCTATAATAATCACCAGATATAGTTTTATTTATCAAGTATATAAAACCGCGTAAATATAAAATTACAGATGTATATAAAGTTCAATAAATAAGCTTCTCGAGCCGAAATCTGCTATTATTGCCTGGAAAACTGATTCTTCCTACCTCAACCGGGGTGCTTTTCAGGATGTATCGGGGATTTAAGAAGTTCAAGAAGAAACAGTAAAAGCCGATCTTAAAAGAGAAGAAAAAAGAGGATATCGGCAGCCAAGTACAATTGAATTAATTTGGCAAATTAAAGAAAAAGCGGCAATATTTGAGATTCTCAAAGCTGCCTCCTCTTTCGGATCCCATACATAAGAAACGCAATGCCAAACAAAAAGATTACAAACATAAACAAGAAGACAAAAACAACAAAGAATCCGAATCCAAGCCCGGCATTATAAGGTTCTATAGCTTTAATAGAAAGAAAAATAACCCCCGTTAGAGCTATTAACCAGGAACCAAAGACAAGGACCCTGTTATCCATTTTTATCAGAAGTATTACCAGCAGGATTAACATTGCTGCGATGGCGACCTGGGGGAAATAATAGGATGCAGAACTCTCGAGACCCTTTGTAAAGAACATACCTTCTTCTCCATGCTCAAAAGCATACAGTGTACCCTCAGTTGAAACCAGGTATAATTTGTCTTTGTAAAGTAAGGGCTTCGAGACATCAT
Organism: Methanosarcina sp. WH1; assembly: GCF_000970005.1. Lineage (NCBI taxonomy): Archaea > Methanobacteriati > Methanobacteriota > Methanomicrobia > Methanosarcinales > Methanosarcinaceae > Methanosarcina > Methanosarcina sp. WH1. Next base: position 2,546,975 of record NZ_CP009504.1, read on the forward strand.
ATCCTTTTATTCTACTGCTGCCCCATACGAGTTCTCCAGTGCTGGAATCAAAAAATTGTATACTGCTCGAATTCGTACAATATATGAATTTATCACCAATCACAGCTTTGAAAAAACTCACATTTGAATAGGAGTACTCATTAAGAATTTCACCGGTTTCAGGCTTTAGGACACTAGGATTTGAAAAACCAACAAATAATTTGCCATCTGTTACTTCAATGACATTTTCAAACCCCCAATTGTTTGTTTTCCAAACTTCTTCTCCTGATTCAACAGACAATGCAATAATGCTTCTCGGTCTCGAAGCATAAATCAGGTCTTTGTAAAGGAAAGGTTCGAGATTTAAAATCTTGCCCGGATATACAAATTCCCATTCCATGTCTCCCGTATGTGCATTGAGTGCAATTATGCCCTCATCGTCAGGCCATTCCTTATATCCGAACACCACACAATTTCCATTCACCAGAGCCTTTGAAAGCTCATAAACACGACCATTGGTTCCAGCGTCGCTTACATTGAGTTCATATTCCCACTTCAAAGCCCCGTTTTCAGTGTCAATAGCAGACACGTATCTGTCTCTTGGCGTGTTGACAAATAGGGTATCTCCAAATGCAACGGGATTACCCCACCAGATATCCGAATATTCTTTACTCCACAATATTTTTCCGGTTTTTGCGTCCAGTGCATCAATGTTTGAGGAGTAAACAACAAACAAGACCCCATCCTTATACCCCATGTCAACACTCAATCCATCACTCCATTCTTTACTCCAGAGTAAGGTACCAGTTTCCGCATCGAGGGCTATAATGATAGCATCTCCAAAATCCTCTCTACCAATGTAAAGGATTCCGTCCGCAGCAAGTGTTACCCCGGGAGGTATCTCGTACCCGAGCTTCCAGGGCAACTCATAAGTCCAGGCAACTTTCAAAGGCGGCTCCAAGGTTATGGGCTCTGCTTCACTCAAATGGAGTGTGAGGTTGTAAAACTCAAAGTCGTCGTAATTACTGCCATCCGCGTTACTCCCAGAACTGATTTTGATAGTATTGTTCCCCGGATTGAAAAGAGTTGGATGGACCGGAATTTCAATATCCATTTCAGCGTCATCCGGGGTTCCTGCCGGGATATAGTTATTAATGGCTCCAATTTCTATTTCATTGAGGTAAACTTTATCAAGAAATTCATCAGTAGGCCCCAGAACTATGTTTTTGACTGTAGCTCGGAGTTCCGCACTTCTGATATCCACTGAACCCAGAGTAAAAGTTGCCGTATAAACCGGACCTTCCGGATCATCTGGATTCAATTTTTCTTTAAAATTATCCCCAAGGTGATGGGGTTCAGTGTCAAGAACTATTTCAGATGCTGAAGCAGTTGAAACGGAAGCAAATAAAAAAACAAACAAAAATAGTTTAATACAGAATCTTTTCATCACGGATTCCCCCAAATTTATTCCATTTTCCTTACCATGTCAAGAAACACGAGTTTTCTTGCTTCATCTACAGGGAGAAGGTAACCGTCGACCTCATCAATTTTGGGATTTGAGGGATCTACTCCGTATTTTTCAATATAAGTTGCCCTTGCTTCCTCTATTACTGCTAACATTTCCTGCTCGCTCATCACAACATCATAATCCACACCTTCTTTCGAACCCTCCGGGGGCTCACCTGCCTCAGTGACAAGAACTCTTGAGTTACTTTGAAGAACAGTGCCCTCAAGATGATGCGGAAGTTCTCCCCTGGCAAATTTCAGGTCATTTTCAGTAATATCGTATTCTTTATACATCTCCTGCAGTTCCTCGTCCGTATAATTAAGATAGCCGGTAAGAACCATATCAGCAACTGCCTTTACTTGGCTATTGTGAAATGTTCCGAGAATTCCAACGATACACAAAAAAAATACGATTACTGCTATCCATGTTTTATTCATGAAAGCCTCTCCAATGGCCAATGTTGAATACAAGAAATTAAGTACATTACAAAATAAGAAAGAAATTTTAAATCATATAATGTTTCTGTAAAAAAATAAAATAGTTAAAAATTAAAAAATAATTTAGTGAAATAAAATTTAAATTTTCCATTTAGTTAGATAGTATGAAGAGAAAAAGACAAATAGACCTTATATTCAAAAACTGGTGAAGTAAAGAGTTAAAGTATGCAAAAGGGAAAAGAAAAACGAGAAGCGAATAGCAGAAGAAAAGGCGACCCCTGGTTTTTAGAAGGTGACGAATTAAACAGGATGAGCAGTGAAGAACTCCGTGCCCTTGCCGAGCAGAACGAGACGGTAAGAAAAATGCTTGAAGAGGACCAGAAACTTGAACCCGTCCGGATCGAAAGTCTTGAAGATCTGGAACACCTTCCGGAAAACTATCCAGAAGAATTAAAAAGACTGATGATCGAAGATTATCTTGCGAAACAAAATATTTTGGAAGAAACCGCAAACATTTCAGATAATGTCCCGAAATAAACAACAAGGGACGAGGCAGAAATATAAAAAAAGTTCTTACCAGGAGGGAAAATTCTTACCAGGAGGGAAAATTCTTACCAGGAAGGAAAATTCTTACCAGGAGGGAAAATTCTTAAAATTGCACAGTAATTGAGAAGAAATTTACGGGGCCTGGTTTTAGAAATTCCCGGACCCTCTAACGAAAGTAAGACAAAAAGGGAAAAGTATAAAAGGATTATTTTTTCTTCTTTTCCTTTGCAAGCTTTTTCTTTGCGTCCTTGCTGCCTGCGGAAGCCAGTTTTTCCAGCTCTTCTATCTTTCCTTTCTTAGCGGCCTTTCTCCTATCCATATCTTTTTTAGACATTGCCATTGTATATACCTTCATAAAATGTGGTGAAATCACAATACCTGTACATGCTACTGAAGTACAGTGCCGAAACAGATACCATCGTAATCTATTATTCTCAGTTTTAGAAGTATATATCATTTTCCCGCGAAAAGGGAACTCTTTGACTTGAGTATGAGTTATTGGGCTAAAAACTGGCTTTTTAGATTCCAATAAGGATAAAAAGGAGCCAGAAAAGAGGATTGAAGAGAAAAATAATTTTCTTCGATCCCTCTGATGGTGTTACTGTTCTTCCTTTTCCTTCCTGTATTTGCACATTGCCCTGACGAGGCCTTTGAACGGGGGAGATGGCCTTCCCGGTCTTGACCTGAACTCCGGGTGGAACTGAGAAGCAAAGAAGAAACGCTTGTCAGGAATTTCGGCGATTTCCATCCTGTTTTTGTTTTTGCCGGAAAAGACTATGCCAAAGGATTCAAGTTTGTCCACGAAATCGGGATTCACTTCATACCTGTGCCGGTGGCGCTCGACAATGTAATTGGTGCCGTAGAGCTTTGTGGCAATAGATCCTTCTTTAAGGATGGCTTCGTAATCTCCAAGGCGCATGGTGCCGCCCATATCCGCAACTCCGGTCTGCTCCGGGAGGATATCAATGACAGGGTAAGGAGTGTCTTCATCAAACTCCGTGCTGTTTGCATTTTCCAGCTTCACCACATTTCTTGCAAACTCGATTACAGCAAGCTGCATGCCAAGGCAGATCCCGAGGAAAGGAATATTGTTTTCCCTTGCAAATTTGATTGCAAGCATCTTTCCTTCAGTCCCACGTTCGCCAAAGCCTCCGGGAATCAGGATGCCATCAACCTGTATGAGCTTCTCGACCTCTGCAGGATCTTCTTCCAGGGTCTCGGCCTCAACCATGTTGACTTCAACCCTGCACCCATTATCAATTCCGCCGTGCTTGACAGCCTCAAGTATACTGAGGTAAGAGTCCTCAAGGTTTGTATATTTACCTATAATTGCCAGCTTGACCTCGTAGGTTGTGGATTTCATCCTTGCAACCATCTCCCTCCACCCGTTATCTTCAACACAGGACTCAAGTTTCAGGTGCTTCATGAGCTGAGTGGTCAGTCCCTGCTCTTCAATGACAAGAGGCACGTCATAAATATCGTCTGCATCATAAGCGCTGATAACCAGTTCCTGTGGCACATCGCAAAAAAGGGCAATCTTTTCCGTGGCACTTTCATGAAGAGGAGTCTTTGACCTTGCAACGATTACTTCGGGACTCAAACCAAGAGCTCGGAGTTCCTTCACCGAATGCTGGGAAGGCTTGGTTTTCTGTTCGCCCTGAAGGTCTTCCATAACGAGGGTAACATGAATAAAGACAATATTTTCAGAAGGTTCTTCCCTGTGCATCTGGCGGACAGCCTCAAGGAAAGGCATGCTTTCAATGTCTCCGACAGTCCCCCCGATCTCAACAAGACAGATATCAGCCCCGCTCCTGGCTGCAACCTTTCTTATTCTATTCTTGATCTCGTTTGTAATGTGGGGAATGATCTGAACAGTCTTTCCAAGGTAGTCTCCTCTTCTCTCCTTGGAAATTACTTCCTGGTAAACCTTGCCTGTTGTAAGGTTGTGGTCTCTGGTAAGTTCCGTGTCAAGGAACCTCTCATAGTTTCCGAGATCCAGGTCAACTTCACCTCCGTCCCTGAGCACAAAAACTTCCCCATGCTGGTAGGGGCTCATGGTGCCTGCATCAATATTGATGTAAGGGTCGATCTTGATAGCCGTAACTTTATAACCTTTGTTTTTAAGGTTTCTGCCGATGGACGCGATGGTGATGCCTTTCCCAAGCCCGCTCATCACCCCACCGGTAACTACGATATATTTCATGGGTAAGCTTCCTCTATAATTTTTCTAATAGAAGGTTTTAGATCAAAAGATTCCTGTGAACTTTAGACTAAAAAGCAATCAGATGAATAACACATACAAATTATCTGCTTCAATTATTAAGTACGAACACAATACCAATATCTTCATGATATAAAAATTACTCTCTGGTTCCAGGAAAGAAAAAATCTCAAATAGCAAACGAAAAACAAAGTAAGCTTACGGCAAACGAAAACCATAGAAAGATTACAAAACAGCTAAAAAAAAGAACCCAGAAAACTTGATAAAGAATCAAATAAGGTATTTGCCCGGTTTCCTGGGATTACTTAACCTTCTTCCATGATTTTTAGCAGGATGTAGGTAGTACAGGTCACAAACAGGATTGAAAACAAAAGGGCCTGAGCAAAACTGACACTGAACTGGAGTCCAGCTGGCAGAACGAAGTAAAGGAAAAATAAACACACAAGCAGAAAAAAACCTCCAAAAGCCAGGGCCAGTGGAAGCCTTTCGTTCTGCCCCATACCTCTTCGGGTACTTTTTCCTGAGGAGGAAAGCCCTCCTTTAAAGCTTCTCAAGACGGAAGATGAAATCCCACCAGAGCCACCTCCTGTCCTTGGACGTGAGGTTTTCTTTACAGGCTCTGACACGGAAGGCCTTGAGGGAATAAATTCATCCGTATCCTTTTCCCATTTATTAGGCTCGTCTTTTGAGGGCTCCTGCGGCTTTTCCTCTACCTTTCCGATCTGGACTGGAAAACCTTTCTTTTTAGAGCCGTAACCTGCAGTGATGAAGATCTGACCCTTTGTAAGTACCCTGCCATCCTGCGGGATTCTTGCAACTGCGGAAACGTATTCTTTCTGGAGCACATAGGGGTTGTCCCGCAAAAAAGTGATCTGACCTTTTAGTTCTTCACTCACGGAAAGGTGAATATGAGTTGGAGACCCGTAGTTTGTAACCAGAATTTCGAAAGTCTGCTCTCCACCTGGATAAAGAGGAATCTCAATGTTTTCTTTTTCAAACTCAATAGAGTTTATTTCCTGCCGGTTAATGATAACGTTCTGGAATATCTGCTCCAAGTTCAACCCTCACATCAGTTTCTGAGGTCTGGAGGAAGCAAATTCGGAATCCCCTCATCTATGGGATAATGCTCTTTACAGACAGGGCAGTAGAGAGTTCCGGATATGACCTCTTCTTCATTTTCTTCAACAACGTTCAAAATCAAGTCGCCCTTACACATAGGGCAGGCCAGAATATCCATAAGATCTTTTTTCACAAAAATTCACCATCAAAACCACTTTAATCTTACCTTTAACCCTCGTATTGTTCACTCAGAGTATTTATCTTATTCTCTGCTCCCTAACCCTTGATTTTATTTTGTCCCGGGTACTTTTCATCCCATGATTTTATTTTATCCCTGATATCCCTTCATTGGATTTTATTTTATCCCCGGATTCCCAAATCCTTTTATTGGATTTTATTTCCGGTATTCCTTATTTATCAGATTTTACATTTTCCAGGGTGTTCCTTATCACCGTATTTAATCTTATCCTGAGCTTTACTTTTGCCTGTGTACTTACAAATTATTTATGACTTGAGTTTTCATCCATTATCTCCAGAAAAAACTTTAAAAATATATTAACAGATATTATTTTTTCCGAAGGTTTATAAAAAATGACATTTAAGAATTTGTACATTTTACTTTAAAAGTTTTAGGTTTAGAATAGAATATCTAAAATAAAAGAGAAAAACTGATTCTATTTTTTTCAGTACAATGGTTTTTAGAACTCAACTTTTCAACCTGGGAACCGAAACTCAATGAAATAATCTAAAAACTTATAGAAAAAAATGCCCCCTGCACAACCGTCTGCCCCACAAAAGCCCTGAAACAGGATGAAGTTACCAGGGTGGTTACCCATAGCACAGACCTCTGCATAGGTTGCTGGGCATGTTCTATGGTCTGCAACTACGGCGTGATAGGCCGACAGAAAGAAGCAAGAGTAGCCGTGAAATGCGACCTCTGTCCGGGCAGGGAAATCCCTGCTTGCGTGGAGGCCTGCCCCACAAATGCCCTTGTCTTTTTAGAGGTAAAGAAGCTCTCGGGGGTAAAACGCACGGAAGCTGCCCTGAAACTGGCAAGGGGAATGCAGGGAAAAGCCCTCTGAAAAACCCCAACCTTTTCCTAAGAGCACCGGGAGCCAGAAGATATGGAAGAGAAAAACCTGTATCCTACCATCTGCCCTTACTGTAGCCTGGGTTGTGGATTTTTTCTTGAGGTAAAGGAGGGAAAAGTTGCAGGGCTCAGTTATATGCCCGGACACCCGGTAAATGAAGGAAGCCTCTGCCCCAAAGGCAATGCGTCTACAGAGATCCTGACCCACCCTGACCGATTGCTGCACCCCCTCCAGAAGACTGAAACCAGCTGGAAAGAAATCGGCTGGGAAGAAGCTATGAGCCTGGCGGCAACAAAAATGGGTTCCGCCCTGAAGGAATATGGCCCTGATGCCCTTGCATTTCTGGGCTCTGCCAAGTGCAGCAATGAAGAAAATTACCTGTTCCAGAAAATTGCCAGGCTGCTCGGGACAAATAATGTGGACAATTGTGCAAGACTCTGCCATGCGTCGACCCTGACAGGCCTCGGAAAGAGCCTTGGGGCAGGAGCCATGACAAACCCGCTCTCAGACCTTGAGAACTCCGATTGCATCTTCGTGGTGGGATCAAATTTTGCCGAAAACCATCCTGTCATATCCCGCTGGATTCTGCGGGCAAAGGAACGCGGGGCATTTGTGATTGTGGCTGACCCCCGCCGGACTCCCAGCACCTGGCTTTCGGACCTGTTCCTCAGGCTCAGGCCGGGCACGGATGTTGCCCTGTTAAACGGGATGATGCATGTGATAGTATCCGAAGGGCTCCAAGACAGGGAATTTATCCGGAAAAGAACCCTGGGCTTTGAAAGGCTTGAAAAAATCCTTTCCGAATATGCCCCTGAAGCCGCATCCGCAATCACAGGCGTTCCTGCAGGAGACATAATTAAAGCAGCCCGGGAGTATGCAAAGGCAAATGCTGCAGCAATCCTCTATTCCATGGGAATCACCCAGCACATATCGGGCACTGACAACGTTATAGCCTGTTCGGATCTTGCCCTGATCTGCGGGCAGGTAAGGAAAAAGGGAGCAGGTATTTTTCCCCTGAGGGGACAGAACAATGTGCAGGGAGCCTGCGATATGGGAGCCCTTTCCGAATACTTCCCGGGGTACGGAAAAGTTGGGGATAAGGAAGCAGCCGCAAGGCTGAAGAAAATCTGGGCAGCTGAAAAACTTTCGGAAAAACCCGGCCTTACGACCGCGAAAATGAGTGAGGCTGCTCATGCAGGAAAGCTTAAAGCTCTTTACCTGCTCGGAGAAGACCCGGTAAACTCGCATCCAGATTCTCTCAATGTGAGAAAAGCCCTGGAAAAACTGGACTTTCTGGTAGTACAGGACATTTTCATGACAGATACAGCCGAATATGCCGACCTGATATTGCCAGCTGCCGCCTGGGCGGAAAAAGAAGGAAGCTTTACCTCTACCGAAAGACGGGTCCAGTGGGTTTCAAGGGCTATTGCCCCACCGGGAGAAGCAAAAGCCGACCTTGAGATCCTTCAGGGGTTTGCAGAAAAGCTAGGGTTGGGTCTTGAATACAGGGATGCCGGAGAGGTGCTTGCCGAAATTTCCCGGGCAGCCCCAATGTACGGTGGCATAACAAAAGAGAGGCTGCTGCAAGCGTACGGAGTAAGCTGGCCATGTCCCGAATCCGGGCATCCAGGGACCCCTATAATGCACACGGAAAGGTTCAACACCCCTGACGGGTTGGCCAGGCTCATTCCGGTGGAATACAGGCTTCCTGCCGAGAGCCCCGAACCAGCCTACCCTTTTCTGCTTACAACAGGCAGGACAGGGCTTCACTATAACGGAGGTTCTATGAGCAGGCGGAGCAGTTTCCTGCTAGAAAAAGAACCTGAACTCTTTGTGGAAATCAACCCTTCGGATGCACAGACCATGAAAATCGAAGAAGGAAACAACATTATACTGGAAACCCGGCGTGGAAGCACACAAGCAAAAGCCAGGCTGACCGAAAGGGTAAGCAGGGGAGTATTTTTCATGCCTTTCCACTTTTCGGGGACAAACATGCTGACAGGAGACGCCCTTGACAGAGAAGCCGGAATTCCCGAATTCAAAGTCTCAGCCTGTCGGGTAAGGAGGGTATGAGAAATGCCAGCCGCAGTATACTGTGACCTTTCCCGCTGTATTGGCTGCAGGGCCTGTGAACTTGCCTGCCAGAGAGAAAACAAAACCTCACGCATATCCTTAGAAGTCGTGGAAGGACTTGCTCCGGTTCCGGTTTCCTGCCGCCAGTGCGAGACCCCGCTCTGCACGGTTCCCTGTCCCGGAGGAGCTCTAAGGTACGAAAACGGCAGACTCGAATATGATGCTGAAAAATGTACGGGATGCGGGCTATGCATCCTTGCCTGTCCTTTCGGAGCTGCAGTCCTGAAGGGAGGAGTTATTGAACGCTGCGATTTCTGTCCGGAAAAAGAAATTCCTGTCTGTGTAGCCACCTGCCCTACAGCAGCCCTTTTCTGCGCAGAAGCCGAAAGTTTTGGAAAAAATATAAGGCATAGAAATGTGGAGAAAATGAAAAAAATCCTTGATCCTTCGATTGCCGCTGGCAGGGAGGCCCGGAGATGAACGAAAGAATAAGGTTGATTATAGCGGATGAGAAAAAGTGTATAGGGTGCAGGGCCTGTACATCGGTTTGTCCTGAGGGAATAATTCATTTTTCAGAAGAAGGAGGCATGAGGAACATACAGTTCCCTGGAAGCTGTACCCTGAACTGTGAACTCTGCGCCCTGAACTGTCCTGAAAACGCAATAATGTTTCTTTTGAGAGAAGAAAGCAATATAGAAGAAAATATAGAAGGAAAATTGGGAGGAAAATTGGAAGGGGAAAAAAAGGCAGGTGAAAACCGGGTTCTTCTACCGGACAGGATTATTTCCCTCAAACTCACACCCTGTAGGAAGTGCGGAGCCACATTTGCAACTCTCAAGGAACTTGAAAAAGTAAGGAGAGCCATTTCCGAAAAAGTTCCCCTTCTTTCCGGAGAAGATTTCTGGATGGAACTCTGCCCTGGATGCAGGAGGGGTACTTTCAGAGAAAAAGAGGCGAAAACATTGCTCATGACAAGACAGTTCTGAACCTCCGCCCTGGAAGCAAAACCCGGACATCCGGTGGGAAAGGCGCACCTCTTGAGCCCGGACGTGTAGCAGATAAAAACATAAACATTACAGATAATAATGGATATAGAATAGAAGGGGAGTCAAGTATGAAAAGTAATATCTACGGGAAGATAATGGTTGCAACGGATGGTTCGGAACTCGTCAAAAAAGCGGTTGATACGGCGATTGAGATCGCAAGACTGGGCGGGGCAAAGCTCTATGCTATACACGTAGTCGAATCAGGAAGTATTTCCCTGACTCATCCAAGAGACATGGGATGGGATAAAGCAATGAAAGAGCACCTAACTGCCGAAGGAAAGAAAGCGGCAGCTTATGTAGAAACTGCAGGAAAAGCCGCGAATGTTGAGGTCGAACCCGTTATCCTTGAAGGAAATCCAGCGCATGAAATTATTGAGTTTGCAGAAGAAAATGATATAGACCTGATCGTGATGGGAACACACGGCAGGACAGGAGTCCAGAGGTTTTTGCTGGGAAGCGTGGCTCAAAATGTAACGAGACATTCCAGAAAAGCCGTACTCGTAGTGAGAGGAACGGAAGCCGAATAAGATTGAATCTGATGTCCCAGCCATAAATTCAAAACTAAGTAAAAACGCTATGTACAAACGCTAAATGTTAAATTATTAACCTTAAAAACAGGAAGTTTTTAGGACAGGAGTCCCGAACCTTTACTGGATAGATTGATTTACCTGCCCGACCCAAATAAACTTCAATGATAGAACTTTTCCTCAGTGTACTGGATTTTGCTCTTCCGATACTTGTAATGATTTTTGTAGGGCTTGTAGGTACCAGCGTGCTTGTGGAACTCGGCTTGATGCAAAAAATCTCAAAATTTGTAAGCCCTATTTTTGCCTACACGAACCTGCCAGAAACCTGTGCTTCAACCTTCGTTGTGGCAATAGGATCTGCTGTTGCTTCAAACAGTATGCTTTTTCAGGCAAAAAAGGAAAACTGCATTAATGAAAAGGAGGTCGTGCTCTGTTCAATGATGAACGCAACCCCTGCCTATTTTCGGGAGCTCTTCACCTACCAGATCCCCATCGTGCTGCCTGCACTCGGGCTTGTGGTAGGGGGTTTTTACTCTCTTGTATTTGTAATCACTGCAGTGTTCAAGATCCTGGTAATTGCGGTTGCAAGCAAGCTTTTTCTTAAAGGCAACTCCTGCAAAGCCCCAGAGACCCGGAACACGGAAAAAGTGGCTCTGAAGACCGCATTAAAGCGTGCATTAAAAAAAGAGTTCAAGGTTTTCCTGAAGATTGCAGGAATTTACCTCCTGGCAACCACCGTCATCTTTGTCCTTCAGGATCACGGAGCTTTCGAGATATTCAGTGTACTTCCTCTTGCCGAGCTTTTTGAAATCCCTCCGGAGACAATTGTCCCCCTGACAAGTTACGTTGCGAGCCCTATACTCGGAATTTCACTTCTTGGTCCCATGCTCCATTCAGGAGAGATAACAAATGTGCAGGCAATGATCGTGCTTATGCTTGGCAGTATGTTCATGCTCCCGGTTTTTGCCATCCGCAGCCAGCTCCCAAAAAAAGTAGCTATTTTCGGGACACGCCTTGGAGTACAGATTGTTGTGTATTCTACGACACTAAGTATAATTGTAAGGCTTGTAGTTTTGTTATTACTGCTTGGTATAGTTTCCTGAAGCACCGGTTAAAGGTTCTCAAGAAAAATGGAGGTTATCCCAAAAACTGCCGCTTACCAGAGTAGCATAAGTTATCCAAAACAGTATAAGAACCGAAAAGTGCAGGTTGAGAATAGTACAGGTAGTCGTACAGGTAATCATACAGGTAATCCAGAAAAAATGAACACAATGCCTGCCAATGGGAGGGTCTCAGAGTAAATACTGTCCTGAATCATGGGAATGTTTGAAGAAAGTAACTTTTCCGAAGAAACTCGAGACCCTATTCAGCGGAGGTAGGTGTAGCCTGGAGTTGAGTGTAAATACAAGCAGGGAATATAATAATATACCAGGAACTATGGGAATTTACCGAAGGTCATCAAGAAGTTCATATTAATGGGCTTAAAGAAATTCACATGTTATTCCGGGATTAACGTTGAAAATTTTAGGAGAGTGGCCTATGGGTGACGAAAACCAGGCTGTTGAGATAGAAAATGTAGGCTCTGTATATGATGTCGTAATTATAGGGGCAGGGCCTGCTGGGATGTTTTCAGCTTACGAGCTTGCAGCCGGGAAGCTGAAAATTCTTGTTATTGATATGGGCAGGGACATTGACAAACGCCTCTGCTCCATGAAAAACCGGGGCTACTGCATGCACTGCACTCCATGTGAGATCATGTGCGGAGTTGGGGGATGCGGGACATTTTCTGATGGGACCCTGAACCTGCGACCTGACATCGGAGGAGACCTTGCAGCCCTTACCGGAGACCAGACCGAAGCCTGGGAACTGGTGGACAGGGTTGATAAAGTTTTCCTAAAATTCGGAGCGCCTCGAGAAGCTCTCCTTACCGAAGGCCCGGAAATAGAGGAGCTAAAACGCAGGGCCGCTTCGGTCGGAGCCCGGTTTATAGAGATCAAACAACGGCATATAGGTTCGGACAACGCTCCTGCAGTCATAGGGCGCTTCAAAAAGGACCTTGTTGATAAAGGTGTGGATTTCCTGATCGAGACTGAAGTCCAAGGCCTGCTTGTTGAGGGCGGAGCGTGCAAAGGAGTTATACTTTCAGGCGGAAGGGTTATCCGTGCGCGTTACGTGGTCCTGTCCCCGGGGAGAAGGGGCTGCAACTGGGTCTCAGATATGATTGAAAAACATGATATAGAAGCCCGTTACGGGGGGATTGACATAGGAGTCAGGGTGGAAGTCCCTGCAATTATTATGGACCCTGTAACGAAAATCAACCGGGACCCCAAGTTCCATATCCAGAGCCGCCGCTATGATGACTTTGTCAGGACTTTTTGCACAAATCGGCGCGGCTTTGTCGTAAAGGAAGAATATGAAGACTTTATTGCAACTAACGGGCATTCGATGGCAAACACGGAGTCAGAAAACACCAATTTCGCATTTCTTGTCCATATAGAACTGACCGAACCCATGGAAAACACAACCAAATACGCCCGTTCAATAGCAAAGCTTGCAACAACAATCGGTGGAGGAAAGCCTGTCCTCCAGCGCATGGCCGACCTCAGGCGCGGGCGCCGTTCTACAAAGGAGCGTCTTGCCAAAAACCTGGTTATAAACACATTAAAAGACGTCACCCCCGGCGACATCTCGATGGCTCTTCCACACAGGATTGTTATGGATATAATCGAGGGTCTTGAAACCCTAAACGAGATCATTCCCGGTGTTGCCTCGGACTCAACCCTGCTTTACGCCCCTGAAGTAAAGTTCTACGCCATGCACCTGAAAGTCGACCGCCAGATGGAAACCAGCATCAAAAACCTCTTTGCAGCAGGAGACGGAGCCGGGCTCTCAAGGGACATAGTCAATGCCGCTGCAACCGGAATTATGGCTGCAGAAGGGGTTATGAAAAAGATTAAAGAAGAGCTTAAAAGGGTAGAAGGAGACGTGAAAACGATCGACGAAGGCTAAAAAGCAAATTACAAAGGTTATAAGCAAAAGCAAATTACAAAGGTTATAAGCAAAAGTTAATTACAAAGGTTATAAGCAAAAGTTCTAAGGATTGAAAAACTACAAAAAATTATTTTGTTTTTAATTTTGTTTTTAAAAGAGGTGCGTTCTCAAAACCCTGAAAGTTCCGAAAGGAGTTAAAAAAATTTAAGTTTCTCATTTTTGAGTTTGGAAGAGGTTTGAGGTATTTGACTTGTGGGTTGTGGGTTGAGATTTTTTGTTTTATAATCTTTTTAATGTAGGTAAATCTTTGTGGAGTAGGGTTTTTTGCTAGTGGGTGTTCAACTGATGAGAACGCAAGTTATACTATGCACTCAGGGTATATATTATTTTTAACATATAATCACAATGCAGACCTATAACCGATAGCGAATTATACTAACTTTTAGCTTAATAATATAATGTTATATTGATGGTATAACAAAATTCAAAGATTACAAAAAAGGTTAAAATGTGCTGAAAAAGGGTCATCTATGCAAGAACATCAAAAACACAAGACATTTAATAGTTAAAGTGTGAACTACACTGAAAATTACTCCCCGACTAACGTGATAGAATTGAAACTTGAAATGTGATAAAATTGAAAAATGACTTGAAAAATGACTTGAAAAATGACTTGAAAAATGACTTGAAAAATGATTTTGAATTATTTTATTTTTGTTTTAAATTTATATAAAAAGATGTTACGTTCTCATCTAAGAACCTGGAAGTTCCAAATGGCTTTTAGAACATTCTACTTTCTTATTTATATAGAGAAGAGGGTTGAAGTGTCTGATTTGTGGGCTGAAAGTTTTTCATTTTTTAATTTTTTTAGTTTGGGAAGAGGTTTGAGGTTTTGACTTGTGGGTTGAGATTTATTCGTTTTTTAATCTTTTTAGTGGGGTTAATCTTTTTGGAATAGGTGCTTTTTTACTAGTGGATTTTCAATTGATGAGAACGTAAGTTATACTATGAACTCGGAGTATATATTATTTTTAATGTATAATTTACAATACATGAATATAATAGTTAGAGAACCAGACTAACATTTATTTTGACAATTTAATGTTAATCGGTAGTATAAATGGATTCAAAAAAGAAGAAAAAATGGGACCCTGATCCACCAGATCATAAACAAGATAAACGATATCGACTTCACGAATTCAAAAGACCTGCACACCTTCGGCTCAATTTACGAAAAAATCCTCAAAGACCTCAATCCTCAAAGACCTCCAGAGTGCAGGCAATGCAGGCGAGTTCTACACCCCGAGAGCCGTCACCCAGTTCATGGTGGACATGGTTGACCCGAAGCTGGGCGAAAAAGTCCTTGACCCTGCCTGTGGTACAGGCGGTTTTCTGACCAGCACAATAGAACACATCCACGAAAAATACGTGAATTCCGTGGAAGACCACCGCATTTTACAGGAATCCATCTCCGGCGTTGAGAAAAAGCAGCTTCCGCATCTGCTCTGCATAACCAACGTACTCCTCCACGGAATAGAAGTCCCTTCCCGCATCCACCATGACAACACCCTCGATCGCCCGCTCCGTGACTACACCCCGAAAGACCGCGTAGACATGATAGTGACAAATCCGCCTTTCGGAGGCGTGGAAGAAGACGGAATAGAGACAAACTTCCCAACCAATTTCCAGACCCGCGAGACCGCTGACCTTTTCCTAGTCCTGATAATGCACATTTTAAAAGATGGAGACCGCTGCGCAATAGTCCTCCCTGACGGCACCCTCTTTGGCGAAGGCGCAAAGACCCGCATTAAAGAAAAACTCCTTGAGGAGTGCAACCTGCACACAATTGTCCGCCTCCCAAACGGCGTCTTCAGCCCCTACACTGGCATAAAAACCAACCTCCTTTTCTTCACCAAAGGCGAACCCACAAAAGAAGTATGGTACTACGAACACCCCTACCCCGCCGGCTACAAGTCTTACTCCAAAACAAAACCCATGCGCATAGAAGAATTTGCCCCGGAAAAAGCCTGGTGGACCAAGCGCGAAGAAAGTGAAAACGCCTGGAAAGTAAAAGTAGAAGACATAATCGCCAGCAACTACAACCTCGACATCAAAAACCCAAACACAGTTGAAAACGACCACGGGGACCCTGAAGAACTGCTGGAAAAAATACCAGACCCTCCTTTCCGAAATAGAAGAAACCCGAACCGCCCTCAAAAAAGAACTCATGGACGCGCTGGCAGGGAAAAACGCATGAATCCGGACGTATTTTTTGAAAACTTTGAACTGCTTACAGATGCGCCGAATGGGGTGCAGAAGTTGAGAGAACTTATTTTGCAGCTTGCGGTGATGGGAAAACTCGTGCCACAAAATCCAGAGGATGAAACAGCTTCGGTTTTGAGCGGAAAAAATACTAAACCTTTACAATCTGTGCGAGAAGATGAACTGCCATTTGATTCTCCAAAAGGCTGGATTTTTACTCGTATGGATCATGTTTCAAATGCTATTCATTATGGATATACAGCTTCTGCAAATACCACTTTGAAAGATGTTCGACTGCTTAGAATCACAGATATTCAAAATAACAAAGTTAATTGGGAAACGGTTCCAGGTTGTGAAATTGATAAGCATAAGTTAGGCGCTTATGCTCTAAACAACAATGACCTACTCATTGCTCGAACAGGAGGAACTATAGGGAAATCCTACTTGGTCGAAAATTTAACTTTAAATGCGGTTTTTGCCTCATACCTCATTAGAATAGTACCAAATAATTTGATATTCCCTAAGTATTTAAAATTATATGCGGATTCCCCACTTTACTGGGATCAACTCTATTCTAAGTGTGCTGTAACTGGTCAGCCAAATGTAAATGCAACATCTTTAAAGTCTTTGATCGTCCCTCTCCCACCCCTCGCCGAGCAAAAACGCATTGTCTCTAAAGTTGACGAACTAATGTCCCTCTGCGATAAACTCGAAGCCCGCCACCAGAAAAAACAGGAAATCCAGAGCAAATTCAACAGCGCCGCCCTTGACAAAATGTTCAGCGCAGAAAATCAGGAAGAATTCGAACAGAACTGGCAGCGCATCTGCGAAAATTTTGATTTTCTCTACGACAACCCTGAAAATGTTGGAAAACTAAAGCAGGCGATTCTTCAGCTTGCGGTATAGGGGAAACTTGTAGAGCAGAATCCAGAGGATGAGCCGGCAAGTGTTTTGATTGAGAGGATTGAAGCGGAAAAAAGACAGCTAGTTAAAGAAGGGAAAATTAAAAAATTCTCACCTTTACCTGTTGTAGATACTATTGAAATACCATATGAAGTACCTACAAGTTGGGAATGGATAAGATTCGGTAAGATTGTCGAATCAATGATGAACGGTATATACAAACATGCAAAATATTATTCAGAGGACGGAATCGGCTGTCTTAGAATGTATAATATCAATGGTGGGGAGATCAATCTCAAAGATTTAAAACGAATGATTTTGACTGAAGACGAGCTTAAAAATTATCAACTTTTAAGTGGAGACCTGTTAGTTAATCGAGTGAATAGCAGGGAACTTGTTGGAAAAGCTGGTGTTATCCGAGATTTTGGTGAACCTTTAGTTTTTGAAAGTAAGAATATCAGAGTGAGATTATTAATGAAGGAAACTCTTCATGACTAATAAATATTCTATTTCAAACAAGAGAAATCAGGAAAACATTTGAAGGCGATGCAAAGCAGACATGTGGTCAGGCTTCAGTAAACCAAGTCCAAATAGAAAATCTTTTAATTCCTCTCCCACCCCTCAATGAACAAAAACGCATCGTTGAAAAAGTCGAGCAACTCATGGGTTTGTGTGATGAACTTGAGGAAAAGTTAAGGAAGTCTCAGGAAGATAGCGAGAAACTTATGGAAACGGTTGTCAGGGGTTTGTTAGAAGGAGCCGCCACCAAAATATAATAAATAGAGTTGTGAAAATCTTCCCGAAAAACCATATTCACTATCTCGGACCTGTCTTTTCACCGAGCGAACGCTCAGCCCAGTCCGAAAAAGCAGGGCAGGATAATACTCATAAAGCCGATAATAACATGGCTTCTGGAATAACACCATCGATACCCTGAAAATCACAACTTTAAAAATCCCAGGATAAAAAAGAATTGTCAGTGATATTGATAATATGGGGATTGGGCATCCGGGTATTGGAGAGTGGGGGGTATGGGGGGGTTAAAAAAAGAGTTAAAAACAAGTCTTTAACGACCTTTCCAGATGCCCACTAGTCTAGTTGATTTAATGATATATATAAATAAGGGTTAATAATTTATTTACAAAGTCCCATCAAGGCAACAGTGTATGATTTACGAGCAAACGTTTAAAACAAAAAATAGAATAAGAATTGTTTTAAGTCCTCTTAAGCTGAACACAAAAAAGTACATAATAGCGAATCAAACCCATCCTTTTTTCAATATTTCCCCGTCATCTTTGCAATCGTCCTGTGCAATCCGTGTATGCTGAGCCCGCTTCCGAGGTACATCATGGGGCAGCGACCTGCCAGGTATTCGAGTTCTTCATCTCTGCAGGCACTGAGGGCTTTTTCGGTTTCGGTTCTCCAGTGAATCCAGGCTTTTTTTGTGCCTTTTTCTTTCAGGACGGAGATCTGGTCTCCGGGGTCGGATTTCGTTATGCCTATGACGACGCGGTCCAAGCCAGTCGGAAGTTCGGAAACGTTTTTCAAGGAGTCGGGAGCAGGTTTTTCGGAGAGGTCAACGACATATACATTTTTGCCCCGTTTTTTGAGTTCCGAGACGGTCCATTTCATGGCTGGCTTTGTATTGTCGGTAATCACTGCAAAATTGTTTGCGTTCCAGAAATTAATCCAATCTGAGGCTGTTGGTTCCATATTAGATTCCCCCTTGAATTATAGATTCATACTTATAGATTCATAATTTGATTTTATGCGTTATATATCATTCATGTAAAAAATGTGTTGTGAACCCCTGGTCCATAAGCCAAAAAAATAAAAACATAAAGGAGAATATAAAGGGGCAGCAGAACTCTAGTAAGAATTCTGCTTACTCTTTCAATTACTGGCCCTGAAGTCTCTGCCCGGCAGCCTGGAGTGCGCCGCCCAGTGCTTTTGCAAGCTCACAGTTCTGGTTGCACTTTGATGGACAGTTGCAGTAATTTGGCACATTATCCATCATCCACTGGCCGAGGAAACCGAAAGCCTTGAGCTGTTCTTCATTTGCAGTCTCTACGAAGTTGTTAATGTCTTTTAACTCCATGAATTATCACCAATCAGTTAATTAAACTACAGATTTATATACTTAAGCGTCATAATTCTGCACAATCTGTTTTTTTGTACACAAATATGACCTTAAAAATTTAATAATTAGGACATTTGTGCCAAATTAATCTACTTTCACCTCTACTTTTTACCCCTATTTTTATCCCTACTTTTTGTATTTTTGCTTGAAAGTATACATATTGAGAATATGTTTAAAATTAAAACGTAGTTATTTTCATTATTAACCGGTAAAAAATCCCTTTATTCAAGATAATCGATATATTATTACATTAAATGACTTTTAGATTAATTTAAACAGATTTTTTTACAAAATAAGTATTATTATTAAATTTTATTGAAAAAAATAAGGAATTTTATTGGAAATAATAAAAACCCAATTATTTAAAAAGACGGCAGCCTGACTATTCAGACAAATTTTACAGCCGGAAAAAGAACAGTGAAATAGTAAAAAAGATATGTGTAAGCACAGCAGAATACGAAATTAAAAAATAGAAGCCTGGCTAATCCGGCAAAACCCAACCGTAATATATATATAGAAAAAATAATAATGATTATTATAATAAAGAGAGTCGATATAGCAAAATATTGATAAGATAACATATTTAAGAACATTAGGGCTCATTGCCTGAAGAATAAATGACAGTTTATCTCCAGGCCACATAAGCCCTATGTAAATAAAGTAGGTACACACTTGCCGCATGGTGGTGTGTGATTTAAAAGCGGCAAAGGTCTATCGCACTATGAAAAGATAGGTGTATCTACTTACTTTATGTCAGGGCGTTGATCTGCCATACTAAGACGTTGACCTGCAAACTGTAAAGCTCCCTGGAAGGCCTCGGTGTGCTCGCACTCACAAGAGTCGGAATTGCAGAACCTGATTCCGTAGTGTTGCATCCATTTGTTAAGGTAGCCGAAGGCTTCAAGCTGTTCTCCACTGGCATTCAAAACAAAAGCAGTGATGGGGTGCGTATAGTCTGAAGAGTCTGCCATATCGACGAAACTTGGTGCTTCGTATTCTTCGTTTTGTGGGGACTGTACAGTTTCATATGGCGATGGGCGGCAAAAACGCCTCCATGCGGCATGGTGTTCGATCAGATCCGTTTATATATACCTCCATATATTACTTAATATATAGTTTACATATTTTAAAAAGTGTTGAATACATATATATTTGAGCGTCATGATTATGTACAATTAACACTCAGTACAGAAAAATGACCCTTAATAGGAAGAGTTCATAATAAAACAGAATTATTTTGCGGAAAAAATAAAAACCATTTCAATGTAAACTGTAGTACAGGAAGGTACCCGACATGAACTCCGAAACCCTGACAGAAAGCCCAAACCTAAACGGAAAGAATACACAGTCAGTAACCGGGGAACCCATAAATTCACTTGAAAATGTCCCTGACTATTTTTTAAAATATAATGTTGAGAGCAACTACTTTGAAGAACTGCACTCCATAAAAAAAGAAATTAATTCCCTTCGAAATGAGTTTTCCCGTTTCCTGCAACGGGCAAACCAGCAACATATAGATCTTATGCTTTCCGAGATGAGGACAAACTTCATGAAACCCATGATAAACTACCTCTGCGAGGAAGCTGGCGAGCGCATGGAGAACGGGATGACCCAGGACTGTCAGATGCGAGAACTCTGTGAGACCGCTTTCCGGGATCTTTTACAGGAAACTGCAGGTCTTGTCGGAAAAGAGAAAGTCAGCTCCGAAACTATCAAAATATACAGGGAAAAGCTAATAGAACTGAAAAAGCATGCAAAAACCGAAAAGTGCAGCAAGTGTTTTTCGGAAGCTTCTACCCTTTTTGAAAAACAGGTCAGGCTAATGCGTTCCCTCCAGATCTACGAAGATCAAACAGAAGGCACAGAGCATGCTGACATCAGTGAACTCAAACCTGAAAAAATGGTTCCAGAAATCTGCGAACCCATTGCCAACAAACAACGCCTCATTATGCTAAAAGCCCTCTCAGGAGAAAGTAAGACCTTTTCCGAACTATCCAAACTCACCGGGCTTCGCGGTGGAAACCTTCTCTTCCACCTACAGAAATTACTTGATACAAGCATGGTTTTACAGAGGAGTGAACGTGGGGACTATATCATCACAAGAAAAGGTTATTCCACTCTTCAGGGGCTTTCCAGGATCTATTCGGAAATCGGGTTGATAGAATAATGGACAGAAAACAGATGCATAAAAACCTGTGCATAAAAACTGTAGAAAACCTGTAAACAGCTAGAGAAATTACTCTAAATAAAAAATCGATAAACAGAAAAAAATTAAGGAAATTGGATTGGATCGAAAAGACCATTTTAGCCGTCATTTCCTATTGCCTCAACCGGGCAGCTTTCCAATGCCTCCTTACAGGCTTCCTTTTCCTCATCAGTGTCCGGCTGTTTATATACATAAGCGTTAGAGTCCTCTTCAGTCATTTTAAAGTTCTCTGGTGATGTATCCACACATAAATTGCATGCGATACATTCATAATCTACATAATAAGGTCCGGGAACATTTTCCGCAACTTTATCGGTCTTATCAGCCATATTTCACTCCTCCAATTGTGTTTATTTCATAACAAGAGTTATTAAAAGGATTTTTATATATAATTTAACATTCAAAACACCCTTTCAAGCCTTAAAGTTCAGCCATATTCCTGATGTTCAACTACATTGCCCTTATACATCTTTTCACCGTGATGAAAAAATCCTTGAGGAAAAAGAAAGTTTTATTAATAGACTCGATTATTATAATATACAGTTATATAAATAAATTAAAGATACAGGTGTCAGCCTATATTAATTTAAACAGGGGATCAGTATTACGGAAAAAAGCCTTCAGGACAAATTCACAGGTAAATGGCTTCCTGAAAAGGAGCTGCCTGACTTTTTTGAATCCAAAGAAGAATTGAAAATATTCCTCGAAAGTATTCCACCGGTCATTTTTATAAGAAAAGCCGAAGCTGGCTTTCCGGTCGAGTTTTCTTCTGCAAACATTTCATGCTTTGGGTATGAACCTTCTGATTTTAAGGCGGGAAAAATTCTATATGCTGACATAGTTCACCCTGAAGACCTTGAAGCTTTTAATTTCGGAGTTATAAGTAATTCCGAGAGAGGGATTACAGACTATACCCTAGAATACAGGATCCTTACAAAAAGTGGAGATGTTCGCCGGGTTGAGGATCGGACTCTTATCCAGTACGGGAAAAACAGCAGGATAAGCCGTTACTTCGGGATTGTTTCAGACATAACCACTTGCAGGGAGCTTGCAGAAAAGCTGGGGCAGGAGGAGCAAAAATTCAGCTCTTTGCTTAACTCAAGCGGCGATATTTTAATTATCCTGGACAGGAATGGAAAATTCCTGGAAACAAACGAAGGGGCGTGCATGAGCCTGGGGTACGATAGAGAAGAACTCCTTAAACTTGCTCCCGCAAACATCGATACCAGATATGGAAACCAGTTTCCCAGGCAAGTTAAGAAAATATCCCAGAAAGGGAAAATTACTTTTGAGACTACCTATCTGAAAAAAGATGGGAATTCTATCCCGGTAGAAGTAGAAGCCCATTTAATGGATTACGAGGGCAAAAGCACAGTTCTTACAGTTGCAAGAGATATCAGCAAGCAAAAGAAAATAAAAAAAGACCTTTATTACTCATTAAAAGTAAATAAAGTCCTGGAATTAATTGTCAGCAACAGCCCTGTAGTTGTCTTTCTGAGCAGTCCCAGAGAAAAACGACCTGTGGAATTCATGACTGAAAACATAATCCTTTTTGGTTATCCTGCAGGGGCTTTTACCTCAGGGAAACTTACATATGAAGACATTATTCATCCCCTTGATGTTGAAAAGGTAAGGGAGAACCTTTTCAGGAATTATAACGAAGGCAGAAAAGACTTTTTCCAGGAATACAGGATTCTTACAGCTTCCGGAGAGGTCCGCTGGGTTAATGAGCAGACGTTTATTCATTCCGATGAAAAAGGGGATATCGAATACCTCTATGGGACAGTTATAGACGTTACTGAAAAAAGGCAAAGCTCTGACTTCCTGCGTCTCCGCCGCGATATCGGCACTGCCCTTACTTCCACAGATGAGCTTCAGGAAATCTTAAGGCGGCTCCTTGATCTGGCTCTTGAAGTTGAGCCTCTGGATTCAGGTTGCATCTATCTTACGGATGAGAACAGCTGGGAACTGAAACTAAAGACCTGCAAGGGATTATCCCCTGCTTTTGTGAAAGCAGCGTCCGGTTTTGGGAAAGCTAAGGGGCTGACAAACCTGCTCAGGATAGGAAAACCTGTTTACAGGCACTATTTTGAGATTAAAAATATGGCTTCTCTTGAGGCACCACCTGAAGAAAAGCTCAGAGCAGCTGCTTTTATTCCCGTTTTTTCAGGCAGTCGTCTTGCTGCAGTCATGCAGCTAAGTTCCCATAAGGCAGACGAAATTCCCGAAATTTCCAGAAGACAGCTTGAAACCATTGCTCTTGAACTAGGAAACGAAATCGGCAGAATAAAGGAAAAAGCAGAACTCCAGCAAACCAGCAGTGATTTCCAGGGGCTCTTTAAAAGTATAAAGGACTTTATTTTTATAGTGGACCATGAAGGCTGCATTGTCCATTCCAATCCCGCTTTCCGCAAGCACCTTTCATATACGGAAAAAGAACTCCTTGGAAAAAATATCCTTTCCTTCCATCCCCAGAACCAGGTCCTTAAAGCCGCAAAAAACTTCTCTGAAATACTCGAAGGAAAAACATCCCTGTACAGCGTGCCCTTTGTTGCCAGGGGAGGGGGCGAGATTTTTGCTGAAACCAGATTCAGCAGAGGTTCATGGAGAGGACAGGAAGTCCTGATCGCTCTCGCACGCCCCAGGCTTGCAGAGTATGAAACAAAAGGAACAGAACAAGCAAAAGTAACAAAAGAAACAATAAATTCCTCCGGGGTTTAATCAATAATATTATATATCTATTTTTAATTTTATTCTCCCGCTCAGAGAACAAAATAGAGAAAAATTAGCCTTTTCCCTTTTCAACCAAAAGAATGACATATAAAAAAATCTTTGTTTTAAAAAAACTAATATATATGTTTATCCCATCAAGAAATCTAACAATTTTAAAATTATACAGCCGGAAGATACTGATACTTGAAACAATTTCCAAAAAAAAGAGTTAAGTTAGAAATTATCTCATATGGATGAATTTGAAGTTATAGGTTTTTTATGCATATATAAGTCTTCCGAAATTATCCTGTTTGGAGGGAGTTAAAACCATGAGAAATATATTATAAGTTAATGAGCTGTAAATACAGAAAGCTCATACCAGTAAATTGGTTCCAACTATGTGAACCCTGATGGGGGGACACAAGATCAGTACTCATGTGAATAGACCCCAAACAGACTGAAAAAGTACCACAAAGTATAAAAAATACCCCAATGTCTGGAACCGTAACCTGCACTTCACAGGGCCGGGTACCATAAACACCCAAACATATTATCTACCACCATATCTACTATCTACCACACTACCATATCTACACATCTACCACACCACAAACCCGGCCCTGGTGTGCAGTTGAGATGTTTTGAGAACTCCTTTTTTGAACATCCCTTTATCTGAGCAAGCCTGCTTTTAAATGAGCCTGCTTTTAAATGAGCCTGCTTTTGAATGAGCCTGCTTTTGAATGAGCCTGCTTTTGAATGAGCCTGTTTCCGGACAACCCGCTTGTGGACAATTTCATTGCTGAAAGCATATGTTAAAACCAGAAACAGATCCATTCTAAAGTTTCTGGGAAATATATTTAATTCCATTCGCCTTTTTATTAAATTGGGACACGAACTCTATATCCTGCCCCTGGGCGATATATAAACTGCCTGCAAATAGATGCCTGCAAATGCTTTACCGACCAGAGGCGATCAGACGGACCCAAAAAAAGAATTCAGAGAGGGCTAAAAGAAAGCTTAGATGTTCCTTTTCACCGCCGGGTCCATTTCAACATTTTCCCTGACCAGTCTGTCTCCGGAAAGTGTGTAGATTACGGGCCTTGCATTGGCCAATTTGATTTTGCGGATGTCTTCATTGGAGATTCTTTCAATATGCTTGATCAGCGCCCTCAAACTGTTCTGGTGAGCACAGACAATTACATTTTTTCCTTCCAGAAAAACAGGAAGGATCTCCCTTTCGAAATAGGGAACTACACGTCTGTAGATATCTTTGAGGCTCTCCCCTTCAGGAGGCCCTTCGTCGTAGCTCCGACACCAGTGAAAGATCTGTTCCTCCCCATATTTCTCTTTCATTTTTTCCTTTTTCTTTCCTTGCAGTATCCCATAATAGCGCTCATTTAAGGCTTCACTGGAATAGATAGGTATAAGGCTCTTTTCGATTTTAGGGGGATATGAATACCGGTTTTCTTTTTCATGGACAAAGACCCCTATCTTTGCCTGTTTAGAAAGGATAAGAAAGAGAGTTTCCTGCGCCCGGACCAGCTTCGAAGTAAAAGCAATGTCCAGCCTGATCTTCTCAAATTCTGCAGCGCAGAGCAGGGCTTCTTCTATCCCCTTCTCTGTCAGAGGGACGTCTACCCAGCCTCCAAATCTGCCATCAACGTTCCAGCCGGATTCCCCATGTCGTACAAGTATAAGGTAATTCATCCAGATCTTCCAATCCCAAGACTTAATGCTTGTTTTTTAAAAAGTGGTTTTAAAGAATAACCGTAAAGTATGGTTTTAAGGTATGGTTTTTTTGATTTAAACCTTCATGATATATGCAATTGGGGCTTAAACTCAAGTTCCGTATCGTAGAGCAGGTGCCATAGGTCACCTTTTTTGTACATTCTTTCTGCATCAATTGCAGCTCCCTGCCCTATTATTTCGAACCTGACTCCCCGACCTTTGAAAGTGGCCTTCCCGAGCCTGCTTTCCATCCGGCTGTAGTCAAGGGCATCGGCGAGCCGGATAAGGGCGGCCACTTTCAGGGTAATATCCTGCATGGCTTCGGGCATTTTTCCGAAAGTCTTTCCTTTAAGACCCTCAAGTTTCTTTTTTCCAATCTTCTTTTTGTGCAGGAAAGCCGTCCAGGCAACAACCGGCCACAACCTTTCAGGTAACTCGGCAGGCGGGTGGCGAAGCAGGATGTCCCTTCCAGCCCTGTGGTGGTTCTCAAAGTCAGTAGCTACCCCTACATCATGCACGAGGGCAGCCAATTCCACCAGTTTCCGAAACTCTGAGTCCAGCCCGTGGACAGGAGCGAGGATCTCAAAAAGTTCGAGTGCATTTCGGGCCACGTTATCGGCATGGCTACGTTCAATTCCGTATTTATGGAAAAGGTCTTCGAGGGGCAGGGGTTCGGGCAGTAAATCTTCCCAGAATTTGCTATCTTCCGCAGGTCTGGAATTATAACTCATGAAGAATTTCCTTCTTTTTATTTCTTTTTAATGATCAAAATTAACTTGAAGTTATTTCTCAGTTTTCTTTTTTAGATCATCTGCTTTTTTTGCAGGGCCGCCAGACCCAATTTAAAGTTCTTTCAATTTACAGAGCGTTTAATGTTCCTCGAGCTGTTTTTCCATCCCCTGAGGGCTTTCTATTGCTTATTCTCTTCCGTACAGGTCAAGCTTTGTACAGATACCTGCAGAAACCCATATGGTAAGCGCAGGGATGAAAGCTTTTAAAAACTCTATGAGAGTAGCTCCAGGAGAAATGGAAGTTTCCACTGTGGCAAATCCGATATCAAGGACAAGAGTTGATACCCCAAACAGCATGAGGGCAATAAATACCCTGGTTGCTCGCTGCCCCGTGTCTCCCGCATCTTCCGGGAACCCCTTTCGTATTATAAGGAGATATGCCGTGTTCGCACCAAGGAAAAAGCCTGCTACTTCACCGCTTACAAGAGACAGGGATGCAAAAAGAACAGGAACTACAAACATAATAGAGTAAAAAAAGAGATTTTTCTGCCTGAAAACAGGCTTAAAGTTCTCTTTTTTGAAAAATTCATCTTTCAGGGGACCTTTGAGGAAATACTTAAAAGCGACCAGGATACTTAAACCCAGAACAGCTCCTCCCAGGACATCACCCAGAAAATGCCTTCCCAGGTACATTCTCGAAAAAGCTACGATCAGCACTGCTCCGGGAGCCAGCCTACTGATTGTTCTGCTGTTGAAGACACTGGAGGCTCCTCCCCAGAGCACGGTGGTAAGTGCGACATGCCCAGAAGGAAATCCAAAGGGAGAATCGGGAAGGGGCTCCTGAAGACGGAAAGCCTCAATGACCTCCCTGTCTGGAAGTCTGAAAAAGCCTGTATCCCCATTTCCATCAAAAGGAGAGGTATTTTTGATTCCATCCTCCAGGTTAAGTACCCTGCTGTCTACAAAATCCGGCCTTGGAAAGGCAATCAGCGCCTTAAAGGTCTCGGTAATCAGGGCAGTCCAGAGCAGCAGCTGGAACAGAAGAAAACCCTTCTTGAAATCGATCCCGAAAGCGGTGATGATTATCATGCCAGCAAAAAAGGCGGCAGACCCCATTGAAGTTATCAAAACCATGAAGAAAGTAAACCATTCGGTCCCAAGGGATTGGAGGTAAAGTATGGGTTCTGTCTGGAACAAAGGATTTGTCTCCTGATTTCCTGATTAATGCTTACCGGCAGAAATGTATCCAGCTCTATCCGGAAAGCCGAGAATCTGTAAAAAGTTTATGTTAAGTTTGGTATTTGACTTTACTTATTCAGTATGAAAAATTAATAAAAATGTGAAAAAAATATTTATTATTGTGACAGCATTGATATGATTATATTTCGGTCATGAATTGGATATTATCATCAATCATGTATCAGTCATGTTAAACTCCATCTTCTAAGCCGGTAACCGGGACTTTATTAAAACCTGATAATTTATTGGAGCCTGGAATTTAAGCCTGGAATTTAATTGAAGCGCAATGTATTCCAAAGAATCGAGGTCGATTACTTGAAGCTGAACCAGATAGACGATACCCGAAAGAAAAGAGCAGTTATCATTTTCCTTGCTGCCATTATTTTCATCTCGGTCAAGGGATTTTTATCCCCTGTAGTAGGTGTTGGTTTTGTTCTCCAAAAGGAAGTCGTTGGAGTTGAAGGAGAAGATAGGACTATCATCTTCCAGAGCGGCCCTGAAGGGATCTCGGTTCAGGATGAAGCCTGTGGACAATTGCTTCCGGAAGGCACCGAAAACTTCCAGATCAACGAGTCAGTGGAAACCAAACTTAAAACCATGTATCCGGAAATCGAGTACGTTGTCCGAATGCGGCTCTGCGTTGAAGACGAAGTCAGGGAATACAGGGTAAGTAGGGAAGACTTCAATACGCTGGAGGTAGGCAGGGTGGCAAAGTTCAGGGTTTACCGCTCCGAAAGGGACGTTATCGAAAAGATCGTTGAGATGTAAAAACCATATCATGACCCTAGATTTAAAAGAACTCTTCTGCTTTTAACTCTAAGGCGGAAAGTCCCCTTCCTCGGAGCGTAAGCGACAGGTAGGGGATGAAAGCCGTCAACTTCTACAAAACAACAGTAACATAATTATGCATGCTTATAGTTATCTAGATATATATATAACTATACGGCATAAACTGAATCTTAGAAGCCATTTTCATATGTCATCGGTTAAGAAAGAAACCATAATAAATTGCCCTATTTCTACAACAGTTATCTAAAATTTTAATATAATATAGGCTGGAGCAGAGTATCGATTTTAGGAAAAGAGGGCAAAGTTTGAGATCGATTTATGGTACAAAATCGATAGCTTTCGGGCAAGAAAACTCCTTAACCGATGACCAATGAAGCCATTTTACATATTCACCCCATTATCATTTCGTTCAGTGTGTGAAATATAGGAGAAAAGCTCTAACGAACCCTTTAGTTGTTGATTTTCTCAAAACAAAAATCCATACCATAAGTGAAACATTTGATGTTGAAGTGCTGAATATCGAGTGTGACAAAGACCATTTTCACTTATTATTTTCAGCAAAACCTTCACTTGATATTCCAAAATATATCAACACCACAAAAATAATAACTTCAAGGGAGATTCATAAAAACTTCCCTGAAGTAAAAACTATGTTATGGAAAGATACGTTCTGGTCAAGATCGTATTTTATCGCATCGACAGGATAAGTAACCTTAGAAGGACAAGTAACCTTAGATATACTGAAGCAATATGTTGATAACCAGGGCAAATATGCATCTGACGAAGAGAATTAAGATCAATCCAACTGAAGAAAAGGCATGAAATGCCTCTTTGGGAAAGAACTATGAAATGTAATTTTGGAAACGTTATTGATAGAGATAGAAATAGTGCTATCAACATCATGAAGCGATTCTTATCACAAAATGCTTTGCGGACAGGTTATCAGAGGTTTTCTGATAATCTTCGACAAAACAGGATTACAGATGGATACTTGCATTATGCAAATATCCAGGTGACGTAACCACTCGAAGGAAGCTCCGTCCTCACTTTCATCAGAAAGTAGGGCGGGGTAGTTTACCAATTATGATTATCCTGCATACCGGAAGGGACGAAAAACCCTATCCTTTCAATGCAGGTTTTGAAGGCCTTTCCTCTGCTTTTGATCCGGAACAATGGATAATTCATCTCAGTGACCTGAGAGAGCACTATCCGTCTCGTCAACTTAATCGACTCTGTTTATATTTAAAAAAATAGTAGTTTATTCAATTTTTGGGTGTTCCTTAATTATCAGGAGGAGCAGCATAAATAAGGTATAAATTCTGTTTTGTTTTTTTTCGATGTGCACGATATAATTATCTATTTATTTATATAATAAGATATATATGCAGGGTGGAGACACTATAGAGCTAGAACTTATCAAGCTAGAGTTCTTCACGATCATGGTTTCCAGAATCTAATTCATTAAAACAGTAGTTCCGAATAACCCAAGTTCCGAATGCTGAATTTGGCAGTCATCAAATATTTATGATTTACCGAAAAAAAGATCTAATGAACCATGGAATTCGTTTGTGATGCCAACCAAAAACGACTCCATGGCCATAGATACAGCCAGCTTGATGGCTGTATCCTCTGAATTGTTTCGCAAATATGATATAATAACTTTGCCAGAATCTGCAAATTATGAATGTCAGGACATTTTAAACGTGTTATTACATGCCTCAACATTTTCTACAAACTCTCTTGAATCTGCAAGTAATGACCTCAAAAGCAAAAATCCTGACTTAAGAATCCCCTCAGCAGATACTATTTTCAATTACATCAAAGACAATAATATTGAAGATACTCTTTCTGCTTTCAGAAAAATGAATTTTGAGATTTTCAAGATGATGAAACTTGAAAACACTGTTCATGACATAGCTATTGATTTTCATGATGTTCCATTTTATGGAGACAAAAATACTCCCGGAATTAGGGGCATAAAACCAAAGAATGGCAGTTCGTGGGGTAAATCGTTTTGTACCCTGGATATAATTGGAACTTCTCACTTGACACTTGACGTAATCGACATTAATAGTTTGAACAAGAATTATTCTCTATTCATCGAATCTTTATTCGAAAGACTTAAGGCAATAGGTGTAAAAACAGGGACATCATACCTTGACAAGGAATTTTGTAATAGAGCTGTGATTTCAAAATTAGATGAACTTAAAGTCAATTTTGTTATAGCAGCTAAATCAAATCAGGTTATCAATAGAGAACTTAAAAATCATCAAAAAGAATGGGGAAATACTTCAGTAATTTTTGAATATCAATTTAAGCAAGGAGGACCTTCCTTCAATATTGTGGCAATATATGATGATAAAAAGGAAAAGTACATCCTGTTTGCTACAAACAAAGAGGCAGAATCAACTGAGAAATTTGAAAAGACAATTCCTGAAGAATACCGAAAAAGATGGAACATAGAAACTGGCTATAGAGTGAAAAACGACTTCAAGATACGAACATGTACAAAATCACCAGTAGCAAGAGTATTGTTCTTTGTTATTCAATGCATCATGTACAATGTTCTAAATATGCTAAAGTCAGTTATCGAAATTACAGCTTATGAGCTAAAATCATTAATAAATGAAGACATAAACAAAGCTGTTAGATATGGGCTAAAATCGCTGAATTTTATTCCAGTTAAGGTGTTACTGGAATGTTTGAGATGGTTTAATGAAGAACGAAATCGAGTGCTACGCACTCGATTAACTACAATATAACTTGTATTGAATTAAAAATTGCTAACTTAATAGCTTATGCTATAAAATCACTCGATAAAAAATTATTTTTTGAGAACTGTTAGTGGAAATTATAGATTAAGAATTTTAAACTCTAACCAGTAATAGAAAATATTTTGAAAATGAGTGGGTAAAAAGTAAAATCAATATGTTTTTGTCATTCGGAAGTAAGCCTGATCGGAACTACTGTAAAAATACATCGTTAATGAACACACCGTTAATGGCACAGATATAAATTCATGGTAGATTTATGGTAAATACAATATCTCATATTGGAATCGGTCTGCTTCTTGCCTATGCCCTTGGCTTAAAAGGGAGGAAGAGGCTTTGTCTGGTTCTGCTTTCTATAATCCCTGACCTGGATTATTTCACCTATTCGATCTTTACACTCATTAGCGGAGGCGTAAGCCACGAGGCGCGAAACCAGCTTTTCTATTTGCTGGGACACAGGGAGTTTATGCATTCGGTTTTTTTCGCTTTTATTATCGCACTTCTGATCTGGCTTAAAACTAAAGACAGGGCTTTTACATTTGGAGGGTTTCAGGCTGTTTTCCTGCACATCCTCCTGGATTACACTACGATCGCGAAAATGCGACCCTTCTATCCGTTCAGCACAAACGAGTCCGCCCTTAGAGCCATTTATCCCTTTGATCCCGTGATAAATGTCCTTCCTCTGCTGCCTGTCTTCATTGTGGCTGCGGAATATATAAAGAACAGGGGCAAACGGAGTCTTGAAACCAGGGATAAATGGAATGTTAAAAGCAAGGGAAGATGGTCTTTCGAAGGCAAGGACAGCTGGAGCAATAAAAACAGAGACATATTGAATAGAAAATTAAACGGGCTAAGAAAATTAAACGGGCTAAACAGGTTCCATGGTTTTGTAAACAGGAATGAGGGCAAATTCTATGCCTCTTTTATTATAATCCTCCTTGTCTGGACCACAGTGTTCCCTGTTGCAAAAGTCCTCCTTACGGACAGCATCTCCAGAGCAGAAGGGACCGAGATCAGTTACAACGACACTTACCCGATATCGATCGGCAAATTCCTGGCAGCATATTCGTATGATGATACCCGGTATAAACTCCTGGAAGTCAACTACTGGTCAGGAGTTAAAAAAAGTTTTTACGTTGAGAAGGTAACTGTGACCGGGGATATCCCGGACGCTTTTGCCTACGCCGAAAGAGCCGGGAAACTCTACAGTAATTCAGTGCCTCAGGCGATCGACTATCCTGTTTATTCGGTTTCGGAAAAAGGAGGGACTGTAACCGTAATTTTTAGCGATGCCAGAAACCCTTATGTTAAAAATTGGCCTTATTTTGATACGGTTTACAGGTTTGTTTTTGACAGGGAAAGCGGAAAATACGAGGTATATGAGAGCCACTACGGGAGAGCGGAAAAGAAGCTTGACAAGAACTATTTCGAGTGATTCCGAGAACAATATTCCCGGGAATAAAATATAAGGAAAAAAGATTCCAGAAATAAGATCAAGGGAAACAAAAACCCTTCCAAGAAAAATAGTATCATTTCCGATTACATCTCATCCAAAAAAGTGTAATCGGAATAACACAACCATGCTTAAACAACATAATTATGCTGAAAAATGCTGAAAGATAATTTTTTGATTATTATGTCCAAAAATATCTTTTCGATTTATTTCTGTGTCTTTTTAAAGTATTTGTCAATCTCTTCCCAGTCGACAATGTTCCAGAACCCTTCTATGAATTTGCTCCTATCATTCTTGTAATCAATATAGTAGGCGTGTTCCCAGACATCCAGGTCCATAAGGATCGGGAAATCAGGCACAAGATTTACATTATGCTTTTCTATCTGCATGATCCCGAGTCTTTTAGTATCATTACAGAAAGTTAAGGCTGCCCAACCAGAACCTTCGACACTTGATGCGACCTGGGAAAATTCCTTTTTAAACCTTTCAAAACTTCCGAAATCATCCTTAATCACATCAGCTAATTCGCCAACAGGCTCTTTGCTTGCATTGCTTGCAGGAGTCATCTCCCACCAGAAATAATCGTGAAGAACGTGCCCACCCAGATTGAAAGACAGGGCTTTTGCAGTTGTCTTATAATCAAAATCCGTGCCTTCTTTTCTGGCTTTATCCATCATTTCCAGAAGGGCGTTAGTGTTGTTTACATAGCCCTGATGGTGTTTGTCGTGGTGTATGCGCAGCTGTTCTTCGGAAATATAAGGTGCCAGGTCTGCGTAGCCATACTTCAACGGTGGTAATTTATACAACTCTTTAGCCATATTATCTCCCTTTTGAATCAACTGGCTTCACAAAATTCTCTCTGGGAATCTTCTTAACTGTAAGCCTGTAAGTTCACCTGTAAGGCTATATCTTTCAGTTCAAGAATGTTCCGTTTACAAATTCTGCTAACCAATTTCCCCCTTAACTGTATTAACAGAAATATATCTATCAAAATACTCTGTCGCGAAACAATCTGCATTTTAAAATACTCCGCTTTGTTTCACGTCAGATACATATCGAATTGCCATCTGACAATTCTAAGTGTAAAATATAATTATACATCAAACCTATTTAAAGGTAAAAGACGAAAACTATGAGATATTTTTGAAAAAATTTATTCACGGTTTCACCAAAATGTTTCTCCAAATAAGTTTCACCAAATAAGTTTCACCAGATAATTGTGCTTTATCAAAAGTAAAAGGAAAATTTATTCAGGGACAAAACAAATGGTAAACACACTCTCCCATCTGGGAGTTGGCCTTCTGATCGCTCTGGCTCTCGGATATAAAGGAAAAAAGCGGAACATCCTGGCATTTCTGGCAATCCTGCCGGACCTGGATTTCATCCCATACATATTCTTTGCCCTCGTCAGCGACAGCGTAAGCCATGAGACCAGAAACCAGCTTTTTTACCTGCTGGGTCACAGGGAGTTTATGCACTCCATCCTTTTCATCCTGCTTGTAACGTTTTTCACCTGGCTTATAATAAAAGACCTCAGGTTCACAGCCGCCGGGTTTGCAGCTATTTTTCTCCACAGCTACCTTGATTATACCACCAGCTGGAAAATGCGCCCCCTCTACCCGTTCAACACCGAGACTTCAATCATGGGAGCCGTCTACTTCTTCGACCCGCTGGCAAATCTTCTTCCCCTGGTGCCCGTCTTTATTTTACTTGTAGCATACATGAAAAGCCGTGGAAAATGGACAGGAAAGTTCAGTAACTTCTGTACTTTTGTCACCGAAAACCGGAGCAAATTTTATACCACCCTTCTAGTTGTGCTTCTGGTCTGGATTACAGTGCTGCCTGTAGCTAAAATTTGTCTCGTGAATAATATTTCCGACACAGAGGGTACAAAAATCAGCTACCAGAAAACCTACCCATCCTCCCCCGGAAAGTTCCTTACCGCATATTCCTATAACTCCACCTACTACAAGATAATGGAAGTCAGCTACTGGTCAGGGATCGAAAGAAGCGATTATATCGAAAAAATAAATGTGACCGGCGACGTCCCCGATACCTCCGCCTACGCCGAAAGAGCCGAAAAACTCTACCTGACAGGTGTCCCTCAGGAAGTCGATTATCCTGTTTATTCGGTTTCGGAAGAAAACGGCTCGGTAACTGTCATGCTGAGCGATGCCAGGAATCCCTATGTTGGGATGTGGGCATATTTTAGAACGGTTTACAGGTTTATTTTTGATACGGAGAGCGGGGATTATGTGGCATATGCAAGCATGCAGGGGGAAAAGGAGGAGAAATTGGGGGATAACTGGTTTGGGTGAGGGTACATGGAAAAAATAAGTAATCTGTGGGTATTTATACGTTTCATTATAGTCAATTACCCCTCCCTAAAACCTTCACCTAACGGCTCAGGTTTTTGAGGAAGGAGCTTGTTTAACAAGCCCTGGTTGACCAGATCACCGATTAGGAGCAATGGAAAATCGGTAAACGATAGGAAAGAAATAGTTACCCTTGAATGCCGCCTCAGTTTAAGGCTCTAAGGATGCCGGTTAAACAGTCCTGAGAGGTAGGGACAGTGCTTGCATCGTTAAACCTTTCCATATCAGATCGAGAGGAAGACGGATTCCGGAATTGACTCCACAATTCGGATACGTATAACCCTATTCAATAGGAGCAATTACAAATGTTTGTATTTGTACTTAGCAAAGGTGGAAACCCGCTAATGCCCACGAAACCGGCAAAAGCGAGGATCTTGCTCAAAACAGGAAAGGCAAAAGTGGTCCGAACCACGCCCTTCACAATCAAGTTACTTTTCGAAAGCAGTAGCTATACTCAACCTGTAATTGCAGGGATGGATACCGGCTCTAAGGTAGTGGGCTGTGCAGCCATTGCTAACGGAAAAGTGTTGTATCAGTCCGAAATTCACCTTAGAGAAAATGTTTCTAAAAAGATGGACCAACGGAAGATGTACCGGAGAAACAGAAGAGGTAGAAAAACAAGGTATAGACCTGCAAGATTTGCTAACCGGGGAAATTCAAGGAGAGAAGGAAGATTGGCTCCTTCCATCAAAAGCAAACTTGAAGCTCATTTCCGGGAAAAAAGGTTTGTGGAATCCCTGCTTCCTGTAACCGGGTGGAAGGTAGAGCTTGCTTCCTTTGATATTCACAAAATAACAAATCCGGAGGTTTCCGGGGTTGGGTATCAGGAAGGGGACCTTAAAGGCTTCTACAATGTCAAAGCTTACGTTCTGGATCGGGACGGCTACACCTGCCAGCATTGCATGGGAAAGTCAAAGGATTTCCGGCTACATTGCCATCACATTGTTTTCAGGTCACAGAAGGGATCAGATGCTCCGGAAAACCTGATAACACTCTGTGAAACCTGTCACAAAGCCCTGCACAATGGAGAATTCAAGCTTTCAGGGAAAAAGTCAAAAACAAAACATGCAACTGAAATAGGGATCCTTAAATCCCAAATCCGGAAATCCGGCTGGAATTTTGCAGAGACTTTCGGGTACGAAACAAAGTACAGGAGAGAGCAGGTCTTGAAGTTGTTAAAAACACATTACTTTGATGCTGTTGCTATCTGTTGCAGGGACGATCAGAAAGTAGAGGTAGAAGATTCGGTTTTTCTAAAAAGAAACGTTCCTGCGGGAGATTATCAGCAGCGGAGAGGGAAGAGGTCAGAGAAGAAAATGCCTACCGGAAAGCTGTTTGGGTTCAGGAAATTCGATCAGGTAAAAACGGAAAAAGGGATCGGGTTCATTCGTGGCAAACGGTCATCCGGGTATTTTTCAATATCAGATATATTCGGAAACAAAATTTCAGATAGTGTTAATGTTAAGAAAAAATGCAGGAGACTGAGTGCGAGGAGTACAACATTAGTTCAGATTGTACAGATGACGCATTCCTCCCCCACCTGCCATTTCCGGCAAGCCAGAAATGTCGAGGAAGGGGTCTCCTGCTGAGGTAAGATGAATAATGAAAGGTTTTGATGCAAAAACGATCATCATAATGAAAGGTAGTTAAATGAATTCCATTTCTGCAGCTGATTAAAATAACTGTATTTTTATTTTTCTCATGCGTGCTCCTCTCGATCATCCCCCACGAACCTTTTGAACTCCCCGAGTTCCGCTTCGGGATCACAGAAAATTAAAGATTTTCTGGGAGTTGCACTGAAAGTACAACAGCAAGGGGTCCTTTTCACTCAATTCGTTCGCTCAAGAGGACTGGTTTAATTGGTTTTTCATGATTTTTGAAGCGAAAACCGGAATTTTTTCAGAGGAGGAGAAAGTGGAGGGGCGGCTTTTTATCGATCTGGATCTCGTTTATGAGGATTAAAATAACTTTATGTTTATTTTTAGTGCAGTGCTCTCCTGAGCTCGATTCCTGAAATATTTTCACCCTGGTCGCTGTATAGTTCCGTCCCTCTTACCTATCTTTTTTATAACAATCAGTCTTAACTCTCTGGAACTTCCTTGCAGTTCGCATAGATTCAGCACTTTTTTAATTCGTACCTATTTTGCACAGAATGTTGAGCAACAGAAAAAGCATATAGGCGTGAAGCTTGATATTGTATAAGTGGAATCGTTTATTAAAGATACAATCATTAAAATTCAACTAATAGTTGAAACAATACGCTGAGATCTACAGTACCGATGGTTTAGATCGTCAATTCAAATTTGACTGTGCATTTGACTAATAAAAATAAGGGATATGGGTGTCATGGTACACGAAAAAACCCACATGGACGTTGATAAGATCCGGCTTTTTATTCTGGAAAGAAAAGCTGAAATAAAAAGGGAATTCAAGGCAGAAGTGATAGGCATTTTCGGCTCTTACGCCCGTGGCGAGGAAAATGAGAAAAGTGATATTGATGTTCTGGTGAGATTTGGGGAAGGAGCAACCCTTTTACATCTTACGGGGCTTGGATTTTATCTTGAGGACCTTTTCGGAGTTTCAGTCGACGTTGTCTCTGAACGAGCACTTCACCCGATGATGCGGGATGATGTATTGAAGGAACTGGTGCTTGTATGAGGTCCCCAATTCTTTATCTTTCCGAAATGCTCTCGGCTTCCATAACTGTAAAAAGTTTCATAGAGGAAATGGACAAAGATGCTTTTCTGAAAGATGAGAAGACCAAAAGTGCAGTAGTCCGCCAGTTAGAGATCATAGGCGAGGCTGCAAAAGCCATTCCTGCCGACATAAGGTCTTTAGCTCCTGAACTCGACTGGCGAAGTATAGCAGGTATGCGAGACCGCATGATTCATGCCTATTTTAATGTAGATTATAACCTTGTCTGGGATACCGTAGTAAACGATGTCCCGGTGTTTGAACAAACTATTGAAAGATTAATTGGGGAGCTGGATTCCAGTAACTGAGGATTTTTGAAGAGGAGGGGAAAGTGGAACATACGGCTTTTTCTCGATCTGAAGATTACGTTCGGTGAACTAAAATAACTTCTTTTTTATTTCTCGCAGGCGGGAGCCTCCCGCTCATCCTCCACGAACCTTTTGAAGTAGAGTTACGGTTCTGCAGTGTGCTGTCCGTTTTTCTCACTTCGTTCACTCAAGTGAATTAAAATAACTGTGTTTTTATTACTATGGGAGTGCAGAGGGTCACGAATACCCTGACCTTCAGGTCGGGGATGAAGTGAACCCTCGCTGGCTGTTTTGTATTCGCTTAAACTGTATCAATCATCGTTTTTTTGTAAAATGAGGTTTTTTGACACCATAGCCACAGGTGGTTCCAGCTACCTATGGCTAGGATGTGATAAGCGTTGGAATTGCGCAGTTTTAGCCATGGCTATGGTCAGATTACCTACCACATCGTGTTGGTGCCTAAGTATCGATACAAGATATTCTACAATAAACGAGTTAAAAAGGATTGCGAGTCTATATTCCACAATATTTGCACAGAGAAAGGCTACAAAATCCATGCTCTGGAAGTTGTAGATAATCATGTTCACCTGTTCCTGGAATTCCACCCAAGCACCTCTCTATCAGAGGTGGTTCAATACTTGAAAGGAGGTAGTTCTTACAGATTGTTCAAGCTTCATCCTGAACTGAGAACACGATATTGGGGTGGAAGTCTATGGTCAAGTGGTAAATTCTATCGATCCGTTGGAAATGTAACCGCTGACACAATCAAGCACTACATTAAGGAGTCGCAGGGAAAACCGAAAACAGAGGTTCAATCATATAGATTAAAGTCTAGGCAACGGAAAATTGACGATTTCTAAGTACCAGAATAACCGGGCGGGCGGCCCATCAGCATACCCCATCCTTTAGGTTGGGGTGGCCGCACGCAATTTGATTTTTAGTCTTGGAAAATTCAACACAGAAAAGTGATCATTAGCGGCTTAATGACAGCTACCTCTATGCCCCTCGTATACTGAAAGAGGAGAGGCTCTGTACCTGACCGGCGTCCCTCAGGAAGTCGATTATCCTGTTTACAACGTCTGGGAGGGAAATGGCTCGGTAACTGTCATGCTGAGCGATGCGAGAAATCCCTTGGGATGTGGGCATATTTTAAAACGGTTTACAGGTTTGTTTTTGATACGGAGAGCGGGGATTATGTGGCATATGCGAGCATGCATGAGGAAAAGGAGGAGAAATTGGGGGATAACTGGTTTGGGTGAGGTTTAGGAGTAGCTTAAATCCCATTTAAAAAATAATCTTTTTTAAGCTTGTTGTGCTATAATTTTCGTTTAGAGGTTCTTCCATCTGTCAAATGATTTGACAAAATTTAAAACGAGTTAGCACATATCGCATTACATGGATAAAGAAGCCTTTCTGCATCAATTGGAATCCTCTGCAGCAAATAAGGACAATAAATTGTTTGCTAAAACCATTTATGATCTTCCTGCTGATGTAATAGTTGGCTTTACCAAAGAAGAATTTTCGCGAATTATTTACATTTCCCATCATTTTAGCTCACAGAAAATGGACAGATTATTTAATTTTCTTGAGAATAAAGGATTCTCTTACCTAGAAAACGCTTTAAAGGGAATCGATGAACTCAATAATTCTCTTTTCAGTAAATTCTATTACAGTTTATATGTTTCTCTTTCCGGAAACAATATAGAAAATGTCAAGCGCGTATTAGTTAATAATGCCATTGCATGCGGCAAACTTGCAGAGATGGGCATTGATAGCAGGGAAAATCTTGAAACCGCTGTCAGTCTTTGCGGCGATGCCAAGAAAATATTATCCAAAACCAGTGCATCTTACGCTCGTGCATTGATGAATGAGGGTAATGCTAGACAAAGACTTGCTGAAATGGATGTTGACAGCAGGAAAAATCTTGAAACTACTATCAGTCTTTACGGCGATGTCAGGGATATTTTATCCAAAACAAGCACACCTTACGCTCTTGCATTGATGAACGAGGGTAATACTAGACAAAGACTTGCTAAAATGGGCATTGACAGCAGGGAAAATCTTGAAACTACTATCAGTCTTTACGGCAATGTTCGGCAAATTATATCCAAAACAAACGCAGATTACGCTCGTGCGTTGATGAACGAGGGTAATTCAAGACAAACACTTGCAGAAATGGGCATTGACAGCATAGATAATCTTGAAACTGCTATCAGTTTTTATGGCGATGCCAGAGATATTTTATCCAAAACAAGTGCACCTTACGCTCGTACGTTGATGAATGAGGGTAATGCAAGAAAAATACTTGCAGATATGGGCATTGACAACAGGGAAAATATTGAAACTGCTGTCAGTCTTTACGGTAATGCTCGGCAAATATTATCCAAAACAAGCGCAGATTACGCTGGTGTGTTGATAAACGAGGGTAATGCTAGACAAAGACTTGCTGAAATGGGCATTGACAGCAGGGGAAATCTTGAAACTACGGTCAGTCTTTACGGCGATGCTAGGGATATTTTATCCAAAACAAGCGTAAATTACGCTCTTGCGTTGGTGAACGAGAGTAATGCTCGAAGAACACTTGCTGAAATGGGCATTGACAGCAGGGAAAATCTTGGAACTGCTATTAGTCTTTGCGGAAATTCTCGGCAAATTTTATCCAAAACAAGTGTAGATTACGCTCGTGCGTTAGTGAACGAGAGCAATGCAAGACAAAGACTTGCTGAAATGGGCATTGATAACAGGGAAAATCTTGGAACTGCCGTCAGTCTTTACGGTAATGCTCGGCAAATATTATCCAAAACAAGCGCAGATTACGCTGGTGTGTTGATAAACGAGGGTAATGCTAGACAAAGACTTGCTGAAATGGGCATTGACAGCAGGATAAATCTTGGAACTGCTGTTAGTCTTTACGGTGATGCCAGGGATATTTTATCCAAAAAAAGCGAATTTTACGCTCGTGCGTTGATAAACGAGGTTAATGCGAGACAAACACTTGCTGAAA
Source organism: Methanosarcina sp. WH1 (assembly GCF_000970005.1). Classification (NCBI taxonomy): domain Archaea; kingdom Methanobacteriati; phylum Methanobacteriota; class Methanomicrobia; order Methanosarcinales; family Methanosarcinaceae; genus Methanosarcina; species Methanosarcina sp. WH1. Next base: position 2,587,767 of record NZ_CP009504.1, read on the forward strand.
TGGGCATTGACAGCAGGGAAAATCTTGGAACTGCCGTCAGTCTTTGCGGTAATGCTCGGCAAATATTATCCAAAACAAGTGCAGATTACGCTCTTTCATTGATGAATGAGGGTAATGCAAGAAAAACACTTGCTGAAATGGGCATTGACAGCAGGATAAATCTTGAAAAAGCGGTCGGTCTTTCCGGTGACGCTCAGAAAATATTCCCCAAAGCAAGCGCAGATTACGCTCGTGCGTTGATGAATGAGGGTAATGCAAGAAAAACACTTGCTGGAATGGGTGTTGACAGCAGGTCAAATCTTGAAAAAGCGGTCGGTCTTTACGGTGAGGCTCAGAAAATATTCCCCAAAGCAAGCGCAGATTACGCTCGTGCGTTGATGAATGAGGGTAATGCAAGACAAACACTTGCTGAAATGGGTGTTGACAGCAAGGATAACTTTGAAAGATCAAAGGAATTGTATTTGCAAAGCATTTCAATTCTTGAAGAATTAGGAGACGGATGGACATATTCCATTGCTTTATTGAATTTGAATAGTCTGCTGAAAGAAATGTTCAACAGAACCGGGGAAAAAAAACATCTTGAAGAATGGGAGAAATATCTCGGAGATGTTGAAGAAAAAATCGTAAGTAGAGACATCAGGTATAAAGAAATTGTACTGGCAAGAATTCATGAAATACGTGCCAGTTTACTTGAGTTTGAAGGCAAGTCTGGAATAAATAAGGCATCTCGCGAATATGGTGAAGCTTATAAACTATCAAAAGATCCTTTTTATAATTTTATGGACGAATTCTGTCAGGCGAGAACTGACAACAAATCTTTTTGTGAGCTTGTGTTAGATTGGAGAGAAAAAGAGAAAGAAGACATCCTTCTTGACTATTATGATTACGCTGTCTTTGAATGTCACCTAGAAAATGCTTTGAAAAAAAGTATCGTTAGAAAAAATGAATTGGAACTGGCGAGAAGAAAACTTGAGGAAATAGGTAATCGCACACAGATCAAAATCATAAAGGATAGAGTTTCAGCATATGTTTTTTTGATAAATTCTCTGGATTTCTGTTTTGAGCAAGGGTCATATGAAGACGCGGCAGAAAATGTTCTAAAAGCCTACAATATTTTCCTTGAATTTGATGACAAACAAGGTTGTGAAATGTGCGAATGCTTCAATGAAGCACTTCTCGAAAACCAAAATCCAGAATCTTGGAGAAATGTTATCCAAAAAATATTAGTTAGTGGAGAATTTGCCTCTAATTTTTATAGGTTACTCTGTAACTATTCGGATAGGAAGAGAACAAGTATTTTGCAAGATTTACCACTTCAAATTCTTAAAAACACGACAGAAATTAAAGAAACGTTAAATGATCTTCAAAAAATGTTAGATCAAATAAGATTAGAATGTATCTCAATAAAAGATCAAATTGGAAAAGGATTCAAAGGTACAGATGATGAACTTAAACAGATAAAAGAAAAAATCGATAATTCTCAACAGAGCCTTGAATATCTGGTACAAGTTTCAAATAAAGTGGATGGAAAAGAAGGAGAATGTATTAGGGAATTTGCGTCACAGATGCTTGAGATTATGAAAAAAGGAGATTCTGAAGCTTTAACGCGTTTCAGTGAAAAGATTGTTCAAAATAGTTCCTCTATTACAGAAATCATAGAAGCAGCAGAGATCCCTGAAAAGGAGAAAGCAGAAGCAAAATCTAAACTCGCTGATCTCAAAAAGATACCAGGAATCTTAAAAGAAAAAATTAAATCCTTCAGTGCAGATGTCACAAAAGATGTAGTAGTAAGTTTGACTTCTGGTGAAATTATTAAGTTGCTTACTCCAGTGCTATCAACCGCAATATTTGGTGTACCTATACCTTCTCAGGTTGTGGGGATACTTCTCGAAGCGATAAAAAACTCGTGAATTTATTAAATTTCGGATCCCTTTTTAGTTTCAGAATCTTCTTTTTTTGTATTTTTGTGGACTCGGCCGCCTGCTCCGCAGTCGTATGGCTGCCCTGTTTTTAAAAAGCATCGAAACTCAAACCAACCCTGAATTCCGAAAATCCTTCAAAACAAACCGGTACCCGACCAGTTCAAAAACCTATTCAAAAAACCCGCCCCCAAAAATAAGTTTTCCGCCCGGCACCCCTCCAAACTAAAAGCCCGCCACCGGAAATTTTCACACATTTTTTCACTCCAACGGAAGCTGGCTGATTTTATCAGAAATTACAGGCCAGAGGGAAATGATCCGAATTTAGATGTCCATTTTTAAACCTTACATTACAATTTAATATTAGTTTATAAATAATGGTAAAATGCCAACGAAAGCTATATAAACTAACTTACAAATATCTAACTTATATGGAGAAAAGTCAGCTTCGCCAGGTAATAATTGACCAGCAGGCCTCTTTCAGGAAAGAGGAGGAGCTTGTTTTCCGGGACGTTGAGCTTGAGAGATACCTCAAGGGGGATGAAATCGTTATCATCTCGGGGATCAGGCGGTGTGGGAAGAGTTCGCTTTTGAAGTTGATAGCCGGACAGCTTGAGGGAGTTAAGTTTTATGTGGACTTCGATGATATCCGGCTTTCGGATTTTGAGGTCAGGAATTATCAGGATTTGCAGGACCTGGTGATTGAGCTTTATGGGAAGGAGATGGAAAAGAGTGAGACGGAGCAGGTGTATTATTTTTTTGATGAGATACAGAACGTTCCGCTCTGGGAAAGGTGGTTGAACAACCTCTACAAAGAAGGCAAAAAGGTATTTGCCACGGGTTCGAATTCTCAGCTCCTCAGTTCGGAAATATCTACCTTCCTGACAGGGAGAAACAAAGTGCTCAAGCTCTTTCCTTTTTCCTTCAGGGAATTCCTCCGCCTGAAGGGGACCGGAATTACAGAAGAAGAACTCAAATCTGACCTGCTTACCAGTTCTCAAAAAGCTGTCTTATTCAGGAATTTCCTGGAATACTTCGAAAATGGAGGTTTTCCACTTGTCCTGAAGAACGGAGATCTCGAACTCACCAGGGGGTATTTTGAAGATATCCTCAACAAAGACATTCTGGTCCGTTACAATATAAAAGAAGTGGGAGCTCTCAAAGACCTGATACTGTTTCTGCTTTCTAATGTGGGCAGAGTGTATTCCTATTCCACATTAAGAAGCATAAGCGGGATAAAGAGTTTAAGCACGATCAAAAACTACCTTGATTATTTCCAGAATGTGTTTTTGCTTTATCAGCTCCCAAGGTTTGACTATTCCCTCAAAAAGCAGAAAATTTCACCTTCCAAGATCTATGCTATAGACAATAGTTTTCTGAAGACAGTAGCTTTCAATTTCTCCGAGAATAAAGGACAAAGGCTGGAAAACCTTGTCTTTGTCGAATTGGCTAGAAGAGAGAAAGAAGTGTACTACCATTCCGGGAAAAAAGAATGTGATTTTGTGCTAAGAGAAGGGCTGCGGATTAGTGAGGCAATTCAGGTTTCAGTAGACCTTAACACTCCGGAAACAAAGAAGAGGGAAATTGAAGGAATCACAGAGGCCATTACAGCATATAAACTGGACAAAGGGCTTATCCTGACGCTTGAAGAGGAAGACACACTGGAAGTAGACGGAAAAAAAATCTTGATAAAACCAGTGTGGAAATGGTTACTTGAGTGAAAAATCCATTCCGTATTTCTTGAAACATCTCGAATGGATGAGGCTATCTAAGTGTGCCTGCTAAATAAGCTTCCATCTCCGCAGTCGCGTATGGTACCCCGTTTTTAAGAAGCATCGAAAGTCGAAACTCAAACCCAACCCTGAATTCAGAAAATCCTGTAAAACAAACCGGTATCCGACATATTCAAAAATCGATTCAAAAAAACCGCCCCTAAAAATAAGTTCCCCGCCCGGCACCCCTCCAGACTGAAAACCCGCCACCGGCAATTCACATCTATTTGCTCTACCAGGTTCCCAGGTTTGACTACTCATTGAAAAAAATAAAAGGTATCGTCTTCAAAGATTTATACCATTGACAAAGGTTTCCTGAAGACGGTGGCATTCAATAACAGGTCGAAAATTAGTCACTTAAACTGAATGCAAAAAAGATTTAATAGTTGTATCAAAAAAGGAAAGAAAAATAGTAAAATGAAGCCATCTAATCATTCTACTATAACAAATCTTTGTTGCATAACAGTGGATTCCAGAATATCAAGAGGATGAGAGAACTTTACACTGTGGAAACTAATTTTGCCTTTACCTTTCTTAACCGCAACAAACTTGAACTTGCTGGTTCCTCCGCTTCCTGGCACGATGGGCTCATCGGGTATATATTCAGACTCCACAAAATAAACACAACTTGGCATCTCTGACAGTAAGCAGCTATAGCCAGTTGAAGGGTTCGAGGGTATTGAAATATCGAATATTTCTCCAATTTTCGTATTAATTGGCGGTAATAAATCCACTTTTTGCATTCATTTATTCCTCCTTTACATTGACTCTCTCACCGTTGTTGAGGTAACAACTGTAGACAACAATACATTAGAAGATTTATTTGTATGAGAGGATCAGAACTTAGAATGTAAGTCCAGGTATATATTACTTTCTAACATTTAATAATATATTATAATGTTAGAAGACGTTAGAGCCGAATTCAAATAAAATGTGACAATTTGTTATGAAAATTGCATAAGAAAGTTTGGAGAAGAATCGGCAATTGATGCTCTTAGAAAGAACAAGGACTGTGAAAACGAGACTCTAAGGCTAATAATTGCAGATATCCTTTATGAAGTTGAGACATGGAATCCCCCGGAAACGGTCGAAGAAGTCGAAGAATCATTGGAAGAAAACTTTGAACCCACGGAGGTAAAAAAACGCTGGAACAATAGAATTGGAAACATGCGTCTTCAGTTAAGTGAAAAATCGTGATAAATTGCTTCCACTTTCACAACAGCTGTCAAATATTTGATTTTATTGTAGGCTAGAACAGGGTGTCGATTTCATATAAATAGGCCAAAACGAAGGTAGGCTTCCGGTTAAAAATCGATAGCTTTCGGGCAAAAAAATTCCTTAACCGATGAATAATGGAATTGGAAGAGAAAAACGCCTAACGAATAGAGTTTACGGAATTTATAGACCAGAGGAAGATGATCCGAATTTAGATCTCATTTTTAAACTTTACATTGAAATTTAACATTCAGTTATAAATACTTGTAAAACTCCAGCGAAAGCATATATAAATTCAAAAAAGCGGGCTTAGAGGATCAGGTACTGAAAATAAGGGGCAAAAAGTAGCTTCCAAATACAATCCCACTTGATATAGCCCATAGAAATCGTAAATAGTTCCTGATAAAAAAGAACTATTTTATGTAGTAAAGGTAGTTAAAAAATTGTATCAACAGATTAGAGTTACGGATGATATTTTCTAGAGAACTTATATGATTGGGAGTAATGATATTATCATACTCATTGACTTTTGAGATCCAGACACAGATCATTTCAAAATGAAAATGAGTAATACTCAAACAGGAAAAACAGATCCTGGAAGTAGAATTGAAAAGCATAAGCAACGGCAGAAGTGCCCTTCTTTCAGGATATTATTAACAAACCCACCACTACCACAAAAAGTAACTAAAAACAAACCTATGTTCCACATTCCTTCAAGATAGGGGGGTCAAGACGCCGGATATCCCTCCTCAATAGCTTTATTCCGGCAGGAAATTTGAGTGAAGGATTATTTTCCTTCATCCAGATTTCATATTCAGTCTTCTTCAATCTCATCTTCTTCAACTTCCCCTGTTCTTCAAGTTCTTCAAGCTCTTCAAGTTCTTCAAGTTCTTCAAGTTCTTCAAGTTCTTCAAGTTCTTCAAGTTCTTCAAGTTCCTCAAGCTCTTCAAACTCTTCGATTTCCTCTACTTCTTCTTCCTCTATTTCCTCATCTACTCCTTCAGCTTTTCTGGCTATGAAGACAGTCACTTACAGTTACTTTTTGTCTTCATCTTCGACTTTGATCCTGACCATACCTGCGACTTTGTCCCCGGGCTTGATGTTCATTATCTGTATTCTTTGGGTGTTTCTGCCCTGTTGAACATCATTTTGTCACCTTAGGATACGGATTTGAAGTTGGAGACTAAGCTGTTTAGATTAAAACCAAAAACAGATTCTATAGGATAATGCATTTTTCAACAAATAAACCTCTTGAACGATTTCTTTATTCACTTTATGGACTCTGTAGACGTATAACACCTCGTTTTTAAGAAGCATCAAAAATCAAACCGACCCTAAATTAAGAAATCTAGCAAAACAAACCGATACCCGATCTGTCCAAAAATCGATTCAAAAAAGTGACCCTGCAAAATAAGTTTCCCACCCGGCCCCCCTCCGAACTGGAAGTCCACCATCGGAAATTTTTCATGCAATTTATCACTCTGGTGAAACCTGGATAATTTTTATCAGAAATTACAGACCAGAGGGAAAAAACCAGAAGTAATATTTCATCTTTAAACCATACATTGCCATTTCACATTTATTTATAAACACATGTAAAATGTCAGCGAAAGCCTATATAAATTCCAAAATATGGGTCATGAGAGTTAATTACTGAAAAAGCATTAGCAAGAGAAGTCAGTATATTTAAGTAAAAATCTAAATCAAATGATCAGAATTACGAATAATATATCCCTTGTAGTTTATATAATTAGGGGTAATATATCGTTTATACTCATTTTATTGAGATCTAGACATCCATCTCAATAGGAGAATGAGTATGTTTAAACAGGAAAAATAAGGTTGTGGGAGTAGAATTGAACAAAATCATAAGAAACGGCAGACGTGTCCTTTTTGCAGGATTTGATCAATAATACCTCACTACCGCACGGAGAGACTGCAAAAAATAAATAAGTCTCCCTCCCTCCCCTCCTGACTGAAGACCTGCCGCCGGAAATTAAACCCCAAAATTTATACTCCGGCGGCAATTTGAGTGAAGGATTATTTTCCTTCACCCATGTTATTTATTCAGTCTTCTTGGTTTTCTTCTGCCTCAGCTGCCTCTTCTACCTCTTTTTCTTCAATCTTATCTTCTTCAATCTCGTCTTCTTTGACTTCCTCTGATTCTTCTATGTCTTCAAGTTCTTCAAGCTCTTCGACTTCGTCTTCTTCAGCCTCTATTTCAGATTCTGGATTTTCTGCATTTCGGGCTATGAGAGCCGTGAGTTTAAGCTGTTTTTCGTCTTCGTCTTCGACTTTGATCCTGGCCATCCCTACGACTTTGTCCCCGGGTTTGAGGTTCATTATCCGTACACCCTGGGTATTTCTGCCATGGATGGAGATGCCTTTTGCCGGGATACGAATGATTATGCCTTCTGCGCTCGTAAACATCAGTTCATCATCTTCAGCTACGGATTTAACGTTCGAGACCGAGCCGTTCCTGAGGTTTGTGATGATTGTAATCACGCCTTTTCCACCGCGACGGTGCGCAGGGTACTGAGAGTATTCCGTCCTTTTGCCAAAGCCTTTTTCGGTTACGGTCAGGAGAGTTGTGGTTTCGTCAACAAGGTCTGTGCTGACCACCTCGTCGTCAGGACCGTCAAGGGTCATGCCGCGGACTCCTCTTGCAGTCCTGCCCATCGGACGGACGTCTTTTTCGGAGAAGCGGATTGCTTTGCCTTTCTTTGAAACCATCACAACTTCCTGTTTTCCGTCAGTAAGGAGGACTTTCACAAGCTCGTCACCCTCATCCAGGCTGACTGCGATGATACCGGCTTTCCGGGGGTTCCTGAACTCAGAAAGCGGGGTCTTCTTGATCGTTCCCGCCCTTGTTGCCATAAGGAGGTATTTGTCTTTGGCAAACTCTTTTACAGGGATCATTGCATTGACCATTTCGCCTTCCTGAAGCTCCAGCAGGTTTACTATTGCTTTGCCTCTCGACTGGCGGGAGCCTTCAGGGATCTCATAAACCTTCTGCCAGTAGAGCCTGCCCCGGTTTGTAAAGAAGAGGATATAGTTGTGGGTTGAAGAAACGAAGAGGTTTTCCACAAAGTCTTCTTCCTTCGTTTCCATGCCAATAATCCCTCTACCTCCGCGGCGCTGCATGGTATAGGTGTCAAGAGGAATGCGCTTTACGTAGCCACTATTTGTGATTGTGACCACGACATCCTCTTCCGGGATCAGGTCTTCATCAGTCACATCTTCTGTGTACTGCACAATCTTTGTCCTGCGGACATCCCCGTACTTTCCCCTGATCTCAAGGAGTTCAGTCCTGATAATTTCGTACTTGATCTCATCGCTTTCCAGGATCTTCCTGAGTTTGGCGATCAGTTTTACGAGACTTTCCAGTTCCTCAAGGATTTTCTGTGTCTCAAGCCCTGTCAGGCGCTGCAGGCGCATTTCCAGAATAGCTTTTGCCTGAACCTCTTCAAAGCCGAAATTATCAATCAAACCCTGTTTTGCTTCATCACCGTTTGCAGAGCCCTTAATCAGGGCAACCACTGCGTCTATATTGTCAAGGGCAATCCTTAACCCTTCAAGGATATGGGCTCTTTCTTCACTCTTCTTCAGGTCGTAGAGCGTCCGTTTCTGGATGATTTCCATCCTGTACTCTAGGTAAATCTCCAGAAGTTGTTTCAGGTTAAGCTCTTTGGGTTTTCCATCCACAAGGGCAAGGTTGATGATCCCGAAAGTGGTCTCCATCTGGGTGTGCTTGTAGAGCTGGTTTAAGATAACATTGGCATTTACGCCCCTTGAAAGCTCGACTACAACCCTTATTCCTTCCCTGTCAGACTCATCCCGCAGATCGGAAATTCCGACAATTACCTTTTCCCTGGCAAGCTGGGCAATGTTTTCAATCAGCCTTGCCTTGTTCACCTGGTAAGGAAGTTCGGTTACTATAATCTGCTGCCTGTCTTTTTTAAGCTCCTGAATTTCGGCAACTGCCCTGATCTTTACCGGGCCTCTTCCGGTTGTGTATGCAGACCTTATACCTGCTGTCCCGAGGATATGCGCACCTGTAGGAAAATCCGGACCCTTTACCACGGTCATCAGTTCCGAAACCGGTGTTTCCGGGTTTTCAATAAGCATAAGGATCCCATCAATGACTTCACTTATGTTGTGGGGAGCCATATTCGTTGCCATTCCGACGGCAATTCCGGTTGACCCGTTGATAAGGAGATTTGGAAGCTTTGCTGGGAGGATTTCCGGCTCTTCCATAGACCCGTCATAATTAGGCCTAAAGGGGACGGTTTCCTTATCAATGTCAGCCAGCATCTCTTCTGCAATCCTGTCCATACGGACTTCGGTGTATCGCATGGCTGCAGCCTCGTCCCCATCAATGGACCCGAAGTTTCCCTGCCCATCGATCAGAGGATAACGCAGCGAAAAATCCTGCACCATTCTTACGATACTATCGTATACGGCAGTGTCTCCGTGAGGGTGGTATTTACCGAGCACGTCACCCACCACACGGGCAGACTTCTTGTAGGGCTTGTCATGGGTAATCCCGGCTTCTTTCATTGCAAAAAGGATTCTGCGGTGGACCGGTTTTAAACCATCCCGGGCATCGGGAAGTGCCCTTCCGACGATTACGCTCATTGCATAGTTGATGTAAGAGCGTTTCATCTCATCTTCGATAAGAATGCCAGTAACCCCACTTATCTCTGGTTCTGGCCCTTCGTCCTCAGGCTCTTCCGAAGAGGGGTCTGAAACGGTTAGTTCGAGTTTTTTGCCTGGCTCTTCATGTGTAAGGGCGGCTGAACCTTCCCTATTTTCCGGCTTTTCATCGTTCTCTTCCGGAATAAGGGTAGCCTGATAAGAGATTTTCATTTCAGCTTCTGATTTATTTTCTTCTTCGTATTTTGCCATTTTTAGCCACCTCAGATATCCAGGTCCACAACCTCTTTTGCGTGCGTTTCTATGAAGTTCCTGCGTGGCTCAACCTCGTCTCCCATAAGAATTCTAAAGATCTCATCAGCCCGGATAGCATCTTCCAGGGTTACCTGTAAAAGAGTCCGGCTCTCAGGGTTCATGGTGGTTTCCCAGAGCTGTTCGGGGTTCATTTCTCCAAGCCCTTTGTAGCGCTGGATTGTAAGTCCTTTTTCCCCGATTTCTTTTTTCTTTGCTTCGAGTTCCCTGTCTGAGTGTATGTAGTGCTCAACTTTGCCTTTCTTTATGCGGTAGAGAGGAGGCTGAGCAATGTAAACGTATCCCGCATCAATCAGAGGTCTCATGTAGCGGAAGAACAGCGTAAGAAGAAGAGTCCTGATGTGTGCTCCATCTACATCGGCATCAGTCATGAGGATGATCTTATGGTAGCGGGCGTTTTCCAGGGAAAAGTCCGCGCTAACCCCTGTCCCTATGGCTGTAACCAGAGAAACAATCTCGTTATTTTTCAGAATCTTTGCAAGCCTGGATTTTTCCACGTTCAGGATCTTGCCTCTGAGAGGTAAAATCGCCTGAAAACCACGGTCTCTACCCTGTTTTGCCGAACCGCCTGCAGAATTTCCTTCAACGATATAAATCTCACAGGCTGCAGGGTTCTTCTCCGAGCAGTCCGCAAGTTTTCCGGGTAGGGTGCTGACTTCGAGTGCATTCTTTCTGCGGGTGAGTTCCCTTGCTTTTTTTGCAGCTTCCCTGGCTCTCTGGGCAAGGAGAGCTTTTTCAAGGATGACGTTTGCAACCTTAGGATTCTCCTCAAAGTATTCCGCAAGCCCGTCTGTTACAAGGGAATCAACTATCCCCTTGACATCACTGTTTCCAAGCCTTGTCTTGGTCTGCCCCTCAAACTGAGGTTCCATAAGTTTGACGCTGATGATCGCAGTCAGCCCTTCCCTTACGTCGTCTCCGGTCAGTTTCACGTCTTCTTTGGAGAGCTTATTAGCTTTTATATAATCGTTTGCGACCCTTGTAAGAGCGGTCTTGAAACCGATAATATGCGTCCCACCCTCATGGGTGTTGATATTGTTTGCAAAAGAGTACACGTTTTCAGTGTAGCTGTTTGTATACTGCATCGCAATTTCTACGACCATATCATCTCTTTGCCGTTCGAAATATATCGGTTTTTCGTGGAGGAACTGCTTTTTCTTGTTCAGGTACTCCACAAATTCCACAATTCCTCCACTATAAGTGAAGGTCTCTGACTGTCCTTCAGGACTTCTTAAGTCCTTCAGGCTTATTGTGAGGCCCCGGTTAAGAAAAGCCAGTTCCCTGAGCCTGTTTGAGAGAATATCATACTGGAAGTCTGTGGTCTCAAAGATTTTTGCATCGGGTTTGAAAGTAGTTTTTGTACCTGTGAGATCTGAAGTTCCAATTTCCTGAACATCAGCCTCTGGCTTTCCACGAACATAGCGCTGGAAATACTTCTTTCCGTCTCTGCTAACTTCTACTTCCAGCAATTCCGAAAGGGCATTTACAACCGAAACCCCTACTCCATGCAGTCCCCCGGAAACTTTGTAGGTATTCTTATCGAACTTTCCTCCGGCATGCAGAACAGTCATAACGACTTCGAGAGCTGATTTCTTGTGAAATGGATGGGGGTCGATGGGGATACCTCTCCCATTGTCCAGGACCATTACGCTTCCATCGGGATTGATCGTGACATCGACCCTGGTACAGAAGCCTGCAAGGGCTTCATCAATACTGTTGTCTACAACTTCATAGACTAGGTGGTGGAGCCCGCGGCCATCCGTGCTCCCTATGTACATGCTTGGGCGTTTTCGGACAGCTTCCAGGCCTTCAAGTACCTGGATGCGCGAAGCGTCATAAACCTGTTTATCACTCATCTTGGTGTATTCTCCATAAAAATCTGGTAAAGTTATTAATTTGGAATCTCATGACATGTTATACATTTTTTAAAACTCGTAGGAAAAATCTGTTCAAAATAGAACCTTAGAAATCGTGTCAATTCTCTAAGCCTTCACCATTTATTAAGTATTTTTTATATAAATCAATTATGTTTCTACCATGAATCAGATTCAATATGCGCTCATACATTTTAAGCCTTTAGATCAGCCGCATATTTCACCTGATTTTTCTATCCGGATTCCCTCCAAATAGGCTATTTTTAGCATAATTTTACGTCCAGGTATACCCTTTTAAGACTAATTTTTTAATATGTCTGTGGTTGAAATAAATACTTGCTGTTAAACAGAGAAAAAACCGGTTTTTTCCAGGTAGTCAGAGCATAACTTGCGGCATTTCAGAAGTCTCGAAAAGTATTTTTGGAACATAATTCTGGTTCTATTTTTCGGAACAGATCGGTCAAACAATGGACCTTCCAAAAATAAGCTGTTGATATTTTGATACTCGATTTTACCGGCGTCGCTCAGATTGTACTTTAGTTTCTCAAAGCCCACAGGTTCCAGTCGGCGAGAAGCGAGGGACTAACAAACTGAAAGACGTCATTAAGGCCTCCACGTAAATAAAATCAACTGATTAACTTCGAACAACCAGAACCATCTACCGTTTTTTAAACAGCCGACCTGCCGTATTTCGTGGAGTGTTTTTCAGTCCCCTCTACTGCTATGTCCACTCGATATCTCTCAAACCATGCCCAATTCTTTCAGCCGATTAGGGAGATATACCTCGGTTACAAAGTCCAGACCTTTTCCTGCGAAAGCCTGCTGTTCAGCCTTTTTGCCTATATCGAGCTGGAGCTTTATCTGCTCTTTCCAGTAATCAGACTCAAAGCGGGGGTCGGAAAGTTCACTACGAAGCGCACTTACATCCTGTTCGGTGAGCTTATCAGTTGAGAGTTCATACTCCACGATGTCCGAAGGCTGGAGCCCCAGAAATTTGGCTGCCGGGGTTGCCATAAATTCAGAGAGATGAGCGCTTTTTATAGCTCCGTAGGCAACAGATGCGTAGATCCTGTAAGACCAGGGGTCACCGTCAGTAAAAACTGCTATAGGAATCCCCAATTCCTCGTTCATCCGCTTGATCATCCTGCGGGTCGACCGGGCAGGCTGGCCCTTCAAGTGGACAAGAATTGCATTATAAGCTTCATCAAACCCGTTTTCCATCAGCCGTGCATACATACCACCGGTCTCTATGGCTATAATCATGCTTGCGTCGTGATTCTTAAACTCAATGTTTTCCACATTGAAGGGGATCTGGTATCCTCCTTCCCCTACATCCTTCTGGCAGTGTATATTACGCACTCCGCGCTTTGTCTGTTCCGAGATTTCAATCGGCCCGAACATCGTAGCCCCGTCTTCCTCAGGGCGCATGTGGAAATACTCCCTCTGGAGACTGGTCAGGAGTTCCAGGTCTTCGATCAGGCGGTCGCTTTCAGCCTGTTCCTTGAATTTTGCAGCGTCCCAGCCCTCGGAGATGTAGTAAAGTTCTCGAAGTGTTGAGCCGCGGTTCTGGGCAAGGTGTTCGTTTATGAGAAAATCGGTAGCATAAGTAGTTTTCAGGAGCTGGAATGCACCTTTTACGGTCTTTGCACTCCTTTCACTTTCCCTGGTTCCGTAGACCCATACATCGCTCTCATCAGAATATTCTATGTTCGCCTTGGTCCGACTGGGAAGGCTGACGCTAGGGACAATCTCATCTTCAAACTGGTTGTAGATCTTTTCTGCAAGCCCGAGCAGCCTTTCCTTTGCCAGGGCATCTCCCTGTCTCGTTTTGCTATTTGATTCTCTTGCCATTTTAAACACCTTTAAAAGCTTTTGCCCCGGTTACCAGTTCTTCTTCAATCCCTTCTACAATCAGTTGAGGAAGCTTTCGGAGTTCTTCTTCGGTTGCAGACTCAATTTTATAGTTGAGTACTTTAGAAGACCCTCCAGCTGCCGATATCTCCCAGATGTAATCGTAATCATTGCCCATGGTCACAATCTTTGGCTCCGGCTTTGCCCCGTCAATTTTGCAGGGAAGCATTTCGTGCACCCTGAAAGAATAAGCTGAGGTTCCGAAATTCTTGACCTTTATAGCCACATCTGCAGTCCCGTCTCCATTGTATTTAACTTTCCTGTGCACAAGCAGGTTTCCCATGATATTTGCAACAACCGGATTTATGTCAGGGACGTCCTTTTCCAAGATATTTGCAACCTTTTCTGCCATTTTCGGAAGTACCTTTGTAATGATAATTTCTTTTTCCCTGCGTTTCTTGAGGTTGCTCTGCTTGCTCAGGTAATGCTTGAGTTTTCTTGCAACCTCTTTGATTGCAAGGTCCACTTCTTCTTTAATGACAGGAATGTCTGCGATCGCATCCTTTGATTCAGAGGTGAAGGGCACGTTAATAGAAGCAACGTGGATCAGGAGGAGGACCGGACCTATAGGAATCCCTCCTCCAGGCTGGTTTAAGCCGTACTGCTTCCATTTTATGTCTTCGACGGCATGTGTGGTCACACACCCTCCCTGCTGGTAAAGCAGAGGCACACGGTTTGCAAACCGCATGATACTGATCTTTTCTTCTTTAGGAAGGTTCCCCCCATATGCAAGCCCGACTTCCACTACAAAGGGATTTCCGGAATATACAGAGGGTTTCCGCGTGCTTGTGGCAATGAAGTCCACGTTTGTCTCTTTCTCAAGCCCCCGATAGATCAGCTCTTCCCCTATCGGGGAAAGACAGTCCGTCGGAGGGGCCATGATCTTTACCTTCTCAAAAGCCTCGATTAGTTTTCTTGCTTCATGGCGGCCCAGGACATGGGGATCGATTTCGGGGTCAAGCCCGGACGCCTTGCAGATTTCCTCGGCAGTGAGCAGCCCAATCTTACAAAAAGAGTAGCGGAGGAAAGGGGCAAGTTTCTGACGCTCCGTATAATGAAGCATTTTCATAAGAGTTCCCAGTTCGATCCCTTCGGGATGAGGTAGAATTTCTTCTGCAGGTTCAGGCATTTTATCCGTAGCCCTTTCAAAGACCTCCTCATTGCCATCAGGGTCGATAAGAGTTATCCTTGCATGGGGATTTACAATTGCAGTGGCTTTAAGGTATTCATAAATGGACTGCCTTCTCCCTTTTACGTAGGCAGCCTTCATCTCCAGTTCAATCTGGGTCCCATGGGGGCGGAACCAGTCCCGGATCTCGTCAATCAGGATATCAGGCTCGTTGGTACTGGTATTGATCATGAGCTCGTAATAGTGAGCAGGAGCCGTTGAGCTGGTTTTGGAGAGGATTTTTGTGTGCCTGCCTGCAGTCATCTGAGCATAGAGCACGGCTGCCGAAATTCCTATCCCCTGCTGCCCCCTGCTTTGCTTGAGGGCATGGAACCTTGAACCATAGAGCAGCTTTGCAAAGACTTTGGGGATCTGTTCTCTTACGATTCCCGGCCCGTTGTCTTCAATGATAACGGTTACATAGTCAGTCCCTGTTCTCTCAACCTGAACAAGGATATCCGGGAGGATTCCAGCTTCCTCACAGGCATCCAGGGAGTTATCCACGGCTTCTTTTACGGTTGTTATAAGGCTTCGAGGCGCTGAATCAAAACCCAGAATCTGCCTGTTCTTTTCAAAAAATTCTGCTACACTTATTGATTTCTGTTTTTTGGCGAGTTCTTCTGCAATGGGGATTTCCATGGACTTTTACCTCAGGGCTGAAAAATTGATCTGATGCTTAAAACAAATCCGGTGTTTAAAACAAATCCGGTGTTTAAAAGGATATTATGTTATTTCTATCCGGAGAGTTTTACGACAGTTTTTCAAAGCAAGATACTCTGTCTAAAGCAGGAGTTCTTTCTTAATAAAAGTGCAAGGTAATAAATGTTAGCGCCCGCTAAAAAAGATAGCGATTCTTCCGGCTCTTTTCTGCCGGAATCTCATGCTTTCAGGCGCCTGGGAACTCAGAGTTCCGCACCGATAATTGTCTGGGTTGCGGTTACAGTCTCGCTTTCCCTGATTTTGTCGACCACGGCATTGAGGATGCTCAGGTCTTTAACGTCTATAATTACGACAAAGTCGTACTCTCCGAAAACATGGTAAGCTTCCTTGATTCCTTCTATATTCTTCATTTCCCTGTATGCTGCTTTTTCGTAGCCTGGCAGCACGTTTATCATTGTAACTCCTATGACCAAAGTGTAAAACCCATCCTTTTCTAGTTTTTATTACAATTATTACAGTTAAATGTTTTGGCATCAAGGTTTAAGTGTGATCAAAAAGATAACACATATGATAGTTTCTTTTGATTATATTTGATTATATTTAACTCTAAGGCGGGAAGTCCCCTTCCTCGGAGCGTAAGCGACAGGTGGGAAATGAAAGCCGTCAACTTCTACAAAACAACAGTAATATAAATTTTTATATTTATAATTGCATCAATATAACAATAACTATGCAGAATAAACTGGATCTTGGAAATCATTCTGTGTATTCGCTCCATTATCATTTCATTCAGTGTGTGAAATATAGAAGAAAAGCTCTAACGAATCCTTTAGTTGTTGATGTTCTCAAAATAAAAATCCATAGCATAAGTGAAACATTTGATGTTGAACAATGTAGATGCCTCTATAATTTCGCTTTAGCTGAAAGAAAAGAAGCGTGGAAAACTGAACAAAGAAGTGTGAAATATATGCTACAAATCTGTGCACCGGTTTATCCACACACGCACTCGTACACTATTTAGCGCATGTTCGTGGTGCAGATCATCTCGACAATTATACCGTCTTTGAGAAATGTGACCTCCCCGGCGCTTCGCGGTATGCGGATGTCTACCTGTTTTCTTACCCTGTCGGCAGAACCTAATTTCTGCCCAATATATATTCCCACCATGTAAAAGAAGTCATCCTGAGCTTTATATATACCTTTCAAAATACCGCATCTTCTGCCCTCGTGTAATTATATAAGTATTTAAGCAAATTGTACTGATATTTACAAAAATAGCAATTATTGTGATGTTTTGAAGTTATAGTAGCGGGCTGTGCTACGCATACCGAACAAGTATATGGGGTGAGATCAGAAATAGGAATGCGAGTAAACCTTCATACCATGTATTCCTTCATACCATGTATCAGGATCTGGTTTCTGCGTTCAAAGATCCTGCGTGGTAAATTCCATTCGGGCGGCGCTCTCAGAGTCATCTTCTTCCCGCCCGGTGCCATACATCCAGATAAATACAGACCGTAAGCTCGTTGAAGAATTGCCAGACTCTATGAGCACAGAGCTGTAACATGTTAAAGAAACAAAGAGTTTCCTAAGTTAAAAGCGTGAATTCAGAGTAAAAAATCCCTGAATTTCACGGCTACTTAATTACGGCTACTTAATTACGGCTACTTAATTACGGCTACTTAATTACGGCTACTTAATTACGGCTACTTAATTACGGCTACTTAATTACGGCTACTTAATTACGGCTACTTAATTACGGCTACTTAATTACAGCTACTTGTTACAATTTTTAGGCATTGTCTTTAAGGGACTCAAGAGCTTTTTTAACCATTTCACGGTAAATCTCGGTATCAGTGGAATAGTGCTCCTTTGCAAGCTTTGAGTTAGAATCTTCCTGTGCCTCAACTGCCCTTATCCTCTCAAGCGTCTGCTTTGCAGTATCGAGTACCCACAGATTTCGGGTCAGCTCATCTACCTGCTGTATAGATTCAGGACGGATAGAGGTCAGGACATTTCCATCGTCGGTGGTATAGGTGCTGGTTTTACCGATGACCGCTACGAAAGCAGGCAGTTCGCACTCTTCAAGGAACTGGGCGGCTTCTGGCTGGTACTGCCCTGCATAGACTAAGAAGGAACCTGTTGGATCGGAAACCCTGCCTCTCCAGTATTCGGAGTCGGTACCGATATCCTCCTTTTCGATAAGAGTCCCCACAATAAAGATGCGGTTAACCTTTGCCCCTGTTGGAGTAAAGAGATACTGAGGGGCATACTGGTCACTTTCATCCCTGGATGTGAGGTTTGAGTCTTTCAGTTCCTGGGAAAAAACTCTGCGTGATACTTCTCTAAAAAAGCCTGTCATTTACTCCACCTCCAGTTCAGCAAGCAATTCATCAAGGAGTTCCCTGTCCAGAGAACTCCTTGGAGTAATGGAATCCACAAGGATATAGCGGTCAAGCCTGTGTCCACTAACAGTATAATACTTGCCAACAAGCTCGTGTTTCAATTTATCCAGTACAACTCCGGGATCAAGGGCATCTGCGGCCATTGCAATGGCACTGTCAAGAGAGATCCCAGCAAGCTCTTCGGTAAGCTCCCGGTTAATCAGGGAGTCCTGGGTGGAAGTCCCCGAATCAAGGACTGCCTTTATCCGGAGGTCATACTCTCCTTTGACCTTTCCGTGCTCTGCACAAGCGCCTTTAACCAGGGCCCGTTTACACTCAGGACACCGTTTTATAAGTCCGGAACCTGTCTGAATGTCAATCATTGCCCCGAAATATGTAAAAGCAGAAGTCCCCACTTCGATGTCTTCATCAAGTGTTTCTATGGAGCTTGACCTGTTAAGCTGAACCTGAACCTTGCCGTTCCACTCATTAACGACCACATTTTTCAGCATGTAACTTTTGCCTTCTTCCATATCAGGAAGTTCGGAGCTTGCCCAGTTAGTGAATTTAATAACACCGGTTTCATCCCCTATAAGCCCTGCCTGTTCTATCGACTCATGGGAGTTTTCCCAGAGCTGGACCACTTTTCCTCTTACTGTAGCCCACTGGTTCCCCACAAGGTCAGCAATATTCCGGAGTTCGGCCTCTCTTGCTGAAGGAATGAAATCCCCGCCTCCTAATTCAATGGGCTCGGAGAGCTTCTCTATGGAACTGTTTTTGTTAACCTGGACCTGGAACCTGGCGTTGTATTCCCCAACAACGACACTCCTGAGAAGGTAGCTCTCTCCCTGTTCGAGGGAAGGAAGTTCGGCATTTTTCCAGATGGTAAACTTTATGATTCCAGTTTCATCTCCAAGAAGCCCAACCTGAGATATGGATTCATGAGTATTTTCCCAGAGCTGAACAACCTTTGCCTTAAGGTTTGCCCACTGCCCATTCTCCGTAATATCCACAATTTTGGTGAGCTGGGGTTCAGCCTGTCTTACATAAAACTCATTTTTAGGAATGGAATACTTCTTCAAAAAATAGTTTGTTACGCTGCGCTGTGCCTCATTTGAAGGCACTTTGAACTTTGTAATCAACTCGTCGAGTCTGCTTTCGATGTCCTCAACAGGCACATCGATGCCAAGTTTCATAAACCGGTCTCTAATGGATTCAGCAGTCTGTTTCATCTTTAATCTACCTCAAGCCTCATGGTTATCATCATCTTATTGAGAGGCATTCTAAAGTACCACAGCAGAGAATATAAAGTTGAGTGAAGCGGGGTGAAAGTATTCAACTGACAGGAAGCGGCTGCCCTGAAAAAGCCCTGCCTTAGTGAATTGCAAAGCCCTAAAAATCACTTGTCTTCCCCTTATCTCTGCTTCGGATTAGCCTCAAAGTTTTTTATATACTTTTTACTGATAGGTTATGTAATCGGATAGTTACTTAAATTGTACAATATCAGTAGACCTTTCGTTTTAGATTGCCAATAACCATCCAATAATCTGTCCACAAGACGCTTTGTAATAAGAAATGTTTTGTAGTGTTGATCACACTGTTCGTAACACCAGTTACCTTATAAAAAATTTATTTAAGTAACTTTAGAATAGATTGTTTTTTAATATTGATATATCTTGGGATGTAGGACTTAGAATTATTTGTGAAGTATGCCCGCAGTCCGTTTGGCTGCATCTCCTTCCCCAATAACGGTTACGATATCCTCATATTCGAGCACAAGGCTCCCGTGGGCGATAATAGAATCATTGCCCCGCTGAACCATAACCAGAAGACTCTTTTCAGGGAACTGGATATCCTTAATGGCTTTCCCGATTACCTTGGGATTCGTGACCTTGACTTCCATCATGTCCCCTTCACCACCTACCTCGCACATAGAGAAGAGATGATGCCTTCCAATCATGTTCTCAAGCACCACTGCAGTCGTTGTGGCCGGGCTCATTGCGCGGATGCCCAGATTCCAGAAAGCCTGGAGGTTTTCTATCTCGTTTACCCTGGCTACCAGCTGGTCACCCCTGAATCCGAAAGAAGCTTTAGCAATCTGGCAGAAGAGAAGGTTCGTGTTGTCCTGATTGGTTGTTGCAACCACATATTTGGCATTCTCTATTCCTGCTTTTTTCAGGACATTTACGTCCCCTCCATCACCCTGGACAATCCGGACCCCGAGTTCCATGCATTTCTTGCAATTGGCCTCGGAAATGTCCACAACAACTACATTTTCTCCTCTTTTGTCAAAACGTTCGGCAAGAATCCTGCCTACCTTTCCTCCACCAATAATAAGAATTTCCATAGGGATTACCTCCAGTAACTCTGCCACTTTTTTTGACAGACTGCCACTCATGAAGACCGTGATGATAACCGTAAGGAAGACAAGTCCAACAAGGGCCTGCCCTCCCTGAATGCCCATCGAATCGAGCTTGATTGCAAAATAGGTTGCAACCGAAGTCGGCACAACGCCCCTGGGCCCAATAAAGGAAATGAAAAGTTTCTCATTCGTACTGATCTGCGAGTTCCACATCGAAACGAAGACTGCAACCGGGCGGATAAAGAATACGAGAAGGAGTACAAGGACTATCCCGTTTACCCCTATTCTCTGGATATCTTCGAATTTAAGCATTGCCGCAAGCAGGATAAAAATCAGGGAGAGCATCACAATCACAATGTCACTCTTGAATTCCTTGATCGTGTCCTTGTAAGGGAATTCTGAAGTCCCAAGGATTATCCCGAAAATGGCTACCGCCAGAATCCCGGACTCGTTGCCCAGGTATTCTGAAAGGACAAAACAGGCAAATACTGCAGTCAGAGAAACCAGCCTTGCGGTCCGATTGCTAATCGCCGTCCCCCGAGTAAAGAACCAGCGAAGGGCAAACCCACTCAAAGACCCCAGTACAATTCCGATCCCCAATCTGTAAAGGATAAAGATCACAGCATCAATCCCGGAAAGTTCTGCTGCAATCCATTCGAAGACCATGGCTGCAAGGATCACACTGGCAGCGTCATTCAGGACCCCTTCGAGTTCCAGGATCTTACCAAGCCTGTGGCTAATCTGGATATTCCTTACAATGGGAACTATTACTGTCGGTCCTGTTGCCGTGATAAGGGCTCCGAAAAGGGCGGCGATTTCGAGAGGGATCCCTATCAAAAGGCTGGTCAAAATCGTGGTTCCCAGGAAGGCCACAATGACCCCTATTGTTGTCAGCTTCAGAACACTTTCCTGAACCATCCTTATATGCTTCAGGTCAATGTGAAGCCCCCCATCAAAGACAATCACGGATACCGAGATTGCCACGATGGCGCTTAACCCCTCGATATAGAGGGCAGGGTCCAGCAGATTAAGGACCTCGGGCCCTACAATGACTCCTTCGATCAACAGGAAAATAATAAAAGGAATCCGGAAATAGCAGCTGAGGGCCTGTGCGACAAGGGACATAATAAGCACGGCAACCACCAGCCCAAGTAGGAGTATCGGATCAAGCATGAGATTCCCTGTAATGCTGCATTAACTTATAAAAAATGATTAGTAAACATTCGAGATAAATTGAATGGAGAGATATTTTAAGGTTATATTGCTAAAAAAGCACAAAATGTTTGACATTGTATACATTATCACACAATTGTTTTATATAAGTTTGACTCCTGACTGTTAACTTTTGAAAATAGTTCTCCGGATAACTCTTAATAGATATAATATATATAGGAAAAATCCGGAACATTTTAACCTTCATTTTAAACATTATATATAAGATTATATTTTAAGGTATTCCGGGATCAAGCGGCGTTCCAGCACTGAGAAGGCAAAATCTAGGAAAAGGGCTATGCCTATGATCGGCAGGGTTCCTGCCAGAATTTTGGTAGTATTGAAATTTGTAAGCCCTTCAAAAATCATGGACCCCAGACCTCCTCCGCCTATAAGGGCTGTCAGGACTGCAATACTGTTGGCGAGGATGGCGGCAAATTTTATTCCGGCAAATATGGCAGGGTATGCATTTGGGAGCCTCACATACCTGATAACCTGAAATTCTGTCAACCCTACTCCTTTTGCGGACTCGATCAGCGAAGGATCCACATTAAAAAGTCCTATATAGGTGTTTTTAATGAGCGGAAGCAGTACCCTCAACATTATGGCGATAACCGCAGGGATAAAGCCAATCCCTATAAGGGGCACAACCACAGCTACAACCGCAAAACTGGGGACTGCCTGAACAAGGTTGGAAAACCTCATGACAAATGAGGCCAGCTTTGCATTGTACAGGGAAAGAAGTATCAGAGGGATAGAAACAAGAGCTCCGATAAGAAGAGCGGTATAAGCAAGAAAAAGGTGCTCAAGCGTAGCCTTAAGGATTTCTGCAATTATGACCATGTCCCATACCTCGCTTTAAGAGTGCTTTCTACTATACCTGCACCTCCGTCCAGGAGTACCGCAAGTAGCCCCACCCAGGCTCCGGTGATAAGAATTGTTCCCATATCGTAGAGCTGAATTCCGTTCTGAAGGGCAGCCCCAAGCCCACCTGCCGCAATCAGCCCTCCAAGGGTTACGACTCCCATTGTAAACACTACTGCAATCCTTATGCCTCCTGCGATCAGGGGAAGGGACAGGGGGAAACGAACTTTGAAGAGAATATCCCCCTGTGTCAGGCCCAGGGCTTCGGCAATCTCTATATATTCCCTCGGCACGTTCGAAAGACCTGTGTATGTATTTCGGGCAATCGGAAGAATGGAATAAAGGACAGAAGCCACGATTGTTGGCTTAGTGCCTATCCCGAATATAGGGAGCAGAAGGACCAGCAGAGCCACATCGGGAACTGTTTCTACTACGTTTAAGCCGTTCAGGACAGGGACTGCAAGTTTCTGGTTCCTGTAAGTAAAGATTCCAATCAGCACACCTATAAGAATAGAAAAGAAGAGAGCAACTAAAAACATGTGGAGGTGCTCAAGTGTGCGTTGAGAGAGCAGCTGAGTGTTCCAAACTCTTATTATTTCCGCAGTAAGCTCATTAAAATCTTCAATTATCAGATAATCACCTTTCGCTAATCAGATAATCACCTTTCGCTAATCAGACAATCACCTTTTGCTAAACCTGGACAGATTCAGGATCAGGTATCATGTAAACTAATGTAAACTTAAATCAGGTTCTGGAGTACCCGGTCGAAAAACAGGACTCCTACAGGTTCGTTATCTTCGAGTACAAGACCCATAGATTCTCCCTCTGACTTGAGCTTTGCAAGAGCTTCAAGAAGTGAGGTGTCAGGGGAGAAAAAGGGCAGGGATCTTGTGGTATCTCTCAGTTCTTTTCCCCCGGCAAAGGGCTGCATCATATCCCTAACCTTCAGGGTATCTATATGCCTGTATTTCCTTTTTGAGTCCACAATCTCCGCAACAAGGTCACTGGCTGGAGAGAAAATTAATTCTTCAGGAGTTCCTACCTGGACAAGTTCAGCATTGTTTATAATTGCAATCCGGTCACCAAGTCGGAAAGCCTCATTGATGTCGTGCGTAATGAAAACAATGGTTCTTCCAAGCTCCTTTTTAATCTTGAAAAACTCATCCTGCAACTGAGTTCGAAGGAGAGGATCAAGTGCCCCGAAAGGTTCATCCATAAGGAAAAGAGGTGGATCCATAGCCATTGCCCTGGCAAGCCCGACCCTCTGTTGCTGGCCTCCGCTCAGTTCATGTGGGTAGCGGCCCATAAAACTCACGGGAGGAAGGGAGACGAGGCTTAGCAGATAACTCACCCTCTTCTTGATTTCCTCTTCTTTCCACCCCTCAAGTTTAAGGAGTACCCCGATATTTTCCGAAATGCAGAGGTGAGGGAGCAAACCGATATTCTGGATCACATAGCCAATATTCCGCCTGAGGAGGACTGGATCAAACTCCCTTACATCAGTCCCATTTATGGAGACAGTACCCGAATCAGGCTCTATCAAGCGGTTTATAGTCCGCATAGCAGTGGTCTTCCCTGAGCCGCTCCTTCCTATAAGGATCAGGAGTTCCCCTCCCCGAATCTCCAGGGTCAGGTTTTTGACGGCAAATTGATCCCCGTACTTCTTTGTAATATTTTCAAGCCGGACTGAATCGATCCGGTCAAAAAGCTTCTTGAATACCATGGGTAGCCCATATTCAGGCAGAAATCAAACCTTCTTCAATCAGGAAATCCCTGGCAATATCTCTTGCTTCCCTACCTTCGAGATCATATTCTCCATTCAGGCGCCTCATAGTGTCCTGGTCAATTATGTCATTAAGCTGTGCAATTGCTTCCATAGCACCGGGGTTTTCCTGTGAAAAGGTCTCAGTAACAAGAATCACTGCGTCATAGGGAGGAAGAGCATCCTTATCATCTTCAAGCACATTTAGCCCGTAGAGATCGTTTCGAGTATCCGTAGTATATGCACTTATGGCATCGACTTCTTTGTTCTTTATGGCCTCATACATGATAGCCGGAACCATTGAATTGTAATTTTTGAATGAGAACCCGTAAATACGGGCAATCTGCGGAAGCCCATCTTCTCTCGTGGCGAATTCGGGATCCGTACCTACTGACATTTCCGAGGCATAAGGCTCAAGGTCACTGATTGTGGACACGTTCCGGCTTTCAGCCCATTCCCTATCAACAGCTATCGCATAAGCATCCTCGAAACCCAGGCGGGCTGCAATCACAACCCCGTCATTTTCAAACATGCCCTGTTCGGACTCCTTATAGACTACTGCCGGGTTCCAGTCCTCAAGAGGCGGTTTTTTTAGAATTTGGCTGTAAATTGTTCCTGTATACTCAGTATATGCCTGGATATCTCCTTTCTTCAGAGCTTCATAATTTACAAGCGTGCCTCCAAGGTTTTCTTTAACATCAGTTTCATAGCCATGCTCTTCGAGTAAAAGAGAGACCACATGAGCGGCAATATAGGACTCCTGGAAAAGCTTTGTTCCAATTACAACTTTTTCAGCAGGTTGTGTACCATTCCCTTCATTCGAACTATTTTCCGTGCAGCCGCTGGTGAGAAGTGAGGCTACAATCAGCAAGACAGCAAGAAAACGAAATTTCATTTCAGTTCCTCCTCAGTACCCGATAATTTGTTTGGTATCCTTATCTCCTTCAATAACTGAACTGATTTATTTTGTAAATTTACTGTCAATAGTAGTTATAACTTTGTAGGACCAAAAACATATAAAATACTGAAAAAAACAGGAGCGTTTGAATTATATTCTTTGTCTTCTTTAGAAGACTCCATGAATTTGCTTTTGATCTTTCTTTTTCTGCTCAGTCTTGCTATGATAAGCAAAGGTTCGGACTGGTTCATTGAAGCTGCGGTTTCAATATCGAACAAAAGCGGAATTCCGAAAATGCTTATAGGAGCCACGATTGTGAGTTTTGCAACCACAGCTCCGGAGTTTGCAGTTTCTGCAACAGCAGCTTATATCGGACATACAGATGTGACAATAGGAAATGCCGTGGGTTCGGTCATATGCAACACCGGGCTTGTACTGGGTTCGATTATAGCTGTAAAAGCAATCCCTATGAAGGATGATACGTTTCCCATTAAAAGCGGGCTTATGCTCCTTTCAGGAATTGTCCTCATCATAGTCAGTCGAGACGGAAATGTGAATCAGCTTGATGGAATTATACTTTTGCTGGTGTTTTTTGCTTTTCTCTTCCATGCTTCAAAGACCCAGCGCGTATTGTTTGGAGATGATGAAACTGGTAAAGAAAAACTGAAAGTCAAAGATATCCGGAGAGATATAGCTTTTTTTGTTCTCGGCTCCCTTTCCGTAGTAATAGGAAGCAGGATCCTGGTCGATTCGGGGATAAAAATAGCCGAATGGATAGGAATCCCTGAAGTAATAATAGCCCTGACAGCGGTTGCAATAGGAACATCCCTGCCAGAACTTGCAACTGCAATTACCTCCCTCAGGAAAGGGCACCAGGACCTCTCCATAGGAAACATCCTCGGGGCAAACACAATGGACATTGCCATGGTCCTCGGGGCATCATCCCAGATTCGCATGCTCCCTGTTTCTGAACAGCTTGCAAGATACGATTTTCCGTTCATGTTCCTGATATCCCTCACCCTTATAATCTTCGGGATCACTGGAAAAAAGCTGGAAAGGTGGGAAGGAGGCGTAATTCTAGGGGCATATCTGGTTTATGTGGCAGGGCTTTTTATCTTCTACGGATAAGCCTGCACTCCAACTTTAAAAAAGTTAGAACCTCTTTACTTATCAAACACAGGATTCATACTTCTTATATATATTTTTTCTTTTTTAGAGATCATGCACTCACTAGTAAATTATATAGAATGTTTTTGCATCTTATATTTTTTATAAACATATTTATATAGATTAATTCAATAGCTTCTGAAGGCAATGTATAAATTCTAAAAAAGGTTCTTTAACTCTATGAAAGCTATTATCCTCGCAGCAGGAGAAGGACTGCGCTGCAGGCCTCTTACTCTTACCCGTTCCAAAGTAATGCTTCCTGTAGCCAACAGGCCTATTCTGGAACATGTCATATCTTCACTTGAAACAAATGGAATCAATGAGATTATCCTGGTTGTCGGATATGAAAAAGAGCGCATAATGAACTATTTTGAAGATGGACTGAATTTCGGGGTTAATATAAAATACGTTGAGCAAAAAGCCCAGCTCGGGACAGCACATGCGATTGAACAGGCAAAAAAACTAATAAGTCCCGAGGACTCCGAATTCCTTGTCCTGAACGGAGACAACCTGGTAGAACCAAAAACCATAGCCGATCTTCTTAACAACTATGAAGGAGATGCGAGCCTTTTAACCGTAAGAATGGAGAACACAACAGGCTATGGAGTGGTACTGAAAGAAAAGAAAAGAATTACCCAAATTCTGGAAAAAAGACCTGGAGATTTAAGCCATATTGTAAACACGGGAATTTATATTTTTACGCCGCAGGTCTTTGAAACTATTGAAAAAACTCCTATATCCGAAAATGGAGAATATGCAATAACCGACACTCTCCAGCTTATGATTGACGAAGGAAAAGTAGTCACTCCAATCTCAACTGAATCCAAGTGGCTGGATGCGGTTCATGCCTGGGATCTTCTGAAAGCAAACTCAATTGTATTAAACTCCTCCAGAAACCTGAGGCAAGAAGGAGAACTTGAAGAAGGAGTAATAATTCGCGGGAAGGTTGCAATAGGAAAAAACACAAGAATCCGTGCTGGAACCTATATTGTAGGTCCTGTAGTAATCGGGGAAAACTGTGATATAGGACCTAATGTAGTAATTTTGCCCTCAACTACGATAGGAGACAATGTGTCCATAAGATCCTTTACCGAAATCCAGAACAGCATCATAATGAATGACTGCAGGATTTCTTCCCATGGACAAATTTCAAACTCCATAATTGGAAGCAATAATACCCTTGGCCCTGGTTTTACTGCAGAGGAAAAGGAAAACCTGGAGATAAACATTAACTGCAGGATCCACAAAGCCCCAAAGCTCGGAACTATAGTTGGGGACGATAACCGGATAGGAGGCAGAGTGCTCGTGAAAGCCGGAGTAATGATTGCTGTCAACTGTCAGGTAGAATCTGGAAACACCATTTACAGAGACCTGCCCCGTGATTCGGTAGTCCTCTAAGCTCTTAAGAAGGAGATAGAAAAATGTGTGGAATTGTCGGATATGCAGGGCAACGTGCTGCTGCACCAGTTATTATAGAATCTCTTAAAAAACTTGAATATAGGGGATATGACTCAGCGGGAGTCACCGTTCTTGGCAGTGGAATTGAGACTTATAAGGCAGTAGGGAAAATCATAAATCTCGAATCCGAAACCCCGAAGAACCTCGGCGGAAATGTCGGAATAGGACATACCCGCTGGGCAACCCACGGACGCCCAAATACGGTAAATGCCCACCCTCATAACTCGGGAAGAAACCCAGAAAAAATCTCGATAGTACATAACGGGATTATCGAAAATTATATGTCATTGAAAGAGAGGCTTATCGGAGAGGGTTACGAATTCAAATCCGAAACCGATACCGAAGTGGTCGCACATCTGCTGCACAAACACATCTATGGGAAACCGGATGGAAAAGAGGCTAAATGCGAACTTCTTGTGGGACTCAGAAAAGCCCTAAAAGAGATTGAAGGTTCATATGCTCTTGGAATCCTCTCTTCTGACGAGCCCGGAAAACTCGTGCTTGCCCGCAAGGACAGCCCTCTCGTCATAGGACTCGGGAAAAAGGAAAATTTTGCTGGATCTGATGTAACTGCTTTTCTGAACTATACCAGGGATGTTATATTTGTAAATGACTTTGAGACAGCAGTACTGACCCCAACAAGCGTGGAGATATTCGACAGGGAAGGAAATCTCACGGAAAAGAAGATCGAAAAGATAGAGTGGGACTTTGAGGCTGCAGAAAAAGCAGGTTATGAACATTTCATGCTGAAAGAGATTCATGAACAGGTCAGTGCAATCCACAACACTCTGGCAGGCAAAGTCTCTGAACTTGAAGGAGCTATATACTTAAACGAACTGAAACTCAGTGAAGACGAAATAAGGAAACTTTCAAGGGTTCAGATCCTGGCATGCGGAACATCCTGGCATGCAGGTTTGCTTGGAAAATACCTGTTTGAACAACTTGCAGGAATCCACTGCGACATTGACATATGCTCGGAGTACAGGTACAGAAACCCTGTTATCAGTAGTTCCGAATAACCCAAGTTCCGAATGCTGAATTTGGCAGTCATCAAATATTTATGATTTACCGAAAAAAAGATCTAATGAACCATGGAATTCGTTTGTGATGCCAACCAAAAACGACTCCATGGCCATAGATACAGCCAGCTTGATGGCTGTATCCTCTGAATTGTTTCGCAAATATGATATAATAACTTTGCCAGAATCTGCAAATTATGAATGTCAGGACATTTTAAACGTGTTATTACATGCCTCAACATTTTCTACAAACTCTCTTGAATCTGCAAGTAATGACCTCAAAAGCAAAAATCCTGACTTAAGAATCCCCTCAGCAGATACTATTTTCAATTACATCAAAGACAATAATATTGAAGATACTCTTTCTGCTTTCAGAAAAATGAATTTTGAGATTTTCAAGATGATGAAACTTGAAAACACTGTTCATGACATAGCTATTGATTTTCATGATGTTCCATTTTATGGAGACAAAAATACTCCCGGAATTAGGGGCATAAAACCAAAGAATGGCAGTTCGTGGGGTAAATCGTTTTGTACCCTGGATATAATTGGAACTTCTCACTTGACACTTGACGTAATCGACATTAATAGTTTGAACAAGAATTATTCTCTATTCATCGAATCTTTATTCGAAAGACTTAAAGGCAATAGGTGTAAAAACAGGGACATCATACCTTGACAAGGAATTTTGTAATAGAGCTGTGATTTCAAAATTAGATGAACTTAAAGTCAAATTTTGTTATAGCAGCTAAATCAAATCAGGTTATCAATAGAGAACTTAAAAATCATCAAAAAGAATGGGGAAATACTTCAGTAATTTTTGAATATCAATTTAAGCAAGGAGGACCTTCCTTCAATATTGTGGCAATATATGATGATAAAAAGGAAAAGTACATCCTGTTTGCTACAAACAAAGAGGCAGAATCAACTGAGAAATTTGAAAAGACAATTCCTGAAGAATACCGAAAAAGATGGAACATAGAAACTGGCTATAGAGTGAAAAACGACTTCAAGATACGAACATGTACAAAATCACCAGTAGCAAGAGTATTGTTCTTTGTTATTCAATGCATCATGTACAATGTTCTAAATATGCTAAAGTCAGTTATCGAAATTACAGCTTATGAGCTAAAATCATTAATAAATGAAGACATAAACAAAGCTGTTAGATATGGGCTAAAATCGCTGAATTTTATTCCAGTTAAGGTGTTACTGGAATGTTTGAGATGGTTTAATGAAGAACGAAATCGAGTGCTACGCACTCGATTAACTACAATATAACTTGTATTGAATTAAAAATTGCTAACTTAATAGCTTATGCTATAAAATCACTCGATAAAAAATTATTTTTTGAGAACTGTTAGTGGAAATTATAGATTAAGAATTTTAAACTCTAACCAGTAATAGAAAATATTTTGAAAATGAGTGGGTAAAAAGTAAAATCAATATGTTTTTGTCATTCGGAAGTAAGCCTGATCGGAACTACTGGTTATGAATGAAGGAACCCTTGCCATTGCAATTACCCAGTCAGGAGAAACTGCAGATACTCTTGCAGCCGTGCGGGAGATTATGTCTTACAACTGTCCCACGCTTGCAATTACGAATGTTGTGGGAAGCACCATTACGAGAGAGGCAAACAGTGTACTCTATACACGGGCAGGGCCCGAAATAGGAGTCGCTGCCACAAAGACCTTCAGTACCCAGCTTACACTTCTTTATCTCCTCGCCGTAAAGTTCGCCCTCGTAAGGGGCAAGCTTAGCCCTGATTACGTAAAGGGGTTCATCACAGAAATCCGGAAAGTCCCGGGAGAGATCCAGCAGATCCTTAACCAGAAAGAAGCGATAAAGGAATGTGCTGAGGGCTTTGCCCGCTCAAAGAATTACTTCTTCCTCGGCAGGCACCTTAACTACCCTATAGCTCTTGAAGGAGCACTGAAGCTCAAAGAGATCTCATACGTACACGCCGAAGGCTTTGCTGCAGGAGAACTGAAACACGGGCCTATTGCCCTTCTTGACGAGGAAACTCCTGTAGTTGCAATTGCCACCAGAGGGCAGACTTATGAAAAAATGCTCAGCAATATTAAAGAAGTGAAAGCCAGGGACGCTTTTGTGATAGCGGTCGCCGACAGTAAGGACACGGAAATAGGAAAGTATGCAGACGTCATCCTCAGAATCCCCCAGAGCGATGAACTGCTAGCCCCCCTTCTGAGTGTTGTCGTGCTTCAGCTACTTGCTTATTACACTGCTCTTGCCAGGAACTGCTCTATTGACAAACCCCGCAACCTTGCAAAGAGTGTTACTGTCGAATAACAGAACGGAACTTCATGAAATATGGAGTAAGATTTATGAAACTCTTTGGATCTTCAGGAATTAGAGGCATAGTTAATAAAGAAGTTACACCCGAACTTGCACTGCAGGTAGGGCTTGTGCTGGGAAACCAGAAAAAAACTGCGGTTATCGGGAGGGACCCCAGAACTTCGGCGCCTATGATAGAGCACGCCCTGGTCGCCGGGCTGACTGCTGCAGGCTGTGATGTTACAAAGGTGGGCATGGTAACTACCCCGACTCTGGCATATGCGGCCAGAAAATATGAGTGCGGAGTAATGGTTACAGCCTCCCACAACCCCTCAGAGTATGTGGGGATTAAGTTATGGAACCCTGACGGCATGGCTTTTGACTCAGCCCAGCAGGAAGAGGTTGAAGAAGCTATAGAGAAAGAAAACTTTTCGCGGGCTACCTGGGACCTTATGGGGAAAATTGCTGAAGACGAAAACGCCATTCGGGACCACATGGATATGATCGAGGGGCTCGTAGGGAAATCAAAGCTGCGCGTGGTTCTCGACTGTGGATGCGGAGCGGGAAGCACAATCACTCCTTATCTCCTGCAGGAGCTTGGCTGTCAGGTAATAACCCTGAATTCCCAGCCTGACGGGCACTTCCCGGCAAGGAACCCTGAGCCTAACGACCAGAACCTTTCAATGCTTAAAAAAGCAGTTGTGGCTTTCGAAGCCGACCTCGGAATAGCCCATGACGGAGATGCAGACAGGATGATGGCAGTCGATGAAAAAGGCAACTTCGTCTCCGGAGACGAACTGCTTGCAATCTTCGGGCGTTTTGAGTGCGGAGACGAAAAAGAAGCTGTTGTCGTGCCTGTGGACACCTCCATGATGGTGGGTGATTATCTTGTAGGTTCTGAAATCATAAGGACAAGAGTTGGGGATGTCTATGTTGCAGAGGGCATAAAGCAGTACGGAGCCATCTACGGTGGAGAGCCTTCAGGCAGCTGGATTTTCCCGAAGATTTCCTATTGCCCTGATGGGATCTATGCAGCTGCAAAGCTTGTTGAGATTGTCAGAGAAAAGAAGTTAAGTGAGCTCAGGGCGGAACTTCCTGTTTACGCTACAAAAAGGGGTGCTCTTCCATGTGCAAACGAAAAGAAAGCAGAGTTCATGGAAAAGGTAAAAACAAGGCTTGAACCCCTTGGGAAAATCCTTGACATTGACGGGATCCGCGTGGAACTCAAAAACGGCTGGGTGCTGGTCCGCCCCTCGGGTACGGAGGCAAAAGTAAGAATTACGGCAGAAGCCCGGAAAAACGTAGAGGAGATATACGACATGGCAGAAAAAATAGTGAAGGAGGCGCTTAAATGAAAGCAGTTGTCCTTGTGGCAGGCAAAGGCACAAGGATGGAACCTCTCACCTCCGACTGCCCGAAAGTAATGCTTCGGGTTGCAAACAAACCGATACTTGAACATATCCTGAACGCAGCCGTAGAAGCAGGAATCGAGGGTTTTGTCTTCATTACGGGATACCTGGAAGAACAAATAAAAGCTCATTTCGGGGACGGAAGCAAATGGGGGGTGAGCATTGAATATGTGCAGCAAAAAAAGCAGCTTGGGACTGCAGATGCTATAGGTTATGCCAGAGAGTACGTTGAAGGAGCATTCCTCGTACTTAACGGAGACATGCTCATAGGACAGGAGGACTTAAAATCCCTGGTTTCAAGAAAAGAAGAGGCTATCATCTGCGTAAAAGAGGTAGAAAACCCCTCGGATTTCGGAGTGCTTGAGACCGAAAATGATAAAGTGGTCAGGATAATTGAAAAGCCGAAAACCCCCCCGACCAATCTTGCAAATGCCGGGGTTTACCTATTCAGAGAGTCCATTTTTGATTTCATTGACAAAACCCAGCCCTCTGTGAGAAGAGAACTTGAGATTACAGACTCCATCCAGATGCTGATCGACAGCGGGGCACCTGTGGGCTACAGCTCCCTCGAAGGCAGGTGGATTGACATCGGATATCCCTGGGACCTCCTGAAAGCAAACGAACACCTTTTAAAAGACCTCAAGGGCAGCTGCGAAGGTACCGTGGAACCAAATGCAACCATAAAAGGGGAAGTTGCAATCGGGAAAGGTACCCTCATCCGGAACGGTTCCTATATCGAAGGGCCTGTAATAATAGGTAATAACTGCGATATAGGACCCAACTGTTTTATTCGCCCTTCAACTGCAATAGGCAACAGTGTAAGGATAGGAAACGCCGTGGAGTTAAAAAACACAATTGTCATGGAAGGCACTCATATCGGACACCTGAGTTACGTAGGGGACAGCGTCATCGGGAACCGCTGTAATTTTGGAGCCGGTACGAAGGTTGCAAACCTCCGTCACGACGGGAAGAACATAAAGGTAATGCTGAAAGGCAGGATTCTTGACTCCGGCAGAAGAAAACTCGGTGTGATTATGGGAGATGATGTGCATACAGGCATCAATACGAGCATAAATATAGGCGTGATAATACAAAAAGGAAGAGTCACCCTTCCCGGAGAAGTAGTAAAACACTGATCCCGGTATCAAAGTCAGAAAACGAAGCAGGACCCCCTCCTTTTCCCTGGCGGCATAGGAAGGGGAATCCCGAGATTTCTTTTTTGAATTTATATATTTTATTTGAATTTATATATTTTATTTGAATTTACAGATTTTATTTGAATCAATTCTATCGGGTTCAGGAATAAAGCTGCTTTATGCTCCAGAACACTGTTTTTCGGAAGAAACCTTCCACTTCTACATCAAGAGAGCCTTCATTCATCTGCTCTACAGCTTTTCTTAAAGGATCATCCGAATCAAGTATCTCTCTTATAGTCTCTTCGTCGGATTCTACAGTTATGGAAGGACCAAACTTTGAATTTGGATCATTGGGAGTGTCATACCTGTAAAAATCTCCTACTTCCCCACCCCTCATAAGTGCAGTTACGTAGAGCATCTCACCACTCTCAAGTTCAATTCTTCCCGCAACCTCTTCACTTGCCACAAGCCGTTTAACAAGTGAGGGGACATTATCAAAATTCTCGTTATAAAGCTCCATCTGCGCACTTAATTCCGAAAAAAGGTCGTTCTCCGCACTGGAATTAAAAGAAGTCGTAAAAGTTTCAGCTGCTGTAACGTTACCCGCACCGGAAGCCGCACCTGCGGAATAAACAAGTAAAAGCACAACCAGAAGGGAACCTATAGCCCTATTTTTCCAATAAACCATGGTTGAAAATAAGTAACAGGGATATAAAAAAGTTCTCAATATAAATAAAAACCTGGCAAAAAGAGTTAAAATCGAAAAATAAAAAACTTACCGGGATAAGTATTATCCAGCGGCAAGATTTAAAGTTTAAGAGAGGGTCTGAACACCTCAGAACAGTACTTGTCGAAGACCTGGTCTTCAACCTGTTCGCAGATTTTCTTATAATCTTTCGACTTTGGGTCGTGCTTGTTCATAGTCTTTTTGACTTCAGCGTTCATCTTGTCAAGAGTTTTTTGGTCGAAACCGTCCGTATTCTCCATAGTAAACATATAAATCATACTCTAGAACTAACTTAGTTAGATGCTTAAGATTTTTTACATTATTTAGATTTCTATATTACATACACAGTATTACCATACAAATAGATTAATTGGTAACACACTGGTAAATAATTGCTAGCTTATAACTATTCGTGAGAATAATTATAATTAGATAATTAAAATATTTATATTAATACTTTAATATATTAGCTTTCCCTTTGATCAACTTCATAAACCCTTAGCATAAAACCTCTGAGTCTTTATCTCAGGGGTAGTTGACTTGTACTTCAAATGAATAGACTTAAGGGATTTGCTAAATAATCCATTATGGAAACCTGTTTACTCAAAGAAATATTATTCAAAGCCTGCATAAACGGTTGTTCAAGCAAATTTTAAACAATAAACTCTTATTTCCTACTCCTATAAATATTTTACATACAGGGAAAAAAATCCTTTAGGACATACACATCTGTACATTACATTAAATATATGAATATATATGGTTACCTGAAGTCAGACTGTATTATATAAATAAACGGCAGGGAAATAATGTCTTTCATGAATGATTTTCAGTAACCGGGTTTATTTCTGCGTAGTCAGGATGAGGCTTTCGTAATCGAATATCCAGAATGGTTCATAGGGTTAATTTTATTAGCTCTTCAGGTTACTATAAGGTATAGAAAAGTATTCGAGTTGATAACAAAGTGCGACCGATCTCACAAAGAGTGAACGCGAAAAAAATTCACGAGAACACTACCGAGTTCGGGAAATCCACATCCGAACTTCTTATTCTGAAGCCTGAAGGATATCCTCTAAGCGGCATGATGGAAGAATATCCTGTTATTGAAAACAGGGATGTTTTTGAATTCTATGCACGGGAACAATGGAACGGATATGTTGCCCGCAAAGGAGATTATCTCTTTGACAGGAGAATGTTTCCTGACTTTGCATACCGCATTATAGATGTGGAACCTGCAGAATCCCTGATAGGGAACTCAACATCAATTATCGTAACCGAAGAGGAAAATGGAATTTCTTCCTCTGAAGAGATAAAAAGTGATGTTAGATTTGAAGATGTGATAGGACAGAAACTTGCAAAACAGAAATGCAGGCTAATCGAACGCTTCCTGGAAGAGCCCGAACGTTTTGGGAAATGGGCACCAAGAAACATTCTGTTCTTTGGACCCTCCGGCACTGGAAAAACCATGCTTGCAAAAGCCCTTGCAAGCAAGACCGATGTGCCGATCATTCCGGTCAAGGCTACCCAGCTAATAGGGGAATATGTCGGAGACGGAGCCCGTCAGATCCATCAACTCTATGACCGGGCAGAAGAGATGTCTCCCTGTATAATCTTCATTGACGAACTTGATGCCATTGCCCTGGACAGGCGATTTCAGGAGCTCAGAGGAGACGTCAGCGAGATCGTAAATGCCCTTCTGACAGAAATGGATGGTATAGTTGAACGCGACGGAGTCTGTACCATCTGTTCAACAAACCGTGTCAATTCCCTGGACTCTGCTGTGAGAAGCAGGTTTGAAGAAGAGATTGAGTTTGTCCTTCCGGAGGAAAAAGAAATCATTCATATACTGGAATCAAATGTGAAGACGTTCCCTCTGAAGGTAGAGGAATTTGATTTCCAGACACTTGCAAAGAAAGCTAAAGGGCTTTCAGGCAGGGACATTGTCGAAAAAATCCTTAAAACCGCCCTTCATCAGGCAATCATAGAAGATAGGGAAATTGTCAGTGGTAAAGACTTTGAAAAAGCCCTTGAAAGATTGAGCAAGAAAGATTTCACTCCGGACCCAACACATCTGTATGTATAAAACTTTAAGAGAAAGTGCCTTTTTATCCCTTTTCCAGGAGATATTTCCAGGTACCTCTCCTATACATCATTCTTTGAATCTGTATTTGAACTCAAAGCCAAATTTATTTAAGGAAAATAATGCCATCATTATAAAAAAGCAAATGAAAGAAACAGATACAAAAGATATTATCAGATAATGAAGAAGTCCAGTTTCCTGAAAATTTATGTTCATCAATGAAAATAAGGCGACTCTCTCATTATATATTGGATAGAAGTAAGTACAATTGGCACCACAAGCATCATCCAGCAATAGATGAGAAAAGAAAGCAGCTTCACCAAAAAGACCTAGATATATTGCCTTACTAACTTTCCCATATGCCATATATCCTATAAGTGTTCCGAACAGGATTGCAGAAAAACTGAATAGAAGTGAATGGGTTGGGACAGAGCCAATCCAGCAGTGTTCAATAGTGCCATTTACGAGCAAATTATAAACAACCATGATGTCTGGAAACAGCGCACATAAACTGCCTACAAATAATAGCAACAGTAAATGCATTGAACCTTCAAAAGAAGCTTCTCTGTGATAAATTGATCTGACAATAGCATACACAGCTACTGCGCTGATACCGAATACAAAGAACAAAATATGTGCAACTGGATAGGGCATAACAAACTACTCTTTTACTGGATGGGGCATAACAAACTACTCTGTTAAAATATATATTCGGCAGGTAACTTTTTTTACTGAATATTTTACTAATTGTGTTTTGTCACCTGTTTAATATACAATGTTTAATAAAAAGGAATGATATCTATAAAACTGTTAGAGAAAATGTATTTAGAAACTATTGTCACTATTGCATATAGTCTGTATTCTACAGGCAAACCTTAAAATGAGAATATTATTATTGATGGCGTTTTTAAAAATAGAAGTTTATCAAAATATTCACAAAAGGAAATCCTCAGTCCCTCCTTAAATAGTCAATTTTTTCTATGACTACTAGACTTAAGGATAATTTGTTCTGTTGTGCTTTTCTATACCCTGATTCTTTATAAATATACTGCAATGCGACTTTGAAGACCAGACCAATTCTGTTGGCTAAGAATTTAGAGCAATTATCATCTAAGAAATGGAGTTTTGCATTTGACTCTTACAATTGCCGCAATGCCTGCGTATAATGAGAGCCACGTGATCACAGAAGTAATTCTGGGTTGCAAAAAATATGTTGATAAAGTTATCGTGGTGGACGATGGAAGTTCGGATAACACTGCAGAAATTGCAGAGTCTGTGGGAGGATATGTAGTGAGGCATGAGGTAAATAAGGGATATGGTGCGGCTCTTAAATCCTGTTTCAAATTAGCTCGTGAATTTCATGCAGATGCAATGGTAATAATAGACTCTGATGGGCAGCATAATCCGGATGAGATTCCTCAGTTACTGGAACCCTTAAAAGATGGTGCAGATCTCGTAATCGGCTCCCGGTTCATAAAAGGTAATGGGAAAAACGTGCCAACCTACAGAAAAATCGGCATGAAAATTCTAGACATTGCCACATACTTTGCAGGTGGGATCTATGTTACAGACTCCCAGAGCGGTTTTCGAGCTTATGGAAAAAAAGCGATTGAGAATATCTGGCTTAAGGGAGATGATATGTCTGCAGGCTCTGAAATTCTGCTTTATACGAGAGATCATAACCTTAACTTTGTAGAAGTTGAGATTCATTGCAGATATGATCTTGAGCAGTGTTCAAGCCAGAATCCGTTTGCACACGGTCTGCAGGTGATGCTCCAGATTCTAAAGGATATGGAGATCAGGAGACCTTTATATTATTTCACGATTCCGGGAATGATGTCAACTACCGCTGGATTGTTTATGGGAACGAAGTTTTTACAGGATTTTTATTCTGGAGAAAGTTTGAGCTCTGGATCGACTTTATTGATGATTTTGATAATGTTTGTTGGGATTTTTATGGTGTTTACCGGGATTATACTTCATGCGATTTCCAAGATGATTTATCAAATAGTATCAATTCAAAAAGAAATTGAATCTCAAGATAATGGTTTTTGAATACAGAAAT
Organism: Methanosarcina sp. WH1; assembly: GCF_000970005.1. Taxonomy (NCBI): domain Archaea; kingdom Methanobacteriati; phylum Methanobacteriota; class Methanomicrobia; order Methanosarcinales; family Methanosarcinaceae; genus Methanosarcina; species Methanosarcina sp. WH1. The sequence goes on from NZ_CP009504.1 coordinate 2,626,092, forward strand.
AGGGGAACAGGAATCTGAATGGAATACTCTGAGGAATTTAACACACGAATGGAAAACCCTGAAGAAATTAACCTGAGGGAAGTTATGGAGTATTATGGTTACACCGGCTCATTCGGTGTAATTAAATTTTATTTTCGTTATGCAATTAACTGGATATTGCAGACAATAGCTAAAATTTGTCCTCATTTTGGAATATCGGTAAAACTCCAGCGGATGAGGGGCGTAAAAATTGGAAAACATGTATTTTTGGGGCCTGGTGTCAATATCGATGATCTATACCCGGAATTAATTACAATCGAAGATTACGTCGGTATCGGAATGGGAACAATGATCTTTGCACATTCGAATCCAACCTGTTCCCCATATCTAAAAAAAAAGTACTATCCAAGGGAAGTAAAACCTGTAACTATAAAAAGTGGGGCCTGGATTGCACCTGGTAGTATAATTCTTGCAGGAATTACAATTGGGGAACATAGTGTTGTTGGAGCTGGGAGTGTTGTTATGAAAAACGTAGAACCCTATACAGTTGTAGTTGGCTGTCCGGCTAGAGTTCTAAAGAAACTTGAGTGATTAGTAGTGACCACCTTTTGGATTTGCTTTAGCAGCGTTATACGTTTGACAGAAATATGAGGAAAATTCATTCCAAAAAAAACCAATTGAATCAAGCCAAAAACATATTACAAAAATAATATAGGTTGCCCATAATAATTCTGGACTTAAATTGACAAACATGTTTGTGAAAATAGGTTAGTACAGTGTGAAAAAATGCCTAAGTCATTTCGTGGGGGGTACTAAGCATGATTAACGCACTAAGTTTCGATCTGGAGTATTGGTACACTGCAGAACTCGTTTGTAGATTTGCACCTGATGAAAAAGAAGACCAAGTAATAGAAGCTGTATATCCTTTACTTGACTTGCTAGATAAATATGATACGAAAGCCACATTTTTTGTTCTGGGGAAATTAGCAGAAAAATATCCCGAGTTAATAATAGAAATCTCCAAAAAGGGTCACGAAATCGGCTCCCATTCATATTCCCATAAGACTCTTCATGAGCTTGGAATGAAAAAATTTGAATATGAAATTGAAAAGACTAACAGCATTTTGAAATCAATTACTGGAAAATCTCCACTTGGATTCAGGGCTCCGACTTTTTCAATCGACAATACGAATAAATGGGCTTTAGATATACTGGTTAAAAATGGTTATAAGTATGATTCCAGTGTTTTTCCGGTGAAGACAAATTTATATGGAGTCCCGGATGCGCCAGTATTTTCGTACTGTCCTTCTAAAGACGATATTACTGTGCATGATCCAGATGGCCCGATAATAGAGTATCCTTTGAGCGTTATAAAATTTGGAATAAATATCCCCATTGCAGGCGGATTTTATCTTAGACTTCTTCCAATTTCTTTTTTAAGATCTGCTATAAATCGGGTAAACACGAAAAGATCCGTGGTTATCTATATGCATCCCTGGGAGATGTATTCTGATACACAAAAGGTTCCACTTCCTTTAATTTCTCGTTTTATTACCTATTATGGGGTTAATTCGGCCTTTAGTAAACTTGAAAATTTACTCAAAAATTTCACATTTTCTCCAATAAAGGAGGTATTAAATTTATGAAGTATGATTTTCAGATTCATTCGAAGTATTCTAAGTATGTATATCTTAAACCTGGAACTATTCTCAAAATTGCAAAAATTAGGACTGTAGACTAATTTTGGGGTGGTTTGTATAAAAATATGTTTCATATTGTTGATAAATAAAGGGGGAATGGTACATTATGTATCACAGCTTTGCAATTCTCTAGCTAACTTTAGTACTGAATGTACTATTTATTTAATCGCTCCAAAAGGTATCAATGAAAATCTCTTTGACAACCGTGTCATTTTGAAAAAAATTCCCTCTATTAGTATACATGGATATCGAATTGATTTGATGATTAAGTATCTTTTGGAAATAAAGCCCGATATTATACATACCAGTATGGTACATCCTTTTATAGTTCCTTTATTGCCAGTCTTAAAAAAAATGGCTCCTGTTGTAGCTACAGTTCATGACGTTCAGTTACACTCTGACCAAAAAAATTTCATTTTTGATATGAGTACATTAATTACTTCTAAATTTGCGGATTTGGATTTTGTTCATGGTGAAAGGCTAAAGTTAGATTTAATAAAGAGAGGAATTTTAGATTCAAAAATCTCTGTTATACCCATTGGAGATTTTTCATTTTTTAGTTCAATAAATCAGAAAGAAATTAATGAAGAAGAAAACACAATTCTATTTTTTGGTAGAATACTTGAATACAAAGGAATAGACTATCTAATAAAAGCAGAACCTCTGATCTCCTCAAAAACATCAAATTTCAGAATAATCATTGCTGGTAATGGTGATTTTTCTCAGTATGAAAATATGATAGATAATAAAAATCACTTTGAAATAATCAATGAATATATCCCGGATGAAAAGGTTTCTGAATTATTTCGGAAATCTTCAGTTGTCGTTTTGCCTTATATCGAAGCATCACAAACAGGAATAATTCCAATAGCTTATGCGTTTAAAAAACCAGTCGTTGCAACAGACGTAGGAAGCCTTTCTGAAGTTGTTTTAGATGGTGTTACAGGTTTTATCGTACCGCCTAAGGATTCACAAAGTCTAGCTGATTCACTATTAAATGTCTTATTAAATAAAAAGTTAAAGAATAGTATGGGCAATGCAGCATATGAGTTTATGAAAAAAAATATGTCATGGGAAGGAATAGCACAAAAAACAATAGGGGAATATAAGAAACTCATTCCTAATAATTGCTGAGGGATAGAATGAAGACTAAAACATATTTTGGTATATTTCCAATAGTTTTCTATTTTTTAAAAAAAAGAGCTAATGATTTAATCCTCAAAAAAAAACTTATGTTCGAAAAAAATGTGTTTATTGGTCCGAATGTAGTATTAGATCCTGAATATCCCTGGCTAATCTCTATTGGAAAAAATAGCTCTTTGGCTAAAGGAGTAGTCGTTTTAGCTCACGACGGAAGCACTAAATTACACACAGGGTATTCAAAAATAGGAAGAGTCAGCATTGGTGAAGAGACTTTTATTGGCATAAATAGCATCATACTTCCACATGTTAATATTGGAAATAATGTTATCATTGGGGCTGGTAGCATAGTAACATCAGATATTCCTGATAATTGTGTTGCGGCTGGAAATCCAGCTAAAGTAATATGTTCTACCTCCGAAATTATTGAAAAACATAAGCAAAAAATGCTCTTATCTCCGATATATGAAAACGGATGGACAAGCAGAACAGGCATTACAGAAAAAAAGAAAGAAAAGATGAATGAAGATTTGAAACAAACGATGGGGTATATAATTTAAAATGCTTACGTTCCTTTCAAAAATATTCTAAAAAAATTAACGGGGTATGACCTAGGAATTTATTATGACAGAATATAACAAAGTGAAAATCAATATTACAAGTATTGCCTTATCAATTCAATTCGCAGCCTTGGGTTTGATATGTGCTGATATTATGGGCATTAGCATTCCAATTATCAACATTCCAATACTAAGACATATTGTAGTTTTTATATATTTAGCCTTTATTCCAGGACTTTTAATTCTCAGTATTTTAAAAATTAATCTAAAATTTATAGACTTGATCATATTCTCTTTTGGCTTAAGCTTATCATTTGTTACGATATCAGCCTTATTTGAAAATATAATTGCAATTATTTTAAACATTGAAAATCCAATATCCGAAATATATTTGACTGTATATTATAACATTACAACATTTGTTCTTATTTTATTGTCAAAATGGAAAGGTTGTACATTTATTACCTTTGATCGATTAGATAACTTGAATTTAAAGGTTATTGCTATATTATTTATTCCTATTTTTTCTATATTTGGCAGTATTAGTCTTAAATATCAAGGTGTAAGTTATTTACTGTTGTTGGTTCTGATTACGATATCCGGAATTCCATTTATGAGTTTAAGGTTAAAAGATAAATATTACCCTTTGATAATTTGGGCGGTTTCTTTTTCATTATTAATACACACTAACCTCTCTTATGCTGGAAAATCATTTTATGAAACATTCCTCCCAGAAATTGTCTACACTGCAGGTATATGGGATCCGTTATTTCCTTATGAACCAAATAATTCTTTATTAACTACTTCTCTTATGCTTCCTGTTTTTTCCAAACTGATGGGTATAGGAATTATTTGGGGAGTTCAGATAATTAGTTGGATTGTAATGGCTTTTATACCCGTAGGAATGTATCAAATTCATTCTAAATTTCATGGTTGTAAAGTGGCTTTTCTTTCTTCGTTTTTATATATATTTATGCCATTTTATTATACACAAGAATGGGTAATGTATGCTCAAAGAACAGCTTTTGCTTTGTTATTTATAACCCTCTTTTTGTTATTGGTATATAGCGATATAGAATTAATTAAAAAGAAAATTCTACTTCCGTTTTGTTTATTTCCAATCGTAGCTTCACATTATGGCGCAGCCTATTTCTTTTTAATTACTCTTACAATATATGAAGTATTAATGAAAATTTTTAAAATAGATCAAATTATCAAATTAAATACATATATACTATATACCGCTCTTCTTATTTTCTGGTATGTAGGTACATCTTCAGCAAGTAACGTCATCTGGATAGGAAGGCTTATTTTAGATGTGTTCAGTAATTTATCTAAGTTCCTACAACCAAGTGATAACTATACGCTGAAATTATTATTTTCAACTAACTCATATTCTCTCGATGTTGCAAAATATTTCAATATAGTTATAATATTCTTATTATTTAGTGGTATTTTATTATATACACAAAAAAAAATACTCGTAAATCGGACAGAATATGGGATATTATCTATATCTTCGATACTTATTTTGGTTACCCAAATATTACCCCATTCTATGGGAAATGGTAGATTGCTTTCTATGGTATTGATCTTTGCTTCTCCATTGTGTATATATTCGTTTTTATTCTTTTTAAAACCATTAAAGTTGGATCATAATAAAACATTAACTATTTTTTCGATTTTTTTATTTGTGTTCTTTATTTTTGGTTCGGGGATTTCGTCGAATATTATAAATACAGTCTCGGGAACAACCGTGGATTATTCTATTAACCGTCAAATGGATAGATTGGCTATTCAAGAAAGTGATGGTACAGGAAAATGGCTTTTATATTGGCCTTATCGTCTAGACTCTACTATAGATGCCACTAATTGGTTTGTGACGCATAATTCCGGGAAACACATATATTTAGATTGGTGTCTTTACAACCATTTCATAACTCATGAAGGAACTTCAGAGATACATAGATGTTATAATGTTGATTACGGAAGAAAAAAAATATTTGAGAATATGGTGATGGCTAATAGAGTACTTTTCACAGAAGTATTACGTGGAATAAAGCCGATAAATAATGGAGAATATTTATTTTTGATCCAGCACAACACGGTAGAAAATTCAATAATTATAGATGAACAAACTGTACTAAAAACATCAGATTATAAAGATCATTTTGAGGAAATGAATAATATTTACAATAACGGTGGAAACATTTTATTTCATACAGATAAAAATGAACTATACTTTCAATAATAACGGAAATATTTCTACATTTTTGTAGGGGCAACAGGGGAAGTGTAGAAAATAATGGATTATACACAGATCTCAAAATTACAGAGAATTACAGAGACATCTGTGGAAAATCCGATTTAGAGTATAGATTTATTCAGATAAACATAAAAGAGTTTTGACAATGATTTCAAACCTTCAAAATAAAATACATTATATAAACTTTATTCATGATCCGTTATTCAAAAATGCCTTTTTTCTCATGCTTTCATGTATTTCTACTGCAGGTTTTGGATTCATTTTTTGGATGCTGGCAGCAAAATATTATTCTGCAAGTGATGTAGGAATTGCAACTGGAATTATATCTTCGATGACATTAATTGTTTATTTATCAAGACTTGGCCTTGATTATTCAATTATCCGTTTTTTTCCCACACATGACAAATGTAGGGTTTTCAACACATCTACAGTTATTCCAACATTTGTTGCATTAATCTTTGGTTCAATATTTATAGCAGATGTGCATTTTTTATCACCAGAACTCATTATATTAAGATCCCCACTATATGCACTTTTTTACTTTATATCACTTGCTTCAAGCTCTGTGATATTTATGGCGGGCATCGCTTTTGTTGCAATAAGAGAAGCAGAATTTCAACTGTATATGAATCTGATTGTGGGCTCCAGAGTATTATTCTTAATGTTATTCATATCTCTAGGAGCAATTGGAATTTTCTATGCGGTAGGTGCTTCATTCTTTTTTGCATTTATTGTTGCTTTAGTGTTAATTATAAAGTCCGGAATAAATCCAAAACTAGAAGTAGATAATAAATATTTGACTGATAGTTTTAATTTTTCTGCAGGGAACTATCTTACAGGTCTGTTTATGACTGTTCCTACTATGTTATTACCAATCATCATCCTGAATATGCATTTGGTTGAGCAGGCAGCTTATTACTACATTGTATATGGGATTGTGCTTTTGTTATTTATGATTCCAGATTCGATCAGTACATCATTATTTGTTGAAGGAAGTAATGGTCAATCATTAAAGAAAACTGTTATTCGAGCATTGATCATTATATTTTTGCTTCTAATCCCAATTGCATTATTTCTCTATTTATATGGGGACTGGATACTTGGATTTATAGGGCAAGATTATGTTGCAGGGGGTTTAGGTGTTTTAAAACTAATGATTTTTGCGAGTTTTTTTGTGGTAGTGAATAATGTCTACTTTGCGATAAAGAGGATTCAGAAGGATACTAAAGAAATTACAGTACTCAGTGGAATAATTTGCGTTTTATTAATAGGATTTTCATATCTGCTTATACCCACTCTTGGAATTTTAGGAATCGGGTATGCCTGGATAATTAGTTATGGAGTTGGAGCGTTGATAATTGCAATTCGAGTATGGAGAAATAGATGACCCTAAAAGGATTACGAAGATTGCACACGAAGTACCCCACCTGTCGAGCTAAAGCCTGCAGAGGAAGGGAACTTTCACCTTATTGTTAAATTTGGGACTGATGTTACAGTCTTTTCGTGTTTTCTGTGGCTATCGAGGGCGTTGATAATTAGAATATGACATCAACTACCCCTGAGCTAGAGACTCAGGGGTTTCCTTCTGAAGGTTAATGAATTAAGTGTAAACATTTACGTGCGAAGCTATAAAAAAAATTCATCACATGCCATTAAATTGCCCTGATATTCTTAAATTATTAATTGTAAGGATAATTTATTCTACAAGGTTTATTAACATCTTTGCTATCTCTATATATGTTCAACCATGAGCAAAATTTAAATTTATTAATCTAAAAACAAAGACGTGTAAACAAAATAATTTAGAAAAATCAAATGCTGTGTGTATCTATATTCACATTTAGGAATTTTAAAACATCACTAATGTAATGGTAGATGACATAATGGTGGACGACATATATGAAAGAGAGTAAAAATAATCATTCTCATAATTCTAATGATATATCTCATTCTCATAACTTCAGTCATTCAGGAAAAATTCCTGTTAAATATAGGATAAAGCATTTGTGGCATAAAATAGAAAACAGTTTTGTATTCATGGCTCTTGCAAGCTTTTTTTGGTTACTATATAAGTCCGGAACAAAACCATCAAGAATTGTTTATCCTTGTCAAAAAGCTGCTGCTGCTAGTCTAAGTACATTTGTAATACTTGCAATAATATCATCTCCACTTTTTATATATATGAAGAAAATTCAAACTTTTTTCGCCCACGATTCTAAATTAAGTAGATCATTATTATTTATAACAATAATAGCTGCTATATTTGGAGTCTTTTTAGCAATTGATTACTATAGTAGCATGCCAATAAATTCTCCAGTTGGACCTGGATTAGAAGGAAAAGTTCTATCCCCATCTGAGCAAGTAAACCTGGGAACTCAAAGTGAATATGCAACAATTCCTGCTGCATATGATTTACCGTCTCCTCATAGAGTTGTAACGGTTCATGATTCGAATTCTTCTACCTGGGAAGGAGAGGGAAATCCGAATAACTACATTAATCAAACTGAAATCGATAAAATGGTAGATATTGGAATAATGGAATTGACCGGAACAACATCTCCCCAAGATGGATGGAGAAAAATAATCCCATATGAGAATGGACAATCAGTTGCAATAAAAATGAATTTTAATAATAATTGGTATTTTTCATCGAGTGGATTTTATTATGATGATAATTCAAATATAAACATGCTCAATTATGCCGCAGTTGTAAATTCAGTAATAAGAGGATTGAAGTCTATTGGTGTACCTTCAGATAAAATATGGATAACTGATCCATCAAGACCTGTGCATGACCAGTTTAGAGAAAGAATAGAAGATAAGGGAGTGCAATATTATATAAATCAAAATTGTGGTGCATATATTGAAGGAAGGCCAAATGTTTATGTAACCGGTTATGTTTCTGATAGCTCGGTATATGCATCAACAAGCACAACATATGATGAAAAAATAAGACCTGCTCAAGTATTTGCTGATGCAACCTATATAATTAATATGCCTCAGCTAAAAGGACATGGATATTCAAATGTTGGAAGAGTGACTTTGGGTCTAAAAAATAATTTTGGAAGTGTTCATTATACTGCTAATGCGCTTGGAGATTGTCCTGCGCATAAAGCGGAGCCTTTTGCAAAACTTTTGGCAGATATCAACAATAATTCAGTTTTTAGAGATAAAACAAGGCTAATTGTAGGGGACGGCATAATGGGCAATCCTGATATAAATTATGGTCCCCCTACTTTATGGAAGTCATTTGGAAACAAGCCACCAGAAACTCTTTTCTTTGGAGTCGATCCGGTAGCAACAGACTCGGTCATGGTGGATTATATAAGAAGAGAAGCAGGTCCACAGGCGACAGGTCTTGTTCAATCTTATGCAGCTGCCCTGGGATTGGGAGTCGCAGAATCCTGGAATGATCAAGAAAAATATACCTATATAGATTATCATCCTATAGATCTTGATAGTCAAATGTGAACTACCCCTGAGATCAGGGTAATTAATTACTTTATTTTTTGAGAACAGGTCGTCTTCAGGCTCTTCTCCGCGTTCTATATGTGTTATATTCCATGCGTCTTCGGTTAAGAGAGAATCATGATAAATTGCCCTATTTCTGTGATATATCTCGAAAACATATATAGATCTGAAGTTGGAACAGGATATCGATTTTAGTTTCGGTGTTCGAAATTTGAGATTAATTTTTGCTCTAAAATCGATAGCATACAGGCAAAAAAATTCCTTAACCGAAGACGCATGTGTTATATATTCTTAATGAATCCTTCCTAAGGAATCATCTTACCTAAAAGATGTCGATATTATACCAGAAGCCTGCCTCAAATTTTGCCCAATTTACCAGAAATCAACACCTTGCTTCACTCCCACTCAGAAATAATAAATTGGTTGTGTTCATCCCATATATGGAGTCGTTTTTGGTGTTAACAAAAGACTCCATGATATCCAATAACTTTTTTGATCAGACATTCATTTATAAAAAACGGGTTTTCGGAGCTAAGAAAATTAGAAACTACGGGCCTCTGGGATAGTTTTATGTATGGAAATCATTAATGTATAGAAATCATTAATGTATGGAAATCATTAATGTATAGAAATCATTAATGTATGGAAATCATTAATGTATAGAAATCATTAATGTATTGAAATCATTAATGTATTGAAATCATTAATGTATGGAAATCATTAATGTATGGAAATCATTAATGTATGGAAATCATTAATGTATGGAAATCATTAATGTATAGAAATCATTATTCTTTATAAGAAGTCTTAGTTCTCAAATAATAAGTGCATACTCCAATATAAGGAGACATTTATCAAAATGCAAAACTTAGACAAAAGTCATATTGAGTAAGATCTCAATCATACCCTAAATAAGATTTAAAAGGGATTCTCATGAATGAAATACGTGAAAGCGATCGCTTTGAGTGCAGGGTTATAAGCGTAATCCAGAACCTAACCTGGAAAGGTGTGACAGTTGAAGAAAAAGACACAAGAGGTAGAGTATACTTCGGAAGGGTCAAAGGTGAAATAGAAATCAACCCCGGAGACACATTCTTCCTCGGTATCAGGCCGATCTATGAAATAGAAGACAAAACCATGAGAGTTACACTCTACGACGCTGAAAATAAAGACCTGGACTGGACGCTTGTCTGAATAACCTGATTTTTGTTGTATAAAGATTATTTCTACAGATTAATATCCTGTAGAGAAATTTAATCTAATTTTTAAACCCTGATTTTAAGGAAAACTTCAATTTTTCCGCAAAACGCCCTGTAAAAGGCATCGTAAGGCTCAATCAGATCTGATTATTTAGATCTGATTTTAGATCTGATTAGTTAGATCTGATTTTAGATCTGATTATTTAGATCTGATTTTAGATCTGATTATTTAGATCTGATTTTAGATCTGATTTTAGATCTGATTAGTTAGATCTGATTTTAGATCTGATTATTTAGATCTGATTATTTAGATCTGATTATTTAGATCTGATTATTTAGATCTGATTATTTAGATCTGATTATTTAGATCTGATTATTTAGATCTGTTCACTCAGGTCTGTATGGTATCTCAAGTTCCATCAGGTCATCGGCTACAATAACATTTTCAAACACTTTTTTTGAGTCTCTCAGGATAGGCTCCACATCATCAGTATAACGCGAACTTATATGGGTAAGGACCAGTTTCCTGACTCCGGCTTCTTTTGCAAGGGCTGCAACCTCACCTGCTGTCGAATGCATGGATTCTTCCGCCCAGTCTGCCATCTCATCAGCGAAACTGCCGTCATGGATAAGGAGGTCGGCATCCCTGCTCGCCTCCAACACGGCTTCACAGGGCCTGGTATCTCCGCTGTACACAATTGTCCTTCCAGGCCTGGGAATTCCCATTACTTCTTCGGGCCTTACAACCTTTCCGCCCACTTCTACAGGCTTTCCTTTTTGCAGTTTTGAAAAAAGGGGACCAGGAGGGACGCCAATCGCGACTGCCTTTTCCCGGTTAAAACGTCCGGGCCGGGGGTTTTCGATAAGGGAATAGCCAAGACTCGGGATGCTGTGTTCGGTCTCTAAAGCCCGGATCACATAGCTTTCCCCTTCTACAGTGTCTCCTGGGCTCAGTTTCACACCCCGGATTTCGTATTTAAGGTTAAAATAACCAAGGGCCTTAAAGAGCTCGGTAAACTCTTTTGTCCCTTCAGGACCATAGATCGTCAACGGCTCTTTCCTGCCCAGAAAAGACATAGTTTGAATGAGGCCAGGAATTCCGAGAAAATGATCGGCATGAAAATGACTGACAAAAATGGAGGACAGACTCATCATCCCCGTTTTTGCCCGCATCATCTGCTGCTGGGTGCCTTCTCCACAGTCAAAGAGTATAAGTTCCCCTTCTCTATTGACCATTACTGCTGACGGATTTCTGTTACGGGTCGGGAGGGACCCTCCAGTGCCAAGAAAAGTTATGCGAAGCATGATGAACTCACTGATTATGATGAAATTACTAACTGGTGACAATGAAATTATCACAATGAACTCACTAATTACATCAGAGGTATTTATTAATTACCAGTTGCTCTATACTCTTTAATTTACACATTCTCTTTTAAGAATCAAACCATGAGCAAACATCTGGAGTATACAAAATAGGCATGAGATATAGAAAATAAGTATGAGGTTTAATATATATATGTTGTGCAATAAATATGCATAAAGATGGTATACTATTTATTATAAAAGCTCTTTAAACCCTACAGATTTGCATTTCTATCAAACCTCTTCCCCTCATAAGAAGATGACTTTCCGCCTTCAGAAGAAGTTATCCTGTGATGGAACATTCCCCTGCAGGTATCAGGTGTCATCTATCAGGAAATGAAGGAAGAGAATTATCTATCAACAATTGTAAAAGAAGAAAAAGGAACCGTCGTCATATGTCAGGAAATTACGGAAAAGTTTATCTTGTGGGTTCTGGTCCCGGCGACCCTGAACTTCTGACCCTTAAAGCCCGCCGGCTGATTGACAGTGCTGAAGTCATTATCTATGACCAGCTCCCGGGAAAGGTGATCCTGGGCTCAATGCCGGAAAGTGCAGAGAAAATAGATGTGGGAAAATACGCGGGCAACCATACCATGACCCAGTCTGATATCAATAAAGTTATTGTGCAGAAGGCAAAGGAAGGCAAGATGGTGGTCCGGTTAAAAGGAGGGGATCCCTACGTCTTCGGAAGGGGAGGAGAAGAAGCTGAGGTGCTTGTAGCAGAAGGCATAGAATTCGAAGTCGTGCCAGGGATAACCTCTGCAATTGCAGTGCCCGCATATGCCGGAATTCCCGTAACCCACCGGGAGAGCACGTCGATGGTCACCTTCATAACAGGACACGAGGACCCCACAAAGGAAGATAGCGGACTGGACTGGGAGACCCTGGCAAAGTTCAATGGGACCATTGTAATCTTTATGGGAGTAAAGATGCTCAGGCGAAATACTGAAGAGCTCATGAAGCACGGAAAGGACCCTAAAACCCCTGTTGCAGTCATAGAGAAAGGAACCCGACCTGACCAACGGGTAACCGTGGGAACCCTTTCAGATATCGCAGACCTGGCAGAAGAACGAAAAGTAAAGGCTCCTGCCATCACGGTAGTAGGAGACGTTGTCAACCTTCACGCGATTCTTGGCGAGCAGATCACAGGAAAGGAATTTTAAAGGCTCTAAGAGGTAAGAGTATGACTGAAGAATCAAACACAATAAAAATCCCCGTGCTTGCGATCATGAGGCCTGAAAGCTACAGGGAAAAATCCGAGATAATTGCCAGGGACTGCGGCTTTGAACCCATCTATGCTCCTATGATAAAGCTTGAAAGCATAAAAGACGAAGGATTCGAGCCCTTCATTCAGAGGGTTGTTGACGGAACTTCGGATTACGTTGTTTTTACGAGCGCAAACGGGATACTTTTCACACTGGAAAAACTCACGGAAACTGAGAAAGAAAACTTCATCACAGCCCTGAAAAAGACCAGGGTAATAGCAATCGGCCCGAACACGGAGAAAGAGCTTATAAAAATAGGGATTGAAGATTCTTTCCTGCCCGCAGATTACAGTTCCGCAGGAATTGTAGAAGCTCTCTGCCCAGAAGTAAAAGGAAAAACAGTTGACCTTGCAAGGAGCGTTTTTGGAGCCAAGGTTTTGATAGAAGGCCTTGAAAAGTGCGGAGCAACCGTATATGAGACTCATGTGTACACCCTCAGCATCCCCGAAGGTGCAGCCCAGAAAGAACTCATAGAACGTACCCTCGCAGGAGAAGTGGATGCCTTTGCCTTTACCAGCTCAATGATGGTCAAAGGTTTTATGAGGCATGCAGAACAGCTGGGAGCAGGAGAGACCATAAAAGAAACTCTCAGCAGGGCTGTTGTAGGCGCAATCGGGACTCCTACGGGAAATACCCTGAAAAAACATGGGGTCAATGCGGACGTAATCCCTGATGAGTTCACTTTCGAGGCTCTGATAAAGGCTATGAAAAAAGAGCTATGAAAAAAGAGCTATGAAAAAAGAGCTTTGAAAAACCGGCAAATAAAAGTCCCCTGAAAATTTACCCCTAAAAGCCGGTTCAAAAAACAATACTTAAAATTCTGGAAAACAATCTCAATTTTGACGGATCAATATGATAGGCATTTCAAAACTTTACTGCGGAACCGTGGAACCTTCTGATGCCCTTCGCTATGGAAGGGATTCAAAGAGGCTTCCCTCTCACCTTCTGCAGTTTTCGAAAGATAAAAAACCGGTAGTGGTCTGGAACATGACCCGCCGCTGCAACCTGAAATGCGTCCACTGTTATGCCCAGGCAAAGGACATGGAGTTCAAAGATGAGCTTTCAACCGAGGAAGGAAAAGCCCTTATCGACGACCTTGCAGCTTTTGGCTCTCCTGTTATGCTCTTCTCCGGGGGCGAACCCACGATGCGAAAAGACCTGCCGGAGCTTGCAGCCTATGCCAGAGAAAAAGGGATGAGAGCCGTGATTTCAACAAACGGGACTCTTATAGATAAACCTCTTGCAAAAAAGTTAAAAGAGGTTGGGCTTTCTTACGTAGGAATCTCCCTTGACGGTATAAGAGAGACAAATGACAGGTTCAGGGGCATGCAGGGAGCATTCGATGCAGCTCTAAGGGGTCTGCATAACTGCCAGGAAGAAGGCATAAAAGTCGGACTCCGTTTTACCATCAACAAGCAGAACGTAATGGACATCCCTGCGATATTTGACCTCCTGGAAGAAGAAAAAATCCCCAGGATCTGCTTCTATCACCTTGTCTATGCAGGCAGAGGTTCGAAGATGGTGAATGAAGACCTTTCCCTCGAAGAATCAAGACAGGCTGTGGACCTGATTGCTGAGAGGACAAAGGCCCTCCACGAAAAAGGCTTCCCTGCGGAAGTCCTGACCGTGGACAACCACTGCGATGGCCCGTACATCTACCTGAAGCTACTAAAAGAAAATCCCGAAAGGGCAGCAGAAGTGTTTGAACTCCTTTCCATGAACCAGGGCAACTCCTCAGGAATAGGTTTCGGCTGCGTTTCCTGGGACGGCTCCGTGCACGCCGACCAGTTCTGGAGGCACTACTCCTTCGGAAACGTCCGCGAAAGACCTTTCAGCGAGATCTGGACAGACCTTTCTGATGAACTGATGGCCGGGCTCAAGAACCGGAAACCCCTTATCCAGGTTAATGCTGACCGCTGCGCCCACTGCAAATGGTTCGACATATGCAACGGAAACTTCCGAGTTCGAGCCGAAGCCGTGTACGGAAACATCTGGGCAGACGACCCTGCCTGCTACCTCACAAAAGAAGAAATCGGATACGACGAAGCCTGAAAACATTTCAGGCTCTTTTTACTTTTGGATTTTTCTTTTAGCCTTTTATCTCAGCTCATTATCCGTGGAGGTTATTTATAACCCGAAACAGGCGCTTTTCAGGTAGAATATAATTCCTTTTGTTTGCGCCACTACTGATCTTTTTTGCCTCTTTTAATTCTGGAATTGCTTTCGGGCAGAAAGTTAACATTTTAGGATCGGAATCCCCGGCGCAAACAGTGTTTTATTTAAAAACTATCATTAGCAAGCAGGCTCAAACGACCCGAGACACTGAAGGGATAAGGCGAATAAGGTTGTCTGAGTCAGAAAGATATGTAATTAGTCCTCTTAAAGCGAAACTTGGATGGAAAAACTCTATTATTCCTGCCCTGAATTTTATTTCTTTCTGAATCATCAATTAAATTTATTTATTAGAAAGCGCCAGTTATTCCCCATGACCGGAATGTCTGGTAGTGACAATCTCCCGATGACCGTTTCGGAGAAGATCTTTTCGAAGGCCTCTGGAACTCCCGTGAAAGCCGGGGATTTTGTACTGGCAAACATAGACCTGGCAATGACCCACGACATCACAGGTCCGCTGGCAGTCCAGGGCTTTTACGAAATCATGAGAGATGAAGAAGAAAAAAAAGTATGGGACCCCAGCAAAATAGTAATCATATTCGATCACCAGGTCCCTGCAGACTCAATTAATGCCGCAGAAAACCATATTATGCTAAGGAAGTTTGCAAAAGAGCAGGGTATTTTAAACTATGATGTGTATGAAGGAGTTTGCCACCAGGTTCTTCCCGAAAAAGGGCATGTGCTGCCCGGAGATCTGATTGTAGGTTCTGACTCCCATACCTGTGCATACGGGTCTTTGGGGGCATTTTCTACCGGCATAGGGTCTACTGACATGGCAGCTGTTTTTGCCACAGGCAAACTCTGGTTCAAAGTTCCTGAAACCTTCCGTTTTGAAGTCGAAGGTAAACTGCCGAAGCGCGTTTACTCCAAAGACCTTATCCTGCATCTTATTGGGGATGTAGGAGTAGAAGGCGCCAGGTATATGGCTGCCGAGTATGCTGGTTCGACAATTCGCTCCCTCTCAATCCCTGAGCGCATGACCATGTCCAACATGGCAATCGAAATGGGAGGAAAGGCAGGAATCATTGAAGCAGATGAAGTTACCGAAGCATACCTCAAAGAGCGTATACCAGGCTACAAACTTGATCCTTACTGGAAGTCTGATGAAGGTGCTAAATATCTGGATATAAGGCATTACGATGTTTCTAACCTTGAACCCCAGATAGCCTGCCCTCACAATGTCGATAACGTAAAGCCGGTAACTGAAGTAGAAGGCACAAAAATTGACCAGATCTTTATGGGATCCTGCACAAACGGCAGGTTCGAAGACATCAAGCTCATGGCGGATATTATGGGTGACGAACCGATTGCAAAAGGTGTGCGTCTTCTTGTTGTGCCTGCTTCAAGGACAGAATACATGAAACTGTTAAAAACCGGATATATTGAAAAACTCATGAATGCCGGAGCAATCGTAGAATCTCCCTGCTGCGGACCATGCATGGGCGGCTCTTTCGGCCTCCTCGGCCCGGGAGAAGTTGGCCTTGCGACCTCCAACCGCAACTTCAAGGGTAGAGAAGGAAGTGCAGAGTCATTTGTGTACCTTTCTTCCCCTGCAACAGCAGGAGCATCAGCCCTCACAGGAGAAATTACCGACCCCAGGAAGGTTTAAAAAACCCTCCTGTTTTTACTTATTTTGAATTATATCATAATTTATCATTTATCTTGAACAGGTGTTAGAATGCCGGAGGCTGACTTATCTATTTTAAACAGGGTGTATGAGATCATCCTGGATCGGAAAGTGAACTATGATGAAAACTCATATGTCTGCAAACTCCTGAATCACCGCAAGGGTATGAATAAAATCCTTGAGAAAGTAGGAGAGGAATCTATTGAAACTATCCTTGCAGTCAGGAACAAAGACCACAAAGAAATTGTCTTGGAGAGCTCGGATCTGATATTCCACCTGCTGGTGTTGCTTGCAGCAAACGACGTTACCCTTGATGAGATTGCAGCAGAGCTCAGTGCCAGGCACGAAAAAATGAAGAGGGACTGAAAAATAGAGGTGAACTACCCCCACCCTGCTTTCTGATGAAAGTGAGGACGGAGCTTCCTTCGAGTGATTACGTCACCTGGATATTTGCAGTTATGCAAGTATCCATCTGTAATCCTGTTTGTCGAAGATTATCAGAAAACCTCTGATAGCCTGTCCACAAAGCATTCTGTGATAAGAACCGCTTAATGATGTTGATAGCACTATTTCTATCTCTATCAATAACGTTTCCACAATCACATTTCATAGTTCTTTCCCAAAGAGGCATGTCGTGTCTTTTCTTCAGTTGGATTGATCTTGATCTTCTTCGTCAGATGCATATTTGCCCTGGTTATCAACATATTGCTTCAGTATATCTAAGGTTACTTGCCCCGTCGATGCGATAAAATACGATCTTGACCAGAAAGTATCTTTCCATAACATAGTTTTTACTTCAGGGAAGTTTTTACGAATCTCTCTTGAAGTTATTGTTTTTATGGTGTTGATATATTTTGGAATATCAAGCGAAGGTTTTGCTGAAAATAATAAGTGAAAATAGTCTTCGTCACACTCTATATTCAGTACTTCAACATCGAATGTTTCACTTATGTTATGGATTTTAGTTTTTAGAAAATCAACAACTAAAGGGTTCGTTAGAGCTTTTCTCCTATATTTCACACACTGAACAAAATGATAATGGAGTGAATACACAGAATGGCCCTTACGATCCTGTTTATATTGTATAGTCATCACTAGATAGAGATAACTATAAGTATAAGTAATTATGCTACTGTTGTTTTGTAGAAGTTGACGGCTTCCATCCCCCACCTGTAGCTTACGCTCCGAGGAAAGGGACTTCCCGCTTTAGAGTAAAATTGCAGATTCAATACACTGATACTGATTGCAGATTCAATACACTGATACTGATTGCAGATTCAATACACTGATACTGATTGCAGATTCAATACACTGATACTGATTGCAGATTCAATATACCGCAAGTTCATTCAGCACGTCGGTTTTTGATAGGGTTCCTTTTGGAACTCCGTTGATTGTTACAATAAGCCTTCCCACGTTATATTTATGGAAGAGTTTTACCACATCATAGAGCTGCATATCCCCATCAACGGTTATCAGCTCTTTTGTCATTATGTCTTTGACCTTGACATTGGGCTTTCCCTGGGCAATGGCATGCGCAATATCAGTGTAGGTAATTATCCCTACGATTTTTCCTTTGTCTTCCACGGGGGCTCCATGTACGTTATTCCGGATAAAAAGCCTTGTTGCTTCCTGAATACTGGCATTGAGATTCACAAGCAGCGGGGGATACTTCATATAATGTTTGACATGTTTTTTAGGCAGGGAGATCATTTCTGTAATGTTAAAAAGGATTGAGTTATTAGTGTCGTCCCTTCCTGTAACTTCTCCACGGACTATGAGACGATTTACAGGTGTTGGGCCTACCTGAAGCTTATCGTCCATTACAAAGTCCTTTATATTTCCTATTACCCTGATTACCCCACTACAGGCATCGGGATTCCGGACAGTCGTAAAACTGATTTCCGCAGCTGTTGCCCCATTAACGATAACATTATTCCTGTAGAGAGGGACTACGGATTCATTTTTCAATTGCTGGATGCGTAAAGAATCATATGCTGCCCCTGTTGGTTTATATCCCCCCTTTGGCCCGGGTACACCTTCAACCAGCCCAAGTGCCTTTAATAACTGCATCTGGTTGCGGACTGTTCCAGGGTTTCGCTGGATAACTTCAGCAATTTCTTCCCCTTTAATTGCCCTGTCTTTTTGCCGCTGAAGGTTGATTAATGTAATAATAATATCTTTTTGAATCGGAGTGAGTTCCATACTACCACCATAAATTTCATATACCTTGTATCAGGATGATGTATAATATCCATACATCGAGAATAGTGTATCCTTAATTTACCATAATTAATGATTATAAATTTATAATACAAATTACAATTACAAATATAAATAAAGTCCGGTTCTTCTTAGACATACAACTGGTTTCATGCCTGTATTTAGGTTATTTAATGATTTGTAATTAAAAACTCCTGATAGAACCATAATTATAATTCGATTATTGATCATGCAATAGACAAAATTAATCAAACAATTCAATTATTGATCATGCAATAGACAAAATTAATCAAACAATTTGATTATTGATCATGCAATAGACAAAATTAATCAAACAGTAATTTTACAGCTACCAAATGCCGCTCCAAATCGCTCTTAAGAGAAGCAAATCAGAGTACCTCAAACATATATATAATTTCGTATGTTGTAGTATTTTAAGACCAGAGCTTAATTATTTTTCCGGGTAATCTTTCCGGTATTCTAAGTTTTGGGCAGAAAAAGCTTGGACTGAAGCTGTTCAGAGAATCCGGATAAGAAAAGCAAAGAAACTCCGCTCAGGAACTTTTGCGAAATTTTTGCTTACGGACTTTAGATTTTTCTGTTAAACGTCTTCAATCAGAAAAACCTTTATATAGATTAAAAGAGCCCCCAGAGGGTTAGAAAATGATGATCTTCGAGAAAATTCACACAGTTCCTACTTCCGAGGAGTTAACTAATAAAGCTTTTAAACGGGCAGCAAGAGCTATGTCCGGGAAAACTATTGAGGGGAGGGACAGCCGTCTCAGAGCCAATGAGTCCATGGTACTGACGGCTGCAAACATTTTCACTGATAACCTTGCAAATATAGTCAGGCGTTTCCCAAGTTTTGAACAGTTGCCTACATTCTATTATGAATTAACCGACGTCCTTGTAGGCATCGAAAAGCTCAAGATGTCTCTGGCATCCGTTGACTGGGCAAGCAGGAAGATCCATGAAGTTGCAAGAAGCTATGTTGGAAAAATTCGGGAGGCCGATCTTCCCGAGCCTGTCCGAAAAGAAGCCTTCGGAAGGATTGCATCCATTGTCAAATCCATTAACAAGGACCTTCTCTTTCTGAATGAAGCCAGAAACATTCTCAGAAAACTCCCTGATGTCCATGACGAGCCAACGATTGTAATCGCTGGCTATCCCAATGTAGGAAAGTCAAGTTTTGTTTCAAAGATTACAGGTGCAACCCCTGAAATTGCGGCATATCCTTTTACAACAAAAGGAGTAGCCATAGGTCACTTCATACGGAACAACATCCGTTATCAGGTTATGGACACCCCGGGTCTCCTTGACCGCCCCATGGCTGAGAGAAACAATATTGAACGCCAGGCAATTACCGCAATCCGCTTCCTGGACGCAGTTGTAATGTTCATGATTGACCCGAGTGAAAGTTGTGGATATGAAATTGAGGACCAGAACCGCCTGCTTGCTGAAATCAAGGAAAACTTTGATCTTCCCATGCTTGTGGTTGCCAACAAAGCTGACAGACCGGAGTTCAGAAAAATGGATGAGATAGAGCTGAACATATCTACAATTACCGGAGAAGGAATAGAAGAGGTAATGGGAAAGCTTCTGGAGATGATAGAAGAAAAGCGCCTTCGTTCAGAACCATCATTAGAAGAACCATCATTAGAAGAACCATCATTAGAAGAACCATCATTAGAAGAACCATCATTAGAAGAACCATCATTAGAAGAACCATCATTAGAAGAACCATCATTAGAAGAACCATCATTAGAAGAACCATCATTAGAAGAGCAGGATAAGGAATCAATTATCTGATTCCTTATTTAGCCTGTATTTAGTTTAAGGATCTGTTTTAGCTAGAACTCTATTTTATGCAGGATTTGTTTCGGCTAGATCTGGTTTTAGCTAGAATCCGATTTTCAGATATTTTTGCTGGCTGCTCAGAGTATCCTGAGCTGCATCAGCAGGGCAAGGATAAGCAGTATCAGCCCTGTTGTCAACCTTATCTCCACTCTTCTTTTTTCTCTGAACTCCGTAACTTTTTTAGGGCTAAGCCCGAAGGCCAGTAAAAGACCAAGACACATTAAAGGCAGTAGAAGTCCAAAGTTGTATATTCCCAGGTATGCTATTCCTCTTACGATATCGGTTTTTATTGCCAGCATACTCAGAATTGAGAGATAGATTGCTCCGATGCAGGGAGCTTTGACCAGGGAGAACATGCTTCCTGCAAGGAAGGACAGAAGCAATAGATTTTTTTCACCCATCCTTCTCATAAAGTCCTTTAGGGATTCCGGAGTCCTGAAAGTCGATTTCGCATATGTTCTCAACAAGTAAGCGTCATAAATGTGCCAGAGACCCAGCAGGGCAGTCAGCAGGATTGCAATTGACGTAAAATGACTCCGGACTTCAGGCAGGAAACTGACAGTACTCAAAATGCCTATCCCTGCAAACATATACATGGTGAAAATTCCTGTAGAAAAGCCCAGGGTGATTTTGAGCATCTCTTTTCTTCCACCTTGCTGGGCAAAGGTGACAGAAGCCAAGAAAGCCATTACTGCAAGCAGGCAGGGATTAAAACCGGCAAGGATGCCTGCAGCCAGGATTAAGAAGGGGCTTATTTTTTCCAGGTTTTTATTTTTGTTTTCTCTGCTTCCTGTGAGAAGATCTAAGGATTCCGGGGTGAAAAGCAAAGCCGGAGTTTCGAGGGTTTCCAGCAGGAGAACTTCTATTGTGTTTACATTTCCGTAAAAATAGCCATTTGATCTGTTTGCAGCTGATATAGTCAAACCGGAAACAGGGCTCAGCAACAAAAAAAGAGATATGAACACAAGAGTTCCTTTAGTTACAGGCAGCAGGCACACAGATCGCTTTTTCATACTTCACTTCCGAAACTGTTTTTGTGACAACAGCCAGAAATTCTCTATATCGGTGACACATATCACAGACAGTTTTCAGGGAATACCTTCAATGGGCAGGACTGTATTTGGAAATATAACATGTTAAAAAAGGCTCGTTGCAACATAATATAAATTAGCAAGCATCGGAAAATTTGCAAAAAGCTCTTTTCATTGTATCAAGTATCTGGA
This sequence comes from Methanosarcina sp. WH1, assembly GCF_000970005.1. Classification (NCBI taxonomy): domain Archaea; kingdom Methanobacteriati; phylum Methanobacteriota; class Methanomicrobia; order Methanosarcinales; family Methanosarcinaceae; genus Methanosarcina; species Methanosarcina sp. WH1. The sequence goes on from NZ_CP009504.1 coordinate 2,648,139, forward strand.
TGCCTCAATATAAATATATCCAAAGTTGACAGTGTTTTCCGAGGATAGGGAAACTAAATAAAAAATAGAGGAATAAAAAGAAGGAAAAGTGAAGGAAAAGTTAAACAAAAGAACTGGAAAAAAGGAAGAGAAAAGAGAAAGGAAAAGATCTTTCTCTTTAAAAAGTTTCAGAGCACATTTTCCATGATGCTCAGGGATTTTTCAATATCTTTCATTGAAGCTGCATAGGAAATCCTTATGTAACCATCGCCCTCGCTTCCAAAGGCTGTTCCCGGGACAACAACAACTCCATTTGAGATCATTTTTGAGGCTACTTCTGCGGAGTTTGAGACTTTAGGGAAAGCGTAGAAAGCCCCTTTAGGAAGAGCACATTCCATCCCCAGATCGTTGAGCCCTTTTACAAGCACGTCCCTACGTTTCCGGAACTCTTCACGCATGACATTGACAGAGTCTTTTGGACCGGTCACTGCGGCATAGGCGGCCTTCTGGGCGACTGAGTTTGCACAGGCCTGTATATACTGGTGCACTTTGAGCATCTGGGCGATGTACTCTTTTCTGCCTGCCAGGTACCCGAGCCTCCAACCCGTCATAGCATAACTTTTTGAGGTCGCGTTTACAGTGACCACATTATCCGAATAGCTGGCAGGGCTTACGTGTTCACCTTCATAGATGAAGTACTCGTAGACCTCATCAGAAATAATGGTTATATTGTGGTCGTCTGCAATCTCGGCAAGAGCTTTGATATCTGCCCTGCTTGAGACAGCACCCGTGGGGTTGGACGGGGAATTAAGGATAAGGGCTTTTGTCTTAGGAGTAATTTTCTCAAGGACAGTGTCCGGCTTCATGGTAAGGTCTTCTGCAAGGGGGACGCTTACCACCTTTCCATTCAGGATCTCGGTCAGGGCATTGTAGGAAACAAATCCGGGATTTGAGATAAGGACCTCATCTCCCGTATTGAGAAGGGCTGCAAGGGCAATGGTAAGGGCTTCAGATGCTCCTGAGGTTATAATTATTTCCTGAGGAGAAACCGAAAACCCATTTTCCTCCTGGAATTTATGGCTAAGAGCTTCCCTCAGTTCAGGGATTCCGGAACCTACGGTATAGCCTGTAAAACCTTCATTTATGGCTTTGATTGCTGCGGCTTTTATGTGTTCTGGGGTATCGAAGTCCGGCTGCCCGAGCCCGAGATTAATGGCATTAGAGCCTGCAGCTTCGAAAATCTTTCTGATTCCGGATGTGTCTATCCGGGATACATTTTCTGAAAAATTAATTTCCTTCAAGTTGCACCCTCCTGATATCCTTGCAAATTATATCTTTTAAAATCCTGCTTTTATTCGATATTTGTGTGCCTGGACTTGAGTTCTGCTTCCGAAGCACCTGTAAGCGTTATCAGCTGGGCAATTAATGAGTCCAGGAAAACAAGTGAAGTGATTTCAAAAGAAGTACCCAACGGAGGTGAATTCTTGTAATCTCCTCTCATACTTTTTTCAAGGGAACCGCCTACATCATGATCATTTTTGGTCTTGCTCGGAAGGACCATGGTTATATCAGAGATTTTGCCGAGTGTGGACTCCTTTTTGGAGGTGACAGTTATGAGAGTTGAACCTATATCCTTCACAATTCTTCCGAGATTTGCTATGGAACGGGTTTCTCCTGACCCTGAAATAGCAATAACAACATCCTGTGGATGGACGGCGGGGGTTGTGGTCTCCCCTACAACATACACACTAAACCCGAGATGCATCAGCCTCATTGCAAAAGCTTTGGCAACAAGCCCGGACCTTCCTGCCCCCATTACAAAAATCCTCTCCCCTTCCATGATTTTCTGAAGCATGCTTATTATAGCCTGCAGGTCAAGCATCTTGACAACCTCACTGAGGTTGTCCACCATAAGTTCCATTGATAAAATTACATCTTCGCAGTCATTAACTTGATCTTTTTTCATATGAGTTCTCCAAAAAGTATTGAGTTGAATTCTCAATAAATAATAGAAATAATAATTATTTAACTTTCAAATTACTTACTTTTACTGGATAACTGGTAATAATCCCAAAATGTCGGTGAAGATCTTGATACTATACATACTGTAAATACTTACCGTAGGCTACGTACTGTAAATACTTGTCGTAAATGCGTATCGTAAATACTTATAGTAAATACTTATCATAAATGCGTATCGTAAATACATACTGCATATACTTGTCGTAAATATGGAATTTTAATTCCTAAAATCCTCACAGATAACTTTCTTTGTTTCTTAAACCAATTGGTAAGGATTTCGGGATGAATTTCCGGAAGCTTCTTTTCATCCCGTTCTGCGCCAGAACTTTAGCGGTTTGTTTGCGGCTCAGTCTTATAATTAATAGCTTTTAATTCCCAGTTATCAATATTGTTTCTGAACTCCTTGTAGAGCCGCTGGATATCACAGTCACTCCCATTCCAGTAGAAGTCCTTACGTACCTCTCCTTTCTGGAGTTCTTCAAGTACAAACCTGGATAAATGGAAGAGGGCTTTTTTGTTGGAAAACGGAATACTATAGTTTACACGATAGCCACCGGTTGTTTTACCATAGGAAACCAGTATGTACCCTTTGCTTTCATACTCCGTGATTTCATCAAAGTCGCAGATGATCTCAAACTCATGAACAGTAGACGGGTCTACCTTTGAGATACCTATGAGTACCTGCGCTATGATATAATCAGGAACTTTCCGCCCGAACCATACTGCAATTTTCCCGTAGGTACAGACTACGTTAACGTCGTTCCTGCCCATCTCAAAGGAGCCTAGGGACTGGGGATGGGATATTTTTGCTTCCAGGTCTTGGGTCTTCTGGGCACACATTGTTTCCACTTCGTTTATTTACTTGCAGAGACAAGTGCACTGATCAGATTCCTGTCCTTTTTAAGGGTTTTGAGCTGGTTTGCGGGCCCTATTACCGTAAGTCTCTTGCTGCTCTGTTTTTTGAATAACTTTCCCAGCAAGGAACCGTCCGTATTTGCAGGGTAGCTTTGCATCTCTATTCCAGAAAACACATCCGGCTGAATTGCTGACATTGTCATCTCAATGAGTTTTGCTTCCTCCATAGGGTTGAGACCCTTTTCAAGCACAAGGATTTTACCTTTCCGCACCTCATCGATTATGTACCGGACTTTTTCCATAGAAGCCATCTGAGAAATCCTGGCTTCGGATATAAGATCAAGTTGGATTCCCTGCATTTCGATCACCCGAACTGTTTGGCCAGAGCTTCGTAGAATGAGTCCATTCCCACTCCTTCAAGCGCCGAGACAGGTACCATGGGGTGTTGAGGGAAGGCTTCCTTTATGACTCCTGGATCGGCGTCAGGAAGGTCTACTTTGTTTGCTACAATAAGAAGCGGTAGGTTTCTGGCTTCCATATTCCCTATAACGGTTACGTTAACCTGAGTATAAGGATTTTCTGTGGAATCCATCACCAGTATGACTCCGTCAAGGTCATCCAGCCATTTGACAGCTTCAATTACTCCTTCTGTTGCTTCTTTCGATCTTTTCTTTGATTCGGAGTCACTCATCCCCTGTTCCATAAAATCATGGAAATCGATCTTTGTTGCAAGTCCGGGAGTATCCACAATATCAAGGCTGATAGTATGCCCGTTAGTCTCGATAGTGACTGCGTTTCTTCGTTTTGCATGTCTGGTTTCGTGGGCGATATGTGAAACCGAACCCATGGTTTCCTCGCCTCCGATCCAATCCCTGAGGATGCGATTGCTAAGGGTTGTCTTGCCGGCATTGGGGGGGCCGTAGATACCTATGCATGCTCCTTTTTTCCTGAACAGTTTATTAAACACTTTTGAAAAGCTTACCTTAAATCGTTTTATCATATTCATGGCTTCCCTCCATTGGGAAAAGCATAACACCAAAGGATTTCTCGGATTGCTTTCCTTTATGGGTTTACTGTGCTTTCGTGACCTTTTTATTTAATTGATCCGTGCATATAAATAATTTCTATTTGTTAAGCTGCGGAAATCAAAGAAATTGGAGATACTGACATCTCCTTTACGATATACCTGGAATAAATAGCAAACCTTGCATTCTTTCTATGTGAAAAATAGAAAGTGCCTCCGTGAAATAACACCAGAATATAAATAAATTACTTTTTATCGTCTGATTCCCGGATAGATTTAACAAAAACTTTTTTATAATGAAAATTTTCAGCCCATATGTAACTCTTTTCATTTTCTACTAAATTTTTATGTTTGTACTGATGTTCTGTACTTTCCTTTATATTTTTTCCTATTTTTATTCATCATACCTTAAAAATATAAATGGTTTTTATCTTAGGAAGTATTTCGCAATATTTCACTCCTTATATTTTCATCCTGCCTCTTTTGCTGCCGTGCTCCAAAAAACCTGACCTGCTGAGCCTTAATCTCCTAACCTGACTCACCGCATTCATACATTAACTGCTATTCTGTTACTCTGTACATTTTCCTTTTAGCCTTCCTGAAACTACTTCAGGTAAAGTCCCTCCATGCTTCCTGTTATTGACTCTGAAGGTATTTTTATGCGTCCTGTTATTGACTCTGGAGGTATTTTCATGCGTCATATTATTAACTCTAGAGGCATTTTTGAAAGAGAAGGTTATTTACAATTTCTTCGGCAAAAAGAGAAATGTTTTTAGTTAAAAAGGAAAACATATTTATTTTCTATTTATCAAGACCTGCCTGATTTTTTCACAAAATTTCATTTGTCCCTTATAGAGGAATTGATGGCTATCTCAGATATGTTAGAGCCAAGGTCTCCTATTCTTGAGAGACTGTCCACTATCATCCCCAGGGATATCATGATTTCATGAGATTCCAGTTTGAGAATAGATGCATGCAGCTCTTTTATATGCAAGCGCATACCGTCTATACTATCAATTACCCTGTTTGCAAGAGAGGCATCAGCATTATAGAGGGCATCTACTGCCTGCTGGACAAGTTCCATGTAAGTGTTGCTGAGATCCTCAATGACTTCCATTACATCTTCCCTGACTGGCTCCTGCATTTTTGAGGCAACGTTTGCAATCCTCTGTGAGTGGTCTGCTATTCTTTCGATAGGGCTTGCCGCCATTCTGAAGTCGTGGTATTCCTCGATACTTGTTTCCGAGGAATCGGGAATTCTGCCCCCGCAGAGAACGGAACGGAACTGTTTGGAAATCAGGAGACATAACCTGTCGACCTCGTCATCCCTCTGGCTTACATCAAGAGCAAGGTCGTGGTCAACAGTTTTAAGAGCTCGTATGGCATCTTTTTGCATGGAGCCGGTAATCAGGAACATCCTGTAGATACCTTTTTTTATATGAAGTTCATTGGGGTTAAGTAGATCCTGAATGACCACGCAGTTTGAGCTTTCCTCAATGATTTCAGGGCCTATAAGCTTGTAACAGACCTTCCGGATGACCTGTTTCTGTTCGGCAAGTATCCTTTTTGAGGTAAACTCCATCCTGTCATAACCATAAAGGTATGCAGCAATGATATCCCTTTCAAGAGCTTTTGTCTCATAGCTAGTCACATCGATCCTTTTCGTTTTTATCGTGCGTCCTTCCAGAATAGGGTCAATTAACAGTTTTCCGTCTGGCTGAGCCTGAATGGATACTCTCGTCCCTGTTTCGATTCCTACTTTTTCGGCCCACTGTTTAGGGAGAGAAATAATATAAGTGGATCCGCCTGTCTGCTGTACTTTTCTGGTCTCTATGTGGATTCCCCATTTTTAGTTGCTCAGGCCAGGCCTGGAAGTTAGATGACATTCACTCCATATTTATAGTTGTTATTAGTGTTTAGATAAAGACGTGATGTATATACAATTTGGCTTTACTATTTATATTTGAATGCTTCTTCTTCTTTTTTAGTGGACAAATTCCGGAACCCTGTATTTAAGTTTACCTCGCCCTCTGCTCTGAAGAGAGGTAAAAAATATTAAAGATCAGAGCATTCTGGACGTGATGACACTTGAAGGTCATGCTTGTGCTTTCGGGGCTGGAACAATAATAAACGCCATAGCTACCTGGAAAGGTGCAGCATTCGGAATAGACTTAAAAACCTTTGCAGAAGTGGAACTCTCAGAGGGTAAATCTGGCATTTTGGGCTCAATTGAAGAAATGCCCGACGGAGACCCTCGTCTTATAGAACGCTGCGTAGAACTCGTCCTTGAACGATTCGGGCTTGAACTTGGAGGTACGATAAGGACAGGAAGTGAAATCCCCCTTGCAGGAGGGCTCAAGAGCAGCAGTGCTGCAGCAAATGCTTCAGTCCTTGCCACCCTCCGTGCAGTTGGCGAGACCCTGCCCCCCCTTGAAATCATAAAACTGGGCGTAAAGGCTGCAAAAGAAGTTGGAGTCACGGTAACAGGAGCTTTTGACGATGCCTGTGCCTCCTTTTTAGGTGGGATTGTTATCACTGATAACCGAAAAATGGAACTTATCAGGCACGAAGAAGCAGATTCAAAAGTCCTGATATTTGCCCCGATAAAAAAAGCTTTCAGTGCGGACACAAATGTGAAACGTTCCCATCTGATTGCACCATATGTAGAAATGGCATACAAGCTTGCCCTTGAAGGTGAATACGAACGCGCAATGACACTTAATGGCTTTCTCTACTGCGGAGCCCTTGGTTTTGATACGGAACCCATGCTCAGGGCTCTGGAATGCGGGATAAAAGGAGTCAGCCTTTCCGGAACCGGCCCTTCCTACGCAACACTGGTGAAAGCTGAGCAGGTAAAAGAGCTAAAAGCTGCCTGGGAAAGCTGCGGAATAGAAGGAAAGGTCATAGAGACCAGTATAAATAACAGAGATGCGATATCCTTTAACAGGGAGGGGTCCTTTTGAGTGAACTTGAAGCTGTCCGCAAAGAAATCGAGAAGATTGACAGGGAAATCCTTTCCCTAATTGATAAAAGAGTTAGCCTTTCTGAGAAAGTGCTTGAATCAAAAAGAATAAATGGAACTTCCATAAATGACCGTAAGCAAAACGAGGTTGTAATTAACAGGGCATTAAACGCTGCAACCGAACTCAACCTTGATTTAGGGTCGATAAAAGAAATTTATGAAATTCTTATCAGGATGAGTATCGAACGCCAGAAAGAATTAAGTGGAAAGGGAAGCCTGCCCTGACTTGCCTCAAAGGAGTAAAAAATGGTCGACATCTCACTGATTATGGGTTCTGAGTCCGACAGATCAATCGCCAACAGAGCGGTTTCTGTACTTGAGAAGAGCAAATATACTTACGAAGTAGTGGTTATCTCTGCCCACAGGAACCCTGATGAGCTTGATAGCTATGTTTCAGGTACGGACGCAAAAGTCTTCATCACAATAGCGGGTCTATCGGCAGCTCTCCCTGGAGTTGTGGCTTCCAGGACGAAAAAACCTGTAATAGGTGTGCCTGTAAGTGCAAAACTCGGCGGACTTGATGCCCTTCTCTCCATAGCCCAGATGCCCCCGGGAGTACCTGTGGGGAGTGTAGGGATTGACAATGGGGCAAACGGCGCATATCTTGCCCTGAGAATTCTGGATTTAATCGAAAACCCTTAATCACCCAAATTGCACCTTGGGATCGCAAGAAATCGAAGATTTTCAGGGAGTTGTGGTGTAATCGCAACAATACGCGGTCCTATTCACTGCGCTCAAGAGGACTAATTAAAAAAATATTGGTAAGCTTTCTCTGCGAAGGAGAGCCAAGCTGTCAGACGATTACCATAAGTGATACTGAGTTAACTGAGTTCCTTGTTTTCCGATTTAAAGGCTTTACATGCCTTATATTTTTATATAATTTTGTCCTGAAATTGAATAGAAAAGGGGTATAGAATAATCAGTAAATTGTATTAGGGGTAGGGCACCTGAGTATTGGGGGGTGTGGGAATATGGGGGATAAAAGAGTTGGTTGAGGTTTACAGTGAGAAAAGATTTTTCTTCTCAGATGCCCAATCATACAAATATAGACCTATATATATAAAAATATGCATATACTGCAGGATTTAGGGAAATTTTTGCAGTACCCATATTTTTCAGAGAAGTAATCTCACAAGTTAACAAGCAGCTAAGAGAATCTCACAAGTTAACAAGCAGCTAAGAGAATCTCACAAGTTAACAAACAGCTAAGAGGCTGTCTGAATATTCATTTTTCATTCGGATGAAGGTTTGATTTTAGCCAGTCGTTTACTCATTATACGGATCATAGCAGCATATATGAAAGCTTAACTTGATTCTGTCAATCCTTCGCAATCTTTACTCAAACGTCGATATCGACCCAACCATCCAAATGTACGTTCTACTATCCATCTGTGAGGAAGTACCTTAAAACCTTTGATATCATCGCTTGGCCTCACTATTTCCAATACCCAACCGCACATTACTTTGACCCAATCAACCAGTTGACCAGCATAACCAGCATCAGCCCAAATAAGCTGCAATCAAGAAAATGTCTTTAATTTGTTCCAGAACAAGTTTAACTCCATCCAGATCCTGGATATTGGCGGCGTGAACTACAACCATCAATAGCTTATACTTTAGACATTTAACAGTTTAATGACATCGTTTTTCAGTTCAAATAAAAATTACTGTCACCATTGTAGAATCAAATTTGATTTTAAAAAACGCTCTTAGAGTTCTTCTCTTTAACCATATTTTGCAGCCAAATGATAGCAAAAAAAAGGTTTTGCCTCAGTTTGCCTCAATTTACCTTAGTTTTCCCCAGTTTGCCTCAGTTTAATCTATTTCCTGAAATAGAATTGAGTCCTGTAATCGTATTTGAAGGACAGGTGCAGGAAGAGTATTTATCCCGAAGAAACGAATGTTATATGCTATTCGGGAGTTTCTTTACCGAATTTATGTTATTCGGGAGTTTCTTTACCGAATTTAAAGATCCGGCTTTTTAAGGGGTGGTAAAAGGACATTCGAATCTTTCGTAGGCTTGTTTGTCAACGCATTCTCTTCTCTGTTCAATATTGTGGGCTCTCTCCTCATAATATATGGTGGGCTCAGGGCAACGTTAGGGGTTATCCAAATTGAAATTTTGAAGAAAAATTACAGCTACCAGCATGTAAGAAAAGAGCTTACAAACAAAATTGTCTTCGGGCTTGAGTTTTTCATTGCAGCCGATGTCCTGGAAACCGTACTTAATCCCTCGCAGGAAGAACTGCTCCTGCTGGGTACGGTCGTGTTGATAAGAACGGTTCTTGGCTATTTCCTCAGCAAGGAAGTTTTGGAATACAAGCTTGATTGAAACAGGGTTGAAAAACCGAATCCTGAAAGATGCCTTAACTTCCTTCCTCTTTTAAAACCTTTACCTTTTTCTGTCCTTCCGGTTCTGAATATTCGCTAAAAAATCCCAAATAATTATATAAGTTCTCTTCAGTGCCTTTCAGGGTTTCCAAATTGCTGTGGGACCAGGTATACATTATATGCCTGCTGCTACGGAGCTATTATAAAGCCTGAATACAGTACAATTCTAAAAAATAGTATGATTTAAGAGCAAGTAAAGTGTTAAGGATACAAAATATTATTAAACTCTAATATTATACTAATCCGAAATCGAGATTATGCTGACCTGAACTCCGGGTTGTATTAATAAATCAACATGAAATCGTGTAATAAATCAACATGAAATCGTGTAATAAATACTAACATGAAATCGTGTAATAAATACTAACATGAAATCGTGTAATAAATACTAACATGAAATCGTGTAATAAATACTAACATGAAATCGTGTAATAAATACTAACATGAGATTGGGTGCTACTTGAAACCCAGTATCCGAATAATTCAAAATCATAAGACACAGGAGCAATTTAATGTATCATTTGAAATGTATCGAATGCGGTGCAGAGTATTCCAAAAATGAAGTAATATATACCTGCAGCAAATGTGACGGGCTGCTTGATGTTATTTATGACTATTCTTCAATTAAACTTGACATGGAAAAACTGAAGACCGAATGCCCTTCGGTCTGGAAGTACGCAAAACTCCTCCCGATCGACAGCGAGCCTGTGACTATCCAGGAAGGCGGGACTCCTTTATATAAATGCGACCGCCTGGCCGAAAAGATAGGAATAAAAGAACTCTACGTAAAACACGAGGGGATGAACCCCACCGGTTCCTTCAAGGACAGGGGGATGACCGTAGGAGTTACGAAAGCGCTTGAGCTCGGGATGAAGACTGTTGCCTGCGCATCTACGGGGAACACCTCCGCATCTCTTGCAATCTACGGAGCAAAAGCAGGAGTCCCTGTTATAGTGCTGCTCCCGGCAGGAAAAGTGGCCCTTGGAAAAATAGCCCAGGCCCTCATGCACGGGGCAAAGGTCCTCAGCATCCGCGGAAACTTTGACGATGCCCTTGCTCTTGTGCGCACGCTCTGTTCCCAGGAAAAAATTTACCTTTTAAATTCCATCAACCCGTACAGGCTGGAAGGCCAGAAAACCATCGGTTTTGAGATTGCAGACCAGCTAGGTTTCAAAGTGCCTGACAGGATTGTCCTGCCCGTAGGAAACGCAGGAAATATTACTGCGATATATAAGGGCTTCAGGGAGTTCAAAATACTCGGGATAACGGGTTCTCTCCCGAAGATGACCGGTATCCAGGCAGAAGGTTCTTGTCCCATCGTAAAAGCCATAAAAAACGAGGCTCCTGCAATCACTCCGGAAGAGCACCCTGAGACAGTTGCAACTGCAATCAGGATTGGAAACCCTGTAAACGCTACAAAAGCCCTCAGCGCAATCCGGCAATCCGGTGGAACTGCAGAGTCCGTTACTGATGAAGAAATCCTTGCAGCCCAGAAAGACCTGGCAAGGCTTGAAGGCATAGGGGTCGAACCCGCAAGTGCAGCTTCTGTAGCAGGACTTAAGAAACTTGTCGATATGGGAATTATAGGCAGAGACGAAACCGTTGTCTGTATCACGACAGGTCACCTCCTTAAAGACCCTCAGACTGTGATTGATGTCTGCGAGGAGCCGACTGTAGTGGACGCAAATATCGAAGCCATCCGGGAAGCAATCTTCGGAAAGGCTAAATAAAACCGGAAAACAGATCTGATTTGCGAATTCGATTAAGGAGAAGTTGGAAGATAATTATTTGCGTGCCGGAGCCGTGAACAGTTGTAAGATTAATGTCAAATGAAATCGAATGGTTGATGAAATCAGCGGATTCCGGTATCCTTTAATCAATTTCGGATCTTTAATCAATTTCGGATTCTTGAAGCCGTTAATTGGCTTTTTGAAACTGCTTTACTGTGATTGATTATTCATATCCTTGGGATTATTATTCATATCCTCGGGATTATTATTCATATCCTCAGGATTTCTTCAAATCCTTTTATTATACTCATCGATGAGCGTGAACACGAATGGAGCAGGACTATAAACCTCATGAGATCGAAAATAAATGGCAGAAAAATTGGGACGAAAGCCAAATTTTCCAGCCCGAACCCGATAAGCGGGAGAAGTTTTTCATAACAATCCCCTATCCCTACCTGAACGGGAACCTGCACGCAGGACACACCAGAACCTTCACCATAGGCGATGTGGTGGCAAGGCACAAAAGGATGCTTGGCTACAATGTGCTTTACCCGATGGGTTTCCACGTAACTGGCACGCCCATCGTGGGACTTGCTGAGCTGATTGCAAGCCGGGACCCTCAGACCATGGACGTTTACGAACGCCTGCATGGGATTCCTGGGGATATCCTGCCGACCCTTGATACTCCGGAAAAAATCGTTGACTATTTCAAGCGTGAAGCCGAGAAAGCCATGCGCATGATCGGATACTCCATTGACTGGAGGCGCAAATTCACAACAACTGACCCCACTTACAAAAAGTTCATTGAATGGCAGTATATCCGGCTTGGAGAAAAAGGCCTGATTGTGAAAGGCTCCCACCCCGTGAAATGGTGCCCGAACGACAACAACCCTGTAGAAGACCACGACATCCTGCACGGGGAAGAAGCCACAATTGTAGAGTACACCCTGATAAAGTTCAGATACAAAGACCTGGTCCTCCCCTGTGCTACCCTCAGGCCGGAAACAACATTCGGAGTGACCAATCTCTGGGTCAATCCGGAAGTTGATTACGTAAAGGCAAGAGTTGAAAAAGACGGATACGAAGAGTTCTGGGTTGTCAGCAGGGATGCTTTCCGAAAACTGACCTTTACGGACAGAACTGTGGAATACGTCGAGGATGTGCCTGCAAAATCCATCGTAGGGATAAAACTCACAAACCCGGTAACCGGAGATGAAGTAATCTCTCTTCCTGCATCTTTCGTAAAACCCGAAAACGGAAGCGGAATCGTAATGAGTGTGCCTGCACATGCACCTTTTGACTACCTTGCCCTGCGTGACCTCTATGATGCAGACCTGAGCGAATATGAGATAACTGAAGACCTGAGAAATATCAAACTGATTTCCCTTATTAAAGTGCCCGAATTCGGGGAATTCCCTGCAAAAGAAATCGTAGAAAGCATGGGAATAACAAGCCAGAAAGACCCGAAAGCCGAGGAAGCCACAAAGATCGTGTACCGAAGGGAGTTCCACGGTGGAGTCCTTAAGGAGCTCACAGGCAAATACGAGGGATACGCAGTCTCCAAAATTAAGGACGTTCTTACTAGAGACCTCATCAGCGCAAACGTGGGAGATGTCTTTTATGAGTTCAGCGAACCCGTGGTTTGCCGCTGTGGCACTCCCTGTGTAGTAAACATGGTAAAAGGCCAGTGGTTCCTGAATTACTCAAACCCTGAATGGAAAGCAAAGGTTTACAGATGCCTCAGTCAGATGCGGATTATTCCTGCGGAATACAGGGTTGAGTTTGAGAACAAGGTTGACTGGCTCAAGGATAAAGCCTGCGCCCGCAGGAAAGGCCTTGGAACCCGTTTTCCCCTTGATAAGGAGTGGCTGATTGAATCCCTTGGGGATTCAACAATTTACATGAGCTATTACATTCTTGCCAAGTTCATCGAAAAGGGTGACCTTGCTCTTGAACAGCTTACCCTGTCATTCTTCGACTACGTCTTGCTCGGAATAGGCGATTCAAAAGCAGTTTCTGCGGAAACCGGCCTCAAAACGGAGCTCGTGGAAGAAATTCGCAGACATTTCAATTACTGGTATCCGGTTGACCTGCGTTCTTCCGGAAAGGACCTTGTTCCGAACCACCTGCTTTTCTTCCTCTTCCACCATGTAGCCCTTTTTGAAGAGGAAAACTGGCCAAAAGCTCTTGCAGTAAACGGCTTTGTCTCCCTGGAAGGACAAAAGATGAGCAAGTCCAAAGGCCCCATCCTCACCCTGGAAAGTGCGGTCAGTGAGTACGGCGCAGACATTACAAGGATGTATATCCTTTCTACAGCCGAACAGACTCAGGATGCAGATTGGCAGAAGACAGGAATCGATTCCGCCAGACGGCAGGTGGACAGGTTCTATTCCTTTGCAAAAGATGTAATCGAGAGTGGGAAGCGGGCTTCCCTGAGCACCGAGCTAAAGCAGATCGACCGCTGGATGCTTTCGCGGATGCAGAACTATATCAGGGGGACAAACATCGCCCTTGACTCTATCCAGACCAGGGAAGCCATCCAGAACTCCTTCTTCCTGCTCATAAATGATGTCAGGTGGTACCAGAGGAGAGGCGGAGATAATCTGTTGTACTACGTGCTAGACAACTGGGTTAGGCTTATGACTCCTTTCACTCCTCACCTCTGTGAGGAAATCTGGGAAGCCATGGGGCACGAAGACCCGGTTTCCCTTGCCCAGTATCCACTCTATAATGAAGACCTCATAGACGAAGGAGCCGAACTTGCAGAAGAGGCTGTAAAGAGTACTCTGGATGATATTGAAGAGATTGTAAGGGTAACAAAGATGACCCCTCAAAAGGTCTATCTCTACACCTCTCCTGCCTGGAAAACCGCAGCGATAAAGTGCGCTTGCGAATTGCAGATTAAAGCCCCTCTGGAAGTGGGTACTCTGATCAAAACCCTGATGTCTAACCCTGACCTCAAGCGCTTTGGAAAGGAGATCCCGAAGTTCGTGCAGAAAATAATTCCCGAGTTCAAGAGCGGAGGCGCAGAACGCTACGAAACTTTTGCCTACCTCGGCCTTGATGAACAGACTCTCCTGAAAGAGTCTGCCGCATTCCTGGAAAAAGAAATCGGCTGCCCAGTTGAAATCCAGAGTGCCGATTCTCCAGAGTATGACCCGCAGAAGAAGTCAAGGTTTGCAGAACCTCTCAGGCCTGCGATTTACATTGAGGCAAAGCAGGAAGAATAAGAAGTTTCTTATTAAAGAGGGCTTTTGATTAACCGAATAAGTTGTATCCGGGCAAAATTATACAGCCCGATACTTCTCTCTTTCCCGAGTTTCGCTTTGGGATCACAGGAAATCAGAGATTTTCTGGAAGTTGCACTGCAAGTGCAAACGAGGTCCTTTTCACTGCGCTCAAGAGGACTACTCAAATATTACGACCCGTACAACAGTAATTCTCCATGCAGGGCCAGACTTGGGAATTTCTGTGGAAATAACAGCTGTAAACCCTCCGGAAATTATGGCTTCAAGAGCAGTTGAAACCGGAGAGAAGCTGGAGCTTACCATTTATAAAGGGGCTTACTCTGGTAAAAGAAAAGCGTGATATCGAGCTTGAAAGCAGGACAAACCAGATGAAATATACGGACATTGCTTCCGGAATCATTCCTGCATCGATTATGGTCGAATCATGGAGCACGACTAATCTTTGTTTAGCTTTTTCTCTGTTCTTTGAATATTTATGTTTTCTTGAAACTCTTTTCTGTAATACTTTGAGCCTTTTAAGAGAGTTTTTCAAGTACTTAGGATTCTCTACCTTCTCGCCTGTAGATGATACAACAAAATCTTTGATACCTACATCTATTCCTACAGTTGTTGATTCGGAGAAACTCTGTTTTTCAGGAATCTTGTTACCATCTTCAACAAAGATACTGATGTAGTAACATCCTTTACAAGTTATCGAAACGGTAGCTGTTTTAAGTTTGCCTTCTAACTTTCTATGTAGAACTGTTTTAATTGGTTATATTTTAGGAAGCTTGACAGTGTGATTTTCAAAGTCTACAGAGTAATGCTGAGACAGGGAAAGACTGTATAGGATTATGCTGAGGCACAGGGAAAGACTGTATAGGATTTTTCTTGGACTTGAACTTAGGGAATCCTGTCTTTTAAATGGAAACAGACAAAGGCCATATCCACTTCTTGATTAAGAGTGAACCAAAGGTTAGTGTTCTTTCAATTGTCAGAAAATTGAAACAGGAATCTACGAACAGAATATGGAAAAAACAAAAAGATTATCTGACAAAATATTATTGGGGTGAAAATACGTTATGGAGTGATGGCTATTTTGCGGTTATTATCGGAAATGTGAGTAAAGAGGCAACAGAATATTACATACGTAATCAGGGTTGAAGTTGACGCGTATATCCCCTGAGCTAAAGACTCAGGGGTTTTACGCTTCTTCATAAAAACAGTAAGGTGTACACAGGCAGGTTGCTCAGTCATGAAGGAAGAGAAGTCGTTCTTGAAGCTGAATCAGGTGAAGTTATGCTGCTTCAGAAGGTATCCAGGATAGAGGTGCAGAAGAACTCCAGTTCCTAGAAGAACTCCATTCAGAAGGTATCCAGGATAGAGGTGCAGAAGAACTCCAGTTCCTAGAAGAACTCCAGTTCCTAGAAGAACTCCAGTTCCGTGGTGAAGACGGTATAGAGCATACCCCCTGGGTGAGGAACTGAAAATTTCTGTCGATTCAGCCTTTGACCTCACCTGGAAAATTCAGACGAGTACCGGAAAACTGATGCTTTTACCATTGAGTTCAGAGTGACGGTTCCCGCAAATAGCTACATAATCAGGGTTCAGCAGAAGAAATTGAAGTCTAAAAGTCTGAAATAAAATCAGAAATAAAGTTTAAAGTGGAAGCTGAAGTCCAAAAGTCTGAATTAAAAGTGCAAAAGGAAGAAAAGACCGAAAAGATTTGCAGAATATTCCGGCGGGCTGAAAGTCCCTTCAGAAGATATCCGCCGGCAATTTCTCAAGAAGTGGATAAGTAAATATTCATGAATAGCGAAGTGAAAAGGAATTTGCAAGACCGGGTACAGAGGGTTTCTGTAACCTGGTGGTTTTTGCATTTATCCTTCGAGCACAATCTCGATGTTTATATCTTTGGGGACCTGGATTCTCATGAGCTGACGAAGTGCCCTTTCATCGGCTGCAATGTCGATGAGACGCTTATGTACGCGCATTTCCCAGTGGTCCCAGGTTGCAGTTCCATCACCGCTCGGGCTCTTCCTTGTGGGAACGACCAGCTTCTTTGTTGGAAGCGGAACAGGGCCTGAAATGCTTACTCCTGTCCTTTCTGCAATTGACTTTACCTGGTTACAGACTCCGTCCAGATCCTTGGGACTGATGCCTGACAATCTTATTCTAGCTTTTTGCATAACCTTTTTTCTCCTTAAAAAATGAAAAAAGGAGAGTGTTATTTCTGCTTAACACTCATGCACATACCGGCGGCAATTGTCATACCCATGTCGCGGATAGCGAACCTGCCGAGCTGTGGAATTTCTTTTACGGGCTCGATAACCATCGGCTTTGTTGGTTTGATGGTAACGATTGCTGCGTCTCCTGCCTTAAGGAAGGTCGGATTTTCTTCCTTTACCTGACCAGTCTTCGGGTCCAGCTTCCTGTTAAGAGCAATAAGCTGGCATGCGGTCTGGGAGGTATGAGCGTGGAAGACCGGAGTGTAACCGGCAGTAATTGCGGAGGGGTGCTGGAGGACCACAATCTGTCCTACAAACTCGTCAGCAACCTTTGGCGGGTTTTCAACAGGACCACAGACGTCTCCTCTACGGACGTCGTTCTTGCCAATACCACGGACGTTCCATCCGATGTTGTCTCCGGGGAATGCCTGTGGGATTTCTTCGTGGTGCATCTCAATGGACTTAACTTCACCGGATACTCCTCCGGGCATGAAGACGACCTTATCACCCTTTTTCATGACACCGGTTTCGACTCTGCCTACAGGGACAGTTCCGATACCGGAGATGGTGTATGCATCTTCGACAGGGATCCTGAGGGGGAGAGTGGATGGTTTTTCAGGCTCTTTGAGGTTGTTGAGGGCTTCCATGATGGCGGGCCCCTTGTACCAGGGAGTCTTGTCACTGAGTTTGATGATGTTGTCACCGTAGAATGCAGAGGTCGGTATGAAGGGGATTTCGCTTGGCTTGAACCCGATCATTTTCAGAATGCCGGATACCTGCTCAACGACTTCCTTGTATCTGGCTTCGCTGTATTCTACTGCATCCATCTTGTTGATTGCAACGATAAGCTGGTTGATACCAAGGGTCCTGGAAAGGAAGATGTGTTCCTTGGTCTGAGCCATGACCCCATCAGGGGCTGCAACGACGAGGACTGCAGCGTCAGCCTGGGAAGCACCTGTAATCATATTCTTTACGAAGTCACGGTGGCCAGGACAGTCCACGACTGTGAAGTAGAATTTGTCTGTGTCGAATCTCTTATGAGCGATGTCAATTGTGATACCTCTTTCACGCTCTTCCTTAAGAGAGTCCATAACCCAGGCGAAGGCGAAAGATTCCTTACCCTTCTGCTTTGCTTCTTCTCTAAACTTATCAATGATGTGTGGAGCTACAGCCCCTGCATCGAACATTAAGCGTCCTACGAATGTTGACTTTCCGTGGTCAATGTGACCAATCACTGCTAAATTCATGTGCGGTTTGTCTGCTGCCATTTATAATTCTCCTTTAAATTCTGGATGAGCTTCATTGCTATATCAAATTATAGTATATTAATATTAGGGCAGATCTCGTAATGATCAGACCTTCTCCAGTCTTCTTTCAACCATTACTTATAATATCCCGTTTTGAACATTTATCGGGTCAACGTAATTTGAATTTCCAGCGGCCTGGACTGTTTTCCCCATTATAGGCATACCTTGTTTTAAACCTTTCCCATCGACTTTACTCGTCAATGATTTTGAGATCCATCAAGATTTCTGGACCTTTATCTTTTGAGATTCGTAGAGAGTTTTGCCTCAAAAAGTTTGTAGCTTAAATAAGGAGAAGCGGAAAATATTCCGCTTACATTGAAAGGTAGTCAGAAGCTTTGGGAAGGTCTCTCTTCAAGCCTTTTCTCTCTCTGATCTGACCTACTACTTCAGTCTGGATGCTGGTTGGCACAATATCAAAGCCTCCGAATTCAGTACTCCACATAGCACGTCCTTCGGTTGCTGACCTGATTTCACCTGCAAATCCGAACATCTCGGCCACAGGCACCCTTGCCTCGATAATTGCCAGGTCTCCTTCTGTAGTCATATTAAGAATAATTCCACGACGACCCTGGAGTTCTTTTGTTGCACCACCCATTGTGAGCTGAGGTACCTGGACAAAGACCTTCTGATAAGGTTCGAGAAGGCAGTCTTCTGCCATAAGCATCCCTGCTTGGATTGCCTGTCTTGCTGCAGGGATGACCTGAGCCGGACCCCTGTGGATGGCGTCTTCGTGAAGTTTTGCATCTACTAGTACGCATTTCATGTTTGCCACAGGCTCTCTTGTGAGAGGACCAGCACGCATAACTTCTTCGAACCCATCGAGGATCAGTTCCATTGTCTCGTTCAGATACTGGATACCCTTGGTAATGTCTATAAAGATGTTGGAATTGTGGATGCCAACAATGCCTTTTGCTTCTTCTTTCCCCATGCCGAGTTCGATGAGCTTCTGCCTGCGCTCAAGCTCAGGTAGGTTCATGCTGATATCGCCGGACTTGATCATCTCGACAATTGCAGTGTCAAGGGGTTCCACATAAATATAGAACCTGTTATGCCTGTTAGGGGACTTTCCTTCTACAGGTTCGATCTTTTTCTTGATGGTTTCCCTGTAGACCACAATAGGCTTACTTGTGGTGATTTCCACATTCTTATCTCTCTGGATCCTGTGAGCGATGACTTCCAGGTGAAGTTCTCCCATACCTGCCATCAGGTGTTCCCCGGTTTCCTCATCCAGAGTTATCTGAAGAGTCGGGTCTTCCTTTGCTACCTGCCTGAGGACTTCAACGAGTTTGGGCAGATCTTTGGTGTGCTTGGCTTCCACAGCCACAGTCACCACAGGTTCGCTTACGTGCCTGATGCTTTCGAAAGGTGTCATACCATCAAGGGTTGTAACTGTGGACCCCACGATTGCATCTTTTAAACCCGTAACTGCAGCAATGTTTCCTGCAGGGATTTTCTCCACTTCGAGCCTTTCGGGACCCATGAAAATACCTACCTGCTGGACTCTGCTCTTTCTTGCAGTACCGGATATGTAAACTTCCATTCCGCGGGAAAAAGACCCGCTGAACAACCTTCCGGTTGCAACCTCTCCTGCATGGGGGTCTATGGAAATGTCCGTTACCATGAAAGCAAGGTCACCATCTGCATTTGCACTGGCCATGGATTTGCCAATTTCAGAGTTAGCATCGCCGTGCCAGATAGTAGGTACCCTTCCCTTCTGGGCTTCAAGAGGATTTGGCAGGAACCTGATGACCATATCAAGGACAGTTGCATGCAGAGGGCACTTTTCTGCCAGTGCCTTCATGTCCTCTGCCTTACAATAATCATATACATTTGTAAATGAGATCCCGGTCTTCTGCATCATAGGCACACTGATTGCCCAGTTATAAAGGGCGGAGCCAAATGCTACGGTTCCGGCTGCTGCATCTACTTTCCAGCCTGCCTTGAACTTCTCCGGATTCATGTTCTTGATGAGCTTGTTCACGTGGTCAATTACTTTACCAAGGCGAACCTGCATTTCCTGAGAATCAACCTGCAGCTCATTGATCAACCTGTCTACCTTGTTAACGAAAAGTACGGGTCTGACGTGTTCTCTCAGGGCTTGCCTCAGCACAGTCTCAGTCTGGGGCATTGTGCCTTCTACTGCGTCCACGACCACGACTGCACCATCCACTGCCCTCATGGCACGGGTAACGTCTCCACCAAAGTCAACGTGCCCGGGAGTGTCAATTAGATTGATCAGGTAGTCTTCATTATTGTAAGTGTGAACCATGGAAACGTTAGAGGCATCGATTGTAATACCTCTTTCCTGTTCCTCTTCATCGGAGTCCATGAATAACTGTCTTCCGGCAAGTTCCTTTGAAATCATGCCGGCACCTGCTAACAGGTTGTCCGATAATGTGGTTTTTCCGTGGTCAATGTGCGCAACGATACCGATATTTCGGATTTTTTCTGGTTCATTCATGAGCGTCGTTACGCGCTCGACCATTTTCTTCCTTCGTCCCATGCTAATACCTTTTTAAACAAGTATAATAGTTTAGTTATAAAATCACTTTTTAAATCGGGCAACCCGCACAATTGGTTAGCGTGCTGCCTTTGCAACTCTTTCCTTTGCATCCTTTCTGTTGATAGAGAAGGATTTCGTATCGCGGTTTGCAGCGCCGATGAGCTCGGTTGCAAGACATTCTGCGACAGAGCGCTTGGATTTGAAAGCTGCGGCATTTGTTCCCATGCTGATGTAGCGCAGAGCAGTGTCCACACGCCTCTGAGGTGCAGTATCAACTGCTTTTGGAACGGAGATCCCGCCGTACTTCAGCCTGACTACTTCTTCTCTGGGGCCGGCATTGGAAATGGCTTCCACGAGAACCTGGATTGGGTTCTGCTGGGTTTTCCTGTTCACAATGTCCAGAGCTTCTTCGACTGCACGGAGGGTCACCTGCTTCTTTCCGCTGTTAACTTCGGTCCTCATCAGGTTGTTTACCAGGCGTTCAACAATGGAAATTTCTGATTTGTTAAACTGCTGCCTGGCATGCTTTCCACTGCTATGGGGAACGATTACAGGAGCAAGGCTGACGTAGCGCTTAATTCCAGGGTCTCTGACTTCAACTTCCGTTGGATCCCATTTGCCGAATATTTTGTACACAAAAATCATCTCCTGGGCTTTTCCAATCTTCCGATGACCATCTGGTCCAGGGACACGTTGTTTACGGCAATTACCTTGAAACGTACACCGGGAATGTCACCCATAGCACCGCCCATGCGGCCTCCGATTCTTTCCACGGTAACTTCATCGTGTTCATCAATGAAGTTTACTGCGCCGTCTCCAGGACAGAATGCAGTTACCTGACGCCCGTTTTTAATGAGCTGGATCCTTACGCATTTTCGGATTGCGGAGTTCGGCTGTTTGGCTTCAACTCCTACTTTCTCTAATACTATACCCCGGCCCTGCGGTGCGCCACCAAGAGGGTCAGCTTTCACGTTTAGACCAAGAACACGCCTGCTGTAGTAGTTATCTTTCCAGCGGGCATCTTTCCTGGTTTGTTTTAGAATATTAGCTGCAAATTTTCCTTTAGCCATTGTAAATTTCTCCAGTTAAAAATTGATCACAGTTTCCTATTGTGGCATTAAATGCCAGAATTGTCCTTCAACGCCGGATTAATGGATCAACGTAAATTAATGAGATATTATTGCAGGATCACATCTTCTATAGTGTGGTGACGACGGGCAAGCATCTTCACTTTCTCTATGTTCTTGCCGTTGCGACCGATGGCAAGCCCCTTTTCTTTATTGGGTACCTCTACATAAGCTAATCGCTTGCCATTTTTAGTTGTAAAGTTTACTGAACTTACGGATACCGGTCCGAAGGCATTCTTTATAAAAGTTACAGGATCCTCTGAATACTCCACAAGCTCAATTGGTTTGTCCAGGGCTTTTTTAACACGGTTTATATGCTCTCCGTTTTTGCCTATTGCAAGCCCCATATCGCCCTGCTTTACAACATACACAAGCCTTTCCTCTTCCGGAATACAGTCAAGTATTTTGGCTCGGGTCATGTTTTCAAACAATGCAATGTACTGGATGCTTTCTGCAGTAAGTCTTATTTCACCCAAGACGTTGCAACTCCTTTTTATCAAGCTATAGCTGCCAGGATATCCGATTCTCCTGCATCGAGGATTGCCATGGCTGCAATCGTGAAGGGTTTTCCGCATACGGGCCCGAGTTCTACACTTGTGCCTTCGTATTCCAGGACCAGGACATTTGTTGCCTGGATTTTCTTTTTAATGTCTTCGGGGCAGTTTGATGCCAGGACCACCATTTTTGCTGAGCCGCTTGCTGCTGCATCCACGGTCCGGTTGGCTCCAACTATTACGTTTCCTGTTTTCACAGCCTTGATAAGAGATTTATCAACATTGATCTTCATTTTCATCAACTCTGTCTCAAATTAGCTCGTCTACTCTATCTCTTTCTACATAAAGATTTCAAGCTTGGTGAGTATATGGTACTCTAAATACCTGATGCCTTATATCAATTTTCTGGTTATGAGCCTCGCTGACTCAAGTTTCTGCAGCAGGATTTGATGAAGTCTGTTAAGGTAATGTATACCTGATCTGGACTTGTCTTCTATCAGGTTATATATTTAAATAATTATAGGTCAAAGCCGGGTTTTTTTTCATCATGCCTTCATTCTTCTGCCTCAATTTCCTCAGCTACAACTTTTTCTGCTCTTCTGCTTACAAGGTGCACATCTCCGGTGCCCATACGAATTGGCTGACCAACAATGATATTTTCTGTGACACCCTCCAGCTTGTCCACATCTCCACGCATGCCTGCATCCAGGAGATGATTGACAGTAACTTCGAAAGCTGCACGGGCAAATACACTTGCCTTTTCACCCGAAATTCCATGCCTGCCGATCTGTTTTACTTCTCCGTCACAGGTCATGAGGTCTGACACAAGCATAATGTGCCGGATATCGACGGTAAGGCCCTGTTCGCGCAGGGTATCTGTGGCTTCCTTGATTATTGCGTTTCTTGCAGCCTCAACTCCCAGCACTTCGTAGATTTCATTAATGTTGTTTGTGCTGGTTCTTGTCTTGTCCACCCCTTCAAACTGAAGCACATCGCGCAGAGCCGAACCTTCTGTATAAAGGGTGTACTCTTCCCCCTCCTTTCTGACCACCACTCTCTTGATCCCTTCTATGCCCTTGAGGGTTACATTGTGGATGCTTTTTGCAAGCTGGAGCAGCTCTCTGTAAGAAGGCTCTCCCGGAGTGATGACTATCTGGTTATCTATATCAGGAGAGATGCTGACCAGTACATTCAGCTCTTCGTTGAACTTCTCCTTCACCTGGTCTATTGTAATATTCCTGCCTTCCATTGCCTTTTCGTGCAGGTCTATTATAAGTTTCATCTGGGAGAGGTCGGTGGTCACGTCGGCGATGTGATCGATTTTGGTTGCCTCAATCTCCCAGGCCAGGGCTCTTGTCTTTTCCCTGTCATAAGCATAATCCTCAGGATTATCTTTGGAAAGGGCTATTGTCATCATAGGAGTGCTCGGAATCTTCCGGGCATCCACGATTTCAATAAGGCGGGGAAGACCGAGAGTAACGTTAATCTCGGCCACACCGGCATAGTGGAAGGTACGCATCGTCATCTGTGTGCCCGGTTCTCCTATTGACTGGGCTGCGACAACGCCCGCAGCATCACAGGGTTCAATGCATGAGGCATCATATTCTTCCATCATCTTTTCGATGATTTCTTCCATTTCTTTCTTGCTTACCCCGGCTTTGAGAACATCTTCTCTCAGGGTGTTTAATATGTTAGAAGGAAACGGCAGGTCCTTTATCATGCTGTCTATGGTAGCTTCACTAATACTCATCATGCCACCTCCTTGTTTACCACAGAACGGACAATCCTGTGGATGGTCTCAGGCTTGCTGAAGTCGCTTTTTGTTGGGTTAATCCCATCTTCCCCGTACTTGAACTGCACAAGCACACCTCTGGTGTCCCTGACTGTAAGGTCGTACTGGACTTCAAGGTCCTGAAGGGCGTTGACAAGTCTTCTCTGCAGGTACCCGGACTGTGATGTCCTGACCGCAGTGTCCACAAGACCTTCTCTACCACCGATTGCGTGGAAGAAATACTCTGTCGGGTTTAACCCGCTCTTGTAACTTGCCTTGACGAACCCGTGAGCATCCGATCCCAGGTCACCTTCCTGGAAGTGGGTCAGAGTCCTGCCTGCGTAGCCTCTGCGAATGCGCTCTCCACGCACTGCCTGCTGGCCAACACAGGCTGCCATCTGGGTAAGGTTCAGAATGGAACCTCGAGCTCCTGAACGCGCCATGATAACTGCTGAATTTTCAAGCCCCATGTGGCTGTCTGCAATTCCACCGGTCTCGTCTCTGGCCTTTCCGAGCTTCTGCATGATGCTCATTTCAATTGTTTCATCAAGGGTTCTTCCGGGGAGGGGTTCAAGCTCTTTATTTATGTAAGATTTGATAAGGTTCTGCACAGCGTCTTCAGCTTTACTGAGAACCTCATTGATCTGGATTCTGGCTTCTTTAGGAATATCTTCGTCAGCTATTCCGAAACTCAGGCCTGTCCGCATGATCGCCCGGATTGCAAGCTTGGTCATATCATCTATAAACCTAGACCCGGCTTCGGGACCGATTTCCTTGATAATGCGGTCCTGAATTTTTCCTTTGAATGCCCCAATGGCCGCTTCGTCTATAGTGCCCATAAGGAGTTCACCATTCCGGATTACTACATAGGCATCGTTAGGACATTCTTCTTTTTTACAGGTATCGCAGTGTGCACAGACCTGGGCTGTGAACTCTGTATTAAGGTCTTCAGGCAGGATCTGGCTGAAAATCTGTTTTCCTGTCCAGTAAGGTTTCCCATCTTCGTCGTGGCCGGCAGGTTCAGGCAGGTTGCGTGCGCGGCTCTTCCTCAGAAGGTCATAAGCCTCGTAACTGGTAATATGGTTTTCAAAACGGGTCAGCAGGAAAAGCCCTGAAATGTGGTCGTGAATACCACCGATAATGGGGCCTCCGAAACGCGGGGAGAGGATGTTTTCCTGAACCTGCATGAGGATCTTTGCCTCGGCCCTTGACTCTTCGGTCTGGAGGGCATGCATGTTCATTTCGTCTCCGTCAAAGTCAGCGTTGTAAGGGGGGCAGACCGCAGGGTTCAGCCTGAATGTTTTGTTAGGCAGAACCTTTACGGAATGGGCCATAATACTCATCTTGTGCAAAGAAGGCTGCCTGTTGAAGAGCACGGTGTCGCCGTCTTTTAACTGTCGTTCCACAGTCCAGCCGAATTCCAGCTTCTCGGCAAGGTCGTCCTTGTTCATATTGGTTACCTTTATGCGCCTGCCGTCGGACCTGAGTACATAATTTGCTCCGGGGTGAATGTCTTCGCCGTTCCTTACAAAGACCTTAAGCTGTTCGATGTTCCTTTTGGTCACCACTGCTGGCATTGTCAGAATCCGTGCAATGGGCATGGGGACGCCAACTTCATTTATGCTCAGGTTCGGGTCAGGGGAGATAACGGTACGGGCAGAAAAGTTAACACGCTTACCTGACAAACTTCCTCTGAACCTTCCTTCTTTACCTTTCAAACGCTGGGAAAGCGTCTTAAGAGGTCTGCCTGATCTATGTCTTGCAGGGGGTATTCCTGAAACCGAGTTATCAAAGAATGTAGTAACGTGATACTGAAGAAGCTCCCACAGGTCCTCAATGATAAGCTGTGGGGCTCCCGCCTCCCTGTTTTCCTGGAATCTCTGGTTGATCCTGATGATGTCCACCAGCTTGTGGGTCAGGTCGTCTTCACTGCGCTGCCCGGATTCAAGGGTGATCGAAGGGCGCACCGTAACAGGGGGCACAGGCAAAACTGTGAGGATCATCCACTCTGGTCTTGCATTCTTCGGGTCCATCCCGATAACTTTGATGTCCTCGTCAGGGATGTTCTCAAAGCGGTCCCTGATCTCGGTAGGGGTCAGCTTCTCCCCGTTTTCCAGGTATTCGCTGGGCTTTTCGAATTTTATTTCGAGCTGTTCCTCATTACAGTATGGGCAGCTCTTTATCTTGCTGGCTTCTTTATATGCCTCATTAATGAGATCATCAGGCATGTGCCCGATTTCTTCAACTGCAACGAGTTGATCCAGAAACTGTTGTTTCTGGGCCGGTTCCAGCAGAATCCTGCTGCATTTTCTGCAGGTTGCCCTGAGGAGTTTTCTGATTACTTTGTTAAAACCAACATGGACAACAGGGGCAACAAGTTCAATGTGCCCGAAGTGTCCAGGACATTCGCCCGCCCTGCCGGAGCATGTCTTGCAGCGAAGCCCGGGGTCAATTACCCCGAGTTTTGTGTCCATAAGCCCCATGTCAATTGGAAACCCGTCGTCATCATAAGTGTCAGCCGTGATAATAGGCGTTGCACTCATCTTACGGATTTCTTTTGGGGACATTAAACCGAATTTGATAGAAGCAATTCTTTTCGGAATCGGAGGTACGTTTGCCATATGTCCACCTCACCTTATACAGCATCTTCAAGATTAAGCCTTGGAGCAACACCAAGGGACTTAATTTCATCCAGTAACAGCTTGAACGCGTAGCTCATCTCCACGGGATATATGTCCGTGTCAGCACCGCAGGCTGAACAGAAAGAGACGTTTCGCTGCTTGTCGTACGTTGCAATCATTCCGCAGTGCGAGCAGACAAGTTCAACCACTTTGTCAGACTCGTCCAGCAATCTTTCTTTTAAGGACATGGCGGCTCCGTGCCCTACCAGCACGTCACGCTCCATTTCACCGAACCTGAGACCACCCTCCCTGGCTCGACCTTCAGTCGGCTGGCGGGTGAGCACCTGTACAGGGCCACGGGACCTTGCATGCATCTTGGAGGTGACCATGTGGTGCAGTTTCTGGTAAAGGATTACACCAACGAAGACATCTGCAGGGATCATCCTGCCTGTTGCCCCATCATAAAAAACCTCTTTTCCTGTATGGGCAAAGCCGTGTTTTTTCAAGGCTTCTCTAAGGTCGTCTTCGTTTTCTCCTGAGAAGGCTGTTGCATTCACTCTTCTGCCTTCCATGGAACCTACTTTTCCACCAATCATTTCCAGAACGTGCCCTACAGTCATACGTGAAGGAATTGCATGCGGGTTAATCATCAGGTCCGGAGTCAGACCTGATTCCGTAAACGGCATGTCAGCAATCGGGACTTTTAAGCCAATAACGCCTTTTTGCCCATGCCTGGAAGCGAACTTATCTCCGATATCGGGAATTCTCTCGTCCCTTACCTTTACCTTTGCAAGGCGGGTCCCGTTAATGGATTCTGTAAGAATGACAGTGTCCACAATCCCCATTTCGTTGGACCGCATGGTGACAGAGCTTTCTCTCCTCTGTTCAACTGCAATCCCGAAGTCTGAAGGCTCTTCCAGGAATCTTGGAGGGCTGGTCTTTCCTATAAGCACATCATTTGGGCCTACGGGGGTCTCAGGGTTTACAAGCCCGTCGATGTCAAGATTTGCATACGCATCAGCGCTGCGGGCTCCACGGTATTCGGAGTCAGGAATCTCGAACTTGTCTTCCTGCCCACCAGGATACCTCCTTTCTTCCCCTTCAAAGGTCCTGAGGAAATGGCTTCTTCCAAGCCCTCTCTCGATTGAACCCTTGTTGAAAATCAGAGCATCTTCAATGTTATACCCTTCGTATGAAAGGATTGCAACCACAAAGTTCTGCCCTGCAGGTCTGTCATCAAAACCGATTGCTGAGGAAGTCCTTGTCCTTGTAAGCGCTCTCTGCGGATAATGCAGGACGTGGGCACGGGTATCCGGCCTGAGCTTCTGGTTTGCTGTGGATACTCCGATGCACTGCTTGATCATGGCTGCACCCATGGTGTTACGCGGGGATGCGTTGTGTTCTGGATAGGGGACCATACCGGTACAGATCCCGAGCATAAGTTCAGGGTCTATCTCCATATGGGTGTGCTTGGAGTTAATATCAGACTCATAGAGTGCAATGTATGCATTTTCTTCCTCTTCTGCGTCCAGATACTCCACACAGCCCTCTTTTACGAGGTCCTCAAAGGTGATTTCTTTGTTCTTCAGTTTCTTTATGTGCTCTTCAGTTACCTTCAAAGCTCCGTTTTCTACAACTACAAGAGGCCTTCTTGCCCGGCCCATATCGGAGTTTATAATTACTTCCCTGGTGTTGTCATTAAGAGCTATGTTGACCTGCTTGGATATGAACCCCTGCCGCCTCATCTTTCGGAGCTCTTCTACGAGTTCCGCAGGGTTGTCATGGGTCCCGACGAGCTCTCCATTTATGAATACTTTTGCTTTAGTCATCTGACATCAACCCCTCAGTCCCCGAACAGTGATCCGGAGTCGTCCACATCTGAATAATCGTAGAAGTCATCATCTTTGTATTTGGTTTCAGGTTCCGGAGTTTCTTCAAACTCTTCAACAATCTCTTCCCCGAATTCATCGAGCAATATTTCTTTTATTCTCGCCGGGATTTCGGGCGCCTTTACAACTACTTTTTCGACATTAACGTCGTAGAGTATTTTTTTAATGCTCTCTATCTCCTCTATTCCCGTAGAGAGTTCAACCATCTGAGCAAAGTTTTTCACGAGACCACAATTCGGACCTTCAGGAGTCTCGGAAGGGCAGAGCCGTCCCCACTGAGTTGCGTGCAGGTCTCGGGCTTCAAAGTGAGGCTGGGCACGGGAAAGCGGTGAAATTACACGACGCAGATGTGAAAGGGTAGAGATGTAGTCATTCCGGTCAAGAAGCTGGGAAACACCGGTCCTTCCTCCAACCCAGTTTCCTGTTGCCAGGGGGTGCTGCAGGCGGTCAGTCAGGACATCTGCCCTTACAATAGTGGCGACATTCAGTTCCCTGTTTCTCATGTTTGCGCGTTCAAGCTGGTACTTTATGTCCCTTGCCAACCTGTTGAAAGATACCCTGAAGAGGTCTTCCATCAGGTCGCCTGCAAGTTTCAGCCTTTTGTTTGCATAGTGGTCCTTGTCATCTTCAGTACGCTTGCCAAGTGCAAGCTCAAAACAGGATTCAGCCATTCTTGCCAGGAAATGGGCCTTTGAGGTCCTATCTTTAATGTCGTTTCCGAGGTGGGGGAAAAGATACCTGTCAATAACGTAGTTTGCTCTTTTAATCTGGTACTCCTTGGCCTGCCCTGCAGCAACCCTCGCCCCAATCTTCTCGATTGCTTCTTCCTGGGTTTCGACTTCGGCTTCTTCAAGGTTTTCCAGCATGAACTTGATAATTTCGGGATCACTTGAAACTGCATTTACGATGTCTTCGTCAGTTACTATCCCGAGTGCCCTCATAAGTGTAATAAAGTACACTCTACCGGATATTGAGGGGAAAGACACCTCAAGCAGAGACTTTCTCCCTCTTTCAACAATTACGAGTGCCCTGTATCCTCTTTTCTGGGAGAAGACCTTTGCAACCTCTATAGAGTCCCCGTAACGTTCTCCGTACTCAACAAGGATTTTGTTAGGGGCAAGGTCTTCCAGGGTCATGACTACCCTTTCCGTACCTCCGATAATGAAATATCCACCAGGGTCCAGAGGGTCTTCTCCATAGCGAACTTTTTCGGCATCATTAAGCCCGAGAAGGTTGCAGATTTTGGATTTTACCATAATAGGGAGCTGCCCGATTTTTGCCTCCAGTACGTCGGACTCTATCCCTTCTTTTACGACACTCATCTCCAAATAGAGAGGGCCTGAATAAGAGAGGTTCCTGAGCCTTCCTTCGTTGGGATAAAGCTTTTCGATTGCCCCGTCTGCCTCCTTTACCACCGGATGCTCTACCCGGATCTTGCCGAGTTTAAGAAAGGTGTCTTCAATGTCTGTTTCTATTATCCTCTGTTCATCAATTATTTTTTGCAGCCCGTAATCTATAAACTTGTTAAATGAGTCTATATGGTGCTGCACTATCTTGTCCCGTGTAAAATAAGCCTGCGACAGTATACTGCTTTCTAACGCGATGATAGCACCCTCTTTGCTTTGTTAAAATGAAAATCAATAAACGATGATCCTAAGATCTTTATGCAGCCGTTGAATCTTTCCGTATGCATAAGATCTTTATGCAGCCGTTGAATCTTTCCGTATGATGGTGCATGGGATTCAAAAAGATATCCAGTGAAAAAAAATTTAGTCATGCAAGCGGTTTTAACTCCCCCTCCGCTTACTCGATCACAAGTCTGTAATAGTCTGCCTCCCCTGCAGTTTGACTTTTCCTTGTGATTTTCACAACATCTCCGACGACAGCTCCTATTTCTTTACTAACAGGATCATGCACTTTAATTTTCGGAAGCTGTTCCTTTTCAATTGAATATTTGCTTAAAACAGACTTCAATTCGCCCTCTGCAATTATTTCATGTTTTGGGACTGACTCATGGTCGAGCAGGCTGAATTTTGTCAAATCCTTTCCTCCAAAAATAAAGCATCTCAAAAAATTTGCTGACATTTCCTGCGGATGGCCTATCCGCCGGTTGTAATAAAGAACATGGCGGGCCCGTAGGGATTTGAACCCTAGGCCGACTGGTTAAAAGCCAGTCGCTCTGCCTGACTGAGCTACGGGCCCAGTTTGTTTATTTCTCCACATCTGAATTTTGCACCATTGAAGGCTAATTTCTTAGCATGCCACCCTGTTGCCCCGCTGCATCAGGGAGCACCTCTTACGCCGGTGCAACCCTCTAATTATAGCTATACTATTTATAGTTTATGCTAGGTTTACTTTTTTCCCCCATATTCTTGGAAACAGTGATTAAATTTATTTAATACGTGTTGAATTTATACATAAATTATTCCGCATCTTCCGGAAAGCTATATGTACGAGAATTTTCACTTTTTAAAAAGTAAAGTTAAATTCAATTTGTTTTTCCACAGATTCGGGTTAAACGGCAAATTTTGCCCCGATCTTAAATCACTCACCGCTTTCCCGACAGCCACCTCTCCAAAAATGAAGCATCAATTGATATCACTTATTAATTACACAACTCACTTATTAATTACACAACTAATTATTTAATCAGATAAAATCAATCATTTAATCGGACTCAGGTTATATCAGATAAAATCAATCACTTAATCGGATTCAGGTTATATCAGATAATCAATCACTTAATCGGATTCAGGTTATATCAGATAATCAATCATTTAATCGGATTCAGGTTAAGATTTTCGGAAACTTAAAATTGTTGGACATTATAAGTCTTATAATTAATATAAAAAAGGTGACAGGTAAACAAATTTATCGAAAGACATATTCTTACTGCTTTTTTTTGTACTGCTTTTCTTCCGCTTTGAATCTTACGACGAATTCAGCTCTGGAATCCCTTTTTACTTCAGGTTCACCCTCTAAAAGGCTGTATTAGAATTCAAACCATTTCTACATTTGTATAGTGGTCATGCATCACCACTTATGCCCATTACCGTAATATCCCTCCCGAGGTAACTTTCAAGCAAACCGGAACTGCTCACATGGTCATACTCATAGTTCTGTTCAAGCACAGTCACCTCGCGGTTTTCAGGATCTTCGACCATAACCGATGCAGGAATAATTTCGGAAGCAATGTCCGTATATTCCATCTGGTTGGTTCCGCTTTCAAGCTCGATCTCTCGCCTTTCATCACCGTCCCTGACTTATTTTCTTTGCAAGAATCATATGCGGAGGCTGGGTATATGCTGCTGCATGACCGGGCGGATCATTTCGTTCCAAAAAAGAAAAGTAATCATCCAAAAACCTCCATGAAACAACCTCAAATCCATGGGATTGTACAAGGTCAGTTATCCTCTCAGGTGTATTGTTTTTCGCAAGGGGCAAATTCGGCTTAACATCGGCATACAACTCATCAAACCGAGAGAATCGGCTGCATTCCTTCTCCGTTCCATCAGGATTCTGGAACCACAAACCATCAATTATCATCATAAGACCCCCATCTTTTAATAACCGTGAGTGTTCATCCAGAAACTTATCCGGTTGAGGCAGAGTCCAGAGAAGATACTTGCTAAAAACAAAATCATACTCTCCATCTTTAAGAGGAATTTTTTCTGCATCTCCCTGCAACAACGAGATATTTACTCCCTTTTCTCTGGCATTTGCATCTGCTTTTCCAAGCATACTTTCTGACAAATCAACCCCTGTTACATCGTGTCCCATGGCAGCAAGAGAAATAGCAAGAATCCCGGGACCTGTTCCAACTTCCAATGCACGGATTTTTTTATCCGTTAGCAGAATTTCAGAAAAAATGGATTTCCAGACATCCATTTCCTCATCTATACAATGAGCATATTCTGTGTGATAATCAGAACTTCTGAAGTCCCAGTATTCTACTATATTATTTTTCATACTCTGTCCCTCAAGTAAAATTGGCATCAGGATATTCTATCCGGAACCTTTGGATACATTGTCCAGACACTTTGTTTCGTTCATCCAATCATTCAAGATCAATTTTTGATGTAATCTCCTATAGAGTAAGACTATAATATAATTTAGTGTTACTATTTATAAAGATATTGTAGATATATCATCATGATTAACAATATTCTAATATATATGCATCATATTTCATAATTAAAATTGAATAGATAGCAATTAGTTTATACATATATCCTGTATGGCATAAAAATAGAAAAAAATGGATAAAAACGATTTAGATGGAGAAAGCCGTGTTAGGAAAAGAGATTAGAAATTAATGGGTGAAAGAGCCTGATATTGCGACTATAGTGCAAACCATGGAATGAAAACGTATCAGAAAATCAGTCCTTCAACGAACAGATATATAATTTTGGAATGAAGAGCAAATGAAAACTTTATTATTTATTCGTGCATTTAGTCCAGCTTTGACAGCTAGCGTTTGTATCTCCCGATTAAACTCAGTATTTCTCAAAAAATAGTCTGATTAAACCCGGCAACACAATATCTGTCAGATCAACAATACAGCTTACTGGATAGTCCCTAATTCAAAAAAAAATTGCATTTTATCACACTATCTATGAATATATAGAATAAAATCATGCACTTTAAATATACAGATATAGAATAAAATCACACACTTTGAATATACATCATACATGACTTCGTACATGACTTCGTACATGACTTCTTACATGATTTCTTAAAAAACAGTTCAAAAGTATACAAAGTATTTATGCACATTGGTGTTAATGATGAAATTCAATATACAAAAAACAAACCTCTCCTTCCCTGCCATTGCCTTAATTCTGATTGTTGCACTGCTCTGTGCAGGATGTGTTGATACTGAGGGAGCTGAAGAAAAAGTCCTCCGAGTAGTTTTTAACGAAGGCCCCGACACAGGCGGCAGTCTTGACCCTGCCAACGGCTGGACTGGGTGGTATGTTCATCAGGCAGGCATCTATGAAACCCTGTTTTACTACGACGCAGATATGAATCTCATGCCCAAACTTGCATCCGGCTACAAACAGTTAAACGATACAGAATGGGAAATCCAACTTCGTAAAGGTGTAGCTTTCCACGACGGAACAAAAATGGATGCAGATGCGGTACTGTTTTCAATGAATAGAGTACTTGACCCCTCAAACAGCAGATCATACGAGTACTCCTTTATCAAAGATGTACGAAAAACCGGGAATTACACCATTATTATTGAAACCAACGGCACTTGCACTCCACTAATTTCATCCCTTGTAGACCCTATCATGTCCATTATAAGTCCGAACGCTGAAAGCCCTGACACCGAACCGGTTGGAACAGGCCCCTTCAAATTTGTATCCTTCGAACCGAGTACAAGCCTTGAACTCGAAAAGAATCCTGATTACTGGGGTGGGGAGGTCAAAGTTGACCGCGTACTCATACAGTATAATAAAGACAGCACGGCCAGGACCATGCTGATAAAATCAGGAGATGTCGATATTGCCAGAGATCCACTCCAGAGCGAGTATTCAACACTTCAGAATAATCCTGATATAAACGTCACCTCCAGGGAAACCCTACGCATGTACTTCCTTTATGTAAATGGCGCCAAAGCCCCATTCAATGATACAAGAGTCCGCCAAGCCCTCTCTTATGCGATAAACCGCCAGGAAATCGTGGATACAGCACTGGAAGGAGTCTCCGGTATTCCGGCAACTGGGGTATTCACAAATACTATGCCATGGAACGCAAACGACCAGATTAAATCCTACGAATATAACCCTGAAAAAGCTCTGGAACTCTTCGAAGAAGCAGGAATCACAAAAGGTGAGGACGGAAAACTCTACTACAACGGGAAACCCTTCACCGTTGAGATCCAGACCTACAATAAACGTGCAGCTCTTCAGCCGAGTGCAGAAATAATCGCTTCAGAGCTAGAAGACATTGGCATCACTTCACAGGTTACAATTCTGGAAAGCACCGCACTTAAAGAAAACGCTCTTGCAGGAACATATGATTTATCCCTCAGCGCATGGAACACAGCCCCGATCGGAGATCCCGATTACTTCCTCTCAACTCATTTTCTCTCTACCGGAAGCTATGCATCAGGCTGGATCCGTTATTCAAACCCTCAGGTAGACGAATGGATTCTCGAAGCGAGAAACGAACCTGACAAAGAAAAACGGACCGAACTGTATGAAAAGGTCCAGAGACAGATTCAGGAAGATGTACCAGTACTGCCCGTATTCTATGCCAACGAAATCTATGCCCTTTCCTCAAATGTTGAAGGCTTTGTGATGTATCCGAACGAGTATACAATCATCACAAGGGACATAGGATTTGCATAAATCTGTAGGAGGAAATGAGGAAAAGCTACCGTTTGCAGGTCGCAGCTTTGATGTTATTTGCAAAAAGGTATTACACGTCCATTAAAAATGAAATGGAGCCTGCCTGAAGGATTAAAAATGAAAGACAAAATTACAGTGCACTGGAATAAGATTAGTCCAAGTTACCGGAAGATGCATCGTGACCACCTTGATGAAGAGATTCTCCTTATGAAAAACCTCTTTTCAGAGAAGCTGCCGGCAGGAAAAAAACTCAATGTCCTTGATATCGGAACGGGACCTGGCATTCAGACCTTTGTTTTTGCCCAGATGGGGCATAATGTCACCACTCTTGATATCTCGGAAGAGATGCTCGCACGTGCAAAAGAAGGGGCAAAGAACCGTAATTTGTCAATTAAGTTTGTTAAAGGGGACGGAGAAAACCTGCCTTTTGAAGACCGTATATTCGATATTATCGTAAATATACATCTGTTATGGACGCTC
Source organism: Methanosarcina sp. WH1 (assembly GCF_000970005.1). Classification (NCBI taxonomy): domain Archaea; kingdom Methanobacteriati; phylum Methanobacteriota; class Methanomicrobia; order Methanosarcinales; family Methanosarcinaceae; genus Methanosarcina; species Methanosarcina sp. WH1. The sequence goes on from NZ_CP009504.1 coordinate 2,683,171, forward strand.
ACGGATCATGACAAATTCTTCAATGAATGCCGGAGAGTCCTGGTACCCGGAGGCAGGATTCTTGCAATCGACGGCCAATGGTTTCAGCCAGGGTATGTTCCAAACAAGAATTACAACCAGGAAGAAAGAAATCACGATGAGTTAATTGAGTATCTTCCTCTTTATGACAGCAACTCGCCTGAAATGATTACGGCCATCATGGAAAATAACAGGTTTTCGGAAGTCTCCTGGAAATCTCTTCCCGAGTATGCCGTGTATATGAAAAGATGCGATCCGGAAGGTTATGACTATTTATCTGTCCCGTACCTTGCCACCGGAAAAAAATGTTGAGGAAGGACTAAAATTTTCCAGAGGCACTGTAATGCTGAAAGATTATTTAATACACCGAGCTCTGTATCTCAGCCCGGTTCTCATATTAATCTCATTTATGAGTTTCTCACTTATCTACATCGCTCCGGGCGACCCGGCAGAGATTATGATGACGAGTCCCTCGGGCGGATATGATGAGGCAGCTGTTGAAGCATTCCGTATAGCCCACGGGCTTGACCAGCCATTTTACGTTCAGTATCTGAACTGGCTCAAAGGCGCGGTTGTAGGGGACTTTGGCTACTCATATATGAGCGAACAGCCGGTGTTTGAAACTGTCCTGAACGCATTTAAAAATACGCTGACACTTTCCGTTCTCGCCCTTGTAATTGCTCTTGTTATTGCCATTCCGTTTGGCGTAGTTTCAGCTCTGAAACATAACACGGTTATTGACGATGCCTGCCGCTTTGGAGCTCTTTTTGGGGTATCCATACCGAATTTCTGGCAGGCCTATATGATGATAATTCTTTTCTCGGTAAGCCTTCACTGGCTACCTGCATCCGGGTTCGGGCACGGGACAGAGATCAGCTACATGATTTTGCCTGCAACTGTCCTTGGAACAGGGTCGGCAGCCGTAATGATGCGGATGATCCGTTCAAACATGCTGGATGTCATGGAGAAGGAGTACATCCAAACCGCACGTGGGAAAGGACTTTCGGAAAAGATAGTTATCATCAGACATGCCTTGAAAAACGCGCTTGTCCCGGTTATAACGGTGGTTGGGCTGTCGATTGGTTTCCTCTTAAACGGCTCGGTTGTTGTTGAAACAATTTTTGGATGGTCAGGTATTGGAAATCTTGTGGTGAACTCAATTCTTTCCCACGATTATATGATGGTACAGGGCTCAGTACTCTTTGTTGCCGTCATTTTCCTCCTGATCAACTTCTTTGTAGACCTGGTCTACGTTTGGGCAAACCCGGAGATACGCTATGATAGAACTTCTTAAAAACAGGCAAATTGCTCTTTCCCTGATAATTCTTGGAGGACTTATTTTCATGGCCGTCTTTGCCAATGTTCTGGCTCCGTATGACTACACGGAAAAGGACCTGCAGAACCGTCTGCAGCCTCCGTCTCCTGACCACCTGTTCGGGACCGATCACCTCGGCCGTGATATCCTGACAATGGTGATGTACGGTGCACAGGCATCCCTTTTCATCGGATTTACAGTTGTCAATGTTTCACTTGCAATCGGGGTGGCACTTGGCGTTCTGGCAGGGTATTACGGCGGGTGGCTGGATGAGATTATCATGCGGCTGACGGATAGTTTCCTTGCATTTCCGTCGATGTTTCTGGCACTTGCAATTACAGCGTTTCTGGGACAGGGGATGGAAAACATGATGCTTGCTTTAATTGCTGTCGAGTGGACAGTGTTTGCGAGAGTTGCACGCGGTTCGACGCTTGATGTCAAGACAAAAGGCTATGTCCAGGCAGCCCGGTGGATTGGGGCTTCAAACACCTATGTAATGATAAAGCATGTTCTACCAAACATACTCTCTCCGGTTTTGATTATGGCATCGCTTGGAATCGGGAATGTGATTCTAGCAGCAGCCGGTTTAAGTTTCCTCGGGCTTGGGGTGCAGCCGTCAACACCTGAATGGGGTGCGATGCTGGATGCAGGAAGAACATATTTCACAACTGCTCCCTGGATAATGTTTTTTCCGGGGCTTTTTATTATGATGACCGTGCTTGCGTTCAACTATTTCGGCGATGGGCTGCGGGATACACTTGACCAGAAGATGAAAAATCTTGAGCTTGAAGGGAGGGTCTGATGTGTCTGATGTGCTACTGAAAGTATCCGGTGTTTCCGTATCAATCCCAACCGGACAGGGTACCGTTCGCGCAGTTGATGATGCAGCGTTTTTTATTAATAAACATGAGGTATTTTCACTGATTGGGGAATCCGGAAGCGGCAAGTCAATTCTTGGCCAGGCAATAATGCGGCTGCTACCCCCGAATGCGATGTTTTCCGGGAAAGTGGAACTTGACGGGATGGAAATATCGGCTCTTTCCGAAAAAGAGATGCAGAAAGTCCGTGGCAAAAAGGTAGGATCAATTGCCCAGAACCCGTATCTTTCGATGAACCCCGGAATCAGGGTTGGCACTCAGGTTGCAGAGCCAATGCGCGCACATCTTGGAATGGGTAAAGAGGATGCAAAGTCCAGGACATGCCAGGCTCTGAAGTATTTTGATATTATCCCTCCTGAAGTGAGGGAAAGGGAATATCCGTTCCAGTACAGCGGCGGAATGCTGCAACGGGCAATGGTTGCAATGGGAACGGCTGCAGACCCTGAACTGATTATAGCTGATGAACCGACAAAAGGTGTTGATGTTCTGAAGAGGCGCAATATTGCGGCAATTTTTCAGAAGGTTGCCTCGAAAGGCTGTGCGTTTCTTTTAATTACTCATGATGTAGGTTTTGCCCGGGCGATGTCGGACAGAATCGCGGTAAACTACTGCGGGCAAATTATAGAGATTGCAGGAAAGGACGCTTTTTTCGAAGAGCCTCTGCATCCATATTCAAAAGCGCTTCTGGATGCGGTGCCGGAGCGCGGTATGCACCCGATTCCGGGCTCGTCACCTTCGATGATTGAGGTACCGGAAGGCTGCAGGTTTCATCCGCGGTGCCCGTATAAAACAGACAGGTGCCTGAAGAATCCGCCAGTTGTGGAACTGGATGGAAGGTGTGTGAGGTGCTGGATGTATGCTTAAGGCAGAGAATCTGCGTTATGTTTACACTTCCGGGTTGATAAAAACCGTCAAAAAAACAGCCGTCTGCGGAGTTGATCTTGAGATTTTTCCGGGCGAGACGGTGGCTATCGTCGGGGAGTCGGGGTGTGGGAAATCAACGCTTGCAAAACTGCTTGTCCAGCAACTTGAACCGGCTTCCGGGGAAGTGTTTTTCGACGGGACGAAACTGACAGGGCTGAGCTGGAAGAATCTTCAGAAGTTTATGGGAAAAATCCAGCTGATCCCCCAGAATCCTGATGATGTGGTTGATCCGAGATGGGCGGTTGAGCGGTCTGTTGCCGAGCCGCTGGTGATATCGGGAGCTTTTTCCAGAGAGGAGATTTCAGTAAAGGTAGATGCCCTGTTTGCAGAGGTGGGGCTTTCTAAAGAGCACAAACCCCGATATCCGCATGAGTTGTCAGGGGGAGAACTGCAGAGGGTGGTAATTTCCAGGGCACTTGCTTTGAAGCCTGAACTGCTGGTCTGTGATGAAGCGACCTCGATGCTCGATGTGTCAGTTCAGGCGTTTATTGTGACGATGCTCAAAGAGATTCAGAAAAAACGCGGTCTAGGACTGGTGTTTATTACGCATGACCTGGATGTAGCTAAAGCTGTTTCGGACCGGGTACTGGTGATGTATGCAGGTGAGATTGTTGAAGAGGGAAAGGATGTATTTGATCGACCTCTGCATCCGTATACGCGTGCTCTTCTGGACGCAGTACATTATACGACACTTGAGGTTGTGCTGCCGGAAAAGGAGGGAACGCTGCCGGATAGTTTTTCGGGCTGTTCCTACTTTAAATCGTGCCTGGAGAGAACGGACGTGTGTAAAGAGCCGCAGAAACTACGGGATGTCTCGGGGAGATTGGTGAGGTGCTGGAAAGCAAAAAGACGGTAATCCAAACACGGTTATCCAGAAACTGTTTTATCCCATAGGAATTACGTGTACAGGGAAAGAAAAACTAAGGAAGATTGACTGAAAAGAGCAGAAAACCGTCTTAATAAAAAAATGAGAAAAATATGATGCAGAATTTTGAACCGCATTATCTCTGCATCCAATCTTTCCAATGATACTGGATTTAGACAGACTGACCAGGATTGGTTATTATCTCCTGCGCTTCAGTCCGTATGCGGAAGCCAGCACCGCAACTCCGAGTCCAAACTCGAAAGCTGGCGTGGATTCGGCTTCAGATCCTTCTTCAGTAACTCCCTCTTCCTCAACTTCTTCTCCAGCCCCTTCTTCTCCGGCTTCAGGCTCCAGGTCAATTACTATTTCGTGCTCAGAAAATTTTGGGATATACACGGCCATGGTGGCGGTTTCATTTTCCTGAACGAGATAGCAGAGTGGGCGGTTTCCGCCGACAAAGAGTTCATCGATGCTTTCGGCTTTTTCAATTTCCACCCCGTCAAAGCGGAGCCTGAGGCGATCGGGATTGGAAAGGTTGATGGTCTCGTTGTCCACGTTTACGGTGATGACCCTGCCTTCGGGAAGGTCCGAATCTACCCCAAGCACTATGCGATCCCTGTCTCTTTCCATGACCTGCAAGCCCATGGGAGTGTAGTTCACAATGGATGCGTTATCCCCGCCTGCGCGGATGGCAAGTTCAGCTCCGACACGGCCATTGGCAATTTCCCGGTTGAGCACCTGGTGCATGTACACAGCACGAGAACCGTAATTATATCCGGTCTGCATGAAAGCAGGCTCCATAGGAATTGCACGGAACATAACCACACTGTTCTCTACAAGGGTTACCGTGACCCTGTCATCCGAAACCTTAACATCAAGTCCTTCGAGAGGCTCTGCATCCGTACCGGAAGCAAGGTAATTCTTGAAGACGGTAAGGTATCCCTCAAAATTGTTTTTAGTTATCTTTACAACGATCACATCTTTTAAATCATCTGAAAGTGTGGTATCCATGCTTGCTTCTACTTCGTCTGCAAGGTCAAAAACAATGGTTTTGTCGGCAAAAGCCATTACCTGCATGGTTCCCATCGGGTTGTCGTGAAGTAAAATCTGGCTGTCAGCACTCTCATAGACAGCAGTTGTCCCCGCAACCTGCTCTTCCTTAAAGGCAAAATCGGAAACCGTAACCGAATCAAAAATCATATCTCCGCTAACCGCAAAGTTACTGACTTCGCCTGCATCGGAATCAAAATTGAAAGTCGTGTAATTCCCGTATGCAAAGCGGCCCTGCCGCATAAAATACATTCCTCTGCCCATGCCCCCACCTCTCACAGCCTGTACAGCCTGCTGGCCCATCAGGAGCCTTTGCCTGGCATTGAGCGAGGTCTGGGCCTGCTTCGTGTTCATGACCATGTAGCTGACAATTTCCTGCCCTGAAACCCCGTACTGTTCTTCAACCTCCAGGATTGTAAGCTGCGTACTCATATCCTCCGGAAGCCCGAGATCGGAAAGCGCGGTTTTAACCGGAATTCCAAAATTGCTGCAGACTTCTTGGAAAGTCATGGATCCGAAACCTTCAAACCTGTTGTCGTACTGGTCAAACCCGTACCCATTCATCATTTCCTGGCTTATACCCTGGTTCATACCCTGGTTCATTCCCTGCCCCATTCCATTAATGGGCCCTCCACCCTGCCCCATCTGGGCAAGAGCAGGAGATGCCCCCAGGATCACAATAAAGAGGACAAAAAATACAGATAGCTCTAAGCTTTTCATTTTCAACTTTTTTTTCATACTCCGTCACCCACAAATAAGAATCTATCAATGACCTATCCAGCCCTAAAAAAGAGAAGCTGAAGCAAAACAGAATCACTAAAGAGATAATTCAAACAGATGATTATATGGGTTAATCTTATAAAATCTCTTATACTGAAGTCCAGGACATTGCAGAAGCCCTACTATAAAAAAAAGCTTTTGATCCCGAAAAAACCGATTTAGTGCAGTAAACCCCGGGAAAAACAATAAAAAAACTAATCACTCCCCATTATGAAAAAAAGGGAGTAATTTTTGAAACAAGTAGAAAGATTCTTTGAATATATTGGTCACTTTCAGTCCGGGTTCAATATCTGCGTTCCACTGTGAAAGAGACTTTTTTAGAACCGTCTGCAGGCACGGTTACTTCCCATTCGGCAGTGAATGCATCCGTCTTTTCATAAGAATCGGAATTTGTGGAAATTTCCCAGTCCCCGTAGAAATGTTCTACAATCCTTACTTTCTGGGCCTCTACCTTATGGTTCTTTAATTCAATCTCATAACTTTCCCGCCAGACGTCAGTGCTCACCTTTTTGTAATCGGTCTGGGTTCTGGTGCCTGTTACATCGAAAGCGTTTCCGACAATTACCTTGACTTCCTCATCTTTTGGGGTGTGGTCTATATTGTCTTCTCCAAGGAACTGGAGCTGCCCTTCGGAATCAGCTTTGTATACCCTGACAACCCCTGCAGGGAGAGGCATTCCAAGGCCCTTTTCTTTTGAATTTTCGAGGTTCAGGGCTACCTGCACTTTATCGCTTTTTGAAACATCAAAGATGAGTTCCTTTTCCACAGGTATAGCGTCTGCAGAGAGCAGGGAAAGCTGCTTGATCTGGTTGTTCTTCAGGGTAGCAGGCCTTTCCAGGGTATACAGGTGGTACTCAAAGAGGGATTCCTCAACAAAGCTGTCCTTTGCCCCTGAGTACATTGCTTCCTCTTCTACAATCACATCATAATATCTTGGCTGTGGTACAGCTATACGGTGAACTTCCCCTGCAACGAGCTTCAATTTGGCATCTTCATAGGTGGTCCCTGCCCCATTGTCGACACTGACCCAGCCCTGGATATCAGCCTTTGTATCATCCGCATTAGTCTTTACGATATAGTCTGCCCTCCAGCTCATACCACCCGTAAGATAGGAAGTAAGTACATCCCGGCTGCCTGCTACAGGAGAATAAACCTGCCAGACCAGAGTGGGTTTTGTAAGCAACCCTGCTGAGTCAGGAAACTCAAATTTAGAGACTTCTGTGAGACTTACAACCTTTCCATCACTCAGACTGAGCACAACCCCGCCATCATGGCTGAGAAGAGTCCCTGTGTATGTCGCACCTTCCTTTTCAGTTGCTGTGATTTCCTTTCCCAGGAATTTATCAAGAAGTTTGTAACTGCTTACAAGGTCATACTCATAGTTCTGTTCAAGCACGGCAGTGTTTTTGTTCTTTGTGTCCTCAAACATAACCGATGTAGGATCAATGAGAGCGGCAACATCCGTATACTCAACGCTGTTGACCCCGGTCTTTAAATCGAGTTCCCTACGCTCTTTCACAAGGGCAAGATTATCGTTGTAAACCGTAACCTCGGTAGCTGCATCAGTCCCCACGGCTCCGGCAGTAAGAAATTCCAGAGGATTTGAAGGTTTTACTTTTGTTAGTACACTCGAAGAAGACTCAATTCCATTTGCAGCGATTTCTCTTCCACTAGCAGCGGTTTCTTGCTCATCAGCCTGAATCGTGCCTTCAGTAGATTCGGGAGACGCAAACGCTGCAGCTGTGGCCACAACTCCGATAAAAACCAGAGCAATCCATAGATAACTTTTTCTTGTTATCATAACAGATAATAGACCACTGTTTTATTTATATGTGACTTTGACTGCGGATTCACTTGAAGTTATCCTTCTGCATTCCTAGCTTTTCAAAGCCTCATGACACTGCAAATAAAATACCCCTCAAAGGTATAATAAAAATAAGGCGATGAACAGTTATAATAATATAGGCCAACACGGAATATATAAATTGAGATAGATGCTCGATAAGCCCGAGAAAACTAAAGGACTCGTTTTCATGAAAACAATTGAGACCCTTAGAGTAAAAAACCGGATCAAAATCTCAAATTTTATTTCCGGTCTTATACTTATTCTATTTTTTGCAGTAACTATACTTCCAGTTTCAGCCTCTGAAATTGAGGCGAGCAGGGAGATTTCTGCAGGAACGGTTTATGCAGGTGGGACCTTCACAGTAACCGTACACATATGGACAGACCAGTATATTGAAGCCCCTACTCTTGATGAAAACCTTCCTGATGGATGGAATATAAGCATAATTGAAAGCGATGGGGCTGTGTTCCAAAATACTGAAACTTTCAAAGAGTCTACCCTGGAATGGATCTGGGTAGAGGGCCTTCAACCAGGCAGGAAAAAAACTGTTGTGTACAGGGTCACAGTGCCTTCAGCTTCTGAACCCGGAAATTTTACAATATCAGGCAATGTTTCAGCGTATTCCATCTCCGCCGTGCCTGTTATAGGAGCCTCGGGGATAATAGTCATATACCCTCTTCCTGAAGCCGGATTTTCCGCAAACCCCCTCTCCGGAATCGCACCTCTTACAGTCCAGTTCACGGACTTAAGTACAAACAACCCAGATTCATGGGAATGGGACTTTGATGGAAACGGAAGCATCGACTCTTCAGAGATAAATCCGTCATGGACCTATGAAATTCCGGGCACCTATACTGTTACTCTCATAGCGGCTAACACGACCTACGGAAATGATACTGAGACAAAAACAGGTTATATCACAGTTACGGAGAAAAACTCTTATTCCAAAGAAAGCGGGAGAAGCAGCGGAAGCAGTGGAAGTAGCGGAGGAGGAGGTGGGGGAGGCTCTCCAGAATCAACAAGGAATATAGAGCTCAAGGAGATTTCAAATGAGCAGGTCTTCAAAGGAATTCACACCTGTTACACCTTCAAAGGAGAGACAAACGAAATAATTACTGTTGAGTTTGACCCGAAAAAGAACTTCGGGAAAACACCCACAATTGTGGAGATGCTGAAGAACACGTCCGTAATAGTGAAAGAACCTGCCCCCGGAACCGTCTACAAGAACCTGAATATATGGGTTGGAAACAGTGGATTTTCAAGTTCTGAAAACCTTGAAAACGCCAGGATAAGCTTCAGAGTAAAACAGACATGGCTCTCCGAAAACGGCATAAGTGAAAACACAATGACCCTGTACAGGTACAGCAACAATACATGGAATGCGCTGCCCACAACCCTGACCGGAAAAGATCAGGACTACTTCTACTTTACCGCAGAAACCCCGGGATTTTCGCCTTTTGCAATCTCAAGCCCGGAAAAAAATACTCAAGTGATAGTGATAACTCCGATTAGAAATAGAGGAAGTAATATGATGGGCACAGGAGAAATATTGGAAGAAGATGAAGAAAACCTGGTTTCGAATAATGAAAAAGCCTATGAAGACTCTCCTGGAACCAGGATTTCATTTGACCCGTACAACTTAATAAGCTATTTAAAGTCATTCCTGTCACGCCCGAATTGTGCCTCAGGAGTACGCTTCCTTTTCGCTACGCTCAAGATGACTGAACTACAAATATTTTAGATTGAAAAACTGTTCCCGGAGTAGGAAAAATATTTCTTCGGCCGGGAGGAGGATTTCTACTAATATCAAATATATCCACAATTCTCAAGCCAGGTAAGGGACCGGATCCATTCTCCTTTTGGCTCCCTTGAGGTGCCTACGACCAGCCGCTTCATGTTTCCAACTTTTTCGACCACCCCACGGGCTTCTATGATTTCTCCGGGGAGAGCCTGACCTGCATATGTATGAGTATAGGAGAGCACATGGTCGATTTCTTCGTGTTCTACTTTGTAATAGGCAGGGCTGTCAAAGGCAAAGTCAGCGTTTTTGACCTCGGCTTCGATTTTCATTTTGACGGTATCTTTTCCCCTCTGCGGAGGCTCTTTAATCTGGTCCCATTCCCTTACAAAGAGAAGGTCGAAATACGTGCCCTCTACCATGCCACGGTTGCCTTTCCTGGACTCGTGCAGCATGAATTCGTCAAAAGAAATCTCAGGGATTCTTTTCCTGTAGATCCTCTGCCACATGTCCTCATCAAGCTCTTCGATAGGGCCCTCCTGCTGTTTTGCAATGGTTATGGCATCCCTTGCCCTGAACCACATAGGACCGTAGATAACAAAATCAACGTCAGAGCTCTCGTTCTGCAGGCCTGCGAGCATTGAACCCGTAACTCCCATACTTGTCCGGGGAATTTCTGCCATGTCAAGCACCTTTACAATTGCCCTTACACGGCTGTCAGAATTCACAAGCTCCGGAATGCAGTCATAGGGATGCAGTACCTGTTTTACCTCGGATTCCGGGACAACGTGCACGTCCTGTACCCATTCAGGCCTGTTTTTCTTCATGAATTCGAACGCCGGACCAAAATCGTATTTTTTGTACCTTTTCCCGTTTAACTCCCTCTCCCCGTTTTCATCCGGAACGTAGCGGAGTGTGGCTCTTATTCCATCATTACGGAAATAGTCAGAAACCGCAAAAAACCATTCATCTTTTGTAAGAAGAAAATCCCTGAGGCGTGTTTTGAGCATTTGTATCATCCCTGAAACCTGTGAAGAATATTAGGATCTGCTAAATGTAACTGCCGCAGATTGGCCTTCAGTTGAGAACACTGTTGATTTCAATTAAGAACACTTTATAATAACATTGCAAAGACTTTATAATGACTTTAAGCAGGATAAAATGTATTGTACCATTCATGTATTTAACTGTCATTATTTTAATTTTGAATTGATAGGTAAAAAATGGAGTAATATATACCTGGAGTAATATATACTGAAGGAGTAAAAATAAAGGAACTGAATATTATCGAAAAAATAAACGGAATAAGCTGCATGTGCAGAAAATCCGAGGTAATAAGATTGAGAGATGATCCAAGTGCAGAAGCGCTTGAAGCCTGGATTATCCGGCTGAGGCGAGAATTTCACCGATACCCTGAACTCAGTTTCAAAGAATATGAAACCCAGAAGAGAATTCTGAAAATTCTTGGAGAACTGGGTATAGAAGCTAGGAAGATTGCGGATACCGGCGTGCTTGCAAGCATCCGGGGCACAGTGCCTGGCCCCTGCATTGCCCTTCGTACGGACACGGACGGACTGCAGGTTCAGGAAGAAGCGGGAGAAAGGAACGGAGACTATATATCCAGAAACGAGGGGATTATGCACGCCTGCGGGCACGACGGGCATATGGCAATGATTTTTGGGGCTGCCCGGCTGTTTTTAGAAAAGAGAGACTTTCCAGGGGAAGTTCGCCTGATCTTCCAGCCTGCAGAAGAGATTCCTCCCGGTGGCTCGGAGAGGGTTATTGCCGAAGGGGGGCTTGAGGGCGTGGATGCTGTCATCGGTATGCACCTCTTTACCCACCATGAATCAGGCAGTGTGGGCTTCCGCCCCGGACCGTTTATGGCAAGCACCAACCGTCTTGAAGTCATCTTTAAAGGAAAAGGAGGCCATATATCATTACCTGAAAAATGCATTGATACCGTCAGAATGGCAACTGACTTCATAAGTAGTATCTACCCTGCCCTACAAGCGAACCTCGAGCCTGAAAAGTACGTCCTGGGGGTAGGCAGGATCCGGGGAGGAGCCCAGTTTAACAGGACCCCGGACACTGTCGAAATCCTCGGGAGCTACAGGACCTTTGACAACGAGACCACGGAGATCATCGACAAAATAATAAAGAGCTGTCTGGACGAAGTCATGGAAAAATACATAAAAGCAGGAGAAGAGTTTTCAGGTTTTCCTGCCTATGATCTCGACATCTACCACGGATATCCTGTCCTGGTCAATGATCCCGTATTCACCGAAGCTGCATATTCAAAACTGAAGGAAAGCTTCCCGGAACTTGTACTCTACCCGGAAATGGAAAAGACCTTTGCCGCCGAAGACTTTGCAAGTTACCTGCAAAAAGTACCCGGGATCTTCCTCTCCCTGGGCACCCGGAATCCCGAAAAAGGAATCCTGGAAATCAATCACTCCTGCCGGTTTGACATTGATGAAGAGATCCTGCTGACGGGTACAAAGATCTTTCATACCCTTGCCCTTGATTTCCTGAAAAATCCGGAGAGATACCTGGGAACCACCTGAAAAATCCTGCAAACTGACCAGAAGAAAGAATACCAAGAAAGCTGAACAGGAAACAGGAATGCTGCATGCCTGCAGGAGATAATGCAGGAGATAATACACATGATAATCCAGAGGTACGACGAATCCAGAAAAGAAGAGGTTAGGGACGTTGTCCTTGAAGTCCTGCTTGAACACGGCTTTGAGTACGACAGGCTTAAAGATTCGGACCTGAAAGACATCAAAGGTTACTATTTTACAAAAGGAGGCACCTTTTTTGTAGGCCTAGCCGATGGTAGAGTGGTGGGCACTGCAGGAGTCCGCAAACTTAATGGGGACCTCTGTGAAATCAGGCGCATCTACCTAAAAAAGGGCTTCAGGGGCAAAGGTAACGGAGAGAAACTTTTTCAGGCAGCTCTGGATTTTGCCGGAAAAAACTGTTCAGGTGCCGTGCTTAAAACCGATTCAACCCTTCAAAAAGCGATAGGCATGTATCTCAAGAACGGTTTTACTTTCGTAAAAGAGGAAGAAGGATACCTATACTACGAAAAACGATTTTAACAGAAGCTGATTTTGTATACTTTTGTATGGAAACCGTGTTGCAGAAACCGTGCTGCAGAAACCGTGCTGCAGAAACCGTGTTGCAGAAACCGTGTTGCAGAAACCGTGTTGCAGAAACCGTGTTGCAGAAACAGGTCTGAAATTAACGGTTTCATCAGCAAACACAGGGATTTCGTTTAACTTTTTTACGTTTTCATTTAATTCCTGAACATTCTCATTTGATTTTCAAAACTATTTTTATTTTTCCGGTAAACTGCAGGTTCCACCATCTCTTTTCTCAAGGGCTTGCAGATACTCCAGCACAGCAAGCACAAAAGCTGAGTGGGACCAGGCCAGTGGCAGGACCGAAAGGGGGTTTCCTCTATCATCCACCTGTTCGGACATAAGGCCTGTCGGGTGAGTATGAGCTGCACACCACTCAAGAAGCTCAAGAGCCCTTTTCAGGTTCCCTGTTGCAGAGTGCCACTGGGACAGCCAGAGAGTACAGATAATCCAGCTGTTCATGTAGCCGTAGTAGCTGTCGTCGAGATACCTGGCAATTCCACCAGAGGGACGTATGAGTTCGCTTTCTATTGCTTCCATTGTGCGGACGACTTTGGGGTCTTCAGGTGAGAGAAGCCCGAAGTACCAGACCGCAAACACCGATGAGTCAAGAGTAGGATCATCGAGGGAACGCCGGAACCGCTTGAGTTTATCATCATAAAGCTTCTCAAGGACTGCCTGTTTAACACGGTTTGCTGCTTCCCCCCAGACATCTGCGTTGTCATAATCCCCAAGGGAACGGGAGAGTTCGCAGGCTCCGTAGAGGCCGGCATAGACGGTGCAGGCGCTGTAGGTATGCACACCTTTTCGCTCCTCCCAGAGGTCAAAGCTCGAAATGGGAAGGTTGGTTTCCCTGTCCAGGGCTTTTGTAAGATAATTGGCTGCGGGAAGGACAAGCTCTCTGTAATACCTGCCTGTAGTCCACACACTCCTTGCAAGCTCCCAGTTGTTGTAGAGGGCATAGAGGGGAAGCCCTGTTTCATCAATCTGAACCATGGGCACAGGATGCCATGTGCTCCCGAAATCTCCTGCAGGGGTATACTTGTGGAGGAAGTTGCCTCTATGTGTTATGGTCCTGGAGAAAAATTCAAATATCTCCGTACTCAGGTGATGGTACCGCGCCCGATCAAGCGCAAGGCAGACCCAGGCTGCGTCTCTGGGCCAGCAGTAGGAGTAGAGGTCTGCCCCAAACTGCTTGATATCCGAGTCACAGGACGCTATCACCGAACCCGTTATATCCATGTGGGCGACAACTGCAAGGAGGCTGCGGTAAAAACATTTTGAGACTCTTTCCGGAAGCTGCGGCATCCAGGCAAACTCCGGGAGGACGGAAACCCTCTCGACAAAAGAATTCCAGAAATTGAAGCTGTGGTGGAAAAGAGAGCTTCTTCCGGCTGCCTTTACTCTTTTATGGATCTTAAGTATATTGCAATACTTTTTTCCAAAAACGATCCAGAAATGCACCCTTGTTGACTCTCCGGCTTTCAGTTCAGGCAGAGTCCAGCCGAGAGTGGAATCTACCGAGCCGTGAGCTACGGGGTTTCCACTGAGACTTGCATCATTTTCCATGTCTTTCCAGGTGCCTTCAAGCCCCTTCCACTCTGCAGTCCCTGTAGCATGCTGGTCAAAGGGGGGGTCACTCGAATGCAGGAAATAGCGGTCGCGCTTGTAGTGGATGAGGGTCTGTTTATCAATTACAGCGGTTTCTCCAATCTTGTTTTCAAGAATCCGGTAGTTCTGGTTGGAAAAAAGACGCAGGTGTTTGGAAGAATTCGAGATATTTTTGACTTCATAGGTCCTGTAAAAAATGTTCACTGAAGGATGGACGACCTCCCAGATCGTAACCTGGAGCCCGAGCTCAGGGTTTTCGAATACAGTCTCTCCTATATTTGAAACAGCACCCATGCAGATTTCAGGCACTTTTTCATTAGCCGCCTCTTCTTTATCTGCCCCGGACTCTTCCTGCGTTCCTGAGATTTCGAGAATCCTGCTACAGAAATTCTCCTCGAAATCTGATTTGTACCGCTGCCGGATCTTCCAGTTTTCAAGCCAGCTGCAGTAAAGGGAATCAAGGTCACATACACCGACCTTTATCGAGTTCCCGTGATTCTCAAGCCCTACATATGGGAAATAGACATCCCTTATAGTCCCTTTCTCATCTTCACAAATCAGGATTTTTCCATTTCCAAAAATCAGCGGCCTAATTTCAAACACCTCCGACTCTATTTTATATTATTTCGAATTCTATTCTGTACTCTTCTTTGATCAAGTTCTATCATGAGAAACCAACGCAAACATGAGAAATCAAAGTAAACATGATCAGTGTTGTGGTTTACCCGGTTAACATATTTCACTTTGAGAACTTAATATTCTTTTTTGAGCCATACTTATAAATAAACCTGTACTGTCTTTTGAAATAAACAGATACTGTCCTCTGGACCCAGAATTCATTGAAACTTAACCATTTTTACAGCTGGTCATAAAGGTTGAACCTCTTTTTAAATTCTATCGGTGTGCTGAACATGCTCTGAGCTTAAGTTCGAAGAGCGCAGGATGTACCTCAGCTGACCAGAGAAATCGAATCTATTTTTGAATTTAAGTCTTTATAAGAATTGAATATATCGTTGAAATATTTAAGGGAAAGGAAAGATCCGGGAAAATAACAACTTTAGCCTTAAAATAGATCATCTTCCGGTACAAACTTGTAAATAAATATGGATACCAAATTTAAAGATAGAAAAAACATGTATTTGATGAATACGATTTTTGTGAATATTACGGAACCAGCCCGTGGAAATGATTTTAAATTCTTATTAAAGATATATATAAAATTCATAAGAAAGTTTATATTTAATTGAGTTCTTGTTAGTATGATTTACAAAAATTAAGTCTTTAAAAGAAGTACCCACATACAAAAATATGCGTGTCTACTATGGTTTACGTAAAAAAAATATGCCCCGTTTGCGGGAACGAATTCTTTGTCCTCAAGAGTGCCGAGGAAAAAGCAGTATACTGCACTCTGGCATGCCTGGCAACAGCTCAGGACAGATTTGAGCGCAGAGGCAGTGTCTTACCAAACTATGGCTAAGAATTCTTATTTCAGGAAAAATAACTTAAAAAACTGAAAGGGAAACACCCTGATAGAAGGGAACGTTTTCCATCTCTTTTTATTTTTAAGTAACTAACTGTTTATTGTGAAAACTTAAAATTTTATTTGAAAACCACAACTTCCTTTTTATTTTCCAGAGATTTTCTTTGCAATCTGAGTTACATGCTTCCCCTGATAACGGGCCATTGCAAGTTCATTTTCTGACGGCTGGCGGCTTCCACCTTGTCCAGCAATTGTTGACACTCCATATGGACTACCGCCTGTGATTTCATCCATTCGTGTCTGCCTTTTTTCAGCATATGGAAGCCCGACGATGATCATTCCAAGGTGAAGCAAGGTAACATGAAATGTGAGGATTGTGGATTCCTGCCCCCCATGCTGCGTTCCGCTGGAAGTAAAAACGCTTCCCACTTTTCCTACAAAAGCATCTCTACTCCATAAACCTCCAAGCCCGTCAAAAACTGTGCGCATCTGTGCAGTCATCATCCCGTAGCGTGTAGGAGTTCCGAATATCAATGCATCGGCTCCAGCCAGTACATCTTCATGCATTTCCCGGGTCAGCACAGGGACATGGGCAAAAAGCCTTTTCGTTTCTATTGCCCCCATCTTTTCCAGGACTTCCTCAGGGAGGGTTTCAGGTACCTGATAAAGCCCCACCTCTGCCCCTTCAACCTCCCTTGCCCCGGCAGCGACAGCTTCTGCCATCCTGTAGACATGTCCGTACATACTGTAGAATATTATATTCACTTTAACCATTCGATCCCTCTGTAAAAAACCAGTTAAAAATATAACCGAACTGTTTAAATCCCAAAAATCAAGCTTTTTTATGTATAAAAATGTGCTGAAATGACTTATGAGTTCCGGAAAACTCCAGACTCCCCTCGTAAAAAGAGTTTTCTGATACATTATATAGCTTGTTAACAGAAACTATAATTTGTTAACAGATGTCCAGCTTCATTTCTTTGCACTATACCCCAGGCTCTCTGATCCCTGATTCAAACTACATGGTATCAAACAATACTGTAGAAAATATGAGAGCAAGAAACTTCTGATAAATGTAAAGTATCAAAATAGTTATTAGGAGATATGTTGTATTAGCTGGGCATGCCCTCTCTTTCTATCGTAATGCCTTCCATGAATGAGGAAGAAACTATTCGTGTTTGCATACAGAAAGCCCAGACCATATTTAAAAAATATGATATCGAGGGGGAAATAATCGTTGCTGACAATTCATCGGACAGAACTGCAGAGATTGCAACGTCCATGGGTGCAAAGGTAATAGGCCCGATAAAAGGATACGGGAATGCTTACCTCAAAGGGCTGGCCGAAGCGGAGGGTGATTACATTGCTATTGCAGATGCAGACAACACATATGATCTCCTTGAGCTTGATAAATTTCTGGACCCCCTTATGGCAGGAGAAGCAGATTTCATAATGGGCACGCGGCTTAAAGGTGAAATCAAAAAAGGAGCTATGCCCTGGCTGCACCAGTATATTGGCAACCCTATCCTGACCGGAATGCTCAATTTCCTGTTCAAAACAAAAATTTCAGATGCACACTGCGGGATGAGGGCTTTTACGAAAGAAGCCCTTGAAAAAATGAACCTTAAAACTCACGGCATGGAACTTGCGTCCGAGATGATAATTGAAGCTGCAAGATGCGGGCTAAGGATTAAAGAGGTACCTATAACCTATTATTCACGCAAAGCTCCCTCCAAGCTTCGTTCTTTTCAGGACGGCTGGCGGCATGTAAGGTTTATGATGCTGTATAGGCCAGTCCCTTTCCTCTATCTGCCCGGTGCTTTTGTGTTTATCCTGGGTTTTCTCATAACGGCGTCTCTTCTTCTCACGGAAAGTGCTGCATATAACCGCCTACACTCATTTATTCTGGGCAGCATGCTCTTAATCATTGGTGGGCAAATCCTGGCAACTGGCGGATATATGAAAACCTATGGCCTGATCCACGGCATATATCGGGATGACAGAAAAGGCAAGAAGCTGCTCAGCTACCATTCCCTTGAAAAAGAACTGCTTGGGGGTTCCCTTATCCTGGGTTCTGGTCTCGTTCTTGGGATGAAAGTTACCTATACCTGGATCAGTTCCGGATATGGTTCCCTTGAAGAAGTAGAATCTGCAGTTATTTCAATGGTTCTTGCAGCAATTGGGCTCCAGCTGATTTTTTCTGCAGTCTTTGTAAGCGTAATGCTCCTCGAAGTTGATACTGATTGGTAAAGTGTGATGCAATGAAAATTGCCTTCGTATACGATGCTGTCTATCCCTGGGTCAAAGGAGGCGCAGAAATGCGTATTCATGAACTGGGAAAGCGGCTTTCTTCACAGGGGCATGATGTGCACCTTTTCGGGATTAAATGGTGGGAAGGTGGAGACGTTATTCGGCATGAAAGCATGACCCTGCACGGCGTCTGTCAAGCCCGGGACCTGTACGTAAACGGAAGGCGTTCGATTTCCGAGGCGCTTGTGTTTGCTGTAAAGCTGTTTCCAGCTCTCCTGAAAGAGAAATTTGACCTTATTGACGTAAGCGTATTTCCTTATTTCTCCTGTTTATCCGTAAAAGCAGTTTCAGTTCTGAAAAAGACTCCTGCAGTGTTCACATGGCACGAGGTATGGGGTGATTACTGGTATGAATACCTTGGAAATAGGCAGGGTTTTTTCGGGCTTGCAATAGAGACTGCAGTCGCAAAAATCTCAGGTAATAATATCGCGGTCTCGAACTGGACAAAGAACAGGCTTGAAGCCCTGGGGGTTGCAGACAGCAGGATAGCAGTCCTGTTCAATGGGATCGACCTGAAATTAATCTCTGAAATAAAACCTGCCGGTCAGGGTTTATCGGGCAGGGCAGGAGGCAAGATTTACGATGTTATCTTCGCAGGCAGGCTCATAAAGGAAAAAAACGTCGATGTTTTGATAAAAGCAGTTTCCCTGTTAAAAAAAGATTTTCCTGAAATCTGCTGCTGTGTTGTTGGCGACGGGCCTGAAAAGAAAGCTCTGGAGAAACTTACAAATGAGCTTGATGTCCAGAAAAATGTGAAGTTTGAAGGGTTTCAGGAGTACAGGGCGTTAATCGGGAAAATCAAAGCTTCAAAAGTACTTGTGCTACCTTCTTCAAGGGAAGGCTTCGGGATGGTCTTGATTGAGGCTTTTGCCTGTGGGGTGCCTGTAGTGACAGTGAAACAAAAATATAACGCTGCACAGGGGCTTGTTGAAGATGGAGTTGACGGGCTTGTTGTGGATCTGGAAGAGAGAGCGATTGCAAAAGCCGTGAAAAAAATGATTGAGAAGAACTCAGGGAACAGAAAAGCTTCAGAAGCTGCATTTAACAAAGCTAAAAAATATGATTGGGATGAAATAGTTGAGAATATTCATTCAGTATATGAAGATTATATAGAAAAATACTAATAAAACTCTATTTTTTATAGAAATATAATTAAAAAATATATTAGTTATAAAAAAAAATAATTATGTTTCAACTTTTATAAGAAAGGTAATTAAACTCCTATTTACATAATTTAGTGGGAAATTATGTGAAAAGGGAGTTAAAACAATAGCTCTTATGCCAGTAACTGAATATGTGATTTTGGGCTCTTCAGAACATGGCAGTTTGGACTATTGAGAACCGAACTTATTTCAGATGCAACTTGGGGGAAGCAATCATATTAGTTATACTTTTCAAGTGTTTGGGGGAGATGCTACGTACAGTTCAGAAGGGCAATTAAAAAATCGAGAAATATATACAATAGATATTTCAACCTATTTTTCAGATGCTTGTGCCCCAGGTGATTACACATTCGATAAGCTTGATCTCTCAATTATAATTCCGGTTCACAACGAAGAGGGAAGTATACTTGAGTTATACAAGAAATTGTACAATACTCTTTCACTAATGAAAGAAACATATGAAATAATTTTTGTTGATGATGGCTCTACAGACGATACCTTTGAAAAAATAATAAGCATTAAAGACTGTAAGGTCAAAGTTATAAGATTTCAGAGAAATTACGGAAAAGCTGCAGCTCTTTCCTGTGGATTTAAAAAATCAAGAGGAGACATTGTTATTACCCTAGACGGGGATCTGCAGGACGATCCAAAAGAGATCCCGAGATTTATAGACGAGTTAAGAAAATATGACATGATCTCCGGCTGGAAAAGTAAAAGGCAAGATCCAATCTCAAAAACCCTGCCTTCAAAATTCTTTAACTGGTTAACTCGATTCATAAGTGGGGTCAAAATCAATGACTTCAACTGCGGATATAAAGCGTACAATAACTATGTTGTAAAAAACATAAATCTATATGGAGAGCTTCATCGTTACATCCCGGCTCTTGCTTACTGGAGAGGTTATACTGTAGGAGAAATTGAAGTCGAGCATCATCCAAGAATACATGGAGAGTCAAAATATGGGATCGAAAGGTTATTGAAAGGATTACTGGACCTTATAACAGTTACATTTTTGATGATGTACAAGAAGAGGCCTCTGCATATGTTTGGAGGTATTGGATTCCTTCTTGGATTTTCTGGAGTATTTATATCAGTGTATTTAATGTATTTATGGATTACAGGAGTAGAAATAGGGGACAGACCCCTTCTAATGCTCGGGATATTGCTGACAGTCATCGGAGCCCAGTTTGTTTCTCTTGGTCTTATAGGAGAATTGATCACAAACTCGAGAAATAACGATGACTACATTATAAAATACGATAGTTATGAACTGGAAAACGGCAGGTAAAATTGCAGTTACTTCGGGATTAATGCTTTACCTCATAAGCAAACTCGACATAACGGCAATCTATGAAACCTTTACTCAAATGGATCTGGCATTGCTTTCTCTCTCAATACCTTTTATTGCTCTGATGTACACGATAAAAGCAAGAAAGTGGCAGATCCTGCTTAATTGTATAAATGTTCAAATCTCCATCAGACAATCATTAAAAATAATTTTGATAGGTACGTTCTATGGGGCGCTCACCCCGGGCAGAGCCGGAGAGGTTTCAAGAGCATTTTATATTGATACCGAAAAATCGAGGAGTATCCCCACTGTAATAATGGACAGGGTAATAGATATTGTCTGTCTTCTGGCACTCAGCGTTCTGTCAACAGCTCTCTTTTTTAAAGACAGGAATCTGATTTATTTAATGGTTTTAGTCGTGCTGCTTTTCATTGCTGGAATAATTATAATCACTAATGAAAGGGTAATAACCCTTGTTTTCAAAAGCTTTTCTCAAAGAAAGGAACACAAAGAGAATTATATAAAAACAATTAAAGAGATTACAGGAAACAGAAAAGCATTATTTTTTGTTTTTTCTCTAACACTTGGGTATTATATACTAAATCTAATCGTTTACTGGATAGTGATTAAATCCTTAAGTCCGGCTTTAAACAATATTCTTACATTTTCCCTGCCGATAATCGTAATTTTAGGCAATATTCCAATATCGATATCAGGGTTTGGAGTTAGAGAGTTTGCAAGTGTTACAA
This sequence comes from Methanosarcina sp. WH1, assembly GCF_000970005.1. Lineage (NCBI taxonomy): Archaea > Methanobacteriati > Methanobacteriota > Methanomicrobia > Methanosarcinales > Methanosarcinaceae > Methanosarcina > Methanosarcina sp. WH1. The sequence goes on from NZ_CP009504.1 coordinate 2,704,329, forward strand.
TTTTCAGAATGTTGAACGAAAACTCAGCTTATGGATTCTCGTGCCCCTTAGTTCTGTACTTTATGACGTCACTGTCTCCTGCATTATTCGGATTTCTACTTACTTTACGGAAAAAATCTTAAAAAACAAAGTAGCTTTAAAAGTAAAAAGTCTTAAAGCAATATAAGCGCTGACATGTAAAAAAGCGCTGACATGTAAACGGGAGGGTTTAAAAACCGCCATGACGTAAAATATTTAGCACATAGGTGCTGAAATAAGAAAGACCTGAACGAATAAGATCTGGCTAAATTGATGTGAAGATTAAAGGATTGATATGGGTATTTCTGTTATGAGATTCCGGTTCACGGATAGTAACTAAAGATTAGCTGATCGAAAATTAGAGATCATTATCAGAAGTTCAAAACTTATTTGTATGTGGGGGCTAGATGAATCAAAATTCTGAGAGTGGAAACTATAAAAAGTATACTTCCAAAAATCCGCTTATGGGAATAGTCACATCGAAATTTATGAAAGATTTGAGTGAGACTATAACTCCACTAGAAAATATAAACAACATCATCGATATAGGTTGTGGGGAAGGGTTCATTGTCAACTGTCTCAACAGGACAGATATCACAGGCGTAGATATCTCAAAGAATGCATTGGATATCGCAAAAAGGAAAAATCCTGGATGTAATTTTTGTACAGGAAGCGTATATGACCTGGCCTTCAAAAAAAACAGTTTTGACCTTGTAATTGCAACGGAAGTCCTAGAACACCTCGAAAGCCCGAAGAAGGCTCTTCAGGAAATCAAAAGGATATCTAAAAATTACTGCATATTCAGCGTACCCAAGGAGCCTTATTTCCGCACAATGAACTTCTTAAGAGGTAAAAATCTGACACGTTTCGGGAATGATATAGAACATGTTCAGAACTGGAGTTCAGGAGAATTCGTGAAACTGATAGGGACATACTTTAATGTGGTCGAAGTAAAGAAACCATTTCCATGGACCATGGTATTATGCAGGAAATAAAAATGACAGAAAAAAACTAAAAATTTACTTTGAAGATGTGGAAAAAATAACAAATTTATCATAAAAACAGTTTTGAGATTTCAACCCTGAGAGATACAATGACACCTGATACACAGAAATGGCTAAAAAAACATTTAATTGATAGCCAGATATCGCATTTTCAGGAAATAAATTTAAAAGAACATGCCGGAGTATTACTATTATACACCTTACTAACCTTTATACTCACTTATCCTGTAGTTTTTAAAATACGCACGTATATTCCGGGAGGAGGAGATGCGTTTCACTGGATAAGAATACTCTGGTATACGCCAGTAGCTATATTCAACCCGGACTTCACAAAATTAACACATGACTACTTAATATTTTATCCCTATGGAATACCAGCGTCCCCTTTTCAATCGGCATTTAACCAGGTTCTTACATACTTGTTATCCAGTGTGATGGCCGTCCATCAAGCATATACTGTATTATGGTTATTATCATTTATTTTTGGAGCATATGGCACCTATTTACTCGGTGATTATTTATTAAATGACAAAGTTGCATCTTTTATAGCTGGACTTGTGTTTGCATTTTCACCATACCATTTTGTACATTCTCTTGGTCATTTAGGGGCAACCAGTATAGAGTGGATACCCTTTTGTGCCTTATACTTAATGAAAATGTTTCGAGAGGGGGGAATTCGAAATAGTCTTTTTGCAGGAATATTCTTTATTCTTGTAGCCATGAGTGATCTTCAATACATGGTGTTCATGGGAATTTTTGTCATGTTATTATTTTTATATGAAATCGACATTGTTTTAAGAAAAGAAAAACAAGATTATAAAGAAAAATTAAAAAGTATTTTTTATAAGTACTCCTTGTTTGGAGTAATTTCATTCATAGGTTTAATACCCCTTACAATGGAAAACATTCTGACAGCAATATCTACTGAAAACTTTTTAAAATTGGACTCTTCTGAAGCTATTACATATTCAACTGATTTATTGAGTTTTTTTCTTCCATCTGTTTTACATCCAGTATTTGGGGGTCATACGAAGGATATTTATGGGAATTTCTCAGGAAATTTCAGTGAGAATACAACTTTTATTGGATATACTGTCATTTTACTTTCTTTGTTTGCGATCCGTAGACTGAAAGAAAACAAGTATGTAAAATTTTGGTCGATATCTGCATTGTTTTTTTCGTTAATCAGTCTTGGCCCACTTCTTCACGTAAACGGCAACACATCATTTACAGTTTTTCATACTACTGTCCCTCTTCCACATTTAGCTCTATATTATTTGATCCCATTTCTGGACAACTGTAGAACGACTGGAAGATTTTTTGTAATTGCTTCCCTCTCATTTGCAGCTTTGACGGGGTATGGAGCTTCAGAATTACTAAAATATAGCAAAGATAATAAAAAAATGGCTGCAGTTGTAATAAGTAGTTTGATAATTTTTGAATATTTAGCAATTCCTTTTCCGGTATCAACTGTCAACAAACCATCATTTTACGAAGAGATCTCACAGGATAAAGACAACTACGCACTGCTCGAAATACCTGCAACTCTAAACTATGGAGCAGGTGTGAGAATCATTTATTATCAAACAATACATGGGAAACCTGTCGTGGGTAACTGGGCTGCCAGATTTCCATCCGATGCAAGAAATTTTGAATTTAATACACCCGTGGTAAGAGAATTAACTCGTTTACAACCTTTTACTGTTGATATCCTTAACCAGGATATAAAGCAAGTTGGAACGTCCATTCTGAACTACTATAACATATCATATGTTATTTTACATACAAATTATATGAATGAAGGACAGGTTGATTTAGCTAAAACATTGATACAGGAAATGCTCAATACAGAACGAAAAACATACGAAAAAGATTCTCTAATTGTATATCATGTCAAAAAAGAGCCTGTAAAATCATTCATGATTTTAAGGGATAACTGGCATAGTCTAGAGGAATGGGATAGTATCCCTACCAGGTGGATATCGAACAATGCTACGTTAATGGTATACTCAAATGAAAAAGTAAATAAAACCCTTAATTTCCGAATACTCAGCTACCATAACCCAAAAACCATCGAAATATGTGTTGAAAGTGATTGTTTTGAAGACATTGTACCAACAGATTTCACAGAGATAAGAATACCATTAACTTTAGAAAAAGGAGAAAATATCATAAGATTTTCTACTCAGGAAGAATGTTTTTCTCCTTCACAAATTAGTGATAGACAGGACACAAGAGAACTTAGCTTTGCAATCCAAAATATCAAAATATCTTAAAGAAGAGACACAAATATTATTATATCCACGCCAATATAGCCGTATAGGTCTTCTTTACCACCAGAGATACCTGATTATAAGAGGTTTCGTATAACACTTTAGAGAGGTGTTGACCACCGAGGTCAAACCAACGATAAAAATAAGTGGCAAACAAGTATACCAAAATAATCGACGACGTAATAGTGGCCATGGCCGCAACATTATATGAGACCATCTGGTTAAGCAGACTAAATGTTATACAACTATAGCTACCGATTATTATCATGTGGACTACGTAGACACTAAAAGACAACTTGCCCATCCACACCATAAAACTGTTGGATAATAATTTGTTTAAAAATGGGCTAAAGGCGACACCTCCCAACACCAGTATCGACCCTAAAATTAAATTCAGGTATTGTGCACCGATATTTAATCCGATTAGGGAAAGCAAACCGTTCACATCATAAGGAACTGCAGCTATCCATAATCCCACGATTGTAATGCTGATGCAAATAGGCTCGGGCACCCTATATTTCAATGTAGTGTTAAGGTCGCACAACGCCATACCTGCCAAGAAACTTATCATGTATCCATCCTTAAATAATAGGAACCCCACGATGTAAGCAAATATGCGTTCCCACCGATCTCCGAAGAACAATAGGAACCCATAGATGAGGAAGCTACCCTGCAGTTCAGTGTTCATCGTCCACAGGGCACCATTATACCTGTTATCCATAGAGAAAAACACGCCAAACAAGCCACTATATATTGCCCCAAAGATATCACCGTGGGGGAATTGGAACAAAGTATCCAGCCACCCCAAAGAACCCGTAATGGCCACTATCTCCATGTGATGGTACAACCCAAAAGAGCCCACGAGGAAAGAGATCATCACGGCCGCAAACACAGGCACCATGAGCCGAAAATACCGTTTATATGCACTTCTCCTCACCGTTTCGGCATCTCTAGTGGTAAAGTATTTGTGGCTCAACACATAGCCACTCAACGAGAAAAATAGGCAAACCGCAAATACACCGTTATATAATAGGTGCACAGGGCTGTCGCGGATGGCGTCCTCGTAGCCAAAGTGGAGCTTGCGGCCCGCGAAAAACATAGAGGGATAGAATGTACATAGCAAATGGTCGACGAGGACCATCAATGCTCCTATTCCTCTCAGGCTTTCGATCGCTTCGATCTTTTGAGACACAATATATCACACCCGATCCAATTGATAATATCCAGACCACTTTTGTAAAATCAAAAATATTTAAACAGTGTGTGTACCACAGTTATAATTATGACGCCAAATATAAAAATATTTTGAAAATGTGGAATTGCGCTGAGCTACTTGACTTTTATTTTGTGATCTCAACTCCATCAATCATAAATAATTTACTTATGTCGGGGATAATTATCCTTATAGAAGAAGATATGCAGCTATAGAAGCAATGAAATTAGGTCATGGAGGACAAAACTACATAAGTAATGTGCTGGACTGCCATTTTCAGACTGTCATGGCTGGAATTACTGAACTCACTAATGGTACCGAAACACCAGAGGACAGGATTCGGAAGCCTGGAGGAGGCAAAAAGAAAATCATCGACACGGTAGAAAATATCGATGAAATTTTCTTAGAGCGTGTCTTAAAATTAAATTTGATTCTACGATGGTGACAGTAATTATCATTTGAACTGAAAAACAGTTTGTCATTAAACTGTTATACATCGAGCGAATAAACCTGATGTAATAAATTTACAGTCTGAATTTAAAGCCAGCAATGACCACTATCCAAATGTAGAAATGGTTTGAATTTTAAGACAGCCTCTTAGAGGTCTTAAAAGACCATACAGCTGGAAGCCCTATTAATGCTAAAACAAAGTGGACAAATCTAAGCCTAAAAGAACTAAACCTAAAAGAAATTTCAAAGGCATTTGAATCAAAGGGTATGAATTAAAGACAGAAACGAGCAATTTGAGAGGATTCAAGAGTTCGGAGAGAAGAGTACTCAAAAAGCAATAATCCAATTATCAGTATAGATGTGAAAAAAAAGAATTCATAGGCAATTTCTACCGATGGCAAAGGATATTGATTACTCAGGCAGTAAAGGTATATAACCACGACTTCAATACATTTTCAGATGGTATTGTAATTCCCATGGCATATACGACCTGAAACGTAACGAAGTATACATCACCCTGGGAATCAATAAGGATACGAGCGAATTTTGTTGTGACTGCATTAAATACTGGTGGGAAAAATTCGGCAAGGAAGATTACCACCAGGCAAGTAACATTTTAGTCTTGGCAGATAGCGGTGGAAGCAACTCAAGCAGGCATTATACTTTCAAGGAAGACCTGCAAAAGCTATCAAATGAAATTGGGATTGAAATCAGACTGGCTTACTATCCACCATATACTTCGAAATACAATCCAACAGAAAGGGAAACCAACAAAAAGACCTACAATGAGATGGATATTTTTCAATTTTCAGGGAATTAAAGAGCTTATTTATCAGAAAAAAGGGCAAATTGAGTCAAAAATATTGAATGTGGAGGAGGTTCACTGGAAAATACTGAGGCTCATGGGAGAAAAATATGAAAATATCTGTCTCTAATTACGTTAACCTGCCGAAGGTAGGATCAAAAATAAAGTTTATGCTATGGGAAGAAAAGCAACTGAAAACTTCAAGGAAAAAATGAAAATTGTCTTTGATGATTATTTGGGGAAATGGAATTATAAGGCCATTCCACAAGTGGAAACTTGAAGTTATTTTTCAAGCATTCCTTAGTTCTTCAGGTACAAATTTTCGGATCTCTTTGTCTTTAAGCAAAACATTGATAGGAATTTGTTCATCAGTATTCCTGTACCCTTCTAAAAAAAACTGCCAAAAATCATCGTTGTGTTTATAATGTCCTTCAGTTTTCATCAATCTAATATACTTATCAGGATGTTTAGCAAAAAGCAAAGGGTCGTTTATAAAGAATTTATCTCTTTCTTTTTGAGATTCACCTTTGTTATTTCTAAAATGTGGGGGATGATAAACACGAACATCTCTGCTATATGGAATAGACCCATAATCCTGTGCTCTCCATGCCAGGTCTGTATCTTCCCTGAAGTGAGGTTTGTCAAAACGCTCATCAAATCCTCCAATTATTTCGAGAATATCACGGCGGATAAAAAGATTTGCAGTCATGAAACCTAGCCCCTCAAATCCTTCATTCGTTACAAGTCGGTAGCTTGGATCATTCCTTTTGGTCTCATCAGAGAAAATATAGCCTTCAATTCCAATTATATTTTTACGCTCAAATAGCTCTTTTGCATTTTTCAACCAGTTTGAATCAGGCTCACAATCATCATCAGTAAATGCAATTATTTTTCCTTCCGCATGCTTTAGTCCAATATTTCTAGCCTGTACAGCGCCTGCTTTTTTGTCGAAGACATATTTAAGTTTAAAATTGCATAACTTTTGAAGACTTGCCTCCCGGTTTTCTCCTGAATCCACAATAACTGCTTCAAAATTTGTATATGTTTGTTGATTTAATCTCTGAATAAGATTATGTAGTTGTTCACCGCGCAATGTTGGGATGATGACTGAAAAATAGGGAAGATTATCCTGATATAATGTAACAATTTTCTTTCCGAGAGCTGATGAAATTTTATTCCAGTCATAATATTGTTCAACCAGAATTCTTCCATTCAAAGAAAGTCTATTGTAAATATCTTTATTTGATAAAACTCTATGAATTTCAGCAGAGAAATTGGATAACTCAGCAACTATAAACGAGTCTTCGTTAACTATTCCTCTTGCCCCAACCGGAGAAGATATTGTTGGAAGCCCGGCAGCCATGAAATCAAACATTTTGATATTTGTCCCGGAACCATGAAGCATTGGGTTTATAGCTATGTCTGAAGCTGAAAGAAGCATGTTTTTTTCTTCTTCGGATACTCTGCCATAGATTTTCACATTGCTTTTGCTCTTTGAATTCAACTGATTTCCGACTCCTCCAAGAATAAGGAAGTAGACATCAGGACTTTCATCTGCAAGTGTGTTAATTATAAAATTGCCAGCTTCTACATTTGGAGCGTATTCACTTCCAACAAAAATAACTGTTTTTGGAGCGAGGTTCAATTTCTTTTTATAATTTATTCTTATGTCTTCACCAATAGGTTTTATTTCTTTTGCATCTACACCGTTTGGGAAAACTTCTACTTTAGAAGAATCCAGGTCATACAACTGCTCAAATTGCTGTTTGTCAACTTCTGAACATGCAAGAATTAAGTCACTTTCCTCACATAACTCTTTTTCAACAAATTTAACCATGTTAACTATGCATTTAGCAAATGAAGAAGAACCTAACAACTGGGTTCTCAAAATTGCTTCACAATTTTGACTGTCATAAATCAAAACTTTATTTTTGAGATTAACCTCAGTTTTTATAATTGGATACAACCAGGGATGGCTGATTATCACCACATCAGCTTTTTCTGCTTCTTTTCGGACAGCTTTAACAAACTCGGGGGAGGCTTCCCCTAAGAATGGAAAAATGGAGTCAATAATCGTTTTGTCAGGCAATAATTTATTAAAATATTCATTTAACTTAAAGTGCTCATTATCCAATGGAATATCAAATTCGTTGAACGAGCGGGATATAGCAACTTCTCTTCTTTTTTCTCCTTTCCAATCAAAGGTTCCAATATATAGTGGTTTTATGTTATCTCCCAGATTAGAATATAATCCCTTCAGTCGTAATCTTCCACCTCCAACTGCAGGATCAATAGGTTGAGTATCGGTAATAAGAACATTAATTTTAGAGGTTACTTTATTTTCTGAACAAATCTGTAAATCGTCTAATAGTTCTTTTACAACATTTTCCCATTTTATATTCTGAACGGATTGGAATCCTTTTTCTCCCATTAAAACGGTTTCTTCAGGATGTTCTATTAAGTAATCCATTTTTTCAGCAATCTTTTCTGGGTCAGGATCAACAATAAATCCGTTTATAGAGTCTTGAACAATGTTTGCTGGCTCTCCTGAATCTTTACAGGTGATAACAGGTTTTTTAGCTCCGAAAGCTTCTATGGTGATATATCCGTAATCTTCCTGAATTGGAACGAACGGAACTAAAATCGATCTGGAATATAAGTCCAATAATTCTTCATTAGAAACTTTTCCTAAAAATTGTACCTTCTGCTCTAAGCCCAGCTTATGTACAAGCTTTCGTAAATCATTAGCATCTTCACCCACACCTGCGAGAAGTAAACGTGTATCGTTCTTCAGATATTTCATAGCTTTAATTATCAGATCAATACGTTTCCATCTGTGCAGCCTTCCCGGAAGAAAGATAAATTCTCCTGTCTGTGGCTCTAAAAAAGTTGAGATTATAGGTGCAGGATATATTACTTTAAAGTTGACATCATTCCAAAAAGGATCTGCGTCCCTCATTCTCTGAGCAACTACTTCCCCAATAACACAATGTTTCTTTATCCTTGCTGGATTCAAGCCATACTTATCAAATTCGTGGATTAGCTTCTTTTGTTTTTGTTTTTCTTTGTCGTTAGAATTGTATTCTACATTGAACATATCATAAAATACTCTTATTGGATGAAGTAAGTAAGAAATATGGTTTCTATGCCTCACCATGTAAGTAGGAGCCTTTGTGGAAATTACAAGGTCATAATCATCTAAATTAAGGTAAAAACAATTGCAATACGATTCTAATATTTTCTCAAAACTGGATTCGTCAACCAGGATATCAATTTTTGTTGCTTGATGTCCTGCCCTATTGAGAGCGCTTACTAACCCATCATAAAGATTTTCTGCACCCCCCCTCTCACAACTTACGCTTTTTGGAGTTACAACTGCAATTTTCATGTTTTAACCTCTCATTTCTTACCAATCACAGCATAATCCTGGGCGCCGTATAAAATATTGTTCAGCATGTCAACGTTTTGATTATGTACTTCCACAATTGAAGAAACCGCTGGTGATACATTATCAGGAGAAGATATTCGTTTTAATCTAGCATAATCCGGAACAGGTGAGAAGAATTTAGTTTCGAGATCTCTGAATCCTGTTGCCTCAAGCAAAAATTTCAATGTATAAGGATGTATAGGCTTTTTATGAGTCATATCTATGTAAAAATTAGCAAATGATACCAGAGAAAGCGGATTTACAGTTTCCACAAAAATATAGTATCCATATTTGAGTTTCTGAAAGCATAGCTTAAGCAACTTAATCAAGTAATCAGGTTCGAGATGTTCAACTACCTGATCGATAAAAATTCCATCAAGACTCTTATCATCAAGCTTTTCTAGATACAAAATCGCTTCGTCTTTCACTACATTGAATCCCTTTGAAAAGCAATAGTCAACCATGGAATCATCAATATCAACACCTTTTGCACCAATACCATGCTCTTTTGATAACTCCAGAAATTCGCCCCTTCCACACCCAATATCCAGAACATTGGAACATCCAATGAAATAATTTATAAAATTAGACTGCCGCTGCTTTATATCTTCTCTTGAACCCCTGAACTGTTCTTCAAATCTAAAATAATTAATATCTAAATCACTGGAGTCGGAAGTTCCAATCTGTTGATCTTTATAACCTTCTTCTAGTTTGCCATCAAGTATACTAGCCAACCATGCTTTATTTTCAATGTCCAGATTCATTGAAGAAACTATAGAGTTAACTTCTGCCTTTATATCCTTATCCATTTCTGACTTAAGTTGTCCAATCTTAATCTCGAATTTAGACTTAAGCTTCTCTACCTTATTTTCTAATTCAGGTCTGAGCTGCTCTACCTTATTTTCTAATTCAGGTCTGAGCTGCTCTATCCTGGAATCCATTTCGGATCGAAGTAGCTCTATCTTATTGTTATAATAGTTGAACTTACCTGCAGTATCATTAAGAAGGCGAACCGTACTCCCATTAAACTCTGTTTGCTTCCAGACAATCGGGTCCACATACCGCCTGATTTCTCCGTGTACCAAGTCTCTACCCTTAACAAGGAATTTCCCCACAACCGGCCGATGAGAACTAATGAAATAACTGTTGTTCTGAATGTCCCAGTTGGAATTTAGATACTCGAGATCTCTCTGGATATTACTTTCACTTAAAGGTGCCTCGGGTGAAGGGCCATTTTGAAGATCTTCAATATTTTTCCCTGGAAAAACCTCTGATCCTTTTCGCTTACGGATGTTTTCCCTTATTTTTCCCATTATTTTTTCAACGTTGATTTCTTCTTCATTAATTTCAGTATTAATGTCAAATATCTCCATAAAATCTCACATCCCGAACTCAGATTTTCCAGTTGCAAGGTACCTCAAAAAGTCCAGCATCTCTACTGGTTGGAATTACATCAAAAGAATACTGTTTATCATGCCAGTCGTAAGGTTTTTGGTCACGGGTATGTACCGCTACTGTAAGTAAAAACCTTCCTGTTATCATAGGGATTCTCTCTATCATGAGGTCAACATGTCCTTTGCCCTCGAGAGTGTCAAGTTCTACGTTTTTTAATTCAGTATTTGTTCCAAAGAGGTTATCTCCTTTTTCGGAATATAGAGCAATGCCAAATACCGGATCAGAGACTTTTTTATGTGCATGGTAAAAGATTCTGATTGTCATAAGATCTAAGGAGTTGAATCTGGAACCTCTATTGCCAAATTTATCGTAAAACTCCACATCAGTAATCTCAACAATTCGATCTCCCCAACGAGTAGTCTTATCCACAAGTGTTTCTTCTGTTTCGGCAGATTCTGCTTCATTTTGGGATTTTTTTTCCGATTCGTTAATACTTTCCGAAGAGGGTGCTTCTTCTCCACCGCCATACACATAACGGTCAATTACATCTCCTGTGTCTCCTAAGACTACCTGCTCCCCTTTATTTAGAAGTAAAGTCCTATCACAAAACCTCCTTACTGCCCCAAGATCGTGTGAAACAAAAACGATAGTAACACCTTCCTTTCGATACTGACTCAGGGTATCCAGGCACTTTTGCTGAAATTCCATGTCCCCTACAGCCAGCACTTCATCCATTAAAAGGATCTCAGGGTCGGTCTGAATCGCCGTTGAAAAGGCAAGCCTTACCTGCATGCCCGATGAAAAATTTTTGAGCTTGGTATCCCTGAACTTCTCAAGTCCTGCGAACTCAATAATATCTTCCAGTTTATCACTAATTTCTCTTTTTTGCATGCCCATGATGGTTGCATAGATTTTTATGTTCTCTGCAGCTGTAAGATCGGGCTGAAAGCCAACTCCCAGTTCCAGAAATGGAGTGATTTTCTTATGAATATTTACTTTTCCTCCAGTAGGGTGCAGAATATTAGCTATAATCTTTAATAAAGTGCTCTTACCACTCCCGTTTACTCCAATGATTCCAAGTGCTTCTTCATCTTCAACTGTAAAATTGATATCTTTTAGTGCGTGGAAAGTTTCATAGGTTGGAGGCTTGAAGACCCCGGTCAGAGCCTCAAATAGAGTGGTTCTTTTTTCATGAGGTATGCGAAATGTTTTGTACAGATGCTCAACTTCAATTGCAGTCATCAGATTTCCTCCGCAAATCCGGGTTCTAATCTGGAAAAAATAATGTATCCTACAAGAAGGAAGGCTATTGATGAAAGACACATAAATAAAAGATCCTCTATTTTCGCTGGAGAAGAATAAATAATGGTATCCCTTGCAGAATTAAGAATCCGGGCAATTGGATTCAATAAGATGAATTTCTGCAGATATTCGGGAAATACGTCAATGGTATAGATTACAGGGGTTGCAAAGAATCCAATCTGCAAAAGAACCTGCCAGATAAACTGCACGTCTCTGTAATATACATTCAATGCGCAAAGCACCAGAGAGAGCCCAAGTGAGATAATAAATAGGAACAGCAGAATAAGCGGTGCATAAGCCAGGTTGATGGAAATTGGTACCCTGAAAAATACCATGAACATTATGAATATAAGAGACTCGAAAATGCTCATGAGCAGAGCTGTAATGCATGAGGAAATGACAAAGATGTCCCTTGGAAAGTAAATTTTCTTAACCATACCTGGTTTTCCTACTATGGAAAACATTCCGATGGTAGTTGCTCTGCTAAAAAAATTCCATAGAATGATACCAAGAAGTAAAAACAACTGGAAGTATTCAACCTGAACCCTCATCAAGTTCGAAAAAACCACATAAAGAACCAGGAGCATAAGCATGGGTTCCAGAAGAGACCAGAAATAACCCAGTATAGAATTTTTATATCTCAATTTAAATTCGCTCCATGAAAGTTGCCAGATAAGATTCCTATAGTCATAGAGCTCTCTCAGGTGCTTAACGATCATTATTTACCACATTTTTTATCTTTTCACTAAAAATCGAAAGATCAAAGCGTTTTGCCTGCTTAAGACAGGCATCCCTGTAACTTTCGGGTTCACGAGATATGAATTCGACAGCCTCTATAGCGCTGTGAATATCTGCATTTATGAGAATACCCGTTTTTTCTGTGACAGTCTCTTTAAACCCGCCTTCGTTTACCGCAATAACGGGCTTCCCGCTTGCCATTGCTTCCACAGGGGTCAGACCAAAGTCTTCGTCAAGCGCTGTGCAGATGAAACCCCTGCACCTGGCGTAAAGGTCAATTAATTCCTGTTCAGAGACTTCTCCAAGTATCTTCACGTTGGGAGGAAGTTTATTTCTTATATTTTTTGCATACTTTTCAGCATGATCACCTTTTGCATAACCACCTACAATAATAAGTTTTTCATCAGGCATTTTTCTAAAAGCTTCTATCTGCAATTCGATTCTTTTTTCAGGATAAAGCCTGTTTACCGAGAGCCAGAAATTCCCATACTCTTCACATTTGAACTTTGAAACATCGACAGGGGGATAAATTATGTCAGCAGTCCTGTGATGATACTTCTCAATTCTTTTCTGAGAATTTTTTGAAATCGTGACAATCTGATCAATATTGTTAACGGATTTTTGATCCAGCCACCTGTGGCCGTGTACCCAGGTACGAAAAGCCTGTCTAGTAATAAAATCCTGCCTCTGTAAGAAAGTATCGTAGAGATCGTAAAAAGCCCTTACAGGTGTGTAGCAGTACCACATGTTAGGATGATGCCTGTGGGCTGCATAGTGACTCCAGTTCCCTGTGAAAATGAAAAAATCATAATCATTTGAGAAATCACATGTATAAAATTTTTCAGTTGCAGAAATCTGTTTTAGCGGGGGAATTTTCTTTGTGTGTCCAAGAGATATCACATTTACTTCTGTATTCAGTTTATCGACTGCATCCAGATCTGTAGTGATAATATCAGCGTTCAATAACTTTGCTAGAGTGATGACAACTTTCTCTCCACCGCCAATAGCTCCGAAGTAATCGTGAAAGATAGCTGTTTTCATGTTTCTTCTCATTTTTTAAATTATTTCACGTTAAATTTAAATTGGGATTTATATGTGTTTCGAACCGATTTTTAATTTGAATAAAAATTCAGTTCTTTACTGTGAAATATAATCAAGTTTAATAGACAGATGACCTTAAGTGAACTTTATTTACCTTGCCGGGGCACCAGTTACAACCAGAATAAAGGACACTTAACAAGAAAACCCTGGATACACCCCCTAATATTACAAAGTAATAACAATTAAACAGGAAGTTAACAAAATATGGTGTATCAATTAGTTTATATAGATTAAGAAGATATGCTTTTTGCAAGGGAGCTACGTTTTTAAGATAATAAATATTTTATCTCCTGCAGGATAAGAATTGGGAGCAAAATAGGTGATTCCTTGACAAAGGTCGCACTGATAACAGGTATAACAGGCCAGGATGGAACATACATTTCAAAACTTTTATTAGATAAGGGGTATGTAGTACATGGAATAAAAAGAGAATCTTCTACCAGAACAGAGGATAAGGACAAAGAGCAGAAAAACACAAATCTTCATTTTCACTTCTGTGACATGACCGATTATTCAAAACTTTTGAGAATAATTAACGATATTGGTCCGGATGAGATCTATAATCTGGCGGCTCAAAGCAATGTACATACCTCTTTTGACAGACCGGAATATACAGCAGAAATTAATGCACTTGGCCCCCTGCGCCTCCTTGAAGCCATACGAACTCTTGGGCTGGAGAAAAAAACAAGGTTTTTTCAAGCTTCCACCGGGGATTTATTCGGAAACTCACTGGAAATTCCGCAAAATGAAAATACTCCCTTTCACCCCCGAAACCCTTATGCAGTGTCCAAATTGTATGCTTATTGGATTGCCATAAACTATCGTGAAGCTTATGATATGTTTGTCTGCAATGGGATCCTTTTTAATCATGAGTCCCCAATAAGATCCGAAAGTTTTGTTACGAGAAAAATCACCAGGGCTGCAGTTAGAATAAAAAAAGGCTTTCAAGAGAAACTGTATCTTGGAAATCTGGATGCAAAAAGAGACTGGGGTTTTGCAGGAGACTATGTTGAAGCTATGTGGCTTATGTTACAACAGGATAAACCGGATGATTATGTAATTGCAACAGGTGAAACCCGTTCGGTACAGGAAATGGTTGAATTTGCATTCAGAGAGGTTGGGCTTGAGATCGAATGGGAAGGAGAAGGGCTTGAAAAAAAAGGAAGAAATGCTGCAACAGGTGAGATCCTGATCGAGGTGGACCCCCAGTTTTACAGGCCTCTAGAGTCAAGCTTATTAATTGGAAACCCTTCAAAAGCCAGAGAAAAACTTGGATGGATGCCAAAGGTAAATTTTGAAGAACTGGTTAGAATGATGGTCAAAAACGACCTGGAATATATAAAATGTTAAAAACTATTTGAAATTGCGTGGTGAAAATGTCTAAGGTCGCATTACTTACAGGTGTAACAGGGCAGGATGGAGCATACCTTGCCGAACTCCTGTTAAATAAAGGATATACAGTGCACGGAATGCACAGAAGATCGTCTCTGAGTAATACAGGACGTATAGATCATCTCCTGCAAGATCCACATCAAAAGGAATCCAAATTTTTTTTGCATTACGGAGACCTGACTGATTCCGCAAACGTTATCAGACTTATTAAGGACATAGAGCCTGATGAAATTTACAACCTTGGCGCCCAAAGTCATGTTCAGGTTTCTTTTGAGGTCCCGGAATACACTGCAAATTCGGATGGAATTGGAGCCCTTCGTATTCTAGAAGCAATAAGAATTCTCGGGCTTGAAGACAAATCCAGGTTTTATCAGGCATCAACCAGTGAATTATTCGGGAAAGTGCGTGAAGTTCCCCAGAAAGAAACAACTCCCTTCTACCCCCGAAGTCCCTATTCAATAGCTAAACTATATGCTTACTGGATTGCCATAAACTATCGTGAAGCTTATGATATGTTTACCTGCAACGGTATCCTGTTTAATCACGAATCTCCTTTGAGAGGAGAAAATTTCGTTACCAGGAAGATTACAATAGCGGTGTCAAAGATAAAAAAAGGCCTTCAGGATAAACTCTACCTTGGAAATCTCAATGCCAAACGTGACTGGGGATTCGCAGGGGATTATGTGGAAGCCATGTGGCTCATGTTACAGCAGGATAAACCCGACGATTATGTTGTAGCAACAGGGGAAACGCACTCCGTCAGAGAATTTACAGAACTTGCATTCAGAGAAGCAGGTATTGACATAGGATGGGAAGGAGAGGGAGTTAACGAGATCGGCAGGGATGCTAACAGCGGAAAAGTACTCGTAGAAGTTGATCCGATGTTTTACAGACCTACTGAAGTGGACCTGTTGATAGGAGACCCTTCAAAAGCCAGAGAAAAACTTGGCTGGAAAACAAAGGTCAGTTTTGAAGAACTGGTAAAAATGATGGTAAAAAGCGATATGAGATAAATACCTCTGGAGAGGGGTGGAAACCCATTTCATTAAAAAGCCTGATTTTTATAAAATAGAAGTTAAAATAGAAACTAAAACAAAGAACTAATTAAAAAAATGTGAGTGATATGGAGAAGTCAGAAAAAATCAATCAAAACAAAAACGCACGAAATGGATTTTCAAAAAATATCTTCGTGCTTGGAGCTGCGCTCTTAGCTGGCTTCATCATGCGCATGCTCACCTATGCTTCACTCACTGCAAACGGGAGCATAACCTTCACGGGATATGATGAGTTTTATCATATGCGACGCATTCTATATACGGCTTCCAGCTTTCCCCATTCCCTTAACTTTGATAGCTATCTTAACTATCCTTATGGTTTTGAGATTGGGTGGCCGCCATTCTTTGACCTGTTAGGCGCCCTGCTTGCAATAATTCTGGGAGGAGGACAGCCTGACACGCATACTGTCGAATTTGCAGGGGCTCTTTTGCCTGTACTGCTCGGAGTCCTGACAATAATTCCGATTTATGTGATAGCGGCTTCAATCTTTGACAGAAAAACAGGGTTTTTTGGAGCTTTCATTTTTGCGCTTCTGCCTGCCCATGTATACATATCCCGTTTTGGGGCAGTCGACCATCACGTAGCTGAAGTGCTCCTCTCAACGACAGCCTATGCACTTTTCATACTTTCCTTGAAGCTGGCAGGGGAGAGAAAACTTTCGTTAAGTTCACTCAAAAACATTTCCTCAGATCAGAAACTCATAAATCCTCTGGGGCTTGCAGCGGCTTCAGGGCTCTTTTTTTCGCTCCTTATCTATACATGGATAGGAGCTCCTGCCCTTATTGGTTTTGTTGCTCTTTATGCACTGGTTCAGGCAACACTCGACCTTAAAGCAGGAAAAAGATCAGATTACCTCTTCATCTGCTCGGCTGCAGCTCTGATTACAACGCTTTTGTTTACAATTCCCCTCTCAGCAGGAGCTGTCCGTCAGGGGTTTGAGATGAGTGCAATGTATCTCTCCTGGTTCCAGGTGGTCTATGTAATGATCCTGCTCGCCGGAATATTCCTTTTATGGGGCTTTTCAGCATATATCTCAAAGAAAGGAATGGACTGGAAGTACTATCCTGGCATTTTAATACTCGTTTTCGGCTCAGGGCTTCTTTTCCTCCGGGTATTTTCCTTCGAATACTACACTTTCATTATTGAAGGCCTGAGGTTCTTTTCGGGAGCAGGTGAATACATAAGCACAATTTCCGAAGCAGTGCCCCTGTTTCTGACCTCACAGGGAAAACTTACCTTCTCATCGGTACTGGGAAGCTTCGGGCTTTCTTTCCTGGCAGCGCTGGCAGGGTTTTTCCTGTTAAGCCTTGAGTTGAAAGGCGAAAAGTCAAAGCCAGAAGGGGTATTTTTCCTTTTATGGACACTATTTTATGCATATCTTGCCCTTTCTCAGAGACGTTTTGCCTACCTTTTTGCAGTAAATATCTCAATCCTTACCGCATATATCCTCTGGGTTTTGTTAGAGTCTCTTGATTTCAGAAAAGAAGTAGATAAGCTGGTAAAATCCAAAAAGAAAACAGAAAAGAATTTGGAATCGGCCTTTCAAACAGGAAAAAAGACAGCATCAAAAACGAAATCAAAACCCAAAAACAGACATGCAGCAGAATCAAAGAGTACGGCTACCGAACCTGACTATTTCAAACTTGTTTCAGGGGTGGCACTGATAGGGCTTGTCTTTGTGCCCTCCATATGGTTAGGTGCTGCTTCTGCAAAGGATGCAGCCTCAATTAACTCAGAATGGCAGGACTCCCTCAAATGGCTTGAAGCCTCAACCCCTACAACGTCCTATTATCTTGAGCCTTCAGAAACCCCTGAGTACGGGGTTCTTAGCTGGTGGGACTACGGAAACTGGATTGTATATTTAGGAAAAAGACCTGCAGTCTCCAATAACTTCCAGACAGGTGTAGAAGACTCTGCACGCTTCTTCATAACGGATTCTGAAGAAGAAGCAAAAACAATAATTGAAAAGCTCAATGTAAAATACGTAATAACCGACACACTGATGGCAGAAGGTAAGTTTAATGCTATTACCGAGATAGCAGGAAAAAATATAGGGGACTATTACGACGTCAAAACTACGAAAGAAAATACAGGTCTCAAAACCATTGCAACTCCCAAACAGGCTCTTCTGCAGACTCAGATATATAAGCTTCATAAACTTGACGGAACAGCCCTGGAAAATTTCAGGCTAATCCACGAAAGCACCATAAATTCCACGGAAAACGAGAGTAGGAATAAAAATACTGTAAAGGTCTTCGAATATGTCAAGGGAGCCAAGTTTTCAGGTACTGTAAGTCCTAATGAGACAGTGATGGCAACACTTGAGCTCAGTTCAAATACAGGCAGGAAATTTATCTATCAGAAAGGTGACGTGGCAGATGAAAAAGGTTTATTTGAGATAACCGTACCCTATTCAACCGAAAATACAGGAAAAGGGGTTCATGCAACATCTGCTTATTCATTGACTGCAGGAGATAAATCAACTATTGCAGAAATCCAGGTAACTGAGAGCGACATTTTAAACGGAAATAGAATAGAGTCATTCCCCTGACTGAAGCAGAAAATGTATGACAAGGAGTAGAAGTGAAAAAATCAGGGAATAAAAAAATTAAAGAATAAAAAAGAAATCTGAATAAATGGAGGAAGAGAAAAAAAATCCCCCCTTCTTTTCGTTCTTATTTTCATTTTCATTTTCATTTTCATATTCATTTTTATTTTCTCTTAGAAAGTTTGATGATGGCGTTTCTACTGAAAACACTACCTTTTTCCCGAGGACTTATTCTCCTGTACTTAGGACTTATTCTCCTGTACTTTCAACTCCAACGGCACTAAGAAATCTCTTGACGACTGCTTCGTTAACGAGCCTTAAGAGTGTCTGCCTATCTTTTGTGGAACTGAAAACTCCGAGGGGGATCTGGGCACCTGCTGCATTTGCATGCCCCCCGGCATCTTCTCCAAAGGCCTGGCGCATAATCTCTCCCAGGTTGACCCTTATATCGTTGCTGCGCCCCGAGATAAAGATGCGTTCCTCAGTGACCCCAAAGACAACAGTTGTGGAGATTCCTTCAAGGCTCAGGAGGTAATCTGCAGCCTGAGGAAGAGTATCCCTATCGCGGATGTTCCCTACATTTGAGAGAAGGTAACTCCCGAGTACCTGACGGTTTCTGATGGCTTCCCCGAGCACCTCAAGAGTCTCAATAGCCATCGAAGGCTGCTCTAGCTGGTCCAGTATCCCATGATTCGAAAGTGGATAGAGGTAAGAAGCAGCTGAGAGATCTGCAGGGTCAGTTTTCCGCTTGAAGTCCTGCGTGTCAGTCCTGATTCCATAAAGTAAAGCCGTTGCGAGAGTCTTCGATATATTGATATTTAGCTGCTGCAGGTACTTTGTCATGATAGTAGCTGTTGCTCCGAAGTTAGGCCGGATGTCTATGTAATCAGCTTTTATCTCGGTTTCTCCGGGTGGGTGGTGATCTATCACGATGCCTACATATGAGTTAAGGGGAACCATATTATTAACACCGGGGATTGAGCAGTCTATCAGAGCAATTTCATCAAAGTTCTTCAAGTCATGCTCTTCCATCTTGCCAAGGTCAATCCCGAGAAGGTTTACAAAAGCCTTGTTTTCCTGATGTCCGATCCTTCCGTGGTAGAGGATATTTGCCTCAACCCCAAGGCTTTTTGCAATTTCCTTTAAAGCAAGCCCACTGGATATCGCATCCGGGTCAGGGTTGTCGTGGATTACGATAGCAAGTTTTTTCTCCCTGATCCCTTTCAGCCATCTGGCAAGCCTGTTGCCCCTGTGGACTGACTCCGCTCTCTCAAGGGAACGGGAAAGGGAGCTGGCAACAAGCTTGGAGGGCATAAAAACGTGATCGGAACCCAGCCCTTCCATCTTTTCTTTATTGATGATATCCGAGGCGCGGGAAAATATCTGGATATCCGGGTTTACTACTTTTTTAAAGTTTTCAATTCCTTTCCTGTTAGCCTCATTATTGGAACTCAGGAAGAGTATTGCAACGACATTTTTAAGGTCAATACTATTAACGAGCTCGGGGTCAGAGATATCTCCAAGAATGGTTTCAAAGCCTTCTTCTCTGAGAGTCTCAACCTTGGCTTCGTCGTTATCTACAATGATTACAAGCTTATTGCTTTCCCTGAGCTCTTTTGCAAGCGCAAAACCAATACTACCGCTACCCAGAATAAGGTACCTGGGTTTAACTGTGCTCTTAAGGCTGCTATCCACATCTTTTGAAGAATTAGCCAAAAGTTATCCTCCTGCTCTCATGTAAGTCCAGACACGTGCAAAGGAAAGCAAACATTTAATCAAATTTCTGCCTGCTTACAATTTTTTACTTTTCACTCTATTTTTATCTCAATAAAGGAATAATGTAAAAACATTACATTGTTAGACATAAGAATATTTAAGGTTATTTCAATACCAAATCCGAGTTATAAAATCATTTTAATTTGTAGATTCTTTTTCGTTTTTACAATTTAAGTGCTGAATATTAACCTGTAATTCTCAAATCTGCTAACTTAAATTACCAACTCTTACTATACATTTGTCACTATTTATGAAGTTACTTATTACGGAGTTAACATTTCAGGCTACAAACTGACCTTAACAAACTGACCTTCTATTCCTGTATAAACCTGTTTCTTACGGTATAGCCCGGGTTCTTATGGCTTTAATCTGAATTCTGCCGATATACATGTTATATTGGAATGTAGCGTATATAGTTAATGACACAGGATAAATTTTCCTCAGTATTAAATAACTTCAATGAAACAATTAATAAAAAACCTGCAGGCAATCAGCATGAAATATATCAGTTCTTTACGGATGAAGGCGATTGATACCAACTGTTCATATATGGGAATGTTCCCGCTTCAGTTAATGGAAAATGCGGGCGCAGCTATTGCACAGAATATAAAGGAAAAGCTTGGGAGCGGAAAGGTACTATTTGTGGCAGGAAGGGGCAATAACGGAGGCGATGCTTTTGTTGCTGCCAGGCACCTTGCAGGCATTCCCGGATATAGTGTAAGGGTGATTCTGCTTGGAAAAGCCCGGGATATAGGGACTGAAGAAGCGTTTCACAATTTCTCCCTGTTGAGGTTCAGCGGGGTGCAGACACTTGAAATCCGGGATTCAAGCCAGCTTGCAACCTCGAGATGGTTTTCGGAAGCCGACATGCTGGTGGATGCCATCTTCGGCACAGGAGTAAAGGGAAACATAAAGAAGCCGGAGTCAACTGCAATTGACCTTATAAATGACAAAGGAAAAGCTGGAAAAATTATAATTGCCGTAGATATCCCTTCCGGGCTTGACCCTGACGGGGGTGGCTTTGAAAAAGCCGTATATGCAGACCTTACAGTAACCTTTCACCGTATGAAAGCCGGGCTACTGGGGGAGCAGGCAAAAGAGCATACAGGCACTATAAAGGTTGCAGAAATCGGAGTCTGCGCGGATGCTGAACAATATGTGGGCCCCGGTGACCTGCAGATGCTTCAGAAGAGGAAGTCTGAAGCGCATAAAGGAAATGCAGGAAGGGTCCTTATCATAGGAGGTGGCCCTTACTCCGGGGCTCCGGCGCTTGCAGCCCTTGCAGCCCTCCGGGCAGGGGCAGACCTGGTAACAGCAGCAGTACCTGAATCTGTAGCCGGGATTGTAGCTTCTTACTCTCCGGATCTCATTGTTCGGAAACTTTCCTCAAACGTACTCTGCCCCGAAGACCTGTCCATCCTCCCTGACCTCATCAATTCCCATGATGTGGTTGTAATGGGGATGGGGCTTGGGAGAACAGCAGAGACCCTTGAAGCTGTCAGAAAGATCCTGCCCTTCTGCAGGAAAGCAGTCCTTGATGCCGACGCCCTTTCCGCCCTTTCAGGCCCTATATTTAAAACCCTTACAGGGAATTGTGAAATAATAGTGACTCCACATACAGGAGAATTTACCCGCCTGAGAAATATGGAAACCCCCGAGGCATTTGAAGCCCGTGAAAGAGCTGTAAGGGAATTTTCAGAGAAAAAGGGAGTGGTAACGCTCCTGAAGGGAAAGATAGACATTATTTCTGACGGGAAGCAGACCCTTCTGAACAGGACAGGAAACCCGGGCATGACTGTAGGAGGCACCGGAGATGTCCTGGCAGGCTTGACAGGATCTATTTTTTCCAGAAACCCTGCGTTTCTTGCCGCAGCCTGTGCAGCTTACATTAACGGGGCAGCCGGCGACCTGGCGTTCGAGAAAGCGGGAAATGCACTGCTTGCAACTGACGTGATTAAGAAGATCCCTGAAATAATCAAAGAGGCAGAAATAGGATGAAAGAGTTATAGCTATAAAAACAGCTCTAAAAAGATAAAATGACGCAGAAACAATATTCAGATGGAACGATAATCAAGCAATATTAAACAATATTCAAATAATAACCGCTCATTAATCAGATAATATCCAGAAAATTCAAGCAATATCTGAGAATCTGGACTATCTGAGAATCCGGACTATCTGAGAATCTGGACTATTACAATGGAAATCCTGTATTATAAATAATATGAAACTGTATGTCGGGAAGGGGGGTAACAGAGTATGACACATGATTTTGAGAGAAAAATAGATGTAGAAATCGAAAGGACAAGAATAAGGCTTACGATTTTTCACGGGGAAGATGAAGAGATTATGAAGTTTAACCTTGAAGAAGCCGAGGAACTTGCAGGAAAACTGGAACAGGCAATACAGGATTACTCACAGCGAAAACAAATCCGGATTGACTGAACAGAAAATTAAGAAACTTAAGAACCTGGGAATTGAAGGTAAAAAATTACAAAAAAATTAAAAATTAATGAAATTCCAGATAAATACGAAAAACGCGGTGATTTAGTGGAAAAGTCATTTACTCATATTGAAGCCGGCAGGGCGCGAATGGTCGATATTAGCGAAAAAAAGCCTGTTCCCAGGCTAGCAAGAGCTGCAGGAGAAATTGTACTTTCCGCAGGAACCCTGGAGAAAATAAGGACAGGGACCGTTGAGAAAGGAAATGTATTTGCAACTGCAAGGGTTGCATCCGTACTTGCTGTAAAGAAGACTCCCGAGACAATCCCCATGTGCCACCAGATCCCGATAACAGGGATAGATGTGGATTTTGAGGTAGGGGAAGATGCGGTTTCTGCAATTGTGGAGGTTCGGACTGTCGGAAAAACGGGGGTTGAAATGGAAGCCCTGACAGGAGTTTCGGTTGCGCTGCTTACTATCTGGGATATGGTGAAATCTGCCGAAAAGGATGAGAGCGGAAATTACCCACATACATTGATACGAAATATCAGGGTGCTTGAAAAGCTCAAAGGGTAAAGGTTCGAAGATGTAAACACCGGAAAAAGAAGGGGCAATTTAAAATAAGCTTTTTAAAGGATGGGATATATCAAGACGGCAAACTGAGGTATGTATCTTGAAGATCATAGGTGGACCAGCATCACAGTTACTTGCCAGCCGCACGGCAAGGGCTCTAGAGACAGAGCCTGTACTCTGCGAGTTTAATTGTTTCCCTGACGGGGAACATTACCTTAGAATCGCAGACGAAATCGAAAACGAAAAAGTGACCCTTATCCAGAGCACGCCCACGGATTCCGATCTTGTAGCTCTACTTCAGCTTATTGATGCCTGTGAAGGGGCAGCTGAAATCAATGTTGTGATCCCCTACATGGGTTATGCCAGGCAGGACAAGAAATTCAAACCAGGTGAACCCATAAGTTCCCGCGCTATTGCCCGCTGCATTAACACTGACCGGGTTTTTACAGTAAACATTCATGAAAAAAGTGTACTTGAATACTTCCCCTGCCCCGCCAGAAATCTTGATGCGGCAAACCTCCTGGGCACATACATCGCAGGCTCTGGCCTCGAAAATCCCATGTTGATTGCCCCAGACGAGGGAGCTCAGGGGCTTGTGAAGAATGTGTCTTCAGGGCATGATTTTGATCATGACCACCTTCAGAAAACAAGGCTCAGCGGGGATACCGTTGTGATCAAGACAAAAACCCTTGATGTAACCGGGAGGCACGTTGTCCTTGTAGACGACATGATTGCAACTGGGGGAACAATGGCTGAGTCAATCCGGATGCTCAAAGCCCAGGGAGCAGTTGATGTCCACCTTGCCTGTGTGCACCCTGTCCTTACAAGAAATGCAACTCTAAGACTGTTCAATGCAGGAGTAAAAGATATTATCGCAACCGATACCCTCGAAAAGGCTGAAAGCAGGCTGAGTGTTGCCCCTCTTATTGCAGAAACCCTTTCAGGGATTTAATTTTGATTCAAAGACCTTTTGAAGACCTTTATATCCCGTGCCCGTTTGAGCAATTGAACTATGGATAACAGTATCAATAAAAATATTATTATTGGTTTCAGTCCCCTATCCAGGTTATTGATTCCAAACTGCGTCATTTGAGCGCCATATAATAGAAAGTATATATTGTTGTACCTTTGCATCCCTCATTCACGATACCCTGGACATACCTGCTGATAATAATATTACTTTCTTTTTATTCTATTGAATAAATGTAAAACGCAAACTATTAAAAAAACGAGAATTACAAACTATTAAAAAAACGAGAATTACAATATACATTACAGGTATCCCAGTTTAATATGTTCAATAGTTCCGAATAACCCCAGTTCGTTACTCCATTAACAATTCCCTCGTGGAAAAAATACTGGTACGATGCAAACAGCCAGAGAATCAAGAAACAGAACTCCGACGAGGAATTCACTTATTACATAAACAAGTTCTACGAAATAGACAACGGCACATCCACCAGCTACTTCTTCCGCGACGACGAACGCGTAGCCAAACAAACATCAGAAGAGCTGTATATTCAGTTATAAAAATCGACCTGCTTTGTAGAATATAGGTTTTCATCAAGCGTAGTAAAAGTAACAGATTATGAAGTACGAACCTTGAGCCATTTCAGAGTTTTAATCATTTACTCTAATTTTATAACCGTTAACTATTTTTTATGTTCTGCGCATTCTTAGTATTATGACCCTTCCAGAAGTTTGTCCGCTTGATGAAACCCAGACATGTAAAGGGCTGGAATGCCATCTATATTGCCTGGAATGGAGAACAAGAGAACCAACCTGCCTTATAGGCTACAATGCAACAAGTAAAGTCAGGTCCGGCATGGATGACCGTAAGAAAGATACCTATGCTGAAGACACATTCCGTAAGTTAGGGAGACAGCCCCTGTCCAGAATGAAAAACTCCTCGAAAAAAGGAGATTGGGCTCCTACCAGGTCAGTAGAAATCCCTCCTGAAAGACCTGTTGAGAGAAGGGAAGAAAAACCTTCTCAGAATTCGGAAAAAAACACCCAGAAATATTTCTTTGGATGCCGCGAAGCACCCGTGACTGCAAAAATGGAAAAATGTCATGAAGAAAGTTATGAAGAAAGTTATGAAGAAAGTTATGAAGAAAGTTATGAAGAAAGTCTTGACAAAGATCCCGAGAAAAGGCTGCAAAGAAGACGGGCTTCCAACGAGGCTGAAAAAGCTTCCCTTAGACTGGAGTCCAGGCTGAAAAAAGATTCTGTAGAAAAAGTAAAAGAAAACCCGATTATATATGCAAAGGCACGTCCAAAGGCTCCGGAAAAACCAAAAACCCAGGAGGAAGTAATCTCCAGAGATAGACATACAACAATCTTTGTAGCCTGTGATGAAGCAGAAAAGAAAAATATATATCCTTCCAGCAGGGAAGAAAAACCAGGAAAAGAAACTGAAAAAAGGAATAAACGCAAAAAACTTGATGAAGTGATGGAAATAGATCTTCCCAATAATTGCGAAGATGAGTTCTGGAGTTAAAAACACCTCTGTTGAGGAAAGAGATAACATTGACTAACTCAAAATTAACTTATAAGAGTAGAATTATAGGGTAACTCCAGCTAAACATTTCCAAGCAGGTCTGCAGAACCTGTCTGATGGATATCCTCCCGGAATTGCGGCTTGATTCCGGGTTTAATCCCTTCTGAAATTTTTCGTTTATGTTATTTGATTTTAATTTCTATGCTAAAAGCAAGTCATGTTATTCGATTTTATTTTCTATGTTAAAAACAAAAACAGGAATATGATGATTGAGGATGGACCGCCAGACATACCAGAAGATATACAGTTCACTGAATAACTTTGGAGACGTTTTTCGCCTTTCAGAGGAATATTCCAGACCTGCAGGCATGCTTGCTACCATTCTTAATCAGAAAATAGTGAAAATGACAAGGTTCAAGCACAGGAGAATCTATTCCAGAGAAAAGGAACTCTTTTCGAGGTGGAAGAAGGGGAGGTCTATTCTTGAACTCGCAGAGTATACGTATTTTCCTCCGACCCTCATGGCTTCCCTGATTCTCAAGAACTGTGACCTGTCCCGAAAAAGCATAAACTGGCTCTTCAAGCATCTCGACTGTATTGAAAACCGCCGCTTGAGAAAAGAGATTGGGAAAGCCCTTGATGCAGACTATTTCTTTTCTCCCCGCGCCCATGAGATGCAGTGCAAAAAAGGTGAAATGGGAGAGGGAATAATCCAAAGATGGCTTGACGACAGAAATATTTCTTACTGCACCGAAGCTGAAATCAGAGCTCATGGAGACGGCAAGACCCCTGATTTTGTCCTTTCGGACCCTATCTGCATAGAGGACCATATGGTCAGGTGGATTGAAAGCAAAGCCCTCTTTGGGGATGAATTAGAGCATAAACATTACGCAAAGAAACAGTTCGGGGAATATGCCAATATTTTCGGAGAAGGCATGGTTGTCTACTGGTATGGTTATCTAGAAGACCTACCATCCGAAGGCGAAGGTTACCTTGTAAAGGACCACAGCTTTTTTGAGGAATACAAAGAGCAGACTGACGAACTGTTCAACTACCTTGTATACTGGTAATGAAGGACCTTTCAAAGCCTGGTAATTGAGGACATGTTGGTAAGGGGATCTTTTTCTACTTGGAAGACGTGGTCTGCCGAATCGATCAAGGAATCGTCGTGGGAGACCACTATGATCTGGCCGACTCCGATGCTGCGCATCATGTCTATGAGTTTCAAAAGCTGCTGGATGTGCCCGCGATCAAGAAAAACAGTGGGTTCATCAAGGATCATAGGGGGAAGCCCTTCTGCCTGGTCTCCGGCAAAACCAAGAGCAAGGAGCCTGTAAATGGCACAGCGCAGGACAAGGTTGAAGATTGCACGCTCGCCTCCACTGAGGAGTTTGGGCTCGAGAGGAGTGCCGTCTTTTCTGTAGACGGTCAGATTGTACTCGGGGTCGAGCTCAATATGGGAGTAAGCATTGTTTGTGTACATGAAACTAAACATCTCATTTAAGAGGACGGAAAGGGCACCTATGTTCCTTGCCCGCATATCGGCCCGGACGCGCAGATAGGTGTTTTCAAGCTCTTCGGCATTGCTGTATACGGCTTCAAGGTACAGCCGCCTGTTTTCAAGAGCCTTCAGTTCTTCTTTGAGTTCCCTGAGGCGTTTTAAGCTGTTTTCAGTCATGCCGATTTCTTTAAGAAGGACATCTTTCTCGGCAGTTACTTCCCGGATTTTTTCTATAATATTTACCTGCGCCTGTTCAAACTGAGCGCGCTTCTCCTGGAGTTCTTCAAGCCTGTTTCCTTCCAGTTTTTCTTTCAGCTGCCTTATCCTCTCACTGCGTTCAAGGATCTCACGGTCAAAGAACCCCACCTTTTCTGCCAGGTTCCTTATGGCAGTCTCAAGCTCGGAGATTTTATGTTTGAGATTTTCCATGCGGAGCAGGTTGGCCTGGAGCTTTTTTGCCTGCCCGAGAAGCTTTTCACATTCTGCATGGGCTCGTTTTGCTTCGTCTTCCTTTTTCCGCATAGCTTCAAGGGCAAGTTCAAGAGCTTTGAGTTTTTCTTTTGAGATAGCTTCCTTTCCTGCAAATGCCTTCAATTTTTCACTGAGCTCTCCAAGCCTCTGCCCGTAATTTTCAATCAGGGCAAGAGATGTACGGATTTTTCCGTTAAGGGCTTCAATTTCAGAGGCGTTTTCGGCAAGCTTTCTTTCAAAAGCTTTTGCCTCGCGAAGAGCAATTTCACCTTCAATGTGTGCTTTTTGAGCTTTCTCTTCCTGATCCTTCAGAGCTTTAATTTCAGGAAGGAGCTGGCTCATTATGGCTTCAAGTTCCTGTTTTCGCTTAGCAAGGCTCTCGAGCTTGAGGGAATCTTCCTCTGTCCGAGCCCTGTGTGTCTCTATCAGTTTCTCGGAGGCTTTTGCTTTCGCCAGGAGTTTTTCAATCTCAATATCATAATCCGAGATTCGTTTTACTAGCTTCTTTGCGTCCTTGAGCCGGGTGAGTTTTTTCTCAAGTTCCACATTCTGGAGTTTTATGTCCGCAAGTTCCGAGGCAAAAGTCTCTTTTTTCAGCTCGCATTCTTCGGCTGTGCATGCAATTTCTGACCCTTTGAGTTCCTGCCCGCAGGTAGGGCACTTCCCCTCGGCAAGCAGTTCCCGGTTTTTACGGAGGCTCTTTTCAAGTTCCCTTAGAGTAGCCTCAAGCTCTTTTTCCCGCCCATGCAACCTGTTTTTGTTTTCCAGCAAAAGCTCGCTGAAATCCTCCAGGTTTTCTAGCTGGTCCTCGGCAAAACCTAGTTCTTTGAACCCCTCAAAAACTTCGGACTTCTGCTCCTGGACTTCCAGTACTGCTTTTGAGTTGTCCCTGAGTTCCTTTTCAAGAGCCTCGATTTCCGCATTTCCTTTCCCAAGCGCAGCCCTGGAGTTTTGCAGTTCCTTTTCAAGCTCGGCAAGATTCAGGTCCCCGGTCTCTTTTTCCTTGAGGGCAAGCCCAAGCTTTGTCGAAACTTCATTTCTCCGGTCCCTGAGAAGGCTTTCTTTTTCTTCAAGCTCCTTAATCACCTGAACGATTTCATCAGCAGCCCCGGAGCCTTCTTTAAAGCCTGCTTTTTCTCTAAGCCTTTTGTTTTCCTGTTCGAACTTCCTTATATTTATTCTGTGCCCTTCAATTTCCTTATTTGCAGCCCCGATACTCGCCCTGCATTCAATCAAGGTGCGTTCAGCCTCAGCTTTCTCATTTTCAAGCTCATGTAATGCCTGTATGCCGGTTTCTTCTTCTTTCTGGAGAAGAGCAAGTTCTTTTGATACGGCATTTACCTTTTCCCTGGCAAAAGACTCCTCTTTTTCCTTGCCCAGAAGCAGAGATTCAATTTCAAGGTCTCCAAAACCATATTCTTCTCTCAAACCGGCATTTTCTTCCCCGAGTTCGAGCAAAATACGCCTTTGCTCCCGCACTTCCCCGGAAAATGTTTCCTTTTCCTTAAAACAGCCAGCCTTATCCTCCTGAGACTTACGGATAGCCTGTTTCAAAGCCTCAATTTCCTGCAGGCGTTCCCTGTAGTCTGCAATCTTGATATCGAGTTCTCCTTTACGGGCAGCTGCAAATTCTTTTTTGTCATTAAGCTCGTTTAAGACAACGTCAGTTTCTTTCACTTTTTGCCTGAGCCTGTTGAGAGCTGCAACGGGTTCGGTGCTTTCAAGCCCTTCGATTTCGGCTTTCACACCCAAAAAGCTGTTTTTTGCATCCCTCTCAAGCCTTCTGACTGCCGTTTTCGCATAGCCTGCCCTTTCGCGGTACTCCTCAAGCTTTCCGAGCTGCAGCAGGTCGTCAATCATGCGCTGCCTGTCCTTTGGCTTTGCATTGATAAGCACGTCAATTTCCCCCTGCCGGATGTAAGCACAATTCCTGTATGCCTCTTCATCCATATTCAGGAGGGAACAGACCTCTTCATAGGTGCGGGTCGCCTGGTCGACAATATTTTCCCCGTCAGCATAGAGCACGCACTTTGAGCTTGAAGCATTTTCAGTTTTCGAAGAGTACCTGAAAGCCTGCTCAATAAGATATTCCCGCCCGAGATGTTCAAAGCCAAGGTTGATTTTTGCATTCTCAGCTCCTTTGAAGATTATGTCCGCAAGCACAAAGTCCTTTGAAAGGATCTTGCTCCCGAAAAGCCCCATGAAGCAGGCTTCGAGCAGGCTTGATTTCCCGCTCCCGTTTACCCCGGAAATAACTGTCACTCCGTCTTCGAAGGTGAAGTCCAGCTTTTTGTAGCTCCGGATATTTTCTATGTACAGATTTTTCAGCTTCACAGGTAATCACCAAGGTTATACTGTTTGGGCACAGCAGTCTTTTCTTTTCCTTTTCTATGGCTTTGTTTTACCGATTTTCCGGATTTAGCCGACATCTGAACTGGTTTTTCATCCTCAGGTTTTTCGGTTTTGCCCTCTCCATCTTTTTCTGAACTGGTTTTTCCCCCAGATTCGGAAAGCTTCCCAGCCTCTTTTTCTTCGGCTTCGGTTTTATTTCCGGCATCTATCCCGAGCTCAGCTCTTTCTCCACCTTCTCCAGGGATTTCTGCAGGAGATTCTATCGAAGCCCCTGAAGTTTTCTGAGAAGTTTCATAGGGGGAGGATTCTTCAGCCGAAGAATTAGCAGCATTTTTGGGCATTTCAATCTCTACAGATGCCCCTACAGATTCAGTATTTTCACATATTACGGGGGCATG
This sequence comes from Methanosarcina sp. WH1, assembly GCF_000970005.1. Taxonomy (NCBI): domain Archaea; kingdom Methanobacteriati; phylum Methanobacteriota; class Methanomicrobia; order Methanosarcinales; family Methanosarcinaceae; genus Methanosarcina; species Methanosarcina sp. WH1. Next base: position 2,735,064 of record NZ_CP009504.1, read on the forward strand.
AAGAGGTTCAGGACTTTCCTCAAGAGATTCACATGCCTTATTAAGAGGTTCAGGATCCTCATCAGGGCCTTTAAAACTATTATTGAGAGATTCAGAGCTTTCAATTCTTGCAAAAGCCCTCAGAATTTTAGATCTTTTGGCAGTTTCCGCCGCAAATTCAGCCCCTCCGGCGGACTCTAAGTTTTTAACCTGTCCATCTGCGCCTGCTGGTTTGAATTCTTCAGGTTCTTCAATCATGGCAGAGCTAACAGGGCTAACAGGAATCTCTATCCTGAAATCCGGGTCTTTGAAATCCAGTGCTTCAATCAAACCCGAAAGCCGGCTCTCGGTCTCTTCGTCCACTCTTGACCTTGGCACACCCGGATTCCGGATAATCTCATCGACTATCAGCCCACCGTCGTTTAAGCTCAGCCTGCGTATTTCTTCGGCAACCGCATGGTCAGGGTCAGAAAATGTGACTTTCACAACCTCTTCGATAAGAGCTTCTTTTATCCTGAGGTCTTTGACCCTTGCCACCAGCGCTCCTTTGCTCAACAGGTATTCTTCAATCTCACTGAAGGAAAGGACTGGACCTGGGTCTCCTGAGATATCCAGGAACACAACCGAGTCCGGAAGCTCTTCGAGGTGCTCATTAATGGCAGAAAATATCTGTTCATAAGGCTTTTCTTCCCCATCAAGTTTTGCCGGAATAAACAGAAAATTTCGGGTAGGGATGCTACGCTTACTGATTTCCAGCCCTTCCCCGGAAAGAGTGATAATATTGTAAGAACGGGGCTCACTTTCAGATGCACTATTGCGTTCGGTACTGCCCGGGTATGTAGCCCAGGTATCGGTCTTCCCGACCTTTATTTTTTCGTACTTGTGGTAGTCCCCGAGGAGAATTGCATCAACCTTAAAGGGAAGGTTTTCAAGCGTCTCAGCACAGTCCCAGTCCGCATACGGGAAAGGCTGCACGGTCTGGTGCATTACAAGAAGGTTCCTGCAGTTTTCCGGCAGGGATTCCGGAACTTCAAACCCTGAATAATCGTAAAGAGAAATCTTTGACTTCGGAACGCTGTCGATCCCGTATATTGCTGTATTTCCTACCAGTTGGGGTGTTTTCCCGAGCCTTACCGCGAGTCCCATTTCCTCAAAGAGGTCAAGCCACTGGGTATTTTGCTTGCTCTCGTGATTCCCGACAATCGCAAGAAACGGTATATTTGCAGCCTTCAACCGGAACAGGAGGTTCATAGTCTCAAGAAGGTCTTCAAGGGTCGGGTTCCTCGAATCAAAAAGGTCTCCAGCATGCACGACAGCATCAACCTGCATGTCAACCGCGTCCTGAATGACTACCTCAAAAGCTTTAAAAAAGTCCTGCCTCCGTACCTCGTTGTGGTACTGCCGGTATCCCAGGTGCGTGTCTGCTGTGTGGAGTATCCTTGTTTCCTGAACCATGAATATCAGTCTCTGATTTTAACGGTATAAGGGTTTGTATATTAGTATTTAACTCATTTCCAGAAATCCGTGGTTAAAAGCTCATGTTAATCTAGCGAAACCTGAAAATTATATTTAATCAATTCGACTAATGTATTGGAGTGGTTACTCTGTGATTAAAATTTGCTCTTTTTATAAAAAAATCACATATTAATATAAAAAAACATATATGTCATAAATAGAATAAACATTATAATTTGTCACATGCTTTACATAATACTGAAAATTAATGACAAATTTATTGCTTTTAATTGCAAAAATCAGGTTCAATAGATATAAAAATCAGAAACAGTCATGGTAATTAAAAGGTGGGGAAAGATGATTCTTAACCACAGGTACAAACCCGGAACCTATTATATTATGGTTTATATTATAACCTATGCTCTCTGGTTTCCAGCGGCATATTTAAGTTTTCATGATGATAGCGGACTGTATGAATTATTACTATTTCTTGGACTGATGGTGCCTTTTCTTACTGCACTATTTATGATTTTTATATCTAAAAATTCGGATTTAAAAAAGGATTTTATCAACCGATTTATTGATCTCAGGTTAATAAGGCCAAAAGTGCTATTGGCATTTATTTTACTAATGCCACTCACTGTTCTGGTATCTATCTTTCTTTCTCTTCCATTTGGTGGATCGACTTCTCAATTTCAATTTGCCGAAAGTTACTCTTTTTCATCAGGGTTAGTCCCTGCGTTTCTTACTCTTATCCTGGCTTCAATTTTTGAAGAGCTTGGATGGAGAGGATACGGCTTTGAAAGTCTGCAAAGCAGACACACTTTCTTTACGGCATCGATTGTTTTCAGTATACTCTGGTCGCTCTGGCACTTCCCGCTGATCTTTATCAATAACATGTATCAGTACGAGATTTTCCACGAAAACATCTTGTATGCGGTGAATTTTTTTGTCAGCATCATCCCTATGGGAGTGATTATCAGCTGGATTTACATAAAAAACGGAAAAAGTGTTCTGGCAGCGATTATCATTCATATTTCCATCAATTTCTTGCAGGAAGCTCTGCAAATGACCCAATTTTCAAAGTGCATTGAAACAGTGGTTATTACTGTCGTTGCTGTCATAATTATCATATTAGATAAAGAGATGGTTTTTTCAAAAGAACATCTTACTACTGGAGTTGACGAGTTACCGAGAATGAAAGGGTCATCGGAGTTAACTGAATGACAGATAACTCCCAAAATCTCTATTCCAAATTTCTTTTTATCTGGTTTGGACAATTCATTTCAATAATAGGTAGTGGCCTTACTATTTTTTCCTTAGGAATATATGTATATCAACAAACAGGCACAGCTTCAAGCTATGTCTTTATACTCATGTGTGCTTTTTTGCCACCATTTTTACTGAAACCCTATGGAGGTATACTGGCAGATCGCCATGATAGGCGTTTAATGATGATTTTAGGGGATTCAGGATCAACTCTTGGGCTTCTCTTCATATTTATTATGATGCTAAAAGGCAATATTGAACTCTGGCAAATTTATCTTGGGATTGCAATCAGTTCAACGTTTTCAGCTTTTCAGGACCCAGCCTATAAGGCCCTGATTACGGACCTCCTGCCTGAAAATCAATATGCTAAAGCAAGTGGATTAGTGCAATTAGCAAGTTCAGCTCAATATTTAATTTCTCCTTTTTTAGCCGGAATTATACTCACAATAATGGATATCAAATTTGTTTTTTTAATTGATGTTGCCACTTTTTTAATTGCCAGTTCCATTGTTATATGGATAAGAAATATCTCAGGCATAACACAAATTACGAAACCAGAACAGAACAACATGGCTGACCTTAAAGAAGGTATTCAGGAATTTTCGAAAAATAGAGGTGTGGTTAATCTGGTTATTACTACCATGTTCGTGCTCTTTTTTGTCGGATTGCTTCAATCTCTTATTATTCCGATGCTGCTGAATTTAACTACAGTAAAAGCAGCAGGAATCACTCAATCGATCTGTGCATCAGGTATACTGATCGGAAGCCTGTTTATCGGGGTATTTGGCAACAAAAACAAATATGTAAAAACTTTATCAATCTCACTATTCATTTCAGGCATATTTTTTGCCAATCTTGGATTCTCAACAAATATAGCTTATGTCACTTTAGCAGGATTTCTATTCTTTGCCACCCTGCCTTTTATTAATACCTCTATCGAAGTTTTAATCAGAAAGAATATCGACAACAGCAAGCAGGGACGTGTTTGGTCGATTATCTCAATGGTTACTTATCTCGGCTCCATCATAGCTTTTGCAGTCGCAGGTTTTTTAGCAGATAAAATATTCAATCCACTTTTAGAACCTGAGGGCTTATTGTCTGAAACAACTGGTTCTATTATTGGAGTAGGAGAAAGCAGAGGAATTGCCTTAATGTTTATAATTTCGGGGTTAATGATTTCTATAATTGCTCTCTTGATCTGGAAAAATAAAAAGATAAAAGAATTAGAAAATATTGAAGGTCAGGGTAGTGAACTATCTCAAAACAAATATTATATTGAAATGTAAATTTAGAATTGTCAGGAAAGTGGATACGGCTATAGGAGTAATTATCAGCTGATCTGCATAAGACAGCGTCAACCTGCATGTCAACCGCATCCTGAATGACTACCTCAAAAGCTTTAAAAAGTCCTGCCTCCGTACCTCACTATGGTACTGCTGGTATCCCAGGTGCGTGTCTGCTGTGTGGAGTATCCGTGTTTCCTGAACTATGAATATCAGTCTCTGGTTTTAATGGTATAAGGGTTTGTATATTAGTATTTAACTTATTTCCAGAAAAACACGTCTCAGTTGAATGAGGGAGTTTAACACCCGAAACACCGGAATACAAGCTCATAAACATAAACCTGATGTAAAACTCAAATATGCAAGTTCAATAAAGAGATTACAGTAAAAAACATTTTCATTTTTGAGAAAAGACGACTAGATTATAGATATCACTCCTTAAGACCTTTCTAAAAAACCGCCACCCTCTGCGAAACAGAGTAAACGCTAAATTCAGAACTAAAAGAGCGTAAGGAAATGTGAAAATTATAAATTATCATGGATTGTAATTTTGAGCAGTCATTGCAAATACTTTCTGAATATTGCATTAATAGTAATTCTGAATATCAAATACGCAAAAATTTCAAAATCTTTTTGATGAATAACAACGAAGAACTGGTAATTTGTATTTGGAGGAGTAAATTGGAGGATAGTGACTCATTTTTTTTATATTTGAAAGAAAGCATAGAAGGTTATTTTCGAGAGTATGCATGCATTAGCGAAGAAGAGGTAAAGATCGAAGTATCTGGTACTCTTAATTTTGGTGGTGTTCTTTTTACCTCAGATTCAGTTGAGTCCTCTTCTGTAAGTAAAAAATACATTGACCAACTATTTTCTCCTTTGCATTCGGTGTCAATAGAAGGAGAAACTATAATTTTCAATGACTATTTCTATGAATCATTAATTAATTTTGATCTTGAAGTAAGAGACCAAGAAAAAAACAAGATTATTCATAATATATTTAATAGTGAAAAAGTAGATAGTTACAATAAATTAACTTATAAAATAGCCCCTTTATCAGAGTTGTTTCTAGTCTTCTTATATAAGAATATGAGCAAAGATGAAAGAAAAAAATTTATTTACCTTTTAGTAGGTTTATCTTATATTAATCTAGTCACATTTAATGATCGAAGAACATTACCTCATAACTTAATTGAGTTGTTGATACTTTTCCAAAAAAAATTAGTTACTCTACAACTTAATTCGAAAGAGCCTTTAGATTACAGTTCTTTTAGTAAATTAAGTGATGCTTATATATTCAATATTTCGTACAATTTAAACATTCCTTTAGCTAAAAAACTATCAATAGACGGTTTATTTCCATCTGCTGAGCGATTAACAGAGGGGAAATTATCCTTCAACGAAATTGATTGCCCAAAAAGAACTTATGTTTCTGACTTAGTTTATCACTACGAGACAGCGATATCTACCGAAAATCCACATCTTCAGTTTCTTGCTTTTTACCACATACTAGAATATTCCTTTGAGGAGGTTTATAATAAATATCTTCTTGATTCTGTAAAGAATAAAATAACCGACCCCAGTTTTTCCTATAACAAAACAGAAAATATAACTGAGCTTATAAAAATAATAGAAAAAAGTCTCAAGAAAAGGGATTCAGAATACAATTACGATGAATTAGAATCTTTGAGACTTACTTTAAAAGAATACATAGATAATGATACTTTGAAAAATCAGATTTCGAGATATGATTCAAGCCTAATTCATCATTATAGCCAACCAGTACCATTTTTAGGAAAATATAGTATCGATTTTAATGCAAATCCAAAAGAAATAATAGTGAAGATTGCTGAAAGAATATATAAAGTAAGGAATTCTGTTGTTCACAGTAAAAAAGGAAATAAATTCATTTGTATGCCATTTAAGCACGACAGGCAACTGAAGATGGAAATTCCTCTTATCAGATTTATAGCAGAAGAAATAATTATAAAAACTTCTACACTAATTGACTTAAATCAAACAGAGTGACTGAATTTAATCACTATTTTCCTTTATCCAATCCCATCTTATTGTTATTCGATCAGGATTTGTTTAGGATTGATTTCATTGTAAGAAACTTAATGATTACTCAAAAAGAGAGCTTTAATCAAAGTTCCACTGGCACACCCCGCTGCAATCAACAGAGTATGTTCACGCCACCGCTTCCAAATGAGTCAAATTATACTTACTCAGCTTTAAACCCTGGAATTAATTACCTTGAAATAAAAGTAGGACTTACGCACTTAAGTAACAAAATCAATCACATTAGACATTGCGGTTAAATGTATTATTTATTTGGACCCTATCAGGATAATCGGGCACGAAACCCGGCTTGGTAAACCTATGAATTGCATTCGTGGCACGTTTTGAGCTAATTCCGTCTCCAGAATCCCCATATCAGGAAGTCGGTACTCCACCATTTTTTATTTCATCTTCTCAATGTGTTTTAAGAATTTTATCACTTTCATTTTTTCGCTGCTTCTTCGACTCAGTTCCAAAATCCAGTGATGAATGTAAAATCAAAAATCACTGGATTTCAAAATTGGTTATAATTCTTTGAATACGTAATCAGGATTGACGTCTATAGATGTCGAATATTGAGTTTAGTCGAAGTCTGAATTCTTTGTGCAAATTCAGTGTTTCAATCAAAAAATGCAAAAATCACTGGATTTTGGACCAGAGTCGCTTCTTCTGTCCCCTCATATAAATATCAAAACCGGAACACTTCGAACAGGAATGCAGGTGAACTGATACGCCTTTTTCACTGTTGAAACATTTTCCACAATACGGACATTGTGCCATATTTTGTATTTACGTTTTGTATCATGATTAACTTCATGATGAATTTATAGTTGTCATGAAGCTAAAAAGAAGATATAATTTACTCAATATGCTTATATGGACATATAGATCTCAATTCAGAATGAGAAAAATATAAAAAATATAAAAAAGTATTCTGTTTATATTCCCCATTTTTTATCCAAGATTTCTCCATGAATTATTTACCGTCTAGAATAACATCTCCCAGGGGAATTGCTTTAAGATGCTCTCCTAACCAAAAAAGTTTTTATTCTCTGAACTCAATTAAAAAGCAAGCCTGGACTTACACAGTTTAACTGAAAAAAATAGCATGAAACTTCAAACGGTCTCGATTAGAATATCTGTGACAGGCCCATCCATTATTTATTTTACTCCTAAAGTACGTAAGTCCTGAAGTTATAAACTATCGAATTTTGTTTAAAAGGGGTTTATAAAATGAAAAAAATGACAGAACAACATCTTATCAATGCATTTGGTGGGGAAAGCCAGGCACACATGAGATACTTGCACTTTGGAAACCAGGCTGAAAAAGAAAAATTCACAAACGTAGCCCGCTTATTCCGTGCAATCTCCCATGCTGAATATGTACATGCAGGCGACCATTACAAAGCATTGAAACACCTCAACGGGGGCTTTGTCGCAAACAGCATGGCAGCTTTTGGCCCCGGAGATACCCTGAAAAACCTTCAACTGGCAATCGACGGCGAGACATTTGAAATTGAGGAAATGTATCCCGTATACATAGAAGTAGCAAAATTCCAGGAAGAAAAACTCGCACAGAGAAGTTTCGAATGGTCCTATGCTACTGAAAAACTGCACAAACAGCTTTTTGAAAAAGCATTCGATGCAGTTAATGCGGGAAAAGATGTTGACCTTGGGCCTGTCCACGTCTGTGAGGTCTGCGGATATACTCTCGAAGGAGAAGCACCCGATAGGTGTCCCGTATGTGGTGCAGTAAAAGAGAAGTTTACAGCTTTTAGATAATTTCCAAAAAGCAAGCTTATCCTATAACTCAAAACTTACTTTTTTGAATTTCGTATTTTTAGAATATATATAGGATAAGCCCAAAATGAGTCTCCATGTAGGATTTTCACCTGCGGAACAGGGCAAAAGCCAATGTAAGAACTGAAATCGCGCCGAGGAGTGTAAAGGCTGGCGTGGATGCGGATGTCGAGGAAGGTTCGGTTTCCGAAACTGGATGTTCCTCAGAAGTCGGGATTTCACCTTCGTAGTGTTCGTTGGAAATATAGGGATAAACGACTGTGAAACCACCTTTAACAAGAGGCTCTGGACTTCCATGGTCATAAATTTCATAATATATATCCAACGGTAGTGATCCTTCAGCCCATCTTTCAGTCGGTTTTACCATCCATTCATATTCTATCGTAGAGTTTGCCTCTAAAATATTCGCTTTTGAGTAGTCTCCTATTCTCACAGTAGGACCATCTATAATTTCAAAAGAACTCTTTTCCATGCATGAAAGTGATGCGTAAACGTCGCTTTTTTGATTGACTGTTAAACTAATTTTTATGCTAAATGGTTCCCCTATTTTTAAGGTTGGTTTTGCCACTTCCGTTCCCGGCAAAAGTTTATTGTTATAATATACATCCATTGAACCGTATTGAGATTCGGCTAGGGTGACACTAGATGTAAGTAAAAAAACTAAAAGCGCAGAAAATATCAACTTTACTTTTATCATATTTACCCTCTCAATTCGTCGACAAGATTATCATATTCTTCCGATTTTTCATTCGCCATTCCCATCTTATCTCCAACACCTTTTGGGCCTGGGCCTACAATTGTTGTAGAATATCCAGTGAGATGAAAAGTAATTATTTCGTTATTTCCTAATTTTAATGCAATCCCATCTTCATCTTTTTCAAATGGATGCATTACTTGTGAACTCTCCCTCACATACTTTTGTCCCTTATGTCCAAAGTAAGGTTTGGGAATCACTTCATTATCATTATCGATAATAGTAAACACTTCATATCTACCAATAATCTCATACGTCCAAACATTAACCGTAAATACCCAGTGTGGTGGCAGTACAGGTAACCCGCAAGGAACAGCTGCCATCGTCCTGTCCAGCCTTTTTGTGACCTTGTCTGCGATCTCCCCAGAATACCTATCCACGGTCTCGTTTGCCATATTTTTCAGCTCACAGTCAATTTTTCCAAAAAGAATATCAAGAGCCTCACCTTTGCTTTCCGTGACTGCACAGATGCCGCTTGCAACTCCCATTCTAACGTCTGTGTCGACCCTGTTCAAAGTAGCTTCAAGTTCATCAGGCTCAACCGAAGGGTTTGAGTTCTGAATTTCTGTTTTTACTATGGCTGCAAGTTCGGTTGCGAGCAGGTCTGTAGTGGATTTTTCAATTAATTCTTCATCGGAGAGGCTGTTAAGATAACCAGCTGTGACTGCACGGACGCGGTCTTCCTCGATCCAGCCGGAAACAACAGGATTTGAACTTACCTCAGCGACTACCTCTTCAGTAATCTGATACCTCATTTCTTGGGTATAGACCAGTTTCAGGTTGTAAACTTCCGTGTTAAGGTGGGCTGTGTCCAGGGAAATTTCCTGTTCGCTGAGGTTCTGCTCCAGCAGGTAAACTTCTGCGTTAAGGGTGGAAATGCTCTGGCTGATCTGCTGTGCGGTTTCGGTTTTTACGTATTCGCCGCTTGAGGATATGGCATCTGCAATTTCTTCGGAGATGTTGGTTGTGAAAATGCAGGTGTTCCGGACGCCTAGGGGGTAGATTGTTTTACTTCCCATAGAGTCAGCCCACTCGTATTCTCCCCGGAGGTCGAAGTCCGGGTCGTGGTAGAGATAATTCGGCTTCTGGTCAACGATGAGGGTCAGGTTTTCGGTCCAGTTGTATTTGCTTTCGGGCTGGCCTGTGACTTTCATTGTGGAGATTATGCCCATTTCCTGCCCAAGGGCAGAGGCAGCCATATCCATTGCAGGGTTATCGAAAAGGGTCATGGGGCCGGAGGTCACGCTGTCAAACGCGCCGGTGCTGAGGCCTTTTTCCTCAAGGGCATCGAGGATGTAGGAGTTAAGGTCGGAATCCAGTTTTTGGTTCTTCTGCTCGATGTCGTCCAGCAACCTGTTGTAGGCTTCGTTTCTTGCAATGTAGCGGGCTGAGTCGCTGGATGCGTACATATCTCCGGCTGGGGTGAGGTGCGGCTCTTTATTTACGTAGGCTTCCCGGCTTGCTTCGAGGTCAAAAATTAGTTTTTCGGCAGTCTCCACCTGAAGGTCTGTAGGATCCTGGCCAGGAGAATCAAGGAGAGAGTAACTGAAGGTGGGGTTGTCACTTTCAACAGCATCAAGCATTGCCAGCACCTCATCAGCCATAACCCTGTGCAACCAGGGTGGGATATCACAGTTGACGGCGCGCTGTGCGAGATACATCCCGTCAGGGTAAGTCCAGAAAGTGCTTTCTAGCGTCCTGATATTCACATAAGCATCCCTGTATTTGTCTGCGGCATCGGAACAGCAGGGATCAAACCTCTCTGCTCCGGCAGTGTACAGGGTTGTTTCCCTGTATTCCCTTTCTATCGGGTCGGTATAGGTTGATATGCCCGTATAACCGCCTGTGGGAAGGCGCTGGTGGTAAATTATCGTAAAATTTTCAGATTCTGTTTCGGTGTGGAAAAGGGATTCAGGGTCTGTTTTGCTTACAAATTCCAAATCCGAGCCACTTGATGTAGCATAAGTTGTTTCTATGGACGTGCTGCCGTCCTCATTATGGCTGATAGTCTTCCAGGCATACGTGTATGTATAGTCATAATTAATTTTCCACGTTGTCCTGATGCTATAATATATATCATACCGGATGCCCCAATCAAAAATATGGTCCTCTCTACTGAGATAGCCGTCGTCGGTCCTGTACTCGGCAACAAGCACGTCATTACCCCTGTACTCGTAATGGGGCTCTACTCTTACGTCGGTTATTTCCACGGAACTCAATCTAACAGAGGCATCCGTGATATACCAGCTTTTTAGCTTCCCTCTTGGAGGATCGATTTCAGGGTCCATAGTCTCAGAATATAAATTCGTAACAGGGTTACTCCAGGAGTAAGAGGGCACACGTGACCCTGCATGCGTACCCGATGCAAGATAGTCGGAGTCCCAGCTAACGGTATGCCCGCTGTATGAAACCGAATCCCGGTCAAAATCCGCTGTGATTGTTGAAGCCAGAGGGTCAGGAGAATTGAGGCCGTCCCTTAAAATCTGTCCCTGAACCGGAGCCGTGTAAACACTGTCTGCAACATCATGGATAAGGTCAGGGGTTTCCTCTTCCCACAAGTGGTCATTGAAGACCCAGCCGTCGAGGACTCCTTCCGTGTAGTCCGAGGCTGAGACTGTTATTTTCGAATATTCGGAAAGCTCGTCATAGGAAGTGTTTACATCTTCAAGAGACTGCTCTATACCCTCCTCAACATCCAGGGAAAAAGACCTGTTTTCGGCAAGGGAAGCGTAGGTAGTCGAAAGGTTTACGTCCTCATCTGCTTCATAGAAGGTTCCTGAAGAATTAGAGCCGGTTGAGTTCAAAAGGCTGGGACTCGTTTTTGAACTGCTGGAAGCGTGAACGTCTTCATATAGGACCTTTCCATTGTAGTAAGTGGTGTATGTAAGAGCCAGGGGATCAACCGAGTCAAAAACTTTTTTTTGAGTGTAGAGAGTGGCTCCGTTAACCGAGCTTGCAAGGGCAGGGTTGGTCAAAATATTAAGAGGTCCATGTGCATAGTGCTGCCAGGGCCCGTAAATGAAAGACCTCAGGTTCGTCGCCCCGAGCACGATATTGGAGGTTGAGTCAAGGCTTGAAGATGTCCCAAGGGCGGTTTCATATTCCCGGACAAGTTCTTCGAGCAAAGGTTCCCTTGAGGTGATAAGGGTAGTGAGGTTCATGCTCATGTTGAGCGATTCTCCGGATTCAAGGTCTACAAGGGTGTAATTCAAAAGAGGGATTTCAAAAATATAGTAAATCGTGTAGTTTTTGTCAGAGGGAGAAATTTCTCGCTGCAAGATCCCGTTAACTTTCTTTACTCTTATCTGCTCGGGTTCTATATAAGGTTCTACATTAACGGCGTATTCCATGAAGGTGTGGCTGTTGCCCTGGTAGTTTACAGACAGCAACCGGTTAAAAGCCTCTGCTGCAATGTCCTTTATGGGGCTTGCTTCAATCCGAAACCAGTCTGAGGCTTTGAGTTCGTCTCCATAATATAGTTCAATGGATGCATATCCTGATTCTGCAGTTTCCGGAACTTCCATATATTCTTCAAAGGAAACTTTTTGAAGAAAACCGGTAGCCTGCCCATAGTTCACTCGTTTGATTTCCTGCCCTGAAGAGTCATTTACAACCAGGGCAACGTCTTTGTTTTTCCATAGTGATTCGACTTTACCCCAGACGTCTGAAGGCAGGTTTATGGAAATTTGAAGTGTGTCTCCCTTCTCAAGGTTCTGGTTTTGCAGAATTACCATAAAATTATCTTCAGAGGACCTTTCAACCGGAGCACCCTCGGGCAGGATCACAGGGTGTTCTCCCTGCCACTCCAGGGCTTCTGTCCCGGCATAGTTAAGGCAGCGGGCAAGGTCAGATGCCGCAAGGGATATAGCAGTCTGCCTGGGATCGCTTTTCTCTGTAGTATAGATTGTTTCGGCAACCTCACTGTCCATTTTCATCAGGTAGACCGAAGTGAATGTTGCAACAAGGACAATGAAAATTCCGATTACGGCATATGGAATATAGGCGCTGGTATCCTGAAAAAAACAAGAACATTTAGAACATTTAAAAGATTGTTTCCCAGCCATATACCTCACTCAGGAAAATAACAGAATATAAAGAATGGAAGAAATAGAGTGAAAAACATTAGAGAGTTATATACATAAATAGTTTACTTTATTTGAGAGAGTGTTATAAACAAAAATAAAAGAGAATCACATAAAAATCAGAGTTAAGCAAGTAAAAAAACTGAGTGAAGAGCAAAGGTCGTCCCCTACTACATGGTTGAGATTCCGGGGTCAGACTTCCCAGTACGGCTATTGATTTAGTATATATCTACTGTACGCAGGCGAGGTCAAACATTGCGCAGCGCGTGGAAAAAAAGAACGCGAGATACCATTTGCGGTCATTTCGGAAAAAATTCCAACCAATTAATTAGAGGGCACCGAGATTTCATTTTCATTTGCTGACATAACTCACCCTTAATTGATAATCTTCCCCATAAAATAGCCGGGCTTCGCGCTCATAATTTCCACATTAGTGTATTCCCCGGGCTTGAGGTCGGAACCACTAATCACAACAGGACGGTAAGAGTCTGTACGTGTGAGTACATCCCCCATTTCCGTATATTTTGAGACAAAAACTCTGCCTTCCCAGCCAATCATCTCCCGCTTGGACTTAATCTTTATCTGCTCGCATACTTTGTGTAGGTTGTGGGAACGCTGTACTAAAATTCGGGAATCGAGGTTCCGGAAAGAAAAGGCTTTTGTGTGTGGGCGTGGGGAATATCTGGAAATATTGACCTTTTCCGGGCAGTATTTTTTAACCCATTCTATAGTTTCTTCGAAATCCTCATCAGTTTCATCACAGAAGCCAACAATTATGTCGGTAAAAAGGGAAAAATCTTCGAAACGAGCACGGAATTTCGTAATGATTGTGTCCACAGTATCCATTTTATGTAGACGGTTCATATTTTTCAAGACTGAGTGGGAAGCGGACTGAATCGGAAGATGGAGGAGTTTGAAAACCTTATCAGAGTCGAAGGCATCCACAAGCTCGTCCAGGATAGGGAGAACGGAGAATGGGTTCATCATGCCGACCCTCACTTTGAAGTCGCCGGGGATTTCTGAAATCATGCGCAGGAGCTCAGGGAGTTTGACCCCGGTATCCATGCCGTACTGACTGTCGTCCTGGGAGGTGAGCCAGATTTCCCGGCAGCCCTCTGCAACTGCCGAACTAATATCTTTTACGATTTCCTCAGGCGGGAAAGAGCGGAGTTTGCCCCTTGCATACTTTACGATACAATAGGAACAGGCGAAGTTGCAGCCCTGGGAGATCTGGCAGATATGAATATTTGGGTTCGCCCGCTCGCGAGGAACATTCAGGAACCCGATGGGCTCGGAAGTCCGCAGTTCCAGGTGTTCTCCCCCAGGCAGCCCTTCCATTCTCCTCTTTTCGATTGAAGAGAGAAGCTCACCTATACGGGAAACCGCATTTACTCCAAGAATATGGGCTTCGGGGTTTGCATGCAGAATATCTTCAAGCTGGACTTCGGGCATGCAGCCGGAAACAATCACCTGGACACCCTTCTCACCCATACTGCGGATCTTGTAGAGAATCTTCTGTTCTGTTGTGTACTTGACCGTGCAGGAATTGCATATATAGACCTCTGCCTGACCGGCATCAGCAGAGCTCAACAACTCGTGCCCGAGCCTCTCAACACTTGCTTTCATAATCTCGGCTGATGCCTGGCTTGCTGAACAGCCAAAACTCTCTAGATATACTTTCATATTCTTACTTCACATTTTGATATGATAATTTGAATTCTTTGGTTTAGAACTGATCTTCATAATCCACATTTTTGGACTATACCAGAAGATACATGATCCATACTGGTCCGTGTTTCAAAAAAAGATTAAAAACGAAAAGATGAAAAAGGATTTACAGGTAGAGAGGAGTCTCCCGTTTATCCTTGATATAAATACTGTCTGTGAACCTGACAGCTCCAGATGCACCCATAGAAACCGTGTGTACTCTGGCATCTCCACTTCCAAAGAGGTTAACTTCACGCAGGAAGTGACCTGGAGTTACGGCTGTTGCGGAAAAAATTACATCATTACCCGGAACAAGTTTATTGGTATCAAGGACATCATTTAGTTTCTCAAGGGTAATCCCCATCTGTTCGAGCCTGGGCATTTTTTCCTCTATTTCTTCATCGATCTTGTCCCTGGTTTTTCCATTTGCAACCGTTGGCAGGACAAGCCTTGCAAGGATTTTCCCGCCCAGGATCTTGATTGCAGCAGCTGTAAGAACAGCCTCCCCGGAGCCGCCTGCCCCCATAACCACATGGATGCCTGAGCCACGGATGGCGGTTGAAACGCCTGGCATAAGGTCTCCGTCAGTAACCAGCCTTACACGAGCTCCAGCTTCCCGGATTTCGGTTATCTTCTGGACGTGCCTGGGGCGGTCGAGGATTACGACAACGAGTTCTTTAACGCTTCTTCCAAGAGCTTTTGCAACAATTTCAAGGTTGTGCCTGACAGGTGCATCCAGATCAATCTTTTCGTCGGGATGATCATTTTCATAACGAACGACATCTGGCCCGACAACTATCTTGTCCATATAGATGTCCGGGCCGTGGAAGATCCCTCCCCTTTCAGCCATTGCCATTACCGCAACCGAACCCGGGTAGCCGTCTGCCGTAAGGTTTGTGCCTTCCAGGGGGTCAACTGCAATATCAACCTCAAGATTTCCTGTCCCTGTCCCGACCTCTTCCCCAATAAAAAGCATGGGAGCTTCGTCCCTTTCTCCCTCTCCTATCTTAATTATGCCTTTCATGTTAAGTCTATTCAGCATCCTTCGCATGGAAGCAACTGCTACCTTATCAGCAAAGTGCTTGTCCCCGCGTCCCATTTGATAGGCTGCGGCAATGGCAGCAGTTTCTGTTACCTGAATAAGCCTTGGCAGTAACTCACATTCGATGGGTCCGGCACACTCAATCATTTCTTCTACTGTCTTTGGATGAGGCATGATAATCGACTCTTACTTCCTGCTTCCTGATAATATCCTGATAATAATAATCCTTTTCTGAATATTTCCCTTTGTCTGTTTGTCTGTTAATGTGATCTGTTAACACAATAGGATATTAATATCTATTGGAAAGACCTGAGGACAGATATTTATCTTAGGAAATGTTTATCGAAGAAAATCTGAAAAAACATTAATAAAACAGCATATGGTTGAGCTGAATCTATTTTTAGAAAGATAAATGCTGATTCTACTAATAAAGAAAGTGAAAACCCATGAAAATACATTGCCTCCAGCACCTGAAAAACGAGACCCTTGGAAACATAGGGACCTGGGTGTCCCTGAAAGGGCACAGCCTTACAAAAACTCTGCTTTATGAAAAACCTGTCTTTCCTGAGCCTGAAGAGTTCGATATGCTCCTGATAATGGGGGGCACGATGAGTGTTTATCAAGAGAAAGAGTTCCCATGGCTAAGATTAGAGAAAGAGTTTGTAAAAAAAGTGATAGATACAGGCAAACCTGTGCTTGGGAGCTGTTTTGGAGCACAGATGATTGCAGAGGTTCTGGGTGGAAAAGTTGCCAGAAACAGGTTCAAAGAAATAGGCTGGCACAGGGTAAAAGCTCTGGCAGAAGAAAACCTGAACAATGGAGGAGGAATAAACTCAGAGCTTCCTGCAGGCTTATTTCCCGAATTTACCGCATTCATGTGGCATGGGGACACTTTTGAAATCCCGGAAGGCGCAGTAAAACTTTTCGAAAGTAAAGCCTGCCCGAACCAGGGTTTTATTTACAGGGGAAACATCCTCGGACTACAGTTTCACCCTGAAGCTGACAGGCGGTGGATAAGAAATCTTATAGAAGATTCGGGGCACGAACTTGTTGAAGGAAAGTTCATCCAGTCCGAAGAGGAACTACTAGGACACAAACACCTTCTTGAAGGCTCTCAGAATATTGCTTTTTCTCTGATGGACTGGTTAGAGGAAAAATGTGAAAAATTGAAGTAAAGGAGAAGACGTTGAAGTATGAACGAAGATAGTGAACTACCCCGCCCTGCTTTCTGATGAAAGCGAGGGCGGAACTTCCTTCGAGTGATTACGTTACTTGGATATTTGCATAATGCAAGTATTCATCTGTAATCCTGTTTGTCGAAGATTATAAGAAAATTTCTGATAGCCTGTCCACAAAGCATTTTGTGATAAGAATCGCTTCATGATGTTGATAACACTATTTCTATCTCTATCAATAACGTTTCCACAATCACATTTCATAATTATTTCCCAAAGAGGCATGTCGTGTCTTTTCTTCAGTTGGATTGATCTTGATCTTCTTCGTCAGATGCATATTTGCCCTGGTTCTCAACATATTGCTTCAGTATATCTAAGGTTACTTGCCCTGTCGATGCGATAAAATACGATCTTGACAGAACGCATCTTTCCATAACATAGTTTTTACTTCAGGGAAGTTTTTATGAATCTCCCTTAAAGTTATTGTCTTGATGGTGTTGATATATTTTGGAATATCAAGCGAAGGTTTTGCTGAAAATAAAAAATGAAAGTGTTCTTTATCACACCCGATATTCAGCACTTCAATATCGAATGTTTCACTTATGTTATGGATTTTAGTTTTAGGAAAATCGACAACAAAAGAGTTCGTTAGAACTTTTCTCCTATATTTCACACACTGAACGAAATGATAATGAAGTGAATACACAGAATGGCTTTTAAGATCCAGTTTACACTAAATAGATATAACCATATCAATGTAACTATAAGCATAAAGAATTATGCTACTGTTGTTTTGTAGAAGTTGACGGCTTTCATCCTCCACCTGCCAGCCTTCGGCTGTCTAAGAAGGGGACTTCTCACCTTAGAGTTAAATTATGCTCATTTTAAGAAATCTGCCAGCGCCACTCTCTCGATTACGAGTTCAGGGATATGTTCTTCTCCTGAAGCTGCTATTTCTGCATCTGTAATTCTGAAGAGAGAAAAAATTCCTTCCCTTTTGGAATCGGAATAAGCCAGCAGTTCAGAACAGGATTTTTCTTCGATTAACTTCCGAAGTTCGGAGAAAACAAGAAGCACATTATCCATTTTTCCAAGCAGCACGAAAACCGCATTATTTTCTCCTTCATGTAGCCCTATAGAAAAACTCCTTTCAATCTGCCGCTCTCCAGATGCATAACGCATGATCTCGATGCCCGGATCTTTTGCCACATTCCTGCCTGTCGCGACAGCCCTGAGAGCTTTCCCCACTGCAAAATGAAGATGCCTTTCGCCCGCTATCAGGTTAGCATTCAGGCCCTGAACGGTTACCTCGTTTTCGGAAGCGATTGTGTTTATTATTTTTAGAAACCCGGGAAGGTCCGGAATTCTCACCGCTCCACAAATAACCTGGATTTCCCTTTGCATTTCCATACTCCTGCCATATCCCGGGCTTTACAATAAGGATTTCGGTTGGAAAAATGTGTGAGGAAATGAACAGGCACTCTGAAACCTTATATAAAAGTTTTAATTCTTCGAGGATATATACATAATTAGGAATAAAATTAAGGAAGTAGGCAAGTATATATTGTAACTATTCAGCCACTGATAAAAAAGTATGTTTACTCAGCAAAAAAAAGTATGTTTACTCAGCAAAAAAAAGTATGTTTACTCAGCAAAAAAAAGTATGTTTACTCAGCAAAATGCTGTAATTCTCAGGATAATAGCGGCGCTCCATTGAGCGCCGCTAGAATAGCATCCATTAATGGTGCTTTTTATCTTAACTCTCAGCCAAGTGTTTTAACCCCTTTTTGTCACTAATAAAGAACGCAGTAATTGCCCCTGTCAAAAATACAGCCAAAAAGCAGTATTTTTTTACAGAAAGCATCGTATATCGGTGTAAATTCTCCATATTGCACGTTTTTTTGGTTAATTTAAATACATCCTCAATGAGAGATCTAATCGGTCTAAGTCCTCCGCAATTTTCCATCAAAGATTTAAATTTTGCTACAAGTCTTTTATATATTTTCTTTTCTTCTTCCGTATTTTTCTTCGAATCAAATATGTTCAGAGGATAGCTTAACATATCGAAAATTCAGAGGATAGCTTAACATATCGAAAATTCAGAGGATAGCTTAACATATCGAAAATTCAGAGGATAGCTTAACATATCGAAAATTCAGAGGATAGCTTAGCATATCGAAAATTCAGAGGATAGCTTAGCATATCGAAAATTCAGAGGATAGCTTAGCATATCGAAAAGTTTGTTATAATTGCAATTTATTCTTGGAAAAATAATCGGAACTATTTTGTATTTTGCTATTCCTATTACATAATTTTCATGTGAAAAATAACCTTTATCGAAATAAAGTACATCTCCTGGTTTTATTTTCGTTCTTCTCTTTAGCTCTTGTAGAATCTGGGGATAAACCATTTATTCACTAACATTTGCTTCATTAACGATGAAAGCTAAAGGTTTTAAGCTTGGATATTCCATGGCAAGACTCAGTTTCATCCCTATGAAATAACCTCGATGTGTAGAGTGTCCCCACTTAAATTCTCGATCTTCTAATATTGTAGAATTATATTTGAAAGGATACACTCCCACTGAGATCCAGAGATCAACAAGGCATTCATTGCAAAGCATAGAGTGTTATATCAAAGATTTTTCCCGTGTCTCTATTCTTACTCAGAGAGAGGAATCACTGGACAATATCCGATTAATCATCGGCATTTCAGAACGTTTGGTAAAAGAGTACCAGGAACTTTTCATAAAATACGAGGTTTGGCTATATAGGTGATCCTGATGTAGTTAAATTATTCGTTAAAAAAATTGTTGAGTTGAATAATCAGTACTATCTACGAGATGAGTTTGTTCGTCCGGGTCAAACGAGGTGGCTTGCTTTATTGAAAAGCAATAACTAGAGAAATGAAGGGTCATATGAACATATCTGAGCGTGAGTGCATATGATTATATCTTGGATAGAGTGAGCAATAGGTGCGAGATGCTATCTCTGGCTCAACTCATCCAAGAAAAAAGTGCACTGAGTTGAAACTGAAAAGCTTTCCGCTCAATTTGAAGAGGATACAAAATAATGCACAGTAAATATTGCCCCTGCCAATTATGGAAAGAGCCGATATTCACTGCACCCTAAGGCTCAAGAGTTGAAAAATGAAATTATTCTCTGCTTCTTTTTCTATTTATGTCCCGCACTCCCATCCGTTCATGTAGCATTCCTGCTTGGAAGTAAGTTCGTCGGTGCTTATGCCCATTGATTCAAGCTTCAGTTTTGCCACGTAGGTATCAAGTTCCCTTGGGACCCCGTGGACTCCGTTCAAAAGAGTATTTTCGGCAATGTAACGTACACAGAGAGCCTGGTTTGCAAAACTCATATCCATGACCTCAGCAGGGTGCCCGTCCCCGGCAGCGAGGTTTACAAGCCTGCCTTCGGCTATGACATTAATGCGCCTGTTCCCTAGATCATATTCTTTGATATTGTTCCTGACAGTCCTGACGGATTTTGCAAGGGAGGTGAGAGCTTCCATATCGATTTCCACATTGAAATGTCCAGAGTTTGCAAGGATTGCCCCGTCCTGCATGACCTTAAAGTGGTCAGCTGTAAGGATATCACAGTTTCCTGTGGTCGTTACAAAGATCTCTCCTATTTTTGCAGCATCTGCCATTCTCATGACCCTGTACCCGTCCATTCTGGCTTCAAGGGCTCTGATGGGGTCTATTTCAGTGACGATTACATTCGCTCCCAGTCCTGCAGCCCGCATTGAAACCCCGCGTCCACACCAGCCGTAGCCTGCGACAACAACGTTTTTGCCTGCTACAAGGAGGTTTGTGGTCCGGTTTATCCCGTCCCAAGCTGACTGGCCCGTCCCGTAGCGGTTGTCAAAGAGATACTTGGTCATTGCATCGTTTACCGCTATTACCGGCATCTTAAGGGCTCCGTCCTTTTCCATGGCATGAAGCCTGTGGACTCCTGTAGTGGTTTCCTCGCAGCCTCCGAGAATCTTCGGGAGCATACCTGGCCTTTCTTTGTGGAGTTTGAATATAAGGTCTGCCCCGTCATCGATTGTGATGTCGGGCTCAATGTCAAGGACTTTATCTATTGCTTCGTAATACTCGCTCGTACAGCACCCGTATCTTGCAAAACAGCTTATATTTTTCCGGGTATCGAGAGCTAGTGCCACATCGTCCTGTGTGCTCAGGGGGTTGCAACCTGAAATTGCAACCTGTGCACCACCTGCAGCCAGTGTTTCTACAAGGACTGCGGTTTTTGCTTCAACGTGAAGAGCCATTCCTACTTTAAGCCCTTTCAGGGGTTTTTCTTCCTCAAATTTCTCCCTGATGATTGCAATTACAGGCATGTGGCTTCTTGCCCATTCCATTTTCATGTTTCCGGATTCTACAAGTTCTTTTTCGGTCATGATGATCCCGTCATATCAAATAAATGATTGAATAATCAGATAAACGATTGAATTAAATGACTAATGTGGTTGAATAATCAGATAAACGATTGAATTAAATGACTAATGCGGTTGAATAATTAGATGAACGATTGAATTAAGTGACTAATAAAGCTGGTACTTTGATTTCTCTAAACTTTTCAATGATTATTCTCAAACTGAAACTCTGGTTGCCGGCAGATTAAGGCGGACCAGTGGTTAAGTTCGGCTTTCAGGTATTTATTGTTCCTGTATGATTAATGTATCATGCGTTATGCGTCATCCCCTGGAACTTTTCAGGCGTTTGTCCTTGCTACAAGCTCTTCTGCGGCTCTCCTGGCTTCTTCCACCACTTTCTCCTCGTCCAGTACAAGTACCCTGTAATTGTCCATAAGGACTTTTCCGTCCACGATTGTTGTCCTGACATCGCTTCCTTTTGCAGAATATACCAGATGGGACGGGACATCGAAGCAGGGGGTGAGGTGCGGCTTTTTCATATCCACTATAATTACATCCGCATTCTTTCCTACCTTCAACGTTCCGGTTTCCGTGCCAAGGGCTTTTGCCCCGTTAACAGTTGCCATCTCAAGTACCTGGCGAGCCGGAAGAGCAGTCGGGTTGCCTGTGCTCACTTTATGCAGAAGGGCAGCAGTCTTCATTTCTTCAAACAGGTCAAGGTTATTGTTTGAGGCGCAGCCGTCAGTACCAAGGGTGACATTCATTCCCTTTTCCAGCATCTTGTATACCGGAGCAATTCCGGATGCCAGTTTCATATTACTTATGGGGTTGTGGGATACATTTACTCCCCTTTTCCTTAAAATCTCTATATCCCCATCCGAAAGCCAGACACAATGGGCAGCAAGTACATCAGGGCCGAAGAAACCCAGGTCTTCGAGCAGGTGCACAGAGCACTTTCCGTACCTTTCTTTCATTGCATTCAGTTCAGCTTCGGTTTCCAGGACATGGATATGGATGCCTGCTCCATCCCTGCGGGCTTCTTCTTTAACTTTTGCAAGAAACTCTTCTGAGCATGTATTCGGGGCATGGGGTCCGTACATGGTTTTTATCCTGCCGCCTGCCGCTCCCTGCCAGGCCTGGACAAAGCGCTTTCCTTCCTTAAGGTCAGCTTCTCCTTTTTCTTTGTTCCAGAGCTCTATCAGGCCGTGGGAAAGTGAAGCTCGAAGTCCCGATGCTTCAACAGCCTTTGCAGTTTCGTCCATATAAAAATACATGTCTGCAAAGGCTGTTGTTCCGGATTTGATCATTTCCAGGCATGCAAGCAGACTACCCCTGTAAACATCTTCTGCCTTCAGCTGGGCTTCAGCAGGCCAGATGTGTTTCTCAAGCCACTCCGCAAGTTGGAGGTCGTCGGCATAACCCCGGAAAAGGGTCATTGCTGCATGGGTGTGCGTGTTTGCAAGCCCTGGCATTACAACCGAACCCTTTGCATCGATCACGGTATCGGCATTTTCTTTGGTTTTTTCCCCGATTTCAGTGATCTTTCCGTCTTCAATAACAACAGTCCCGTTTTTAAGGTCCCCCACATCAGGGTCCATCGTTAAAACATAAGCATTTTTTATTATTATGTCAGCCATATGATCATATCCGTCAGGTTTGAACTGCAACTTTGTTGGACTTCAACTTTATTGGACTTCAACTTTATTGGACTTCAACTTTATTGGACTTCAACTTTATTGAACTGCAACTTTATTGGACTTCAACTTTATTGGACTTCAACTTTATTGAACTGCAACTCGTTAGATAATGGACTCAAGTTTAAGATGTTATCCTAAAAAAAGTTGTCCTGAGAATTCTCCTTAATTCTCCTGTATTTTTCATAAAATACAAGTCATTATACAGTGCGAATCTTTATAAATTGTTTATGGCTAGTAAGGCCTGGAGTTTTCAGGGTTCAGGTTTCAGGGTCTCGGAAGAAAAATCGGCTTTTGGAGCGTGATCAGGAACGTAAAGATTTTGCTGCTCCAAATACTCAGCCGGGATTTTTCTGCTCCAACTCCTTAAAATTAGCTATCTTGTGGTTTTTTTACTTGCAGGGAATTTATTTGCCGGCTCCGGTTTCCAGGTTCAGGGCTTCAAGGTAGAGGCTCATTATCTTCAGCCTTTCTTCTGCAATCCTCTTTGCTGTAGCGGTATTCAGCTTTCCGGGGATAGTGAAAGGCTTGTAGTGCATGTATTCGTTAAAGCCTTCAACCGGGTCCTGCACATAGACAGTCTTTTTTGAACTTCCTTTATCTATTCCTGTTAAGTGCTTCAGCATCCGGAGAGCTCCCATTGAAAGGATAGACCTGAAAATTCCAATTGCTCCCAGGGCATCAAGCCGATCGGCATCCTGAAGAATCCTGGCTTCTATTGTTTCCGGGATTTTCCCCCCGCTAAACCTGTGAGTCAGGATGCAATATGTCACAGCTTCAACAGTCTTTTTTTCGACGCCTGCCCTTCCCAGGAATTCAGAAGCTATCTCCGCACTGTAGAGGGCATGGTCTCCCCCCTCTTCATGTTCTTTGATAACCCCAACGTCATGCAGAAGAGCCGCGAGCTGAAGAGTGACAAGGTCTCCTCCTTCTTCTTTCTGGATCTCCTTGCAGAGGGCTTCTACACGGGTTATGTGGGACATATCATGGGAACTGGGCTCCCCTTCATGAAAAGTAGCCGCAAATTCCCTCGTTTTTTCTATAATATCCATGTAAGTGTCCTGCTTTCGGGTGGGTATTTTATTTTCAGTATTTTGTTTTCAATGTTCTTTTTCAGTATTCTATCTCTGCGACCAGGGTCTTGAGGTGTTCCTGAATTTCGGAAATCGCTTCGGAGAGGGTTTTTTTGTTTTCATAAGTGGTTATCAGCTCCACAAGTGCTTCTTTTCTCTCCTTTTTCATTTCCTGTGAGAGCTTGGCCATATTTTCAAGAGCCCTTGTAAGGTTATCCACAATTGATATTGTGGCGGTCTTGGAGGTCCGTGAAAGGGGGTTCAGGTCAATTGTTATGACAGTTTTTCCCATTTTGACAAGTTTCTCACAGCGGTCTCCATCTTCCAGGGGAACAAGCACAACATCTGCAATGTAGATTCCCTTACTGTCAACAAGCCTCCTGTCGTGGGAGAGTTCAAGGCTTGCATCCGGATTTTTTCCAAGCACCTCTGAAGCTCCACTGGCCTTCAGATGTTCTATTATGAGGTGTACCCGGGTATCGGTCCTGTGGAAAAGGTTTACTTCAATCTTAGCTCCGGTAATGTCTGCCAGGGAAACGACTTTTTCAGGAGCCAAAGCTGCAACATTCCCATTTACGGAAATAACAGGGTTTTTTGCCAGAAGCAGTGCAGCAACTGCCGCCCTTTCTGCATACAGAGCAGCTTCCGTACTGCGCTCGCCTATAAGGTAGTCAAAGCTTTCGCCTCTTCCCTGGGCAATAAGCCCCTGAATACTTGTAATTCCCATCTTTACCCCGGCTGCAACCTTTTCACGGGCGAGCAGGGATTCATACCTTGGGTGATCTGGGGGTATATCGGTCATATCTGTCGCTTACCTTTTTAATCTGATAATTGTTATCTGATAATTGTTATCTGATAATTGTTATCTGATGCTTTTTATCTGATTCCATTACTTGAACTTGCTAGTTCCATTAATATTCAAAACATAAAAAGCTCCACCTGAAGCTCAATCATAAAGTAATTTCGGTATACAGGTACTCATGCCATATTCCATAACCTGCCCGAATTCCTGGAGGGCTTCATAGAGCTGGAATTCCTGGGTATAGGGGGCGATTGCAAAAACCGTATCTCCAAGCATTGCCTGGGAAGCCATTCCTCCGCTCGCATGTGCAACCTCAATTACATCCTTTGCCGTACTGCTCATGAGGCCGGTATTGTTGGCAAAGTCTTTTGCCTGCTGCATAAAGTTTTCGAGAGTTGGCTTTTTAAGCAGTTCAGACATTGCGATTTTTCCAGCAGCATTAATCCTTCCTGCTGCAACCTCGTCTGTCAGGACAGAGTCTGTAGAAATCTCCCCTAATGCAATGCAGAACACTCTTGCTTCAGGAGCTGGAATTCTGTCTATGCTTCCGAATTCAGGTCCTCCGGGCTTCAGCCTGATTACCACTCCACCGTTGGACTGAGCAGCAATGTCCCCAAGTCCGCTGCAGTTAACGACTTCAGCTACATGAGCGTATTCAGTCAGGTGTTTTGCGGTCTTATTTAAGGAAAGCGCCCTGTTCAGAGCATAAGCTGCCCCGAGTGCTCCTGCTCCCGAGGCTCCAAACCCGCACCCAATCGGAATTTCTGCCCAGCTCTTTACTCTTAAAGGCACATCGGTTAACATATCAATCACTGTACGGGTGGTTCTGCCTTCAACTCTCTTTCCATTGAGGAAGATCTCGGTCTTTTCCACGGATTTTCCAACCATTACCTCGGTTGTAACTCCTCCATTCAGAACAATTCCACAGCCGGTAGATCCCTTGCGGTGAGGGTCATTATGCTCATGAATCTGAAAAAAACCTGTTATATGCCCTGGAGCATATGCTTTTGCTAAAAAGTCTGCCCCTTCACTCTCGTATGTATACATATAAAACGCCCTTTTTGTTGTTAAAACTATTTTTTAGAGTTCATTTTCATTTTGTAGAAATTCCGTTTATGGAAATTTCTGTTTTGTATAAATTGTGCAGGACAATTTGCAGAATCAGCTGATATAGCAGATCAGGTACTGTACCGTCTCCGGTTAGTTGGTCTTAATTTTCCAAAATCGATCAGGTTTGTCAAAAAACCTGTCATGAGTTTAAAATCCCGGCTACCTCCTCAAGAATACAAGCTGCAAGTTTGCGCTTGTTTCCGGTGACGTGCCTGGGTTCACCTTTCCCAAGCAGGTAAAGTTCATTTTCTTCAGTACCCATTCCACCTTTTCCAACGTCGTTTGCTGCAATCATATCGAGTTTTGTTCCTTCAAGAGTTGCAGTTGCCCTTTTAAGGAGTTCTTCTCTCCCGACTCCTGTTTCGGCTTTAAAACCTATGATCACGAGTTCAGGGTATTTTTCCCTGCATTCCCTTATTAGTTTTCGAGTGGTTTTCAGCTTGAGCGCAAACTCTCCTCCCGATTTGATCTTCTCCGGAGAAGGCTCAACTGTATAATCTGCAATTGCTGCAGAACTTATTAGGACGTCATATCCAGTATCCAGTTCCGAGAGCACGGCTTCGGTCATTTCCGCGGCACTTTCGGCAAAGACCTCCCTGATCCCTACAAGCCTGAGCCTGTCCCTGTGCACAAGGGTTACATCAGCTCCGCTGCGGTAAGCTTCAAGGGCAAGTTCTCTGCCGGTCTTTCCGGAAGCCCGGTTAGTGAGAATACGTATAGGGTCAAGGCTTTCAGCAGTGGAACCACCTGTAATAAGCACTTTCCGGTTTTCCAGGCTTCGGTTTCCAAGAGCCCTTTCAACCTCAAGCACTATTTCTTCGTTTGAGGCAATTTTTGCAATGCCTTCTTCGAACTTGGGGCCCACCATGGAGATCCCCCAGCCTTTCAATTTTGCTACATTTTCAACCACAGCCGGGTGCCTGTACATGGACTCATGCATTGCAGGGACAACCATGACAGGGATTCCGGAGCCAAGCGCTGTTGTTGCAAAAGAGGTAACTGTAGTATCGTCGATTCCACAGGCGATCTTTCCTATGGTATTTGCTGTTGCCGGCGCTATCAGGAGGAGGTCTGCTCTGCCCTTAAACCCGCAAAATTCCACGTGCTCCACCCTGCCTCCAAGTTCCGTAATCACAGGGTTTCCGGTAGCATAGTGCAGGGCGTCAGGGTGCAAGATGTGCTGTGCAGCCCCGGTCATGACTGCGTGGACTTCTGCCCCGTTCCGGATCAGTTCCCTTGCAAGTTCAACTACCCTGACCGCTCCTATACTCCCGGTAACACCGAGGGCAATGGTTTTTCCGGCAAGGGAAGAACTCTTCTGTCCCTGGATCCAGAGGGTAGGGTGGATTTTATCAGGCATGTACCGGCCAGGATTTTGCCTGTCCATCCAATCCTTTGATTTTACTCCATCCGGTTCATTTTGACCTGAATTTTCAGGTTCAAGTCCGGGAACATCTGGATTTTTCTGGCCAGGATTCATTTGATCCTCCGCTTTTGAGACTCTTTCAATGGTTTTTATCATTCAGGCACCGAAATAATCGATAAGAATTAAGTATGGAAATGAGCTCACTTTTTTTAAAAAAATCCTGAAATCACAGTGACATTAAATATGATATTCTTAAAACTTTCGAAATATAAGGACCGATTATGTAATTCGCATAATTAATAAGGTATTGCTACTATTATACAGTCCAGTTGCTTTTGGGAGTTTCTTGGAGTGTATGAGATATTATGAGAAAGGGCAGGAAGGCAGATGACCGATAAAATAGCTGCAAAAAGAGAAGTTACCGTAGATGGAAAAAAAGGTTTGGGCACCATTCTAGGAAAAATCTCCGGAAAAAACCGGCTGGAACTTGAGGTTGACAGGCTTAACTCCAGGATAGTTGAACTCGAACTTGACCTTCGGGGTGCAAAAAACCAGCTTAAAAAGAAAGAAGCCCTTGCAAGGCAGGCAGTTGCGGACAGGCAGGAAGCCGAATCCCGTTTAAACCAGGAGCTGGTCCGGACCCATACCCTTTCCCACGAACTTGAAACGATAAGAAATGAGTCCCAGGGCAAGCTGGAGTTTCGCGGAATTGAAACCCTGAGCCAGTCGGCTGTTAAGGCTTACCTTTCCAAACTCAAGTCCTTTCACTCTCCTGCAAATGACCTTTTAACCGTTTATCTGCCCCCCGGAACTCGCCTTTCAGCCATTCTTCCCGAAAAAACCCCTGGCATGATCGAAGAGGAGACCCGCTCCCTTCTTGATAGGCTTGACCCTGAAACTGGCATGGTCTTTTTCTACGACCTGCACCGCATGATTTCCGAAGCCATAGTCCCCCCAGTTCCTGTTTCCCTCCCCACCTGGCATCTTAAAGACAGCTTTGAAACCGCCTCCCTTGAGGAAAGCCTGAACACCGACTATCGCATGCTCGTCCTTGTCCTGCATGCAGGTGAGTCTTTCATAGGCTTTGCCCCTGATGCCCGGGTCTTCGATACGGAAGAACTTATCAAGAGCAGCGTCAAGGAAAAACACAGCAAAGGAGGTTTTTCCCAGCGCCGTTTCGAACGCCTCAGGGAAGAGGATATTGCCCACCATATGGATAAAGTCTTTGAAACCCTGAGAAAAGTCCTTGAAGAAAATCCCGGAATAGACTGTGTTATCATGAGCGGAGATTCCCAGCTTATAAGAGAAGCCCAGAAGCGCCTCCCTCTGAACCTTGAGGTTATCGAAAAGCCGGCTGATCTTAAGATGGAAAAGATAAGCGGGGAAGAAATCCTGAGAACGGTTTTGAGCTGCAGAAGATATTTGCTCTGAAGCATCAGAAGTTTCAAGAGTAGCCGTTAAGTACCTTAAGAAGCTCCGGCATCAGCCTACTCATATGTCGAATATTATTGGACGTCTGAAAGTGTTAGCTATAAAATGGACTCCACGCTTCCTATGGGGTGATCACTTCCGATATATTTTGCTAAGTGTGAATGGAATGGGGCAGGTTCAAGTATCAGGTTTTCTAATGATCAATCGTCCCCCTACAAATTATACTATGGATCGATTGATAATAGATACTTAGCGTTAACTTATACTTTACCGACTAGTCCCGGACCAATGACTTCTATTGCGACACAATTTAATAGCGGTAAAAGTTGGGCAAGTGATGGACGTCCTGGATACTATGATGAGCAGAATGTTATTACTCATGAATTTGGCCACTGGATGAAGTTGGGTGATTTATCTCCTTCTTTTAGTTCTTGCAGTTGACTTTCTTGCAGTTGTTTTTTTTGTTGTCGGCAGAGTCTGTGACCTGCTTCTCGACGTCGTTTTCTTCAGGGTTGATCCCCCCAAGAGTTCCTGCCAATGTTTCAAGTGCATTCACTCTTTTTCTCTGAGCTTTCACCGCACGACCGACTTCAGCGTAACCGGTAAATTGTTTTGGTTTTCTTTTTCCCTTCGGCAATTCCGATAGCTCCATCACAAAACCAGGTGGATTTCTCCGCATTGGATCTGATGATGAACCACCTGCGAGCGGTATGTATGGCCATGGATCATCCGGAATAGGAATTGGGTTTATGGGTGTAGGTTCATCCGGCTCTTTACGGCCAGCTATATATGAAGTTTACAATGCTGTCACAAAAAAATAAAGACTCAGGAGTTTATCAACAAATGATTATGGGATTGATTGACAGAAATTAAGATTAGCGAAGAGACAATTTTTGCGTAAGCTATATGAGCTTTCAGTGCAGGGAAGGTAGCAATGGCAAGAGATAGAAGAGATTATTATTATCACCAGGCAAAAGAGGATGGGTACCGGTCCAGGGCTTCCTTCAAGCTTAAACAGATCAATGATAAACATAAAATAATCAATCGTGGAGACTCGGTTGTTGATTTGGGTGCAGCTCCGGGCGGGTGGCTCCAGGTTGCAAAAGAGCTGTCCGGAGGGAAGGTTCTGGGCGTGGACCTGCAGAGGATCACTCCGATTGAAGGAGTCGAGACCATTGTGGGCGACATAAACGCAGACACGACAATACAGAAGATTATCAAGATTGTAGGGGCTAAAGGAGCTGATGTGGTGATCTGTGATGCAGCCCCCAACCTGTCAGGAAACTGGTCTTACGACCATGCGCGGTCAATCGAACTTACGACCTCAGCTCTTGAGTGCGCAAAAAAGATTCTCAAACCAAAAGGTAACTTTGTGGTCAAGGTCTTTCAGGGCGACATGTTCAACGATTACCTGGACAAAGTCAGGGACAATTTTGTCCGAGTCAAGGCTTATTCCCCGCAAGCTTCAAGGTCGCAAAGTGCGGAAATCTACGTAATCGGGAAAAAATTCCTTACGGCCCCTTTCAGGAGAGGAGACAAATTCGTTGTGGATATAGAGAAGCTCGGTTCAGGTGGAGACGGAGCTGTCCTCATTGAAGGGTTTGTTGTCTTCGTAAAGGAAGTTGAAGTCGGAGAAAAAGTCTGCATTAAAATAACGGATGTCAAACCTAACTTTGCTTTTGCCGATGTTGAAGAAAGGCTTGAAAAGTCTGAGAATCCTGAAAACTCCGGGAATACTGAGAATCCTGAAAACTCCGGGAATACTGAGAAAACCGAATAAATCCTTAGAATCATGATGATACTGAATAAGTTCTTAATAAGTGTCAGGAATATGTCTCATGAGAAAAGTATATATCTGCAAGGGAAAATCTATATGTCAGTGGAAAAAGTCTAAGTTTTTTTAAACACGGTGATCCGGTTGATTGATCTTCATACTCACACAATTTTCAGCGACGGGGAGTTGCTCCCCAGCGAACTTGTCAGGCGGGCTGTTATTCACGGCTACGAGGCTATTGCAATTACCGACCATGCAGACTATACAAACCTCGAACAGCTTCTTGATGCTGCAAAGAAAGCAAAGTACCTGGAAAATGAATGGGATATCCGTGTCCTGTCCGGAGTCGAGCTGACGCATGTCCCTCCAAGGAAGATTGCTCCCATGGCAAAAAAAGCAAAAGAACTGGGCGCAGAAATCGTAGTCGTGCATGGGGAAACAATTGCCGAACCGGTTGCCTCCGGGACAAATGCAGCTTCAGTTGCCTGTGAGTATGTGGATATCCTGGCTCACCCCGGCCTGATCTCTGAAGATGACGTCCGGACTGCGGCAGAGAATAATGTATTTCTTGAGATCACTGCAAGGAACGGGCACAACAGGACTAACGGTCACGTTGCAAGGCTTGCTCTCGAAATCGGGGCAACGCTTGTGTTGAACACCGATACCCATGCCCCCGAGAACCTGATCACCGATGAAACCGCCCTGAAAATTGCAATGGGAGCCGGGCTTACCGAGTCCAGGGCAAAAGAAATGTTTAAAGCGTCAAAAAAGAAGGTAGCAGAGATTGTTTAATTGCTAACGCTTATATCACTTCCTTGTTACTTTAACTATACAATATTCTTCAGCGCCTTCTGGAAGATTATTCATCCCTGGCCAATGGCGAACGGTAGCTGTTTCAAGATAATTTTCGAACTCTTCTTGAGCACTTTCGTTTGCCAGCACAGCGATTATTTTAAACTCCTCACCCACACTTTCTTCAGTACCTATAGTGACGGGAACTGTAAAATCTGATATGTCCTTTTGAATACGAACTTCCTTCATTGGGTGATAATTATACGCTTCGTAAGGAAAAACCACTATCTTCCTTCTTGTTTTTTCAGCTACTTCCTGATTATTCCAGCTTATTTCCCATCCATTTTCCAGCCTATTTTACTCAATCTCACCATCTCGCTGGAAACAACCCCTGAAGAAGCAGTCGATACCACAAAGATAAGAATTGTAATCGTAAGCATGCAGGAGAGGTCGTATTTCAGTTCCGTGATGTGACTTCTGTTATGATGTGACTTCTGTTATTATCTCAACTGAAATTTCGGGAAATGAGTGCTGGTAGTTATCAATGAAGGCAAAAAGTTGAAAATTGTAGGGTATTTCAAGAACACATGTTTGAGTAACCAGGAAGGTTTTCAGAAAAAACGATAGTATGAACAATTATGATTATGAGATAGCATGAACAAGTATGATAATTGAAAGGGCATATGTGAAAAGTGAGATTTCGGCCAAATGTCCAATTGTAAATAATATCATTTTTTCTTTTTGCTATAATAGAAAATAAAGATAATTACAATTAAGAAAATTATGAATGTTGCAATAATTAATTCTTCAGGTATCATTTGGATAGCATGACTTGTACTAGAACCATAACTTGAAAAACCATTGTTCATGCTCTTAATCTGTTAATAAATATTAAATGCTTTTCTAGATTTGTATATTTCTAAAATTTTAAGAGATTTTCAGAATAACTGACCTGAATGTCATGGATGCTATTCTAGCAGCGCTCAATGGAACGCCGCTATTATCATGAGAATTGCAGCATTTTGCTGAAAAAAATACTTTTTTTATCAGTGGCTGAATAATTACCTTATTCGTTATCTTTTCAGCTACTTCCTGATTATTCCAGCTTATATCCCATCCATTTTCCAGCCTATTTTACTCAATCTCACACCAGCCCACTGAAAACAACCCTTGAAGCAGCAGCTGAGACCGCAAAGATCAGTACTGTAATCGGAAGCATACAGGCGAGGTCGTATTTCAGCTGTGCCCTATCCCCTCCATATTCTATGGCTCCTGCAAAGCGCGTGAGGATGGCACTGATAAGGACAACGTAAACCCCTATTGCAAGCAGAAACTGGTCCGGAGGAATGGACTGGGAAAAACTTTCGGGACTGATTTCTACAGGCATTCCGGAAAGGTCTGCGGGTACCCTGCTTACCCTTTCAGCTACCTGGTTCAGGATTTTTGTAATAACTTCTGAGAGGGCAAGGGTGATTCCTGCGATAAGAGGGGCAAAGATTGCAGCAGTAGAACGCATTGTTGAAGTAACGTCGTAGAGGGAACTCTTTATGCGCTCTTCGACTGCACTGAGCTCTTTTAAGTGGTCTGCAAGCTTGATTATCGAAGCTCCTGCAGCTTCGTGGTTTTTATGGACGCTTTCCGTAAAGAGGAGCATTGTGTTTCGGATTCTTTCCGAATACACATGCCTGAAAGCCCCGAATTCTTCATCAAAAATCGCATCTTTGAGGTTCGTCCTCATGCTGACCAGGTTCATGGAAATTTCCTCAAAGGCTTCCCCGATTTTTGAGCCATCCATTGTTCTGGCTGTGTGGGCAAAGGCTTCTTCCGGGGCTTTTCCTTCCGAAATCCTTCTACCGAGCACAAAAAGAGAATCTGCAAATTCCTGCTCCATCTGCTTTATCCTGTCTCTTATTTTCTTATACGGGATGGATGAGAAATACAGGTAGATTGAGAGCCCTGCAGTGCTTCCCACAACTAAAGGAAGAGCAGGGAGGAGATAGCCCCCAAGAGGAGTTGTAGACACTATTCCTCCCGGATTTCCGGCCGCGAGCAGAAGATATCCCAGAGGAGCTGTCAGGACGCAGACCAGGGCTCCGGAGAGTATGGCAAACCGCTTTTTTTGTATGATGCCCGAAAGGTCGGGATGGGAATCCGGGATCTGTCTGGGAATAAAGGCAACAGGCCTCTGCATCAGGATATATTCTGAGTAGACTGCTGCAAGAACAGGAAATACAAAATCGTAAAGGAGGACAAGGTCCGTAATCTCGGGTTTCATCCCTACAACCGTGACCGCAGGCAGGAGAGCTACCAGAGCAAGCGGGATCAGGATGAATATTGAATAGAGCACGTAACTCGGGGTCTTCAGCTTTGCCGCAAAAGCCTCCATCAGAGTTTCAGTGCCTTCAAGGCTGATGTCGAGCGCGCGGTTCAGAGTAATTACCCTCTGGGCTTCATCGGGCTCGGCAGTTGAGCTTTTGATCAGGTGCAGGGAACGTTTGAAATATTCGCTGTTCCTGCCCCACAGGTCGGCAAAAGAAAGGAGAGCATCGTCCATGCTGCTGTAGAACCTCAAATTCAGGTCCCAGGTCAGTTTTTTTAAGTCCGTGGCAAGCGGCCTCTCTGAGTTTCGGGCTGCAAAAAGTACGGCATGTTCAAGATTCGGAACCAGCTTCATTGACATAATGATATAGCTCAGGATTTCCGGAATATCTCCAAGGGAGGAAATTTTCATAAAACCTGCCTTTATTTTCACATACTCGCTCAGGTAGCAGAGGACTATCAGCGGAATTATGAAGGTCAGGGTTCCTATAATGAAAAGAGTCCTGGGCTCAAAACTTCTGGAAAAAAGAAGAAAAAGGTCTATTACGAGCAGTAAAATTAAGGTTGCAAACGTCCCCACGTAAGAAAATAACACCGTCTCGAAGGCTTCGAGGTCAAAACCGGTAAACCGAAGTGCGTCTCTGTACTCAGGACTCACACTTTTTTCACATTTCCGGCTGAAGGCAGGGTCAGGGACAGCCCATCCCCACTGATTTGCTGTGGTCTTGCAGGCTCTTACGTACCAGCTGCTTTCTTCCATGCTCCTGACCCCTCAGGCAGTTATTTTTATTTCTGGCAGCTGTATTTCTTCTGCGAGTCGTTTTTCTTCTGCGAGTCGTTTTTCTTCTGCGAGTCGTTTTCCTGTTCTCTGTTTTCCTGTTTCGGTCCGTACCCAGGAAAAACTTTCAAACCAGGTTTCCCATTGCCTGTAAAGCTCTTCAAAATCGGCTCCTGAGATAGATTCGGGACCAGTTTCAAAGCCAGCTCTGTTACCTGCCTTGATGGAATCCAAAAGCAGCCAGAACATATTGTTTGCCTCGCTTACGGCTTCAGCTTCGAGCAGGAACGGCCTGCGATCCCCTTCAGCTGCAATCCTTTCTTTTATCCTTGTCCTGAGTTCGATATTTTTCAGGGCACCGTCGATGGAAATTCCCCATTTCCGGGCAATCTTTCCTATAAGTTCGGACTGCCCCTGTTCGAGCACCTCTCCTGCAAGCAGGCAGTCCCGAGAGGCATCATAATGCATGATATCGGTAAAGATCTCGGAAGGTTCGGGGTCTTCTATCGATGTACCGGTTACCTCTGCAATCCTGCTCACCCGCTTTAACTTTTTCATGCTCCCTCCGGGCCTGATGCCTGAGCATATTATCACTGCGTCGGTCGCTTTGAAAGAAGCAGGAGGGACTCCAAGGGTGTGTACGACCCTTTCGTATACATTTTCAACGGATGAGCCGTGGATGGTCCCTATAACGGAGTTTCCGGCATTCCCTACCTGCATGGCTTCGTAGAGTACTTTCACCTCTGGCCCCCTTACCTCTCCCAGCACCAGAGAAGAACTTCCAAGCCGAAGAGCAGCCCGAAGTGCGGTTTCAGGGCTCATTTCCGCTCCGGACTTCAGAACCGAAGAGTGGGAACTCATCCCCTGCACTTTCCAGCCCAGGTCCTGGAGCTGTTCTGTCGGGAGCTCGTGGGTGTCTTCGATTGTCAGGATCCTATATTTCTGCGGGATTTCAAGTAGCATTGCCGTCATAAGAGATGTCTTCCCGGCTCCCACCTCTCCCGCAACAAGGACCGAAGCCTGCCCGTCCATGAGGAAACTCAAAAACCCTGCTGCAAAAGGAGAAATAGAGCCTGTATTGATTAGTTTCGGCAGGGTCCAGGGTGTCAGGGAGTGTTTTCGGAAAGCGTATGCAAGCCCGTTTGCACTTAGTGGATCTCCTATTACGGATACCCTTACCCCGAAAGCTTCAAGGTTGAGTTCAAGCACGGGAACAGCTTCTCCAAATGGTCTGCCGCTAATGGTCCTGAACCTTGAGACCAGGGCGTCAAGGTCGTCCTGCGAAAGAAAGACGTTGCTTGTACATTCCTCCCCTTCCATCACAACGTGCACGGGGTTTGTATCCGCAGGGGCATTAATGTACACATCCGTTATCCTCGCATCGGAAAGGAGGTCTTCTACGATCCCGAGCCCGTTCGTATACCTTGCAAGGAGGTCGGCATAGCTTTCAAGCTCACCCGGGCTGCAGGCTTTCCCGCTTTCGAGAAGTTCTTCCCCCAGCAGGCCTTTTGCTATGCGTTTGAAGTACTCCCTGGCTCCTTTCGGGTCTGCAAAGGCGAGGTCCTTTGGTCTGTGCCGGATCATTTTTCTCCTTATTTTCTCAAGGA
Organism: Methanosarcina sp. WH1; assembly: GCF_000970005.1. Taxonomy (NCBI): domain Archaea; kingdom Methanobacteriati; phylum Methanobacteriota; class Methanomicrobia; order Methanosarcinales; family Methanosarcinaceae; genus Methanosarcina; species Methanosarcina sp. WH1. The sequence continues at coordinate 2,770,806 of NZ_CP009504.1, forward strand.
GCCTGAGTTCCTCCTGCCTGAGATTATACTCGGGAGGCCGGATCATGTAAAGTCTTTCCGGCCTGTCTGTGTAGCGGTAAATGGTGACCTCAAGGTTTCTTCCTTCTCTGCCGTTTATGTCATAGCATTCGAGAAATTCAGTATTTTCAGGAGCTTCTGTGTAAATTCGCGAACTGGAAAAAGACGGCCTGACATGAGATTTGATCCTGCTTTCGTAATCGAAAAAATAATCATCTGGCTTTTTGTTCTCCTTTATTTCTTTTTCTTGTCTCTGATTCTCCTTTCTTTCGTTTTTCTGTCTATTATTCTCCTGTTTTTTTCCAGCCCCGGAAAGTGAGAGCGAAACATTTCTGGATAAAGAAGCAGGAGTTATTTCTCCCGGAGTATATTTTATAAGGGTCTTGATTTTCTTTCCTGATTTTCTACCAATTGTTGTCCTTACCTTTTTCTCTGATTTTCCTTCGAAACTTTTTCCGTTTTCCTTTCTACTTTCTAACCAGCCCGCTGCCGGACAGTAACCCGATATTCTGGTAACCGGGATTTCAGAAAAACAGGATATTTGTTCTTCAATTTCATTCAGGATGCTGTAGAAACACTCCGAACACTCAAGACAAATTGAAGTTGTTTCCGGAACTCTGCCAGCCTTTTTTTTGTGGATAAGCTCTCCTAGCTCCAGCCGGGCTTTTAAGGGATCGGTTCCCACGGTTTCGGAAAGAGAAGCAATTATCTCTTTTCGCTCAAGGCTGCACACCTTTTTTTCGGGACGGGCACATGCTTCAGGCACAACTTCAATGCTCCTGTAAGCAGCAACGGTTCCTTTGAAACCTGCCAAATCGTAAAGCAAGGAGAGGGATTTTCCTTCGTAATCCCGTTCATAGAGCCTTGAGAGTACAAGACAATCGGCATGAACCTCCCTCCGGAGGATGCCGAAGATATTTTCCCTGCACCGCGGATCATTAAGGGAAGACCCGGCTTCGCATTCCTTGCAGTTGATTACAATTGTTTTTCGGTTTTTCGTCTGCTTTATCCTGTGCGGACAGGTTTCCTCTTTCTCTTTATTTTTACCATGAAACAGGCTCTGATTAAGGCTGTTAACAGCATCCTGCAGGCTGCTGGCAGCATCCTGAAGTTTTAGCATTATGTCCAGAATTTGAACCCCCATTTCTCCGGATTACTTTGGAATTTATCTTCTAATGTATTAAACTTTATCTATCAAAGGACCTTGGCGTCTTTTTAGAGTGAAGTTCACTAATTTCTACAAAAACACTTCCAGTTAAACACACACCCATGCTTTATTATTCACGTGCAAAAGACGCGAGTATACAATAAATGGACATTCAACTTCTCTACCTGCTTGAGAAATACTTCCCTTACCCGGGAAGCCTGATTTTTATCTACAATTAATAGAACGCCTCCGCCAGTTTGTCTGGGAACACCGTCCAAAAAGAGCTATAAATATATAAAAGAGATAAAAAAATAATTTAAAATGTTCACAGGTGGGACTGTAAAAATGATATTAGAAACAAAATTTCAAGGAAATTGTACCAATAAATCCAGTTCTCATGGCTGACCGGCAACTGATTCAATTTATCCCTGTAGAAAATCCGGGTTATTGAGCTGTTCCCACATGCCCAGGAATTCCACAGTATTTCGGTTTCTGATCCAGTTGCGGATGAGGTCATCGGTATGATAGGGGTTCTTGTACCGGGCGATATCTGTCAGGCAAATGTAGTCCGCATTTTCCTGGGAAACGATGGATATAGCAGTCCCTCGAACTTCAATGCTGGTCCTTTTGGCCTTTTTCATGATATTCCCCTCTTTATGGAGTCTCTTGTTTCTGCAATTTCTGCATGAATCATATCAACAAAAAAATTTACCAGCTCCTGTTAACGTGCCTTGATGGCTGCAAATGAAGAATAGATCCGCTTTTATCATGTTATTCATTTTCTTGTTATAGTAACTACCTAATAAATACAGTCTAAATTAATTAATGTGTTCATTACACTAAGAAGTTACGATTTGCAGATGGTTTTGTTGCTCATTCTAAAGTTTCAGGTGTACTTTTCTTACTCCGGGAAGCCGGATTTTTATCCACAATTAATAGAGCGCCTCCGCCAGCTTGTCTGGCGGCTCGTCAAAAGAAAGAACTAAAAGTGAAAACAAGACTTGAAAACGAGTGCTGTTAATGTTTATTTAATTCTGTTTTGCGCTTATACATACCGATTTTTTATATCACTTTTACTTTCTGGTTTTTATTTTTGGTCTTTTTCCTTTTCTCTTCTTCTTTCTCTTTTTTGTTTGAAAAGCCGCTCTCCTGCGTCGAGCGTGACAAAAACGACGAGAGACAGCGAATGACGTTGTATGGGTCGAGAGATCTATAAATTAGTCTGCTTGAGCGAGCGAAGTTCACTGCTAAAATCCTATGAAGTAGTCCTCTTGAGCGCAGCGAAAAGGACCACGTACTCCCGAGGCGCAATTCGGGCAAGGCGCAATTCGGGCGAGGCGCAATTCGGGCGAGGCGCAATTCGGGTGGGTCAACTAAAGTATCTGTTTTTGGGTCTTAAGTTAGGAGAGGAGAGAATCCAGAAAGCGACATTGACGTCCTGGGTGAGTTTACCGAACGGGAAAGCCTGCTCACCCTGGTAAACATAGAACTGGAGCTTTCTGACTACCTGGGCATAAAAGTCGATTTGCTTACTGAGAAATCGATAAGTACTTACCTGATTGATGAAATTAAAAAAGAATCCAGAGTGATCTCTGAATGAATAGGTTAGGTGTAACTGCTAGAAAATATAAAGGTTGCGCAAATATTATAGCTTTTGAATAGCTTTTGAATAGCTTTTGAATAGCTTTTGAATAGCCCCCGATCAGAAATTGAGCACGTAAATTACCTGCTGGCCTATTTTCCCATTTTGTTTCAGGAGTTTTTTGTCAAGCATATCCTGGATGTCACGATTTGCAGTGGGTTGACTGACATCACAGATTTCCTGATACTCATTGCTTGTGATCTTACCATTTTCTTTTAAATATTCAATCGCTTTTATCTGCCGGCTGCTCAATCCTATCTGTCCGAATTTATCTTTCATCGAACGGTCGCTGCTCAGCTTCAGGACCGTTTTTTCGACTCTTGAGATTTCCACGGCAATGCCGAAAAGGAAATATTCGAGCCATTCGGTCAAATCCCTGTCCCCGGCATCCGCACTTGAAAGGGCGGAGTAATAAGAGTGGCGTTCTTTGTTGTAGTGCTCCTCAAGAGCGAAAAACCGTTTGGTGTCAAAGCCTCTCTTTGTCAGGACCAGGGTGGCAAAGGCTCTGGCAGTTCTCCCGTTTCCGTCAACGAAGGGGTGGATTCTGGCAAGTTCATCTTACCTCAGCAGGAGACCCCCTTCCTCGACATTTCCGGCTTGCCGGAAATGGCAGGTGGGGGAGGAATGCGTCATCTGTACCATCTGAACTAATGTTGTACTCCTCGCACTCAGTCTCCTGCATTTTTTCTTAACATTAACACTATCTGAAATTTTGTTTCCGAATATATCTGAGATTGAAAAATACCCGGATGACCGTTTGCCACGAATGAACACGGTCCCGTTTTCCGTTTTTACAATATCAAATTTCCTGAGCCCAAACAGCTTTCCGGTAGGTATTTTCTTCTCTGATCTCTTCCCTCTCCGCTGCTGATAATCTCCCGCAGGAACGTTTCTTTTTAGAAAAACCGAATCTTCTACCTCTACTTTCTGATCGTCCCTGCAACAGATAGCAACAGCATCAAAGTAATGTGTTTTTAACAGCTTCAAGACCTGCTCTCTCCTGTACTTTGTTTCGTACCCGAAAGTCTCTGCAAAACTCCAGCCGGATTTCCGGATTTGGGATTTGAGGATCCCGATTTCAGTTGCATGTTTTGTTTTTGACTTTTTCCCTGAAAGCTTGAATTCTCCATTGTGCAGGGCTTTGTGACAGGTTTCACAAAGCGTAATCAGGTTTTCCGGAGCATCTGATCCCTTCTGTGACCTGAAAACAATGTGATGGCAATGTAGCCGGGAATCCTTTGACTTTCCCCTGCAATGCTGGCAGGTGTAGCCGTCCCGGTCCAGAACGTAAGCTTTGACATTGTAGAAGCCTTTAAGGTCCCCTTCCTGATACCCAACCCCGGAAACCTCCGGATTTGTTATTTTGTGAATATCAAAGGAAGCAAGCTCTACCTTCCACCCGGTTACAGGAAGCAGGGATTCCACAAACCTTTTTTCCCGGAAATGAGACTCAAGTTTGCTTTTGATGGAAGGAGCTAATCTCCCTTCTCTCCTTGAATTTTTCCGGTTATCAAATCTTGCAGGTCTATACCTTGTTTTTCTACCTCTTCTGGTTCTCCGGTACATCTTTCGTTGTTCCATCTTTTTCGAAACGTTTTCTCTCAGGTAGATTTCGGACTGATACAACACTTTTCCGTTAGCAATGGCTGCACAGCCCACTACCTTAGAGCCGGTATCCATCCCTGCAGTTACAGGTTGAGTATACCCACTGCTTCCGAAAAGTAACTTGATGGTGAATGGAGTATTTCGGACCACTTTTGCCTTGCCTGCTTGCAGTAGCTTTCTGGCTTTTGAAGGTTTACAGGGCATTAGTGGTTTTTTGTTTTGATTGATTACGAAAACTAACATATAGTTTTCCTCCGAAGAGTTATGCGTATCTGAATTGTGGACTCCAACTTCGTGAAGTTGGAGTGTTACAGCGTAGCTGGAACCAGTCAATTCCGGAATCCGTCTTCCTCTCGATCTGATATGGAAAGGTTTAACGATGCAAGCACTGTCCCTACCTCTCAGGACTGTTTAACCGGCATCCTTAGAGCCTTAAACTGAGGCGGCATTCAAGGGTAACTATTTCTTTCCTATCGTTTACCGATTTTCCATTGCTCCTTATCGGTGATCTGGTCAACCAGGGCTTGTTAGACAAGCCCCTTCCTCAAAAACCTGAGCCGTTAGGTGAAGGTTTTAGGGAGGGGTAATTGACGGTGAGCAACTCCTGCCTGCACGGCGGGCATGAGGTCAAGGGCATCTTCGCTGTTAAGCCACTCGACAAGGGCTTTTGCCAGGACAGGGACTTCAACAGGTCCCGGAGGGGTGTAGGTGACTTTCCCGGTATTAGGGTCTCCGACAACGACCCGCACTTACCGGTAGTTTCCAGCAGAATTATCAGGAAGGATACTTTTTGCCGTAAGCCTGTGGATTTCCAGGAGAAACTCTTCGGTTATGGGTCCGTTTTCAGGTAAGGAATCGATATATTTCAGTACATCTACATAATTCCGGACTTCCTTTTTGTCCTTTTCGTGGGCAAGGACTTCTTTTCCCTCTATAATAAGCTCAACTTCCTCAAGAGTCAGGGGGTTTCCCTCGATACTTGTTGTGTGGTGGGTCTGCTTTATCAGGGCTTCTCGCTGGAGCTGTTTTTCCCATGCCGGAATCAGAGGGCTGTTTATGATGACTTCCCGGGCAGCCTGGATCCTTGCAAGCAGGCGCACGATTTTGTTTGTGTACTTGAAATTTGGCTGAAACATCCATTTATCCGCCTTTCCATCCTATTAAAAGAGTTGCTCCTTTTGTTATTAACTTAGCGGGAATTTGTTTCCGCACCCATTGTGGATATTTCCATAAAATTGCTGCAAAAGATGAAACTCAATCCGATACCTGGAAACCGTGAGTTCCTTTTTAAGGGACGTCGCTATTTTAGTATTCAAAAACAGCCTCAATCGACGACTCTGCCAGTTTCAGCACATCTTCTTTAAAGGCTAGCAGATTCTCAAAAACAGCTGAATCTTGTCCTTTCAGGAGTTCCTGCTTAATCCTCTTGCCCATGATATCATCGCTTCCCTCTATAAGCCTGAGAACAACCGAGCCGGGAAAGATTTTAGTCTCACAGGTAACATTATCGCAGTCTCCGTCTGTGATTCCAATTATCGGGATTCCAAGCCTGAAGAGGATGTCTCCTGCTATGGCTGTGGTGTCGTCTCCAACTGTAACTGCAAGTTCAGCCCCGGAAGCCAGTTCATAGGAATTTTCGGCGGCGTGGTCTATAAGCACAACTTTTCCTGTCCCTGTTCCTGCCCCTGTTCGGGAAATAGGACCTGATTTTCGGGCACTGGAATTTTCTTTTTCGGCTTCCGGGAGTAAGGGATTGCTTCTCCGGATCTCTCCGCTTTTCACCCAGGCTCCGGCAAGGTCAACAGGGTCCCTTTTTTTATAATTATGGAGCTTTTCGAGCCCATGTTCCTTTATTTCTCCGCCTTCGATTGCGGTAATAAACCCGCTTTCGGAGACTATGCTTATTTTGGAAGACAGGGCTTTTCCGATTACGAACCCGTTTACAAAGATATTTTCTCCGGGAAATACACCTGAAAGCTCGCGGATAATCCGGGTTTTGCCGGTTTTCTGGCAGTTTTCCAGAAAAACCGAATCTTGAAAAGGCAGAGGGCTTTCGGCAGGAAGTCCAAATACTTCAGAGAGTTTTTCAATGTAGTTGCCGGCTTTTTTATTAAGGGGGATCAATTTCCCACCGGTGCAACCCGGGCTTTCTATCTGGATCAGGGGTTTCTTCTCAGGGTCCTTCAGGCGAGAGGTAACCTTTGCTCCAAAAATCATGCCGGTTTCGGGCGTTTTTCCCCTGTTCAGGAGACAAACAAGGTCTGAGGTTTCAAAAAAAGATTCAATGCAGGCGCTCGGCTTCAGGTGCTGGCTTATGTCTATAACATTTTCAAGCCCTGCATCAAGGACAGCTGTCTTTCCCATGGTCCCGCCAAGCTGTGCCTCTACTTCACCTATGCAGGAAAGCTTTTCCAGAACTAACTCTGCTTTTCCCGAATCGATTACTTCAGGACCATGGATTACAAGGCCAATCTTTATTTTCATTTGATTACATTCAAGCATTATCATTTGATGAATATTTAAAAGAATATATTATATTATCCTGTATTCATCTCTTTGTGTTCTCCTGATACCCGCCTGAATAATGTATTGTATACTAATTATCCGGTTATTATCGAAAATTACATTACGCATTGTCACATTCTGACAAAAACATAAGTGGACACGAGGCAGAGAAATGGCTGATATAAAGATTACATGGCTTGGGCATGCTGCTTTTTTGCTCGAAGCCGAAAAGAAATTACTGATCGACCCTTTTATTTCCGGAAACCCGAAAGCTCCATGCAGCCCTGAGGATCTGGACCCCGATATTATAGCCGTTACCCACGGCCACAGCGACCATCTGGGAGATACCATCGAGATTGGAGCCCGGACTGGCTGCCGGATCATATCGATCCATGAGGTTGCAAACTATATCAAGTCAAAAGGAGTCTTTGCCGAAGGCATGAATAAAGGGGGCACAATGGAAGTAGAAGGTATGACCCTTACCATGACTCATGCGCTTCATTCCTCCTCAATTGACGCTTCAGGCTTCAGTTTCGACGGAGGCAGCCCTGCAGGGTTTGTGATAGGTATTGGCGGGCATTCCTTTTATCATGCCGGAGATACGAGTGTTTTCGGGGACATGCAACTTATCGGAGAACTCTACGAACCTGAAATCGCCTTTTTGCCTATCGGAGACAAGTTCACCATGGGTATAAAAGAAGCCGTAAAAGCCGTGGAACTCATCCAGCCCAAAATCGTTGTTCCAATGCACTACAACACCTTTGATGTCATCAAGCAGGACTCTGAAAAGTTCAAAAGAGCCGTGGAGACAAAAGTTAATACGAAAGTAATTATCATGGAACCCGGGGAATCGATAGAGCTTTGAATACAGTATTTTCATACAAAAAACGCATTGTATCGGCACACAACAGTTTATAAAAATCTTAGATGTTAAAAATAAATAAACGTCCGATATAAATTTAAATTTAAGGAATAAAACAGAATCATGAAGCCCATTTATACATTAAAAAATGTATCCTTCTGTCAAAGTAGGAATTTATAGTAAATTTCGATTGGTCCGAATGATGCCGAAAACCATTAGGTCCAATTGGAAAATATACGCACGTTATTTTGCCACGAGTCCTTAGTGGCGGGGTGAATGCCATCAACATCCCCTATTTTCGCGATCTTTTAACCTCTAAATACTATTCTGTCCTATACTATGTACTGAATTCCTAAGCGGTAACCAGGTCAGGGAAATCAGAACCAATTTGATCTTTCTTCACCTCTGGAACAGAGGGTAAAGCCGATGGACTTATGAACGGTAGTTCGAGGTATGAAGCAAGAAGCCCGTTACTTCAGGGATGGGTAGTTCACCATAACTTGAAAATAGAGAGTAAAAGAGGTCGGGGTAAATCTTAATTTTTTAGACCTCTTCTTTTAAGGGTTTTCTTTTCAGACCGTTTTTTTTCAGGACTTCAATTTTTCAGATCCTGATTCTCAAATTCCAAGCTTCTTTCTCTTTTCCATGATATGCTGTTCTATCCCATCAACTGCTTTCACAGCATCTGTTTCCACGTTCATGATCCCACCGGTAACTTCCCGGCAGTCCTCGGTCAGCAGTTTGACAAGGTTTGGGCCTCCTGTGATGGTCGGAACAGGGTTTACATATGTGTAGAGCCCGAGGGCCAGGGCAAAGATGGCGTCGATTGTGGCTTTCTGCTCCATGTATTCGGGGGCTGCGGCAGCAACAGGAAGATCAGGGACAGGAGCTCCAAGGGCTCCGGAGATGGCTCCCAGGAGATCGGCAAGCCTGCCTGTGTCGGTGCAGGTCCCATAGCTGAGTACCGGAGGAACCCCGAGGGCTTCACATACCACCTTTAAGCTGTCCCCGGCAAATTCCCTTGCTTCGGGGGAGCAGAGGCCTGCAACCTGCATGGCCCCGTTCCCGCAGCCCATGGAAAGGACCAGGATGTTCCTCTTGATCAACTCTTTTACCACTGCAACGCTGTGCACGTCCTGCCCGGTATCCCTTAATGTAGTGCAGGAGACCATTCCGACCACTCCTTTGATTGCGCCGCTTTTTATGGCATCAAGGAGAGGGTCGAGGGTGCCTCCGAGGGCGTCAAGGATGCTTTCGGTTGAAAAGCCGACAACTGCCTCTTTCATCGGGAGTTTCAGACCGGGTCTAACCGATCCTTTCCGGGTTTTGAAGTTTTCAATTGCCATATCCAGGAGTATTGCTGCCTGCTTATCGGCTTCTACCGGGTTGTAGTTCAGGCGCTCGGTAATACCTTCAAAGGCCACGAGTCCGCTTACGGGCATGAGTTTGAACCCGTATTTCGCGGCGTAAAGGGGGGCTACCGGAAGCGAGCAGTTCATGTCTGCGGCAAAAAGGTCCACAGTCCCGCTTGCGAACACCGCTTCCTGGGAAATCCAGTTTCCGGTAAAACCGTAGAAAACATCGTCTTCCTCCCACCTCTGGATCATTTCCTGCCCAGTTTCTATGCTGGCAATTATCCTCAAGCCCTTTGCTCCTGCTGCTTTTGCTTTCTCCTGCCACTCGGGTTTTCTGGCAAGCTGAACCATGGCAAAGCCGATGAAAGGTTCGTGCCCATTCGGAAGCACGTTCACATACTCAGGTTCAAGGACCCCGAGGTCAACCCTCGTCATGTGAGGCCTTGGGATACCGAAAAGGATGTCCTGGCAGTACTCATTTACTATCTGGCTCTGGTATGCCATCGCAACTCCCAGGCGCATGGCTTTTAAGGCAAGGCTCACGTAGTACCCATCCACGTTTGTCAGGCAGGAACTTGTTGAATACATCATCTCCCCATAGATTCCACCTGGGAACATGTCCAGCTCTTCCCACCTTTTCTTTCTTTCAGGAGGGGAAAGAAGCTCCACAATCTGGCTCTGTTCGTAAGCAGGCCTGTTAAAGTCCTTTTCTACAAATTCGCACAGGCGAAGGGCAACTTCTGAGTCCGTCCCTCCGGTTTCCAACCCCAGCCTGCCTGCAAATGTCCTCAACTTTTCAGGTTCACTTATTTTGTAAGGGGTGTTGCCCTTTGCGGTTTCCCGAAGTGTCCGGATGGTCTGGTCCGTATGATATTGATAAGTCGAAGCCCCCAGTACGTTTCTGAGCAGCATCATCCGCATTACCATCCCGTCGGCAGTGATCCCGCATACCCCTCTCTTGTCCTTTGAAGCATCCGAACGACAGGGACCATTGGAACACAGGTCACAACGTGCTCCTGCCATACAGAAATTACATCTCCGGTCCGGAACTCCACCTATTCCCTGAGCCTCATAGCGGTCCCAGACATTTGTCATATTATCTTCCTTTATCCGTTCATACATCTTTTGAACGGACTCGTGATAGGAAATTCTTTCTTTGTCCATGGTTATTACTCCCCACTTAACTGCCGTTCCCTTCCCCTTCTTACCTCACAGATCAGGAAGCCCCTTCCAGGCATTACATTGCAGGAATATTTTCTTATTAAGTAAATTTTAGTATGAAGTAAATATACATCAGTAAGCCTGTTTGCAGTTATCAGTATATCTGCGCAGGAGATATTTACAATTTATTAAAACACGATGGTTTTTCCCACATTCGGCAGTATTTTTTCAAAAATCAATATGTTCTCTGATAGCATTTTTGAAACAAATCAAATTAATTTGGACTTTTAATGGAACTTGGTGAAAATTGAATGATATCGTTTTTTGTCTCTATTGATACACCATTTTTGTCTCTATTGATACACCATTTTTGTCTCTATTGATACACCATTTTTGTCTCTATTGATACACCATATAGCTGCTTTACCTCCTGCATAAAAGTCCAATAAATCCACGTTTTATTGAAAATTGATAACAGGAAAAAATTGTGAATATGCAAAAATTTACTGCGGAAAGTGAGGGTTTTTGAGAAGTACATGGGTTGTTTTAATTAGAAAGGTGTTGACTTTTATAATTATAAATGTGTTGACTGTTTTATGACATTATACTAAATTTAAGAAAAACATACCGAAAAAAAGCTAATCTGGAATGTATACAAAAAAAAGTTACCCATGAAGGTACATAACAAAAAAAGCTAACAACGGAAGGCACAGACATACACGAAAATGTTGTACATTCGTCCGTTTTTGTGTCTTCCGTGGTTGTGGAATTTATACCTGACTCAAAGGGATCCATTATTTAGAACTGTTCAAATTTATCGTATAAGTATGGTTGTCCTCAACCCGGAAAGTAATTGATTTATCCTGTTCCGTTTCATAATCAAGATACTTTTCAAGGGTAGTGTCGTAGACCTGTATGTCGTTTCCTGCAGTTATGTTTACATTTACAAGAGCGCTGTCACCGTTTGTATGTGCGTCGAATGCGAGCAGTTTCTCATTGTATTGCAGATTTTCAAAGCTTGCGTCATATGTATTGCGGCTTATCTGATTGTATTCATAAAATGATACTATGGTCATGTTGTTTGTATAATAGTTATCCACCCAGTCCCGGAACTTTGAACGGCTTATTGAGTATTTTATTGCAGGTTCCAGGTCAAGTTGATGTGTGAATACCGGATAGGACATGCCTGCTTTTGATGCTGGTTCCCACCATTCCCATGTATCGTCGTACAGGTTTCCTACATCCCTTTCTGCGTGAATTAATGCATCTCCATTTCTCCAGATCATGCCAAAGTTTTCATACGCATAAATTGCGTGTGTAAGGTTATCATGGTTTCTCAGGCAGCAACAACTTGTTGGTTTTCTACCGATTTTCTCATACACGTACTGGTATTCCTCATCCATGACACTGTATGCTTCTTCAAGTGGAAGGCTGCTTAACTCCTTTGTATAGTGTATGCCAACTTCCCAGGAATCGTTAACAACCAGACTGTGCAGGTAATTAATGTGTTTTTCGTTGGATTTTTCAAGCAGTCCCTTATCAAACCACATCGTACCTCTATACCCTTTAGTCTTCAGGTAATCAATTCCTTCTTCGGTTCTATTCACCGGTCCATCAAGTCCGAACGGGATTATCCTGCTATCCCCGATTGCAGTTATGAGTTTTCTATCCGCTGTCTGGTTTATACTGTATATATTAGCGTCAAGGTAAGTTCCTTCTCCAAGGATAAAAACTGTGAATTTGATATAGCCGTTTGAAAAATCGAGATAAGGTAGTTTTTGCCGATCTAAATTATAGAATGGGGTAACTATGGAACTGCCATCCTGTGCGTAAATTGTGTTTGTTTTATTATAACCGTCAAATATTATATTGAAATTTGCTTTTTCTGATGCATTACCAAGAATAACTTTTTCGTATTTTGTCTCTCCGGAAGAGTCTCTATAATAACTTTTAAGTAGAGTCTGCCCTTCACTCTCCTGAATTATCATTCTTGAGCCCGGACTATTCAATTCTACAAAGCTCTGCGGGTCATCCGCATTTATGTCCATTGAGATTCCATAGGCGCATTTAACCATTGGTGTAAGGCTGCATATGTACAGAGCTCCTGTATGCCTTGGTTCCTCAAGATAATGAATTATAGGGACAGAAGTACATTTACAAAAAGTAAAAATATCCAGGTTACTCTTAAAATTCCCCAAGTATTCATTGATTCCAAAACAAGAAATAATATCCATACTTGGAAGTAAACTGCATGGGATTAGAGGAGAGTCTCTTATATTCGTATACTCCAGCCCTTTTGAAGTGTTATTGAAAAATACTTTCGATTCCTGGGTTGCATATATACTTGAATATAGTTTATCGTAAGGCTTTTCTTTCTGACTCCTTGCGATAAAAACATTAGCTGGAAGATAATTTGTTTCAGAGTAGTTCTGTGAAAACAGGATGATACTGCCCTGGTTAATATTCTCAACCGTTTTTGAGTTCTCTGTATCCGGGGATGCATATGCACCTCCAATCCACAGGTAACTTGATATAAGCAGAATCAGTATAAACATTTTTATACTACTTAAATTTTTCACTAAATCACCAAAGTTAATTTATAATTATCCCTACACTCATCTGGAACTTTTATAGCTTTTGATTAACAGGCTTCTGAAAGATCTTCCACTAGCTCTTCACTTATCTTTTTTAAAAAACATATTTAGAATGTGTGGGTCTTGCTGATGTATGGAAATTCTTTCATTATCCAAAATATCTCTATATTTCCAAATAACAGTTTGAATTTGAGATTTAAAGCGCAGATTTAAATTATATTTAAAACATAACTTCACTATTGTTTACCTATACAATTTTATATTATCAATACGAACTCACCGGCATGAACATGATGACAAATATAAAAAAGATTCCACTCGCTTTTGGAAGCGGGATTTTTGAGCTGGATATCCCTGAAAAAAACATTTCCAGCATAATTATTCCTTCGGAACCTGAAAAAAAGGAGGATGGGGCTTTTTTAATTAGAAAAGCGCTCGAAAATCCCATACAAAGCAAGAGACCTTCCGAAATTGTGAACCCGGAAACCAGAATTGCAATTATTGTAAGCGATCTCACGAGACCCACTCCCACCGCAAAAATTCTTCCTCCTCTGCTCGAAGAGCTTTATTCAGGAGGAGCAAGGGATGAGAACATCACAATTATCTTTGCTCTCGGGCTTCACCGTCAGCAGACAGAAGAAGAATGCAGAAAGCTTCTGGGCGATGAAATATCCAAAAGTATCAGGGTTGTCCAGCACGACAGGAGAAGATGCAGGCATATAGGGGAGACGAGTTTTGGGACCCCGGTAGAGGTCTTTGAAGAAGTTCTGGACGCAGACCTAATTATCGGCACCGGGACGGTAGAATTTCATTATTATGCGGGCTATGGGGGGGGAGGAAAGACTGTCCTTCCGGGAGTCAGTTCGGAAAAAGCTATACTTTCATTCCACAGCCACTATACCAAATTCTTTGAAGGTGAACCTCTTTCGGGTAGAGTTGACAGCCCTGCGAGGAAGGATATCGAAGAAGCCGCCGGAATTACAGGCCTCAACTTTATCCTGAACGTGGTAATCAACAGCAGAAAAGAAATTGTTGCTGCCGTTGCCGGGGATTTTGTCCAGGCTCACAGGAAAGGAGCAAGGTATGTAGATGCTATGTACAAAGTGCAGGTAGAGCCTGCAGATGTGGTTATCGTTTCCTGCGGGGGCTATCCTAAGGATATCAATCTCTACCAGGCAACAAAGGCTCTGGAAAATGCCATCCCTGCCGTAAAAGCAGGGGGATCAATAGTACTCGTGGCCGAATGCGCAGAAGGAATCGGGAACCAGGTCTATGAGTGCTGGAACAGGGAGTGTAGGAGTCCGGATGACGCTATAGAACGCTTCAAACAATTCTTCGAGTTTGGGGGACATAAAAGCGCAATAGTTGCAAAAGTCGCAAAGCATTTCAAGCTCTATATTGTTTCAAAACTTTCCGACGAGGAAAGCAGAAATGCGTTTTTCATCCCCGCAAAAAGTGTACAGGAAGCCTTTGAAACGATTCTTGCCGAAAACCCTGAGGCAAAAGTTCATATAATGCCTGAGGGAGGTTGGACTCTGCCTGTCCGGAAATAAGAGCTCAGACAAGTAAAGCCATTAAAAGCTCAGTTTTAATTTTGACATAGATTGTTTACCTATAATAATTTATAGCATCAATACGAAATCACCGGCCATGAACCTGATGATAAATATGAAAAAGATTCCCCTTGCTTTTGGAAGTGGGACATCTGAGCTGGATATCCCTGAAAAGAATCTTTCCAGTATAATCATGCCCTCAGAACCTGATAAAAGGGAAAGTGGGCCTTTTCTAATCAAAAAGGCGCTTGAAAACCCCATAAAAAGCAGGCGCCTTTCCGAGATTGTAAACTCGAACTCCAGGATTGTAATCATTGTAAGTGATATCACCCGTCCCACTCCCACTGAACAGATCCTTCCTCCTCTCTTTGAAGAGCTTTATTCAGGGGGAGCAAGGGATGAGAACATCACAATTATCTTTGCTCTCGGGCTTCACCGCCAGCAGACCGAAGAGGAGTCTAAAAAACTGGTTGGAGAGGAGATGTACAAAAAAATCCGCTGTATCCAGCATGATACTGGCAGATGTAAACGGATAGGTGTAACTTCTCGCGGGACCCCGGTTGAGATCTTTGAAGAAGTTCTGAACGCCGATGTGGTTGTGGGGACAGGGGGAATTGAGTTCCACTACTATGCAGGGTACAGCGGCGGGGCAAAATCCGTACTTCCCGGCGTAAGCTCTGAGGAGGCTGTGCTTACCAACCACAAAATGATGATCGAAGAAAAAGCGGTTTCCGGAAGGGTGGACAGTCCTGTCAGGCAGGATATGGAAGAAGCCGCAAAGATCTTCGGCCTTAGATTTATTCTTAACGTTGTGCTTGACAGCAAAAAAGGAATAGTTGCTGCCGTTGCCGGGGATTTTGTTGAGGCTCACAGGAAGGGAGTAGAGATTGTGGACACTATGTATAAAGTGCCCGTAGAACCTGCAGATGCTGTAATCGTTTCCTGTGGAGGCTATCCTAAGGACATCAACCTTTATCAGGCAAGCAAATCGCTGGATAACGCAACCCAGGCTGTAAAAGACGGCGGTTCGATCATCCTTGTAGCGGAATGCGCCGAAGGGATAGGAAACCAGATATATGAGTGCTGGAACAGGGAGTGCAAAACTCCGGAAGATGCAATAGAGCGTTTCAAGCACTGCTTCGAGTTTGGGGGGCACAAAAGTGCAATCGTTGCAAAAGCTGCACAGAAATTTAAGCTTTACCTTGTCTCGAAGCTTCCGGAAGATAACGCCAGAACCGCATTCTTCACTCCTATGGCAAATGTGCAGGAAGCCCTGTCTGCAATCCTTTCAGAAAATCCTGATGCAAAGGTTCACCTGATGCCTCATGGAGGACAGACCCTACCTGTCAGAAAAGAAAATTGATGGATCCTAAAGAGGATCTTACCTTCAAAAGGTCTATCGAAACAAGATCTTTTTTATTTTTTTTAATTTTCTCTATTTTCCTTCTTTTTTAGGATCTCTTCATTCTTTTTTAGGATCCCTTCATTCTTTTTTAGGATCTCTTCATTCTTTTTTAGGATCTCTTCATTCTTTTTTAGGATCTCTTCATTCTTTTTTAGGATCTCTTCATTCTTTTTTAGGATCCCTTCATTCTTTTTTAGGATCTCTTCATTTTACTATCCTTTTATACACTACCAGGCTTACTGGACAAACTCGATGTCATTGAATGCTTCGAACAGCCAGGCAAATCGCTTAGAGTGGGCGAGATGCTGGAAAAACAAGAACAGATGTACCATGATCTGGGAGTGAACCCGCCTACATTGTTATGAGTAGGCAGGAATCCAGGTTACATAGAATATATAATAAATATTTATAAATTGATAGGACTTATCAAGCCCGATTGAACCAAAAAAGAAAGGAAATATTCAGTACCAATTAGTGGGTACTGTCAAACTGAGGATAGATAATTGTTACTTATTACTATCAGAAATTGTCGGACAGCCTGTAAAGGTAAGGGGTATTCGTGACCCTCTGCGCTCCCGATGTAATAAGTTGGAAGAACTGAAAAGTCTGGTTACGGAGGTTTTTATAATTTCCGCACTACCAGCCTCTTAGAGTTCTCCTCCTGAAGTTAGAGCCTTTATGCCACAGTGTTCTCTTCTATATTCAGGATTGGACGCTTGTTTTCCTCTTCAATCTCGCTGCTGTAGAATGCTACGTAATCCGCATTTTCTGTACGGGCTTTAATCAGGAACCCTGTATTTTCGTACTCGCCGCTGACGTACTCTCTTACTAGGTCCGTTACATTCAACTCATAGTACCTGTTGTCCGGTATATCGCTTCCGTTCAGGGTTATCGTAGCGTACGGTGCGTCTCCCTGAGAGACATTCTTCATATCGAACCAATCTCCTCCTGGCTGTGTCCAGAGTACCCCAGCATCCCTGCTGTTCCAGGTCACATTCCCAGGACTCCAGGATGCAGCGGGCCTGTATATCTCTACTATAGTATCTCCCGGCCTTTCCCGTCCATCGGGATAATACCAGTAAAGGGACAGGGTTGAACTGCTAATATTTTCAGCATTGATGTATTCACTCAGGTCAAATAGAAGAAGGCCTCTATACCTTCCGACTCCAAGATTGCCTCCGATGTCAATATACTTCTTGTCCTGATAAACAACATCAGGAGATGCTTCCCTGAGGCGGTTGTCTATTACAATGTTCGTTGTGTTGTTAACTATTGTCTGGTTTTTGGTCGTTGCAACTTCGGTTTCCACAGTCTCCGTGGCGGTGATCTCGTCAATTGCCATAACTGAAGAATCTTCTTCTAATATCTGGTTTCCGCTCACGAAAGCATTTTGGATATTTTTTATTTTGATTTCGGAGCCTGGACTGGAGGGATATACATTTATTAAGTTATTGTTTTGTATTTTTACATTGCCGTTTGTGTAAGAATTCCCATCGAGATATATTCCCTCTCGTCTGATGTTTTCAAAAGTGTTATCAGAGATTTCTAAGTTTATATCATCTATATGAAATGTTAGATCTACTCCTCTTCCTGAGAGATCACCAAAATGATTCTTACTGATGACTATATTTCTGAAACTTTCGGAATTAAGTCCCACACCATACCATTGTTGTCCATTATTCTGATTATTATTCATAATTACGAGCGTATCCCCGATACCATTCCCCGTTCCTGCATAAAGGTACCCTTCAGTTTCAATATGATTGCCTTTTATTACATGTACTCCATCATTCAAATTGCATCGTCTTGCAACTGCCCCATGTCCGCCATAAACTTCATTTTCTGAAAATATTGATTGTAGTGTTCCGTCATAAAATGCAACAAATTTCGTTTCGGGATATATTTTGTTTTTGATTATGGTATAATCAATCGTCATAGGATGAGCATCGATTACATGAGATGAAGCAATGTTTGCCCCTATCAAAATATTGTTAGATATGACAATATCCCGATTCAGAGCCTTAAAATCTCCTGTGCCGCTCATAATGGCATGTCTGCAATTTTCTATGTGATTATTTTCAATATTAACAAACGCTGCGGCATCTGCCACTGATATGCCATACCCATTTCCTTCATGAATGGAGTTATAAATCTCATTATTTTTGACGTCCACGTTAAAGCATGTATCTATTCTTAAAGATGCCTGTCCATTATCTTTAAACCAGGAATCCGTCACAGAAGAATCCTTGCAATAGCTAAGCTTTATCCCTTCATAGACTCCAGCAGCATTGACGTTTTGTATCCCAATATTTTTTATATGCATTTCAATAGGTCTGTATATTTCGGCTTGAACAGTTTCAGATAATTTATAATCTCTCAGAAGTGGCTGATTTAAAGTGACTACGTTTCCGTTCACGCTTTGAACCGCATATATTTCCCCTGTCATTTGATTCGGATAATCCAAAGGACACCACTGAACATTTTTCCAAATCTTAATTAGATCATTTTGGCGAACCTGTGAAGCATCACTTAAAATCACCTTAGAGGAACCTTTTTGAGCATTAGCAGAGAGAGATTGAGTTGTGATCTTTGAACCCGCGAAACGAATGTTATTATTTCCTTCCGCAGTTTTAAGATGAAGAGTAACTTTTCCTTCACCTATTATATTCAGACTCTTATCTTTTTGAGATATTCGTTTTGTTATGTAATAGTCTCCTTCGCGGATAGTTATGGTGTCACCGCTTTTTGAGTTATCTAGCGCCGCCTGAATGCAAGTGGCATCGTCTTTATAATCGGATGTCAAATAAAGACAAGAGACTGACGGTTCAGCATCATCGTCAATTACGATGTTTGACGCCAAAGTGGTAGGGCTACTTAAAGTAAGATATAAAAAAGCAAGGACAAATATTGTCAAATTAGTTTTTATAGTTTTCATTATAGATCATCCCAAAATTCGATTAAACTGTAATAGAATTCCTCCATAGATCCACTCAACCATAATTTCCAAAGATAATAATATTAAATTCAATTTTTCCTATGGATAAGATGATTTTCAATTCAAGACCACGTTGGTTTTTATGAGAGCATCCATAAAAAACAACGAGAGGCCATACCATAGTTCTTTAAATCCTCCGAGTTAAATGGATGATATATTTTCATACGATTGAGTGACTATTGTGTGTATTTTTTCCATGAAAAATTGTTATTTTATAATACTGTTCTGCGATTTAGTGTACTCTTCACTTTTCCAAAAGATAGTGTTAATCAATGCGTTTTCATTTATATTCGGTTAAGATACAACCGGAAGTATCAAACAAAGGATTTTTAAATAAGCCTGGGTAAAGCCGATCCGATTCCGGTATCTTCTCTGCAGACAGTCGAAGTTACAGTTTCCCGGATCTCGGGCAGGTTGCATGTTCCTTCCCTAAGGCATTCCGGGTACCAGTCCCCATTGCAGGTTCCTTGGACGTATTTACGTCACTTACATGTCAAAAATTACTGTTACAGTTTTCCTGGGCATATGTTGTTTGTAGCGGGTTGTTCGGTCGTAGATTGTAGAAGCTGCAGAGGCTCCTGCAAGAATTAAAACAATAACATCAAAACAACAGAGAAAGATGCTATTACGTTCAAGATTGACTTTTTATTAAATTTTAGGCATTCTCTTCAAATTGTATGGATAAAAGTAAATTTCACATATTTGCAGAATCATTAAAAATTAAACTAAGTCTGAAAAACATGATCAAAAGACAGATTTAACTTCACAACCATGAGATAAAATGTATACAGATGTTTCTGGTTGGAAAATTTTTCCTTGAATTTGAAGAGATACAATTTTGCTTTTTTTCCTATTTGGCTTACTTTTGATCTGAGAATACACGTAATCAAAAAATAGATGGAAAGTGGAACATATAAAGATACTTATATCAAAAGACCTGAAACCATACAAAAAAATAAATTTAAAGCTTTAAAATACTTTATTTTGCTTTATAAACCTTGATTTGGCAGATTAGCATAATTAAAGAAATGTATTTTTATATTTGTCCCCATAAGACTTAATATCTTCCAGTTAATATGGAAGTGTACCGAAAGTTCTGAAAAATGTAATTGACTCTGTATCCTTTTCCATTCACTACAAAAAAATTCACCAACTAATTACCTGGTTTTTAACTTGACATAGGTTCAGATGACCCTTTTATCACTCTAGTTATTGATTTTTCAACATCAGTGTTATTAATTTTTTCTTTCTCATATGATTTTATAATCTCTATGGGGTCCTTAAAAATTTGTCCACCTTAAATCGCTTAGAGAGGGCAAGATGCTGGAAAAACAAAAACAGCTGTACCATGATCTGGGGGTGAACCCGCC
This sequence comes from Methanosarcina sp. WH1, assembly GCF_000970005.1. Lineage (NCBI taxonomy): Archaea > Methanobacteriati > Methanobacteriota > Methanomicrobia > Methanosarcinales > Methanosarcinaceae > Methanosarcina > Methanosarcina sp. WH1. The sequence continues at coordinate 2,791,018 of NZ_CP009504.1, forward strand.
TACATCGTCATGAATGGGTGAGAATCTCGGTTTTACAGCTCTGACAGCCTCTTTAGCCCGCCTGTACATAAAAAACGCACATGAAATCCTCTAATAACAGGCACAAATAATTAAAGTACCTGGGAGGACTTTCATGCCAAATAAAAACGAATTCATTAGCTGCACTGGAAACCTAATCCCGGAATATCAACTATGCAACCTGATACGTGATATTTTTTGTTAATTATAATAAATAGAAAGGAAGGAAAAAAAATACGCGCATAAAAATGCGCTTGATTTTTAAAAAAGGAACAGGTTTAAACGCCTGTTGATTCAACTGCCTTGTATGACGCTGGCTCCGATATTTCCTCTTCTTCGTCTTCAAACCTGAGCCTGTAAGCCTTCTTCAAGAATTCGGCTGAAGGCGGGACTGTCATGAGGCTTACCACAATCAAGGTAAGGAAGGAGAGTGGAGTTGCAACCAGAATCGGGTCCACGAGGGGCCAGGTGCCGGTAAGTAAAGTTTCCTTTCCGAAGATTGCCAGGCAGATCTTGAGAGGCACGGCTTCTTTTGCATGTACAAAGACCAGCCAGAACAGGCTGCTCAATGATCCTACAACAAGACTCGCAGTCGCTCCGGCTTTTGATGTGCGCTTCCAGAACAGTGCCCCCATGTAGATGGGCAGAAAAGCTGACGTACACAGACCCATGAACATGGCAGTAGCTCTTGCGATGATGCTTACTGGAAGGATGTAAGCCAGAGCAACCGATGCCAGGATGGTAAAGGCAATCCCTAACTTCGTAGCGTGGACGGCTGTTCCCCCGGACTTGCCGTTCATAAGACCCTGCTGGTAGAAATCGTGCCCTATAGATGTGCCCATTGTGTGGAACTGGGCAGCTGCAGTAGACATCGCAGCTGCGAGCAGGCTGAGCATGAAGAGTGCGACAAAAGTCTCGGGCATTGCCTGGTTCAGGAATTGGGGTATTATAAGGTCAGTGTTCCCGCCTGCAACCTGAAGGGAAATCATGCCTGTAGTCCTGTAAAAGTAGACGTTGGAAAGAGCTCCCACGACATATGCGACTCCTGCCATCATCAGGATAAAAGGTCCTCCAACAAGGACTGCTCTTTTCAGGGAGCGGTCGTCTTTTACCGTCATGAACCTGACTGCGAGCTGTGGCTGTGCAAGCACCCCTATCCCGACTCCCAGGGTGATTGTGGAAACCATTGTCCACCAGATAGGAGAATTGAAAGCCGGCATTGCAGTCCAGCCCATGTGCCCCTGGTCAACAAGGGCTTGAGGAACAAGGCTTGTCATGTCAGTAAGAGCCTGGTGAGCTCCTACAACTCCTCCCAGTTTGCTGTAGGTGAACACCAGAAGAAAAGCCATTCCCAGTAACATTAGAGTGCCCTGCATGGCATCCACGTACATCACTGATAAGAGTCCGCCTTTAATCACATAAGAAGCAATGATTATAGTAAAGATCAGGAGAGCAAGGTTGTAATTGATTCCAAGTGTGGTCTCAAGGAACCTTCCGGCCCCTATGAGCACGCTTGCAGCGTAAAGAGGCATGAAAATTGCTATTAAAAGCCCGGAAAAGCCCTGGATAAACCTGGACTGGAAGCGTTTCCCTATAAACTCAGGGTAAGTTATGGACCCCAGGTTCAGCCCCATACGCCGGGTTCGAGGGCCAAAAACCACGAAGGCGATGAAGATGCCGAAAAAGATGTTCATAAAGACTAGCCATAGAAGCCCCATTCCCAGTGAAGCGGCTACTCCTCCAAACCCTATTATCGCAGAAGTGCTGATAAATGCAGCTCCATAGGAGATAGCCATAACTGCCGGGTGCACCTTTCGGCCCGCGAGCATATACCCATCGACCTGGGAATTCTTCTTATACCCCAGGCGGGCAACGTAGAAAGTGCACGCAAGATAAATGAAAACAAACAGAATAAGAGTTGAAGTACTGACTGCCATCAAAATCATTCCTGAAGAGTTTAAGTTGCTGTTTTTTCGCAGACATTTCAAAAAAAGTCTGATATAAAAGGTACTTTAAGCTTCGGTTTCCGGTGCAGTTTACTGTTCCTGAACCGCTGCTTTTGGAGTACCACTTTTCACTGTCTGCTCTTCGTCTCCGCCCTTCCAGTTCAATGCCCCGTAAACCATACATCCGAGAGCACTTAATATACAAAAAATATATGCAAGCCAGATCTGTGGATCGTCGATTCCTAACATCTATTACACCTTCCGATTTAATCTTTTGCCACTGGTTGACATGACACTTGTTAACATGGTACATAAGCTCTTTTTGTTATTTAAACATATTGTCCAGAGAAATTTAAGATAGGAGTAAATGTAAGGTGTACTGTTAAGGAATGTAATTTCATACCACACCGAATCTGATTCATTCTATAAAGAACCAGGCCCGGATATTAACTGGAACACAACTAACATGTAACTAATGAACCCAATTATGAATTTGGGAGCAGATGTAAGACATGTAACTATGAACCCAATTATGAATTTGGGAGCAGGTGAAAGAAAAGACTTTGAAGGAAGAAGAGATAGATAGATTGTAGGTGAACCCCTTTAGGGGCTCATCTTCTTTTTTTGAGGATTATTTTAAGGAATTTCGTCTTACTTTAATGTACACCCAGTAATTTCCCCACTGAGATCTTCCCTGAGCATATCAACTGCTTTTTCGAAGTCATCGGTCTGGCCGAGCACCCACATCAGTTTGACGAGGGAGGTTTCAGGCAAAGTATCTTCTCCTTCAATTGCACCCACTTTCAGCATATCGCGACCTGTATCATAGACGCGGTCGCAGATCCTGCCGTTAAGGCACTGGGATGTGACTATTACAGGCATTTTTGCATCCACTGCCTTCTGGAGCATGGGAATCCATTTTGTGGAAACGTGACCAAGTCCCGTGCCCTCAATAACAAGCCCTCTGTAGCCTTTACTGATATAATAATCAAGTACTGCCGGATCTGCTCCCGGAGTGAACTTCACAATGGCACACTTCGATTCCATTCCCGGCTTGAATTTGAGGGGCTTTTCTCCACGTCGAGTATAGTCAATAAAAGTCTTTATTTCTCCTGTACTGTAGTCTATAGTCCCTATCGGAAGGGAGTTTACGGACTTGAAAGCGTCCCTGCGGGAGGTATGCATCTTCCTGACTTTCGTTCCACGGTGGATTTCACAGAAATCATCAGAAGTTGTGCCGTGCATAACCACTACAATTTCGGCAATTTCGCTTATAGCAACCCGGGCTGCACAGATTGCGTTCATGGCGTTGTCGCTGCTCGGCCGGTCTGCACTTCTCTGGGAGCCCACGAAAACAATAGGTACAGGCGTTTCTATCATAAAGGACAGGGCTGCAGCCGAGTACATCATTGTATCTGTCCCATGAGTGATGATTACTCCATCAGCTCCGGCTTCTATTTCTTCGACAACGGCTTTCGCGAGGTTTTGCCAGGAATCAGAGTCCATGTTTTCGGAGAGGATGCTTGAGATTACCCTTCCTTTAAAATCCGCAATTTCCTTAAGTTCCGGGATTGCGGCGAGAATATCATCAGCAGTAAACTGGGATGTGACCGCACCTGTACGGTAGTCGATCTTGCTGGCAATCGTCCCGCCCGTAGAAAGGATTGCGATTTTCGGGAGCTTTTTCCCGGGTTCGGGAAGTTTTTCCCCGCTTTTTCTACATTCTTTTACGCCGTTTCTGCTTCCATTTGCAGTTTCTCCGTTATTTTCCAGAAGGGTAATCTTGACCTTATCAATGGAAAAACCGGCGTTATAACCGCTTTTCATTTTTATTGTGATATATCCTTCCATGGAAGGCATTACTTTGCCTTCATAGACTGTACCGTTCCTTTCAATCCGTACCCAATCGCCCTGTTTGAATTCCATGAATAATCCCTTTTCTGCTGATTTTTGAGATGCTGTATAATTTGCGTGATACTAAGAGGTCTAAATAATATTAAAGTTAGATGCGTTATTGAAACTAAATAGGTTTTTGAAATTAAATGTGCTCTCAAATTAAATGGATTTTCGAAATTAAATGTGTTATGAATTTGCTTGAATGTGCTTTTTACTTTTAGCTCAATATGATTCAGATCTTCCTGTATTCATCGACGACTTCAAGCAAGGTTTCAAAAGCCGAGTCGATTGAATCTTTGAGAGTTGTAATCTCCTGCTCGTTCAGTTCAAGTTCCGTCTGCCGCTTTCCAAGATAATGCTGCATTTCTTCCGGAGCAGGTCCTCCCACAATCTTTCTTCTCTTTATGTTAGAGACCGGGTTAAGAGCTTCCTTTACCATATATTCTGTCAATCCCCTGCTTGAAAGCGACTCTCCAAGCACAAATTCAGCCACTGAGTCGATTTTTTCCATAGTGGGTTTTTCCATTTCCTTTGCAAGTATCCCGACAATCTGGTGGGCAGTTCTGAAAGGAATCCCGGTTTCTCTTACAAAGGTATCTGCAAGTTCGGTAGCCGTTGTAAAACCTGTAATGGATTGGGCTGCAAGCACATCAGTATGGATTTTCATGGTCCTTACCATTCCCTCCATTACCCTTGCCGATATCCTGGCAGTTTCTACCGAACGCCATATATTGGGGGTTGCTTCCTGAAGGTCGCGGTTATAACTCAGAGGCAGGCCTTTGCAGATAGTAAGCAGGGACATAAGTGCTCCTACAGCCACTCCCGTTTTCCCGCGCATTAATTCTGCAGTATCCGGATTTTTCTTCTGGGGCATAATCGAAGAAGTGGAGGCGTATGTGTCATCCAGTTCAATAAAATTGAACTCGGACGAAGACCAGATTACAAGTTCTTCAGTCATCCGGCTCAGGTTTATCATGAGGTTTGAAAACACCGAGGCGCATTCAATAAGGAAATCCCTGCTACTGACCGCATCCATTGAATTTTCCAGCAGTCCATCAAAGCCCAGGAGTTCCTGAGTCCGTTTCCTGTTCAGGTCAAAGCCCGTAGAAGCAAATGCAGCAGCCCCGAGCGGACAGAGGTTAACCCTGGAAAAGGCGTCTAAAACCCGGTCAAAGTCCCTGCCTAGAGCCGCTTCGTGGGCACATAGGTGATGGGCAAGGGTTGTCGGCTGGGCATGCTGAAGGTGAGTGAAGCCAGGCATGAGGGTTTCAGTGTGTTTTCCTGCAAGAGTGACAAGGGTTTTCCTGAGGGCAAAGATCTCTTCGAGCAGTCCGGTAAGTTCTTCTCTCAGAGTCAGCCTGATGCAGGTCGCAACCTCATCGTTTCTCGAGCGCCCGGAATGCATCCTGCCTCCCACATCTTCCCCAACCATATCGATGAGCCTGGACTCAAGAGAGATGTGTATATCCTCGTAGCTGAAGTCGAGCTTTTCCATTCCTTCTTCCCTTATCTTCAAAAGCCCGCTAAGGATTTTGCTGCAGTCCTCCTCATTTATAATCCCCTGCTCTCTCAGCATTACCGTATGTGCAAGGTCCACTGCTATATCTGCATTAAAAATCCACCTATCAGCCTCCATAGAGGAGGTGTAACGTAAAATTTCTTCGTCCGGGGCAGCTTCAAGCCTGCCTCTGCGTAAAATGTTGCTCATCGGGAATCCTCTGTATAATTGTAAAGTTCCTCTGTATAATTGTAAAGTAAATTTTTATTGTGAGAGTCTTTATGTAATAATGATTCTGTGGGATAAATGATATTGTGAGCTTGTATGAGGTCTCTATCCCATTCTTAATTTGCAGGCATACAAGACGTATAAAATCCGCAGCGTGATATTATTTCCAAATACTTAAATATGAATCGGTTTTCAGGGAGTTTCCTGTAAGGTAAGTGAATAATGCGGGTTTTTGCTATTTTTGCAAAAATGTCAGAATCAGTACTTTACGTCAGAATCAGTAATTCACTAATTTTTCTCTTATTCGTGAACTACCACTCAGCTAAAGACTGAGTGGCTTCTTGGTTCATTCCTCCCTCTATTGAGAGCAAGTCCCCAAGCTCATCCCCGTAGTCCCTACGGTGTCATAATCCAATTAGATTCTGATCTATGAGAGCGAATTTTTTGATATTGATAGCGGCATTAATGTCTCTATCGTGTTTGGTTTTACAGTCTGGACAAATCCATTCTCTGTCTTTTAGCTGAAGCTCTTTATTGTGGTATCCACACACACTACATAGCTTAGAAGAGGGTTCAAATTGTCCTATTCTCAGGACGGTTTTTCCAAACCATTGAGCCTTATATTCCAACTTTGTTACAAAACTACTCCACGCAGAATCACTTATAGCCTGTGCTAAGTGATGATTCTTAACCATGTCTTTAACATTTAGAGTTTCCAGAGCTACAGCTTGGTTTTCGCTAACAAGTCTAAAAGAGAGTTTGTTCTGGAAGTCATTTCTCTGATTTGTTATTTTGTCATGGAGTACAGCAAGTCTTCGTTTAGCTTTTGCCCTGTTCTTAGAGCCTTTCTGTTTCCTTGAGACTCTTTTCTGTAATACTTTGAGCCTTTTAAGAGAGTTTTTCAAGTACTTTGGATTCTCAACCTTTTCTCCTGTTGAAAGGACAGCAAAGTCTTTGATACCTACATCAATTCCTACTGTTGTTGATTCTGTGAAAGCTTCCTTTACTGGAAGTTCTTTTCCATCTTCAACAAGGATACTGATGTAGTAATGTCCTTTACATGTCCTTGATACCGTAGCCGTTTTAGGCTCTCCTTCAAACTTCCTGTGAAGAACTGCTTTAATTGGTTCTATTTTTGGAAGCTTGATAGTATTATTTTCAAAGTTTACAGTGTAGTGTTGAGGTACAGGGAAAGACTGTATCGGATTCTTTTTTGATTTGAACTTTGGAAACCCTGTTTTCTCTCTAAAGAATCTAGTGAAAGCGGATTCAACCTGCTTAGTCATCCCCTGTAATGATTGAGAGTTAACTTCTCCTAACCACTCATTAGAAGCCTTTAGAGTAGGAATTAATTTGTTTAAGTCAAATCTGGAAATTGATTCCCCTGTCTGCTCATAAGTTTTAATTTTCTGGTCAAGTGCCCAATTATAGACAAATCTACAGCTACCTATATGCTGATTCAATTGAATAGCTTGTGTAGTTGTAGGATAGAGTCTAAATTTGAACGCTTGCATCATACAAAGGCATAATATGCTTTAACAACATATATATATTTTGGTAAATACGAAGTATGAAACACGGAATCATAGCAAATTTTTGTTAATGTATCATGTTATTTTTGTTTGCAAATACCGAAAAGTCATACTTGAACCAATTAGCGAAGAACTCAAACAGATTAGGATTGACATTTCAAAAGAGTCTAACTTTGAAATCCTTGAAATGGAAACTGACAAAGACCATATTCATTTCTTGATCAAGAGTGAGCCGAAAGTTAGCGTTTTGTCAATTGTCAGAAAATTGAAACAAGAATATACTAACAGGTTATGGAAAACTCAAAAAGAATATATGAAAAAGTATTATTGGGGTGAGAATACGTTATGGAGTGATGGTTATTTTGCGTCTACTATCGGAAATGTTAGTAAAGAGGCGGCAGAATATTACATACGGAATCAGGGTTGAAGTTGACGCTTATATCCCCTGAGCTAAAGACTCAGGGGTTTTACGCTTCTTCATATAAACTAATTATTATATTGTTGTTAGCAGTGGTAGCTTTGATAGGGGCACCAATGGCATCAGCTAAACCCAATTCATTGGTCATCGGTTAAGAACTTACTTCCATCTACCAATAGTGTTTTTCATTTCACCTTTTCATAAAAAGAATTCTTCTCTGAACCTTTCTCTGTTTACATGCGGGTCCAATGCTTGACTTTCATATACACTCATTATTGTTTCAAAAGTTCTTTGAATTCCACATCTATTCAGAATTACTGTCAACAAATCTGATGCATTCTCTGCAAATATTGTGCTCCAACGTAACTGCGTATATTGAGCCATTTTTTCAGGATGAGCTGTCGAGTTTCTTACGAGAGAATAAATTCTTCTGCTAACGATTAGTGTCAACATTGCTGTCCATATTAAAGCCTCAATTACCTGCACATTCTTTGTTTCAAGAATTTCAAGAGCGTATTTGCTTTTCAACTCCTTAAACAGCAGTTCTATGTCCCATCTTGCTCCATATAATTTTGCAATGTCTTTTGCATTCAAAACATCTTTCTGAATATTTGTGATATATATGTGATGCTTTTCATCCTCATCATTATATACCGCAACAAGACGTACAAGCATCTCATCCCGCTTTTGTTTGCCTTTATACGCTCTTCTTTTGAATGCTATTTTTACAACTGCATCAATATCTTTTCCAGAGAGTTGTTTAATACACTCACTAACAGGTTTTTCCGCGAACTCTTTGCTTTTTGTCTTAGAAAGTCCTTCTTCAACAGAAACAAGAATAGGATCCATATTCTTCCTTATTCTTGAGACAAAATATCCTCCGTTTTCCTCAACTCTTGCAAACATTTGAGTTTTGTAAAATCCAAGATCAACAAGAAGAATACGGTCTTTGATCCATGGGCCGATTTTCAATGTTTTGATCTCAGCTGTTTTTTCAGAGTACAGAGCAACTGTTTTAGGCCCATTAGCAACTGCACTTACCATAACTCCCACTTTTACCCCAGCTGATACTGTTCTTGCTCTTGCTGCTGGAAACTTGTCTGCTAAAGATGAGTGAAGACGAACAATTGTGCTGTCTTGAATGAGAACATCCTGAAAGTTTTCGAGTTTTTTGCTAAGTTTTCTACCAGGTTCTTTTGCAAGCTCTTCTATGCCGTGAATAACACACTGATGAAGAAACTCAACAAGTTCTGGAGTGAATCTATAGTACCAGCTGCTGTCGCTTAATGTCTTATTTGATTCTTTTTCATATCCTCTTTTCAAACTGGCAAGTGTACGCTGCAAGCGTACACCAAAACCAAGAGTTAAAACCCAAAAGATGATGACAGGGTCAATTTTACGCTCACGTACTATGAGGTCAGTTTCTTTGGCAGTTTGCCTTAACCACTCTTCGGGAAACATTTCCCGAAGAGAGTCTTCAAGAGTAGGTGGGGGACGAGGAGACATAGATGCACTAATATTTAGATTATTATTATAAAAACACATACGAGAGTGATTCCCTAACGCTTAACCGATGACGTATGAAACCCAATTTTTTGACATCTTTCAATCAGCATTATGAAACTGCAGGCACAAGGCTTGATTCATGCCCTACCTGTCATAATGGGGAAGCCGTAAATCCTTATGGTAGAGCATATTTAGGAAGTGGGAGAAATTTCGCAGCAATCGAAAATCTTGATTCGGATGGAGACGGATTTACGAATCTGGTTGAGATCAAAGCCTTGAATTTTCCCGGAAACCCTGACGATCATCCACAAATCACATCAGGAATTGTGCCTGAAACACCCATAAACGTAACTGAACCATCAGACAATGTAACTCCGGAACAGTCAACTACGGAAATGCCAGTAAGTAACACAACCGAGGAACAGAAGTCTCCGGGATTTGCAGCTATCCCTATGGTTGTTGGATTATTAGCAGTGGTGTGCCTGAAGAGAAGATATGTCCGGAAATAATTCCATCATGCACCCCCTAATTGAGGATACTTATCCTGATGTATAAGCTTCCTGCATATCCAAAAAAGCTAATCGTAAGGAAAACGTAAATTCGTTTAATGTCCGCCGCCTCAAAGTACAACCGAATCTCACCAATCTATGAGCTGATAGATTTGCCTCTGGAATATCTCTTTTTCCGGAGATGGAGGACAGAGATACTTTCAGGCCTGAGCGGAAAAGTTCTGGAAGTCGGAGTGGGAACCGGAAGAAACCTGAAATACTATCCTGCAGGCTGTTTTTTAACTGGAATCGATAACAGTGCAGGGATGCTTGAAAAAGCCCGGGAGAAAGCCGGGGGCATGCAAAATATCACTCTTCTCCTTATGGATGCCGAGCACCTGGAATTTCCGGACAACAGCTTCGATTACGTGGTCACGACTTTTGTCCTCTGCACAATCCCTGATCCTCTGAAAGCTCTTGAAGAAATGAGGCGCGTCCTGAAACCCTCGGGTGAGCTTATGGCCCTTGAGCATATGCACAGCAGTAATCCTGTTATCGCTCTTTTTGAGGATCTGATCAATCCTTTTCTGTTTTTTCTGTTTGGAGATCATACGACCCGACATACCCTGAAGAATATAGAAGAAGCCGGCTTCATCGTACTGGAGGCAAAAAGACTGGCATTTAAGGACGTTTTCAGGAAAATCCGGGCAAAACCGTAAAAAGTTCTTTTATTGTCTTATTGGCAGTTGAGTTGTAGTTGAGTTGTATAACTTATTTTGTAACTAAAAATTTGCTTCTTTTAATCTCTTTTTGAGTAGCCGGTCAAGTTTCTGGTTATGAATACAATCCTGAAAAACGTTAATGGCTGAAAACAAAGGAACTTTTAAGATTAATTAATCGATTAATAAACGGGCACCAGTAATTGATCCTGGCAAGAATATTCTATATCAGAAATATCACAAATTCATATTCTCTAATTAGCAAAATAGGATTTACTCAGTTTTTCCTGATTCCATACAGGTCGCAGCCCCAATTGCTCCCGTGATCTGCGGCTCGGTAGGCACGTAGAGTGAGATGCCCAGTTCTTTTTCCAGAAATACCTTCATGCCTGGTTTTTTTGCAACGCTGCCCACGAAAGCCACATTCTGTTTTACCCCTACCTGCCGGACCATAACCGCAACCCTTCTGGCGATACTTTCGATGAGTTCTGCCGCAATATCCTCTTTTTTAAAACCTTTCACCCGGAGAGATATAACCTCGGACTCGGCAAACACAAACGAAGGAATTTTTGATATGAAATGGAAAGAAGCGATAAAACTGGCAGTTTTCTCCTTCATCAACTTATTTTCTTTTTAAAACACCATTAAAATGACCCCTGTGATCCCCACCATTACAAAGATCCTGAGGGTCTGGGAAATCAGAATGGTTTTCATCCCTATTTTGGGGCCGAAGATCCCCACGTAATGCGGGATATAAATTCTCAATGTCCCGAGGCTTGTAACGATATTGCCTACAAGGAGGACAATTATGACTTCTATTCCGCTTAATATTCCCTGTTCCATGAGGTTTGATGCAAGCGTGTAGGCTGCAAGGTGGCTTGCAAAAAGGGCTGCAATTACCGGAAGCCCTTCGACAGGTACAGGCAGATAAGCCGAGATAGGTTCCAGATATGAGCCAAGGGTGTCAAAGACTCCAAGGTCCGTCAGAATAAAAACCAGCACGGTTACCGGGATCATTACTTTGAATATCCTGATTATGGTTTTCTTCGAAGGCCCGAGGCTTTCTTTAAAAGCTATTTTTAATGCCGGAGGTTCTTTCTTTTCAAAGTCTTCAAAACGTACTTCTTTTTCTTCAAGCAGGAAATGCCCGACAATAAGTACTATCAGGGTTTTTACAAGTCCTACGAGGGTTATCAGGCCTACGTAAATGATCCCTGTTGTCCCGAGCAGGGGGACAAGTATCGGAAGCAGGGTTCTCCAGTGCATGACAATTGCAGGAAAAGAGTTCAAAACGGAAGCTATGATCAGTTCGTCTTCTTTTATGATCCCTCCATCGTACATGCTTTTAAGTGAAGCGTTGGCCGAGGAAGTGGACGCAAAAGCGGTAAGAAAACCTACTCCACATTCTTTTCTGAGATGGGCGTAGTTCGTAATCGGCCTTACCAGGAAATCAAATTTATAGAACCAGCCAAGGCTTACCAGAAGTTCGGCAAGGATAACTCCAATGATTATTGAGGGACCTGTTTTTAAAAGGTACTCAGCCGAGTGTGTGAGGGCGGCAGGTAACATTCAATTGTATTGAAGTATCAAAGTTTATTAATTTATCTAAAATAATTCATAATCATTTTTTAAATGACAAAACAGAATGGTTATTTTATCCAGCTTTTCAAAAGCAAAGAAAGGTAAGTTTCAAAGTATGCTCAAAAGTATGTTCCAAAGTATATTCCAAGAAACTATATTAAATCCTACATTCCGCAGTATTTTTTTGAAAATCAATATTTTTTCCGATAGCGTTTTTCAAAAATTCTCAATTAATATACCCAAACTGAAATTTGAATAAAAATTGAATACTAAGTTTTTTGGTCTCTGAACATACCGTATAGCCATTTTTAACTCCTGCATAGAAATCCGATAAATTCACGTTAGGACAAAAATCGATAGCAAGAAAAATAATGAATATACGAAAAATACTGCGGAAAGTGGGTTAAATAATAATAGCTAATTCCTGAAGGATGCTGGAGAAAACAAAGCGCTATCTTGAGGTTACAAGGGTCCTTTTAAAGTACAACCTTATTCCGGAACTCTACCGGGATTTATGTACCAATTATATTTCAAATCCTGATTGCACCTGTGATTTTGATGTTGAGAACAGGCAGACTGCGGTAAAACTCAGGCAGGCTTTCGAAGAGCTTGGGCCTACTTTTATCAAAATGGGGCAGACCATGAGCAAGCGGCCTGACCTTGTGCCCCAGCCTTATGTTATTGAAATGTCGAATTTGCAGGATAAGGTTAAACCTGTGCCTTTTGTGGAGATGGCTGAATCTCTTGACCTTGCCTGCATATGTGAGTATCAGACGCGTGAGGACCGGAACAGGAAAAAAAGTGAAGAAGAACTGAAAGCGGAAAGAGAAAGGAGAGCAAAAGCCTTTATTGAGATTTTTGACAGCTTTGACCCCGAACCAATTGCCTGCGGGTCCATTGCTCAGGTCTATAAAGGGGTGCTTGACGGCAAGACCGTGGCTGTAAAGATTCTGCGCCCGAACCTCATTGATACTATTAATATCGACCTTTCTACCCTGGACGATTTCAAGCCTGTGATGAAAAAAGTACTCAGGGTGAGAAAGAAATTCGATATCAATGCTTTTTTACTGGAGATCCGGAAGATGCTTATCCGGGAAGTTGACCTCAGGATTGAAGCCGTTAACATGAGACGGTTTGATGACAATTTCAAGAATGTGAAAAATATTTCTGTGCCAGAAATCTATCCTGTAGAAATCTATCCTGTAGAAATCTATCCTGTATACTGTTCTGCCAATATCCTTACAATGGAATTTATTCAGGGTACCCAGGTCAAGGACATCATTGATTTGCCTGTGCTCCAGAGCAAAAAATCTGAATATACGCGCACTATTACCAAGAGCTACCTGAAACAGGTCTATATCGACGGCTTTTACCACGCAGACCCCCACGGGGGGAATATGTTGGTCGAGGAGAACGATACTGTTGCCTTCATTAATTTCGGGACTGTGGGCAGTATCGATGATGAACTTCAAAAGAACATGCTTGAGTTTTACTACTCTATCAATAACAGGGACGTGGGAGGGGCAACCCAGGCTTTCCTAAATATCAGGGGGCAGATGCAAGAGATGTGGATGTCCGCGGGCTCAGGAAAGACATGGGCGACCTTATTGCAAACCAGAATTACGGGCTTGAAAGCAGGCAGAGTGACAACTACACAAAACTGGGCTTGAAGTATGATATTCGGCTACCCGGGGAATTTTCAACCCTGCAGAGGGCGATCCTGCTTATCGAAGGAGTCTGCCTTGAACTTGACCCGCGATACAATAAAAACCATTGCAATTCCAGTCCTTATGGATGCCTACAAGAAACTCAATACTCCAAAGGGAGCTGCCCTTCATATCGAATTTTCCGCCGAGCCCCCGGATGAAAAAGCTGAGTTAAGAGCTGCTATCAGGGAGGTTGCCGAAAAAATGGAATACATGGGGGACATGTTCCTTGAAGGAAAGCAAAAAGAAAACAAACGCAGTGTTTTCTCAAAGGAGTTTTACCTCGCTGTCCTGCTCGTAGTCTCGACTTATATCCTGTTATATGGAGATGCGTTCTCGTGGGTTGGATTGGTCGGGTTTATGGGGACGATCCTGATAGCACTTCTTTCTGTTATTCGAAGAAACTGAGATGACCCTCACCTGATACAAAAGCTCTAATAAATGAAAATATAAAATAATGTAATAAAAACAAGTAAAATAAATGTAAAAACAAGTAAAATAAATGTAAAAATTAAAAATTAAGGATTCAGCAATGGGGGGTTAGTTTCTGGTAGAAAAAACCTTAAAAATCGAAGGAATGACATGCAATCACTGCGTTTTAAGAGTGGGAAGAGCTATTACTTCCGTTAAGGGCGTAGTAGAAGTGGATGTAAACATGGAGAAAAGAGAAGCAGTTGTAAATTTTGAAGAGTCCGTGACAGACCTGGAAACAATTAAGGCGGCTGTTCGGGAAGCAGGATATGAGCCCCTTTGAAAATCGGTATTTCCTTTTCCCGACTTTCACTTCAGTCGCTTACACAGACTCTAATTTACAAGTACAGGTACTACTTTTCCCTGCCAATCCGGTTCCGCGGACAGCAAAGAATTTTGCAGCAGACCGGACATCATATATCTGTGCAATCATGCAGTATTCCATTAAATTACTATGTTAACTCGTTCAGTAAAAATTAGACGGAGGTAGAAATCATAACTAAGGAAACCATAAAAGTTGAAGGCATGTCCTGCGGACACTGCGTTATGAGAGTTAAAAAGGCAATTGAAGGTTTGGAAGGCGTAAAGAAAGTAGACGTGAGCCTTGAGAACAAACAGGCGGTTGTCGAATTCGACGAAGGAAAGACTGACGTAAAGAAAATAAAGGCTGTAGTTCAGGAAAACGGGTATGAGCCTTCCTGAATTGGAATAAGGCGTTTAATAGTCTTCAAAATAGAGTCTCAAGAGACTTTATTTATTGTTCACGAGGAATTAATTATATAGTAAAAGGTACAGATTTTTATAATATGGGTAAAGCGCCTGTTTTAAAGCAGGTGATGATTCGGGGGTGAAAACATCAGGGAGACAACACTTGTAGTAGATGATCTGATTTGCAGGTATTGCAAAGACATGGTTACCACGCTCATTACCTCTATTAATGGGGTTTCCCGTGTAAACGTAAACGTCCCTAAAAGGACGGTAAATGTAACCTATGACAGCCGGATAACCGATGCACATGTCATAAGGATGACTCTTCAAGAAGCGGGTTATAAAAATATCATAGAGTCTTTTAACGCTTTTTAAGCGATCAGTAAGTCTGAAAAATTTGGATCGGCGGCGTATCCGATGGAAGTTACGATAGGTGTTTATGGCATGACCTGCGGTCATTGCCAGAAAAGAGTAGCGGAAGCTCTTTCTGGTATTGAGGGTGTGGAGTCTGTAGATGTTAATCTTGAAACCGAAAGTGCAACTGTTATTTTTGATCCTGAAAAAGTAAGCCCTGATGATATTAAGGAGGCTGTCCTAAAGGCCGGGTATTCTACAGAACGCGAAGCAGAAACTGAAGAGGAGGCCCGGGCAGAAATTCTCGAACCTGCCAGGAAAGATGTACCTGCAAGGTCGATTCCAGAAGCTGTCGATAGGGTTTTGGAAGGGACGGAAACGGATGTGGTAGGGAGAGCAGATGAGGGGGCGGGAGAAGAAATCTCAGGAGCATTTCAGACATGTCCCCTTACCGAAGCATGCGCCCTTGCAGACGAAGCAGAAAAAGAAACATCCTACCAATCAGGCCCGAAAACAGGTTCAAAAGAGATCACCCTTGGAGTTTCCGGGATGACCTGCTCGGCATGCGCCCTGAATATTGAAAAAATTTTAAAAAAAAAGAAGGGTGTGGACTCCGTAGCTGTTAATCTGGAACTTGGCAGGGCAAAGGTCAGCTTTGAACCTTCCCTGATCTCTCCTCAGGAAATTGAAGAGGCTATCGAATCCATAGGATATAAAGTCGAAAAAGACAAAGTGGCCCTGAACCTCCAGGGCATGAGCTGCGCCTCCTGTGCTGCAAACATTGAGAAGATCCTCAATAAAACCGACGGCGTAATCTCGGTTTCCGTGAATTTTCCGCTTGAAAAAGCCTTTGTGGAATTTGACTCCTCCCGCATCTCTGTCAGGAAAATTATTGCTGCAGTTCAGGGAATCGGGTATGGAGCCTCAGTCCATTCTGAAACTGTGGAGTATGAGGACAGAGAACAGATTTCAAGGGACACTGAGATCCGAAAACAGGAAAATAATCTAATCGTTGCTCTTTTACTGGGCATTCCCATCTCTCTTGGAAACATGAGCATGATGTTTCCCTTCCTCTCGTTTGTGCCCTCAATCTTTTCTAATCCCATTGTACTTTTTGTAATGTCTACCCTTGTCCTGCTCTTTCCAGGAAGGCAGTTTTTTGTTGGGACTTTCAAAGGTTTCAAGCATGGCGTAACCGATATGAACCTGCTGATTGCTGCAGGGACCGGATCAGCTTATTTTATCAGTGTAGCAGCAACTTTCCTTGACCTGGGCCCGGGATATAACTCCCTCTACTATGACACAGTTGCTTTCCTGATAATTTTCATCGTTTTTGGCAGGTACCTCGAAGCCAGGGCAAGGGGTAAAACCTCGGAAGCCATCCGAAAATTGATGGGATTAAGGGCAAAAACCTCAAGGATCCTTGTAGACGGCGTGGAAAAAGAGGTCCCTGTTGAAGAGGTAGTTGTTGGGGATATTGTTGTGGTCCGCCCCGGAGAAAAGATACCTGTTGACGGGGTTGTTGTTGAAGGAAGCTCTGCAATAGACGAATCCATGATTACTGGCGAGAGCATCCCGGTTGAGAAAGGCGCAGGAGACACGGTTATAGGGGCTACCCTTAACAAGACAGGGTCTTTCAGGTTCAGGGCTACAAAGGTTGGAGCCGATACCGCCCTTGCTCAGATAATCAGGCTTGTAGAAGCAGCCCAGACAAACAAGGCTCCAATCCAGAGGGTCGCAGATGTTTTTGCCGGCAACTTCATCGTAGCCGTGCATATTGTTGCTCTTCTGGCTTTTTCCTTCTGGTTTTTCATCGGCTACTGGCGTTACGGGGTAGGGGTATCTGCAGCTCTTGGAGGAATAAGTCCCTTCCTTTTTTCCCTCCTCATAGCCATCACCGTCCTTGTAATCTCCTGCCCCTGTGCGGTTGGGCTGGCAACCCCTGCAGCCATTATGGTCGGGACCGGCAAAGGTGCGGAAAACGGGATTCTGATCAAAGGTGGGGAAGCCCTCGAGCAGGCTCATAAACTTAATACAATCGTGTTTGACAAAACAGGGACCCTTACTGAAGGTACTCCGAAACTTACAAACGTATTTGCAGTCTCCGGCCACGAGGAAAATGAAGTGCTTTTTATTGCCGCAGCGGCTGAAAAAGGATCCGAGCATCCACTGGGAGAGGCAATAGTAAGAGGTGCAAACGAAAGAAAAATCAGTCTTCCCGAAACAAAAAACTTCCGTTCAATTCCCGGAAAAGGAATCGAAGCCTATCTTGAAGTCAAAAAAATTCTGCTCGGGACCCGCAAGCTTATGGAAGAAAACTCGATTCCTTTTGAGGGACTGGAAGCTGAGATGCTTAAATTTGAAGAGCAGGGGAAAACTGCAATGCTTGTAGCTTTCGAGGGCGAAGCCATAGGGCTTGTTGCAGTTGCCGACACCCTGAAGGAGAACTCTAAAGAAGCTGTAGAGACCCTTATAAAAATGGGCATCGAAGTAGTTATGATAACCGGAGACAACGCAATCACAGCCGGGGCAATTGCAACTGAAGTCGGAATCCCGAGAGTGCTTGCCGAGGTTCTGCCTGAAGACAAGGCAAACGAAATCAAAAAGCTCCAGAAAGAAGGCAAACTTGTCGGCATGGTAGGAGACGGTATAAATGATGCTCCTGCTCTTATTCAGTCCGATGTAGGAATTGCTATGGGGGCAGGTACGGATGTGGCAATGGAATCGGCAAAAATAGTGCTTATAAAAAATGACCCGAGAGACGTTGTCGCAGCGCTTAAACTTAGCCGGCTTACCATTAATAAGATCAAGCAAAATCTGGCATGGGCCTTCGGATACAATATGCTGGGAATTCCTATTGCAGCAGGGATCCTGTATCCAGTTTTTCACCGGATTCTGATTACGCCGGAACTTGCTGCCGCTTTCATGGCATTGAGTTCGGTTTCCGTAACAACCAATTCCCTGCTGATGAAAAGAAGCAGGATTAAATAAGTTCAGGGCAGATATTTTTTAAGCTGAATAAATTAGGGCAGATTTGAATAAAAGAAAAGCCGGAAAACACATGCATGAAGTTTCAAAATGAACTTTCATGCGTGTTTATTTTAAATATTCTTCCGATAAACCGGCTGAAGGTTAAGTTTTCGGGAATTCCGAACACTCAGTTGCTGATGGTGAATTCTATGGTAAAATTCGGATCCAAAGACAAAAGAACCAGACTCGTGTTTCTCTCAAGTATTGCCACCTCGCTGGTGCTGATGAACCTCTTTCTGCTTGGGACTTTGTTAACCAACATGTACCGGGGAGAAGCATCCTACACTCAGACAGATATTGCTGCGGGTTCTATCTTTGTTCTAGTGATCACCATGATAATATCCCTATCTCTCTGGCCCAGGATAATTGACTGGCTTGAAAGTAGAGAAAAAAATAAGTAATGAATTTCAATTTTTTAAAAACGTACTGATTTATATAAGAATGAATTTACCTTCTGCCATGAACAACGGCAGTATCAGAGCAAATATCAAAGAAGGACTAAAAGTAGGCATTGTCTTAAAACAGGACCAGAGAACCGGAAAAATTACCCAGGGCGTTGTAAAGAGAATTTTAACCAATTCTTCAACTCATCCACATGGGATAAAAGTTCAATTAACGGATGGGCAGGTCGGGAGAGTTAAGGAAATTTACTCAAAAGCTGAAGAATGAGGGCCTCCGCAAAATAATTTATGCACTTTTTTTTACTGTACTTAACTATTTTCACAAACAGGCTCATTGATTTAATCCCAAAAATCAGTTAAAAAGCCTGGTAGTGCCCCTTAGTTACATAAACCGCCAATTCACTCAGTGGAAAAAATGCAAATGGGAGGTAAAATATGCTAAAAGTTATTGCCTCAACCATATTTTTTGTTGCCTTGTCGAAGCTTAGAAAGGAAATCGAAAAAATATTTACGCAACATCAGGAACAAAAACAGGTTACTGTTACTGAAGATATGTTGCATAAACTGCCAGATCCAGTAAAAAAATATCTTGTGTACACCGGGGTGGTTGGCAAACCGATTGTTCAAACTGTACGTCTTAAGCAAGTAGGTAAAATTCGAAAAGACACCAAACAACCGTGGATGAACTTTGAGGCTAAAGAATATTATTCCGTAAGTCCACCTGGTTTTGTGTGGATTGCATATATGAAATTTTTTGGTTTGCCACTGATGCGAGTGAGAGATTATTATCTGGAGGGCAAAGGCAATCTCCTGGTGAAGGCGGTTTCATTATTCACAATTGCAAATTCTGTAGGTAAAGAAATGGACCAGGGAGCAATGATGCGTTATCTTAACGAGATGATGTGGTTCCCATCGGCTTTTTTGGGAAAGAATGTTTCTTTTGAATCTATTGATGCTAATTCAGCGAGAGTGACGTTGAAGGATATAGGCAAAAGTGTAACAGCGACAATGTATTTTGACGACGAAGGGAAAGTGACAAACTTTATAGCTCCACGTTATCGAGATATGGGCAACAATATATTTGAATTTGAAAATTGGTCCACTCCATTTCGAGAATATGGGGAATTTGAAGGACTGAAACTCCCTCTAAAAGGGGCAGGGGTCTGGAATTTAAAAGAAGGTGATCTGGAATATATTGATTTAACCATAACTGATTTAAAATACGACCCGGATGAGCCATATTGAAGAATCAAAGGCAACCCTCGGGTCATCCTTTTTTAATCTTAGACATTACATTTTGCTTTACCAGTTTTTCGTATTTTTTCCAGCTGTTTTCATCGATCTTGGGCATTGAGACGATGTGGCTTCGCTTCATTTAATCGAATTCTCATCGGTAAGAGATCAAATCATAATTTGAACCCGAGCAGATTCCAGTTATTCAGCCACCAGACAAACGCCAGCAGAGCCAGGACCACCAGACTGTAATGAATTCTTCCGGAAAAACTCCAGTAACTATTTTTCCATGCCAGGGCTACAAATACAACAGATCCCAGCGCTAGAATCGCAGCTATCAGGGCGATTGCCAGCAGGACTATCAGGAAGTTCGAGACAGAGTATATAAAATCTACATCTGCCGGTCTAGCCAGGAAAAGGAATATTAACCCTGTCAGGAACAGAAGGTTAATCATGCTGGCTCCGCCTGCAAACAATCTGGCGGTGCTGGAAGGTTTAGGTTTTTTGGGCTTTGAGGGGAAGCACTTGATGATAAAGCTTATCGGCCAGATGGACGTCGATAAGAAAAGGAGAATGCAACCTCCCAGAAGGGAAAGGTTAATACTGATATCATCGTTCCAGGGCACTTTTTCATAGGCTGTCGTGGGATCCAGTTTCATGAAGATATAATTGATATGACCCTGGCTGTCTTTGCCAAAGACCAGGGCGTTCTGGGAAGAGAGCGCATCAGCCTGACTGAAAGTCATTGATTCTACTTCTACCCATTTTTCTGACCCCCCTATGAGCTGAGAAATTATGAGAGTGCTGTTCGTGCCCGAAGATACCCGTATCCTATGGAAAAGAGAGGTTAATTTTTCAAAGTTACTGTAGGCGCTCCTTGTTGGGCGATAGCTGCCAGCAAAAAGGCTTGCATTCTTTTCAAAGCCGGAGATGGGTTCAGGTGCCTTGGAAGACGGCACAGGATAGTAATGATCCATAAAAGCCTGAAGTAGCTCATCAACTGCTGTTTCGCTATCCTGTTCGCTGCAGGAGATAAAAAGGCCAAGCTGGCTTTCGGGTATCAGCACCAGCTGGGTGTGGAACAATATAGTGTCGCCTCCATGCCCTATAACTCTCGGATTTTCCTGATTTATCTCCCAGAATCCATAAGTTACACCGTTAACCCTGGGGTCGTTTGTGAAGAGGCGGCTATGCATTTGCCGTGCTGTAGCTTCCTGCAGTATACGGTTATCACCATACTTTCCGTTTTGAAGATGAGCAATCATGAATTTCGCCATATCCTCAGATGTGGAACTCATAGAGCCTGCCGGCCAGACCTGCACGTATTCAAAAGGCTTTGCTGTGTAAACATTATTCGAATAGACATATCCATTGGACATATTCGAAGCCAGCCTGGCTGGCAGGGGCTGGTCGAATGTCGTATTGTTCATGTCCAGCGGAATAAGGATATTCTCTTCTACATACCTCTCAAAAGGCATTCCTGATACCTGCTCAACAATATATGCGGCCAGAGCAGATCCGTAGTTCGAATAGGCAGTTAGTTCTCCAGGAGGTCGCACTCGAGCAGGCATTTCCTTTTCCAGGTACTCACCAAGCGGCATAAGGTCAGTTGAACTGCGCACAAAAAAGCGTCCATCGAGAGCTAAATCCTCGAAGCCCGATGTATGGGACATAAGGTCCTTGAGGGTAATAGGCCTGGAATAGGTGGCAGGGACCTGGAAATCCTTGAGATATATGTTTACATCGGCATCAAGGTCAAGCTTTCCCTGTTCAGCAAGTTGCATTACTGCCGTCCATATGAAGAGTTTGCTGACAGAACCTACACGGAAGAGAGTTTGATTGCCAGAGACTGGCTGGCGTTTATCAATATCGGCATAACCGTATCCTTTGGCAAAAATAACCTGGCCGTCTTTGACCACAGCTACAGTTGCTCCGGAAACATTATTGGTCTTGAGCTGTGTATTTACAGCCCCATCCATAAAGGCCTTTATCTCTCCTGAATCTGTGGGGCCACTGGCGTTTGAGGTAATAACTGAATTTATAGGAGAAGCAGATGCTGCACTGAGAGTCAGGAAAATAACTACCAGATCAAGGATAAAGATGTATGCGTTTCTTCCCGACTCCGATTTCATCCCTGAATATTATACTGGTTCTGTGCTTTATAGTATTTCTCTTCCAGAATTTTGAGAATTTCGATATTGATTTATTCAATAAAGGATCAATAAAGGCTTTTCCTTTGACATGGATCTGTTATGTTTCATAGGGGGGTTAAATATGCTTTTTAGTGGATATGGATTATGCAGATCTTTTATCAAGGAAAATAAAGTATTATCAAGTTTTAAAAGCATCAATTATTCCAGGTAACATAACTATTACAAAAAGTATACTTATATTCTAATTTTACATATGGAATTCTAACCCAAATTGTTTTCAAGGCAAAACAAAACTATAAGTTTTGAAACAATCAGGGGGATTAAAAGATCTTTAGGAAAGTGAAGGAATAAAGGTCTTTAGAAATGAGAAGAAGTAAAGGTCTCAAAAAACAGAACGGAACTAATCTCCAAAAAGTAAGTATTCCAAAAACATTGAGAGAAACCTGAATGTTAAGGGCATTTCCAACCTGAAACGGTGGCATCTGTTGCATCCACATTGATGTCAACGATCCGATTCCTTCCGGAACCTTGCAACAGAAGCCACTGAGTTATCCCGTGAAATAATATCTTGCACCTGGACAGGTTGTCACAGGGCCACTGCGGGATAAAAACCCTGAATGAATCGGTACTGAGGCGGTGTCAAAGTCCGTATTAACGGGGTTAACCCTTAGCAATAAGCATTTTTCAGGCGACGCCTGTAGGGCGGATTCAGGGGTTGCCTGAAATATCTTTATTGTTTAATTGATTTCCAAATTATTTATCTACCCCCTTTTTATTCTTTTATATCCTTTTGTTCCCTATCCTCCATGAGGCTGAAATCTGAGAGTATTTTATGGGTTTCAAAATGTTCTTTATCCTTTACCTGTATCTGGTCCTCTATGCCTAAATCATATTGGGAAACGGTTCCCGGAAGGAAAATACCCTCAAGCCTTGAACTTTACCCCGTAATTCACAGTTATTTGCAGAAAAGCCATAAAATTCTTGATATCGGATGCGGTTTTGGAAAAATCAGCCTTGAACTTGCTTCCCTGGGATATTCGGTAATGGGGATAGATATAAACACTGAAGTGGTCAAGCTTTCAGAAGCTGCTGCAAAAAGCCTGGAGCTGGATAGAAAGACAGAAGGGAGAGCTGAATTTAAAGTTGGAAATGCTTCTGCTCTTCCTTTCCGTGAGTCAAGTTTCAATTTTGCAATCATGCAGGCTTTTTTGACCTCTGTGCCGGATCCGCAGGAGAGGGTCAGGATAATCCAGGAAGCTTTCCGAGTCCTGAAGCCTGAGAGTTACCTTTACCTTGCGGAATTCGGACAGAACTGGCACCTCGAGCCTTACAGAAAGCGCTACCTTGAAGATTTCCCGGTTACAAAAGAAGAAGGTTCTTTCCTTGCCCTTAACCCTGAAACCGGAGAGGTTGAATTTATTGCACACCATTTCTCCGAAAAAGAGCTGGTGTTTCTGCTTGTAGACTGCGGGTTTGAGATTGACTATTTCAGGGTTGAAGAGCTTAAAACCAAGACAGGTAACAAAATTAATGGATTTATAGTTGTGGCTAAAAAGCTTTGAACCACTGACTACTGGCATTCTTTCAACCAGGTACTGAAAAACCTCAAAGCTCTGGCTTCGGCTTTCACAAACCCATTTTAAGCAGATTAATCCTGGAATTCAAGTTAATTATGTGACTCCAGGTTAATTATGTGACTCCAGGTCAATTATGTGACTCTATCACTCAGGTGAAGCCCGATAACTCCTGCAATTACAACGACAAGAGAAATTATCTTGAGGGCAGTGGTAGGTTCCCTGAAATAGAAAATTCCGGCTATGGTAATAAGAGCAGTCCCAAGCCCGGCCCATATTGCATATGCAATGCTCACATCTATTCCTTTAAGGGCAAGAGTAAAGAAAAAGAAACTGATCGCATAGAACACGAAAATCAAAACTGAAGGGGGCAGTTTTGTAAAGCCCTCGGATAATTTCATGCAGATGGTCCCGCATACTTCAAATGCTATTGCCAGTAACAGCAGGTAATAATAGTTCATTAATAGACATTTTCCTTCTATTTATTAATCAGTTCCCTGGTTCATTACATCATCCGTCTACTTACTTTAACATGTGGTCAGGTTTATCTATGTATCAAGTTTATCTATTTATAATCATGTATCAGAGGCCGTTCTTTTGAAAGTACACTGGAATTTCAAAAAGCGGAAGTGAAACAAGAGTAAGTTTTAATGACAGGGGAAATTCTTACCGGGGTGGAAGTAAACACAGCAACCGTGAAAGCAAAGACAACAACCGGGGTGAAAGTGGTGGTTACGAGGTGGCAACAGCGGCCCCAGAGAAATGTATCCAGCGGTGTGTTCTGATTGTGGCGTTGAGACCCAGGTTCCATTCAGACCAACTGAAAGAAAGCCGGTTTGCTGCAGGGACTGTCTCCTAAAAAACAGGAAGTTTTAATTCCAGAAATTCTGAATTTTTTGATTTTTAATCTTATCAATGGAAATCATCTGGCAAAAAGGTTTCCAAATCTACATTTATTCTTCGTCTGATTCGTTACTCTTGTCCTTTATCTTTGAGGGAGACATTTTTATATATATTTTATCTCATGTGGATTAATCTTATATAACATAAGAGGTTTTTACAATTAGTAAAAATAATGAGACATAATCTGTTATTAAAAACTCCCTCTTTTGTTTTTAAATAATAAATTATATCTTATCATATTTTTATGAAATATGTGTATCCGCTATAAGTGGAGGTGAAACAAAATTGGGTTTTAATGACAGAGGAAATTCTTACCGGGGTGGCAGCAGAGACAGCAACCGTGGTGGAAGTGGTGGTTTCAGAGGCGGCAACAGTGGTCCCAGAGAAATGCACAAGGTTATCTGTTCTGACTGCGGTGTCGAGACTGAAGTTCCTTTCAAACCAACTGAAGGGCGGCCGGTTTACTGTAGAGACTGCCTTCCTAACCATAGGAAGTTCTAAATTCAAAGTTCTTATGTAAAGTGTTGCTCTGTAATTTATTAGATCAACACTTACTCCACTTTTTATTCTGTGTTTTTTACCTTTTATGGGTAAAGGCATTGGAACTCATATATCTACATAAACTTATTTATTGAGTTATAATATAAACCATCATTAATTTATAAACCACTATTAATTTATAAACCACCATTAATTACATCTTAGTTAATATTTAGTTAGCATAGTTAAAATTTATTTAGAAGGATGTGGAATTATTCTGAAAGATTTTGAAGCAAATACCCAATCAATTGGTTCTGCAATGACTGAACCAGCCTTAAATATGGGGGAATTTCCTTAGTTTCGAATTTTCGGAGATTCTGATTTTTCAGAGGTTTTTTAATTCCTATCCATTTATGAACCTTCACACCAAAATATCTATAGAAATTGTTACACAGAAAATTCGAAAAAATATGATCTGATAAAAAAATGGTAATTAAACCAACTCAAAAGTAATAATACAACGAGGAATCAACCTGGCAAACTATAGAAGCAATATAAGGAAAAGAAAAGCAGGAACTGGAACTGCCGCCCCAACTACTCAGGAAGTAACAAGGGTACGCACACCGCGCAAAGAAAATCATGAAGTCCTGGCAACGGTAGGAAGCCTCTTAGGTTCAAAGAGGGTTAACTTACAGTGCATGGACGGCGTTGTCCGAATGGGCCGAATCCCTGGATCCAAGAACAAGAAGATGTGGATTCGTGAAGGTGATGTCGTAATTGCCACTCCATGGGAAATTCAGGATTCCAAAGCCGATGTCATATGGAAATACACAAGGCCGCAGATAGAGTGGCTTGAGCGCAAAGGCTACCTTAAATAACTTCCTGATGAATTATAAGACTCAATTCACAAAAAAGAACTCTTTCGATACTATTTGGTTTTAACCAGTGCCAAGGTTAAACCTCTCATTCCTCTTTTCAATAATTCTTTAATATTGACAATAAAATAGATTTTGGGATCAGCTCCAGAACAATTTTAAAAGTTTTCTGCTCTTTTCAGTAATCCTGTTTTATCCTTTCTTAAAATGGGAAGAGTACTACAGAAGATCCCAACAGATATGGTGCCGATGGTTGGAGGGTGGTCTATGTATGGGTTTTCTGTACTAACTGAAAAGAGAAATTGAGTGAAAGATTGGGTTTATAGTTTAAAAAATTGGGGTTAAAAGCAGGCAACTTCAGATGAAAGACATTCTTATGATTTTTTTCCATTATTATGAGTAAAATTTATATAATTTGACTGTATAGTATGAACGTTAAAAATAAAGAGACGTATAATCTGTTATTAAAAACTAATTTCTGTTTTTAATCAAAGAGCTCTATACAATCTTATTTTTAAGCAAATGACTATCCGTTGTAAACGGAGGTGAAAAGAAAATGGCTTTTAATGACAGAAACTCCTTCCGGGGAAGAGACAGCAACCGGGGAGGTTTCGGAGCCCCAAAGGAAATGCACAACGCAATCTGTTCCGACTGCGGCGCTGAAACTCAGGTCCCTTTCAAACCTGATCCCGACAGACCGGTTTACTGCAGAGACTGCCTTCCTAACCACAGGAAGCCCAGAGAGAACCGCTACTAATTTCGAATTCATTCGAAAAATTTCACTTGACAGATTCTGTCCGTTTTGCTTAGCTTGGACGGGTAAAACGGACCACTTATTTTTATAATGTATTTTATTTAATGATTCTGCTTTACACATATCATTTGCTACAGTTTTGAGCTTTCTTTGAGACTCTCTTTTAATCAAAAAACGTCTCCTATCACCTGCTATATCTTTTTTTTGAGCTAATTTTGTTCCTGTCTGATTTTATTCCTGTTAATCGATTTTTTGATAGGTAAATTTATATAATTGAAATACTATGTAGGAGTAGTTGAAAATTAAGAGACGTATAATTGTTATTAAAAACCATTTTTTTTGTTTTTAATCAATAAATTTTATACAATCTTGTTTTTACTCTATAGATACCCGCTATAAGCGGAGGTGAAACAAAAATGGGTTTTAATGACAGAGGAAATTCTTACCGGGGTGGCAGAGACGGCAACCGTGGTGGAAATGGTGGTTTCAGAGGCGGCAACAGCGGTCCCAGAGAAATGACTAAAGTAACCTGTTCTGACTGCGGTGTTGAGACTGAAGTTCCATTCAAGCCAACCGAAGGTCGGCCGGTTTACTGCAGAGATTGTCTTGCTAACCACAGGAAGTTCTAATGATTATCTGCATTGAGTGTTAATTTCTTTATTGAATTAACACTCAATTCATTTTCACTATTCGTTTTTTTATTTACTTTGTTTTTCGTCTCTTGTTTTTACGAATGCGTCCAGAAATCAGAAACAGAACAATTTAATTGCACCTGTTCAAAACAGTAAATGTCTTTGATGGCACCCATAAAAGAAGGAAAAACAAGAGGAATTGGGAATAAAAAACAGTAAACTCAATTCAGCATTGAAATCATTAAGATAAAAATCAGCAGAGGAGGAATTAATCTGGCTAATTACAGGAGCACAATTCGGAAAAGACAGGCAGGATCTAATAAACCAGTAGGACCAGGAAACGGTCCCCAGGAAGTAACAAGGGTACGAACTCCACGTAAGGACAGAAACGAAGTTCTGGCAACAGTAGCAAGTTTACTTGGCTCAAAACGAGTTACGCTACAGTGCATGGATGGAGTAGTCCGAATGGGCAGGATTCCCGGTTCCAAAAAAAAGAGAATGTGGATCCGAGAAGGCGATGTTGTCATAGCCAACCCCTGGGAAGTTCAGGATTCAAAAGCCGATGTTACCTGGAAATATACAAGACCCCAGATCGAATGGCTTGAAAGAAAAGGGTACCTTAATTAAAAGATACCTTAAACATACTTCATTAACTTTTCATAGCACTACCTTAACTGTAGCTTCAATCAACCAATGGTTTTGAATAATTGCAATATATTTTAAATAATTGCAATATTAAACTACAAACTTATAATTAAAAATCCCACAAACAACCTGCGGATTAATACTACAACAGTTTTTCAATTTTGATCAATTCATCAGTTCCTCTTTACTCAAAATTTCTTTCATTAATACAATTTCCTTAACAGGCATTTTCTTTCCAAAATCCTTGATTTCTTTTCTAGCCTTCACGATTCCCTCAATGGGGGAAACACCTTTCGAGCAGACTACCCTGCATTTGGCATGGAATTCACAGCCCCACCAACCGAATTTACTGTTGGCAAGTATAAGCCTTGATTCATCATCCGCCTTACGGGGGTCAATATGGAATCTATACAGCTTTGCAAGAACAGCTGATCCCAAAAAATCATTGTCTTTTCTCGAGATTGGGAAGGAACCCACACACGCAGCACAGAGTATGCAGTTTGTATACTTTCCAAGCTCCTTTACGGCATCAGGCTGCATGAACTTCTCCTTCACAGGGAGGGGGGTCAGAAGCCGGTTTAAGGTCAGCTCGAGAATCGTCTGCTAAGGCATTCCCGAGGGATGCATTTATCCCTCCCTGAGCTGCTACGGAATGGGGACGGAGAAGGCGCACTCTGAAAACGATGGCTGTATCAAGCCCTCTGTTTACCGTCTCAATTGCAGCCCGAAGACCAGTCAGTCCGGCTCCAACTATGACCACGTCATGTAAATTGATAGGATATCCTGCTTTTATTTCTGCATTTTCCAATTATTTCCTCTCGGGTTTGATTTTAATAATGATGGGTTTGCATAAAATTGACCTGAAACCCCTTGAAAAAAAAAAATCTGCTTAAGAATAATCTATTTTAATAAATTTTGCTTGCGTAAATTTTGCTTATCAGAATTTACATGTAAAGTTACTCAGTTCTATCGAGAAGGTCTCATAGTTTACGGAATAGTCGATAGGGCATTCGATAACAGTTACTTTATTCAGAGAAAAAGCTTTTTCCAGAACTTCTGCAAGGTCGTCCCCTTCTTTGACTTTGATGCCTGCAGCCCCGAAACTCTCGGCAAAGAGGGAAAAATCAGGGTTTCCATAATCCAGTGCAAAGTCCTCAAAATGCATTTTTTTCTGCTTCCATTTAATAAAGCCAAAGGCATTGTCATTGAGAATAAGGACAACAACATGGATTCCATAGCGGACTGCAGTCTCGAGCTCCTGACAGTTCATCATAAAGCCCCCGTCCCCGCAGATTGCAAGTACGCGGCGTTCCGGATGAAGAAGCTTTGCGGCAATACCGGACGCGAGCCCTGCGCCCATAGTTGCAAGAGCATTGTCAAGGAGCACAGTGTTCGGAGTATAGGTCTTGTAAAGGCGGGAGAACCAGAGTTTATAAATTCCGTTGTCCAGTGTGATTATGTCTTCTCTCCCAAGCACTTTCCTGACATTCATAACGACCGTCTGCGGGAGAGGAGGGTAACTTTTCCTGGCAGGAGCACTTATTTTTTCATCTATAAAAAGCCTGGTGTGTTCAAAGATGGGGAACTCTCGCTTTTCCGGGATGTTTGCGGCAAGTTCCCTGATTGAAGAGGCAATATTTCCAATAATTTCTATCTCAGGATTAAAGTACCTGTCAGGTACTGACTCAACAAAATCGATGTTTATGATCTGTTTATCCAGTTCCCTGTTCCATAGGTAGGGAGGATATTCCACGATATCGTATCCTACTGTAATAATCAGGTCTGCCCCTTCAATTCCACAGTTAACATAGTCCCGGGCATGGATTCCTGTGGCAAAAAGACTGTAAACGCAATCATCCGGAACTACACCTTTTCCCATCTGAGTGTGTACCAGGTAAATACCCGTACTTCTTGCAAAATCCTCCAGTTCTTTGGCAATGGCTTTCCGGTTAGCCCCCGAAGAAACGATAATCAGGGGGTTTTTAGCCTCACAAATCAGAGCTGCAGCTTTTTTCACGATTTCAGGATCAGGGAAAGGAATTTTTATTTCACTTTTTTTTTGCACTACTGCATCGGTTTCTTCCTCAGCCACATCTTCCGGAAGCTCAATGTGCACAGCTCCCGGCCTTTCAGCTTCCGCATGTTTGAAGGCATTTCGGATAACCGTGGGGATCATCCCCGGGTCGGTGATGGATACAGCTTTTTTGCAAAGTGGCTCCATCATCCTTACAACATCTACAAGCTGGAAACGGCCCTGCCAGTTGTCAATTAGGGCCTTCTGCCCGGATATGGATATAAAGGGAGCTCCTGTAAGCTGTGCCTGGGCAACGCCTGTAACAAGGTTCGTCGCTCCCGGACCAAGGGTTGAAAAGCAGACCCCTGGTTTTCCTGTCAGCCTTCCGTAAGCTGCAGCCATAAATGCCGCAGCCTGTTCATGCCTTGTTACGATCAGTTTTATGTTCGAGTTTCGTAGAGATTCGAGAAGGTCAAGGTTTTCTTCTCCAGGAAGTCCAAAAATATATTCCACACCTTCCTCTTTAAGCTGAGCAACAAAAAGGTCCGAAGCTTTCATAAAAAAAACCCCAATATTAATCAATATTTATTTGTTAACCACGACGGTCTTTATATTTACAAATTCCTTAAGCCCGTAATACGAAAGCTCCCTTCCTATTCCGGAGTTCTTGATCCCTCCAAAAGGCAACCTTGGATCGGACACCCCCATTGATGGTTACAAAACCTGACCTGATTCTTTTTGCCAGCCTTCCGGCTCTCTCCAGGTCTGCAGACCAGACATCGGCTCCGAACCCGAACTCCGTGGAGTTTGCAATCTCCACAGCTTCATCATCCTTTACCATGATTACGGGCGCAATAGGCCCAAAGACCTCAACACTGCAGGCCTTCATGTCCGTACTGGCTGCAGGGATAAGGGCAGGCCTAAAGAAAAAGCCTTTCTCACGTCCCTCCCCGTATACGTAAGGTTCTACACCTTTCTTTTTTGCATCTTTAAGGGTCTTTTCAAGGCTGTCGACAGATTCTTTTTTTACTACCGGCCTAATGTCAGTTCCCTCATCCACGGGATCTCCGATCTTCATTGGCTTTCCCATTTCTTTCGTAATAATCTCGGCATACACCCGCTTGTTCTGCCTGAGTACCTCAACTACCCGTGCAATATACGTGGTTCTTTCCTCAACCGAAAAAACCCCCCATCCTGAAAAAGCAGCCCTGGATTTTTCAATCTGGCCCTCACAATCCCCGAAAGACAACACCTCGTAAGTCCAGTTTACCTCTTCAGTATAAGGATTAGCGAGTTTAATATTCATTACTACCCCTCGAAAAAGGGTCCTTGAGTAATATTAGAATTCCCGGTATTATAATTTAAGGGCAGGTAAAACCCTCAAAAGGAAATAAATGCTCTGAATTACCTCTAGGTACCAGTTTCTGAGATGAAATCCGATTTCATCCGGTAGATTAAAAATGAACTAAATAAGGGAACTGTGTTCAGAAACTGGCAGTAACAATTATAAAACTGGAATATTAATTATAAAACACTCAATTTCACATGGGGGAAAAATATGAGAAAAGCACTGCTTATTTTAATAGTTCTGTTCAGCGTGTTCCTGGCGATAGGATGTGCAGGCAATGAACCTGCAACTCCAACTGAGGAAATGGCTCCAACTGAGGAAATGGCTCCAACTGAAGAAATGGCTCCAACTGAAGAAATGGCCCCAACTGAAGAAATGGCTCCAACTGAGGAAATGGCTCCAACTGAGGAAATGGCTCCAAATGATGCCGAAAATGTAACCGAGGAAGGAGGCGCATTCGAAGAGGAAATTATAGCTGAAGAGGAAATTACAGCCGCAGAGGAAGCAGATACTGAATCTGCAACCACTACAAACAGGACAGGAGTAATCAAAGTAACTCCTACTAATTAAATAGTGAAAGTGGCAGCTTAGAAGCCTGCTTTTTAATTTTAGCAGGTCACAGTATAAAAATCAGGTAGCAGGTTCACCGAGCTTGACAAATATCGTAATATAGACGAATGAAGGTATTCAAAAACAGCTATCATTTTTTGATTGGAATACATAGCTTTTAAACTGCCATTTTTTAGATATGCGATTTTAAATACATCGTTTTTCTATCAATTAAGCCAAATTTATTCTTTTTCTGGTTCTCAAGTTACTGAACCCATTTCAAATAGCCTTATTTTTAAGAGCTTTCTGTCATTCCAGAAAAGACAAACTCATTCTAGAGTGGGTTTATTCAAAACCTATCGAATCTGATGGTAAACTTTTGGAAAAAAATTGCTTGATTTACTCATACCTTAATCTAATATAATATTAGACGAGGGTACGTATGAAGGCAACACATATCAAAAATAATGTCAAAGAAGTTGACGTTTATATCCCATGAAATTAAGATTTCATGAGTTTTACGCTTCTTCCTATAAAATTGGTTTTGGGATGAGCTCAACAATAGAAAACCAATTTGTAAGTTGAACTTTAATACCAGGCAAAAGTATCTTGAACTTTTTTTAAAGCTCCGCTCACTTCGGCGAGCATGAAAAGATCTGGTACTGGAAATCTGCATAGTTTTCTAGCGGCAAAATAGAACCGACCTGGCCTTTACTTTTCCCCCACCCTTTCTCTCACAAAATCATAAATCATGCCTGCAACATTGATTTCGCAGCATTCTTCTATGCCTTCGAAGCCGGGGGAAGAATTAGCCTCGCAGACTTTGAAATGGTCGCCGTTGAAGAGGAGGTCAATGCCGGCGATGTCGAGGCCAAAAGTGCGAGCGGTTTCGGTTGCCAGCTGTTCTATCTCGGGGGTCATGTCGAATTTGCGGACTTCTCCGCCTCTGGAATAGTTGGACTTGAAACTGCCTGCGGGAGCGATTCTTTCCATACAGGCGACTGCCCGGCCTCCGATTACGAGGATTCGGAGATCTCTTCCAAGGCTGGATTTAATAAACTCCTGAAGGATTATGTTTGCATTGGGGTTGGTTACGTGGATCAGTTCCATAAGGTCCCGGAAATTGTCGTGTTTTTCCGAGAGGAAGATGCCTTTGCCCATGGAGCCAGAGAGGGCTTTTACTATAAGGGGGAAACCCAGGTATTTTTCAACCAGAGCTATGTTAACCGGGTTTTTGGCAAACATTGTTCTGGGAGAGGAAATTCCTCTTTCTGCCAGGATCTGCTGGGAGTAGAGTTTGTCCTTGACGGTATCAATGCTCTGCGAAGAATTAAAAACACGGACTCCGAGGCGTTCCAGGTGGCGGATAATCGCAAGTGCGAAGTAGGTTGTACCTGCACCCATTCTCGGCAGGAGAAAGTCCGGAAGAGGGACAACTTCCCCATCCAGAAGAATGCTTTTCCTGTCATCTCTTGTTACAATAAGGTCGAACTGGTCGGGCTTTACTACCCTGAGCTCTATTCCCTTTTCACCCGCAACCTTGATGAAGCGGTGAATTTCGTACAGGTCGGGCCTTAATTCGGCAGCCGCACTCTTGTAAAGAATCCATCCTTCCATTCATAAACCTTCATCAGGAAACCCCTGAGTCTTTAGCTCAGGGGTAGTTGACTCATCCGCTCCACCCTGTGGGGAAGTGTCTCTTAATTTAAAGAGAGATCCATGTCTATTTATTTTAGTACATGACTATAGTTCTATATATCAAAAAAGAAAAAGAATGTAAAATCAGAAGGGAAAATCTTTCCGAATTTACTGAATGTCCCCCCCGATCTCAGAATATCTGGGGTTGATTTCCACAGCTTTTCTATATGCACCCTCAGCTTCTTCTTCACGTCCGAGGAAACTCAGGCAGACAGCTTTTCCAAACCAGGAGTCGGCAGTTTCCGGATCGAGCTTAAGTGCCTTTTCATAGGTTTCCAGGGCTTCTTCAAAGCGTTTGAGTTGAGCTAACACAAAGCCGAGGCTTGAGTAGGCTTCCAGATATTCAGGGTCAAGCTGTGTGGCTTTTCTGTATGCTTCGACAGCTTCTTCAAACCTCTGCATCTGGCTGAGGGTAAAGCCTTTGTTATACCAGACATCGGAGTTTTCGGAATTGATCTCAATTGCTTTTTCAAATGCGTTGATTGCTTCCTCATACCTCTCCAGATTTTCCAGGTCTATCCCCATATTATTCCAAGCATCGTCATTTTTAGGGTCAATTTCCACGGCTTTTTCATAGGCTTTCAGAGCCTGCTTGTAACTGCCAAGGCTATCTAAATCCACTCCTTTGTAATACCAGGCTTCAAGAAAATCAGGGTCAATGCCGAGTGCTTTATCGTATGCAACTATTGCTTCATCGTAGTTTCCCATCTGTCCGAGAGCTATACCCCTTCCTGCCCATGCCTCTTTATACTCCGAATTTTCCTCAAGGACTTTATCATAGGCTTCAACAGCCTCTTCGTATTTTTCTGCCTGGCTGAGGTTCAGGGCTTTTCCATACCATGCGTTGGGATAATCCGGCTTGAGCTCAAGAGCTTTTTCATAGGCTTCGACTGCTCTGTCATATTCTCCCACCTGGGAGTAGGAAAAAGCCATGTTGTTCCAGATATCTGCATCTTCAGAATTTATTTCAATAGCTTTTTGATAGAGTTTGAGAGCTCCCTCAAACTGTCCAAGGCTTTCAAGAGCTGCAGCCTTATTATTCAATAGATAAATATTCATTGGATCTCTGTCAATCGCCTTATCAAAGGCAACTATTGCTTCATTAAACTTACCAAGCCTGAGAAGATCAAGACCACACTCATTAAGTTCGGCTGCAAGAATTTCGTTGCTGACTTCTTCTCCTGCCACACTTCCCGAGTCGTCCAGTACATACATATCCCCGGAAACAGCCCCCTCTTCTGTTTCAGTTTTTTCATCTTTTTCCCCTCTTGCGAAAGGTTCGTCCTTTTGTTTTCCAGAGTTCATGTCCAAATTCCCTTTATTATCTTTTACAATTAAGACCCAACATTTTTCAAATGTCGTGTTCGTTATCTACTTAAGCCTATTGTTCTTTATGATCTATACATCTGTCATTTATGGCTTTTATAGCCTCTCCCCAAAAAGTAGTCTGAAAAGTCCGGAAAAGGGGAATAGAAAAAGAAGAAGATCAGAAAAATCCGGAAAACGTAAAATAGATCCGAGAGAATGAAACCAATCAGGGAAACTATGGTAAGTGTTTGGAAGAATGTACAGCAAAATCGCCCGGAAATTCTGAAAGCTGTTCTTTTTGATATGGACAACACTCTTTTTGATTTCGTAGCCGTAAAACTCATTGCATGCAGGGAGATCCTTTCCTATCTTGGAGGGGGAGATAGGAACCTTAAGGAGGATCCTGCAG
The DNA here is from genome assembly GCF_000970005.1 of Methanosarcina sp. WH1. Classification (NCBI taxonomy): domain Archaea; kingdom Methanobacteriati; phylum Methanobacteriota; class Methanomicrobia; order Methanosarcinales; family Methanosarcinaceae; genus Methanosarcina; species Methanosarcina sp. WH1. The sequence continues at coordinate 2,826,093 of NZ_CP009504.1, forward strand.
AACTTTTCAGTTATTTCCTCAGGGGAACTTACGGGTTTGAAGATTATGAAAACATAAAGGACTACATGCAGGAGAGAAAGGTTTTCACAGAACAGGCATATCTGCAGTGCTGTGAGATCTATGACAGGGAAAAACTGCAAAACCTTGAACTATATCCCGGGGTAAGGGACACCCTTGAGGAACTGAAGAAACTTGGTCTCAGGCTTGCAATAATAACCGACTCCGATAGGTACCATGCCCGTGCAAGACTTATGAAAGTAGGGCTTCTTGATTCATTTGAACTCCTTGTGTCTGCAGATATGACAGGTACGAAAAAACCGGATCCTGCCCATTTTCTCTTTGCTCTTGATATCCTCGGGCTAAAGCCAGAAGAAAGTCTTGTGGTGGGAGATAGCATTAAAAGAGATATGGCTCCTGCACGCAGACTAGGCTTAAAAACAGCATATGCTTCCTATGGAGACTGGAGACCCACAGAAGAAACAGAACAATGCTTTGATTTTCAGCTTAAAACCTTTCAGGATCTGATAGGATATATCGGCACCCTGAATGGCATGTTATGTTCAGACAGGTATATAAAGAAAAATCAAATTGATCCGTAAATAAAAGTCAGTCAGATACAAGAATAAGAAAAAAAGATAATTTCAGCCGCCATGCCTGTTAATCCCTTAACAAGTTTTCTGGCTAACGGCTTTTTCTGGTTAACGAGTTTTTCTGGCTAACGGCTTTTTCTGGCTTCTTCTGTAGTTTATCTGAAAAATGCTCTATAATTAAGGTTGCTTAAATAAGGTCTGAGTATATAGGGTTTATATCGACTGCCCTTTCGTAGGCTTCCATTGCTTTCTGGTGTTTCTTAACCCTGTCGTATACTATTCCTTTACCAATCCAGGCCTTTGTAAAGCTCGGGTTGATATTTATAGCTTTTTCGAAAGCTTCAAGCGCTTCTTTGTATTTCTCAAGGTCTCTTAGAGCAATTCCCTTGTTGTACCAGAATCTTGCATTCTCGGGATTTGCTTTGATCTTGTTCTCAAAAATCTCCACAGCTTTCTCAATGTATAATCTTGCTTCATCATTCTTCCCGAGCCAGCGCAGAGCAACTCCTTTGTTGTAAAGGGCTTTTCCGTTAGTCGGGTTTAACTCAAGTGCCCTGTTAAAAGCATCAAGAGCTTCCTGATAACTCTTTATTTTACAAAGCCCCATTCCTTTCTTGCACCATTCGCTTGCACTCATAGAGCCCATGTCGTAGTTCTTTGAATAGAGCCGAATAGCTTTCTCAAGGTCATCCATTGCATCTTCGTATGCTCTCATCTCCCTGAAAGCCATTCCACGCCTGTACCATATTTCCGGGTCTTCAGGAGCAAGGGATATAGCCCTGTAGAATGCATCCAGAGCTTCCTCGTATTGCATGAGATCTAAGAGAAGTTCAGCTTTGAAGCACCAGGTTCTAGCATCGTCAGGATTGATCTTAAGAGACCTGTCAAAAGCATCAAGAGCCTCCTCGTACTTCATGAGGCTTTTGAGTACAATCCCTTTGCTAAACAAGATTTTTGCATTATCAGGGCTTATTTCAAGAGCCTTATTGTATGCATCCAGAGCTTCTGCAAACCTTTTTAGTTCATGGAGTGCAACGCCTTTATTGTACCATTCATTTGAAGTCATAATTTTACCACACCTTTTTGAGCTACGTTTTTCCACCGCTTTACCACATCTACATTAAACAACAATATTAAACAACAATATTATATGCTTTTAGAGCATCAAATTGGTTTTGTACTTTAGTTCCTTATCATATGTAAGGACAGATAAACAGTTACGCACAATAATTTACGTTTTATTCTTTTTTAAACATTTTGAAATATTCATAAACAATATTATTTTAAAAATATAGTTTTACAAATAGAATTCTGGGTTAGGCATATATATAACAAACCTGTGGTATTTTAGATAATAAATCAATAAATTTAATATCATTTGACGAATACATAATTGGTATAGATTATATACACTCACCATTATTTGTATATCGACACACTTGTTGTAGATTTTATGTATCCCTCTTCTTTTGTACATAGCAGTCAAGCCCCATTTCTGCCAAAAAGTTTTCCAGATTCCCCCTGAAAAGCAAATAAGCAAAGGTAGGGCAGATGTCTTCCGGATAAAAAGAAGCCGATTTCTATGTGCGACCTGTATGGAGATCATTACCTGTCACCCTAATATCGAAGTTGCGGCAGGGTTCTCAAGGAATTTCAACGAAGCCATGTAATATTTACGGAAAATCTAATTATCAGGATAAATTTGATTCTAACAGGAAAATGTAATTTTAGAAGAATCTGTAATTTTAATGAAGTGCTCCATTTTAAAGAGTGTATAATAGGATTTGTAAAAAGTATCTTTGATAAAATTATTAAAAATTATCCCACTTATATCCAGGGGACTAAATAACTAAATTTAGTAAGATTCATTTCAAGCAATTTTTGAGTAAATGTTATAAACAGAATTGATAAGCATATTAATAGGATGTAAGTAAAGAGGATATCTTCAGAAGTGTGTAAATAAAACTCTTAAGATGCATCAAAGAAATCTGGCAAATTTCAAACCCCTGAACAATCTGTTAGAGTATGCAGAACCTGAAAAGGAGAAAGAAAAGGAAATTTCACCTTTAAATAGATCTGATTTCCTTATAAGAGTATTACTGCTTATAAGAAAGTAAATTTTCTCCCTGATTCAAATCCGGCTACGTCTCAGAACCATCCCTACCCTTGCTTTCAATTCCAGAGGATTAAAAGGCACGGCAACGCAATCGTCAGCTCCTGATTTAAAGGCTTTAACACTGTCTTCTGCTTTATTCCTTTCACTCATCATCATAACAGGAATCCACCAGCACCTTGGGCTGGCTTTAAGTTGTCTGCAGATTTCAAAGCCATCTGTATTCAGAAAAGCTGTATCAAGCAGTACCAGGTCTGGTCTTTCTGCATTTACTGCTTCAAGGACTGAAATGCTGTCCGAGGCATTGACAACGTTGTAGTTTTCAGCTTCAAGAACCTTCTTAAGGGCATGGTGGATATTCTGCTCATCACCCATAATCAGGATTTTTTCCCTGACATCATGAAGGTTTTCAATCCTAACTTTTACTAACTCTTCCGAAACAGAAAGAGTTCGGGCAATATCTCTTTCACTTATCTCAGGTTGTTCTTCTATAAGCTTTAAAATTTCACGGTCAAGATTAATGTTATGCATTTCCCTCCACCTCATACAGTATAGATTTTCTTAGGTATTAAACATTTCTCAAATATTAAAAAGAAGAGAATCTCTAAAAATATACACAGTGAAGCGAGGGAAAACGGAGTTCTCCAAATATTTAGGAGATTTTGTATGAATCGCCTGACTAACCAATAATGAGATAAGTTTATAACCGTAAATAGCAAGTTAATATTGGAAATAATAATCACTTACAGAGAACAGCCACCTCTGAGATGATAACAATGGACCCACTTGAAAAAATCTTTGGAAAAACCGCACAGATGACCGTCCTTAAAAATCTGATCGAGCACCAGAACGAATCAACCTACCTATCAGGGATAGCAGAAGAGACCGGTCTTTCCCACTCCAGTGTATCAAGAGTCATTACCCCGCTAATAGATACGGGTATTGTCATCGAAAAACCTCTTGGAAAGCAGATCCGGACCTTCCAGTTGAATATGGAAAGCGACGCGACAAGATTGATCATAGATTTTTACTATAAAATTAACCAGATGCTGGAATAAGCTTCAAAGCGAATTCCTGAAGGCGTAAGTTAGGGACAGGGCAATCTTACTGTCCCTTTTTTATTTTTGCATGAATAGTGTTGACTTTGCAAGAATGAGTTTCCAAACCGAGTTCTGGTTTGAGCCCTTCCGGGATATTTATTATTTAAGGCTTTCTACATATTCATTTGCAGCCGTGGCTGCGATTGCTCCATCACTCACCGCTGCTACAAGCTGCCAGATAGGAGTGTCGCGACAATCTCCTGCGGCATAAATTCCCTTCTCTGAGGTTTCCAACCAGCGACCGGTCTTGATGAAGCCTTCATTATTTTTTTCCACACTAACGAATTCAGTATTCGGATGAATGCCCACGTAGATAAAAACACCATTAGTAGAAAGCTCCCGTGATTCTTTGCTGTTGCGGTCTTGCAGGATAACTTTTTCGACCTTTTTAATCCCTTCTCCGCCCCCTACTATTTCCAGGACAAGAGTGTTGAGGATGAACTCAATGTTTGGAGTTGCAATGGCCCTATCCTGAAGGATTTTTGCAGCTCTCAAACGGTCCCGCCTGTGGACAAGATATACCTTCTGGGCAATCTTTGAAAGAAGAAGAGCATCTGTAACGGCTGAGTTGCCGCCGCCCACAACAACTACAGTTTTGTTTTTGAAAAAAGGCCCATCGCAGATTGCGCAGTAGGAGACCCCCTTGCTGATAAGTTCCTTCTCTCCTGGCACATTCAGATGCTTTGGATTTGCGCCTGTGGCAATGATTAAGGCTTTTGCTTCCAGGTCCCCGCTGTCCGTTGAGACGATTTTTTTTGCCCCTTCTGTCCGGATCGAGACAACTTCAGTAATCCTGGTCTTTACCCCGGCTTCCAGAGCATGTGTTCTATATTTTTCCATCAGTTCAGGTCCGGAAATTGATGAAAAGCCAGGATAGTTTTCCACAATATCTGCCATAGAGATCTGGCCGCTTATCTCGTTTCTTTCCAGGATAAGGGTCTCAAGCCCGAAACGAACAGCGTAAATTCCCGCTGCAAGCCCTGCAGGCCCCCCTCCTATAATAATCAGATCGTACATACTTACCTCCCAGAATCCAAAAATGAGTTAAAAAAATAAAGTTTTAACGCGCCTTCACGTAATGCGAGCTATAGCATCGGCCTTTTTGGGAAGACCCGTAAAAGCAGGCTCACCATCGATAAGAGTTGTAGGAACCCCGACTATGCCATACTTATCAGTAAGAGCCTGACCCTCCGGGGTCTCTACATCAACTTCCTCATACTCGAAATCGTATTCCGATTTAAGACCTTTCCAAAACCTGCGTGTTGCCGGACATGCCGTGCACCAGGTGGCGTGAATGAGCGTAACCTTTACCATAAAAAGACATCTCCAATAAATACAATTATAAGCCTTATTCCTGTTATTAGTTTTTAAATATAAATACGTTGAGTGTATCCGTAAATCTGTAAATAAATCCTCAGATTCCCCGGATAAGCCTGCGGCGCCAAAAGCTTTAAACTAATGAGCTCCTAAAGCGGGTTATGCTCACATTTATAGGGCTGGGACTTTTTGACGAATACGATATTTCCTTAAAAGGACTTGAGGCTGTCCAGGAAGCTGACATTGTATATGCTGAGTTCTATACTTCCTGCCTCATGGGAACAAACCCTAAAAAAATGGAACATCTCTACGAAAAGAAAGTCCATTTACTCTCAAGGGAAGATGTGGAACAGCAACCTGATTGGCTGAATGAAGCAAAAGACAAAAATGTCGTATTTCTCACAGGTGGAGATACAATGGTCTCCACAACTCACGTTGACCTGCGCCTCAGGGCCGAAAAGCTCGGGATAGAAACCCGCCTGGTTCATGGGGCGTCCATTACCTCAGCAGTCTCGGGGCTTACCGGGCTTCAGAACTACCGTTTCGGAAAATCCGCAAGTATCCCGTACCCCTACGAAAGCAGGCGAGGAGCCAGGATTATTTCGGAAACTCCCTATGATACCATAAAACTAAACTCCGAACTTGGTCTCCATACCCTTGTCTTTCTGGACATCGACAAAGATAAAGGGTATATGACCGTCAATCTTGCGCTTGCACTCCTGCTGGAAGTTGAGAATAAAAGAAGGGAAAAGGTAATGGACAGGGCTGTTGCTGTGGGAATCGCAAGAGCAGGCTCTGAGAAACCCGTGGTAAAAGCTGACTACGCAGAAAACCTGAAGGATTTTGATTTTGGAAAGCCTCTTCATATCCTGGTAATTCCCGGAAAACTGCATTTCCTTGAAGCTGAAGCTCTTGTGAAACTTGCAGCCGGTCCTGAGAAACTTATGGAAGGGATTGAATAAGATCAAATAAAAAAACCGAGAGAATAAATACTGTTAAAAGGACTCCCTGGTGGTCAAGATGCCTGCCGATTTGAATGAAAAGGTCAACCGATACGAGGATCTGTTAAAAAGGGCCCTGCAGAAAGCAAAGTATGCTCCAATCCCCAATTCCCATATGCGTGCAGTAGCAGAGGATTACTACACAATGGCAGAAGCCTATTATAAAGACGGAGTCTACTTTCTTGAGAACAGAGATCCTGTAAACGCCCTGGCTTCTTTCAGCTATGGACACGCCTGGCTTGATGCTGGGGCAAAACTCGGGGTCTTTGCTGTAGATGACGAGACTCTTTTTACGATATAAGAGACCTAAAAGAACAGTACTGGAATAAAATAATCGGAAATATAGTAACCCTTACATAGATATAGGAATAGAAGGTAAGGAATCCTGAAAACGAAACCTGAAAAGTTAAAAAAATTAATAAACAAAAAACGCACATGAATTCTTTGAATAACAGGTACACATAATTAAAAGTTGAAAGATTAAAGAATATTAAAAGTTGAAAGATTAAAGAACATTAAAAGTTGAAAGATTAAAGAATATTAAAAGTTGAAAGATTAAAGAATAATAAGAAGTAAAAAGTTAAAACTTATAACTGAAAGTTGAGATTTTAAAAGCTTAAACTGAAAAAACCATATCATAAGTAAAGTTTATAAATACAAACGCTTATTCGAAGCCAAAACAATTAAAATAATCAATGTACTTTACTCTACTCTTTAAATATTGTAACATTTTCCCTGCTCCGGGAATATCTTAAAAACGTATACTGAATAACTACGGTGGACAATTATGAAGAACTTTCATGTGGTACTTGAAGCAGCTTGGTTGGTTAGAGATGTAAAAACGGCTGATGATGCAATAGGAGTTGCGATTTCCGAGGCTGGAAAACGCCTGAACCCCAAACTGGATTTTGTAGAAGTTGATGTGGGAACTACGTCCTGCCCGGCATGCGGTGAGCCTTTTAGCAGTGTTTTCATAGCGGCAAATACTGCTCTTGTAGGGCTTATTTTTGAAATGAAGGTTTTTGATGCCGAATCTGCGGAACATGCGGAAAGGATCGCAAAATCCGTCATAGGAAAGTCTCTCCGTGACATCCCGTTGACAGTTGTCGAAGTCACGGAATTCGAACGGTCAGTCGAAAAAAGCGAACAGCAGCAGAAAGGCAAGGCAAGCAAATAAACAGGTTTCCTTCCCTGAACCTGTTGAAAATGACGGGGCAGAGGGAGGAGTGCCTGCAAGGCTTCTTCTCAGACAGCTCTTCCGTAGCCCGGGGTTAAAAAACCGCTGGTAAAAAAAAGCTTTTATCACGACAGAAATGAATAAATCAGTGATTTTATCTTTTCCTGAGTTTTACTTTACTTATCTTTCAAAAATATATTCTATCCCAAAACTCCCGGGCTCCTCCCAGACCCGCAAAAAAGAGGAAACTGTATGGACAGTATAATTTCCGTAGTGGGGCATACTGCCCTTGATTACATCGTCGATGTTGAAAAAATAGCCGAAAAAAATGAGTCTTCCCCTGTAATTGACTATGAAGAATATCCTGGTGGAGGGGCTGCAAATATTGCAGTTGCCATCGCAAAGCTGGGGGGAAAAAGCCAGCTGATATCTCCTGTAGGCACGGATTTTTCCAGCTCGGGATATGAAAAACTTCTTAAGGAAGCATGCGTTGACCTCTCCCGCCTTTACAGTATTGAAGACTTGAAGCTTTCCAAGGCTTTCATTTTCACGGACAGGGAAGACAACCAGGCCACCTATTTTTACTGGGGGGCGTCCTCAAAATTCAAAGAACTTGAGCCTGAATCTGCAGATTTTGTCCACCTGGCGACAGCAGATTGCGTCTACAATGCAAAGATAGCGCAGATTGCAGATTTTGTTTCCTTTGATCCTGGACAGGACCTGGTGACTTACTCAAAAGAAAAACTTGAAACAATCCTTGCCAATACTGATATCCTCTTTGCAAACCGGCACGAAATTAAGCGGGTTTCAGAGATGACTGGAAAAAGTTTTTCCGAACTCAGGGCTATGATTGATGTTATTGTTGTAACATATGACGCGGAAGGCAGCAGAATTTACACAGACGATGGCGAGTGGGCAATTCCTGTAGTTTCCGTAAAGGCTGTAGACCCTACAGGAGCAGGAGATGCTTACAGGGCAGGTTTTCTGCTGGCTTACACCAGAGGTTATTCCCTTCCCACATGCGGAAAAATAGGATCAACTGTAGCTTCCTTTGTCGTACAGACCCGAGGCTGTCAGACAAACCTTCCAACCTGGAAAGAGATGAAATCTCGCTATGAAGCCAGCTTCGGAGAATTATAACCTGGAAATACTAAAAAATAGGAATATAGAAGAGGATGCAGATGAAACTCGCAGCACTGATTTCTGGTGGTAAGGACTCGATCTTTGCCATTCACAAAGCCTTTGAAGAGGGGCATGAGGTCACCCACCTCATCAATATTATCCCCGCAAGAGATGACTCCTATATGTATCACTCAGTCAATCTCCATATGGTAGAACTGATGTCTGCCGCCAGTGGAATCCCATTGATCCAGCAGCAGTCCAGTGGAATCAAGGAACTTGAGCTGGACGACCTTACCCTTGCTCTGAAGAAAGTGAACGTTGATGGAGTATCTGTAGGCGCTATTGAGTCACAGTACCAGGCAAGCAGAGTGCAGAAGATCTGCGATTCCCTCGGGCTTAAGGTCTATGCTCCTCTCTGGCACAGGGACCCTGAAGAGCTCCTGAATGAGATGGCAAAAGTTCTCGATATCAGGATTGTCAGAGTTGCAGCCGATGGTATGGATCAGTCCTGGCTTGGCCGTCCTATTAATGTGAACTCAATCGAAAACCTCAAAGCCCTGAATCGCAGGTATATGGTTCATATGGCAGGGGAAGGCGGAGAATACGAAACCGTAGTCCTTGATGCTCCTTTCTTTAAAAAGCGCATAGAAATAGTAAAAAGTGAAATCGAGTGGGAAGGCGACACAGGCTCTTTAAATATCCTGGATGCAAAACTGGCCGATAAGACCTGATTTCCCACAAGCAACTGTTTTCTCATAACTGGCAAAAGCCCGATGCAGCCCCATTCCTGCATTCGAACTTTCCAGTTCTGGCGAATCTGTGCAGGCAGAAGTTCTGTGAAATTCCGTAAACATCTCAATGAGTTTGTTTTTAATTAATTCCTGTCATCTCTTAGAGCGTGTCTTGAAATTCAAACCATTTTTACAGTTGGATAGTTGTCATTGCTGACTTTAAATTCAGACTGTAAATTTATTACATCAGGCCTACTCGCTCGATGTATGAAAGCAAATACATTAGACATCATGGTTAAAATTTACACTTCCGGATTAATGTTTCCGATCCCTTCAGGTATGCGATACCCTGTTATCCAACTATCTCAGCTTGGTTTTCACATTTTGGGTTGTGGTGACAGTATCTATTATTAAATTAACTTAATACAAAAAATAGTTTAGCAGAATCAACAATTGAAAAATATATAAAAGTTGACTCTTATATCCCATGAAATTAAGATTTCATAGGTATTACGCTTCTTCCTATAAAACGCATATGAAATTCTTCGAATAACAGGCACAAAGAAATGAAAGTACTTTTTTTTCCTTACCTTTTTTACCTATCAACCTCATCATTCTCTTGGGCAGTAAGGTTGTACTTATTTTGGTTCTTTGAAGCCGTGATAAAACTAACCAGTGAATTGCCATCGAAGGCTCAAATGTGACTTTGATCACGGATGCTAAATTGGCCTTTGAGGCAATTCTACTGCCCAAATTAATTTGGTGATCTAATTTGGTGATCTAAATTGGTTGAAGTCATTAACAAAGCTTGTGGTTTAGACATTCACAAACTCTTTTTCATTGCTACAATCCTCAGTAGATCTGGTGAAAAACAGCAACAATATTTCTCTAGAACCCCTGACGAAATTTTAGCTTTTAAAAACTGGGTTATATCAGATAAATGTGACGTTGTTGCCTGTGAATCAACGAGTGACTTTTGGGTTCCGATTTATGATGCGTTGATAAAACATCTACCTGTTATAGTTGGAAATGCCCGAGATATGAAGGCGTTTACACACAAAAAAACAGATAAGATCGATTCCGAATTCATCGCACAACTTGCATTGAATAATATGATTCAACCATCAAGAGTTTTCCCAAAAAACCATAGAACATTTCGTTCATGTATCCGGCTTCGCCATAACCTTGTACAAAAAAGAACAGATATAAAAAATGAAGCTCACGCCATACTCGCACCTGAAATGTTTAATCTGAAGAATGTGCTAACAGATATTTTTGGTAAGAGTGGTAGAGCAATTCTATCAGGAATTTGTTCAGGTAAAAGCGTTGACCAGATTATAGCAAGCCTTTCCCCAAATGTTCGTAAAAAAAGTGATCAGATAAGGGAAACTCTGGACAGAGAAATCTCTCAAGGTGCTGCATTCAGGCTTCAGATCTGTCTGGATATCATAAAGCATCTTGACAATGAAATCAAAATTTTGGAAAAAGAAATATTCAATTATGCTTATAAAAATCATAAGCAAGAAATGGAAATTTTAATGTCTGTTCCAGGAATAGGAGAACTTGGAGCGGCAACTCTTATTGCTGAAATAGGCGATTTCAAAGATTTTTCTTCAGGGGATAAGCTTGCTTCATGGCTTGGCATAGTTCCGAATGTGTACCAATCAGCGGATAAATACCATAACGGAAGAATCACTAAGAGAGGATCTAAGGAAGCAAGGTGGATTCTAACACAGATTGCTCAGGCAGCAGCAAGAACAAAAAATAGCAGGTTAAAAGAGTTTTTCAACAGAAAAAAGAAGTCGATTGGGCATTCAAAGGCAATTATTGCCCTGGCAAGAAAAATTGCAACAATTATATGGCATCTGATCACAAACGAGGAGATGTATGAAGATGAAACTGGATATAAAAAGGGGGAAATTCAAAAGAGAAAGATAGTGGAGACTGAGATATTCTCAGTTGATGAAAGGATCAAAATAATGAGTGAAATATATGTAATTGCGAGAAATGAAGAAAGAGAGAGTACGTGAGGAAGATCTCCTCATATACTTTCATGCTAAATAGTATACATGGCAATTTTTGCAGAGTCTGCTTTCCTCACACACCTGCTGTTAGATGATGTAACTACAGGATACTGTTATTATCTCTATCCGCTTTATAATAAACCTCTCAGTGTATCCTCAATGATGACTACAGAATTCACAGGGACTGGCTTTTTTCATTATCTGATCGCATCTTTTGTATCTGTTTTCTGCATATTCGTTGTAATATTAATGGCACTATTCGCTTTGAGCCAATTTGGGTTTGAATTCAGTTACAGAGCTGAAAAATGATTCCGGATCTGGTGATATACTGAACAAAAAACTCGTAAATCAGGTTTGGAGATCATCTACGCCATCAAGCTTTTTGACAACTCGAGCCGGATAACCCAGAGCAAGACTTTTTGGAGTGATATCCCGGTTAACTACGGAGCTGATTCCTATTATGGAGTTTTCCCCGATCTCTACCCCCCGGGTAATTATGCACCCCGGATTTACATAATTCCCCGCCTGATTTTATGGGAGCTATAGTCCTCGGATACGCCTGTCCTGTGGTCAGGTTGCCTCTTGAATTATCTTCTCATGTGATAGCCTTATCGGATTCTACTTCGGGTTATAATTTTTAGGAGTAAAGACTTTTTTATTTCTACTGCATCATTCGGGCACATTTCACGACAGCAGTAGCACTGAATACATTTTTGCTGGTTGATTTTAAGTGTCCTGCCCACTTCCTCAATTGCATGCGCTGAACAGTTCATAACGCAGGCTTTACAAAGCACACAGTTTGAAGTGTTTATAAAAGGTTTTACAGTTAACTGTTTTCGAAGAATTCCAATTACAAAAGGCGGCAGGTAAGCCGTAATCCCGCCTTCCGACCTTTTGAACCTGACCTTTACTTCTTCCAAAGGTATGCCAACAACCTCCGGATGTTCAGCTCCAAACCCTCTTGAAAGTGCAGCTTTGCTTGTAGGAACTTTTAAAGGATCGATTCCGATGAGCTCAGAGGCTACAATATCCAGAGCTACACAGTCATAACTTGCCATGACCACGCCTGCAAAGACAGGTGTGCCGTTCGAGGGGCCATTCCCTTCCATTCCAATCACCCCGTCCATAACTGCAAGATGAGGCTTGGCGATAGAGTAAATATCAACAACTGCGTGCCCAAAACGGTCACGGTATTCCAGGGCATGGGCCTGTTTTCTTATTTTCTGAGGCACTACCCCAAAGAAGTTTTTGACAGCCCCTGTATAGAGTGTTAGTTCGTGCGTCTTGAGTTTTGGAAGTGAGATTACCACATCGGCCTCAAGGACTGCTTTTGCTATGTACAGGCGTGGGAAATACCTGGCATTGGGAACAGATACCTCGGTGTAACCTGAGGTCTCGAAATTGATAAGCTCTGCACCGAAAGCGGATGCGACACCTTCAATTCCCGATGCACGAAAAGCTTCCGAAGTTGTGGTATAACCTGGTTTCGAAATCCCTGACCCGTCTCCTATTACAGGAATACCTCCCGCCTCCAGGACTAGTTCACACATCGCGGATACTACTGCAGGATGAGTGGTGACCGCGTCCTCCGGAGTCCGTATAGCAAGCACATTGGGTTTAAGAAGCACACGATTGCCCGGAGATATAACGCTCTCAAGCCCGCCTATCAGGGCGAGTGCCTCCTTAATCGCACCTTTTACATGTGAATAGTCTGGGCAACGTACAATGGAAACTCTTGTGTTCATAAAACCTCAGCAGGAAATCCGTTAAATCTTCAGATTTAGTGGGTAGTTGATTCTTATCCGTCTTAATTGCTGATCAGGTTAACGTTGGCTCCAAATGTTGATTTTGTTGGCCGGTAAGAGGAAAAACTTTCAAATGATTTTTCTGGAAGGGCCCACATTTAATCTAAGTATTTGCTCCATGTGAATTACATGTCCAGATAGAAGATAGGCGGAGCAGCCCTTATATACTCGGTGGTATCTTTTACCCTCTCAATGTGCTTCCAGGCTTTTTCTATAGTATCTCTGGGCATACCGGTGTTCTTTTCAGTAATCTCTAAAGACAGTTTATGTTCCTGGGCATACAGGAGCTGGTCTATAATGTGCATGGGCATACGCCAGTAGAACTCCTCATCAGTCGTATAATGGCTCCAGGTGTCGGCACTTGGCGGACGCTTTATAATTTCCTCATTTACCCCGAGGTGTTTTGCCAGAGCATAGATCTGAGTCTTGTAGCAATCTGCAAGAGGCTCGAGGTCTACGCCACCGTCCCCGTATTTCACAAACTGACCAAGGACAAGTTCGGTCTTGTTGGTTGTGCCGCACACCACGTAATTCATCTTTTCGGCATATATATATTGGACTACCATTCTTGATCGCTGTTTGACCCCCTGCAGCCCAATCAGTTCCAGATAATCATTTGCTTTCAACCTGTGCTTGGCAACCGTTTCCCCGTCTTTTATCAGCCTGATATGAGGAACGTTCAACAATCCCTGATTCAGGAAATCAGGCAGCACGAGTGAGGTTTTATGTATTTTGGGGTCGTATTCCGGACAGGTCTTTTTTATAATCTGTTCCTTTTTGTTGTAAATGTCAAGAGCTTCAATGATTGGAGAAATAGGAACTTCCTCATATGAAACTCCCAGGTTTTCACAGACTTCTGCCCCCAGAATTTTGCTTGAAGGAGCCGATTCTTTTTCCGGAAGAAGTAGACCATATACGTTTTCCTTTCCGAATTCCTGTACGCAAAGCGTAAGAGCTACAGCTGAATCAATACCCCCCGAAACCCCTAAAACCACTCCTTTTTTCTTAAAAGCCGTGACCTGCTCTCTTATAAAGCCCCTGAGTCTTTCAGCAAGCTTATCAGCATCTCTGTTGAGTTCTTCCTTTATATTAACATTAAGTTCTTCCTTTACCTGCATATTATTTACTCCTAAAATGATTGAAATGTTTATTTTTAAATGATTGGACTGTAATTCAAAATCAAATCGTTTAAATAAAATAGTTTAATCATGTTTAAGAGTCTTTTATATTCAAGTTAAGTTTCTCTGCAACTTCCTCTATAAGAAGCGGCGATAGTTCCTGGTTAAGTTTTTCCAGTCCTTCTTCCCTTGGCATTTCCCCACTTCGGACAAGTCCTGCTATGTCAAAGGCATATGGATGGAAGCCGTACTTTTTGAAGTGGTTGTAGCATGCAAAAGAATTCAGTGTACAGTTAGTTGAATTGCTGTCATTGAGGTCAGGAGCTTTCCACCCGAGCCCTATTATTGTTTCAAGCACTTTATCCTCACTATATTCCCAGAGACAGAGAGGGTGCAGCATGAATGGAGCAATCTCCCCTATATTTTTAATGACTTCATTTTTTATAAGGAACGTCTCATCTTTGTCATCAATACCTATTTTTTGAAGCTGCTTTTCAAAAAGGTTCCTTGACCATTGTATGAAATTAGCTGACAGATTGATTATGGGCTTTGGAGACTGTCCTGCTGTAAAAGCAAATATAATAAAAGGAGCGTTCTGAACTATGGCCTGTTCCAGCAATTTCTGCTTAATGACGCTGATGCAGATATTGCATATGTCGCTTGCCCTGTATTTGGCAAACTTCGGGAAAGCATCATAGGATTCGGCTGCCTTTCGGAAGAGCTCGTACAGGACCTCTGTTTCCATTGTAAGCTTAAAATAGTCGCATCCTGCAATCTCACACATTTTCTTTGCATTTACTACGGCATAATCTGAAGTGAACCCGTTATCAAACTGGACAGCAAGTATTTTTAAGAAGGGATAGTCTTTTTTGAGTTTGTAAAGGGTGTATGAAGAGTCTTTTCCACCTGAAAGTGCAAATATCACATCATAATTGCCCTTGCCGCTGTATTCGTTAAAGAGTTTTTCAATCCTGTTGAGATACTGCTCCTTTTCCTGTGAAGAAAGAGGAACGTAAGTCTCACAGAAATGGCAGATACCGCTTTCTTCGTTAATTTCTATACCTGGAATATCCGAATCCAGAACACACTTTTTACATACTCGCTTTGACATGCTGATACTCCTCTATAATGGACCTGTTGGAGATTTTCCCGTTCTCGTTCAGCGGAAGATGGTCAATGAATAAGATCTCTCTGGGGTATAGGTAGCCTGGCAGGTTCTTCCTGCAAAAAGCAAAAATTTTATCGACTTCGGTTTCCTGATTTGGTATGACCATGAGGCTGATCGCATTACCCATAAGCTCATGGGATATAGGCACAACAAAAACACTGGAGACCTCATTGTTCATCTCGATCTCTTTCTCGATCTCTCTCGGGTTAACCCGGTGGTCACCTATTTTTATGAGGTCGTCCTTACGGCCAAGGAGCTTGATGTATCCGCCTGAAAGTTTCTGTGCCAGGTCCCCTGTATGCATCCACCCATCGAGGATCTTCTGTTCAGTTGCTGCTTCATCATTCAGGTAACCCAGAAGGATATTGTCTCCTCTGGCTACAAGCTCGCCTGTGTTACCAGGATCTACTGGCCGGTTTTCAGAGTCAAATACTTCAAGTACAACCCCTGGAATAGCCTTTCCTATCGTATCGATAAATTCGTCTACGTCTTCTGCTGGCAGGTAGGCAAGCCTTGCGGTGGCTTCGGTCTGGCCGTACATTGGCAGAATCTGCGTACCCGGACTTAATTCTCTTATATTCCGTACAATAGCCCGGTCCATGGCTCCTCCGGCAGATGCAGCGGTCCTGACATTTGCAAAGGATTTTTTGAACCTTTCCGGGTATCTGAGAAGAATACGATAGGTGCTGGGTACTCCATAGAATATGGATACTCCGGATTCAATGATATTGAAAACTGGTTCTATGAAATTCATTGTTCCAGTATGGATTGACCCCCCGGCCATCAGGTGGGAATTGATTATTGAATTCCCGAAGGCGTGATGAGGAGATATTACCAGTGCTGCTTTATCTTTTGGGGTTATGTTCAGAACCTCGATTATTGATCTGGCATTTGAGACCAGGTTTTTATCGCTTAGCATAACTCCTTTTGGAGTGCCTGTTGTGCCTGATGTATAAAGCACCAGCCTCAGCTCGGGATTATTTCTCTCGAGTATCACTCTTTTGCTGAGAGTCTCCACTGCAGTATCATCTGATACAACGATCACAGTTCTAAAACGCTCAAAAAATCCATCTCCAAATCGTAAGTACTGTCTTTTCGTTGCAATTATGTTATTGATGCGTGCAGTGTCAAGGATTCGTTCGAGGCTTAACCCTGGCAATTCGATTGGCAGGGGTATTGCAATGTTGCCTGACCGATATACTGCCATAAGTATCTTTATGTAATGCGTACCGGACTCAGCCAGTATTGCAAATCCGCAGTGCTCAAAGTCAGTCAGAGACGAGGCAATTGTGCTTATATCCTCATCAAGGCAGCTGTAAGAAATGGACTTTTTGCCCTCTTCCAGAGCAATTTGATGAGGGGTATTTTTGGCGTGTTCAGCGATATAAGCATCAATTCTCATAACCTTCACTTCGTCAGTCTGATTATCAGATTAGTGATCCCCTGTAAAGTATCGAAATTCTCCGGAGTTAGCATATCTTCGGGAATTTCGATAGAATATGTTTCACAGATATAGTCTATCAATTCGAGTAAACCGATAGAATCTATGATGCCGTTCTGGGTGAGCGAGTCACTATCCTCAAGAACAGTTTCTCGCTCCATGAAAGAATTGTCCTTCAAATAATCAAGTATGCTATTTTTTATCTGTTCCATATAATTTTACCCCTTTACTCAAATTAGATTATTAATTGCAAATCACACACACTTTGTCAATAGTAATTGAAAGCCCTGCAGTTAATTATGTAATAAAACTATATAAGTAATTTGAAAGATTTCCTTGCTGGAAGAAAAGCATTGGGATAAAAGAAAGTCAAAAGAGCTTAAACACATCAGGTTATGGTACGCGATTCAAAATGGAGTCCATACAAAAAAAGTAGTTATGTTCAGAAAAAAATAGCGATTCCGACTTTAGGCATGTTTATCAGGACTGAACTCTTCTCCGGATTTTAATCTGTTTTTTCCGGTATATAAGGTTATCAAACACTCTTGCCTCAAAAATTGTTGATTTTCTCAAGACGGCTTATATTAATAGTATGTAGATTCGAGTCAGTAATGACAGAAAGGATGTATTTATTGTCTAATAGATAGCTTGAATAAAAAATCTGATTGAAATCTGGCTCTTTGCTGAGAATTGATAACATGGTTTTATTAGTAAACTTACAATAGGCCTCTTTCAGAGTCCACATCGTCAAAATGTCTGTATCACTCATAGATTTATCAGTATCTGAAGATGATGTTTGAAGGTATTTTAAAGTATTTTTTAGTGCCATTGGCCTTTTAATTTCTACATCAATACCAACCTTAACCTTTGAAATTGCAAGAGTTACGATATTTTCAGAGTAGGATATGCAGATATGCAACTTTTTATGGTTGAGTATATGGACTTCTCCAAACTCGTCTTTATAAGTAGAGATATCCTGGACAGAACTTTTGTTAAAGAGATAGTATAAAATATGTTTCAAAACCGTTCTGGAGACAATATATCTTTTTTTGAAATATATGGTTTGAAGTTTTTCCAGATATTCTCTTTCGATGTTGTTGAGACATTCCATACTCAGTGTGTCATAATTATCCGGATCAATAAGAAAGATAAGAACATCATTGTGTTCCCATAAGTGAGGGATGTTTTCCGGAGGAACTGAAGAGAGTGTCATTAAATTCTCAGTATACATGCATGCAGCTCAAGGTGTGTTTACTACAGTTACGGGAGTTAACTGTATATAAAACTGTATATTATATCCTACATTCGCAACGCCCATATCATCGAAATAGATCGCCCGCTTGGTTAATTTGGATATACACGATGAATCGCTCCCGTCCCACTCTTACTATTACCTATAACTACAAAAGAGTAGATTATTCTGAGACCTGTAGATTAGTGCTTTTAAGCTTGGAAAAAAGGTACTCAGTTAATGTCTATAACCTCAAAGTATAACCGAATTGCATCTATTTATGAGCTGATAGATTTGCCTCTTGAGATTTTCTTTTTCCGGAAATAGAGATAAAAAACACCTTTAAACTTGAATAAGAAGGCATTGAAAGTCGGAGTAAGGACTGGAAGGAATTTGAAGTTCTATTCATCTCATTACTCGATAATGAATCGGAAAAACATAGATATTATCAATGAGGCGAATAGTCAGACTAAACATCCAGTACTGCATTATAAGAGGTAATGGGAGACTATTATTATGGCAGTCAATGAGGACGAGATGAGGATTAAGATAATCAAAGCCGGACCGTATCGGGTTACAGGTGGAGTGCCGCTTTTCGAACAGGTAATTGTCATCGACGACGCTGGCCACACCAGAAAATTAATTGATATAAAGGAATACCCTCAGAAGGAAGCCTATATCTTATGCCGCTGTGGCTCATCCAAAAACAAGCCCTTCTGTGATGGGACCCACCGTAAGATCGGTTTTGACGGTAGTGAAACTGCCAGCAGAAAGCCTTACCTGGAAAAGGCGGAAACTGTTGAAGGTCCTGATCTAAAACTTACCGATGCCCATGAGCTCTGCGATCATTCCCGTTTCTGCCAGCGGGCTGGAGGAATAAGGGATCTCATACAAAAATCCGATGACCCGGAAGCCCGACAAACCGCTATAGAGGAAGCCATGATCTGTCCGTCGGGACGGCTGGTCCTGTGGGACAAGAAGACAGGCAAGCCCTTTGAAAAAGAATTTGAAGCATCTATTGTACTGGTTCACGACGAACAAAAAGGTTGTGAAGGCCCCCTTTGGGTTCGAGGCGGTGTCCCCATTGAATCTGCCGATGGCAGCATGTACGAATCCCGGAATAGAGTAACCCTCTGCCGCTGTGGGAAGTCAGAGAACAAGCCCTACTGTGACGGCAGCCACTGGATGAACAGCCAGCAGAAGCTCGAGTTCAGGAAGAAATGGGGCCTGAAATGAGTGAGTTCTTTGATTCATAGAGATTGTTAACTTGCGGAAATAATAATCTCACATAACAATCAGGCAATCCAAAAGCCAAAATGTAGGCAATCAATGGGCGATTCCGTGATAAAAAATAGAGAATTCGAGGATATTCTTCTTTATTTCAAAATATCCTCAAACTTCTTCTGGCTCTACATATGTTGCCAAAGTCCATCAGCCTGCAACAAATTTTCGATTGCACGTCTCTGAATAGCTGGAATGGTGACATGGCTCAGATCGGCCACAAGTTGCCAATCATATGTTTCTGCTCTGTCTTGTCAAGTGCCCGATACCTTTCTCCAGCCTGAGCAAAGTCGTTTGTTTTGAAGAGCTTCAAGCCCATGGTGACGTTTATGCTACGATCAGGCGAGGTCGAAGCGATCAAGGTTCATTACCTTTGTCCAGGCCGCCACAAAGTCCTGGACAAACTTCTCCTGTGCGTCTGCGCTTCCGTAAACTTCGGCCAGAGCCCGGAGCTGGGAGTTCGAACCGAAGATGAGATCAACACGCGTGCCGGTCCACTTGACTTCGCCAGTCTTGCGATCACACCCTTCAAATATGTCCTTGGCGTCCGATATCGCCTTCCACTCCGTGCCCATGTCAAGTAGGTTCACGAAAAAGTCGTTGGTTAGCGTTTCTGGTTTCTGGGTAAAAACACCGTGCTGGGTCTGCCCGAAGTTGGTATTCAGCACGCGCATGCCGCCAACGAGCACTGTCATCTCTGGTGCGGTCAGTGTCAGCAATTGCGCCTTGTCAACCAGCAACGCCTCGGCTGATACGGTGCATTGGGTCTTGAGGTAGTTGCGGAAACCATCCGCGACCGGTTCGAGTAATGCGAAAGAGGCTACATCGGTCTGTTCCTGAGAGGCATCCATGCGCCCTGGCGAGAAGGGGATCGTCACATCGTGACCAGCATTCTTCGCAGCCTGTTCGACGCCTGCACAACCGGCCAGAACGATCAGGTCAGCAAGTGAGACCTTCTTGTCACCAGAAGCCATGCTGTTGAACTCGCTCTGGATACCTTCGAGAGTTTTCAGCACTTTCGCCAGTTCGGCCGGCTGGTTGACTTCCCAATCCTTCTGCGGCGCGAGGCGAATTCGTGCACCGTTCGCACCGCCGCGCTTGTCGGAGCCACGGAAGGTGGACGCCGATGCCCAGGCGGTCGAAACCAGCTGCGAGATCGACAGCCCAGAGGCAAGGACCTTGCCCTTGAGGGAGGCAATATCTTTCTCATCGATCAACTTGTGATTGACCGCGGGGATGGGGTCTTGCCAGATGAGTTCTTCGGCAGGAACCTCCGGACCGAGATAGCGGGCGCGTGGACCCATGTCGCGGTGCGTCAGCTTGAACCACGCGCGTGCGAATGCTTCCGCTAATTGATCTGGGTTCTCGTAGAAGTGTCTTGAAATCTTTTCGTAGGCAGGGTCGAACCTCAAGGAAAGGTCAGTGGTCAGCATGGTTGGCGCATGGCGCTTGGAAGGGTCATGGGCATCCGGAATCGTGCCGGCGCCGGCACCATCTTTTGGTTGCCATTGATATGCACCAGCCGGGCTCTTCGTCAATTCCCATTCGTAGCTAAAAAGGATCCGGAAGAAGTTGTTGCTCCACCTCGTTGGCGTGTTGGTCCAGGTGACCTCCAGGCCGCTGCTGATCGTGTCACCACCTTTGCCGGTGCCGAAGCTGCTCTTCCAGCCAAGGCCCTGTTCTTCGATACTGGCTGCTTCTGGCTCAGGCCCGACATGGGACGCAGGACCAGCACCGTGGGTTTTGCCGAAGGCGTGACCCCCAGCGATGAGTGCAACGGTCTCTTCGTCGTTCATGGACATGCGAGCGAAAACCTCGCGGATATCCTTGGCCGCCGCGATCGGATCCGGGTTGCCGTTCGGGCCTTCCGGATTGACATAGATCAGTCCCATCTGCACGGCGGCGAGTGGATTTTCGAGGTCTCGGTCACCGGAGTAGCGTTTATCCCCACCCAGCCATGTGTCCTCGGAGCCCCAATAGATGTCCTGATCCGGCTCCCAGACGTCCTCGCGACCGCCTCCGAAACCGAACGTTTTGAATCCCATCGTTTCCATGGCGACGTTGCCTGCAAGAATCATGAGGTCGGCCCATGAAATCTTCCGGCCATACTTCTGCTTGATCGGCCAGAGAAGGCGACGTGCCTTGTCCAGGTTGACGTTGTCCGGCCAACTGTTGAGCGGTGCGAAGCGCTGCTGGCATCTCCCACTCCCGCCGCGGCCGTCACCGGCACGGTAGGTGCCGGCGCTGTGCCATGCCATGCGAATGAACAAAGGACCATAATGGCCGAAATCCGCCGGCCACCAGTCCTGCGAATCGGTCATCAGCGCCGCGAGATCTTTTTTCACAGCCGCCAGGTCGAGGCTCTTAAACTCTTTTGCGTAATTGAAGTCCTCGCCCATCGGGTTGGACTTGGAAGAGTGCTGGTGCAGGATTTCGAGCTTCAACTGGTTTGGCCACCAGTCGTGGATCGAAATGTCTCTACTGATTTCTTGTTTGTTTGCTCTGCCCGTCACAGGATTTTTTCTGTCGTCAGTCATAAAGTTACCCACCATTGATTAAAAATTCAAGACCAAATCTCTAGTCTAGTAGCAATCTCTTCGATCTTGCCTCCTCTTGGAAGAATCTTGCCTCCTCTTGGAAGAATTGAGTGCCGATTACTAGAGGGCTTAATTTCAGTTCGCGTTATAAGAGCTTGAAATTTTCACATGCTGTTTTGCCATGTCTAATTTGTTATCTTTTAAGATCTGAACGGCATAAGCCTCCTTATAGGCTTCATCATAATACAGTTCATGTCAAGCCCATCAGCTATGATTTCAAACAGTTATTCTCTTGTCGAGTTTGCCTTTTCAACCCAGGAAGTTCGTTACTTTAGGTCTTCGATCCCGATTCTGGCTATATTTACCCCTTTAATAATTACTAATCTATCCTTGAAGAACTTATTCCAATTAATATTCAATTACTATAACCACAGATTTCTATTTAATATTGATTATTAATAATAATGAGCTACCAATAGCCTTCAGGACTCAGACTCATCCATAATCAAAGCTCTCCGCGGAAAAGGATACAGGACTACGCCCCAGAGAATAGCGATCGGTCAATTATTTCTCCACAATCTTGCCTACCTGGCGGTTCAGAGAATTTATAACGAAGTCAAGAAGGTCTATCCAGTATTCGGTCTTGCAACAATTTATAAAACTGTTCATACCTTGAAAGAGGCAGGTTTGATCCAGGAATTGAATTTAAAACAAATCAGGCAGATTTGATCCCAATATGGAGCCACACGCGCATCTGGTTTGCCTCCAGCGCAAAAACATCAAAGGCTGCACAGACTCCATGATTTCTTAAATTGTGGATCGGATATCGAATGAAGCAGATTTTTCTGCTGGAGAATGGAATTTTAACATATTTGGCATTTGCAGTAGCTGTGAAAGGAAAGCAGTAAAGCAGTAAGGATAAGGCCTAGAATGATGGCGGCAAAGAGTGGTGCGAAAAAATCTCAATTCTTAGCTCTCACTTTTCCAACCTCTTCCAAGAAATCCTGATAATGTCTCATGCTTTTTAAAGAATCATATCCCTGGAGACTACAAACTGTAGATTCTAGAATTCCAGCTTTTATTATCCAACTTTCTATAGTCTTTCGCGTGGTCTTCGCAGAGAGCCAATAAGGTTGAACTCCGCAGCTTCAGCCCATTTTCTAAGGTCCCTTTCCAAACACTTTCTACAGGAGGCTTGGGAGCTCAAAAAAAGTACTCAAGAATATCAAAATCCTTGACATGACTTCTCAATCCCATTATGGATAATCCTGTGCAGTCCCTGTAAAATATACCTTACCAGTTTCCTCTCCTTGATAAACGTGAAGAGATTCTTGCTCTGTGTGCCTCAAACCCTGAAGTAATTATTTACACTGAGAGTCTTTGATCACAAATAAAAAAGTATAGTGAAATATTACAAGCCTTAGAGGCTCGCTTAAATCAAAACAGCAGAAACAGCATAAACAGCAGTAAACTTCCTTCTACTGATTTTCATGTGAGAGAGAAAACTAACCCAAGAGCCGCCGTGAAAAAGTTTTTTCCCTATTAATGTAGTGTTTCTTGTTGCCAGCCTGAGAACGATAGAGCCATAAAGAAGCCGAGGAAAGCAAACAAAGAACCTATGACATCTGCTTTGCTCGCTAAACACGTGTTGTTCTCGATTATTTCAGTGTTCATTTATCCTACAAAGGCGATCTGGAAGTAGCTAAGTATGATCACAATTACTGCACCAAAGACGCCACCAAGTGCACAAATAAGTATCGTCCATATAGATATCGCGACTTGTAAACCAAGGAATTTTGCTATGTACAGAATTACTAAACCAATAATGGCATTGATTGCAAGGCGAATAAAGCTGCCAAACAATTTGAACAAAAGTAATGCTATAATTACCGCGATGACTAAAACGATAATTTCTGCCAACACCATAATATGGTATTTTTGTCGTTTTAGTATTAGGACTTAAGCGGTGGAAGCATTTTTGTAAATTGTATTAAAATACTTCTTTCAATATAATATCTATGATATAACCAAAAAATCATTAAGTTAATGAAATAAATCCCCCTAAACGTATCGAACTTGATTACATCAACTTTCTCATTACTTCTCCGCGCGTATTTAGCTGAACTGAAGCTTCTAAGTGCAGTTTTATAGACTGGAATAGTCCTGCTCATGATTCTTTTACTCATCTTCTTCTAAGACAGCCTCTGGGCCCGGAGGCTTTATAGGAAGAGGTCAAGGATTTTGTCACTCCAGAAGTTGGGTTTCTTATTATCGATGATACCACTCTCGATAAACCTTATTCCAAACACATAGATCTTGTTTACAGGCAATGGAGTGGCAAACATCATCAGATTGTAAATGGCATCAACCTTGAAACTGTTATCTGGACATATAATTGGACATATAATGATGCTATACTCCTTGTTGACTTTAGAATTTACGAGATAGACACTGAGGGAAAAACAAAAAACGATCACTCCCTAGATATGTAGAACAAGGCTAATCAAAATGTGAAATACTAGACAGAGTCTTGAAATAATCAAAATATGAAAATTGTATTCTTGGGTTCTGAAAAGCTACGAAGAATTGCTGCTGTTATTATAATACAATGGAATAATACAATGGAATTAGTCTCGTGCCTCAGAACTCATAGGGCTCATCATGTAATCAGCCAGATTTTTCATCACAGGCACGTAATTGAGATTATAAGTGTATTTTAAAAAAGCTGCCTCTTTAAGAGAAAAATATACTTTCAGTACTCTCCTCTGAGCTCAGCCTGAATTTCCTCAGCAATCTCACGTGCAGCTTCTTTAGGAGACTCTGCTTTGTAGATGCTCCTTCCCACGATTACCCAGTCTGTCCCTGCAGCAATCACGTCCGAGGCTTTTCCTCCCTGGGCACCTACTCCGGGAGATATAATGGTGAGTTTGTCCCCGATGATCCTCCTGATTTTCCTCACTCTTTCGGGACGGGTGGCCGGGGCGACAAGCCCGAAAGCTCCCGCTTCAAGGGCCATCTTTGCAATTGATTCTGCGGCTGGCTGCAGGAACTCGGCTCCCCCAGGGTGGCTCATTTCGCTTACAACGAAGACGTCCTTTCTGTATTCGGAAGCAATTTCAATGCAGGCATCAAGGCTGTCTCTGCCTGTAAAGCCCTGAACGATGACCGCATCAGCTCCGGCTTCAAAGACCTGATCGCAGATAAGGCGGTTGGTGTTGGGAATATCGGCAACCTTGAAATCGGCTATTACCGGGGCAAACTCGGCAAGTTCCCTGATGATCCCAAGCCCAGTGGTAAGTATGAGAGGGTAGCCTACCTTTATTGCGTCCACGAATTCCCAGACGTCTTCTGCAATCTTCAGCGCTTCGTCCCTGTCGGTTACGTCCAGGGCAAGGATCATACAGGTATTCTTTTCCATCAGATCATCTCTTTGAAAGGCGCGTCCGCACAGCGGAAACTATGAGCGGGAGAGTGATTGTTGAATCTGCATACACGGTTACTGATTTTGCATTTTCCCCGACCTTTCCCCAGGACTGGGCTTCGTCAAGAGTTGCCCCACTCAAACCCCCTGTTTCCGGGTGGTCCATTGTTAGCTGGATTGCGTAATCAAAGGACCTGGGAGTTACAAGCATGGACTGCAGGATGTAGTTTTTGGGGACCCCACCTCCAAGCAGCATAGCGCCTGCACTTTCAGTCTCAAAGCAGATTTCCATGAACTCGTGCATATCCGCAAAAGCATCCACATGAAGAGGGTTTCCTTCCTTATAGAGCCAGGCCTGAAGCCCTATTACTGAGTCCTGAAGTGCAGGGCAGTAGACCGGCACACCCATTTCGGCTGCGGTCTTGAGAATGGAGGAGTCATCGTCAAGATTCTTCCCGATCTCGGTAAGGACCTGCCTGATAGAGAGTTTTTCCTGTGGAAGCCCTGCATAAACGCCCTGTAGGAACTCTTCAAGGTCAGTAAAGTGCTGGTCAGGGAGGTAAACATCATAGATCCTGTCAATACATTCGTGCCTGAGCTGGATATCGTTTGTGCAGTCTGAGCCTTTATAATGATGAAGGCCAAGAGCCTCAACCGTGTCATGAACCATATTGGCTCCGGTTGTAACAAGTACATCGATATGCCCGTCGCGGATCAGGTCTGCAATAATATTCCTCATGCCTGCAGGTGTCATCGCCCCTGCAAGCCCGAAAAACTTCGTAGTTTTTTCTGAAGCCAGCATCTCATAATAGATGTCCACGGCTTTAGCCAGCCTACCTGCTCCAAAGGCACAACCGGCGTACTCCCTCACAAGTTCATCTACGGTCATATTCGAAACTATCTTTGCGCCTTTGACCGGAGTTGTAAGATTTTTAGCAGAAGCTTCAAAGTCCATTTTTTTTCCTCATAGATTATAAGACTATAAGACATAAATTTATGAAAAATATATTTCTATTAAAGAGTTATTATATTAAATTGTAGATATATTAAAAGGTAATTATATTAGTGCGTAATGTACCAAAATAAATGTTCGGGGGTAAGAAGATCTGTAAAGTTAGACACTTATAATGGTCTATAATGATGCCCAGAGTAATGTATATATTGGTATCGTAATGATGTCTGTAATTATTGATACCTAAATAATATCTATCCTATGCCTTTAATGATGGTATTGATACCTAAATAATACCTATCTTATGCCTTTAATGATGGTATTGATACCTAAATAATACCTATCCTATGCCTTTAATGATGGTATTGATACCTAAATAATACCTATCCTATGCCTTTAATGATGGCTGTGAATAAGACTGGTATGTGACACTAAGGTCAGCATGCCGACACTAAGGTCAGCATGCCATATGTAGCATTTTATTTGAAGTTTATCTATTCTGCAAGTAATTATATGGAACTACTTATATGAATTAATTTATGTGAACACCTCTGTATAGATAAACTTTCTCTTATCCGGACTGCAGGAAATAAACGTTTTCTACAAAAAGGAAAGAAAAAAGTAAAAACCTGCAAGAAATAGAGGAGATATATAAAAAAAGAGATTGGTACAGGGAGAAATAAGGGGCAAAAATGCAGGATGAGATTATAAGGTACGAAAACGCTGGTATATCTTTCGGAAGCAAAAAAATACTTTCTAATTTTACTCTTTGCATTCCGAAAGGGAAAAAAATCCTTATGAAAGGAAAATCAGGAACTGGCAAATCAACTCTGTTCAAAATACTCCTGGGATTTAAAACACTTTCAGAAGGTTCAGTTTATTACAGGGGAAAGTCTCTAAACCCTCAGGTAGCCTGGCAGGTCAGAAAAGAGGTAGCTTATGTTTCTCAGGATACAGACCTGGGGGAAGGACCTGTAAAGGACCTGCTTGAGGAAGTTCGTTCTTACAGGCCTAACAGGGAAAAAATAGCCCCTGAAAAACTCCAGATTCTAATGAGAGAACTTGAACTGGAAAAAGACATCCTTGAAAAAGATTTTGAAACCCTTTCCGGAGGAGAAAAGCAGAGGATAGGAATCCTCATAGCCCTGCTACTTGAAAGAGAGATTTTCCTGCTTGATGAGGTAACCTCGGCTCTCGATGCCGGGCTTAAAAAAAAGGTTGCTGATCAATTCCTTAAACACAACAACTGGACTCTCTTTGTAATTTCGCATGACACCGAATGGGAAAGGGATGGAATTGAGATTGTGACCATAGGAAACAGTAAATCTGATTGAAAAATTATCCATAAGGATCAAGGGATTGGACTAAAACTATCCATAAGGATCAAGGGATCTGACTTAAAACCATTGCAGGAAGTGCAGCGCCCTTCCATATTAATCTGAATGGGTTGAATCTTAAAAGAATGATTAAATAACCTGATAAAAAACTGTACAATAATCAAAAGAGGAATTTTCAGATGGCAAGCCCCGATATATCGATACCTTCCCTGATATTCTGTTTTCTGCTGCTTGTGATTCCTCTGGCAATCAGTTACAGAATTAAGCTCTACATCTCCCGAAAAACCATATATTCAGTTGCTCGCATGACAGTCCAGCTGGTAATGGCAGGCGTGTTTTTGACCTATGTTTTCAAGCTGAATAATGGAGCTTTGAACCTGGCATGGGTTATGGGAATGATTACAATTGCAAGCTACACATCCATACGTAATGTCGAACTCAAAATGAATAAACTGCTTTTGCCGGTCATACTTTCCTTTACGGCAGCAAATTTAAGCGTGCTGCTTTACTTCAACGAATTCGTGCTTGACCTTGGAAACTTGCTGGAAGCCCGCTACCTGATCCCCATAGGAGGCATGATTCTTGGGAACTCTCTCAGGGGCAACATTGTGGGCATGGGAGAATTTTACGAAGATATCCGCAGAAACGAAAACAGATACCTTTACAGCCTTTCTCTTGGGGCAAGCAGGTATGAAGCCCTCATACCCTATATCCGGAAATGTCTTCGCTCTGCACTCAGGCCTACCCTTGCCAATATCGCAACTGCAGGAGTTGTCTTCCTTCCCGGAATGATGACAGGGCAGATCCTTGGAGGAACAAGCCCTATCCTTGCAATCAAGTACCAGATTTCAATCATGGTTGCTCTTTATGTGGCTACATCCATGAGCACTACCTTTAGCATCCTCAGCACTATCCAGACCACCTTTGACGAATACGGGCTGGTAAAAAAAGAAATATACAGGGAAAAAAAGTGAGAAAAAAAAGAGAACAGGAAACATTTGACCTGATGTGCTGGTTATGCATATCCTGTAATGTCCTGCCCTATTGGAGTGGTTTTTCTTATGCATTCCTCACCATGCTGTATCATATCCCTGATCGCGTTCTTCAGTATGGAAGGATAAATCTGGCCTACCTGTTCCCACACCGGTTTTCCATGGCAGAAAAACTTGAATGTAGGCGTGCCCTGGACCCCGTATCTTTCTGCAGTCCAGGGATTTGTTGTCACATTTAGCCTGACAAAAACTGCCGAAGCCCTGTATTCTTTTGCATACTCCGCAAAATGTGGTTCCATAGCTTTACAATACGGGCAGACAGGGCTGTAAAACATTACAATAACAGGTTTCTCAGAACCTTCCACCTGTTGTCCCCAGGTCGCATCCTCAATTTCAAGCATATAACTTTCGTCCAATCAATTACCCCCTTAAATTATGAGATCAATGAATTAAATTCAGGAATGAATCGGTCCTTGGTTTTTGATGGATATGTGTTTTTTCAGTAACAATACTTTATGTCATATTAAATCAATATTTATGCCTTCATGGAATTAAAATACATTCATCTGCAGATTCAGGATTGTGAAGAATTTGTATTAATGGGTTAGTGAAGAAAGAGGAGAGCAGGATCTAAAATAAGTAGAAAAAGATTAAGAAACTAAAGAAATAAAAGAATTTTAAGGAATAGAGAAGGATTAAGAAAAAGCTAGTGAACAGAACTGGAAAATCAGTTCTGTCTTTTTTTGGACACAGTAATTCATCAGACAGTTACGCCTGGCTTTTTACCCTTCGGTAAAAACTTCAGAGCGGGTTAGATACTAGAATTCTACCGGCATTGCTTTCTGTTCAGACGTCCTTACATTCATATTCCGGGTTCATAGTCTCGTCGAAACATGTACTGCAGATATATTTGTCATCGAGGCATGTTTCTTTGAAATCTACTCTGGGACCTCCCGGTTTTGTGGTTGCTTCCTTAAATACATAGAATTTTTCGTTAAATTCTATTGGCTGTCCGCACCTTGTACATACAAAGGGAGGATTCTCAACCGAATCAATAGCACATTCTATGCAGATTATATCGGTTTTCTCCCCGTGAACATCCTTGAACTCAATTGGTTTCATGTCAAGACTGGTATCTACAACCAGCACATCTTCCTGTAGTTCCCGACCACAAATATTACAATACTCTTTCATTGTGTCGCCTCCTTTCATCAGAGGATTCCTCACAAAACCCTGTGCTGAGCCTACAAAAGATTTTATACTTTCTGTATTTGCACTCATTAAATTCCCCATTTTTAGCCTATTTATCCATATCATACCAAACCGGTCCATTTTTCAGTATTTCTACTCCGGTTTAGTATCTTTCACACCTTCTATTAGAATTTTCACCCTGCCGGATAACATTAAACTGCCGACATTTCAACTAGAGAAGTTCTGCCTTGAACTGAGAGAAAAGCGATAGCTTATATCACACCTATCTTTTTATTACACTGTCCTCCCGGAAATACTTTACGCATCCAGGCAAGAACAATCCGAGAAAACAATATACAAAATATGTTTCAAACCGCTTTTCAGCTTATGGCTTAAATTTCCCTATGTAAATAAGGGTTTTGAGAGTATATACAGTTATTCATTTTGATCAAAATTCAGTGAATAATAACACAAATAATAGTTATGAATAGATGAAAATAAGAATAAAATAAGCCTGAGAAAAGAGATCAAAAATAAGCCTGAGAAAAGAGAGTAAAAGTACGATACAGGAATAAAACATACGTTAATAAAGAAAGTGTAGTACACAGGTGTAGGGAGGGGAAATAAAACAAAGAATTTTATTGCTCCTTGATCAATACATAACAAGGGTAAAAAGACTATAAAAGGACTCAAAAAAATGCTTAAGCAGAGATTCGTGCTGGATACTACAGCACTAACGGATCTGCAGACCCGGGAGGTTATGGGATATACATCCCTTTGTGAGGGGATGAAAGCAATACTTGACCTTATAGCCGATGCTCGCCTGCAGTTTGGTATCAGTTGTTATGTTCCCTATCCATCAGTGTACAAGGAAATGTACGAATTTGCAAGCCGTAACGGCTGTGACAGGGAGGTTATAGCAAAGATAGATACCTGGCTTGTGAAAAAAGCTCCTGACCGCTATAGAGTTGATGTAACCTCGCAGATCTTCCACGAATACGTATCCTACATGAGGGAAAGGATTAATCGGGGAATGGGGGTTGCAGAAGATGCAATATGGGAGGCGGCAAGTGAATGCCTTTTCATGGAAAATCCGCAAAACAAGAAAAAAGAATATAAGGAAGAGGTTGAAAGAGAAGTTATTGGTGGGATAATCGGCAAATTCAGGAATAAGTACAGGGCAGCTCTCAGGTATGGTATCCTTGACAGTGCGCCTGATATTGATGTCTTGATCCTTGCCAAAGAACTTGATGCGGCTGTCGTTGCAAGCGACTACGGAATAGAAAAATGGGCAGAGCAGCTTGGAGTTCGCTTCGTGCCTGCAAACACTTTCCCGATGATGATCAAAGAGTATCTGAGGCATTCTCCGGAAGGAGAAAAAGAAAAGGAGGACGGGAATAAAAAGAAAATGGGTTATTCAGAGGAAGCATAATTTATTTAACAGGCTCAATGGGCTCTTAACAGACTCGATGGGTGTAATACGAACAGCTTTAAGGATCTTGACCGACCTGTATTTTTGGTATTATTAAGGAATTTTTAATTGGTCTTCCCAGTTTTAGTTTTGTTCATCAGTTTTTTTTCCAGTGCCCTGCTTCACCGAGATGCATTTATTGACAAACATATATGAGTTGTCTTCACATACATTAATAAGATCAATGCAATATCAGTCACGCCCTTAAAGGGCAATCCGGGGGGAAAGAATTTGAGAAATATTGTAATAGAAGAGTTGAAAGCTTCGGAAGTTTACCGCCAGAAGGTAGAGGTTGTTGAAAGAAAAGGGCTTGGGCATCCGGATTATATCTGTGATGCCATCATGGAACAGATTTCCGTAAATCTCAGCCAGAAATACCTTGAAACCTTCGGGACCATCCTGCACCATAACATAGACAAGGGCATGCTTGTTGCAGGGCAGGTGGATGGAAAATTCAGAGGGGGGAGGGTTGTAAGCCCTATGCGTCTGATCATAGGGGATAGGGCAACCTTCGAATACGAGGGAGTTGAGATAGATGTTTCCGGGCTTGCAGTCAGTACAGCAAAAGACTGGTTCTCAGAGAAACTCCGTTTTGTAGACCCTGAAAACCTCATTTACCAGGTGGAACTCAAAAGGGGCTCGGCAGAACTTACGGATATCTTCAGCAGGGGGGGAAAGGTCCTCGGGGCAAACGATACGTCCGCAGCAGTCGGATATGCGCCTCTGAGCCCTACCGAAAGGCTGGTACTCGAGACCGAGCGCTATCTTAACTCAAAGGGGTTTAAAAAAGAATGTCCGGAGTCTGGAGAAGATATAAAAGTAATGGGCCTCAGGCATAAAGAAGACATCCATCTTACGGTTGCTGCACCTCTTGTGGACAGGTTTGTTGAATCCGAAGATGACTACTTCAGAAAAAAGATGGAACTGCATGGCCGGATCGAAGAGTTTGCTGCCGGGTTTGCAGAATATGAGAGGGCTGAGTTTGAAGCTGGCATTTGTGCAAAACCTACTGCTTCCCTTAACACCCTCGATATACCGGGAAGGGGGATGGAAGGAATTTACACAACGGTTACCGGCACATCCGCAGAGGACGCCGACTGCGGAGAGGTGGGGCGCGGAAACCGCGTAAATGGGATAATCCCCTTAAACAGGCCGGTCAGCAGTGAAGCTGCAGCAGGGAAAAACCCTGTAAGCCATATAGGAAAAATCTACAATCTCCTTTCCCACCGAATCGCAGCAGAGATTTATAATCAGGTCTCCGATGTCTCCGAGGTGTATGTCTGGCTCCTGAGCGAAATCGGAACTCCTATTGACCAGCCTCAGATTGCAACTGCTCAACTGGTCATGAAAAAAGGCGCAGCAGGAGATGTAGAAAAAGAGGCGGCAGAAATTATTGAAAAAGAACTTGAAAATATCCATTCCTTCTCTATGGAACTTGTAGCAGGAAAGAGAGCTATCTGCTAATCAATGTACTGAGAACGCAGTCTTTTCTAACTCAGTCCTGAGAAAAACCGAGATGCCAGTTTGTTCGACCAGTGAAGTAACCTGAGAAGAAATAGCTTGAGAGTCGAATCCTGGCAGATTTCCCCCGGAGAGGCAATCCGGCAAAATCAGGATTAAAATTCTTAGTGATTGGGGGGACGGTCAGGCAGGGCCAGGTAGAATTAGGATAGAGTTTTGTAATTTTATGTAAAGTTTAGACCCCCTACGAGGAAAGCTATCAGGGCAAAAAACATGGCTATTTTGAACATCTTAGAGGACTTTGTCGGGTTATTCCGTGCAAGGAGCTGGTGAATTGCTGCAAGAAATCCCAGGTCTGCCAGAAAGACGATGTAAAGATAACTCAGATCAAGGATGGACAGAAGGTATGGAAGAGGACTTAAAAGTACGGCAAGGAGCCCTATAAGAACTGAAAGATTTCCTGCTTTTTTTGCCCCGATTCTCAGAGGAAGAGTATCTGCCCCTTCCATCCTGTCCCCTTCCATATCCTCAATATCTTTTACGATTTCCCGGGCTGTAATGGCAAGAGCTGCAAGCAGGAAAAGAACGAAAAGGGCCTTTATTCCTCCAAACCCAAAAATTGAAGCTCCAAACAAAAAAACAGAGCCAGTAAGGTAGCCTATGCTCAGGTTTCCTAAAAAGGGCGTACCTTTAAGGGTTTTTGCATACAGGATCAACAGCAGGGAGTTAAAAAAGGCAATTAACCCACAGGCTGAATTTATAGAGAAAGCCAACAGAGTACCGAGGGCAAACAGAAGGTATGAAAAGTAAAGGGCTTCTTCTGCCTGTACCCTCCCGGATGGGATGGGCCTTTCCGGACGGTTGATAGAATCTATCCTGATGTCAAAATAGTCATTGATAGCGTTTCCTGCACCTGAAACAAGGAATACTACCAGTAACACGAGAACTGCATCAAGATAAGGAAAAGGACCCACATAATTTGAACTTAAAGAACCGGAAGTAAGGATATTAAAGGCTATAAAAGTTCCTATTACAGCTGCAAAACCTGCCATCAGGCAGTTCCCGTACCTCATAAGTTCCAGATATGTGCGTATTCCGGCAGACATTAGAAGAAAGCAGCGTTATTAAAGTATTAAAAGTATCGGATTACTTAATTGGATCGAAGGAATTGAATCAAAAATGTGTGATTCTAAAATGTACAAATCAAAAATATACGAATCAAAAATGTGTGATTCAAAAATGTACGAATCAAAATAAGGTTTGAGCGTTTTAATGAAAAAACTCGTTATGTGCAGGAAAAATTTAAACTTTGAACCAAGCTTTGAACCAAGCTTTGAACCAAGCTTTGAACCAAGCTTTGAACCAAGCTTTGAACCAAGCTTTGAACCAAGCTTTGAACCAGCTGTAAGATTGGGATGTTATGTATGAGTGCAATTTCACTACGGGATAAAACAATTAAAAACTGGGGAGAAATCCACCAGATTTATTAAGGGGAACGTGGTTCCCGGTTCCCTGAAGAGGGCGAGAGCATAAAAAATCTGCATAGCCAATTTTCCCCAAAATATGGAGATAAACACTTCATATAATCTATCGTAAATTAAATATCGTCCTGGTTTGTGTTAATAAATCTAAATGCCATTCTATTTAAGCAGCTCCCTTGTTTTGAAAGCCGTATATTGGAATAATCCAGTCAAAGTGAGACTCTAAATTTTGTTTATATGAATAATATAATAAATTGTCAATGACTTATTGGATACCAGAGATCTTTGTTTACTTCTATGTGGTTTATATAAATAATATAATAAATTGTCAATGACTTACTGGGTACCAGAGACTTTTGTTTACGTCTGTGTGGCCGGAGGCCTATAAAAATGAAAACTGGTTTTTTAAATTCTTTAGTTTATGTACTATTAGTAATGCTAATAATTCCCGGAATGGCTCCCGGAATGGCATCTGCTGCATATGAAATAGGCGGATACCACGGAAGTTCGGACACCGGAGACTCGAGTACTGGAGACACAAATACTGGAGCTGGTGATTCAGGATCCGATGACAATTCAGGATCCGATGACAATTCAGGATCTGATGGTGATTCAGGATCCGATGATAATTCAGGATCCGATGATGATTCAGGATCCGATGATGATTCAGGATCCGATGATAATTCAGGATCCGATGATAATTCAGGATCCGATGATGATTCAGGATCCGATGATAATTCAGGATCCGATGATGATTCAGGATCCGATGATAATTCAGGATCCGATGACAATTCAGGATCTGATGATAATTCAGGATCCGATGATAATTCAGGATCTGATGGTGATTCAGGATCTGATGACAATTCAGGATCTGATGATAATTCAGGATCCGATGATAATTCAGGATCCGATGATAATTCAGGATCTGATGATAATTCAGGATCTGATGATAATTCAGGATCCGATGATGATTCAGGATCCGATGACAATTCAGGATCCGATGATGATTCAGGATCCGATGATAATTCAGGATCCGATGATAATTCAGGATCTGATGATAATTCAGGATCTGATGACAATTCAGGATCCGATGATAATTCAGGATCCGATGATAATTCAGGATCTGATGATAATTCAGGATCCGATGATGATTCAGGATCTGATGATAATTCAGGATCCGATGACAATTCAGGATCTGATGATAATTCAGGATCTGATGATAATTCAGGATCCGATGATAATTCAGGATCTGATGACAATTCAGGATCCGATGATAATTCAGGATCCGATGATGATTCAGGATCCGATGATGATTCAGGATCCGATGATAATTCAGGATCCGATGATAATTCAGGATCCGATGATGATTCAGGATCCGATGATAATTCAGGATCCGATGATGATTCAGGATCCGATGATAATTCAGGATCCGATGACAATTCAGGATCTGATGATAATTCAGGATCCGATGATAATTCAGGATCTGATGGTGATTCAGGATCTGATGACAATTCAGGATCTGATGATAATTCAGGATCCGATGATAATTCAGGATCCGATGATAATTCAGGATCTGATGATAATTCAGGATCTGATGATAATTCAGGATCCGATGATGATTCAGGATCCGATGACAATTCAGGATCCGATGATGATTCAGGATCCGATGATAATTCAGGATCCGATGATAATTCAGGATCTGATGATAATTCAGGATCTGATGACAATTCAGGATCCGATGATAATTCAGGATCCGATGATAATTCAGGATCTGATGATAATTCAGGATCCGATGATGATTCAGGATCTGATGATAATTCAGGATCCGATGACAATTCAGGATCTGATGATAATTCAGGATCTGATGATAATTCAGGATCCGATGATAATTCAGGATCTGATGACAATTCAGGATCCGATGATAATTCAGGATCTGATGACAATTCAGGATCCGATGATAATTCAGGATCTGATGACAATTCAGGATCCGATGATAATTCAGGATCTGATGACAATTCAGGATCCGATGATAATTCAGGATCTGATGACAATTCAGGATCCGATGATGATTCAGGATCCGATGACAATTCAGGATCCGATGATAATTCAGGATCTGATGACAATTCAGGATCTGATGACAATTCAGGATCTGATGATGATTCAGGATCTGATGATAATTCAGGATCCGATGGTGATTCAACATCAACAGAAACTCCAGATCCAACACCAACAGATACCCCAGACAGCGAAGACAGTGGGAGTTCTAGTTCCAGTTCCAGTTCTTCTAGTTCCGGTTCCAGCAACATAGGAAGTGGAGTTTCCGCAGAGCCAGCTAGTAATATAGAAATCAAGGAGCTTGTTACCAGAAACGTGATGAGTGATTATCATATTAAATATGAATTCCCGAAAAACGTTACATGCATAACATATATTGAATATGATGCGGAAAGGACATTCAGAAGGACAACAACAATTGCAGAAGTGCTTAAAGGCAAATCCACACTTGTCCCAAAACTTCCTTCTGGCAAAATCTATAAACATGTGAATATCTGGGTAGGAAATCAAGGAGCAGGGCTTCCTACTTCCCTTAAAAATGGATCAGTAGGATTCAAAGTTGAAAAAGAATGGATTGAAGATAATAATGTTAATGAATCACTGATAACCCTTCAATGGTATAACAAAGGCTGGAAACCTCTCTCCACGGAAAAAGTTAGTGAAGACGAGAATTACGTTTATTTTAAAGCAAAAACATCTGGTTATTCCTCCTTTGCTATAACAGAATATCAGGAAGGAAAAATACAGCAAACTCTGAGAAGCCTGGAAAGTGGGGGAAAGTCACTTCTGAATGGAAGTGCAGGACAAAATGGCATAGTCAAAAAGCCCATGGAAATGGCTAAAATATTTATTCTAATTGCTTTGCCCCTCTTTGCGCTTATTGTAGGATACGGCGTATTGAAGAAAAAGATCTAAAAAGTTTCTCTACCACGAAAGTAGGTGAGACTTTGTTCCTCACCTGCTCCTCATTATTTTTTTTCCATTATTTTTTCCCATAATTCTTCTGATTGTATGTTTTTTATATGAAGAAGCGTAAAACCCCTGAGTCTTTAGCTCAGGGGATATAAGCGTCAACTTCAACCCTGATTCCGTATGTAATATTCTGCCGCCTCTTTACTCACATTTCCGATAGTAGACGCAAAATAACCATCACTCCATAA
This sequence comes from Methanosarcina sp. WH1, assembly GCF_000970005.1. Taxonomy (NCBI): domain Archaea; kingdom Methanobacteriati; phylum Methanobacteriota; class Methanomicrobia; order Methanosarcinales; family Methanosarcinaceae; genus Methanosarcina; species Methanosarcina sp. WH1. The sequence continues at coordinate 2,863,370 of NZ_CP009504.1, forward strand.
CGTATTCTCACCCCAATAATACTTTTTCAGATATTCTTTTTGAGTTTTCCATAACCTGTTAGTATATTCTTGTTTCAATTTTCTGACAATTGACAAAACGCTAACTTTCGGCTCACTCTTGATCAAGAAATGAATATGGTCTTTGTCAGTTTCCATTTCAAGGATTTCAAAGTTAGACTCTTTTGAAATGTCAATCCTAATCTGTTTGAGTTCTTCGCTAATTGGTTCAAGTATGACTTTTCGGTATTTGCAAACAAAAATAACATGGTACATTAACAAAAATTTGCTATGATTCCGTGTTTCATACTTCGTATTTACCAAAATATATATATGTTGTTAAAGCATATTATGCCTTTGTATGATGCAAGCGTTCAAATTTAGACTCTATCCTACAACTACACAAGCTATTCAATTGAATCAGCATATAGGTAGCTGTAGATTTGTCTATAATTGGGCACTTGACCAGAAAATTAAAACTTATGAGCAGACAGGGGAATCAATTTCCAGATTTGACTTAAACAAATTAATTCCTACTCTAAAGGCTTCTAATGAGTGGTTAGGAGAAGTTAACTCTCAATCATTACAGGGGATGACTAAGCAGGTTGAATCCGCTTTCACTAGATTCTTTAGAGAGAAAACAGGGTTTCCAAAGTTCAAATCAAAAAAGAATCCGATACAGTCTTTCCCTGTACCTCAACACTACACTGTAAACTTTGAAAATAATACTATCAAGCTTCCTAAAATAGAACCAATTAAAGCAGTTCTTCACAGGAAGTTTGAAGGAGAGCCTAAAACGGCTACGGTATCAAGGACATGTAAAGGACATTACTACATCAGTATCCTTGTTGAAGATGGAAAAGAACTTCCAGTAAAGGAAGCTTTCACAGAATCAACAACAGTAGGAATTGATGTAGGTATCAAAGACTTTGCTGTCCTTTCAACAGGAGAAAAGGTTGAGAATCCAAAGTACTTGAAAAACTCTCTTAAAAGGCTCAAAGTATTACAGAAAAGAGTCTCAAGGAAACAGAAAGGCTCTAAGAACAGGGCAAAAGCTAAACGAAGACTTGCTGTACTCCATGACAAAATAACAAATCAGAGAAATGACTTCCAGAACAAACTCTCTTTTAGACTTGTTAGCGAAAACCAAGCTGTAGCTCTGGAAACTTTAAATGTTAAAGGCATGGTTAAGAATCATCACTTAGCACAGGCTATAAGTGATTCTGCGTGGAGTAGTTTTGTAACAAAGTTGGAATATAAGGCTCAATGGTTTGGAAAAACCGTCCTGAGAATAGGACAATTTGAACCCTCTTCTAAGCTATGTAGTGTGTGTGGATACCACAATAAAGAGCTTCAGCTAAAAGACAGAGAATGGATTTGTCCAGACTGTAAAACCAAACACGATAGAGACATTAATGCCGCTATCAATATCAAAAAATTCGCTCTCATAGATCAGAATCTAATTGGATTATGACACCGTAGGGACTACGGGGATGAGCTTGGGGACTTGCCCTCAATAGAGGGAGGAATGAACCAAGAAGCCACTCAGTCTTTAGCTGAGTGGTAGTTCACAATCTTCTCTGAATTCCAGGTATGCATATCAGTAAAGACTATAATCTTTCTTTTATACGAGTTTCGTTTTCCGATTCTATTCTTTTTGTCAGGGGACCTTTCTAGTTTACTGCTTTTAGTCTGTGTCCCGGACTTTTTCCACGACTTTTTTGTTATATGAGTTTACTATATCACTTCGGGTGATGAGGCCAAGAAGTTTTGTTTTATCCTCGCGGTCCACAACGGGGAGCCTGCCTATTTGTTTTGAGCCAAGGCGTTTGAGAACGGCTTCAAGGGTTTCGTCGGGGTAGGCGACTTCCACATCTCGGGTAGCGATGTCTCCTATCTTTTTGTCAACTTCTCCGTATTTTACTTTGCTCCGAAGGTCCGAGAGTGTTATTATCCCTGAAAGTTTGCCTTTTGAATCAAGAACCGGAAAACCGGCGTGGCGGCTTGCCTGCATGAGGGCTATAAGGATACCAACATTCTTCTCTTCGGAAACAGTCTGGACATGTGTGACCATGGCATCTTTTACAAGCATGGAGACCATGATATCAACTTCCCGGCCTTTCCTTATCTTAAACCCTTTCCTGCGGAGCCCTTCCGTAAAAATGGATTCAGGATAAATGGCATTTGACATAACGTTGCTCAGCACACAGGCAAACATGAGAGGGAGGATGAGGCTGTAGTCTCTGGTGATCTCAAAAAGGATCAGGATGGCAGTAAGGGGAGCCCTGGCAGTCCCGGCAAAGACTGCCCCCATCCCAACCATAACATAGGCTCCTGGCTCTGCCGTCATTCCCGGGAAAAACATATTTGCGGCCGTTCCGAAGGCTCCCCCTAACATCGCGCCTGTAAAAAGAGAGGGGACAATTGTCCCTCCCGATCCTCCGGAACCCAGGCTCAGGGAAAAGGCGAGGATCTTCAGAAATAGCAGGATCAGCAGGATCTTGAAAGTAAACTGGTTGTTCAGGGCGTCCATAATCACATCATAGCCCATCCCCAGGACGCGGGGGTAAAAAAGGCCGATTACACCTACTGCAAGCCCTCCCAGGGCAGGCTTGAAGATGGAGTGGATAGGGATTCTCGAAAAAAGGTCTTTTGTGTAGTAAAGCGTCCGGATCAGGATTGTAGAGACGAGCCCTGCAAGGAGTCCGAGGACAAGGTAGAGCCCGAGTTCTTTGTAGGGGCTAACCAGCTGATAGGAAGATATCTGGATGGGTTTTATCCCGAAAACCGTGCTCGAAACAAGGGTTGCAAAGACTGAGGAGATAACTATTGGAATAAAGGTCTTGGTTTCAAGTTCCCCGTAAATTACTTCTACTACAAAGACCACACCTGCAAGCGGGGCGTTGAATGCCGCTGCAATCCCACCGGCAGCCCCGCAGCCGAGAAGGATCTGGAGCTGCCTTTCCGGGCTCTTCAGGATTCTCCCTACAAGAGCACCTGTCCCGGCTCCGGCAAGGATTCCTGGGGCTTCCTTTCCCAGGGCACCTCCCGAACTGATAGTGATTATCGAGGTAAATACTTCCAGAAAAGCATCCCGGAGTTTAATCTTTGCTCCGCGGAGGGTCACGGTTTCTATAAGTCCTTCAACACCGTACTTCGTTTTTATCAGGTAGTGGGAGATTAACCCTACCAATAGCCCTCCAAGGGCAGGTGTTAGTATTACATAATAGAACGGGAATTCATGTAATGAGTACCCCTGTTGCATTCCAAAAAAAACATTGCTGTATTGGAGGATGCGATCATAAACCCCTATTACGAGCCCTGTCAGAAGCCCGATTATAATAGCAATTGAGTTGACCCTGGTAGCCTCGGTATCAAACCGGGAGATGTACTCCATTATCCTGGGGTATTCTTTTATGTTATGAAATCTAAATCTGGATTCTGGATCAACTTCCAAATGCTCGTGCCTCTCGGGAACTTATTTGTGCCTCAAACTCCTGTGACAAGAGATATATTTTCAGAATTTTGGATTTTATTCTACCTGAATATCTTTTCAGTCCAGAAGATTTCGAGCATTTATTTAAATGTATCTCTTTAAAATATATAATGCATATTTTGAACTCCTACCAATATAGGACAATAATATTTGATTATTGGACATTTTATTGATTTTATATCAACAAAATGACTTTTTGGTATAGCATAGTGGCACAGGATTGCCAGGGTTTGAAATGTGCAATATAATAAGATTAATATAACTAATTTACTTCTCGGAAATTCATATTTTTTGTTTTATTCTACCCTGACTTATATAATTTATGAATTTTGTTATTTATCTCTATTTTTCTGAATAAGTTCCAGGACATCACAGAGTTTTTTTGCAGTTTCGGAAACTGTCTGCATTCCAACAGTGTCCTCTTCTGCCGGGTTCCACGTAATTCCACCGAAGTGGGAATTATCGCCGACTACAATCATTCCGTGAATGTGCATCCAGTCATGTATGGACTGAATTGTTTTTTCCTGTCCTCCGTTTCTTGAGCCCCCAACTGAAAGAGCTGCCCCAACTTTATTTTTTAGTGCAAAGTTTTTACGGCGAAGCAGGACACTCCTGTCAAAAAGGGCTTTAAGCTGGGCAGGATAATTCCCCATATATACGGGAGCTGCAACAATTATACCGTCTGCAGCCCTCATTTTTTCATATATCTCGTCCATATCATCATCAATCACACAGAAATCTTGATCTCTGCAAGCCCCGCACGCTTTGCAGGGGGCAACCTCCTCGTTTGAGATAAAAACGGTATCAGTTTCAAACCCTCTTTCTTTTGCAACCTCAAGAGCAGCTCCAATTATTTTCTCACAGTTCTGGCCCTTTCGTGGACTGCCTGAAATTCCTGTTATTTTCATTCGTATCATTCCGGAATTGTTTTATATTAATCTGTCATTTATATTCAGTACTAATTGTTTTAAGTTATCGTACCTTGGCCGTAAAAATCATATTATAACTTCATATATTTACGGGATATTACAGGATTTATTTGCAGGATTATATGTATCTGCAACCTGAAATATATATATTTGATTTTTATATATCTTTCTATGCATTTTACGTAAATTTATATATCAAGACCCAGCTAAACTAAATTACTCTAATTATATAGGAGGTTGGTCTATTGGTAACATTTTTAGAGAAGATCAGTGAAAGAGCAAAGAAACTTAACAAAACAATCGCTTTACCCGAAACTGAAGATATAAGAACCCTCCAGGCAGCTGCCAAGATCCTTGAAAGAGGTATTGCAGACATTGTCCTTGTCGGTAATGAGGCAGATATTAAGGCGCTCGCAGGAGATCTGGATCTCTCAAAAGCAAAAATTGTAGATCCTAAAACCTATGAGAAAAAAGATGAATACATTAACGCTTTCTACGAGTTGAGAAAGCACAAAGGCATCACACTCGAAAATGCAGCTGAAATCATGAGCGATTACGTTTACTTCGCTGTTATGATGGCCAAACTCGGGGAAGTAGACGGTGTAGTATCAGGCGCTGCCCACTCTTCTTCAGACACCCTGAGGCCTGCTGTCCAGATCGTGAAAACAGCCAAGGGCGCAGCTCTTGCATCCGCTTTCTTCATAATCTCTGTGCCTGACTGTGAATATGGGTCAGATGGCACATTCCTTTTCGCTGACTCTGGCATGGTTGAAATGCCGAGCGTAGAAGACGTTGCAAACATTGCAGTTATTTCCGCAAAGACCTTCGAATTGCTGGTCCAGGACGTGCCAAAGGTTGCAATGCTCTCCTACTCCACCAAGGGAAGCGCCAAGAGCAAACTGACCGAAGCAACAATTGCTTCTACAAAACTTGCACAGGAACTTGCTCCTGATATCGCAATTGACGGTGAACTCCAGGTTGACGCCGCGATTGTCCCCAAAGTTGCAGCTTCAAAAGCCCCCGGAAGCCCTGTTGCAGGCAAAGCCAATGTCTTCATTTTCCCTGACCTGAACTGTGGAAACATCGCATACAAGATCGCCCAGAGGCTTGCTAAAGCTGAAGCTTATGGTCCTATCACCCAGGGACTGGCAAAGCCAATTAACGACCTGTCCAGAGGCTGCAGCGACGAAGATATTGTCGGTGCCGTTGCCATTACCTGTGTACAGGCCGCAGCACAGGACAAATAATCGGAAATGTTTCGGAAGCGTTTTATTAACTTTCATATATAATATAGTTATATCCGGAAATTCTAAATGTGACTGGAAATCAATGGATTGAACTGGGGTTTACACATGAAAGTACTGGTTATAAACGCAGGGAGTTCATCTCTCAAATATCAATTAATTGATATGACAAATGAGTCAGCTCTTGCAGTAGGTCTTTGCGAGAGGATAGGTATTGACAACTCGATCATCACTCAGAAGAAGTTTGACGGCAAGAAGCTGGAAAAGCTGACTGACCTCCCCACTCACAAGGACGCACTTGAGGAAGTCGTAAAAGCTCTTACCGATGATGAATTCGGTGTCATCAAAGACATGGGTGAGATCAATGCAGTCGGACACAGAGTTGTGCATGGTGGAGAGAAATTCACGACGTCTGCTTTATATGATGAGGGCGTAGAAAAGGCTATCAAGGACTGCTTTGAACTGGCACCCCTTCACAACCCTCCAAACATGATGGGAATTTCAGCTTGTGCAGAGATCATGCCTGGGACGCCAATGGTTATTGTTTTTGATACTGCATTCCACCAGACAATGCCGCCATATGCCTACATGTATGCTCTCCCGTACGACCTGTACGAGAAGCATGGGGTCAGGAAATACGGTTTCCACGGCACATCCCACAAGTACGTTGCCGAAAGGGCTGCTCTTATGCTCGGAAAGCCCGCAGAAGAAACCAAAATTATCACCTGTCACCTTGGAAATGGTTCAAGCATTACAGCTGTAGAAGGCGGAAAATCCGTTGAAACCAGCATGGGCTTCACACCTCTTGAAGGGCTTGCAATGGGCACAAGATGCGGTTCGATTGACCCTGCAATAGTCCCCTTCCTTATGGAAAAAGAAGGCTTGACAACAAGAGAAATTGACACCCTTATGAACAAGAAGTCAGGTGTGCTTGGTGTTTCCGGGCTCAGCAATGACTTCAGAGACCTCGATGAAGCAGCTTCCAAGGGCAACAGGAAAGCCGAACTTGCTCTTGAAATTTTCGCATACAAGGTCAAGAAGTTCATAGGTGAATATTCAGCTGTCCTCAATGGTGCAGATGCAGTGGTCTTTACTGCAGGCATTGGAGAAAACAGCGCAAGCATCAGGAAGAGAATCCTCACCGGTCTTGATGGCATCGGCATAAAAATCGATGACGAAAAGAACAAGATCAGAGGTCAGGAAATCGATATCAGCACACCGGATGCAAAAGTAAGAGTTTTTGTCATCCCAACCAATGAGGAACTTGCCATTGCAAGGGAAACAAAGGAAATTGTTGAGACCGAAGTGAAGTTACGCAGTTCTATACCTGTATAAGATAAAGGAAATTTTTCCTTTACCTTATTCTATTCTTTAACTGATCCTATTTTTTAACTGATCCTATTTTTTAACTGATCCTATTTTTTAACTGATCCTATTCTTTAACCTATCTCATTCTTTACCTTAGGAATGAGTAAAATATAACTCCAATTTTCAGTCCGAAAATTGCTCTATAGTTCCATTTTTCCAACTAATCATTCTTAGCAGCAAAGATTTTTGATATTATATTAGAATCATTCCTCATTCAGTTTTTTATTTTTTTATATAGTTGGCAAACCTTTTGCGACCCTATGAGGCTCATTGTAGAATTCCAGAAGATATTGTTTTCGCATATTTGGAATAATTCTATCGATTTCTCAGGAATTACCCTTACTTATTACACAGATTGACACTATACAGGTAGAAAAAAATCGGTTTAGTTTTAAAATAGAGATCCGTAATTTTAGGACATACTTATAAAATTACTACTCTTAAAGAATAACTGTTTTGAGGGTATCATATATTTATGAAGCAGGTAGACCTCTCCCGTCCTGAATCCGGTTCAGGCAAAGTTTTAGCAGCTGAAATTCTCGAAGCTGCACGAGTCGCTGAGCGGCGCACACTGGGTCTTGAATCCTTCGGCATTCTGAAGGCTTATGGCATTCCTGCAGTGAAAACTGTCTTTGCAAAGACTGAAGAGGAAGCCATAAATGCAGCAGAAAATATAGGTTATCCCCTTGTGATGAAGGTCGCCTCTCCGCAGATTTCCCACAAATCGGATGTTGGAGGGATAAGGCTCTCCCTGCAAAACGGGGATGAAGTGAGAGCTGCCTACCGGGAAATGATGGAAAAGATCCCGAAGAAAAGGCCGGATGCGTCCCTTGAAGGTGTCCAGCTGCAGCAAATGCTCTCAGGGGGAATAGAAGTAATTATCGGGATGATCCGCGATCCGACCTTTGGGCCCATGTTGATGTTCGGGCTTGGGGGAGTTTATGTAGAGATCCTCAAGGACGTACGGTTTGTCATTGCCCCTGTGGACGAAGAAGAAGCAAGGGGTATGGTCACAGGGATCAAAACCTACCCGGCCCTTGCCGGATTTAGGGGTGCAAAACCTTCTGATATTGATGCACTTGTGGATGCCATATTGAAAGTTTCAAGGCTTGTCTGTGATTTTCCGGAGATTGAGGAATTTGAAATTAATCCCATGATGGTTCTGGAAGAGGAAAAGGGAGCTTTTGCAGTGGACATGAGGCTAACATTGAAGAAAAATTGATTTTATATGAAGAAGCGTAAAACCCCTGAGTCTTTAGCTCAGGGGATATAAGCGTCAACTTCAACCCTGATTCCGTATGTAATATTCTGCCGCCTCTTTACTCACATTTCCGATAGTAGACGCAAAATAACCATCACTCCATAACGTATTCTCACCCCAATAATACTTTTTCATATATTCTTTTTGAGTTTTCCATAACCTGTTAGTATATTCTTGTTTCAATTTTCTGACAATTGACAAAACGCTAACTTTCGGCTCACTCTTGATCAAGAAATGAATATGGTCTTTGTCAGTTTCCATTTCAAGGATTTCAAAGTTAGACTCTTTTGAAATGTCAATCATAATCTGTTTGAGTTCTTCGCTAATTGGTTCAAGTATGACTTTTCGGTATTTGCAAACAAAAATAACATGATACATTAACAAAAATTTGCTATGATTCCGTGTTTCATACTTCGTATTTACCAAAAAGTACATGTGTTGTTAAAGCATATAATACCTTTGTATGATGCAAACGTTCAAATTTAGACTCTATCCTACAACTACACAAGCTATTCAATTGAATCAGCATATAGGTAGCTGTAGATTTGTCTATAATTGGGCACTTGACCAGAAAATTAAAACTTATGAGCAGACAGGGGAATCAATTTCCAGATTTGACTTAAACAAATTAATTCCTACTCTAAAGGCTTCTAATGAGTGGTTAGGAGAAGTTAACTCTCAATCATTACAGGGGATGACTAAGCAGGTTGAATCCGCTTTCACTAGATTCTTTAGAGAGAAAACAGGGTTTCCAAAGTTCAAATCAAAAAAGAATCCGATACAGTCTTTCCCTGTACCTCAACACTACACTGTAAACTTTGAAAATAATACTATCAAGCTTCCTAAAATAGAACCAATTAAAGCAGTTCTTCACAGGAAGTTTGAAGGAGAGCCTAAAACGGCTACGGTATCAAGGACATGTAAAGGACATTACTACATCAGTATCCTTGTTGAAGATGGAAAAGAACTTCCAGTAAAGGAAGCTTTCACAGAATCAACAACAGTAGGAATTGATGTAGGTATCAAAGACTTTGCTGTCCTTTCAACAGGAGAAAAGGTTGAGAATCCAAAGTACTTGAAAAACTCTCTTAAAAGGCTCAAAGTATTACAGAAAAGAGTCTCAAGGAAACAGAAAGGCTCTAAGAACAGGGCAAAAGCTAAACGAAGACTTGCTGTACTCCATGACAAAATAACAAATCAGAGAAATGACTTCCAGAACAAACTCTCTTTTAGACTTGTTAGCGAAAACCAAGCTGTAGCTCTGGAAACTCTAAATGTTAAAGGCATGGTTAAGAATCATCACTTAGCACAGGCTATAAGTGATTCTGCGTGGAGTAGTTTTGTAATAAAGTTGGAATATAAGGCTCAATGGTTTGGAAAAACCGTCCTGAGAATAGGACAATTTGAACCCTCTTCTAAGCTATGTAGTGTGTGTGGATACCACAATAAAGAGCTTCAGCTAAAAGACAGAGAATGGATTTGTCCAAACTGTAAAACCAAACACGATAGAGACATTAATGCCGCTATCAATATCAAAAAATTCGCTCTCATAGATCAGAATCTAATTGGATTATGACACCGTAGGGACTACGGGGATGAGCTTGGGGACTTGCCCTCAATAGAGGGAGGAATGAACCAAGAAACCACTCAGTCTTTAGCTGAGTGGTAGTTCACTTGCTAGATCCATTTGTCTGCCTGTTTATATGCTCGATTTATTCATTGTCTTGGCTTATTTTTATCTAACTGTCAAAGTCAGGATATATCAGCCCCAGATAATATTTCACTATCGGTTACGGGTGGTTTCAGAATTCTGAGACGTCTTGGGTTCAGGTAAAACTAAAATTATAACATTTGTTTCGTACATACTGGGGGTAGTTAATGAGGTGGTAGTATGATCCAGGAACGAAAAAGATTCGTGCTGGCTGTGGGTGTCCTGCTCCTGTCAAGCATTGTCGCCATTGATCTTCTGCTTGAAGACACACCTGTGGTGATCCAGCTTGAGGGAGACACTTTCAAGGTTGTGGATATTCCGTATGTGTATACAGTAAAAGAAGCGTATATCCTTCTTTTCTCCGGGTTTATGGGTGGGCTGGCTCTGGCTCAGGTTTTGCGGTCTTCAGGGTTTCAAGAACCTGTTTTTTCCATTTCTAGTCCTTCAGCCCAGGCAAAATTTCTCAATTTTACAGCCGAAAACCCCCAGGAGAGGAATCAGGAGAGGAAATTTGAAGTCTCATCTGATTCTGTTGGGAATTTTCGGGGTGAAGGGTTCCAGCTTAATGGGGCCACTATTGACCCTACGGCTGTTCTTTTGCGGGTTCTTGAAGGGGATGAAAGAAAGGCTGTTGAATTGATTGCAGCAAAAGATGGGAAAATTCTCCAGAATGAACTCGTGAATTCCCTTGATTTTTCAAAAGCCAAGGTCTCCAGGGTTCTTATGAATCTGGAAAAGAGGGGCATAATAACAAAGAAAAAGTACGGGCTTACCAACTGTATTTCGATAGCTGATGACCTTAAGGATAATACCGGAATGAAGGATAAAGGGATGGAGGGGGAGTAAAGTGAGGAAAAGCACTTTGATTTATGCTTCAGTTACTTTCCTTGTACTATTATTGGGAATTTACTGGTATTACGGAACAGGGCCTGATGTACATATCGCAGATATGAGCGCTGCTCCTATTGGGGTTCAGGAGTCAGGACAGCTGGACATAGTGCTCCGGAACAATGGTCTAAGATCTGTAGATGTGTGGCTTGAGGCTGAGAATACTTTTGTGTATAGCGACGGAGTGGCTCACCACAATTCCGGATTGCTAATCCCCTCCGATTCCGGAGACCCCTGGGATACCAAGTTTGTTTCGCATGAGAAGCCGATTCATCTTCTTCCTGGAAATAATTCAGTTAGCGTATGGATAGGGTATTATCTTCCCGGAGAATATCCGGTAAAAGTGAAGGTTGTTGAGAATAGCAGGACTCTTGATGAAGGCACCTATCTGGTAGAGGTTCCTCTTCCTGAAATTCCCGAAAATCTCTCTCTTAAGCTGGAATATGAAATGGAGAGCAGGAATACTTCTGATATTTACAGGATCTACGGCTACCTTATCAACAAAGGACCAGGCTCCGAAAAGAATGTATCCACAAACTTTACAGTGATAAACGAGAGGACTGGGGAGCTGGTGTTTACATCTTCCGCTATTTATGGTGTGGGTGAGTATGATAAGACTCCCCTCTGGATCTGGCCGGATTATCCCTATGCGGTTGTGGAAATCGCACATGGGGTCCCTTCAGGGGAGTCCTATATGCCTGTTCAGAATGTGGTGGTTGGAGAGAGTGAGGACCGTTTCCGGATTAATGTAGCTTCTACATGGCAAAATCGGTCGGTTTCTGCTGAGCTGTTGCTTCCTCCGGGAGAGGGGGGCAGGCGATGAGCATGATTAAGCAATGCGACCTTTTTGGCTGCAAGCATGCAAAAATTTTTCTTCTTTTGCTTTTGTTCTCTGGAGTCTGTGCGGGCTGTCTTAGCCAGGACCCTCTAGAGACCAGGATGGATAAACTGGTCCGGAGCCTCGGGAATGAAGACCGGAATGTAAGTTATGCTTCAGCTTATGCACTTATCGATATAGGGGAACCTTCTGTCAATTCTCTTATAAAAGCTTTAGAAGACGATAACCCGCAGGTACGCAGCCTTGCCGCCTATTCCCTTGGAAGAATTGGAGAACCGAGAGCATCAAAACCTCTTATCGAGGCTCTTGAAGACCCTGAACCGGAAGTCCGTATGAATTCGGCTGAGGCTCTTGGAGAGCTGAAAGCTTCGGAAGCTGCAGACCCGCTTATTGAGCTCCTTGATGATGATAATGATGAGGTGCGCAGCAAAGCCGTATTTGCTCTGGGAGCCATAGGGGACCCGAAAGCTGCTCTTCCTCTCATAGGGCTGTTTGATGATAGGGAACTCGGGAGGTCTGTAGCTGTTGCTGTGGGAAACCTGGGGGACGAAGAGGCAGTTGAAAAACTTATCGAGTTACTTGACAGCCGGAACCCGGATATCCGTATTAACAGTATTCGTGCCCTTGGGCAGATCCAGAACCCTGCTGCTGTTCCCTACCTGGTTGAAATGCTGGACGATAAAGTCCCGGAGGTTCGAGAGGAAGCTGCCAGTGCTCTGGGTTACTTTAAAGAACCTGAAGAAATTACCTGGACAGAACAGCCTCTTATCGATTCGCTTGGAGATGACGAGTTCGAGGTGCAGAAAGCCGCTGCCTACTCCCTTGGAGATATTGGAAGTAAAGAAGCCATACCCTTTATTGAGGCATTCCTTCAGACTGAAGATCCGGCTCTCCACAGTGTTGCTGTCCATGCCCTGGGGAGATATAATGATTCTGATGCCACAGCCGCCCTGATCGATGCCCTTGATGATGAGAGCCGGCATATAAGATTGGTAATTGTTCATTTTCTTTCCGAGACTGGAGATCCTCAAGCAGTTGATCCTTTTATTTCTTTACTTGGAGATGAACGTCATGAAATAAGGCAAAGTGCGGCATGGGGGCTTGGAGGACTTGGAGATCGGAGAGCCGTTGGACCTCTCCTCAAAGCTCTGGAAACCGAAAGGGAAAGTGATGTCCGGAATGCGGAAGTCCGGGCTCTCGGAGAGCTTGGTGGTCCCGAAGCTATCGAAGGTTTGCGCCTAATCAGCGTGGATATGGAAGAATATCGGAATGTCAGGACTGCTGCGGAGGAAGCACTCGCAAAAATTGATGGAGGAGGGGAGGAGAATTCCTCCTCAACTTCCTGATCCGTTTTTTGGCTTGTGAAAATCTGAATAACACGAAACTAAGTTCGAAGCAAAACCGTTTCAGGATAAGATCAATCACATAAAGACCTAAAATGCACAACATATGCCACTGAGTATAAAGAAACAGGCAAACAATTTCCTTCCTTTATGTTTTTATTAGTCTAGCAATAATTCCAAAAGTTTGGGGTCCTGGAGAGATAACTTAAAATTTTCCAGGTTTTTGATTGACAACAGTCAACTGTTAGCGTAGTCTATGCTAGATTTTTGTAAATCCTAAAAAAATCTGAAATGTTTCGTAAATAATACGGAGGAATGAACAATATGAATAAATATGCAGCAGTTTCACTGGTTGCTCTTGTTGTCTTGATTGCAGGTGCAGCAGGAACTGCAGGTGCAGCATATAATGCTAGCAATGGAACCACTACTTGTAATGTTGTCGGAACCAATTATAAATGCAATAGCTGGTCCAATGAACAGTATCCAGTAATCGATTTATTTGGAGAAGAACGTGTCCCGCTGTTCTCCGAAGATGATGATATCCGGGACCCTCACGTGAATAAGCTTGCTAGTTTGGTTATTAACAGCAATGAAACGAATGCTCTCAAACCCGGTGAAAGTGTCGACCTTGGCAATGGTTACGCTCTCGAGGTCAGGGAGATCGATATTGATGGTGAAAATGTCTGGCTTGAACTCACCAGGGGCGGACAACATGTTGCAAATAAAACGGTCTCAATCGATACTGATGAAAACCAGACATGGACTGTTGCCCTTGACAATGTTCGGGGTGAAAACAATGTTGTTGTCATGAAAGTCCATGTCAAACAGTTATTCGTGGGTACAGAAATCAGCATCGTCCAGATTGACGGGATCTGGCTTATTGACTATGCAAATTCCAGAACCCTCAATATCGGAGATAAATTCGGAGAGTTTACACTTGAACAAACCCTCAGCGGAGTAGACGAATCTAACCTCAGAGGTCTTGTTTTCAAGAATGTTTCCGTTGCTGATGATGTTTCAGTTGCTGATTTCTCTGCATCTCCCTACCCGGAAAAGGGACTGGTTAAGTTCACTGACAAAAGTACAGTATCGCCCGCTTCATGGTACTGGAACTTTTGGAGATCCATCACTATGAAAAACAAATGAACATTTTAATTGTAAGGGTTGCAGATGTTCGGGCTTTGGGAGATCTGTGAGGGCTTGAAGCTCCAGAATAAGAAGGAAAATAAGAGAATGAATAAGAATAAGGAGATTGTAATGTTTTTGAGTTCTTTGGTTTTTGAGTTATTTATTTTCAGGAACTGAAAAAGAGGTTGAGAGGTTTGGAGAGAATTGAAGATTTAGTCCCAGTGCCTGTCCTGTCGCTGCCGGATGAGGTGTCTCTGCTTGCAAGGACTCTTTCAAGAACCCTTCCTATGCAAATCCTTAAACAGCTTCAGAAAAAACAGATGTCTGCAAGCGAACTTGCATCAGAGCTTGGGATCCGCCTGAATACACTGACATACAATCTTGAAGTGCTGGAAAAGGTTGGCCTGATAAAGGTCAGGCAGGTGAAATGGAGCTGTAAAGGCCGCGAAGTTAAAATCTATGCCCCTGAGGAACAGCCGATTTTGCTGGTTCCCCGGGCAAACAGAGATAGCGACCCTTTTGTCCTGGATAGTCTGGAAAAAACTCTGGAAAACTGCCGGGCAAATCTTTTCGGGCAGGCACTTAACCTTCCTGAGCAGAATCAATCGAACGGCTCAGAAAAAAATGATGAGCGCGTATCCTCCGACAAAAAGCATAATGATTCGGGAGCTCTCCCGGCCCATACCCGCTATGCTGTACTTTTTCCTGTTAAGGAGACCCATGACCAGAATTGAAACTATCCTGGAAAAAATAACTCCGGTAAAATAAAGGAATATTCGGTATCCTGAAAATAAGCTGAAACTACGGTAAAAGATCCTTTTTTTATATTCACATAAAAGATCCCTTTTTTATATTCACATGTGACAGGCAGAAAGCCCTATTGCTTTAGCACGGGGAGGAATGCCGTCAACTTCCCGGCATTCTGTTCCACGTTTGGATTTCTCCACTCTGCTTTGGAAATGAATTTCCGTAGCAAGTAACACGGTTTTGAAAAACCGTCGCCCCTTGTTAATGTTGGATATGCTTGTCAGGTGTAGCACACCGCCCTACCTCTCAGGACTTTTAATGCTACACCATAGAGCTACAAATTGAAGAAGCATTCGTGGGTATCATAACATTTCCAACGTAGTCAATTAAGACTTAGGCTGGTCAACCAGGGCTTTTGCAAGCCTCACTGCTTTAGTGTGGGGTAGTTGACTGTCTCCAAGCTCTGTTTTTATTTTCAATCTACCAGTTTAATCTACCAGTTTAATCTACCAGTTTAATCTACCAGTTTAATCTACCATTTCTATGGCGTCCGTCGGGCAGGCATCGATGCATTGCTCACATTCGGTGCATTCGTCCGGGCGGGCTACAATTGCCCTTTTTCCATCTTTGGTTTCTTCTTTGTCGTACACGTCTGCGGGGCAGACATCGTAGCATTCAAGCGAACCCACGCATTTGTCGTAATCTATTTTGGGATGCATTCTTTCACCTCTTTTTATAATATTTCTTCCGGAACCTTCCGAATCATACTTTCTATCCGGAACCTTCTGTCTGAAATCTTCCTGATTCAGTCTACAAGTTCTATTGCGTCTTCAGGACAGGCGTCTACGCACTGATCACATTCGATGCAGTCATCCGGGCGGGCTACTACTGCCTTTTTTCCCGCCTCCATCTCTTTTACATCAAAAACATCCCCTGGGCAAACCTCATAGCAGGCGAGAGCCCCGGTACACTTGTGATAATCGATTACAGGATGCATATTTCCTCCATTTATCAAGTTTTCATAAATCCTCAGCAGGAAATCCGTTAAATCTTCAGATTCAGCGGGTAGTTGACTACAGGGTTTTCACTGGATTTCAACATTTACGGTCTCTGTACTTTCCCTGTAAGGCACTTTCACATAGAGTTTTCCATCAACGTATCTTGCGACAGCTTTCTCAGGGACAACCCCGCAGCAGAACGTATAAGTCCCAACATACTCAACCCCGGTTTCTTCCCTTTTCGCTCTTACAAAAAAGCCGTTCTCGACCATTTTTAATTCGATATTCTCTTTCTTTACCCCAAACATTTCGATTTCAATGTCCAGATTTCCCTTCTCGTCTGAACATGAAAATACATCAGGTGACATTTTCACCATTGATATATTCATACCCCCAAACTGATATAAAACAAATCCAAATCATAATATCTGGATCGCTTTATTTATATTTTATGAATACTAGCTGCCTTTTACAGCTTCCTGCTGCTTTCTCCTTCCAAATCTCTCTTCTGCCCGGTTTTATTGCTTTTTATTTTATAGGATTTTTCATTTTTTACTGCCACAGTTCCCTGTTTTTATCTATAAAAGCCCGCTGGACTTCTATTTTCGAAGCCGTGTAAATCAGCGCTGCGGGGTGGTAGAGTTTCAGGACCGTTTTTCCCTTGTGTTCTACTGGGACTCCCCATTCCAGTTTTCTTTCGGGGCAGTAGGACTTTTCGGCTGTGTTGCCGAGGAGAATTATGATTTTAGGGGCAAGCAGGGTGATCTGGGCAACAAGGAAAGGTTTGCAGCATTCTATTTCACTTGCCTTTGGTCTTCTGTTTTCCGGAGGGCGGCATTTGACGGTGTTTGTTACGAACCAATCCTCATCTGAGAGCCCCATATACTCAACCATTTTGTCCAGCTGTTTTCCTGCCCTTCCGTAGAAGGGAATCCCTGTTTCGTTTTCAGTCTTTCCCGGAGCTTCTCCTATGAAGAATACCTTTGGGTTGCAGGAACCTTTTCCTATTACTCTTCGGATTGCACTTTTATGAAGAGAGCACCTTGTACAGGCTATTGTCTCCCTTGCGACAGTCTCATACCCGGCTTCCACCAGTTTTAGAATCCTCTCTTCTAAATTTCCACAGTCTTCTTCCTCTGCTGCCATAGCTTTTATCTCCTTTATTTTTCCCTGTTCTCCTGAGAGTACAGCTTTTTCCTAAAACCGGTACTTAATAAATATCTTTTTTCTTCCAGCGTTAGCTGGCTTTTCCTCTGGTATTAATTATTTTCTTCTCTTGCATTAACTGTCTTTTTTTCTTGTTTTCCATATAAAAATAATGATCCATCTTTTTATACATATTTTTTGAGCCCCATCTTTTAAGGCGTGAAAGGGAACAAACTTATTTATGGAAAAAATTCCATGACAAAGATAACCAATACTGAATGAATAAAATTCTCTATAGTTCTATATTTCATGTTTTATTCTCTGATCTATATAAAATTGTATTTACAAAGGTGTGCTGAGGGTAATGACTTCCAGAAACTTTCTTACGATCGATGATTTTGACATACGCGGAAAGACGATTCTTTTAAGGGTCGATATGAACTCTCCCATGGACACCCAGGGCCACATTCTGGATGATATGAGGATCAGAAGCCATATTGCGACCTTGAAGGACCTGGAGGGCGCAAAAGTCGTCCTGCTTGCTCACCAGAGCAGGCCCGGGAAAAAAGATTTCACTACAATGAAACCTCACGCTCACCTGCTGTCCAAATATCTGGGCAGGCAAGTTACTTATGTGGATGATATTTTCGGGACATTTGCAAAAACCCAGATTGCCTCTATGGAAGATGGGGATGTTATCATGCTCGAAAATGTCCGGTTTTATTCGGAAGAAAGCCTTGAAAGAACGTCAACAGAACAGGCAAATACCTATATGGTTAAAAAACTGTCACCTTTTATCGATATTTTCCTGAACGATGCATTTGCGGTATCCCACAGGTCTCATCTTTCGGTTGTCGGATTTACCGAAATCCTCCCATCGGGAGCTGGAAGAGTAATGGAAAAAGAACTTATCTCTCTGGACAGAGGGGTAAAAGGAGGAGAAAGGCCAAGCATTTTCGTGTTAGGTGGGGCAAAGGTGGACGACTCCCTTAGAGTGACTGAAAATGTTCTCATAAATGGAGGGGCTGACAGGGTGCTTCTTACCGGAGTGGTTGCAAATGTTGCTCTTGCGGCTTCGGGAGTAAACATCGGAAAAGCCAATATGGATTTCATCAAATCTCAGGGTTACGAAAACCAGATTGAAAAGGCAAGAGACTTGCTTGCGAAGTTCAAAGACAAAATCGGCCTTCCGAAAGACGTAGCCTTAAACGACAACAAGGGACGTGTTGAGGTCCATATCTCCGAGCTTAACTCCGATTCTCTGCCCATTAACGACATCGGACTCGAAACTATTGTGGACTATACAAATGAAATCCAAAACTCCAAAACAGTTGTTTTAAACGGCCCTGCGGGAGTTTCCGAGATTGACGATTTCGCCCTTGGGACTCATGAAATTATAAAAGCTGCCATTAAATCCGATTTCTCAATCATTGGCGGTGGGCATATCTCAGTTGAGGTTGCACATCTCGGCCTTGAACACCGCTTCTCGCATATCAGCACGGGTGGAGGAGCCTGTATTGATTACCTTGCAGGAGAAAAGCTGCCCGGAGTTGAGTCTCTGAAGGCAGCCTGCAAAAAATATCAGGAAGCTAAAAAGCTTTAAGGTTTTGTTTCCTGCGAGTTCCGGCGGTAAGAATGGATTTCGGTCTGGCATTTTCTGCCGGAATTTTCTGCCGGAATTTTCTGCCGGAATTTTCTGCCGGAATTTTCTGCCGGAATTTTCTGCCAGAATTTTCTGATTTTGCTTTTCATTAATTATTTTTCATTCTTTTTTCAATTTTTTTTCAATCCTTTTTTTATTCTCTTTCCTTTTTCAGGACTTCAAGCAATTCCAGAAACTTACTTTAACCACCTCCAATAAACATACTGTAGCTCCAATAAACATACTGTTATACCAGCTCACAGACATACCTTCATGCTAACCGGTGGCTGACAATACTGGCTGGTATTTAGAGCTTAAACTCATGATTAACGGGTAAATGCAGTTTACAGGTGTTGGTTCAAGCATGCTTACAGAAACAGAAGGCAGAGCTGCAGTCAAGCTTGCAAGAAAAACCATTGAAATGTTTTTATCGGAGGGAAGGCTTCCAGAGCCTCAGGAGTTAGGCATTGATCTTTCTCCGGTCTTTGGGGAGAATAGGGGCGTTTTTGTCACACTGACGGAAAATGGGCTTTTAAGGGGCTGCATAGGCCATCCTTATCCTGATTCAACCCTCAAGGAGGCAATTCTGGACTCCGCAGTCTCTGCGGCAACTCGGGACCCGCGCTTTCCCCAGGTCGAAGAAAAAGAACTCGACAGTATAGTCGTTGAGGTTACGATACTGACTCAACCTGAAAAGATCAATGCACCTCCAAAGGACCTTCCGGATAAGGTGATCATCGGAAAGCACGGGCTCATCGTGAAACAGGGCTACTACCAGGGGCTGCTGCTTCCTCAGGTCGCTCCTGAGAACAATATGGATGCTATTGACTTCCTGAACCATACCTGCATGAAAGCCGGTCTTCCTCCGGATGCCTGGGTTAATGGAGCAGAAATCTATCGTTTTGAGGGGCAGATCTTCAAGGAAAAGGAGCCTGGAGGCGAAGTCATAGAGGAGAAGTTTTGAGGCGTCTGAACGTCTCATTATTTTTGACCATATTTTTTAGCTTCTTTTTGAGCCCCATAAAACGTTCACCTTTATTAATTGTTCATTTTCATATTTTCTTTTTAATGTTAGAGCAGAATGATTTCAACATTGTTTTATAGTGTAAGATATTTGTTCTTTTTTGGATAACACTCACTTTTAAGTTGAGTTGAGTTGAGTTGAGCGAAGAAACGTCAATTACCCCTGCGCTAAAGACTCAGGGGTTTCCTGCTGAGGATTTATGAATACCTGTAACCTGCAGAAAAATTCTTTTCCGGGATTTACCGGCAATATTAATCCTGAGCTCTATGTTCTCTCTCTGTCCAGGTTCTGTGAAGATCTGGGTTCGGGGATGCTGGTTGCCCTGATTCCTTTATATATCTCTGATCTTGGGGCATCCTTTTTTTCCGGGCTTCCCCTTGTTGCCAGAGCAGGGCTTGTAATGACGGTTTTCGGGCTTTTCAGTGCCCTTACGCAGCCTCTTATGGGCAGGCTTTCGGACAGGCTTAACTGCAGGAGACCTTTCATCCTCCTGGGGTTGATAGGGTATACCTTCTTTTCTTTCCTTTATTCGCAGGTAACAAGCTATGAGCAACTGCTCTTTATTAGGCTGCTGCAGGGGATTACCGTGGGGGCAACCATACCTGCGGTCATCGCAATGGTTACGCATATCTCGACCTCTGAGACCAGGGGAAAAGCCGTGGGGGTCTATACGACTATTAGAGGGGTCGGCTTCGGGCTCGGGCCTGTTGTCGGGGGAGCAATAGCCAGATACTGGGGCTTTGATGCCGGGTTTTATTTCTGCGCCTTGCTCGGAGTGGTAAGCATGGGGCTTGTGACCTTTTTCGTAAAAGAAACCAGGGGCTCTCATGAGCCAGTTTCCGAAAAAAGAAGCGACAAAAAAAGCCATGCTTCAGTTTATTCCCTCGCAGGCGCCATGCTGATGATGATGGTCGGGATAATGATGGTAGTTGCCCTTATCCCGGAATACGAGATAAGGCTTGAAGCATCCGAGCTTTCCCTGGGAGTTGCGGTCTCAGCCTACATTTTCGCAAGGCTTCTTTTCCAGGCTCCTCTCGGCAGCCTTTCGGACCGGATAGGCAGGAAGAAACTGATCGTTGGCGGCCTTTTCCTTAGCGTCCCGCTGGTTGTCGGGATGGGCTATATCACAAGCATAAGCCAGCTCATCCTTTTCAGGGCTTTTCAGGGGCTCCTTGTAGCCTCAATTGACACGCCTGCAATGGCACTTGCAGCCGATCTTTCGGAGGGCTCTTCCTTAAGCTCAAGGCTTAGCATCATAACAACTGCACAGGCAGCAGGAATGGCTTTTGGCCCTATCTTCGGAGGCTTCCTTGCAGGATATGTTACTTTTGTAACGCCCTTTTATGCCTGCGCTCTGCTGATGCTTCTGGCAGGCTTTGTGGTAATCAAAAAAGTAGAAGAACCAGAGAAAAGTTAATGAAAAAAAAGTGGAGGTAAAATAGGCGAATGGTTTTTTTCTGGCAGAGGGGGTTTTCAGTGGATTTTACTCTTGCTTGATTTTATGATTCGCAGTTTAGTGGAATGGATTTGAATGCAGTTTTGGATTTGAATGCAGTTCTGGATTTGAATGCAGTTCTGGATTTGAATGCAGTTCTGGATTTGAATGCAGTTCTGGATTTGAATGCAGTTCTGGATTTGAATGCAGTTCTGGATTTGAATGCAGTTCTGGATTTGAATGCAATTCTTGATTTGAATTTAATGAATTGACCAGGAAGGTTTGCCTGCAGGCTTGATAACCTGCAGGTCCTGTCAGCAAATCTGGTTTTTGCGGTTTTATAGGCTCTACTGGTGTAGGTTTTATCGGTTTTTTTGGTTTTATTGTTTTCATAATTTTGTGGTGATTTAGGCGGCAGTTCTCTTATCGATGAATCTCGCTATGGTAGCATCTCCGATCACTCGATAAGGATCTTTTTTCCGGTCAATTCCTTTGTTTTTGGCATGGTAACGGTTAAGACACCGTTTTTGAGCTGAGCAGTTGCCCCTTCCTCTGTTATGCCTTCAGGAAGAGGGATTTCACGGTAGTAACGCATGAAAGACCTCTCTTTTCTGAGATAGCCTTCCTTTTCTGTCTCCTCCTCTTTTCCTTTCGCTGCACTGATTGCAAGGAAGTTGTCCCTCAGGCTCAGTTCGATATTTTCTTTATCAATACCCGGTAGGTCAGTTGTAACAATTACCCTGTTATCTTCTTCCACCACATCGGTCAGCGGGGATAAAGTTCCGCTTTCGAACCCGGTGTCCAGTGCAGGAAATGCCCTTGACATCTGTTCCATATATTCCTGCATTCTTCTTATCTCATCAAACGGGTCCCAGTTGTACACGTCACGGAATGGTCTCTTTATTGGCAGTTTCATGTGCAAATTCCTCCTTATTTGACTCCAGGATTTTTCCAATTCCAGTTTGACTGTTCTCTTTTCGAATTTTCCTGGTTTTGTGTCATTTTTTATTTTATATTTTATTGCGGTTGGTTGATGATCCCCAACCTGATCTGTAAGTGGTTCTGGAGGTGTGGAACAGTTCCTTTTCGTTCTCCACAGGAGGCCGCCTGAAAGACGTGGAAACCCTGCCAGGGGTGGAAAGTTGAGAGTGGAGATTTTTGTTTTGTTTGCTCTTTCCATGTCTTACAGGCAGCATAGATGAGGGTTCCAGGCTCTCATCTCTTTCTCTTGGTGGGAGAAATCCGTTTTTAAAGGTGATACAGGTTCACCTCCAGTCTGCTCACAGGTCTGTTGGTCTGGCAACTGAAGTCCAACCTTACAGTTAGTATGTTGTGGTTACTGTATGGTTGTTATTGTCCTTCAGTTACTACCCTCTAGTTAGTACTTATTATATTTATAGTTTTCGTTTGTTTGGGCTTTGCCTGTAAAATAGCTCAAAAACAGCTATTTGTCGGGTATGTGAGGTATTTTCGGGTAAATGACTCAATTTTTGGGAAAATATCCAATTTTCAGATTAGGGCGCGAGTTTTCAGAAAAACGATATCAGGAAAGGTAATATTGACTTTCCGGTCAAAAGCACTTTTTGGTCACAGCCTTAATAATCGAAGCACATATTTACTATTTCTTTAATATACAGTAATTACTAGAAATATTATTAATTCTGTAAATAAGGCGTTGAAATGGAGACTGCAAAAAAAGAATTTGAGAATCTTGTGTATCAAGGGATGAAATCCTACGGACTTGATGAACTTTCCTCTAAATTGCTTGCAATACTTCATTCTGAACCAGATCCACTAACTTTAGAAGAGCTTTCTACAATTTCTGGGTATAGCTTTTCTGCAGTTAGTGCGGCAATGAAATTGCTTACTGGAATTACTCTTGTAGAAAAAACGAAGAAAGCCGGTTCAAAAAAATTATACTTCTCAGTTCAAAGAGATATTCTGGCAATGACCATTAAGGCAGTAAAATCCAAAAATGAACTCATGGTCAGCCCTACGATTAAAGAGCTTCCAGCAATAATCGAAAGATGTAAAAATAGTGACTCAGAGGACTCTGAAGAACTGCTCAAAATAATCGAAGATTATTATCAGCAAATGATTGCATTGGATTTAATTTTTAAAAATCTTGTTGAATTTACGGAAAAAATTCAAAACGAGGTGATTAAAAAATGAGCCTGAAAATGAGCCAGAATACAAAGTTAAGATATTTGGTTCTTTTGGTTTTTTCAATTGTCTTATCAGGAATTTCTACTGCTGAAGCAGAAATTTCCAGTTATGCATGCGTAAACGCAGAGGTTCAGGAAATAAGTCCCAGTTCAATAGGTATCGATGAAGAATTCACCCTGGGAATTAATCTGGAGAGCTGTGGCACTAAAACTCCTGAAGATATTACTTTTGAGATAATCAGCATCCCCTCAGATATAATAGTTACAGAAAATTTAGTTACTAAAGTTTCAAAATTAACTTATAGTACAAGTGAAAGGTACCTGATATATCACATGAGAACAACTCCTGATGCCAAACCTGGTCCTCATCTGATTAAAATGAAATTAACATATGCAAATAAGCCCGTTGACACCGAAAAATATTATGAAGTTGAAATAAGGGTGATAGGCGAAGATGCAGAACCAAGAATCTCTTCTGTCAAAACCAATCCTGAATATATCTATGAGGGAGATACGGTTGACTTAAGGTTAGGCATAGAAAACTTCGGTGAAGCAATAGCAAAATCCGTATCAATTAGCCTGGATCACGATTTTAAAGGAATTAAAACTTCTACAATTGGAACTCTTGGCTTAAATGAAAGTCAAACTGCATTATTCAAATTTAAGGCAAACAGTTCAGGGGAGTTTAAAATCCCTGTCATTATAGAGTATGAAGATGATTTTGGCAAGCAACAAGATGAATATGAGATTGGAATAACTGTGCTTGACAAAAAAGGAAGTTTAAATCTTGCATCTGTAAAGGTTGACCCTGTTCTTCCTTACACGGGTGATACTGTAGAATTGACTATGAGAATCGAAAATTCCGGTGACAGAACAATAAATTCAATAAGAGTCTATGCTGACCATCCATTCAAAGGCTTAAAAGAATCCTTTATAGGAACTCTTGATCCAAATGAGGATGGCCCTGCAGTAATTACTTTTATAGTTGATCAAGCAGGAGAATACGAAATTCCTGTAACCATAACGTATAGTGATGATTTTGGGGAAGAACAAATTGAGAAGAAAATCAATCTTATAGTCCTCGAAAGTAGTAGTGGAGTAGGAACAGCTGCAATTGTATTGCTTATCCTGGCAGTTATTGGAGGACTAATTTACATTAATTATAGAACAAAAAAATCAAAAGATGAGATAATTAAGCAGTTGATGGAAGGCAGCGGTAATTCTGCTAACAACAAAAAATAATGAGAGGTCTCCAGCATGATCAATGATATCAGAGTAGGAGCCCTCATTGCATACTTCAGTGTAAAAAGAGGAAACAAAAAAACATTAATGTTCATAGTTTTTGTTCTCTCACTCATTTTTATGAACCTGGTATTCCTCCCATCAATGATTGGAGGAATGACCGTTCTATTTACTGGAATGATGCAGGACTACCCTTACGGGGATATTGTCATTGAACCGTCAGGTGACAACACATACATTAACAATGCTGATAGCGTCTTGCAAAAAATCAGAGCTGTCGAAGGCGTGAGAGCTGCAACAAAACGACTGGACGCTGGAGCATCTATTGAACATAAGCAAAAAGTGGTAGGGGTAACTATTACAGGTTTGCTTCCCACAGAAGAGTCTGACGTTTCACAATACCCATATATTATCAGTGAAGGAGATTTTTTAGGAGAGCTTTCCCGGGATGAGATTATCATCGGTGCTATGATTGCAGGTACAGGTTTTGGATCCGAAATATATGATAATCTGGGTGAGGTAAGACCAGGATCGCTTGTTGACGTAACATACAGCAATGGTGTAAAGAGGACCTACAAAGTCAAAGGCATCATGGAAGGCTCATTTGAACTTGTTGATCTTAATGCGTTAGTTAACTACAAAGAAATCGAAGACGTTTATGGTTTAGAAGAGAGTAAAGCTACCAGTGTAGTCGTAAGGGTTGACAAGCAAGGGAGTGAAGATCAGGTAAAGGATAAAATCAGAGAAGCCGGGGTGAATGAGCAAATCTTTACATGGGCTGATAAGTCAGAAACTCTCATAAAGCAAGCAATGCAAAGCATGGGTGCTATAGATACCATGTCAAAGTTTGTGAGTTTGATCGTAGGTGCAGCACTGGTTCTCATCATTATCTATATCAATGTACTTAATAGAAAAAAAGAGATAGGTATTTTAAAAGCAGTAGGTATTACTCCAAGATCAATAGTATTGTCCTATGCATTCCTTAGCACGTTCTATGTTTCCTTGGGAATATTCGCAGGATTGATACTATACTTTTCACTTATGTTTTACTTCCAGATGAATCCAGTGGTATTCTACGAGACTATGGAAATAAGACCCAAGATTGATTATATGCTGCTTATCGAAAGCATAGTTACCATGCTTACACTATCAGTGATAGCCGGGATACTCCCTGCCTGGAGTGTATCAAAAGAGAGTATACTCAAAGCCATATGGAGTCGATAACAAATGATCCTGGTTAAGAACCTTAAAAGGTATTATGGGACAGGGGAAACTACTGTCAAGGCTCTCAAGGGAGTTTCGTTTGAAATAAAGAAAGGGGAATTTGTAGCGATAATGGGTGCATCCGGAAGCGGAAAAACAACTCTGTTAAGGATATTGGCATTATTGGACGATGCAACGGAAGGGGAATATACCATTCGGGGATTACAGGTTTCTAGTTTGCCTGAAGCAGAAAGAAGTTATTATAGGTTAACGCAAGTCGGTTATGTCTTTCAGGATTATGCACTCATTAATGAAATGAGTGCTGCAGAAAATGTTTATATCCTTTCCATGATGGAAGGAAAATCCAGAAAGGAATCTTATGAGATTGCTCTTGAAGCATTAGATAAGGTTGGCCTGAAAGGAAAACATAGCAAGATTCCTGATGAATTATCCGGTGGAGAAAAGCAGAGAGTGGCAATCGCAAGAGCCATAGCAAAAAAGCCTGATATATTGTTTGCTGACGAACCTTGTGCAAATCTGGATACAAACAACTCAAAACAAGTACTGGATGTGTTTAAAGAACTGAATGAAAAATATGGCCAGACAATTGTGATGGTAACACATGAACTGTGGCATACTGATTATGTTGACAGAGTAATTACCTTTGAAGATGGTAATTTAGTTAGCGATGAGATAAAACGAAATAGGTAAAGAATAAGGGATTTCACAAATTTTTCAGTAGAACTTAAAGGTCTATTTGATGTCATTGAATCTATTTCAACACTTCATTTTCATTTTTAAGGTATTGCCTTGATTTTCTGGTTTCACGGGGCAATCAACTAAATAAATTCACACTGTAAAAGAGATGACTTGGAATCAAAGTCTGCACTGAAGAAACTAAGTTTATGCAAAAATAGTTAAATAATTTATGCTGCCGAAACACCCACATCTCTACAGATCATTTCAGCCTGCTTGAGGATATTTTCAGTAGCGAGTTTCTGCATGTCAGGGGGGTAGCCGTACTTTTTTAGCAGCTTTTTTCACTGATCTTCATCTTTGCCTGGATGTTTTTTCGGAGGGTCCAGTCAACACCTGCGTTTTGCCTGATGATTTTTACAAGTTCTGCAGCCATGAGCTTTAATGTCTCATCGCCCAGGACATCCACAGTTCTGCAGCTATGAGCTTTAATGTCTCATCGCCCAGGACATCCACAGCGCTTTCATAAACCTTCAGCAGGAAACCCCTGAGTTTTAGGGTCAGGGGTAGTTGACTGTCTACAAATGCATCGTAAAATACGAGCTCCGACACGTTAAAGACAGCTATTGCAGCTCCCCTGTTTTTGAGTTCTCCAAATCTCTTTTCCGACGCTTGGTCTTTAGCTTAGGGGTAGTTCACGTATGCCTGTTTATCTTCCATCCATGATCTGTTATCGATAATCTCTAAAACGTAGTCTATTACCAGATGCAACTCATGGTTGGTTACTGGTTTTTCTTCAAGGAGTTCTATCAGGTTGTTGACATTTTTTTCTTCACGCATCAAAGTCTTTACGCATCAAAGTCTTTACGCATCAAAGTCTTTACGCATCAAAGTCTTGAAGCCTCAAATTAGAAATTTCCCACCCCATCAAAATCTGTAAGCAGCCCGTATGCTCATCAACCTCTTCCCCGGCTGCTTTAAGTCCGCTCTTTTCATAAAAGAGGATAGCTTTTTTGTTATCCCTGTAGACCTTAAGGGATAGCCTGCCCTTCAGGGCTTTTGCGTGTTCAAGAAGAGCTTTCCCCATTCCTTTTCCCTGTGCATCGGGAGATATAAAGAGGGCACATACCCTCTCTCCAACGAGTGAAATAAAGCCTGCAACTTTTCCTTCCTGTTCAAAAACATAATTCTCGGCAAGAGGGAGGTATTTTTCCTTCATTGCGGATTTATGCGAAGCCCAGAAAGAAGCTGGCACAAAAGGATGGGCAATAACCGACGCGTCGTACCAGATCCTTACCATCTCTTCAAGGTCTGTTTTTCTGTAAGTTCTTATCAATTTATCCGATTCCTATCTTTTTTGGGTTATTTTATTATTCTTAAATTAAAGTTATCTCCTTATTATCCTGGATGGTGGAATCTATTGGACGATGTGTTAATTTTTCGGGTTACAGAATGGTGTTGAAAAAATGTTCGGTACACTATGTAGCAGTTATGCAGAAAAGGTTAAACCGAAAATGGTTCGGCCGGAAAAAAGGGCGTTAAGGAAAATTGTCCGAATCAAAAAGAAAAAATCGGATAATTTCTTATCTTTTAATCTGACTCGATCTGCCTGATCAAGTTGCTTGCATATCTTTCTGATATTTTCACATGCGGGCTACAGGGCACAACCTTTACCAATTTCCCGAATTGAGTCACGTACATTTCGGGCCCATGTGAAGTCTTCACTTTCATAAAAGTGTATCCCATTGAAAAGGTCATATTTTTAACCTCCTATACATACATATGTACCATTTTCCATATAAACATATTTCCAATTAATAATCATGATGTTTTATGGTTGCTGATATTGAATATCTTTTTGAAATTTATCTCATTTGAGAGATAATATATATTCTCTAAAAAAGACTATTAATGAGTTATCTGTAAAAATAAAGGTTATTTTTAAGACTCAGTTCACAGGCATTATCTCTCTATGTTTTTGTGAAATGATTTTCAAAAAAGGTAAAGGGGCTGGTCTCTAATGGTAAACAGGAAAGACAAATCGGTAAATAAACAGGTAAACAAATAAGTCCTCATATCGAAAAAAAAAGAGGAAGACAATATACCTGGGGTGTAAACACATAAACAGGAAAGAAATAAGTTATTGGAACTTTTCCGTTACTTTCAGCAGTTCTTCTTCATCTTTTGCCAGGGAAACGATAGACATTTCCACCATCAGGTTCACGATCCCGTCCGAAAGTTCCCTGAAATCAGTCCTGAGTCCTATAACAGGTTTTCCTTTTGCATAGGCATAACCTATTTCCCAGGCTGTCCCGGAGTCCACGTCCACCCCGTCAAGGATTGCGACAACAAGGTCCGAGGTATCCACACCTTTCACACACTTCCTGAATATACATTCCTGGCTCTGTCTTTCGCGTTCCTGTGCCGCATCTTCTGCGTCTTCCTGGGGCAAAAAAACGGAAAAGCCATTGTTGAGCAGCATATCCTTCAGTTTCCGGTTGTATTCGAGTTCAGCATGTGTGAAGAGAGGGCCTGCAAGGTAAATTATCTTTTTTTTGCTCAAGTTTTTTTTCCTCCTGTTCCTCCGGAAGTCAGCACTCACAAGAATTTTCTTGCATGAAAGAAGGCTGATAAAGGTAAAATAGTTTGCCTTTTTCTATAGTCTTTTCGTATGTGTGCTCTTGATTGAAGCTGATATAGACCTGCCCATTATCGTCTGGAATACTCTTATATATCTAGATATTTATACTGTACTGTCTTAATATTCATTTTATGACTTTCTATTTTGGGAGTAAATGACTCTGCACTGGGTGCCTTCTATGTCGGTGAAAAAGGGGTTCTTGATCTGAATAATAGTGAGCTGCCTAAAATGGAATTGTATCCAAGGGATAGTGTTTCTGTAAAGGTGGTTGATTACGAAGGCGGTGTCCTTGTTGTAATGCGTGAACTTGAGGTCAAAGAGTCAATGGTTATAGGGAATAATCCAGAGCTGGAATAATTTTATGAGCTTACTCTTCTCCCCGGTCAACAGCCCTTAGAGCCTTCTCTCTGGTTTTTTTTGATAACAAGCTTAATTATCTTGTATTGACATTACACTGGCAGTGAATACTTATGATTAAGGCAGGAATTATAGGAGCTTCCGGATATACAGGAGGGGAACTCCTCCGTTTACTGGTAAACCATCCCGATGTCAGTCTTGAGCTGGCAACTTCGCGGGGTCTCGCAGGAAAACCCGTAACAAGTACCCACAGGTACCTCGAAGGTTTTCTGGACTTAAAGTATGAAAATCCGGATCCTGAAGACCTCAGGGAGCGCTGTGATGTTGTTTTTGTGGCAGTGCCTCACGGGACTGCTATGAATTATGTCCCTGAACTGCTTGACGGCAGTACAAAGGTGATCGATCTCAGTGCAGATTACAGGCTTGATATCCCAACATTTGAACAAATTTATGGGATGAAGCACAGCGACCCCAGGAAAGCAGTGTACGGGTTAGTAGAACTTCACCCTGAAGTTGCAAAGGAAGAGTTTGTGGCAAATCCGGGTTGTTTTCCTACCGGAGCAATCCTTGCAGCAGCCCCTCTCGCAGCGGCAGGGTTAATAGATATTGCAGTCTTTGATTCCAAAACAGGGATTTCAGGAGCCGGGGTCTCGCCTTCTGAAACCTCTCACTATCCAAACATAGCAGAAAATATTATCGCATATAAGCTTACAGCCCACAGGCACAGGGCTGAGATTTTCCAGGAATTGACAGGACTGGATGGAAAGCTCAAGAACATCAACTTCACTCCCCATGTGATCCCATCCATCAGGGGGATCTTCACAACTGCTCATTTCTTTACGAAAGAGCCTCTTTCTACTGAATATGTGCAGGAAATTTATGAGGAGTTTTACAGGGGCAAGCCCTTTGTCCGGTTTCCGGGAGTCCCTTCCCTTACCTCGGTCAGGGGATCTAACTTCTGTGACATAGGTTTTGAAGCAGATAAAGAAAATAACAGGGTTGTAGTGCTCTCAGCAATCGATAACCTTGTCAAAGGCGCATCAGGCCAGGCTATCCAGAACATGAACCTTATGTTCGGGCTGGCTGAGACTCGCGGGCTCTGGCTGCCTGCGGCAGCGCCGTAAAGGTAAAACAGGCGAGAACATATAACTGGTAACGGATTATAAGAAAGAATGGAACTTATCTTTGGGGTAGTCCGATGAAAGTAACAGATGTCATGAACTCTAACGTTGTCTTCTGCAAGCCTGGTGATACAGTCCGGGAAGCTGCAAAGGTTCTTAAAGAAAACAATATTAGTGGAGCTCCTGTCCTTGAAGATGGACAGCTTGTAGGGATAGTAAGTGAGGCTGACCTGCTTAAGCTGCTCTTAATTCCGGAAAAAGGAAACCTCTGGCTTCCAAGCCCTTTTGAAGTCATAGAGGTCCCGATAAGGGAACTCCTTAGCTGGGAAGATACGAAAAAAATGCTTTCTGATGTTGGTTCTACAAAGGTTGAAGAGATGATGACAAAGAATGTGCATACAATTTCTTCTGAGGCATCTGTCGAAGAAGCCTCCGAACTTATGGTCAGGCACAGGATCAACAGGCTTCCAGTAGTGGAAAATGACCGTGTGGTTGGAATTGTTACACGTGGAGATATTATCGAAGGTCTTGCAAAGCTTTGAGGGAAAGGAGGTTTTTCATGAAGCAAATCGAGGGTGGGATATGTGCGGTAAGGGGCGTAACTGCAAACGGAATCAAACCCGGAAAAATGGGAATTGCGGTCATCCGGGCAGAGGGCCCTGCCGCAGGCGTTTTTACTAAAAATAAAGTAGTTGCAGCTCCGGTTATTCTTAGCAAAGAACTGATCGAAACCGAGCAGAAGCTTTCGGCTGTAATTGCAAATAGCGGGAATGCCAATGCTTTTACAGGCGATGACGGGTTTCTGGACGCTATGGAAATGGCTTCAATGCTCGCTGAAAGGCTTGACCTCCCCCCCGATACCGTTGCTGTTGCCTCGACAGGAGTGATTGGCAGAAGGCTTGACATTTCCTGGATCAGGGAACACCTCCCTGAAGTCCTTGACGGGCTTGGCAATTCCCCCGAATGCAGTCGGGCTGCTGCAAAGGCGATTATGACCACCGATAAAGCCTTAAAAGAGGTGGCTGTGGAACTCGATTGTGGAGTCCGGATAGGAGCAATTGCAAAAGGTTCGGGTATGATCGAGCCCAATATGGGGACTATGCTCTGTTTTGCATATACCGATGCAAAAGTACCTGCAGATGTCCTGGATGCGGCTCTCAGGAGAGCTGTGGATAAAACCTTCAACATGGTTGTTGTCGACGGCGACACAAGCACAAACGATATTGTGCTTTTCACCTCCACCTGTAAGTCCGGAGTCAAGCCCTGTATGGAGTGCCTCGACGAGTTTGAGGAAGGGCTGATTTACGTTTTTACGGACCTTGCAAAAAAGATGGCAAAGGATGGGGAAGGAGCCACGAAACTTATCGAAACCAGGGTCATAGGCGCAAAAACTTATGGAGATGCCAGGCTTGCTGCAAAAGCTATTGTACGCTCGCCTCTGGTCAAGTCCGCAATCTTCGGGAAGGACCCAAACTGGGGTAGGGTTGTGGCTGCTGCCGGATACTCGGGGGCCGAACTTGAGCAGGAAAGGCTTTCCCTATCTTTCTCAGGAGGGGGAGAAGAAGTCGAACTTGTGAAGTCTGGAGAAATTTCCAGGGCTTCAGATCTTGCACTCCTGAAAAAGATTATGGCAAATGAGGAAATTATCATTACCCTTGACTTTGGAATGGGAAATGAGTCAGCAACCGCCTGGGGTTGCGATCTGACTTACGATTATGTAAGGATTAATGCAGAATATACAACCTGATCTTAAATTGATGCAGATTATACAGCATGATCTCTAATTCAGATCAGCCTGGCCAGAACAGTCTGGCCTGACCCCAGGACTCCAATCTGCGCAAAGTTAAATAAAATAAACGTAAAATGAGAAATAGAGGAAGTATAAAGCAGGATAACCCGGGTACTCAAAAACTCGGATTTATTTTGATTTATTTTCTTTTATTTTGATTTATTTTCCTATTCAAGGTTAATTAAATTTCTTAATTCCGGATAATTTATTTTATTCCCAGGGGGTTTACTTAAGTGGACATAGAAGAATGGGAACAGCGCCATAA
The DNA here is from genome assembly GCF_000970005.1 of Methanosarcina sp. WH1. Taxonomy (NCBI): domain Archaea; kingdom Methanobacteriati; phylum Methanobacteriota; class Methanomicrobia; order Methanosarcinales; family Methanosarcinaceae; genus Methanosarcina; species Methanosarcina sp. WH1. Next base: position 2,896,044 of record NZ_CP009504.1, read on the forward strand.
AGAAGCGTTTTACGATGCAAAAGGAGCCCTTCCTTATCTGGATGGGATGTTTGTAGCCTATAACGGCAATATAGATGCTATCAGACACCTGACTGAAGAAGACCTGTCAAAGCTTTTTGGATTTTTTGATGAAGCTGCAGTTCAAGACAGGGTTGCGGTATATCCGAGAGAGATTGCAGAACCTCTGGACTTTGTTGCCCGCCTGCTTATTTCTATGCGGGAAGGGAAAGCCGCAGAAGTGCCTTCATATACCGCAGAAACTCATGAATGGCTGAAGAAGCACCTGGGTTTTGACTATGCCCGCATGGGCGGTCAGGCAGGGATTATTTCCAATCTCCTTGCCCGGTTAGAGCTGAAAAAGGTGGTTGCTTATATCCCCTGGCTTTCTGAAGAGCAGGCGGAATACTTTGCAGCTACGGGAAATATCCTGCACCCGAAGGTGGAAAATGGAAAAGTCCTCCTGAAGCCTCCGAGAGAAGCCTTTAAGCCCGGAACCGGGTCAAAGGTTAACTGGATCTTTGAATATTCCAAAGACCTGAAAGTGACCTGTGCCGGGAGTACCTTTAAAATCCCGAGGGATAACCGCCTGATTATTTCTTCCCGCCCCAAATGGCTCCGCCTGGACATGGACAAGCAGATTTACGAACATCTTGATTCCCTCCTTCCGGTTGACGGGGCAATGCTTTCCGGGTATCAGATGATAAAAGAAGAATACGAAGACGGGTCCACCTATAAAGATTACGTCGAAAATTCCGTAAAGGTTATTGAAAAGCTAAAGTCCCTGAACCCCGAACTCCGCATTCATGTAGAACTTACATCCATCCAGAACCGGGTTATAAGAAAAGCTATCCTTACCGAAATTGTTGCCAAGCGCGTGCATTCCATGGGCCTTGACACCGTGGAGGTGGCTAATGCGCTGAATGTGCTGGGATATGAGGAACTTTCATATTCCGTGATCAAGAAAGGGGAAAATGGGATTATGTCCCTCTACCAGGGGGCTGTCCAGCTCATGAAGGACCTGGACCTTGAGAGGGTCCATGTACACTCTCTTGGTTTTTACATCTGCATCCTGGCAAAGGGCCATCCTTTAACCCTGAAAGAACACAGGGATTCCCTGCTCTTTTCCTCGGTTCTGGCAGCTGCTCAGGCCCTCAACGGAAAAATCGAGAACCTTAAGGAAGCTGAATCCGGACTGGAAGTTCCTGTTTCAGCTACGGGGTTAGAAGACATCGAAAACTTCCAGCTCTACTGCACAGGGAGAAAGCTCTGCACTTCGGATGAGTTTGAGTACGGATATATCTACGGACCGGATCATGATGCTATTCTCATTCCCTCCAAGGTAGTAGACAGGCCGAAAGCTACAGTAGGAATAGGTGATACGATTTCTGCAGGAGCATTTGTTGCCATGCTTGCAAGGATGAAACAGAAACAAGCAGGAAAATAAGCATACTGAGACAGATTTTCTATCTGCCTCGTTTTGTAACGGATCGATAAATTCTCAATCTGAATGCCTGATAAAGAGGCTGCTTTTCCATTTGAATCTACAGGAACAGGTCAGATGAACATACTTTGCGGTTATAACGTAAACATAGATTCCGTATACCGGATAAGCGGAGCCGAAATCACGGAGCTGCTGAATGCATTTGAAAGGACCGAAATCCTTGAAAAAATCGAAACTCCTCCCGGAAAAATACTTTCGGGATCCGATTTTGTGGCAGGGCTCGCTTATTGTATGAAAAACGGGTGTGGAGCCGAATGGCTCGTTTTTGAGCAGTCTGTGTTTGAGTTTCTGAAGAACCGCTATTTTGAAAAATCTCTTGTGAGGATGGGCGGAAACGCCGGGATTATGGCAAATGCGCTTTCCGAACTGGGGGCTTCGAGGGTAGTCCCTAATGTTGCAGTTCCTTCAAAGACCCAACTTTCTCTATTTTCGAAAAAAGCAGTATATTTCCCGGATGCTCCTTTACAGGTAAAGAATAAGTCGGGGGCAAAATCCAGAAAAAACAGAAATGCCTCTTTCAGTAACCAGGACCCCATCCATTTCGTTTTTGATTTTTCCGAAGGGGAAACTTTTTCCCTTTATGGGAAAGAGATCAGGGCTCCCAGGGAAAATCGTTTCATAGCAACCTGTGACCACTTAAATTTCAGGCTCTTCGTTAATCCGGCCTTTGAGAATTATGCCCTGCAGCGTTCAGGGGAAATAAATGGGGCACTCATATCAGGTTTCCATCTCCTGCTTGAGACCTATCCTGACGGCAGCACCTACAAAGAGATCCTTGAGAATTCATTTTCCCAGCTTAAAGCCTGGAAGGCAGGAAATGAGAAGCTCAGGGTTCACCTGGAATTCGGGCATTTTGCAAGCAGGGAGATTGCAAGTTCTGTCTTCCTAAAGTTTGCCGGAATCTCATACAGCATCGGAATGAACGAGGACGAGCTTGCAATGCTCCACAACCTGCACGGAATTCCTGCTGAAGGGATTTTGCGTATGGAAGCCGAAGCTGTAGGAAAAGCAGCTTGTAAGCTTGCTTCCCTGCATGGGCTTGGGAAACTTTTCATTCACACAAGGGAGTTTGTCCTTGCTGTTTTTAAGCCCGGAAACTATGATGTTTCTGGAATTTTTGAAGAGTTCGGGATTTCCGGGGAGCTTGGGATTTCCGGTGGTTCCGGGATTTCAGGTAAATGGGGCGATAAAGAAAGCCCTGCGCTGTTAAATGCAGCCGGTAAAAATCTTGAAGCCATGAGCTTCGGGCTCAGGTGTGCAGGGGCATACGCAGCTTCAGGCAGGCTTGAAGGGCGGGAATTTGTGGAAAAGGAGGCTTCCAAACTTCAGGAGAGCATGTTTGGAAGGAAGCAACTGCAGCTTTTCCTTGAAGCATTCGGCGGAGAAACCTGTGGACATGGTGCTTTTGCTTTAATGGAGAACTATGTGATTTGCATACTCCCAACGCTGCTTTCAAAATCTCCAATCACTACTGTAGGGCTCGGGGACACGCTAACTGCAGGGGCTTTTTTAAGGGGGCTTGAACTGGATGTACAGGATTAAACCCATAATCTTTAACCTTGACTATACCCTCGACTGCGGACAGGTCTTTCGCTGGAAAAGGGAAGGGGACTGGTGGACAGGAGTTGTCGGAGACCATGTTATCCGGCTTTCCCAGGAGAAAGACAGCGGAGAACTGCTGGTTGACTCAAAACTTCCATTAGAATTTTTTTCTCATTATTTCCGTCTGGACGACAACCTGTCCTCAATTTATGACAGCATAAACAAAGACCTTTTGATAAACAGGGCGATCAACGAATATAGAGGTCTGCGCCTGATCCGGCAGGATCCCTGGGAGTGCCTGATTTCCTATATGCTTGCAACAGCCTCAAGCATCCCCACAATCCAGAAAAGGATCAGTCTCCTGAGCCAGTTTTTTGGGCAGGAACTCGAAGGAGGCTATTTCAGTTTTCCGGATCCTGTAGCCCTTGCAGATGCAGACCTCTCCCTGCTTGACAAATGCAAGCTCGGCTTCAGGACTGAACGCATAAAAGAGGCAGCAAGAGAAGTGGTTTCAGGCGAGCTTGACCTTAATGTCCTTTTCCGTCTGGAGTACAGGTATGCGCGGGAACGCCTTATGAGGATTCGCGGCATAGGGGAAAAGGTTGCTGACTGCATTCTTCTTTTCGCCTTTGAGAAAATGGAAGCCTTTCCTGTAGATACCCACATCAGGCAGATTATCCAGCATTATCACGTTGATGACAGTTACTTTGAAACCTGCAAAAACCTGAGCTGTATGGGAGACTGGGGACGAGAATATTTCGGTCATTACTGCGGATATGCCCAGCAGTATTTGTTTTATCAAAAAAGGATGGAGGGGTTTGTCCCTCTTTATTAATTAGTGTATGATTTTTTACGTTGTAATTTCCTGTACACACAGGTAAAATAAAAAAGAAAAAAAAAGTATATTCAGTATAAACTAATTTAGCAAAACTTAAATAACTACCCACTTAAGACTTTTTTATGGCTATTAATAAAAAAAGTAAGAATGCCATTTGTGATGTTGCTTTTTCCTTTGCCGGAGAGCAAAGAGAATACGTTAGTACCCGATGGTTCTGGATGGAGTAAAGGAAAAACGGAAGCTTATAACCTAAACTTGAAATCTTATACATCTTATAGCGGTAACTAATGAAAAATTCCACAAAAACCAGATATTTTTGAAAAAATTGTATAAGTGTTCGTCTGAATAGATCAATTTTTCCAAAATGGGTAGATTGGTTTACTCAAATTATGATGAAATTTTATGATTTTTTTGAAATTGGAGAAGAACCAAAAAAAATTAAAAAGACTCTAATATGTCGGTTAACGAAAAATAGATGGGCCTTTAATGGGAAACTGGTTATAATAATATGTATAGTTTATTCAGGGGTCTAACAGGGATTAAATCAGACTTCTTGCTTGTCTTGCGGTTGCTCCGCATCATTAAATTTCTTCTCTATATATTATAAATGGTTTTTATTATAAATAATTATTATAACTGGTTTTTATTATAAATAATTGTTTTTATTAATGGTTTTTATTATAGATGGTTTTTTTGTTTTCCTTAAATACTTATTAATTCTGCATTGATTTTGTGTATTTTTTCATAAAAATATCAAATTTTCTGTTATATAATCATATTTTCACTTTAATTTTTGGGATACAAAATCACTCTGAAGTGGAAAGTATTTTTTTGTTCTTTAAGGTTAGCTAGTTTTGTTACAGTGTCTTTTGCTAGTTTATTGCTTACGTTAAGGCTTACAATTAATTTTCTTAAATTATTATATTTTTCATATATTTAATTACTTCATTCACTATATTAATATATTTATTTTATCGTGTAAATAAACTTAAATACTATTCCCTCATTGGAAACATTATTGTTATATTTATATACATGCTTATATAATTGTGGCAAATCTAAATTAGAATTTTCTTTCGAATATATATTTTGGGTAAAAAACAAGATGTGGTAGAGATGAGTACTGGAATGAAAAATCTTATTCGTACACTGGATAGTTTAGATTTTTTAAAACTAGACCGGCGTACTTTCATGAAGGCTGTAGGCGTGCTTGGCGCAACTACATTTCTTGGCACCTATAAAACAGAGATCGCAAGTGCGCTTGAGTTTGCAGATACTAAAATTATCTGGCTTCACGGTGCTGAGTGCACCGGCTGTTCCGAATCCATTTTAAACGGAGGCAATCCTGATATTGTTCAGGCAATCAGCAAACTCAATGTTAACATTGCTTACCATGAGACTCTCCTTGCCCAGCAGGGATTATTTGTCGATGGCGAACCTGTAAACACCTCTGAACTAAACTCCGAGCTTCTTGTTGACGAACTTATCGAAGAAGGCAATTATATCCTTGTTGTAGAAGGCGCAATTGCAAACGGTCCAAACGGCTCGGGGCGCTACTGTGTTATTGGGAACAGGACTTTCAAAGAGCTCTTTGAAAAAGCTGCAGCACGTGCCAATTCTATCCTTGCAGTTGGGACCTGTGCCACGTATGGGGGAATCACCTGTGCGGACAGTGCTATTGCCGAGGTCACGGATTACAGGGGAGTGGCTTTCACAAAGGAAGACAGCTCAAAAGGCATGCTCACAGAGCTTGGGATCCACAAACCAGTAATTAATATCCCTGGCTGCCCTGCACACCCTGACTGGATTCTCCTTACCATAGGTGCGGTAATCCTTGGCAAGATTAAGATTCCCGACGACCTGGATACCATCCTTGACCAGTATGGAAGGCCTACAGTCTTTTTCCCCACCGACCACACAGTGCATGATAACTGCCCTCGCCGCGGTTACTATGATCGTGGAGAGTTCGATGAGCAGATTGGCGGAGAAAAATGCCTCTGGAAATTAGGCTGTAAAGCTCCTTACTCTCACGCAGACTGTGCTATTCGCCGCTGGAATGGTTCTGTAAGTATGTGTACTCAGGCAGGTTCCCCCTGTATTGCCTGCGTTGAACCCGGTTTCCCGGACTCAGCAAGACCTTTTTATGTTGAAGCTGAAGACAAGGGTGTGCTTCTTGGGGCAAATATTGACACATTATCCAAAGCTGCAGTCGGAGCTGCTACCGTACTTGCAGGAGTGCATGCTGTTCGGAGAATGAAAGGAGAGTGAGTAAAAAATGGTAAACGTTACAGTCGACCCCTTAACAAGAATTGAAGGTCACCTTCGCCTGTCTACTGAAGTAAATGCGGAGGGCGTTATAACTGATGCCCAGAGCTCCTGTCTCATGTTCAGAGGCTTTGAACGCATCCTGCAGAATCAGGACCCAAGAGATGCAGCCCTTCTTATTCAGAGAATCTGTGGGGTTTGTCCTACGTCCCATTCAATCACAGCTGCCAATGCCCTTGACCAGATATTCGGTGTGGTTGATACCGTTCCAAAAGATGCACTTGTAGCAAGGAACATTAACCAGGCTCTAAACTTCCTTGCAAGCCATGCAACCCACATATACATACTCTGGGGTCCTGACCTTTCAAACCCTGCGTATCGTGATGTTCTTACTCCTCTAGGGGAAACCGGAAACGCAGTCTGGAAAGAAATGGTCGGCAGGTTTGCCCCGATCAGCTACAAGATTGATGGGCAATCAGTGCCTGTAGGATCCTCCTACCTTGCAGTAATTCCTGAAAAGAAACGCCTTCAGGAAGCAGTTGCAGTTATCGGCGGAAAAATGCCCCACCAGGTCACATCCTATCCGGGTGGATATACTTACAAGCCGAATGTAGCAGATATTGGCAAACTTTCCTCTTACTACCTTCAGGTAATGGACTTTATCTCAAACTACACTCTGAAGGTTCCATTCGAGACCTGGATTGAAAACACCTACAAAGCAAGCTCCCCCCAGAAAGCCGTAAGTTTCGTGGTTGAACACCTTAAAGGTCTTGTTGACAAATCAGTAGACTCAAATGACTTCACCAGGGAAGCTGGCTGGGGAGATACGGAGTTCTATGCAGCCTTTGGTTCCGAACTTGTGGGTGAAACACTGCTTGGTCTTCCTGCAAGCCTTAAGCACGACAAAATCGGTGGATACAGCGATCCCTCAAAGATCTCCTTCCTTTCATATGGTGGGTTCTACAATACTGAGAATGGGGACGGGTACGACCCTAACAGCCCCGCAGGAGACCGCTTCCTGACTTCAGGTATTGTGACCGGAAGCCTTGAATATCAGAATTTTGATGCAAGCAAGATTACCGAAAGTATTGCTCACGCCTTCTATGAAGGTGCAGCTGACCTACACCCCTCAAAAGGTGAAACCAATCCGTTTACCGATCCTGAAGCAATCCGCTTTGACAAGGGTTCAGATAGCAGATACACCTGGAGTAAGGCTCCGAGATATGACGGAACTCCCTGTGAGGTCGGGCCTCTTGCACGTATGCTTGCAGCTAAAGAACCGCTTGTGACCGGACTTGCTCTGGCCTTTAACGAGAACGGTTACTCTGCAGCTAACGTTTACACAAGAATGATTGCTCGTATCCAGGAAACAGCAATTATCGCAAATGAGCTCTTTAAATGGGTAACTGTCGATTACGATCCTAACGGCAAGATTGCTGTTGATACCGATATTTCTATGGCAAAGAATTCGGAAGGTATGGGTCTCTGGGAAGCTCCTCGCGGCGCTCTCGGACATTGGGTCTCCACCGACAGCAAATCAAAGGTTATCAACTACCAGCCCGTGGTTCCGAGTACATGGAACCTTTCCCCGAGAGATAGCGCTGGCGTACCCGGGCCTCTTGAACAGTCCCTTATAGGGGCAAAGATCAATGCTGTAGATAATTCTCTTGGTGTCAATTACACCAACCCTGTTAACATTCTTCATATCGGTAGGTCTTATGACCCGTGTGTTTCATGCGCGGTCCACACCATTGACCTCACCGGGAAAAACGCTCCACGTACTTTAAGAATAGTATAAGGAGATGACCCATAAATGAAACCCAAAGACAACCCGATGGTTGTTGAGCGCTATACCGTCCTTGACAGGACGGCTCATACCATCCATGCTGTGGCAATGATTGTGCTCATCATTACCGGGTTTAAAATATATGCAGGCTGGGACTTTATGAGTTTCCACAATGCCCGCGCCCTTCACATGATCGCGGTTCCTGCTCTACTTGCAGTGAACTGGATCCTTATACCGTACAACATCTTTTCTTCAATTGAAGGTGGGATCCAGGAAAAAATTGCACATTTCATGGACCATTATGTTTTCGGTCCTGAAGATGCAAAGCGCCTGAAGGCAATAATCCTCAATTTCTTCGGAAAGGGCGAATACCCCGCATTTACTATTTATGATGAGGTGTCGGGACACTATAAGACCAAACTCCACCCCTTAATGAAGATCCTCATTGTAATCGAAGGCACCGCTATCTTTGTGATCGCCGTTTCAGGCATTGTTCTTTACAGGCTTGACTGGGCACTCATAGGGCTCCCTATAGGTTCATGGATCCTTCTGGCAGGAGACCTGGTTGCACCTGCTTTCAATATGTCTTCCCTGCAGTTTTACAGGGCTCTCCACCTGGTCATGACTTATTTTTTTGTCTTTGAACTGGTTGTCCACGTGGGTATACTTGAGTTTAACCCGCATGTCTGGAAGTACCACAAGGCAATCTTCTGGTCCGGAAAAGAGGATCTTTCAGATTCCCGCTACGCAGAAATCGTTAAACCCAAACAAAAACAACTTTCTGACAGTGAGATCTGGCACGAATCGTCCGATACGCCTTCTGAAGTCGTAAAAGATTAATGTTCAGGGAATTCCAAAGTCCGGGAAAAATGTAATAAAGGCATAGAAATATGCTAGAAAAAGGCATAGAAATATGCTAGGAGTCAACTACCCGCTAAATCTAAAGATTTTACGGGTTTCCGGCTGAGATTTTATGATAAATAGATGTTCAACTTTGTAACGTGAAAATATGTCTATATTACATGCTCCTGTCCGAGTCCTGGGCTGTGGAAGCCCTCTCATGGGTGACGATGGCGTCGGCCTGAAAGTTATCGAAGCCCTTAAAAAAACAGAACTTGAAGGTCTTGAAGACCTCGATATAGCGGATGCGGGGGTCTGCGGGCTCGACCTCCTGAATCTGCTTGACGGTGCTAGAAAAATCATAATAGTTGATGCAATCCTGACAGGCAGCCGGAAAGGTTCGGTACACCGTATTGAAGGTGGGGACCTGATAAAGGGTACTGAGCTGCATACCCTGGTCTCTGTTCACGATCTCACAATTACCGATGTGTTGAGAATTGGGGAGCAGGTACAGTCCCTTCCGGAAATTGTGGTTATAGGAATAGAGATCGGAGAATTAGCTACTGAATTCTCCCAGGATATAAGCCCTGAAGTCCTCAAGGCTGTAGATGAAGCTATAAGGCTTATCAGAAATGAGGTTTTTTCTCTACTTTGACAGCCTGAATATCGATTCTATAATTATCTTAAGGCTTATTTGTTTTTGTTTCCTCCTGTACCCAGTTACTATAGAGATGCCACTCAAGTAAAGCTGTATCGCTATCAGTTTTGATATCAAATCTCCAGTCAAACGGCTCTTTGTTATCCGTGGAAAACTCAAAATTGGCAGTAGCTTGAGATTGAATCACAGTGCTTTTGGATTCTCCAGTATTGGGTTTTATTCGAATAGTTGACGCATGGGCATGGAGATTTTTTACATTAAAGTGCATCGATTGACCACCCTGGATTTCAAGGAAGCTATCTCCATTCCACATCCCTGATGAATGGAATTTGCGGTTATGGCTGTCAGCCTGAGGGAGTGACGAAGTCACATATGGAGCTAAAGGTACAGTTGAAGGTGTTGTTTTTTCTATATGCCTGGTTACGTATTTTGGTCTTGCCGATACTTCCCGTACCGGTGGGACAGGTGGTACATGCACTGGTTTTACTGGAGGTACGTGCAATGGTTTAAGATCCGGAACTGTCTCTACTGATGGAACTACGGGTTTCTCTACTGGTGAGACAGGAGGTGCTCTTACCGGCTTCGGAGTTTCTCTTGCTAGTCTAACCGGAGATGCCCTGGGTGACCTAACTGGAGATTCTGGTACTAAAGGAGCTGGAACCTCCGATACCTGTGGTTCCGTTGATGGTGAAGCTGGATGTTTTAGTGCTCTTGAGGGAAATTCTCCGTCCAGACTTTCTATAGTAATTGACCCTATTACACCATCAACCTTCAGTCCGCGTGCTTCCTGGTAGCTTTTGATGGCCAGCTCAGTCTCATCACCAAGGATACCGTTGGCTCCAACTTTGGGCACAGGAATACCCAAAAGAATCAAAGCTTCTTGAACTTTCTTTACCGGAGAGCCGCTATCGCCTTTGCGAAGGACCCTTTCGTTGTCATAGCAAGCCTCTAAAACGTCGTCATCTGCAAATCTCAACGATTTTAAATCGTGACCATCCCCAATAGTCATACTTTATCCCCCACATTATTCATAATTTTATTTTCCAAACTGTGTAGTGTGGTTTTATTTTTTCATATTATGCTGCAAATACTAAACTTAAAATTCTATTATATATTTCAATATATAAAGTAATTATTAAAATATATAAATCTTTAGAAAAACTATATTTATTTTAACTGAGGGCATAGCTTCCTTCTTGAACCAGTGGACAAAAATCAGGTACTTAAAAGAGATCCTCTTCAATTTCTGAAGCTTACCAGGCTATTCAAGGCCGTAATAGTTTTTCCCATAATAGTCTTTTAATACAATAGGGTCTATGTCTTATTATATCTCTATATAAAAAATTATTTATTATCCCGGGGGAAGCAGAACGGGTGAAAAATCTTTACTTGAAAAGTTTAAAAATCTCGACTTCATGAAGATGGACCGTCGGACTTTTATAAAAGCCGTCGGAATGCTGGGAGCTTCGCTGTTTTTACAGACCTATAAAAGTGATCTGGCAAAAGCCCTTGAACTTTCGGAAACTAAAATATTGTGGTTCCATGGGGCAGGGTGTACCGGTTGCAGCATATCAATGCTTGACGGAGGGACACCTGATATCGTAGAACTACTTCAGTATTTAAATCTCAACCTGCTCTATCAGGACGTCCTGATGATGCAGCAGGGAATTTTCGTAGACGGAAAACCTGCAAATACCAGTGAGCTGAACTCTGAGCTTCTGCTGGATGAGATTCTGGAAAACGAAAAAGGATATGTTTTTATTTCCGAAGGTGGAGTCCCAAATGGGCCTGAAGGTTCGGGAAAATATCTGGTACTTGGAGGCAGGACATATAAGGAAATTTACGAGAAAGCTGCAAAAAACGCCTCGGTAATTATAGCAATCGGGCAGTGTGCTACTAACAGTGGGGTAAATGCTGCAAAAAGTGATGTAAAAGAACTTCTTGACCACCGCGGAATCGCGTTTACTATGGAAGATTCTTCAAAAGGAATTGTTGATCTGCTCGGGATCGATAAACCGGTTATCAACATTAACGGCTGTCCTGCCCACCCTGACTGGGTATTTCTGACAATAAGCGCGGTTGTCCTGGGGAAAATCAAGGTACCCGATGATCTCCCTTACGTGCTGGACAGATGGAAACGTCCGAAAGTTTTCTTCCCTCCGGATCATGTTATACACGACAACTGCTCTCGCCGCGGATATTATGACCGTGGAGAGCTTGACTTGACAGTAGGTGGACCGGGTTGCCTCTGGAAACTGGGGTGCAAAGGGCCGTATACCCACGCTGACTGTGCCACTCGCCACTGGAACGGACATCAGTCTTTCTGTCCTCAGGCAGGCTCTCCCTGTATAGGCTGCGTACAGCCGGGATTTCCGGACAGTACTAGGCCCTTTTTCGTGGAAATTGAAGATACCGGAATTGTAGGTACAAATCTTGATACCGTGGCAGGTGTGGCAATAGGAGGGGCACTCCTTGCTGCAGGTGCCCACGCTATAAGAAGGACTGTTTTGAACAATCCTGAGGAAATAGAAAAGGCTGAGGAAGAGAATATTTCCGGGAAAACCGGAGGTGAAAAGTAATGGTACAGGTGACCATAGATCCTCTTTCAAGAATTGAAGGACATTATAGGATTAATACTGAGGTTGACGGAGATGGTGTGATTACCGATGCCCAGAGCAATGCTCTGCTCTTTAGAGGTTTTGAGAGATTTCTTCAGAATCAAGACCCGAGAGATGCGGCACTTCTAACCCAGAGGATCTGCGGGGTCTGTCCGGTTTGCCACAGCATAGCTGCAGCAAATGCTTTGGATGAACTTTTCGGAGTTATAGAAGAGGTTCCCAAAGATGCTCTTGTAATGAGAAATATTCATCAGGGTCTTAATTTCATAGCCAGTCATGCAGCCCACATCTATGTGCTCTGGGGCCCGGACCTTGCAAACCCGGCTTATCATGATATCCTTATGCAACACGGAGAAATGGGGGATGCAGTGTGGGGAGAACTGGCCGGACGTTTTATGCCTATAGTAAATCAGTTTAAAGGAATACGTTATCCTGCCGGATCTTCTTACCTCGGTGCCATAAGGGAACAGCGTCACCTGCATGATGCCATTTCTCTTGTTGCAGGCAAAATGCCTCATTCTGTTTTACAGCATGTCGGAGGAGTGGTTTATTCCCCGACTATTGCAGACATTAATGAGCTTGCAGCCTATGTTTCAAAAACTGTGGAGTTTGTTGAAGCATTTACTCTTGGGGTCTCTCCAGATACCTGGATTGAAAATACTTACATGGCTTCTTCTCCGCAAAAAGCTGTCAATTTCGTTCTGGAACGCCTGCAGGAACTTATGGATAATTCCCTTTCCAGCAATGACTTCTCCCACTCCTCCGGCTGGGGAGATGTTCCTCTTTTTGCAGCTTTTGGTTCGGAACTGATTGGGGAACAGCTTCTCGGTCTGCCTATCAGTATGAAAATGGACCGGGCAGGAGTTTATCCTGATCCCGATAAAATTGGTTTTCTCTCTTACGGAGTTTTCTTCAAACCTGAAAATGGGGATGGGTATGACCCTACAAGCCCTGCTGATGATAGGGTTATACCTTCCGGATATATGAACGGACGTCTGAAACTTGAAGAATTCGACTACAGAATAATCTCTGAAAGCGTTACTCATTCCTTTTACATTGACGAGAAAGAAGACCGGCCTCCCTGGAACGGCGTTACGGTTCCTGAAGGGAATCCTGATGAAATAGATTACACAAAAGGTTCGGAAAGCCGTTACTCATGGTCAAAAGCCCCCAATTATGGCGGCATTCCCTGTGAAGTCGGGCCACTTGCTCGCCTCATGGTTATGGGTGAGCCCCTCACAACCGGACTGGTCCAGGCTTTCAAGGAAAACGGGTACTCTCCTGTAAACAACTATACTCGCATGATTGCAAGGATGCAGGAAGTTCTTGTAGTAATGTCTGAACTGATGAAGTGGATTTTGCAGGATCTTGAGGCGGGGGCAAAGGTTGCAGTTCACACCGATCTTTCGATGGCAAAGGATTCGACAGGGATGGGCCTGTGGGAAGCCCCGCGGGGAGCTCTGGGGCACTGGATTGCTACAGGTTCGGATTCGATGGTTACTCTTTATCAGGCTGTAGTTCCGAGTACCTGGAACCTGGCTCCTCGGAACTCACAGGGAATTCCGGGCCCTGTTGAGCAGGCTCTCATAGGCACTAAAATCTCTGCTGCGGATAATGCCCTCGGTGTTGACTATGCAAACCCTCTCGGGATTTTACATACAGCTCGCTCCTATGACCCCTGCCTGGCATGTGCGGTCCATACAATCGACAGAACCGGAAAGCATCCGGATCATACTATCAGGGTGCTTTAAGGGGAGCTTGGTATGGTACTGTCTGCTGAGAAGCCTGCCTCCGGAAAGATGGTTGTTGAACGCTATAACTGGCTTGAGAGGATCACTCACCTGGTTCACCTGTTTGCCATGTTCGCCCTTCTTATCACGGGATTCAGGATCTATTTTGGCTGGGATTTCATGGCATTTCAGACTGCCCGGTCTATCCATATGATTGCGGTTCCTTTTTTTCTGGTCGCGAACTGGATCCTTGTCCCCTATAATATCTTTTCCTGCAAGGGGGAGAGGTGGTGTGTCAGGGATAGGATAGACCATTTCCGGAAATCTTATATATTCGGGGAGGAGGATGTGGAACGCCTTTTTGATATCGTCAGAAATTTTTTCGGGAAAGGCAGGTATCCTGCTTTTACGCTCTATGATGAACAGAAAGGATATTATATAACAAAACTTCATCCCATGCTCAAGCTGCTCATTATTCTCGAAAGCACTGCAATTGCTGTTATTGCCATAACAGGAATAGTGCTTTATAATATTAATTGGGCTCCTTTAGGGCTACCTGTATCCGAATGGATCCTTTCAATAACCTGGTATTTTGCGTCTCTGCTTAACGTTAATGCTCTGGGCCTGATCCGTATAGGACATCTGCTTGCAGGCTACTGGTTTGTTTTTGAGCTTGTCGTCCACGTAGGCATTCTTGAGTTTGATCCGGAAGTATGGAAATACCATAAAGCAATTTTCTGGTCCGGAAAAGAGGATTTGTCAGACAGGCATTTTGTTAGGGTAATCGAAGAAAGTAATGGGAAAGGGCTGACGAAAGATCAAAAGGGAGCATCGGAAGAACATTAATGACAGTAAAAAGTAACCAGTTGTGGATTGATTGTGGAGCTTAATTGCAGGAAAAAGCAGACCATTAAGGAAGCTGAAAGCTGAATCTTTTTTTAATGGAGGTTCTTGGGTTAGTTGTGGTTGAGGTTGCTCTCAAATGTTTGATAATTTTTCGTTAAATTGCATTTACCGTTCTTATTTTTCTAACTTTTTCTTTTTCCTTTTCAATTTCGAGGCTGTACAGGGACTGTAAAGGATTTGTGACTTTTTTCCGTGACCAGGGAGGAGAGAACTCGCTGTATCTCTTCAATTACTCCGGGTATGTCCGCTGTTTCATAGTAAAGTTCAATGTTTCCGAGTTCAAGCCTCGAGATATCCAGCACATCATTGATCTAGTCAAGCAGGTGGCTCCCGCTTTTCAAAATGTTTTCAGTATATCGTTTCTGTTTTTCTTTAAGGGGCCCGACAGTTTCACTTATGAGCAGGTCTAACCTTTAACCGCGTTCAGGGGAGTTCTCAGTTCATGGCTCATGTTGACTATGAAAGTGGTTTTCGTCCGGTTTGCAGCTTCAGCAGCCATTTTTGCCTGAAGCATTTTCTCTTCGGCCTGCTTACGTTTAGTTATGTCAATCATAATGTATAGAAACACTGAGTCTTCTTCGGTCACGCCGCTGAATACTAACCTGTTGAACATTACCTGGTGCAATGAACCATCAGCAAACTTAAGAGAGGTTTCATGGACCCGGGTTTTTTATGTTTTACAATTCTATATCCATTGTTTACAAAACGCGGGTACAGGTACTGAATCCACCAGCTTTCAAAGAGATCCTGTCTGCTGAAGCCGTACCGTTTCAAGCCTCTTTACTTCGGTTAGGTCCTCTACAAGTACAATACCACAGGCAAGTTGGAGTTTTCAAACATTAGTGGCTTAATAGTTACCTGCTTTTTGTTTTTCTTATTTCTTTTCAATAGTTCACTTCTAACTTCAATGTACTGAATAAGTTTTTTCCTTTTTTCATGATATCGGAGTAATAAGAGGCAAAATATAGATAAATAAACGAAACATGATATAAAATGAGCAATGAGTAATTGAATAAGAGTTAACGCTAAAATAAGTTAATGAATTGGTATATGGGATGATCTTGTGAAAACCTATCTTATGGTCTGGTTCAGTAGTGAAGGAGTTCGCCCCTCTGAGGTCAACCAGAGGTTGTTGTCCCTGGGTTTCGAACCCATGCAGGGCAGTTATGACTTTGTATATAACTGGAACAGCAATGTTGATGTCGAGAAGGTCCTCGAGTTTGGAGATAAAGTCTACCTGAGCCTCCAGGGAACAGGTGTAATGTTCAAATTGGAGACTATGTGAACTGACGGAGTTTCGCCAAAATACATAGTTTCAGAGACCTTGCCTAGCGAGGCATGTGCCTGAATTCTGAATGTAAAAATCATTGGTGTGTTCCTGTTCATTACTTTTTCAGGACCTTCATGTCATCTTCAGGTTCGAAGGTCCTTTTTTATCTCCGATTCTCTTCCTGTTTTTGTTTTTTCAGGGCATCCCTGAATTTGATATATTCACAGCTATCTCCTTCAAGGGTAAGTATCCTGCCTTTAATACTTCCTTTTTCAATTATCAGTTCCACAACACCTGGATTTGACATCCTGGGTTTTGTCGGAGAACCCGGACAGACAAGCATAACATCTTTATTTTCAATCAAAGGGCGGTGAAGGTGCCCGAAAATCAGGACATCTACCCCCATTTCTTTTGCGAGGTAACCCTGGGCAGTTGTGTCCATTACTGAAAGCCCTCCTTCATGTATCACTCCGATTTTTATTCCTTCAATTTCAAATTTCAGCCTTTCGGGAAGAAGTTTCCTGAGTTCGAAGGTGTCATCATTTCCATAAACGGCTTTCAGCTTGCCGCTGGCATTGAAAGCCTGATAAGCTTCTAAGGTACTGAAATCTCCTGCATGGACAATCAGGTCACAGTCTTCGAGAACGCTTTTAAGTTGTGGAGGGATTTCTCCTGTCTTAAGGTGGGTATCAGAAAGTGCTATCAGCTTCATGGAAAATCTCCGGGTTATTAGATGAGTATGCAGTATTAAGATAAAAATGTACAGCGTAATTAGAGAGGGTTATTACAGTTAAACATGGAAAGTTATAGTTAAACCTGAAAATAACAAAAAACAGATACTATTTATAGAAAAATAACAGGTTCGAATTCCAAACCCGTGAGTCAGGAATGCATCAAACCGGAAGCCTATAAATCAGGAAAGTTACTCGACTGTCAGGTCAACAAGTTCGTACTCAAGGTTCTCGGTTTCTAACCTGTTCAAGAGAGCAGAGACCTGTTCGTCTACTGAAACCACCAGGGATGAAAGTCCGTGGTATGCAGCCTCGATAACGGATTCGTTTGTCCCGAACATGACATTGGGGCGTATGTCGATCTTGCGAAGAGCAATTAACGATTCTACACCTATTGCAGCGATATAGGGTTTTGAGTTTGCCAGCATCTTCAGGCGCTCAAGATCCACTTTTCTCGACCCTCCGCGTTCAACCCTGGGAACCTTGCAGATCGTGATGGATGCGTTTTCCAGATCTATAAGGCCCTTGAGGCTGGTTACTCCCACATCGTCTCCTCGAGACGCATCGGATATGACAGTGCCCGATGCGCCTGTTTTTTCCGTGCTGCTTACATAGAGGAGTCCGTGATCCATTTTCAGGTAAACCTGCTGGTTTTCTTTGACTTCCTCTTTTGTGATGGCTGTCCAGGTTGAGACATGACTGATTATGTCCTCCATGACAAAGCGGGCGTACCGCTTCATTTCGGCGGCGTTTTCAAGGACCCATTCTACGCCTTCTTTTGTTATCCTGTATCTGACGCGGCCCTCGGTTACAATAAGCCCGTCATTTACAAGCTCCTTAATGTATTCGGAAACAGCCTGTGGGGTTATTCCTATCTTTGCGGCAATCTCCTTTTGCCTGACATTGGGCTGATGGGCGGCAATCTCGATAAGGACCTGAAATTTGGTGACTCCGCTCTTGGTCTGGAGGATTTTAATCATCAATCGTAATTCTCCTCAACATCTTCAATTATTTTTAACCTTTGCCCCATTACTGAAAGTTTTTCGGACCTTCGGGCAACAGCGCAGATATAAAATGGGTTCTTGTTAAGAGTTCGTGTAAGGTTGCTCATTGAGGTGTTGCCTTCTTCTACCAGTCTTTCCAGCTCTTCCATAGCATCCTTCACTTCTTCATATGGTTTGAAGGTAAGCATAATGATGTCGCTGAGGTCTTCAAAGGAGCACTGAAAGTTCACCTGAACCTTTGAATAAGAACTGTGGTATTCTTTTGAGGGTTTTTGTCCTGCTTCAGGTACTCTCCACTGGCTCTCGAGGAGCCCGGCTTTTTTCAGAATATGAAGGCTTTTTGATGAGTCCGAACCTATGAACTCATCGATTTCTGCTCTGGTCATCCATTTGTTAGAAAGTGTATCGAATATTCTTTTATGGGTTCTGGATCCAAAAGTCCTGAGTAATGGTACTAAATAGGAAGGATCGTTAATTATTCGAGTTCGTTTACCCATTTATGTCTTCTCCTTCTCGCCTTATGTTATCAGCTTTCAATATAATAAAGATTTGTGATGTGATTATTCGTTGTAAGCGATATCAAGCCCTTCGGGCTCATCCCAGTTAAAAACAGGTGCTGCACGCTTCAGATTACGTGTTTTTTCATGCAGGGCATGGATAACAATTGGAAGGGCGATGGTAGCATCCACAAAAACCTGTACTTTTTTTGCCTGAGGTGCGATCTTTCCCCATGAAACTGCTTCGTCAAAGGTGCATCCTGAGAGTCCTCCCCAGTGAGGAGAATCGGAAGTATACTGAATTGCATAGTCATGCCCGCCAATATCCATTCCCAGAATCGAAGCTATCACCTCTGTCTGCTGGATGAAGTTCTTCGGAACTCCGCCTCCGACATAGACAACGCCTGTATTTTCTGATTTTTCCACAATCTGTGTGATCTCGTCAACGTCTTTTATCTGGTCTATTTCAAGTTTCAGCCCTCTTCTCCGTGCAATGGTAAGCCCTATTCCTATGGAACTGTCCGATAGTGCAGGTACAAAAATCGGGACATTGTGCCTGTACGCGCTTACAACTATTGAGTCTTCAGCAGCTCCTCTTTTTACAAGCTCTTTTCCAAGCAGGTACATGAACTCCCTTGAGGAACAGGTAATCTCTCCGATCTCTTCTGCAAAATCTGCAATCAGGTTGTCTGCGTTCCTGAACTCTTCTTCCACTGCAAAGACATCATAAATCCTGTCTACTCCGTGTTCAAAGAGTTTTTCATCATTAGCCAGATGTGAGCCCACATAATGCTTCCTGCCGAGGGCTTCGTGACAATCGTGGAACAGGTTTGCCCCTGTGCTTACAAGGCAATCGATCATCCTTTCCCGGATCATGTAGGAAATAACCCTGCGCATACCGGCAGGAACCATGGCTCCGGATAAGCCCATAAGTACAGTCGTGTTCTTCTCTTTGAGCATGTTATGCCAGGCCTGGACTGACTCCGCCAGCTTCCTGCCCTGAAAGCCGGTTTTGAGCATTCCGTCCATCAATTCACTTACAGACCTGTCTTTTACATCGATTGGAACGGTTGGGTTGTTCGTAAATACATTGTGCTGCATGCCATTCTCCATAATCTGCAGATAGCGATAGGTTTGCCTGTGACCCTAATATCCTGTCTGGCAGGTACCCGGCAATAGACGGTAAGAGACACAAATAACGTTAAAGGATTATATATTTTTTATTAAATATCAATATATGCAGACTCTCTTACCTGAGGACTCCTTACAGAGACAGGCTTCTCCGAAGGAAGACTGATTTGTTGTGTTTAAGAGTTATGAGTTAAGGGTTAATGAGTGAAGAGTGAAAGGTGTGTAATAGAAGTTTAGTTTATATGATCGTTTATAAGAGATAGTAAGGTCAAAGTCGTTTCTAAGATAGTTTATAATGATGACTGAATAGCTTTCAATGATGATTAGATGCTGGACAATAGAGGTCTGGTTATTTCTTTAAATAAGTAATGTCTGTAAATAATGTCTGTAAATAATGTCTGTAAATAGTACTATTATGTATATGAAGTAACAGTATTACTGGAGTTCTTGTCCGAAACTCCTCTTTATTTAAATAATAAAAACTGCTGCGGATATTACAGTCATCCAGTCTCCACTTTCGTGTACGGTAGATGATCTGGGGATGCTGAAGGTTTTGAGAGGTGCCTCATTTGTCCAGGTGCTGTACATGCTTTCTGCAAGTTTTACTGCATGTTCCTCTACATCCTGTGAGTTTTCTCCGTAAGCATTATACTCGGAAATATAGCCGTGCTTGCTTATATCCCTGGGAAGTGCACATCCGACGGAAGTACTTAACGTTCTTCTCGGTTCATTGGAAGAGATCCTGGACATCACACAGAAAACCACCTCTCCAGGGCTCAGTTCTTGCAGACCTTCTTCCTTTGTCACAATTTTACATTTTGGGGGCAGGATAGAACTTACAGTTACAAGGTTAAATTTTTCAATACCTGCATCCCGGAGTGAAACCTCAAATGATTCAAGTTGTTCGGGATGTGTACCAACTCCACTTGTAAAGAATACTTTTCTCGGAATTAACTTTGTGATCATCTTTACATCCTTGAGAAATCATCAATTTGAACTTAAATGAGATAGCAATTATCATTTTTAAGCGTTGCCCTTCAATTTTGCTGGAAAGAGGTTCAATTTCTCTTTCTTTACTCACAATTAATATATTACTTTTAAGATTTTTTTACGTTTACACTCTCTTACTTAGATTATCTCGTGTTTACATTCTCTTAATGGAATTCTTCCATTTTCTAGCCCTTTTGTAAAATCTCTCATAAGCTTTATATCATGCAGGATAATTACATCGTGTGTTACTCCTTGCAATTTTCCTGTCCACAGTTTTTTAATGACAGGAAATATTCAGTTTTTTCCGGAAACTTTCGGAAGTGCGGACATGATTACATGCGCTACTGTAGCAGATGATTGTGTTTTTCTGGCCTCAGGCCTGAAGACCGAACTACCATTAATTAACCCTGATGTCAACATAAAGGCAGAGACAATGGCCGAGAAACTCAACCTTAAAGTTATGGAACTGCTTGACGGTAAGCAGCTCTCTATCAGCGGACTCTCGCGGGAACTGAAAGCTGAAGGGATAGAAGAACACCGGCTGGTTCTGACCGGCTATCTCAGGGCACTCAGGGATCTTGAATTTCTGGAGGAAAGCGAAGTTCCCCCTTCCAAAATTTATGCTTTGCCTGAAAAAGGCAAGGAGCCTCTGCCAGAAAAAGGCAGGGAACCCAGGCCGACAGATCCCTCTGATTCTGAAGATATTTTCCTCCTTTTCAGGATGCAGCTCCTGAAAATAGATCTGGATTTCCGAATTCCTGTTGGTGTTTATGTTATTTCCAGACTGTTTGAAAGGCCCTGTTTCCGAAGAGAGTTAAAACTTGTAGGAATCACCCAGAAACACCTTGACCAGTACATGGAAAAACCCGGAATAGTTTGCGAAGTCCCTGACTCGCTCCTGAAAAAAGCCAGAGCCGACATTACTAAAATTGAGGTCCCTGCAGATGATCCTGCATACGAAATCCGGGAAAACAGGGAAGAGGTAACCAGGCTTGCAAATGAAGTGCTTGCAGGGATGATAAGACACAGGATGGACCTTGAAGGGCTGGTAGCAAAAAGCAAGCAAACTACTCTGTTGCCCTGAAAAACTTTATGCAAATCAGAATTACAATCAGGATTTAAATAGCAGATATGTTGGTCTGATTATGAAAGTTGCCTGTATCCAGATGGATGTGCTTCACTGCAATAAACAGGAAAACCTTGAAAAGGCCCTTTGCATGGCTCTCAAAGCCATTGAGAAAGGAGCTGAGTTAATTGTTTTTCCAGAGGTCTTTTCCACAGGCTTTTGCTATGAAAACTTCAGTCATGTAGCAGAAAGCCTTCCGTCTCCCACTCTTGAAAACCTTGCATGTTTTTCCGAAGCAAATGACTGCATCATCCTGGGTTCAATTATTCAGAAGGATAGCGGAGAAGGCGGTGGAAGGGATGGTGGAAAAAAAGGTTTTACAGAAGGAGAAAATGATCTTTCCGGGAAAGAAAAGGAAATTCCGGAAAGTAAGAATTCTACGGAATGTATAAATTCTGCTCTCTACTACAACCTTGGCTTCTGTTTTGAGTCTGGAATCCTTGCAGGCACCTACCGGAAGACCCACCCCTTCAAAGCCGAAAACGGTTATTTCGCAAAAGGCAGCTCGATTGAGCCCATTTCCCTTAAAAAACAGAATCTGAAAATCGGGTTTGAAATCTGCTATGAGCTCCGTTTTCCCGAGGTTGCAAGAAAACTTTCCCTTGCCGGCTCTGACCTACTTGTGACCACAGCTGCTTTCCCTAACCCCCGGTCTGATCACTGGAAAACTCTTGCAAAGGCAAGAGCGATCGAAAATCAGATCCCTCACATCGCCTGTAACAGGACAGGCTCTGCTCCTGATTGCACGTACTTCGGAAACTCGATGATTATTGATGCCTGGGGTGAGGTAAAAGTCGATGCAGGCGGCAAGGAGCGTGTGATTGTCTGCGACCTTGACCTTGAGGAAAAAGGAGAGATTCGAAAGGCTATTCCTGTTTTTGAAGACCGGAGAATGGAGCTTTATTAATAACTTATCCTGAACTCAATTTTTTAAAGTATGATAAAAATAGATCGTCACGAACCCTCAAATCCTCTTATCCAGTATCCCTGTAATAAGCTGTAAATTAACTCCTGCTCCACTGGTTATAAGCGTTCTTTTTTGTTGCCAAGCAACTTTTGTGTCCAATCAACAAAGTCACCATCTACAATTTCTACATCATTAACACTAATCTTGAAATCAATAAACACTAATCTTGAAATCAATAAACACTAATCTTGAAATCAATAAACACTAATCTTGAAATAAATACCTTGATAATAAATGTTCTCGGTTTCTTCCCTGTTAACTGTAAAAGCAATATGGGAGTATTTCTCTCGAAGGTGGAGATGGATTCTATCAATTAAGCCCATTTCATCGGTATAGCCATTTCTTATGCTAAGGGATATTTTGAGCTTATGTCCCAATGAGCCTTAAACTGAGGCGACATTCAAGGGTAACTATTTTTTTCCTATCGTTTACCGATTTTCCAAAGCTCCTAATATTCAAGGGTAACTATTTCTTTCCTATCGTTTACCGATTTTCCAAAGCTCCTAATCGGTGGTCTGGTCAACTAGGGCTTGTTAGACAAGCCCCTGAGTTTTAGCTCAGGGGTAGTTGACAGAACTTGATTGTGTGGTCCAGCAGCAAAAGATCGAGAAATAAATATACGGTCCCGTAGAAGAGTGTTCCGGGTTTCAAAGTTCATTTTCGGAAAACAGGAAAGCAGAATTTCTCAAAAAAACATCTATTTATGGCTGCCTCTCAAAGGGAAATCCCTGAAAGGATCTCAAGCCTTTTGTTCCAGTGGTCCAATCCCCTTTTTGCCGCATACCAGTCAAAGAAATCACTTTCATCTCCCATGTTTCCGGCTTCGAACTTCGCCCTGAGCTCACTTGAGCTGTACCCGAACTTTGTTTCGAAATCCTCACAGATTATGGAATACCGCTTGACCTTGTATTTTGCAACATGCTTTTCATGTTCAAGAGCCGAACGGATAGCCTCACATACTTCCTGAGGTAAAAAATCAGTTTCTATGTTAAGCGTGAAACTCATGTCTATCCCGATTAAGAATAGTCTCCTATTTCATATAAAGCAATTATGAAAATAAACAATTGGACAGGTTTATTACCTGAAAAAGTCTTTTTATAGACCTTGCAATAACAGAACCGGTTTAGAAGGTTATGTATACGGATAAATACAGGTTTACAATAAATGTCTGGAATATGAAATTCAAACCTTTTTTACCTGAATTGCTTCTTTTAGCATGTGAGAGAAAAGATCGGTGCCCCACTTAAGGGCTTCAGGTGCGGAACTTAGCAGGCTTTCGTGTTCAAAGAACTTCTTTTTGGGGAAAAGAGTGAGCAGAAAAAACTTATCTGTTACTGTGAAGTCTGCAATTTTAGGGTTCTGTGAGAAGATGAATACCCTTGCATTTTCAAAATTTAGGAAAGTGCACAGTTCTTCTCTGTAATCCTTTTTGAACCTCTGGAACACTGGCTCTGTAAACACTAACGAAATTTCCACTCCTTTTTTTGCAAGTTCCGGGTAGAGTGTGGTAAATGAAGGGTGGAAATAGGACGCAAAACCGAGAATATGCGTGGAATGATGAAGTTTTTTTACAAATTCAGGGTTAAGTTCGAACATGTGGCTCACCTCTGGAAGGATGAGTTTGCAGTTTTTCAGTTCAAAAAGTCTTTTGCGTAAAAAAGGAGGAATTCCTTCAAGGTTCCTTTTCGTCCAGTAGTCGAAATTTTCTTCCAGGACTTCCAGGGTGTCCAGAAAAGGCGGCATTTTGTCAGCGATTATATCTCCCATTAAAGAAAGCTCATAGGTATGCTCTTTCTGTACAACAAGATTACCTTCTTTCAATTTTTTGATCTGAGGGAGGATTGAAACAGGGTCTGCTGAAAGGTGTTCCTGAATTTCAGCCATAGTCCTTGGCTTGTCTTTCAGAAAAAGAAGAAGTTTCTTCCTTTTATCTGACAGAAAAACCAGCTCTGTTAGTTTGATTTTCTCCCTCATTGGTACACCGTAAAAAAAATACTACTGATTAATTTATGACAGAACCGCTATTTATATATTGTCATAAAATTTAGACACTCTCTCAGTGTTTGGAAAAAAGGAAGGAAAACGAAAGAAGGAATATGAAAAAAGTATTCTACAGGTTAAGAGAAAAAAGTATTCTACAGGTTAAGAGAAAAAAGTATTCTACAGGTTAAGAGAATAAACTGCAGGAAAGAGTATGACTCTTGTACCGAATGGCATTCTGGCAGTTAGAACTTGATGGCATTGAGGACAGCCAGCTTTATCTTCCAGTGGTCGAGCCCTCTTTTTGCGGCATACCAGTCAAAACATTTTTCGTCATCCATATATTCGCCGGCTTCGAATTTTTTTATGAATTCCGTGGAGATCAGGTCGTACTGGTCTTCAAATTCATCGCAGATCATGGCGTAGCGGTATACCTTGTATTTCGCAAGATGTTTCTCATGTTCCAGAGCCGAGTGAATAACCTCGCTTGCTGCCTGCAGCGAGTAATCGGTATCAATCTGCAATTTAAGGTCCATGTTTATCCCATAGAAGAAGTGTTGCTGGTACTAAAAAGGTTGCTGGTACTAAAAAGGTTGCTGGTACTAAAAAAGGTTGCTGGTACTAAATATTGATCTTATATCCCTTTTTCTATTTATTAATGAGTTGTATCCTCCGGAATCTAAGGAATACAGGATATATCCTCAGTTTGACAGTACCCACTAATTGGTACTGAATATTTCCCTTCTTTTTTGGTTCAATCGGGCTTGACAAGTCCTATAAATTTATAAAAATTTATTATATATTCTATGTAATTTCATTCCTTTTTGCTACTATCAAGCTATTGATCCAGTCAAAATTCGCAAAAATATGGTTTTTGACACCATTTATCTTGAACTTGATTGTAAGTGTCAAATTCTTCAAGCTTTTTTTAATGAATTTTGTAGACGTGTGTTTTAGCTCTTCAACTTCATATCGCATCAGCGATATGAATAATTGGGCGATAAACCCAAGGATAATGGCCCCATAAATGCTATCTTCCGACCACACCCTTAATGGCTTAATCTGAATTTCATTTTTCAATGAATGAAATATTTTCTCAATAGAATCCTTTTTTCTGTATGTTATCAATGCATCTTCAAGTGTCAAATGCCTGTTTGATTTCAGACAGAAAAATCCTTCTCTTCCATTAATCAGTGAAGCTTTTAGGAGTTCTACAGCTTCCTCGTCACTAAGCTCTTCTAGCTTAGTTCTAAAAGAGTAATCAATCTCGATCAACTCATTATTTACTCTGAATTTCTTAGGAAGCTTTTTGTTGTTTATGATGGCCTTCTGAATCTCTTTTGCTTCCTTTAATTTCCTCATAACAGCTCTTGCTTTTGATTCTAATTGCCTTTTCTGTAGAGCTTCAGAGAAATAGAAATATTTAATGCTGCTAGGCTTGACTATTTTTATCCCATATATACCTTTTTTGGAATCTATCAGTTCTGCTCTTTCCAGATCAAATTTCTCAATTATTTTATCGTCACTCGTATTCAGTTTCATGGAAGTGAGATAGTCCATCTCAGCATCCTGTATAATATCGATATTATCTTTGGTATTAGCTCCTTTATCAAAAACAATAAGAGAGCCTTTTTTAAGTCTACTTTTCACCTGGTTATAAGTGTCAGAAAAGTGCTCAAGATCAAGAACGTTTCCTTTATTCACTGTAACTCCAATAGGTATGTTAATGGGGTTAGCTAATTCACTAATTCCAACAGTTATCTGCAGCTTATCAGGCCTGTGATCTCTGCTATACCCGTATTTACCAAGGTTGGATTTAGTCCCATAAAGGACTATACTCGTCCAATCCAGGTTTATATCCGTCTCTTCAAAACCATATACAGAAAATAGAGAATCCAGAATATCAGAGAGAATTTCCTCTCTGTTACGTCCTAAGAGTTCAAGAGTTCTGTAAAGAACTCTTTCATGAAACCTTTCAAGATTCAATATCTCGAGAATTTCTTCCTGATTTAACCATTTGCCAGCTTCTTTGATACTAAAATTTTCAGTCAGCTTGTAGCTTAGCAAACCGATCAGCAAACTATTGAGATCAAGACCCTTGTTTTTATGTTTGCCAAAAATATCACAGAAATTAAGCTTTTCATAAAAGAGTTGGACGGCAAGAATCGATCCGATAGGAACACATATATTCTTGTTAGGAATTGTAGGGAATGCTCTCTGTTTTGTGATGTTCATTTGACCGAATAACACAAAACAAAGAGCACTTATTTTTATCTAACTGTCAAAGTCAGGATATATAAGGCTAAGATCCAAAAATATAAGTATTTTATCACGATCACATTATTCAAAAATTTATCCTACAAATCCCCCTTTGTAAAAAGAAAAAAAATAAGGAAAAAGACAAAAATAAGGAAAAAGAAAAAAATAAGGAAAAAGAAAAAAAATAAGGAAAAAATTCAGAACAGACAGATGTAGAAAGTGTAGGTCTGGAAATTGAACCTGCACCGTCATCAGTTTCGGGTTACAAGACGGATTATCCCGGAGTTCTCCATGTTATTATAAATGAATGCTGAAGAGTATGCAAGCAGCATGAACTTAAAGCCCTGGGCAAAGTCCATCTTCATGAACATTATAATCATGTATACGAAGAAGGAAAACTGTATTACACACAGGACCATTCCGGCTGCTGTGAACATTTTCTGACGACTGCTACTATCACTACTATCACTACTGTCTGGATCATCTGATTCTTCTGACATTTTGTTTCGGACCTCGTAAATAAAGGTGCTAAAGGTGTGTTTTGTATTTAGTTTGTTTTTATTTTGTTTTGGTTTGTGTTTTTTACTTGATTCAGCTTTTTATTGCAGGCAGCTTTCAACCAGCTCAAATTAAGCTCAAATTAAGCTCAATTTAAATAGTATCCCCTAACTTTACAGCGTAGAAACTAGTTTCTATAAAGCCCTTAAAACGAGATAAAAAGCTGAAAACTTCAACAGATGCATCTGAAGGTTCAGTTCTATTGATCTTCTGGTGCAACATTTATATTAAAAAACACGCTCCAAGTTAGAGACTTTTATACAATATTACTATTTATTGTGGATAGTATATATAACTTGCGAAGAACGAAGTATGAGACGCATTTTCAAGATTGAAACCTTTGTAAAGTATTGATTTTAGATTCATAGCAGAAGAAGGATACACCCCATTTGGATCATGAACGTGATCCTGGAATGTATTGAGTTCTCGATGGTGTGGATCGTTATCCCATCTCTTTAATAGTTCACCTTCAGACGATTGCCACTGGTATTTATACTTGATCTTATTCCAGACGTCTAGTCTCCTTTTTGCTGCATACCAGTTGAAAAAGTCACCGTTGTCTCCAAGTTCTCCTGAATCGAATTTTTCCATAAATAGATCTGAATCCATCCCGTACTTTTTTTCAAAATTCTCACAAGTGTCTGAATATTTTTTTATTTGCCTAGTTGAGTTCTGGCACTATGGGGTTAGTTTCACGAATCTAAACTACTCTTGCATTCCGTAGCTGCCGGAGAATTGAATTTTGATGAGATTGCCGCGTGATACACATTATTTTTTCACTCTTGATCTCATCCGAAAAGTTGGTTGAAAGCAAAGTAAAAAAGAGACCTGGAAAAATCTATTTCAGTTATCTTAAGCCAGTCTTTGCTCTGAAAAATCAACAAGTGAATCTTTAAATCCTTGCCTTTTCCTCATTCAGTGCATCTATTTTTGCCTGTATCTTATCCTTCTGCTGCTTGTACCTGATTTTGATTTCCTTTACTTCTCTGTAAATAAACATGCTTTCGTCACTGATCCCTTTCATTGCCTCTATATGTATTGCGAGTTCATCTACCCCTTCGTCCAGTCGTGGTTCTACTTCCCTCCATTCTGCATACTTAGCCTCCAATTCTTCCTTACTTTTGTCTTCAAGATCAAAGATCTCATCCCAGAGGTCCATAATCTGGCTTTCTATCTCTTCTTTTGTAGGCATTATCTTTTCCCCCCGTTCGTTAAATTTCTGTATAAGGGCATTCTATTAATTCCCTTCAAATTCTTTTCAGTAACTTTTTTCTATCAGTTGCCAAGCTAGCGTTTTCAACCAGTGCCAGCATAATTAATAGTATTTTTATTTGTTCTAATGATAAATTTATCGTGGGGAAAAATCTCAGATATTGTCGTTCCTATCAAAAATTTTCCATTCCGGGGTCCTGCTTGAGGTTTATGATTTAAGGGATTTTGTCGCGGACCGGTTTGGTGCAGGATCAAAAACTAATTAAAGGTAGATTGGGAGAGAGGGGAGGTCCATGGCTTAAAAAATATATTTACTCACTCATAGGATTTTGAATTCAGGGGTCCGGTTTGAGGCTTTTATGATTTTGGGGATTTTGTTGCGGGATAAAATAGTAGAGAACTGGATAAACGGTAGGTGGGGGAAGAGGGGAGTAGCCCACCTGTAAATATAATAACACAGTAATATTCAGACAGCCCCACAGGCGGCTCCAGTTCCTCATTCCTCAACGATTTCCCAGTGTCCACCTCTGGCTGGCTCGACTCTTTTGAGGAAACCTTTTTTCTTTAATTTATAAATATTTTCTTTAGTTCTTCTTGTGGAAATGCCTAATTTATTTTTAGTCGCTTCTCTCTTATCATCCCCGCACAACCGTCAGAGAAGAAACAGAGTTGTATTTCGGACAGGCGGGATTTTTAAGACTTTATTTTTATTTTTTGGGCGGCAGGCTGATAAGCAACCAGCCAGTAAAAACTTGAAGAAAAAGAGAAGTACGTACCCAGTGATGAAGTCTGGATTTTGAAGTAAGGCTGCACCCTGATAGAATAAAAATCCTGCTCGACCTGGACCAAGATACGAAAGAAAGAATATGATTGGTTTTGAAAGTTTGTCCTTATGGGGAGGTAACTTTTTTCTCTTCACCCAGGGGAGGCGATGTAACTTTATTTTTGTTTTTAGGTGGCCTCGGCAATCTGCGCAAATGGTGGAGAAGAGGTGGAATTGAGTTTCGCACAGGCGGGATTTTTAAGACTTCATTTTTATTTTTCGGGCGGTGGGAGAATTTTAAGACTCACTTTTTATTTTTTGGTTGTGGGCGGCTGCTCAGAACTTCCCCGGAACTGCCTTTGTTAATATTAAGCGAAAAAGCAAAACGTTGGGCAGAAATTTCATTAACTGATTGACAAAAGCAACAAAAATCCGAGATCGAAATAAAGTCCGCCGCGCAACTTCTTTACCATTTTTTCAGCAATTCAAAAAGCTAATAAACAATATAAGCGTCTCATTATTATACGCTAAAGGCTAGATTCTATACTATAGGTGAAACCATGTCTGTTTTATCTGAAATCTTCGGGGACTGCCCCCAGGCAAAAATAGTTGAAGCATTTGCAGAGAACCATGACGACAAACTGTATATTGCCGATATAGTCCGGATTTTTTAACATACAACTAATAGTCCGAAACCTTGCCTAATTTAAAAACATAAGTTTTAAACCCGTTTTTAGGAACGTACTCGTAATCCAACACTTTGAGTATACCAATATATCTCCACATTCCTCTTTTACTCTCTTGTCTAAATCCATATATTGTTCTACGATCCTCTTTTGCATTAACGAGAGCTTTATTCGCTGCTGTTAATTTTTGATCTTTGTTGATTCCTTCACCATCATAGTAAAAAGCATTTTCACTAAATTCATCTGAATATGGCCCATTTTCTTTTGAAAACAAAATGATGTATGGGTTTCCATTTTTGTATTTTCTTAGCGTTATCCCCTTTATTCCATAGCCAAAATTGGTACTAAAGATTGTTTCTACTTCTTCTTTAGTATATTCTTTATTTAGAGTCAAGTCAAAATTCATGATTTGTTTAACGTGTCAAAAATATTTGTGCATTTTGATTGTAACCTAAATTTGGCAAGTGTTTTGTATTTTCTGAATCCTTTTTCTCGATACAGTTTTTTTGCGATATTTTTAAAATAACATCCAATATCTGTAATTCCATACACATGATCTGATTTATATATTAACTGAGATTTCGAGTATCTATAACCATTATCAAAAGTTTTAAGGCAGATATTATTGTTTAAAAACAGTATCCAGAAAAATGTTTTATTTTTAGTTGCTCCCTTCCGATCTCCGCACAACCGGCAGAAAATAAACGGAACCGAATTCCCCCAGGCGGGATTTTTAAGACTTCATTTTTATTTTTCGGGCGGCAGGCCGATAAGCAACTAGTAAACCCACTCTACCTTCAATTATCAGCCGATATCAGGATAAGAAAAAATCATTTTTGGGATGAGTTCAATTAATAATATGTTCTTGGCCATCAATCACTATTTTCCATCCGGGATCTAAAAACTCCGATTTCACATCAGCATAGTGTAACTTTTTATGGCACAGTGGGCAAACAACTAATAAATTCCAGCTTTGAAGGGTTTCCGGCGCCTTTTTATTTAATTCTATCATATGGTGAACTTCTGCATATTTCTCACCGTTCTTTTTAAAAAACCCTGGATATCCACATATCATACATTTGTAGCCGTATTTTTCTTTAATTGCATTAGATAATAAGGAAGGTCTTTGTATCAACTCGACTATAGTTTCTTTAAATTCTGGGGTATTTCTGTATTTAAGATCTAACTTTTTTATCACTTCATCGTAGTCCAGAGTTTTTCCTTCTTTAAACTCTTCTGAGATGATAGCTTTACCAGATACATAAGTATTTACAGCCTCGGATATCCAATTCAATACTCTGCCTTCATCTTCAGCTTCTATCACAGCAAAAGTTTGAACTGCATCGTAGTTTTTGGAAGTAATTTTTATTTCGTTTATATCAAAAGGTTCTACAGGTCTTACGTTCTCTCCGCTAATTATATATCGCCAGTGCTTTCCCCAGATTCTATCGCTTAAATTATCTATGTCTTCCTCACAGGAGACAAAATTCATTATCCAACGAATTGGTTTCTGCCCAGACGAGAGCGTGCTTTTAGTTTGGGCTATCAATATTATATCACCCGGCTTGATATCATGTGGTTTCCCATCTGTAGCATGTTTTGCGTTATTGAGAACGCCCTCCATAGTTTTAGCTGAATTTTTAAATAGTAGCATGTAATACAGGAAAACTTATTAAATTAATAAATTTTTTGGTTTTGTCAGAGAGTTCCTCGGAAAACAACATTACACATGTATTTTAAATGAGTAAGACGAAAAATGAACTATTTAGTGAAGCCTTAGTGCTCTATATAATTCGTAAACTGAAGGGGTAGGAAGTTTTGACATGGAAAGATATCTCCACTGTTGTAGTAAAAACTTGTCCTACAGCCACGATCTGATCCTCTTCATCTCCAAAGTAGAGTTCAATTGCTTCATTCAGTTCTCAGTTACCTTTCCCACGTTTTTCGTATTAGTAATAATCAGGCTCCAAACACCAAGAAATTTCGAAAAAAAACTTTCCCACAAACCCTTACTTTTCCCTCTCCTCAAAAACCCCCATAAGCAAAATTCTCCCACCAAATCCGCCTCTTTCCTCCCTCTTCCTCTCTTGCACACTCAAAACATCCTCAAACCCCCTGATTCCGGAAAATGTATCAATGACCTCCTTCACATCAGCCAGTTCCTCGACGCAGGGGGTTTCCGTAAACTCCATAACTTCCTACAGAAGCTTTTTAATAAGGTATCTCAGGTATTCCCGATCGTCATCAAGGATTTTGCACCCCGGGGTCCGGTTTGAGGATTTCACGATTTTGGGGATTTTGTCGCGGGATAAAATAGTAGAGAACTGGATAAACGGTAGGTGGGGAGAAAGGGGAGCAGTCCGCCGGGAAATATAATAAAACAGTTATATTCAGACAGCCCCACAGGCGTCTCCAGTTCCTCATTCTTCAACGACTTCCCAGTGTGTCAACGACGGATTAAAATTCCCCATTTTCGGCGGATTAAAATACCCCATTTCTCAATCCTTGAGATAAGTTGGAGGAGTGCGAACGTGCTGAAAAAGGACGATTTATTTTGGTATCTACCCGAGCAGCTTAAAAGATAGATTTGCTAATAAAATTATACAGTAGATGCAAATCTTTCCTCTCCCCCCAAACTACACCTTTAAATCTCATCCCTCCCTTTTCTATCCCACAATATAACTCTCATAACATTTACTCGGTGACATTTTTATGAAAAATAGGCTGTACAAATATTATCCTGAAGATTTCGGGGAACTTACTGTTGACGTTTTGCATATGGACCTGACATTTGATGTCTATGATGACAGGACGAATGTGAAGTCCCTGCTCAGGGTCAGGACCAGGGATGCACCTCTTGAGACGCTGGAGTTAAACTGCAGGGACCTTGAGATCCGGGCTGTGAGCTGCATACAGTCTGAGGTTTCTTACAGGTACAGGCA
Source organism: Methanosarcina sp. WH1 (assembly GCF_000970005.1). Lineage (NCBI taxonomy): Archaea > Methanobacteriati > Methanobacteriota > Methanomicrobia > Methanosarcinales > Methanosarcinaceae > Methanosarcina > Methanosarcina sp. WH1. Next base: position 2,928,844 of record NZ_CP009504.1, read on the forward strand.
GGATGATGCGATCCTTGAAATTAATTTCATGGACGTGATTCCTCCGCATACTGAGATTGTGGTTGTTACGGATACGGTTTGCAGACCTACAAAGAACATCCTTGAGGGGCTGTATTATGACGAGACGCCGGCAGGGGCTCCTCCACAGCAGATCACGCAGTGCCAGCAGTGGGGGTTCCAGAGGATCGTGCCGTGCATTGACGACATGTGCGCAAAATGCACGTACAGGACAACCATCATTGCTGACTCGAGGTACACGAACCTTATCACAAACGGGGATGTTGTGGTTGAACGGCATACCGTAAAGCCGGGCAGGGACAAAATAGTTTATGAAAACTCCGTTACTCCGATGGCGACATACCTCTTTTTCCTGGGCGTGGGGACTTATGCGACTTTTACTAGGGAATTTGAGTACCCGGATGGAGATACTTTCATGCTGGAACTGCTCGTGCCGCCCGGCTCAAGTGTAGAAGCTGCCGAAAAAGCGCTTGACATCCTGCATGATTCTGCCATGTGGGTCTATCTCTTTACAGGGCCTGAGCAATTCGATGAAGCCAAGTTGCCTATCAGGAAAGAGCTCTGGGAGCTTGTCCGCAGGCGAGAGAGAATGAAACTTGAGGCAAAGCCCGGGGCTACGCTGGAAGAGCTCCGGAAGGTCAGGGAAAAGCTTGCAGGACTTGATAGGGCTATTACTCCGGGGTACAAATATACGGGAACTGTCTACAGGGAGATCGGGATGCAGAACTCGGACTTCGGGGGCATGGAAAATGTCGGGAACACCACAATTACCACAAACCGTATAATGCCTTTCCAGCAGATCACGGATCCGGCTTTCGAGTACATGATAAGTGTCAAGGTGCATGAATATTACCACAACCAGAACGGGTCCGAGGTTACGGGAAAAAGCCCCTTTGAGATCTGGTTAAATGAAGCTGTGACCGTGCATGTGGAAGAGCAGTACCACGCCTTCCTTTTCGGAGAGGATTACCAGAGGCTTGGCAGGGTGCTCGACCTGCTTGCTCCGGCATCAGGGACTTTTGCCCTGGACTCGGGAGCTGCGTCTATGCCCATCATCCCTGACGGCTTCAATGACCCGAATGACCTCATCACTGCCGTTACGTATGTAAAATCCCCCGAATACGTGCGCATGGTCGAAACCCTCATAGGGAAAGATACTTTTGTCCGGGGCCTGGACCGTTATTTCAAAAAATTCAAACACTCCAACGCGACCACGCAGGACTGGATCGAAGCCATGGAAGAAGAAAGCGGGCAGCCTTTAAAGGAAATGGCCGAAACCTGGCTGAAGCAGACAAAGTTCCCTGTAGTCGAGGTCTCAGCCGAATACGACATGCCTTCTCGGAAGTTTACCTTCTTCCTCAAACAACAGGTCCCTACCGGAGGAAAACCCTGGGAGTTCCCGTTCAGGGCAGCTCTTGTGGATGAAAACGGGAAAGACCTTGCAGAAGTCCTGGTAAAGGTCAGCGGGGAAACTGAAGAGATTACGATTGAAAACGTGGACATGCCTTCTTTCCTTTCCCTGAACAGAGGTTACTCCTTCTACGGGAAACTCATTTACAGGGCAAGCCAGGAAGAGCTCCTGCTTCAGGTCAGGAAGGACAGCGACATCACGGGCAGGTTTACAGCCTTTTATACCCTTGTGGACCGGGAAAAGCTGAGGCTCCTTAAAGTTCCAGGTTCGGCCCCCTCCGAAGACTTTATAGAACTCTACTACAGGCTCTTTAATGACCGGCAACTTCTCGAAAGGGCAGGAGGGCAGTTCCTTACTATCTTTGAGTCCGTAGAAGACGAAGAATTTGCTCACCACTATCAGGAACTTTATGACGTAAAGCAAAAGCTCCTGAAAGCAGTTGCCTGGAAATACAGGAATTCCATGATTTCCGCCTACCACTTCTTTGAAAATGTTTCGGTTCCGGAAGATACATCTCTGGAAGAAACAGCAAGGGTGATCAAGAGCAGGCAGGCTAAAAATGTCTGCCTCGGAGTCCTTGCAACCCTCGATACCCCTGAAATCCATGCCCTGATAAAACAGCAGTTTGAGACCGCAGCCTGTGCAACGGACAGATTGAGCGCATTTGCCGCGTACCTGAACAGTTCGGCTCCAGATAAAATTGAAGTCCTGAGGGCCTTTGAAGCTGAATCAAAGAAGAACCTTGTTGCCTGGGAAGCTTTCCTTGCAGTAATAGGGAACAATAGCAGTGTTGATGCAGTCGAACTGGTCAGGGAAATGGAAAGGTCAGCCGCCTTCAGGATCGAACAGACAAACGATCAGCGTGCCCTTTACGGCAGCTTTGCAAGGAACCGCAAGAAATCCCTCCAGACCGAAGAAGGCAGGGCCCTCTTTGCAGAAATCCTGAGAAAGCTGGCTCCTGTAAACGAATACAGCACAGTCAACATGCTCAATGCCTTTGCAAACATAGACCAGATGGCACCAAAGTATCATATCCCACTGGTAAAGATCCTGGCAGACCTCCTTGGAGAACTGGACTCCCAGAAATTCCCGAGCGTCTATAACAGGATAAGAAAGCTCCTTCTTGGAGCCCCGAAAGCTGTCAAAACATACAGTATAGAGCATGGAGAAATTAAGGCTCTACAGCCGGAAAAATCTGAAAAGAACTAATATTTTAGGAAAATAAAATCTCAGTAAAGTAAAATCTCAGTAAAGTAAAATCTCAGGAGAAGCAAACTACTCAAAGAAGTAGCCTGTCCGGGAAATCTCACAACTCAAATCCTTATTAGATAACCCGGCCCGGAAGGAGCCTAAAATAATTTTTCCTTCCGGATGCTGCTTTTTTGCACCTATTTAGCATGAAAGTATATGAGGAGATCTTCCTCACGTACTCTCTCTTTCTTCATTTCTCGCAATTACATATATTTCACTCATTATTTTGATCCTTTCATCAACTGAGAATATCTCAGTCTCCACTATCTTTCTCTTTTGAATTTCCCCCTTTTTATATCCAGTTTCATCTTCATACATCTCCTCGTTTGTGATCAGATGCCATATAATTGTTGCAATTTTTCTTGCCAGGGCAATAATTGCCTTTGAATGCCCAATCGACTTCTTTTTTCTGTTGAAAAACTCTTTTAACCTGCTATTTTTTGTTCTTGCTGCTGCCTGAGCAATCTGTGTTAGAATCCACCTTGCTTCCTTAGATCCTCTCTTAGTGATTCTTCCGTTATGGTATTTATCCGCTGATTGGTACACATTCGGAACTATGCCAAGCCATGAAGCAAGCTTATCCCCTGAAGAAAAATCTTTGAAATCGCCTATTTCAGCAATAAGAGTTGCCGCTCCAAGTTCTCCTATTCCTGGAACAGACATTAAAATTTCCATTTCTTGCTTATGATTTTTATAAGCATAATTGAATATTTCTTTTTCCAAAATTTTGATTTCATTGTCAAGATGCTTTATGATATCCAGACAGATCTGAAGCCTGAATGCAGCACCTTGAGAGATTTCTCTGTCCAGAGTTTCCCTTATCTGATCACTTTTTTTACGAACATTTGGGGAAAGGCTTGCTATAATCTGGTCAACGCTTTTACCTGAACAAATTCCTGATAGAATTGCTCTACCACTCTTACCAAAAATATCTGTTAGCACATTCTTCAGATTAAACATTTCAGGTGCGAGTATGGCGTGAGCTTCATTTTTTATATCTGTTCTTTTTTGTACAAGGTTATGGCGAAGCCGGATACATGAACGAAATGTTCTATGGTTTTTTGGGAAAACTCTTGATGGTTGAATCATATTATTCAATGCAAGTTGTGCGATGAATTCGGAATCGATCTTATCTGTTTTTTTGTGTGTAAACGCCTTCATATCTCGGGCATTTCCAACTATAACAGGTAGATGTTTTATCAACGCATCATAAATCGGAACCCAAAAGTCACTCGTTGATTCACAGGCAACAACGTCACATTTATCTGATATAACCCAGTTTTTAAAAGCTAAAATTTCGTCAGGGGTTCTAGAGAAATATTGTTGCTGTTTTTCACCAGATCTACTGAGGATTGTAGCAATGAAAAAGAGTTTGTGAATGTCTAAACCACAAGCTTTGTTAATGACTTCAACCAATTTAGATCACCAAATTAGATCACCAAATTAATTTGGGCAGTAGAATTGCCTCAAAGGCCAATTTAGCATCCGTGATCAAAGTCACATTTGAGCCTTCGATGGCAATTCACTGGTTAGTTTTATCACGGCTTCAAAGAACCAAAATAAGTACAACCTTACTGCCCAAGAGAATGATGAGGTTGATAGGTAAAAAAGGTAAGGAAAAAAAAGTACTTTCATTTCTTTGTGCCTGTTATTCGAAGAATTTCATATGCGTTTTATTGAATTCCCTGTATGCAACATATCCGACAACCCCCCCGAACAGAATTGCAGTAGAACTGAACAGGAATGAATGCGTCGGGACCGAGCCAATCCAGCAGTGTTCTATAGTGCCGTTTACGAGTAGATTATATACAGCCGTTATGTCCGGGAACAGAGTACATAAACCACCTACAAACATCAGCAATAGTAGTGTCCCTGAGTTTCTGAATGAGAGCTCTCTGCAATAGAGCGCCTTTGTTGTAGCATATACAGCTACCGCGCAGACGCAAAACAAAAAAAACAGGACATGTACGACCGGATATGGCATAAGGGATCCTTTTTCAAATATAGGATATAGCGTATTTTTTCACACGAAGCGGATTTTAGAACATTAGGATCTCCAGATTTGATCAAATCATGGAGAAGATTAGCAGTTCTCTAAACTCTTTATCTATCTTCTATTAGACCTGTCTTTTATAAGATATTTCTTCTGAGTGAATTCGCTGAAAAAATCTTGGTCCATTTTATTTAAAAGGAGTTAGGATATAAATCCGGGCAGATGCCCTCATAGAGGGATAAGTTCAACAAGCAGCCCGTCTTCAAAAGGATGCCTTTCAATAATGAAAAGGCTTGTCCCAAGGGGTTCAAGTTCTTCTTTGAGCTCGGCTTTAAGGTCTTCAAGCACCCACCAGGCTACCTCAATTTTTCCTTCCTTTACTTCGAAAAATTTATCTGGAACATCTGTATCCCTGAGAATTTCTTCTGCAAGTTCCTGGTTCCCTCCGTTGATGACCCCATAGATAAGAGTGCCGTCTTCCGTGATTTCATCAAATTCTCTTGCTGTATTTTTTGCAATCCTCTGAAACCTTTTGCGCAACTGGACTGCATCTTTATAGGTCGAAGAACAGAAATGAACTCTTTTACACATACTAGAAGCACTTTCAGCATAAGTATGGGACCCGGCAGCAGCACAGGAAATATCTGATTCCAGGGAAAAACCATTTTTATACAGGGCATCTGAGTTATTATCAGAAAATTCCAGTTCGTTCAGGTTAAGGAAAATTCCCATTTCCTCTGCGAAAGCCGCAACTTTCTCTGCCCCTTCAAGGGAAGGAATTTCTATTCCGGTTTCCATCCCCAGATCTTTTGCATTTCGCAGGGTATCTGCATAAGGGCTGTGCATAAGCTCTCCCCAGACTGCCTGCGGAGGATGGAAGCGGATTTCATCAAGGTCTGCTTCTGCTAACTTTTCAAGGGTTTCCCTATCAGGAGCAAGAGAAGTATAAAGGTGAATATGATGACCTTTCCCAAAAGAGGACTTAAGCAGGTGAATGTAGTGCAGGACTCTCTCCACTTTAATTAGAGGCTCCCCACCAGTAATCCCTGTCCCGAGGGCATCCATAAGCTCCGCTTCCTTCAACAAATCCTCATCGCTTTTTACAAGCCTTTCGTTTGCAAAAACCAGGTCTTTTCCATGCCTTTCATCGGAAAGTGGGCAGTAAAAACAGCTTTTAGGGCACAGACCCGTTACAAAGAGCACCATTTTGGCGCCCTGCTGGCATAGCCTGCAGCCTTCTGAAAGGTAACTGCAAAAGGAGCCTGTCTCATCTTTGGATAACTTTTCCATACCTGAGACTGCATATACTTTTGTCCTATATAAGGCTTGTTTCCGGATACCTCCCCTGTCTCCGAATGAGATCCACTAAATGAAAAGAAATTAATCCGGATCCGGTTCAAAACTTAATGGTTCAGAAATAAATATATCTATCAGATACCAAAGGTTCACTGATGTCAGAGAAGGAAGGATATGTTGTAGTTTTCGGCTGCAAAAGGTGCGGAAAATGCAAGGATGTATGTCCTGTAGGTGCCATTTATGAAGAAAACGAGCTTGCAAAAATTGATCCTGAAAAGTGTAACCTTTGCATGAAATGCATAGATGAATGTACTAACAGATCCATTATTTACATGGAATGACATGAGAATCAAGTTGATTGAAATCCAAAAAAATCAGAACAAAGTCCGAAAAAGTCAGGAAAAGGTCGGAAAGAGATGTTTGACCCGAAAAAAATCCCAGTTAAGGGAAAGATCATAGATGTTACAGTCCCTATTTCTTCTTTTACCCCTATCTTTCCTGGAGACCCCGAGCCTTCAATCGAAAAGTTCCTCACTCTTGAAAATGACGGTTGTGCAGTATCCAGATTGAGTCTTGGAAGCCATACAGGCACGCACGTTGACGCTCCTTCTCACATCCTGAAAGATGGACTTTCAGTTGACAGACTGAACATTGAAAACCTTATGGGTAAGGCGGTTGTTCTGGATTTTTCCCAAATAAACGGGGCATTGACAGGCAATATTCTTGATAAGGCTTACAAAGACCAGAGAAACAATGACCAGAAAAATACTGAAAATGTTTCCATTCTCCTCCTGAAAACAACGGCTTCTGTCCGAAATGAAAAAAGTCCGGAAATACCGGGCTTTCGGGTAGGAGGACTTGATAAGAAAAGGGTATTTGAGGAATCTGCTTACCTTGATGCAACTGCTGCAGCCTGGATTGTCCAGAATGGGTTCAAAACAGTAGGAATCGATGTTTTTTCCGTGGACAGCCTCTCCTCAGAAAGCCTGCCTGCTCATCACACGCTTCTTTCAAATAACGTGAACATCGTGGAATGTCTTGACCTCAGCTCAGTCGAGGCCGGAATGTATTTTTTCCTGTGCCTTCCCCTGAAAGTTGAGGGCTGCGATGGAGCCCCGGCAAGAGCGTTACTGATTTCGGACTCCTGATATGTTCCTGATATGTTCCTGATATGTTCCTGATCAGAACCGGGCCATTGTGTATCTTATGCCGTCCTGGGTAACCATTTCGAACAGAAACTCACCTGAAACCGGGGATTCTATGACTACTGCTGTGCTTTCGAACACTGATGACGTCTCGCTGCTGTCCTGGCTTTCGGCAGGAATCCAGATGCTTTCCGGATTCTGGATGCCTTTTATAAAGTGAATGGCATCTCCTTCAATCAGCACTCTTTTTTTAACTCCGTTTTTGTACTGGTAGATAAGGGTGTTGTTTTCCGGAATCCACCCGGAGTCGGTCAGGTTGCCATTGCATTCCTGATCAGGGTCCACTCCGAAACTGATGTACCTGACAGACAGCGGGAGAGAAAAGGTCAGGGTGCACATGCTCCCTTCAGGGCTGTACCTGTCTGCAGGGTCTCGGGCATACCCCCCCTGGATCGAGAGAAGGGAAAGGGAGGCTGTTTCTGCCTGGGTTTTAATTTTCGCTTCCTGAAGGACAGGCGAGGCTACTACATTCCAGGCCTGGGCCAGAAGGAGCACTACTGTAGCCAGAAGCCCAAGATATACTACAAGTTTAAGTGGGATCGTGTCTGCGGCCACAGTGTCTAAAACAAATTTTTTCATATAACGATAAATGAGGTTTACATAATAAAAAATTTTACTCCATCGGAGGAGGTATTTTTCCGGCAGTTTAAAACAAAAAGGAAAACTTGAAGATAAAGAACAGGTTAAAGAATAACAGGAGAAGACTAATCAAAGAAAGCTTGAATACAAAAAAAGCTGGAATAGGATAACACTTAAAATATAAACAGTAAGTGAAAAGTACAATTCATCGGAAAACACAGGAGGGTTTGGAATAAACAAGGAATGCGACGAAAATCTGTTATGTATCCCTTTTTCTGAGGAACAACTTGAGGGAATAAAAAAGTATGCAGCTCTTAACGAAATGGAAGTTGAAGAATTTATAAAAAATATTTGCCTGACTCAATGCCTCCAGCAAATGGAATACTTACAGGGGCCGAGACCTGAAGCTGGAGGAGGAACGGCAAAATCTGAAAACGGGTCAAAAACCGAGCCAAAGAAAACTGAAATTAAAGACAAAAAGCCTACCTCAAAAGACTTGCTTGATGGGCCTCTCGTTCTGGACCAGCAGTGCATAATGGATTTATTTGCAATCAAACGAGAGTTTGGCCATACTTCAAATAACAAGGTCATTACCGTTGCCCTTAAACTGGGTTTAAATCAGCTCAGTGTGGCTCTTGATATGCTCAAGCACAAATTGGAAGAATAAAAGTTAAGACTTTCTGGAAAACCATTTCAGGAACTTATCTACAGCCCTGCGCCGGTGGGAAACCTTATTCTTTTCTTCGTCCCCGAGTTCCCCGAAGGTCATGCCCCTGTATTCGAAGATAGGATCATATCCAAAACCACCTGTTCCACGCTCTTCGTATGCGATCTTCCCTTCCACAATACCAGGGAAGACCAGGGGTTCTTTTCCGGGTTCACAATATCCGATTACGGTTTTAAAATATGCGGTCCTGTCCTCTTCTCCTTCCATCATTTTGAGCACTTTGAGATTTCCCAGTTTGTCTTCCACAAAACGGGAGTAGGGGCCTGGAAAACCGTTTAAAGCATTTATGAATATCCCGGAGTCATCTACCATCACAGGCATGTTCAGTTTGTTTGCAACATACTGTGCCCCGTAAGCAGCAATCGGTTCAAGTTCATTTTCCTGGAGTTCAGGATAACCATTTTTGTTCTGGATGACTTCGATCCCGAAAGTTTTGAAGATATCCCTTACCTCGGCAAACTTGCCCTTATTTCCCGTAACAAAGATAATCTTATGCATAGCGAGCCCTCTTTTTTATCTCTTCTACTCGCCTGAGTACATCCTCTGAACCTATAAAAGTACTTCCATACCCTTTTTTGAAAGCTTTAACAAGGGTTTCGTGGTCGCGGTGTGTACTTTCAAAAGTCTGGAAAAGCACATGGACGTCCACACCTCTGGCTTCCAGGCTTTTATCAAAATAAGCAAGCCCGAAGTCGATAAGGTAAAGCCTTTCGCCTGCAAGCAGGAGGTTTGAAGTGGTAAGGTCTCCGTGTACTATACCTGAACTGTGTAGCCTGCCAACAAGCTCTCCGACCTTTTCCGAAACCTCTGGGGTTATAAGATACTTAATGGGAACTCCTTCGATGAACTGCATTTTGAGCTTGAATTCCTCAACATCGTAGATGATTGGCGTAGGCACTCCTGTACGCCTGGCTTCAGACATCAGGCGGGCTTCTGTCCGGTTCCTTTCTCTCCTGATCCTCTCATCTATTCCTCTGTGCCTGTAAACCTTGGGAACCCTTTCCTTAACAAGCACTTTCTTTCCTTCCGGTCCATCCTCAAGGTAAATAACAGCTTCAGCCCCGTTGTCAAGCATCTCTCCGGGGGGAGTCCTGAGGAATATCTCAGGAGAAATTTCAGGGACCTTTTTCATTTCCTTTTCCTTTATCCAGGTCACTTTCACATCATCGGTCCTGAAACTCGGGTTCACACGCGAATCTTCAAGGGAGAGAGTATTTCCTGACTTATACATCAGGAGCCCGGTATATGCGATCATTGTCCCGTTGTCGCCCATGAAGCGCTTTTCGGGCACATAGAACTTTGCACCTCTGGCTTCACACATCTCGTTTAACATCTCGCGAAGCCTGGTATTTGCACCTACACCGCCTGCCAGCAGCACTTCCTTTTTTCCTGTGTGGGCAAGGGCGCGTTCTGCAACCTCCACAACCATTGCAAAAGCTGTTTCCTGATATGAATAGCAGACATCTTCAAGAGAAGCTTTTTTCAGGGCTTCGCTTGAAGCTGTTGAGAGCCCGGAAAATGAGAGGTCCATTCCTTTAATCACATACGGGAGATGGATATATTTCTTTGCGTCTTTAGCGCAAGCCTCGATTTTAGGCCCTCCGGGATGAGGCAGGCCAGCTCCCCGCGCAAATTTATCAAGGGCATTTCCCAGGCCAATATCAAGAGTCTCACCAAAGACCCTGTACCTCCCTTCCATATATGAGATTACCTGGGAATTTGCCCCGCTTACATAAAGAACTACAGGGTCGGTTGCCGGGGTTCGCCAGACCCCTATTTCTATATGGGCGATGCAGTGGTTGACTCCTAACAGTGGGATCCCGAGAGACAGGGAGAGCATCCTGGCTGCTGTTGCAACGGTTCTAAGGCAGGGTCCGAGTCCGGGGCCCTGAGAAAAAGCTATTCCGTCAATATCCGAAGGCTCTACACCTTTTTCTTTTGCTTCTGCAAGGAGTTTTTTGATTACACTTGCTGCATATTTTGCATGGTGCTGGGCGGCTTCCCTTGGGTGAATTCCGCCTTTTTCGGGTTTATAAGTTTCTGTAACCTCAGCAATGATTTCGTTCTCAGTCACGATTGCGGCACTCAGATTCCAGGCAGTACCCTCGATTCCAAGGATGAATGTGTTTTTCACGGCTTCCACTCTCCTTCCGGTGCGTCTCCTCTGCTTGCTATCACTGCCTTCGATAATATCGGAGAGGGTTATATACATTTGCTTTTCTGACATCCTTGAAGTTTTTTGAGTTATCTTTCTTTTATGAGCTTCACCTTCTTTTCCGGAGCTTCAAAACTTCCCGAGCTTTTCCATGCTTTCTCTCATGGGTTCCGGAGAGAACAGATTTTTTTCGAGCCTTTCCTTAAACTCTTCCAGAATGGAGGAAGGGATGTCAAAGTCCAGAGGTGGTGGAGTAAGTGTTTCAAGTTCAAGTTCTTCCCGTCCCGACCTGTTGAATCTGAACGCCGGAAGGAACAGGAGAGCGGACAAAATCAGAATCGAGACTACATACTCCTTTCCATAACGCGCCCATAAGGCACTGTTTTCCCCATTCGGATAAAAAACCTGGCTTATAATGGATGCCGGCCAGGATACGAAGGGAAGGGTTGAGGCTGCAGGGTGGGACAGCAGCAAGCTGAAGATTATCAGGAAAATTAGCCCGAATCCTGCTTTTTTAATGAAACCGTATGTTTCCGAAGCAAACCACCATTCCCACCAGGCAGATCCTGGATGGCCGGTACGGATATTTTTAAGGAAGAGGGCAGCAGGCTGTTTTACCTCCCTGGAATTTTCAAGTTTCAGGCATTCTTCGAGCCTTTCGGAGGCTTTTCGGAAGTAACGGGCTTTATAGTAAAAAAAGCCCAGGAAGTACAGGGCGTAAGCTTTCAGTTCATTGTCTTCCGGTTCCCGGCAAATAGCTGCCTTTTCAAGTTTTCCGGCAGCTGCAAGGAGTATGTATCTGAAACGTGCACTATCTTCTTCAAAAGAAGTTTCTGCATACATATACCTGGCATATACGTCCCAGAGCAGGAGCCTCTTGTCTTCCGTATCCAGGGCAAGAGCCATCCGAAAAGACTCAAGAGCGTCTTCACATGCCTGTTCTTCAAGCTCCACCCTGCCTTTCAGGTTCCTTGAAAATGCATTTTCCGGAGCTTCTGCAATTGAAGCTTCAAGCTCTTTTAACGCACCCCTGCTGTTCCCAAGCCTGAAATATATCTCTGCAAGCCCATTCCTGGCATGAATGTTCTTCGGATTTGCTTCAGTTGCTTTTCTGTACGCCTGCAAGGCGTTTTCAAAATCTCCCTGCTTTGAACAGGCAAAACCCAGCAGGTAGAAGGGAAGATCCGGGCATGTATCCCCGGCTGTGACCCGTTCGAGAACCTTTACAGCTTCCTCAAACTCCTTAAGCCTTATCAGGGCAAAGGCTTTCATTGCCGAAGCCAGAGTATCTCCAGGATCGAAGATAAGGGCACTATCAAATGCTTCCAGGGCTTTTTTCCATTCTCCGCAGTGTACAAATACAATGCCTTTCCCGGAAAAGGCGATTTTTCCGTTTCCCGACAGTTTTCTGGCACTTTCAAAGGCTTTCAGGGCATCTTCATATCTGCCAAGAGCTTCAAGGGCAAAACCTTTGGCGATCATGAGCATTTCCAGCATGTGCTTTTTTCCGGCAGTGTCCAGAACCCTGGGCATTTCCACTTTTATTACTTCACTGATCTCTCTAGCTTTTTCTGAGCTTATGTTTGTGTAAAAACTCTCTTCTGCCTGCTCAAAAACCTCCAGAGCTTTTTCATATTTTCCAAGGCATATGAGGACAATTCCTCTGCAGGTCAGAGGGGAAATATCTTCTGGTCTGTACTTCGCCGCCCTGTCAAAAGCTTTAAGTGCTTCTTTATATTCTCCAAGTTCAGCAAGAGCAATCCCCCTGTATTTCCAGCTAGCAGCCCCAATTTTATTCTCAGGAAGATTCCCGGACAGCTCAAGGTATTTTTTAAAAGCTGTCTGGAGCTGGTTTTCAAGAGGTTCTTCGGCGTCATTTTGCCTGGTTTTAAGCCTGGAAAGGGCAACTCCGCGGTTGTAGCGGGCAGGCAGGCTTTCATAATCAAGCGTAAGGAGATTTTCATAAGCTTCGAGGGCTTCCCTATACTTCCCGAGTTTACAGAGCACATTTCCCTTCCCATTCCAGGCAAAGGCATTTTCTAAATCAAGCCTTATAGCCTGTTCAAAAGCTTCCAGAGCTTCGGAATAATTCCCAAGCTCATAATAAACTTCACCAATGCCGCTCAGGGTGCAGCTATTTTCGGACCCAAAAGAGAGAGCTTTTTCGTAAGCCTGCATTGCGTCATAATATTTCCCGAGGACAAGGAAACACCTGCCCGTCTCCCCCCAGCATTCTGAATTCTTGGGGTCTTCTTTAAGAGTATTACTGAAAGAATCAAGAGCCTGTTGGTAATTTCCAAGAGCCAGCAGGGCTTTTCCCCTGTTGATTTTGGCTTCAGTAAGAGAACTGTCCATCTGAAGTGCACTTTCAAACACCTGAAGTGCTTCCTCATATCTTCCCAGGCTTCCGAGCAGCCTGCCTTTTTCAACCCTGTTTCTTACATTCGTGGGTTCAAGAGTAAGGCTTCTTTCAAAAGCTTCAAGTGCCTCTTCTCTTTTCCCAATGCTTTCCAAAATTTTTCCCCCGGTTTTCCAGGCTCCTGCAGAAGCAGGTTCAAGCTCCAGAGCCTTTTCACATGCATTCAAAGCTTCCCTTTTTCTTCTCAGAGAAAGGTATGCTTTTGCCTTGCCTTCCCAGGCTCCTGCATTTAAGGGTTCCAGTGCCAGTGCTTTTTCAAAAGCTTCAAGAGCTTCCACACTCTTTCCCAGAATGTAGAGGGAGGCTCCCCTGTGGTACCAGGCTCCAGGGTTATCAGGATTTATTTTCAGAGCCCCTGAAAGGGCTGAAACTGCTTCGATGTGCCTCCCCAATCGGTATAAGGCAAGCCCGCTATAGTAAAGAGCTCCTGCATGTTTTGCATCTCTTTCAAATACCTCTTCGAAAGCCTCCAGAGCCTGCTCAGGAAGGTTCAGGTACCCGAGTGTCATGCCCTTAAAATAATGGGCAGGGACATTGTCCGGGTCAAAAACAAGGACCTTTTCAAAAGCCTCCAGAGATTCCTCAGGCCGGTCCATGTACCGCAGTATTTTTCCTTTATATTGCCAGGCGACCGTATCCTCAGGGTTTATTTCAAGCAGGGCATCGAAAGCTTCAAGAGCCTTTTCAAAATATTTCTCTGACTCGATCGGATTTTTCAGGTTCAAAAGAGCAAGGGCTTTACTGTACCAGGCTCTGGCATAAAGAGAGTGCATATTCCCCCGGGAGTTGTCTTCATAAAATATTTGTGTAGAATTATATATGCGCCAGGCTATATATACGACTACAGAAAATAGTTACTTATTTACTAAATTCAGGATCTAGCTTTATCTTCAGGCTCAGCTTCTGGGTATATATTGCAAAAAAAGCTTGCTGCAAAAGAGCGCTTCATGAAAAGGCCTGAACGATTCCAAAGGAAAAAGGATGAGATACTCCAAAGAAAAAACTTGAAAGGTTTCAAAGAAAAAACTTGAAAGGTTTATGTCCTCTTGAGGAGGACATGATGAAAAGAACCGCAAGAAAAACTCCTGCGGTTCGGGTTGAAAAATGAGTTAGATTGGTTCTTGAAGCGAATTACTTCTTGAACTCGGTATAGCCGCACTTCCCGCAGGCGAGACGGTTTTTGTGGTCGGCAAGGAATATACCTGGTCCGCATCTTGGACAAAACTGTTTGAGTCTGGTTACGGAGTCGCCCTGGACTTTGTAGTAATCTTTTACTGCCATGTTTATACACCTCAGTAAGGCTTACGCCTCTTCTTCCTCAGTTTCTGCTCCCGGGGCAGGGTTCCTTTTCAGGATGAATTCCTGTTCTACTTCTTTCATGCGGCTTACATCTTCGTAGAGCTTGGCATAACCCTTGCTTTCCTGCATTCCGTATTCAGTCTTGATCCTCTGGATGACCAACAGTTCAAGGGGGGCATTTAACATTGCAGCAAGTTTGTTCCTTACATCACTTCTGGAAGGAGTTGAACCTTCATCTTTCACAATGAAATCCAGTTCCCTTCTGTTTAAAAGTGCATTTTTTTTATCTTTAAGGATATTTATGTCCATCTAGAATTCTCCGTATCTTATCCAATTCATTATTCTGATTTTTGCTGATGAGCCTTTCAAAAAGAGCCCTTATTTCTTCCTTCTTTTCCTCAGTGACCTCTACAAAGACCACACCCTCATCGGGTTGTCCGTAAAGGACCACAGACCCCAGTGGAGCCATAAGGATTACCGGAAGGGTTGCCAAATCCTCTTCTCCTCTTACAAAAATGCGGAGAAACTTTTCTGAGGCAAACGCTTCACAAAGGGTTTTTATCAGCTCATCGGTGATAATCCCTGCGGGATTGTCAACCGAAACTTCTTCATAGACCTTATCCCTGTTCCGGGCCGACACATCACTGGATACCGGTTTCCTTTTGGTGCGGTTATCCACTATACAGATGTCCGGAATAATCCCGGCTTCGAGCAAGTGGAAGGTAGTAACATCCCCTACGGATATAAGTTTTGTGGGGTTAGCAAGCTTTTCTATAAACTTTTCTACTGTATCCCTGCCCTTCCCCCTGTATAAAGTACCAAGGGGTCTTTTCATAAGTGGGCGAAGTTCTCTTGGAAGTTCGATATGAACACTCAACTCAGCGCACCTTCAAAGCAAATCTATCCGGGATGTCAACCCCGAGTTTTTTTGCGATTTCCGAGCGTTCCGTGTCAAGAATTATAACAAGTCCACTCCATTCTTCTGCAAGGTCTGAAGTTCCGCAAACAGGACAGGTTTGCCCTTCCAGGACCCTCAAGCAGTGTCGACAGACTTTTTCTGACATTGCAAATCCTCTCTTTTGCTTTCTTTTTTATTCAGGTAGTCTCTTCACCTGTGATTTCCTGAGGCTGCTTCTTCCTGCGGGCTTCTTCGAGCCACTGCAATTTTCCAAGGGCAGTCTGGCGCATGGTAAGCCCGATCTTGCTTTCTTTTGGTTCCCTTTCATTGATGCTGACTGCAACAATTCTGGCTCTTACATGGTCCCCTTCAGCAATTGACTTGCCTCCGGTTTTAGTGACAAGCCTTGCGTTTTTGGCATCATAGGAAATGAAGTCGTCAGTAATCTGGCTTACGTGGAGCAGCCCGTCCATTGGACCCATTCCTATGAATACTCCAAAGCCAACAGCTTCCACGACCTCACCTTCGATAATCTCCTGGAGCTCTGGAAGAAACATTATTGCTTCGAATGTCACATCATAGTATACGGCCCCGTCTCCGACAAGGATATGCCCTTCTCCAACCTCGTCGATATTGTAAACCGCAACGAGGGAGCCAAGTTTTTTGTCAACCTGCCCCTCAAGTTTTTCCCGTAACGCGTTTTTAATGGTAGGCATCACTTCTTCCCCGAGAAGGGTAGGAGGGATGCGAACAGTATCAACGAGTTTCATTAATTTATACATCTGCTAATCACCCGTAAACCTTAATCAATGGAACTGCTGCCCGGAAATGTCCGGTGGGGTTTCAGACAACGTCCAGTCTGTTTTTCTGGCGCAGAGACACGGTCTGGATCCTGTTTTCGACAAGCCTGCGCTTCAACCCTATATCGTTTGTCAGAACGGCCGCTTCCATCTCGCCCGCGAGCCTGAGAATCACATCATCCGCATGCCCCGTACCGGTTATTCTCTTGCACCTGTCCATCATGGACCTGGCAACCTTCGCGGCTGTTCTGTTTGAACCTTTTTCCCGCTTTATGAGTTTTTCGATTTCAAATACAACAGCTTCAGGTACATAGAACTCATTAAAACCCAGCCTTTTCAGTTCTTCGAAAATATCCACTCCGAACTGGACAGGGATCATGAACCCGTTTGTATCAATTATGATTTTCAACTCTTTATTACCCCTACTCCAATGAGCCTCCAGCGGGAATCGATTCTCCTGCTGATAGCAACCATCGCCCCGACTGCTGCACTGATCGGGCGCTTGAGTGACACCTGGGCTTCATTTTTCCGGGCACTTGTTACCACACCTACAGTCGTTGCGGTTCCTATATTGAGCATAAGGGGTTCACTGGTCTTGATTTCATTGATTTTTTCTTCCTTGGTGACTCCCACAACCCTCTCGAGAAGGTGTAATTCCATGACAAACTGGTGCCTGGTCTCAGGAAGAGTGCCCGGTGCACCTGCAATCTGTCCGGTTAAAGAGTCGCCTTTTGTCAGGGTAGGGTCAAGGTAGGTTCCGACAGCCAGAAGACCTCCGGGAGTTGCTTCCTCTACCTTTGTTGCGCCTGCATAAATGGATGAGATAGTCGTCAGGATCGGAACCCACTTAGTGCTGCCTTCGGTGGTGATTTTGATTCCAGGCCTTATCTCGAGCTCGTCTCCGGGGTGAAGTACGCCTTCTGTAAGGGTGCCTCCGATAACTCCTCCATGGATTTCATCAATTGAGGCTCCGGGTCTGTTAATGTCAAAAGACCGGGCGATCAGCATGCTTGCAGGCTTGCCTGCTTTATGTAGAGGAGTCGGGATCTGGGTTTCCAGGGCATCGATCAGGATATCGATGTTGATGTTCTGCTGGGCTGAGATCGGAATTACAGGTGCATTTTCTGCGACCGTACCTTTGACAAATTCCTTTATCTGGTGGTAGTGCTCGACAAGGCGCTCTCTGGATACAAGGTCAATCTTGTTCTGCACGATAACAATATTTTCAATCCCTATTATGTCCAGGGCCATAAGGTGTTCTTTTGTCTGGGGCTGAGGGCAGTCTTCGTTTGCGGCAATTACGAGCACTGCTCCATCCATGATTGCAGCTCCTGAAAGCATAGTTGCCATCAGGGTCTCGTGCCCAGGGGCATCTACAAAAGACACTATCCGGTGTTCTTCCGTTTTTTCTCCGCAGTTGGGGCAGGTCTTTTCCACAGTATAACCCTGTGGAACAGGGCATTTCGGGCATTTCATGAATGTGGAGTCTGCATACCCCAATCTTATCGAAATACCTCTTTTTACTTCTTCACTATGCGTATCCGTCCACACGCCAGATAAAGCTTTAACAAGTGTGGTTTTTCCATGGTCGACATGGCCTACCATGCCGATATTAACACAGGGCTGACTCAAGTTGTAGTTTCCTCCAGTAAAGTGAAGATAATCTGATATAAGGCAGGTATTTATCTGAAATCTGTGCCTTCAGGGATTATTTAACTGCTTTTTCCCCCGGGTCTGCAGACTTCAACTCTAAACCTAATCTGATCTTTAATTTTCACTATGTGGTCCTTGATTTTATGTAATCTGTAAATTGAAGCGGGATTTTTACTGAAACTGGCTTTACATTAGCCCAAACCCCTTCCCCTAGGCAAATTCTGAATTTCCAAGCTGGAAACCCGGGAAAGTTATGTAATTTAATTATTAATTACGGCTTGAATTTAGCAGATTCAGATGATACTTTTAAAGTTTACGGTATCCTGCACAACTCATATCTACTAATGCCGGAAAGCCTTAATAAATTTATGTGACGATCATATCAAGT
Source organism: Methanosarcina sp. WH1 (assembly GCF_000970005.1). Classification (NCBI taxonomy): domain Archaea; kingdom Methanobacteriati; phylum Methanobacteriota; class Methanomicrobia; order Methanosarcinales; family Methanosarcinaceae; genus Methanosarcina; species Methanosarcina sp. WH1. The sequence goes on from NZ_CP009504.1 coordinate 2,946,936, forward strand.
TTCTCGAGCTCCAGAGCGCGCCTGATCTCAAAGGCAAGTCTTCTTCCCGTACTCATCGGCCTTCTCCAGAGTGAGTTGCCATAGGAATGCCCGACTGACATGTGTACATTGGTCCCGCCACCTACTCTCGGGGCCACATCATAAATATAGAAATTCAGGTCCTTGTCCACACAGGTCTGGAGGCAGAAAGGCCCTATAATTCCAGGTGAATAATGCTCCTGAGTAGCTTTTACATACTTTTCTCCCATTTTGAAGACCTTTTCAAGGAGGGACTCGCGAAGGGTGGATGAGTTGTGTCCGCAAACGGTATATTCCGGGGTAAGCTGATGCTGGGCAAGAGCCATCTGCTGAGGGGCAGGAAGCCTCACATGCCCATCAAGGCTGGTCTCAAAGCGCCAGTCAACGCCAAGGAGCTCCAGCTTGCTCATTTTTGGCTCTATTGGAGAGTAGAACATATCAAGGTTGAACACGGGTCCTATAATATAACGCTCGATCCTGGCATTCTCAAGAGCTTCGCGCGTAATCACTCCCTGTTTTATAAGGGCTTCAGATTTTTCCAGGTATTCCCCGTAGCTTGAAGCCGTGAAAAATCCCCTTTCAAGTGTCTTTACTGCATGGGGGAGCTTTACCATTACTAGCTCGTCAATGTCCTCGGGAGACTCTATCTTTTCCGGGAAGGGAAGCCCTGCTTTTTCAAGGATCCAGTAGTAACTCTGCTGTTCGCTTCGTTCCTCGCTCCTGAGGAGGTTCCTGCTCCCTACCACAGGCACTCTGAAATTTTCTTCGATCTCATCGATGCTGCAGTAGGAGGTAAATGAGCGATTAGGGACAAAAAGCACTTTTTCATCAACCAGTTTCTGCTGGTTCTGGGGCAGGAGGATTTCGTTAAATTTTTTATAGACAACTGCCTCGTCGACAATTCCCCTCTTGATCTTCCCGTAATGGTCTCTCTGAGCCCTGAAGTATTCGGTGTAGGTCTTCTCCCTGCCTGCCTGGCAGACTGCAAGGGTCCTGAAATCTTCCTCAACTGCTCCGTCGCAGATGTCGAGTCCCGAGTGAGAGGCAATTGTCCCCACTTTTATCTTATCAGCATGCGCATAATAGCCTTCAACGATTTCCTTAATTTCTTTCCTGTCAATCATATGTGATGTCTCTCAGCTTTTTCGAGGTATTATATGTGATGTATCTCAGCTTTTTCGAGGTATTATATGTGATGTATCTCAGCTTTTTCGAGGTATTGATACTTCTGTGAGATGGTGATCAGGTGTGATCCTTTATGATTCTTAACCTGACATCCTGGATGATATGCCTGAAATACAGGCCCCGGTGGGAGCCTGCCAGATTTTATGAAATAAAAACTCTGATTGGATTTTTCCCAATAACAGCTTTACCTATTAAAACCCTTTCTAATAGAAGTAATCATTTATATAATAGAGGGTAAGCTGGAGGACTGGTTTGCCTCCCATGGCAGCCTCTATTTTATCTGATTATTAGAGGAAATTAAGGATTAAAGGTGTAATAAAGGTCTCAACTATAGCTGCCAGAAAGAGGAGAGGCAAAATCCAGTGGAAATAAAATCTCAGTCCTTCTTTAAATTCTTTTTTAATCTCGGTAGACCTGCCTATAAGGGCAGAGAAAACCTGGTGTCCAAGCCTTAGCCCTATTCCAGCTGACAGGAATACCATGGGCAGTTCCACTATCCCGTGCGGAAGCAGAGCAAGTATTATAAAAAGCAGACCTTTTTCCTGGGCTACAAAGTGTGAGATAACTCCTACAACATATCCATTGAAGGCAATAAACATTACTGGGAGAACGCCAAAAGCAAGCCCGAGTACAAGAAAAAGCAGGCTTACAAAGGCATTGTTAAGAAAGATTCCAAGCATAATGAATATCGGGGGCATAGCCAGGAGGGGTGCGAAACGGGAGCTGAAACCTTCCATGAGCTTATCAGCCATATCCGGAAAATTTGCCAATGAAGTATAGCCCACAAGCAACGCCCCGAAGAATACAAAGGTAATGATAAGTACATATGGCCAGATAAAACGCAGATAACTGGTAAACTCAGATACTTTTGAGGCACTTCTTCCTCCGGATTGGGATTTTGCATCTCCGGTATCGGCTAAAAAGGCATTTTCCACTGGAGTATATATTTTTTCCTCCCTCTCTCCTTCAGGAGTTTCTGCTCCTACTTCTTCGTTTCTCTCCCGCAAGTAATCGTCTTCCTCTCTTTCCATGTTTATCCCCCATAAAGATTTAATATATTAAATCCTGGTGTCAGCTGCAGGTACCTGTTTACCATTTCTTTTAGATTCCCAGCATCATTCGGATTGTGTTTCGGGTTGCCGGAGAAAGCCCGAGGATCAAAATAACCATCTTAATAAGCATTTTCAGGTTTTCCGACTCATCATCTTTCTCAAACTGGGTATCAAGTGCATAAAGAACCCCTACGAAGATAATTAGCTTCAATGGATACATAACCAATGCGGTATCAGTAAGTTTAATGAGATAAGACGGAAGCACGTGTTTTTCAAAGTATCCCAGCTTATCTATCCCTATGTATGTCGAAGATGCATCCATCATATGGGCAAGCAGGATGGACAAGTTCAGAGGGTCGGTAAAAATCGAGGATTTAAAATGGCGGGCAACCAGGTAAAAGGCAAGGGTCAACCCTGTCCCTGCTCCAATTACGAAGATCGGAACATAAGCGGCTACAATGTTCTCAAAATATAGCAGAGTGCCAAGGTTTAATAAAAACCAGGCAAGTCCGAAACCTGCAAAAACGAGGTGAAAATCCTTCACATGCCCTGCCTTCTGCAGCCTAATAGAGAGCCAGAGGCAGATTACGGTTACCCCGAAGACCAGGAAATAGATATTCGGGGTTATAAGCAAATAGGAGAAAGGAGGATGAAAGATGCCCGCAGGAGAATCTTCAAGCACGCGCAGAGAAGAGCCTGCAAGTACGAATGGCAGGAGTGAGAGGATAAACCTGGGGGTTATCTTTACTTCCAGCTTATTAAGGAGCCTGAAAACCCCGAAAATACAAATGCCCAGTACCACTGCCCAGGTAAAGGTGTTTACAAGGTTATACCCTTCATCGCCCCTTATGGGGTCCAGATAATAGGTATTGATAAATTGTGAAATCTTATCCGCTAAAATACTCATCTGATCACTCATTCAAAATGGCAATAACCTAATACAATTAATACTTACTGTACATAGCTGAATTTGCATACTGGCTCATATATCTGAAACAAACTTATTTCTAAACTATAAATGTAATAATCTCAATGGTGACCGGTGTTCGGTTTAATTACAGATATTTCTTTGCCTTCTCGAAGCTTTGTTTCAGGAAAAGCAAACATATTATATGGGTGTTATATTACAAGGATATTATATCACTTTAGTTATATAATTATTTTATGCAATTGAATCTGTAAAAGGTAATAGTTAATAGACTTCAATAAGAGAGAATTGATTTAAGAGAAAATTGATTTAAGAGAGAATTGATTTAAGAGAAAATTGATTTAAGAGAGAATTGATTTAAGCAATTCCCCTGGCGAAATATCCATGTTTAGAATTGTGTTATTAATATCATTTAAGAATTAAATTAATGAATTGAGTTCTCCTATAAAACTATGCATATTATATTTTGAGAAGTTGTTTATATTTGAGAAGTTATTGATGTTTTCTGCAGGTATAATCACCTGGCGATATGAGATGCCTATATAGATATCTGCTGATGTTAAATACCCGGATGATTAGAGATATCTGCAGTGACAGTTGATATGTTAATCCGAAGTAAATAAGTAAGTAGGTAAGTAAGTAAGTAAGCTTTACTATCGGCTGGTCTAAACCTGTCGTGTTTACGAAAGAAAGTATACACTAAAGAAAGTATACACTATATCTTTATCACAACTAAAAATTCATGCGGGTATGAAATTGACCATCAATAAAAACAGCGCAAAATGGATGCAGCTTCCAAGGGACGTGCTTATCGGGCATGGTGTACTTGAGGAAATTGGAGATGTCTGTAGGGACCTGAAACTGAAAGGAAATGCGCTGATAGTGACCGGGAACACTACCCGGAGTGTTGCGGGTAAAAGAGTGAGCAAACTCCTGGAAAACGCGGGTAGCAGCGCAGAAACGGTCCTTACCTGCAGGGCAACCATGGAGGAAATCGAGAAAATAATGCAAAAAGCCCTCGAGACAGAGGCGACTTATCTTCTCGGTGTAGGAAGCGGCAGGTCCATTGACCTTGCAAAACTTGCTTCAACGAGGCTCGAAATTCCCTTTATCAGTGTGCCGACGGCAGCTTCTCATGACGGCATTGCGTCTTCCAGAGCTTCAATAATTGACAATGGAAAAAATTCTTCAGTACAGGCCCAGGCCCCCAGTGCCGTAGTCGCGGACACAGAAATTATATCGGCGGCTCCATTCCGATTTCTTGCAGCTGGCTGTGGAGACATTATTTCCAATTACACGGCAGTAATGGACTGGGAGCTTGCAAGCAGACTCCGAAACGAGTACTTCGGGGAATATGCGGCAGCTCTTTCCCGCATGGCAGCACGGGTGATAATAGAATCTGCCGACTCGATAAAACCGGATCATGAGAGGTCTGCTAGGCTTGTGGTAAAAGCTCTTGTCTCAAACGGGGTTGCAATGAGCATTGCAGGCTCTTCAAGACCTGCTTCAGGATCGGAACATATGTTCAGCCACGCCCTTGATAGGATTGCCCCAAAGCCTGCATTACACGGAGAACAGTGCGGAGTTGGTACAATCATGATGATGTACCTGCACGGAGGAGACTGGCAGGAGATCAGAGACGCTTTAAAAAAGATCGGGGCTCCTACAACTGCAGAAGAGCTGGGAATAGCAGATAGATATATAGTCGAAGCCCTGTTACATGCACACAGTATTCGCCCGGACCGCTACACAATTCTCGGAAACGGGCTTACTCCTTCGGCAGCCGAAAAAGTTGCAAGAATCACAAAGGTCATAAGTTGAAAAGTTGTTTTCAGACCAAAGCAGAAAATCGGCAACTGTTTGAAATATAATAACAATAAACATAATGATATCTCAGAACCCTTTAAAGCCGGGGTTCAGATCTAGTGGTTCAGATCTAATAAGTGTCAACGGCCCACTTGAGTTTAAAAGAATTCAATTTATTCAGGATAATCCGTCTTAAGTGCCTTACTTCAGGTTTAATCTCAATACTAATTCAAAACTCAATACTAATTCGAAACTCAATACTAATTCAAAATATTTCGGGATAAGCTCCAGGAATCCCGATAAACCAATAAATGCCAGAATTAATTTAAACGGAAGAACTATTATGACAGAAAGCGATACCAAAATAACACTCATAGGATCACGGCTGGCAAGGGAAGGGCTGGAATTTATATTCAAAGGTGAAATGCCTGAGTGCAAAAAATGCCGGCTGAAGAATACCTGCCTTAACCTTGAACCAGGACGCAGATATAGAATCGAAAGAGTAAAAAGTAAAGACATACACGAATGTTTCCTGCATGACAGTGGAGTGCTTGCTGTGGATGTCAGCCGGGCTCCTATCCTGACAACCATGGAATCGAGAAAAGCCGTTGAAGGGGCAAAAATTATGTATGAGCCCGCCAAATGTGGCAAGAGAGAGTGCAGTGTGTATGAAATCTGCCACCCAGAAGGGCTTTTAAAAGGGGACAAATGCAAAATTGTAGAGGTCCTTGAGAGCCTTGACTCAAAATGTGAAGCAGGCAATTCCTTAAAAAAAGTGAAACTTGCCTGGTGAACCTAAACAAACACCTTTTAGTAATAGTAAGATTGATTATTAATTAATAAAAAAAGTATATAAGCGGTGTTATAAGTGCCTGAACATGCAATGAACCAGGTCCCCCCCTATGAATTTTATACCCAAAAGCGCTGGGAAAACTGGCTCGGACGGGCAAGGGAAAGTGGTTTTCAAATAAAAGAATCCGAAGAAGAAGCCGGAAAGGAAAGCGCTGTATTCGTCAATATGGTCGATGACGTGATCCTTGCCTGCCTGAAAGTAATCGCTCGCTTTGAAAAAGATCTGCTCGCTAAAGAAAAAGCTTTAAAGATTCTTGAGGAGATCAGGGATATCGTGCTTTCCGAGGTCGACCCCATTACTGAAGATATTGACCTTATGATCGACTCGGTACAGACCTCTTTGATGGGGGCGCTTGTCGCCTTTGAATGCTATGTTATGGGTGACTATGAGGAAGAATCAAACATCGAAGAACTTATAAAAGCAGCTATCGATGCCGAAGCCTCGGATAACCTTGAACTTGCTCTTGATTACACTGCACAGTGCGGGGCAATCGTGCTCAAAGGACAAAACCTGCCAGAAGAGGTTATGGCTGAGCTTCCATACGGCATTGTTGCAGAATGGCTTGACGGGATTGACTCAATCTCAGCAGCGATGGTAGGAAGCGACAGTTATAAAGAATTCGATGAAGACGATGAGGAAGACACCGTATAACATCTTCCTCTTTAAATTTTATTAATCACTCAGGCTTTTTTAAGCACTCATATTTTCTAAGTATTCAGGCTTTTAAGCACCCATATTTTCTAAGTATTCAGGCTTTTAAGCACCCATATTTTCTAAGTATTCAGGCTTTTAAGCACCCATATTTTCTAAGTATTCAGGCTTTTAAGCACCCATATTTTCTAAGTATTCAGGCTTTTAAGCACCCATATTTTCTAAGTATTCAGGCTTTTTTAAGCACTCATATTTTCTAAGTATTCAGGCTTTTAAGCACCCATATTTTCTAAGTATTCAGGCTTTTTCGACTACTTTTTCATATACTTCCAGGGTTTTTTCAGCTATCGTTTCCCAGTTGTATTTCTTTTTCAGGAGGTCGTACCCCTTCTCTCCCATCCTGTTGCGGCCCAGCCCCTCAAGTACGTAGTTGAGGCCCCAGGCAATGGAAGAGGGCTCTTTATGAGCAATTATTCCTGTCCTGAAGTTTTCAACAAGAGCGACTGCATCGCTTGCAACTACAGGCTTTTTTGCATCCCATGCCTCAAGCACAACTATCCCGAAGGGTTCGTTCCGGCTTGGGACACATACAAGATCACAGGCATTGAACCAGTCTATGACAATATTGTCCGGGGCGTAACCAAGGAAATCACAGGAGTTTCCAATGCCAAGCCTCTGAGCCTGATTTTCGCATTGAACCCGCATATCTCCTTCTCCTATGAGCACAAACTGGGCATCCCGCTTCCTCAGGACTTTTGCTGCAGCTTCAACGAGCAGATCAGGCCCCTTCTGGTAGGACATCCTTCCGGTGAAGAGTACTACAGGAAGGCATGGATGGATTCCGTATTTTCTTTTTATATCTCCAGGATCAACTTCCCTTCTTATTTTACCCACATTTATTCCATTGGGGATCTCCCAGAGCTTATAATCGGGAATTTTGTATATGTGCCTGACTTCGTCTTTCAAAACCGTAGATGTCGTAATTACATCGGAAGCTTCATACCCTCCAAGCCATTCCCTATGCGCAATCTCTTTTGCTTCCCACCAGTCTCCGTGGAGGTTTCCGTTGCGTCCCCATTCCGTACTGTGGAAGGTCAGGACAAAAGGCAGCCCAAACTGGGCTTTAATCCTGCAGAGGACATTTATAGGATGCCAGTCGTGCCCGTGGAGGATATCAAACTCTCCTGCCTCCCCCTGCACGTCCAGGAACCGACAATACATAGCGTCGCACATCCTGTTCATCTGCTCCACTATTCCTCCAGTCCGGTCGCATGCAATTCTGTGGTAGTGGACTCCCTTGATTATATCATCATTATTTTCAAAGCCTCTGGTAAAAAGATGAACTTCATGACCCTCAGCTGCCAGAGCTTCAGAGAGTTCGGATACATGAGGGGAAATCCCTCCTACACGTATCGAATACAAACTTTCCCAACTAAACATTCCTATACGAATCTTTTTCATGGACTCACTCATTCCTTTTTGTCAAAGTGAAGGACATCACGGCTGCTAAAAGTTACAGGTTTCCCCCAGCCTGTGCTGTTCAACTTCCTCAGTTTACCGGACTAAGATCTATTTTCCAGGTTGGTAAACTCAGGTTGTGTTTTCCCTGCTGTGATTACTTTGTACTTATTCCCCTAACCCTTCACGTACCTGTTCTAAACAGGAATTATCTAATATACCTGGTCTACAGAACAATTTTCGCATTACGGATACATCTCTTATACTTCCCTCACTTTATTCCTATATGATTGTACATAAATATATCTCCATTGGTTTTTCCATATGTTTTACACTGTAAACTTTCACTCCAGTTGTTTATTTCTTCAATTTCTTCTATTTCTTCAATTTTTTCTATTTCTTCAATTTCTTCTATTTCTTCAATTTCTTCTATTTCTTCAATTTCTTCTATTTCTTCAATTTCTTCTATTTCTTCAATTTCTTCTATTTCTTCAATTTCTTCTATTTCTTCAATTTCTTCTATTTCTTCTCCCGGATTTATCCTGAGAGAACTCATCCATCCCCCCTCAGGTATGAGGCTGCCTTTTCCGGAGAAACCGTGTTGATGCAAATTCCAGTATTCAGTTCGAACCCTGCAGCAGTGGAGATCCGGGGCAGCAGCCTGAGGTTTAGATGGTACTCCGGAGTTTCAAAAAGCTGGTAGAACATGTGGTTATAGGGCAGGTTTCCGAGTACTTTTGCGTAACTCCTGAGAACTGTTCTCAAAATATCTCCAAGAGCAAAAAGGAGTTCCGGACTGAAATCTCCCAGAAAACTGATATGTTCTTTTGGAAGAATCCATACTTCAAAGGGTCCTGTTGAATAATAAGGGGCAAAAGCCGCAAATTTGCTATTTTCCTGGATAAGGCGTGTTGAGACTTTTTCTTTTTCGAGGAGAGTGCAGTAAGGGCATTTTTCTTTTTCTCTAATAGCCTTCAGTTCCCTTTCCAGAATCGGAGGGCAAACCGGCAGGGCGAGGAGCTGGCTGTGCGGGTGGTCCTGTGAAGCGCCCGCAGCTTTTCCAGAGTTTTTAAACAGGGAGACATAACGGATTTTTTCCCGGGCGGCGTAATGACAAAACCTGTCTTTATAGACCCTCATAAGCCCGGATATTTCAGTGTCAGAGAAATCCTCCAGTTTTTTCCCGTGCACAGGGGACTCCACTATTACCTCATGGAATCCGAAACCCGGGAAAGCTTCAAGCCCTTTTCCGTGAAATCCGGGGGGAAGCGGGGTAGGAGAAAGTGCAGGATAGAGGTTTGGAAAACAGCGAAAATCCCAGTTGAGCACTCTTTTTTCCCCGGTATCGGCAAAGACCCCCCCATTCTTATATACTGCAGTTGCAGGAGGCGTTTTTTCTTCATTTCCCCCGCAGAACACACAGCTTTCAGAGGTGTTTTTTTCGGAAGTTTCGGCTGCCCCTGCAAAATCCGAAGGTCTTTTAGCCCTCTCTTCAGCAATTATGCAGTATTCGGGGAGAAAATAATGCTTTCTTATTTCTGGCATTTTCGGAAAACCTCAACTCGCTCCTTGTTTCTTTTTACCCATTCCCGGAAACCTCATTAATCCTGCTTACAGAAGCGTGCCCCGCTTATCAGTTCATAATACTGGGCTGTGGGTTTTTCCCAGTCCATGTCCTTTGCAAGGAGAAAAGCTTCCCTGCAGAGAAGTTTATATTTCACCCGGTCGTCTATGAAATTTCTGGCAAAGTAACTGACTGCCAGAGCGTAGTCAAGGACGGTCTCGTAGTAAGAGAGGTCTATGTTGTCTACAACTATTACTCCTCCCAGGACTTCTACCAGGGATTCGATAGTTTTTATGGCATCACTAAAACCGCAGACCCGGCTTACCACACTTGGGGTTCCCTCTCTTCCGGCTTCAAGCCCTGTGAGCAGGAAAGGATCATAGCGGGAAGGAAACACTCCAGCACAGCAGCCTGCCATAAAATCCCTTGCTCCCATTCCCAGCCCACCGTCTTCAGTTGAGATGATCTGGGGATAGAGCACAGCTGCAACTGAACACTTTCCTCTTACCATTTTTGCGAAATCAAGCCCCTTCTCTTCTATCATCTGCTGAAGCCTAAGCTCGTTTCCTACAAGCACGTCTTTTGGCAGATTTATAGGGAACCCTTCTGGAAGGTTGGTTTTTGGGCCTTCTGCTGCTACAAGGAAGCAGATCACCTTTATCCCCTCTTCCATATGCCCTTCCATGATGCTGTTCCTTATTATATGATTGAGAGCTACAAGGGAATCTAGAAGGTCAGGGTACCCTTTGTTTTCAACCTCTATGCGGGAGATTGTGAAAATGGGGATGATCTTTTCGGGCTCGATCTTTTCCCCTCCATAATACCTGTACAGGTTTTCGGAAAGGAAATTCCGGATCTTTGCGAGACAGCGTTCTTTCCGATCCCAATCTATTTTTTCGGATGCGATCGTTATTCCGTTTCTGATGACAATCCCGGTAATGCCGTAAAAAAGTCTGGCTTCCTGGCGCGTAGACTCCCCCACTGCCGTAACCGTGTCTGAGTACAGCGCAAGGGCTTCAAGGGAGGCAAGGTTTTCAGGCACACCCGGAGGCCATGTACTATCATTATTTCTTCTTTTTTGAATGGAATTATATCCGGCAGCCCTGCCGGGAAGAGTAGCATGCAGGGTTGCGACAGTATTTGCCGGGACCCCCAGTTTCTTAAGTCTCGCAGGTGCATAAAATACCCCGAACTCATGACAGTGCAGAGAAACCCCGGGACAGGGAATTAAATCTTTACCTGAACCTGTTTCTTCTGCCCAGGTGTCGGCAGTTTTAGGAGCTGAACTTACAAGAAGCCGGATAAGCTCAGAAATCGAATGCGAAAGAGAAAGGTAATGTGTATATTCCGCACCATTTGGCATGCTTTCGTATCTCAGGGAGTCAAGCCCCAGGAGTTCATAGGCTTCGGCTTTGACCTTGCTTTCGAGAGTTATCTCTTTCCCCATATACGTTGAGCGGATTTTTCCAAAATCAGAAGTCTGAAATTGCAGGTAACCTATCCGGGTTTCCCCTACCATTTCCTCTCCTGTGAAAACTTTAATGCCTTCACTTTCAAGGGTTTTCAGACTCTTCTCCAGCTCTCCATCAGTGCTGAGAGGGGCAAGCCCGTTCATATCTGTAATCCTGTTCAAACCCCGGTTCCAGTCCGCCCCCCTGTGCCCGAAATATGGGCCCGCAACAAGGATTTCGGTATCTTCTTTTGCCTTTAGTTTTCCAGAGTCAAAAAGAGCTGCAAGGGTATGTGCCTCTTCATTAATGACGTTCCAAATCCCGCCCATTTTATTTGATGCAGGACCTGCCTCTTCTCCGGCAAGTATTATGAAATGGTTTCCCAAGTCCTGAATTCCCCCTCAGGTTTTTTGCCTTTAGATTATATGTTTATTTTTAATTCCTTGTGAATATTAATACCTATCAATTGATAAAGGAAACTGATAAGGGCGAGAAGGAAGGGAACTATAAACAGGGTAAGGATTAAACAGGATAAGGATTGGGACACATAAGCCTGGCTAAGGAAGAAAAAAAAATGAGCCGGGGAAAAAAGTTTTCAGATCCGGGCTTTAAGCCTGGATGTGAGGGCAGGCATCGAATACTGAAGCTTTTGTTTTTGCGTAACAATTCTCTACAAGCTGCAGTGTCCCTTCGAGTTCTGTAACCTCAAACTCAAAGAGTGTAGCGAATTCCTTTACACAGGCATCAAAGTCTTTTTCGTAGGCAAGACCTGAATTTATCCTTGCAACTTTTTTGTAACCCGCATAGTCAAAGACAAACTTCGACATCTCTATATTATTCGGGTCCTGAGTCATGCCTGCAGCCCGAAGCATTTCTCTCCAGTTTGCAGCCCACATTGGGGTCAGGAAAAAGGTCGCTCCGTCTCTGCCGTTTTTCAGGACCTTCTGATAGTTACCTCTACCCCCGAGCACGGCACTGATGCAGTCGTCAACGATATCTCCGTTTTCTTCTTTCAGGATACAGACTTTGCAGTCCAGGGCTTCGAAGTCTTTTTCAATATTCCCGAGCACGTTTCCGCAAAGCCCGTAAAAGAGCAGGACTCCATCCGAGCAGGGTGCCATAAGTTCTACTTTTGAATAAACGGTTTTTTTAAGGTTTTCAGGGATTGCATGCAGGGAAAATTCAAGCATGTAGACGATCAGGGTTAAACCTTTATCTTTCCCTGCCGATTTTTCGGGGATCTCTTCAAGAGGAAGAGCGGTGTGTGCAATTCCGGCTTTGGCCATCTTTTTCATGATGCCGTCGCAGTCTTCGTTTTCCACCACAAGCACTTTTCCAATTTCAGGGTCATTTTCAATAAGGTGCATTATTTCGTTTTCAAACATCCTGCACCCTATTATGGTTATTACTGACATGTGGACTCCTCTGGCATGTTTAATTCCTCGCAACTTGGGGTTTTCCCCTTTTGAAAGCTGGAAGGGCGTTTTCGGAGGGATTTCATGTAATTTTCCAAAAATTGCCTTAAAGATATATTCTTAAAAAATCATGTAATCAGGTTTTCTACAAAACTATGTTTTCATCTTTAGAAATATCTAATTAAAAATATCTAATTATTAGTCTACGTGTGTTCTTATATACCTGAGCGTTACTAAAATGCACTAATTAATCCTCTGGTATATTCCAATAACTTGACATATTCCAATAACTTGACATATTCCAATAACTTGACATATTCCAATAACTTGACATATTCCAATAACTTGACATATTCCAATAACTTAACGTAATGCCTTCAAGATAGTTTCGAATTTCAAAAAAGTTAATCGTTTTTGAGTCAATCCTTAAGGACTAAAACTCTGAAAACTCTTTTTGAACAAAGTATTTTCAGGCTTTGAGCGGCTTGAGCAGCATATTTTGCATTAGATTGTACGATTTTTGTGCTATTTCAGTGCTGCCTTTAAGTTCTATGACCTCGAAACCGAAGTTAAGTGCAAATTCTTCAATTTTTTCCTTAAAATCAGGTTCGTAGGAAAGCCCTGTGTTAACTCTTGCAACTTTTCGATACCCGAGTTCTTTCAGGTTTTTAGGGGTGAATTCAAACCTCCCGGGCGATTTCTTATCCACTCCGAAAGCGTATTTCCAGTTTGCGGCCCACATGGGAGTTAAGAAAAAAGTATCACTGTGGTTTTTCAAAATATCCCGGTAGCGGGAGTTGCCTCCAAGAGCTGCTGCAATGCAGTCTGCAAGGGGCTGGGCCGGCACGCCTGAACTTCTGTCCTGCAGCAGTTGTAGAGAACAGCCTGTATGGGCAAAATCTTTCTGCACCCGGGAAAATGCATGCCCACAAAGCCCGTAAAAAAGGAGGATTCCGTCTGCAAACCTTGACATCAGGTTCAGGTTTGTATATGTTTTACTTTTGAGTCCAGAAGGGTTTATATGGAGTCCTATCTCCTGAAGCTGGACAATGACGCTGAATTCATTACTTTGCTCCAGGCAAACCCTGATATCGTAAACAGGCAGGAACACCGGCTTGAGCCCCTGAACTTCAAGTTTGTGCAGGAGGCCGATGTTTTCGTCGTCTTTGACGAGGTAAATCCTTTCAACTTCAGGATCATTTGAAAGCACGTGGACAATTTCATCCTCGAATACCCTGCAGCCAATTATTCCCATCACTGTCATGATATAGACTTTGCCCGGGACTATTAAAGAATATCCTTATCGGGAGAGCTAATAACTCTTAGTGGAAAACGAGGGTTTTTAACTTTGGGAGTGCGGAATTGAATCCTTCTCCCCTGTCCCGGTAAGCTCTGGAACAGGTGGATTTTTCAGGGCTGGAACCGGAATGGGCTTTTCTTCAGCTTCAGACCAGGTAGTAACCTTCTTTTTCAAGAAATTCTATGAACGACTCTAAATTATGCTCTTTCATTTGAATACAAAAATCACTATTTTTGTCTATGTTTTTATACTGTTCGGACACGGCACTTAATTTACTATACATTGTTGAGTTTACCGATTTATACCACTGTGCATAATCCTGAATTATTTTAACAGACATCGGACACAATAACAACGTTAAACCGAATCCTGCTTCCGCATCCGGATAAATTACAAAAGGAAAATTTCTACATGCTTCCGGCCTATTATTGTATATTCTGCATTTTGAGTTTAGCAATAATGGACACTGCCCGACGGCATTTATCGCTTTATAACATCCTTCCAACTCTGATTTTACCGCATTCGATTTTAATATATTCACACTTTCTTTATCTATATTTTTTAAGATTTTCTCATATTCTTTTCTGTTAAAATCGATAATATGATTTTTGCAGCAACTCCCATTACATGATTCAGGACAGCTATAATGTTTAAGTATGCTTTGAGTTTTTGAACTTAACCAGTCATATTTTTCGGAACGTTGTTTTCTATCCATAGCATTCACCCGATTGAAAGGAAAAAGAGATGTTAAGTATATAATAACTATCAATTACTCTAATAACTATCAATTACCCTAATAACTATCAATTACCCTAATAACTATCAATTACCCTAATAACTATCAATTACCCTAATAACTATCAATTACTCTAATAACTATCAATTACCCTAATAACTATCAATTACCCTAATAACTATCAATTACCCTAATAACTATCAATTACCCTAATAACTATCAATTACCCTAATAACTATCAATTACCCTAATAACTATCAATTACCCTAATAACTATCAATTACCCTATTTTATGAGAACTTAAGATACTGATAAAAACTTATTTGTCCCAAAATTATTTCTCATTTCCTATTCTGGTTGTAATCCCTTATTCTTTTTTACCAGTGACCGCCCAATATCTGCCCACTTCGTGAGCATGCGGGGGTGGAGGGAAGTTTTACAGGAACATTTAAAAAAATATTTTTGAAAAGATAAAGCATAACTTAATTATTGTAGTCTTCTATTATTTTTTAGGTCCTTCAACTATTTTGTATGAGAGAAGGAGGAAGCTGGAATGGGTGAATACTGTACATATGAAAAATATGTATTTAAAAAGAAGCTTGAAACTCTAAGAAATAAAAGTGGAAGGGGCACAGAATTAATTTCCCTTTATATTCCTCCTGATAAACAGATTTCAGATGTTACAGATCATTTGAGAGAAGAACATAAACAGGCTTCGAACATTCAGCCTGAACTTGCCAGCAAGAACTTACAGGGAGCACTTGATTCTTTGCTGGCAAAGTTAAAATTTCTTAACAAAGTACCGGAAAATGGGATAGTTTATTTAACAGGAACTGTCGATACCGGAGCTAACAGGACAGGCATGGTGAACGAAGTTCTTATTCCTCCGGACCCTGTTGTGCGTTATATATATCACTGTGATTCCGTTTTTTATCTTGAGCCTCTTGAGGAAATGCTTAGAGAGTGCAGTACTTATGGGCTTATACTTCTTGATTTAAGAGAAGCTACTATCGGAATGCTTGTAGGTAAACAAATTGAAGTTATCAGGCATCTCCACTCTACGGTCCCCGGCAAACAAAGAAAAGGAGGCCAGAGCGCGCATCGTTTTGAACAACTCAGACGCATTGCTATTCATGATTTCTACAAAAGAATAGGGGATGCTGCAAGTGCGGCATTCCTTGAATTAGAGCCAGCTGAACTTAAAGGCATTCTTATAGGAGGGCATTCTCCGACTAAAGAAGAGTTCAGTGAAGGTGAATTTCTACATTATGAGCTTCAGAAAAAGGTTCTCGGATTGTTTGATACGGGGTATACGGATGAATCGGGTTTTTCTGAGTTAATAAATGCAGCAGAGGATACACTCCAGGGTATTGACTTATTTAAACAAAAGAAAGATATGGAAATATTTTTTAAAGAGATCGCTACTGAGTCTGGTAAAGTATCCTATGGAGAAGACAATGTGCGGGCAAATCTTGAAATAAAGGCAGTTGATGTGCTTTTACTTTCAGAAGACCTGAGATCTGAAAGAGTGACTATCAAATGCAGCATTTGCGGATATGAGAATAAACGGACAAGGAAACGGAAACCCAATGAAGCTGTTCCTGTGGCAGGAAATTGTCCAGAATGTGGTTCTGCACTTGAAGCCACGGATGTTATTGATATCGTTAGTGAATTATCAGAACTCGCCGATAAAGGCGATGCAAGGATTACTTTTATATCAACAGATTTCGACGAAGGCTCTCAATTTATGATAGCTTTTGGTGGAATTGCTGCAATCCTCAGATATAGTACAGGGGTGTAATTACCAACATTTATTTCATCAATTATTGCTTCCAGAATAGATGATAAAATGACCCGGAAAACGATCTCTCCAGGAAAAAATGATTCTGCTTTCCTGCTTGAATTAAAAAACGTAACTGTTGTCAGGGGTGGGAAAAAAATCCTCGATTCGGTATCTCTTTCTATTGAGCGAGGAGAACATGTTGCAATTATAGGGCCTAATGGCTCGGGCAAATCTTCCCTGATAAAGACATTTACAAAAGAATACCACCCTCTTGCAGCACCAGATGGGCTTGTTCTAAAAATCATGGGCAACGATACCTGGAATGTTTTTGAGCTCAGAAAATTACTGGGAATCGTCTCTGGAGATCTTCAGCAGACGTATTGCCGTCAGACAAAAGTTCTGGATGTCATACTCTCGGGATATTTCAGCAGCATAGGGATCTACTATAACCACAAGGTTACCCCTGAAATGGTAGCCAGAGCAAGAGAAGTTCTTGAGTTTCTTGAGATTACTCACCTTGCGGATCGGTTGATGTGCGAGCTTTCCACGGGAGAAGCCAGAAGAGCACTTATAGGGAGAGCTCTTGTGCATGATCCGCAAGCTCTCATTTTAGATGAACCCACAACCAGCCTTGACCTGAAAGCCCTTCACAGTTTCCGTGAAAGCGTCCGGAAAATTGCGGATTCAGGAAAAAGTGTCATTTTGGTCACCCACGCCCTTGAAGATATTATACCCGAAATTAACCGTGTGATCCTTATAAAAGAAGGAAAAATCTTCAGGGACGGAAAAAAAGAGAAAATACTGACAGATGCCAATCTCTCGGAACTTTTCTCTCTTCCGGTAAAAATCCTGGAAAAAGGAGATTACTACCAGGCTCTCATCTGAGGAGGATTGTTCTGCAGGCAGAGTTGCAGTTCCGCAATTTGCAACAAAAGTCATCGAAGCTTACTCTGCAAATTGTAAAAACCGGTTCAATCCATTATTTTTGCGGCAATAAACTTAATTCTATATCTTTATAGCCTTAATCCGAGACCTCATGTCACTTTCATCTTACATGACTAAATTAGTGGGTTAAGGGATAGTTTCCTCTTTTCACTCACACTATCCCAAGAAGCTTCCTGAGGTCAAAAACGTGCCAGGTTTCCTTACTCATTATTTATCAGTATGAGCCCGTCGGTTCTTTAAGTTTGAAATCAGACTTTCAACCAGTACTTAAGTCGTTATCTCCAGCAGGGCTCTCAATTCATGATTTTGCTGGATCACTTTTATTGAGATCACTTTTATTGAGATCACTTTTATTGGGATCACTTTTATTGAGATCACTTTTATTGGGATCACTTTTATTGAGATCACTTTTATTGAGATCACTTTTATTGAGATCACTTTTATTGAGATCACTTTTATTGAGATCACTTTTATTGAGATCACTTTTATTGAGATCACTTTTATTGGGATCACTTTTATTGGGATCACTTTTAGTCGGAGTTTTCCTCCTGGTTGAAATACTCCTTTTTAAATCTTTTCCATCTTACAGTACACTTCTTAACTCTAGAAAAAACCAGTCTGCGTATATCCCAAGAAGACATGTTTTAGAGGTATCAGTTTTTCTTTAGAAATGATCTCCAAAATATACTCAAAAAAGAATTCAGGAGCCTTTAAAATCTCTTTTTTTATTTTATTTCTGAAAAAATTCTGTTAATATATATTTTATTGTTTTTAAGCATATTTAAGCTCATTTAAACCTTTCTTTCGTATACGGGTGTTCATAAACACATTAAATATTATTAAAACAGTTACGGTCCCCTTACTAAAATTTGTAAACCTCTATCTTAGTTTCTTACGTTTATATAATCTTAGAAACTAAAATCGCTTTAAATGAAAAACAAAGAAGTAATCGAGGGGGGTTTTTCTTGGAAGTTGGCTATGTTCAGAGTTCATTTAGGTCTTATCTGTACGAAATCCGTTTTATTATCCTTTTCTATGTGATAGGGGACTGGGTATCTACCTTTTACGCCCTGCCGTTCGGCACGGAATATAACCCTATTCCCGCAATGATACTGGAAAATTACGGAATTTATCATCTCTTGCTTATAAAAATTGTATTTGTCCTTTTGCTCTTTTACGTAGCTCCGTTAATAAAAACGTCAAAGGAGCGTTGGGCTCTCACAAAACACATAATAGAATCCGTAGGCATTCTGGTAACCATAAACAACCTTATGGTGGTCTGGTACGGAGTCAGCCTTGTAGAGACCGTTGGGCTGGTCTGAGTTTTGCAGACCCCCGATACAGGCTTTGTTTCTTCCTTTTTTATTTTTTACCTATCGGTTGATTTAAACTTAATTTTTGCTGCTGCCCCACTGCCCTGTTTCTCACCCTTTTCTTGCCGCTTTTTACCTGGTTTTAGCATATACAAAGCAGTCATAATACTCTTTACCTATCCTGTGGATTTTTTTTGCAATTCCTTCTTTTTCGTACCCGCACTTCCGGGCAACCTGCTCACTTGCGAGGTTTCTAATATCCATCAGGATAACAATCCTATGTAATTTCAGTTCACCAAAACCAATTTCCTCAAGCTGCCTTACAGCTTCGGTTGCAATTCCATGCCCCTGATAAAGTTCGTCCACAAGATAACCGAGTTCCCCTGCCCACGGCCTGTGCTGATCGATCCTGATCCCACAGGCTCCTACAAGTATTCCGTTATAAAGAATTGAATAGTTGTATTCAAAATTGGTTTTCTTTTTTACCTCATTCAGATTCAAGAATCGCTTTTCATCTTCAAGGGTTTCTACCGGGACTTCTACAAATTCAAAGGCCGTTTGTGTGAGAATTTCAAATAAACGCTCGGCATCGAAAAGTTCCTGAGGGCGAATCTTTACCTGAGGCATGATGGAAAATTGAGCTTCCCTCATGAAAAATGTTTTGAATGCCACCCAGATTTGTCTTTCCGGAGCATCGTACCTTTCCTATACCTGACCATTTCTTTCACCTGAAAAACAAGATATAAGTAACACCTTTGATTAAATAAAAAACTGTGTAAACCGATATCGTATCCAGGGCCAGAAAGGACTTAACCGGAAGTGTTGACGAAAAGACAAAAAACAGCTATTCCCGCTTTTTTAAAGAAGAGGTGAAATGCTACGGGGTTAAGTCTTCTACTGTTGGAAAAATCGCAAAGGACTATTTTAAAGAGCTGCAGCAGGCAGGGAAGGCAGACAAAAGAAATATATTAAAGGTTAAAAATAGAAGGGGGGAGGAAGTTTTTTAGATGAAGCACCCTCATTCTCCACCTATAAGCCCCTTTCTCCCCCATATTCCCTAGTCTTTGTTCCCATATATTTTTGCCAGCAGTCTGGTCTGCAGGCTGATCCATTGATGCAAGCTTTGTCTGTCTGCCAATTAACAAAATGTCTTCACAAGTATTTTTTTCTTTTTACCCAGTCGTGATAAAAGTTTAGCACTACCTAAGTTTCAGTGAGAATGTTTACCCGACCTCCACTTCTTCTATGCTTCTCTGGATAGCGTAATATAATGATAACTTTCTAGTTTTAGTTATTGAGACGTGTTGTGAAGATGGGAAAATGTTAAAATGTGGAGATGTAAAGATGTGATAATTTGAGAAATTAGGGGAAGAGGGAGAAAAACAGTCATTTAAGCTGGTAAAATCCGACAGACAGGAGCCTATTAATTTATACTTTATCTCACAATACTTTTAATTATAAATACAAAAAGTTCTAATAGTTATTTATGAGATGCAGGGTAAGTGTTAGAAAAATATCTTCCGGTCCGCTCCATTATGATTATCAGTATGGCCTTGCTTCAATGCTATACTTAAAATTAGCTGCTTCAAATATAGACCTTGCAGATAAAACTCACAGTAAGAAAGGTTTTAAATTTTATACGTTTTCAAACCTCATTCTTGATGACAGAATTCCCGAAAAAAGCGGGTTAAACTTCAGGAAGGCTCATTTTTTCCTTTCATCTCCTGACCCAGAGTTCATAAGAAGTTTTGCAGAAGGACTTTTGCTTGAACCGGAATTTTTCCTCGGAAACGGCGAAAATAAGGCAAGCTTTATAATTGAAAGGATTGAAGTCCTTCCTGCGGTTCATTTTTCGGATACGTGTACTTTCAGGACCCTTTCCCCTATTTACTTAAAAACCCTGAGAAAACAGGAAGAACGGTTGGTTGAGTTCGATCTTTATCCTAAAGACTCAAAGTTTCACGAAAACCTGCATAAAAATCTGGTTGCCCGATACGAAGAATTCTATGGATCAAAAATCGAGAAGGACTTTTTTGAAGTTATGAGTATTCCAAATTTCAAGCCCAAGCGCGTAAAGGTAGGAGACAATTATAGACGCTGTAGTTTGATGGATTTATCTCTATCCGCAAACTCGGAACTCCTGGAGTTTGCATATGATGCAGGGCTGGGAGAAAAAAACGCTATGGGGTTTGGATGTGTAGGTATATTGAAATAAACACAAAGTAAGGAGATTCTGGAGTGAAAGATGAATCTGTTAAAGATACAGATTATAGTTTAGATGAGCTGAAGGATGAGCCTGAAACAAATATATATGCAGAGGTTTTCCTGGGTTCGGTTCGGATTACTGGAGTTAAGGTAAATTACTATCATATCTGCAAGACAAAACTCTGGCTTTTTTCTCATAATATAAATCTTGAGAGAGGTGACGATAATGTTGCCCTGGGAAAGATTCTGCACGAAGACCGCTATAAGAAGAATCTTAAAAATATTGCCATTGATGGTATAAGCATTGATTTTGTGAAAACGGGAAAAAGAACTGAGATTCATGAAATCAAAAAAAGTAAAAAAATGGATGCTGCGGATAGAGCTCAGCTTTTATTTTATCTTTATTACCTCAAGAAAAGAGGTTTTGATGCAGTAGGAATTTTAAATTATCCTCTGCTGAATAAAACAGAGAAAATTGAAATGAATGCAGAAGATGAAGCCAATATTGAAAGAGAAATTGAAGAGATTAAAAAAATAGTTCTCAGCTCAATGCCTGCACCAATGCACAAAAAAATCTGTTTAAAATGTGCTTATCAGGAATTTTGTTTCTGTGGTAGGGGCGATAAAAATGGAGAATGAGCGAACTAAAAAAATCGTGATAATATTGAAAAGTAAAAGGGGGTAAAAGAATCCGGGAAGATTTTTACATTTTACAGGACGGAATTTTGAAGAGAAAAGAAAACACGGTCTATTTTGAAAACAAAGAAGGCAGAAAGATTCTGCCAATAAACAAAATAAGTTCTATTTTCGCTTACGGAAACCTGTCGTTTTCGTCAGGAGTTGTTTCTTACCTTTCAAAAGAAGGAATTCCTATTCATTTTTTCAATTACTACGGCTTCTATGAGGGTTCGATGTATCCACGGGAGACCCTGATCAGTGGAGATCTGGTTATACGACAGGCTGAATATTACCTTGATCCTGAAAAACGGTTGTGTCTTGCTGGAAAATTTATAGAAGGTGCCTGTGGAAATATTCTGAAAAACCTCAAATATTATGCAAGAAACCGGGGAGACATTCAAGAGATAATCGAAAATTATGTAACTTCTATAAAAACCGAATTGTCCCGGCTGATAGATGCGGAAACAGTGCCTTCTATGATGAGGGCGGAAGGAAAAATTAGGGAACTCTACTACAATGCGCTTGACGAGATATTCCCTGAGGAATACAGGATAATAAAACGTACCAGAAGACCGCCAAATAACAAAATGAACACATTAATAAGTTTTGGGAATTCTCTGGTCTATTCCACTACCCTTTCAGAGATTTACAATACTCAGCTTAACCCCACAATTTCGTATCTTCACGAGCCTTTTGAACGCAGGTTCTCTTTATCTCTCGATGTAAGTGAGATCTTCAAACCAATCCTGATAGACAGGATAATTTTTAAGCTTGTTAACAAAAACATGCTAGATGATGGTTGCTTTCGAGGAGAAATCGGAAACATGCTATTGAGTGATAAAGGTAAAAAAATTTTCCTCAAAGAATACGACGAGAAGCTCAAAACCACCATCAAGCACAAAGGCTTGAACAAGAGTGTTTCATACAAACGCCTTATTCGGCTTGAGCTATATAAACTTTCAAAGCATGTTCTTGGTGCAGAAAACTACAAACCTCTTGTAATGTGGTGGTAAAATGTACGTGGTAATTGTGTACGATGTAGGAGTAGAAAGGGTAAACAAAGTGAGAAGCTTTTTAAGGGAATACATGAACTGGGTTCAAAATAGTGTTTTTGAAGGTGAACTCACAAAAGCCGAATTCCTGAAAGTTAAGTCAAGGCTTAAAGAACTCATAGAAATAAACCATGACCACATTATCTTCTACAGCTCCAGAGATAAAAAATACCTTGGAATAGAAAATCTCGGAACTCCAAAAGCAGATACAAACAACATAATTTGATCAGCCATATCTGCAAATTTCACTACTTAAGCCTTCATACAAGAGCCAACACATTATATATATATTTATCAAAGATCCCCGTCAGAAGATTCTGCTTATCTTCTTTTTTCGTGGATCTTTATAAATGAACCACCGAAAGAACGATCCCCGAAACTTCCTCTTGAATATTCATTCAGAAAAGGATACTTTTATATTGTACAACACCAAATACCATTGTCTAAAAACAACATCAAACTCCGAATTATCCAACTCTTATTTGAAAGGACTCCACATCCAATTTACCTAAATTCGGGGAAAAATTTCTTGGTTAAAATCAGACCTTAGAGGGATTGAAACGTGAGATACTCGATAAGAATCTTATCATCTTCTCTGCGTTAAAATCAGACCTTAGAGGGATTGAAACACTTTACAGCCCCCTTTTACTGGTGACCTATAATATTGTTAAAATCAGACCTTAGAGGGATTGAAACCTTCCTGTGCTGCAACGGTATAGGCTGCAATGACAGTGTTAAAATCAGACCTTAGAGGGATTGAAACATATTTACTTTGGTTTGACATATTATCACTCCTCGGTTAAAATCAGACCTTAGAGGGATTGAAACGCTTTCTGTTGAGATGCTGCGGTGTGTGAATATAAAAGTTAAAATCAGACCTTAGAGGGATTGAAACTAATACACATCAGTACAGACATTATTTCCCATGTGATCGTTAAAATCAGACCTTAGAGGGATTGAAACTTCAGGACAATAATCAGCCCGCCTGATGTCACACTGTTAAAATCAGACCTTAGAGGGATTGAAACAGCACCATACTCAACCATCTGTTCTGGTGTCAGCTCCGTTAAAATCAGACCTTAGAGGGATTGAAACGTTCTTACGTTCCTTTTCCTGATAGGAATAACATAGTTAAAATCAGACCTTAGAGGGATTGAAACGAGTCATATCATTATCATGATTATAAAAATACATTGTTAAAATCAGACCTTAGAGGGATTGAAACTTCAAGAAATATGTAGAGGCTATGATGTTCTATAAGAAGTTAAAATCAGACCTTAGAGGGATTGAAACTTCTTCTACTGCTTTAATGCCTCCAATAAGGAGAGCATGTTAAAATCAGACCTTAGAGGGATTGAAACATAGCGTTTTAAGCGATATGGGCTGTACACGCTGGTTAAAATCAGACCTTAGAGGGATTGAAACGTGCCTGCAAGGCAGACACCATTACCCAGATAGCAGAGTTAAAATCAGACCTTAGAGGGATTGAAACTATGATTTCTTCTTCTTAACAACTACGTGAACTCTAGTTAAAATCAGACCTTAGAGGGATTGAAACTTTTCATCTTTTACGCTAGAATCCTGAAACTCAGAATGTTAAAATCAGACCTTAGAGGGATTGAAACTTAACAAGGTCTTCGACTGCATCGATAGCGAAGGGTTAAAATCAGACCTTAGAGGGATTGAAACACAGATACCGAAATTGAAGAGGTAATAAAGAAAATTGTTAAAATCAGACCTTAGAGGGATTGAAACTGTTACGCCATAGTCAAGGCTCCGATAGATATCGCGTTAAAATCAGACCTTAGAGGGATTGAAACACAACCGGAGCAAACCTTAAAACCGTTCTGGAAATGTTAAAATCAGACCTTAGAGGGATTGAAACGTGCTAACGGAACTGGTTTTGGGGTATGTAATGTATGGTTAAAATCAGACCTTAGAGGGATTGAAACCTAGCACAAGCTGAACAGGCTTCGGGAGTGCTGAAAACCCGTTAAAATCAGACCTTAGAGGGATTGAAACGTGTACCCTGATGGATTTATCTTAAGATCAGGATGCAGTTAAAATCAGACCTTAGAGGGATTGAAACGAATCATGTATCTCTATAACTCTCTAAATCATTATACTAGTTAAAATCAGACCTTAGAGGGATTGAAACGAAAAAGACATGACGGTAATGAATACTGATCGTATACGAATCAGTAGTTAAAATCAGACCTTAGAGGGATTGAAACGTAACACGTCCCCCTAATCTCGTTGGGGGAAACTTGGTTAAAATCAGACCTTAGAGGGATTGAAACACGAGGGGGAAATACTTATATAAATATTTATTCTTTAAATTAGGAGTAGAATAAAGTATTCAAAAAATAAATTGAAAAGATATATACTATTAAGAGAAATGTAATAGCAATCATTTCTTTAAGGGATTGAAAATTTAGAGTTCGCAATTTTATTAAAAAATAAGACCTTTGAGGGATCGTTTATTTTTTGCATTTTTTTATAATAAGTTACTTAATATTCCATTTAGAGTTCGTAATTAACTGCGAAAAATTTATCTACGTTAAGATATATCTTAAGATACAATTAATTCACAAAAACGGGAAAATATAATTATAAAATTAAATGAATGGTTAAGGAACAAGTTATGGATCAAACAAATCCTGTTGAATCAACATTGTTATTTTTAAAATTATTGGACATTCTACAAGAAAAAGTCCATCCTCAGAATGGGAAAAAATAAAGATATTGATACTACAAAAATAGTTATCTGGAGGGTAAATATTGATATATCAATATACAGGAAACCCATTCGTTGACACAGGGATATGGGCTATATGCGAGTGGTCTGATAAAAAAAAGCCTGAAGAAATTACAGTGAAGGACCTAAGAGAAATTACACAAGATGTGATTTCTGTATATTTAAGTTCAGAGTGGGCAAAAAGCCTTTATTCTGTTTTTCCTAATAACGCGATTACTAATCCTTCTGTGAAAAATAAGGATAAAAGGCTTCTTAAATATTTAGAGCAGTTAATTGGTCAGGTTGAATCTCAGGAAGGGTCAAAAGAGTTCGGAAACTGCATCGCTTGTGGGAGATATGATGTTGAGGACGTTAGGACAAAAACAGAAATTCCCCTTATAGGTTCAGGAACATTGATTAATTTTTTCCCTTACGGTCAGCAAGGGGCTGATTACTGCCCTGCCTGCACACTTGCAGTTCAATTTTCTCCTCTTGTATTTTATGCATGTGGAAAACTTTTGCTCATCCACTCAAACTCGACCAAAGTAATGCATTATTGGGCAGAAAAAGCGATAAAGGATGTTCAGAGACAGATTTCAGCAAACAGCTACAGAGGTTGTTTTGACGAGGGTTACAAAAATCCTGTTAATGCTCTTTTTCATATAATTGAGGACTTAATTCTCCAATACGAAGAAAGATGGGTTGAAGAGAATCCCTCTATAAGCATATACCATTTTACAAATTATAATCAGGGGCCTGATCTTGAGATATATAGAGTTCCTACACCAGTGTTCAGATTCCTGGCTTATGTTAAACAGTCAGACCAGTTTTCAGAATGGATGAAAATTGTCAGAAAGGGATATTTTAATTTGGACAAAATCAAGGAAGGAGATGAATACAAAAATAAAGGCAATTCTGTTTACATAAATCTTTTAAAAGGTCATTCTATTGTGAAATATTTCATCGACAATAAAGCGAGGCAGGTCTACGGGGATTGGCAGTTACTGGAATATTATTTGACAGAGGTAAGAAACATGAGTAGTAAGAGATTGGATACCCTCAAAAAAGTTGGGGACAGCATCTCAGATTATATAAAGGATACTCAAAACATAAAAAAATTGAATCAGCTTGAAATGGCGAGTAATTTTGCCACATTCAGGAACATATTGAGACTGATCGAAAAAGACCGAATTAAAAGAGGTTCTCAAGACTCACTTTTTACTCTTGAAGAGTTTATGGAAGACCTCTTTCCTGAAGGAAACATGGGCTGGAGGGAGACTCAAGACCTTTTACTTTTCAGGATTTACGAAGATCTGCACAACTGGCTGGTTGAACAGGACGATTTGAAATCAGAACTGATTTCTATCGAGGACGAAGAAACGGAATTATCTGAGGAGAACTGACTATGACACATACAGTAAACGGTTTCATGCTTATCGATGCTCCCCATTCAGCACTCAACAACGCAGGAAATGATAGCAGTGAAAGGACGGAAAACATTGTCAGAGTAAAGACAATCCGGAAAGGAAGGAAAGTATACCCATATGTCTCAGGACAGGCTCTCAGGTACTGGTGGCGTACAACCCTCGAGGAGAAGTTCAATTGGAATGTCTCCCCTATCGAGCGTGAAAAGAAAATAGCATTCACAAGTGCTAATCCGGTAGAATATGATGACGACGACGTATTTGGATACATGCGAGCTCTCAAAAAAGCAGATGGTGGTACTGTAACAAGGCTTTCCACCTTGAAAAACTCCCCTCTTGTTTCGGTTGCAGGTCAGGTTCCTACGGAAGATTTTGGAGTAATGGCGCGCCACGAAGGTGACCCTGTTCCTTATGAACATGAATTTTACTCCACGGTTTTGAAAGGAATCTTTTCCCTTGACCTTGACAACATCGGTGTGTTTCACAAGAACGAAAAAACAGGATACAAAAATATGTATCCTGAACTTGAAGCAATTGCAGAAAAAAATGGGGCGGAAAAAATAGAAAGTAAATGGGTAATGCCTGCCGAAGTAAGGATGAAGAGGGCAACAGATGTGTTAAAAGCTCTCCCTTACCTTACAGGCGGTGCAAAACAGACATCCCATCTCACTGATGTTTCCCCAAAACTTCTCATACTTGCAGGAATAGACGGTGGAAATCATCTCTTTATGAATCTCGTCAGAGAGGAAAATGGAGAAGCTCTCGTAGACCTGGAAGCTCTGGAAGAAGTGATTTCCGATTATTCAGATATCCTGTTGACTGACATCTATATCGGAAGACGTAAAGGTTTTATGGATGAGCTTGATCCTGCACTTAAAGCTCTAGCTGAAAAATATACAGGCAACAGTCAAAAAGTAATTTATGGTTCTATAAACGAAATAGTTGATTCTTTTGTGCAAACGATTCCCGGGCTGATGAGATAAGATGAAAGTCTTAAGGATAAAAATTGGAAGCTGGACCGCATCCTTCAGGTATCCCGGATTCATAAGCGGATTTCAGCCTACTCTTCCAGTTCCTCCCATAAGTACTGTGTATGGGTTGATTTCAGCAGCGAGAGGAGAATTAACTGTCCCTGAGGATGTAAGCGTTGGTTACGTATTTGGCTTTGAGAGTAAAGCAGTAGACCTTGAAACGATCTACGAATTAAGTCCAGGGCTTTCTGCAAAATCAAATGTCATAAAAAGGGAATTTTTGTATAATCCTGAACTTTATCTCTATCTTGACAGGCCTGAGTATAGTAAATATTTCCGTAAGCCTCAGTATCCCCTTCTTTTTGGTAGATCTGGAGACTTGGCAAAAGTTTCAGAAATAAAGGAATTGGAACTTGAAGAAGAGGCTGGAAAGAGGTTGGGGAAAACTATTCTTCCTTTTGGAATTAAAGGTGCATATGGTCTAGTGCAGGCTCTCCCAAGTCACTTTACTGATACTATTCCCAGAAAAGCTGTAGGAGTAAAACCATATCTTCTTATGGACGAGTTTTTCACCTATCCTGAAAAGTGTTTATTTGACCCAGAAATGAACTGGGCAGTCTGGCTTCATAAGAGTTGATTGACAAAGTAAGGAAAAAAACATGGTAATTCTTGCAAAAAAAGATCCCGATGAAACCCTTCTGGAGCATACAAAAAACGCGCTTATGGTTTTTAAAAGTATAAAAGACGCTTACCCTGAAGTTCCTCAAATCTGCGGAGTTCCAGACTTCTGGGAACATCTTTTCTACTCTATTTTTTTCCACGATTTCGGGAAAGCTGCGTCAGGATTTCAAAAAGCTATCTCCGGAGGGGAGAAATGGAAATACAGACATGAAATTCTCTCTGCTGGTTTTGTTTCCGGGCTTGAATATGAAAACCAGTTCAAAAATGCCGTTGCTATGGCAATAATTACTCATCATAAAGATATATTTTATTTGAGGGAAAAGTTTGGAACTTTTCCAAACCCTATGGGCAAAAAACGCTATTTTGAAAAGCTGCAAGAATTAATTTCTAACTTTGAAGAATTAAAGGAAATTCAACAAAAAATTCCAGAAATCAGCAAAAAGTATCTGGGTTTTGAATTAAATAAATTTAGAGATATAATGTCAATAGATGAATTGATTGATTCATATAAAAGTGCAGTACTACCATATAAAAACCAATTTGAAGATAAAGAATTAACAATTTTGCATGACAAATACGGGATATTTCTCAAAGGATTTTTAACAGCTTGTGACCATCTTGCATCAGGGGGAAAGTACAGCTTACTATCTGGAATTGAAGACATGAGAGCTGTATATAATTTTCCCGAACTGAGAAAAACACAAAGTCAAGCAGCAGAAACAAAAGGTGATGCCTTTTTAATTGCACCAACTGGAACTGGGAAAACAGAAGCATCATTATTATGGAGTCATGCTAATCAGAATCCTTGCAGGTCAAAAAGAGTCTTTTATTTGCTTCCCTATACTGCCAGTATCAACGCAATGTATAAAAGACTTCAAATAGATTTTAAAGACCCTGAATTGATAGGTATTCAACACGGCAAAGCTATGTATTATCTGTACCGAAGCTTTGAAGATGAAGAAGATTACCTGACTGCAACTAAAAAAGCAAAAGAAATAAAAAGCCTCACTGATAAAATTTACAGACCTTATAAAATAGCAACTCCACATCAGATTCTTAAATCTATGTTTGGAATTAGAGGGTTTGAGCAGAATCTTGCAGAAATGTCTAATGCTCTTTTTATAATGGACGAAATTCACGCATATGATGCTCATACAACTGCTCTAATCCTTGAAACGCTCAAAATCCTAAAAGAATATCAAGCCAATTTCTTGATTATGTCTGCTACTCTTCCTTCTTTTCTTAAAGAAATGTTCAAGACGGAATTAGGAATAACAAAAGAGATATTTTTTACAGAATTGGAACTGGATGAGTTTACAAGACACAGGGTTTCTGTTCTTAAAGGTAATATTCAAGATAATTTGGATCTAATTATAAAAGAACTAGATGATAACAAAAAAGTGCTTGTTGTTTGTAACACCGTTGTTCAGGCCCAGAAGATCTACAAGCAGCTCTCTCAAGGAATAGAAAATCACGGCTTAATCCATGGAAGGTTTATCCTTAGAGACAGAGAGGAAATTGAATCAAAATTAGAGAATCTGAACCTTCTAGTTGGCACCCAGGCAATTGAAGTCTCTCTTAATATTGATTATGATGTACTGTTTTCAGAGCCAGCTCCCCTCGATGCCCTTATCCAGAGGTTTGGAAGGGTTAATCGAAAAGGTTGGGAAGAAAAAATAATCAAGCCAGTATATGTTTTTGAACAAGGATCTGAAAAAGACAAATATGTTTACAAAAATCAGGAATTAGTCTCTAAAAGTCTGGAGCTGTTAAGTAAAGAGAATATTCTGGGAGAAAGCAAAATTCAAAAACTTGTGGATGAAGTATATTTGAACGGATATCAGGGTTCTGATCTGGCATCTTTCGAAATGGTGAAAAAAACCTTTCCCAAATTTCATAGCAAAATTGTTCCTTTTATAAATGAAAAAGAAAATCAGGAAGAGTTTTATAACCTATATCAATCAGTTGAAGTCGTTCCAATTCAGTTTAAACTTGAGTATCTTGAGGAAATCGAGAACAAAAGGTATTTTGAAGCTATGAAATATATTGTCTCAATAAGTGTTGGTCAATACAAAAAACTAAAACATAATAACCAAATCCAGATTGACTCTGATATGATATTTGCAAGTGTTGACTACAGTTCTGAAATGGGTCTCTTGTTGGACTCAGAAGAATCTATTATGGGAATTTTTGACAAAGACACCTAAAAAGATAATATTATACATTACTTTTCATCGATCTTATTTTTCTTTTTTTGAGGAAACTCTCATAATTATCTAAGAGTTTATTTACCATCAGTAAACATAAAATCCTACTTTCGGCAGGTCGACATTAGATCTTACTTACTTTCGGCAGGTCGACATTAGATCTTACTTACTTTCGGCAGGTCGACATTAGATCTTACTTACTTTCGGCAGGTCGACATTAGAAATTAGAATATTTTTTCCGATACCGTTTTAGAACATTAGATCACTATTTATTAGGTTTAACTGGTTAACGTGTGACCCAATTCTCACGACCTATACAAGCACTGAACCATTTTTTCATAAAAATTTAGTATAATAGATTAATAATTGGTCATATGCAAACCTAACAACTACACACAATTACGGAGCATCTTTTAAAATCGTCATCAATAAGAAGTATCAAAAATTATATGTCGACCTGCCGAAGGTAAGTTAGAGCATTAGATAACTATTTATTATGATTAAAACTGGTTAACGTGTGACCCAATTCTCACGACCTATACAAGCACTGAACCATTTTTTCATAAAAATTTAGTATAATAGATTAATAATTGGTCATATGCAAACCTAACAACTACACACAATTACGGAGCATCTTTTCAAAATCGTCATCAATAAGAAGTATCAAAAACTAATGTCGACCTGCCGAAGATTGAAACTTGCAGAGGACCTCCTGAATACCTTCCAGTTCAAAATTCGCGAGGCACACGAAGAAGTGGTTTGAAATTTTTAAAGACCTATCCGTAGATGAATGTTTAGAGATGATCAGGGATTTTTCCCACTTCATGATAAAGGAAAGAAAATCCCCTTTTTAGTGAAAAAAACCTTTTTACCCGCATATTTCCTGCATTTCCGGACGAAAAGATCCCAAAAACTAAAATAGAGAGATTCATATAATTATTCCTGGAGAATATTCTATGAAAAAGACTTTCGAGAAAGTTTGCCAGCTAAAACTCTCCATGGAAGGCATTACCCCCCAGATATGGCGGCGTATCCAGGTGCCGGAAAATTATACCTTCCTTGACCTTCACGATGCTATTCAGGATGTAATGGACTGGGACGACTACCATCTGCATGAATTTGAAATGCCAAACCCAAAGACAGGAATGATGGATAGAATAGGAACGGAAAGCGACGATTTAGAAGGTTTCGAAGAACCCCTTGTCCCGGAAAAGAAGACTAAAATATCCAAATATTTCACACCGGAAAATAAGATTGCTCTGTACACCTACGATTTCGGGGACAACTGGCAGGTAAAAGTCAGGCTTGAAAAAATCCACCCGATAAAAGAAGGGGTGGAGTATCCCATATGTACTGCAGGAAAAAGAGCAGCTGTCCCTGAAGACATCGGGGGAATATGGGGCTATGAAGATATGCTGGAGATCCTGAAAAACCCGGAACATGAGGAATACGAAGATACTGTGGCATGGCTGGGAGAAGATTTTGATCCCGAATACTTTGACCCAAAAGACGTTTCGTTCCGAAAATGAAAAATTTCAAATTTAAACATTCAAAAGGCTTTAAATGTAAAAATACACTTGCAAAGATGCATTGTTTTCATGGAAAAGGTCTTAAAATGCATCTTTTACTGGACCAGAGTTTTCAATCCGACCCTGTAAATCGCTCATAATTTCATTTTCATTTTCATTTTCATTTTCATTTTCATTTTCATTTTCATTTTCATTTTCATTTTCATTTTCATTTTCATTTTCATTTTCATTTTCGATTTTCTTATCTAACCTTCTACCAATTTTAGCTTCCTTATTCTTTTTTCAAAATCCAGGTATCGGGTAATCCAGGTATAGGATAATCCAGGTACAGGATAATCCTGGTATAGGATAATCCAGGTATAGGATAACCCAGGTATAGGATAATCCAGGTATAGGATATGAGATACCCTTTCATTTCACAGCAGAGGGATTCCATAGTATGCATTCAGGCTATACCAGAAACAGAGTTTGCAAATTCGTAGCAAGATTTACTGGACACGGACTGAAACTGGAATACATTTTATTCAAAATCTATCGATAACCGCCCAAATGAATTATTAACCATTACTGTCTAATTAAATGAATTATATAAATGATTATATAAAGATTTAAAAAGTATATGTATCGGTTAGATGAAAAAAGGTTTCGAATCAGATAGATACTCTCCAGTTTAAAAACGGTGTTCAGAATGCCCAATGGAAAAACTCACACAAAAATAAACATCATATTGCTGTTTGGTATATTGCTAGGTTTACATACGCACTATATAAAATCGCATATTCCACTGGAATATCTTGAATTTGATACTATTGCAATATTTTCATTTGCACTCCTATTCGGAACATATTATCTCAGTCCCGATCTTGATACCAAAAGCGAGCCCTTCAAAAGATGGGGAATCCTCAAATACATCTGGTGGCCTTACCAAAAAATATTCAAGCACCGTGGGAAACTGCACCATCCATTATCAGGTCCCATCATAATAATTTCAACCGTAAGTTTATTCATCATAGCACCTGTTGTCAAGTTTTTCGACCTCGACATAAATCAAATCCCAACAAAATATTTGATATCATTATTATCCGGAATTGTTGTCTCTATAGAAGCACATATAATTGCGGATATGATATACACCAAAGTAAAAATAAAATCCACAAAAATAAAAAAGAAACTGAAAAATATTCACACCAGCAGACCGTAAAAATAAAATAAATCAGCTGTCAATTCATTTTCAATGAATTATCTTCCACTGATCATTATGTACTCTAATGTAACAGGGAAATCAGCGGAAAAAGTCAAGAAATATATATGAAAACATCTTAACTCCTAGTAAGTACATAGATTGCTTTCCCTGAATATCTGCGTTTGAGGAGTTTTTCTTGTATTTATAAAGGGTTTGATAATTTTCCAGCAAGAATTCAAGTCCCAAAAAAGAGGTGATTTTAAGCCTTTTCTGGCGTAATAACGGAAATTTTTGCCCTATTCGTGAGCAAGATCCACTAAAACAAGGATTGAAACATCCGTTTTTCTCTTACTACAATACCCTATACGCGCCATTCGTGAGCAAGATCCACTAAAACAAGGATTGAAACCGGAAGTGAGCCGAATAAAGCCAGGGGTCCGCAGTATTCGTGAGCAAGATCCACTAAAACAAGGATTGAAACATTGTCCTCTCACATGGTCACAATGCCCGAATATTTATTCGTGAGCAAGATCCACTAAAACAAGGATTGAAACCTGCGCAAATTCTGCTATAGAGGATTGTGATTTTGAGATTCGTGAGCAAGATCCACTAAAACAAGGATTGAAACCTTGTTTGCATGCCTATACCATCTGCAATGAATCCAATTCGTGAGCAAGATCCACTAAAACAAGGATTGAAACTACGTGATATCGACGCTCGCGACTGTGCCATTTATTATTCGTGAGCAAGATCCACTAAAACAAGGATTGAAACTTTCCTCTCTTCTTATTGAGGATAGCCTGAACTATTTTAATTTCTGATTCGTGAGCAAGATCCACTAAAACAAGGATTGAAACTATATGATAAGTGCGTAGTAGTAGTGTAGTAAAATTCGTGAGCAAGATCCACTAAAACAAGGATTGAAACCACTTAACAAATTCTACAGCTTCACCCGACGGGCAAATTCGTGAGCAAGATCCACTAAAACAAGGATTGAAACTACCGTTTTTTGACCAGTCCTCAGAAGGTGTTATAATTCGTGAGCAAGATCCACTAAAACAAGGATTGAAACATAAATCCGTTTTTGTAGTCATGTCTATTGATTCCGATTCGTGAGCAAGATCCACTAAAACAAGGATTGAAACTCTCCTTGTATGGTTGGGTTTTGTTTCTTGTTTTATTCGTGAGCAAGATCCACTAAAACAAGGATTGAAACTCGATGTGCGGTATCTTGCAACTCTACATGCAACCATTCGTGAGCAAGATCCACTAAAACAAGGATTGAAACGTCGTCAAGTGAAACCTCCGCGAATGAAGTCGGGGTATTCGTGAGCAAGATCCACTAAAACAAGGATTGAAACAATACAACGGCTTTTTTTCCATATCTTGACCAGGGGATTCGTGAGCAAGATCCACTAAAACAAGGATTGAAACCAGGGTTTTTTGTATCATCGAATACATACACAAAGGCATTCGTGAGCAAGATCCACTAAAACAAGGATTGAAACTTTAGCTGTCCAAGATGGAATGTATTCAAGTGATGTAGATAAATATATAAGTCAATACGATGGTGTTTTTGTAGGAGGTTCCACCGATTGGAAATGGAGCACACTGGAAAAATGGGTTGAATATGCACATGATAGAAAGTTGCCTTGCCATGTAGGACGCGCAGGTACATTTAGAAACATAATACGGGCGAGAGTTAATGGAGCCGACTCTGTTGATTCATCTACAATTACACAGGCCAATAGATCTGGTATTTTTGGGCAGATGTCAGGATTTAAGCGGTTGGAATCTGTAGAAATGCAAACTGTTCTAACCGTTTAGCCCTCTTTTTTTACGTCAATCCACATTCGTGAGCAAGATCCACTAAAACAAGGATTGAAACCGAAGGAAACAAATTAATCCACGTTTCAACCGCCCTGATTCGTGAGCAAGATCCACTAAAACAAGGATTGAAACTTTTTTCCATAGGCTTCCACTGCCTGAATAATTGTCCCTATTCGTGAGCAAGATCCACTAAAACAAGGATTGAAACAAAAATGAATCATATACTAGGACAAATCGAAACCGAATTCGTGAGCAAGATCCACTAAAACAAGGATTGAAACTGATCCACACAGCCTTATAAAAGTCGAAGGGAATATTCGTGAGCAAGATCCACTAAAACAAGGATTGAAACCCGTCTCCGGGTTTGTCGGTCATAGTAGTATCCTCAAATTCGTGAGCAAGATCCACTAAAACAAGGATTGAAACTTTGTTCAGGTGGTCCTGAAAGCCGTATCCAAGACTATTCGTGAGCAAGATCCACTAAAACAAGGATTGAAACTACTCTCCCATACTCTATTAATTCGTCTTCTGTGAATTCGTGAGCAAGATCCACTAAAACAAGGATTGAAACTATATGATAACTGCGTATAGGAGTATTGTAAGATCACAATTCGTGAGCAAGATCCACTAAAACAAGGATTGAAACTAATGGGGGCGTCTTCCTCTTTTGCATCAAATATACATATTCGTGAGCAAGATCCACTAAAACAAGGATTGAAACAAATATACTCAAACGCCATTTCAAGATTGCACCCTCTATTCGTGAGCAAGATCCACTAAAACAAGGATTGAAACCTTACCTGGATCTTATGCTTATGTCTATGGAAGAAATTCGTGAGCAAGATCCACTAAAACAAGGATTGAAACTGAAAGATGTGTACACACTTGTCTCTGAAAACGAGAATTCGTGAGCAAGATCCACTAAAACAAGGATTGAAACTGTGTGCTCCGAGGCAGGATGTTCTTTCAAGGATGATTCGTGAGCAAGATCCACTAAAACAAGGATTGAAACATTTTTCAGTAACGGGCTCTTCATCAAATATAAGAATTCGTGAGAAAAAGCGGTTCGGAAAATATTCGAAAAAAGGACTGCTCCAGGGTGGAATAATTTCACCTCTTCTTGTAAACTTCTACCTGGACCAGTTCGACAACCATTGGGTTGAAATCGGGCTCAAGAATGTTGAATGGGAGTCAGTTGAGCACCTTGTGCGTTTTGCAGATGATTTTGTAGTCCTTTCAAAGGAATGGATCGATCCTGACAGGGTTGGGGCTTTTCTGGTTGAACTGAGCCTTGAACTGAACAAAGAAAAGACATATTTCGGGACTGCTGGGAATGGGTTTGAGTTCGTGGGCTTTTATTTTCAGGAAATTGTGGAGGAAAACGGGTCAGGGAGTATTATAAAGGTCATACCTACCGAGGGGTCCATTGAAAAGGTTATTGAGAGTATAAAGAGTGGGGATGGCATAAATAAAGAGACTTAAGACGACAAAAATAAAATTTAGTCTCTGAATAATAGAATTAAAAATATATATAAAGTTATTGACCCCTGGGTGAACTACTGCAAACACACAGACTATGCTGCCGGGCTTGAAAGAATCAAGCAGAGTTTCAATAAAAATATCAAAAGATCTATTTTAATATATAGTATGTCATCCCACAAGTAGTAAAACCTTTTTATAAATATCAAAAACTATTTATGTTTAACTATAATAAATAAAATTGAAAAATGTATTTGTAAAAAATTCCAGATAGATTTTATGAATCCTGAAAACATTAAACTCAAAACCCTTGAAATGACTTTTGAAGGAACAGAAGAATTCAGGGGAGATGCGAATCAGATTCGTGGTTTCTTTGCGTCAAAATTCAATGAATATGACCAGCTCCACAACCATAACACTGACAGTTTTTACTATCGTTACCCTCTAGTGCAGTACAAAGTCCTTGACAGGATACCTATCATAGTCGGCGTAAATGAAGGAGCAGAAATCTTGAAAGGTTTATTTGACAAATTTGATACGGTCACCCTTCCTCACGGAGACTTTGAAATCACTGAAAGGTCCATGAGGATCAAAAAACAGGACTTTGGCCTTACAAAAGGCATCTATTTCTACGAATTCCTGACACCCTGGCTTGCTCTCAACAAAGAAAATGAAGAAAAGTTTTTCGAGACCAGCAACTCTGGAGAGCAAAAGGAAATGCTAAGAAAGACCCTGGTAGGAAATTTGCTTTCCATGTCAAAAACCTTCGGATATACGGTTCCTGATACCATAAAATGTGATGTAGATATGGAGCTCAGGCGTTCAAAGTACAAAGGGATGGATTTCATTTCTTTTAACGGCGGTTTTATGGCCAATTTTTTGATTCCAGATTTTTTGGGGATAGGAAAAGGGGTTGCTAAGGGGTTTGGGACTGTGAGAAAAAATTAGATGGGACAATCAATTTGGAATAATTTGATTAAGTTGTTTTGGAGGGCACAAGTTGGAAACAAAAGCAATAAAATGTAAAACTATCACTCCACTTCTTTTGGCTGGAGCTGATGGTCGTACTCCAGAGTTAAGACCTCCTTCAATTAAAGGTATGATGAGATTCTGGTGGAGAGCTGTAAATGGGCATTTATCCCTTGAAGAATTAAAAAAGCAGGAATCAGATTTGTTTGGGACAAGCAATGAAAAAGTAGGGAAATCAAAGATCAGAATTCGGATTAAAAGTGAAGAACTAAAGAAAATTAATTATTTCTTGTTACCCCATAGGGATGCTGCACGCGTTAATTGTATTTCTCCTGATCAATATTTTTCGATAATTTTATCGAGTTATTCCAATATTCAAGTTTATAGCAATATCTTAAAATTAAGCCTTATTTTGGGTGGATTCGGCAAAAGGTCTCGTAGGGGTTTTGGGAGTTTGGAACCCGAAAACTTCAATCTAAAAATAGAAGATATTTTTGAATTAATCACTTGTGTGGGTTCAAACGAATATGAGATGAAAGGTGAAAAAATTGTTTTGAAAAAGAACTTTTCTCCAAAGTTTCGGTACCCATTTCTGAAGGAAGTCGCTTTTGGAGGAGAGTATGCCGATTGGAAAGAAGTGCTTGAGAGCATAGGACAGGCTTCAAGCAAATATTGTAATTATTCTTTGGGATCGGTGTCATCTTGGAATACAGGTCGTCTTGCTTCGCCAATATATGTATCAGTTCTGAAAAACTCTAATAATAGATATTTCCCGATTATATCCACTTTGAATACGGTCTTCAAAGATCCCAATACGATACCAAACTATTCGATTCAAGAAAATTTCAAGGCGGGGATATTATGAGCCAATTTCTGTTTCTTTTCACAATAGGACCGGTTCAGTCTTATATCGCCCAGTCCAGAAAAACACAGGATCTCTATGCAGGAAGCTTCCTTTTATCACATCTCTCAGATATCACTATAGATAAATTAAACACGTTAGTCAGCTCATGCGATTTAATTTATCCAAATAAAGAAATCACTTCCAAACCAAATCGTTTTATTGCCAAAATTGAATGTGAAGACCCTGAAAAAATTGGCTCTGAATTATGTATTTTTGTTCGAAACGAATACAGGGAAATATGCAAAGATATCATTAAAAAATTAAGTTTAAGTGCTCCAGGAGGTTTTGACCAGCAAATAGACTATTTATTGGATCTGCACTGGATTGCATTGGATTTTGAAGAAGGAGAATACACTTCAAAATTTAACGAGCTTGAAAGTTATCTAGGAGCAGTAAAAAATATACGCCATTTTCATCAATTTCAAGAAGTTGGCAGGAAGTGTTCACTATGTGGCGAAAGAAATGTACTCTTTTATGGTGGTGCCAAGAAGAGAGCACATGTTCACGATGCGGAAAGAATAACCAACGTCTCTAACAAATATATTAGTGATGGAGAAGGTCTATGCGCAGTATGCCTTTCCAAACGCTTTGCTGGCAGACATTTTAAGAAAAACTATCACAGCGATTATCCTTCTACAGCTAAAATAGCGCTGATGGATACACTTTCAAAACTTGATTATTCATTATTAAATGACTATAAGAGTTTTTTTGGTAAAGATTTTGATGAACAGTTGTATTTTAAAGATAATTTGACTAAAAAATATTTTGAAAAAAATGGGATTAAAGCCGATCCAGAAATTAGCTTGAAAAAATTAACCCAACTCACAAACACAGCAGAACAAATGGGACTTAGGTTTTCAACCTATTATGCTTTGCTTTGTCTTGACGGAGACAACATGGGAAAGTGGCTTTCAGGGAAATTTTTGGATGACAAGGACAAATCTAATCTAATGAATTTTCAAATTGAGTTGACGAAAAAGCTTGGAATATATGCAATTAAAGTAAACGATATTGTAAAAAATCCAAAAGGTATAGTGGTCTATTCAGGTGGCGATGATGTTCTTGCTTTTATCAATCTTAATTATTTGTTACCTATAATGAAAGAACTAAGGGAGTACTTCCCAGCATTTGAGGAATTCTCATATACAAAGCAAGGAGAAAAATCATCGGCTTCATGTGGTGTTTGCATTGCTCATTACAAAACTCCCCTTCAAGAAGTTCTTACATGGGCGAGAAAAATGGAACATGAGGCAAAGTCAATTGATGATAATAATAAGAAAGACGCTTTTGCAATTGCTGTGCTTAAAAGATCTGGAGAAATACACAAAACTGTATTCAATTGGAAGTATGAAACTCTGGATACCATAGAAGTTTTAGCAGAATTAATTAGCCTTTTAAGATCTCCTAGCAATTCTGAGACTCCACTTTTTTCAGATAGTTTTGTAAAAAAACTAAGTGAAGAATTCAATTTGTTAATGGATGACAAAGGTAATTATTCAGAATTTCCACTTTTCGAAACTGAAGTTAAACGGCTAATAAGTAGATCCTGTATGATGGTTAAATATACAGGCGAAAGTGACACGGAATATCGCAGTAGAAAAGATCAGGCAATCGCAGATATAACAGAAAAGTTGTGTGCACTTGCCAGGGAAAGTAGATCTTTAGAAAACTTCCTGTCTCTTTTAAATACTGCGGTTTTTATTGAACGGGGGTCTAATTAATGCTGATAAAAGTTGATCCTTTGGACACACTTTTTTTTAGAGATGGAAAACCATTTTCTATGGGAGAAGATACATGGGGAAATTGCATTTTTCCACCTTCTCCTTCAGTAATATATGGTGCATTAAGAACTGCTTATTTCTCGAATCATATTGACCAACTTGAAAAAGCAAATACTAAAGAAGATCCTACCAACAATCTGGTAATACAGGGTATTTACTACTTGGACAATTTAGAGAATGACAATACCCTGCATTTACCTTTACCCCTTGATTTAGTTCAAAAAAAAGATGTGGAACCTGAGTTAGAGAATGAGGCATACCTTCTTTCTCTCGTTGAAATGAAACTGAAAAGTTCATGCCCTACTTCTCATGTTTTGAAAGGAGATCAAGGAGTTGAAGCCGTTGATGAGAGTCTTATAAGTGGGAAGTTCTTGAGAGAGTATCTATCTTGCAATGGCAAAAATTTTCCCATCTTACGACTAAATTCGAGAGTTATTACTGAGCCAAAGATAGGTATAGGATTGAGTGAAGAGACCCACACTGCAGAAGAATCTAAAATTTACAGAGTGGGTTTGAAAAGACTCAATAACCTCAGTCTACTGGTTGAATTTGAGGGTCTGGAGATTCCTTATAAGGGCTTGCTAAAATTAGGTGGAGAAGGTAAAGCTGCTTCTTACGAAAAAATATTGGATCCATTAATGGTTTGTGGTCTTTCTGAAGATAATATTGGTGAAAATATTCAAAAATTCAAATTATACTTATCCACTCCTGCGATTTTCCACCAAGGATGGATCCCATCTTGGATAGATATAAACAATCTAGAAGGAAAGTACAAAAATTCAAAATTTAGGCTTTTGACAGCTTCGGTGGGAAAGTACCAGAATCTGGGAGGCTTTGACCTCCAAAAGAAAGAACCAAAACCTATGTGGAAAGTCACTCCTGCCGGGAGTGTTTATTATTTTGAAATTCTCGAAGGTGATTTCAAGGAAATATTTTCTTTATTCAATAGACAATCAATTTCGGAAGAGAACTCTAAACAGGGATTTGGCATAACATTTGTTGGGAAGGTAACTGAATAAAAAATAAAATTGGATGAGTGATGGGAATATGTTTAAAAAAGTAAAACCTTTTTTCTTGACTGTAGAAACTCCTCTTCATGCTGGAAGTGGTACAGACCTCGGTGTAGTAGACTTACCTATTCAAAGGGAAAGGCATACAGGATTTCCTAAAATAGAAGGTTCTGGTTTAAAAGGAGGAATTCGAGAGGCATTTGAAAATGATCATGCAGAGATTAATGTAGATTCCCAGACTGTTAAAAAATCTGACAAAGAAATTATTTCACTGGTGTTTGGGCCGGAAAATGGAGAAGATCACGGATCTGCAATTGGTTTTACGGATGCTAGACTTTTACTTTTCCCAGTAAAATCAATGAAAGGTGTTTTTGCATGGGTTACATGTCCAAAGGTTTTAGAGCATTTCATTACTGACCTTAATCTGGCTGAAATTCAGGGCATTCCAGAGTTGCCAGGAGAAAATACAGTGCCAAACGGCTGTAATTTATTATTTGAGGAAAATAAAGTTATCCTGGAAGAATACACGTTTGAAGTGAAAAAAGACAAAAAAGAAGATGAAAAATGTTCAAAATTGGCTCTCTGGCTTTCAAATAATGTGATTCCTGAAGGTCAAATTTTCAACTATTGGAAACAAAAACTGCAAAAAGATCTTGTTATTTTAAGTGATGATGATTTTAAGGATTTTGTAAATCTTTCAACTGAAGTAATAACAAGAGTCAAGATAAATTCTGAAACAGGAACTGTCCAGACAGGTGCCCTATTCACTGAAGAGTACCTTCCAAGTGAAACTATTCTTTATTCTCTTATTCTGACAAGTCCCGTTTTTGTAGGAAAAAATAAAAACAAAAAAATTTTTGTAAAAAAGAACGGAAAAAACGAGGAAGATTTAGTAATGGAGTATTTTGTCAACGGACTTCCACATGTAATCCAGCTGGGCGGAAACTCTACCATTGGTAAAGGAATTGTCAGAACCAGAGTAATGAGCATTTAAAAAGGGGGAGCATTCGATGAGCGAAATAAGTGCAAGAAAAGGGCTGGAGCAGGGAAGAGCTAAGTTTGCATACGAGAAAGCCAAGGAAGGGAGCAAAAAAGAAAGAAAAAAAGAGTACAAAGCTTACGTGCGAAAAATACCAACGCTGATTAAAACAAATGGGCTGGGTGAAACTTTTGCTTTTGTAAAAGCAAAGAAAGTCAAAAAGGCTGAAGAAACTGATAAGCCAAACTACGCCTATAATTTGATATATGACCAAACTTCTCAGTGGTTAAAGGAAAGTGGACTTTTAAAGCAAGATAAAGATCTGGTGGAATGGATAGTTTCACTTGATTCTCCAACGTATCGTGCTGTCACAAATGAGGTTTTATCTCTCTTTAAATGGCTTTCTCGTTTTTCAGAAGGACTAATTGAAGGAGAACCTGAAAATGAAAAGCAAGACTAAGTCCACCTATTTAAATCCCAGCGGGAAAAAGCAGATTAAAACTAATCCAAGAGAATACAGGGGCAACGATGATTATATTAAACATATATTGCCCTCAGATACAAGAAAGTTAATAGAGAAACAAATTGAATCAATTGACAATTACGCTTTAAAACTAAACAAAGTCTCACCTTTTGATTCCAAGGATAAGAAGTTTAAATTTTTTGAAATGGATAAAAAAAACGTCTTGATAAACATCAAACCCAATTTTTCTGGCATAAATTTTTTGGCCCTATCTGAGAGACAAAAGGACAGTCTCAAAA
This sequence comes from Methanosarcina sp. WH1, assembly GCF_000970005.1. Classification (NCBI taxonomy): domain Archaea; kingdom Methanobacteriati; phylum Methanobacteriota; class Methanomicrobia; order Methanosarcinales; family Methanosarcinaceae; genus Methanosarcina; species Methanosarcina sp. WH1. The sequence goes on from NZ_CP009504.1 coordinate 2,989,775, forward strand.
ATTCAGGATTGACTATAAAACAGACTACGTATTCGATTGATTGGAAACTTGCAATTGGTCTTGGAAATGAATCCGTTTATGAAACTGCAATAGCTCTACACCATATTTATGGCATTCCATATATTTCGGGAAGCGCATTGAAAGGTATTATTCGTAGTTATGTTATACTGGAAAATTTCAGCAAAAAAGAGAATGGGAATATTGATTTAAAAAATGCAGAAAATAATGCATTAAAAGATCAAGGATTCTGCGATATATTCGGCTGTCCAAAAGAGAGTTTTTATGGAGAAAGCAGGCAGGGAAAAGTTATATTTTTTGATGCCTTACCCTTATCCTGTCCAAAAATTAAACCCGAAATAATGAACCCTCATTTTGCAGAATATTATTCTGATAATTCAAATACAGTTCCTCCTGCTGATTATCATGATCCAAAGCCCATATTCTTTTTAGTTGTGAAAGATACGGAATTTGAGTTTGCAGTAGGGGCAAAAGACACAAATGTGTTATCAATTGCTTACGAATGGATGAATAAAGCCCTCAAAGAGCATGGTATTGGTGCAAAAACTTCTGTTGGATATGGATATTTCAAGTAAAATATTGATTTAGAAATCTACTGTACAAAATATACAAAACTAGGATGGGAAATGGGAAACATAAAATTTACTTCAAAAGAAGAAAAGGAATATACTCTTATTTCCTTCGAAATGGATGACGTACTTGGTCCTGAAGATTTGGCCGCTATCACACCTCCGAATGTAAATGGAGCAAAAGGTGTTATTTTAAGTGGTAGGGGACCAATCTGGCTCTACTGTTTCCTGACCCACTTCTACCACCCCACAAAGTTCATAGCCACATATGACCCAAGGCTGGAAGGAGCTGTAATTGTGGAAAGACATTCCCCCGATTATAAAGTTGGTTCTATTTTTAAATGTTGATTTGTACTAGGCGTGGTTACCATGAATGGCGTTCTTGATGAATTCGATAGATTTTTTAAAATGCATCCGAGTTACAGTTTTTTGGCAAACTTGCTTATTGGTGGATTTCTGATTAATATATTGGCAGGTTACTTACCATCAATATTTAGTGTTTCTAAATTATTAAAATATATTATTATAATACTCATTTTAATTGTTATAGTTTGTAGTAGTCATTTTGTATATTTAAAGAGTAAAACAATAAATATCCCGAAAACTATTCCGGCTCCTAAAACAAAATATAAAGGACTTATAGTTTCAATAAGCTCGATAAAGGATAAAGGAGATCTTATAAACAGAATAAACTGTGCAAGAGATTCTGTAAAGAATAAAAACGATACTAAGGAGTTAGAACTTCTTTTTAAGGAAAGAGGAGTTGGACAAACTTTAAGGGCTATAATATATCACCTCAATAGTTTAGATGTGTGCTGGCTTTTATGTACAGAACAATCTCTCGCAGCAAAGGAAGTTGTGGAACACTTTATAAAGCAATTTAAACCTAGCGTACACATAAAAATAGTATCTATAGAAGACCCTTTTAACCTGAAAAGTACTCGAAAAATTGTTCGAGAAATTTATTTAAATGAACTAAAACGATCAAACCTAGAAGAAAGAGAAGTAATATCTGATATCACTGGAGGAACCACACCAATGAGTGGAGCCATAATACTTGAGTGTAATTCTTCGGTGGATCGGGATATGCAATATACGGAACAGAATGAAAATCCCGAACTTATAGATATAGAGCATCCGTGAGTAAGCTGAGGTTTAAATTTAATATAAATCAGAAATTATTAAAAAATTTGGTATAATATTTGAATAAATCAGCTTCAAATTTGTTAAGGTCAATAAGTTCCTTAGACAAAGAATGAAATAGAAAATTTTGAATATTATACAGTTAGGCAAAAATAAGCTGTTAGACATTGGTTTTCAGATTTGAAATTACTTAATAATTTGCTGAAACTAAGGAAAGACGATCCTGTCGAAAAGTAGCTTCCACTAAAACAAGGATTGAAACTTGAAATTGAACTCGTATCCAGATGTATTAGATAATTCGTGAGCAATATCCACTAAAACAGGAATTGAAACTAAAAACAGCACGGCGACACAGCAGCACTGCACTTTTCGTTACAACTCGAATTTGACATCAATTTTCGGGCACTAAAGTGTAGATCATCGCCCTGGCAGCTAGCCGTTTTGCCCTTTTCTTGTTTCCCGCCTTTTCGGTGCTGGTCAAGGAGCCAAAAGTGCAGGTGCAGGTAAAAATTGGCTTATTGGTAGGGCCATCTGTCTTAAACGAATAAGCTGGCAAGGGGAGTTTCTTTGCCTGACAATACTCCTGCAGGGCAAAAATCGGGTCTTTTGATGTGTTAATCGTCATTTTTTCCTTACTGGCAGGTGGATCTGCTATTTTGATCTTCAAGTCTGGAGCGGGTAAGCCTAGAATAACTGCTAGCAGGTCTACGTATGTCCGCTGAACAGCACCTTTCTTTGTCAAGTCCTCGTATGCGGCAGACTGGTACTTTTCGTTATCTACTCTGATGGTGCTCCGGGCAGTGAATACCGGCAGGTTGCCCCGGGTAGTTTCATCCACTTCGAATACGGGCATCTGCCAGCCTGCTATATGTTGTGCAATGTCGAAGATCGAAGTTGCCTTGTGAGGAACAGTTGCCATTTCCTCCAGCAATGTTCTTTTAAGTTCGGTCCATCTTTCACCATCAGGAGCCTGCAGGAGTACCAGCCCTGCGCAGATGATAGGCAGATTTCCAAGGCGTTTCCGGAAAGCATCGTAATAAGCCTCAGGGCAATCCTCCCCTTTGCGGATAAGAAATTTGGTGATGCGTTCAAAGTCTGAATCGCTTGCATCCTCGATCCGATTCCTCTGAATGGTCGACTCAGCTTTTCTATACGCCTTTTCCTTCATGTACTCACTTTTAGACCTGTCGTTTTCGAGGCGTGCCAGGTTGACGTGCGATGCAATTGCCTGAATCTCCTCTTTAGAATAGGGCAAAGGTTCATTCCGGATATGTGCCCGGATCTGCCGGTGGTTCACGAGATCAGCATACCTTCGGATGGGCGATGTAAAGTGGGTATACATTCCGAGGTTCAGTCCAAAATGGCCCAGGATGGCAGAGCTGTATTCCGCTCTGTTGAACATCATGTACGTGGTATGCCTGATAGCAGCTATGTTTATTTCAGGGACGACAGCCGTGCTTTCAAGCAGCTTCAACAAGTCCACCCGCTCAGGGGTAGCGTTCCTGGCTGTATGGTTACGGAAAAGGATAGGAATGTCATTTATGACCGCATACTCTGCTACGGTCATGTTAGCTAGAATCATCAGCTCCTGGATGATAACATAACCAATGGTATCATCCCTATGTCTCAGCTGCCGCAGCGACCCTTCTTCACTCGTCACCAGCCCTCGATTCAAGTCGTAGAATGCCAGTGCTCCACAGTTGCGACGCTGCGTCAAAAGACCTTTCGCGAGCTGGCTTGCTAGTTTGATGAGAGTATGCTGCGGGTGCTCTTGATCAGAGAGAATGCGGGGGATGTCAGAAAATGCGAGTCGGGCTTCACTGGTCATCCCAGTCCACGAAAGCCTTGTTTCAAGGATCGATAGGTCCTCGCCAAGAATAATATCCACGGCAAGGACATACTTCGACTCTCCCGGCCACAGGGAAAGCTTCTCGTCTGCGAGCCGCCGGGGCAACATTGGGCTGTTACCTTTTGCATAATACCTGGTCTCAACCCGAGACATCGCAAGTCGATCAAGCTCTGAATACGGGGGAACAGTCTTTGCAACATCCGCGATCATGACCACGACGTGCCATCCACGGTTTTCCGTGATTTCCACCCAGATTGCATCATCCATGTCCCGGGTTGTCGCATCATCGATCGTAATGCCTCTGAGCATATCCAGCATAATACCACTTCGGTGAAAAAATTAGGTGTACTTTTCTTATATGTATGTTGGTCAATAAAAACATGATAAAAGATGCCCATTTTTATAAGTCGTTGTTTCCACCGTGCCGCAGTGCCACCATGGTGAAAAAAAATAGTTACCCTTGAATGTCGCCTCAGTTTAAGGCTCATACCTGCCAGCACTGCAGGGGAAAATCAAAGAATTCCCGGCTGCATTGCCACCATATCGTTTTCATATCAAACCAGGGAACAGATTCACCAGAAAAACTGATAACGCTCTGTGGAAACTGTCCCAAAACCCTGCACAATGGGGAATTCAAACTCTCAGGAAGCAGATCAAAAACAAAACATACAACTGAAATTCTCAGGAAGCAGATCAAAAACAAAACATACAACTGAAATCGGGATTCTAAAATCCCAAATCCGGAAATCCGGCTGGGATTTTGCAGAGACTTTCGGATACAAAACCAAGTACAGGAATTCCTCCCCTGAGCTAAAGACTCAGGGGGTTCCTGCTGAAGGTTTATGAAAAAATTGTTATTCTGGAATATTATGGTCATCATGACGATGTATATCACTGTTGATGATCGACGTGAAATAGAAAGATCCTGATTGCAACCGATTTGAAAACTCATCAGAGATTGAAACTTAATTTTTCCGTCACCTTTGTCAATCGAACTCACTTTCCGCAGATGTACAAAAATAGGTAATTAATTGCCTATTTGTCCAATATTTTCAATATTATGGCGAGTTGAGTTTTAATCTATAGCCATATTGAGAAAATGGGGGACATTTTTGTGGACTTATGCGAAAGGTCGGGTCTAAGCAGTATTCGAGAGCAAAAAACCTCTCAATCTATTACAAAAAACGGTACAATAAAAATGATTCTATCCCGGACACAGCTAAGAATGCAAATTCCAGGGACTGAATTAAGGGTTGAATCAGGAAAAAATAAATATTAATTTATATAGTGTGGGCAATAACGGAATAAAAAAACACAGGGGTGTTATTCTGACTGCAAAAAGGATATTCTTCATTTTATTTACATTAGCTCTTATACTTCAGGTTATTTCGGGCAGTACGTCTGCTGCAACTTTTTCTGCTGATGAGCCTCTGGTGCCTCTGGAGAAGCACCAGGATTCTACTCTAGAACCTACGCCAGAACCTACCCCCGAACCAACTTCTGATACAACTGATACAACAGATTCAACAGATTCAATGGATTCAACAGATTCAATGGATTCAACGGATTCAACGGATTCAACGGATTCAACGGATTCAACGGATTCAACGGATTCAACGGATTCAACGGATTCAACAGATTCAACAGATTCAACGGATTCAACGGATTCAACGGATTCAACGGATTCAACAGATTCAACGGATTCAACAGATTCAACAGATTCAACAGATTCAACAGATTCAACGGATTCAACAGATTCAACAGATTCAACAGATTCAACAGATTCAACGGATTCAACAGATTCAACAGATTCAACAGATTCAACAGATTCAACAGATTCAACAGATTCAACAGATTCAACAGATTCAACAGATTCAACGGATTCAACAGATTCAACGGATTCAACAGATTCAACGGATTCAACAGATTCAACGGATTCAACGGATTCAACAGATTCAACGGATTCAACCTCAACACCAACCCCTATAGCTTCCCCTGAGGACAGTGGAAGCAGCGGTAAGAGCAGCAGTGGTGGTAGTAGTGGTAGCGGTGGTGTGTCTCATGAACCTGCAAATAATATTGAAGTAAGTGAGTTTTCAAAGGTATTCATTAAAAACGGTGATGCTGTCAGGTTTGAATTTGCAAAGGGTGCAACCTGTGTTGTGTATGTGGGCTTTGATTCAGTTGAAAACGTAGGCAAGACCACAACCACTGTTGAGCAATTAAAGGTCAAGTCCACGCTTGTATCAGACCTGCCTGATGGAGAGGTCTACAAATCCTTTAATGTGTGGGTAGGAACCGCCGGATATTCAACCTCAAAGAAAATAAAAAATCCTGTCCTGAGTTTCAGGGTAGAAAAGGCATGGGTCCAGGAAGAACATATAGATCCTGCTTCTATAGTGCTTAACAGGTACAAAGAACAAACCTGGGAGCAGTTGCCAACCAATTTGACAGGACAGAACGATAAGTATCTGTACTTCATTTCAGAAGTTCCGGGTTATGCATCTTTTGCGATTACCGGCAATGACTCACAGCAGATCTCGGAAGAAAGCACTCAGATTTCTGCTGAAAGCAGATCCATGGGCAAACTGGAAAATCCCAAAGAAACAGAGTCTAAGAAGGACAGAAATACCGTACTTAGTGTTGTGATCGTGGTTGTAGCTCTGGCAGTAGCCGGGATTATATTAAAAAGCATGAAAAAATAAAGTATAAATAAAGTATGAAAACCTGGCATATTTGGTGTATATAATCCAAATAGTCTCAACATTATAGAAAAATGAGTAGAAAAATAAGTAGAAAAATGAGTAGAAAAATAAGTAGAAAAATGAGTAGAAAAATGAGTAGAAAAATGAGTAGAATAGCCCGTTCGTTTGCAAGCAAGAGACACTAAAATTGGAATAAAAACGCCGGGATACAAACTCAACAGCTCCCGCAATCCTTGCGAACTCATCCCGACCTTTCACTTTTAAAGATAAAAAAGTAAAAACGCTTGATGAAAAAAAGCGTTTTTATTTTGCATTTTCAATGCTTAATCTATTGCCGATTTTTATGAGCTTATTCCGTGGTCACACCATCGAATTCTGCTTCATTGGCTTCGGCTTCTTCCTTCGTGGCGCGCACGATTCCATCCTTGTGGTGTGCTGGGGAATAGATCGTATAGAGTTTCAGATCCTCTGTTTTCGAGGTGTTGATAACATTGTGTTGCGCACCGGCTGGCACTACAACTGCAACCCCGTCACTCAGCTCATACTCATTGCCGTCAATTATGCACTTTCCCTGGCCTGCCTCGAAACGGAAAAACTGGTCGTTTTCTTCATGGACTTCCATTCCAATGTCTTCCCCGGGCTTGAGGCTCATAAGTACGAGCTGGCTGTGCTTTGAAGTATAGAGTACCTTACGGAAATTGTTGTTTTCCAGAGTGGCTTCTTCGATATCAATAGAAAATCCTTTCATATTTTATAATATATGATTAATCGTATATAGAATTATTCGAAAGCAATCTCCTCTAAAAGGAGGATTGAAACAAAAAGAAAGTTTATTATGGATTCTTACCCTTTTGATTCGCGAGCAATATCAATTAAAACAAGGTGTATAAAAACAGTTTTAAACAATACACTTTGAGCGATAAACATGGCCGGGAAGATCACCTACCTTGATGGGCTGCGTGGCATAGCTGCGGTTAATGTTATGATAATGCATTTTTTTGTCGCATTAGCTCCGGCGATGGCATATGGTACTGAATTGCCCTCACATTTCGGAAACCTTGATAAACTTTTTTCGGGCACACCCCTGGGATTAATTGGCGCTGGAAACTTTTCAGTGTGCATCTTCTTTGTCCTTAGCGGCTATGTATTAACCCAGAAGTATTTTAAAACAAAGGAAAACGGTGTAATTATAAGCAGCGCAGTGCGCCGATATCTCAGATTATTTATTCCGGTATTTGCATCAGTAATGCTCTCTTACTTACTGGCATCAGCCGGATTATACCGTTATTATCTCGAAACTATGGTGATTTCTGCAGGCAGCAATTACCGCGACTACTGGGCCTTTACACCAGATATCGTCGAGGCGGTTAAACAGGCTTTGTGGGGATCTTTTTTTGTAGGCGGTAAGATGTCCTACAACCCGGTTTTATGGACGATGAAAATAGAATTTTTCGGGTCGATGTTCGTTTTTGCAATGGCATTACTGTTCGGATCACTGCGCAACCGCTGGACATTCTATCTTGCCGCAATCGTGCTTTTCCACAACTCTTACTATCTTGCTTTTACAATAGGAATGGTGTTCGCCGACACGTTCAACAATAAGACGCCGGAATTTAAAAAAGGTAATCAAATAATATTGTCTATTGTACTGATTTTGGGACTGTTTCTCGGGTCGTACCCTATGAGCCCTGTGAAAGCCGATTCCTTATACTCTTTTCTCAATACCGGCTTCTTCAAAACACCAACGGTGACCTATCATATCATAGGTGCCGGCATGATAATGTATGCCTTATTGAACAGCCGACGGATGCAAAACTTTTTTTCGTCCCCTGTGCCGGTGTTCCTCGGAAAAATTTCCTACTCTCTGTACCTGGTACATTTCCTGGTGATAAGCAGTTTCACCTGTGCAGTGTTCCTCGCCCTGTATCCGGTATTGCCATATGGAGCGGCTGTTTTAATATCGTGCTTCCTGTCACTATTTATAATAATTCCATTGAGCTATCTTTTTTATAAGTACGTAGACACAACAGGTGTGGAATTATCAAAGCTCTTTTACAATTGGCTGGTCAGTTCTTGCGGACGCGGCGGTGCCGAACACATGAAGCAGGAACATCTATCAAGCGCTATTTTTACAATATATAACAAATTCTTCAAATAATTCTAATTTTGAAATCCATTCTTTTAAAATCGTATGTTTATTATATTGTGAGAAAGATTCTTTACAATAAACATTTGATTTGTTTACTACTATGAATAAAAATTTAAATGAAAAAAGGAAGCGAAGAGTTTGGATAAACAAAAAACCAAAAATTTGGTTAGAGAATTTAATAATTATATTGAAATGAATAGGGATTATCAGGCTTATTCAGACTTTAAAGAAGGAGTAAATAAAGGTCTGGATATAGCCAAATACACCTTCGAAGAAAACGCTGGAAAGTTCTCTTTACCCTTAGATGAAGAGTGGACGGTTAGGATAAGGAGCTTACAGGATGAGTTTAATCAGCTTTTAGACGGCATTGTCCTGCCAAAAAAGCCAAATTGTTCTGAAGAACGTTTAGATGGAGTATATAGTGGATTTGAAATATCTAAAAAAATATATGGAGAATTCATAAAAGAGTCTTTTCCCCTGGAAGATTCATAAAAAATATTTACAATCTTAATAGAGCTTTTAAACTCTATTCTTTTCCTCTGTCAAATCTTAGAAATACATTCCTCATCCTTGTGAACTACCGCTAAACTAAAGATTTAGCGGCTTCCTGAGTCATCCTTCCCTCTACTGAGGACAAGTCATACAGACTCTGCCCCGTATACTACAGATGAGATGGAATGAAAGTTGACGCTTATATCCCATGAAATGAAGATTTCATGGGTTTTACGCTTCCTCCTATAAAACACGATTTCTGAGACCAGGCTCAGCAGTATAAGTAAAACTCACGAGCAAGAGCCAATAAAACAGGGATTGAAACGAAAGTACATATAAAGTAGTGATAATAAAAAGTAGTGATAATAATAATTAAATTCATTATTCAAAAGCAAGATCTGCTAAAATATTGATTTGAATTTCTTATTGTGGCATAAACGGTCTTTTTTATCTTTATCTAGGGAGGAGCAAAATTTGGATCAACTACTAATTACAAAAACAGTTAGAAAATTCAGTGATTTAATCGAGAGGAATAAGGATAGCCGGGCTTATTCAGATTTTAAAGAAGGAATAAATGAAGGTTTAGAGATAGTAAAAGATACTTTTGAAGAAAATGTGGACAAATTTCTTTCCCCCGCTTCAGGTGAAGATCCAGCTGCAAAGATACAGAGCCTGCAGGATAGATTTAACCTGATGATAGATACAATTGCAGTTAAAGAAAAACCAAATTATTCTCAGGATCATTTAGATGGAATTCATGAAGGCTTTGAAAGATCCAAAAAATTATTTGGAGAATGTGTAACAGAATACTACAACCCCTGATTTATATTTTATAAATACTCTTATCCCTGATTTATATTTTATAAATACTCTTATCCCTGATTTATATTTATAAAATACTCTTATTATTTAATAACATTCAGTTTAGTCTGGATGGTTCTGTTTTTAATTACCTCCAAAAGTAGCTTCTATTCTCAAAAACAAGACGGATAAGTATATGTACTATTCGAAAACAAGAGGCATTAAAGTATAATTGAACCTTTTGACCAGAAATGGGCTGTCTTCTTCCTCTAAATAACACTAAAGCAAAACCCGCTAAAATACGGATTGAAACCGTACTGCACGAGAAAAACGATATTTTTCGGAGATTTTTATTCGAAAGCAAAATCCATTAAGCAGGGGTTTGAACTCCCGCTATCTGCCCGGATGTATGGTGCGGAAATGTATGCTCAACACTATAAATATAATTATAAAATGAAGGTTTACACAGGGCTTGATTTACTGATTCGGGAGTCCTGAAAAGACGGGGTTATGGATGGCACCAGTTGAAACAACGGAAAGGCTGGGGCGCAGCCTGGGTTTTTTCTCAACTTTTGCAATAGGCACCGGAACAATGATTGGAGCAGGAATATTCATTCTTCCCGGAATAGCCGTAGCAAATGCAGGTTCAGGAGCAATAATCTCATTTCTGCTGGCCGGGCTCATTTCAATAGCCACAGCAATCAGCATGTCAGAGCTGGCAACAGGCATGCCTGTGGCAGGCGGCAGCTATTATTATATCAGCAGGACAATGGGAGCCGCACTTGGTGCAGTAATCGGGCTCGGCTCCTGGATGGCACTGATATTCAAAGGCACTTTTGCACTCATAGGGCTTGCAGAGTATTCTCAGGTCTTTTACCCTCTGCCGCTCTATTTAGTAGCAGCTGTTACAGGAGTGCTCCTGTTAATAATTAATTACCGAGGTGCAAAAAGTAGTGGTTCGCTGCAGAACATTATTGTCGTCATTTTGCTGGTAATACTGGTTCTATTCATGGGAGAAGTATCTTTCATGGTTAAGCCGGAGAATTTCTTCCCGGTAGCATCACATGGAATAATGTCGATATTCACTACAACAGGAATTATTTTCATATCTTATCTGGGACTCGCAGAAGCTGCCGCTGTCTCAGAGGAAGTAAAAAACCCGTCAAAGAACCTTCCGAGGGCGTTTATCGCTTCAGCAATTGTAGTAACCCTCTTCTATGTCGGTATAATAGCAGTAACCGTAGGATTTTCAGGGCCTGAAGGGACTGTAACAACAGTCACCCCACTGGCAGATATCGCAGGCCTGATTGCAGGGGACACCGGGAAATTCTTCATCGCCTTTGCTGCCCTGCTCGCAACACTTTCAACAGCAAACGGCGCCATACTGTCATCTTCCCGTTTTCCTTTTGCAATGAGCAGAGATTCCCTGATGCCAGAATGGTTTGTCCTGATCCATAAAAAATATGAGACCCCTCACAATGCCATACTGGTCACCGGAACTGTAATGGTTTCACTCCTGTTTTTTTTCAACATAGAGCAGCTGGCTAGACTTGGCGGGGCTTTTAACATTTTGATATTCATCCTGCTCAATATGGCAGTAATCATCCTCAGAAAACGGACTTTACCCGGATATGAACCAACATTTCGCGACCCCTTTTTCCCTTTCACGCAAATATTCGGGGTCATAGGGAGCATATTATTGCTGCCTCTTCTTGGTGGTTTTCCTTTATTGTTTTCCGTATTATTGATATGTGTAGGAGCTGGATGGTACATGTTCTATGGGAAAGGCAAAGCTATGCCGGCATATAACCTGTTTGACCTGCTGGAAAACAATGTAGAAAAGGTGAGCGTTGAGCCGTCTTCTGTTGGAAGGGTCCTTGTGCCGGTTTCCAATCCGGGGCATGAGAGTGACCTTTTAAAGCTGGCAGATTTCCTTGGAAGTGAGATAATTTGTCTGCATGTAATCGAAGTTCCGAGTCAGACAACCTTAATGGTAGCTCAGGAAGCCTATCACGAGAAAAAGATAGAAATGGACTGCCGTTTCAAGGAAGATTTTGAGCACTATCCTGCAAAATTCGGAAGTAAAAGAGAATATATCATTGCATTTGACCACAATATCTCAAATTCAATTATTGAACAGGCTGAAATAGAGAACGCAGGCATAATTATCATGGGCTGGCACGAATCAAAGAGGTTCAAGTACTCACTCGGGGATGTAACAAATGATGTTCTCCTGTCCTCAAAAAACCAGATAGCTCTCTTAAAAGGACACCTGCCTGACAATATCAAGAAAATCCTTGTAGCATATAATGGGGAAATAAATTCGGTACACGGCCTTTATCTGGCAAAAAAAATCGCTTCAAATACTGGGGCTACAATTAGAATAATCCGTATTATCAGCCCCGATGAAGATCCGGGAAATAAGGAAAAAATTGCCAGAGAACTTGAAGACCTGGTCAAAAAGATAACTTCAATACCTGTCAGCTTCAAACTGCTCGAAAGATACTCTGTAGAGGATGCCATACTGGAAGTTTCAAATGGTTACGACCTGACAATTATTGGTGATTCGAGCAAGAGGTTTAAAATTTCTTTGCTCGGGACCCTCTCGCAGAGGATTGCCAGGCATTCCAGAAAGCCGGTAATGATAGTTAAGAAATCAAAGCCAATATCAAAAGAAAGTCTGAATAACCTGCTGAAAAAATCTTCCCGGAAGGTGTATGAAAGGATCAGGAAAGAAAAAGACCCGAAGTAAGACCTGTTTCCTGCCATCAGGATTTGTATTTCTTGCTGCATGAACTCGGAATTGAACATGCACATGTATTGGGCTGCTCCATGGGGGAAGAAATAACCATTGATTTTACTCTCGAGCACCCTGAGATGGTGCTACCGCTATAGTTGTCAGTGGGATTCCGGGAAGCCTGGTGATATCGCCGTTCCAGAAAAAGGAATGTGGAATTTACTTATTTTGGTTTCTTCGGTAGCTGTAAATAGTTCCCTTTGAGACTTTTCTGTGTTTTCTTTTCTGGCCAATAATTTAACCGGAGTTTAGATTTTGTAGCATAAAACCACATCAAACGGCACATAAAATCTGAGATATAATAAAAAATTAAATCTGTGGGACAACAATTCAAAGCATTTTAATATAATACCGAAAATATAGAGCTATTAAAATAAACAAATGTATCAGAAAAAACAACTAATTTCCCACCTGTAGGGTTTAACACATAATCTCTTAACGAGATGCCCTATAATGGTTTCTTTATTATGGGGGAGACAGAAACCATATAAGTGCCTATCCGAAAAGTCAAGATAGGCTCTAAGTGCCAATCGGTGGACTAATTCAAGATGTAGTGACATCATAATTTAATTTAAAGGGGGTGGAAATTAATTAATTTTTTGTTATGCCTGCATAATATCAATAGCTATAACTCGATATTGATGATTTCTTATAAACTCCGGTTTAAGGCTTTGAAGGGGAAAAAGCCGAATTATATCAGTGATAAAAAGTTATAGACAAAAACATATAAAAATAATTAAATCTGAGTGAGTGTAGTTTATTTTTTTAAGCATCTGGCGACTAAATAACCATTTTTTAATGGGGGAATAATAATGTCTGTGAAAATTGAATGGAAAATCTTTACAGCTGAAACACAGAGTGATGGGACATGGAAGTCGAACAGCCCCAACCTTGCAGAACTGCTCAACATCATAGCCAGTCCTCTCAAGATTAAGGGTCCCACTCCGGATATCGAATACTCGATGGCTCAGCTGGCAATTAAGGGGCTGCCATACTTTAAAATAACCGAGGTTACTTCAGAAAATGCAATCCCCTTAGAGATTGAAACAGGGCAGATCCATGCTTGAAGAGAACACAATGTAACATATAATATATATGGACAATGCAATATTAACTACGTAGGAGAGTCCATATATGGGGATCTTGTCCATTATCTTACGCAAGAAATGTAAATATTCTTCATCGTGCCCCCAATTCCAGCCTAAAGGAAAATATTGTGAAGGGCTTGACTATCCCAAATGCGGGATATATTTAAAAAGAGAAAGAGAGAAGTAAACACTATATAAAACCCAGAGGTCAAGGTTATATATAAATTTACTTTATTATATTTAGAGAAGTTTATTAAGCTGTAATACTTATACAGTACCTCTGGATCTGATTTTGTGGTCTATGTGAAGGTTTCAAAATTTATATTTCTTATTTTTCTTGTCTCACTGACAGCCGGCTGTATGGATACTGGCAGCCTTAAGGAGAACATTGTCACTGATGAGGTGAATAAACTCCTGCCTGAAGGAGCTGTCCAGGAAAATGAGTTCAAAGCCGAAGAGACTGATCTTACCGGAGTTGGCGAAAGAGTTGAAAGTATTACCCCCCGGGGGATACCTGAGGTGCCCACTTATCCCAAAGAAAAGTCAGGTGCTGTTTATCCAAAAGAATACAGATTGCTGTCTCAGAACTTCCAGAGAGCTATAGGATCAGGAGAGGAAAGGGTCGGAGAAGAGGTCTTCAATATCACGGGAAAGACTTCAGGATACAATATGGAAGATGCCTGTGCAGTTTTTAATTACGTAAACAGGAATTGGCAGTACAGGTATGACAAAAACGCCGAGTTTTTCTTCGGGGCTTCCCAGACTATCGACAGTGGATATGTAGGGGACTGTGATGATTACTCAATTGTTATGTCTGCCCTTTTGAAAAATATGGGATTCAATACAAGGGTAGTTACGGCATACAACGAGTCTTATGGGCACGCTTATCCCGAACTCTACATAGGGAATGACAGGGATACGGCGTACAGGATACTGGATTATATTTCAGAAAGATACCCCTCTGCCAGGAATATCTGGTACTCGGAAAGATTCCTTGGAGAGGGGCAGGCAAAGCAATACTGGCTCAACTTCGACTGGAGCGGGTCAAACGGATACAGACATCCCGGAGGCGAATACTTCCGTGGGGCGTGTATTATATACTACCCAAACGGCCTGATCGAGTTCTAAAGCAGGAGTCAACTACCCCTGAGCTAAAACTCAGGGGCTTCCTGCTGAAGGTTTAAAAAAATAATCGGAGAATCAACCCCGCAAATAAGAGAGATTAAACAGTGAAAAACTGCTCCCAGGGTCAAAAGAATATTTTCCCCAACCAGGGAAACCGACTTTTAATTCTCAGTTACATATTTCTGCTGTTTTGAGCTATTATTTTCTCCAGATAAACTAAGTATCGAATAAATTTTTATGATTAACTTTATATGATCGTACCTCTACCCTCTTTTAATTACAGGCAGTTCCTATCAGGGTTAAAACCTGAAGATTTGTTTATTAAAAGGGGGAATTTTACATTGATAACTGATTTTGGTGAATTCGTAAGGGGAGACAGGGTAAGATCCAGAACCTCTCCCGAAATTAACGAGGCAATCGACCGCGAAATTGCAGCAACAGTCCGATTCTATGCGAGCAAGACCCATTACGAGATTTCAAAAAGAATCGGAGAGCTCGATAATGAATGGGATATAGGACGTTTTATTGAATTTCGTGCGGGGGTAGTTTCTATGATTGGAGTGATGCTTGGTTTAAAAAAGAGCAAGAAATGGTTTATCCTGCCCTTAATAGCTGCAACCTTCCTGCTTCAATATGCTATACTGGGCTGGTGCCCTCCGGTACCTGTGCTCAGAAGATTTGGTATCCGTACGAAACAGGAGATTAACGTGGAAAAATATGCCCTGAAAGCTCTGCGTGGAGACTTTGACAGAGTTGCTTCTCAGTAAAGTGAAATCAAAGTTGCGCTGGCGCACCCCGCTGCAAGCAACGGGGTATGTTCGCGCCACCGCCCCAAATTCCGTAAAAGGAAACAATAACCCTAATACGGTTTAGTTCGAGCAGAAGTCAATAAACGAAAGATGGAATTGATAAATCATATTATCATTAACGGTTACCGGGGAAGTTTTTCATCCCCGCAGCAAGCTAGCGGGGTATTCGACTGAAAATAAAAATGTCTAACATTTGCCTGAATTGAGTTTGTTTTTTGAAGAACCTTTCTTGATTTTCTTGATTTTCTTGATTTTCTTGATTTTCTTGATTTTCTTGATTTTCTTGATTTTAGAGCTTATCCTGAAAGTACCCTAGTTCGGCAGTTATTTCACGGGTTACATCTTCGGCTTCTTATACAACAAAAAATTGTACAAATTTACGACCTTTTCAGGGGCAAAGGGCACAGGGGAAAACGCCGACCTGGAATTTGTGGGCGATATCACAGAACTGATTAAAGGCTTGAAAAATAAAGAACATATTCAGCCGCTCCTGACTGGTTAATTTTAGTTGAAAAGAAGTAAATATCATGAGTATCAATTATATTTGGGGGTAATACTATGCGTATAATCGATAGTTTTGAGCACATGGAAAAACTTTCGTATGAATGCAAAAAATTTAAAGATATCGATGAGTTACTGAGTGAATATGACTATGACTTAAAGGACTGGTATGATAGCGACCGGATTCGCCTTGACATCTACATGTGGATGCTGCAACTTTTACGGGCAAGTTCATGTGTGCGCCCGATTGCTGTTTATGTCGCACTACTCGAAAACGGCTACAAAAGTAGCAGTGAACCACGGCTAACGCGCGAGGTGTGCATACTGACGATTGCGAAGTTGCAGCTGGAGAGTCTGTTGACGTGTGAACTTGAAGAAGAAGGAATCGTCACAGATTATACAAAATTTGAGCCAGTTAGAGGTGACCGATTTGACTATTTTTCATCACGGATATTTGAAATATCAAGAAATCGTATGATTTTTAACCATGGTGACGCTCGGATCTCAATCGATGATATAGATAGAGAATTATTCAAAATAATATCCTAAAGCTCAGACGCTTTAGGGATATGTCCAGGGATGCTTAATATCCCTTCAACCGCTTTTCAATTTATCGTCTCGGATATACATCATTAATATCCTCAAAATCACTGAGTTTGAGAATATATTATTTTATTTTTGGCTCTCGACTAGCCCAGGAAAATACGTACTTCCACAATCTATTTTTTCGTATACATTGCTCATGTTTTTCCCATTACTGTTTGAACTATACTTGAAACTAGCCTGGTTTGTGAACTACCACTCAGCTAAAGACTGAGTGGCTTCTTGGTTCATTCCTCCCTCTATTGAGGGCAAGTCCCCAAGCTCATCCCCGTAGTCCCTACGGTGTCATAATCCAATTAGATTCTGATCTATGAGAGCGAATTTTTTGATATTGATAGCGGCATTAATGTCTCTATCGTGTTTGGTTTTACAGTCTGGACAAATCCATTCTCTGTCTTTTAGCTGAAGCTCTTTATTGTGGTATCCACACACACTACATAGCTTAGAAGAGGGTCCAAATTGTCCTATTCTCAGGACGGTTTTTCCAAACCATTGAGCCTTATATTCCAACTTTGTTACAAAACTACTCCACGCAGAATCACTTATAGCCTGTGCTAAGTGATGATTCTTAACCATGCCTTTAACATTTAGAGTTTCCAGAGCTACAGCTTGGTTTTCGCTAACAAGTCTAAAAGAGAGTTTGTTCTGGAAGTCATTTCTCTGATTTGTTATTTTGTCATGGAGTACAGCAAGTCTTCGTTTAGCTTTTGCCCTGTTCTTAGAGCCTTTCTGTTTCCTTGAGACTCTTTTCTGTAATACTTTGAGCCTTTTAAGAGAGTTTTTCAAGTACTTTGGATTCTCAACCTTTTCTCCTGTTGAAAGGACAGCAAAGTCTTTGATACCTACATCAATTCCTACTGTTGTTGATTCTGTGAAAGCTTCCTTTACTGGAAGTTCTTTTCCATCTTCAACAAGGATACTGATGTAGTAATGTCCTTTACATGTCCTTGATACCGTAGCCGTTTTAGGCTCTCCTTCAAACTTCCTGTGAAGAACTGCTTTAATTGGTTCTATTTTAGGAAGCTTGATAGTATTAGTTTCAAAGTTTACAGTGTAGTGTTGAGGTACAGGGAAAGACTGTATCGGATTCTTTTTTGATTTGAACTTTGGAAACCCTGTTTTCTCTCTAAAGAATCTAGTGAAAGCGGATTCAACCTGCTTAGTCATCCCCTGTAATGATTGAGAGTTAACTTCTCCTAACCACTCATTAGAAGCCTTTAGAGTAGGAATTAATTTGTTTAAGTCAAATCTGGAAATTGATTCCCCTGTCTGCTCATAAGTTTTAATTTTCTGGTCAAGTGCCCAATTATAGACAAATCTACAGCTACCTATATGCTGATTCAATTGAATAGCTTGTGTAGTTGTAGGATAGAGTCTAAATTTGAACGCTTGCATCATACAAAGGCAGTATATGCTTTAACAATATATATACTTTTTGGTAAATACGAAGTATGAAACACGGAATCATAGCAAATTTTTGTTAATGTATCATGTTATTTTTGTTTGCAAATACCGAAAAGTCATACTTGAACCAATTAGCGAAGAACTCAAACAGATTATGATTGACATTTCAAAAGAGTCTAACTTTGAAATCCTTGAAATGGAAACTGACAAAGACCATATTCATTTCTTGATCAAGAGTGAGCCGAAAGTTAGCGTTTTGTCAATTGTCAGAAAATTGAAACAAGAAGAAACAAGAATATACTAACAGGTTATGGAAAACTCAAAAAGAATATCTGAAAAAGTATTATTGGGGTGAGAATACGTTATGGAGTGATGGTTATTTTGCGTCTACTATCGGAAATGTGAGTAAAGAGGCGGCAGAATATTACATACGGAATCAGGGTTGAAGTTGACGCTTATATCCCCTGAGCTAAAGACTCAGGGGTTTTACGCTTCTTCATATAAAGCAGCGAAACAGTGGTGGCTGACTTTATTAAGTAATTAAGACATATCCCCTTTAGAAACGAAGGACTTTTATCATATAAATCCTAACTATGTTAATCTCTTTGATGTTACAAATTCAAAGAATTGTGTTAAACACAATTTGAATGGACATAATCCGAATAACCGCTTTAAGCTTAAACTTAAAATGAGGTTTCAAAAATGACAGAGAAACTCGGAATCCTGGCCATCGGCCACGGGAGCAAGCTTCCTTACAACAAGGAAGTAGTCAGCCAGATCGCAGATTACATCGCCCAGAAGTACTCTGATGTTGTTGTTAGAGCCGGCTTTATGGAAAACAGTGAGCCAACCCTGGAAGAAGCAATTGCAAGCTTTGCAGGTACAGGAGTAACAAAGATATCAGCAGTACCTGTTTTCCTGGCTTCAGGCGTCCATATCACAAAGGATATTCCTAAAATCCTGAATCTTGATGAAAACGGCATCGGAACCCTGGAAATTGATGGGAAAGCAGTTCCCCTCTGCTACGCAAAACCCCTCGGAGCCGACTCCCTGATAGCTGACCTTGTCTTTAAAAGGGTTCAGGAATCCCTATAAATTTGAATATTCGGGTCCGGTTTTTATTATGGACCTTTTCCGGAAGAAGCTCGCCGTGCTCGACCTGACCCACGGCGGCATTCCAATCGCAAAAAAACTCGCAGCTCTGGGAAATGATGTGTCAGGAGTAGACGTTTACGGGACCGTAGACCAGGCGCTGCTCGGGGAGCTTGAGGATAAGTACGGCATACGCTGTTCAAAATCTCCTCTCCCTGTATCCAAATTAGATCTCCTTATAGCGCCTGTGCATCTGGACCCTGCCTATCCCATGCTTTCCCAAGCCAGGTCAGAAGGAAAAATAGTTCTCTCACACCACGAAGCCACAGGGAAAATCCTGCAGGACGACCCTGAGCTTTCGGGTATAAGAATAGTTGAGATAACAGGCGTAAAAGCAAAGACAAGCACTGCATCCCTGCTTGCCGACATGCTCTCCCGCAGATTTGAAGTCGTGCTCCATACCTCGCGCGGGCTTGAAGCCTGGAAAGATGGTGTCCCTTTTCTTATTTACAGGGGCCTGAGCATCACTCCCGGAAGTATCCTGACAGCCATTGAAAAAAGTCTTGAGGCCGGAATCAAGCCAGAATTCTTTATCTTTGAAATCTCGATAGGAGGTACGGGTGCCGCAGACCTCGGAATCCTGACAACCCTTTCCCCTGATTACGGGATTGCAAACAATACTTCCCTTGCAAGTGATGCAAAGCTCCAGCTCATCCTGAAAGCAAAATCCGGAAGCACCCTTCTTCTCAACGCCGGGGCAGAAAAAGCTCTTGTGGCTGCAAAAGGAAGCCGGGCAAAGATTCTCACCTTTAAGGACCCGTTTTATGCAGAGTCCCATGTAAAGACGTCTGAAGTTCCCGATTTTGTTCTGGAAACTGAAGCCGGGACTGCGAAATCCTCAGCTATTCCAGAATCGTCAACCCCCAAAGAACAGGCGATCACTCCCGAAGCTTCAGGCTCTGCCCTGCATTTTCTTCACAGAGGGGAAGAACTTTTTACAGCTTCCCTGCGCCCTGGATATAACAGTTTGGCATACAGGACAGCCTTTGTTGCAGCTTCTGCAGCCGCTCTCGAACTTGGGGTTGAGCGAAAAGCTGTTGTTTCCGTACTTGAAGAATTCAGGGGGCTTTCAGGCAGGATGCAGGAAAAAGAGCTTAATGGGACTTCCCTGGTTGACAATTCCAACTCCGGAATGGACATCCTTTCTGCAGAAAAAGCCCTTGAGTACGCTCTCCTGAAGAAAAAGGATGAAAAAAAGAGAAGTATAATCCTTGTCCTCGGAGAAGAAGCCTCTCAGGTCTGTGAGGGACTGTCTCCGGTCTCAGTGCAGGAATTTGTAGAAAAGTTCGGTATTAAGTGCAGGCATATCATACTCGTCGGAGAGCGGATGAAGGCAGTAGCTGCTAAAAATGTCTCTTATGCAGGCAACCTTCCGGAAGGGCTCTTGAAAGCTTCGGAACTTGCAGGCACGGAAGATATTATCCTCTCCTCAGTAAAATGTTTCCGTTGAGCGATGTTCTTCCGGTGATTTCTCATGCATATTGTTCCCTCATGTACATATTGTTCCCTCATGTAAGTTGTTCCTTTATGATACAATTTTATACAGGGTCTTCTAATCTGTATTCGTTTCCATTACTTGATTAACTTTCAACTGATCATGCTTCCGGATACCTTCTTCCCGTTCTGGTGGGGTTCACAGTCCTGCAGGATTCCGGAATCTCCCGGGTGAAACCCTTATTAATATTCATAGAATCAGAAAGAGGATTTGTCATGACTCAAAAAGAGATTTCAATTATTCACCCCCGACCGAGCTCAATCGTTGCGGCTCTTTATACCCTAAGGGACTTAAACGTCGATGTTGCAATTCTGCACGGACCCCCTGGCTGTTCATTCAAACATGCGAGACTGCTTGAAGAAGACGGGATCCATGTAGTCACTACAGGGCTTGACGAGAACGGCTTTGTTTTCGGGGGGCATGACCGGCTTGTACAGCTAATCAATAAGTCCATCGAACTCTTCAACCCGAAAATTCTGGGCGTTGTCGGCACATGTGCCAGCATGATCATAGGGGAAGAAATGCACGAAGCCGTACTTGAGGCAAACCCGGATATCCCTGTTATTGAAGTCGAAGTGCACGCAGGTTATCACAACAACACAAAAGGCGTGATCTTTGCCCTTGAATCTGCCCTCGATGCCGGGATAATTGACCGTAAAGAATTCGAGCGCCAGGAGTACCTCCTCTTGAAAGCCACAGAGGTTGAAAAGAGGTTCGGGGCTGCAAGTAGGGAATACCTTGCCCCCTCCAGGGGAGACCTCAAATATAAGGTTGCAAGGCGGCTTATTGAACTCCTCAAGGAAGGAAAGAAAGGGCTCATCATAATGAACGCCAAAAAAGAAACCGGCTACATGTTTGCAGACATCACCCTTGCAGTCAATGAGGTTGCAGCTGCGCTCGGGAAAAAGGAAAACCTGGTCAATATGGCAAATATCGACCCGGAACTCGGGCTTCCGCGAGTCAGGCAGCATGCCAAATACATTATGCGGGACTTCATAGCTCATGGGGTTGAGATTCATGAAATCCTCGGCGGTATGGATGAGTACCCGATTACAGGGGAAAAGGTCAGCGAACTAATAAAGACAAAATACAATGATTACGATTTTGCAGTTATCACAGGCGTTCCTCATGCAATCCCAATGGAGAACCTCCAGCACATGGAACTGATCTCGGTTACGAATGGTCCGAGGCAGGTCCTGCCCTTAAAAGAGATGGGGCATGAGCATGTTATGGTTGAGATCGACCTCCACCCAAAGACCCTTGGAGTCAGCGAAATAGTGGAATCCGAATTCGGAGCCACATTAAGGGAAGTTGCAAAGGAAGCCTGAACTGAAAAGAATCAGGATAAAAGTCAGGATAAAAGTCAGGATAAAAGTCAGGATAAAAGTCAGGATAAAAATCAGGATAAGTCAAGTAACGGGAGGAAGATCCTTTGAAAAAACAAAAGATCATTGCAATTTACGGAAAAGGCGGCATAGGTAAGTCGAGCACAGCCTCAAACGTTGCAGCTGCCTGTGCGAAAGCAGGGAAGAAAGTCATGATCATAGGCTGCGACCCAAAAAGCGATTCGTCCATAACCCTTCTCAGAGGCAGGAGAATCCCAACCATACTCGATCTCATCCGTGAAGGTGTGGATGTAAAAGAAAAAGATGTGGTTTTTGAAGGATATGCAGGCGTCAAATGTATAGAAGCCGGAGGGCCCGAGCCCGGCATAGGCTGCGCAGGACGCGGGATCATAGTTGCAATTAAAAAACTGAAAAGCATTTCAGAAGACCTCCTTAAAGAACAGGACCTTATAATCTACGATGTTCCGGGAGACATCGTCTGCGGCGGGTTTGTTGCCCCTATCCGGAAAGGCTATGTAAATGAGGCATACGTTCTGACCTCTGGAGAATATATGCCCCTCTATGCAGCAAACAACATCTGCAAAGGGCTTTCCAAAATCAGTATGCCACTTAGCGGGATTATCTGCAATTCCAGAAACGCGAGCCGGGAAGAAGAAATCGTCAGGAAATTTTCAGAGGAAATCGGCAGTCAGCTTATGGCTTTTATCCCCAAAAGGCAGATAGTCCAGGACTGCGAAAGAGACGGCTACTCTGTTATGGAGAAAGCTCCTGATTCCGACATTGCGGAAATCTACCGCCAGCTTGGAAAAGCAATTCTGACCAACGAAAAGAAAGTTATGGCAGCCCACCTGAGCGATGAGCGGTTAAGGGAAATGACAAAGTGAACTACCCATAAATCTTTAGATTTAACGGGTTTCCTATAACTCGAAAAAACTTACCTGTGCCGCATATACGTTCAATGGATAAACCGACCTCAGAGGGTATTGAAAGCATGTCCTACAGCAAAAGATCAGGAACAGAGGCAGGGAGCATTCCCAGAGTCCTTATTTCTGCAGACCGTTCCTCTTCAGGCAAGACCACAATTTCCATGGGCCTTATGGCTGCCCTTGTTTCAAGAGGGTATAAAGTCCAGCCCTTCAAGGTAGCTCTTGACTATATCGACCCCAGTTATCATACCGAAATCACAGGGAGGTTCTGCCGGAACCTTGATGGATACCTGATGGACGAAGCCGGGATTCTTGACGTCTACTCTCATGCCTGTGAAACCGAAGGTGGGGCTGACATTGCAATTATCGAAGGCGTTAGGGGGCTTTACGAGGGCTTTGAAGGTCTCAGTGACCTCGGAAGTACCGCCCAGATCGCAAAAATCCTCAAATGCCCTGTGGTTTTCGTAATCAATGCCCGCAGCATTACCCGTTCCGCTGCAGCCCTTATAAGTGGCTATAAGAATTTCGATCCTGACGTGGAAATTGCAGGCGTTATTCTGAATAACATCGGAGGCCTTCGCCATGCCGAAAAGGCAAAAGAGGCAATAGAGTACTATACTGGTGTGCCGGTTATAGGGATCATCCCAAGAGACCCCGCCATGCAGATATCCATGCGCCACCTAGGGCTCATGCCTGCGCTTGAAGGCAGGCGGAGGCTTGGAGACGGAGGGTTTGAGGACAGGCTTCGGGGCATTGAAGAGATTATCACTAAAGGAATTGATGTTGACCACTTCCTGAAAATCGCAGGGAGCGCAAAACCTCTGAAAAGTTCCGAAAATAGCATTTTTTTCCCTGCTGCCGGTGTAGGATCTCCCCGGCCAAAAATAGGTATTGCCCTTGACGAAGCTTTCAACTTTTACTACCATGATAATCTCAACCTGCTGGAACTTGCCGGAGCGGAAATTGTTTACTTTAGCCCGGTAAAAGATTCTCGGCTTCCTGAGGTTGACGGGCTCTATATAGGAGGCGGCTACCCTGAACTTTTTGCAGCCGAACTCGAAGCCAACGAGCCCATGCGGAAAAGCATCAAAAAAGCTTCAGCTGCAGGTATGCCCATATACGCCGAATGCGGGGGGCTCATGTACCTCACAGAAAAAATCAGTACCGGAGTCCCGGGAAAAGGCACATACCACGACGCTTCAATGCCTGAGTCCACCTATTTAATGGTGGGTGCACTTCCCGGCCACACAATAATGGGGCAGACAAGGGTTGTCAGTTACAATATCGGGACTCTTGGCAGGGACTGCCTTATCGGAAAAGAAGGCAACAGCTTCAAAGGGCATGAGTTCCACCACTCCGAAATTCGGGAAATCCCCGAAGATGCGGAATTTGCAATAACTCTCTCAAGAGGCACCGGGATAAAAGGAGACCAGGACGGGCTTATTGTTGAAAACACCCTTGGTTCTTACGCCCACCTGCACGGAGCCGCATACAGGGAACTTGCAGGTTCTCTTGTCGAAGCTGCCCGTAAATTTAGGGATTCCAGGACCTCCTGATAAAAATAAAACTTTGTAGGGTTGCTTGCCTGCCTCTGCAGGTCGAAAAAACAATATTATAGAAAGCCAGATTATTACACACCAGTTGCAAACTGGATTATGCAAGCATCCAGAATCTTACAAAATAGATTCTTATAAAACTTATTTTCATTCTATTTTCTTTTCAGGTGAAACTATTGAAAACACAACTTAAAGGAGACCGGGTCCTTGCCGGAAAGGAAGCGGTTGCCGAACTTTACAAAACAGGTTATTTCGGACGTCCCAGGGATAACGGGCTTGAACTCTCCCTTGTAGAAGCCGCATACCTTCAGTTTAGAGGAAAACTCGAGATTGAGCTGGAAGGAAAACTGCTTGATTTCAGGACTTTTTTCGAGCAGGCTTCTCTGAGACAGCCTAATTTCGAGCTGAAGTATATCGTATATAAAGACCTCAAAGAGCGGGGGTATTACGTCCAACCTTCAGCCGTGGACTTCAGGGTGTACCCGAGAGGCAGCCATCCTGGAAAAAGCGCAGCAAAAATCTTTGTCCATGTCCTGTCTGAAAGGCAGCTTCTTTCTGTAAAGCTCTTGCAGGATTCGGTCATCTCGGCAGAAAACGTGCACAAGCAGTTTATCCTGGCTGTAGTGGATGAAGAAAGTGACCTTACCTTCTACGAAATTAAAACCGCTGCCCCTGAGGGGGAGATGCCTGAACCCTCCCCTGCAGTCAAAACTGATGCAACTTTCCTCGAAGACAGGGTAATAGCCTGGGACGCTGAGGCTTCCGGAGCTCTTTATGCAAGAGGGTTCTACGGGAAAATGCTTGACCCGGAAAGGCTGCAGCTCTCTCTTGTTGAGTCTCTTTATCTTTTTTCGCGAGGGATCATAGTAGTCAGGGACAGGAAAGGAAAGGTTTTTTCATTCGAAGAGTTTGTTGAGAAAGCTTCGGAAATCGAAGGTTCTTTTCTGCGGAAATACAGCGCATATAAAGCTCTGCGAGACTCAGGGCATGTGGTCAAGACAGGTTTTAAGTTCGGGACCCATTTCAGGGTCTACAGGAAAGTCGAGTCCATAGAAAAAATTCCCCATTCCGAGTACCTTGTAAACGTAATCCCTGCAGATTACGAGTTCAGGCTTCCGGTTATGTCCGGGGCTGTCCGGCTTGCAAACAGTGTGCGCAAACGAATGCTCTTTGCAGTCGAAAAAGGAGAGGAAGTCGAGTACCTGGATATTGGCAGAGTAAAAATGTAATTCCATAATGTGATTTTATAATATGATTTTATAATGTGATTACAGATTCTGTTTTTATAGAAACGATACTATCTCATGTTTCGATAGAAACGATACTATAATTCTCCGAGAGGTTTGAGTAAGTATAATTTGTCTGAGCAGATTATTGGCCTGGAAGATTATTGACCTGAGTAAATATATTCATCGTTCTCTTGAAGGTTCATAAAACCAGGTTTTATCCAGGCAGGAAGGTGAAACATAAATGTGGGACATTATTGCAGTGGACATTTCGGGCAGGCATAGGATCAAGGACGGCTACTACATGGTCTGTGCAGCTGCAGCCCTTACTGTTTCTGCTGACCACATAGAGAAAGTTAAGCAGGTGAAGATCCTTCCATTCTGGCTTAAAAGAGCACCCGATTTGCTTGACATCGTGCAGTTGATTGAGGATACGGCTAACCAGCTTTCCTTTGAGGGAACAATTGTAGCGGAAAAAGGGGATATGTATAACCAGCCTCTGTGGGTGCCTGAAAGTATGTTTTCAAGGGCATTTAAGTACCAGGAGTCCATAGCTGAGAGAAGAGCTATCGAACTTGCTCACCATATCTCTTTGAGTGCTCGAAATTTACTTATTAAAGAACTTGATATTGAGGCGTGAAAATTCCAGCAGAACAAAATATAGAAAGCGAAAACAGGGTAATTCTCGTAAAAAGAACCAATCCACGAGCTGACCCTGAACGCGGCGAATATCTCTTTGAGGAACTCAGGGAGCTTACAAAGACTGCAGGCTATGTCCCGGCCGGGGAGCTTACTCAGACAAGGTTTCCGGACTCCAGGTACCAGCTGGGGAGAGGAAAAATAGAGGAGCTTGCCGAACTTGTGAGAATAAAGAAGGCTGAAAAGGTCATCTTTTATAACAAGCTCTCTACAATTCAGCTTTTCAATATCTCGGAAATCTGCGGGTGTCAGGTCATAGACAAATTCCAGCTTATACTTGAGATCTTTGCAAAAAGAGCTACCACTCGCAGGTCCAAGCTGCAGGTTGAACTTGCGAGGCTGAGGTATGAGGTCCCAAGGGCGAAAGCTATTGTTTCTCTTCTGAAAAAGGAGGAAAAGGCAGGTTTCATGGGACTTGGGGACTATGAGGACGCTTATGAACTGGACCTGAAAAAAAGGATAACAAGGATTGAAAATGAACTTAAGTCTGCAGAAAAAGACGATGAGTCCCTGCGGGCGTTTAGGCATAGGAAAGGCTTTTCCCTGGTCTGCCTTGCAGGTTATACCAATGCCGGAAAAAGCACTCTCTTCAATGCCATTGTTGATGAAAGCGTTGAAGCACAGAATCTGCTCTTTACAACCCTTGTGCCGACTACCCGGGCCCTTGACCTGGGCGGCAGAAAAGCTCTTTTGACAGATACTGTAGGTTTCATAGAGGATCTCCCACACTGGCTGGTTGACGCCTTCAAATCCACCCTCGATGAGATATTTCTTTCTGATCTTATCCTGCTGGTAGTCGATGTAAGCGAAAAACCTGAGATAATCCTTCAAAAACTTTCCACCTCTCATGATACTCTCTGGGACCGCATTCAGGGGGTTCCGATGATTACGGTGCTTAACAAGACAGATCTGCTTGAAGCATCCGAACTTGAAGCTGTTATGGAAGAAATAGGCTATATGGCTCCCAATCCTGTGTTCATTTCCGCAAAAGAAAAGGTTGGCATGCAGGAGTTAAAAGCCGAGATAATCAAACATCTTCCTGCCTGGTCTTTTTACTCCTTTTCCCTCCCGAACTCAGAAAAAGGGATGTCAATACTCTCCTGGCTGTACGATGAGGGTATTGTACACAGTGTTGAGTACGGGAAGCGAATTTCAGTGGATTATGAGGCAAGAACAGAAATTCTCAACCGGATTAAATCTCTGGAACAGGATATTGATGAATGACGCTGGATAATGTTTTTTGGCGTCTTCTCAGGAGATCTGGCTGAATAAAAAGTTTTACTAATTATATAAATCAATTAGTATATTATCCATACATTTCCGAATTTTTTTCTGTTCCGAAATTCTTTTATCATAACCTGAATATTGTTCGTATATTTACGAAAGATATTTATATCGGAAAGTTGTTTGTTTGTTTGCGAACGGGCGTCTACTGAAGACACAAACCCCTCCTAATTCCTAAACTACCCCTACACCAGACTTTTGATATACATTTGCCCGTTCGCTATTCCTCCTCCCATTATTCTTCGGTTTGCTTATCCTGATTCAACTCTCTTGATTCTTTTTTCCGAATTCAATTCGCTAAACCCCACTTTTTGTATTATTATTCCTATAATCTTTTTTGTTGATCGGTATAACCCTGGAAAGATTTTCAAAATTCCGGTTCAAAATTTATATAACTCCATCGATCATTTTTATATTAGCATGAAATTCGATCTTCACGTACATTCCGAATATTCAAGAGATAGTGAATCAAGCCATGAGGATATCCTCGAAACTGCCCTTAAAAGGGGACTTGACGGATTTGCTATATGTGACCATGATACGGTTGAAGGCGGACTTGCCTGCGCGAGAAAAGTCCTGGAACTTGGCCTTGAAATCACAGTCATTCCCGGTGTAGAGGTTAGCTCTTCAAAAGGACATATCCTGGTTCTGGGAATCAGGGAGAACATAGACCCTCTGTTAAGTCCGGAAGAAACTATCCGCAGGGCCCGAAAACTTGGCGGCACGGTGATTATCCCCCATCCCTTCAAAAGCAGTTCTCACGGGATAGGGAGTTTTGAAGGGCTTGATATTGATGCGGTTGAGGTCTTCAATTCTCGTTGCCTTTTTAACGAAGCAAACAGAAAAGCCTTAATCGAGGCAAAAAGACTTGGAATACCTGAAGTTGCAGGAAGTGACTCCCATATTCCCGAAATGGTAGGGCAGGCTTATACTGAAATCGATGCATCGGAAAACACCGTGGAAGCAGTGCTAAAAGCAATCAGGGAAGGAAAAGTCGCCCCTGCAGGAAAAAAAACACCCACCCCGATCATCCTGAAACAGATGGCGGGAAGCGCAAAACGAAAACTGAGGAATAAATTCTTCGGAAGGGCTTAAAGGACTTTAAGTAAAATGTCTTTTTGAGCTAACCAAACGTAAAGCCGGAAGTTTCTTTTTTCTACTTTATCTCCTCTGCCCCCGGTCTAAATAAGCAGGGTTAATAAGTTTGCCTCCGATAGACTCAAAAAACAGGAAAAGCAAAAGAGGAGTTGCAACCATCAGGTTCAAAAAAGAAATAAGCACAGAAATTGAGATCTTCGCTTCTGCGGACCGGATCTGGCAGATCCTTATGGATTTTGCAGCCTATCCCAACTGGAATCCCTACATAAATGAAATCAGTGGAGAGGCAAAGGTCGGGAGCAAAATTAAAGTCAATATGAAGCCGGAATGGGAAAGAAAAGGCGTGACCCTTCACCCAAGGATCATTCGCCTGGAGCCAAGAAAAGAGCTTACATGGAAAGGAAGTTTCTTTTTTCCCGGGCTGCTCGACGGGGAGCATAGCCTCATCCTTGAAGAAATTTCAGGTCACAAGGTACGTTTAATCCAGAAAGAGATATTCAATGGAATTGCAATTCCTATTATCAGTACTTCATGGTCTATAGAGAAGGGAACAGTACGTAGCTTTGGGGATATGAACAATGCCCTTAAAAAAAGGGCGGAAAGGGTCAAATAAATTTCTGAAATTCTTAACCTGTAATTTAAGAAAGCCAGCTCATTGAAATTTGTTAATCTAATTTCCGTAAATACAGTTATTGATATTGTTTTTTCTGGGCTGGCCAATTCCAAATAAAGTGTATACACAATTCCTAAATCAGGTCAATTTTACATAAACCAATAACTGTCGACAACATATAAAGAAAAATTATAAATACTTTTAATTTAATAAGTTTCTAATAACATATTTTTGGAGATAATCCCTATGTCTGACACAAGAAATTTTGTATTACGAGATGAAGAAGGCAATGAGCACGGTGTTTTCACAGGAAAACAGCCTCGGCAAGCTGCCCTTAAAGCTGCAAACAGGGGCACCGGAACCAAATCAAAACCAGATATTATCCGACTCAGGGAGCGCGGGACAAAGAAAGTTCATGTTTTCAAAGCATGGAAGCAAAATGTCGAAGCCCCAAAAAACAGGCCTGCCTGGATGCCAGCAAAAATCAGTAAGCCTTTTGTCAAGAAAGAGAAAATAGAAAAAATCGAGTAAAATCTAGTTTTCTTCATATACCTTGAAATTTAAGGTTATTTCTTTGGCATGAAAGTACCTCTGATTTCGCACTCCGGACCCTCATTCAGAATTTCTGATTATGTTGGAAGCAAATATAGCATTTTTGTCCTATTAAATTGAAGCCAGGGTCCGGAATGTAGAAGTGAGGACACTTCGCCTTCACTTAATGTCAGGTTTCTTTTTTTCAACAATTGCGAATATTTCACTAATTATTGAGATACGTTCATCAACTGAAAATATCTCGGTCTCAACAATCTTCCTCCTTTGAACTTCTCCCTTGACATATCCCGTTTCATCTTCGTACATCTCATCATTTGTGATAAGGTGCCATATTATTGTTGCAATTTTCCTTGTGAGGGCAAGAATTGCCTTTGCATGTCCAATTGACTTCTTTTTTCTGTTAAAAAACTCTTTTAACTTGCTATTTTTTGTTCTTGCTGCTGCCTGAGCAATCTGTGTTAGAATCCACCTTGCTACCTTTGATCCTCTCTTAGTAATCCTTCCATTGTGGTATTTATCTGCAGATTGGTACACATTAGGAACCAGTCAAAGCCATGAAGCAAGCTTGTCCCCTGAAGCAAAATCCTTAAAATTGTCTATTTCAGCAATTAGAGTTACCGCACCAAGTTTCCCTATACCTGGAACAGACATTAAAATTTCCATTTCCCGCTTATGAGTTCCATAAGCATAATTGAATATTTCTTTTCCCAAATGTTCAATAGAATCGTCAAAATTCTTTATTAGCTTTAAACATATCTGAAGCCTAATTGCAGCACTCTGGGAGATTTCTCTGTCCAGAAGCTCTCGAATCTGAGCGCTTTTTTTACGAACATTTGGAGAAAGGT
Source organism: Methanosarcina sp. WH1 (assembly GCF_000970005.1). Lineage (NCBI taxonomy): Archaea > Methanobacteriati > Methanobacteriota > Methanomicrobia > Methanosarcinales > Methanosarcinaceae > Methanosarcina > Methanosarcina sp. WH1. The sequence goes on from NZ_CP009504.1 coordinate 3,020,620, forward strand.
TTTGTAGAATCTGGTCAACATTTTTACCTGAACAGATTCCTGATAGTATCTCTCTACCATTTTCCAAAAATGTCTGTTAGCACATCTTTTAGATTAAACATGTCACATTTGAGCCTTCGATGACAATTCAATGGTTAGTTTTTTGACGGCTTCGAAGAGCCAAAGAAAAAACAACCCTCCTGTCCTAAGATAATGATGGAGTTAATATACAAAAAAGGTAAGTGAAAAGGACTTTCATTTATTTGAGCATGTTATTCGAAGAATTTCATGTGCGTTTTTTGAATTGTTCTAACACAATATATTCTTTTATCTTCTGTCAGGCATGTATGTTGATATCACTTTTGCCAATTTTATGGTTTAGTGAAGAAAAGAATATTCAGATTATTTGCTAAAAGTGAGGTCAAATTCCTGACGCCAATTAGGACTCTGAGCCTTCATTATTTCAATGAAAAAGCTGATCATTTGAGTGAATGTTAATCAGACTGATGAATATTCGTCGTCGTAATTAATGTATAGAAGAAGGTTGATAGAGATTTTTGGATGTGAAGTTCAAACGAACTTTCCAGAGTGGATTTGAACTCCACATTGCCCGGAGGCATGAGTTAGTGTTAGCTTTGTGAATATTTAAGGTTTGCTTGATCCTGCCTCCTGGGAAACGAAACAGGAGTGAAAATAATGAAGAAACTGTCGAATAAGTGCAATATTTGCAGCAATACTTCTTGTGAGTATTGCTTTTGTACCGGCTGTAAGTGCAAAAGCTGACATTTCTCAAAACGAAAAGTATGGTGATGCAATAGATATCTCGAACGAAAAATAAATTTCTGAAGAAGACATCAAAAAAGCATTAGAAAACACGAATAAAATATCAGGAAGCATGAATGTATTATCAAAAACTGATAATGAAAAGATAGTATATTTCAAAAAAGATGAGGGGTCAATTGGATACGCTATTTTATGGAAAGATGAAAAGAATTCTAACAGAACATATTTTGCTGTTGTAGATCTGGATGAATTGGTAGCTGAAAAATTCGTATCTGCCACGAGTCTAAATGATAGTGCAGCAGTTGCAGCAGCAATCTCTGCGGCTAAGTCAAGTTTTGCGAATGGAAGTTATGTTGAAACATATGGTGATAACATAACAGGTGGACTGCACATCTACTTCTCTCCAAAAGATGCTGATCTACTTGCAGATGGAAGCTCAGCCATAGCTGGGGCATTAGTTGCTGTATTAGGTCTATATGTATCAGGTGGTATGCTTTCAATAGCATTGGGTACACTGGTCGGTCTAGCAGTGCAAACTTGATACTGGTATGAGCAAAATTCAGATGGCAGTTTAGATGTAAGAATACCTTACGTAAACATAGCTACAATACCACTAACAGGTCACGTTTACATGAAGATTGGTAGTCATTGGTATACGATTTAATTGAGTATCGGCTGATTTTTAATCAGCCATTTTTTATTTGGTGATAATATGGAAAGACAACAGATATTAAGGATTTTAATTCCAGTGTTTACGGTTGTTGTTGTGATCGTACTTAGCGGAGTTGTGGCTAAAAATGTAGTACATGATCATCGGTTAATCGAAATTTCACTTATCGGATCTTTTCTTTTTGGGTTTCTTACCTACTGGACTATTGTTAAGTTGGGAATTAATTAGGGAGGATTTTGTTAAGGAATAGCTGAAGAATAACTTCATGTTTATACTTTTGGAATTACCTTATAATTCCATTTTCCCAAATAATGTATCCTCTTCAAATATGAAGGGCTTTCAATCACAGGAAAAATATAATAGTTTTTCCATTTACCGGTATTCACATTTTGGATATAAAGATGACTCCTGAAGCTCTCACACAATTACTGGCCTCTCTGGATATCAATCCTGACAAGATAGAGGATGAAAAGTATGCCAAAATTATTCGTGTTCTACTTTTAATTATTGATGAACTGAGTAGGGAGATAGAATCCTTCAGGTCAGAGGTCCAAAAGCTTCGAGATGAAATCAGCTTACTCAAAGGTGAACAAACCAAGCCTGAAATTCGTTGCCCTAACAAGAATTAGGACATTTCTTCTGAAAAAGAGAGAAAAGAAAGAATGCCTAACAAGCCCAGGGAATCAAATTCAAGAAAGGATAAAATAGAGATCCATCATACTGAAACTTGCAAAATTGATAAATTTACTTTACCCCCTGATGCATGTTTCAAAGGGTATGATGAAGTGGTTATTAGGGACATTCTAATAATGCCCTGAAATACCAGATTTCAGATAGAGAAGTATTATTCACCTTCAGAGGGCAAGACATACAGGGGAAAATTGCCAGAAGGTATAAACGGTGAATTTGGTCCTGGAATTAGATCTGCTGTAATTGCTCTGCACCATATCTCTAATGTTTCAGAACCCAAAATACATGAATTCTTGGAAAATGTCGGTGTTTGCATATCCAGAGCTACAATTTCTCGGATGCTGACAAAAAATATTGATAACTTCCATGAAGAGAAGGCTGATATTTTTCAGGCAGGTCTCAAATCCACAACTTATCAGCAGATTGATGACATAAGTGCCAGAGTCAATGGGGAAAATTGGTATACCCAGATCCTTTGCAATCCTCATTACACTGCTTATTTTACAGTACTCCATAAGGATCGGGAAACAATTTTAGATATACTCTTGTGTGGAATGGAAAAAAAGTACTGCCTTAACGAAGAAGAATTTGATCTGATGGAAACGTTCAATGTAGCAAAAATATGGCAGCAAAAACTCTCTGATTACAAGAATAAGGTATTCAGTGATGAAGAAATGCATCGAATACTGGCTCTTCTATTATCACCAGATAGAAATAAAAATATTAAGAAAAGAATTCTTGAAGCTTGTGCAATTGCTTCATATCATCAGATGACAAACATACCTGTGGTTACCACCTTTTTAAGTGATGATGCTCCTCAATTCAAGCAGCTTACATACCATCATGCTCTTTGCTGGATTCATAATGGAAGGCATTACAAAAAGTTACATACGACAGTACCTTATTATCAGGAAAAGGTGAAAGCGTTCCTGAATAAGTACTGGGATTATTATGTTAAACTCTGTGAGTTTAGGAAAAACCCAAATTCAGACGTAGCGAAGCAATTGTCTGCTGAGTTTGATCGATTGTTTTCAACCGAAACAAATTATCCTCCACTCGATGATAGAATCAGTAAAACAAAAGAGAAAAAGGAAAGTCTATTAATGGTACTAAATTTTCCAGAAATTCCATTGCATAACAAGGGAGCAGAGTTAGGAGCAAGAGCAAAGGTCAGGAAAAGAGATGTCAGCCTTCAATCCGCGACCGATGAAGGAACAAGAGCAAACAATACATTCATGACGATTGTTCAGACAGCAAGGAAACTGAGCGTGAGTGCATATGATTACATCTTGGATAGAGTGAGCAATAGGTGTGAGATGATATCTCTGGCTCAACTCATCCGAGAAAAAAGTGCACTGAATTGAAACTGAAAAGCTTTCCGCTCAATTTGAAGAGGAGGACCTTTCTACCTTAATTTGATTTTGATAGATGCCAGCTTGATTCCGGACTGCCCGGCGTTTTTTTCATACATTCTACAGGACGACGAAGTATCTCCTCCCTTTGAATGAAAAATAATTATATAGTTGCCAGTTTCAGTAGGTCTGAATGCAGCTAATAACCAAATACAAAAAAATCGAACCCTACCCCACAAAAGACGGCTCGATAATCCGCGAACTCATGCACCCCGCAGTCCACGGCAACTCAAACCAGAGCCTTGCCGAAGCCACCGTACCTGCCGGAGGGACAACTCTCCTCCACAAACACAGGCTAAGCGAAGAAATCTATCACATCACCAAAGGCAGTGGGATAATGACTCTCGGCTCTGAAGAATTTGAAGTCCGAAAAGGAGATTCCATCTGTATTGGTCCCGGAACTCCGCACAGGGTCCAAAACACCGGAAAAGAGCCATTAAAGATTCTTTGCTGTTGTACGCCGGCTTATTCGCACGAGGATACGGAATTGGTGGAGTTGCCTTAAAAGAACCCTCTACATCATTTTTTTATTCAATCCTTCTTTTCATGTTGTTCTTCTCTTGTCTCCTTTTCATGTTGTTCTTCTCTTGTCTCCACAACTGCCCTCTTTTTGAAGTTATATCCCCTAAATTAGACCTGCGAAATAAAGTTTAATCCCTAAATTAGACCTGCGAAATAAAGTTTAATCCCTAAATTAGACCTGCGAAATAAAGTTTAATCCCTAAATTAGACCTGCGAAATAAAGTTTATTATCCCTTGAAAAATTGGTCGGTTTGTTAAGGTCTTTAAAGAGAAGCTATTTTACTTATTCAGCCAGTAATTCCTTTCGAATTATCTCCTCTTTATCCCTTTTTAAGTAAGAAATTTCGGTGATTCCGGTATTATCAAGTAGTTTCTGTATTTCATTCATATGTAATTTATTTTCATCTTTTAGCCTTGTTAGCGCTTCTTCACGAGTAATTAAACCTTCTCTCACCATTTTGGAATAAAAATCATCTTTTTCGGTCATGTTGAGAGTTTTCATGTACATAAAATCTTTTAAATGACTTACAATGCAGTCAAATCTCCAGGATGAACTGAATCGTTTCGGGCTTTCCCAGTTCAATTCCTGCTTTATTCTTGACAAAACTTCCTCTTCTTGCCAGGGAATGTAGTGAAATATGTCTATAAACTTAATATTCGGGGACAAAAACCTGGGTCCTAAACTGTAAGGATTTCCGTACAAAAATCCTGATATCATAGTGGGAATGCACATCGGATGGCAATAAAAAGGATTTTTTAACATCTCATTCGCAATTCCTCCAAATCCTTTTATGCCAAAACTTTTTGTTAAGAGATTCATGTAATTTTCATCTGTTGAAACATTCAGTAATTCCCTTTTAAAAGATATGTACTCATATGGATTACCTCCTGTTATTACACATCCCGCATCATACTTTTTTGCGTACTTAATCACATTTGGAAGAATCAATTTACAGGCAATACACATCATAGGTATAGCTGCAGGAGATGGTTTGCGGAGCCATGAAGTAAAATTATGTTTAAATGTTTTTTCATGAATATTATTCTTCAATTTGAAACTAACAACATCAACGTTTAGCGCTTCTACAGCATTTTCAATATTGGCTTTAGCCTGGGGATCAGTAAATGGATTATCGTAATTAACTGCCAGAACTTTTAGATTGTAATCTTTTACAAGTTTAAGGAGTGTATAACTGCTATCCCTTCCGCCACTGATTCCTACAACACAATCATATTTGCTGCTATCTTTGCGGTACGAGTGCAGTAATTCTCTAAGTTTTGATTCCCCTTCATACTGGACTTTTACATGAGAATGGCAAAAATTACAAACACCATCTTTATCAAAAGTAATATTTGGTGTTGTTTCGGGTAGTATACACATGCTACATCTTTTCAAGTATTCATTATCTGTCATAATTCCCCCCACGATGTACTTATTTAATTTTGAATGATTTACACACTTTATAATGAAACTAGACTGGAAAACTATCAAAAATATCTAAATTTGTGTGTGCCTTATCTAATTTCGCGATACTATACACATAATACTATAAATGAACTTAAAATTAACTAATTTTAATAATAATGGATGAACAGGGACTCTGGTCCAAAATTCAGTGATTAGTGTAAACTAAAAAATCACTGGATTTTGAGCCAGAGTCTGAACAAGTCCCCGTATGTTTTATTTATCTGAATCGTAACTTTTTCCCCTTACTTTTGCCCCCCCTCATTTGTTCTTCATTCCTTTTCCTCATACCACTCATCCCTCGCCTCCACAAGCGCCCTCATATTTGCAAGCGGAGTTCTCGGAGCAATCCCGCAGCCCGGGGCAAGGATATCCACGCCAGCTGAGAGACACTGTTTTGCCTCTTCTTTCACGGCGTCCGGGGTCCCGAAGAGCAGAGTCCTTGAGGGGGATACGTTTCCGATTAACCTTGTCCTGCCGCCGATGGCTTCTTTTGCGGCTTTTATGCTGACTTTTTCTTCAGTACTTATGGCTTCAAAACCGCATTCCGAAAGAGTTTTCAGGGAATCTCCTGCATCGCCGCAGATGTGAAGGATTACGGGGCCGTTTGTTTTTTTGCAGAGGCGTTTGTAGAAGGGTTTGACAGTGTTTTCCAGAACCGAAGGGGGCATCATCCTTGAGCCGACTATCCCGCCGTCGGGCATAGAGAGGGCGTCCGCGCCGTGGTCGAAGAGGGAGTTTGCGTATTCTATGCAGATTTCGGTGCAGGTTTCCATGAAAGCATTGACGTAGTCGGGTTTTCTTATAGTCCAGATCAGGTAGTTTTTGACTTCTGTAAGGTGGATTAAAACAGTAAGTGGTCCTTCCATACCTGCGATCAGGGGGATTTCTTCTTTCCCGGTTTTTCCTTCGGTCCGGGTTGCCAGGATTTCCGTTGCTTTGAGAGTGGTGGGGATTCTTCCCTTTTCGAGAAGGGCTTCAGGGACTTCCAGGTTTTCCGGACCTTCGGAGAAGGGATGGGACAGGACCGAGGGCTGGATATCTTTTGTGCCCATCCGCACATTGCAGCCCATGGCTTCGGCAAGCATGGTCAAACAATAGGGATAACTTACGGCTTCAAGGCCCGCAATCTCGTGACCTGCAAGGGCAAGAGCTGCCATCTTTTCCGGGTCCGAATGAGCGATTGGCCAGGCGGCACCGGTCAGGTCCATAAGTTCTACAGTTCCGGTCTGGGTCACGGAGCAAACTGGGACTCTGTCAACCGGCCTGCCCTGAAGCGCGTTAAGAAAGTTTTTCCTGAGATTCTTTACCATTTTTCTGGCTCCTATTTATTGATTTTATTCAGAATTCTAATTTCCTTGAAAAATCTGGATTTTGATTATTCTTCGGTTTCAAAGCTCTCCAAGTCCTCAAAAGCGAGATTTGCTGCAAATTTATTTTCGAGGCAAGTAAAACCTGCAGCTGTGCTTTATCGGATTTCGTACAGATTTCACTGAGTGCACGTGCAGCCTCTACATTTACGAAACGGTTCCAATCATAAAAAGTGTTGATAAGGGATTCGATTGTTTTTTCCGGTTTTATCCTGCTCAGAACCCTTGCCGCCGCCAACCTTGTGAAATCGTCACAGTCGATAAAAGCATTGATTAGAGGGTTGACTGTTTTTTCGACTTTAATCCGCCCAGAGGCTTCGGCTGCACCCCATCTGTCGCCATTGTTTTCACCAAACAGTGCCTCAATAAACGGATCCAGTGCCTCAATAAGCGGGTCAATGGTTTTTTCAGACATTATAACAGGGGGGCACAGAAGATCACGAATACCCCTTCCTTGTAATAAATTAGATTTATTTTTTAAGAGGGGGTCGAAATGTAAAAAAAGAAGAAAATGAAGAAAATTAGTGGGAATATTTGAAGAATATCCCTGTAAAGAAAGATCAGAGATTAATCAAAAATTCCCCTTCAGGAACGGAAAGTATCAAATAGGTAAATTATTCAGATACTTATTTTATTTTTACCGCAAGCATCCGGTCAAGAGCCTCCTTTGCCCTGATCCGAACATCTTCGGGAACAGTTACTACATGTTGCATCTTTTCAAGAGACTCCAGTACATTTTCAAGATTGACCATTTTCATGCTGGGACAGCAGGCGAATTCAGAGACGCAGTAATAAGTTTTTTCCGGAGCTGCCTTACGGAGCCCGTGGATGAGCCCGCACTCGGTGCCTATGATGAACTCCTGTTCAGGAGAGTTTTTCGCGTACAGAATCATCCCCCGCGTGCTTGCCACGTGATCTGCAAGTTCCAGGACATCAGGGCGACACTCGGGATGAGCGATGAATTTGGCAAGAGGATGCTTTTCTTTCATCTTCAGGACATCTTCCTTCAGGACCTGGTGGTGCGTGGGGCAGTGCCCTTCCCAGGGAATAACCTTTTTGTCGGTCAGGGATGCAACGTAGGCTGCCAGGTTTTTGTCAGGAACAAAAATAACCTCTTCGGCATCCAGGGAGTTTACCACTTCTACAGCGTTGGCAGAGGTACAGCAGATATAGGATTCTGCCTTGATTACAGCCGAAGTGTTTACATAGGAGACAACCGGGGCGTCAGGGTGCTTTTCTTTCAGTCTTTTAAGGCCTTCCACATCTACCATATCTGCCATCGTGCAGGTAGCATCAATTTCCGGCAACAGGACCGTCTTTTTAGGAGAAAGGATTGCAGCGCTTTCTCCCATAAAATGAACGCCGCAAAACACGATAACATCTGCGTCCTGGCGGACAGCTTCCTGGCTCAGGGCAAGGGAATCCCCTACGAAGTCCGCAATGTCCTGGACTTCAGAGCGAGAGTAATAGTGAGAAAGAATTACTGCGTTTCTTTTTAATTTCAATTCCTGGATCCTTTTTATAAGGTCTGCTTGATGCATGGGATCACCATAAATATTTTAAGAGAAAAATATAAATTTTAAATTTATTTAGTTTAAACAGGCTTTAATTAACTTTGAGATTTATCACGCAAAAACATTCTGGCAAAAGGGCACATTAAACGTATAAAGGGGTGCAATAAGGATAATTATGACCATAAGGCACTTTTTCACATACTTGCAACCTTCTCCTGAAGATTTACGTGCTTAACTCCTCCGGACTATATAATGTTTGTGAACCTAACGTTTGTGAACCTAACGTTTGTGAACCACACCTACCTTCAATCCGAAGATCCAGGTTAAGGTGCCTGAGTCCTGTTAGTTCAGGTTCAGCACTCAAGGTTCGACCCTCGAAATTCAGCCTGGAAGATTCAGGTCCCGACCTGGACAGGATTCAGAATTTTTTTCAGAGTCGAAACTGCAGAAAGGGCTGCAAGATAACTTGTTTTTGGATTTTCCGGGGAAGGAAGATTTTCCACTCTTGTACTAAACTTTCCGAATTCTCCTTCTACGGTGATCTCATGCACATTTCTGGAAAGAGAAGGGTCAGCTATGACTCTTACCCTGGTCTGCTCAAAACCTACGCCTGCAAGGCTTATCGTAGCTGCCACGTTAACGTTTGCAGGAAAGGCTTTTACGGCTTCTGAAGCAGTCCCTTCAAAAAGTACGGTTTCTTTTTCTAGTTTTTCAAGTTCTATACCGTGTTCCACAACATAAGGAGCTCCCCCGAGTCCTGAAGGAGGTTTCCTGGTGGTCAGAGTGACCGAGGAAATTCCATCCGCAGATGCTGAGTTTAACCCATCAATGCCGACAACTGCTCCCGAAGGGAAATAAAGCCTGCAGTTGTGCTGTTCTGCAAGCCCGAAAAGAGCTACCCTCAGTTCTTCATCTGCAAGAGCGCCCACGCTCAGGACCATCACATCACATCCTGCCTTAAGGGCCTGGGGTACAATGAATCTGACAGCATTCTGGGAGGCGCTTTCTATAACAAGGTCCACACTGCGTATGAGTTCTTCAATCTCCATATATGCAGGCCTGCATTTATTCAGGGAAGCTGAAAGGTCAAGTACCTTGTTTTCCGAAGAGTCACAGAGGGCGTACAGCTCTGCATTAACCTCTCCGTTATCAATTGCCCTGCAAATCTGCCCACCAATGAATCCGCAACCAACAATTCCGATTTTCAGTATTCCAGGCTCCTGAGAATAATCCGTAGATATTAATTGTTTTAGTTAGTAACTTAAGTTGTTTTAGCTGGTATTTTTCAATCCATTATAATTGCTTGCATTATAATTTTCTTTATAGGTCCGGCATAAAGTAAATCCGGTAACGGGATAACTGTATTCTGTCCTCTCACTTAAAATCTTCTGTTTTCCAGCTATTTATGTCACAAAATCGCCTGCACAATTTAGTTTTTTAACTTCTTTTAAGCTTATTTGAAATTCTCAGTTCGGATTTACAACTGAAATCGAAAATCAACATCAATAAACCTTCAGCCGTCTTATTAAAAAATATAATAATCAAGTCACAAGTTCTTGATTATATACATTAAATACGTGTATCCAAAGATATAAGAAGTGGTTGAGGTATCATATAGGGGGACATAAATACTGTTATTTTTAGCAAATGTTGTTAATACTTACTTGTTTCTCAAGCAAAGATATTCGAGGTAGCATTTTTGTGGACTTCAGGGGAAAGTAGGATCGAGAATAGCATTGGAGGATTATAATGAAAGAAAAGAAACGTGATGAAACACAAAGAGGTTATGCTCTTATTAGAATATTAGGACTGCCGATGCTAGTGCTTTTAATGCTGGCAAGTGTTGCAGGCGCAAATCCATATGCATATATTACGGACTCCGACGATGATAAGGTATCTGTAATTGACACAACAACAAACACGGTTACAGCCACTGTGGATGTAGGAGATCGTCCTTTGGGAGTTACAGTCACTCCTGATGGATCAAATGTGTATGTGACGAACTACGGCAGCAATACTGTCTCTGTGATTGACACAGCAACAAACACGGTTACAGCCACTGTGGATGTAGGAGATCATCCTTTAGGAGTTGCAGTCACTCCTGATGGATCAAATGTATATGTGGCGAACTACGGCGACAATACTGTCTCTATGATTGACACAGCAACAAACACGGTTGCAGCTACTGTGGATGTGGGACAAAGCCCCTGGGGAGTTGCAGTTACTCCTGACGGATCAAATGTGTATGTGACAAATATAGGCAGCTGTTCTGTTTCTGTGATTGACACGAGCATGGATACTGTTGTAACTACAATGGAAATGGGAAGAAGTCAACCTCGTGGAATTGCATTCACTCCTGATGGATCAAAGGCATATATGATATCCAGTCCTGGAACTGAGGGCTCCGATGCCTATGTAATTGACACCGCCACAAACACGGCTACATATTTAGATTTAGGAGGTATGGGAGAAGGTCCTTTTGGAGTCGCAGTCACTCCTGATGGATCAAAAGTATATATAACAGCCGGATATACTGATACTGAATCCGACACTCTATATGTAATTGACACTGCAACAAACAATCTTATAACCACGGTGGATGTAGGAGACGGTCCTCGTGGAGTTGCAGTCACTCCTGATGGATCAAAGGTATATGCAGTGAGCTATGATAACATGGTCTCTGTGGTTGACACAGCTACAAACACTGTTACAACCACGGTGAACGTAGGCAACCGTCCTTTTGCCTTAGGGCAGTTTATATGTACTATCCCAGCTTCTTTCGAAATTCAGATAACCCGAATCACCACAAGTGGATCAGCATCTAATCCTCATATTTACGGCGATAGAATTGTGTGGGAAGATAACCGCGATGGAAAAAATAATATCTACACGTATGACCTTTCCACAAAACAGGAAACTCAGATATCCACAAGTGGAACAGCAACTTATCCTGCAATTTATGATAATAAGATAGTGTGGTATGATAGCCGTAATGGGAAGTGCGATGTCTACATGCATGACCTTTCCACTAAACAGGAAACTCAGGTATCCACGAGTGGAACAGCATATGCTTCTTATCCTGGTCCTTATGTCTATACTCCTGCAATATCTGGTAACAGGATAGTGTGGGAGGATTATCGCAATGGACAGAATATCTACATGTACGACCTTTCCAATTCCAAAGAAACTCAGATCACCACCAGTGGCTCAGCGTTCAGTCCTGATATCTACGGTGACAGGATAGTTTGGGTTGATGGTAATGATATTTACATGGGTACTGTCTCAGAAGAGTCTAAGGAAACTGTAGTTTCCGAAATAGAAGTATCTGACAACCTTTTGCGTGAAGCTTCTCCTAACAAAGTCTACAAGAGTTTAACCTATATTGACATCGGTGGAGAAAATAGCTTCAGGTGGAGGAATGTAATAAGATTTAACCTGAGCGAATACAGCAGTGATACTTCTATCAAAAATGCAGCCCTTTCACTCTACTGGTATTATCCAGAAGGAAGTTCAAGACCTGAAGATACCGTAATTGAAGTTTACAGACCTGCTTCTACCTGGAACCCCAACTATGTGAGCTGGAATAAAAGGGACAAAGGCATTGCATGGAAAAATCCCGGAGGAGACTGGTATGATAAAAATGGTGTTTTGCAGGGTAACAGTCCATATGCTACAATAACTATTAAGGGAAGTGATATTCCTAACAACAGGTATTACAAACTGGATGTAACCGATCTCGTAAAAGAGTACACCAGTGGAAAGTATGAAAACACGGGATTTCTGATAAAAGCCCGCACAGAGAGCAATAACTATATTGCATTCTATAGCAGTGACTGCGGAAACGAAAGTAAGGAACCAAAACTTCAACTTGTATACAGCTAAAGGGCAAAATGTTTTTTAAAATGTCTTTAAAGAAGTACTCCGAAATGCTGGCTGCAAGAAATATTAATATTTCCAAGGCTTGCTTTTTGGAAAAAACCTTTTCCCGAAGTGTATAGGAGAAAAGCCCATACCTCTTATAAATCCGGACAGCATTAAGTATCGGGGTAAAAATCATGCTTATCAGAGAAGTAGAAAGCTTCATAGAAGAAGACCTGGGGTACGATGATGTTTCATGCACTATTGTTCCGGACAGGCCTGCAGAAGCCATCATTTTCACAAAAGAAGATTGTACGGTTGCCGGACTTAATGAGGTGGCATCAATATTTTGTTATTTTGGAATTCAGGTAGAAACTGATCTTAAAGATGGAGACCACCTCAGCAAAGGAGATATAATTTTTAGGCTAAGGGGAGGAGCTGTATCCATTCTCAGGGCAGAGCGCCTTAGCCTGAACTTCCTCGGGCACCTTAGCGGGATTGCAACCCTGACCAGGACCTGCGTGGATATCGTAAGAGAGCACTCAGAAACCACAAGGATCGCGTGTACAAGGAAAACCACCCCCGGAATAAGGAAATTCGAAAAGCTGGCTGTTGCTGTAGGGGGGGGAGACCCTCACAGATTTAACCTCTCGGATGCGGTTATGATTAAGGATAACCACATTAAACTCATGGGGATAGAAGCCGCAATCAAAGCAGCCCGAAAAACAAGTTTTACGCGGAAAATTGAGGTAGAGGTCGAGTCTACAGAAGATGCGATTCTTGCTGTGAAACTGGGAGTCGACATTATCATGCTTGATAATATGCCACCTGAGGCAGTCAAAGAGACTCTATCTTTACTTGAAGAAAAAGGACTCAGGAAATCGGTCCTTGTAGAAGCCTCAGGAGGAATTTCCCCCGAAAACCTTGAAGGTTATGCAAAAACAGGAGTAGATATAATATCAATGGGCTCCCTTATCCACAAATCAAGATGGATAGATATCAGCCTGGAAATCATCAACTCCGAAAACTGAAACTATATTTAGTTCGCGGAATCTGCATTTTCTGTGGGCATATATTTTCCTTATGGTCCACATCTTTATTGAGGCTAATGCAGAAATTTTGAGATTGGCTATAAATTAAACCAGTACCCATTAAACCAGTACTCATTAAACCAGTACTCATTTCTTTTTTTAGTTAGACCGGAGTTTATACTTTGTAGTATAAAACTGTATCAAGCGACACATAAAATGTAGGGTATAACAAAATATGAATTCTGTTTGGCACCAATTCAAAACATATTAGTATAAAATCAACAAATATATAACAATTAATATAAACGAGCGTGTAACAAAAAGAGCTAAATTCCCATATATAGGGTATAACACATAATCCCTATAAAAAGACGCTATATATTGTTTTCTTCCTTATAAGGAAGGGAAAAACACATAAGTACCAATCTTTGGGCAAATTCAAGATGTGGTGACACCAAGATTGAATTAGATGGGTTTAGAACTTAATAAATTATTTGTTATACATACACAATATCAATAGCTATAGCCCGATTTTCATGATATCTTATAAACTCCGGTTAAAGGATTTCCTATTGTACATGATTCATTTTCAAATTTATTTACACTTGTAAGTGCAGTAGTATTTAAAGTAGATTCCGTTTTTCTATAAGGAAGTTGAAAACACCGAAAAGATAAAAAGGAAGAAAAGGATAAATATTACAAAGAAGATAGTATAAAAATATAAAAAGATAGAAAGAAAATAAATAGAAACCCCAGATAAAAGGGACTGTGAAATTCAGTCTTTAAAAGTCCACTTGTATAAGAAGTTATACTCGAGGAAGAGGGGGAATATTATGAATCTACCCATATATTTTGCGCTTAAACATAGCAAAAAAAGAGATTAAGATAATAAGAGTTCAATCTGGTTTCCCTTATAAAACTGGACAATATAAATTACAATGTATTGATTGATTCCCGTATTAAACTTATAATAATTAGTTTTGCAGTTTAAAAAGAGAATCAAAAAATAGTTGTCAGAGAATAATTAGAAAGATAATGGCCTGCCATGAATGAACTTTTTTTATCAGAAATTAGAGGTAGCAGAAGTGAAACTGAAAGGGATCCATAAAACTGTTTTATTTACATTTCTTATCCTGCTGACGCTTGGCAGCACAGCGTCAGCAAGATCCACAGTGTATGATGGTGACATTGAGGAAGGAGAGGTATATCAGCTTAACAATTACGTAATAGAAATTACCGATATCTTCCCTGAAGCCAGCACAGCCTCATACTATGTGTACGAAAAAGATAAGGAAATCACAAATGGCCTGCTGAATATAAACGAGAGCTTCGAGTTTGATTTTGAGGATTCCGGGAAAGTCCAGATGCGTCTGAAGTCCGTGCATAGCGGAGGAGTATTACCCAGAGCTACAGTTGAGATAAGCATATCAAACTACAACATAGGAGACCTCTATGCAAGCGAGGTTATTGAAAGCGGACGCTCGGAGGCAAGCTTCGCAGGGGACCCAAAACTTGTAATAGTCAAGAGTATCGATAAGTCCGAAATTGAGGTAGGAGACACCATAACTGTTACTGTAACTGCAAAAACTACCGGAAACGATGCTGCAACCAATGTGCTGTTTACGGACCCCAAGCAGGAACATTTTGTCCTGGAAGAAATTACTTACGAAGTTTCGACCAGTATACCGAAAATTGAGTATGGGAAATCAGTCCCTGAAACCCTGGTGTATATATATAAATTAAAAGCAACCGAGGCAGGAACCTTCGACCTCAAAGCTGTGACTGCTACATATACGAACAGTGCCGGCCAGACCTACCAATCTTCTTCCAACATGCCTTCTATTACCGTAAGTGAAGGAAATAAGCAGAGTGCGAATGTTGACACCATAATGAATGTTGATCTCTCATCTGTAGAAAGGAACGAAAAAATTACCGCAACCATAATCCTGAGGAATAACGGAAGTGCCCCCGCCCAGGCTGTCCGCCTTGATATTATGATTCCGGAAGGTATGGAATATGTGGGAGGAGACGAGGGGATTGAAACCATAAGCGGAACCCCAAGGATATACATTGAAACTCTGCAGCCCAATAACGACAAAGAGTTCAGGTACACTTTAAAAGCAAAAGAAATGGGAACTTACAGTATAAATTCAGAACTTTCATATGAGTACAATAACGGTGTAGATACCCAGAACATTAAGCAGAAAGAGGAGTTTTCAACTTCCAAAATCAGTGTAAAAGAAGGAAAGTTCGATTTTCTGTTAAAAAACCCTTTATACATCATAATTCCGGCAATCATACTTGCAGTCATTGGATTTCAGATATACAGGCGGCACAGGGAATACAGGTATTAAAAGTACAGGTATTAAAAGAGGAGAACTGTAGTAATAAAATGAGGGGAAATAAAAGCCGTGATTGATTCCAGACAGGGAAACTGTTAATTCACCTTTAAAATGGAGGAGTTTTTTTGCTCAATATACTGGTAATAGGAAACGGGCAATGTGGAAACAGGATTCTGGATTCCATTAACCAACATGCAATGGGAGGGGGAAAAAGCTGCAACAAGCTTGCAAAGTTTTATTCAAAACAGAGATTTAAAAGCCATGTTGAAACCCTTGCCTTTAACACTGCCATTAACGACTTAAAAGAAATGAAGTTTACAAAAGCAAAGGATAGAGTCCATATACCCCACCTGCACGGAGTCGGTGCAAACCGAAATATCGGAAAGCGGGTCTTTGAAGAAAATAAAGAAATGATTATGCGGCAGATTGAGGAAAGAGGTAATTTTGATATTGCCTTTGTACTGACCTCAGCTTCGGGAGGTACTGGTTCCTCTTTTACCCCTCTTCTCGTGACAGAGATGAAAAAACGCTATGATTATCCTATTTATTGTGTTGTTGTTCTCCCTTTCAGAGAAGAAGGGACCCTTTACCTTCAAAACGCAGCCTTTTCTATCCGTGACATCCGTCAAAGCGGAGCAGACGGGATTATCCTTGCTGATAACCAGTACCTGAAAAATATAGGAGGAAGCATCCAGGATGCCTATAACGGCATCAATGACATGATTGCAGAACGTCTTCTCTTCCTCCTCGATGCTCTTGACAGTGAGATGATGATGGTAACGGACCTGGGGGATTTCAAGACAGTAATGAGCGGGGGTACAGGACTTGCAACGATCGGCTTTTTCAGGGCTGATAAGGAAATTCCTATCAAAACGGCAATCCAGAATGCACTCTCTCCTTCAGGCCTTCTGTTTTCAACCAATGTTTATGAAGAAGCAAGCAGGGCAATGATCATAATCAAAGGCGACCGCAAATACCTGAGCATAGACGACATCTCAACTGAAATAGAAAAGCTTTCCGGAGCCATAGGGCATGTCTTCAAGGGGATAGTCGTATGCAATGGAGAATATCCGCAGATCCTTTCACTCCTTACCCTGGAATCAGCCCATGAGCTAGAAAAACTCTATAATGTAGCAGTCCAGGCAATCCACTATGAAAAAGCAAAAAAACAGCGCGTGGAAGAAGGAGTGGAAATGGAAAAAACCTTTTCCCAGATTGAAGGGTTGGAACCTGAATATTGAAATACAGGTGCTTCTCCTTCGGACCTTCGTCCCATCTTCTTCTGACTTTTCTACTGTAATCTTTTTCGATTTGGACTTTTCGATTATAACTATGTTGATCCTGAATTTTTGTATTTTCTAAAGTCACAGAGGATTCATGATCTGTTCATGCCCATTGAATTAAATATTACCAAATAAATAAGGAATGGCAATAAATCATACCAATTTTTGGAAATAATTGATCTTATAAGAATTAATCGAATAAAGTAGTTAACTTTATGTAATACTCATTCTCTATTAAATTAGAGGAAAGTAACATGAAAATCTCCCCCTGTATTAAATTAACTAAAATTATTTTCATAGGAGTGCTTATCGCTGCCCTGGTTGTAAGCTCAGGGTGCACGAGCAAATCCACTCCCTCTGAGGACGAAATAAGCACGGCTCCAGCAGAGTCTGCAGGAATCACCACAGGAACCGATGAATTAGCAGAGTCTACGGGAACCACAATCACAGATGGGTTCGGCAGGAGTGTAACCATACCTGAGAACGTAGAAGAGGTCGTCTGCTCAGGATCCGGGTCCCTGCGATACCTTGTATACCTGCAGGCCCAGGACCGAGTAGTCGGAGTTGACAGCCTGGAAAAGAAGGAGTCGGAGATAGAAGGCCGACCTTATGCCCTTGCAAACCCGCAGCTTAAGGACTATCCCCTTATCGGCGAGTTCAGAGGCAATGATGACCCCGAAAAGATAATTATGGTCAATCCACAGGTTATCTTGAGAGCCGGCACAACTGGCCAGCCCCCTGCAACAAGCGCCGTTGAAGCTGACACTCTTCAGGATAAAACCAACATTCCGGTAATCTCATTTCCTTACGGGTCTTTGAAGAATGAGGATCAGAAAGCCGAAATGTACAGTTCACTCCGGATAATGGGTGAGGCAGTGGGTAAACAGGAAAGAGCAGAAGAGGTCATCGCTTATATAGACACTGTGATGGAAGACCTCGAAAAAAGGACTGCAGACATTCCGGAATCCGAAAGAAAGACAGTCTATGTCGGAGGAATAAGCAATGCAGGAGCTCACGGGATAATTTCCACTGAACCAGCTTATCCGCCATTTCTCTGGGTAAATGCAAATAACGTTGCAGCCGGAATAGGCACAGACCATGCAGATATTGCCAAAGAAGCGCTTGTGGACTGGGATCCCGATTATATCTTTATCGACATCGGTACAATCCAGCTGGGTAACGAAGGAGCCATTGGAGAGCTCAAGAACGATCCGTCACTCAAAGGGCTTTCAGCTGTGAAGAATGGTAATGTTTATGGGGTGATCCCCTACAACTTCTACAGCACCAACTATGAGTCAGTGCTTGCAAACGCTTACTTTGTAGGAAAAATGCTCTACCCGGACCAATTTGAGGATATCGACCCTGAAACCAAAGCCGACGAGATATATACTTTCTTCGTTGGCAAACCTGTGTTCTCTGACCTAAATAGACAGTACGATAACCTGGGATTCAAGCAGATCCCGCTATAAAACGGAGGGTATAAATAAGTGCATTTTGCAGATGGAGCGGTTCCCGAAGAATACCTCGTATACGTGCGAAGAAAATACTTCTGGATTATGGGGGGGTTCCTGTTCCTCTTCATTATGTTTATCTATTCAATCTCGGTAGGAGCGGTAACAATACCTCCTCGTGAGGTATTACAAACCCTGATGGGCCAGAGCGTCTCTGATGCATGGGATTCGATTATCTGGAACATCCGCCTCCCTCAAGCCCTGGCTGCGATAGTTGCAGGCGCCGGGCTCTCAGTTGCAGGGGTGGTAATGCAGTCTATCCTGCGAAACCCTCTGGGGTCTCCGTTTACTCTCGGAATCTCAAACGCCGGAGCTTTCGGAGCTGCCTTTTCGGTAATTGTTCTCGGAACAGGAAAGATGCAATCGAGCGTTGCAAATGCCGTCATCATCAACAACCCTTACCTGACCACAATGGTAGCTTTTATTTTCTGCCTTCTCGCCACAGGAGTGATCCTGCTCATCTCCCGGATCCGCGGGTCTTCTCCTGAGGTAATGGTGCTTGCAGGCGTTTCACTATCATCCCTCTTTACCGCAGGGACGATGTTCCTGCAGTACTTTGCTGACGATACCCAGCTTGCAGCAGTTGTCTTCTGGACCTTTGGCGATGTCGGAAGAGTGAAGAACTGGATGGAACTGGGAATTATGACAGGAGTTGTCCTGTTATCAGTCATATTCTTCATTGCCAACCGATGGAATTACAACGCAATCGATGCAGGGGATGAGACTGCAAAAAGCCTCGGTGTCAATGTGGAAAAGATCAGGCTTATAGGCATGATTATTGCTGCACTGGTCTCGGCTGTAATTGTTTCGTTCCTTGGTGTCATAGGGTTCGTGGGGTTGATCTGTCCACACATGGTAAGACGGGTCATAGGGGATGACCAGAGGTACCTGATCCCGGGCTCAACCCTCCTTGGAGCAATCCTCCTTCTGGTATCGGACACCGCAGCCAGGCTTATAGTGTCACCATATGTGCTTCCCGTCTCTATCCTTACAGCTTTCATGGGAGCACCGACTTTCATTTACCTGCTTATCAGGGGGTATAAACGATGATTCTTTCTGTAGATGAACTCCAGTTTTTATATCGTAACCGTAAGATCCTGCATGAAATCGCCTTTTCAATCGATGAGGGCGAAGTTGTTGCAATCCTGGGGCCCAACGGAGTTGGCAAGACTACCCTGTTAAAATGCCTGAACAGGATCCTCAACCCAAGAGGGGGAACAGTCCATATAGACGGGGAAAACCTTTCCGCCCTCGGGACTATGGAAATTGCACGCCTTATTGGCTATGTACCGCAGCGTGTTGAAACAGGAAGGCTGACAGCTTTTGATGCGGTCCTGCTGGGACGGCGTCCCCATATCAAATGGGATATTACGGAAAAAGACCTCAAGATCGTCGATTCGGTCTTCAAGTTACTCTCAATGGAAAACCTGCGCCTGTCCTATATCGATGAGATGAGCGGAGGCGAACTCCAGAAGGTAGCAATAGCCCGTTCCCTTGTCCAGGAACCAAAAGTCCTTCTCCTCGACGAACCGACAAGCAGCCTTGACCTTAAGAACCAGGTGGAGATCCTTGCAAATATCCGGCAGATAGTACTTGAACACAGGATTGCGGCTGTGATGACGATGCATGACCTCAACCAGGCTTTCAGATATGCAGACCGATTTATTCTCCTGAAGGAAGGAAAAGTTCACGCCTATGGAGGAGTGGAAGTAATTACCCCCCAGGTAATCGAAGAAGTATACGGTCTGCCAGTCGTTATCGGAGAGATTTCAGGTATGAGGTGTGTGGTTCCGGGGAGTCCGACATGGGATTGCAAAATAAGCTATGCTGCAAGTAAATAATAATTAATAAAAAAAGCAGCACAACTGTGAGCAACAAAAGTGAGCAACAAAACAGTGGGTTGAACTTTCTGAAACCTCATATTCGAGGCACAGGAAAGATTTAACTTTTTAAAAAGAACAAAAGGAGGTTTGCCGGAAAGGCAAACTCAATCCTTAAATGGAAAAATCTCTTGAATGGAAATTTCCAGGTTTATCTGGTAATCATCATTTCTGCGGTTTCAGGCTTGTAGAACCAATCTTTCGGAAGTACCTTTTCCTGTTTGTAGTACTTAACAAGCCTTCTGACCTTGGATTCTGTAAGGTTGAGGGAACGCTTGTTGTGGACATCTTTCTTGTTAATAGAAAGGTGTTTCCTCAGTTTCAGAGCCTTCACGATGAGGTTTGTAAGGTCTTCAGGAATGTTAGAATAAACGTTGTTTTCCTTGAGGATTGCTGTGATCTTCTTGCCTGTGATGAGCTTGGCGTCAGGGACTCCATAGCGGTCTCTTAAAATCATTCCGATTTCGGATGTAGAAACACCCTGTTTCCAGAGGTCCAGTGTAATTGAAGTAACTTCTTCTGCTCCAATCTTGCACCACTCGGGCGCTTCGGTTCTGTTAGGTCTGGTGGAACCTGAATTACCTTTTCTTTTGGTATGCATTTTTGCCATATCTGATTCTCCTGATATTAATTGATCGATACCCGAAAGAAAAACTCTTCGGGCTGAGGTTATATCTTTACCGATTATAACGGACCAACACATCGATCGGGAGATTTTAAATCCGCCACATCAAACTGCTGCGTGGCTTTTTCCAGGAACTCCTGCAAAAGCGTAATTGTTTCGGTAAAAACATCACTAGAGATTGCACCATATAATATATACTTTGTGTCGGGAAAAAGAGGAAAAAAGTTAAAAGCATAAAAATAGGATCAGAGCCTTTTCCAGCGAAAATATTTTCTGAAACAGGCTTCAATCCCCCTTCAATATCCCCTTCAATATTCACATTAAATATCCACATTAAATATCCACATAAAATATCCACATAAAATATCCACATTAAATATCCACATAAAATATCCACATTAAAATGGTTTCCAGAGGTAAAGGACTATTCTTGCCCCTCCGGGATTTATCTGCCTGTAAATTGATTCTATCCCGGTATCCCTTAGAACCTGAGCCTCAGAGAGATCTTCAGCCTTGATTATGGCACAAACAGTCTCGTTAATCTCACCTGAAAATTCAGCTTCGAGTTCTGCCCTTATCTCCTTTTCGATATAGTCTGCCAGCATGCCTTCAAAAAGAGAGAGTTCTGCAGTGGATGTATTTTCGGGATAGGTCTCGGAATCTAGTGCAAAACCTGCTTCAAGAAGGTCTGAAAAATAGGTATTAAATTCATCTTCCGTTGAGGAGGAATTTTCCTCACCCGCATTTTCAGAAACCCCATAAAGCAGGGTCTCAAAAGACTCATCTGCATCCTCTCCGAAAACTGACCCCGAATAATCCGACGGGAAAAGCAGCTCAACAACCGTCCCTGCCCCTTCAAGAGCCGCGGCATCAAGAGAAGCATGAAAAGCCTGGAAAAGTGCTGTTGAAGCTTCTTCGTCAGAAGCGTTAAGTGAAGCTTCAAGTACGGAATCATTCACACAGACAAGAAGAGCATCCTTAGAAGGTGCACTTGCATACAGAGGCATGGATAATTTTGTACTCTGTCGGATAGCATCCGCAGGAGGTTCTTCTCCGACTATAAGTTCACTTCCCATCGGGAAGGCTTCCACGGGATGCCAATAAGCTTCAAAGCGATAAGAAAATCTCCCTGCAACCTTTTTGTCCAGATAAGTAGCTATAGTTTCAGAAGCCTGATCGGAATAGTTCTCAGCAAGTGGATTAAGTGAAACAGCTGAGCCGCTGTTTGATAGGGTAAGGGATATGGACAGGTAGTCGGCTGTCAGGTCAGCAAAAGTCCTGTGTTTCTGCTCCTTTTCGAAAAGGGTATGAGCAGGACTTTCCACAATTGAGTCTTCGGGGACTGAAACGTTAAGTACTGAAAGAGGAGAGATTTCGTATTCGAAGTCCTCAAGTTTACAGGAAAGAAAGGATTCTAACAGATAAGAGTCCAGTTCTGAAGAAGTTACATATCCAGCTGCAATATACTGCTCATCAGCCTGCAGGGAAGGCATAAGAAGGACCCCGGAAAGTGAAATTAACACAAGCAAAAATAGGGCATCAAAAACGGTAGAATAACCTGAAGATTCCCAAATATAAACATAAGATTTCTTAACAGCATCACCCATTACTTCTGAATCATTTACTTTTAGTGACGCTCCGGAATTTTGAAAAGCTCTCAAAGGTTTCATCTATTTCACCTATTTCTGTTCTTAATCAGATTTCCTGTCCGGGGCCAGTCAAATCCTGCTTTCAAGAATTGCTCCTGCTTGATTCTGTGCTTGATTCTGTGCTTGATTCTGTGCTTGATTCTGTGCTTGATTCTGTGCTTGATTCTGTGCTTGATTCTGTACTTAATTCTGTGCTCAATCCTGCGTTTGCCCCTGTCACATCCACGGAGTTTTATAAAGCACCACAGTAAGGGTTCCAGGAACCGATTCTGCGGGATTCAACTCGATAACAACCGGTACTGAAGCTGCAACTTTTTCCTGTTTTCCCATGAGATACCCGGGTTCAACAATTTCAGGATCGATTAGCCACTGCCAGCGCCCATCTTCGGTCCGAATTTCAACCAGAAACGGATAGTTTCCGGAAAAAGCCGCAAAAAATTTCGTTTTTTCATCCTGTCCATCGGGGCCTGAAAAATTATCAAGGGCTGATGCAGAAAGCATGCCGGGACTTTCTGCTCTAAAAGCAGGTGCTTTTGCAAGCGTTCCTGCAAGAAGGGAAGCGCTTTCATAGTTCTCAAGGGCAAAAGAGCTGTCCTCATATCCCATGTATGCCCTGGAGAGAAGGGCTGTAAAGACCACGAAACCTATGACCGCAAGAGCAGTGGCAAGAAGATCTGAATGTGGTTCAAGAACTCCTCTTTCATCCCTGAGGATTGAAATATCAGATTTTTTCCAAAATTTTCTTCCAGCTGCCAGTAAATAATTGGTAAACAAGGACACAACCTTATTGAGAAACAAAGATCCAACCTTATTGGTAGACAAGGACACAACCAAAAGCAGAAACCTCCTCATTGTCCTTCACATAAATAAGTTCTTTTTTTATGGAGATGTTTTCACCTGCATTAAAAACCATTTCTTCAGTCCCGGAAACCTGAAGGAAAGCCTTAATTTTGTGACTATCAGCTGTAAGGGGAGAACTTTCACTCCCCTCAGCCCCAAATTTTGTATTCAGCTTTTCCCGGAGTATGTACTCGTTGAAAGGCAGGACCATGAAGGCAAAGGGCCTTACAGCACTGAAACTTTTTTCATCGTATTTCGCCTTCAAATGGACATATTCCCCTGAAACACAAATCTCTATATTTTCCCCGAATGGAGAAGCCAGAAAGACTTCATTCTCATCAAAATGAAAGGAAAGCTCCTCCTGATTCCTCAACGGATTCCCTACCTGGTTCTCCACCTGATACCCTTCCTGATACCCTTCCTGATACCCCTCCTGATACCCCTCCTGAAAACTTCCTGCTCCAGCTTTATCTACTGCGGTTTTGAAATCCCTTGCAAGGAAATCTAGCTGTTCCTGTGCCTCAAGATCTTTAAAACCGGCAGCCAGTTGAAAAAGGGCTGCAAAGAGGATTACGCTGGCAAGAATAAGGGCTGCTTTTGAAATTAAAAAATCAGCCCATGCCGAATCATCCCCTGAAAAATCCTTTATCATACGGACCTCTCCTAACCTAATGTTTGCTCATCAGCTCCGGTTTCAGAGATCAGTACGAAAAGCCTTCCGGACTCAGGCTCGGTCTTTGTTGAAAGGAATACTCTGTGCCTTCCCGGACCAAGTGAAAAGGGTCCTTTAAGCTCTTGATTCGAAAAGGAAGCAACTGCGGGATAAAAGGTTGACTTTCCTCCAGTGGTGATACAATAATTGTCCGCATCCTCAGGCCAGTTCCCCTCCTGACCAGGAAGAATCCCGAAATTTACGGATGCTCCGTCAGGTATCCTTATCTCAAAGGCAATTTCACTCCCTTCTCCGCGTATGGAGAGCTGTTCAGCAGAAGCTGTTAGTTTTGAAACCTCCTCCAGGGTCTTCTGTTCCTTTACCCCCTCCAGAAAATCAGAAACGTAGACGGAAGAGAGAAGCAGAAGTACCGCAAAGAAAATACCCGTAACTGTAAGCCTGAAAGGAAGCCCAAATACAGCAGACTCATCAGTTTCAATATTACAGGCTAAAACTTGATCATTACCAGCCGTGAATTTATCCCCCACACTGAAATTCCGGAAAACTCCGGAAATTTAGAACAATAAAATTTAGGTTGTGTGGTTATAAAAAGATTAGCTTTGGTTTTGATAGAAAAATGAGACAATAAATATATGGTCCAATAAATATCCTCAAAAATAATAAAAAGATAAATAGAGAATATACGTGAAAGAAAAAAAGGAATGGAAAAAACGATGCCTAAAAAGAACAAAAAGAATATATTCAGTTCTGATGCCCTGTAATTTTTCCAATAACTTCTTCCAGCGTTAGAAGTTCCTGTTCTCCAGACACCATATCCTTGAGGGTCAGTTTTCCTGCCTCGAGTTCTCTTTCCCCGACTATGACCACGTAGTCAGCATTGATGTTATTTGCATAGGTTAGCTGGGCTTTAAAATTGCGCTCCATGAGGTCTATATGGACAGGCAGGTAACCCCTCAGGGTAGTTGCAAGTTTTGCAGCTTCCAGATGAGTTTCGGGCTTTGAGACCAGCACCAGTTTTTTGGGTTCCGGGGTTTCGATCGGACAGATCTCCATTATCCTGTCAAAACCTATCCCGAAGCCTGTAGAAGGCACATCTCCGCCACCGAAAAGCTGGATAAGCTGGTAAGAGCCTCCCCCGCAGACCTGCTTCTGGGCGCCAAGACCTTCAGCATAAACCTCAAAGACCATACCCGTGTAATAGTCAAGCCCGCGGGCAATCCCGAAATCAAGTGAGTAATTGACGCCGTATGCATCAAGAAGTTTAAGGGTCTTTTCAAAACTTACAAGCTCGGGGATGTTCCCGACTATTTCTTTTACCTGTGGGAGGATGTACCTGCCTTCAAGGTGTATCAGGCGTAAGAGGTCGGACTTCAACTGTTCTTCTGCCCCAATTTCCTCAAGCAGAGCTTCAAGGCCTGCATACTCTTTCTTATCCACAAGCCTCATGACCTTACTGACGATATCGGATTCAAGCCCTTTTAAAAGTGTACGGATCACTGCAAGGTTTCCAAGCTTCATGTCGCCCTGAATGCCAACGGCTTTTAACAGGGAATCGGCAAGAGCAATGATCTCGGCGTCCGAGTCGGGTTTTCCGCTTCCGATGAGTTCGACCCCAAACTGCCAGAATTCCCTGAAACGGCCTTTCTGGGGGCGTTCGTAGCGGAAACAGTTTTCAAAGTAGAATAACTTCAACGGCTTGGGGAAAGACTGAAGTTCATTTACATACATCCGCATTACAGGAGCCGTAAGTTCCGGTCTGAGGGTCATCTCCCTGCCTCCTTTGTCCGTGAAGTTGTAGAGTTCCCCTATAATGCCTTCTCCGGACTTAAGGGTGAAAAGGTCCAGATGTTCAAACGTGGGCGTAATGATCTCACTGTAACCCCAATTGCGGACAACATTTCGCATAACGCTTTCCACGTACCTTCTCCGGGCAGTATCTGTGGGTAAAAAGTCCCGGGTCCCTCTTGGCCTGTTGACTGTCATTTTTTAATGCACCTGGTATATATCAAATTTTAGAGAATTTATGCTGAAGACTAACCACCTGTTTGGATAATCAGTCATAACCCATCAAGCAGGAAAACCCTGGGTCTTTAGCTCAGGGGTAGTTGACAAGCAGCATATAAAGCTCCTAAGCAGGATATAAAACTCTTGTTAAGCCTATATATATTCTTAATCTGCAGATTTACAACATATCCTGCAGTTGCACGGAAGCTTCTCTGTTCATCTCAGTTATTCTGGATGGAGTAGTCAAAAACAATCTATTTTACTTTTTCGTTATTTGCTCATTACAGGTTAAGAATATGGACACAGAAAGGAGTTAAAAAAGTAGATTATATAAATTATATAAAGGAAAAATCCACAAATAGAATATAAATACAATGTAAAATAAAGTAGAATGGATTACAAAAGGTATAGTTTTCGCAATCAAATAACCATAAAGCAAATAAAGGCAAGTTTGCACTGGTTAATATAATAAACAACTTAATATACATGATTACACTAAATATTTGCGATCACCGTGTCTGAGCAAAGAAATGTACCTCTGAGGAAGCATCTGCTGGCCCTAAAGCCCTGCCTTCATGGAGGGCTAATTCAAGAAACGTCTGAGACTTACGGGATTCCTGAAAGCGAAATTCTTGATTTCAGTGCGAACTTTAACCCGCTGGGAAGCCCTTTTGATTATCCAGAAAATGAATTAAACTTTGACGAGATTCTAAAAAATAGCCTTGAAAAATTTAGGGAGTATCCAGACAACAGATATATGGAGTTCAGGGAAGCTGCTGCCAGGTTTGTAGGACTCGGGGTAGCTCCATATAATATAATTCCTGGCAATGGTTCAACTGAAATTGTCAGGCTTGTAGTTGAATCTGTGGTAGAAAAAGGAGACAAGGTCCTTTTACCATGGCCGACTTTCGGAGAATATGAGATGCAGTGCCGGATCATGGGAGCAGAGCCGGTACATCCTGCACAGGAAGAAGTAAATACACTCTCGGATGAGATGCTGGATAAAGCAAAGATCCTTTTTATCTGTAACCCGAACAATCCGACGGGAAAACTCCGTAGTAGAGAAGAACTTAAAGCTCTTGCAGAACGCTGCAGGGAGCATAAAACACTTCTTTACGTAGATGAAGCCTTCATTGAGCTATCCGATCCTTCAAAGAGTGTTGCAGACCTTCCTGCAGACAACGACTATGTTTTTGTCATGCGCTCCCTTACAAAAGACTTTGCGATCCCCGGGATCCGGATGGGATTCGGGATAGCTTCTCCGGATATGGCTGAGATCTTGAACACAACAAGGTTGTCCTGGAACCTCGGAGCTCTTGCAAACATCACCGGAACCGCACTTCTCAATATAGAAGGCGGGATTGACAGCCCATACCTGAAAAAAGCAAGGAAAATGATCCTGGAAGAAGGAGAAAAACTCAAAGCAAAACTTGACAGGATAAGGGGCTTTGAAGCCGGGGAAGTAAATGTTAACTTTATCTGTGTCAACATCAGCAAATTCATGCTTGACTCAAGTGAGCTGGCTGCCCGCCTTGCAGCCCGCGGAGTCCTTATCCGGGACTGCGTTTCTTTCCACGGTCTCGGAAAAGATTACATAAGGGTTGCAGTCAGAACCGGAGAAGAAAACGACAGGCTCATTACTGCAATAGGGGACGTTATCGTCGAGTGGGGCAGAGAACAGGCAAAGAACGAACTGCAGCACGTAATCGAAAAAGCCAGTGAAGAAGGCATTGGAGGCAGGAAGACATGCGAATATTACCCCTGTCATTTTGAAGGCCAGAACTGCACCTTCTGCTTCTGTCCGTTTTATCCCTGTGAAAACGAAAAAACCGGAGGAAAATGGATCAAGAGTTCAAGAAGCGGCAGAATATGGAGCTGCGTTGACTGTCACCTTGTCCATAAGACGGAAATCGCTCAGAAGATCCTTGACTGCCTTATGCAGGAAGGAGACACCGATGAACTTATAAAAGTAGCCTGGAAAAAAGTAATGGAGCCTATTTTATGATTATCCCTGACAGCGGGCACCTTGCTCTGGTACTTCTGCTCGCTGCAGTCATCGACATTGTTTTTGGGGAACCTCCTGCTGCAGTTCATCCCGTTGTCTGGATAGGAAAATTAATCAGTTTTTTGAAAAACGCAGCCCCAAAAACCCATCGAAAAATCTATGGTATGGCAATGGCTCTTTGCTGTGTTTTCTTCGCATCTTTACTGGGCTATTCCGTCCTCTACATTGCAGCCCTTCTTGCAGCCCTTCCGGGAATTCCGGGCATTTTACCACTTTTTATAGAAGCCTATTTCCTGAAAGCCACCTTTGCGATCAACTGCCTGCTGAGCCCTGCCAGGAAGATTTACAAACACCTTGAAGAAAACCAGTTGGAAAAAGTAAGGGAACTGCTCCCTATCTACGTAAGTCGGAACACCTCCAAACTGACAAAAATTCAGATGTCTTCTGCAGTTATAGAATCCGTTTCCGAAAATTATGTGGACGGCGTCCTGAGCCCGATTTTCTATTACGCCCTTTTCGGAGAACTCGGTCTTGTGGCTGCCTACGCATTTAAAGCCATAAGCACCCTTGACTCGATGGTAGGGTATAAAACCGAACCTTACAGGGAACTTGGATACTTCTCAGCGAAGTCCGATGATGTGTTGAACTGGATCCCTGCACGGATTTCAGTTATCTTTATCCTTGCTGCAGCCTTTACAGTATCCTTATTCCCTAAAAACGGAAGAAAAATCAATCCTCTCGACAGCATAAAGACCGCTTTAGAAGACGGGATGAAGACTCCATCTCCCAATTCCGGCTATCCAATGGCTGCTACTGCCGGGGCTCTGGGAGTTAAACTTGAAAAACCCGACACTTATGTGCTGGGAGCTTCATACCCGCCTACCGAAGTAAAAGATATAAAAAGGGCATCCCAATTAATAGCAATTGCTTCAGGGTTTTCACTTGTTGCGTTTGTGGCAGTAATCCGGATAACGGGAGTTTACCTGTATCCGTGATCTGTAAATGTACCCCCATTAATCTGAACCCATTAATTAGCAGTAAAATCCATAACCCATTAATTAGCAGTAAAACCCATTATATATCCATTACATTAACCGATATAAAGGCTTAAAATAAATTAATCTTCTTAAAAGAATTAATTTTAAGATCAACAATTTTAAGAATTTAAGAAATCCTAAAATAACCGTTTTAACAACCCCGGAGTGATCAGTATGAAGTTATCCGATATTGAGGAAAGGGACCTGAAAAAAGGGCAGCCTGAAAAAATAGAGGGAAAAGCTACCGTCGATATCATCGATGTCCTGGCTGAAGAAGGAATAAGTATCCAGGACCTTGCGGACACAGCTCTCGAAATGTATGTCCCTCACCCCGGACTTGAGACAAGGGAAAAAGCCGAAGCTCTGTTTAAAAGAGAACTAAAATTCGCTCTTTCGGACCCGAACCTCTGCCTTTTGATTTATTCTGGGGTCCTGCTGGAGAGAGAAGGCAGAGCCGGAAACCTTCCAAACCTCAGCAAAAGTTCTTATGAAAAAGACCTGAGTTTCATAATAGCTGATGAAGTGCTGGGCAACAGCATCGCAAACTATATAAGCGGTTCAAAAGGGACATTCGAGTTTGTCAGGTATGACAAACAAAAGCCCGGAATCCTTGCAAATCTGGGGCCTTTCATGGACGACGTAATAGGAGGGCTTATCGGGGGTGTCTCCTCCAATATGTATTCAAGAGGTATGGCAGAGTTTGAAAGAAACGACTAAAAAACAGGCGATAAATAATGAATTCATATTTACTTGCATTTAAGTCCGGTTTTGGGTTCCTGTCCACGATCCCTGTAGGAATCACTATGGAAGGGATCGACGAACTCATGAAAAAGATCTACTTCTACCCTGTCGTGGGAGCTGTACTCGGGCTTCTCATAGGAGCAGTTGCATACGTAGGGCAGTTGATTTTCCCGGATCCTGTTCTGGCAGCTCTTATTATGGGATCTGTATATTATTTTACAGGCTTTAACCACCTTGACGGGGTCACTGACATAGGAGATGGTTTTATGGCCCACGGATCCCGTGAGAAAAAAATCAAGGCCTTAAAAGACACAACCCTCGGGACAGGAGGAGTAGCTTTCGGCATGCTTGTACTGCTTGCCTTTTACGGTTCCATAAGATCGGTTCAGGACGAAGGCATTACTGCTTTTGGTTCTAATCTTCCGCTGCTTATGTTAGGGTCCATGTTTATAGCGGAAGTCAGCGCCAAACAGTCAATGTTAACAATTGCAGCTTTTGGAAAACCACTCCCACGACCGGAAAAACAGGCATATCCTGGCCTGGGGGAAATGACAATAAACGGAGCAACCCTAAAAAATTTCCTCATAGGCTTTATTTTCGGAGCAGTTGTATGTTTCCTGCCCTTCGGGTTCATCGGGCTGCTTCCCTATCTGGCAGCATGTATCTCGTCCCTGGTGCTCCTGAACCGAAGTTATTCACATTTCGGGGGCTTAAATGGTGACGGAATAGGTACTGCAAACGAAATTGGCAGGGTAACTGCCCTGATTATTATTGCGGTTATCCTCAATCTTTCATTAAACACCGGAGGTCTTAAATGGACGCTATTGTAATGGCAGGAGGGTTCGGGCAGAGGCTTGGAATGGGGGAAAAGCCCTGTGTTGAATTACTCGGAAAGCCACTCATTACCTATGTGATAGATACCCTTAGATCAACAAAAAGTATAGACAGAGTGTTCGTAGCAGTCTCACCTGTTACCCCAAAGACCGAGATCATGATCCAGGAACGCTATAAAGGCGAAGTTAAGGTAATCAGGACCTTTGGAGGAAACTATGTCGGGGACATGATCCATGCAGTAGAAACTGCAGAAACGACGGGACCAGTAATGATTATTATGTCCGATCTTCCCCTGATAGATACCGAGCTTATTGATTCGGTAGTTCGGAAATACAGGGAAGAAGGAAAGCCGGCACTTTCCGTATATGTACCTATCAATGTCTGTAAGGGAGCAGGAACCAGGCCGGATACCGTATTTAACAAGGATGGAAAACTTATCGTACCCGCGGGAGTAAATATCCTTGACAGTTCTCAAATCCGAAACGAACAGGAAGACTTTAATCTGATACTTGATAATCCCAAACTAGCAATAAACGTAAATACCGTTAAAGACCTGCAGCGCTGCAAGGATTTACTGCGGTGTACAAACTAAATTCTGCAGTGCTCAAACAAAAATTTGCTAGAGGTGTCATATATTTTATCCTTAAAAAACCTGATATTGAGCCGGGATGGAAAAAAAATTCTGCGTGGGGTCAACCTCGAAGTAGGAGACCGGGAAATCCACAGCATCATCGGCGCAAACGGCGCAGGAAAAAGTACACTTGCCTACACCCTGATGGGGCTTCAGGGTTACGAACATGAAGAAGGCAACATCATTTTTGATGGGGAAGATATTGCAGTACTTTCAATAACCGAACGTGCAAGAAAAGGCATAACCCTTGCCTGGCAGGAACCTGCCCGCTTTGAGGGGCTGAAGGTAAGGGATTATCTTGCAATCGGGGCAAAAGGCAATGGAGGCATTACAGAAGAAAAGATAAAGGAAGCCCTCAGGAAAGTCGACCTGAAACCTGAAAAATACCTTGACAGAGAAGTAGGCGAGGCATTGAGCGGGGGAGAAAGAAAGCGAATCGAGCTTGCATCTATCATTACCATGAAGCCGAAACTTGCAATTCTTGATGAACCTGACTCCGGAATTGACGTGGTTTCCTTAAAAGAAATCGTCTCCCTGATCCAGGCGCTCAAGGAAAACGGTTCGTCGGTGCTTGTAATCACTCACCGGGAAGAAATTGCAGCCGCCTCGGACAAAGCATCCCTTATGTGCGAAGGAGTAATCCTCAGGAGTGGGGACCCCGTGGAGATAAGCGAATTTTTTAAAAACAGATGCATACCCTGTGACAGCAGGGTATCCCCCCCAAAGGTGATCTGAAAAATGACTCAGATTAAATTGAATGCGCTTTCTAGAGAAACTGAAGACATAACTGCAGCTTATACAGCAGCTGGAGGAGATGCTGCAGTCCTGCATAACCATGGGCTTGCTAGCCTTGTGGTAAGCGGGAACAAAGTGCTCAGCGCAAACGGAACCGAAGGCATAGTGCTTGAGAAGAAAGAAAACGAGCACGGTGTGGACATTAAACTGACCATCAAAAAAGGGTACAAAATCCCCCTTCCTGTCCACCTCTGCTTCGGGCTGGTCCCTAAAGACGGGCTTCAGGAAATCAAAATGGACTTCATAGCCGAAGAAGATTCGGCTGTAGAACTTATCGCCCACTGCACCTTCCCAAACGCTGAAAAGGTTATCCACAAAATGGAAGCTGAGATGCTTATCGGGAAGAACGCGTCCCTGAAATACACCGAGACCCATTTCCACGGGCCCCATGGAGGGATTCAGGTACTTCCGAAAGCCCATGTAACGATAGAGGAAGGAGGCAGGTATTACACGAACTTTTCCCTTATCTCCGGAAGGGTAGGGTATATGGAATTCGATTACAGTGTGGATGCCGAAAAAGACTCGATCTGCGAAATGGTTACCAAGGTCTACGGAAAAGCAGACGATATAATAAAGATATTTGAAAAGATCGCTCTTAATGGAGAAAATGCCCGCAGTGTAATTAAAAGCCGGCTTGCCATAACCGATCACGCAGAATCCGTATTCAGGGGAATCACTGAAGGCCACGCCCCGAGAGCCCGCGGACACGTAGACTGTATGGAGGTTATCCAGGGCAACGCAAAAGCTGAAGCCGTGCCAATTGTCCGAGTGGACAACCCCCTTGCAAAGGTTACCCACGAAGCTGCTATCGGCTGCGTGGACAAAAAGGAAGTCGAAACCCTCATGGCCCGCGGCCTTGAAGAAGACGATGCAATAGACATTATAGTAAAAGGAATGCTGGCTTAAAATCTGCCTTCATCCCTTATTTCTCTGAATCCGGCATTCTGTAAACGGAGTTCAGCCGAGCAAGAACAGTTTACCAGGAAAATTTAGGAATCTCAACATGGAAGGAGGTGGAAAGTATGAGTGGTGAAGTAACAATCCTTGAAAAAAAGTATTCGGAAAAAAATCTGCAGCTCATTACCGGAAAAAAGGACATCAGTTCGCATACGATGGATATTCCCGAAGAAATGTTGCTTTTAAGTGAAGCAATAGAGGACCCCAGAAAACTTCCTTACCTGCTGGAAACCTTTTATACTGCGCAGATAAAGAATGAAAAAGCTTTTCATTTTGCCCTGCTCAGGGTCCAGGTAGATTCGGATATAAGGATGCATGAAGACATCCAGAGATACCAGCTGAGAAAATACGTAGCTGAAACCCTTGAGAAACTGCTATACGGGGAACTTATGCTTTCAGTCGGAGAAAACGCGGGGCTTGAAGAGGACTGAGGGCTCTGGTATTAAAAGAGTTCTTTCCTACCTTTACTATATTTCTCTCCCTCAAATTCAGGGACTTGAAGCAGTAATGAGTTATCCAAAACTCCTATTTTGGCATGAAAGTCCTCCCAGGTACTTTCATTATTTGTGCCTGTTATTCGAAGAATTTCATGTGCGTTTTTTCAAAAACCCGGACTTTTGATTTATATACCCCAGATTGAAGAAAGCCGGGGTCCCACTTCGACCAGAAACAAAAACAATATAATAATATTGACTAAATATAAATATATTGATTCAAAACATATTAAATAGGGGGCATAGCCCAGAAAAACGAAACTCGTTTTCTGGAAGGGTGGTTTTTTTCTTTTCCAAATGTAAAGGTTGGGATTCTTCCGACATGAAGAACCCCACCGCTTTTACAAAACAAATCTGGAAAAAGGGGGTTATAAATGGCAAGCAAAGAAGAGTTACTTCAGGAACTTTCGGATGCGATCATTTCCTGCAAGAAGGACAGGGTGATTGAAGCCGTAGAAAAAGCAAAAGGAGTGATGGAACCGGCTGAAATCATTGAAAAGGGGCTTGCTGCCGGGATGAACCAGGTAGGGGTTCTCTTTGAGAGAGGAAAACTTTTCCTGCCTCACGTGATGATGGCTGCCGATGCGATGACTGCAGGGGTCAAGATCCTTGAGGCGGACATACCTGCAGGCGCCCCGAAAAAGACAATGGGAGTCATTGTTAACGGAACCGTAGAGGGGGATGTACACGACATAGGAAAGTCCATAGTTTCCACCATGCTCCAATCTGCAGGATTTGAAGTTCATGACATCGGAAGGGATGTCCCGATCAAAAACTTTGTCGATAAGGCAAAGGAGGTCAATGCGGACATGATAGGACTTTCAGCCCTGATGACCACAACTCTTCCCGGCCAAAAAGGGGTAATCGAACTCCTCAAAGAGGAAGGTATGAGGGAGAGAGTAAAAGTCATGGTTGGAGGAGCCCCTGCAACCCAGGCCTGGGCTGACAAGATAGGGGCAGACTGCTATGCAGAAAACGCCAGTGAAGCCGTAGCAAAGGCAAAGGAACTGCTCCTTGGGAAGTGAGAATAAATGGCAACAGAATACGCTCTGAGGATGGGAGATGGGAAACGTGTCTTCCTTACCAAAGAAAAGATTGTTGAGGAGATCGAAGCCGGAACTGCAAATGCTGCAGACCTCGGGGAGATTTCTGCCCTGGACGGAAACGAGCTTGAAAAGCTTGCAGAAATCCTGATGATGCCCGGAAAGGCAGTTAGTGTTGAACAGGGCATGGAAGTGCCTGTTACCCACGATATCGGCACCATCAGGCTTGATGGGGACCAGGGTAACAGTGGTGTTGGGATTCCTTCCAGCCGGCTTGTCGGCTGCATGATGCACGAAAGGGCTTTTGGCGCCGATACAATGGAACTTGGGCACATCGACTACAGTTTCAAGCCGGTAAAGCCCGTGGTCTCAAATGAGTGCCAGGCAATGGAAGTCTGCCAGCAGAATATGATCATCCCACTCTTCTACGGGGCAATGCCGAACATGGGATTATATTATACTCCGGATGGGCCTTTTGAAAACCCGGGAGACCTCATGAAGGCATTTAAGATTCAGGAAGCCTGGGATGCCATGGAACACGCCGCAGAACATCTTACCAGGGATACAGTCTGGATCATGCAGAAGCTCTTTGCTTCCGGAGCAGATGGGGTCAACTTTGACACCACAGCTGCAGCCGGAGATGCAGACTTCTATGGAACCCTCCACGCAATAGAAGCTCTCAGGAAAGAGTTCCCGAACATGTACATCGAAGCCGGGATGGCGGGTGAAATGGTGCTCGGGATGCACGGTAACCTGCAGTATGACGGCGTAACCCTTGCAGGGCTCTGGCCGCACCAGCAGGCACCCCTGATTGCAAAAGCCGGGGCAAACGTCTTCGGTCCAGTGTGCAACACTAACACCAGCATGACCTCAGCCTGGAACCTGGCTCGCTCCGTGACCTTCATTAAAGAAGCCGTAAAGGCCTCAACCCTGCCCTGCCACGTTGACATGGGTATGGGAGTTGGCGGAATTCCTATGCTTGAAACTCCTCCGGTAGATGCGGTTACAAGAGCTAGCAAGGCAATGGTCGAGATTGCCAGAGTCGATGGCATATAGGTCGGGGTCGGCGACCCTCTGGGTATGCCGATCGCACACATAATGGCTTCCGGGATGACAGGCATGAGAGCAGCTGGCGACCTTGTAGCAAGGATGCAGTTCTCAAAGAACATGCGCATAGAAGAGGCAAAAGAGTACGTGGCAAAGAAACTCAACGTCGACATCCCGGATCTCTCAGACGAACATGTCATGAGAGAACTCCGTGAAGAGCTTGATATTGGAGTCATCACCTCCGTACCAGGAGCTGCAAAGGGTATTGCAGCAAAGATGAACATCGAAAAGCTCCTCGATATAAAGATCAACTCCTGTAATCTCTTCAGAAAACAGACAGGAAGATAAACCCTGGAGAGAAGCTCTATCGAAAAATGAGATAAGAAGTTATCAAAAAATAATATATATAAGAATATACAAAAAAAATAAACTATATAGAGTATTATAAAAAAATAATCCGGAAAAATTCAATCAAAGGGGGCTTAATCCGGAAAATGTGGGGTATTTTGCCGAAAAACGGAGCAGCTTTTTCCCTGCAGCCACGTTGAGAAAAAACGGCTGTCTTTTTGAAAAGTTACGGAAAAACGGATAGTAGAGACTATAGATAAGGGTTTCAAAGAAGGGAATGGGGGGACACCGAGTTTTCCTTTTTTTAGAGGCCTGTAGCTGGAAGCTAACAGGTTTTATCAAAAATCGTGGATTTTCCCCTACAGATGAAAGACTAATGGAAGAAAAGTGAATAAATTCGAGAAGAAGGAGAAAATAAAATGGCACAATGTAATGCAATTGCAGGATTTAATTCTCTTGAGGGCGTGGAACTGAATCTTTTTACCCGTGATGAGCTAAAGGCCATCCACTACGCCACAATGGAAGTCCTGATGAACCCCGGAATCCAGGTCTCCGACCCGGAAGCCAGGCAGATCTTCAAGGAAAACGGCTGTGAAGTTAACGAAAAGACCCAGGTAGTAAAAATCCCTGAATATCTTGTAAGAAGAGCCCTTCAACTCGCACCCTCAAGGTTCGTGCTCTGGGGACGCGACAAGAAGTACAACACCGTACAGGAGTCAGGGGGTAAGGTGCACTGGACCTGTTTCGGGACAGGGGTTAAGATGTGCAGGTACAAGGACGGGAAATACGTCACATTGGACTCGGTAGAGCAGGACATTGCAGACATCGCAAAACTCTGTGACTGGGCCGAAAATATTGACTACTTCTCCCTCCCGGTGTCTGCAAGGGACTGGGCCGGAAAAGGCGCTCAGGACGTCCATGAGACCTTTACTCCTCTTACCAACACCGCAAAACATTTCCACCACATTGACCCTGTCGGTGAAAACGTCGAACACTACCGGGACATCGTAAATGCCTACTACGGCGGCGACGAAGAAGAAGCAAGGAAAAAGCCGATCTTCTCTATGCTGCTCTGTCCAACAAGCCCGCTTGAGCTCAGTGTCAATGCCTGTCAGGTCATCATCAAAGGTGCACGTTTCGGAATGCCTGTAAACGTCCTGAGTATGGCAATGTCCGGGGGTTCTTCTCCTGTATACCTTGCAGGAACCCTGGTTACTCACAATGCCGAAGTCCTCTCAGGTATCGTCCTCGCTCAGCTCACGGTGCCCGGAACCAAAGTCTGGTACGGAAGTTCCACTACCACCTTCGATCTGAAGAAGGGTACTGCTCCTGTCGGATCTCCCGAACTCGGCCTGATCAGCGCTGCTGTCGCAAAGCTTGCCCAGTTCTATGGCCTCCCCGCATTCGTGGCAGGCACCTAGTCTGATGCAAAGATCCCTGACAACCAGGCTGGACACGAGAAGACCATGACATGCCTCCTTCCCGCCCTCGCAGGGGCAAACACCCTCTACGGCGCCGGGATGCTTGAGCTTGGTATGACTTTCTCCATGGAACAGCTCGTTATTGACAATGATATCATCAAGATGACAAAGAAAGCGATGCAGGGAATTCCGGTTTCTACCGAAACCCTGGCAGTCGAATCCATCCAGAAAGTAGGAATCGGAAACAACTTCCTTGCCCTTAAGCAAACGAGAATGCTTGTGAACTACCCCTCCGACCCCATGCTCATCGACAGGCGCATGTTCGGTGACTGGGCAGCAGCCGGTTCAAAGGACCTTGCGGCCGCAGCAAATGAAAAGATGATGGATGTCCTCAAACACCACGAAGTCCCACCAATTGATGCAGACGTCCTCAAGGACATGCAGGCAGTTGTCGACAGAGCTGATAAGACTTTCAGAGAGGGTTAATACAAAGGAGGAGACAAAAATGGCAAGCAAAGAAGAGATTATAGCAAAAGCAAAAGCTTCAATCACCGAGTTTGATGAAGACATTGCAGCTGAAGCCGCAAATGAAGCCCTCACCGCCGGGATCGACCCGGTAGAAATTATCGAACACGGGTATACTGCAGGTATGCAGGAAGTAGGCGAACAGTTCGAGCAGGGGACTCTTTTCCTTCCCCATGTGCTTGCAGCCGCTGAAGCAATGAAAGCAGGAATCGAGGTTCTGACACCCGAGATGGAGAGGCGGAAATCCAAAACCACAAAGCTCGGAACAGTCGTCATCGGGACCATCGAAGGAGACATCCACTCCATCGGAAAGGATATAGTTGCCTCCATGCTCAACATTGCGGGCTTTGAAGTGGTGGACCTCGGAAGAGATGTGGCCGTCAAGGTTTTTGTTGAAAAGGCAAAGGAACTAAAACCCGACATTATTGCATCCTCCGCCCTTATGACCACCACCATGGTAAACCAGATCCAGATTGAAGAACAGCTCAAAGAAGCAGGCATCCGCGGTCAGCTCAAGACCATGGTAGGAGGAGCCCCGGTTACCCAGGACTGGGCAGACAAGATCGGTGCAGACATCTACGGAGAAAGTGCAACAGATGCCGTCAACAAGGTAAAGGCAGCCTTGAAGCACTGAGAATCGGAAGAGCAGGCAGTCCCGGGAGTCCCAAAGGCTATACAGACCTGTCTCCCAGCACACCTGCTCAAAAACTCTAACAAAAAGGAGGAGTTGACATGGGTCTGAAAGCTTTGAAAGCGCAGGAAAGCAAACGAAAAATCAGTAAAGGGTATATGTGGGCTCTTTTTTGTGCTGTTTTCTGGGGAATCTGGTACCTGCCCGGAACTGTTGTGTGGGTACTTAACCCGTTTGATGAAATGTATGGGGTTATTGCCGGGACCAGCGGAGATGCAGTGTCCCTGGTTGTAACAGCGGCCCTGATTACCGCATTTAATGCATTTACAGTTATGCTGGCCCTCATGCTCTGGAATGGGGTGCTTGGAAAATTCAGAGAATTGGGCCGAACACTTAAGGAATTTCATCCCTGCTCCAAGTGGTTCTTCCTGGCTTCAATTTTCGGGGGGCCCATAGCAATACTTGGCTCCTTTATGGCCATGGGTTTTATTGGTGGAGCGTTCGCAGCCGTTGCTGCCCTTCTCTACCCGGTAATCGGCTCGATGCTTGCTTATTACTGGTATGGGGAAAAGATCAGCAAGAGGGCAGCCACAGGAATTATAATCATTATTCTTGGTGGAATCACAATCTTTGGCGGTGGGGTTATAACTGAACTTGCTGCGGGGGGAGTCCCCTGGATTGGATATCTGGGGGGTTTGATGGCTGCTGCAGGCTGGGGGATTGAAGGTGCAATTGCAGGCAAAGGGCTTGACATTTCCGAGCCTGATGTGGGGCTTACCCTTCGGTTTCTTGGGGAAAACATCATCTGGTGGATCATTATCGTGCCAATCCTGGCAATAGTTGGCTACCCTATGTATTCCTTTGCGCTCCAAGCATTTGAACCTCTGACACTGCTGGTCCTGATTTTTGCAGGGATCACCTTCGGGTTCTGTTACGTTTGCTGGTACAAGTCATTCCCGCTGATAGGTGTCGGAAGAGGGCAGGGGATAGGAAACCTCTACGGTCTGTGTGCTATTATCTTCATATTCCTCTTCTTCGGAGATGTCCCGCAGTGGACCATTCTTGTAGGAGGCACCCTCTGTGTTATTGGCAGCTTCGTCATGTTTACGGAAGAAACAAGCGCACTTGAAACCC
Source organism: Methanosarcina sp. WH1 (assembly GCF_000970005.1). Lineage (NCBI taxonomy): Archaea > Methanobacteriati > Methanobacteriota > Methanomicrobia > Methanosarcinales > Methanosarcinaceae > Methanosarcina > Methanosarcina sp. WH1. The sequence continues at coordinate 3,060,364 of NZ_CP009504.1, forward strand.
TGAGAGGTGAGTGAAGGTGGGTACAAACCGTCCAATAAAATTCAGGATACTGGAACTTTTCCTGGATGGAGAAGAGCACTGGAACTATGAAATAGTTTCAAAAATCCAGGAAGAATATAATATGAAGAGAAATTACGGCAGGGACAGCATCAACTTTGACATTATCGAACTGGCTTCCGGCGGGATGTTGAAGGATGTGGAACAGAAGGTTGACGAGGAAGGAATCTACAAAAAAGGATTCCTCCTGCACAAATATGTGATCACCGACTTCGGAAAGGTCCGGGGCTCGGATGCCTGTCTCAGGTATGTCTAAAGGTAAGGAGGGAATAAATATGGTACAAACGACAGCTGCTATGGAAGCTTACAATGCTTACTGGGCAAACTCCTTCATCCCTTCCGCAGAGATAATGTGGATGGTTCTTATCCTGATCCTTGCAGTTATTGCTCTCTGGCAGGCAAGAACCTTTGTTTCGCAGTTCTGAAGGATAGGCAACGAAAATTGGAACCGGCAGAATTTGATTGAAATAAGCAGAATTTAAAACCTGTTACAGGACGTACCAGTCAATATTTTAGACGGTAATAGAAGATATACTTTTAATGAAACTTGATATACTTTTAATGAAACTTGAGAATACATCACGAAAATCAAAAAACAAGCGCCTATTTTATGGCGCTTACTCTATTTTTCAAAATGGTCAATATGTTTCGTTTTTGGCTGCTGCATAGCACCCTCAACACCGGTCTGTATCTCTACTTGATCAGCATATGCAGGATCTGCATGAATGTGCACAGGCATCCATCCACTATCGACCTGTTTTCGGATTTTGTCAATACGAATCCATGAATAATACAAGTAGAATTGAAGCTATTACTGCAATCGGCACAAGATACTTTCCTTTCATACGTAAATCTTCCTCTTCTTTTGCTTCGACGGAATATATTATTATACGTGCGATTTTCCAATAGCCCCAGATAAGACTTTACCAGTGAAGAGAAAAGCAAGGTCACAGTTTGCAGAATCTCTTAAGCCTGAGTTCTCTGACTTAAATTCGCTTAACAAAAGATCCGCATTTGTACTGCTCAAATCGGAATCATAGTAGTAATAGTCTGCGTCTAAATTGACACCGATATCTGAAACTCCATACGCATCGTTCACATCAACCATCATGTTATAGATTTCAGTACCCGGACTAGGGAAATTGTTTACAAACTCAGTATCACATACCGAAAGAACGTATACAGCTTTGTCCCGCTAGCTGAATAGACATCTTACCTGAGTCTGCATCTTTTTTAAAAGCTTCAGGATTCATGAGCACAAGATCGTATTTAGTAATCGTGTCTGGCACATTTATCTTATAATCTCCATATTTTTCAAGCTCGTTAAAACTTATTTCTGTGTAGTACTGATTTAAGGGTGTATCTACAGATTCATAACTTATTTCTGCACTTGCAGTCTCCAAACCTGTAAAAAAACATAGGGCTGCTAATACTACAAGGGTAGCTCCTTTTATGGTTTTGATCTTCACTTATTTCTCACATTCTTCATATTTATGGGAAGGAAATACAGGTTTAAATAAGTGTATGAAAAACAGTTAGAAACTTTGCACAAAAATTATACTTAAAACAAGTCACCACCTATTGTTTGTGCTTGAGTAGATCATTAGCTGTAGATTACTATATGCAGAATTTTTTATAATAGTCCGCAGCAAATGGGTTGACGGTCAGAATCTAGAAATGGGTATTTGCTGGACTGGCTTGGTCAAGGTCATAGGATGTGGGAATGAAAAAATGTGGAGTGATGTACAGGCTGATGGTTGAATCCTGCCAGTCAGAATAGGATTTATATGGGCTTCTCCATATCAAGCCCATAGAAGTGACAGGAATGACAGTAAAAAGAAAGAAAAAACAGAAAATGAAACATGGAAGCTATTTCAAGACGGATAAAAACTTCGAAAGGATCGTCCGGAAAGTAATGGAAGATAGCCGAGAGGTTCTTCAAGCCTTGAAAGAGTCCGGAAACTGAGACTCCATAAGACTCTTACTTTATAGGATATCCCTGCTCTCTCCTTTTTGCCTCTACATCTGCCAACTCCCTGATTTCTTTTGCAGCCCCCGGCGGAAACTCGCCAAAAACAGACATTACATACGCATATTCGCGGGCTGTGTTCACAGTTCCACCCATAGACACACCGTCGCGAAGCACACACTTATCCCCGCGATAGAGCCTCAATGCTGGGAGTGATGCTGGCTCGCCGTATTCGATGTCAACAAGCTGATCAAAGGCAGGTATCTCCATTAGCTCGCGCAGCGTCTGGTGCATGACCATGCATTCACCGCCTCCGTGCACATAATCAAGATCCTTAATGCACTTGTTTTCCGGGAGGATATTGACTCGCAGTGTGTATGGTTTCTTTGCTGCCGAGACCAACCTGAACAGGATAGTAGAAAAGGACTCTTCAGGGTGGATTCTTGCCCTGCGAAGGGCATCATATACCTCATCTGATACCCAAAATACCCGCGTAGAACCTGTGGATTGTGGGAATGGGATTTCTTTCCTGGAAACACAGAACAGGAACTCAAAATTATCGTTTTGCCGTACCGGATATTTTCGCTGAATATTTGGTTATATAAGCCGATCGATATCAAAAATTTTATGAATTATCGATGTATACCAATAAATTGAATAATATACAGATGAATACTAGCGTGAACATAATGAACCTGATATCTGCACTAAGGAACTGTCACAAAATAACTTATGCAGCCCCCTCTTTCTTAGGCTTGAATGTATAGTTTCACTCTCCGTGAAAACTCATCACGAATAATTCCTAATTCTTCAACCTTGTTCCTTAGTCATTTTAATCCCCTTTGGGTATTCATTCTGATCTAACATGCACTTAACTTTAAGCCCTTTTGATGTAGTTGTTGCGACAATAAGATTCACAATTACTGGCTCTTCGCCGTTTCGAGTGGGTACTTATATTCGTCACATGAATGTTGAAGTAGCACTTCTAAAATTCGGAAACATTTTTTGATGAAAACTACATTCAAGCTTGATGTTTCTCTTTTTAACCTGGCTACTTCCTAACTAGGCAACTATTTTCAACCCACATAAAACGGCGAAGAGCCCAATTACTTCATAGCTTGTAAGTGGTTTCCCTCTCCAATTAAAAGTTATATGAGAAAATAGTCTGTGCTCTATTTTATTCCATTTGCTTGTTCCTGGTGGGAAGTGGCAAACCGAAATTTCCATTCCAGTTTCATCAGCTAACTTTTGTAATTCCATTTTCCATAATCGTACTCTTTATCCATTACTCCCACCGCAATCAACAGTAATACAGTATCATGGGCAGCTTTGATCCGGAGCAGTTTATCAACTTTGTTATTGGATTACTTGACAATGTTTGTTCTCGGCGTAAAAGAGGTTTAAATCATATCATAATCGACAGCATAGACATCAATCTTGATCTTAACTGGTTTAAAATTTAAATCTTTGATGGAAAATTGGGGAGCACTTAAGCCTATTAGATCCCTCATTGAGGACGTATTTAAATTAGCCAAAAAAGTATGCAATATGGAGAATTTACACAGGTATACAATGCGTTCTGTAAAAAAGTACTGCTCTTTGGCTGTATTTTTGACAGGGGCAGTTACAGCTTTCTTTATTAGCGATAAAAAGAGATTAAAACGCTTGGCTGAGAGTTAAGAAAAAAAGCACAATAAATCTATCAGATTTACGAGTTTTTGGTTCTCTCGCCCTGAAGTCCAGATACTTTTTTACAGCTTTGGAGGCTTCGGGGCTTAAAAAAGTAAAAAAGTCGATTTTCATTTTTTGCCGTCTCAAATCAAGATACTTCACCCCTGTTTCAGGGTCATAACCGTTAAAAAAATCAGAAACTTTTAAATTGCCGATTTCATTTGCAGCCAATCCTGAACTTACACCAACTGGAACAAGAGCCTTTTCTATTGGAGAACATACCTTTAAAATTTCTTGTATTTCTTCTTTTGTAGGTATTCATGTATTTTCTTTTTTTGTTTTTGGGCTACTGCTCCCTCGTTGCATTCTCGGCAGTTTAATTTCAAAATAAGAATAGAAACTTTTAACCGCTGTCATTCTATTCTTTGTATTCTGCTGCTCCTTTATCCTGCAAAAATTTTTTAAAACCGGTAAGATACGATTTTATCCGTCGTTTCAGAGTCTTCGGATTGTGTTCATCTTTATCGGCTTCCCCGATTAGCTCTGTGGGAGATTTCCCCAAAAATTCTGTGAATTAACGCAATCCTTGTGAAAAGAATATGACTGTATTTTTACTGTTTAGGTTATCCATCCATTCTATTACCATAGAGTCTTCGCGTAATGTTTATAAATCCATCCTAAGATTACCTATTAAAGATATAAAGTATTAAAGATATAAAGATAGTACTTATATAATAAGGGTATCTCTAGATATCACAAAATATACCAGTCCGTATCGTCAACAGAGAGGTCTTCCTTCAAGCCTACTTCCCGCCTGGGAAGCTCAAAAGCATCGGTAATTGCATCGGAAAGGTCCTGCAGGTACTCTTTAGAGGAGAGGCTGTTGTAAATAAAGGGCTTATCGGGCTGGATCATCCTCTGAATTGTAGATTCCCTCGGGACAATATCCACTTTTATGTCGACCATTTCCAGGGCTTTTTCCATTGCAGTCCGGAAATCCCCGATACAGTATGCTATCCTGTGCCTGTAGTTTGCCCTTGTCTTTTCAAGATAAGCGGCAATTCTTTCACTTTCTATTTTTATGAAGTCTCTCTTGATCTTTGTCACATTACATTTTCCCATCATGAAAGTGTAGTGCATGAAAGGGTACTCTGTATCAAGTTCCCTTGGGGCAATCCCGCAGGTCCCGAAGGTGACTATGTGTACATCCTCGGGCTTTAAGAGCCCGAAAATTATCCTGTCGAATTTTTTGTGGGACGGGCTTTCATGGTAAGGCTTTCTTTTGGCGCAGGGAACGAAAATACATACTTCCCTGAAAGGAGCTTCATACTCATTGAGAACCCAGTCATTGGCTTTTATCATATCAGGATGGTAAATAATTCTCTCAGTATCAAGAGGTTCTTCGGAACGTTCATCCTCAGGGATAATGGGCTTCATAAGACCTCAGAGCTTATTGAGTCAGGAAATTATATATATAATTAACTAACCAGAATTATTCAGGATTTATTATTTTTTTAAAAACGCCCAGAAAAGATAAAATGGAATATTTAGCAAATACTGCCTGAAAAAAAAACACAAGAGTTTAAGAGAGATAAATAAGTTTATAAATATATTCACCAATATTGGTAGCGAAATAACACATAATGATACTTAACACAATTGGGGAGTATGCTTTTAAAAAGCAAATTTGGAGACCAGCACAGAGTTTTCTATTTAATGAGCATCCTCAATCCATCTGATATAATGTCTTAACGTGCTGGCCGGTATCCTCAAAGAACTCGAAAGAAATTCAAAAAACAATAGGGCAAACCGTCCCCAAATAGTGGTTTTATGGCGAATTCTATTCATGAGATGATCAGAGCAAGCTTCAGATGCGAGGACATGGTAAAATGTGTACTCGGTCTGAAGTCCCTTGACATCGACGCATACAAGGCTCTGCTTATGCATGGTCCCCTGACAGCAGAAAAATTAGGAGAGATCCTTGACAGGGAAAGGAGCACTGCATACCGTTCCCTGCAGAACCTTATAACTTGTGGAATTGTTTACAGGGAAACACGATCCATCGATAGCGGAGGGTACTACTACGAATATGTAGCTATCGAACCTCAGGAAATGAAACAGATGGTAAAGAAAAACGTTGATGAGTGGTACAGCCAAATGAATGAATTGATTGAAAAAATGGATGATAAAGTAAGCGCCCTCGTCATGCGGATGGACGATGAAGAAAACTGAATAAAAAAAGAGATAGAAGCGAAAATTTAAAGCAAAAGTATCACAAAAAAAGAAAATGAGAAAATAAAAGTAGACCGAATAAAGCTTCGGTCAAATTCATTATTTTAATCCATCTACAAAATCTCCCATTCTCTCGATTGCTTTTTTAAGGTCACCCAAAGATGCTGCATAAGCGCACCGCAGGAAACCTTCGCCTGCATCCCCGAACACATCTCCGGGAATTGTAACAACCTTCTTTTCATTAAGAAGACGTTCTGCAAAAGCAGAAGAGGAAAGACCCGTGTTTCCTATGTAAGGAAAAGCGTAAAAAGCGCCTTTAGGGTTGCTGCATTCAAGCCCTATGCTGTTAAAGCCTTTTACGATAAAGTGCCTGCGCCTGTCATATTCCCGGACCATCCGCCCCATTTCTTCATTACCATTGCGGAGGGCTTCTATTGCCCCTACCTGAGCGGTTATGGGAGCACAGAGCATGGAGTACTGGTGGATCATCATCATCGAATGGATAATATCCGGAGCGCCCATTGCAAAACCGAGTCTTAACCCTGTCATTGCATAAGCTTTGGAAAACCCATTCAGCATGACAGTCCGGTTTTTCATACCTTCGAGAGAAGAGAACGGAACATGGCTGCCACCATAAGTCAGGCACTCGTAAACCTCGTCCGAGATCACAAATAAATCGTTCTCAACAACAAGGTCAGCGATGTCCTCCATTCCCCCCTGTTCCATAATTGCGCCTGTAGGGTTGTTAGGGAAGTTGAGGATGATTGCCTTGGTTTTGCTGGTGATTGCAGGTTTCAGGGCTTCTGCAGTAAGGGCGAACTCATCATCTCTGTGGGTAGAAACAATAACAGGCTTGCCCCCTGCCAGAACCACTGAAGGGACGTATGCCACATAGGAGGGTTGAACCACAATTACCTCGTCTCCAGGATTGACCACAGACCTGACTGCTATATCAAGAGCTTCGCTTACTCCTGTGGTAATCAGGATTTCGGATGCAGGGTTATAGTCCAGGCCGTAGCGCCTGTAATAGGTTCTTGAAAGTTCGTCTCTGAGTTCCGGAAGTCCGTAGTTTGAGGTATATGAAGTCTGCCCCTTTTCGAGAGAGTGGATGCACATCTCACGGATATGCCAGGGAGTGATAAAATCAGGCTCTCCTACACCAAGAGAGATTATATCCTCAAGTCCGGAAACCAGATCAAAAAAACGGCGTATTCCTGATGGAGGGATACTCTTTACAGCTTCCGCAACAAATTTTGAAGGATCACATGGAGGTCTCAAGCAAACACCTCTATAAAAAACTATATGAGTTATGTAAAATGTAAAACGTGATAAGGTGGATCAGGTCTTAAGCGCCATCACATTAAAACGATACCGGAAGCCTTTGAATTAACTCAGGTTCGTGGAGGATTACCCCATCTTCCTTATAGGTCTTCAGCACGAAATGAGTGGACGTACTCTGGACCTGGTCAAGAGTGGCGATTTTTTCTGCCACAAAAAAAGCCACGTCCTTCATTGACTTCCCCCTGACTGTAAGAGAGATGTCATAGTTCCCGGACAGAAGCCTGACAGACCTGACTTCCGGGAACTTGTAGATTCTTTCTGCAATTGCCTGATAGCCCTGGTTACGCTCGAGAGTGACCTTCAACTCAATTACGGCGTAAACGTAGTTTTCCCCAACCAGGTCCCAATCAACTATGGTCTTATAGTGCCGAATAACTCCTGTTTCTTCAAGCTTTGCAATCGTCTGGGAAATTTCCTGTGCGGATGTTCCTGTCAGGGTTGCAATTTCTTCCGGGCTTGTTCGAGCATCATTTTCAAGAATTTCCAGTATATGTCGAATTATTTCGTCCACGTTGATCACCGGCACAAAGTTATGGGATATTGGCACAGAACCCCGGATGAGGGGTAAGGGCTCTCTTCAATTATTCAATTAATACAGCGTTTACAACTCCGTCCTGCCCAGGTCTGCTTGTAACTCTAGCAGTGCCCATGGGAGTCCTTATAACGGAACCCTTTGTCAGAATGTTACGCCTGATATAGTGCTTGTTTGCAGTGTTATCAATTACAGTCTCAATGGGTGCGGTAACTGTCTTCCCGTCTTTAGGATTTGTCACATTTGCAACATTAGACTGGAGAAGCCTTACTTTCCTGTTACCTCCCATAGTAGAAACGTTCTTTCTTTTTACTTCGCTGATACGGGTTTCCGCAGATTCGCGGCCCATCTCAAACTTTCGCTTTCCGCGGGCAGCAATAACCTTCCCACCGGTAACTTTTCTTCTGGAGTTGCCTTGCCATCTCATTATTAAAACCTCGTTATTGTATTGAAATATAAGCCAAAATTTAGATTTAATATTGTATTTAATGCTACTACTAAAGCTGGTTTTTAGTGGACTTCACGAGTCCAAATAGTAAATATCCTGTAATCCTGGTGACCCTGATCTGGTGATCCTTTTTCAAAGCATAAGCATACCTGTCAGTGCTTAATTGCTCTGCTAATATATTAATGTATTAACAGGAATACTTTAATTAGCATATTTGCTATGGATTTAGCAATACGAATAGAATCGTATAAGAACTTTGCGATCACATCGCCAGAAAAACCTTATCTTCCGGAAAGCACCTGCATACGAGTAACTGTAGCTGAAAAAATAGCATCTGAAGACCGTAAAGTTACCGGCATAAAATGGGGCATAAAAAGTTGGCCACGGAAAAATATATATGTAAAATTAAATAAAAAAAGATTGAGAAAAAAAGATTCAGGTACAGGGCAAAAGGGAAATCTCATCTAATAATGTATTGAAGACCCTTCAGACCCCGGACGATTATGCAGAATTACAGGAGGAAAAACAATGGTTTCTGAACTTTCACTCAATACCGTCTGCGGACATACAACAAAAGTTATTGCTACAAAAGAAGGTAAAAACACACACGTGCATATCAAAACCACCTGTGAAAAACTAAGGAAATGGGGCACACAATTCGATATGGGTATGAAAGACCTTATGGGCGGCCCTGAGACCGTGCTTGCCCAGAAAATGGCTGAAGCCCCTTTAACTCCCACCTGCCTTGTCCCAGCTGCAATAATGAATGCCTGCTGGCTTGAAAATGGCATGATTTCTAAAAACCTTGCCAGGGAAATGGGAAAAATGGAGATTATTTTTGACAAACTTGAGTGAGGATTCCTTAATTTTTAGTAATTCAATCTTTATTATTCTGCTTGAGGCAGTAAGTTAGAAACCAAACTCACTAAAAAAGGAAGAGTACTGCGAAAAAATCCGTTATAGATCAAAACTCGAGAGTATTTATATCAGAGTGGGTTGTGTATAATTTAGCCAAAACTCAACAAACATATATATACAATAAGAAAAAAATAATAAGTAAATAATATACATTTCTTTTCAGAATTCTTTTAAATATTATACAAGAAGTGATGGAAAATGGACTTAAAAGAAATCAACAACTTCGGACAGGAACTGGTCGAACGCCTTAAACTCAAGACTTCCCCGGTTGCAATAAAACTGATCCCTACTGGAGGAGAAATTCCCGAAGGAATCAAAAAGGTAGATGACGTCATGAGACACTGCCAGATGATTGATCAGGTAAGGAGAACCGGTGACGAATTCTATTCCCTTGGCGAAGACCAGATGTGCAAAGGTGGATCCGCTTCCATGGGCCTTGGCACAATGCCAGTAAAAGTAGGTAGTGGGGAATTCTACTACAAGGGACTGAAGCATTTCAGCAACATAAACTCCGCAAGGCGTACCGTGGAAAATGCCCCCATGCTCCCTCCAAACAGCACCAGAGCAATCTTATACTCTCCCCTTGAAAAAACGTCTTTCAAACCCGATGTTGTGGTGGTAATATGCAACCCAAAACAGATTATGTTACTCACACAAGCTTTCATGTACAAAAGTGGAGGCAGGCTTGAAGTAAGTTTCGCAGGAAAACAGAGTATCTGCTCCGACGGTGTAGTTCAGGCTTACAGAGACGGAAAGATCGGAATTACCGTGGGATGCAGCGGTAGCAGAGCTTATACAGATATCGCAGATGAAGAAATGATCATGGGAATCCCTGTTGAACTTCTTCCAGAATTAATTTCCGACCTCAAGAAAATCTGTGCAGAATGAAACAAAAACCTACATTTTTCAGATATAAATTCCTCCATGTTAAAGCCCGATAGTGGGCAAGAAATTGATCAAATATGGCAAAACGGATACATTTGATTTGTTTTGTTATATTTGACAATCATTCTTCTGATCCTGATTCTAATTCTGATTCTGATTCAGATCATGATTCTGATCCTGATTATAATTCTGATTCTGATTCAGATCATGATTATAATTCTGATTCTGATTCAGATCATGATTATAATTCTGATTCTGATTCAGATCATGATTATAATTCTGATTTTGATACTGCTTTCAGTCGCTTATCCCATTATTAATTCTATCTGCTGATTGAACCAACCTATTTTAGTTTAGAACGTAATATTACTCCTGACCACTCAAGATGCTGTCATTATTAACTGTCATTATTAAAATACACGTAAAAACTGCAACAAAACGCTCGTTGTTAACTATAAAATCAATTAAAAAACATAGTAAGCCCTCTTGAGAAGATCGAAATATACTATTACTTGTCCCTAGGTTAATCCGTTTGAGCGAAGCAGAACGGACCACGTACTGCAGAGCCGCAACTCTGCTGGCGCAACTCGGGAGACAATGGATTATATACTAAAAGAGAAAACAAACATGGAATTCTTCAGATTACAGGCACAAATAAATGAAAGTAATTTTCAAATCGCAGTACTTTCATACCAAAGAGAAGGACAATGACCTCTTACATAGCAGACTCGGCAGTCTTTATAATGGGAAACTGCAGCGTGGATAGTTCACTGCTTATCACCGTCCCTTCGGTTGTAGACGAGTTAAAAAGCAGGGATTCCGTGCTCCGTTTTGACCTTGCAAAAGAGGGAGGACTAAGGGTAGAATGGCCAGAACCGGAAATGGTAAAAGAAGTTCGGAAAAAAGCTGAACAAACCCGGGACTCAGAAGAGCTTTCAAAAACTGACCTGGAAATTCTTGCAAAAGCCCTTGAACACAGGGAAAAGGCAATACTGCTCACGGATGATTATGCAGTCCAGAATGTTGCCATTCAACTCGGGATTCAGGTTAAACCAATAGCCCAGAAAAAGATAAAAGATATCATCATCTGGCAAAAGCGGTGTACTGGTTGTGGAAAAATCTTTGAGAAGGGGGATGACTGCCCTATTTGCGGTTCACCCATGAAGAAAAAGAGAAAAACAAGACTTAAAGGAAAAAGGTCTCAGGAAAGCTGAAGAAAAAGATATAATGCTTGATAGTGTAATAATATCTTAATTGAGAAAAGATATACGTGAATTATAGTTTTTCAGGCAGTAATTCCAGGCAGCATCCGTAAGAAGAGCTGCAAAAATCGGCCGGAAATACCGCCATACAAAAAAATTATAGGTGGGAATGGAGGCATGAAGAACATAGAAGATCTGATTCAGAAAGCTGTGGAACTGCAAAACAATGGGCTTGTAACCGGCCAGATTGCCGACGAACTTAACGTTTCAAGAGAAACGGTTACATGGCTTTTAACCCGCTCAAAAAAAGGAGGAGCAGTCCCCGCTCCAAAAGACATATCCGTAAACTGGAGCAGCATAGGAAAGAGCGCTACACGGCTTCACTACATCTCACTTGCACTCTGCGACATGGTGCTTGAGACCCTGGAAAAGACAAATGCTGAGGTGGACGTGGTAGTTGGTGTTGCGGCCAGTGGCATCCCTCTGGCAAGCATGATGGCAAACGAACTGGGGGCAGACTTTGCCCTTTATCATTCCCGTAAAGGACAGAATGTCGTCCAGCCCGGCCAGAAAGGGACAATCAGCAGAAACTTTGGAAGCGTTGCAGGCAAGAACTGTGTGGTCGTGGACGACGTTATCACGACAGGTTCGACAACCATGGAAGTAATTGAGCAGCTACGGGAAATGGACGCAAAACCCAGAGTCGTAGTTGTTCTTGTAGACAAAAAAGGCGCAGATACAATCGCCAATGTCCCGATTCAGTCCCTGGTAAGGATAGTTCGTGTTGACTAAAAAAACAATAAAAGATAAAACAGGAATAACTCTCTTTGATATGGAAAGCCTCTTATTCTGAGGGGTTTTCCAAAAATTTACACATTTTAGATTGTTTTTTTAGTTTTTTTCTACTTTCTTCTGGCACTTTTGAAAATTTTTGAGAGATTGTTGCTCATAACCAGTTCACTCCAATGCCGAGAAAGAGAAGAATTAAAGGCTTATTGAAGAAGCCTGTTAATACTCAACTTCCGTAGAAGCAATCTTTTCTACAAGCCTTGAGAGCACTTCAGTTCTCATCCCTTCCACGAACTTGATACTGCCTACAACAAGGTGTCCACCGCCGCTGACTCCGGCACCTTTCACTTCTTCCCTGAGTTCCCTCACAATCCGGGGGATGTTCATGAGCACACCTTTTGAGCGGATTACCGCAAAATCCGGGCCATAGCCCAGAGTGACCACGGGCTTGTTCGGGTTCCTTTTGGTGAGTACATCATGCACTTCCCCGGAGGTCTTACCAGGTGGCGGGAAGGTAAACTTCTGGGCATAGTTTTCGACATCTATCACATTCATGATAGTTCCATTCGCCAGTTTCTGGGACTTGACGTTAAAGAGACAGACTTCAAGCTGTTCCTTTATCATGGAATTTGCCTGCTCGCAAAGCAGGGATACCAGATTTTGATGGATTTTGTGATCGCCCAGATCCAGGATATCGTCAACAATTCCTTTCCCACTGCTGAATTTAAGCCAGAACTGTTCGTAATCCAGAGCCAAAGCCATCTCTTTTAATTCCTCAAGAGTATAGCGGTCCGAGACAAGAGAGATATACCTTCCAGCTTCCGGAGCTTCAGAACGGTCTCCTACTGCCGAAACAGCAGGAAGGTGCTTTATCGTATCACTGATACTGGGATTGATCATACGAGCAATTTCAGCACAGAGCATTCCTGCAGTAACCCCGAAGTCTCCCCCTACATGAGCAGGGTTTGCGTGTCCTATAAGATATTGATCAACAATGTCGTCCGGATGGTGGTGGTCAACGACAAGCATATCGATGCCATAGACCTGTGCCTGTCGCATAGAGGGCACGTCCTCTTCTGTTGATCCATTGTCTACAAGGATCACAAGAGGCATTTTCTGCCCGTGCCTGGCACAATCTTCAAGTGCAAAGGAAATATCCCTTGTAACGTCGGCAAGCTCGTAAAAAGGAGCCTTTGAAGGAGCCCGTTTGTAAAAATAGTATTCCGCATCAGTTCCACCGATTTCCGTAATAAGGGGGAGAATTGCCCGCTCAATGGCGATTGCGGAAGTAATTCCATCAGCATCAGCATGATGCCTGAGGATAATGGGTGTTGAATGTAAGATTGCCTTTTTTATCTCTTTGGCGACGTGAAGCATTCTGGGCTTGAGCTTTTCCATAACATCGCTTTCTATAAGGAAAGGAATATCAGCAGGTGTTGCTTTTTCCTCAATTACCCTCTCAACCCTGGACTTGACAGCAGCTTCCTTTTTTCCGGTCAGCAGTTTCATACTCATGACTTCGATCTGGACCTGCTCATCCCGCGGAGTCACTTCCCCGGTAATCGACACAATCATTCCTACATCGATATGTGGGTAAGACCGCTTTCCTGCACTCTCAAAAGCCGCACAGGGAATAAAGCCCCCTTCATCACCAATGGTGAAAATAGTAGGCCCACTGGTCTGTTTTACCTGGATAACTTCCCCTTCGATCCGGACGAGCCTGCCTTTCATGCTGGTATCTATTTCGGATGAACTCTTAAGTGTGAGCTCTTTTTCAAGCTCGATGGTTTCGTACTTTGTAAGAGTTTGTGGGATAAGATCCAGCTTTCCTCCTGCTTTAATACTTTTTACCAGGACGATCACAGAAGCCTTAACTTCCGGCTGGACCCCAACATTGCTTGAATGCATAAGCCCTCTTACATGAGTGTTCAGATCCACAAAGACTCCAAAAGAGGCGATACTGCTCACTATGCCGTGATAAAGTTTTCCTGCTTCCACGTCTTTGAGGTCACAGGATTCATCCAGAGCGTAAACAAGCTGGGAACGTGAACAGGAACTGCAGATCTCTTCATCTGTATCCTTTGATTCATGAATTCTTGCTCCACAAACCTTGCAGGTATAGATCTTTCCAAGCCCCTCGCAGGTTTCACAGGATTTGGTAACTTCGATTGTCCCCTTTCCTTTGCATTTCTCACATACTGCACCATTTTTCAAGAAACTGTCGATGTCTGTTTCCGAAATTCTCATGAAATCAACTGATTTTGACTTGCCTTTTCCCTTACACAAAGGGCAGACCTCAGTTGAAATAACATCATAGCCACGCCCGTGGCAGTCTGGACATTCCTTACTCATAAATATCAACACCAGTGGTTCTTCCGAACCTGTGCTTTCTTACTCTTACGGTTTTTTGGAATTCAAAATATCGCTTTGAACTCTATACGTTTATTATATGGTTTGTCGGTCTTTCAGTCTACTGGCAACTGCATGACCTTCACCCGGCCCGGAAAATCGGCGACTACATGACTCGTTATCTTCCTGCATATCTCCTGTATTTCAGTTCAATATCTTCTGTATGCAAGATATAAGTATTTGTCAGCATGCTATTTTGCACAGCGTCTACAGATATCCAGAACCTTCAGTTTTTGAGATGGTATCTGTCACTTTCAGATATGTAATCTTAAAGACAGGGAAACCGCGGTCTATGAAAAACCGGAGTGAGGACTTATATAGATTCACAGATAATTTAAATAGACGACAGAGCATAAAACTTTTAAATTAGGATTGGTTACTTCGTAAGAATTTTTTAGAATAATTCCCGGATAAAGAACACTTAATTATTATTAAACCCAATTTTAAGATTAATTGATAGGAGGGCATAAAAGTATGGTTAGTATCATCAATGAATTAATGCTTCCTGTATTAATAGTTGTAATATTAATACTCTCACAATCTATAAAAATGGTTAATGAATACGAACGTGTAGTTATATTCAGGCTTGGTAGACTGAGTGGCGTAAAGGGGCCAGGAATATTCCTTATTATCCCTTTTATTGATAAAGCTCTGAAAATAGACCTGAGAATTGTTGCCATTGATGTTCCTAAACAGGCAATTATCACCAAAGATAACGTCACAGTTGAAGTGGATGCTGTTGTCTACTACAAGGTAGTAGAACCTGGAGCTGCAATTACACAGGTTGAGAATTATATGTTTGCAACCTCAACCCTTTCTCAGACTACGCTTAGAGACGTGCTGGGTCAGATGGAACTTGATGAGCTGCTTTCGGAAAGGGAAAACATTAATAAGAAGATTCAGGAACTTCTGGATGCCTATACTGACCCCTGGGGAATCAAGGTTACAGGAGTAACTATCCGGGATGTAGCCCTGCCTGAAAGCATGAAAAGAGCAATTGCAAAACAGGCGGAGGCTGAAAGGGAAAAGCGGGCAAGGATCATCCTCGCAGAAGGGGAATACCAGGCTGCCCAGAAAATGAAGGAAGCTGCTACTCTCTATCAGGGCCTCCCAGTAGCCATCAAACTCAGAGAACTCCAGACCCTTGCCGAAATTGCCAAGGAAAAGAACCTGATAGTTGTTACACAGCAGTCCCAGGATATGCAAACCGGAAATATCGCAGCTCTTTCACAGGCCATCGTCGGAAAGAAAATGGAATAACGATGAGAATGGTCAGAAGAAACATAAAAAAGGAGAACGGATCGATAAACATGCATATGGAAAGGGCATCCCATTTCCTTTCTATTTTTATCCTGTGCTTCATCCTCATAGCTGCCTTTACGCTTCCTGCAAGTGCAGGGCCAGATGAGAAGGTGCTTGTCCTTGAAATAACCGGAGCTATTACCCCGGCTTCCGACAATTTGATAGCTGGCGCAATAGAAAGAGCTGAGATCGGGAACTTTGAGGCTCTCTTAATTACCCTGGATACCCCCGGTGGAGGGCTGGAAGAGACTCAAATAATCATAAAGGCAATTGAGAACACAACCGTTCCTGTGATCGGGTATGTGCCTGAAAGCGGGAAAGCCTGGTCTGCGGGAACCCTCATCCTCATGGGAACTGATATTGCCGCAATGGCTCCCTTTACAGTGATAGGATCAGCTCAGCCGGTGCAGATATCTGCAGAAGGGACAAAACCTATAGAGGATGAGAAAATTATAAATGCCCTCGTTAAATTCTCAACTGAGACGGCAAGAAAACACGGGCGAAATGAGACTTTTGCAGAAGAAGTAATTACCAAAAACCGAAACCTGAACGACGAAGAAGCTCTGGAAGAAGGAGTAATCGAATATAGAGCTCCTTCCGTTTCGAACCTGCTGGATCAGATTGACGGGCAGGTTGTAAAAGGTAGAAAACTGCAAACCGCAAATGCAGGAATAGAGACCTACGAACCTCCCTTTCCCATTTTCTTCCTGACCCTCATTTCAAACCCGGTCCTTTCCTCCCTTCTCCTGACAATAGGGCTTTATGGGATCATCTTCGGGATTTCAAACCCTGGGGCCGGAGCAGAAATTTTTGGCATTATTGCAATTGTGCTAGGGCTGATAGGCACAGGTTTCGACATTAATATAGCAGCATTTTTCCTTATCATTGTCGGAATAGGGCTTCTTATCCTTGAACTTAATTCCCCAGGATTTGGGGTTTTCGGGCTTGCCGGGTTTATCAGCCTGGTAATAGGGAGCATCTTCCTTGTACCTCTTGGAGGGGAAAACATTTACACTCCGGAATTCAGAAGACTGCTGACACTCACAGTTGTTACTCCCACGATTGTTTTCGGGCTTTTCCTTGTCTTTGCAATTTATAAAATCGCCGAAACAAGGGCGAAAAAGCCCGTTATTGGAGCCATTGTTGGAGATACTGCCCGGACAATAGACCCTATAGGACCGAAAAGCCAAGGTTATGTCCGCTATAAAGGAGAATACTGGAAAGCCAGGTCCGAAGAAGAAATAGGAACTGAAGAAGAAGTTGAAATTATAGGAAAAGAGATGGAAGTGCTTCTGGTAAAAAGAAAAATTTAATCCTTCCTTCTTTCTTTCCTTCCTTCTCTACTTTTCCTTTTTGTCTTTCAGCCACTATTAAGCTTAACCGTTAAGCTTAACCATTTCATTTTATCAGGTTTAGTTCCCCGATTTCTTTTTATTGATTTCTATTCCCATTTCTTTTTATTGATTTCTATTCCAGAGTTCACCTTTTCTTTTTATCCCTTATTTTTTCAAGGACTCTCTGCTTTTTATTGATAGCTTCTTCTGCTGCCCTGTCAATTGCATTTCTCATCTCCTCGAAATCTCGCGGGTTCTCTTCCCCGTGAACTTTTTTGACAGGAGTATATGCAGACTCTCTGAACCTGGGTGAAAAGTCCCGGGTTTCTCCATTGACGATAACTTCAGCTCCGTTTCCTTCTTCCACACGCCCTATGATGTCAATCACGACACCTGCAGCCCGGACGGTTTCAAGAATCTCCCCTGCATATTCTGGGGGGACAATAACCAGCAGGGCATCAAGAGATACTCCGAGGTAATCGATTTTAAGGAGCTCAAGCATGGAAAGCACCTTTGGATTAACAAGGGCTCTCATTTTTTCTTCTTCAAAGACCATTTTTACTTTTGCAGTCTTTGAGATTTCCCGTGCATCCCCACGTATTCCACCATTGGTGACATCGGTCATGGCATGGACCTTTTTGTACAACCCGGACTGCAGGAGAGCTTCACAGGCTTCAAGAAAACGGATGTTAATGGTTTCTTCCACAACGTCGTGCATCCCGTAATAAAGTGCAGTTGTAGAAATCGTGCCTCCACCTGCACCTTCAGTCATAAGGATAAGATCTCCTGCTTTTGTCTGGTTGCGTGAGGTAAGGGAAGACGTAACACCAACAGCGCCGACGCCGCCGGTCATTCGGTCGCCTATTACCATGTCCCCTCCTATCCGGAGAGTGCTTCCGGTAACAAGGGGAATTCCGGTAAGGTCGGAAACTGCAGTGATTCCTGCAATGTGGTCGAATATTTTTGCCACATCTCCATCGTCTGCAATATGGATATCCGAAAGCATGGCAAGAGGGCGGGACCCCATTGCATAAACATCACGCAGGGCTGCTCTTGCTACATGAAAACCCGAAAGGAAGGGAAAATCACTCAGGCGGGAGTGGATCCCGTCAATCGTAACCACAAGGTATTCATCACCTATTCTTACAACCCCGGAGTCGTCAAGCTGGGAGCTGTCAACTACTGCACCTGTACTACCTATAACCTCCCCCAGTTTGGAATGAACGTAAAAGTCCCCTGTTCCCCTCGAACCTACCCCGAACTCGCCCATGGAAACTCCTGAGAGAGTGGAGCTTAATACGTCCCCTTCCATGTGAAGAGTTGCTTTTGCTTCACAAATAACTGCAGCTGCAATCTCATGAGCCCTTTCGGGGTTTATGTTCTTGATTTCAAGAATTCTTGAAGCAAGCTGTTCCTCAAGTCCGGCTTCAGTTGAAGGGTCCTTCCTGAGAGCCCGTTTTGCATAGCCTTCTATATCCATTGTAACCATCCTCTTGCAGACATCTGTCACTGCTTTGAAAGGTGCAGGGCAGATAATTTTGGAATTCAAGCATTAATCTCTGGATTAAGTCATAATATAAAATACCTCGGAATTAAAACTTAACCGCCGAAAAAACGAGAAATAAAGGTTTAGCTGCAAAACCGAAGTGTCCTATCAGATACATGATTTCAACATATATCAACACATTTCAACGAAGTTTTTCAGAATCTTAAGCCCTGTGGCTCCACTTTTCTCAGGGTGGAACTGGGTGCCCATAACATTTCCTTTTGAGTTTACGACAGAAGCTGAAAAATCCAGCCCGTATTCACATGACACAAGGGTGTTTTCCACAGCTGTGTCCACATAATAAGAGTGTACGAAGTATACGAAAGAACCGTCAGGAATGCCTTTAAACAGAGGGTGATCCTGTATAATCCTGATGTTGTTCCAGCCCATGTGGGGCACTTTCAGTTCAGACTTTGGAAAGCGAAGCACCCTTCCCTGAATGAGGTTCAGCCCATCGGTCAGCCTGCCTTCTTCAGAAGAGCTCATCATAACCTGCTGTCCAAGACAGATCCCAAGCATTGGTTTTCCAGAGTCTGCAAATTCCGCGATAACCTCTTTGAGAGGAAACAGACATTTCATCGCATCTATAAAAGCACCAACTCCAGGAAGAATAACACCATCTGCCGCCAGGATCTCCTCCGGATTTCCGGAGATTGCGGAACTTGCTCCAACGTGTTCAAGCCCTTTTTGAACACTTCTTAGATTTCCAAGCCCGTAATCGATAATTACGATTCTTTTCATAGTCCTAACAAACAAAGTTAAGATAGATTAAGCTTACGAACAAAGATTTTGTAAAACGTGGGAAAAAAATATAGAAATTAGAAAAGAAAAAACGAAGAAAAAAACGAAGAAAAAAACGAAGAAAAAAACGAAGAAAAAAACGAAGAAAAAAACGAAGAAAAAAACGAAGAAAAAAATGAAGAAAAATAAACCTGAATAATACAATATAATATAAAAATTTCAGGTCAGTATCGGTCTGCAGAAAAATTGCAGGGTCTTTTCTCCTGCTCAAAAATCACCTTGTACTTGCCACAGCGTACACATTCGTAACGTTTTTCGCGTACTGTTGGCATACAGCAGAGCGCTCCGCTTTTTCGTTTCCAGTCATGCAGTCCGAAAAGACACAAAAAACTACGTCTATGGTCCGATTCATCTGTTTCATCAGAACATTCTTGAGTCAAAAACCTGTTTCCCCTTCTTAGCAATTAGTAAGGCTGGTTATACTATAGTAAGAAGAGTATGGTAAAAAGGACTATATAAGGGTATAGATTTCTTGAATTAATAACCACATATTTGATAATAAGAAGCCACATCAGAAAAAATATGACAAAGACATAAATAGAATGGTTGAATATTCATAGAATGTTGTATAATTATGACAAAAATTTACGGAGTGTAAACGGGGGGAAAACATGAAGGGACTTCAATTACTCAGAAATGATGAAAAAGCAATGGAATTACCAATAAATATCGTTGTTATGCTCGTTGTCGGGATGGTGGCTCTTGCAACACTTATCTCTATAATACCGACTCCTACAAAGGAAATGTCAGTGATTGTCAAAGAGACATCAGGAGCAGGAAATATTCAACCCGGGAACTCGATAATAGTAGATGCTACTACCGCACAGAACTCATTTGCCGTTTCCGCGGAAATAAATGTAACAGATAAAGACGGAAACCCTGTGCGAGATGCAAATGTTGTCCTCAGCGGACTCGGCGGGGCAGCCTCAAGCACAACGGACATTAACGGAATCGCAGTGTTGACAACGCCAGAAAATGCGCTGGTCCGACTTGACCCGAACCAGAATGAAGGGACTATGGACCTGAAAATCATGGCAGACGGCTTCTATGACTATGAGAGAAAGGATGCAATTATGATTATCAAAACTCGATAATACAGAGCTGGAGAGAAGCCGCATATGCAGCCTGAAAACTTAAAAGAGAATGAATCAGGAACTGTCGGGCTTCCGATCAGAATTGTAGTTCTTTCGATCGTTGGTTTTATCGGGTTTTATGCGATTCTTTCAACCCTTTCAGCTGCTCCAGCCCCTGCAGAGCCCATGTATGCAACAGCAAATACAAGCACATTTTCACTCTCCTCCGGAGGAGAGGAGTCCAACTTCAGCCTGCAGATAAGCGTGCTTGACAGGGAAAATCGGGGGGTGGGGGAAGCAAACGTAATTGTCTGGAGCCCGGACAGAAAAAAAGCGTATTCAGGCGTCACAAGCCCTGATGGAAATGTTATTATAATGATTCTAAATCCCCAGCTGCCTGCCGGGAAATCCGAGGGGTACGTTGCAGTAAAAGTAATGAGAACGGGATATAGAGATTTTAGCGAGGAGTATTTCGTAAAGGTAACAGGAGTTAAAGCTTCTTGAAAGAATCATTGCAAAATGTTGTTACTATTAATCATGAACCTATTAATCATGAACCACAGCCCAAAGAATGCCATAAAACCTCCGCAGAGGTATACCAGTTTTTCATGTATGGGCTGTGAAATTACTTCTGTTCCTCTGGAAAAGGATAAAGACTCAGCTACAAGAAATCCAAGGTCTGCTATGCAACAAAAAAAGTATTCTGGTTTAAATCAATCGATTTATTCCTGCAATTTTCTACATTATTACTGATTGAACATCACAATCATCAGTTCGTTAACGATTTTTGCTTCCGGTTAACCAGATAAAATTTTAAAAGTACAGCGCCTGCCATAATTACTGCAAGCCCGGTTGAGAAGTAAGGAGACCTTATTATATCCCAGCGGCCAGACCAGATAAGAAACCCTGTGAGGAGAAGAACGGAAGACCCGGCAATTCCTGAGATTTCTATCGGAATTTTTATAGAGCCCAGAGTAAAACGATCTCTATTTTCAATGGCTTCAATGCGGGATTCAGATTTTCGGATATATTCTTGTGATACGCTTTCCTGACCTTGAATTTCCCTGACTTCATTTCTCAGTTTTTCAACATCTGACACGAGGTTGCTGTGCACAAAATCCGAAAGTTCAGATATAGCAGCCTGTAGAGAACGGAGGCTTTCGGAAAGGCTGGAAAAAAGAGTACTTATATCTTTTACTCTGTAGCTGGTTCCTGAAACCTCGGAAGAGATGTCCAGAGAACTCATGGAAACATTTGAGGCTTCTGAAGAGGGAAGCACAGCACTGAAGGCAAAAGTTGAAATATTCTCTTCAGTGAGCGACGGAACAGAGTCAGAAAGCAGAGAATTTCCCGGAAGAGGAAAAGGAGCTTCAGGAAAAACAGAAGGCCCATGTGGAGAAACTGAAGAGCCTGCAGCAAGATTTGCGGAATTTATCTCCTGAAAAGAATCTGGCGACATGCCTGAAAAAGCTTTTCCAGCCTGTAAAGTCTGAGGTGCTTCAAGAGATAAACGGCGCTCAATGGCCCTCATCCGCTTTTCAAAACTTCTGATGCTCTGGTCAAAAACCTCGATTCTTCCCTGCAAATCGTCCCTGATTTCGGGCTCTAAGTGATATGATTTACTCAAATGAACCATAACCCCCATAAAATTTATAATATGAAATCACGCCCGTACAGTATATAAATTTTTTTACAATTTAGCAAAAAAATATATGAAGTATAACTTGAAAAAAGAAAGGACAGGTTGCCCCTTATTAATCAGTTAATATGCCCCTTGACTCCGAAAAATCAGATAGGTCTGACCTCAACAAGATCTCCGCTATCCTGAGCTTCCATAATTCCCACTGCAAGGTCCGAGTTCACCCTGAGTTTCACATCCCCATGCCGGCTAACAGTTGCGCTGAAGAGATATTCGTCTTCGATGAAAATCTCCACGTCCTTTCCTGCAAGTTCGGGAGCCCCAAGGATAAGGTGCTTCTTAGTCCTTTCGATTATCGGATGAACCGGGGATGCAGGAATACCTTTCTCATGCCCGATTTCTCTGGCCTTTCCCGGAAAGGTTTTGCGTTCAGCCCCGCGCTTCTGGGCTTTTACACCTCTTGAAATATCGGCCTCCAGCTCCCTGACGTCGATGTGGAGCCCAAGGATATTTTCGATCCTGTCAATGACGTTCCCGCCTTTGCCGATAACCTTTCTCATATCCTCGTCATGGACCTTTACGATTGCACTGTCGTCTGAAGTCACTTCCACCTCAACGGGACCTGTTGCATATCTGCTGATAACATTCCTTATCTCTTCTTCAGCAAGCTTCCAGGCAGGCTTCCGGCTTTCCCGGGAAGGACCAATTGGCATGACCACAACTTGTTCTCCATATGTGTAAATCTCATAATCGACCTTGCCTGTTTCGAAATCCGCAATGGTAATTACCGGCCTTGCAAGATCCTGCTCGGTCATTCCGTGAGGGACCTTAACTGTAAAGGCTAGTACCAGGACCTTTGTGACCTTTCCCTTGTCGATGAAAATTACAGTATCCACTACCTGTGGGATCACACCCAATTCAACCCTTCCGATAAGACGCTGAATGGCATCCACTGCCCGGGTCGCATGAACTACTCCGATCATCCCGACTCCTGCCAGGCGCATATCCGCAAAGATCAGAAAATCCCCGGTTTTTCGTACTTCATCATAGATAGTGTAGTCCGGCCTGACCAGAAGCAAGAGGTCTGCAGTGTCTTCCATCCTGCCATTGAGAGGAGAATACTGTGTGATCTCAGGAGGCACCTGAAGGTCTCTTGGGGATTCCATGGTTTTGACCACCTGCCCGTGGTCGTTCAGATATCTGGCAACTCCGGCAGCAAAAGTGGACTTCCCGGCACCAGGAGGTCCGGCAATGAGAATCCCACGCTGGCTTACAATACGTTCTTTCAATTTATCGCTCAGGCGGTAATGCTCAAGATCCACAACCACAGTTGGCCTGACAGTCGTGATTTCCATGTCATCGGAAAAAGGCGGGTGAGCAATTGCAATTCGCATGTTCCTTATTTGAAGAACGGTCGCCCCACTTGAAGACATCTCGATGAAAGACTCAGGGTCCAGCCTCGCCCTTTCAATTAGTTCTTTTGAGATGCTGGAAAGTTCCGCAGAAGTTGCAGGTTCATCACGAATCCGTACATACCGCACATTCTCCACAGGTCCCTTCTTGGCCATAGGAGATACACCATTTTTGAGGTGTACGGACATCGTATCGTCAGTGAAAAAATGCTCGATTTTAAGGGGGCCGAATTCTGAAGGATCCAGAACTTTGGGATAAATGTACTCAACATCAAGTCCTTTTGCCTTAGCTATAAGAGACTGTACACGATCTTCACTGACGAACAGCCCTCCAACTTCAAGAGCTGTGCGCCGGATAAGGGCATCCACCCTGCCCTCCTTAGAAAGCCTGATTTCCTCTGAAGTGGGCTGAACCCCACTGAACTGAAGATTAATCTCCCCTCTGCCTGATAGCTTCCGAAGTTCCAAAAGCTCTTCAAGCCCTTTGAAACCTATTTCTCTGCCCCTGTTTGCCTGGGCTTCAAGCTCCGATACCACAGCTTCGGGAACAACAACCTCAACACCCCTGAACTCACCACTTCTGACGCGGGAAGAGAGCCTCCCGTCAATTATCACGCTGGTATCCGGAACGATCCTCGATATCTGCTTCTCATCAGCCATATAAAGGGATATAGAGCCAGAAAGTATATAATAAAACTTCTGCTGCTTTTTTTCAGATGAATGAAGTAAAAAAAACAGGATTGGTGAGAAACCAGGTTTTAAAAAACCTGAAAAAAACCTGAAGAAGATGGAAATAAAGAAGGAGGGGAAAAAATAAAAAAAAGTGAAAAAAAATAAGAAAGGAAAGAAAAAACAAAAGAGTAAAAGAGATAATAGACTAAAAATTATAATAATGAAGAAAGCTCAAAAAAGAATAGAACTTTAGAGTTCAGTAAACATCCTCTGGCTCAAAGACCTTTTCCCCTACGACCTCTCCTTTGAGATTTCGATAGAAACACGACCGGTACCCCATATGGCAGGCCCCTCCAACCTGTTCCACGAGCAGGAGGATGGAATCCATATCACAGTCGATCCTGATTTCCTTCACTTTTTGTACATGCCCCGAAGTTTCACCTTTCTTCCATAGCTGTTTCCTGCTCCGGCTCCAGAAATGGGCAATTCCGGTTTCGACGGTCTTTTCAAGGGCTTCCCGGTTCATATAGGCACACATCAGGACCTCCCTGCTAATCTGGTCCTGAACTACAGCAAGGATCAGGCCGTTTTCATATTTTAGGGTATCAAAGTCAATCATGGGAGATAGATTGCCAAACTAGTATAAAAAGAGAAGTTTACAAAAAAATATAAATAGACAATTGAAAACCTGAAAAAGAACAAGAACATCGCATACATTGAGCCGGACTTTAAGGTTAAAGCTCTCGGGGAAACCTTGCCCTGGAGGATAGAAAAATAGGAGTTATCGGCGTTGCCCCTGAAACAAATTTATACGCACAAAAAATACTCGATAGTACGGGGAGCGGTTCTTCTGGTAACATTATAGCAGCTATCGACTGGGCAATAGCTACTCATGATGATGGAATAGATTCAAACGAGATCCAGATAATTTCAATGAGCCCGGGTTCAGATAGTGGAACGGAAACGCTTAATTCAGCATGTACTTTAGCATACGAGCATGGGATTCTGCTGGTTGCAGCTGTCTTTTTTATTTTTTCAGTAAGCAACTACTTTATTGAAACCTCTCACGGTTTGATTCCAAGAACATCCTCAACATATGCCCTTAAAATCTCTGCAACACTCCATGCCTGGGCAATGCAGCCTCCTGGAGTGTAAGGGTAATTACCATCAAATACCTCGGAAATGGTGCCTATGCCTGCCGTTTCAAGATGCATATCAAAGCCTCTGAGGAGGGAACGCATATCTTCAAGGCTCTCT
Organism: Methanosarcina sp. WH1; assembly: GCF_000970005.1. NCBI lineage: Archaea > Methanobacteriati > Methanobacteriota > Methanomicrobia > Methanosarcinales > Methanosarcinaceae > Methanosarcina > Methanosarcina sp. WH1. Next base: position 3,085,853 of record NZ_CP009504.1, read on the forward strand.
TTTGAGTAGTTGTGTACTTTCCTGTAGGCTTTGACATAAGGTCCAAGGAGCCAGGGCCAGACGGTCCCGTTGTGGTATGCCAGGTCCCTTATTTTAGGCCCTCCCTGATAGCGCCCCCTGTAAGAGGGATTATCCATTGAAAGTGTCCTTAGCCCGAAAGACGTGAGCAGATCCTTTTCCACCCTGTCCACGATAGCCTTTTCTTTCTCAGGAGAAAGCATTGTGTAAGGAAGAGCCACTGCAAAAATCTGGTTTGGGCGGATAGACGGATCTTTAATCTGATTTCCCGCCTCATCCTCAGACACGACATCATAGAGGCAGTTAGCCTCCGAGTTCCAGAAAATTTCTTCAAATTTAGATGCTACCCCGGCTGCGAGAGTTTCATATGAAGAAGTTTCTTTGCCAAGGAGACCCCCAAGTATGGAAGCACTTTTCAGAGCATTATACCAGAGGGCATTTATTTCACAGGCTTTACCTGCTCTTGGAGTCACGGGATTATCTTCTATATTAGCATCCATCCAGGTCAGTTGAGGACCCTGCCGAATAAGATAATCAGAGTCCATGCCGATTCCAAAGTCTGTGCCTTTACGGTAATTATCTATGATACTTTCTACAGTATCCCAAACGTCAGAGAGAAACAGTAAATCTTTTGTGTATGCAAAATATCGGCCAAGGGCATGAATAAACCAGAGAGAAGCGTCCACGGTATTATATACTGCATCTCCTCCAAGAGCCGGAAATGCGTTAGGGACCAGGCCTCTTCGAGAGTGTCTTGCAAAGTTCTTGAGAGTGGACCTGGCTTCATCGAAGCGGTGGGGAACTAAAAGAAGACCAGGCAGAGAAATCATTGTATCCCGCCCCCAGTCAGCAAACCAGTGATATCCCGCAATCACCGAATTCTGGCCTGTAGAGGGATTCTTCACAATAAAAGAGTCAGTTGCCCTGAGAAGCTTAAGGGCAAAAGGTTCGGTAAGCCTGGAATTAAAAGCAAGAAGATTCTGTCGATATACCTCTCTTGTATAGAGTTCCTCAACCTGCTCAAGAGTAAGAGAAGAAATATCTTCGGTTGAAGCAGCAATAAAAAAACGAGAGGTTCCCAGTTTAAGTTTGCTTTCGAAATAACCGGGGTTAAAGTTGTCTTCCTGGAAAGCAAGTCCGCGTTCCTTTTCAGCATCAAATTCAAAATTGTAGTACCACTTCGGGTCACGATGATACTGGAGATTGGACGAAAGCGAGAAAGAAAAACCATTAGAACTTTCCAGTTTTAATCCTGTAGAATCTGCTTCCTGATAAAAGGAAAGGTATCCGGAGCGAGTAGTGTAATGGAAATCTCTTGAGTTTACCATAGGAAAAATTCTTAGCGAAGCACCCTCTTTTCTGGACCTGATATCATAGACGACACAGGTTGTATTATTATTATGAACCATGAAGACCTTTTTCTTCACGGTAAAAATACCGGGCTGGTAAACCCAGAGGGGAAAAGGGGCAAGAATGAATTTAGAAAGGTAATTGAAGCCCGCAGGAGATACAGTGCCCGGATACTTATGGGTTGCAAGTCGGTAGACTTCGTTATTGAGAGAGATTTCCTCATCAAGGGAAGAAAGTAACAAAACCCGCCCTGGGGAATTCTCTGGAGCCGCTACAAGTAGTCCGTGATAAGTCCTTGTTCCGGCTCCTATAACTGTAGAAGATGCATATCCTCCGAGCCCATTCCCTATAATCCATTCTTTTTTTATACCTTCTTCATAAGTAGAAAATGAATCTGCTCCAAGCCTGATCCCACTCATACATATCTGATTAGGATTTGATTTCTTATATAGTTGTATGTTTGGAAGGAGGGGTTTAAACATAGAAGGAGGTATACAGTATAATAAGTGTAAAAATAATTATATTTCAATTGTAAACATAAACTATTTTAGTTGTACAGGACATAAGAAAGTGAGAATCATGAATCAAGACCTTTTAGAAATCCTTGTTGACATCTTCAAATCATCCGGATACAATGTCATAATATCCAGCCAGTCTGATATCCGTGTAGAGAAAAATGGACATCAAGCTTATGTCATGTGCGCCCTGAAACCAAGCTATGAAGAAATAAAATATTTTTCCGAAAAGATAGCAGCTTGTACCGGAATCTATGTGATGACCCAGAAAATTTCGGGAAAACTGAATGAATATGCAGCTGAACTCGGAATATATATCTGGGACAGAGATGAGCTAGCTCTTCAGATAGGAAGGGCGGTTCTGGCAAATATGGAAAGAAAATCGAGTGCTTATCAGAAAGAGTCTGAAATACCTTTAAAGGAATCTCAGAAACAGGTAGAAACGGCCCCTGAACCCACTAAAGAAAACAGAGAAGACGATGGCTTCAGACAGGAGCTTTACTCTGATGGGAGACTTGTACCACTTCAAGACATGTCGAGAGAAAAAGAAAAAATCTCTTTTGAATCCAGAACCCTGCCAAAGCCGGTTGAGGGGAGAAAACCTCTAAAAAGACTGGAGAATAGCGAAGTTTCCAGAATTGAACCATATGATATGCTGAACATACAATCTGTAGAACCCAAGATATCTAAAGATCAGGCAATTATCATTTCAAAACCCTATATCAGCAGCCCTAAAGATGCGATTTTGAAATTCGTACCTTTCTGGAAGTATTCCTACAATGTTGAGGCAGAAAAACGATTCAGGTCAAAAGTTATGAGCATTACAGGAGAAGGGGAAGGCTATCTTAATGCTCTGAACAAGTCAAAAGAAAATATGGATATAGAAGGTCTTGGTACGCCTACCAGGATTCCGGCAGTGCAATATGAGGTGAAGAGGCCGAATGTAGATAAAAAACAAGCAGAGAAGGTCCTTCTTGAATTAATTATACAGGAAAATACACGCGAGATTCGCTTTAACAATATGGAAGGGCAGGCAATTATCTACGAACAGAAGAGCATCAGCCCAAAAGCCAATGAAATAGAACTTGACATGGATCTTGTATATATTCCTGTGTGGGAAGTGAAGGGTAAAAGGAATTCTCTTGAGATCAATGCTTATAATGCCAGCGTGCTTGAAGAACCTATAGATGAAGATGCCGAATTCCTTTAAGAGAAATTTTTAAAAATATTAGAAGAAAAATATATAAGATAGAAAATATATTTACATATTGGAAGAAAAGCGGATTTCTGGAAAAGAATCCACAATTTGCCCTTCGAAGACTTCTTTGATAAAACTTTTTCAGGAAAAAAGAGATGTCATCTCGCATAAGCGTTATATGTATTAGATGCAAGATTATATAACGCTAAGGAGTTATCTATAAGTTGTAACAGATGGCTTTTTATAGGAGATTAAGGTCTTCAGTGTATTAAACTTATCAAAAATAAAAAGAGGTATATATAAATGATTGAAATAACAGAGAAAGCTGCTGCAGAGCTAAAAGCACTGCTGGAACAGGAAGGGAAATCTGACCTTGCACTCAGGATCTTTGTTGCTGGAGTAGCCTGCAGTGGGGTCCAGTACGGACTCGCCCTCGACGAAGAAGTAAAGGAGGACGATGTGACAATGGAAAGCAACGGAATTAAGCTGGTAATGGCAAAAGACATTGAGAAAAGCTTCACTGAAGGCAACATTGATTTCGTTGAAGATGAAAACGGAAAAGGTTTCGTTATCCGCAACCTCGGTGCCGGCAGCGGATGCGGTAGCTGTGGTGGCTGCCATTAAATAAAAGTTGCGCTGGCGCACTCCACCACAAGCAACGGGGTATTTTCGCGCCACCGCTCCAAATTTCGTTAAAGAAAAAAATAACCCTAAAAACTTTAGTTTGAGTAGAAGTTAACAACCGGAAAGTGGAATTGATAAATTACATATTATCACTAACGGTTATCGGGGAAGTTTTCCATCCCCGCAACAAGCTAGCGGGGTATTCGACTGATAATAAAAGCAAAACCTTGCAAGGGCATGAAAAAATACCCGAACCTGAAGAAGCAAACAAAAAATGAAAACAAAGGAGAAGGGGATCTATGATTCCAGGAATGGGAGGCCGGGGGGCGAACCCGGCTAAAATGAAACAGATGATGAAGCAGATGGGGATTAATGTTAAGGAGCTTAAGGACATTGAAGAGGTAATTATAAAGACTGCGGACTCTAACATAATTATTGAGAACGCAAATGTCACTATAATGACAGTCCAGGGTTCGGAAACATATCAGATTGTAGGTGATGCAAAGGAAGTCCCAAAATCTCTGGAAATCCCTGCCGAAGACATCAAACTCGTAATGGAGCAGACCGGCGTCTCCGAAGAAGAAGCCAGGAAAGCCCTGAAGAACTCAAACGGAGATCTGGCAGAAGCCATTGTGGCACTTTCTTCTGCCTGATCCCTTTTCCTCATTTTATAAAGATCTCACTTTATGAACTTCTAATATTATAAACTTCGATTTTAGAATAATCTCATTTTTACCATATATAATAAAATTAGTTTCAACACTTTGATTTCAACACTTTATTCTAACCTGTTTTTGAAATTATATTCAAGAGGAACGATATAATTGGTGGACGTCAATGCTACAAATGCCATGATTGTGGATATAACTATTCTGTAGAGATGAAATCAACTGCTAGCTCTGCTTCTGTTAAGAGACAGGCTTTACAACTCTATCTTGAAGGATTAGGGTTTCGCTCAATAGGAAGAGTTTTGGGGGCAAGTCATGTTTCTGTCCAAAAATGGATAACGAAATTTGGTTAGGACTTAAAGGATCTAAAAAGCGAAAATGAGATCACTATTGTTGAACTGGATGAGATGCACACTTACATCGGTAACAAAAAAAATATTGCTGGATCTGGATTGCTATTGATAGAGTTGGGAAAAAAATTCATCAACTGTTCTTTTGGCAGCAGAGGAACAGAAACTGAAATACAACTCTGGAATAATTTAAAGAATAAAGAAAAAGTGTTCTTTCAGGTCTTACATAATTTATTAAATTGAAAACGGAAGAGAATACCCTATATCTTTACCATTTTGAGGGATTTCATGAAAAGAAATAAAATGCTGTTTACATCAATTCTAACAATAGCCATCCTACTAGCCCCAGTTGTATCGGCAAATGGAAATGACACAGAAAAAAAAAGAATTAGATTTTCGCCTACAAAAAAACGTTGAAGATTATAATATGATAGTTACAGATAATAACTCATCATATGAAGATGTCCTAATATGTACAGATCAGCTTTATCAAATTATTGATGAATTGAATAGTCTTGGTATGGATATCGAATCTATTCAAACTTCAAATGTAAAAGTAGTATCTAAAAATAAAGTTCTTCCAGCAACCATGTCGGTAAGAATTGTTCCACTTAAAGAAAAAAGTGAACGCATATCAGCTACTGCTAATGAAAGTCAGCTCAAAAAACTCAATGAAATCTATGGAAAAGATAAGTCAATTAGAGAATTAATGGAAGAAGTTTTCCCCGATGTGCAAGCAAAGACACCAAAAGATATAGTAGAATAAGATTATAAAACTAAAATGAGGTGGCCTACCCCAACATTACCTACTGCTAAGTTATTCCCACAATTTAAAATTGAAATACCTTCTCATATAGCATATGCTCAATCAAACCTTTATGCAAACTCAGCACCTGAAGTTGAATTTTCCTTAGGACATTTATGTTTTATCCAACTCCACTCACAATAATGCCCTATATGAAGGTACTTTCTTATCTATATTATCCAGCAGAGGATGAATATATACATGCGGCTGTTGAAGAAGATACATGGTGCTATTCAATAGAGGCAGAAGATAGCGAAGTCGCAGAAGATACTGGTTACTACTGTACAGTAGGATCACATTATGTAATTTTTATTTCAGGAAACCTATACAAATATGTAGCTAGTAACTCAGGCGAGCTATATGTAGATTTTTAAAGAAATAATCCCAAATCAATTTGATTTGACCTGATTATTACTGCTGAGATTACAACACCAAATGATATTTCTTTAATTTCATACTTTGGTAGCAGACAACGTAACAAGAGAAAGAAGAATTCAAAAAAACATTTCAAAAAATCAATATCAAAAAATCAATTTAAAAAATCAATATCAAAAAATCAATTTAAAAAATCAATATCAAAAAATCAATTCAAAAAAACATTTCAAAAAAACAATTTCAGAATAGAGTTAAAGTAGTATAGGGTGAGTTTGGCAGCGATCCAGAGTTCCCGAAGGCTCGCACACTTCAGTACAGTAAGGAACGTGGACAGGCTTATCTTCTGTGTTCGGGATGGGTACAGGAGTTGCCCTGCCGCTATGGCCGCCAAACTCTACCTATAAATGGGATATGGAAAAAGTCATGTATAGATGTGCTGCATACTGAATTTCGCCTGGACCTGAATTAGGTGAAAGGAACGGATAGTTAGTGAACGCGGACTGAACACCTCGTTGCCTTGGTGCTTACATCCCGTTTCTATCAAACCGGTCTTCTACCGGAATCCTTAGAGAGGTCTCTTTTTAGGTCAGATTTCGAGCTTAGATGCATTCAGCTCTTATTCCTTAGCGCGTAGCTGCCCGGCAATGCCTTGTCAGACAACCGGTACACCAGTGGCGCCGCTGCTTGGTTCCTCTCGTACTAAAAGCAGCTTACCCGCAGACCTCTGGCACCTCTAGTAGATAGTAACCGACCTGTCTCACGACGGTCTAAACCCAGCTCACGATCTCCTTTAATAGGCGAACAACCTCACCCTTGGCCGATGCTGCACGGCCAGGATGGAAAGAACCGACATCGAGGTAGCAAGCTGCCGGGTCGATATGTACTCTTGCCGGCAACGACTCAATTATCCCCGGGGTAACTTTTCTGTCATTTTTGGCCCCCACCAAGGAGGCTCAAAAGTTCGCTAGAACCGACTTTCGTCTCGTCATCCACTGCTTTGCTGAATAACGTCAGGCTGACTTATACTCTTGCACTCTTCAGCGAGTTTCCGACCCGCTTGAGTCAACCATTGCGCGCCCTTGATATCTTTTCAAGGGCGTCCCGCCCCAGGCAAACTGCCCACCTATCGGGGTCCTCTTCGCAGAGTTAGGGTCGTAGTTCCAGAAGGGTAGTGTCCCAATTGTGGCTCCACAGATGCTGGCGCACCCGCTTCGACGCCTCCTACCTACTCTGTACATCCAGAACCACAACCCAACGACAGGCTGCAGTAAAGCTCCACGGGGTCTTCACTTCCCCCTAGAGGTCTCTAGACTGTGCACTAGAATGTAAGCTTCACCGGACTCCAGTTAGGGACAGTAGGGCTCTCATTGATCCATTCATGCAAGTCGCCAATTAAGCGACAAGGTACTACGCTACCTTAAGAGGGTCATAGTTACCCCCGCTGTTTACAGGCCCTTCTTCCCGTTGAACCGGGGTTTCAGGTACCTGCACTGAGCAGGATTCAGAGATTGTACTAGCCCTTACGGGTTTGCAATCTCCTATGTTGGTATTAGACAGTTAGAGCCCCCTGGTCACTGCGACCTGCTGTCTTCACAGCAGGCACTCCTTCTCCCGAAGTTACGGAGCTAATTTGCCGAATTCCCTTAACTGAATTACTCCGACACGCCTTAGCCTTTTCAGCTAGGGGCACCTGTGTCAGTTCTCGGTACGGACATTTAGCTGTCCTTTTCACGGGTTCCTGGGTGCAGCCGACTTAAGCCATTACAGATTCGCCCGATTCTCGCCATTACGGCTCTCCACGGGATTCGCTGCTTAGACGGCGCGACGACGCCGCTCGGCCTGCCCGGAAACGTCAGAACTAAGTGCTAAATGGTACAGGAATATTAACCTGTTTCCCTTTTGGCGTACTCGAATTACGGTACGTCTTAGGACCGACTAACCCTCGGCTGACGATCATTGCCGAGGAAACCTGGCCCCTTCGGCGGCAGGGATTCTCACCCTGCTTTGCTGCTACTATTACCAGGATTTTCGTTTGTGAACGGTCCACAGGACTTTACAGCCCTGCTTCAGCCCGAACACAACGCCTTCCTACGAGATTACCTTGCGGTACTCCGTGGTATCGGTGGTCGACTTGAGCCCCGTCAATTTTCGGGGCCCCAAACCTCGACTGGTGAGCTGTTACGCACTCTTTGAAGGGTAGCTGCTTCTAAGCTAACCTTCCAGCTGTCTTGGGCTTGGGACGCCCTTTAGCGTTAACACTTAGTCGACACTTGGGGACCTTAACCACGGGCTGGGTTGTCTCCCTTACGGACTACAAGCTTACCCCAGTAGTCCGGACTCCGACTGTCTCAGATGACGGTGGGTTTGGAGTTTGACAGGCGGGCGAGGGATTTCTCCCCCGGAACCGCCAATCAGTGCTCTACTCCACCGACGATCTCAAGTCAGGTCATGCTGCGACATGTTTCGGAAGGAACCAGCGGATGCCGGGTTAGATTAGCATTTCACTACGAGACGCAGGTCACACGAATGATTTGCAGATCAATACCGCTTGCGGTCCTCCACGTAGCTTTCGCCACGCTTCAACCTGCCCACGCCTAGATCACCCGGCTTCGGGTCGTACCCCGGTGACTCCACGCACTTGTATACGTCGTGCCTCGCCCGAAGGCTGCGCACATGTTGCTTTCGCTTCGGCTGCCCAGATAAAAGGTTAGCCATCGCCACCAAGATACACTCCCTGGCCCGTTCTTCAAAACGTAAGATACAACACTGGCAGTGACATTCGTACTACATCCTCGCGGATGATTTCTTCATGTCAAAGATCCTTTCATGCCGTATCGTTCCATCACTATCAGGTTTCAGGCACTTTGCACCTCCCTTCTCGGGGTACTTTTCAGCGTTCGGTCACCCTACTATTTCGCTATCGGTCTCAAGGAGTATTTAGTTTTGGAGATTGGTGACCCCCAGATTCCCGCACGATATCCAACGCACGGTACTCAGGGACATGTTCCGGTCTGTTAGCTTACACCTAAGTGACTGTCACACTCTATGGTCTGCCGTTCCAGGCAAGTTCGGTTTTGCCGCAAGACGTTTGAACAGCCCTACAACACCACATTTCCCCGAAGGGATTCGGTTTGAACTGTGCCGGTTTCACTCGCCGTTACTAGCGGCATCTCAATTGATTTCTTTTCCAGCTCCTACTGAGATGTTTCAATTCGGAGCGTTCCCGATCATTACTGATCACTATGGAGAGGTCCCATTCGGAGATCCCGGGTTCATTGGATCCATGCACCTATCCCGGGCTTATCGCAGCTTGGCACGTCCTTCATCAGCTCTTGAGCCGAGCCATCCACCTGATAGCATAACTCCTGTTACACCTAACCAGGTCCAGTTAGCGTTCAATATACAGCACCTATACACGACTTCATATGCCCGCGGTTCCGCGCAGGCTATCCATCCTTCCCCGATAAACTACTTATCGGGTGCATTTGATGAGTTATAATTCGAATTTATTAATGGGGTGAGGATTTGTACGGTTTATCGGCATCTGGGTGATAGTGTTTTTAGCTTAGGAGGTGATCCAGCCGCAGATTCCCCTACGGCTACCTTGTTACGACTTAACCCCCCTTGCAAAATTCAGGTTCGAACACGGCACAGAGTCCGTGCCCTCACCCATACCTCACTCGGGTGGTTTGACGGGCGGTGTGTGCAAGGAGCAGGGACGTATTCACCGCGCTATATTGAAACGCGATTACTACGGATTCCAGCTTCACGAGGGCGAGTTACAGCCCTCGATCCGAACTACGGATGGGTTTGTGAGATTACCAGCCCCTTTCGGGGGAGGGACCCATTGTCCCATCCATTGTAGCCCGCGTGTAGCCCGGGAGATTCGGGGCATACTGACCTACCGTGGCCCGCACCTTCCTCCGATTTAACACCGGCGGTCCCCACAGAGTACCCATCGTCCCGGAGGACATGCTGGTAACAGTGGGCACGGGTCTCGCTCGTTGCCTGACTTAACAGGATGCTTCACAGTACGAACTGGCGACGGCCATGCACCTCCTCTCAGCGATTCAGGCAAAGTCTTCAGCTTGGCCTACATATTGCTGTCGCCCCCGGTGAGTTGTCCGGCGTTGAGTCCAATTAAACCGCAGGCTCCACCCGTTGTTGTGCTCCCCCGCCAATTCCTTTAAGTTTCAGCCTTGCGGCCGTACTTCCCAGGTGGCTCGCTTCACGGCTTCCCTGCGGCACCAGACACGGTCGCGCCATGCCTGACACCTAGCGAGCATCGTTTACGGCTGGGACTACCCGGGTATCTAATCCGGTTCGTGCCCCCAGCTTTCGTCCCTCACCGTCGAACCCGTTCTGGTAAGACGCCTTCGCCACAGGTGGTCCCACAGGGATTACAAGATTTCACTCCTACCCCTGTAGTACCTCTTACCTCTCCCGGTTCCAAGCCTGGCAGTATCCCCCGAAAGCCTAATAGTTAAGCTATCAGATTTCCCGGAGGACTGACCAAACCGGCTACGGACCCTTTAGACCCAATAATCACGATCACCACTCGGGCCGCCGGTGTTACCGCGGCGGCTGGCACCGGTCTTGCCCGGCCCTTGCTAACAGGTGTAGTTTAAACACCTGGACAGCCAGCATATGATGCTGGCACTCGGTGTCCCCTTATCACGGTTTCCCGCATTGTAAAGTTTTCGCGCCTGCTGCGCCCCGTAGGGCCTGGATTCATGTCTCAGAATCCATCTCCGGGCTCTTGCTCTCACAACCCGTACCCGTCGTTGGCTAGTAGGTACATTACACCCACTACTACCTGATAGGCCGCAGATCCATCCTTGGGCAGACGAATCCATTTGACGCATAAAGCATTCCAGCAGATATGCGGTATCCGGAATTATCCCCAGTTTCCCGGGGTTATGCCGGACCCAAGGGCAGGTTATCCACGTGTTACTGAGCAGTACGCCATGTTCACGAAGAACATATGACTCGCATGGCTTAGACGAACACCGATAGCAGTAACCTCTGGCAGGATCAACCAGAATTGTTATAGCACACTTGAAATTAAAGGTCTTGGTCGCAGAAACTTGCACTAACAACTATCTAATTCAGTTAGTTCATTTCGCGATAGATATTTGAAAAAACATCTATCACCCAGAATTAACCGAACCGACAAATCCTCGTCAGACAGAAAATAACTCCTGTCTCCATTAAATTGATAATGAGTAGTAATTGCTGCATTTATGATGCAGGAAATTATAGTTACGCACCCATAGTATTTAAAGATATCGAATCTCCCCTTTGACAGGAAGAACTTTCTCAAAATTGCTATGAGAAAAACCCTCTAGCATGTGTTAAGAAACACACTAGAAAAGGATATTTGCTTACACGCTCATAGTATATAAGAGTATCCATTCCCCTTCTAAGAAGAAGAAATATCAAACCATTGTACTATGAGAGAACCAACCAGCACAACAATATTCATGCTGGTACAGGAAACACATATACATTAGTATTAATATATAAAGCTTTTCATCCAGGCACATTTTAAAGAAAAACAAACATAACATATAAATGGAATTTTGTTTATTCAGTTCCTGAATTCCACCCTGGAATTAATAATTCAAGAGCGACGCACGCTTGTTTTACGTGTGAGACATACAAACACACATCCAATATATATACCTGTCGCCTTCCGGAGTACTTAGAAGAAAATAATAAGAAGAAAAGACTAAAAGAAAGCAAAAAAGCGTAGCATTAAAATAACAACAGGAAGTTGAAAGCTGCATGATGAATAACCTTAAAGCTCGAAAAAAGAGATATAATATTTAAGGTTATAAAAATAAAAAATACAAGAATAATTGCAAACTACATATAACGAGGTATCACACTGGCAGACTTAAAGAAACCTACATCAAAAGCCAATCCCAGCACGGAAGAGACATTTACAAGAGTACGCACTCCACGAAGGGAAAATAACGAGATTCTGGCAACCGTTGAAAGTCTTCTTGGTGCAAACCGTCTTAGACTCCGCTGCATGGACGGAGTAGTCCGTATGGGAAGAATTCCGGGCTCAATAAAGAAGAAGACCTGGATTAAAGAGGGAGATGTTGTCATTGTTGTGCCATGGGATTTTCAGAACGAAAAGGCAGACGTGATATGGAAATACACAAGGCCACAGGTAGACTGGCTTGAGAGAAAAGGGTACCTTAAAGGATAAACATAGGAATGGACCAGGACGAGAAAATAAGGCGCATTGACAGCGCCAAAGATAAAGCACGTGCCAGGGAAAAAGACTCCGAAAGGCTGAAGGTGGAAGAAAATGTATTCGATGTGCCCACCCTAAAAGTCCTTTATACCCTTTCCAATAAGGGAATAATAAAGGCGCTGGGAGGCTCCATCAGTACTGGAAAGGAAGCTAATGTCTTCTATGCAGAAGGCGAGGGAAGAGAACTGGCAATAAAGATATACAGAATGGCCAGCAGCACTTTCAAGGCAATGGATGCCTATATTATGAAAGACCCTCGCTTCACAAACATTAGAAATAACAAGCGAGACATAATTTTTGCATGGACACGCAAGGAATTCCAGAACTTGAAGCGTACAAAAAGCGCAGGAGTACGAGTTCCTGAGCCATTGGTTGCTGAGAAAAATATTCTTATCATGGAATTCATGGGAGAAGAAAAAAAACCCTATCCCCTATTGAAGAACACGCACCTGGAAAACGATGAAGCAAAGCTTGTTTATGACAAAATCGTCGAATATATGCACCTCCTCTACAAAGAAGCAAACCTTGTACATGCCGACCTGAGTGAATACAATATCCTCATTGATCCGGCAGACACGACCCCGATTTTCATAGACATGGGGCAGTCTGTGACTCTGGAACACCCCAATGCCAGAGAGTTTCTCTACAGAGACGTGCAAAATATACTCAGGTTCTTCGGCCGCTATGGAATCACGGACAAACCTGAAGAACTACTTTCAAAAATACAGGCGGAAACAACATGACCCAGTATCTCAAAATTCCCAAAGAGCGAATCGGAGCAATTATTGGTCCGAAAGGAGAAACAAAGAAATTTATTGAGGAAAAAACCGCTTGTCAACTGGACATAGACAGCGAAAGCGGAAAAATCGATATTACCTGCGAAGAGGATCCATTAAAAGAATTCAGGATTCTTGAGACCCTCAAAGCCATAGGAAGAGGTTTTAGTCCCGAAAAAGCTCTTGGAATCCTTGAAGACGACATGCTGATGCTTGAGGTCATTGACCTCTCCGACGTTGCCACCACTCCAAAAGAGCTCCAGCGCGTAAAAGGCAGGATTATAGGAAGAGGTGGGCGAACCAGAGAGCTTGCAGAAAGCCTGATAAATGTCAAGATATCCGTATACGGAAAAACCGTATCCATACTCGGATACCCGGAACAGAACACCATAATAAGGACAGCCATAAAAATGCTGCTTGACGGAGCCACTCACGGCGCAGTCTACAAATTCCTTGAGAAGAAGCATCAGGAACTGTTGCACTCACAGCTGGACTCAATCGACTTTTACTGAAAAAGTGTTTAAAAAAGGAGAGTTCCGGAACCTTAATCAGGTCCGGCCTCTTCAGAAATTTCATATTCATCTTCTTTGAATCTTTTACCACTGCCTTCAAGGAAATTACCCCTTCCCGGCTTTGCATTAATGGACTCTTCCATCCAGATTACCTCGCCCCTGGAGAGTGTATATTCCGGAAAGACCGCATCCATTCCTTCAAAGGGCGTCCAGCCAGCTTTACTGTGCAGCATTTCAGCTCTTATGGGTTGAAGGTTGCGCGGATCTACAATCATAAAGTCCGCATCAAAACCCACCTCAAGCCTGCCTTTGCCCTGGAGGTCCAACCCGAAAGCCTTTGCCGGGTTCCAGCTTGTAACCATTATCATCTGCGAAAGGGGCAGAATATTTTTTTTGACCGCAGCAAGCATGAGAGGCATAAGGGTTTCAACCCCCGGCACTCCGGAAGGAGCAACCTTTATATCGAGATCCTTTTCAGACTCAAGGTGTGGAGCGTGATCTGAAGCCACCATATCAATAGTCCCGTCATTCAGCCCGTTTACAAGCGCTTTGATGCTGTGGCTCCCCCGCAGAGGAGGGTTCATTTTGCCAAAAGCCCTGAGACGCTCCCAGTCCTTAGTAGAGAGAAACAGGTGATGAGGAGTAACCTCACATGTAAAAAGGGGTTTTTTATCTTCTCTTTTTGCAAGATATTTTTCTTTTCGGATCATTCCCACAGCTTCAAGCGTACTCAGATGGCAGAAATGTGCCCTAACCTGAAGTTTGGAAATGAGTTCAAGAGCACTCTGGACAGCCGATGCCTCACATGCATTTGGGCGTACTTTTGAATGGTAATCATAAGAAACATCATCTTTCAACAACTGCTCCAGTTCAAAGCGCATCTTTTCGTCCTCGGCATGAATTGTAGCGAGGGCTCCAAGACGTTTGATCTCAGCAAGGGCTTCTTCAAAGGTCTCCTCATTGATATTTAACCCGCCTGTAGACTCAGCCATGAAAATCTCCCCAAAAGCCGTGACTCCCAACCTCCAGAGTTCTTTGAGCTTCTCTACATTTCCTGTAACCCCACCGTTAATCCCGAAATCAACAATAGACTTATTTCGGGCAAATTTGAGCTTCTGTTCAAAAGAGCGCCGATCTGTTGTAGGAGGAATGGTATTTGGCTGGTCAATAACAGTGGCAATGCCCCCAGCAGCTGCAGAACATGACCCTGTGTACCAGTTTTCCTTAAGGGTCATACCCGGTTCCCTGAAATGAACATGCACGTCAATTCCGGCAGGCAAGGTAAGGGAGCCACCTGCATCTATCACCATATCCGAACTCGAGACTCTGAAGTCCTTTCCGATTTTTGTAATTTTGCCATTCTCAATAATGATTTCGGCAGGCTGAAGAGAATTATGATAATAAATTCTCGTATTTTTGATATGAATATCAGGCATGGGCGTCTATATGCTTATAAACATACTTAAAACATGTACATAACTGAAGATTGAAAAATAAGAGAAAAGAGGAGTAAAAAAAGAAAAAATGAAGAAAACTGGCCAGAAAACCTGTTCAGTTTAACTTAACACGTTCAGCCGTCGTTAGATAAATAACACTTTCACATATATTACAGCAGTGATCTGCAATCCTTTCCAGATAGCGAACCAGGAAGAGCAAATGTGTGGCTTTGGAAATAATACTTGTGTCTTTTGCCATCATCTCCAGAAGTTCAACCCAGACTGCATAAAAGATCTTATCGACCTCTTCATCCCGAGCGGCTGTCGTTCGTGCAAGTTCAGGGTCCCGTGTCTCGAAAGCCTGGAGGGAATTTGCAATCATATCTGCGGTGATGTCAGCCATTCTTTTGGTATCTATGAGCGGTTTGATATGCTCACCTTCGATTCGTCCAGGGATTTTGGCAATATTGATTGAAAGACCCACAACCCTTCTAAGGTCTGCCGCAATCTTAAGAGCCGACACAACAAGCCTGAGGTCACTTGCCATGGGCTGCTGAAGCGCCAGCAGGTCAAAAATGGAAACCTCAATACCTTCCTCAAGTTTATCTGCTTCTGGCTCAAGGGCAAGAGTCTTTTTGGCAAGCTCAACATTGAGGTCTATAACCGCTCCCATAGAGTCGTGAAAAATCATTTCAGACATTTCTCCGAGAGAAAGTACGGACTCCCTGAGCAGATCCAGTTGCATAAGATATCGTTCTCGAACCATTTAAATCACCCAAACCTGCCTGTAATATAATCCTCAGTGCTCTGTTCCTTTGGATTTTGAAAAATCTGCCTTGTCTGGCCGAACTCAATCAGTTCCCCCATAAGGAAAAAACCTGTATGGTCTGAAATCCTTGCTGCCTGTTGCATATTATGAGTTACAATTACTATGGTATAATCTATTTTAAGGTTCATAATCAGTTCTTCGATCCTTGACGTTGAAATGGGATCAAGAGCACTGCAAGGCTCATCGAAAAGAATGATTTCGGGCTTTACTGCCAGAGTCCTGGCAATACAAAGCCTTTGCTGCTGCCCCCCGCTCAGGGAAAGGGCAGGTGACTTGAGCCGGTCTGAGGTTTCATCCCAGATGGCAGCCGAACGAAGGGCACCCTCGACAACTCCACCCAGATATTTCTTAGTTACACCATGGATACGCGGCCCATATGCGATGTTGTCATAAATGGACATCGGGAAAGGGTTGGGCTTCTGGAAAACCATTCCCACATGTTTCCGGAGGTCAACAACATCCACGCCTGTTCCATAGATATCCTTACCTTCAATTGAAATTTTACCTTCGATCCTGCAGTTTTTGATAAGATCGTTCATCCTGTTTAAACACCGGATGAAAGTAGACTTTCCGCAGCCAGAAGGACCTATAAGAGCGGTTACGCTGTTTTTGGGGATATGCATGGAAATGTTCTTTAGTGCCTGCTTATCCCCGTACCACAGATTAAGATTTTCGACTTCAATCTGGGATCGAGCTACGTTTTGAACAGCTTCAGTCATTTATGGACCTCGATGATTATATAAATAGGACTTACACAGTTGAACTGAAAACCATAAACGGAAAAAACTTAACGGTATAAATCAGACAAACGTTGAAGAGTCCGTATGCACCTGATTTTATTCTCCAAGTACGTAAATCCTAATAAACACTGATACGTTATTAATAAAACTCAAATCAAATTTTCAATTTTTGCCTGTAATGCCTGCGGATTAGAACTGCTATGAGGTTCAAGCCCAGCACGATCGCCAACAGGACCATAGCCGTACCATACTGAAGGGGCCTGGTTTTGGCAATGTTTGTCCCGGCGGTGGCCAGCACGAAGAGGTGGTAGGGGAGAGCCATGAACTGGGAATAGATCGAGTCAGGCAGCCTTGGCAGGTAGTAAGCTGCACCTGTAAGAAGAATAGGAGCAGTTTCCCCTGCAACTCTTCCGATACTCAAGATGGAACCTGTAACAATTCCCGGGATGGCTGCCGGCAGCACCACATGCCTTATGGTCTGCCACTTGCTGATCCCAAGCGCAAGAGATGATTCCCTATATTCATTCGGAACTGTGATCAGAGCTTCCTGGCTGGAACGGATAATCACCGGAAGGATCAGGAGAGAAAGGGTGAGGGAAGCTGAAAATATAGAAGGACCAAAACCAAAGTACTTAACAAACATTGCAAGCCCGAAAAGCCCAAAAACCACAGATGGAGTTCCTGCAAGATTATTAACTGCCATTTCTATAATCCAGGTAGTCCTGGTTTCTCCTGCATACTCGTTGAGGTAGATGGCAGCCATAATCCCCATGGGAAGAGCCACCGCCATTGACCCTACTATAAGGGCTAAGGTACCCACAATTGCCGGATAGATCCCCCCCTGAGTCATCATCCGTCTGGGCATTTCAGTAAGGAACTCAATGCTAATTGCACTGTATCCATTAAAAACTATATATGCAAGAATTATCAGCACAAAGCTTGCAACTGTCAGAGCGGCAAGGCTGAGCATTGCAAAGGCAATTTTTTCACTTGTTTTTGCACTCAATCTGAAACTCAATCCACTGTGAATCATCCTCACCTTCTAATCGTCATTTATTTTTGCATTCAACCCCATGCTCAATCCACCTTGAACCTGTATCGCTTTTTAATTGAATCTGCAATCAGGTTAATCAGGAGCGTTATGATGAAAAGCACAGACCCTACTGCAAACAGGGCATGGAAGTGGGCACTTCCCTGAGGGACCTCACCCATCTCAAGTGCGATTGTGGCAGTCATTGTCCTCACGGGACCCAGAATACCTCCGGGAAAAGAAGGAATTATTGCAGTATTTCCGGTCACCATCATGACAGTCATTGTTTCTCCTATAGCCCTTCCCATGCCGAGCATTACGGCTGCTGAAATTCCGGAAAGGGCTGCAGGGACTATAACCCTGTATATAGTCTGCCATCTTGTAGCCCCAAGAGCAAGAGAACCCTGTTTCAGAGTGCTTGGAACAGAACTTATGGCATCCTCCGAAATAGTAATTATCGTGGGAAGCGCCATGATCCCGAGCATAATGGAGCCTGTGAAAGCAGATTGTCCCGTAGGCAGGTTGAAGGCACTCCGCACAAACGGGACCAGTACAACAAGCCCGAAGAACCCGAATACAACCGAAGGAATACCTGCCAGGATCTCGACAAAGGGCTTAAGGAAATCCGCAACCTTTGGGTGGGCAATTTCGGAAATATAGATAGCAGAAGCAATCCCCAGAGGCACAGCAAAAAGAATTGCTCCAGCGGTAACAAGAAGGGAACCAAAAAGCAGAGGCAATAACCCGAACTGCCTGTTTACGGATGTCGGATACCAGAACTTCCCTGTAAGGAAATCCAGAAGAGACGTGGCTTTAAAAAGAAGTAAACCGTCCCTGAATAAAAAGATGCATATAAGGAAAAGGATGACGACCGTAAGGGCGCTTACTGAAAAAAGCACCGATTCGATCGATTTTTCCTTATAATTTCGATCAAACATTTTATTCCCTTGAAATTGTTTTCCGATCTTACGAATTTATCGGGAAGTACCCGACTTCACTTACTATGCTCTGCCCATCTGCACTCATAACATAGTCTATGAATTCCTTTGTGAGGCCTGAAGGCTCCCCGTTGGTGTAAAAGTAGAGAGGTCTTGAAAGTGGGTATGCACCACTTATGATGTTGTCAGGACTTGGGGATTCAGAGCCGTTTCCACCATCAAGGCTCAGGGCCTGTACACTTTCATCGAGGTATGCTACACCTATGTATCCGATTGCACCTGGGTTCTGAGTGACCTCACTCACAATTCCACCGGTGGCAGGCTGGGTAAGAGCATCAACCCGGTATTCATCCCCGAACAACACGTCTTCCTTGAAGTATTCATAAGTTCCGGAACTGCTGTCTCTGGAGATTACGGCAATAGGCCTGTCATCTCCACCAACATCCTTCCAGTTGCTGATGCTCCCGTTATAGATGCCACGCAACTGGTCAAAGGTAAGTTCAGAAACAGGATTCTCGGGGTTTACAATCACTGAAATGCCGTCAATGGCAATAGTGTGCTCCACCGGATTGATGCCATTTGCTTTAGCAGCTTCGATTTCATCAGCTTTCATTTCTCTGGATACAGTAGCAATGTCAACCTCACCATCAATGAGCGCAGCAATCCCAACCCCGGATCCGCCCCCGGTAACTGTCACACTCTTATCAGGATATGCAATCATAAATTCTTCAGCTTCAGCCTGTGCGAGGGGGAGAACTGTGTCTGAACCTTTCAGAAAAATACCCTGTGCTTCGGTTACAGGGGCTTCGGCTGCAGGGGTTCCCTCAGAAGAGGTTTCCTGAACCGAAGAAGAGTCTTCACTATTTTCAGTTTCAGTACATCCAATTCCTATAAACACAAGCCCGATCACCATTATTGTCAGGATTGCATAAGTTTTTAATTTATTTACCATGTCACACATACTCCTTTATATAAATAATAATATATAAATAGATAAATAAATTATCTATATTTATCTAAGATGTTAAGATGTTTCCAGTACAATGCACTATAAAAAGAGAACAATATATAAAGATTCTCAACATATAACCTATTGTAGTATATACAAACAATAAACACTAATGAAATTATTAAACTATATAGAATTCACATAAAATATTTAATATAATGTCCAAAAAATATTAAAGGAAAAAGGACTGAGAGCATAAATAGAAGGATTGAGAAATAAAAATGGAAGGGAATAATACAAATTAATTTTGAGGAGCAAACGAATTGATGACCCCTGATTAATTAGTTGATCTATTTCGGAATCCAGGAAGAAATCTTTCAGTCTTCTCCCCCTGAGCCGCACGGCGCCTGGGTCCGCCTGTCAGCCAGATAGATAATTTCCTTTCCCCCGCAAACCTCTTTTCAAATTACAGGCAAATATAAGTACCTCCACAAGCCTGTCTGGTTGATCTTCAAAAAAGGAAGGAATTAAAAAAGAGATATTGAAAAATAGTGTTTTTTCAGGGGTTGCTTTTGATAGCTGAGTTCTTTTCTTTGTTTTTTGTAAGATCGCTCTCCTTCGTCGAGCGTAACAAGAAGGACCAAACATGGAGAATTACGGTTGTGCAGGCCATAAATATTTTTAAGTGGTCCTCTTGAGCACAGAGAAAGGGACCTCGTGCTGTTACGATTACATCGCAACTCCCAGAAAATCTACGATTTCCTGTGATCCCGAAGTGAAACTCGGGTACCGAAGCGCAATTCAGGTGTCAGAAATCAAACAGGGAACGCTGTTCTGCACGCCCGTTCTCCAGGCACTGGGTTTTCTCTTCCTGTACCATCCCTTCGTTCTCTTTTTGGGAAGATACTTTTTCTTTTTCCTGCATTTTTACTTCAGGTTTCTTAACCTCAGGTTTCTTAACTTCAGGTTTCTTAACTTCAGGTATCTTAACTTCAAAATCAAAGAGACCCTTCTGCTTTACGTCAAAGTCAAGAGATGATATTTTGACCCCAAAGACTTCCAGAATACGTTCAACAGGAGGCAATATCTGTTTCTTGACATAATAATCAACGTCTATAGGCACATTGAATTCGCGAACATAGTCCGGGTCTTCGGCACGGTCTACAAAGAGGCCTTTTCCTGCAGTGATGACAAAAGGAATCCTTGTCCCTATTGAAGGCATAACCCCGGTCCTTCTCTTCAGATTTTCCGCGACTGTCAGATGAGGCTGTTTGTTTTTATAGCTATCTGTTTTTCGGGTAAGGGTCCGGGTCAGGACAAGCTTTTCAATAAGTTTGGCATCTTTCCCCAGGTCAAGGTTTCTGACATCACTGACCACGTTACGGACATATTCTACAGCCTGATCAACATCACCCTCTATAAGCACAAGCTCAAGAACCCTGTTAAGGGTCATTGAAGTCAGTTCGCACCAGTCTCTGCGCACGGTTTCCATGCCTTTGACCTTGATTTTGTTTTCCCAGCCTGAATTTTTGGGCTCAAAAAGCCAGAGTGCATAGCGCTTCTTTGCAATGAGAAGAGCACGTTTTGCAACAGATTCAAACTCGAGCTCCATCGGGTCAGGCAGAGAAGCCGAAACAATCTCTGAAAGCCTGTTCCCTACGAGACTGATCTCTTCAAGGGAGATATCCCCTCCGGACCTGCAGTGCACAAAAACACTGTCTGTATCCCCGTAAGCAACTGACAGTTCAACTATTCTGTCCTGGGAGGAAAGTTCCCCTGCTTCTTCAAGAAGCAAAGCTGCCGGTTTTCGGAGGACGATTTTTCCTATAGTATTATTGATAAGGTCCCGTGTATTCAGGATATTACTTCTTCCAAAACTGGTAACAGCATTTGCAAGCGGCAGGCTGTAAAGCCTTGCCCGGGCATATCCGGAATAACCGTAAAAACTGTTCAGCAGGATTTTCAGGGCAAGCTGGGTGGCATCAAGCACACGATACTCGTTTTCATCCAGGGCCCGTTTCATCCTTTTCTTTGTTTCTCCTCTCTGGTTAAGCAAGTCTTCAAGAATGGAAGGCACAATACCCCTGTATACCTCAGGAGGAACGAATTCTCCCCCCGAAGGAGGCTTAATAGTTTCCCCATCAGGCCAGTCCCGGGTCACAACAGTTGTGTAACACAGATTGTGAGCCATCATGATGGTCGGATAGAGAGACTTGTAGTCAAGAATCAACACGTTTTCCAGAAGGCCCTTCTTCGGCTCCAGCACCTCTCCGCCCTTCAGGTCCGAACTCATATCATACCTTTTAGCCGAAAGCTCATCCCTTGGCTTTGGAAGAATAACCCTGTCCTTCCGACCGAATTCTCGGAGAAGAAGAGTCTCAACCATGGAAGTTTGACCCCCGTCAACAATCTCCTGGAGCAGGCTCCCGCTTACCTGGGCAAGAGCGATGTATTTATCAAGGAGCCTCAGCTCGAGGACAAGCTCCAGGGCAAGCTCGGAGTCCCTGCGTGAATAATCAACAAATTTTCGGAATTTATCCCCTGAGTCATTCCAGTGCTCTTCCATCTCCAGCGGAGCAACATCAAGTTTTTCACGGTTCAGAAGTTCTTTTGAGACGACTCTCAGGGTATACTGTTTCAGGCTGAAAGCTCTCCTTACAAGAGGAAGGGCATCCACAACCACCCTTCCTTTCATTTCCGTTCGAGTAATGAGCCCGAACCTTCTATAACCTATCTGGCTGCCGTCCCTGCCAACAACCGAATTGATCACTTCTCCTTTTGCAGCCAGAGCTTTGACCCTGTCCGTGATATAAGGAATATCAAAGTCCTGGTGGTTATACCCTGCAACAATGTCAGGGTCATATTCGCAAATAATCTCGAAAAAACGATTCAACATCTCAGTTTCATCCCTACAGGGAATGACATCGCCGTCCATATCGGCAGCAGGTTTTGCCAGCAGAATAAGGGTCTTATGCCCTTTATATTCGGGCTCGAAAGAAAAGCTGATCATAATTATGGGAGAGACATCGGGAGAAGGCATCCCCCCGTCAAGGGGCAGGCACTCAATATCAAAAGAGAGGTACTTAAGAGGAGCAATGCTCAGGCTTTCAACTCTCTTTAGCTCGGATGCAAAGATTACAGAATCACATGCAAAGTTTTCGCAGCGAGAACTCCCTGCAGAACCTGTCTTTAGGTATCTGGTAGAGTCTACTGACTGTTCTTCTGTAGAAACCCAGACCATGCCCCCAAGGCCCCTGTCAATTAAAAAGCGGTTTCTGAAAAGAATATCACTTTCATAAACCTGCCAGTCATCTTTGGAGTTAAAAACATCCCGGACCTTCAGAATCTCGTTCCTCATCTCAGGCACATCTCTTGGCAGGTGGGTAGTAATCCTGAGCATTTCTTTTTTTGATTTCTGGTACCCTACAGGTTCGAACTTTTCGACAATTTCGACCTTTTTGACCTGCTCAAAAGTATCTTTTATAAGCCTTGCTACGGCATGCAGGTCTCCAGAAGCTTTGAGATAAAAGTAAGGCTCAAAATCCGGGACAAAGCAGCATACACTTTTTCCGTCCGCCCCCCTGCCAAAGAGGCGAATGACAGGACTGCTGTCATTGGTGATTTCGTAATCTGCATCCAAGATCTGAAAATCCATAGGCAAGGTTTACAGCTTTAGATAGACATATAGCTTTTGTTGTATTTTTGAGAAATAAAACCCTGTTTTGAAAAACCTTACCATATCCGAAAAATAGGCAATCTAAAAGGGCTCAAACTGAAAAATCGCCTGAAGGCAACCGAACATCAAACGGAGCTGAAGCTCGAACCGCATCGACTATAGAATCTGATTTTAAATTTTCAAGAGTCAGGTATGTGGCCCCAAGGGCTGTAGAAATCTGCTGTGCAAGCCCGAATTTGATCATGCTGTTTTCCGTGTCAATTACGGCAGCTTGTATACCTTCCTCCCTTAACCGGGAAGCAACTGTTTTTGTTTCCTGAAGAGGGGATTCCCCATTCATACTGACATTGGCCCTGCCGTCAGAGATAAGAACCATAAAAGGGCAGGTATCGGGGTCCCGCTGGAGTTCGGTTTTTATGACCTCATACCCTTTTACAAGGCCCCGTGAAAGAGGCGTCTTTCCCCCTGTAGGCATTTCCTGCAAATACTTTTGAGCCAGTTCTATACTGGAGGTCGGAGGCAGGAGCAGTTCCGCACTATCCCCTTTGAAAGCGATAAGCCCCACTTTGTCGCGTTTCTGGTAGGCGTCCATAAGCATTGAAAGAACTGCACCTTTGGAAGCAACCATACGCTGCCGGGCTCCCATGGAACCGCTTGCATCAACCACAAAGAGTACAAGGTTACCGATCTTTTTCTCCCGGATTTTTTCCCTGAAATCGGATTCATGGATTGCTACGGAATTGCCATTTTTTTCCCGCATAAGCTGGAAAGGAGCGGCTGCCCTCAGGGTGGCATCAAAAGCAAGGTCCGTGGTTTTTTTATGAGGAATGAAACTCTTTATATACCTGCCTTTTTTAGATCTGGTCAGGGTTTTGCTGCGCCTACCGGATCCGTTTCGCTGGTCTCTACGAAATTCAGGAGACAATTGTTTTACCTGATAGTTTTCCCCGATTTCAAAAGTAGTTTCCGAAGAAGCGTCCGGATGCTCTGCATTCTGGTCTCCGGATTCTTCCGGATGATGACCTTCAGCCTGTTTGTGCTGTTGATCCGGGTCTTCGTTCGGTTCTTTTTTTTGCTGCTCGGGTTTATCTTTCTCATTTCCACCCTCATTTTTCTGTTTTTCTTCCTGATTTTTCTGTTTTTCCTTCTGCTTTTCCTTCTGCTTTTCCTTCTGCTTTTCCTTATGTTTCTCAATGCTGTCGTCCAGTTTATCCTGTTTTTCGGGCTGATTATCAAAAGGCTTTCTGCGCATG
This sequence comes from Methanosarcina sp. WH1, assembly GCF_000970005.1. Taxonomy (NCBI): domain Archaea; kingdom Methanobacteriati; phylum Methanobacteriota; class Methanomicrobia; order Methanosarcinales; family Methanosarcinaceae; genus Methanosarcina; species Methanosarcina sp. WH1. Next base: position 3,110,163 of record NZ_CP009504.1, read on the forward strand.
CGGTGAGAAAGGGTAAGCCCCGCAGCCTCCCGGACATCTTCCTCGGTTACTTTGGTTCTTCCATAAAAAGCTGCAAGCGTGATTGAGGTCTTCATCATGGTGAGGTCTGCCCTGTGCCCGTCCACTCCCATGTCAATACAGATCTGGCTGATCAGTTCAAGCATGTCATCTGAAATCCTGACCTCGGGAAGCAACTGCTTTGCATTGAGGATCTGCCCGCAAAGCTTGGTTTCGGCAGCCTTCCAGTTTGCTGCAAAAGCTTCAGGGCCTGCCTCATAACTGAGCCTGTATTTTATAAGTTCAACTCTTCGGGACACGTCACTGATGCCCTTTATATCCACACATAAACCAAACCGGTCTAGCAATTGAGGCCGCAGTTCCCCTTCTTCCGGGTTCATGGTGCCCACAAGCACAAAGTTCGCAGGATGGGTGTAGGAGATCCCCTCTCTTTCAATAGTGTTTACCCCCATTGCTGCAGAATCAAGAAGCACGTCTACAAGGTGGTCATCGAGAAGGTTAATCTCATCCACATACAGGATACCCCTGTGAGCCATTGCAAGCACTCCGGGCTCAAAACGCTTTTCCCCTGTTTTGATGGCATGTTCAATATCAAGGGTCCCGACAACCCGATCTTCGGTGGCACTTACAGGCAGGTCCGCAACTTTCATTTTTACCCGGGAAATTTTTAGAGCTCCTGCTTTTAGTTTTTCAAGGCATTTCTCACACAATTCGCTTCTATTATTTGGGTTGCATTTGAACTTGCAGCCTTCAACCACCTCAATTTCAGGCAAGAGGTTGGCAAGCGCCCGGACGGCGGTTGATTTGGCAGTTCCTTTTTCCCCCCTGATCAAAACTCCTCCCACTTTAGGGTTGATGAGATTTAAGATCAGGGCTTTTTTCATTTGTTCCTGCCCGACTATAGCGGTAAAAGGGTATGGAGTAATATTGTGGTTCCTCATGGTTTTGCCTCAAGAAGTTTTCAAATTCCGACCAGGTATTCTTCAATACTCATAGCGGGTATGGATACGGGAGTGGTGGAAGGAAGAATGGATTCCACATTTTCCACCCTGTTCATGTAAGGGTAAAAGGTCACATAGAGATTCCCTGAAGTCTTCTTTTCAAACCGGCCAATCCAGGTTTCTTCCATGACATTGATATCCGAACCGGACCAGACCACATGTTTATTTTCGAGCCTGAGTTTCGGATAGGTCTCAACAACAGTAAGCTCTCCGATCTCATCACCATAATTCAATTCCAGAGGGCTGTCAGAGAAATGCAAAAGATACTTCAGATTAACAGCAGAGAGCTCCTCGCCCTGTATGACGCTGTCAACATATACCGAAAAGAAGGGCACTTCAACCCCATTTAATTCCTTTGTGTAGAGGAGGGTGTGGGTACCCAAGTCTGCCGATTTGCCGGGAGAGATTATGCTTGAATACACCGGGAGGTTGTTCCTGAAAACAGTCAAACAGGCACTATCCGAATTTAAATCGGTGACTTTCAGGGTATACCCTTCTTTCAGGTAATATTCTTCACCCGGATGGAGGAGTTTCTTATCTTCATCCAGAAGGATATTTACAATTCCCCGGTCACTCCCAAGATATGCACATTTTTCACCATTCCAGCCAAGCACGGAATATCCTTCATTAAACCATTCATCCCCGTAATCGCTCATCTCCGGGTTTTTATATGCTATTTTAACAGGCAGGGATTCGTAAACCAGGCCCCCTTCAGGAATCCAATCATTTCCAGCATCAAGGGAAAGTTCAAGGCTTTCAGTACTGAGATCGTACTCAGGGTCGTAAAAAAACATACCAAAAGAATCAGCCGTCCAGATGCAGGAATCCATAGAGGAATCCGAGCGGTTTACAGCCAGGGATGTACCCCTGATCTTATACGATTTGATAGTATCCTTAGTCATGTTGTAAGAACATGCCCGGTATACATTATCGGCAACCTGAAAATCGAGTAGGTCGTCAAGGATGGTAGTATAATCTCCTAACTGCAGCCTGATAGGCACGCTGTTTTTCAGCTCAATATATTTACTCGTGACCGCAGTGACTTCGAACTTGCCGTATTCATCTCCTTTTTCGAGCTTAAGAGGTGTATCTGAATAATGATTTACGCTTTTAAGGCGCACAACGGGATCCTTGCTGTCAAGAACCTTTTCCAGGGTCCCTTCCAGGATCACATATTCTGTGCCGTCGACCTCTGTCTTGAAACTAAATTTAGAGCCCTCTTCTACGGATTCCGCAGTAATGGGGACAGAATATTTCTGGAACTCAAGCAGGGCGTAGTTCCCGTTTATACCCTGAAGCACCAGTTTACAGCCGTTCCCGAGATCAAAATCATTCCCCTTTTGAAGATCCCGGCTTCCGTAACTCACCAGGCTTTCACTGAGCAGCCCATCCTCAAGGACCTTATATTTCTTCCCGAAAAAAGCAGTTGAACCGGAACTGATTTTTGAGGTATAGATGGCATCTCCTGTTTCAATAAAGCCATCCTCTGAAAAAGAAAGTTCCAATGATTCATAGTATGTTCCGGAAGTGGTTGAATAATAAAATCCAGGGCAGTTTTCTGCATTGAGAATGTGATGATCTCCTCCTGCAATACTTATGAGTTGTCCTCGCTGTTCAATAGCACATTCTGATGGGATAATAATACATAAAAACATAAATATAAAAAAAGATACACAAAATATTTGAAAAATATAATATCTATTACCAATATTAGTCATAAGAATTATGACAATAATAATACTAAATAATCCTTTTGTTTTTTAGATGCAGGAAAGAACTTTAATTTATTGTAAAAACCCACAAACAAAATAAAATTTTGACTTATAGGGATTTTGCCTTTGAGTCATATATTTGAAATTTAAGCTATTGATATCGAAAATAAAATAAACATGATTCAAAAAATGATTGTTTACTGATTACTGCGAAAATTTAGAGTTAGTTATCGAAAACATAAATGTAAAAATCAGTACTAATAAGTAATCATAATGTGTAAAAAAGTATAACTATATTTGTAAAAGATAAATTTATTTCGAAATGTTTATTAACATCCAGGCATTGATTATTTTCATGCTTCCTGGAAAAAAGATCGTGCTGGGATTCATATTCCTGCTTTTTGCAGTTCTGGCAATATTGTATTTTCAAACAACGTCTGCTGAAAAGATAGTATACGAGGGAAATTTCGAAGATAACTGCAACCTTGAAGGAGACTTTCTTAGCTGCAAAGGCAACGAACTTTATCTTGATACTCAAACCCCTTTCCTGACCGGGGAAGGCATGTGGAATAAAAATGTAAGCCTGTCTCCGGGAAAAATTTCATGGAACTGGAATGGCGAAGACCTGGACAACTTCAGCCTGTGGTTAAAGATCACATTCAGCGACCATAAGTCAATTTATTATGTTACTGCAGGGAGCATGAATCCGCAATCAGAAGGGAATTATTACCGGGATCAGGAAAAAAGGCGGCGCTTTTCCCCTTCCGTTGTAATCGCAGGAATTCCCCTGAGTTATGTTGAAAGAGACCTCGTTGAAGATTATACCAAGTACTGCGGCCCTGCTGAAAATATTAAGGTCGTAAGCGTGAGTGCAGGGCTTGGAGATAACAGTACCCGGTGCAGGAATGTGTTGAAAATATCAGACCTGAAGATCTACGGCCAAGCATAAAAGGAATTAAAGGAGCCTGAAAACCAGAGAGGACTGAAAATGAAAAAGAATATTGTTGTATTGGTGCTCATTTTTTTAATTGTATTTTCAGTCGGTTCGGGATGCATATCTTCCGATGTAATGTCTTCCGCAAATACGTCTTCAGATGAAGCTGATGAAAACCCAGGAAAGAGTGCAGGCAGTGAGCCTAACCAGGAAAATATAACGCCTTATAAAAAATCCTCCCCCTACCTTTACTGGGAATATGAACTTGGAGATGTGACCCCTGAAAATATCCTGGTCGGAAGATCGAGCATCCAGGACTGTGTAAGTTTTGCCCCGGAGGGGAAATCCGTGGCTGTCGGAACAGGCTCGAACCTTACAGTTATTGACATGCCGGAAAAAAATGTGCTCTGGGAAAAGGCCCTCAAAGGAAACATTTCATATATAGCATTCTCAAAAGACGGAAAGTACCTGCTTGCGGGGGAGAGGGGTGCTGATGGTTATATATACTCCCTGGATGCCAGCACAGGAGACGAAATCCGGGTATACAGAACTGCCGATGATCTGGGGACAAGTACCAATCCAAAATACCAGCCCTGCATATACCGAATAACGGCTGCAGAGAATGCTGTGTACATTGCGGCAGGCAGATACTGGAAAGATTCCGGATACGGGCTGGCTTCAAGAGTTTACAGGTTCAGCTCCGATGGCACTCTCTTATGGAAACTTCCGGCGGTAGAAAATTACGCCCGGAGTGTGAACTGGATTGATTCAAGCCAGGACGGAAAAAATGTAGTATTTTCAACAGGAGACTGGACAAATTCCCTTGAAACAGATGCAGTCGTCTACTCTGTGGATGAAAACGGAAAGCTCCGCTGGAAATACGAAATTCCTGCCCTCAGACCTTATTTTGTTTCTGCAGCCATCTGGCACGGGCTTGATGTTTCGGAAGACGGGTCCCTGATAACGGCCTATACAGGAGACGGGAGAAAATACCTCTTTTCTGACTTAGAGATGAAAGAGCCAGGAGACAGAGAGTCCGAGTGGTACTCCGAAGAATATCAGTCCAATGCGACAGTTCCGGAGGAACTTGAAGGAAGTATCATCTACACTTATGGTGAAAATGCAAAAATCGCTGCCAAAAATGAGGTACTTTACCTCACCGGAGCCACACTTCCCGCATATTATCCCGATAAAATCCCCATGGCACACCCCCTTGAAAATTCACTCGTATCATGCAATGCAGAAACAGGAGAAGTTTCCTGGACTTATAACCTGGGAGGGCGCTGTGCAGGAATCTTCTTCTCTCCGGATATGAGGTTCTTTATCCTGCCAGTCGGCAAAGATACGTCCGCGGGCAATACTCAGGTCCACGGGGTCCATGCCTTTGATAACCAGAAATCCGGGAATGGAAATTCAAAGCTGCTCTGGACCTTCAATACCGAAGGGGTTGTTGTGGATGCTGTGATTTCTTCGGACTGCACCGTAGCCGCAGTTGAAGTCCCTCTACAGCTCAAAAATGGGGATGTAACCGGAAAACACAGATTAATAATTGTCAGGTGAGAAAATGAAATGGAAACTTTTGATAGCCCTGCTTATACTGGCTTTAATGACTGCAGGATGTGCTGAAAAAGATCAGGAGTCCGGCAGCAGCGGATCGGCCCAGGCTTCGGGGTCAGGGATACAGGATACGCAGGAAAGAAGTAAATCCGAATCTGGGGTGCCCATAGACTCGGTAGTTTTCTCAAGGACCGGAGCCCTGTTAACCCTGAAAGATGAAATGGAGATCTTAGAGATCAGGATTTCTTCAGACAACAACCCTGTGGCTTCGCTGGGTATTGAAAAAACCGAAGTCCAGGCCTTTGTAACTTTTGATTGGAACCCTGAAACCCGGTATAAGTTTGAGGTGATAACGGATTCAGGAACATCCAGTGCTCTTGAGGTATATGCGCCTGAAAAACCGGCTTTGAAAGAGGAGTACACCGTAGAGCTTGAGGATGTAACTCCCGGACCCATCGAAAAAACTTCAACGAATATAAAAGGTGTGACGAAATTCTCTCCTGACAATAGTTATCTTGCCATTGGGACTCATGGAGGTTCTCTGAAACTAATAGAAGTTGCAACAGGAGAAAAGGTATGGGAAAAGCAGCTTGTTAAGGGGATATCGGATGCGAGAATCGCGGACATAGAGTTTTCAGAAGACATTAAACGCCTTATTGTAGGAGAAGAGAGCCCTGATGCTTTTATATATTGTTTTGACCTCAACGGTACCGAACTCTGGAAATTTGGGGCAAGTGAAGACCTGGGTTCAGACCTCAAGTACATGCCTGCCATGAAAAAGATAAAAATTGATTTAAATGGGAATATTTATGTCGCTGCCAGCAGAGCCTGTGGCTATATAGGTGAGAAATACAAGTACCTCGGAAGGGTTTATTCTTTTGACCCTGAAGGCAAAATGCGCTGGAAATTCCCTGAAACCGAACTCATGGACTCAGGAGTTACATGGATTGATTCCACTCCTGACGGAAAATACGCAACGTTTGGCACCACCTGTTTTACAAAGGCAGATAAATGGCAAGATGGAACCGTGCATGTCCTGAACGGGAATACGGGAGAAGAGCATTGGAGCTACAAAATCCCACCAATTGAACCATTCTTTGACTATTCTGCAATCTGGTACAGCACACAGATCACCCCTGATGGGGAACAGGTAATAACAATGACAAGTGATGGCAGGGCCTTTTTATTCAATAATTCCCGGATAATTGAGACAGGAATTCCTGAGATTACGTGGCAGCAGAACATCTCAACCCCAATAGTCGTAAGTGGAGTCCCCATCTACGGCAGTGCGAATTATGCTTACATTGTCAACGACACCCTGATCTTTTCAATAGGGAGCACTTTTTCCAAAGATAAGAATAAGGATGCTCCTTTTGAACATCCCAATGGAAACAGCCTCTTTGCCTATGATTATGACGGAAACCTGCTGTGGAAATGGAGACTGGACGGCTATGCAGGGGAATGTGCTCGGAATGACCGTTATCTTGTGATACCTATTGCCCAAAACCTGGTAACAGAGGACAGAAGCGTTCACGGGGTCTATGTCTTTGACGTCTCAAAAAGCGGAGGGGCAAGCTCCAGGCTCAGCCAGATCTACGGCACCGAAGGAATAACGGTATCAGCTGATATCTCTTCTGATGGCAGGTATATTGCAGCCTTAGAAGCCCCCGCAAGGCTTGATGACGGCACGGTACTCGGAGAATACAGAGTTCATATCCTGACCTGAGGGGGAAAAATGAAAATCGTTTCAATAACCTGGAATTCATACATCCCCACACTTCTTGAAGCAGCAGAGGAACGTGGAATAGAGCTTGAAGCCTACTACTCAAAAATCCTGGAAGAAAATCCTGAAGAAACTGAGAAGGTGCTTTCTGCATGTGAGCACGCTGATGCCATCTTTATTTACCACATAGCCAACCCGTTCTGGGAAGAATTCTATGAAAGGCTCGAACCCTTAAAAACAAGGATACCCGTAATCTGTGTGGGGAGCAACCCCTCCAGTTTCACCCTTTCTTCCGTAAAACTTGAGATTGCAGCTACATGTTTTTCTTACATAATATACGGGGGAAAAGAAAACTTTGGAAATATGCTGTGCTACCTCCTAAAAGAGGTTTTTGGGGCTGAGCTTGAAGTAAAACCCCCGGAAAAGATTCCATGGGACGGACTCTATCACCCGGATGCCAGGAAAATGTTCTCAAGCCTCCGGGACTACATGAATTGGTACGGGCCCCTGAAAGGTAAAACCGTGGGGCTGCTCATATCCAGGACTTCCTGGGTAAACAATGACCTTGAGATTGAAAAGACCCTCATAAGAGATTTTGAAAACCTGGGCCTTTCTGTCGTCCCTGTTTTTGCATATTCGTTAAAAGATGAAGAACTCGGAAGCAGAGGCATGAATGAGGTCATTGAAGCCTACTTTATGGATAACGGAAAAACCGTCATAGACGCTCTTGTGAAACTCTCCCCATTTTTCATAATGAGCAGCAAAAACAAAGAAGATGAAAACTCATGTGCAGAAAGAAGCGTCGAACTGTTACAGAGCCTTGACGTCCCTGTTTTCCAGCCTGTAATTACCCACTACGTTACCTTAGAACAGTGGCAGGAGTCTCAGGGATTGAGTACAGAGATCGGGTGGGGAGTAGCCATGCCTGAGTTTGAGGGGGTAATTGAGCCCATCCTCATAGGGGCAGGCAAAAATGAAGGGAATTACATAGGGCGTGCCCCTATCCAGGAACGCTGCTCAAAACTTGCATCCAGAATCCTTAAATGGATAACCCTTCGGAAAAAACCGGTAAACCAGAGAAAGGTTGCCTTTATCCTGCACAACAGGCCCTGTACAGGGGTTGAAAGCTCAATTGGAGATGCTGCAAACCTTGATTCCCTTGAAAGTGTGGCAAAGATATTAAACCGGATGCAGGAAGCAGGCTATACTGTCAGTTCTCCCCAGAACGGGAAGGAGCTTATCGAGACCATTCTCAAGAAAAAAGCGATTTCCGAGTTCAGATGGACCCCAATTAATGAAATCGTAAAGAACGGTGGGGCTCTCGCTTTAGTGGAAAAAGAAGAATACGAGAAGTTTTTCAACACCCTGAGCCCGGTTGTCAGGCAGAGGGTAATTGAGAGCTGGGGGAAACCACCCGGGGAAGAAGTCAACGGCATTCCTGCTGCAATGGTCTATGAAAACAAAATCGTTGTGACAGGGATACAGTATGGAAACGCTGTAGTCTGTGTACAGCCGAAGCGCGGGTGTGCAGGAGCCAGATGTGACGGAAAAGTCTGCAAGATCCTGCACGACCCTGATGTCCCTCCAACCCATCAGTACCTTGCTACCTACCGGTATCTGGAAAACACTTTTGGAGCGGATGTACTCGTACATGTGGGGACCCACGGAAACCTTGAGTTCCTGCCCGGAAAAGGGGTGGGGCTTTCAGGAGACTGTTATCCTGATATCGGAATCGGGACTATACCCCACCTATATATTTACAATTCTGACAATCCACCGGAAGGCACTATTGCCAAACGCCGAAGCCTTGCCTGCCTTATTGACCATATGCAGACAGTCATGACCTCAGGAGGGCTTTATGGAAGCCTTGAAGAACTTGACAGGCTGCTAGGGGAATACGAACAGGTAAAATACGATAAGGGAAGGGCACATGCCCTGAAGCACCTGATCCTTGATGAGATTAAAAAATCGAACCTGGACTCCGAGATAAAAGCCGACAACCAGACTCCTTTTGAGGAGATTATAAGGAAAGCACATGAAGTCCTCGGAAAGATAAGGAACAGCCAGATCCACAACGGGATGCACATCTTCGGGCAGCTCCCCGAAGGCGAGAAGAAAGTTGAGTTCATAAATTCTATTTTAAGGTATGATGAGCAGGAAAGTGAGGGAAAAGGAGTTTCTATCCGGAGGCTTATTGCAGGGCTTCTTGGGCTTGACCTTGATGAACTGCTCTCTGACCAGAGCTTGATTTCAGCAAATGGAAAGTCAAATGGGCAAAGGCTTGAGGAGATTGATTCGCTCTCAAAAGATTTCATCAGGACATTCATAAGTAATCCGGAAAAAGTGCCTGCCTCGATAATTAAAGAGGTTCTTTCAGGGCAGAGTTTTGCAGAGCAGAATATTACAAAACAGGAGCAGAATATTACAAAACAGGTTTTGATAGAGCAGGATTTTACAGAGAAAAGTATTGCAGAAGAAAGTTTTATAGAGCCAATTATTACAGAACCGGGATTCAAAAAACAGAGTTTTGAGGTTCAGAGCATAGACCCGACCTCACCCCAGATCGCTGCTGCAATCTGTGAAAGGATTCTTGACCTTGAGTCCAGAATAGATGCCTCTCTGGAGATAGAAGCTCTACTCCATGGTTTTGATGGAGGGTACATCCCGGCCGGACCTTCAGGCCTTATCATGCGCGGAAGAGATGACGTACTTCCAACTGGCAGGAATTTTTATTCTCTTGACCCAAAACGGGTCCCGACAAAAGCTGCCTGGAGAGTGGGACAGCAGCTCTCCGGGGTTTTGATCGATAAACACCTTAGAGATGAGGGGCATTATCCTGAAAACGTAGCATTTTACTGGATGGCAAATGACATCATGTGGGCTGATGGAGAGGGCATGGCCCAGATTATGAGCCTGCTCGGGGTTGAACCGCTCTGGCTTGGCAATGGGCACCTTAAGGGGTTTTCCGTGATACCCCTGAAAGAGCTGGAAAGGCCCAGGATTGATGTTACTATCAGGATCTCGGGAATCCTCAGGGACAACTTTCCGAACTGTCTGGAGGTAATAGACGAGGCAATCCAGGCTGTGGCTTCTCTTGACGAACCTGAGGACATGAACTACCCACGAAAACACAGCCACAGGATGATTGAGGAAGGAGCGGATCCCAGAGAAGCTACTTTAAGGATCTTTTCAAGCAAACCCGGGACCTATTCAGCCGGGGTACAGCTTGCAGTCTATGCAAGTGCCTGGAAAGATGAAAAAGACCTGGCAGACATCTTCCTTTACTGGAACGGGTATGCCTACGGAAAAGAGGTAAAGGGCCAGGAAGCCCACACCCAGCTTGCTTCAAACCTCAAGACGGTTGATGCTACCTTTAACAAAGTCGTCAGTGACGAGTACGACCTCCTTGGATGCTGCTGTTACTTTGGAGTTCACGGAGGGCTTACGGCTGCTGCAAGGCAGGCTTCAGGCAGGGACGTGAAGGTATATTTTGGGGATACAAGAGAACCACAGCATGTAGAAGTCCGGGACATGGCCGATGAACTGCGGAGGGTTGTAAGAACCAGGCTTTTAAACCCAAAATGGATTGAAGGCATGAGACAACACGGATACAAGGGCGCACAGGACATTTCGAAGAGAGTCGGGAGAGTCTACGGCTGGGAAGCTTCCACACAGGAAGTGGATGACTGGATCTTTGATGATATCACAAAGGCTTTCGTGCTTGATGAAGAGATGCGCAGGTTCTTTGAAAAGAACAATCCCTACGCTCTTGAGGAAATATCCCGCAGGCTCCTTGAAGCGCAGTCAAGAGGCCTATGGAACCCGGACCTGCAGGTACTTGAAGCCCTGAAAAACTCTTACCTTGAAATCGAGAGCTGGATGGAAGAGCTGGCAGGAGAAGGAGAATTTCAGGGAGGGGCTGTGGACATCATGAGCTTTGAAGATGTCCCTGACTGGAATCGGAAGATGCAGGAAATCCGAAAAATCCTCAAATAAAAAAGGTTGTGGAATGAAAAACATAATTTTCTTCTTCCTTGTCCTGGGGCTGGCTATACAACCTGCAGCGGCACAGGTGCAGGAGGAATTCAAACCTGAAGATATGACCACATTCCTGATTCAGGTCCCGCATGGGGTGGAAGGAAACGGCCTTGCAGCAGGAGGCAACAACCTCTCTGCATACGTTTTCTTTGAGAGCTACTATGACGGAAACATGAATGTGACACTGGGACTTGACTTCCCTGAGGGTTTTGTGCTTAAGGACACACCTGTCCATTCCTTTTCGCTTCAGACAGAGTATGAAGACTGGTACAGGCTCGTTGATTTTTATGTGCCTGCTAACCTCCCCTCCGGGATCTATAACATAACTACGACTGCAATTGTTGAGGTTGAAGGAATTAAGCATACTATTGTGCGCAAAACCCTTCTTAAGGTCGCTTCGAGAGAAGAAATCGCAGAAGAAATCGAAGTATCTGGACTTACAGTGCCCTCGAATGAGGACGGATACGGAGATCTGAGCCATCCTGCCAGCACCCTGATCATCAGGGAAACATCGCCTGCTCTCAAAAAACTGCTTAAGGTCACAGACCTCCAGATCGATAGGGAGGAACTCACTTCAACCTACATAGGAATGGAACTTACCAACAAAGGAGACAGTACGGTCCCTGTTATAATTACCTATGATGTCCTGGATATTAAGACCGGAGAACCGGTAAAAGCCTTTAAACCAGCCATTATGGGAATGGACGCGGATACCCTCTGCTATACCACCTTAACCCTTGCCCCGGGTTCAAGTTCGCTGGTAAGCCTTCCCCTCTACATATCCGAGAATGCGATGGGAGGAGAGTACCTGCTAAGAGTTAAGGTAAAGCTCACAGGCAGCGACTGGGTTGCAGTAACAAAAGATCAAAAGATAACTGCAATCTCAAGGAAATGGGGACCCATAATAATCACTCTGGTTTCCACTTTATTTGGACTGACTGCCGTAAGCCTCTTCTTTTCAAGATCAAAGGAGATAATGGACAGGTTTAAGACCCGTAACCTTGTGCTGATCTCCCTTTTTGGCACTGTTTCTTTTGCAGCCATAAACCTGCCTATGACAATTCTTTGGGAGCTGTCCCATGCAGTTTTCGGGCCTTTCAGTTTCCTGTTTACGGGGCTCTTCTATGAGATTCTGCTTTACATGCTCATTGCCTCCCTTGTTGTCCTGATTCCAAAACCCGGAGTTGTAAGCCTTTTTATGATGGTGAGGTTCCTGCTTGGAGGCTTTATTACAGGAAATTTCACCCCGATCACTTTCATAACATTGTCCCTGAGCGCGGTACTGCTGGAGGTCATGATGTACACTACCGGCATAACCAGCAAAAATCCGAACCCGGAAAACCGGTTCAGGATGGGGGTGGTCTGCGGAATTGCCGATATGGCCAGCGGGTATGCGTCATTCAATGTCTGGATGGTGCTCTACAGGTTGTTCTACAGCGACTGGTATATTATGGCAAATATCCTGATCGATGGCTTCCTCTACACATTCATAGGAGCCTGGTTTGGAATAAGCCTGGGAAACCGGCTGAAAAAGGTAGCAGAATAAACGTCGCAGGTAGAATAAGGTGATACAGTGAAGCAGAATAAAGGTGATACAGTGATAGAGATCAAAGACCTGTGGTACACCTATCCCGGAAGAACAGACCCGACGTTAAAAGGGATCAATCTGAAAATAGAGGAGGGGGAATTCGTCCTCCTGACAGGACCTACCGGCTGCGGGAAGAGCACTTTACTCAAAACCCTAAACGGTATAATCCCCCATGAATCCGGAGGGATATTTTCAGGCAGCATCCGGGTCAACAGGATGGAAACCAGAGATTCAAACCAGATGGAGCTTTCAAGAAGGGTGGGCCTTGTTTTCCAGAACCCAGATGACCAGATCTTTTCTACGACCGTTGAGGACGAGGTAGCCTTTGGACCCGAAAACCTCTGCATGGAGAGAGAAGAGATTGATAAGAAGGTAGAAGAAGCCCTTCGGATGGTTGGGATGTCCGGACACAGACAGGATTCCACGAATTCGCTTTCCGGGGGACAGAAACAGAGGATCTGCATTGCAAGCACGCTTGCGATGATGCCTGAAATCCTTGCCATGGATGAGCCTGTAAGCCAAATGGACCCTCTGGGCACCCGGGAGGTCCTGAATACTGTGAGGGAACTTAACAGGAAACTGAAGATAACCATTCTGCTGGTTGAGCACAGGCTGCACGAACTTGTACCCTTTGCAGACAGGATTGTCATAATGGATGACGGAAAAATAATCTTTGACCAGCCCACTTCAAAAGCTTTTGATCATCTCGATGTATTTCACAGGCTGGGGCTACGGGTTCCTGAGCCTGTAGAACTCTGCCACAGACTGGAAATAAGGGCAAGTCCCCTCAGTGTCAGGGAAGCTCTTGCCGTTCTGGACAGGAAAAACTTTAAAGAAAATATGAAAACTCCTCAGTTCTTTCTAAACCAAGAAAATACTGAAGCACAATCTGAAACACGAACTGGCTCTCCCGAAAATAATGATTCTATAGGAAAGAATGACTCTATAATATCTATCCGGGACATGTGGTCCGGATATGAAAAAAACAAGATGGTGCTTAAAGGTATAAATCTGGAAATCTGTAAAGGCGAAAGAGTTGCAGTAATGGGTACAAATGGCTCAGGCAAATCAACCCTGCTTTTGAACCTTGCAGCCATACTTAAACCATACAAAGGAAGTGTAAAGATCTTTAAGAAGGACACCAGATCCAGAAATCCATATTCCTTTGCAGGCAGAATCGGGTTCGTGTTCCAGAACCCAGACCTTATGCTCTTCTGTAATTCAGCTGAGGAAGAAGCGAAATTCGGACCGGTCCAGTTAAAGTACAAAAATATCGAGGAAAGGGCAAGGACCTCACTTGAAGCCATGTCAATTCTAAACCTCAAGCAGGACCTCCCCCAGTCCCTGAGCAAGGGGCAAAGACTCAGGACAGCCGTTGCCTCGGTACTTTCCATAAATCCTGAAATCATTCTCCTTGACGAACCTACAACAGGGCAGGACAGAGTAAATATAGAACAGATGATGAATTATTTAAAAAATAACCGTACCACCCTGGTTTTCTGTACCCATGATATCGAAATTGCAATGCTCTATGCTACAAGAATCCTTGTGATGAATGAGGGCCGGATTATAGCAAATGGAAAGGGAAGAGAGGTCATAAAGAACATCGAGATCCTCAGGAAAGCCTCCCTTACCCAACCTCCTGTAGTTGAAATTGCTAAATATCTGGGACTGGACGCCTTTTCAGTCACAGAACTTGTGGAAATGCTGACCCGTAGAACTTCTGAAGTGATAAAATGCTGACCTTTAAAAACCCAGAAGTGATAATATGATAGGTGCCAGATCAATTGCAGAACCAACGATTAAAAACACAGTTATTCATAGAATGGATCCGCGGGCAAAGATCCTGATCCTTATTTCCACGGCTTTTGTAGCAGTAACCCTGGACAATCCCGAAACCATGCTTCTGCTGTTTCTGATCATACTTTCCGGATTCGCACTTGCAAGAATGCCGGCAATAAAACTCAAAACCCTGGCTCTATTACTCGTGCTTTTGATCTGGGGGACTATCTACTCCCAGGCCCTTTTTTATTCCCAGCTTCCAAGAACCGTGATTTTTACCATAATAAGTCCTGACTTTCCGTTTATGGGATGGCTGACAAACGGAGGGCTGTTCGTATATGAAGAAGGGCTCCGACACGGCGCAATTCAGGGTTTAAGGTCGGCTTCAATCCTGTCCCTTGGGTTGTTGATGTGCTGGACCACGGACTCGAGAGATATGCTAAACGGCCTGGTGGAACTCAGGGTCCCTTACAGTGTGGCCTTTATGGTGGTAACAGCAGTCAGGTTCCTGCCAATAATAATCACTGAGGTCCTCACTGTAGTTACAGTCCAAAGGCTCAGGGGTTTTAATCCTAAAAGGTTCGGGTCCGGGATTGTCAGGACATCACTGAATATACTGACACCGACGCTCTCAAACTGCGTAAGAAGAACAGGCACCCTTGCAGTTTCGATCCAGAGCCGGGCTTTTCGGGCAAATCCAGATAGGACATACCTCAAAAAACTAAAGTTTTCGGAACTTGATAAGGCAATGGTCACGGCATGTATTTTTGCTGCCATAAGTATTGTCATCATAAAGCTTCTTTATAATATGTACACAAGTGGAATTTACTATACTTCAGGTTTAAGGCCTGTTTATGCAATTGCAAGGGGATACCTGTGATAGAAATAAAAAAATTATCCCGGTCCTTCGGAAACCTGATTGCTGTTGATAATCTCGACCTTGATGTTGGAAACGAGATATTTGGCCTCCTGGGTCCCAACGGGGCAGGCAAAAGTACGACAGTAATGATACTTACAACCTTGCTAAAACCCAGCAGCGGAACTGCAAAGGTCTGCGGGTATGATGTTGTAAGGGACTCAAAAAAAGTGAGGTCAAAGATAAGCTATGTCCCCCAGGACATGGCAGTGGACCGAAAGCTCACAGGCAGGGAAAATGTGATGCTTTTTGCAAAGCTCTATGGAGTTCCGAACCGAAACTCAAAAGTTGATGAAGTGCTTGAAATGATGGCCCTCTCGGACCGTGCAGGCGACCTTGTCAAAACATACTCGGGGGGAATGAGAAGGCGCCTTGAACTTGCTCAGGCGCTTGTGCACGAACCTGAAGTTCTTTTTCTGGACGAACCCACCCTCGGCCTGGACATAAGCGGCAGAAGGAAGATCTGGGAGCATATCAGGATGTTGAAAGCCGAAGGGATGACCATATTCATGACCACCCATTACCTCGAGGAAGCAGAAAAGTACTGCAACAGGGTCGCCATTATTGATAAAGGCAGAATCACGGCTGTTGGCTCCCCGGAAAACCTGATAAGCTGTATAGGAGAAAATGCTTCTCTTAATGATGTTTTCCTTGAGAAAGTCAAAACCCCTGAAGAGCAGGCAGGGTTCAATTCAACCCAGTATAGAAACCTTCTGAGGCGGAGATAATGAAAGCCGTATTCTACTATTTTGAAAGGGACCTCGTAAAATGGCTCAGAGGAAGGGTAACCGTTATTTCCTCACTTGTCATGCCTGCAGCCTGGCTGGTGTTTGTCGGGCTTGCCCTGCCTACAAAGTTTACTGATAACTATCTTGAGTTTATTACCCCCGGCATCCTTGTCATGACAACTCTCTTTTCCTCCCTGCAAGGTGGCTCCCTTATGATCTTTGATAAAATCCTGGGTTTTTTGAATAAATTCCTCGCCATGCCCTCCCCACGGGAAAGCATGCTGTACGGAAAAATCCTTTTTATCAGCGTAAGGGGCCTCCTACAGGCAACAGTGATCCTCCTGATGGCTACACTCCTTGGAGTAAGAGTACTGAACCCTATAAACATAGTTCTGATATATCTGACCCTGTTCCTGTTCTCAGTATTTTTCTCTGCCCTCTCAACCATGATAGGCCTATACTTAAGTGACCATGACAGCTATGCAGCCGTAAACAGCATGATCAGCATGCCGCTCTTTTTCACGAGCAGTGCACTTATGCCCTATGAGGTCATGCCTACCTGGTTAAGGACAATGGCAAAACTCAATCCTGTCAGCTATGCAATAGACAGTACAAGAATGCTATTTGAAGGTGTAGTGCCAGTGTACGGAATCCTTGGACTCGCAGCAGGAGCCGGAATCATGGTTCTCCTCGGAACATATCAGTTCCGGAAGGCAGTTGTGTGAAAAATAGAAAAAAGGAGAAAGGAGAAAGGAGAAAGGAGAAAGGAGAAAGGAGAAAGGAGAAAGGAGAAAGGAGAAAGGAGAAAGGAGAAAGGAGAACGGAAAAAGGAAAAAATACTCCCCATGACCCGAGAACTGCTTCCCATGACCCCGGAAAACATGTATAATCCACTGTCATTAAGCGCCCCAGCCAGCTCTTCTGACCGGCCCTTCACTCAATTAGTCTTCTTAAGCGCAGCGAAAAGGACCGCGTACTGTTGCGATTACATCGCAACTCCCAGAAAATCTCCGATTTCCTGCGATCCCGAGGCGCAATTCGGGTGCCGAAGCGAAACTCAGGGTTTATACCTGCTTTATGTTCATGTTAAGGGCAACTTCTGCGATATCGGCGCTGTATTCCGAAACCCTCCGCAGGCTCTCCAGGATCATGCTGAGCTCGATATTGCCAGAGCCTTCTTCTCCCTTGGTTTCAAGAGAAACCCCAAACTGGGAAACTTTTTTAGCTTCAACAACGATTTTGTTTATAGCCTGTAGGTCTTCTTCCTGCATTGAATCTATTGAGCTCTCAAAAACTTTCCGGGAGAGTTCAGACATCTTGAAAATAGAGTCATCAGTACTGATTCCGGAGTCCATCTTAAGTACATTTGTAGCTATCTTAACCGCATGATCTCCTACACGTTCTATGCTTTTGGTAATAAGCCTGTACCCAAGACATTCCCGCGGGTGCCTGATTCCTATTTTTTCAGACAATTCTATATCCTCGATTGAGGCTTTGAGCTGGCGGACGGAAAGAAGATAGAAACGGTCCACATCATCATCCCTCTGGATAACATCCTCTGCGATCTCCACATTGTGGTCCCGAAGGGCAGTCATGGAGTCCTCAAGCATGGAAAGGACAAGCCCATACATGTTTTTGATAACACGGCCAAGAGGAAGGTCGTTGTAGTTCAGAAGGCACTGGAAAACAAGTTCATTTCGGGATTCCTCCACCAGTTCCAGACCTATAAGTTTCTGGCGCACAGAGTCCTTTATAAACTTGCGGTCATAGGCGCTGAAACCTTTCTTGGTGATCAACCTGATGACGTCATAACCTACCAGATAATGGGAAATAAGGATTCTCAAGTTGTTTTCCGCACTATCGGAGTGAAGGTAATCTATAGTTGCCTTAAGAGCAGAATGGTCTTTTGGAAACACACTGGAGGAAACCAGCAGGGTTTTGTTAGGCATGGGCGTAAGGGTAAGTGTGTCTCCAGCCTCGATCCCTATATCTCGGACCCATTTTATGGGAAGGGACACTATATAGGTAGAATTTCCGGTAAACTGGACTTTTCGTTTATCCTTGGTAATAAATAAGCCCCCTGAGGAGATACTAATGAATAATACAGGATCTATATAGACAATAGTGATATATAAAGGTATCCTGAAAGTCGAAGAGTAAAATGAGAAATAAACCATGAGTTTGTTGTCTAAGTATAGTATATAGGATTAGGAAAGGATCATAGAAAAACATAGAATTGTTTAAAGTATTATATACAATAAGAATATAAAACAATGATTATAAAAAAATACGGCTTTCCATAAACTCTCTTTGCTGGAAACTGAAAACGTATATTCTCAAGAAGGAACCAAAAGGGAAATAGACAAGAGAATTAAAAGGGAAATAGAGAAAAAAAATCAAAAATATAAAAGAAATACAATTTAAGTGAATATAAGGATAGATGAAAAATAAAAAATAAAAAATAAAAAAATAAAAAATAAAAAAATAAAAGAAATGAAAAATAAAAGAAATAAAAAAATAAAAAAATAAATAAGCCATTACTTCCATTTTATTTGGAAAGAATTCAGTTTTTTAAGCAGAGGCAATTCCTGAGTCCCTGAACAGAAAATGCTCAGAGAACCGGGTTATGGAAGTGGAAAACCGCCTTAAAGCGCTTATGCAGGCATATCTCATAACCCTCAATATTACAGTAGCTCAAAACCAGTGGTTTATGCAGTGTTTGTTCCCTTTACCCAGAACATACAAACATTTCAAGCTTATTGTTCATGGAAATGGGTAATCAGTAAAATTAAAACAAAGGAAATTGGATCGATGAAACAATTCGATATAAATCTGGAATCACTTATAAATAGCAGCCCTGTGGTCATTTTTTTGTGCAAATCAACAGAGAACTGGCCTGTGGAACTTATAACGGAAAACATCTGGCAGTTCGGCTACACAGTTGAAGACTTCATCTTCGGAAATATCCGGTATCTCGACATTATTCATCCTGAGGATATTGAAAGGGTAAAATCAGAGATTGCCGGATGCTCGGAAAAGGGATTCACCGAGTTGACACAGGAATACAGGATAGTGACCGCTTCGGAGGAAACGCGCTGGATTGAGGTAAAGGTTCTGATCCGGAGAGATGGGGATGGAAAAGTTAGCCATTACCAGGGCACCCTCTGCGATGTTACCCAGCGCAAAAAGGCAGAAGAGTCAGTGCAAAAGGCACTGAAAAAAAAGAATGAATTGAAAAACGTCATCAATAGCAGCCCTGTGTTTGTGTTTTTGTGCAAGCCGGAAGAAGGTTGGCCCGTTGAATTTGTTTCTGAAAATATCACAAAGCTGGAATACACCCCTGAAGATTTCACCTCCGGAAAAATAAAGTTTGAAGACCTGATACACCCTGAAGACCGTGAAAGAGTCCGTGCCGAAGTGGCAAAGTTTTCCAAAGAGGGATATAAGGACTGTACCTAGGAGCACCGGGTCCTGACAAAATCGGGAAAAGTGCGATATATAGATGATAGGACCCTCATCAAAAGAAACGAGAAAGGAGAAATTGTTCATTACCAGGGGATCGCTCTGGACATCACAGAACGCAAGCTGGCCGAGGAGATGATAAAAGGACAGAATCTGGTGCTCGGACAGTTGGCTTCAGGAGCTCCACTCGAAGAAGTGCTTCTCCTTCTAATTAAAAATATGGAAAAGATCAAACCGGGATCTATATGCTCGGTAATGCTGCTTGACCGGGAGAAAAAGCATCTTTTTTACTGCGTTGCTCCAGGGCTTCCCTGGTTTTACAGGCAGAAGACGACTGGAGTCGAGATTGGTTTTGGAGCGGCTTCCTTCGGAACCGCAGCCTTCTTGAGAAAAAGGGTAACCGTAGATAATATAATGGAACACCCCTACTGGACTGAATACAGGGAGCTTGCAGCTGAGGCTGGATTGAAAGCCTGCTGGTCAGAACCTGTAATCTCATCCTCCGGAGAAGTCCTTGGTGTTATTTCCATGTACTACGGCGAGGTGCACAGGCCAGAAAAAGAAGACCTGGATTTTATGAAAACAAATGCCCAGCTGGCAGCTATCGCAGTAGAACATAAACTGGCAGAGGAGACTCTCTGGGAGTCCGAGCATAAGTTCAGGACCATTTTCAATAATATCAATGACCAGCTGTACATCCGCGAACCTGAAGGAAAAAATTACATGGATGTAAACCAGGCAGTGGTAAACCGGCTGGGATACGATAAAGAAGAGATCCTGAAAATGGAGGCTGAGGAGATAATTCCAGCCGAGTACTGGGACTCTGTCCGGGAAAATCTAATAAAAATCCAGAGCGAGGGATCCCGGGTATATAATTCAGGGGCGGTATGTGAGGACGGCACAATTGTTCCCCTTGAAGTCAGTGCCAGAATTATTGATTATGACGGCAAGAAAACGATTCTCTCGGTTGCCAGGGACATTACCGAGCGCAAAAAAGCCGAAGCTGCACAGAAACTTAACGAATCCAGGCTTGAAGCCCTTGTAAAACTTAACCGGATGACAGGGGCTTCCTTAAAAGAAATAACAGATTTTGCCCGCGAAGAAGCGGTAAGGCTTACAGACAGCAAACTCGGGTACCTCGCTTTTATGGACGCCTACGAGACTTCCCTGATTATGCATTCCTGGTCAAAGAGCGCAATGGAAGAATGCACAATCGAAGACAAACCCTTTATCTACCCTATAAAAACAACAGGGCTCTGGGGAGAGGCAATCCGGCAGCGTAAGCCCATTATAACCAACGATTATCCAGCTCCGAGTTCCCTGAAAAAAGGATATCCGAAAGACCATGTGCACCTTACCCGCCATATGAACGTGCCGGTTTTTGACGGGGACAGGATAGTTGCAGTTGCAGGAGTTGGGAATAAGGATGAGCCCTATGATGAATCAGACTTACGCCAGGTGACCCTTCTCACGCAGGGCATGTGGCAGCTTATCCAGAGAAAACAGCTTGAGGACGCCCTTAAAACCTACTCGGAAGATATGTCAAAAGTCAATGATGAACTCAGGTCCCTGAACCGGATAAAAGCGGAATTTATGGCTGAAAGCCTCCCCCAGATAAAGGTGAATTACAGCGACCTTATGGATTTCGAGACCCTGGAGACTATCGAAGACCAGCAGCGTAAAGCTATAGATGCTGTAATCAACAGTTCGGAGCGGTTGAAACAGATGGTGGATTCCCTGCTCTACCTGAGCCTTGAACAGGCAGGAAAGATAGAGTACTCTTTTGCCAAAGTAGAGATAAAGAAGATACTTTCTGATGTTTACCTTAACCTAGTCCTCCTGATAGATGAAAAAGAACTGAAGGTCGAAAAGGAACTGCCTGCAAACCTGCCACCCATCCCTGGCGACAAGCAAAAATTGACAGACCTCTTCACAACCCTCATGAGCAATGCCATCAAGTTCACACCTCAAGGGGGGACGCTGGAAGTAACAGCCATAGAAGAAAAAAAGAACATCCACATAACCGTAAAAGACGGGGGAACAGGCATTCATAAAAGGTTGATTCCTCACCTTTTCCACAGAATCTACCAGGTTGAAGATTCTATGACCCGCAGATACCAGGGACTTGAGTCTGGGTTCTATATCTGTAAAAACATTGTTAACGCCCATGAGGGGGAAATCTGGGTAGAAAGCGAGGAAGGTTCGGGAACCACAGTGCATGTCAGGCTTCCAAAAAAGAACGTTAAAACCGGAAATGTGAATTAAATAGAGTCGAAGTTGAAAAATGTTCAAATTAAGTGGCTGGAGATTTTACGATGAAACTGGAACTACTGGGTACTCTGTTCCTTTCGGACAAAAGGAAAGACCTTCTTTTGCTACTGATGGAGGAACCCCGAAACATTGACGATATAAAAAACATACTCAATGTGACTTCAAGTGCGATTATGACCCAGGTCAAGATCCTCATCAGCCAGGGACTTATCATTCATGAGGACGACCTTTACAAACTCTCTGACATAGGGAAGGTAGTTGTTAAGAAAATGAGGCCTCTTCTGAACACCCTTGGCGTGTTTTCAGAGCATATGGACTACTGGGAAAACCACAACATCAACGCAATCCCTGTTCCTCTTCTGGACCGAATAGATGACCTCGGGCACTGTGAATTTATCGAACCCGAACTTGACAGGATGTATGAGATCCCCCAGAAAATAGAAGAAAAGCTGAACAGGTCAACACATGTTATGGAAGTTTCCTCTTATTTTAATCCAGCTTACCCGTCAACCTATGTAGAACTCGTGAAAAAAGGAACAGACGTATCTCTGATAATCACAAAACCGGTATTTGAAAGGCTGAAAAAGGAATACGGCACATCTCTCAAGGAATATCTGGATAGAGACAATGCAAAAATCTTCGTCTGCGACTACCCTGTAAAAGTAGCCTCAAGTGTGGTAACAGACCATTTTCTGGCACTTTCCCTCTTCTACAGAAACGGGATATACCACAACCATGCAATGATGAGTCTGGAAAAAACCGCCCTGAAATGGGGAGAAGACCTCTTTTTGCATTACATGAAAAATTCAAAGGAAATAAAGGAAATCGAATGAGAGAAAATCTGAGAGCTTCATCAGGAAATTAAACTCTACAGGATATAAAAAGATAAAACGCTCCAGAATGTGATGCAATGGATCGAAACAGATGACCTCCAGCCTCTTATTTTTCGATCCACTTAACCATTTGAAAATTTCACTCAATCAATTCACTAACAAATCTACCCGATCCATTCAACAAATCCACACATTAAATGATTCTGATTTACCGGAAATTCAAGATTCTTGTTATTATTCGGGGTTCTTGGCCCTTCTTATTCCCTATATCAATGACTTTTTGGGTTATGGACCTGTTAATGAACATATTTATTCTCACCAGGAGAATCTTCTTATTCATCCAACCCTCTAAATCCAAAATAAGAATCATGTGGCGTAAACAAGCTCCTGATCGCCTGCTTTTCTCCCAGGTTTTTCTGCCAGTTCAGGCGGATCATCCACTATCCGATCAAAGGCTTTGATCAGATGAAAGCCCCTGATCAAATGAGAGATCCACACGAGATCAAGCAAATCCGTAAAATTGGGTCAAACAACGAGATCATGAAGGTTAACAAAATAAGGAAATACTACTGGATCAGAGAGATTTATAAAATCAGGAGAATTAGCAGAATTAAGCATCAAGAGAGATGTTAGCTATGTTAATCAAATCTCTGCGTTTAGGTTATATGTTTTGCAGTAAATGTGTCAATAGAAGTTAACAGTCATACAGAGGTTTACCGAGCAATGAACCCTAATTGAGCTACTTACTGTTAACCAGGAACCCCTTTAATAAAATGGAGGAAGTTTTTTTATGGCAACAGATATTTTAAACCAACTAGCGGAAGCTGTCGTCGACGGAGACGACGACCTTGCAGAAGAACTTGCACAAAAATCACTAACTGACGGCGTTGACCCTTACGACGCGATCATCAATGGGCTGGCAAGAGGAATGGCAATTGTCAGCGACCAGTACGAAAAAGGAGAAGCTTTCGTACCCAACCTGCTCCTTGCCTCTGGAGCAATGTATGCAGGTATGGACATCCTTACTCCCCACATGAAGGCAGCAGACTCAGGCCTGCAGGCAGTGGGCGTAATAGGAACCATTGAGGGAGACGTGCACGACATCGGAAAGAACCTCGTCAAGACGATGCTCAGTGCCGGTGGTTTCAAAATGATCGACCTGGGAGCAGATGTCCCGATCGAGAAGTTTATCGAAACCGCAAAAGAGAACAAGGCAGACCTGATCTCCATGAGCGCCCTGATGACCACAACCATGACCAATATGGAGAAAGTCATTGAAATCCTCCAGGAAGAGGGAATTCGCGACTCCATGATTGTAATGGTAGGAGGAGCTCCTGTCTCTGAAGAGTATGCCGCAGGAATCGGTGCAGACTCAACTCACCCTGATGCAATGCACGCAAACGCCTGGGCATCTGAAGCTGTAAAAGAACTTGAGCCCAAAGATGCAAGATGGAGCGACATGAGGATCAACCTTGGGAAGATAAAATACAGGGAAATCCTCGCAAAGAAGGTAGTCTCCGAAAAGGTTGACATCGGGATTGAGACTGCAAACAAGATCAAGGAAGAATTTGAAAGCATTGGAGTGAAGAGTAAGGAGGAAATGACCCATATCGACAGGACCTTATCCGCTATGTCCGACAAGAAGGTCGACCACCTGCCCGTCTACCCGCTTGCCTGTGGTGTGCTCAGGAAGTTTGTCCCTGTTACCTACAAGAAATACGCAACAAACGAAGACGCTTTTGTCGAGAGCGCATTCCTCGGATCCAAATACCTGGACATGGACATGTTTGTGGGGCTTATTGACCTTTCCGCAACCTCCGCGGACTTCGGATGCAAGATCAAATACCCTGAAGACGACACTCCCTCCTCCGAAGGCCACCTTAAAGCCTACGAACAACTCGAGGTCCCCGAACTCAAGGAAGGCACCCGTGGCTACGAACTTGTCATGGCTTCAAAGAAGGCAAAGGATAAACTCAACAAGGAACTCAAAACCCCCTTCGTTGGCTTCCACGAAGGCCCGCTTCTCACCCTTACCCAGCTCATGGGAGCGGACAGGGTTCTTATGGACATGAGGACAAACCCTGACGTCGTCCTTGAAGGAGTTCAGAAGTGTACCGACTACATCTGCCAGCTTTCCGAGCTTTTCTTTGAAGAAGACGCTTGTGACGGACTCTGTATCGATAACCTCTGGTCCAACAACATCATCATGAGCGAGGAAGATTACTGGAAGTTCGACGGGAAGTTCGTCTACGACCAGCACATCCCTCTCTACAAGAAGTACAACCAGCCCTACATGGTCCACAACTGTGCTGATGCTGTACACTTCGATACCCAGATCAAGAAGTTCGGAACAAGTCTCTTCAGCTACGCCTACTACGAGAAATCCAGGGAAAAGGGCTCCAAGAACTGCGCAGACCTCATCCCCAAATACGGAGACATGTGCTGTATGATGGGAGAAGTCGACCCTGTTGAGTTCATAGACGGCTCCGCTGCAGGTGTCCAGAAGGTCACCGATGACACGAAGAACCTGCTCCAAAACGTAATCCCCGTACTCAAGGAGAGCGGACTCCAGTCCAAGTATATCTTATCCACTGGTTGTGAAATACCACCAGGAGGGCCACTGTCCACTGTCCAGGCAATGGTTAACACCGTAAAGGAACTCGGCCCGGAACTCCAGAAAAATATAATGGGATAAAATCTCCATAATGGAGTAAAATCTCCTTAATGGGGTGAGATCGACTCTCCCCATTTTTCTTTAAAGCCTTAAGAAAAATCAAAATTAAAAACCCAAAACAATACCTAAAAAACCAGAAAATCTCCATAAGAATTCAAAAATAAAAAACCAGAAAATTTCCATAAGAATTCAGAAATAAAAAACAGAAAAACCTCCAGAATCATGAAAATAAACAGAAAATCTCCAGAATCAAGAAAATAAACAGAAAATCTCCATAAGAATTCAGAAATAAAAAACAGAAAAACCTCCAGAATCAAGAAAATAAACAGAAAAAACAGATTTTAATCTCCATAAAGAAGTGAGAATAAGCTTCTGAGTTTCACACTTTTAAAAAAACACCGGGCGCTTCCCGTATAATCGAAAGCGTCATGGTGAAAAACCTCCAATTAATCAAACTCTGAAAAAATAAGAAGAGAGGATATTATCACTCTTCTCCTAATCAGGGGACGCCGGAAAATGTAAGCCATGTTATCTTTTTTTGAAAAACGGTTTGATGCCTTAGAAGAATCGGATTTAACCATTTATAGGCAAAAAAGATGAGAGAAGTATCCGGGCTATGAGAAATAATTGGGACCCGGAAAAAGGGAGAAAATGGATCATAGAAAATTGCAGAGGAGGAATTTAATGTATCTGGGACTGGGCATTGATACTGGTGGGACATATACCGATGCCGCCATTATGGATATGTCAAATGGAACCGTGATCGAGTCAAATAAAGCGCTTACAACTTATCCTGACCTTATAAGGGGAATAAAGAATTCAATTGAAGGACTGACCCCTGATTGCCTGAAAAGGATAAAATTCGTTTCCGTGTCTACAACCCTTGCTACCAATACTACTCTTGAGGGCAAAGGTTATCCTGCGGGGCTAATCCTTATAGGGCACACAATCCCGAAAAAACTTGCCAGCCGTTATGTAATATCAATAGGAGGCGGGCACGATTCAGATGGAAACGAAATAGCCCCTCTTGAAGACCTGGAAACCGTAAAAGAATTTATCAGGCAGGCAAAGAGCAAAGTGGCTGCTTTTGCAGTTTCCGGTTATTTCGGAGTCAGGAACCCGGAACATGAACTCAGGGTCAAGGGAGCAATTCAGGAAATAACTGACATGCCTGTTGTTTGCGGGCACGAACTTTCCATGAGCCTTGGAGCTTACGAAAGGGCTGTGACAGCTCTCCTGAACGCCGAGCTGATCCCGGTAAGCAAGCAGTTCATCAAATCCATCCAGGCAGTAATTGAAGAAAAAGAAATTAAAGCAACCCTGATGATGATGAAATGCGATGGATCCCTGGTCCGCATCGAAGAAGCCCTGCAAAAACCTGTAGAATCAATTTTCTCCGGGCCCGCTGCAAGCCTTGTGGGAGCTGCCCACCTGACAGGTCTGCAAACCTGCGTGACAATGGACGTGGGAGGCACAAGCACGGATATAGCCATGATTTCCAGAGGCATTCCCGAGATAAGCGACACGGGAGCAAAAGTCGGGGGCTGGAAAACAATGGTAAAAGCGATCAGGATGGACACCTCAGCCCTTGGAGGAGACAGCCTGGTCTGGATTAAAAGAAAAACCTACCTGGGGCCCGCAAGAGTGATCCCTCTCTGCCTGGCAACTTCAGAGTTCCCTGATATTCTGGAGAAACTCAAAAAAAGCGATGTTCCAGGTGAACGCATTATGGATGAGATTATACAGCCGACTTCGTTTTTTATAAGGAACGGGGTGAACTCTCCTGAGCTTCTTAGCGGGGAACTTGAAGTAGATGAGAGGGCAATAATCGAACACCTCGGAACAGAGCCTCTTTCGGTATTCGAGATCTCGGAAAGGACTGGAAAACACCCTCTAATGTTTGCAGGAACCCTGAAAACCCTCATCCGAAAGAGACATGTAAACCAGATAGGGTTTACCCCAACCGATGCCCTTCATGTGCTTGGAGAATATGAAAAATGGGACGGGAGAGCTTCCATCATAGGCGCTAAAATCCTTGGAAAGGCTATCAAAAAAGAAGCAAAAGAGTTTTCAACCCAGGTTAAAGCTGAAGTCGTAAGAAAACTCACCCTTGAACTTATTTCCTTCTTTGCAGAAGATCTGAAAAAAGAGGATATTGAAAAAATGATAGGAAAGGAAGCTTTCCTGAAATTCCATATAAAGGTCCCTGTAGTCCTGGTGGGTGCACCTGTAAGAGCCTATCTGAAAGAACTGAATGAGGCTGTGGATGCAGACATAAGGATTCCTGTATTCCACGATGTGGGAAATGCCGTGGGCGCCCTTGTAGGAAAAATCGTCCACAGGACAGAGGTCCTTATCCGTCCTTCGGCAGCAGGGAAAGCAGAATATTCGGTATTCTCCAGGCTTGGAAAGGAGATCTTTGAAGATTACGGAGAAGCCCTGGACTACGGGCTTAAGCTCAGCCACAGGCTGATTTCGGAGTACATGGACGGATACGACCTGGAGATGGACAACGTGGATTTCGACCTCCGACAGAATGACGTGGGAAGCAGGGGAAAAGCTCCGCTGGAAACCCGCCTGGTGGGAGTCGGAGTAGGAACGACTGGAAAGCTGGCATAAGAGAGAATGTAAAAACGGCAGGCACCAGCAGACCATAAACAGTAAGCTATAAACAGCAGAAACAAAACAGCAGGAACAGCAGCAAATGAGGTACGGACATGGCAAGCGAGCTAAAAACACAGGGCAACATGAGCCCGGAAAGCCAGGACGGAATGGCAAAACTGGCCCGGACGATAAGGGACAAGATTCTCATCGACGAGCCGGTAAAAGAAGAAAGGCTTATCGACCAGCTTGAAAGGGCAGCCATAGAGATTGACGAGCTGTTGGGCTCATCCCTTGGGCCAAAGGGGATGAACAAGATAATAGTAAACCCTGTGGGGGATATTTTCGTTACGAACGACGGGAAAGTCATCTTAAAGGAAATGGATGTACTTCACCCGATCGTAACGTCCCTTAAAAAGCTTGCCGAATCAATGGATAAAGCCTGCGGAGACGGCACAAAAACGGCTGTGATTTTTGCAAGCAACCTGATTAAAAACGCGGTAAGACTTATCAGGGCAGGGGTTCATCCGACAATCATTATAGAAGGATACGAACTTGCCATGCAAAAAGCGTATGAGATGCTGCAGTACAGCATAAAGCAGGCCTCAGAAGAGGATATACGCACAACAATAATGTGCTCGGCAACGGGAAAAGGAATTGAAAGGCAGCAGGCAGAAGCTGTTACGGACATCGTACTTCAAGTAATAAAGCACCTGAGCAAAAAGCAGGCAGGAAGACTCGACCTGAACAGGAACATCAAAATCCTAAAAAAGAAAGGTGGGTCGGAAATCGTTGCAATAGAAGGCCTGATTCTTGATGAAAACCCGGCAAGAGAAGATATGCTGAAAAGTTTTCAGGACCCTGCAGTCCTTATCATAAATTATGACCTCAAGAGAAAAAGCGGATACCTAAATCCCCAGCATAACCTCAAAATGGATTCTGTACAGACTTCCTTACTTTTTGAGGAGAAAAAAAAGCAGATGTGCGGGGAAATTGCCCGAAAGATCATTGATTCGGGTGCAAATGTCCTCTTCTGTGAAGGAGATATAGACCCTTATATAGAAACTCTGCTCCGGGACAATGGGATCCTGGCTTTCAAGAAGCTGAAGATGAAAGACCTTGAGAAGCTTGCAGAAGCAACAGGTACAACCCTGAAAGTCTTTCAGGATGAGATTCACCCCCGTGACCTTGGAAAAGCAGACAGCATAAAGCTTGAAAAGAAAAACGGGGAAAACTTTGTTTTCATCACCGTGAAAGAGAAAGCAATAGCCACCATCCTGATATGGGAACCTGTTAAATACGGGCTTGACAAGGTAGAAGAAGCGATAGACGATGCCCTGAATAATGCGGCATTCCTTATGAAAAATAGGAAAATCGTGAATGGAGGAGGGGCAATAGAGTTTGAACTGGCACATATGGTCAGGCTGTTTGCAGCAACACAGACCGGAAAGAAGCAACTTGCAGTTCAGGCGTATGCAGAAGCCCTCGAAAAGATCCCCACGATTCTTGCCAGAAATATGGGAATGAATGCAATTGATGCAGTGGCGCAGATGAGGAATTCATATTCAAGAGGAATAGAAGCCAGGATAGACCTCTCACGAAAGGTAACTGAATAAGGGGCCGGAAGTCTACGATTCGGCAACTGTTAAAAAACTTGCCATAATAGCAGGCACGGAGACGGCAAAAAACGTGCTCAGGATTGATGAGATAGTCCCGAAGAGATGAGATC
The DNA here is from genome assembly GCF_000970005.1 of Methanosarcina sp. WH1. Classification (NCBI taxonomy): domain Archaea; kingdom Methanobacteriati; phylum Methanobacteriota; class Methanomicrobia; order Methanosarcinales; family Methanosarcinaceae; genus Methanosarcina; species Methanosarcina sp. WH1. The sequence goes on from NZ_CP009504.1 coordinate 3,139,730, forward strand.
ACGCTGATGATAATGTCCCACCAGTATCCGTGGCATTGTTATCGTTTCCCCAAAAAGTGAGTTAGACCTGCAATACTTTTCCGGGAGGATACAGATTTGCCATTTTATGTGCCTCTCGAAAAGAAAAGTATAGAGCCAGAAAACCCCTCTCGGAAGGAGGCTTCGTGATTTCCTGTTTTAATCATTTTTTGATATCGAAGGCGAAACTCCTGAGACGGTGAGGAGGATATAGCCCATAAAAATCAAAGTGGTCTGAAAAAATGTACATCTGGAAAAAACAGGCCCCATGCAAAATTAAAGCTTTTTGTAAAACCAGAGCCCTTCTCGAGAAGACTCGAATTATGTTATATAGAGTTAGTCCCAAAATTGGATAAATTACCGGAACCCGGATTATTAGTTTAATTGTTGTTGCTGTGGAATCCTGCCAATCCTGGAAATTGCAAAAAATAAAAATCAGTCTGCATTCGGAACTGTCCTGTCCATGGGCGATTCTGAATAGGAGAAGGCACAAAAAGGAATGAACTGTGAGAGGAATTAATAAAAATAGTGATTCTGGGAATGGGGTTGGAAGTTGATATTATGAGTGGACTTATAGATTTGATTTTTTTTTCGGAGAAAAGGAAGGAAATTTTGATTCTGTTGACAAAAGGACCAAAAAGCGCCAATGAAATAAAAAACAGCCTTAATGGCGATACATTTTCAATAATGCCACAGCTAAAAAAGTTAAAAGATATGGATGTTATTGTCCAGGAAAAAAACATTTACAAACTCTCGGACATCGGGAAAATAATCGGGGAAAAAATACTTCCTCTGACGGATCTCCTTCAGGTTTTTGAGGGAAACGACAATTACTGGTCAAAACATGACAGAAGGCCAATCCCCAAGTTTCTGATGAAAAAACTGCAAATGCTTGGAAAATGCAAACTGGATGAACCTGATCCGGACCACCTTTTCGAATTCCCGGAGGATTTGAAAGAAATGGCATTCAGGTCCGAGAGGCTCAGAAGTTTTTATTCATTTTTTTGTCCCGAATGCCCTGCAATTCAGGCAACCTGTGCAAACAATGGAACAAAAGTGGACCTTATTCTGGATGAAAAGGTCTACAACCGACTAAAGAACGACTTTAAGGACACATACGAATCACTGCTTGAAAACGATGTTTCACTCTACATTTATAGGGAAAAAATAAAACCTTCATCCTTCATAATTTCAGATGAATTTATGATGCTGAAACTCTTCGGAAAAGAAGGACAGTTTGACCACAAAAAAATCATGAGTTTCAATAAAAGCTCCATTGAATGGGGAAACGAACTTGCTGATTACTACATAGGACTTTCTGAAAAAGTAAATTAAGCAAAAACGACGAAGCATATCTACACCTCCAGAATCTGAGTAGTTGTGTTTCCGCCAACCAATCCGAATATTTAGACAGCGAGAAAAGACTTCCTACTCCCTCCCCGAAAGTTCTCATTTACTAATCTTTCTTTTCTACAAGCTTTATTTTGTGAAATTCCCTGAATATTTTTTCTACAAGCTTTGTTACCACATAATCAAAAGAGATAGCTAAGACGCGATTTGTCTTCAGAAAAAGCATTTTTGAATGGATTTATATAATTAGTATACAGATATTTTAACTGAAAAATATAAAAGTGATCCAGCCTGTAATAAATATCTAGAAGAAGCCAACTATAAGGCTTAATGTAACAAAAGGATTTTTAATGGCAGGTTAAAATGGCAGATCCAGACCTGAGAGACCGTTTCCTGAATACCCTGAAAGGAAAAGCTGTAGATAAAGTGCCGGCTCTTTCGGTTACCCAGACCGGGACCGTAGAACTCATGACAGAGAGTGGAGCTGCATGGCCTGAGGCCCACTTTGATGCGGAGAAAATGGCAGCTCTTGCGCTTTCGGCCCACACCTTTGCAGGCCTTGAAGCCGTACGCTACCCTTTCTGCCTCACTGTGCTCTCGGAAGCCATGGGATGCAAGATTAATCAGGGAAGGTACGACATCCAGCCTTCTCCAGGTTCTCACCCTTTTGCAGAGGACCCGGAAAAAATGGAACTTCCCTCAGACTTTGCGGAGCGGGGAAGAATTCCCCTTATTGCCGACGTGACTTCGATCCTGAGAGAAAAAGCAGGTGAAGAGATCCCCCTCATAGCAGGTATGGAAGGCCCTGCATCTCTTGCTTCAAGATTGATTGGTACGTACAATTTCCTTACCTGGACACTTAGAAAGCCCGAAACATTAAAAGAATTCATTAAAGTCACCCAAACCGTCTGTTCCAGATACACAGAAGTGCTTTACGAAGCCGGGGCAGATGCTGTCTGCATAGTTGATGGAATAGCAGGGCCTGACACACTTGATCCCAAAGACTTTGAGATTTTTATGAAGCCCGAATATGAAAAATTCTGCAGAGCCGGAAAAGGAATAAAACTCGTACATATCTGTGGAAACTCAACCCCCATCCTCAAATCTATTTCAGAGTGTGGTTTTCAAGGTATAAGTATAGAAGAAAAAGTAACCGACCTGCGGGCTGCAAAAAAACTTGTAGGAAGCAAAACAAAACTGATAGGAAACCTTGCTTCATCAGGAGTCATGCTTAACGGAACCTGTGAAGAAATAAAAAAAGAAGCTCAGAAATGCCTGGAAGACGGTATTGATATACTCGCTCCCGGCTGCGGGATTGCCCCGAAGACTCCGATCAAAAATATAAGAGCGCTGGTTGAAGCAAGAGATGAGTATTACCACCCGAATTGCGCCTCGGGAGTACGCGGTCCTTTTCGCTCCGCTCAAGAGGACTAAACCATAAATGAGAGTCAGCCCTTACAAACCTTATTCGCTATACTGAAACCGTTCGTATCACGTTCGACGAAGGAGAGCAGCCTTTCCCACGAAAAAAGAAGAAATAAAGAACAAATAAGCCAGAATATTCAAACCTTGATCCGGGAGAATAGCAGACCTAGCATTAAACTGCTTCCGGAGAATCTGGAAAATAGAAAGCCATGGTGGATGTTTTGGCGATAATCCTGTTCAAACCTGCCATAAAAGGCTGGCAAATAGCTATTGCAGTTTTAATCAAACCTTTTTTCAATCCGGATAGGTCCCTTACAAGCAAGTATTACCCTCTTTTTCCAGCTTTCTCCGGCCCGAACCAGTTCATTTTCTTCAAATTCCAGGCCCTTGAAGCCCGAACATCTACCCTCTAAACTGTCCTCTAATCCTTAAAAGCCAGTCTAACTTCAGTATATAAACCCAACCCAGTCCAGAAAACTAGCTCAAACTAAAACCTTAAAAGACATCACACAATCCAAAAAACAATATAGTTTTTCTGAAAGTTTTTGAAAGAAAAAGACAAAAGCCAGGTAAAAATAGACTCGTACAGGTTAACAATATGATTTTTATTTTGCCTGTTTTATTAAAGTTGATTGATCACTTAGTTATCCTATAATATATAGGAATAGGCACAATTTGGACGGTTAAATAAAATAAAGGATTTCCGGGACTAAAATCTCCCCCTCCGATAGTATCATAGCTTCTGTAAATCACTGCCCTTAAAAAATCAATACCCCCTCAAAAATCAATGCCTTTACTGAAATCAAGACCCTTTACGATAAGCCCCGAATTATGTTATATACATTTAAGCCCAAATTTAGATAAAAAGAACTGAATAACAGTGATGAAACTACGCAGCAATTTCACTGTCTGAAGTTAACCCGGTATACAGTATTCTGAGTATACGGTATCCTGATGTGGACAGGATAGAGAGGGTATTTTTTCTTTATTTTCAACGACTGCTGCAAGTGGAGTATAAAAAATGTATGGGATCGCACTTGATCTGGGTACCAGCGGCTTTCGAGCGCAGCTCATAGACCTGGAAACAAAAAAAGTTGTAAGAACTGCCATGACGATGAGGCACCCCCTGCCAGGGGGCAATGTGATCGACCACCTGGACTTCGCACTGGAAGTCGGGGAAGATGTTGCAAACAACATCATACTGGACGCTGTAAGCAAAATTATTGAGACCTTTGGGGTAGATCCTGCCTGCATTAAGAAACTGGTAGTATGTGGAAACCCTATCCAGCTTTCGCTCTTCCAGAACTCGGAGATCAGGGACCTTGCCTTTGCCGGAAAAAACATGCAGAGAAGGCTTGGAGTAGAGAACGTGGACCGGAGTGCCAGGGTTTTTCCGGCATCCGAACTTTTCACGGATGTTCTGAACCTCCCAAATTGTGAAATAACTGTGCCTCCAGCTATTGCCCATGAGATAGGAGCCGATGCCCTGGCGATGATGATCGAAACTGACTTCCTGAACCAGAAAAAGGTTTCCATTGTCACTGACTACGGTACGAATGCAGAAATGGCGATAAAAACAGAAAACCGGATCATCACAGGCAGTGCAGCTGCAGGTCCGGCCATTGAGGGGCAGGGAATCAGCTGTGGAATGATTGCAAGCCCTGGTGCGATTTCCGACGTGAATCTCGAAAAGAGATGTATGGAAAAAGGCACAGAAAAAGACTGCTGGCGGCTTACGGTCCTGAACGAAAAGATGGAAGGAAGACCCGGAGCCCTTATCGATCCTGTTACCGGCGAGACAGTGGAAAGAGGAGAAATCGAAGCCGTGGGGATTACCGGGACAGGGGTAATTGCAGTCATTGCACTTGCAATGGAGACAGGGCTTATGGAACAGCCTCCGAAACTGCCCAACGGAAGGCTGATCCTTGGCAACGGGATAGAAATCACAAACGAAGATATCGCCGAAGCCGGAAAAGCCATAGGAGCAATCCGGGCAGCCCAGCTCACTCTGTTGCTTGAAGCGGGAGTGCCTTTTGATGAGCTAGAAAATGTCTACATGTCAGGAGCTTCCGGAACATATGTGGACTGCAGGAAAGCCAGAAAAATAGGTTCCTGCCCAGATTTCTCAAAGAAGGCAGTTCAGTTCGGGAACACTTCTATCGCCCTTGCACGCAAACTTCTACTTAATGAGTCCAGTCTTGAGGAAGTAATTGCCCTTGCGGGGTCGATAAAAGCCGACCACCTGATGATGGCTAGCAGCGAGACCTTCAAGAACATCTACACATGCGAGCTTTCCTACTGGACCGAAGGCATGAGCATGAAGTTGTACAAAAAGTTTTTTAAAATGTATAAATATCCACCTCTCCCGGAACCGGTAGAAAATGCGATGATGGAAAAGAAGGCCTCAAAGGATATCGAAGAAACAGGAAACGTGCCCGTAGAGATCGTGGAAGACGTGGGGATCACCATAGAGGTGCCTGTGGAAGGCTGTATCCAGTGCAGCCGCTGCAATGAAGAGTGCCCGGAGAATGCTCTTGTAACCATCGAGAGAAATGGGAGCTTCTTTGCAAGCTGCAGGACTCAGGACTGCCTGGGGACAAGCTGCAGGCGCTGTGTCCGGGCCTGCCCGATAAAGGCGATAGACTTCAAAAATATCGCAATTCAAAACATCGGCGGGCTTCAGAAAGGTAGTATCACCGGCGGCGTCTACTGAAGAGTGAATCTCTAAAAACATAACTGTCCGGAGTTCTGAAAATGACAAAAGTGACCATATCTTCCTGCATGTGCAGTTTTAGCCACATAATAATGGGGAGGGTTGAAGGAGATAAGATCATCATAAAGATCGAAACTCCCTGTGAAAAATTCAAAGAACTCACCTGCCTGGAATTCCCTCTTGAGGAACTGCCTGAGAATCAAAGTAATCTCGCCCTGGAGATGGAAAAACAAACGGACTGCTCCCTTGCATGCACCAGAGAATGCGCCCTGGATTGCACACGGAAATGCATGATTCCCCATGCAGTATTCAATGTCTGCAGTATAGAAAGAGAGCTTGCAGAAATGCCAATTCTTGAAAGTGAGGAATACACGATTTCAGAGTTGCAGTGACTGTTGAGGAGGGGGCTTTTCAAAAGATTACTCCCCACCCCCTCATTAACCAAATATTTAATAATTATATTTACATTGTCGGTTTTTATAAAGATCAGGATTCAGTGCCCGTTACTTCATTCATATCGACCGTATTTTTCTGCTGCATCTACCATTGCCATCACTTTAACAGGTGCTGCATTGACCGGAAATTCGCAGCCAGGTGAAAGAATAAACCCATTTGGAGAGTTTATACCTTCTTCGATGTTCTGCCTGCATAGTTCCAGAACTTCGTCATATGAACTACTAAGGAAAAGTGGAGGGTTTATATTGCCACAAATAACATCATGGTTCCCAAATGCCTTGATCTGATCTTTAATAGGTGTTTCCGGCCCAAAAAGCCAGAAATATTTTCCAGACCAGCCCAGATCTTCTCTTAATTTTGCATAATATGGAAGATTTAAGTTCTGGTCAGCACATGGATGCATGAGCACGGCATTTACACCTAGTTCCTTTGCGTGTGTATGAACCTTTTTCATATACGGATATGCGAATTCCTCGAACATCTGCGGAGAAATCATGTTATTTGATTCAGATGGCCCCCCATCAAAAGGAAGCAGATTTTCTGAACCATACTTATTTGCAAAATAATCCAGCGCATTGATGAACAGGTCACTTACCTTATCGAGTAACAGATGGACAGCTTTTGGTTCCATTAGAAGCCATGTCAAAAACTCAGAGGTATCCGCAACAACCGAAGCCGAAGTAAAATTACTACCTATTTGTATAGTAGCTGGCATTCCGAGTTCAGAACACCTGGCTGCGACCCTATCTGCTATTTTATATCCTCCAGGCAATTCCCTGTCAAAGTCTGGAACTTCAAGTTTTTCGATATCCTCTATGGTTACCACAGGATGTTTTTTTACAAAAGGTGCGCCCTGCCCTTTCCCATAGGGAAAACCTATCTCTCCTCCAAATTCCCACGCCCCGCAAGAAGCATATCCATACATTGGAGTTTGTTCATAACCATGAAGCCGCATGGATGCAAACTGCGCCTCGAAACATTTGTCCCCATCCGCGTAAAAATCTCCTAGAGATATGCCTGTAATTTGTGCAGCATACCCCTCTATAAACGGGATAACTGGTACACGATCAGGTTTTTGGCCGGACATAACAGCTGCCATACGTTCTGGTGATGTCATCCTGGATGCCATTAAAATTATTCCTCCACTATTTATTTTTTCTTTAAAATATGTGACTTTGAGCATAAATATATGCCGAAAGAGTGACAAGTAAAACAAAACAAATCCAAAAATCTCGTATATCCGGCATAAAATTCACAGAGAAGGGAAAGAAAATCCATACATTTTCGATTTAAAAACGAAAATAAATATATAAATTTATATAGTCTCTGCCCTCTGGAAGAAATAACTGCTAGCGCAGACCATCAGAACTGACAGTGTTAAAAGAATACATACGTCCAGTACTATTGAGAATTCACAATGGCCGATCAATACTCCTCGCAAAGCATCCACACCATATGTCAGCGGATCAAAGTAAGACAGAATCCTTATCGGGGCAGGCAAATTTGAAACAGGAAATAAAGCCCCGGATAAAAGGAAGAGGGGGAATGCAATAAAATTAATAACTGTGCTAAACCCATGAAAATCCTTCAGTACGGAGGACAAAATCAATCCTATATTTATAAAGATCATCGATATGAGAACCATTATCACGACAGAGGACAGAATTGCAGGAAGAAGAGGCAGTCTAAAACCTAGTAATACCGACATTATCATAATAATTAGTGCCTGAATGATTGATGTGGTTGCACTTCCGGAGATCATCCCGAGAACAATAGAGACTCTGCTTGCAGGAGTCACCATAACCTCTTTTAAAAATCCGAACTGCTTGTCCATTATGACACTCATACCTGCATAAGCAGCTGTAAAAAGAAGGGTCATCCCGATAATACCCGGCACAAGATACTGAAAATATCCTATTGATTCAGGCAGACCCGGAAATTCAACTCTTCTAAAACCCATACCCTGAAAGATCAGCATAAAAGCCGGCATGCCAATAGCACCCGCTATTCTGGATCTTGCCCTGAAATACTTTATTATCTCACGCCGCCAGAGGACATATACAACTCTTCCCTGAATCATCGGAGCATCCTCCTTCTCATCCGATCACGCCTGGCTGACTGCCTGCTGCCTTCCTGTTCTCGTATTATTGAACCTGTCAGGCGGAGAAAAACATCTTCAAGACTTGGTTTGCTGAAATTTATAGAACTGATCCCGATACCCAGATTGCCGGCAGTTTGAAAAATATAAGGAATATTTTTCCCATAATCCGATAGAATAACATCAAGCGTTTTTCCATTCGGGACAATTTCCTTCACCCATTCCTTCTCCTCAAGTGCAGCAGCAATGAGCTCAATCCTCCCCTCAATAGTCAGGCTGACACAATCCCCCCTAAGACAGTTCTTCAGACCTGATGGAGTATCAAGTGCAATGATCTTCCCATGATCAATTATCGCAATGCGATCACAGAGGTAATCGGCCTCTTCCATATAATGGGTAGTCAGAATTACAGACGTCCCGTAATTTCGGTTCAGGTTTCTGATATGGTCCCATATTGATCTTCGAGTCTGTGCATCAAGCCCGAGAGTAGGCTCATCCAGAAACAAAACCTTCGGATAATGAATAAGCCCCCTTGCAATTTCAAGCCGCCTCTTCATCCCACCCGAATAATTTTCAACAAGAATATCAGCTTTATCAGCCAGACCCACAACATCAAGCACTTCCCAGATTCTTTTTTTCCGCTCATCTGAACCAATGTTGTACATCATGGCATGAAATTCAAGATTTTCCCTCCCGGTAAGCCCTATATCAAGCGAAGGGTCCTGAAATATTATTCCGATACTATTCCTGATCTCACCGGGATCTCTTATAAGACCATATCCTGCAATTTCAGCATCACCTGCAGTAGGAAGAAGAAGAGTAGTCAGCATATTGAGAATAGTTGTCTTTCCCGCACCATTAGGGCCTAAAAGCCCGAAAAGCTCTCCGGGCTCAACCGAAAATGAGACCCTGTCCACAGCAGTAAATTCCCCGAATTTTTTTGTTAGCTCTTTAATAATTATTGAACTCATGTTAAACAAGACCTTCAAACCTAAACAAAACCTTCAAACCTAAACAAAACCTTCAAACCTAAACAAAGCCTTCAAACCTAAACAAAACCTTCAAACCTAAACAAAACCTTCAAACCTAAACAAAACCTTCAAACCTAAACAAAACCTTCAAACCTAAACAAAACCTTCAAACCTAAACAAAACCTTCAAACCTAAACAAAGCCTTCAAAAAACAAGACCCTTAGGGCTTAATGATTATGACAACACAGTCCTATTCTTGAACCCACGAGCCTTTTTGTATACTCATCCGAAGGTGAAAGCATAACATCGTGGGAATTACCCATCTCTACAATCTTTCCGGAATTCATAACGGCTATTCTGTCAGCAATCTTCAGTGTTAGGGAGAGATCATGTGAAATATATATCATTGCAAACCCTCTCCTGTTCTGAAGGCCCTTTAAAAGACGCAATACATTTGCAGAGGTTGAAACATCCAATGCCGAAGTTATCTCATCGGCAATAAGAAGTTTTGGCTCCATAACCATTGCTCTGGCAAGTGCAACCCTTTGCCTCTGCCCTCCGCTGAGTTCGCCGCAATATTTTCCGAGGAAATTATCAGTGGTTGGAAGACGGACAAGTTCAAGAGCATTTTTAACCATTTGCAGTCTATCTCCATTGGACCCGATCTTATTGATATAAAGAGGCTCTTTGATTGCATCAAGCACGGTAAACCTGTTGCTGGTTGAACTGAAAGGGTCCTGGAATACTATCTGAACACCGTTGACCCTGTTTCCATAGTTTCCCCTGCTGACATTCCCCTCCATAAATAATACCTCTCCGCATTCAGGCCTTATTACATTTGCAAGGATATGTGCAAGGGTTGACTTGCCTGAACCGGTCTGACCAACAACTGCAAGAACCTCCCCTTCCATCACTTTCAGATTAACATTATCAACTGCCTTTAGATATTCTCCATTTGGCAGAAGATACCTGAAACTCAGGTTTTTTGCCTCCAGGAGGCCTGCTATGCCGCCTCTATGGCATGCAATTTCCCGCCCGCCTCCTACCGGCATGAGAACCGGGGGAGCTTTATTACATATATCGATTTTTTGTGTACATCTTGGGCTGAAAGGACAACCTTTAAACTCATCCCCTGCCGGAACGTCCCCGGGAATTCCCCATAAATCTTTATAAACGAAAATATCCGGTGTCGAATGGACAAGGCCCCTCGTATAAGGATGACGGGGAGATACGAGAATATCCCTTACAGGTCCGGTTTCAACAACCCTTCCTGAATACATAACAGCAATCTGAGACGCCACAGAAGACACAAAAGTGATATCATGAGAAATCATTAACATCGTGTACCCGTTCTTCTTCTGAAGGTCAACCAGAAGATCCCTGATCTCCTTTCGGGTAAATGCATCAAGGGCAGAAGTAACTTCATCAAGAATCAGTAATTTCGGATCGCATGAAAGAGCCATTGCCAGAAGAACCCTCTGTCTCATACCCCCTGAAAGCTGATGCGGATATGAATCCATCCATTTCGGATCAAGGCCAACGGTCCAGAACAGGTCAGCACATTTACTCCGGGCGTTCTCAGGGCTGATATCAAGATGCTTTATCATTGGTTCCGTTATCTGAACGCCTACTTTCATAACAGGGTTCATCACCTCCAGGCCGTTCTGAAAAACTATTGCAATATCTTTCCATCTGAATCTGTCCATCCCGGATTCAGGCAAAGAAGAGATTAGCTTACCCCTGTAAAGAATTTCACCGGAAATGGCTGTATTTTCCGGCAAAAGCCCCATGATTCCAAGTGCAACAGTGGTCTTACCACTCCCGGATTCTCCGACAATGCCCAGAATGTCTCCTTCTTCAATTTCAAAAGAAATGCCGTCAACCGCCCTGACAGTGTTAATGTCAGTCAGATAATGGCATTTAAGATCATTAATTTTAAGCAGACTCATAATCAGAAACCTTTCTTTATCTTTAATTTCGGATCAAGTATTCTCTCCATATCCCTGCTTATGAACGCAAGACAGAGCAGGAGGAAAATAAGCATAAACAACGGAGGCAATAGCCACCATTGCCAGTAAGGTGTAAAATATATTGACCTGAAACCGGTTGCATGATTAAGCATCATCCCCCAGCTCTTGGAAGTAGGATCTCCGAGGCCCAGAAAGGCAAGCCCTGCTTCAGCTATAATTGCATGGGAAGATATGCCGATAACAAGCACAAGCAGAACAGGCATAACTTCAGGAAATATATGCCTCCAGAGCAGGTAAAATGGTTTTGCACCGTAATTCCGGGCGGCAATAATGTAGTTGTTCTGCTTTAATGACAGCGTCTGGGAACGTGCAATACGTGCGGGTTTGGCCCAGCTGAAAAGAACAAGTATGAAAATTATGTTAAGAACACTTGGTCCGAGAAAAGCGGATATTACAATCAGAAGAGGAAAACTCGGAAGAGCCATTGTCACATCAATTATTCTCATCAGTCCCTGATCAATGCGCCCTCCCATATACCCGGCCAGTATTCCGACAGCCCCTCCCCCAAAACCTGACAAAAAAGCTACTGCAAGCCCTATTGTAAGGCTCATCCTTGCACCGTAACATATCTGTGACCAGATATCCATACCAAGTTCATCGGTTCCGAGTATGTGTCCGGGACCCGGGGGTTCAAGTGAATCCCCTGTGAGCTTCTGAGGAGGATAAATTGTTATCACAGGAGCAAAAACTGCCATTAAAATGATACAGAGAATGCCGAGGACACCAATTTTACCTTCAGTACTGAACCTGGAGAATGGCTTAACTATAGTACTGGACCTGGAGAAAGTCCTGGCTATACTGCTGACAATTCTGTTAATATTTAAAGCCTGAATAAAAGAGAGTATTCCGGCATTTCCAGGGGCAGCAATGTCCTTTATCATATCACGACTCTCGGATCAAGTTTCCCATATATTTTGTCAACCAGCAGGTTGCAGATAAGTATGGAGACTGCAATAATCAGGAGAATACCCTGAATAAGAGGATAATCCCGGCCGATTACAGCACTTCTGAGTGTCATCCCTATGCCAGGATAAGAAAAAACACTCTCAACAAGTACAACACCACCCATCATTATACCGATCATAAAACCTGTTCTTGTTACTACCGGAAGCAGTGCATTTCGGAGTGCATGCCGGATCCATACAGTTTTTTCACCCAGGCCTTTGGCCCGAGCAGTCCTGATATAATCCTTTGTGGTCACTGTAATCAGAGTATTTCTGGTGAGCAGGTACACACCCGTTAGCTGTGAAAGTGATAGAGTCACAACAGGCAAAAAGGCATGGTATAGTATATCCCACGCCTGTTCTACCGGACCAGTATAATCTGCGAAGGGAGTAACAGCACCTGCAAGTGGGAAAAGCCTGAGATATACGCTAAAAATCAGAAGAAGGATCAGGCCGAGCAGAAAAGAGGGAATTTCTGCAAAGGCAATCATACCCGCCATCATGATTCTGTCACTCCCCTTTTTCCGGTTTATTGCCGAAAGTGTTCCGAGAACCACACCGGAGATTGTACTGATTACGGTAGCACCCACGATAATTAACATAGTCCAGGGGAGATGAAGCATTATTACATCACTGACCGGCATTTTGTAATAAATACTCCTGCCCAGGTCGCCAGTAATCAGATTTTTCATGTATACTAAAAACTGTTCATAAAGCGGCCTGTCAAGTCCGTAATAATTCATGTAATAAAGACGCTGTTCCTCTGTCATTACAATAATCTCTTCCCCGACCTCATCTGCGGAAGTGGTTGAGAACGGATCTCCGGGCATCATCCTTGGAAGGAAAAAATTTATGGCAAAAATTACAAAAAGGGTCGATAACAACCTGAAAATAAACGAATTCCTGTCCTTTACCATCCAATCATCTGCCCCTTTACCACCCGGTCATCTGCCGTTAACTTCCCAGACCATCATCCCGGTATATACATCCGACTCGGAACAGTAGATTCCATCCGAAGAGGCATTCTGATAATAGTCCATTATTTTTTCCTTTGTTTCGTCATCAAAATCCCGGCCTCTTCCAATAAACCCTATTGCCTGTTCTGCCGCTTCTTTCCAGTTTGTTTCGTCCTTCCATTCGGAATGGTTGATCTTGAGGGAGGGACTATAGCCTGAGAGGTAAAGATACATGAATGGGTAAATAATGCCGTTCATATTATTCTCGAATTTTTCCCCGAGTATCGAACTCCGGATATCACGATACGCCTTATCCTCAACTCTTCTAAGGAAGTTACTGTAATAACAGAGATTTTTTGAGCAGGCCATCATCATGTCAAAGTTTTCAACATCCTTTATTCCGGGGGTCATGGAGGCAATTACAAGGTCGAATTCGTTCCGGAATCCAAGCTTATCTATGTCTGCCGTCCACCAGGAGCATTCAATGACATCTACCGAAAGAGACTCCTTTTTTATGGCATCTTTTAGTCTGTTGAGCATTCCGGACGAGATATCAAGTGCAGTCACCTCTGCTCCGAACCTTGAAAGAGGAAGAGAAAGGGTACCGGGTCCACACCCGATATCCAGAACTCTGGAACCTTCCGGACTAAAACCGGCTTCTTCAAGAAATTCGAGAATCTCATCGGTTCTCTTATTTCTTTTATCTTTTACAATGTTATTGGCATAGTTATCGGAACGTTTGTTCCAGAAATCTGCCATCCTGCCCTCGTCATGGATCAGCCCGTTTCCCGTGGTTTTTTTCCAGCATTCAATCAGGCTATTAATATCATCTTTTTTCTGCAATTCCATCCCTCTCAAGATATGAAAGAATGCTGTGTGTCCTTGCATGGTGATCGTACATATTCATCCAGCCATCGTATTTTGAGATGCGCCATACATCATACGATGTAGTATAATATAGCGGGATTGCAGGCACATCATTTGCAAGCACGGTCTGCATGTCGTATACTATTTCTTTCCGTTTCTCATCGTCAAGTTCCTGCAGTTCCTGAGCACCAAGAGCATTCAGGGTATCATTGTGGTAACCATATACTGCTGCACCGGATGACACACTGTTTGATGAATGTGAATCCGTATCACAGTACCTTGTACGAAGATAATCTGCATCCTGTCCCCAGCCTCCAAAGCCGGTTATCAGGAGTTCAAAGTCTCCGTTCTTCAGATTGGTATCACGGGACTTGCTTTCAAGGGCTTTTACCTGAACGTCAACCCCCACTTCACTCAGCCTCTCTTTTATGAGTTCCCCGATACGAACTTCACCACTGCCAAGGGACAATACATATGACAGTTTTTCCCCGGTTTTATCACGTATTCCATCCCCATCCGTATCAATCCATCCGGCCTCTTCAAGCAATGCTCCGGCCTTATCCGGATCATAGCTATATTCCGGCTGGTCGGGATTATACCAGATGTGATCTTCTGGGAGTATGCCCATTTCACCGGGTTTTCCTGCACCTCTTGCGATCTTTTCCACCAGTTCCTCGCGATCAATCGCATAAGCAAAGGCCTGCCTTATTCTGCTGTCATTAAGCTCTGGACATTCTTTCATGTTGAAATAAAACTGGTAACCCCAGAAAGCCGGCTGCTGGACTACTCTTACATCAGGGTCCGATGTAAACCTATCAAGAGTATCAGGGGATATACTTGTGAAATCTATTTGCCCCTGTTCAAAAGCTATTAATGAATCACTGACCGGGATAAATTCAATGGACTTAACAGCAGTCTCCAGTCCCCAGAAATTGTCGTTTGTTACAAACCTGTATGATCCGTGCTCTTTATTGTACTCATCGAGAAGGAACGGGCCAGTACCGATGACTGCCTTTGGATCAAGGAAACTGGAAGGGTCCGAGACATCTTTATAGATATGCTCAGGTATGACATTAAAACCCGTGAGCTTGTAAAGGAATGTTGAAACAGGCTGGACCAGCACGAATTTGACGGTATTGGGGTCCACAACCTGGACATTATCTATAACTCCGGACTCAATTCCACCTGAGATAGGTACATTTTCCTGCTCATAATCGAAAGTAAATTTAACATCATTTGCCGTGAAAGGTTCCCCATCACTCCAGATTACACCTTTGCGGAGATGAAATGTATATTCTGTTCCATCTGCACTGACATCCCAGCTTTCAGCCAGCCAGGGAATTATACCGACTTCATCTCTTTCTAACAGACTGTCAAAGATCATTCCGACCTTTGATGAGCCAGGACCCCTCGGATATATCGTAAATGGCTGGGGATAGCCATAATCTCCACCGCTAAGATAAGCAACATCCGCGTGCTGTGACCCTTCAGCAGTATTCTCAGTCAGTGTCTCCTCAGCCAGAGCTTCTTCAACCGACATCCCCTTAGCCGATATTTCCTCAGCTTGGGAACTGTCCTGACTAACGCAGCCTGCCGTCATTAAGATCAGGGCTGTCAGGAAAACAGAAAATAATACAGATAACTTTTTTTTCTCCATTACAAAACACCCTTTTTTTGTGAATTACCCTACTAATCACCTGATAGTCTGAATAAAAGACATAAACAACACACAACGATATTACCTAAACATATAAGAGTATTACTAAATGAGCTCAAAATGAAAAGAACATCAAATAAGATCCTAAAATCCAATCCAATTTGACAATATTTTCTTAAAAATTCTGTTTCCTGTAGTATTTTGTATTTATATCAATACCAGTAGTTGATATGCTAAAACTCAAAAAAATCACTCTGATTTGGTTAGAACAGTTTCCGTCACCCCTGATGAAAAGTATGCTGTTTCAGCTTCAGATGACAGAACACTTAAGTGTGAGATCTAAAAACATGAAAGAAAAGATCAGCTTTAATATAGAAAGTTTTTATTATAGTGTTGTTTTATTTCCAGAAGGTACTATTGTTGTTGCGGAGAACAAGGTTAAAAAGTGCATTATTTCTATTGTAGAGGAACAATAATAAGATAATGAAATTGTTGAGATACAGTATAGAGAAATTAGAGGAATAACAACAAATATCCCACAAACCGAAAAAGCATGAAAACAGAACAGAATTTAAAAATACTTTAAAAAAAGAATCAGGTGCCCGGAGCGTGACTCGAACACGCGACCTCCAGATATCTCAGGAGATTAAAGACGCCTCATATAAGGTCCCTATGAGTCTGGCGCCCCAACCGACTAGGCTATCCGGGCTTGCAACACACAAATGGACAAAGATATATTAAAGGGTAACGATTGGAAATGGGTAAAAAGGGCTTTTTTCATAATTTGAGCATAAGGGGGCGCTCCTAAAAACCATAAGCCTGCGGATCTTTCAACTTTTTTTCAGACAGGAAGCACGTGCTGAAGTTTGTGCTCATTTTTTAAGATTTAATCAATGATTGCCCCCACGCCCCATAATTTGTTGTTCCGGAATGAGGCAGGAGAATAAAACAGACAGATACAGCAGGTATTCGGGAAATGGAAAGGGTAACAGTAAGCACGTTATGTTAGAAGTAACATAATATGGTAATATATAATAAAAAGGATTATTGGGTATGGTAAGTATAGCAGATCAATATATAATTTAAAAGATATAATACACATATTTCACATCGATTTTTAAAAACACGGGAAATATGGGAAAATCACACATAAAGGGTTCCCATCAATCAGGCATAATTAGGGAATGCCACTTATGCATAAAATCTGCTTAGATCTATATAAGCCGCATAATTATAACGAAAAATTAGTACAAATAACGGATAGGAAGAGAAGGCCCCAGATCCAGATAGTAGAGCCACTGGAACTGTAGGACCTTAAAGCTGGACCCTCGGGTGTCCACTCTCAAAAGAAGGACATCGACCCATGATTCAATTTAAACGTTATCAATGGACTTCAGAACCGATTTAGACCTGATCACTTGAACACTAAAAAGACTCAGCTAAGATAACGATTCAGTTTATCGAAACTCTTTATCAAAACTCTATTACACCCCAGATGAGGAATTTCCATGAAAATAAAAGCAAATCTCATATCCGGAAGGACCGCCGACCAGGGCGCACATCTGGAAGCAAAAACACACAAAGGTTATTTTGATGCCTGCGCTTACTGCGAACTGAACTCTGCAGACCTTGAGAGGTTGGGCGCCTCCGAGGGAGACAACCTGAAGGTTGCCACTGAATTTTGGGAAGTGGTGGTATTTGCAAAGGCAAACGAAGGAAATCCAGATGGTCTTGCCTTTATCCCTATGGGCCCCTGGGCAAATGCAGTGCTGAGCCCTGATACACACGGCTGCGGAATGCCAGGATTCAAAGGCGTCCCTGCGGAAATTGAGGTCACGGATGAAAAGCCTCTGGATATGAAGTCCCTGATGAAGAAGTATTTGGAAGATTAAAGGTCCCCTGAAACAAGAAATTCACATTTTCATCCAGGTCCGGAAAAACTTGAAAAATTCGGAGGAAAAAATATGCCAGTAATTAAGGACGCAGTATGTTCCCTCTGCGGATCTCTCTGCGACGATATCACAGTCACTGTTGAAGATAATAAGATTACAAAAATAGAAAATGCCTGTATCCTCGGACACAGCAAATTTGTCGGCATGTTTGAGCATGACAGGATAGAAACCCCGATGATCAGAAAAGATGGAGAACTTGTTTCTGTTTCCTATGAGGAGGCAATCGAAGCTGCTGCAAAAATCCTGGTAAGTTCCAGGAGGACACTTTCCTATGGCTGGTGCTCTACCTCCTGTGAAGCGATCAGCGGAGCAATTCAGCTTGCCGAAGAAACAGGTTCAATTATAGATTCTACAGCAAATGTCTGCCATGGGCCGTCAGCCCTTGCTGCCCAGGAAAAAGGATCCCCATCAGCATCCCTTGGAGAAATAAAGAACAGGGCAGACGTAATCGTCTTCTGGGGCTGCAACCCTGTACATGCCCACCCCAGACATATGTCCCGTTACTCAAGCTTTTCAAAAGGTTTCTTTACCGAGAAAGGCAGGAAAGCCAGGACAATGGCAGTTATTGATGTTAGAAAAACCGACACTGCAAAACTCGCCGATAAGTATGTGGAAATTGAACAGGGATCAGACCTGCTCCTTGTAACTGCTCTCCGCTCAATTGTAAACGGTCACGAGGATGTTATTCCGGAAACCGTTGCAGGTGTTCCTAAGGCAGAAATCATTGAGCTTGCAGAAACCCTGAAGAACGCAAAGTTTGCCTGTATTTTCTTCGGTATGGGAGTCACCCAATCCCGCTCAAAGTACAAGAACGGAGATGCCATGTCTTCCCTTATATCAGACCTTAACCAGCACACAAAAGCCGTAATGATCGGAATGCGTGGGCACTATAACGTTACCGGTTTCGGACAGGTAGCAACCTGGGAGACAGGCTTCCCGATGGCGATCGACTTTGCAAAAGGATACCCCTATTACAACCCCGGAGAAACCGGAGCAAACGACCTGCTTGTGCGCGAGGAACCGGACGCTGCAATTATAGCTGCAGCTGATGCCGGGGCCCACTTCCCACAAAAAGCTGTCAGGCATCTTGCAAGAATCCCTGTAATCCAGATTGACCCGTATGCCAACCCTACAACCGAACTTGCAGATGTGGTGATTCCATCGGCAATTGTGGGAATCGAAGCAGAAGGGACAGCTTACCGTATGGACGCAATTTCCCTGCACATGAAGAAATTGATTGATTCAAAATTCAAGACCGACGAAGAAATCGTAAAAGACCTGACTGAAAAGGTCAGGGAACTGAAGAGAGGTGCATAAGATGTCGGAAATCCTGATTAAAAACGCAAGCGTCTGTGATCCGGCTCAGGGGATTAACTGCGAGACTATGGACATCTGCGTAAGAGACGGCAAGATCGTAGACAGCGTATCTGGAAACGCAAAGGTTATTGATGCGGAAGGCAGGCTCACCATGGCAGGGGGCTTTGACGGGCATACCCACAGCGCCGGAAAAATCAACGTAGGTCGCTTTATCAATCCGAATGATGCCAGAAAAAACCTTGTACCCGGACTTTCGGGCCAGGTTGCACGCACAGAAAAGACGAGAGCGCAGGTAGGGTACAACACCCCCAATACTTACGCAATCGGGTACAGGTATGCAAAACTCGGATACACAACTATCTGTGAGGCTGCAATTCCTCTGCTTGCTGCAAGGCACACCCATGAGGAATTTAAGGAAATACCCATCCTTGACAAAATGGGACTTTCTCTCTTCGGAAGCAACTGGCAGGTTATGGAATACATCAGGGACAAAGAACCTGAAAAACTCGCAGCTTATATTGCCTGGGGCCTGAAAGCCTCAAGAGGATATGGAGTAAAGATCGTAAACCCGGGCGGTGGAGAAGCCTGGGGCTGGGGCAAGAACGTGAGCGGACTCTATGATCCCGTTCCGAACTTTGATGTAACCCCTGAAGAGATCCTCATGGGGCTTGCAGAAGCTAATGAACGCCTGCAGCTCCCTCATTCCGTACATGTGCACTGCAACAACCTGGGAAAGCCTGGTAACTATGCAACCACCATAGAGACCATGAAGCTTTTTGAAAAGGTAAAGCCAAGCAGGGACAGGCAGTCTCTCCACGTTACTCACGTGCAGTTCAACGCCTATGCAGGCACTTCCTGGAGGGACTTTGAGACAGGAGCCCCAATGGTTTCAGATTACATTAACGGGGCAAACCACCTGACTTTCGACCTTGGACAGGTCATCTTTGGCCCTGCAGTGACCATGACTGCAGACGGACCGGTAGAATACGCAAACTCAAGGATGCTGCACGAGAAGTGGAGCAACCAGGATATCGAACTTGAAGATGCTTCCGGTGTTGTGCCCCTGTTCTATTCCCCCAAGAGCTTCGTAAATGCAGTCCAGTGGGCAATCGGGCTTGAGCTTGCTCTGCTCGTAAAAGACCCCTGGAAAATCATGTTCACAACCGACAGCCCTAACGGCGGCTCTTTCGTGAACTATCCTGAAGCCTTTACCTACCTGATGAGCGCAAAAAGGAGAGAAGAGGTTATCTCAGGCTTTTCCAAGATGGCACTTGACAGAATGGTGCTGCCCGGAATTGACAGGGAACTGGACTTCTACGAGCTTGCTGTCATGACCCGGGGAACCCAGTCAAAGATATACAGCAGACCGGAGAAAGGAAACCTGAAAGCAGGATCAGATGCAGATATTGCAATCTATGACATCCTCCCAGGCCAGATTGACCCGGCTACAGAGTACCAAAAAGTAAAGAAAGCTTTCTCAGGTGCCGCGTATACCCTCAAAGACGGAGTTGTCGTTGTAAAAGACGGAGAAATCGAAGCCACTCCTAAAGGCAGGATCTACTGGGTGAATGCAAAGGTTCCCGAAAACATAGACAGCACCATGCAGAAAGATCTAGACTTCAAGTTTAAGAAGTACTACACTGTGAGCAAATCCAACTACATGGTTGAGGATATGTACCTCGAGAACCCTGTTGAAATCGGTACGGAAGGGGTGTTCTAAATGCAGGTTGTAAAACTTTCCCTCAAAAAAGCAAATAAAATCCCCATCGAAGCTGATAATGTAAACCCTGACAACCTTGCAGGCAAAACCGCAGAAGAGATAAAGGCAGTTTCTGTCTGGTACGGAAACGGACAGTGTCCCCTTGGGGACCTCTTCAATGTAGAGGTAGAAGGCAGTGACTCTGTGGAAAACACAAAGATTGTTTTCGAAGGCGATGTCTCCAGGGTAAAACGCATCGGGCAAAACATGAGCGCCGGAGAGATCGAGATCAACAGCAATGTGGATATGCACTGCGGCTTTGGGATGAAGGGTGGAAAGGTTGTAATCAATGGCGATGCTGACAGCTGGCTTGGCTGTGAGATGGCGGGTGGAGAAATTATTCTCAACGGAAACGCTTCCTATTATGTAGGTTCAGGTTACCGCGGAGAGGCCTGCGGCATGCGCGGAGGAAAAATAACCATCAATGGCAATACGAAGGACTACCTCGGAGAACATATGTGCGGAGGAGAGATCCTCGTAAAAGGCAATGTAGGGCTCCTTCCTGCAATCTCAAACAACGGAGGAAAAATAGTCATCGAAGGCAATGCAACCATGCCTGCAAGTGAAATGAAGAACGGTATGGTCATCATCAACGGTGAGGTATCCGACCTACTCCCCTCCTACAAAGAAGAAGGGACAGAAGAAGTTGAAGGCATTACCTATCGCAAGTTTGTTGGTGATGTAAACGCTGGCGGAAAAGGTGTTTTGCTTATAAAGTGAACGACTTTAAATAAGCGAAATTTAATAAGCGAAATTTTCTGATAGCATTCAGAAAGATCCTGAGTAGAATAAACAAAAGTCGGCGGATAAGAGATTGAAGTAAACAAACTCCCAGGGGTTTCTTTCTTATCCGCTTTACTGTTCTTTTGGTGCCCCTTGGTTAATTGGTTGGTATTATTCCAAAATGCCCTTTTATGTTGTATTCCCTTTTCCTTCTTTCCGCACATTGTGCCCTGCTTGAGCCCACCTGCGTACAGCAGATAAAAACGAAAGCATCAGGCAGTGGGGACCTGATACAAAATATTAACCGTGCACCTGGGAATGACCGTTCTTTTTGCTCACCTGAGTTTCGCTTCGAAGAGAATCAGTATCCTGTTGCTTCTGCCAGCTGCTTTACCAGGGTGTTGTCAGTGGTACTTCCGGAAACTACGAGCACATAGTTTTCGTTGCTCCAGATATAGGAATACCTTGGCACGTCAGCTCCTCCGGATCTTACATATTCTGTAATTTTCACGGCAGAGTGCCCGTTAAAGAACTCTTCAACAAAACGGGAGCCTGACTGCAGCGGCATGAAGGAAGACTGGTAGATAGAGATAAAACCGCTTGCATCCTCAGCATTTTCAAACTCGATTACGTCAATATAAAAGTCAGTTACATTTGCACTGGAATATTTGTAGAGACCCTCGGATCCTCCAAGAATTCCTGAGGCATTTTCAGCTTTATAGTCACTTTTAATATCATCTGTAGAGAGAGGAAGAGTGCCAACGTACTCAAAGCCGGTAGGGAGGGTTTCAAGCGTGCTTATTCCAGCTGCATCATCATCAGAGATTGCGTTTGTTTCCGGATTGTTTGAATCTGTCCCGTTAGCTGCAGGGGTATTGTTATCCACGCAGCCTGAAAACGCGATCATCAAAACCGCAAACACAGATATTAAAGCTATACTTTTTTTCATAAGATTCACCTTGATCTGTAAAACCCTGAAAAACCAGGTGGTTAAAGAATCAGGATTTCAGAATTAAAAAGAATCGTCAGAACTAAGAAATCTGCAAATAAAAAGTTATCTACAAAAAATAAACTCAAAAAAGAATTGAAAGAGAGAAGAGTTAAGAAAACCCTTCACTCAGAAAATTTAGTTGTTTCTCCTGACGAGGTAGACAACTGCGAGGAGTCCGACAAGTCCGAAGACAAAGCCGAATCCAGGAGCGCCGGGTTCTTCAGGCTCAGTAACTTCTTCAGTCACATTATCGTCTGCAGGCTCAGTAACTTCTTCAGTCACATTATCGTCTGCAGGTTCAGTAACTTCTTCAGTCACATTATCGTCTGCAGGTTCAGTCTCGGCTGGAGTTTCGATGTCTTCGACGTCGCCTTCTCCTCCAATGACCTTCTCAACGTATGGGTAGTACCTGAGAGCGCTGGAAGCTGTGTCAGCGATCTTGAAGTACATGCCTTCGCCGATTTCCTCTTCGGAGTCCCTGGTCAGAGTGAAGGTGTCTTCATTGCTGATGGTAAGGGTGTCACCGTCGATGGATACATCGTCAAGGTTGCCGAATTCGTCGTCAGACTCGATGGTCATTGCGTTTGCGTAGTCAATGAGCCAGAGACCTTCGATCTGGGCAATGCTGTCGACTGCGCCCTGGAAGACCTGGTTAACGTGGACTCTGAGGACAATAACATCGTCTTCGTCCTGAATGTCATCGAGTTCGACGTCCCAGGTGTTGTCACCGGTACCGACTGAGATGATTTCGTCGTCTACGAATTCTCCGTCCTTGGTGAATTCGAGCCAGACTTTCTCACCGTCAACATCGACCTGCTTGGCTTCGATAGAATAGCCTTCGCCGAGGTCAAGGAGTTCACCGGTTCTGATGGTGTACTTGTCATCGCTGTCAAGGATGAGTTTTGCAAGCTTGTCAGCTTTGTCAGGGTTGAGTGGGATGTATTCTTCTGCAAAGAAGCCGATAACAGGGTACTGGTCCCAGCCTGCTTCTGCATTGGCGTACTCGTAGTCAACGTTCTCGACGGATGTCTGGTAAACAAGACCACCTTCAGGGATCACGTTTCCACTAATGTCGGAGACACTGAGTGTTTCAGTGGATACATCATCGTCAACATCGTAGTAGAAGCCTGCAAAGTTGGCTGCATCCCATTCGAAGTCATCTGCATTAGGAGCGACTTCTCCTCTGATTTCATAGGTGCCGGGCTCTGTGATTTCCTTCATTGCATAGAACCTGAGCACGCTGGAGGGAGTGTCAGCTGTGGTAAAGAAGATGCCTTCAGCGACTTCTTCGTCGGAGTCCCTGGTAAGGGTGAAAGTGTCTTCATTGCTGATGGTAAGGGTGTCTCCGTCGATGGAAACATCGTCGAGTTCGCCGAATTCATCGTCAGACTCGATGGTCATTGCGTTTGCGTAGTCAATGAGCCAGAGACCTTCGATCTGGGCAATGCTGTCGACTGCGCCCTGGAAGACCTGGTTGATATGCACTTTGAGGACAACGACATCGTCTTCGTCCTGGATATCATCGAGTTCGACTTCCCAGGTGTTACTGCCAGTACCGACTGAGATGATTTCGTCATCTACGAATTCTCCGTCCTTGGTGAATTCGAGCCAGACTTTCTCACCGTCAACATCGACCTGCTTGGCTTCGATAGAATAGCCTTCGCCGAGGTCGAGGAGTTCGCCGGTTCTGATGGTGTACTTGTCATCGCTGTCAAGGACGAGCTTTGCAAGCTTGTCAGCTTTGTCAGGGTTGATCGGGATGTACTTCTCTGCGAAGAAACCGAGCAGACTGTAGTTGTCCCATCCATCTGCTGCATTTTCATATTCGTAGTCAACTTTCTGGATGGTTGTCTGATAAACAATTCCGCCTTCTCCAATCACGTTGCCTTCAGTGCCTGCAACGTCTTTAATGGAAAGGGTTTCGGTTGTTACATCATCGTCAATGTCGTAGTAGAATGCTGCAAACTTAGTTGCATCCATTGAAAGGATGGTACCGTCGCCATATGTATCAATTATGTCGTCGATACTAGAGCCGTTATACACTGGACCACGGATCTCAATTGCTGCACTTGCGGCGGATGCAAATACAGTGAGAAGCATGAGAGCAGCCAGTGATAATGCTGCAAATCTCTTCATTTTATTGTTTCCTCCATGTTTGTTAAGATATATCGTATGTAAGAAGAAGTGTCGGGATCGAACACTTAAAGGGTTTCACCATTCTTCACCAAATCAGACATTTCAATTTCGTCGATTGCCGAAGAGGATTTCATTCCCTCCTTATCCCTCTAAATTGGATTACAAGTGTTCTATAAAATAATTGCATTATTAAATCTTTTGTGGTCTATTTCAGAGAAATTAGAGAGGAAAAGCGCAAAACAACGATACAAATGACGGTAAATGTCGAAAGAACCCGGGCAGAATATTCGTCAGAGGTTAACATAGAAGATAAAGTCGAAATACTTATAAAATACTATGAAAAAAAGGTAATGTGTTTAGAGAGGTATGACTAAATAATTTGAAACAATACTAATTTTAAAAAACTATTATGTAAAAACACCATTTATTCGAGACGTATCTATTTTGAAAACCTTTAAGATCAGCAAAAATATCCGACACTTCAAACATGTCGATCTTTTCTCACTGCATAACCGAGTAGAGCATTATTATTCCAAAAGTAGGAATGTATTTTAGATTATACATTGGCAGGCATCTTCCAGAAAGAAAATGTACTTGAATATTCCATAGTAGGGCTGTTTTTTATATGTGCTTTGTTACTGCGCACACCAGGGAGCAGGAAAAGAATCAGTTCACAAAATAGTTCAGTAGGGATGACAAATTTAGATAATTATGGTAAAAGTGAGAATAAACTTTTGAAACAATTCAGTTATTTTTCGCATGGACTTTCATTAATTTTATAATAATAAAAGTCAAAAAATGCCTATTTTACACGATGTACAGTACATTATGCAGCATATTAGAAATTGACGATATAATAAAAGAAATATAAAATAGAGAAGATAAATAAAATAAATATAAAATAAGAAAGATATATAAAAGAAAAGAGTAGAAAATAGTCCGAAAAAAGGATGCCCTGAAGATAGGGCAATCTGGGATTATACAGATAACGATATACTCTGAGATTATACGGATAACGATATACTCTGAGATTATACGGATAACGATATAAGATCATATTTTATACCTGAACAATGCAACATAGGATTAAAAACAACGTGGGGTATCAAGCTTTGGAATGCCAAGATATTATCCAAGATGTCCTCTGCAGGATTAAAGCCATCAAAGGCGTGGAAGATACGTACATTTTGAATGAAGAAGATAAGGAGAAAATAGTTGAGCTCGAGAAAAAAGCCGAAGGTGCGGTCTTGATGGGCATGGGAATAGGAGATAACCAAGGGATCAAGGAAGTTTTCAAACGCCAGGTAATCATAGCCTTTACAACCAACATGGACTACGTCTGGCCTGAGGGACCAAATGTAATATTAATGCAGTATGGAGAGAAAGTAGGTGAAGATGTTTATGACCCCGAAAAACTCGAGGAGTGTAAAAAGTGCAAGGATATGATGGTGATGGGAAATTTTGTAATTTACAGGAGTGCAGTACCGAAGCCGCATATCGCAAAAAAAGAGCCACTTACTGTTGTACTCCCTCCCCAGAGTTGTAAAGAAGTAGAGTGCGTGAGCAACGTGGCTAATACCGTGCTTGCTTCCCCTTCCACTCCATCAGACGAGTACATCAGGTCTGTAATGGGCCTCAAGCCACGGGTAGGGCAGGGGACTTTCATAATCGGATTCGACGTCTGCTGATCACCCTGGACCTGTGGATGGTTACAGAAGAAATTGAGTACTAATTAATACAATACAAAAGGAAAAATTCAAACAACGATCTTAGCATAAAGATCGAAAATACCTTTTTTTAAAGAAATGAAACAGCAGGTTTCAGATGAAGCAAGTTTATTGAGAATTCAGACTACGAGAATTTAAAGAATCCGACATAAGGGAACTCCATACTTAGAGATAAGTCTCAAACCACTTTCATCTGAAACTGCTGCCAAAAGAAATAGCCGGAAATAAATGCCGGAAAGACGGAATTTAAAATGAAGGAAGCTGATTATAAAAGAGCCTGCCGGAGTGTCCTTGAAAAGACACTTGCCGGCGAAATAAAAGACGAAGTCCAGTTGAACAAAGTAAAAAAAGATGTGAGTAAGCTATATCATCTTGCCAGCCTGCCCAGAAATGGAGATATCATTATGCAGGGTACACCTGAGGAGCAGGCTATAATAAAAGAGTTCCTCAGGCGAAAACCCGTACGGACAATTTCCGGAGTTGCGGTAATTGCTGTAATGACCTCTCCTGCCCCATGCCCTCATGGAGTTTGCCTGCCCTGCCCGGGAGGTCCCAATTCAGCATTTAAATCTCCTCAGAGCTACATGGGAAGAGAACCTGCAGCAATGAGAGCCATTCGACACGAGTTTGACCCTTACGCCCAGGTCCAGTCCAGGCTATCTCAGCTAAAGGAGATAGGCCATGATGTAGAGAAAGTGGAGCTGATAGTTATGGGAGGCACATTTTCAGCGCGCAGCCTCGACTATCAGGAATGGTTTAGCAAACGCTGCCTGGAAGCGATGAACGATTTCACAGGCACCGAATGGAGAGAAAATGCCTGGAGGATCGGAAAATCCACCCCTTACATTCCACTTGAAGAAGTTCAAAAAGCCAACGAAACAGCTGAAATCCGAAACGTGGGCATAACATTCGAAACACGTCCAGACTGGGCAGAAGAAGAACATGTGGACGAATTCCTTAGGCTTGGAGGGACAAAGGTTGAGCTTGGAGTCCAGAGTGTTTATGACTTTGTCTTAACCAGAATGCAGAGAGGACATGGAATTGCAGAAATTGTCAGAGCTAACCGGGTTTTAAGAGACAGCGCCTTTAAGGTAGGTTTCCACATGATGCCTCACCTCCCGGGAGCAGATTCTGAACTCGACCTGAGAGGATTTAAGAAACTCTTTGAAGATCCGCGTTTCATGCCGGATTACCTCAAAATTTATCCAACCCTTGTGACTGAAGGCACAGCTCTGCACAGGATGTGGGAAGCCGGAGAATATCAGGCACTTTCAGACGAAGAGGCTGCAGAGCTTGTTGCAGACATAAAGGCTGTCCTGCCTAAATGGGTAAGACTTCAGCGCATCCAGCGAGACATTCCAGCCAATCAAATCTTAGCAGGCGTCAGAAAGAGTAACTTGAGGCAGCTTGCAGAAGAAAAACTCCGGAAAAAAGGAGGAAAATGCCACTGTATACGCTGCAGGGAAGTTGGGCACAACAGCCTGAAAGGAAAAAGGATGAATGAGAAAGATATCGAGCTTACTGTGGAAACTTACGAAGCCTGTAATGGCACAGAACATTTCATTGCTTTTGAAGACCTTTCGGCAGATGTCCTTATAGGTTTTACACGTTTGCGCTTCCCGGCTGTCCCCCACCGCCAGGAACTGCAAGATTCCGCCCTAATAAGAGAACTACATGTTTACGGCTCCATGGTACCCGTAGGAAAAGGGGCAAAACAAAAGGAATGGCAGCACAGGGGCTATGGAACAGAACTCCTTGAGCACGCTGAAAAAACTGCATATGAATCCGGCTACGAAAAACTTGCAATAATCAGTGGAATAGGTGCCAGGGAATACTACAAAAAACTCGGGTATACTCTCGACGGAGCCTATATGTCAAAAACTCTGAAAAACTAAAAAAGAGCTCTCATCCACTTATATGCCTTAAACTGAATATTCCAACCCGAAATTTTATCCTACATTCCGCAGTATTTTTTTGAAAATCAATATTTATTCCGATAGCGTTTTTCAAAAATTCTCAATTAATATACCCAAACTGAAATTTGAATAAAAATTGAATACTAAGTTTTTTGGTCTCTGAACATACCGTATAGCCATTTTTAACTCCTGCATAGAAATCCGAGAAATTCACGCTAGGACAAAAATCGATAGCAAGAAAAATAATGAATATACGAAAAATACTGCGGAAAGTGGGTTTATAGCATGATGTTTGCTTTTTTAACAGATGTTTTTGTTTTTCAGAATTATTTTGCTTTTTTAGTATATACTGAACTTCCAGGAACTACTGAACTTCCTACTGAATTTTCAGGAACTACTGAACTTCCTACTGAACTTCCTACTGAATTTTCAGGAACTACTGAACTTCCTACTGAACTTCCTACTGAACTTCCAAGAACAACATCTCAAGTCCCTGC
The DNA here is from genome assembly GCF_000970005.1 of Methanosarcina sp. WH1. Lineage (NCBI taxonomy): Archaea > Methanobacteriati > Methanobacteriota > Methanomicrobia > Methanosarcinales > Methanosarcinaceae > Methanosarcina > Methanosarcina sp. WH1. The sequence goes on from NZ_CP009504.1 coordinate 3,168,233, forward strand.
CGTCTTCTCCATACCCTACATTTATAGAGTCTGATTTTCCACTAACTCTCTTTTCAACTCTCTTTATGTTCCAGTTTATCTAAAACTAACCCCTGTAAAAATTCAAATTATCTGAAAACTTACCCAGGACAATTTAGTTCAGATTTGGGTTAAGGAAAGTATACAGTAGAGATAAATATATAAACTTTGATTGTTAAAAATGTATTAATAAAGTTTAGTAATATAAAACGCATATGAAATTCTTCGAATAACAGGCACAAAGAAATGAAAGTACTTTTTTTTCCTTACCTTTTTTACCTATCAACCTCATCATTCTCTTGGGCAGTAAGGTTGTACTTATTTTGGTTCTTTGAAGCCGTGATAAAACTAACCAGTGAATTGCCATCGAAGGCTCAAATGTGACTTTGATCACGGATGCTAAATTGGCCTTTGAGGCAATTCTACTGCCCAAATTAATTTGGTGATCTAATTTGGTGATCTAAATTGGTTGAAGTCATTAACAAAGCTTGTGGTTTAGACATTCACAAACTCTTTTTCATTGCTACAATCCTCAGTAGATCTGGTGAAAAACAGCAACAATATTTCTCTAGAACCCCTGACGAAATTTTAGCTTTTAAAAACTGGGTTATATCAGATAAATGTGACGTTGTTGCCTGTGAATCAACGAGTGACTTTTGGGTTCCGATTTATGATGCGTTGATAAAACATCTACCTGTTATAGTTGGAAATGCCCGAGATATGAAGGCGTTTACACACAAAAAAACAGATAAGATCGATTCCGAATTCATCGCACAACTTGCATTGAATAATATGATTCAACCATCAAGAGTTTTCCCAAAAAACCATAGAACATTTCGTTCATGTATCCGGCTTCGCCATAACCTTGTACAAAAAAGAACAGATATAAAAAATGAAGCTCACGCCATACTCGCACCTGAAATGTTTAATCTGAAGAATGTGCTAACAGATATTTTTGGTAAGAGTGGTAGAGCAATTCTATCAGGAATTTGTTCAGGTAAAAGCGTTGACCAGATTATAGCAAGCCTTTCCCCAAATGTTCGTAAAAAAAGTGATCAGATAAGGGAAACTCTGGACAGAGAAATCTCTCAAGGTGCTGCATTCAGGCTTCAGATCTGTCTGGATATCATAAAGCATCTTGACAATGAAATCAAAATTTTGGAAAAAGAAATATTCAATTATGCTTATAAAAATCATAAGCAAGAAATGGAAATTTTAATGTCTGTTCCAGGAATAGGAGAACTTGGAGCGGCAACTCTTATTGCTGAAATAGGCGATTTCAAAGATTTTTCTTCAGGGGATAAGCTTGCTTCATGGCTTGGCATAGTTCCGAATGTGTACCAATCAGCGGATAAATACCATAACGGAAGAATCACTAAGAGAGGATCTAAGGAAGCAAGGTGGATTCTAACACAGATTGCTCAGGCAGCAGCAAGAACAAAAAATAGCAGGTTAAAAGAGTTTTTCAACAGAAAAAAGAAGTCGATTGGGCATTCAAAGGCAATTATTGCCCTGGCAAGAAAAATTGCAACAATTATATGGCATCTGATCACAAACGAGGAGATGTATGAAGATGAAACTGGATATAAAAAGGGGGAAATTCAAAAGAGAAAGATAGTGGAGACTGAGATATTCTCAGTTGATGAAAGGATCAAAATAATGAGTGAAATATATGTAATTGCGAGAAATGAAGAAAGAGAGAGTACGTGAGGAAGATCTCCTCATATACTTTCATGCTAAAATATAATATTATTACTTTAACGAGTAAGCTTGGAAAATATAATTAGTAATCAATAAAGAAACACGGACAAAATTGAATAACGTAGCTTTTCCATTATACTCCCGCTTGTAAATAAGGAAGACATAAGGTAAATCAAATAGAATATAATATAAAAATATAAATTTCTGAAAAAATTCAGTTTAGCCGTCAATGAGAAAGAATGATAGGGCCCATATAAAAAAATTAAAAAGTTAAGAAAGATGAGGAGTATTTTATCCACATTACCTGAAAGGTAGGGAAACTAGACAATAAAAAAGAATTCTTTAACTGAAATCCCTAGCCAGAGCATGCGAATCAATAGATTTCACAGGGAAGATTTACAGAAAAATATTAAATAGTATGGTACATTATCGTATATCATCTTCACTAATTATACAAAATGTTTACACCCAATAAATAAAATACCAAATTTTGGTTCCGTAAAAAATGCTCTTCAAGATTCAGGAAAAGAGCTTATCACTTAAAGATAAACTTGCAAAAAGGTAAACCTGCAAAAGATGAATTTTAAAACCTGAGAAAGAAAAAAAAACAGAATGCGCAAAACGTACTTTTATTAAGGGAATTGGCTTTAGGAATAAATTTTTTAGTAAAAAATATAAGTAAAAAAACATTCATAAAAAAATAAATATTATGAGACCTTAACATAAAAAAAACGTAATATATCAGATTCAAAAGCCCACTCAGGTTTTGAATTTAAAAAATAAAAACGAACTTTTAATTAAACCAAAAAAAACCCTGAATTAAACCTAAGAAACCCTGAATTAAACCTAAGAAACCCTGAATTAAACCTAAGAAACCCTGAATTAAACCTAAGAAACCCTAAAAAACCTAAAACAAACTCAAAATTAAACCTAAGAAACCCTAAAAAACCTAAAACAAACTCTAAAAACCTGGAAGAACGGTGATAAAAATGAAAATTAGAGTTGTAAGCTCAAAAGAAGAAATAGACACTTTAAAACTCAATGAGGAAATTATCCATCTAGCATTCAGACCGTCCAACAAGGATATATTTAAACTCATTCTAAAGTGTCCAGAAGTAAAAGCGATCCACATCCCGAGCTCATACAAGAGAACAATTTCCAGTTCTGCACAGATGTATCTTTCTATGCAGAACATTGCTTTGCTTGAGGGCGATGTGTGGGGTCACAGAAAAGACATTAACGAATATTCCGAAGTTTCCCAGCATGTATTTGACCGTATAAGGGAACTAAAAGAAGAAGGTCTTTCCGATGAAGACACTATAGAAAGACTTGTGAGGGAAACAAGGCTCAGTCCGGACTTTGTAACCTTTATCATATCGAATTGAAATAAAGTTATAAATAAGCCGATCAGAATCCTGATCGGCGTTTATTCTCCGGCAAAATTCCCTGCTTAACTTTTTTTAAATAGCTAGAGACAGGTCCTGAAGCAACCGTCATAAGTTTTATATCTGATTCAGGAAAAAATTATCAGAAAATATGTCTCCTGGAATTAATGAATAAGGGTTCCAGTCACCAGCAAGCTTTTAAAGGGAACTATCCTTCTGGATAAAAATTTATTTTAGAACAGGAGAAAGAATTTTATGACCGAGTTCGAACATGTGCTTGTAAACTCATTTAACGCATACATCGAGGAAAAAGGCATAAGAGCTATCTCCTATCGGCTTAAGCAGCACAGGTTTACTTCCCAGTTCCTTGACGTGCTTGTAGATTCCCTTGACCCTGACCTGTACCTGGGGATCGAATGTAAAAGCATCTCTGTGGAGAAAGGAGCAAATGCACTTTATTTTTCCCAGCATTTTACCGTAGACAAAAAAGGTATCCATCAAATAGACAGAATTTCAGATTACCTGAATAGATCGGGGAGGAGGGGATTTCTTGCAGTGGAGCTTCGCCTGGGGACAGGGCGCGAAAGGGAAGCGTATATGGTCCCCTGGGAAGAGCTGGAGAAGAGTTATCATACAAAAAATCTTAAACTCACAATACAGGAAATCCGAAATTTCCCGGAAATCAAAAGGGATGGAAAAGATTACACTATAAACCCAAAAGAATGGAAAAGAAAAAATCGCTGGGAAAAAGATAGTTTAACTGATGCAGCAGAGGATCTCGGAGAGAGTAATGACTGAAATGATGGAAGCATTTAGAAAAGAAGCAGGCAGGTGTGCCGAAGAGATTACAAAACACAGGTCAGTGCACGTAGTATCTCATATCGATGCGGACGGGTTGACTTCTGCAGGTATTATCTGCACAACTCTTGAACGGAGAAATATAGAATATACAGCGCGTTTTGTAAAGCAACTCGATGAAAAAGTCCTTGACACTATCGCAAATGAAAACCCTGAGTTTGTAGTTTTTACGGACCTCGGAAGTGGAATGTGCGAACATATAAAATCCCGCGGGATCAATGCTGTTGTTTCAGACCACCACCAGCCTCAGGGAACTCTGGATTTTCACCTCAACCCGCACCTTTTTGGGGCAAACGGGTCTTACGAACTGAGCGGTTCGGGAACAACTTACCTTCTGGCTTCAGCCCTCGGAAAGAACATAGACCTTTCCCCACTTGCCATAGTAGGGGCTGTAGGGGATATGCAGCACCTGAAAATGGGGCAACTTGTAGGGATTAACAGGGAAATTCTGGAGGAAGGAGTAAAGGGGAAGCACCTGGAATTCAAAAAAGACCTGACTCTGTTCGGAAAACAGACCCGTCCAATCTACAAACTTCTGCAGTACTCTTCTGACCCTTACCTTCCCGGACTTACAGGAAATGAAGAAGCTTGTATAGAATTCCTTCACTCCTTGAATATTCGCTACAGCCATAACGAACGCTGGAGACGCTGGATAGACCTTGAGATTTCGGAAAAACAAAAAATTGTCTCAGGGCTTTTCCAGTACTGCCTTAAATCAGGGATACCGGCATACAGAATCGAACGCCTGATAGGCGAGGTGTATGTCCTTCTCAATGAAAGGGAAGGTACAGAAATGAGAGATGCATCAGAGTTTTCCACTCTTCTCAATGCTACTGCCCGATACGACCATGCTGACATCGGGCTTGCAGTCTGCATGGGAGACAGGGAAAACGCCTACGAAAACGCCAAAAAACTGCTTGCTGAACACAGGCAAAACCTTGTTAACGGACTAATATACGTAAAAGAGAATGGTGTTACCCAGCTCGATAACATCCAGTACTTTGATGCAGGTTCACAGATAAAGGAAACCATTGTAGGAATAATTGCAGGCATGAGTTCCACAATAGTTGAAAACAGAAATCTCCCGATTATTGCCTTTGCAAACACAGAGGGAGGAATTAAGGTCTCAGCAAGAGGGACGCAGGACCTGATCCGCAAAGGAGTAAACCTATCTGAAGCAATGTCAATTGTCTCGGCAGAAGTCGGCGGTGCAGGCGGAGGGCATGATATTGCTGCAGGGGCAACTATTCCTGAGAACGCAAAAGAAGAATTTGCCCGAAAACTTGACCTTTTCATAGGAGGACAGATTCGACGAAAGACAAATTCAAAGCTCAGGTAATAAAGAGCAGGAGGTAATGAGGAGGTAATAAAGAACAGGAGGTAATGAGGAGGTAATAAAGAACAGGAGGTAATGAGGAGGTAATGAAGAGCAGGAGGTAATGAGGAGGTAATAAAGAACAGGAGTTTCTGGGCTGAGGAAAGCAGCCTTCAGACAAGATCTTCAATCCGACTCATTTCTTTAAAAGAAATTAACCTTGACATTGCACTTGTGTCTATAGGAATTCCATACTCCTGCACAACAGCCATCGGATTTGTTCCTCCAATAACGACTATTCCAAGGTGGTCTCTCTCAATAGGGACATCCAGAACCCTTGTGTTCGGTTCCCCTACCTCCAGAATTCCACTGAAGCCTGCATCCAGAAGGTCTGAAAGGCTGCTTTCGATCGCATCTCGTGCAACCATGGGAGCTTCCCTAAGGTTTGCGAGAACCTTTCCTGAACCTGTCCTGAGCATTTCAGATACGGAAGTGATTCCCTGAGACATCAGGACTTCCAGGGGATCTACAGTTGTACTTACATATGTCAGCACATCTGTAAAACGTACAGGGATCCCGTTTCGGATCTGGACAATCCCTCCAAGCTTCGGATTTACAGGAATTCCTGCTTTTAGCAGTACTCCATCAATAGTTATGCTGCAAACCGTCCCGACCCCTACTTTTCCTTTTTCAATGGTCAGGTTTCCGATTGATTCCCCTTCGGAAATTACTTTTACGTAAGGGGTCACGGAAAGCCCGCTTGAGATTACCATCTTGAAGATCCCGAGCACATCGTCCAGGTCTTTTTTATCGATAAGCGAGAGATTAAGTATGACGTCTCCATCCATTTTCTTCGGATCAAATGTAGTCCTGTACATGAGATCTCTGATTTTGGATGATGTAAACTGAATACGGTATCCATTTTTGTGCATTTCAACCCTCTAGTAATTGAAAGTATTTATACCTATTATAAGTTGTGTAAAAGATAAAAACTAAGGTTTCTCGGAGAAGTCTTCGGGAAGAAATGTATTCGAATGTGAGATCATATACATCATGAAAAACTCAAATCCTTTTCACAACACTCCCACTAAGAAGCCCATAAAGTCCTGAGGAGCCGTTAAGAATCTTAGTTTGTCAACTCTGTGCACAAGATCATACATGTACTCTCCGGAATCAAGCCCCAGTTCATCAAAGCTCAGTGGTTTAACATAACGAATGGGCGGGATATCCCTGTAAAGGGGGTTTTTGGCAAATCCATCATTAAGAAGGAAATAGGCAGCTCCAGAGAGTCTTTTTACAGGCTCATAGACTGAAGAGAAATCACGGCAAACCCAGTTTGCCATCTCAAGAGTCTTTTCTGAAGCGTTTATTGTTACATGCCCGTACCCGGGTGGGACAAGCACCATATCTCCTTTTTCTGCTTTGACTACGACCACATCCAGAACAATGTCCTCTTCTCCAGGCTCCACTTTCTGCAACAAATAAATAGCAGAGCCTTCAAGCACCTGGTAAATTTCAGGATAGGATACATCTGTCCCGGGAACATGAGGATGGTAGTGACCTACGGTTTTAATGTATTCCAACCCAAGCATTCCGGGAGGGATTCTTGTAATGTCATACCTGAGATGGTGGGATTTAATGGTCTCAAGATCAGCATCACTTTTGGCAAGATCCCTGAACATATAATACATGTCCTTATTTCTTTCATCTACCCTTTCAAACCATTCCCTGTCAAACACCACATCTTCCATGTCGTGGAGTTTTCTTACATCCGCTACAGTGACTTTATCCCCAAATTTCAGTGTTACTGCCATTGAATTCCCCTTTCTTTTAGAGCATACAGATAACGTTCAATACCACAGAGAGCCTATTCAATTACATACAAGATTTTGCCATAAAAGCTAGCAGTGAATCAGTAAGGCCAAAATCCAGAACAGCAATATGAGTGCATAATTTATTAACTGACAATATATACTTATTGCTGACATTTCTACTTTTTGGCGACACGCTGATAGGAAGATTACACTGTTTCACGTCTTCAAAGCTTTTTCAACCATTTTAGGGTAAGTAAGTTCAATAATAGTTTTCAGATTTACTATATCCTCCCGGTTATATTTAAGAAGCAGGTCCAGCGCTTCCCTGTCACCCTTCTCATACTGTCTCCAGAGCCGGACCGCATCAAATCCGTCCATTCCAATCGTATCCTCACTTCTGCAGATTCCAAGCAGCTTTTCGATATTTTTGAGACCCCCACTGTACCCGATACGCCTGAGTGGATACATCAGGTCGATATGGAGCTGCTTGAATTCTATTTCGGGAAATTCGGATTTTATGAAAGGAATATCAAAGCGGGCTCCGTTAAAAGATACAAGAAGCCTGTATTTTGAGAATTCCTCCACAATATCACCAAGATTAATCCCCCTTACATACATTTTGGACTCATTTCCGTCATAGATTCCAACAACTGTTATCCTATCCCTGCTGGGGGAAAGCCCTGTGGTTTCGATATCAAAGAAAGCGACAGAATCTGAAAACAAAGAATAAGCCCTCCAGTGTTCCGCAGAAGGCAGACGCTGTGAAAAAAAGAAGCAGTCTCTTTCATCCAGATGCTTAGAAGATATTTTTATTTCGTCGCATATTCTGGTTTTCCTTAAAGAAGGAATTGAGATACTATCTTCCATTTCCAGGAACTCGTCCCAGGTATTTATTCCTGAAGCCCAGATTTTCTGCTCGAGGGCTTTTCCAACGCCCGGAATGTGAATATATGTGTTCTTTAGCATTTTTCCCCTGAACCATTGGAGGTGATCTTTAATAAAAATACTGCATGAGGACTGAAAGTGATATAGAACACAGAAAGTTGATTTTACAAACTGTGAAACATGCAATAAACGATCAGAAGAGGTAAACTGCTCGCTAAACAGATCTTAATCCGGGAAAATTATTTTTGACATATATTTAAGAGTCAACCTTGCTGTGAGGAATCGTTTCGGATTCAAACCGACAAGATTAATATACTTTGAAAGTAATAATAAAAGTACTTTTTAATTCTTTGCGGGGGCAAAATATAAAGAGAGCTTATAAAGTTCAACTTAATAAGATTGGGGAAAAAACACAGGTAGGGATTTCTAAAAAGCCAAAAAAATAAATACCAAGATATAGTTACCACCAGACCAATTAGAAATTCAGGATCGAGTTTTAAAGGCAGGAATTAGGAAAGCATCCTGCAAATAAATCTTTGATACAGGTGTGCAAGTAATGTCTAAAATTTCCGTAATTGGTGCAGGAAATGTAGGTGCGACAACAGTCCAGCGGCTGGCCGAACTGGAACCTGGCGAAGTTGTCATGATAGATATTGTGGAAGGGCTACCACAGGGAAAAGCCCTTGACCTCATGCAGGCAGGGGCAATAAATGGGTACGATACACAAGTAACAGGTACTAACGATTATGCTGACATTGCAGACTCTGACCTTGTGATAATTACAGCCGGGATTGCAAGAAAACCCGGAATGAACAGGGAAGACCTTACAAAAACCAATTCAAAAATAATAGGAGAGGTCTCCCGAAATATTGCAAAGTATGCTCCAAATTCTATTGTAATAAACGTCACAAACCCACTTGACATTATAACATATGTAGCTATGAAAGCAACGGGCTTTGAACCAAAAAAGGTCTTCGGGATGAGCGGAGTTCTTGATGCAGGTCGTTTTGCAAGCTTTATAGCAGAAGAACTAAAGTGTTCGAAAAAGGATGTTGAGGCAATGGTTATAGGAGGCCACGGAGACCTTATGGTTCCCCTCCCCCAGTATACAACAGTGTCGGGAGTTCCGCTTCCAGAACTACTTCCGGAAGAGACAATTGCCAGGCTTGTAGAAAGGACAGTGAATGGAGGAGCCGAAATAGTAGGGCTTCTCAAACAGGGCAGTGCCTTTTATTCCCCGTCTGCGGCCATTGTGTGTATGGCAGAAACCGTGCTTAAAGATTCAAAACGCATTCTTCCGGCGTCTGCATATCTTGAAGGGCAGTATGGCCAGGAAGGAATTTACTTCGGTGTGCCCGTAAAACTGGGAGCAAACGGGATAGAAGAAATCCTGGAACTCAAACTTGACGAAAGCCAGTATGAGACACTCAAAAACTCCTCAGAAACAATAAGAAGGGAAATCTCTCAGCTGGAGATATAAAAATCTGGAAATATATTCTTTATAGGGAAAAGAGGCTGGTAAAACTGTAAGATATATAAGTATGTTTTTCATATAAGGTAGAGGAAGAGATTTAAATAAATTTAGGATGCATATATAACTTAAATTAATTAATAGAGCAGGGATATAATGCGCGCAGAACTCACATCACTCTTTGGCCTAAACATATACACAAACAATGGTGTTTATGTAGGGAAGTTGCAGGACCTTGTAATTGATGTAGAGGAACAGAAAGTTACAGGACTTGCTGTTTCGGACATTAACAGGGAACTTTTTGATCTTAGCAGCAGAGGTATTATTATTCCCTACCGGTGGGTTATAACAGCAGCAGATATTATCATAATCAGAGACGTAATCCAGAGATACAAAAAGAGGAAAGAAGACTGAATGGTCTTTAGAAAAGGTATATGAAAACCCGGGAAATCTATGCTGAAATGCGCTGTATCCCGCCAGTGGTCTTGCGCGCTGACGGCAGGAATTTCAAAAATACACTTTCAGGCCTGGGCTTTGAGAAACCCTACGATAAAACCTTCGCCAGAGCGATGGCGGACACTGCCGAACTATTTATTAAAAAAAGTGGTTTAAGCCCTCTTTTTGCCTATACTTTTTCAGATGAAATCAGCTTTCTGTTCACAGACCTTCCTTTTGACGGTAGAGTGGAAAAAATTGACACTGTTGTGGCGAGCTTTCTAGGAAGTGCTCTTACGATAAAACTGCGGCTTGAAGAACCCATAGCTTTTGATTCCAGACTGGTGGCTCTTCAAAAAGAAGAAATCCCAGAGTACTTTCACTGGAGGCAACTGGAAGCCTGGCGCAACTTTGTGGCAGCCTGGGGTTACTATACCCTCAGGAACAAAGGCGCAGGGAAAAATGAAGCTGCAAAGTGTCTGAGAGGAAAAAAGGAATGGGAAATCCACGAGATGCTTTTTGAGAGAGGAATCAATCTTGCGGCACTTCCTGCCTGGCAGAGGAGAGGCATCATTATCTCAAAAGAAGAATGGGAAATCCAGGGATTTAATCCGGAATCTGGCAAAGAGGAAAAATCCCTGCGAAGAAAAATAACCCAGAACTGGGAAATCCCGAAATTCAAATCCGAAGAAGGGATACCGTTTTTAGAGAAACTTATTAATAGAAAATGAGTTTTTCAGAATAAGAAAATAAAAGGAATGTAGACGCAATGGACAGACTTGAGCTTATAAGAAGAAATGTTCAGGAAATTGTAACCGAAGAAGAACTGGAAGGACTCCTAAACAATAAAGAAGCTCCCCGTGCTTATGTAGGATACGAACCGAGCGGAAAAATCCATATGGGGCACGTCCTTACCGTAAACAAGTTAATAGATTTGCAAAAAGCAGGGTTCAAGATCACTGTCCTGCTTGCAGATGTACACGCTTATCTGAACAGGAAAGGCACTCTGGAAGAAGTCCGGAAGATTGCAGACTACAACAGGCGCTGCTTTATCGCTCTCGGGCTTGATGAAATACAAACTGATTTCGTTTACGGGTCAGACTTCCAGCTGGGAGCCGAGTACATGTTAAATGTGCTCAAACTTTCAAGAACAGTCACCCTTAACAGGGCAAAGAGGAGTATGGACGAAGTCGGGCGTGCAATGGATGACCCGACGGTTTCCCAGATGGTATATCCTCTGATGCAGGCTGTTGACATTGCCATGCTTAGGGTGGATGTGGCGGTTGGAGGGATTGACCAGAGAAAAATCCATATGCTTGCCCGCGAAAATTTAAAGAACCTCGGATTTGAAACACCGATTTGTATTCATACTCCTATTCTCCTTGGGCTTGACGGAACCAAGATGGCTTCTTCAAAGGAGAATTTTATTTCAGTAGATGATACGAAAGAAGAGATCTACAGGAAGTTTAAGAAAGCTTTCTGCAAGATAGGAGACGTAGAAGAAAACCCGATTCTTGCTCTTTTCCGCTATCATATCATCCCAAGATACGAGACAGTTGTTATTGAAAGACCTGAAAAATTCGGTGGAAACCTCACATACCACAGTTATGCTGAGATGGAAAGTGAATTTATAGAAGAAAAAGTCCACCCAATGGACCTTAAAAATGCAGCTGCAAAATATATAAATGAGATTCTGGACCCTGTCCGAAAAGTTCTTATCTGAATTCCGGAAGGGAAAATCCCTTCCGGGAAACTTTAGAAAAATCCGGAATGAATGTACATTCTTACGGGGAGAATACAACATTATAAAGTAGCATACAAAGATACTGGATAAAATGTTATATAGCTATAAGGCATAGAATATTTTAAGAGTTAGTTCAGATATCCAGGGTGCTTTTTATGAAATATATTTACCAGGACTCCACGGAACTGCCGGTACAGAGGGATTTCATTGAAGATCTAAAATCATTCATAGACATAACTGCCCGAGTAATCCCTCTGGAAAATTCCATAATAGAACTCAAGTGCAAAAATAAAGAAGCGCTCCATGAATTGAACAACAGAATTACTGGAATGAATATTTTTGAAGAGAAACTCAACTCACTGATAAAGAAATTGGTAAATGACATAGGTACTGAGGATTTAATACCCTGTGCTGACGCAATCCTGATCACCTGCAGTGAAAATCTCGGGCGAAAGTATGAAATTCTAGAAATTGAGTCCAAAAAAATAGAGAGTGAGGCTGCGCATGAATATCAAAAAATTGAGAGTAAGGTCCTTGAAGTTCTCACTCCATTTTTTATTTCAGGAATATATGGAGCAGAAAAAAGATTTGAGCTTTCCAGCAGTATAAATGGAGTTTCAGGGGGAATGGAAGGTGAGTTCTCAGGCCTGAAATACTATTATAGACTCTGGTTTACAGAAGAGCCTCTGACAGTAGAGAGGCTTATTGGTAGCTTTAGCCTGCCAGGATGGACAAAGACAGGAATCCTGCGAAAAGAAGAGAAAATAAAAATGCAGGACCTCTCCGAGTTTCTCGTAAGTTCCCTTGAATATGACAGCGAGAAAAATATCCGTCTTATTTTTGAAAATAAAAAAGCAAACCGGAAGTTCAGGATCGAAGGCGGTGGGCTCAAGTACTTCGTATATGAAGATGAAAGGGAGATTACTGCTGACAAAGAGCTTGGAGCATTTATAGATATGGAAGTCCTTGCCAAAATTCCGGAGAAGGTCCAGAGGTATCTCCGGGAAAATCTCCGAACCTATACCCTTTCAAAGGTCCTGCTTGACGAAGAGGATGCAGTACCTACAAACCAGATTTTTGACTGCCTGAAAGTGATTGCCGAACAGTACGGTGTGATCGTCCATGAATGTTTGGCAAAAGGGCATAATAAAGAAGAAATTACCATCAAAATGGAAGAAGCTGACGGGACAAGAACCGAGAAGTATATCTCAAAAACTGAAATGTACACCCGTCTTTCCGACGTAGGAAGCGAAGGCGTTGAAATCGCTGAAATCCTCGGTGTGGACAGCAGGGCTCAGATTAAGGACAGAAAGTACCTGATCGCCTAAGTTAGTTATATTAGTATATTTCTTTTTTTATATTGTTTAATATATGTTGTGCATGCATGTTATATAAACTAATTTATTATAGATCGGTTAGTTATAAACTAATTTTTTATAGATCAGTTAATTATAAATTAATTTTTTATAAATCAATTAATTATAAATTAATTCATTATAAATCTATTTTTTAGACTTTTTCCACTCCTTTTATCACCCGTAGATATTTAGAGTACAACTCATGAGCTGGAACAGCTGGAGTAATGAAAAATAAAAAGGTATCCACTATGAAATTTTGACACTTTTTTTATATATTATAAAGTAGATACAATCGAGTCACAAGGGAAATCTTCCGGCGATTATTTATGAAAAATAAAATAAAAAAAGATAGATAAATAGATAATATGTCAGGTTTGTTTCTGCAAGAGTACAAAGAATAGAACCTCAAGAAGGCTGGCACTCGAACTACTTTGACAGAGAGAACCCTGAGCAATAGAAGAGGTTTTTTTACTTAATGCTGCAGGGACCAGGCAGAGAGCAAAACTCTCAGGAAAAAATGCTTGAAACAGTTATTCCTCCGGATGGCAAAGTTAGTGGAGGAAAAAAGAATAGAGAATGTAGAGCCTTAAATATGAAGCAAGAGAAGTAATGTATTGTACAAAGTAACCTTCGGGAAAGGTATAAATATTCGGGATCAGGAATTGTCCGAAAAATTTAGTCCGAGTAAAAATTAGAAGCTTAATTTCGACGAATTATATAGCTACTTGTCAATAAGCTACTTATGTACCTTAATTTCGATGAATTAGATATTGTCATAAGTTACTAATGTACCAGAAATTTCTGTTCATAGACTTGTGGGGCGGAGGCTAATAAAAATGAAAGTAAGTTATTTTTATTCTTTGATCTATGTGTTGATAATAACGCTGTTAATTCCGGGGATTATGCCGGTTGTGGTTGTTGCAGCTGAGGACATACCTTCCGAAGATGACGGAAATTCAACTTTTTTACTGCCTGACCTGGTGATTGAGGAGGTATCCTGGAACCCTACAACTCCAGAAGTTGGGACAGAGGTAACCATCTCAGCAATGGTAAAAAACCAGGGAGATGCAACTTCAGGAGCAACAAATCTGGTTTTTTACAGCAATGGGAATAAGATAGGAGAAAGCTCAGTCCCCGAAATAGAAGCTGGAAACAGTGAAGAAATATCGTATTTATGGACCCCAGAAACTGAAAGTGCAGTGGAAATAAGTGCAGAGGTGGACGAAGAAGATTCGGTGGAAGAAAGCAATGAGGATAACAATATCAAAACAGAGGGACATATAACTTTCAAAAAGAACAAATCCCCGGACCTGATAATAGACATTCTTGACTATCCTGAGAACCCCGAACCAGGCAAGCATCAGAGCATACGGATAAGTGTAAAGAACCAGGGGACAGCAGCAGCTTCAGAAACGACGAAACTGGTTCTCTACATTGACGGAAGCTCTGTTAAAGAATGGGATGTACCCAGGTTATTCAGGAAAGAAAGCAGCTATACCTCATATACATGGATTCCGACATCCCAGGGAACTGTAGAGATCAGGGCAGTTGTTGATGAAGAAAACCTGTTAGCTGAGAGTAACGAAGAGAACAACGAAAAAACAGCCACCGTAACAGTAGCAGAAGAATTTCTTCCGGACCTGATCATTGAAGACATTGTGCCTGAATCGGATGAAGGGGAAGTAGGAAAGACCCTGAACCTCACCATGAAAGTAAAAAACCAGGGCACGGTCCCCTCTGAGGAAACGAAGGCAAAATATTATATTAATGGAACCTCCCCCACACAAGATGACATCCAGATTCCAGCTATTTCGGAAGGAGAAGAGACAGATGTTATATTTTCTCTGGTCCCGGATAGAGAAGGACAAATGGAATTAAGAGTACTTATTGACTCCGGAACAGATGTTTATGAGAGTAATGAAAATAACAATGAATTCACAAAAATTATAGACGTGAAAACCATATTTCCGGACCTTATAATAGAGTCCCTTTCTTTAAACCCGGCAGCCCCCAGGATAGGAGACGACATTACTTTTACAGTATCAATAAAGAATAACGGGCTCAGCGACTCGGCAAGCAGCGAGCTAAAATATTATATAAACGGGATAAATGGAACTCAGGATGGAAAAGTATCGATACCTGAAATTGCAGTAGGGGAAACCACAACTGGTATTTTTCACTGGGCTCCTGAAGTAGAAGGAAACGTAGACGTGAGACTGGTAGCAGACTCCGAAAATACCATACGCGAAGACGACGAAACGAACAATGAACTGACCAGGACCGTAAGTATCTCCAAACAAACTACTTCCAGCAATGAAGGGAACTCTGGTTCCAGCGGCAGTAGCAGCGGCAGTAGCAGCGGCAGCGGCAGTAGCAGTAGTGGAATGGGAAGTGGCGTTTCCAAAGAGCCAGCCAGGAATGTAGAGGTCAAAGAGCTTGCTACAAGGAACATCATGAGCGGCTATCATGTCAAATATGATTTCGTGCAAAAAGTCACATGTATCACGTATATCGAGTTTGACCCGAAGAAGAATTTTAAGAAAACGACAGCAACCGTAGAAGTTCTCAAGGAAAAATCCATTTTTGTCCAAAACCAGCCGCCAGGAAGGGTATACAGGCAATTAAACATCTGGCTGGGGAATAAAGGAGCAGGAAGTCAAGATTCACTTCAGAATACCTATACGGGGTTCAAAGTTGAGAAGGAATGGATAGAAAACAATAGTGTTAATGAATCCAATGTAACCCTTCTATGGTACGACAGCAAATGGAAGCCTTTAAGCACCGAAAAAACCAGCGAAGACGAAGATTATGTTTATTTCAGGGCAAAAACAACCGCCTTCTCGTGCTTTGCAATAAGTGAATATACGGGAGAAGAAGGAACTGTAGAAACGGAAGAAGGAATACAAGAAACTCTGAGAGGCTGGGATGACGGCGGAAAGGCAATCCTGGACAGCAGTGCGGAAAAAGAAGGCGGCATCACAAAGGACCCTATGAAAGTAGCTAAAATACTTCTTGCTATTTCCCTGCCCCTGTTCATGATCCTTGTAGAGTACTTTGTTCTGAAGAAAAAGATTTGAAAAGATTCTTTTCTTCAACCCCTATTTTTACTATTCAAAAGATACAGATATTTAACACTTAAAAAAGAGTTTCAGACCATTTTTCTACCAGCCAGAAGAGCTCCGACTACAGAGCCGATAATGCCTGTTATCGCGGTATGAGCTACGATGACTACTGTAAATATAAGAGCAGAAGCTGCTACAAATCCTCCAAGAACAGGAGTATCACGTAACACGACTCCAAGGATTCCCCCAAGAAGAAAGCCAGGAATTATCATGAAAATCGTCATCAGGACTCCGGACTTAAGCCCTCCTCCGAAACCTCCGTCTGCATAATAACCAGCCAGTAAACCTCCCAGTAAAGGAGCTACTGAATTTACAAAAGGAATAAAATAAAAAATTAAAGTACAGACCAGACCTATTAATGCACCGCTTATGGTTCTACCCATTGTTTATATCTCCTTTTAAGCAAGTCGAACCAGAAAATAATATAAACATAGGTTAATAATTAATCAAATATATAGTTGAGCCTTCATACTTCAATATAGTTGAGCCTTCATACTTCAATATAGTTAAGCCTTCATACTTCACTTCCAGAGGGAGGTATTTTTATTTTTAGGTCCTCGAATCTTTTTGCTGAACTCGAAAACTAAACCTATACAATCATTTTTAAGCTTGAACCCCGAAGAGATGCAGCCAGTATAGCGGAAACGCTGTTTGCAGCAATTATTGTGGAATCATTTACCTGAATTCCGTAGAGCAGCCAGAGAGTCATGCCAGAAATCGAGCAAAGCAGCATTAGAAGAGATACATCTTTTGTGGATTTTGCAGTCAGAGTTTTCACAAGCTGAAAGGCAAAAGCTATGATTGTAAGAGCACCTGCAATATAACCAATCGTAATAATTTTACGCCCCAGTATTCCGATCCGATGCTAGGAAAAATGTATGTCAGAATAACTTTAGAATAAAGTAAATAAAGTAAATGTCCGTATTGTAATTAAAACTTATTAAAGAGACAGAACCCTGATATAAGTGTACCCTCCTAAACCTTTATGGAGATACCACATGACAGAAAACTGCCTTTTTTGCAAGATAATATCAGGAGAAATCCCTTCATACAGGATATATGAGGATGATGCCGTTTACGCATTTCTTGACATTTACCCGGCAAGCGAGGGGCATACTCTCGTGGCTCCTAAAAAACATTTCAGCAACTTTACGGATATGAATGCAGAAGACATTGCCCTGCTTTTTGAAGCTGCAAGAAAAGTTACGACTGCCGTTGAGAAAGCGTTTTCAGCAGAAGGATCGAACGTAGGCATTAATAATGGGGAAGTGGCAGGACAGGAAGTCCCCCATGTGCATGTACACGTTATTCCAAGGAAAAAAGGGGATGGGGGACGAGGAATAAAATCAATTGTATGGACTGAACCCGACACTACCAATCTAGGAGAAGTTGCAGAGAAGATAAGAAAAGCCCTGTGAGGAAAAAGAAAAACTCTAAGTAAAAAATGATACAGGCAAAAGACAGGCGAATAACCAGAGAGAAGAGACAGCTTCAGGATAATATTATCAATACGAAATGATAATATATTTTTTGGAATATAGTGAATTTAGGGGAAAAAGGCATAGTCATCTTTAGAAAAGTTCCATTTATCTTACTTTAGGGGGTAAGAACATTTAGGGGGTAAGAACAATGACAGAGCTGGAAGTAGACGTCAGGGGGCAGACCTGTCCAGTCCCGCTGGTAGAGTGCAGAAAAGCATTCAAAAAAACCTCTCCGGGAGACCTTGTAATTGTAAAGGGCACACATCCGGCATCAAAAAAAGAGATTCCCATGGCATGTGAGGCGATGGGGTTCAAGGTACTGGAGATTGAAGACAAAGAGGGAGGGAAAGAGTGGGAGATAAAGATCCGGAGATAAGACCGGAAAAGGGGGGAAAATGGGGGAAAAAGCAGTTATTGTCCTGCACAGTGGGGATATGGACAAGGTATACAGTGCGCTTATAATTGCAAACGGAGCCCTGGCAATGGGAATGGAAGCCTCCATATACTTCACCTTCTGGGGGCTCATGCGGCTTAAAAAAGGGGAGCTTGAAAATGGGCCGCTTTCCAAAATGAACATGATGGGCCTGGGCAGGCAGATGATCAAAAAAAGGATGGATAAAGCCAATGTTGTCTCACTTGAGAGACTGATGAGTGATTTCAAGGAACTTGGCGGAAAGATCATAGCCTGTGAGATGACCATGGAGATAATGGGCATAACAAAAGAAGAGCTTCGAACGGAATGGGTGGACGAATGGGGAGCCGTTGGCTCGTATATCCAGGAAGCAAGAGATGCGAACATAACTCTCTTTATCTAATCCTGAAAGGGGAAGCCAGAATTAAAATTTCTGCATTAGTCCAGATCTTCCGGGTTTGCTTCGATATTAAAACCCTAACACGTCCGTTTTGGCTGTAAATCTCACTATGAATTGAATTACCTGAGGAGGGGAAAGAAATATTTGAAAATATGATTTATCTTGACAACGCTGCATGCACCCGGCTTGATGAGAGGGTGCTTGAAGCAATGAAACCTTACTTTTTTGATACTTATGCGGTAGCAACATCTGAGTTTGGCTATTCTATGGGTATCGATGCAAAAGAGGGATTGGAAAATTCCAGGGAAGGTATAGCTTCAAGGCTTGGTGCAGCTTCCGAAGAAATTGTGTTCACTTCAGGGGATACTGAATCAAGCAACATGGCACTTAAAGGAGCAGCCTGGGCCCTTAAGGAAAAGAAAGGCAAGCATATTATCACCTCGAAGATAGAAGATTTTCCAGTCTTAAATACGGCAAAAACCCTCCAGAAGCAGGGCTTTGATGTAACTTTTCTGGATGTGGATGCAGAAGGATTTGCAGACCTTGAAGGGCTAAAAAAAGCAATTACAAAAGAAACCTTCCTTGTTTCGATCCAGCACGCCAATCAGGAAATAGGGACTGCCCAGGATCTTACAGCTATTTCTGAGATATGTGAAGAAAAAGATGTGCTCCTGCATACCGATGCTACCCACAGCTTTACCAGGCTTCCCCTCAATGTGAAGGAATTGCCTGTTGACCTGGTGACGTTGTCAGCCCATACAATTCACGGACCCAGAGGAATAGGGGCACTCTATATCCGGAAAGATACGCCCATAACTAAATTCATGGACGGAGGCTTTCAGGAATTTAACATGAGATCAGGCGTGGAGAATATTCCCGGAGCCGTAGGTTTTGCAACAGCTGTGGAACTTGTAACCGAAGAAGAAAACCGGCGCCTTGCAGCTATGAGGGACCGCATAATCGAAAAAGCCTTTTCCGAGATCACGGATGTAACCCTCAACGGAAGTCAAACGAAACGCCTGCCTCAGAATGCAAACCTGACTTTCCACTATGTTGAAGGAGAGTCCGTAACCCTGCATATGGACATGCGGGGCTTTGCTGTAAGTACTGGTTCTGCCTGTTTTTCCCGCTCCCTTGAAGCCAGCCATGTGATCAGGGGAATCGGAGGGGACCATGAGAGGGCTCACGGCTCGGTGCGTTTTACTTTCGGGCGCTACAACCAGATGGAAGATGCGGATGCGGCTATTGATGCCATGAGTGAAATTGTGGCAAGGCTCAGGGAAATAAGTCCGCTTGCGAAAAAATAAGCCAAAAAAAGAAGAAAAAAGAACACGTAGAAAGGGCAGGAAAAGAAAAGGAAGGGGAGAGAGGAATATGAAAGTCGAAAGGAAAAGTGAGGGTATAAAGTTTCCTTATAACGAAAAAGTGCTGGAGCATTTCAGGAACCCGCATAATGTAGGGAAAATAGAGAATCCTGATGGAAAAGGCCTGGAAGGAAGTCCGGCGTGTGGGGATATGGTCGCCGTATATATTAAAGTCGAACCCGAAACAAAGGTTATTGAAGACGTAAAATTCGAATCTTACGGGTGTGCTTCAAATATTGCTACAGGATCCGTAATCACAGACCTTGCACGGGGAAAAACTCTGGATGAAGCAAAGAAAATAACATGGAAACAGGCTTCTGAAGAACTGGGAGGGCTTCCTCCGATTAAAGCCCACTGCTCCGTACTTGCAGTTGAGGGTCTGCGTGCAGCAATCCGTGACTACGAGGAGAAGCACGGGCTTGTTACCGAAAAAGAGCCTACAACCGAAGAGGTCGTCCAGCGGAGGCTCAAACATGTTATGAATCCACTAACTGGCCTTGACATTATCCGTACAAACCTGATCCTTAAAACGAGTGTTGAAGCTGGAGTTGTCAGGGTGGTTGTTGACCTGCCTGCAGATCACCAGTTTGCTTCGGCAATAAAAGAAGATGTAATGGAAAAACTGGGAGCTTTGTGGGATGTAGAAAGAGTGGACGTAGTGTTTACAGCCTGAATAGGCTCTTCAGAGACACCACGCAGATGAAAACCTTTGTTGGAAAAAGTAAAAACCTGTGCACTAAAAGGAGCTCAGGAAAGAAACCTGAAACCTCTCTAAGGACCTCAGTTGGGATGGGTAGTCGAATCGTGTCAAAGACTATTTTCAGGATGGTTATGGTTATCAGTATTCCGATGATAGTCAATTATCGGGTACCCAAACCAGACTCCTGCTGCTCCTACCAGAACTGCAAGACTTGTAAAACCGTCGACTCTGGCATAGTAGCCGTCGGCAATTAAAGCCGCACTCCCGATTTCCTTCCCGACCTTCATCCGGAACTGGGCTACTACCTCGTTTCCGACTCAACCTATGATCCCGGCAATAGCTACAGCCTGCAAATGCCCTATCGTCTGCGGGTTGAAAAAGCGGTTCACAGACTCATATCCTGCCACGATCGCACTGAAGAGGATGAGGAAAACAATGATCACACCTGCCAGGTCCTCAACCTTGCCATACCCGTAAGAAAAACGTTTGCTCGGCTTTCTCCGAGCCAGGGTAAAAGCAATTGCAAGAGGAATTGCCATTGATGCATCCCCGAAATAATGGATGGTGTCAGCAAGAAGGGCAACACTGCCTGAGATATAGACAATGAAAATCTGCATGACGGCGGTAATAATCAGCCCGACAAACGACCACTTTACCCATATCCCTTTCTCGGTGGCAAGAATTGAAGGATCTACAGATCCATGGGTGTGACCGTGCCCATAGGAATGTGCCTGGGGATGCTTGTGAGAGTGAGAATGGGAGAGTTTGTGAGAGAGGGAGTGGGGGAAAAGATGCGATTTTAAAAATCTACCGTGTTTATGGCTTTACTCATGAGACTCCTCAGAAGTGATCTTTTTGTAATGCAGGTGAGCGCTGGAATTCTTTATGGACATTTTGCCTCCCCCCATTTTGATTCAGTTCTCTATATTAGACTTGACAATCGTTTTATAAATAGGCATTTATCTTTAAAAAAGAATTTATTATGCACTCAATTAAACCTATTTTATAGAAATAGCATAAAAAGGAGTTTTTTGATTTATACCGCCTACTTTCAGATTGTTGTAAGATACCAAAAAATTGAGTATTTATTACCAGGAAGCGGAACAGTGCCAACATTTCATACCCGGAGCTGACCATGACACAGATTTTTTAGAAACAGCGTTTTCTAAGAAGATTTAGGTTTGATTTTCGGACTCTAAGTTTGATTTTTAAATATAAGAAATTATGAAATTGTGTTATGACATGAACAAATGGGAAAAACATAGTTCGGGAAAGAAAAAATAAAGGGTATATGAGAAGAAGAAAGCAAAGCCACTTCCAGAAGGGAGTAGGGTTCCGAAAAAAAGGAAATTTGATTTTTCCCAACCAAAAAAATGAATTTATATAAAGCCTTATTTTATCTTGCCCGGTCAGGGCTCACAAATCAAGGGCATTCTCATAAATCAAGGGCATTATAACTAAAAACAGATTGTCTGAACTCGTTATCCTCAGAACTAAGACATGTTATCCAAATCCGTACCCTTACGTAGTTTTCGAGTTTTAATTAAAGTGGATAGAAATTAATCCACTATCCTGCAAAGCGAACATGCCTGAAATCAGCTGGCGCTTATCCCGGGAACTGTGCAACCCCGGGAGATATCCAGCAGGATAGAAAAAGGACAAATGCATAAAACCGAAAGGTGAAACAGGGAGGAATAAGATGATTCAAGCTAATGCAATAGCTAGAAAACCGGAGATCATGTGGGATCTCAATATAAGCAAAGACGGGAAATCCTACGAGGAAAATTTCATGCTCTTGTTTCCCAGATACGTAAGTGCCATAAATGAAGAAGAGTGAAAATATAAGAGTGTAAGTTTTTACTTTTAAAAAGAGCTCAAAAGAACAGAACCAGTTTTCAAAATCAAATATAAATATTGCTCGAGGGAGATTCTCTCGGGCAAACCTCCATTATCCTGCAATAATTAGAAATGGGATTACCCATGAAAACCTGAGAAATTTAACTTTTTTTACAGGGAAATCGAACCAGCATTTAGAGCCTATCCGAAAAGTAGAATAACTATATTTTAGGGTAATGTTGATTAGTGGTAACACGAAAAAACGGACATGACTACGAGATTTCTGATGAATTCTGGACTAAAATCAAACCATTATTACCTTTCCCTAAACCCAAAAAGAAGCCTGGACGACCTCGAAAAGATGATAAGAGAATACTGAGTGGTATTTTTTATCTTCTTCGTACTGGTTGCCAATGGAAGGCGTTGCCACGCTTTTATGGAGCTCCAAGCACTGTCCATGATCGGTTTCAGGAATGGCAAAGATCAGGGTTATTTGAGAATATGTGGAAAGCTGGTCTAGTGGAGTATGATAATCAAAACGGATTAGAGTGGGAGTGGCAAGCAATTGACGGTGCTATGACAAAAGCTCCACTAGGTGGAGCTGGGACCGGAGCTAATCCAACTGATCGTGGCAAAAAAGGTACAAAAAGGAGTCTGTTAACAGATGGTAAAGGTATACCACTATCGGTTACTGTTGATGGAGCAAATCGTCACGATAAAAAGCTTGTAAAAGAGACTTTAGATGCCATTATTTTTGAAAGACCGTCTCAAGATGATGTTATTCAGAATATATGTATGGATAAAGGATATGATTTTCCTGATATCAGAGAATTAGTTAAAGAATATGGTTATACTGCCCATATCAAAAGCCGTGGAGAGGAAAACATAAGAATAGAGATACCAGGTTTTAGGGCAAGAAGATGGGTTGTGGAAAGGACACATTCTTGGATAAACAGATTCAGAAGAATGCTTATTAGATGGGAAAAGAAAATTGAGAATTACTTTGCGATGCTTCATTTCGCATGCGCATGGATAACATTCAGAGCAGCGGGACTTTTCGGATAGGTTCTTAGTCCGGAATAACTCAGTCCTTTTTTCTGTCCGGAAAATTAATCTTTTTTAGTTCAGAATAACCTGCCCTCTCTGATTCAGAATGATTCAACCTTCCTATAAATCAGGAAAACTTCCACAATTCAGAATGAATTAACTTCCTGATTCGTTTTCTTCCCACTGGATAAAATAGACAGTTATATAAAAAGTAGGAGTATAAAACAGTACTAATGCAGGTTGAAAGGGGAGTTAACAGGAAGGAAGTGTATGAGATGAAGAAGGAAGCTACAGGTAGTGAAAAAGTAGATAACGTCATGGAAAAAGAGATCCTTAACAGGCAGCAGCCTCACTGGGAAAAAGTATTTTCAAACACTTGCTCGAGGTTTGGGGACGAGGCAAGTTATCCGGCCCGAAAAACTGCAGCCATTTTAGAAAAGGAAGGGAAAACGAAAATTCTGGAACTTGGAGGGGGCCAGGGGAGAGATACCTGTTTCTTTGCCAGCAGAGGTTTTTCAGTCCATTCTCTTGACTATACTGAAAGCGGGCCAAAAATGATAAAAGAAAAAGCCGAAGAAGCAGGATTAGGGAAATATGTTACAGCCCTCAGGCACGATGTAAGAAATTCTCTTCCCTTTGAAGCCGGGACATTCGATGCGTGCTATTCCCATATGCTTTACTGCATGGCCCTTACAACAGATGAACTGGAGTTCCTCTGCAGTGAGATCAAAAGGGTGCTCAAACCAGGCGGAATAAATATCTATACAGCCAGGCACACCGGAGATGCCCATTACGGGACAGGAAAGCACCGGGGAGAGGACATGTACGAAATTACAGGCGGCTTTATAGTGCATTTTTTCAGCAGAGAAAAAGTTAAGCACCTTGCAAAAGGATACGAGAGCTTCGAGCTGGAAACATTTGAAGAAGGCGGGCTCCCAAGAAAACTGTATATGGTAACAATGCAAAAATAAGGAAAAATATATTGCGGCTGCACTTAGCGGGGTTACCGACATCGTCAGAAGAGAAGGATATTTCAGAAGATAATGCTATATTAATTGATAACACCTGATACAGCACTGAATACCAAAAAACCGGGAGCTCCGCGTTCATGGCCGAGTATGTCCATGGTTATTCCGAAAGAGAAGCCCTTCGCCTTTCAGAACAGGCAGAAACGCTTGAAAAATTCCTCCATTATGATACGATCTATTTGCCTGGAGCAAAGGTGCTGGAAGCCGGCTGCGGGATCAACAGGAAAAGAGAAAGTAGAAAACCCAGAGAGCAGAAGAACTTAGAGAGAACGGATCTGCCTGGAATTCTGTTTGTAATATGCAAAAAGTTCTTCTCCCCATTTTAGAGCTCCGGGTTCAAAGCTTACAAGATAGTTGCGGTCAATTCTGTTATTTTTATCAAGCAGAGAAAGCGCAAAGATTTTATCGGTTACTACAAGCATCATTGGTTGTTTCTCCTCATCCGACACAAAAAAATGTGAGTTTTCGCAGGTCAAAAAGAACTGAACTTCCTTTTTGTATTCCGAAAGGTCCAGCTTGAGAACGGAGCTGTCACTGAAAGATGTGGCTGCCTGGGGGAAGCACTCATTCCGGATACTCTCGAAAACCGATTCCGTAAGGATAATTGTAACATCAATCTCTTTTTCTAGAAATTCCAGACAGAGCAGATGGTAAGCGGGATGGATTGCCGAAGTAAATACCATAATGCGGGAAGAACCCAGCATACATTTTACGATATCTTCCTGGACTTTAAATATATGAGAGAGATCAGGTTTCAGGACCTTGCACTGCCCCAACTCCCCGATTCTTATGAGAAGATGGAAAGGAATTGGACTCAAATCATGTTCGGACCAGAAAGCTCTGTTGTCGTCATATATCTTCAGGGTGTTTAGCAAAAACTGTACATTTGTGACTATCACTACCCCCATTTCAGAGAGGGAATACACTCCATCCGTATATATGACCAGATCCAGATCAACCAGCTTTTTGATCTGGGGAATCATTGATTTCCAGGGGAAGTCAAATGCATTTTTAATCTCATCACTGCTTTTAGGACCCTCCTCTTTTAACAGCATAAGAAGGTTCTTTCTTTTTTCAGAAAGGAAAATTGCGTCAAGCAACGAAGAACTGGTACCAGAAACTTGGCTCATGGGTCAATCTCACTTAGAATATATAATAACAAAAAGTTATGAGTTCACTGGAAAATCCTCACGAAATTCAGGATAACTCCCCTACTATTCAAAACTCATAACAAAATGGATAAGTTCCAATAGGAGTTGTAAGATCCAATGCCATTGGAATATTCTAATCGTAAAGTAAAAATCTTCATCGTTTTGGCTATATATGAATAGGAATTATATAAACTAGACAGATAGATAATACTATTCTATTGTCGTTTCGATTGGGTGAATATTAAGATGTGGTAGATACGCTGTGGTTATCTCCAGGAGCTGTCGAGTAGCAATAATATCCCTCAAGATGGAAACACTGTTGATGAAAACGCCTTACATCAATGTGTTTTTAGAAGCTCGGAGATATAACCAACAGCTACTAACCAACAGCTACTACAATTCTGATTTTTAAGAGAGCTGGATAACCAGTCATCGGAATTTCGCCATGTAAGATATGAGGCTCCGGAAATAAAACAGTAAAAGCCGAAAAAATTAGAAATCATTTTTCCAAATATCTTCACATTGCCAGCATTCCGTACAATTTGAAGCCTGGTCTTCAAGGCCACTGTACCGAACCTTTTTCACTTCTGCAGAATCAACCTGGAAACACTGATCTGCGCCGTGAACTACCCCACCCTGCTTTCTGATAGAAAGTGTTCTTTATCACACTCGATATTCAGCACTTCAACATCAAATGTTTCACTTATGCTATGGATTTTTGTTTTGAGAAAATCAACAACTAAAGGATTCGTTAGAGCTTTTCTTCTATATTTCATGCATTGAACGAAACGATAATGGAGTGAATATACAGAATAGCTTCTATGACCCAGTTTATACTTCATAGTTATAACTATATTGATATAACTATAAGTAAAAATAATTATGTTACTGTTGTTTTGTAGAAGTTGACGGCTTTCCTCCCCCACCTGTCGCTTACGCTCCGAGGAAGGGGACTTCCCGCTTTAGAGTTAAAACCGAAAATTACCACTTTCTTACTAGTGTCTTGACAGCTTGTTTATGCAACACTTTAGATATAAAAGCAATAACTAAAGAGATACCGCTATATAAATTGCGTTTCAGATTCAATTTGTCATGACACTAGCCGGGGTATTCGACTGAAAATAAAATATATTAGACATCGTTGGTTTTTAAGTTAAACCGCATAAGTCCATCCTCGTTTATTCTCCATTTTACTTTGCATCAATTGTCCGGGAACCGAATTTAATTTTCAAACCTATTCCTGTCAGATAGCAAATGTAGACATAACTGAGCACGAAGACCCTAAATGTGGAATAAATAATTACATAAGGTATCAATATCAGCAATAGCTTCTTATCGTGTCCAAATAACCAACCCGTCAATATAATATACAGTAGTACAGGGATTATGACATATAGTAGTCCACGCAAAGCGACATACGTCACATCATTGTATTGTAACATGAAATATGGGATCAATAAGATCATGAGAATTGAGCAAACACTAATTATGTAGCTCAGGTAATTATATATCATCCACGAATTTCCTACTGACCATTGCCTGTGTATTTTCCACACCTGAAGATATCCAAACCACCATCTCGTTCTTTGCTTATACCAGGCACCTAGCGTTTCTGGCGCATTCGTGTAAACTTTTGCTTGTAGATTTTGAACGACTTTCATAGATTTTTGAAGGACATTGACTGTGAAATCAGCATCCTCAACTATTGTATCATCACTGAACCTCACAACATCACATACGCTGCGCCTTACTGCAGTACTCGGGCCCGGGCACACAAGAATATTACCACCCAACCCCTGGAGATATCGCATGATTTCTTGCTCAAGCTGATATTCGATCATCTGGCAATATATCATTATTCTTCTCATCACACCACTTTTTTCAGGATTATTTATGAGCACAGTTCCAGTTACCATCTGAGCGTCACTGTCATCCATAAGCGTTTTTACCAGGCAGCTAATAGTATCCTTTACCATATTGGAATCAGAATCAGTGAAGACTAAAATATCGCCTTTTGCTTCTTCAATACCCCTATTAAGAGCATTGGCCTTTCCCCCGTTCTTCTTAAGATCTATGAATTTCACTGGATATGTCGAAATGATTTTGGCAGTTCCGTCACTTGAGCCATCATTGATTACGATTATTTCCATCGGGCCGCCATAATCCTGACAAAGGAGAGCTTCAATACATCTACCTATCGATTTTTCCTCATTATATGCCGGAACTAGTACCGAAACAAGATTAGGATATCTAGCATTTATTTCAGTCTGCGGATCATTTTTGTATTTTCTCTTATTCCAACTGGATAGTAGCCTCCAAACAACAAAGAAGGATAGTGGTAGCAGCGCAATTATGATGAAGAACAAGAAATAGAATTTCATTATGTCGTTCACCTTGATGTTATACACTACCGGGTCATCGTTATCATACACACCTGAAGGAATTATTGCGAATACAACCTTGCTTACTGATTTATATTGAGTAAACTTTGCTGCATCATTAATTACTTCTTTTGGAGTAGCCTGATTAATATCATCCATTCTTACTGTGATATCTGTCTCATTCGTCGATATCAAATAACTAATTAAGAACTGTTCAGTATACTTATTCCAGTCCTGCGCGTGTAACACAATAACTATAGGTTTATTTTGTCTTATTTCTGCAGAAGCTGCCTGGAATATAGGGTCATCAAAACTTGTCATATTTCTCCAGAGCCATGTATATTCGTATATTGGCTCTCCAATTGTTCCAATGGCAATACCTTCTTTTTTTATTGCTTCCACCACTTCTGGATTATCTGGAACTCCAAATATCTCATAAGGGGATACAAACAGTTCTGATTTTAGTCCAGCTTGTTTAAAAACAGCTTCACTTTTTTTTATATCTACTATTGCTTGGTCAGGTGACATCTCTGAATAGTTTTCGTGCTCCCAACCATGAATTGCCATAGTGACACCGCTAGCTTGCGCAGTTTGCAGTGCTTGTAGAAGCTCAGGTTCATCCAGAATAGTTTTATGAGTAAACAAGTTACTCATGTTGCCCGTTGACGTATAAATAAATGTACCCACAGAAACAGTAATCAATATAGCAAAAAAAAGTGAAATAACTGGTATGTATTTATTCTTTATAAATCGGCACACTGTCTTTTGACCGTATTTACCTTTATGTGTGACGTTTAAATCGGATTTAAGTTTAATACTTTTAGTTGTATCTACGTTTTCTATCTCGTTTTTTAGAACCATTCAAACACACCTGAAAACGATTTATTAGTACCTTCACAGCACCCATATTTTCTATATCCAGCAGTCTTAAATTGGAATTTTGAACACATATAGGGATAATTATTCATATAAATGGATAAAAATTGGACAAATATCGTTTTACATAATTATTTTTGCAAAGATATAATAACTAATTAAATATATTAGACAATAAATATTCCAATAGGATATTTATAAATATAAAAGTTTTCAGATCCACATTTAAAGATTTAAAAAAAAACAGATAGAGTTAATTAGTAAATTGCAAAAATTGTATAGATAATTAGTAGAAATCCAAAAGTTATCAAAAATTGATCTTATTTAGTTGTTTTTTGATACTGCACCTGAAAATTCCCCAATGAGTTTTTGATTTTGACACGTTTTGACTATAATTAGTCAATTATGTATTACATTTCCCCATTTTGAAAGGTTCAAATTTCCCCAAATTATGATGTAAATTTATTCAATTTTTTATGAATTCACTCAAAATTACTGGAACAGATTTTCTATTTTTATTTCCTGTTTTTCCTTTAATACTATCTGCAACTTTATTTAGAATGATAATCGTCATACAATAGTGAGGAATTGTTAAAGAGGAAAATAGATAGTATTTGTATGCGAATTTTAAGAACAATGAAGAATAAAAATAGAAATATTTTAAGATAAATAAATAAATTTAAAAATTAACTTATACACATACAGACAAAAAATATTTATATATTAATGTACAATTTAGAGACGTGTACATATATAAAATTTTCATGGATTTTTGAGATATAAATCAATATAATTCTATAATCCATTATAATTTTTAATCTTGGTTTGAAAGTAAATATTCGTTATTGTATTGGATTATACGAAACATGCATTGATAATTACTGATTTTTTAGAGAAGTTAAAGGTATAAAAACACCCTTAAGAAAACTAAATAAATTTTAACTTTTTGCAGGAGAAAAAATGTGAAAAATATCTATTATGATAAAAAAATAGAAAGACAGTGAGATAGAGGGGGGTAAACTGGAGTATATTATTATGACCAAAAGAGATTAAATTTAACCCCCTGTTGACATTAGAAATATAACCAGTGAGTTTGAGTTAGGAAAAAAGTATACACTTTTTCAGATTTGATCAATGGATTCTCCCGATCAACTAAACATCGAATAAAACAATTTGGGGAAAAATAACATGAGAACAGATAAATATTTAAGATGGTTCCTTGCTCTGTTTGTTGTAGTGGTTTCGACTATGCCCTCAGGAGCTACTGAGTACCCATCAAACGGTGAGCTTAACTGGAATGGTCTTACATGGGATGTAAGATCTGGAGGCGGGGCACCCGGGCCGAACACCTGGGATGCAAATGGTGTTTATATTGATGATCAAAACAGGCTGCATTTAACAATTGAAAAAAATGCAGGTGTATGGAAATGTTCAGAGGTTGACAGTCGCAACAAATACGGATATGGAACATTTACATGGACTGTGGACTCTCCTGTATTTTCATATGACAAAAATAGTGTTGTGGGACTTTTTACATATTTAGACGACTTACAGGAATTAGATGTGGAGATCTCCAGATGGGGTGTAGCCTCCGGGAATAACCTCTGGTACTCTGTGCAACCCTACAGCTTGAGCGGTAATAATCAGGGTTCGTTGGAGAGCTATACTGGTACAACTATCCATACAATTGACTGGCAACCATCCTCAATCAAATTTAAGTCCACAACTGAAAGCGGGAAGGTACTCTCTGAATTTACATATACTGGAAAAATCCCTTCAAATCCTCAATATGCGATTATGAATCTCTGGTTAACTGAAGGGTTAGCTCCATCCGATGGAAAGAACATTGATCTTATAATTAGTGACTTTTCCTATGTGGCATATCAGCAAGGATCTACATCAGAAAGCGTAGATGATACCAGTGATTCCAGCGATTCCAGTGATTCCAGTGATTCTAAAGTCACTAGATCCAGGTCGAAACATTCAGGAAGAAGACATAGAAGATGATTCATTGAACAGGGTTAAGGATTTATTTTCCTTCACCCCTCCCTCTTTTCTGAATCCAACTCCTCATTTGTATTCGAAACGTTCATCTTTGTGGTTATTCATAGAGCTGAATAAAAAAAGAACACTTCTTTTTATCTAACTGTAGAAATCAGGTGACATTAGACGGCATTGAGAAGTTACTTATGGTTAATATCCTGTAAGAAATATTAAGTAAATCAAAGTTAAATTAGTTAGATACGCTGATCCTGAATTCAGCACAAATACATATATACACATCTAAATGTTGAATTGAAACTTTTTGATGAGAAATCTGCAAAATCAACCTTATTCAGGCCAGGTTTCTAACGTTATTTGTGATATACCCTATTGACAATAAAATTGCAGTACATTGTCAACACTTCGGACCCACCGCGAAATAACATAGACACCTTTTTAGACTATACTCGTCCATTTTCACAAGTAAGCCACCCGAGTAACTTTCAAAATAATTATGCGTTATCTAGGTAATTTCGTAAAGAGTCCTTAGAGAAAAAGGCTTGATGAATTGAAAAACCAGCATTGACGTCGCAAAAGTCTGGAATGAGGGAACTGAGAATTATGGGAAAAACGAATATGCAGACAATTAAATATTTAATATGTTTATTTACTTTGTTGGTTGTGTTGATTACAGTTTTTCAGTCAGAAACGAATACATACCCATCAAATGGAGCAATTAACTGGAAAGGGCAAGATTGGTATTTGATGGGTGGAAGATCAGATCCAGGTGATAACTACTGGAATAAGACAGGTGCATGGATAGATAACCAAAATAAACTGCATTTAACAGTTGTAAAGGACAAAGGTATATGGAAATGTACAACTTTAATGAGTCAAGACACATATCTTTATGGCACGTTTACCTGGAAAGTCGCCTCGCCTGTCTATACATTTGACAAAAACAGTGTTGTGGGACTATTCACATATTTAAGTGATTCCCAAGAATTAGATATTGAAACTACAAAATGGGGTAAAACCGAAGGAAATCAACTTTGGTATTCTGTACAACCTGCTAAAACTGAAGGGAACACTCAAGGATATCAGGTTCCATTGAGCATTACAGGCACAGACACAATTTATAGAATTGAATGGAAACCCACGTATGTAAGATTCACATCCATGAAGGAAAACGGAGAAATTATAGCAAACTTAAATTACACAAATGTTTCTGGAATCCCGCAGCAGCCCGAGAAAGTTATGATGAATTTATGGTTGTTGGCTCCTCCATCAGATGGAAAAAATATTGAGCTTATTATCAGCGACTTCACAATTAATAACGATTAAATTCAGAAAAGTATTTGTTTCCGACCCAGGATCAACTTTTTGAGTCAAATTTAATCTACCCCAAAGATAAAGTAAAAGGTTGTGGGGGTAAATGATTGAAAAACAAAAGCATCCAACCCTCTCCCTCTATTTTAAAAAAACTGGTGTATGTGCTCATATTTACAGAGATGATTAATGCCTTACCCCCGCGATTGACTCTACTTACCCGGAAGATCATCTTTTTTCACATATAAAAGACCCAGATGGCCTTTTAGCTTACATTCCGCAGTATTTTTATGGGAATCAACAGGTTTCTTGAAAACATTTTTAAAATGAGGGGATCCGTGCCTATACAGCCCCATTTCACGATATTGTAGTAAGGATATAACAGATAATGACTATGCAAACCGGCAAAGCCTATATGTGAGAGAAGAAAGCGCACAAAAGTGAAGAAGAGATGGCATATTGAGGAGAAGGAGAGTTACCTGAAAATCTAAGAGTGATAAAACGGAAAATGATAGAAGAAGGCTAAAATCTTAAAAAACTGGATTATCATAGATATTATATAAAAAGAAATTAAATTTAAAATGGGAATTAAAGGAAAAGAGATGGAACATAAGGGTACCTAAATTAAAAAGGGAAAATATGCATTGATAGGGGAAAGACATTTAAAAAAAACAGGGAAGAAGCGTAATAGGGAAGAAACGTAATAGGGAAGAAGCGTAATAGGGAAGAAACGTAATAGGGAAGAAACGTAATAGGAAAGAAACGTAATAGGGAAGAAACGTAATAGGGAAGAAACGTAATAGGGAGAGGCGTAATAGGGAAGAGGTGTAACTTTGACCGGATATATCTCTTTTCGAATGAATCAAAATACTTGGATCAAAAAGTTTCCAGAGAGGGGGATCCGTGTCAATTACAGATAAGTTTAGTCTCGACAATGATGAAGGATCGGAAGGGTAATTTCCGGCCTTACGGATAGGAAAGACCATGAACCGAATCTGAATATTAAAGGACCTGGTAGTCCAGAAACAAAACTGAATTTTAAAGGATGAGAAAAACATACTGAGTGGGAACTCCCACTCCGAATACGTATTATGAAGGTGTACTGTTGAACCTCGGAGCCTTAAGAAAAGGCATTGCAGTCATCTTACTGTTCGCGATAGCATCAATTCTTATCTATACTCACCGAACAGAAATAATACTTCTTTTGGAGGAAAGCTGGAAGTTGCTCCGGCAAATCCAAATTCGTTATTTCGTTCTGGCGTTTTTAGTCTACCTGCTAAGCGTGTACTTCTTTGCGATTCGCTGGCAAAAGGTGCTCTCTTCCCTAGGATATAATCTAAAAGCAACAGATCTTTTTCCCATTCTCTTTGGAGCGATATTTGTAAATAACTTCACCCCGGCAAGCAGGTTTGGGGGGGAACCCCTCCGAATAATCTGGGTCAACCGACGCTTTGGAGTAAGATATACTCATGCCCTTATAACGATCCTCTTCGAAAGGATGGTTGAAGCAATTCCGATTACCCTGCTATTTCTCTACGCGCTTTATTTTTTTCCCCCCGCCCAGAACATTTTTCAGCTTCATAAAGGTGTTCTATCGTGGAGTACGGCCCTTTTCCTGTTCATAGTCCTCTTTGTAGCAGGGACAGGAACCTGGTTACTCCGAAAAAGACTTGAACCTCATCTGAACAGACTTTATCAAAATTGGGAACAACTCCACAAATCTTTTGTTCCTGCACTCCTGCTTTCATGTGGAGTCTGGGCTCTTGATATTGTGCGCCTTGGACTGATTGCTTCAGCCCTGAGCCTCTCTATCCCCCTGCACGTTATAGCAACTGTATCAATCCTGCACCTGCTGCTCGGATCCCTCCCCATTACACCTGGCGGGCTTGGAATTGTTGATGGGGGGCTGATCTACCTGCTCCTGTATTTCGGGCTACCGCTTGTATCTGCTAGCAGCTTCGTGTTTCTTGAGCGTTTCATATCCTATGGGCTCAGCAGCGCGATCGGATTTCTGTATCTGTTTTGTTACGGAGGGTTTACGGTATGGAAAAACACAAAATCGCACTGATCAGCGACTGGTATTTTCCAAAAGTAGGGGGAATAGAGTACTCCATTCATGCCCTTGCAAAAACCCTGAACCAGAAGGGTCATGAAGTACATGTTATTACCAGAAGCTACCCTGATATCCCCAAATACAGCATAAGGGATGGAGTCTCAGTAATCAGAGTCAAGAGCCGCCCCTTTCCAGGACAGCAGCGGTTCCTGATGCCAGGTGCGTATAAAGAGCTCTATCAGCTCCTTAAAGAAGGAAATTATGACATTGTCAACTCTCACGGGCTGGACTCCCCACTCAGTATGGTGGCTCTTATTGCATCCCGAAAACTGGAAGTCCCTTCGGTGGTTACCAACCATTCCCTGGTAGGGCATACGCCGCTTCGTCTTTTTTTGTATCTTGCAGGAAAGATACTTGTAGGAAATGCCGATGCCGTAATTGCTGTCAGTTCGGCAGTTGAAAAGGATACAAAACTAATGACAAAAAAGCCTGTTTACAGGATCTTCAACGGCATGGAATCTGAGAGAAGCAGCCAGAAAGTCCCCCTCCCCTTTGACAGGAAAGGAAAACTTATAATTATTACAGTTGCCCGCATGACAAAGAAGAAAGGTGTCCAGAATCTCGTTGGCATTGCTCCTTCCCTCCTTAAAAAACATGAAAACCTGATATTCCTAATGATAGGCGACGGCGCCCTTCGAAAAAGCCTGGAAAAAAAGGTGGAAAAATCCGGTTTATCTGAAAATTTCTGCTTTACAGGAGAAGTGCCCCGAAAGACAGTACTGGAATATATGGAACAGGCAGATATCTTTGCCCTTCCTTCCAGTGATGAGGCATTTGGGATTTCGATTCTGGAAGCAATCTCAAAAAATGTCCCTGTTGTGGCAATGAACCATAGTGGAGTCTCAGACATTATCAAGAACGGAGTTAACGGTTACCTTGCAAACGACCTTCCGGAATTTGAATCCTGCGTTCAGGATCTGATAGAAAAACCGGCTTTAAGAGCCGAATTTGCCCGAAAGGCCAGTGAAGGGCTTTCAAATTACGATTGGAACAAAATCTATGAACAGACCGACCTGGTATATAGAGGGGTCATTTATGAAAAACATCACAATAACCATTGATGTAGAAGAAGACTGCCCACCCATGCTTACAAGTACAAGGGGAATGGAAGAGGGAATGCCAAAACTGCTGCAACTCTTCAAAAAAGAAGAGATAAAGGCAACCTTCTTCGTGACAGGAATGATGGCAGAGCAGTATCCTGATCTTATCCGCCAGATCCCGGTAGATGGGCATGAACTGGGCTGCCACGGCTATACACACACCCGTTTTGACCGCATGGGAAGGGAAGAGGCAAAAATTGACCTGAAGCGGGCGGGAAATGTGCTCAGGCAATTTGAAAAGCGGATGGTCTCCTTCAGGGCTCCGAACCTTCAGTTCCCGGAAAGCTATCTTGAACTCCTGGAAGAAGAGGGATTTATGTATGACTCCTCTTTTGCAGCTTACAAGCCCCCCTTTTCCCAAAAAACGAGGATAAACGGCAAAATAACCAGGATTCCGGTAACAGTTACCTCCTCTTTTCTGAGATTATCCCCGGATATTTTCCTCCCACCACTCAGGCGCATAACAGCTCCTGTGATTTTTGTCCATCCCTGGGAATTTGTAGACATGTCCAAAATGCCTGTACGTCTGGACTGCAAGTTCAATACCGGAAAAAAAGCCCTTGAAAACCTTAAAGTTTTGATCCATGCCTTTAAAGCTGAAAACTGCCTTTTTTTAACTCTGGAAGAAAGAGCATCCCTCGAAAAATCATGAACAGGGATTGGGAAAGTGGTTTCAAAATATTTTGAACTAACCCTTAAATAATAAAATTACCTTAGTAGATATATTGATTAACAGCGTGAACCTGCAGGTGTGCGGGTAAAAAAGGAGCCATGGAAATGAGAATGCTGGAAGAATTTTTCCCTGAATTCACCCGGAAGCTGGACGAGATCGACCAGCTCTATGCCGAAAAAAGGATGATTGACGAAAAGACATACCAGTTCATCTGCTTTGCCCTCTCGATCAAAGCCAGATCCAAACCCTGTGTCCTGAAGCACTTCAAAGGTGCCCTTGAAGCAGGAGCAACAGTTAAAGAACTCTCATATATCTTTGCCCTGGTCATGAGGGAAGCCGCGGGTGCAGATGACTGCTGGACTCATGATGTAATTGGGGATTGGAAAGAGATCCTGAAAGGCAACATTTCCTGCAGCTGCGAAAAATAAAAGCTTAACTCTTTTTTACTATTTTTCCTTTTTTCATGCATTCTACAAAAGTAGTTCAAAACTCCTCTTAAAAATCCGTCAACCTGAGCTGCTTTGGGCTTGAAGATTTTATTTTTAAAGGTTTCATGTAGTCGGCTGAGAGATTGTATTTCTGCATGAGATTCCTGAGTAGCCCGTAAAGTTCAGCTTTATAAGCTCTGTCAGCCCCCCCTTTTGCATACAACCTGCAGTAAGGATCAAGAAGTTCGGGGAAATTGCAGGCAAGGAAATTGAAAAAGTGTTTTCTGGTCTCACCCCTGAGGTAAAGAAGACCCGGAAGAGCATAATCAACTTCACATTCGGCTGTGAGGGAAAGAACTTGTTCCAGATTTTCAGGATTGTCCGTAAGAAAAGGAAGAATTGGCATCATATGAAGCCCGGTAGTAGCAGCAGTGTCTTTGAAAGCCCGCATGACTGAGAATCGTTTTTCAGGAGGAGAAGCGACGGGTTCCAGCAGAGAACCTAGCTTTTCATCCATGGTTGTAACTGTAACCGCAATATTTACCTGCGTCAGATCAGCAAGTTCTGAAAGAAGGTCAATATCCCTCAGGATAAGATCCGATTTTGTGGATAAGGTAATAGGGTTTTTGTATTTGATCATAAACGCCAGAACATCACGCATCAAGCCATATTTTTCCTCAGCCGGCTGGTAGCTGTCACATACCCCGCCTATGTTGATTACCTCTTTTTTCCAGGAAGGGGCTCCAAGCTGTTTTTCGAGGGCTTCTGCAATGTTTGTCTTTACATAGATTTTTCGGAAAAAATCAGAGTCTTTTTTCCCTTTACAGGAAATTTTCTCTTCTTTTTCCAGATAGCTGTGAGAGTACATTGCATAACAGTAATTGCAGCCGTGTTCACATCCTCTATAGATATTAAGGTCCCATTGGAAAGGCAGTGAGAATCTACTTGTTTTCTTTATTTTATTGAGGGCTTTTTTAGCCTGAATTTCTTCAAACATCCTGGATAAGATAAGGTTGAAAGCTATAAGAAACTTGATAAAAACAAGCTCGTTTTCTATTATGATTGTTAGAAAAAAATAAAAAAAGCGATTTTCTTGTTGATTTTGCTCATATCAATACCTACAGAAGGAATTGAGACAATCCAAGCTCAAATGTCCAGTTTTTACTGCAGAAATTTAATGATCCATGTATCGTTATTTCTGCATTGATAATTAGTACAGTGTTTTTAGCCATCAATATAAAAAACACATATTCGATTTAGCATGTGTTCGCTCCAAAAAGCAGGTTCGATTCAAAAAAACACTTAGTTTCTTACAACTTGATAAATACCCATTTTCTAGTATTTTAAGGGCAAAATTTGTAAGTTAAGATAATAAATCAGTTAAAAATTAGGGGATTATTTTCAAATATTTAAGGGAGTGAGTGTATCAATCCAAATACAAAAACTCATTTTTCGCAGCCCCCCGTCCTGAGGGGATACATGTACGGGGCACAGGAAGCCCACGAGGCTCGGAATTCAAACAGGCTTTTAGCCATAAGGCTTGAAACGAATACATCATGCAATCTCCGCTGCCGCTACTGTTATGCACAGAGCGGGGAGGATTCCGTAAAAATAGCTGACTTCAATGTCCTCAAACGCATAATATCCGAGGCAAAAGAACTTGGGATCAGGTCTGTGGTTGTGATCGGGGGAGGAGAGCCGACTCTTTACCCTAACTTTAGAGAATTGATTGCCTGCATTGATTCCCTTGGAATCATCCCGATGCTGTTTACGAACACTGTTTTGATGACAGAGGAACTTGCAGGCTTCCTGTACGAACACAACGCCTCTGTTATGGGAAAACTTGATTCCCTCAGGCCAGAGGTCCAGGACTATCTGGCAGGAAGAGAAGGAGCTTTCGATGATATAAAAATCGGGCTTGAAAATCTTATAAAAGCAGGTTTTTCAAAACCTTCGGAGCCGGGAAAACTCCGCCTTGGAATCTCTTTTGTGAGCAATAAAATGAATCTTGAAGAGATTGAGGTGATCTGGCATTTCTGCCGGCAGAACAACATTTTTCCCAATATGGAGATCCTTACGCCGACGGGCAGGGCAAATGACGAACTTGAAGATAAGCTGCTTACAACCGATGAGATAAAAGAATACAAATTAAAACTCCTGGAAATAGACAGAAAATATTACAGGTACGACTGGCTGCCCTATACCCCAATCACTGCAAGCGGCTGCCTTCAGCACCTTTACAGCCTGTACATCAATATCGAAGGAAATGTCAGGCCCTGTGCACCTACAAAACTGGACGAACATCCTGCACTGAGGGTTAACGGAGAATATCCCTATAACATAAACAGGATGAGCCTGAGGGAGATCTACGATTCCGACCTTTTCTCATATGTTAGGAATATTGACAAAGTGCTCGAAGGCAGGTGCGGGAACTGCGAACACACAGAAGAATGCATAGGCTGCCGCGGATATGCCTACAGCGTCGGAATAAATAACGGAGCCGATCCGCTTGAAGCCCTGAAGATGGAATGTAAGCAATGCTTCAAAGAAAGATAAAACAATAAAAAAACAAAATTCAGGCAAGAAATTAGAAAAGTTGTTCATGTACGGAGCTGATATAATATAGATTATGAAATGATTCTGGGAGAAGTGAGAAGTTGAACGGAACAGATAAAGAGAGATTGGAACAGGCTCCGGAAAAAGAAGAAAAGATCATAAAGATCAGCAAGAAAAGTCCCGAAGAGAGGCTGTATGAGAGCCTGAAGAAATACGAACTACCTGATTATCTCCTGTATACAGGTGCGGGAGGAGCAAAAAACTGGCTGAAGCTGGACGGGTCCGGAACATTTCCTGTTGCCCGCCAGCTCAAAAAAATGCTTGAGGAGAATGTTGCTTCAATAGTCAGATTTATTCCTGCGTGCATGAGCCTTGTGAGTGTGGGAGTAGGGGATGGGGAAAAAGAAAGAATTCTTCTCGAAGAGCTGATTAAGAAAAACCGGGCTGAAAAACCAGCCTCGGAAAAAATATCAATACGTTACTATCCTGCAGATATAAACAGCCAGCTTGTAGATATCGCCCTTAAAAAAGTAAAGGACCTGCCTGTAGAAAAGAAAGGGATAGTCGGCTTTATTGAGGACATGCCACTCCTTAAAAAACACTGGCATCTTCCGGTTCTGTTCTGCATTCTGGGAAATACCTTTTGCAATTATGAACCTGAATTCATTCTTCAGCTCGTCCATGAAAATCTTGAGCAGGGAGACCTGTTCTTCTTTGATGCCAATCTTCTCTCTGCACAGGGCTCAGGGGAAGAGGCACAGTCTGCAAGGAAATCCATCCTAGGCACATATACATCAAGAGAAAATGCGCTCTTCAATATGTATCCCCTGCTTCAGTACGGAATGGCTCCTAAGGACTTCGACTTTGAACTTTTGCTTGCACATGTGGACTCCAGAATAGGGGCACTGTACAGGACCCGGAAGAGCCTGAATATCCTGAAGGACTCTGAGGTCAAGATCGGGGAAGAGACCATAGGCTTTAAGGAAGGGGACATCATCCGCATGGGCTTTACCTACAAATATACATATGACCAGATTCTCGCTTTTCTGGACATCTGCGGATTTGAGGTTCTCAAGGCTTTCCTGAGTGAAGACAGGACAAATACGATGATCCTTGCAAAAAAAGCATTTCAGAATGGCAATAATTGAGAATTACAATAAATTAAGGAGGGTTCTGGACATGGGTTGCCAGATAGAAAAATTGAGTGGGGAGAAAAAAACCGGATCGAATATTGCTTACGGCTGTGATGAACTGGGAAAGCTGAGAAGTGTACTTGTGCATACTCCGGGAGATGAACTCACCCTAGTCAACGAATCGAATTATAAACACTGGCTTTACGATAAGGTTCCTGATATCACCGGATATATTGAAGAACACAAACGTTACCAGGAAATTCTGGAATCAAACGGCATCAAAGTCTATGAACTTGCAGACAATGTGGAAGAGAACAGAGATATGATAAAGAAGATGCCAAATATTACGTTTCTGCATGATACTGCAGTCATCTCCAGAAAAGGTGCACTCCTTTCAAAAATGCGCCCGCCTGCAAGGGAAAATGAAGAGGTTGTCGTGAAGGAAGCTCTGAAAAACCTGGGAATTCCCATACTCAACGAATTCAATGGGGGAGAAGGTTTTTTTGAAGGCTGCCTTCTGCTATCAAAAGAAACGATTTTTGTTGCTGACACGGAAAGGCATACCTATCCCTTTATTCGGGAATTTATTTCGAATATCCTGAGCGAGTTTGATGAAGTCATCTACGTCCGCACTCCGAAAGCCAGGCGCTACATGCATCCAGATACGGTTTTCAATCGAATAAGAGAAGACCTTGCCCTTGCTTACCTTCCAGCCTTTGAAGAGACCTGCCTGTTCACGGAAGACTCCAGAGAAAGAATAGATTTTAAAAAGTTCATGCAGGAGAAAGACATGAATATCATCCCTGTTTCGGACTCAGAGCAAAGCCGCCTGGCCTGTTCTTTTGTCCCCCTTGAAAGCGGGACCATCTTCCACTATGACGTTGCACTTGACCAGGAAACAGGGAAAAGACTTGCAAGAGAAGGTGTTGAGATTATTCCTTTCCATCCGGAAGCCCTGCTTGCAG
Organism: Methanosarcina sp. WH1; assembly: GCF_000970005.1. Lineage (NCBI taxonomy): Archaea > Methanobacteriati > Methanobacteriota > Methanomicrobia > Methanosarcinales > Methanosarcinaceae > Methanosarcina > Methanosarcina sp. WH1. Next base: position 3,209,295 of record NZ_CP009504.1, read on the forward strand.
GAGGAGGGAGCCTGCGCTGCCATACCCTGAGGCTCTGCAGAAGAAAAAAATAAAAATATGGTTGAAAAAAGAGGGAAAGCCATGGAAAAAGCCGTGGAAAAAGCCGTAGACGGATTTCACGAAATTTAATAGAAGAAATCAAGAATTATCGAAACCGCATAGATTACCAGAGTTCCATGGTAAACAGGCAGTATCTTCATTCCGGCACCCGGACTTTTTTCATACCACAGGTAAAGGTTTGCTCCTGCAAGGGGTACAAAGCCTGCAAGAAAGCCATAGTGAGCAATAGTCCCGAGCTCCTTAAGGAAGAAAATAGCTGTAAAGAAATGCAGGAGCGTAAAGCCCGTAACCCAGCACATAGCCCCCTTTACACCATAAAGGACAGCAATTGAATTCATGCCTCTTGCCCGGTCGTTTTCCAGGTCTATAAAGTCGTTCAACCCCAGGTGAGCCATCGTCCAGGGATAGACAAAAACCATATAGAGCAGCATGGTCATATCCGGCTGCCCGTAGCAGAGATACCCTGCTGCAGGAAACAGGGTGATATCTGTTCTTCCCAGAAGCTGCGCAATCGGGTATTTCTGGTCTCTTTTTTTAATCTGGTAAAAAACTTCTATGCTGTAAGAATACAGCATTATTGCAAAGACATAGAGAGAATTGGGATATGGAAGGGTGAAGATAAGGGCAGAAGTAATCCCTGCAAGCAGGATAAACAGCCAGAAGGCATTTTTTGAAGAAATCGTCCCTGAGGGAATGGGCCTCTCTTTAAAAGGCCTCCAGTATTTGGTAAGGGTATTCTCGACATCAAACCTGTCTTTATGTCTGTCCACATAATCGTTGAGCACGAAGCCAGCTTCGAACCCCAGCAAGCCTATCAGAGCAGCTTTAATAATTAGAATCCAGGAAAAGCCGCCGTAATTCCCAAAAGCAAGCACAAGTCCGGAGCAGAAAATAAGGGGCCAGGCGGGGAGAAAGTGGGCACGGATGAGGTCGAGGTAGGCTTTCAGGGTTTCTTTCATTTTTTTGGCCTCAGCAACAATATATTTAAGTCTTTTGGCAGCCCAACGTCAAGCTAGCCAACACTTATTGAACGTCGAAATGTTAATAAATTGTAAAATGTAGATTTCGAACTAATTTTAAGTCAGTTTGACGAGTAAAGAGGTGCAGTAGTTCAATAGTATTCTTTTCTTTTTAAACCTTGCATAAATCTTAATAGAAGCTGTGAGCTACCCCGCCCTGCTTTCTGATGAAAGCGAGGACGGAACTTCCTTCGAGTGATTACGTCACCTGGATATTTGCAGTGATGCAAGTATCCATCTGTAATCCTGTTTGTCGAAGATTATCTGAAAAACTCTGATAGCCTGTCCACAAAACATTCTGTGATAAGGACCGCTTCATGATGTTGATAGCACTATTTCTATCTCTATCAATAACGTTTCCACAATCACATTTCATAGTTCTTTCCCAAAGAGGCAGGTCGTGTCTTTTCTTTAGTTGGATTGATCTTTATCTTCTTCGTCAGATGCATATTTGCCCTGGTTATCCACATATTGCTTCAGTATATCTAAGGTTACTTGTCCTTCTAAGGTTACTTGTCCTTCTAAGGTTACTTGTCCTTCTAAGGTTACTTGTCCTTCTAAGATTACTTGTCCTTCTAAGATTACTTGTCCTTCAAAGTTCAGTTCTTATTTAGTACTAAAAGCAGAATAGATTAGTATATTGGAAAGATGAGGTTTGGAAAGATGAGGTGTGACCCCAACGACTCATAAGAATAGTACCCTTGTCGATAGATCGGTTAATTTAACAAAAGCTTCGTAGAACTCTTCAGAATTAAACTCATATAATTTTTGAAAAAAGAGAAAATAATCCTTTAAAGGACATCTCACGAGCATCTAGTTAAACTTGACATTTATGCAGATTTTTAAACCTGGCACATAATTCATATAGTCAGTGAAGAGGGAGGCAAAGCCGAGTGAGATACTCACTGTATGTCAATTTCTATGAATTTTGTGCCCGAACCTGAGGTGATAAAGCTTCAATGCCGATTTTTTGCAAAAAAGCATTATTTTACGGTATCTTTTAGTTTAGGAGAATATGATATTGAAAAATTTAATCGGAGAATAAATAATTGAAAAAATAGAGAAAAAGAAAGGAAGGAGGAAAATTGATGAAGGTTGAACCCCCAACTCCCTATTCAGAGAGTTGAAGAGATAAATAACTCTCTGAATAGCATGCTCTAGGAAGAACGGTCGGCAAATCAAGTAAAATTGATTTACCAATGAGTAATACAACATTATAATAGATAAGTATTTCGAATTCATTCGAATTACTCATTACAACCCACAATATAACAAAACAAGTAAAACTGATAAATATAGATATTTAAAAACCGCAAGCTTGATATTTTTAAATAATAACGCACCACACGACTCACTACACGACTCACTAATACAAGCTATAGATCTTCGTTTCCCATAAAACCTTATTTTTGCAGGGCCACCAGACAGCCTGGCGAAAGAGTTGAGATTTTACTTAAATTGAAAAAAGATTTTGGGCTTAAGTAAAATATTCTCTCAACCAGGGGGCATTTCCACTATATGATCTCCGTTTATCTCTCTAATTACGGCACTGGCTTTTAATTTGGGATTTGCCTGGCTGGCAGGTTGGCAAAATTTCATTACAGAATCTTACTCAAAAATGACTTTGTCCTCTCGTTTTGGGCATTATGGAAGATTTCTTCAGGTGTACCTTTTTCTACTATGATACCGTCGTCCATAAAGAGGACACGGTCTCCGACTTCTCTGGCAAAGCCCATCTCGTGGGTTACGACAACCATTGTCATGCCTTCTTTTGCCAGGTCTTTCATGACATTTAAGACTTCTCCGACCATTTCGGGATCAAGCGCGGAGGTGGGTTCATCAAAGAGCATTGCCTTAGGGCGCATGGCAAGGGCTCGTGCGATTGCAACCCTCTGCTGCTGACCTCCGGAAAGGGAACTGGGATAAACATTTGCCTTGTCTTCAAGCCCTACTTTTTTCAGGAGGGCATAGGCGCGGTCGTAAGCTTCTTTTTCAGGAAGACCGCGGACCTTTATAGGGGCAATGGCTACGTTTTTAAGGGCGGTCATGTGGGGAAAAAGGTTAAAACGCTGGAAGACCATTCCGACTTCCTCGCGGATCTTGTTGATATTCACGTTGGGGTCAGTGACCTTCTCCCCTTCAATCCAGATATCTCCCGAGGTGGGAGTTTCAAGAAGATTCAGGCAGCGGAGGAAGGTACTTTTTCCGGAACCTGAGGGACCTATCACGCAAACCACTTCGCTCTCTTCAACTTTCTCGGTTATTCCTTTAAGGACTTTCAGGCTTCCGAAACTTTTGTGGAGGTTATTCACTTCTATCACTTACGCCAAGCCTCCTCTCAATGTAATTAAGCACGTGGGAAATTCCCATGGTCAGGGCCAAGTACACAAGGGCAACTGAAATGTATGTCGGGAAAGTAGCAAAGGTCTTTGAGACATAAAGCATCCCGTTCTTTGCAAGCTCATGCACGCTGATGATTGCAAGCAGAGACGAATCTTTCAAAAGGGCTATAAACTCGTTTCCGAGGGGAGGGATTATCAGCTTTACAGCCTGCGGCATAATGACTTCCCTCATGGCCTGCCTTTCGGTCATACCCAGGGAACGGGCGGCTTCCATCTGACCTCTGTCAACGGATTTGATGCCTGCACGCACAATCTCCGCATTGTAAGCTCCGCTATTGATACTGCACACCGCGATACCCGCGATAATCGGGTCGATCATGAAAGGATCTCCTGTAATCCCGATGATAAGGCCAGGTATACCATAGTAAAAAAGCAGGATCTGTACGAAAAGAGGGGTGCCCCGGATAAAATCAACATATATTGTACTCGGAATTTTGAAAACCGATCTTTTAGAGAGTTTTCCGAAAGCTGCAATTGTCCCCAGGATTAACCCGAAAAATATCGCAAAGGTAGTGACCTCTATGGTGATTACCGCACCCCGCAACAAACTCGGAAATACATTAATAGCGTGTTCAAGGTAGGACGCTAAAAGAGACAAACTATAACCTCAGTTATTTATAATATATAAAACGGATTACTTTTTGTGAATAATTAGTCTGTTTGTAATGTGTAGCTCCTCTTTGAGCTCGAATTAAATACACCCACCCGATCCAACCAGATGGGGATTTCTCTTCAGCAAATATCTCTGCAAATGGGCTGCAGTAATGCCTTTAGAGCGTGGGATTTTAAAGCAACATCCAGTGCAAATACACGTTTTACAGAAATATATAATTGAAAACACTTTTCCATTATATAAAACCAATCATTTGTAACAAAGATATCGGTGGACATATTTTGTAAATGAAGGGCAAGATAATTAAGGCAAAGCAAAAATCAAAAGATTTGGCCGAATATTGAAGAAACTAGAGAAAAAAGAGCAGAAACAAAACGAGAAGAGATGGGAGAGCAGCACAAAATGTGCCAGCTCTCGAGTTACAGTTAGATTTACTCTTAGATTTACTCTTCCATGTATGTTGGGAGTTTTGTCAGGAGTTCGTCGTACTTGCCACTGGCTTTGACGTTCTCAAGACCCGCGTTGATTTTAATAAGGAGTTCGGTGTTGCCGGTGCGGACGGCAAAGCCATAGTCTTCACTGTTAAGGGGCTCGCCAACGATCTTGATTACATCGGGCTGAGCTGCGATGAAAGCTTCCGTGACAGGCAGGTCGTTGACCATTGCATCGGCACCACCGATCTTGAGTTCTTCGATGGCTTCATTTACATGGGGGAAATCCTTAATCTCAGCAATGATTCCGGCTTTCTGGAGCTCTTCTGCCTTCAGGAACCCGGTAGACCCGGTCTGGACAGCAACGGTCTTGCCCTTCAGGTCATCAACACTCTGAATGTCTTCATTGCCAATGAGTACGGCAAGAGCCAGGCCCGCGTTGATATAAGGTTCACTGAAGTCAACCTCTTCTTCACGTTCATCGGTGATTGTCATGCCTGAGGCAATAATGTCAACATTTCCAGTCTGGAGAGCCGGGATAAGGCCGGCAAAGTCCTGATCAAGATACTCAACCTTAAAGCCCTGATCTTCAGCAATCGCGTTCATGAGATCAACGTCAAAGCCGATTATATTTCCATTGGAATTTACAATTTCAAAGGGTGGGAACTGGGCTTCTGTTCCTACAATATAAGTGGGCATTTCCCCGACGGAAGCATTTCCTTCAACACCGGATCCCTCTTCAGCTGGGGTAGTTTCTTCGGCGGCTCCTTCTGCTGCTTCCTCTGTACTCTGCTCAGCACAGCCGGCTGCAAAGACAACAGTCGTAATAACGAGGAGCATTGCAATGATCTTTAACATTTTTTGCATACAAGTACCTCTGAAAACTCTTCATTAATATTAAATATGTAAGATAATTAAACTTTTATAAAATATCAGACAAAAGATTAATAGCTTTGGATTTCAAATTAATTTCTTCAGATAGGAAAGTGAAATATTTTAAAATGGAAAAAGAACTTAACTAGAAAAGCCATAAAGTTAATAAAACTAAATTAAAAACCACCGGTACCTTCACTTCAATCATTATATTACATAAATACCCGATAAAAAAACTGAAATCTCTTTTGTACTTCCCACGGTACAGGATAGTTCAACAAATTTACAAACATGTGTTTCTATATATATTTCTATATATGTTTCGATATATGTTTTCATATATATATGGAGTCCACTGAAAAACTCTGTACGCACCTAATTTAGAGTATAAAGTTCAGGTAGAATTCAGCAAAGGGAAGAAAATTTGAGCGCACACAGGATACAGGTAAAATAAATTTACAATCCTCGCCGGGGCTCAAATAAGAAAAAATATTGATGTTAACAGGGCTTTGCCCAGAGACTGAGTTGTAAATATTTTATGTGGAAAACTGATATATTCGGAAAATGTCAGTGAGTTCAATATTTACCACATAGTCCCGGTTTTTGTATGATTATGTCTGGGACTTCTGGGTTTGTGACCGAAAAACAGAAGAAACACTCTGGTACAGAGATTTAATAAAAATGCTTTATTGCAATTTTACACTTGCAATTTTACACGGTCATAAACTGGATAATAACCGGTATTTCAAAAAAAGAAATGTGTAGCCTTAAAAGGCCACATTGGCGGATTGTAATTTATAAATTGCTTATGCAGTGGTTTATTCTTCGTCAGCTGGAGCTTTTTCTTCAGTTGAGTTGTCAGCGACGTCTTCTTCAGTTGAGTTGTCAGCGACGTCTTCTTCAGTTAAGTTGTCAGCGACTTCTTCAGTTGAGTTGTCAGCGACGTCTTCTTCAGTTGAGTTGTCAGCGACTTCTTCAGTTGAGTTGTCAGCAACTTCTTCGTCAACGGGTTCTACTTCAGCGACTTCTTCACCTTCAACGATATCTTCTTCTGCTACAGGAGCTTCATCGGTCACTTCTTCATGAGCTGCTTCTTCAGCAGGTTCTTCAGCGGTCTTGTCAGCACATCCGGCTGCAAAGACAACAGTAGCAATTACAAGAAGCATTGCAATAATCTTTAACATTTTTTTCATTAATTATACCTCTAATAGTTCTCTTCCTTTTTTTACACCCATCTCATACAAATTCATGAGATATTTATATGAGATATTTATGCATGAACCCCCAATGAGATTAAAACTTTTCGATTTGACAAAAAAATAAAAGGACGAAGGGTCCAAGACTTACCCAACAGACAAGCCTGATAGATTCTTTTTTGAAATTTACTAATTTATATTAGTGCAATATGAATATATTAGAGTACCAAGTGTCATAAATAAGTTAAGATGGAGAAAATATAGCCAGTTAGGGGGAAGCCGTGAGTCGTCAGTAGGCAGAAAGATTATTTAAAGACATCATAATATTCGTCCGGCGCGCATCTGCAAAACTTTAAAGCCTCAAGTGTAAAATTAGTTAAAAAAGCAGTATGAGGATAAGACCCTGAATACCTATAAAACCCTGAAAAGCTCTGGAATGGCTCAAAGAGAATTCAAAAAATCCATATTCATAGGATATGCCAGGCAGGTAAAAAATGAAACAGAAGCAAAGGCTTTCATAAAAGAGATAAAAGAGCTACATAGAGACGCAAACCATAATGTTTCAGCTTATTTTGTAAAAGAAGAAGGCTCTTTTGCCCTCAAATACGATGACGACGGAGAACCTGCAGGCAGCTCCGGAAAACCCGTTTTTAAGGTTATAGAATCAAAGGGGCTCTATAATACAGCTGTAGTTGTGACCCGGTACTTTGGGGGAATAAAGCTGGGCTTTGGGGGGCTTTCCAGGGCGTACAGGGAAACAGCAATTTCAGCTATTGAAAAGGCAGGTACTGTAGAGATCTTTGAAGAAGTAAGGTTCAGGATACGTTTCAGATATCCGGAGATTCAAAAGATTAAGAATCTCATTGAGGAACACGGAAAAGTAGAGGACGAAAAATATTCTGATAGCGTCGAATTTATTTTCTGTATAAGAAAGATTTGTGAAGAGAAATTTATTGAAAAACTGGTAAAACTGACAAGAAATAAAGTTGAGCTTGAGAAGATTTAACTTTAAGAAGTAGGACTGAACCTTGAATTGAGAGCAAGATTTTGAAATTAGCGCAGGATCTTGAATTAAACTTTAAAGAAGTGCCCCCTCAAATAAAGAAAAACTAAAATGCAGGAAACCGCTAAAAACTATAGGAGATATACATCCTTTAGAGATTGCTCAGCTATTGGGAAATATTCTATGCTAGAAAATGCATAAACTTGAAAAAGATAAGAAAGTTAAACCGAAATTTGATCCGAAGTTGAAAGTATCTATACTCAAAAAACCCACAATGAAACTCAAGAGGGAATATTGGAAGTGTAATATTGAGGTACAACAAATTTTCAATGATACTTATTTCAGTTGTTTTCTTCATGGTACTGAGCGCATGTGCAGGTTCAGCTGCCACCGAGCCATTGGAAGGAGACGAGCAGGAAATTAACTCGGCTATTAGCCACCAGATCAGCCCTGTAGTCTCAGGAGACTACATTGTCTGGCAGGATGAAAGAGACGGAAACTGGGACATCTACATGTACGACATGTCCGTAGGAAGAACTGAAACTCCCCTGTTCGCCGGCCCAAAAGACGAAATAGAACCGGCAATTTCAGGCAACCGAATTGTGTTTTCGGACGAAAATAGAGGCAACTATGATATTTATCTGTACGATCTTGACTCCAAGACCAAAACCCAGATTACATTGGACAGGGCAGACCAGAAAGAGCCGGCAATATCAGGCGACATAATTGTCTGGACAGACCGCAGGAACCAGGACACTGACATTTACATGTATGACATTACCACCAAAAAGGAAACCCGGATAACAACCGATAAAGCAGACCAGAGCCAACCTGCGATCTCGGGGAATATCATCGTCTGGAAAGATCCGCGCAACGGTAATGACGATATTTACATGTACGATATCAATACAGGCAAAGAAAGCCCTGTAGTTACGGACCCTGCAGGGCAGGCAAACCCTGTCATTGAAGGAAACTACATTGTCTGGGAGGACAGGCGGGATGGAAACCTTGATATCTACATGTATGACCTTTCAAGCAAAAAAGAAATACCTGTTTGTATTGACCCGTCCCCACAGAAAACCCCTGCTATCTCGGGCGGAAGAATAGTATGGGCTGATGGGAGGATAAAGGGAACAAACATCTTTATATACGACATAGCCACAGGACAGGAAAATACAGTTTCCACTGCATCTGAATATGAAAGCAACCCTGCAATCGACGGCAACCGGATAGTCTGGCAGGACAAGCGTAAAGGTACCATGGACATCTTTATGTTCACAGAAGAAGGTTCCGGGACAGGCGCTGCTGCCGGGGAAGAAACGGGAGACAAAACCGGGGCAAAAGAATCCCCTCTGGGCATCTATCCTGCATCAACTGCGATTATAGCGGCTTACCTGATAGTAACTTCAGGGAAGAACAGGAAGAGAAAAAATTAACTCCTGCAAACTTGATATTAAGTAAAAAACAGGTCAAGGAAGATACTTAAAAAATAAATAGAAAATGAGAATATTAAACTGTCATGGATAAAGATTCGAAAAAAATAAAAGGGCTTAAAGTCCGAAAAATGAGCAGGGAAGAAACCGGATTCGCAATTGAGATGGCAGTCGCGGAAGGTTGGAACCCTGGCATCCATGACGGAGAACTTTTTTACGAAGCTGATAACGAAGGCTTTTTTATTGCAGAGCTTGAAGGCAAGCCCGAAGGTTGTGCTTCTGCTGTCGCTTATGATGATTCTTTCGGTTTTTTCGGGCTCTACGTAGTCAAACCCGAATTCAGGAAAAAAGGCATCGGAATAAAACTGACCGAAAAATGCCTGGAATATCTGGAAGACAGAAACATCGGGCTAGATGGAGTTGTGGAAAACGAAAAAAAATACCAGCAGGTTATGAAATTCAGGTCTTCTTACAGCAACCTGCGTTTTGAAGGCAGGGGAGGAGGAAAAGTCCCGGATGGACTTGTAAAGATCTCGAAAGTCCCCTTTGAAAAACTGCTTGCCTACGACAGGAAGATGTTTCCTGCCCCAAGGTCCGGCTTTCTTGAGAAATGGATAAATCAACCCGACTCTTCCGCCTTTGCGGCAGTGGAAAAAGGTGACATGAAAGGGTACGGCGTAATCAGGAAGTGCAGGAAAGGGTATAAGATAGGTCCTCTTTTCGCAGACGACCAGGTTACAGCAGAGAAAATATTCAGGGCCCTCAGAGCATCAGTTCCTGAGGAAACCATTTATCTTGATGTCCCCGAACCGAATAAAAAAGCAATGGAAATAGCAAAAAAGTATCACATGAATGTAATGTTCAAAACTATCCGCATGTACAGCCGAAAAGAACCTGATATAGAGCTTGATAAGGTTTATGGGGTTACGAGTTTCGAGCTTGGATAACAAAGAATAAAGTTTCGGACTTGGATAATAAAGAATAAAAACAGACGAGAAGAAAAAACAGTTAAGGGCAAGGAGTATCGTAGGGCAATAGTTGTAGTTCAGGATATCAGTTAGAACTCGATATCCCTTATATGGTGCTCATACTTTTCTTCCCAGGCTGGAGTAGTTATGCAAATCTGCTTCAGGCTGCCCCGGAACCAGAACCTTTTCTCCAGAGGCACCACGACCACGCCCCCTACCCGGACTTCAAACACCCTGCCCTCAATTACCCACATGCCGAACCCTTCAAGAATATAATACAAAAAAATCGCGTTTTTCATGAACAAACTCTTCTGCATGTCCTGTTTCGGTTTCCTGGTACAGGACAACTGCATTCCGGTTGTCTTCTTTCGTAATATAGACCCTCATCCGGACTCCGTGTTTCTCGATTACTTCTGCATTTTCAGGTCTGGAAACTACACGAGAAAAATCCCCCTGAAGGAGCAGGGAGCTCAGGAGAAGAGGATTTTTCTTCAGGGGGATTAAACAGGAGCAGGTTCTCTTCAAACCCACACTTGCCCGGTTTTAACTTACAATGTATATTTTTTAACAGATACTGATCCAATAAATATATAAATGCTATACGTATATCCATGCAGAATGTTTCTAGAGAGCAAAAAAGCGCATATGGCCGTGATTTTAGGCTGTGTATTTTACAGCATGAATGGGCTTTTTATTTCCCGTATCCATGATATGGCTATTTCTCCGGTAATTTTTTACAGATTGCTCTTTGGGCTTCTGTTTTTCTCTATATATATAATTGCGAGAGGGAAAACTTCAGACCTCAGGTTAAAGAAAAAGAAAAAAAGCCTGTTCCTGCAGGGAGTACTCGTTGTTATATGCATGCTGCTCTATTTTACCTGCCTGAAGATTACATGCGTATCCATTGCAATATTACTCCAGTATACAGCTCCAATCTATGTCATGCTGGCTTCCCCTTTTCTCCTGAATGAGAAAATCGGAAAAAAAAGTATAGTTGCCCTCTTCATCGCAATCACAGGAGTTTTGCTTATAGTCAGGCCCGAAAACGGGCTTTCCGGAATTGAGCTTACCGGCACCTACATGCTGGGCATGATAGCAGGGTTGCTTTCGGGAGTTGTCTTTGCGGCTCTGATCCTGAACGTAAAAGTTTTAAAAACGGAATACCCGGAACTTGCAATAGTCTTCTGGCCCATGGGGATTGCTTTTTTGCTGCTAAGCCCCTTTGCATTTGAGGTTTCTCCGGCTGTCCTTTACAGCAACCTGAAAGTGCTTGCTACTTTCGGAATGGTATCCATAGGTTTCGGAGAGATCTTTACAGTTCTCGGACTTGCAAACCTTAAAGCCCAGACCGGAAGCCTCCTTTCCCTGATAGAACCTGTCAGCGGGGTATTTTTTGATGTGGCTGTACTTGGAATTGCACTTTCTGTTGAAACTCTTACAGGTTGTACCCTGATAATAGGTTCTGCAATGATTATAAGCCTTAATGACTCGGAGAAGTTTCCGAAAAACTAAGTGAAGGAACTCCACGGAGCTTGCTAAAAGAGCTTCCTCCGAAGATCCCTCCCAGAACCCTCAGGAAGATTCACAATGAGCAGTACTCATCCCTTGCCCGGAAAAGCGCTTTTATATTCTCGAGTGGGGTATGGGGAGCAAGCCCGCAACCCGGTGCAAGAATATCGATCCCATCTTCAAGGCATGCCCGAGCTTCAATTAGAACCTCTTCAGGCCCTTTTGTCAGCAGGGTATCAGAAGGGGACACATTTCCTATCAGACGCCCCCGGTTACCCACAATTCCCTTTGCAAAACTGATACCCACTTTTTCTTCAATGCTGATTCCCTCAAACCCGGCGTCTGCCAGAGGGTCAAGGACGGCTGTGGCATCCCCACACATATGGAGGATTTTTAATCCTTTCACCTCCCTGCAGAATTTACTATGGAGTGGAAAAACCGAAGTCTCAAACATCTGAGGGGCAATAATATCAGGCCCTGCTTCGGAGTCTATAAGCACTACGGCATCTGCTCCCCTCTCCAGCAAACCATTTGCATATTCAATGCAGGCTTCAGTCAGAGTTCCCATCAGTTCTTCAACAACTTCAGGATTTGTCACAAACCACATAAGGTAATTTTTCATGCCCGCAAGCATAGAAGCGAGTCCTGCAGGACCCACTAGCCCTGCAACAACGGGCACGTCTTCCCCTACATGTTCTTTTAGGATTCCAACTGCATCCAGAACTACCGATGTCCGCCTGCTTTCAAGAAGCAAATCGGGGACTGAAATCTCCTTAACGTCTTTCTTTTTCTTGCAGGGGAAATCAGTCACATAAGGCTGTATATCAACACTGCCTTCAGCGACTGTACAGCCCAGCGTTTCGGCAAGCACTGTAGTGCAAAAAGGACAGCGTACATTCTCAAACCCTGCAATCTCATGTCCTGCCAGGGCAAGTGCCGCCATTTTGCGGGCATCGTAATTAGCCTGGGGCCAGGAAACTCCTGTCAGTTCCATAAGTTCAACAGTGCCTGTCTGGGTTACGGAACAGACAGGGACCATATCAACGGCTTCACCTTTAAGCACCTTTCCAAATCTTGTATTCAAGGTAAATTCACTCATATTGTTCACCATATATAGTACAGAGATATTATGATTACTGAGATTCGGCTGTCAACTCTAAGAATGATTTCAAAGATATTAGTTATGTCATAATATACAAAGAAACAAATATAAAAGAAATATAAATTAATAAACGTCACAGAAGTTAAGAAGAAATTGATGGGTGAGAAGACTGGAAACCTTTATGGAGCTTTTATTCTTGGGCTTGCACTGGATAATACTATGTAAAGGACGGCTATAGGCATTGCAATAGGGATTGGAGCTGGAATAAGTTTAGGAGCTATCCTGAAGTTTGGACCAGACCAGAAAAAAGGAACAAAAAAGAAATTAAGCTGCTGATCACCATGGTGGTTACAACTTTGATTCTGGTCCTGTCAGCTGCATTTATGGCTTATTGAAAAGGGGCTCTACGCCAGTTTCCCGGAGGTACGCTAATTTCAAATCTTGCACCTTCTCCTTCGATTCCTGTTTCAGTAATTTCCATGCCTGTAATGGAAAGTATACCTCTGACAAGGAAAAGACCAAGCCCGGTATTTCGACCTACGGATTTCTCAAAAATAAGTTCTTTCATAACAGAAGAGACCCCTATGCCATTATCTTTTACTTCGATTACAACACTTTCCCCGACTATACGAGAGCTTACATCGATCTCACTGACGTGTTCTCCATGGTTTCTTGCATTGTCAAACAGGTTGTAGAAAGCTTTTTTGAGCAGGGGATCAGCATATACTTCAAGCCCGTTATCCTCGATGGAAAACTTCAATCCCTGCCCGGAAAAAGAAAAAGCTGCCTCTTTTGCAAGGCTGCTTATAGACTGCCAGGTAGGGGAAACAACTCCAAGTTCCTGGTAATCCTTTGTGAAAATAATCTGGCTGTGGATTGTTTCAATTCCTTTGTTAAGATTTCGGAGGTATTTTGAGATCCTTAGGTCTTCTTTTACATCCGGGGGAAGCATTTCCGATATCAACTCGGTATACCCTGAAAGTACATTCACCTGGTTGAGAATATCATGCCTGGTAATATTGCTCATGAGGTTTATCTTCTTGTTTGCCTGCTTCAAAGCTTCCTGATACCGATGTATCTCCGTGATATCATGGATCATTACCAGCTTGCCCTCTTCATAATCCCCTGCCAGAAGGGGACTGACACTGACCGAAAAGAACTTTGTTTCCAAATCGATCTTGAGTGAGATTTCCCTGCTGAAACTGTCCTCCGGAGAATTACCAAAAATCTCCACTCCCTCCCCGAAAATGCTATTTATGTTTTTCCCCAGGACCTCTTTTCTTCCTTTTCCGGCGAGTTCAAGTGCTGCCTGATTAATATCCACGATAGTGTTTGAAAGATCCACAACAATGTACCCATCGTTCATGGATTCTATCACGCTCTGCCTGGCAACAGGAATGATGTTAAGGAACTCATGCTCGATTGTTCCCCAGAAGAGGATCAAGCCGGTTATTGTAAAGGAAAAAGGGGTAGGATCAAAAAATGCAAAGGGCCCTATATCTGCTACGTGTATTATATTTGCAAGAACCGGAACACAGGCTGCTGAAAGGGCAATGGCTGCCGGGGTCCCGTAAGGCGTGATAAGATGGATAAACTGCCGGAAAAAGAAAAAGATTCCTGCAAAGATCAAAACAAAGGAGTAAATATAGAAAATCCAAAAAAATGCCCCATGCTCAAATACAAGGAGAGGAAAGCCTCCTGAAAAATCAAGATAGTAACCTCCAAAGTACAGCCCATGGATGCCATTTGTAAGCATTAGTAGAATTGAAATGAAGGGAAAAATAAAAAGCTGCTTCTCATACTTTCGGGCAAATTGTCTGCATATTCCGGAGTATTCAGCTGCAAATAAAAACCAGGTTACAGGAGCAAAGGCCATCCCCACGTACTGGAGACGAGCAAATAAATACTTATACTCAATATCCATGAACCCGATTTCAAAAGCGTAATTCACAGACCAGAGAGCCATACAGAGCATAATTAAGATAAAATATTTTGAAAAAGGCAAACTGCGGTGATTAAAGGCTTTATATGCTCTGATTGCAAGCAAGGTACATATAAGCCCTGAAAAGATTAATGCCCCCATATAGGGTAACGCAGCGGTGTGGATTTGCAGGCTGATAAGACGACCTTCCTTTTTTGAATTATTGCTAGGGAACAGGGAGAGCCAGGAAATATAAGTAAAAAACACCAAACGTTTTAATAAAAAAACAAAGACTATCTATATAAATTTATGCATTGAATGCAATGGATAAATAAGTTTGCGATGATACTGCTCACGATATAGATTTCCTGAACATAAAAATAAAGAGCCACAAAATTTGCTCTGTTAAAAAAACAATTTTTTTGCTCAGATTAAATATCCATATCATTTAGAGAGCTTTCAGATCATTTGCTCAGACTGTTTAGAAACATATGCGGATTAGAGGCATATGCTGATCATTTATTATCGACAGGTTAACTGAACATCGAAAATCCTTAAGTTTTCCAGATGTTTTTTATTTCCCATTACCTGCAAATATTCCTTTTTAACTAAGTCCCAATTCTTGAAATTTCGTGTGAAATTTCCTCTATACATCATAATCTTTCTTCTTATTGAGTATACATTATAACCTTTCTTCTTATTATATTAGATTATAACCTTTCTTCTTATTGAGTATACATTATAACCATTCTTCTCATGGAATATACATTATAACCTTTCTTCTTATTATATTAGATTATAACCTTTCTTTTTATTATAGTATATTATAACCTTTCTTCTGATTATATTAGATTATATTTCTACCAGGAAGTTACTCTGCATAAAGTTTGATTCCAAATGCAAATTTAAAAAAAGAAGAAAAAATGAAAAGCAAAACAAAACTTTTGTAGAGAATTTAAGAAAACCTTCCCATACCTGTAAAATAAATATTGAGGGGATTTGATATGGATTTTAGATTGCTACAGCTCCTGGCCAAAATGGAATAGATCCTAAGAGGAAATTCCTTAAAGGAAACTCCAGGAAAACTGCTACATAAAAACTGCTACATAAAAACTGCTACATAAAAACTGCTACATATTTTCTTATCAGACTCTATTGTTTTTAAGAGTTGCAAGGATATTGGTGAATTCACTTTGAACCTGCACTTCCCAAAATCTGACGTGTCCAAGATTTTCTACTTAATGTTTTGTAGATCATTCATAAAACATCTTGAATCTTCAAAACCGGATAATCCGGATTTTCCGCACCCTAGATACTCCCCAAAAGGCAAGACATTTACCTCCAGGATTTCCAGGAACCTGGGGGGGGTCAAGATCTTTTGAAAAATAAGTGTCCAGAACAAGAAGATTTACGATTATCTCATAGAATTTTAGAAGCTCGTAGTCTTCACTTCCGGAACTGCAAGAAGAAGCTGTCCTGTAAATCAGTCCATGAATACAGGTCAGATAGATGGAAAGTGTGTTTATCAGGGATTCAAGGTTTTTTTCTTCAGGAAAAACAATAGGAATACGCCTTAAAACTTCCGGATTCGGGCTCCCATTGTAAAACCTGTCATTCTGGCAGATCTCGAAAAAGACCCTTGAAATTGAACTGTTAAGTGCGACGAGGACGTAAGAATATCTTGAAGGGTCCTGAAGCACGATTCCACCACCTTTTTCAAAGATACTGTTTTTGCTCCAGAACATGATTGATTTCACTTCTTTATAAGCCCAGGGTTTATTTAGGGACGGAATTTTGTATATAGAATCAACATTATATTACCAACATTGTATTGTTAATAGTATAATATTAAAAGCATATTATTATCATAATAGTATTAAAGACATATTACCGACGTTATAATATTAATATAATATTCCTAACATCATATCATCAACATATTTATTTAGATAGACGAAAATTATTTTAAATTGTGCAGAGCCGATTCCGGAAACAAAAGGAAATATGGGAAATGAAATTTATGTGGATTAAAAAATTCGGAAGGATTCAGACCATACGTATTAACTTCTAATAAGCAGACCCTAACTTCTAATAAGCAGACCCGTTAATCCGGTTCTTTAAAGGGTAAAAATTATCTCAGGGATATCGTTTTCATTAAAATTTTCGAGCATTAAGGAGGAGGAATGAACTGTCAGGATTGATATCTATGCTCCCGCAGCACCGGAGCCAGGGAAATTAATCCTTCTGTACAGCAAAGATCTGAACCTTTCACAGGCTCAGTGATTCCAAATGGAAAAACTGTCATTCTGCCCTGAGAGCACTTTTACCCCGTGGGTAAAAAAAGGTCAATATATATAAACTTTTTCATAAAAATCTAAATGTAAAATAATGAAGGATAGGGTACTCGAAAAAAAAAATGAAACGGAAAGTAAAAAGCAAAAAGAAACGGAAAGTAAAAAGCAAAAAGTGAGGTCTGAATAAACTTCAAATAAAGAGTTATTCAAACCCTTTATCTATTTAAAGGAAGCTGAGGATTCCAGGGAATTCGGAGTCGAATGCGTACTTTTTAAAGTTAGAGGTTTCGAGAATCTTCTGCTTTATGTAGTAGAGCACACTCATAAGGCTTTCACTGTTTTCCGATTCCATATCTCCTGCATATGGGTGGATATTATCTTCAAGGGCACCCAGAAGCTTCGGATCAATACCATCTCCAAAGTAAACATCCATAACCAGAAGGTTCGAAATTTGCTCATAAAAGTCTGCAAGCTCATCAAGCCAGCCCGCAACACTATTCCCTGCTGCATACTTCTGCCGGTTAAGGAACATGAGATAGCCGGAAATATTAGCGATCAGATCCTCAGTCAGCCTGTCTTCAGGAAATACAATTGGGAATCGTTTCATTACTGCAGGGGTTACAAAGCTTGAGTATATCATCTCATACTCACAGACTGCTGGAAAAAGTCTGGCGATCTGACTGTTAAGGACCGCAGTTACATAAGGGTATTTTTCCGGTTCTTTAAGGACAATCCCACAGCCACCCTCAAATACACGGTTTCCGGAAGCGTCATAAGCTGCCTGCAAACGATAGCCTTCGGTAGCAATGATTTTCGGAGTGCTAAGGTACTCCAGAAGTTTCCTGCCCCTCACACTATAGTAGGCTGCAGAGTCAAGGGGAGAGTTATCATGACCGAACTGATTTTTGAATTCCAGGATCCTCCTGTATGCCATAGGGAACCTGACTTTCAGTTCTTCTGGAGGAATCACTCTGCACTCCTTCCTGTTGCCTTTGTCTGACAGCTCATAAGGCAGCATAAAACGGTAAGGTGAAGAGTTAAATGCAAATCTCTCGGAAAATGTGCCTGAGACATAGGGATAAATTAGTTCAGGTTCTAAAATTACGGGTTTACAGAGACCTTCACAGAGATAAAGCGAGTCAGAATCGCTACCTTCTGGAACGACAAGCCTGTGCAGCAAACCATTTTTTGTGCTGATACCTCCGAAGATACTTTCAGATATGTCTTCAAGTGTGGTCGGGAGTTCACAGATTCTTTCTACAATTCTGTTTTCATTCAGTAACATCTATTATTCACTTCTGTAGAAATATATTGAGAAAATTCCTTTTCTCCTGTTTTTACTCTCAGGGCTGGATCTTACCTGAGTTGTTGAAAAATAATTTAATCTCAGCACTATAGACTTTGATGCCCCATTAAAACCATCAAAATCCGGCCTGAAACGCAGGATAAGTTTTGTATAGTTACCTGCAGGAAATAGTAGAATAACATAGATATATAAATATATTCTCACTGAAAATTAATTATAAATATAAATCATGACAGATAGCTGAAGGGAATAAATATCTGCTTACTGCAAAGTTTCAGGTATGTAATTCTGAGATCCAAAATTAAAGATCCAGTTTTAATTCCATTATTCAAGAGAAGGAAGGGAGGGAGGGACTAACCAAAAAAATTTAAATATTGATTTTCAGACTACTTACATATGCAAGGAAGCAAATATTCCGAAAAATATCAAATAAGAGAAGCTGTAACCGAAGACATTTCCGGAATGCTTGAGGTCTTTAACTATTACATTGAAAATAGTTTTGCAGCATATATAGAAACCAAGGTTGGACCCGAGTTTTTTCAAGCTGTTCAGAGTGAAAAAGAGCAGGATGAAAATGAACATTTTCCTTTTTACGTTATTGAAGAAAAGGGCAAAATAATAGGAATCGGAGCCCTCAGACCATATTTCCCATTCCCGAATTTCCGGCACACAGGTGTAGTTTCTTATTTTATCCTGCCCGGGCACACAAGAAAAGGCCTTGGGTCCAGGATGCTGGACAAACTCTATACGGAAGCCAGAGAGAAAAAGATGAAAAACCTCCTTGCAAATGTATCCTCAAAAAATGAAGCCAGCCTGAACTTTCATCTGAAACACGGTTTTATTGAATGCGGGAAGTTCCTGGAAGTCGGGGCCAAGTTTGGGAAATCTTTTGACATTATATGGCTGCAGAAGTTCCTGGAGAAAGATCAGGGGTAAAAAAGAGAAATGGATAAAGAACATAAAACGAAACTGCAAGTTTGACTCACCTGTCAGAGAAATACCCTCCTTATTTTCCGAAACGGTGTTAATATTGTACAAATAGCAAAGTTCCCATCAAAATTATACCCTTCTTTTAAAAAAACAGGGAAAATTAAAATAGAAGAATCAGAATATAAATAGATGGTGGGGAGTTAATTTGAGATATAAGAAAGCTTTGCTGCTATTTATATTCATTTTATTTCTTGAATTTCCGGCTGCAAATATAGATTGGATAAGATATATGAAAAATTCCAGTTCTGCAGTAGGAGATTTGACAACGGGCCTGGTAGAAGGAGAGATCATCCGCATTGATGACGGGAAATACAGGGATGGTGTGGTTGATAATTTTGATTATTTATTAAATACGAAATACCTTTCGATTCACCCATGCTACTGGAAATACCTGAAGTGGATTCGTCCATTATTCAAGTTAGTGGGACAAATGAATGTAGGCCGTAGTTAAAGAGATTTTTTGAGATGGAAAATATGAAAGCGGTAAGGATTCATGAGTTTGGCGGACCGGAGGTTCTGAAGTACGAGAAAATTCCAGAACCTCACCCAGGGCCGGGGGAGATTCGAATTCGAATAATTGCAACTGGGGTCAACCCAATAGACTGGAAGATACGCAGAGGTCTGTTGGGGGAAATGCCTTTACCAATGACGATGGGACTGGACGTTGCAGGTATTGTAGACGCTCAGGGACGGGAAAAAGGTCCCTTCCAGTCCGGAGAAGAGGTCTTTGCCAAAGTCTCGATAGGACAGGGAGGATATGCCGAATACACAGTTGTCAATTCTTCACAGGCGGCAAGAAAACCCAGAAGTATCGGGTTCATTGAAAGCGCATCAATTCCAACTGCAGGACTGGCTGCCTGGCAGTCCCTCTTTGATATTGCAGGGCTGGAAAAAGGACAGTCGATCCTAATCCATGGCGCAGCAGGCGGAGTTGGGAGTTTTGCAGTCCAGTTTGCGAAATGGAAAGGAGCTTATATCTTTGGCACTGCTTCCGAGAAAAACAAGCAGTTCTTAAAAAGCATAGGTGCTGACGAATTCATCGACTATAAAAACCAGCGATTTGAAGATGTAGCCGGCAAGGTGGACGTGGTACTGGATACTATAGGAGGAGACACCTTTGAGAGGTCCTGGGAAGTGTTAAAACCCGGTGGATTCCTGGTAAGTACTGTAGCAGGCATTCCAGAAAAAGCTCCCGAAAAACACGGCGTACGTGCACAAACTCTCATGACCCAGGCTAACGGAGGAGAACTGGCTCAAATCGCAGCCATAATAGACGAGCAGCCGATAAAACCGGTGGTAACAACAGTACTCCCCCTTTCCGAAGCCAGAAAAGCGCATGAGATGAGTGAAAGCCGTCATACTCGTGGGAAGATAGTGTTAAGAGTGGCAGAAGACCCGCAGTGAAAACAGGGAGAATCTGGTAAAAGAAACCGGTCAAAATATCCGGCGTCATCCAGATCTCCAAAGCCAGCAATAAAACTATTAATTTCAACTACAACCGTATAGTTATTAGAAAGTGACTTATCACACAGATCAACATCGATTTCTCCCGGCACCCAAACGCCGGGTTGTGTTGAATTATAATCCTTTAAATAAAAATATTTATTAAATAAAGGTTCAGTCCGGGAGACTGAGAAATCTTCAGACTAACTTCAACAAGCTTAATATCCTATTACCACCGATTTTATTTATACCAGATTATTTTAATGCACGCATATTTTTTGGCAGAAACTGGAAAAGGCATTTAATTTAAAACCGATTTTATAATAGTCAAAATAATCAGGATATCTACAGAGCCAAAATTTGATTTGTTTTTTGAAAAGGCCATTAATTGCCTCAATTGATGCAAAAAAGAGAAAAAATATCCAATTTGAGAGTTAATTTAAGAGCCCTGATATACAATTCAATATAAGATTGGAGGATTATCATGGATAAAACTAATAACTTCAGAGCGAAGAAAGTTGGATCAAATCTTGACCAATTTAATGAAAATCCAGATCAAGCTTCTGATACCGGCACGGTTTTTCCTGAAGAACTGAGAGGTGCTCATCACCACCGGGCAGATCTCAGGAAAATCTGGGATTATTTAGGATTATTGTTTTCAATGTTAGCAGATTCCTTCAACGGGAAATACCCGATTCCAAAGAAAACGGTATTAGTGATAACATTCGCTCTCCTGTATCTCATAAGTCCGATTGACATCGCTCCGGATATTATTCCTTTACTTGGATTTGTGGATGATGTCGCTGTGCTTGCTTTTGCATTTAGCCTTATAAAAGATGACCTGGAAAAATACCAAGCCTGGAAAACGAGTTACTGATATTGATTTAATTAATACTAACCATTTATTATGGTTGAGATAGCGTAAGATATCGTATAGCAGATATAGACCGCATACTCACTGATGGAGAGAAAAAGCTCATAGATTAAAGTCATGAAAACCAGAAAAAAGGAACTTTGATACCCCTTTCAGAGTTCAAGAAGGAAATGGGACTCTAATATAAAAAAAACACTTATTATGTTATTCAACTTCCGAGGCAGACCTGTATCGCTTCTTCTATCCTCTCCATGACCTGTTCAACTGTTTTTCCCTGAGTATAACAACCCGATATGTCAGGAACTTTTGCAATATATATGCCGTTTTCATCCTGCTCGATCAGAACTGTGTAATTCAAACTCTTGCCTTCCATCTCCGCCAGAATAACATTTTATCTGTGAGTGTTTAAAGCTGTTACCGGCAGGACACAAAGAAATTTTTGAAAAAAGAGATTTTTGCTTGTCTACCTTAAGATCATACATCTTCAGTTGCTTTCTGGAATGCTCTTATCTATCCTTATCCAGTAGGTCCTTATCCCGTTGGAAGTTAAATATGCACCATCAGGCACCTGGATCAGTATAAGGATCAAGCCCAGCATGTCCACGCCAGAACTCATAGCGTTTAACAATATAAGGATCTTTGCTAACGGATTTAATAGACCCAAAGCCCCCAGAATGCCAGGTAGTATTATTGAAAGCAAGACAAAAGGTGCCAGTGTGATAAGAATATACCTTGATTTTGATATCGCTTCTTCAGAATAAACAAATCCGCCAAAATAAGTAATTCCTAAAAACGTTTTATCCGAAATTAAAAAGTCCGGGATAAAGACAAGATGAATAAGTTCATGAATAAAAACCAGCCCGAGAAGGTATGCAAGATCCTGTAAGTTTATATTTAGTGTTATCGTTTGTAAAGAGTTAATGCCGAGATCTGCTAAAGAGAAAGGCGAAAACATGTTGAGGACCGCTATAGAAAGCAGAGTATTCAGTATCATTAACGGGATTGCTGCGAGTATAGTGGACACGAAATTGTTCGGCTCACGTAGCTATATCCAGTTGCTTGTGATCAGTTCTGAGTGCCTTTCAGAGTTTACTTGAGGGAATTTGTATCTCAGCCGGATAATACCTTCTCCTTTTTACATATACTGAAAGCCTGTTTTACTCTTTAAATCTTATTAAGAGAAGATAGTTAATTAGTAACACAGTAAAAAAACGAGTCACTCTTTTTCATGCCGAGATCACTTTTACTTCCTTTTTAATTCCGTCAATAAGGAATGGGTTTATTGAAGTTTCAGTAAGCAAATCGACCGTTACTCCAAGAAGCTCTGACAATTCCCTCTAAATCCTTACAAGGGTTAACAGACCTTTTGTTTCGGAGAACTTCACAAGAATGTCTATATCGCTTTCCGGCTTTTCCATGACACACAGAGAAAAAAATTGCTTCAAATACCCACCCAACAACCTACCCAAAAGATTAAACATAAAACTACGCAAAAGAAGCTCTAAAAAACAAAATAGAGATAAAGTTCCTTTCACATCATTCTTATCCCAAGCAGACAATTCCTGCTCAGTGAAGAGAACCTGATTTCATTTTTTTTGCTTTTTCCTCAAGTTCTTCTTTACTTTCCTGAGCTTTCTTCTGAATATCTCCCTTTGTTTCTTCAGTTTTCTCCTGCATCTGCCCTTTCAGTTCCTCAGATTTCTCTTCTGCCTGTCCTTTCAGTCCTTTTAATTTATCTTCGATTCCAAGTCCCATGTAAATACTCCTTTATCACTGGAAATATCGTCGATCCAATTACAAAAAACTAAAAAGAAATAATTAGACCAATATAAAAAATAAGTCATACAAATATAGCTTTTTGGAACCTGTTTTACTGAATATAGATCCTGAAAAAAGATATTTTCCATGTACTCATTCATCAACGCCAGAAAGTTCAGGACAAAACAGAAAGTTCAGGGAAAGTAAATTAAGACTAATAAAAACCCTGAACCTGAAACAACCATATTAGCTGCCTTTACGGATTTTTCCCGCGCAGTGGAGCGATTTTTCCATGACACACAGAGAGAAAAGATTGCTTCAAATACCCACCCACCGACCTACCCAAAAGACTAAACAAAAACGACCCAAAAGAAGCTCAAAAAAGCAAAAGCAGGATAAGTTCAATCAGGACCGTATAATTCAAGTTCTTGCCTTCCATCTTTACCGGAATAACATTTAATCTGTGAGTATCTAAACTGCTGCCACCAAAATTGAAGACGAAAGTTAACTTAGACCCGCAAAAAGCCGGAGTAATATCACTTTTTTATAATATTTCCACTCCATCCCCCCTCAAATCCTTTCGATTGGAAATTCGAAGATTGTCTTTCTGATTTAAAAAGAATTGAAAATTTGGAAGATGCAGCAATAAAGTTTTTTTCTCGAATAAATAAATTATTTCAAAAGAACTCAGTTACTGTTATACCAAGCCAAATAAAGAGAATAATTTGTACTGTTAAAAGGTAGACACCCATAGAATATTTGAAAAATTGGTGCTTTTACATATCAGAAGCAATGGCAGTTGAAACTGTAATAGACGCTTATTGGCAATTTCAGGGTTATTGGACTAAGTTGAGACATCCTATTCAAACAAAAAAAGGTGAGTGGCCAGATATTGATGTATTGGCATATAATCCAAAAGAAAATGAATTGATAATTTGCGAATCAAAAGTGATAGGAGAGAAAAATTTAATCCGAGCCTATATTCCAGAGATAAGAAATTAAAGAAAAGTATCATTCATCGACTTTGATAAAGACATTAATAGACTCATAAAAACTATTTAACTTAGTCTCTCATTCACCAGAACTTCTTCGTCTTCACATAATTCCTCTCAGCCTTCAAAATATCCCTGTAAAACGCCTCTTCATCCACCCTCAACTTTTCAATTACCCTCGACGCCGTTTCAGGCCCGACCCCCCTACTCGCAAGCGCAATAACAGCTTTTTTCCCCTGCGAGTTCACTATACTGGCATTCCGATAGACTCTCTGGATGCGTTTTTTTTCCTCAGCTGAGATCGGGACGCCTTTTCCCTGTTTTCGGACCAGTTTGATTTCCTCGTCTTCCCAGGGCTTGAGGGCTGCAACCATTCTTGAGTCACAGACCGGGCAGATGATTTCTTCGGGAGCATTTTTGACCTGGCGGCGGGAGGTCCATTTCTTGCAGGTTGTGCAGAAGAGGATGATATTGTCGTTCATGATGCGTTCCTTTAAGGCAAGGACGATTGAACGGTCGGCTTTTTCCGGGGCTACAAGGTCTCTTTTCATGGCAAAGCCGGCTGAGCCGATTGGGGTTGGACCCGAAACCTCGACTGCAATCTCGCCGGCTGCAAGTTTTGTCAGGACTTCTTTTGCCCGGGAGACGTCAAGCATATCGTGGAAGATCTCACGGACAACCTCTTCGTACATGGAAGAGCCCTCGTAGATTTCAAGGAGTTTTTTCATGCTGATCCTGTCGTAGTCGATGTTCCGAGAGAGGGCTCCGAACTTGCGGGCTACGTGGACCATTTTCCATTTCATGAGGGTCGTGTTCTTCAGGGTCATTTCAATGATGGGTTCAACGTGTTCCGGGCGGAGGGAGAGAAGCATGTCCCGGATCTGGACAGGGCCCACCCGGCGAGGGAGAGTCAGCCTGATCCTGTACGGGTCCACCTCCTGAGCTACACTGCTCCCAAAGCGTGCCGACAGAAGAGAGGTCAAAACCCTTGCCAGCGTCCCGTTGGTGTTGTGGCCGAAACAGGCGTTCAGGGTTACAGCGTCTCCTTCGTCCTCGATTACGATTGTATCCGCATCCGGAAGCGGGAAACCTCCTTCAACGTGGTCCCGCAGCAGGCGGATAAGTTCGAGCACGGCTGTCCTGGCTACCGGATATTTCAATTGCAGTTTTTCCGCAATGGCTTCGTCATCGAACCCTTCCCGGAGCAGGGCTGCAATCTCGGCTCTGAGCTTTCCCACGCCCTGGGCTACTTCAAAGGGCACAGGGATCTCTTCTCCTGTCCAGCTAGGGACTTCCCCCATGCCTTCGACCGGCTCGACCTTTATCCTGTCCCGGTTCGGCTCCCTTTCGCGGTCAGGCATCTCAATGACCCGCCACATATCTCCTTTTGTTATGAAAACGGCTCCGGGCTGGGCGAAATTTACCACAAAAGCTTCGTCCAGCACCCCGATAGACTTTCCACTCACGATGTCATAGATCTCGTACTTCTTTTCGTCCGGGATCATAGAGAGGTTGTCGTAATAATACTCCCAGCTCTTCCTGCGTTTTTTCACAACATTTGAGCCTTTCTCATGCCAGACCAGTCTGTAGTCTCCGATCTGGTCTACCACCCGCTGCAAATCTTCAATCCGCAAATCTTTGAACGTGTAGGTCCGCCCGAGGATCCTTAAAATCCTGTCAATTCCAACCTTCCCGAAATCCATAACCATGCCTGCAATCTGATTTGCCACAACGTCAAGGGAATTCCTGTGCGGGGAAATCTCTTCAACCCTGCCTTCTAGTGCAGCCTTTGTAATAGCCATGCTTTCGGCGGTGTCATCCACTTCCATGGAGATGATTGTGCCCCGGGAGACCTCGTGCAGCCTGTGCCCTGCCCTTCCTACCCTCTGGAGCAGCCTTGAAACCTGGCGCGGGGAACCATACTGGATTACCCGGTCAACGTTTCCTATATCGATACCGAGTTCCATTGACGAAGTACAGATAAGTCCCCTGAGGGCTCCAGATTTGAACGCCTCTTCGGCTTCGACGCGGGCTTCAAAAGAAAGGGAGCCGTGATGCACTCCAATTGACGCTCCAAGCTTCCGGAAACCTGCTGCAAGAGCTTCTGCACTCTGTCGGGTATTCACAAAAATAAGTGTGGACTGGCTTTCTTCAACGATTTTCCGGATCAAGAAAAGGTGAGAGGCAAACTCAGGCTCACAGCCCACGGTCCTTGCAATCTCCATGACTTGTTCCTCTCCGGCTGTACCTACACCTGCATCTCCACCTGCATCTCCGGCTGTACCTCTCCCGGAAAGGTGAGGACTGATCACATCGAATTCCAGGAGCTTCAGCAGGGCGACCTCGATAACCGTAAAATCCCTGTTTGCCCCTGCCAGGAACTTTGCAATTTCCCAGGGGTTCCCTACTGTTGCCGAAAGCCCGATTCTCTGGAATTCCCCCGAAATTTCCACAAGCCTCTCAAGCCCAACCGCCAGTTGAGCTCCACGTTTCGAGCCTGCAAGCTCATGGATTTCATCAACCACCACATGTGTTACGGTTTCAAGGTTCTTCCGCAAGCGGGAGCCCGTAAACATTGCCTGAAGAGTCTCCGGGGTTGTGATCAGCACATCCGGAGGGGTTTTGGACTGGCGCTGTCTTTCGCTTTGAGGGGTATCCCCGTGCCGGACCTGGACTTTAATATCAAGCAATTTCCCGAGAAGCTCTATTCTGGAGAGCATATCCCTGTTGAGCGCCCGCAGAGGGGTGATATACAAGGCAGAAATACCCCTTCTGGCTTCGGGTTTCTTTTTCAGGATGCTGTGAAAAACAGGAAGTACAGCAGATTCAGTCTTTCCCGAACCAGTTGGAGCTATCAGAAGAGTGTGCTTTCCGTCCATTATATGAGGAAATGCCCTTTCCTGCGGTTCTGTAGGTTTTATAAACCCCAGAGTGCTCAGGACTTCCTGAATTTTCGGGTGAAAAAAACTGAAGGCGTTATTGAAAGTCATTTTTCCCGGAATTGATTTTTGATAATGGATAACTTAATTGTTGTGTTATCAGCCCCAGTATAAATATCTGTATGCAAAAGCTGAGCTGCTCCCGCACAGCTAATATTAAACGGAAGATGCCATTCAGGCGTCTCTGGAATAAAAAAGAAGGGGATTTTCTCCCCGGCTGGCCCGTTCGCCTGACAGGGCAAACTCGACCTGCAGAACAAAATTAAGTTCGAAATCACTCAGTCTTCCCTTTTCATTTGCGGGAAAAGGATTACTTCCTTGATGGATTCCAGGCCCGCAAGGATCATGGTAAGGCGGTCGATTCCGAGCCCCATGCCGCCGGTTGGAGGCAAGCCGTATCCGAGAGCGTTTATAAAGTCGTAATCAACGGTCTGGGCTTCAAGGTCTCCCAGCTTTCTTTTCTTGTCCTGATCTTCAAACCTCTTTTCCTGTTCAAGGGGATCGTTTAATTCGGAATATCCGTTTGCCAGTTCCCAACCGTTGAGGAAGAGCTCGAAACGCTCGACAAAACCTGCTTTCACCCGGTGGTTTTTAGCGAGGGGAGAGGTTTCAACCGGGAAATCATATATGAAAGTCGGGTTTATCAGCTTGTCTTCTACAAGGCCTTCAAAAAGCAGGGCAAGGAATTCACCATGGCTCTTTGCTTTTTCGTAGTCTTCGATCCTGTTCTCAATGGCTATTTTCTTCAGCTCTTCAATAGAGTGGGCAAAGACATCAAGCCCGGCATATTCTTTTAAGGCGTCTTCCATGGAAATCCTTCTCCAGGGAGAGCGGAGATTGATAGTGTTTTCACCCATCTGCACCTCATAGCCGCCTGTCAGCTTGAACACGAGTTCCGAAACCAGACTTTCGGTTAAGTCCATCATATCATTATAGTCCCTGTAAGCCTCGTAGACCTCAATCATCGTAAACTCAGGGTTATGAGTCGTGTCGATGTCTTCGTTCCTGAAGTTTTTGGCAATCTCGAAGACTTTCTCATACCCGCCAACAACAAGCCTCTTGAGGTAAAGTTCAGGGGCAATTCTCAAAAAGAGGTTCTGTCCAAGACAGTTGTGGAATGTCGTGAAAGGCCTTGCATTTGCGCCTCCATATACAGTCTGGAGCACAGGGGTTTCAAACTCCAGAAATTCCTTTTCGGCAAGGAATCTTCTGATCTCGGAGATCAATTTGCTCCTCATGATGAAAATATCTCTCTTTTCGGCATTGACTATGAGGTCAAGGTACCTCTTCCTGTACCTGGTCTCAACATCTTTTAAACCATGGAATTTTTCGGGGAGGGCACACAGGGACTTGGAAAGCAGGACAAATTCCGACACACTGATGGAATCTTCTCCTCTCTTTGTCCTGAAAATTTCACCCTGAACCCCTATGATATCTCCGGAGTCCACAAGGTTCTTAAAAATCTCAAACTCCTCATCCGGGAGGTTTCCTTTCCTTACAAGCACCTGAATCCTGCCGGTCTGGTCCCCAAGATCGGCAAATATCATTTTCCCGTGCTTTCTGATATTATAGAGCCTTCCTGCAGTCTGAACAGATAAGCCCTCGTTCTTTTCGAAGTCCTCGAACTTTTTCAAGATATCGCAGATATCCCCGTTCTTTTCGAACTTATAGGGATAGGGATTGAATCCCTGACTTATGATACCGTTTAATTTTGCAAGTTTTGAGTCGTCAAAAGCCCTGGAGCCCGATAAATCAGTGTCATCAGACAGGGGCACATTTTCAGACAGGTCCGTGTTATTAATTTCCATAGTCATTGAATCAGTACATCCTCTTCAGGTGATACGAATAAATAAATCAATAAATCGATCAGCAAGTAACTGCTAAATCGATCAGTAAGTTAGCCATAAATAATCAATAAATCAACCCGGGCCCACAGCAGAAGAGTGTTTTAAAGAGTCTGCGGGGGTCCTGTGAATTCTGCATTCTTAAGTTTCAAAACTTCTACGGTGAATGTTGAAGTATGAATTATCAGGAATGATGACTGTCTATTAGCCTGATTCCTGACATTTATTTTTTTCCATACAGCCATGCATTTTATATAAACATTGAGAAAAAGAGCTTACATATTAATTAATATGAGATTGTTCCATAAGAAAAATTACCCCCACCAGCTTTTCTACAGAAATACGCTCTGCTTACAATTCACAGAATTTTTTTCATAGGATTTATCTTACAAAATGTAAAACCCCCTGGTCTTTAGCCTAAGAGATGTAAGCGTCAACTTATTTAACAAAGGAAGCGAAAAGGCTCTAAAAACAGGGCAAAAGCCAAACAAAGATTTGCCAAATTCCGCGAGAAAATAAGCAGTTAGAGACACTGTATCCAGCACAAACTCTCATTCAAACTTGTTAATGAAAATCAAGAATTAGCTGTTGAAACTCTGAATATTAAAGGTAAATTAAAAATCATTGTCACGAATTCCTGATATATCACTGGACATATAGAGTTCTAAGCAGTTAATTTACATCAGATATGCTATCACAACCAGGACAAAACCTTACAGGCTGGACCAGAAATTTATAGTTTAAATTAGAAATTTACAGTTATCACTGAGGTATAAAGAAAATGATACTTGACGACTCATATTTACAGAAGTTTGGTTTCATAAAGCGAGAAACCCTCGGCAGTATAAATATTGATCCTCTTCAGACTGGCGGGCTTTTGACCGAGGCTGCCAGGCAGACTCTTGTGGAATGGGGAGATGGTTACTCAGTCTGCGACTTCTGTGGTGGGATTCTGGACCAGATCAAAAAACCCCCCATCCATGATTTTGTACACAAGGCTCTCCCCGAGTTTCTGGGTTGTGATGAGGCAAGGGTCACAAACGGGGCAAGAGAGTCCAAGTTTGCGGTTATGCACTCCATAGGAAAACCCGGAGACTGGATCGTGCTTGATGGGCTTGCCCACTACTCTTCTTACGTTGCAGCCGAAAGAGCCGGCCTGAATATCAAAGTAGTGCCTCATACAGGCAGTCCCGAATACTACCTTGACCCTGAAGGCTACGGGACCGCAATTGAAGAGATCACAAAAGAAAGCGGCAAACCTCCAGTTCTTGCTCTTGTAACATATCCTGACGGGAGTTACGGAAACGTTCCGGATGCCGGTAAGATAGCGTCCGTTTGCCACGGATACGATGTTCCCCTTCTCCTGAACGGGGCTTACTGTGTTGGAAGGATGCCTGTTTCCGCAAAGGAAATCGGGGCTGACTTTATCGTGGGCAGTGGGCACAAATCAATGGCTGCATCCGGGCCTGTCGGGGTGCTCGGGGTAAGTGAAGAGTATGCCCCAATCGTTTTCAGAAAATCCGTGTACAACAAGGCAAAGGAAGTCGAGCTTCTGGGCTGCACTGCCCGCGGGGCAACGGTTATGACCCTGATAGCTTCTTTTCCTGAAGTGGTAAAGCGCGTCCGGAACTGGGACCAGGAAGTTGAAAATGCCCGCTGGTTCTCTGCAAAGCTCGAAGATATGGGTTTTATCCAGCGCGGACAGAAACCCCATTCTCACGACCTTATGTTCTTCGAAGCTCCGGGCTTCTATGCAATTTCCGAAAAGGTCAAAAAAGGCAGATATTTCCTCTACAGGGAACTGAAAGAAAGGAACATTCACGGCATCAAGTCCGGGCTTACGAAATTCTTCAAACTCAGCACCTTCGGGGTCGGAAAGCAAAAGCTCGGTGTTGTCGCAGACTCTTTTGAGGAGATCCTGAAAAAATACGAGAATGTTTAAAATCTTCCTGAATCATATCTTTTTTGATGCCTGGGAGTAATCTGACAGTCTGTTCCGAAATCCGGGCACCATGATT
This sequence comes from Methanosarcina sp. WH1, assembly GCF_000970005.1. Taxonomy (NCBI): domain Archaea; kingdom Methanobacteriati; phylum Methanobacteriota; class Methanomicrobia; order Methanosarcinales; family Methanosarcinaceae; genus Methanosarcina; species Methanosarcina sp. WH1. The sequence continues at coordinate 3,240,283 of NZ_CP009504.1, forward strand.
ACTTTTTTTGAATCTACTTTTTTGAAACAGATTTTAGATTTTTATTTTGACTGATGGATTTCTCTGAAAAGGTTTTATTCTGAATGCTAGTTTAACTGATTATTTTTATCACTTGTTGAACCCGATTTTCCGCTTCAAATTTCAAGACAAATCGCCAGCTTGAATGCTCTGCGCCATCCCTGGCTATAAAAATGGCATAAAAAATTTTGATTTTATGTGTTCTGTTTTTAACGTTTCTGAAATTAAAAACAAATACTTGTTTTTGGGAATCAGTCTGTTTTTACTTTTTCATTTCCACGTTTTCCAGGAACCCATCTCCCCTTGGTGTCGGGAAATAGTATACTGTCCCGTCCTTTTCTTCCTTTTCGATGTAGAGGGCGTCTTCAAGCATGCTGAGATGGAAATTGGTCATGGATTCGTTCAAGTTGAATTCCTTTTTTATCTCTTCATAAGACTTTTTGCTATTTCCAAGAAAGATCAGGATGTTCCTGCGGGTGTTATTCTGGAGGGTCTTCAACCCGAATTTGTGGTCCTCGGTGGGATTTCGGGTTAACTTCCCTTCACGCTTCATTCTTTCTAGCCATTCTTCTTTATTTCTGGCATTTTCGTTTGAGTCCATATCTGATCAGTAATATATTTGCAGGAACAATTAAATACATTATGAAGTTTGTGAAAAATTATCAGACATTTCCCGAGTTTGTGGGTTTATATTATGAATAGCTTTATTGTTTTTTAATTTCTATGAAACTGAACCCTGAACTCGAATCCCTGGATATCCTTGCAAAAGTCATCCTCACCGCCGCCCGAACCGCCCCTAAAGGCAAGGGCATCGACGACATCGTAACCCGCCTCCTCTCCCCTGAAGAAAAAACCGAACTTGCCTTAAGGATGGAAGAGCTAAGTGAAATCAAAGATCTCAAATTCCTGCTCCGGGACGCCCAGAACGTCAGGGGCGCAGATGCCATTGTCCTTATCGGGCTTAAAGCTTCGGGTGTCAGCAGTCTGGACTGCGGTGCCTGCGGTTTTGCGACCTGCAAAGAGATGCTCGAACACGAAAAAGTTCAAAAAGAATTTTTTGGTCCCCAGTGCATGATCAAGTACCTGGACCTCGGTATTGCGGTGGGTTCAGCTGCAGCAAAGGCAAAGGACCTCTGCATCGACAACCGGATCATGTATTCTGCCGGAGCAGCTGCCTGTTACTTTGAGATGATTGACGCGGATGTGGCAATGGGGATTCCATTGAGCATTAAGGGAAAGAATATTTTCTTTGACAGGGAGTCAACGAGAAAAGTGTAGGAATGAGATTGAAAAATAGGGGGTCAGGAAAACCAGATCCCCTGCAAAAAAGAAAATATTAAATCAGGTGTGAATAACTTTTGTTTCCTCAGTTCACCTGTTTTCACCTGAAACTTTTCAACTGCTCAAAATCAAGGGTTGCAAAGTAATCCTCAATTGTTTCAGCCCTGCGAATCTGCACAACACTTCCGTCTTCTCTCAGTAAGAGCTCGGCAGAGCGGAGTTTTCCGTTGTAGTTGAATCCCATGGCATGCCCGTGGGCTCCGGTGTCGTGGATTGCCAGGACGTCACCGATTTCAATTTTGGGGAGCATCCTATCGATTGCGAACTTGTCGTTGTTTTCGCAGAGGGAGCCGGTTACGTCATATTTGTGAGTAAGGGGCTCGTTTTCTTTTCCGAGGACGGTTATATGATGGTATGCTCCATAAATTCCAGGGCGCATGAGGTTTGCCATGCAGGAGTCCATGCCCACGTAGTCCTTATACGTGCTTTTCAGGTGCCTGACCTGAGATATGAGGTAGCCGTAGGGGCCTGTGATAACCCTGCCGCATTCCAAGTAAACCTTGAGCGAAGAGAGCCCGTTGGCTGTAATGGTGGTGTCGTAGGCTCCTTTTACACCTTTTGCTATAGCTTCCAGGGAGACCGGTTCCTGTTCGGGCCTATAGGGTATTCCTATCCCGCCACCGAGGTTTACGAATTCGAATTGAATTCCGAGTTCTTTTGAAATCTCAACTATCAATTCGAAGAGAATCCTTGCAGTTTCCACGAAATAATCGGGGTTAAGTTCATTTGAAGCTACCATTGTGTGCAGCCCGAAGCGCTTGACCCCCTTATCTCTCAGGGTCCTGTACCCTTCAAAAAGCTGCTCCCGTGTAAAGCCGTACTTTGCCTCTTCAGGTTTTCCAATTATTGCGTTCCCTTCTTTCAGGGAGCCGGGATTATACCTGAAGCAGACGATTTCCGGAAGCCCGGCATATTTTTCCAGATAGGGAATGTGGCTGATGTCATCAAGGTTGATGTAGCCTCCCATTTCCTTTGCTTTTACGAACTCCTCTGCCGGGGTGTCGTTTGAGCTGAACATGATGTCGTCCCCTGTCATCCCTGCCTTTTCCGCAAGGATAAGTTCAGGCAGGGAACTGCAGTCTGCCCCGAAACCCTCCTCTTTGAAGATCTTGAGGATAAAGGGATTAGGAAGGGCCTTTACGGCAAAAAACTCCTTGAAGCCGGGAACGTCTTTAAAAGCAGATTTCATTCTTCTGGCATTTTCCCTGATGGCTTTCTCATCGTAAATATGAAAAGGAGTGGGATATTTTTCCATTATTTTCAGGATTTGTTCTCTGGTGAAGGGGAGGTCCTTTGAAACCATTATTGTAACCTTTTGCCTGATTTTTGTTTAAATCGATTTTATACCAATTTGAACTTTTATTCCTTTATTAGTTTTTCCACGATCTTGGGTACTGAATGAAAAAGTATCGATTTACTGAAATAAAACTTTATTTTAAAAAGACGTTTCATTTCCGTTAATTAATGCCAGTTTCAAACTCTATAATTTTTCCTTCCAATCTTCTTGTGGGCATGATCTTCTCAAGCTCCTCAAAAAGTTTTGTAAGATTATTATACTGCGCCATTGCCCCTTCTCTGAAAAAGCGTTCAAAGTTGTCTACAATAACTATTCCCCATTCCAGTCTTCATCGAATTGCACCTTCAGGTTTTTGATATAGACATTCATTTCCAGCAAGGGGTAAACCAGTGCTCTCTGGTATTTCATCCCTTTTACCGAAACCTTTAATATCTAAAAGATGCATGAGAAGAGTACACAGCAGTTCCTTAAGACAGTATGCGACCGTGGTTTAGTGGCTATGACCTGAGCTTCCCAAGCTTAGAACCCGGGTTCGAATCCCGGCGGTCGCATTTCAGGCTTTTTTCAGATTCCTTTATTCAGGTTTTTTTCAGATTCTTTATTCAGATTTTTTTCAGATTCCTTTATTCAGGTTTTTTTCAGATTCTTTAATTAATGGTGCCCATTTTCTAATCCAATCTCTCTCACGTGAAGTGCCTTTAAGCTCTTGAATTACGACTCCTTCAAATAATTATATATCTACCTGCACAATACAGCTATAATATTAATAATATTACAAAAATAATTATAAATTATAATACAATTAATACAATCATAATGCAATTAATATGAATATAATATTATAAATACAATAATAACATTACTAATGTAATTATAATATTGCTAATAGAATTATAACACGATTAATATAAATAGTTGTAAATTTCATATGAAAAAAATTATCGTAAATGCGATGGTGCTTATATTTGCTATCACCCTTTTTTCCGGAAATGTTTCGGCAAATGGTGATGAAAACTATAATGATCACAGCAGAGATGATTCACAACCAGAATCCCGTGATCTCGGACCCGGTGAACCATCTGACAATGAAAATGCCAATCCGGCAGAAGACCGGACAAGACACAAAGACGCCTGATATAAAAAATATGGTATTTTTTCTTTTCAAATTTGATTTCCGTTTTCTCCATTGGATCTTTATTAACGGTAAAATCTTCTTTTTGATTCAATCCTCAGAAAAATCAAGTGAAAACTTTTTTCTGTAGACCATTCCCTGAAATATTGCTATAAGGTCTCCTCCGTCATCTATGATGTTCACAGTATATGTGGCGATTTTAGGGTTTATTGAAGTCTCCTTTGCTTCGGCTGTGAGGATCCCTTTTGTTCCGGCTTTTACAAAGGAGATGTTTGCATTGATCCCAACTGCAGCAGTACCGTATGCGTTTGAGGCTGCAGCAAAAGCAAGGTCTGCAAGAGTAAACAATGCGCCCCCCTGCACCGCTCCTAAAGCATTAAGATGTTTTTCTTCTATTTCCATCCTGGCTTTTGCATAGCCGGGGGCAACTTCCAGTAGTTCTATTCCTGCATGCGCTGCGAATTTGTCTTTATTAAAAAACCGTATGAGTTTTTCCATAAAATAGCTCCATTCATTGCCAGTAAAATTATTTTCCATATTCCATGTTTTTTATTAAAGTTATAACTTCCTGATTGCACCCTGGAGTATATCACTATCGGTTATGAAATAATTTAGCACTGCCCGTAAATGCCTGATAAACCGGAATTTTAAATACAATTATGAACGGGAGAAAGAGGACCGCGTTCGGGAATGAAGTACCGGAAACTGACATTCTGGATTAAGAAAAAACCTGGAGATGGATTTGAACTTGTCATAATAGAAACCAGTCATGGAAAGGTTGAGTGCCATTAGTACGCAGCAGAAGAAACGGATAAGGCAGTGATTTTGGTTGCTCTGTAATAGATTTGGATTTCAAGGTGTCTATTGATTCTGAAAATCTGACTAACCTTCCATATAGTTAAATAAGGATTAAGTATTTATAAATTCACTTGATATTATTAAAGTGAATTATATTAAACTTGTTTTAATTTAATATTGGTTGTAAAAACTAATCGGTCCAGATGACCGAATTCGCATACGGGGGTATAGAATGAAAATGAAACTAATACTGCTAGCGCTATGTCTAACCTTGTCCATCGTATCCGTACAAGCACATACTGACGTGGTCGGAGCCATGGATAACACAAATGTAATTATAACCGGAGATATTGCTAAAACCGTCACATGTAACGTGACCGGAAACGCGGTTGTGTTCGAAGAAATGGATAACATGACTGAAGGCAATAACATAACCGAAAACATGAAAACCTTTAATGTGGCCGGAAAGATACTTCTAATCAAAGACATAGGCAATATGACCGAAAAGGCAGTTATGATCGGAAAAATGGATAACATGCCCGGAAACGTGGTTATTTTCGGAGAGAGGGAAATAATAGAAGGCATGGATGACATGGATTATATCACCAAAAACATGGATAACATGAATGTGATCATGACTGGAAATATGACTGGAACCATCACTTTCGACATGACCGAAGATATGGGTAATGTCACCGAAAACATGAATAACAGGACTGGGTTCGTTACTGGAAACATGACTGGAACCGTAACAGGTGATATGACCCGAAAAATGGTTGTGATCAGGAACATAGGTCCTATAGCCGAAATGGTCACAAAAGTGTGTAATATGACCTGGACAGCCGCTGATAAGGATAATATGACTGTACCTACGGCATGTAATATTACCGGGAAAATGGTTATAATCAAAACTATGGATGACATGAACGTAATGGACGAAGGCATGAATGATATGGTCGAGATGGGTGGAAATACGGCTATACTCGAAAAAATGAACAACATAGCCGAAATGAATGAGTCCAGAGATAAAACCACCGGAAAGATTATTATAGTCCAAAAAATGGATGATATGATTAAAATCGTGACTAGACCCATTGAACTCAACGCGACTGAAAGAACGACTATAATCGAAAAAATGGAGTAAATGTCTTAAAATTTTTTAGATTTGGAGAGAGCTAATTAAAAACTTTAGACCAGGAATTAAGGGCTGTAAATTTACAATATTTACAGTTTTTAATTCTTCTATAGGATTTCAATTAACATCCTATTTTTTTTCTTCGTGGGAATTTTACCCGGATCTTTCCAGCTAATCCTGGACCGAATGAAATATAGTAGCAGGGTAAAAAAGAAGTACCAAATCGAAGAATATATTGAAACCTATTTTATCAGATTTTCATCTGGATTATGAGATTATTACTTGTATTATAAGATCACTATTTTAAATGCTCGAAGGGGGTTCGATTGCGTCGTAAGGACAATATTCAGCACATCTACCGCATTCCAGACATATAGACCCGTCAATTTTATAAATTTCCCCTTTACTGATAGCGCCTGAAGGGCATAATTCTTCACATATCCCACAGGCTGTACACTTTTCTGTAATTTTATAGCCAGGTTCTGCTACATTTGCTCCTCCGAAGGAAAATCTTTCACGTCTTGGGGGGGTACCGGATAAATCAAACATTTCCCCCACCCCGGAAAATAAGCAAAAAACCTCGAGAATATCTTTTGTATCCTCCGGGTATATTTCATCAAGAACCGGGTTTATCTCAAATATTTTTTCCAGGAAACTGTTCTCAACGAATTCTATCTTTCCTCTGACCCTAACCATAACATAGTTGTTATCCATGCCAACAAGAGCTATTTCCGGATTTTTCTTTAACTGCTTGTAATAGGGTTTTCCCCTTGCTGTGAGAAAATAGAGCTTCTCATTTTCAACCAGCATTACATCACTCATCCGGACTGCCGGTTTTCCCTCATCAACAGTTGCAACAGCAACGGATTTGATATTTCTTAAGAATTCAAGTGGATCTTCCATGCTCCAGCCTTTAGATTTTTACTTTTACGTTTTCACTTTTACGTTTTCACTTTTACGTATTCACTTTTACGTTTTCACTTTTACGTTTTCACTTTTACGTTTTCACTTTTACGTATTCACTTTTACGTTTTCACTTTCTTTTAAATCCTCTTTCTTTTAAATCCTCTTTCTTTTAAATCCCCTCTTTTTCAAATCCTCTCTTTTTCAAATCCTCTCTTTTTCAATTACTCTCTTTTTCAATTACTCTCTTTTTCAATTCCTCTTTCTTTTAAATCCTCTCTTTATTAATTACTCTCTTCACATTACGTAAAATACATAAATAAGGCTACAGCGAAGTTCTCCCTCTAGGAAAGTGGGTTTTGATAATGTCTGCGCTACCTGTATAGTATTATTTTGGATATTTTAAAGATATATACTTTCACCAGATCCACAAAGAAACTGGAACAGTTTCCCAGGGTCAACTCTCTTTTATAGGAAGAAGCTTAAAACCCATGAAGTCTTAATTTTATGGGATATAAGCGTCAATTTTCATATATTTTTAAATTGTTGGTTCTGCCAAACTATTTTTCGTATTAAGTTAATTTAATAGTAGACACTGTCACCACAACCCAAAATGTGAAAACCAAGCTGGGGGAGTTGGATAACAGGGTATCGTATACCTGAAGGGACCGGGAACATTAAGTAGGAGAAAAACGGAAGCTCCAAGCATCTCAAGTAATCTCACGATCATACATTCCATTTTACCTGTGGTATGTGGAGCAGGACCTGTATGACTTGTCCTCAGTAGAGGAACAGGAATGGCAAAGGGGAAAGCCACATGGATATTGGACAGGTGCATTGCCATGCTAACAAGGATGTCTATTATGGCAAAAACAAAACCAAAGAGAGTCGGATACAAAAACCGCTCTTTGTTCCACACCGTATCAAAGAGTTTTCCTTTCTTCTTTCCTGCCTCGCGGAACCTCCCACACTCCATAAACCCATGATTCCGGTTTCAAGGGACTCATGCAGGACTTTGTGTCATTTGAAAGCTTCCTTTCCAAAACCGGTGAGTTCAAGCATGATATTCTTTTTGTTGTCAGGAGTCCGGACTCTTTTTACGAGCCCTTTTTCCTCAAGTTTCTCCACTATCTGGGAAATTGCCCCCCTGGTCACCCCCAGATGGAAAACAATGGATGTCAGGTTTTTTCGGGGTATTTTCCGACCACCTCTATGATATGAAACTCCGGCGGGTATAGGAATACGCCACTTCCAAGATCCACCGGTTTTTTTCGAGCATGTATGCTTTGTTCAAAGTGCGGATTCTAGTATCAAGAAGGGTAGTGACCTTTTCGTCCAGATTCAAAATCTCTACTTGCTGTTTCTTTAATTGTAATTCCTGATGTATGCTTTCTTTCTGAAATAGGGAACGAGTTCCTTAAATTTTTTTGATATAATTTGTCCCTACCTTTTCTGCTCTTTCCCCTCACTCCCTTTACCGGAACAGCTTATCCCTGCATCTCTATGAACGGTTTATCCCTACATCTCTATGAACGGTTTATCCCTACATCTCTATGAACGGTTTATCCCTACATCTCTATGAACGGTTTATCCCTACATCTCTATGAACGGTTTATCCCTGCATCTCTATGAACGGTTTATCCCTGCATCTCTATGAACGGTTTATCCCTGCATCTCTATGAACGGCTTATCCCTTCATCCCTATATGCCTGCACTTACAGGGCGGACCTGTCAAGAAGCTCGAGAGCTTTGTTTATAAGGTATTTCCGGTGTTTAGGGTCTTTGCTCCTCCAGGCCACTCTCAGCAGCCCGTAGCTCATGTAGAAGGGAAGGACCTGCTTAATCTGGCGGTATTCCTCTTTATCCCGGCTGTAGTTTCGGAGGAAGCTTTTAATGTGGGGGATAGCGGCAGAAGCAGTGCCTTTTCGTGCGAAATGGTGGAAGACTTCAGCACTCAATATCCCAAGGTCGTGGGCAAAATGCCCATGCCCTGTGGAGAGCTCAAGGTCAATCGCATAGATTTCGCCCCTGTAGAAAAGGTAGTTTGCCGGAGTGGCATCGTTGTGTGTGGTGCAGCCATGCGTCCTGTCCAGACGTGGGTCTTTTTCCCATCTCACAAGCTTTTTTTCATAACACTGCCTGGTAGAACCGTGCAGGGGCATATGGGCCAGGTTTTTGCGGATCTTTGAAAAATCTCTCTCTTTTTCGTAATCACTTTTCGTGTCCCTGTGTAGTTTGCCAAGAAGTTGAGCTATGGCTTTTAACTTTTCGTCCAGGTCTTTTTCATTTTTCAGGTACCAGGAAAAGGGCTTTCCGGGAATGTATTCTGTCACAAGCACACAGTCGAAATGCCTGTTTGCTGCAATAGGACAGGGGATATTGATTATTTTATCAAGCCTTTTGAGTTTGTGATACTCGTTCAGCATGGCTCCCTTGCAATCATATTTTCTTATTTTTCCGGTGGGTTTTTCTAAAAATTTTGCAATAACACTGAAGCCTTCTCCCTCAAACTCATATCTGCAGACTCTATGGGATGCCGGTCTGACCCTGAATTCCCTTACATTGCACCTGGAATTCTTAATCCTGTGCCTCTGCACCTGGACAAGCCAGTCCCTGAAAGAATCCCCAGGTTTCAATTTTCTAACGTATTCCTGTGAAACTAAAATCCCCCCGATTTCAGCATCAAGTCTCGTAATATTTTACAGGCATTCCTGTTTGGAATGTTAATTATCTTTTAGTTAATCAATTTGAACTGAAGGGTATAAGAACCTCTTCCAGCCCTTAAAGTATTTTATTGATGAAGTAAGAATATTTGACAAAAAGAAGTTTATGTAAAGGCTAACTTTTCCATCGCATGCTCAGTATATAGTATACTCAGTATATAGTATACTCAGTAATGGAGGAACCTTATGAATAAAAAATACCTGATGTATTTCGGCGCTATTTTACTCTTCCTTTTAATTACAGCACTCTTTTTTTCGATGCAAAAGAAAGACATCCCTTCCGGTTTTGAGAATGTAAATGTTGACGAAGCCAGGGGAATGACAGAAAAAGACGAGGTCTTCATACTTGACGTCCGCACCCCCGCCGAATTCAACTCCTCACATATCCAAGGGGCAAAACTGATTCCTGTTACTAATTCTGGCGAGTTAAATTTGAACCCTGATCAACTGCTGGAAGCCCGAATAAACGAAGTCCCGAGAGACAAAAAAATACTGGTTTACTGCAGGACAGGGCACAGAAGCATTACCGCGAGCAATCTTCTGGTAGTTGCCGGCTACTCCGATGTCTACAATATGGAGGGTGGGATCACCGCCTGGACAGGCGCAGGGTATCCTGTTGTAAGTTAAGCAGGCGGGGAAACTCACAGTTGATATGCTCCTAAATTCTTCTTTGGGACTAAACTTTATTATTTGGGTGCCTGCTTCCATTACTGCTATGTATCCGGAGAGAGGTAGTAAGCGTCCCCGGCGCTAATGATCTCTTCGTGGTCTCATCCTGGAAAAGCTTCATTTCCGCATCAGGCAAGATACTCATCCGCTGCATTAAAGCTACAAACATACCTTCAAAGGTGCCGTAAATGCCGCATGGACGGTATGGGCAGGACCGGCCCGTTTTTGAATTTCAGGTCCCGGGTGGCGCAGGCATCGGAAATCACCGTGCAGACAAAGCCAAGTTCCTTTACAGCCCGGACGGTCGTATTGATACACATGTGTCCCATCGCTCCGCAAATGACAGGTTCTGTTACGTCTGCTTTTTTCATGTTGATTTACGATTTCATTATCTGTATACCATGTTCAAAAGTCTGAGGGGGTTTTTACTGGCAGCAAACAAATGATATGCAAAAGGATAAGCCAGAGGGCCCAGCATTTCGAACAAAAACCTGTTTCTTTTTGAGTGTTCCATTTTCCCTGTCAGGTTTTCTTTTATCAGATCCTCGTAAACCCCTTCCCCCATTATGCTTCTTGCAGCAAAATTGGCGCTCTGGAAGGCATATCTCATTCCGAATCCCCAAAAGTAGTCCTGAAATCCTCCCGCTTCCCCTATAAGCATCGCGCCGTTTTCATCATAAAGATTATTTTTTATCTCAAAGTGCCCGTAACCACCAAATTTTTTACCTGAAGATACTGCCCTTTCGTCAACATATCCTGTAAAATATTTTACTGTTTCTCTGAGAAACTCGTCAGCGTGATGGACGTTTTTGCGGCCAAAAACGGTTGCAATCGTCCCATGTCCGTTTTTAATCAGGAGGTAAGAATAAAAGCCTCGGGCAATGTCATCACCAAAAGCCATATGATAGCTTTTTTCAATATCAGTATCGAATTTGATCCCTCTGGCGAAGATATTTGCATTTCTTGGACCGGTTGCGTTCACTTGTACAGGTACACCTTCCCCCGGGACGGAACCCATGTGGATATTTACACCCAGTTCCTCAGCTTGCTTGTGTAAGCTAGTATCCAGGCAGCCTGTACTGCTTCCCCTTCTTACCAGGTAACAGGCATTTTTTCCTGTGATAGTTTTTGCCTTGTTGGAACAATGAATGGTTAATTCGGATACCGGCTCGTAATCAAAAGACAGGTCAATCCCGTATGATTCTATCTGTTTCAGGAAATCGACTTTTTCAGACCAGTTTTCCAGACCCTGCCAGTCATTATGAAACCTTTTGCCAGGATCATTCTGTTTTTCAAAAACATTAACATTGTATTCATTTTTGCGAAGAATTATCGCACATCCCAGACCACTTATTCCCCCACCCAGGATATTTACTTCATTTTCCATTTAAACTCCAGCATAAAGTGGAATTTAGTATTATTTATAATTACTTTTTGGATTTTACCGGATATTTAGGAGGTAAATACAAAAACTATGGGAAATATAAAAGAGACACTGAAAAGCTGTACATGCTCCATATTTTTATCTTAGTTTTTCTGTTTTATCCCATAATTCTTCACCGAAAATACTATATCTTTTGATAAATATTTGCTCATTCGGCAAATGATATTTGTGGGGCAGGTGAATATAAAATTGGTTCATGAGCTGCTCATAAGCAGTTGATAAGTTTGCCATAAGCTGGTCATAAGTGTTTCATATATACTCATACCTGCCATTCCATTAAAGATTCAAGAAACTTAACTTACAGGAAGTTTTAAAATATCTTGTTCTAATTCTCAGAGGCGCAAAACGAAATGGAATTCTCCGTACTGGCACATGTTGATGTAATTCTCGGCTTTGCTATCCTTATCCTTACCATATTTTATAAATTTGAAGTCCCTCCGGTACTGGGTTTTCTTGTTACCGGAATGCTGATAGGACCTCATGGGCTTGGGATTCTGGACAGCGGGCAGAACATGGAATTAAATGCCGAACTAGGCATCGTTTTCCTGCTTTTTACGATCGGGGTCGACCTATCTTTAAGAGAGCTCTGGAAGATGAAAAAGGCTGTAATGGCAGGAGGAACTCTCCAGCTCCTTTTTACAACAACACTTGCCCTCATTGTCTGCACATGGATCGGGTTCAGTCCTGCTAAATCTATATTTATAGGGTTTCTTATCTCACTTAGTAGCACCGCAATAGTGCTCAAAGTCCTTCAGGACAGAAACGAAGTCTATACTCCACATGGAAAAACTTCGCTTGCAATTCTGATCTATCAGGACCTTGCTATCGTACCTCTTATCCTGATAACTCCTGTACTTGCAGGAAGTTCTGTGAGTTTTGAGGGGGCACTCCCCAATATTTTCTTTAAGGGTTCCCTGATTATTCTGGTTTTTATCCTGAGTGCCAGGTTTCTTGTTCCCTGGATATTTTATCATGTGGGTAAGACAGGTAGCAAACAGCTGTTCTTTGTCAGTGTCGTTTTCATCTGTTTGTCGGCAGCCGTCTTTACCTCAAGCATCGGGCTTTCTCTGGCTCTTGGAGCCTTTTTAGCCGGGATCGTGATCTCGGGGTCTCAATACAGCCAGCAGGCGATGGGGAATATCCTGCCTTTGAAAGACATGTTCATGAGCTTTTTCTTCGTATCCGTAGGCATGCTTCTGGATATCAGTTACCTGTTCAATCACCTTCCAATTCTTATTCTTGCAACGATCACCCTCATCGTCATAAAAATAATAGCCGGAGTGGGCGTAACTTCCCTTCTCGGGTTTCCTCTCCGTACAACTCTACTTACGGGGCTTGCACTGGCTCAGGTAGGAGAATTCTCCTTTGTACTTTCCAGGCTGGGAATGGAATACACTCTCCTGACTGAGGAAACCTATCAGGCGTTTCTGGCAGTCTCCATCCTTACTATGGGAGTTACACCCTTTTTGATCAGTGCTTCTTACAAGCCTGCCGATTTCATTGTCAAAAAGGCTTCGAGCACGGCATTTGGCATGAAACTGGTACAGGGCATCTATTCGGAGTCCCTTGATGATGAAGAACAGAAAGAGCCCCAGATGAAAGACCACCTCATAATAGCAGGTTTTGGCTTTTCCGGAAAGACAGTCTCGAAGGCTGCAAAAGCCGCAGGCATCCCCTATATTATCCTTGAGACTAACCCTGAAATCGTGCAGAAGGAAAAAGCAAAAGGGGAAAAAATCCAGTATGGAGATGCAACCTTTGGGGCAGTCCAAGAACATGCAGGAATTAAGAGTGCAAGAGTCCTGGTAACCGGGATATCTGATGCAGCTATTACAAGGAAAATTGTAGAGAAGGCAAAGGAGCTGAACCCCAGCATCTGCATCATTGCAAAGGTACATGACCTGCAGGAAATGAAACGGCTCAATGCCCTGGGCGCGGATGAAATAATCCCTGAAGAATACGAAACCTCAGTAGAGATCTTTACCCGCCTGCTCGAAAAGTATCTGGTCCCGAGGGAAGATATTGAGAAAATGGTTAATGATGTGCGGGCTAACGGTTACAGGAGACTGCGAAAGCTGGTCGTTGACACAGACATTGACAGCGGGTTCAGCATAAAAGACGGGCTTCCGGGAATCGATATTCAGGTCCTCAAAGTTGGTAAAGACTCTTATTTTGACGGAAAAACCCTCGCAGACCTGGGTTTCAGGAGAAAACATGGAGTAACCGTACTTTCGGTCCGCAGACGCTCAAATATGATCTCTACTCCAGCTGGAGACTTCATTCTTCAAGCAAACGATGCCTGTATCCTCCTGGGAAAACCCGGGGATCTGTACAATGTAAGAAAATTCTTTGAAAGTGCCCGGAGATAACCGGCACTTCTCTCATAATTTCACTATTATTTTACCCAATTTTTTTATTTAATTTTTACCATTTCTGTTCTTTTTTTTCCTTCCATCCATACAAATATATCCTATCCATCCAGATTTTTTCCCCATGCGCAGAATAATTCTTGCGTCCGCATCCCCAAGGCGAAAAGAACTGCTTAAACAGCTTATCGGAGATAATTTTGTTGTTTACCCAAGTTCCTATGAAGAACTCCCTCAGCCGGGGCTGAGCCCTGCAGAACTGCTTCTGAAGCACTCTGTCGAGAAAGCCAGGGATGTGGCAAAACACTTTGAATCCGGGCTAGTGATCTCTGCCGATACCTCGGTGCTCTATAACGGAAAAGTTCTGGGAAAGCCCGGATCTCATAAAAATGCTGAAAAAATGCTGGAAAAGCTGAGCGGAAAAAAGTTCAGGGTCGTAACCGGGCTTACAGTTCTGGACCTTGAGAGCGGGAAGGAAATAAGTGAATCCGAATCTACAAACGTTTGGCTGGCTGAATTAAGCAAAGAGCAGATTTCAGCTTACGTCAGGACGGGGGAACCCCTGGATAAAGCCGGGGCTTTTGCAGCTCAGGGAAAAGGAGCGGTGCTGGTGGAAAAAGTGGAGGGGGATTTCTTTAATGCTGTAGGGCTCCCTCTTTTTCGGCTGGGAAAAATTCTGGAAAGGCTTGAGGTTTCGGTATTTGATGAAAGCTTTTCCTGACTTTTCTTTCACGCCGGAAGCTTCAGGCTCTTTTATCGGAGTATTTACAGGAGCTGCAAAAGTAATAAAGCAATTGGAAGTAATATTAAGAGATAGGGCTAATAGTAGATAGGACTAATTTACCTGAAATAAAATCACCAGAGGTGTTCCGAATGCTGCAAGTCTACAATACCCTGACACGAGAAAAGGAGATATTCAAACCTGTAAAGGAAGGAGAGGTCTCGATCTATGCCTGTGGGCCAACGGTCTACAATATGCCTCACATAGGAAACTATCGGACCTTTCTGATGACTGACAATATCGTACGAACCCTCGAATACTTCGGGTATAGAGTAAAACTCGTGATGAACATTACGGACATCGATGACAAAACTATCAGGGACTCAAAAGCAGCCGGGATGTCTCTTAAGGCCTTTACGGACAAATACACGGCCGAATTTTTCAAAGGCCTTGATATGCTGAACATAAAGCGGGCTTTTGCATATCCAAGGGCTACAGAAAATGTTGACGGTATGATCGAACTTGCACGGAAACTGATTGAAAAGGGGATGGCTTATGAAAAAGACGGGTCTGTCTATTACAGGATTTCAGGGTTTCCGGAATACGGCAAGCTTTCAAAGCTCGATTTTGATAATATCATAATTGGCGCGTCTGTGGATGTGGATGAGTATGATAAAGACAATCCAAGGGATTTTGCCCTCCTGAAAGCCTCAACGCTTGAGGAGATCGAAAGGGGGGTCTGTTATGAAAGCCCCTGGGGAAAAATCCGTCCTGGCTGGCATATAGAGTGTTCAGTAATGGCAATGAACAGTTTCGGCCCTACCCTTGACATCCATACAGGAGGTGTGGACCTGATCTTCCCCCACCATGAAAACGAGATCGCCCAGTCCGAAGGTGCAACCGGAAAGCCCTTCGTATGCACCTGGATTCATGGAGAGCACCTTATAGTTGAAGGGGAGAAGATGAGCAAGTCCAGGGGAAACGTTTTCACCCTTCCCGAGATTGTTGAAAAGTATGGGGGGGAGGTGGTCCGTTTCATGTTCCTTTCAGTACACTACCGGAAAAAGCTGGACTATTCCGCTTCCTTTGCAGAAAACGCAAAAAACAATTACTTACGGCTTAAAGAGACCCTCGAAAACCTTGAATTTGCCCTGAAGGGTGCTGACAATGAATCAGATCCTGGAGATCAAAAAACCCTTGAAGCCCTTCAGGAACTTGAGGCTCAGTTCAGGCAAGCTCTTGAAGACGATTTCAATACCCCAAAAGCTCTGGCCGTTTTCAGGGAACTTTCGCGCACAGCCAACTTATACCTTGAAGCCGGGAAAAACAGGGAGGTCCTGGAAAAAGTTTACTCCCTTTACAGACAGTTTTCGGATGTCCTGGGTCTATTTGCACAGGCAGGCAAAAAGGAAATCCCGGGAGAAGTGGTCAGGCTTGTGGAGGAACGTGAAGCTGCCCGAAAAAAGAAAGACTGGGAAACTTCCGATGCCCTCAGGGAGAAAATAAAGGCATTGGGTTATGTCGTACAGGACACAAAAGAAGGGCCGAACGTAAGGAAAGCCGAAGAAAGTTACAAGGCATAGGGATTAAAAGAAAAGGAATTGGAATTAAAAAAAATATATAGAAATTAAAAGAAAGAGGATAGAAATTAAAAGAAAGAGGATAGGAATTAAAAGAAAGAGGATAGGAATTAAAAGAAAGAGGATAGGAATTAAAAGAAAGAGGATAGGAATTAAAAGAAGAGATATAGAAATTAAAAGAGCGTAAACGGCATACCGGGTAAGCCAGAAATAATATAAACTCCTGATTCCTCAGCTAACAGACGCCCCCGAATCTTCGGTTTTTTTTACGAAAGTCGAAGGTAGAATGCCATCAACGCCCCATATTTTCGTTATTTACTAACCTCTAACTACTATTCTGTCCTATGCTGTGTACTGAATTCCTAAGCGATAACCAAGCCAGGGAAACCAGAACCAATTTGATCTTACTTCGACTCTGGAACAGAAGGTAGAGCCTGTGGACTTATGAACAATAGTTCGAGGTATGAAGCAGAAAACTCGTTATTTCAGTAATGGGTAATTCACTTTCCTGAGCGGCTCCGGCAGAAAGGATCAGACCCGAATTTCTTCATTTTCTCCGGGTGTTTTTTCGGCAGAGATCTGCAGTTGGGAGGATTGAAGTGAGGAGTATAATTCGTTTAGGCCCTTCAGAATTTTGAACCCTTTTTCCGTAATCATATAATCCCCTCTTTCGTGCTGCTGCAGGATAAGCCCACTGTCCATAAGTTTCTGCAGATGGAAGAGCAGGTTTCCGCCTCGAAGGCCTGTAATTTCGGAAAAGGCTGAGAAGCTTTTCGTCTCAAAAGCCACAGCCCTCAGAATTTCCAGGCGCTGGGGATTGGATACCGGTTCAAGGACTTCTCTCAGAAGTCCGCTGGTCTCAAGGGCTGAAATATCAGGCTTCTGCTCCTGATTGCTGGCATAAATCCTCATTGAGCGCATAAGGTTGACCTGTTTTGTGAAAAGGCTGGATACTTCGGAGAAACACTGCTCACATTTGCTGTAAGGGGCTCCACATCTAAGTTCATCGAGTTTTTCCCTGTTTCCTGAAAGGAGTGCCTCATCTACCCTGCCCTGTTTTACAAGCCCTGCGTTCCTCTGGAGAAGGGCTGTAAAGGAAGACCTGCAGTTTTCTTTTTCAGGGCATTTCTTTACCATATTTCTTTCAAGTCCACTATTGATATCTTCATAGAGGTGGCTGAGAATTGCATTTGAGTATTCCTGCCTTGAGCATTCCATAGCAGTTTCAAAGCGCAGCCTGTTCGAAAATTCCATAACTTTCTTGATATCGCTATGCATATCGCAAAGCTTTTCCCTAATAGCCTTTATTTCCACCATTTCCGGGTCTTTCGGGTCTTTCGAGCTTTCAGGGAAATTTTCTTTTTTCCTGCCACTGTCTTTCATATATTTTATATATTATGGCTTTAGATAAAAAGTTTCTGTTACAACCTTAAAGGTCATTGGGCTAGATGAATTATCTCAGGGCACAGGAGTGCATTTAGTATATTATGATGCCGATTAAGTATAAATGAATGACTGGCTGATTATTAATGGCATAAATGCCAACGACTGTAAGAAGGAGGTGAATAAAATATGGTAAAGTGTGGAATTTGTGGAGGGGAAGCCCCGAAACAGCCCTGTATAACTGAAGAAGGAAACTGCGACCTCTGCGGTAAAAAGGTTGCTCTTGCAGAAGAACAGGAAAAGAAGAAAAGTGAGAAATGAATGGTACAAATACCATTTAACTAACTACACACCACTCAAAAAAGAGATTTACAGCAGTAAATGCCTTCAAAAACAGGGTAATTACTGTTCTTTCTTTTTTAAAAATGAAAATCTAAAATACAACAGTGCTCTGTTTTAAATCTAAAATACAACGGTTCCATGTTTTTAACCTTCGTCTGACTACGGACGGAAGGGTAATCATATGATCCAGAAGCCGATTATGGCCAACCAGCCTGATAAACCTCTGTCTAGAAATATATCTACTCAAAAATGCGGGGCTCTTGAAGGAAAGAATAAGTACAAGCCGTGCAAAGTAATTCTTCATATGAAATCCAAGCTTCTTACCCTTATCCTTGCCCTTTCGCTTATTGCAAATGCTTACTTTGTCTTATTTTATCAAGCCCCGGTTGAGGGGGAGCAGGTCCAGGAAATGCAGGAACGTATAAATTCCCTTGAAAAGGAAAATGAGAGGCTTGAAACAAAGGTAACTCAGGATAACCAGTCTCTCCAGTCCTATGCTTCCCAGCTTGACTTATACCGTAAAAGAGTCTTTGAGCTTCAGAATGGCTCTCAAATGTGTCCTGTGAGCATAGAAGGATTCGCTACTCTCCAGGGGCCTGCAGTTTTCCAGACAGTCCAGACCGAGCAAAACGGTCCTTTTATCAGGCAGTCGGTTTCTGAAGAAGGTACCCTGATCAATATCTCGGTTGAAATTCAGCCTGGAAAAGGCCGCGTGCTTGTTCAGACAACCCCTCTTATGGGTGTGGTCTTTCAGGATGCAGCAAACACTGCAGTCTTTGTAGCTGAGAGTAAAACCGGAAAGCAACTCTCAAGCAGTGATATCATCTTCAGCATTACCGCTAAAGATGAAATCCCCGGTGTAGAGGGTCCCAGTGCAGGTGCTCTGATGACCCTTCTTACAATTTCTGCAATTGATAATTCCACCCTTAATGATAGTATAACCCTTACCGGCACTATTGACAATGAAGGCAATATAGGAAGAATAGGCGGACTCGTCGAAAAAGCCAAAGCAGCAGAAGCCGGGGGAAAGACTCTCTTCCTTCTGCCCAGAGAAAACAGCGAGCTTGTCACTTATAAACTTTCAACCCGGAAAATCGGAGGCTTTGAAGTCGTCCAGAGAGTTCCGGAAGTTGTGGACGCCGAGAAATATATCGAGGAGAATGTCGGAATAAACGTCGAGTACGTGGACACGATTCAGGACGTGCTGAAGTATGAAGGATTTAAACTCAAATGAAATGTAAAATCGATATGATGTTAAAATATATAAGACGGAAAATCGAGACCGTTCTACAATTAATATTCCCAAAAAAGTTTGGAAAGGGGGGTTTTCCTTTTCCTCCCCTTTTCATTTTTCTTTTAACGGCTATTATGGGCTATTTTATAAATCAGACCGGAAAATCTTCGATTTTCTCTAAAAAGTAGACTTCCGGTTTGCCAACAACCCCTGCTTTTTGCATTGTCTTTTTCAGGTCTTCGGATTCTATGAATCCAGTTGCATTTTCTTTATTATCCCACTCAAAAAGAATAAACAGGTCGTTTGTTTCGTCCGAACTGCAGTAAAGCTTTCCGCCTTTACATCCTGCTTTCCTTCTTGTAGCTCCGTTTTCGTCAAAAACAGATTTCCATCTGGAATAGTCCTCTACTTTATGTTTTATAACAACATATACCATATCAGTCCCTCTCTTTTATAATATGGACGTTTTTATAAAAAAAGCTGTTTGAACTCTTCCCCGGGCCCCCTAATAAATAAATTAGCCGAGTTCCACCACATATTATATTTTATAATAGTTATAATAATTAGATCTAAACTTCTATCTCCTATTTTTGATTCCAAAGGTAACCAGAGTGTTTGAAAAATTAACCCCTAAACAGAGGAAAATATCCACCCGGGTTGGGGGGCTGCTTGCCCTTGTGGGAAAGGCGATGTTTCTGTTTTCAATCCTTAATTTCCTGATGATTTCCCGGCTTCAGTATTACAGTGAAGGGGACTCGTATATCAGGATCGTTTTTCCGCATTATTTGCTCTTTCTTGCGGGGTTGAGTACCATAGGCTTTGTTGCGATGTGGCTGGTGTACACTTATGTCCACCGAGCAAACAGCGTTTTTCCCAGGAACAGGCAGTTAAGGACAACCGGAGTCCCATGTATGACAGGATCCTTGAAGTGTAGGAAGAGCTTGCCAACCTGCGGAAGATGATGAAAAAGCTTTCGGAAAAGGTAGAAAAGCTTACGGAAAAAGAGTAGAGATGAGCAAAAGTTTAGATAACAAAGAGTTGAGAGAGATAACAAAGAGTTGAGAGGTAAAAAAGGTAGGGTGGAGAGTACTTTCATTTGTTTGTTTCTGGTATTCAAAGAATTTCATGTGAGTTTTTTTTCCAGCCTGCAGTTTTTCTTTCATGTTTTAATAATTCCAATTTTGGAGTTCCTTACAGGTTGTTTTCAGTTAGATTGTTTTACTATTTTTGTTTTTTTAAGGATATGACCTTCTTAATACGATAAATTTATATATTTATACGTGCTTTTATTTAGTGGTAAATCAAGTTTGCTTGATTTGCCTCATAAAGCCCATTTTAAATCTCCGTAATTCTGCAGACTCCTAAAACAATTTGCCTTTGAACCTCCATTTTTTTCCTTTTTTTATCTCCCAGAGTTGATTCTCTCTTTCCCATCCTTTTCACTCTTTTTTCCATTTTTCACTCTTTTTTCCATTTTTCACTCTTTTTTCCATTTTTCACTCTTTTTTCCATTTTTCACTCTTTTTTCCATTTTTCACTCTTTTTGATTCCCTGTGCCATGATGTGGAAATAAATCGAGTACCTTCAGGGATTTTCATTGCCAGCCCAAAGTTTATCCGTTGATACGATAATTATGCAGGAAATCCAAACCTGTAGATAAATGCATGAACAGATCCTCATTTCTTGTTATCATACCCGATTCTACGGTTTATCTGATATTCTGGTGAGAACCATGGCTGACACAATTCACTGGGCAGACGTCATAGCCGAAGACGTATTAAATAAGAGTGGCAAGCATCTTGTTGCCACAGGAATCACTCCCTCCGGACATATTCATATAGGCAATATGAGGGAGGTTGTAACTGCTGATGCTGCTTACAGGGCCCTCCTTGATAGGGGGTCAGATGCCCGTTTTATCTATATTGCCGACAACTACGACCCTCTGCGCAAGGTTTACCCTTTCCTCCCTGAAAGTTATGCTGAGCATGTGGGAAAACCAATTTCAGAGGTTCCCTGCCCATGCGGGGAGTGTGCAAACTATGCCGAGCATTTCCTGAAACCTTTCCTTGAAGCCTTAAGGCGCCTGGGCATCAATCCCGAGGTCTTCAGGGCTGATGAAATGTACAGGTCAGGACTGTATACTGAAGCAATAAAAACCGCCCTTGTGAAAAGGAATGAAATTGCAAAGATCCTTGAAGAGGTCTCGGGAAAAACAGTTGCAGAAGATTGGAGCCCTTTCAATCCCCGCTGTAACGAGTGCGGGAAAATCACGACCACGAAGGTCACGGGTTTTGACCTGGAAGCCGAAACTGTGGACTATGTCTGTGCCTGCGGTCACTCAGGGAAGGTGCCAATGGCAGGAGGAGGGAAACTCACCTGGAGAGTGGACTGGCCTGCCCGCTGGGCTGTCCTCGGGGTAACTGTAGAACCCTTCGGAAAAGACCATGCCTCAAGAGGCGGCTCCTATGATACCGGAAAGCGAATAGTAAGGGATATCTACGGGCACGAGCCACCCCACCCTATCGTCTATGAGTGGATAATGCTCGGAAAGCAGGGGGCGATGTCTTCCTCAACGGGAGTGGTCGTCTCGATTTCGGATATGCTTGAGGTGGTGCCTCCGGAAGTCCTGCGCTACCTGATCATCCGCACAAAACCTGAAAAACATATCCAGTTCGACCCCGGACAGCCTCTCCTCACCATGGTAGATGAATACGAGCGGCTCAGGGAAAAATTCCGGAAAAATGATCCCTCCCTGGGGGACTTTGAAAAGAGAATTTACGAGCTCTCCAGGGCAACCGGTATCTGCCACCCGGAAATTCCTTTCAAGCAAATGGTGACAATCTACCAGGTTGCCAGGGGGGATTTCGATCAGGTGCTGAAGATCGTAAAACGGTCAGGCTTTTCAATTGAAGATAAAAAGTGTATAAGAGAACTTGTAGATAATGTATCCAGATGGCTTGAACTCTATGCCCCGCCTTTTGCCAGGTTCAGTGTAAAAGAGAAGGTGCCTGTGCAGGCAGCAACTCTTTCGGAACTCCAGAAAGTTTTCCTAGGGGCTTTCGCAGACCTTATCGAAGCGAAAGAGGAAATTAGCGGAGAGGAATACCATATGCTGGTCTATTCTGCAAAAGAAGAAGGTTCTGAGCTGAGCAAGCTGATCGCGGAAAAGTTAAATGCACCGGTTCCGCAGGTGAACCCGAAAGACCTTTTCAAAGCTATTTACACCTCAATTCTCGGGCAGAGCTCGGGTCCGAAAGCCGGCTGGTTCTTATCTTCTTTTGAGAAGGACTTCCTGATATCCCGGTTCAGGGAAACTTCAACATACATCCCTGAAAAACGCATGTGAATGAAACCAGATGAATATGGGAAAAGATCGATGAATGTAGAAACCGACAATGGGCAGGTTATAAAGGGTATGGGATTTCCGGACCCCTTGATTCCTGGCAAGGTTGGAATAGAAGATCTGGATGCATCAAAGGATATGGAAATGCCGGTGAAAAAACCTGCAGGCTCTTCAAAAACAGGCTCTTCAAAGACAAGCTCTTCAAAAAAACATTTCCTCGCCTGGGACAAGGAATATGCCCACCTCAAATGGGGGGGCCCTGCGTCTATCCGGAACTTGCAGACTTATCTTGCACTAGAAGCAAGAGTCCTGGATGCAGGCTCAGGAAACGGAAGGTATCTTGGGGAGCTTTCAAGGCACTACAATACTTTCGGGACTGATATCTCTTTAACTGCCCTTAGAAGTTCCCGTGCGCAGCTTTCAAGGAGTGGCAGGTTTGCAGAACATCTTGGGGCAAGTGTGCATGCCCTTCCTTTCAAACCCAGGTCATTTGACGGGATTCTCTGTTACGGTGTGCTCCAGCACCTTTTTAAAGAGGAGCGAGAAGCTGCTGTCAGGGAATTCTTCCGACTTCTCTGCTCCGGCGGTTTTATTTTTTTTGAGGCTTTCGGCTGTAAAGATATGCGCTGCGGAGGAGAGCCTTCAAGCCCATTTGAAGAAAAGACTTTTATCCGGCAAAACGGGATAATTTATCATTATTTTACTGAAGAAGAGGTAAAGAGACTTTTCTGTGGATTTGAAGTTCTTAAACTGGAAAATGCAACAAAAGAGAAAATTTTTAGAGGGAAATCTTATCAACGGCATATGTTCAGGGGAGTTTTCCGGAAACTTTGAACTTAATTGAGGTTCTACCAAAATTGATAAAAATGCTTTAAAATAAAAAAATCGGTCAAAATCACGTATTTTGACAAAAAATTACCTTTAAAACCTCTAAAATAATACTTCGAAATGCCTTTGAATACGAATTAAGCTCAAAAATTGATATAAAATTACATTTACTTTAAAAATTAGAATTTATTGCAACTTATTTACATAATTTACATAAAAACATAAATATTTATTATGTTTTGAAAGTTCAAAAGAAGTTTATTTCCAAATTAATGAGTTATTTATTACTCCAATATTAATTATAGATAAAAAATATCACCGAAGATTACAATAGAAGATGGGACATGTGACCAAGAGAATCGGTGATCTAACGCTGGAATCACATAGATAAAAGCAAATCCTATATAAGTAAATCCTTGTATAATCTTTTGATACTTTTCTTTCTCTTCGACTACTCCGATTTCAAGTGACACAAACAATACAATAGAGTAAACCCATGCTTCCAAGAAATTAAGTGAACGAGCAGGAATAAACAGAAACAGTACTATCATGACAATGCTCTCTAAAAATACAAGCATTATTCTTCGCTTTATAATATTCTGTCTATAGATTAATTTGGGAGTATTTGATTGGCATTACTCATTTATTTCACCACCAAATCAAGTTATTAAGGTTTTATCGAAAAAAGACTCTTCGCTGTTTCGAGTGGTAACTTAATCCCAGTTCCTAAATATCGACGTAACATGTGTAAGATTTAGACAACTTAACATGTATAAGATTTTAGCCCCCTCTTTATTTCGTTATTCAGGAAAGGCTTGTACTTCCTTTCTTTCTCTAATCCCGTAATTTACAGTCATCCCCACTAAAAGTACAGCTAAAGAGCAGTATTTTTGAACAGAACTCCTTGTAGATCTGTGCAAATTCTCCATAGAGTATGCTTTCTTAGCCAATTTGAATATATCTTTTATGATTGATCTCACAGATCTAAATTCTTTCCATTTGCTTATTAGCTCTTTAAATTTTGCAATTATTTTTTTGTAGATTTTAATTTCCTTTTTAGTTTTTCGTAAGAAAAATATCCTCTATCAGCATAAACAATGTCTCCTGCTTTTAATATTCCCCGTCTTTTGAGTTCCTTAAGTATTTCGGGATAAATTTTAGGTTCAGATACATTTGCTTCATTAATCAGAAAAGCTAAAGGTTTCAATGTTTGATATTCAAGTGCAAGAGTCAGTTTCATGCCAATGAAGAATCCTCTATGAGTTGAGTGGCCCCACTTGTATTCTTTGTTTTCCAGGTTTTTTGGTAATCTTTTTTGCATGCCAGTTCAGGTTAAGGTTTATGTCAGTACTGTCAATGATAATGCCTATTGATCCGTTTTTTCTCATAGGGTATAATTCGTTCAAGAGTTCAAAAACAAAATAAGTAAACTGGTTTGGTTCATACTTACTAAGAATGCCATAAATTTCATTTTCAGTTGGTACCGAACTGATTTTTAGAAAATTTCTCAAGCTTTCCCTTTCGTTTAATTCTCTGATAGCATAGGAAATTTCTCTGGAAAAACACGCTTAAGAGTACGATTTTAATTGCAGGCACTGATCTTGAGAGGGGCACAATGCCCCTCCTTGTAAGTATTTACCTGCAAAATCTCAAATCAAAAACATTTAATATTTCGGATAACAATTTCCATTTGAAATCTTCGTTTAGTGGAATAAGCGGAGCTTTTATAATATATCGCCAGAAGAGGATAGTATATCCTCCTCAATAAAATTTACGGTTTATTAAGGCTTTAATTAAAATTTAATTTAAAAATAAGATGTACTTTTTTTAGGAAAACTGTGATCTAATTTAATTGATATAAAAAAGGACAAATATGGTTCAATTTAAGGATGAATTAGAGAGGATCCTAACTGAAAATGATAGTTGGGGGAGGAAGTAAAGGCTGGAATAAAGGGGGAATTCGAGCGAGAATAACAAATATGCTATGTTGACCTATGAAAATTATCTCTCATTGTTGAAATGAAATAAAAATTGAAATGGGTATTACCCAATTGTACAAGTTAAAATAGTTATGAGACAGCCTGTAAATATTTGATTTTTATTTTCATAAAAAGGCTAGCTTAAGGTAATTAAGCACAATTATTACAAGGGCTCCGAAAATTCCTCCTATTGCGCAGACCAGAACTGCTACCCAGGTGATTGCAATTTCAAGTCCTAACAAAAACTTTGCTACGATCAGGGTTAAGATCCCAAGCACTGCATTTATTGCAAGGCTGGTGGCAGTTTTGAGGACTTTGTACAGCACAAAAGCCGCTACAGCTGCCAGAATTAATACTGAAATCTCGGGAACTCCAACTACCATAGATTATACATAGTGTTCAAATTATTTATATTTATCATTGAGTTTTATGAACCAGTTGTGGCTTTTTGGTAATTTGTGCCGGATATGTTCGAAAATGATCTCTAGCCTTATCTATTTAAGAAAGCAACAATATTTTATGGCATTTTATTCCTCAGAGAAACCGGAAAAATTTCACAATAATTTCCTTAAGTGCTGCCTCGTTTGAATAAGTCCTTACCTCCAGTGAAGGATCCGGGTTCCCGAGCACCATTGCAGAGACTGCCGCTTCGGGCCTGTACAGGCAGAGCACGGGAATTTTCCGGTCAAGCGCCCTGCATATTTCATAGCCCACCCCCGTAGATGGTACTGTCACCTCTGCAATCAGCGCATCGCTTTTTGCAAGCAGACCCATATCTCTATCATAGATCTCCTGTTCAGTCATTTTTGATTCAGTTTCTTCCAGAGCGGGATCTGCAACATGCCAGCTGAGTACTTTGGCTCCTGCTTCTTCGAGGGCGTCGTACATAAATCGATATGTCTCAAGAAGCTGTCTACCTCCCCGAATCGAACCTGACAGAAAAATTTTTGGACTCTGCCGTTCTGCGATTTTCTTTTTTTCCATTCTCCTACCATCATCCTTATTTCTCTTTTATACCTCACCGCTTTATTGCCTGTTTTTCTGGCTGCTTTTTGGTATGTTTATCCGGCTGTTTTTCCGGCTGTTTTTCCGGCTGTTTTTCCGGCTGTATTTCCGGGTTTCAGTTTTCTTACTGCACGCCTCTGAAATAATGCCCTGTGGTAAAACCTTTCCCGAAATCCTCACATTTTTCCTTTGTTCTCTTTCTCTCATAAAATGCGTCAATCGCTTTCCTGTATTTCCCTGTAATTTTCCTGATTTCTTCTACATTGTCCATTCCAGAAGTCTCGATTCTCAGACTTGAAACTCCACTTTCGATAATTGCAGGGACATATTCAAGCATGCAGAGAGATCTTGAGTTCAGGAGGTGAGTCCTGCACTGGTAGTCCATGAGCAGAGGAAATTCATAGTTCTTCTCATCTACCAGCGTAAAGTTTCCTGAGGCACAGGGAGCACTGCACTGACCTCCGTCTTTCCCGAGCAACCCGCCTACGAGGCAGTGTTCAGATTCCATCAGTTCAAGGCGACCATGGACAATGCATTCGGCAGGTCCGTAAAAAGCTACTTCTTTGAGCTCTTCAAGCGTTAATTCGGGAGAAAGTACAGCCCTTTCTGCCCCTTTCTGCAAAAAGAGGGCAAAGGTATAGCCGTTATAGATATTCAGAGGACTGTCTGCAATACACGGGATCTGTTTTTCTTTTGCGAGGTTAAACGTCCCGAGATTTGAAACAAGGACACCGTCAGCTCCGAACTTTTCCACACGGGAGAGAAGTTCTTCTACCATTTTCATTTCGGAGTCCTTCACTATTTTAGGAGTATTAAAATAGATTTTTCTGCCTGCAGCTCTGGCTTTCAGAACAGCGCTTTCATAAATAGAATCAAGATTCTTTCTGGAAGCGTCTTCCTCATCGGATTTTTTCTCTTTTCCGGCTGCTTTCGGCCTTCTGACAAGTCTCTCTCCGAAGTAAACGCAGTCTGCTCCGCCTGCAAGAGCTCCTTCAAGCCCTTCAGGAGAATACACAGTAACTGAGAGCAGGGGCTTTCCCGAAAGTTTTTGGGCTTTTATTTCGTTTGTTTCCCCTGTGATCTCTATTTCTTCTGTTTCCCCTGTGATCTCTATTTTTTTTGCCTTTTTTTCTCCGGATGCGAGGAACTGCAGATTTTCTAAAGGCTTTCGCTTCCACTTTGATACGCGCAAGTTTTCAAGCTGCAAGACCGCTTTTGTTCTCAGGTCGTTCAGCTGCCCCACGGGTATAAAAATATCCTCTTCTACACTCACATTAAGTTCTGCTGCCTCATAAAGAGTATTTCCAAGTTTGATAAGCTGTTTTTCTACCCGGGCTTTTGAAGTTGGCAGCTTTTCTGCTTTCTCTACCAGATATTCGGATTCAACTGTCACTGTATTTGAATCGCTATCCTTTATCTCGAGCCTGGCAGGTTTACCCAGGGCGATAGTTGCGGTGAGAAATAAGGGAATTTTTGGCCTCAGGGCTCCGGCTTCACTTTCTTTTTTAAGGGAATCCATAAGCTTCTTGTCATGTGTTCTGTAAACCGCGCTTCCTGATGGTGCCCTCGAATCAAAGGGGAGCTCTATGACTTCCCCTCTCCCTGCATTGTATACAGGCCCCCTTTCAGTATACATCGAGGAAATGATTCTTCCTTTATCCTCAGGCCTGGTCTCGGCGTTTTCAACCATTACCCCATCTCCCAGGCGAAGGGAGTTTGAAAGTTTTACACGAATACGCTTTGTGCGCCTGTCATAATTGACAACCGTACCTGCTGGAATCCCACGGTTGTGGGGGTTTTCCCGGCTCATGAGTTTTCCACGCGGATTTCCAAAAAAGTAGCCCGAAGTAAAGCCGCGGTTAAAAAGCTGGGTAAGGGTTTCCTGCTCCTCTTCGGAAACCGAATAATCTGAAGGGTTTTTCAGGTACCTGTCGATCAAGCGACGGTAGACCCTGACAACGCCTGCAACATATTCCGGCCTTTTCATCCTGCCCTCAATTTTAAAAGATTCGATCCCTGCTTCTATAAGGGCTCCAAGGCCTGAGGTCGTGTTAAGGTCCTTCGGGCTTAGAAGATAACTGCCGCTGGTTTTAATCTGTTTTCCTTCACAGTAAAGTCTGTACTTTTTACGGCACGGCTGAGCGCAGTACCCTCTGTTTCCGCTCCTTCCCCCTATAAGACTACTCAGGAGGCACTGACCAGAATAGGAAATGCAGAGGGCCCCATGTACGAAAACCTCTATCTCTACATCATTTTTTTCTTTTATTATTCTTATATCTTCGAGCGAAGCTTCCCGTGAAAGGACGACTCTTTCGAATCCCAGCTCCTTTACAAAAGCAACCCCTTCACTGTTGTGCAGAGTCATCTGCGTGCTTGCATGCAGGGGAAGATCAGGCAGATATTTTCTTGAAAGAGAAATCAGCCCCAGGTCCTGAATGATAATTGCATCTGTTCCCATTTCTCTCAAGCGGGAGAGTAGTCTAAGGGCACTTTCGATTTCCCCTTCCTTGAGCAAAGTGTTTACGGTTACGTATATTTTTACGCCCCTGAGATGGGCATAATCAATAGCTTTCTCAAGCTCTTCTTCTGAAAAATTAGATGCATATCCCCGAGCACTAAAAGCCCTGGCTCCGAGATACACAGCATCGGCTCCGTTTTCTACGGCTGCCATAAGGGCTTCCATGCCGCCGGCTGGAGCCAGCAGTTCAGGTTTTGCAGGCTTCATCAAATGAGATTAGAGAGTATGCTCTTAATTAAGCTTTGGCATCCATTTTGGATGTCCTAAAAGTCAACCGGCAACACTTTCAAAAAAATAATAAAAGAGAGAGTAGATTATAAAAAATTTACGGAAAAACCCAATAGCATATTTTTTAGGGTTATGCTTTTGGTCCAATTGTCCAGGTTATAATCCTATCGTTTTTCTTATCTTTAGAGGTTTCGCAGAGCATTTTTCCATCATGCATATGGGCTTCGCAGGAATAGCTGATTTTGTTTTCCTTTCCCATATGCTTGAAGTGCATCTTGAAGTATCCCTCTGAGCACCCTATCCCGTATTTTATCCAGCCTTCAATGTCCGCTCCACCCTCACAGCTTCCGTCACATGCAATGAGCTCTAAGACCTTTTCCTCATAAGACCCGATTTTTTCTGGAGCTTGGTGGCCTTTTTTGTATTTTCCTTTCTCTATTTTCTGAGCCTGAAGCACAAAGTCCTCATCGGTGGCGTTCAGGATCTTCAATTTCAAACCTTCAAGAATTTCCATTGTTTCTGTT
This sequence comes from Methanosarcina sp. WH1, assembly GCF_000970005.1. NCBI lineage: Archaea > Methanobacteriati > Methanobacteriota > Methanomicrobia > Methanosarcinales > Methanosarcinaceae > Methanosarcina > Methanosarcina sp. WH1. The sequence goes on from NZ_CP009504.1 coordinate 3,269,794, forward strand.
TCTGACATCTTCGATTACCCCGAGAAATAACGAATCCAGATAAAATTACGAATAAGAGATTGTCTCTAATAAATAAAAAAGTATCTCAATATATCTGGAAGTGAATATATAAAACAAGGATTCTAAATGAAAGTTCTTCTGCTTGACCAAAACACCATTTTGCACTTATGCATTCTCAGTCAGTGCAGACGCAGGGCTTTTGCCTGCAGGTAAAACAGACGCTGGGACACTTTTTAAGGAATGCCTCTTCAAGATCGACTCCGTAGAGATTGGCAAGAGCTCCCATCCAGGCAAAGCCGTCCGCAAGTTCTTCCCCTATATTTTGGGGCTCTTCTCTGCGAATAGCTTCAGCACCTGGATAAGATGTCCTACTACCTTTTTCCGGCATTTAGAGCCTTACAGGGATTTCCCGCTCTCTCAGGTACTCTTTTACTTCCCGTATTGAATATTCAGAGAAGTGGAAAATACTTGCTGCAAGGGCTGCATCAGCTTTTCCTTCGGAAAAACCTTCGTAGATGTGTTGCGGGTTTCCAACTCCGCCAGAGGCGATGATGGGTACATCCAGTTCTTCAGAGAGTTTTCTTGTAATGGGAAGATCGTAGCCAGCGCAGGTCCCGTCCCGGTCCATACTTGTAAGCAGGATTTCTCCTGAACCCAGTTCTTCTGCTCTTCTTGCCCACTGCACGGCATCAATCCCCGTAGCCTCCCTGCCTCCGTAAATTACCAATTCATACCAGGCCGGGGTTCCATCTTCAAGTTCCAAGATGGTTTTTCCGGGATTGTTCTTTATGTCGGTATTTCGCCTGCAGTCAATCGCAGTTACAATACACTGGGCCCCGAATATATCAGAGGACTCCTTGATAAAATCAGGATTCTTTACTGCCGAAGTGTTGACCGAGACCTTATCAGCGCCTGCTCTAAGGATCTGGCGGATAGCGTCAATCGAACTGATCCCACCTCCCACCGTGAGGGGAATAAAAACCTCATCTGCAGTTCTTTCGATCACATCGATCATTGTTTCCCTGCCGTGAGCTGAAGCTGTAATGTCCAGGAAAACAAGTTCATCCGCGCCGTCTTCATTATAACGCTTGGCAAGTTCTACAGGGTCTCCGGCCTCTTTCAGGTCCACAAACTCCACACCCTTGACTACACAGCCGCCTGCCCTGTCAAGGGTCACATCAAGGCATGGTATGATTCTTTTGGTGAGCATCTAAGGGATAATGAAGTTAACTGTTATTAAAAGCTTATTGAAATTAAGCGGGAAAAGTCCTGAGGGCAGCAGGCTATTAGAATAAGCAGAGATGGAATAATCAGGTGGTCCCTCATTAATTGATTAATCTATTCCAGAGCCCGGGGAAAAGATCTTTCGTTTTTCTCTCCCTGCACCACAATAGGTATGGGCCTGCTGTTACCCAGATAAAAAGTGATCCAAAAGCCGACACCACAATTAAAATATATGGATTTTGAAAGAAGTAACCCCGGGATAGAGTGAATACATTCCATTACCCCGAAAATGTTTTTCCAATTCATGTAGAATATAAATGTCTCCATCAGCTGATCTGAAAGCCATTCAAAAAAAGCAGAAAACAGATTTGAAATGCCAAAACCCATCAAATAGTCCTCTTGAGCGCAGCGAAAAAAATCTCCGATTTCCTGCGATCCCAAAGCGCAATTCGGGCGAGTCAGCCAAAAATATTCATCACGCGGGCGCCTTCAAGTCTGGACATCTCTATTTCGGAACATTCCAGCACTTCCTTTCTAATTCTGATCGGGGCTCCCACCCTGAGGGCAAGGGCAATACAGTCACTTGGTCTGGCATCAAACTGCATTATATTATTGTCTTTTCTGATCAGGAGGCGGGCATAATAGACTTTATCCACCTTATCATCTATCATTACACCCTCGACCTTTATTTCCATGCGATCAAAAATATTAACCATGAGGTCATGAGCCATCGGGCGAGGTGGGGAGATATTTTTAAGCACGTTTCCTATTGAAAGGGCTTCCAGATGGCCAATATATATAGGAAGCATCTCACCTTTTAAATTTTCAAGGAGTACAACCGGGGTAGGGTCACTGAAAACATCGACTATATAGACATCTTTGACATGAATTTCCTCAAAATCCTCGTAATTATCGATGTCCATATCCAGTAGTTAATTTCACATATATTAATACCTTATTTAATTTTTTGTAAATTATTAAAGAAGATGCTAATAACCTTGCTTCAGACTTTTTTCTAATGCCAGATATTCGCATTCTCAATTTATTGGGAATCCATGTTTACCGAGCATGGGCATGAAAGTAACCTCACCTTTCCTTTTCTTACGTATATTTCCATTGACATATTTTAAAAAATTCCAGGAAATAATTCCCTACAGGAATTACCATTATGCCCCGGGCTTCAACTGTTCCAGCAGAGTCTTAGGGATATAGGGAGCTGCACATGTTACAGCTATCCTGTCATAAGGTGCATACCGGGGATAACCTACTGATCTGTTCTCAAGTAATACTGTAACATTATCATACCCTGTTTTCCTCCAGGTGCTATCTTACAAAATTTGTAAAATGTTTTATGCATTCCATAGTGTATATACATCCGGTTTTTTCTATGAGTTCTGCCATCACTGCAGCAGTATATCCGGAACCTGCCCCAATTTCCAGGACTTTCTACCCCTCAGACAGCTCCAGGATTTCACACATAATAGCAACCACATGAGGAGCAGATATTGTTTGTCCGTGGCTGATTTATAGAAGTCTGTCCGTATAAGCTGCCTTTTGCTCATATTCCGGAACAAACCTGTGCCTGGGAACACGGAGCATAGCCTTAAGCACTTTTTTTTCACGTACGATACCTTCAAGCCCTTCTACAAGGAGCTTGCGAAGCTCTTTGAATTCATTTTCTTCTTTCTTCCCCTGTTATCCTTAAAATAGTCCTTTTCAGAAATCGCGTAGACCAGAAAAACCCTCTATTCTTTCTGGCAATAATTTTAAAACCCGTATTTGCCTATCAAAGGTACGAAAACAACTCCCCCTCTTCTCTCTTTATGTATATTGCCTTCGTTATCTTTTTTAATTCTGATAAGCTCCTGGGCATATTCCCCCACAGGAATTACCATTATTCCTCCGGGTTTCAACTGCTCCAGCAGAGGCACAGGAATGCTGGGAGCTGCGCATGTTACAACTATCCTGTCATAAGGAGCATAACTGGAATAGCCCACAGATCCGTCTTCAAGCAATACGATAACGTTTTCGTAGCCGGCTTTTTTCAGGTTCTCCCTTGCAAAATTCACAAGGGGTTCTATGCGCTCCACAGTGTATACATACCCACTCCTTCCTACAAGTTCCCCCATTACCGCTGCATTATATCCTGACCCCGTCCCTATTTCCAGGACCTTTAATCCCTCTGAAAGCTCAAGGAGATCACACATGATAGCAACCATATGAGGGGCAGAGATTGTTTGCCCGAAGCCGATATCCAGAGGGGTGTCAATGTAAGCCCCCTTTTTCGCGTATTCCGGGACAAATATATGCCTTGGGACCCTAAGCATGGCTTTGAGGACTTTTTTTTCCGTTCCATGGATCTCAAGCCCTCTTATGAGACGCTCTCGCATCTCTTCGAGTTTATGCAGTTCTTCCTGATCTACTTCCTGTTTTTTCACTCCCTTTTTTTCGCTGTGGTCTTTTTTACCACGGTCCTCTTCTGCTCCCACTCTGACCTAACCTTTCTCTTCTTCCCTTTCTGGCAAATATGCGTTTTACATATTTTGCAAGTACAACATCGCCTTTCCTTGACCTGAAAAGCCCGTCCCTTACCTTGATTTTGGTGATAAAAAGCCTGGTGTTTCCAACTTTCTCTTCTGCTCCCACTACAAATTCATAGTCTCCGGGAACGCGTTTTTCTATTACTTCCGTTTTTTCAGTTCCTTCCTGTGCGGAGAATTTTACAGTTATTTCATCAATTGCCCTTCCCCACACAGTTTCTATTTCTTCTGCAATACCTGCATTGACACGTTTTCCTCCTGCTTCAATTGAGGTAATCAGGATAGGGCATACCATTCCCGATTCTTCATCGTCAACAACCAGCTCATCATCTATCTGAAGCACAGTCTCGGAATCCAGCTCGGTTTTGAAGGTATTTGAAACTTCCATCTTGCTTACAATGACTCTTAAGCTGACGTTTTTTGGGGTTTTTATCTTCGCAGGATGCACCTGACCGCACTTCATACAGCGGACTAGCGGGCTCTGTCCTTCTTTCAGAACCTCATGCCCGACTTCCTCTTGCGGGGAACAGGAGGGGCACTCAATATCAATTTCTCTTATCATGGTCTAATCAGTACATGGATTCAAAATACTAAATACTTAACTTCTCCGGTGATGTTTTTTTTTCCGAAGGTGTCCTGCAGGAGAAGTCAGGGCAAAAAACCCAAATAAAAATAAATTAGAGAGACAGATAAAAAGAGTGAAAAAAGCAAATGGCTCCTGAATTTGAGCCCCTAGCATGGAACGTTGTTATCCTTTTATGCGCGAGACCTTCTCCTCAGGCGAATATGAGGGACATTCGATATTGATATGCTGTATCATAACAGGTTTGTTTTCTAATTCTCTTTATTCTAATTATTTATTTTCTAAAACTTATTATGTTTTTGTTGGGGGCACTGCTTCCTTTTTTTTATATCCTTGCTTAATATCAAAAGTTTTATTATACTAAAATGCGTAGTCTTACATCTCATTATTGAGATGCATCTCAAAATTAAGGCAATAAGGGTGCCGACAGTGCCGGACATTGAATACCTGAAGAAGCTTGCTCTCAGAGGAGCAGTAAACAAAACTATCAAGGTCTCTTCGAGTGAGTTTCACAAGCATACGGGGGACAGCTCTAAAACCGCAGCAAGAAAGCTAAAGCAGATGGAAGAAGAACGGTTAATTGAAAGGAAGATAGTTCCCGGTGGCCAGTTGATAAAAATGACAGAAAAAGGGATTGAAATCCTAAAGAACGAATACGTTGAATACAGCAGGATCTTTTCCTCAGCACCTGATACTCTGGAACTCGAAGGAAATGTGCTTAAAGGCCTTGGTGAAGGCCAGTACTATATAAATATCCCAGGATACAGGAAGCAATTTGAAGAAAAACTGCATTTTGTACCTTTCCCGGGTACTCTGAACGTGCAACTTTCGGAAAACAGCTCGGCTCTTCGAAACAGGCTACTAGAAATGCCCGCTGTCCGGATAGAAGGTTTCAATGATGGAGAGCGCACCTTCGGAGGCGGGAATTGTTATCCTCTCAGAGTAGGGGGCATAGAAGCTGCTGTGGTCGTCCCTGACAGGACGCACTACCCCTCGGATTTAATTGAGATTATTGCACCGGTAAAACTCAGGGATGCCCTGAAATTGAAAGATGGAGATAGAATTGTGACACGGGTAAAAAAGCAGGGTATGGAGGGACAGGAATGAGCGAGAGCACGGTATACGAATGTCTGAAGTACAAGAATGAGAACATCAACAGGGCACTGGAAGCCCTGCGTGATGGAAAAATGATTCAGATCTATGACTCGGACTCCAGGGAAGGAGAAACAGATCTTGTGATCCCTGCAAAAGCTGCCACTTACACAGATGTCAGGTGGATGCGGAAAGACGCAGGAGGACTTATTTGTGTGGCAGTGGATCCTGTGGCGTCAAACCAGCTCAAGCTGCCTTTTATGGCGGACCTTGTTCGGGAAGCCAGCAAAACCAGCGAATCCCTCGGAGAAGTTGTTGAGAAAGACGGGGACCTTAAGTACGATTTACATTCCTCTTTTTCCATCTGGGTCAACCACAGAGACACCAGGACAGGTATCCCTGATCTTGAAAGGGCCCTTACAATCCGGAAAATCGGGGAAATCACGGAAAACTCCCTTTCCGGAAATGGAGTCCGTTTTGGAAACGAGTTCCGAACTCCAGGGCATGTTGCTCTCCTCAGGGCTGCCGAAGGGCTCCTCGATGAGCGCATGGGCCAGACCGAACTTTCAGTTGCACTTGCCCGCATGGCCGGCATCACCCCTGCAATGGTTGTCTGTGAGATGCTGGATGATGAGAGCGGGAAAGCCCTCTCAAAAGCAAAGTCAAAAGAGTACGGCGAAGAACACGGGCTGGTCTTCCTTGAGGGACAGGAAATAGTTGAAGCCTACAAACTATGGATAGGCTCAGAGTGCTGAAATACCTTTTTTTATTTCCCTCTTTTGCCCTTTCTTTTTCACCTACAATTTCATTTCTACTTTTGAATTCTTTTTTAATTATTTACTTTATCTATTATTTGAACGCTGGCGGTCCATAGCTAACTGGTTAATGTGTCTATAGGGCAGCCTGCATCTTTCAACATTTCATTATAGACGTCATGTGAGGCCTTACCGATCGGCTTCAATCAAATTAAGGATCAATCTTCAACCACACTGGAAAAATAGAGCACCAAAATATCAACTGTTTGACCGTGGACGATCGGCACTTTTTAAGGACAGTAGAATATTATAATATAAAACATAAGTTACTATACAATAACAGTATCCAATAACAGTATCTTCCGGCTACGTATAGTTTTTAATGTATGTCGTTCCTTATTCCTGTGTTTGCAGTTCACGTATAGGGTGCCATCTGATGATACATAGGTTCAAAAAAGTCCAGCAAGTTCTTGTCCTTGTACTTTTCCTGAACCTTGCCGTAGCTTTTGCTAAAATCATTTATGGGACCTTAACCGGCACCTTAAGCATGACCGCGGACGGTTATCATTCCCTTTTTGACGGGGTATCCAATATTGTGGGGCTTGTGGGTATTTTTATTGCATCCCGTCCCCCTGACAAGGAACATCCTTATGGCCGCCAGAAATACGAGACAGTTGCTTCGATTATTATAGCTGTCTTGCTTCTGTTTGTCGGTTTTGAGATCTTCCGGAATTCTCTGGACCGTTTTCTTGTACAGAGCGCTCCCGAGGTAACAGCCCTGAGCTTTATCATTATGCTCGGGACAATGGGCATAAACTACCTGGTCACTCGCTACGAACAAAGTAAAGGGGTAGCCCTGAGGAGTCAGGTACTGATTGCAGACTCCATGCACACTAAAAGCGATATCTATGTATCTTTCTCGGTAATAGTAAGCCTGGTTGCGATAAAGGCAGGGTTTCCCCTTCTTGACCCTGCAATAGCTCTTCTGATCTCTTTCCTTATCTTCAGGGCCGGGTTCAGGATTATGAAGGAGAGCTCAAGGGTTCTGCTTGACATGTCCAGGCTTGAAGAAGATGAGATCTGCAACCTTGTTATGGGAGTTGATGGGGTTCTGGGCTGCCACAAAATCCGGACTCGTGGAGGCATGGGCGATATCCGGATAGATATGCATTTGCTTTTGCAGCCTGATATGCCTCTTGAAGATGCACACATTATCGCCCACAGGGTAAGCAAAACACTGAAGGCTGAATATAAAGACGTTTCCGATGTGGTTGTGCACCTGGAACCCGCTTTACCCCAAGGATCAAATAGCAAAAAAACCAGTTAAGATGCATGGCTGGAAACGTTTTCGGGCAGATGTTTCAAATCACGACCTGGGGTGAGTCCCACGGCAGGGCTGTCGGTGTTGTGGTTGACGGGTTGCCCGCGGGTCTTCCTTTCTCCGAAGCTGACATCCAGAAGGAACTGGACCGCCGGCGCCCTGGACAGAGTGAAGTTTCCACTCCAAGAAGCGAAGCTGACAGGGTGGAGATTCTTTCAGGAATTTTCGAAGGCATGAGCACAGGCACTCCCATTTCCATGCTGGTCTGGAATTCTGACGCCAGGTCTTCTTCTTATGATGCTATTAAAAACACTCCCCGCCCCGGACATGCCGATTTTACATACATGGCCCGCTATGGAATAAGAGACCACCGCGGGGGAGGCAGGTCTTCAGCCCGCGAAACAATAGGCAGGGTTGCAGGCGGGGCTCTTGCAAAGCTCTTACTTTCCCATTACGGAATCCGGATTGCCGGGCATGTGCTCGAACTTGGCGGGATCAGGGCAAAAACACTTTCTTTTGATGAAATCCTTGAAAACGTGGAAAAAACCCCTGTGCGCTGTGCCGATCTTGAAGCTGCTGAAAAAATGCTTGAAAAAGTCGCAGCCCTGCGGCAGGAAGGAGACAGTGTCGGCGGAATTGTCGAGCTTATTGTAAAAGGCGTGCCTGCAGGCCTTGGAGAACCTGTATTTGACAGGCTGGATGCAGATCTTGCAAAGGCTCTTGTGAGCATCCCCGCAGTCAAAGGCTTTGAAATCGGAGCAGGATTTGAGGCCGCCCGAATGTGCGGAAGTGAAATGAACGATTCCTTCTGCATGGAGGGGGAAAAAATAACCTGTTCGAGCAATAACGCAGGCGGCATCCTCGGAGGGATTTCATCGGGCCTGGACATCGTCTGCCGTGTAGCAGTAAAGCCCACCCCTTCCATAAGTAAACTTCAGCAAACCGTTGACCTCATAACTCAAGAAAATGCCGAAATAGCGATTAAAGGACGGCACGATCCCACGATTCCTCCGCGCATGGTGCCGGTTGCCGAAGCCATGGTTGCCCTCGTGCTTGCCGACCATATGCTGAGGAGTGGCTTTATCAATCCCAGGACTTTGCTGGAGTAAAGGAAAGTACAACGACAAAGTGAAATTGCGGCATCTCTCCCCCAAAATCCATTCCAATTTATAACACCCCACAGCCTCAAATTACTTCGTTTTCAATTTTTATTAAAGATAATCGGCATGTAGCCATCTGGATTCAGATAAACTGGCTTGAATGTCGACGTAGATAACCGTAGAGTTGTGTAGATTCTTTTTTTGTTTATCCGTAGAAAACACTTGCTGTAGCTATGGTCTTATAAGTTTTCTGTGCAAAGTCTCAAACAATCTAAGACCCGGAAATAATTACAGACTCGAAAAGAGTATGAAACCTGTCAGTTTGACGATCTGGCTAGAAAACTTATATAGAGATAATTAAAAGTAGTTTATGGAGTTAAAATGTACTTTCCAGGATTCTCTGGACTCCATGTTCCCAAAGGCATGATTACGTTAGCTTTGAGAGTCATCAGGGGTTGCCTGGTTCTGTCTCCCGGGAAACTTTAATTTTTTAATTTTTCCTTAATTTGCCTTCTTAAATCAAGATGTGAGGGATTTGACTTGAAAATAAGTGCATTGATAGTTATCTTCCTGCTGGCGATAACACTTATTTCTGGTTCCGGCTGCATTGACAGCAGCAGTAAACCAGTCAAAGAAACCGGCCTGGAAGAAATGACAGATAATCAAACAGATGATCAGAGCGATTCATTTAATTATTCCATAAAAACCGCTCCTGCAGAGAATTTCTCTGACAAGAGCAATACTCTTGAACTTGAAAAGGAAAGCTCCTTTTCCGGATATTACAGGAAAGAAAACTTGCAGTTCGAGGCCGAAGTTCCCACTTATTCTTTACCTCTACAGGCTTCAGAAATTGTAAATTATGACGATTTCATCCAAAAAATTCCCCTGAAGAACGAAAGCAGGGACTTACTGTACAAAAACGGGTTTGTTGTAATTGAAAGCAGAGCTGCTAGAAACCTGTTTGAGGCAGAGCCGGTAAGAGTAAACGAGACTTACAGCGCCCTGAAATCGGCTGATATTCCTATTTTCATCACGTCGGACTCTCTTCTTCACCTTTACCATATCCAGTTTGATGAGACCTTAAAGCGGGTCGAAGAAGAGGAATTTTATGACGATTTGTGGAAACTTGACAAAGCTTTTCTTGAAGCCTCCATAGAGGATTATAGCAGGTCGATAGAGGATAAAGCCTCTGAAGAAGTAACGGAAGCTGCAAGAAGAAATGTTGCGTACTTCACCGTGGCTTTGAGCCTGCTCCAGCCGAAACCTGAGCAGATAGAGCAATCACAGAGATATTTAGGGACAGCTATACTCTTTGATCCACAGAATGCGAAACAATACAGTGTAGAAATCCCTTCATTTGTAAAAGCCGATGTAGAAGCCGAACTTGCCCTGATAGAAGCGCAAAAAGGAGGAATATCTCCTATTTTCAAGTATTATGAAGATAACTCTCAGTACATTCCAAGAGGGCACTATACAACATCTGAGAAATTAACTAACTATTTTAAGGCCATGATGTGGCACGGTAGAATGAGCATGCTCCTTCGGCCGGACATGATCATTTCAGAAGAATCAATGGCAAAAGAATCAGTTGCGGAAAAATCAGCTGCGGAAGAATCCGAAAAGGAGTCCAGAATTCAGACAATTCAGGCCCTTTTGATTTCTGACCATTTTGATAGGGACAAAAACCTCCGGGACAGATGGGATAGAATTTACGACGTGACAGCTCTTTATGTCGGTTTTTCCGACGATCTCGGGCCTTATGAATATGCAAAAGCTCTGGATACCGTCTTTGGGGATAATATAGATGGAGTGAGTTTCGACAACGAAAGCCTGGCAGAACTGAAAACCGAGCTGGAAATATATGAAAGTCCGAAAATCTATGGAGGTACAGGTGAAATAATTCAGGCAGGCTGCGAAACTGAAAGCAAAACTCTTGAGGCTTCAAAGGGTTTCAGGTTTATGGGGCAACGATATACCCCTGATTCCTATATCTTCCAGACGCTTGGTTTCCCTGCCCTGAATCTCATGGATCTTCTCGGTTCTGAAAGAGCCACGGAACACCTTAAAAATATGGGGGTTTCCGAAAACGAAGAATACAAAGAACGTCATTTGTCTCTGGAAAATGAATTCGGAGCTTTTGATGAAGAAGACTGGAACAAAAACCTTTACTGGGCTCAACTATATGCCTTAAAGCCCCTCCTGGTAAGTTCTCCAGAGGGCTATCCCACTTTCATGCAGACCGAAGCCTGGGAAGATAAACAGCTGAACGCGGCTCTTGCTTCCTGGACCGAGCTCAGGCATGATACTATTCTCTATGCGAAGCAGGCTTACTTTGTAGGTGCGTTCTATGATCTGGAAGAAATACCTGTTCAGGGATATGTGGAGCCAGTGCCTGAATTCTATGCCAGGATGCTTGCTCTTACCAGAATGGCACATACCGGGTTAAATGATATGGAAGTGCTTGATGAGCAGTCGGATAAAGACTTTACAACTCTTGAACACACCCTTGAAAGGCTGCTGGAAATCTCAATTAAAGAGCTTGAAAACGAAGAGCTGACGGATGAAGAGTACGAGTTCATCAGGAATTTCGACCAGAATATAGCTCCAATGCTTGAGAACGTAGATATCAAGTCCCAGATGTCCACTCTGGTCGCGGATGTTTACACCTCTCCTGCCGGAGTACTGGAAGAAGGGACCGGAAAACTGGACCTGATGGTAGTAGCGTATAAACAGCCTGACGGCAGGATCGTGCTCGGAGCAGGGCCTGTAATGAGTTATTATGAATTCTGGCAGCCCTCGGGAAAAAGGTTGACGGATGAAGAGTGGAGGGAAATGCTGAAAAATAATCCTCCTGAAAGGCCGGAATGGGTTGAGTCTTTTAAGGTGTAAAAGACGCTATTCTAAATAGCTTATCTTTTCACCCATTTTTTTTCTTTTTAAGAGTCTGTTGATTATAATACAACAAAAAGGATGAATCTAATTCCTGATGTGTATAATTATGAAGCATGATTATTAAGATGGACACCACCTGCATAATTTGTCATATTTTTATCGATCTGCCATATCCGGATTTACTGTTCTGATTTTCGATTGGTTATTTTGGATTTCAATTTAGAGGGGTATAAAGTCTCACAGGTTCCTTATCTCTTTATTTTGAAAAAAAATACTTGCGGTATCTATGGACATATATAATCATTCTGTGCTAATCATCAAACAATTCTTCATATGAAGTCTTACTACTGAAAACGATACTCATAAATTAAACGTTCATTTTGATTGTTAGAGACTATGGCCATAAAACTTATAAGCAGCTGATTAAAAGTAGTTTACGGGGTTCAAACGGACTTCCTACGGCAAATTTGAACCCCATGGTGCCCAGAGGCATGGTTAGTGTTAGCTTTGTGAATATTTAAGGCTTGCTTGATCCTGCCTCTGGAGTAAGTAAAGAGGTAAAAGAATGATTGCAAACAGAAAATTTGGGATCGGCGCATTACTTGCTGTAATGATGCTGGTAAGCATGGTGTTTGTGCCGGCAGTAAGTGGGCATATTGATGAAAATTCTAATAAAGTTATAACGGAGAATAGCATAAGCTATACCGAAGCCGAACTAAAAAATCTCTATAGTAAATACAATATAACTGAAAACGATTTGGACTTTGCGAATAATGAACTGCCTTACTACTTAGAATTAACTATTTTGGACAGTAACTTGAGAGTTATAGCAAGTGAGACTGGCAAACCTCCTGAAGGTTTTAAAGAAGGAGACGATTATGATCTGATAATAAGCCATGAAGAGATGTTTGCCATAATAGATGGGGCCAGAGAAAAATACATCCTAAAATATGGAGTAGATCCGGCAAATCCTAAAATTGATGTTGTCAATGGTTATGCTCTTCCCAAAGAAGAAGCAAATAAATTGGTTGAGAGTGGAATATTGACTTTAGAAGCCGATGCTTCAGAAACAGAAATGCAAAAAGAGATGGGGGATCTTACAAGAAATACTCTACTCTCTACATTATCTGTCGGCGTAAACCCATATGCAATAAATGGAATCATAAACGAATACGTTTTTGTAGCAACGGATTCACGACACAGGCCGACGGAAGCCATTACTCAGGCTACTCACGATGGACTTTATCGATTTGAAAATTTCGGTATCGGGGTTAATGTTTACTGGTATTGGAATTACTGGGATGCGAGTGATGTCAGTCCGGACGATAGCACTCAGTCTGCTCTTGTTGATTTAAAAGACGACACTAATTGGATAAGAGACGCGGCAAATGATATGGTAATTGGCTGGACGCATAATATGGATAATAACGGTAGAGCTTGGAAGTGCGATACGCAACCTTATGGACCTTTCGCTATATGTGCAGATACTGCAGATGGCGTGGATTGGCCGCATGACAGTATTGTTCAGCATGAAGTTTCCCATAATTTTGATGCAGCAGATCAAAACTCCGCATTACATCCTACTTGCATAATGAATTATGCATATGCATACGCAGGTACAGATGTTTGGTGTACTTCCTGTGGAAATACTGTACACAATGGGATAGATAATTGAAAAACTCAGTACTGAGAACATAAATCTCTAATGTCTAATGTGAGGGAAGATATGAAAAAATCTGATGTACTTTTAGTTGTAGTATCTATCGTTACGCTAATTGCAATCTGCCTTATTTCAATGCCTTATATTTTTATAGGGCCTCCCCTCCCTCTTTTTTCTATATACAATAACGATATCAATGAACATGAAGTTGTAATTGAAATATTTGATTCCAATAATGAATCTGTATTCAAACAAACATATGAAATGGCTCCTGAAGCTATGATCTCGCAGTCAAAGCCAGTATGGCTGTTATTGCAATTGTCCATCCCTCCAGGAAATGAGGAAAATTATACTTTTAAGGTTAATTTAGATAACAATGTTACGAACACTCATCAAATCGGATTACAGGTATGGGTAATGGCGGATATTATGCTGTATGAAGATAATACTGAAAATCCTATCTCTATTGGCGTATCGGTAGTATGACCGCTTATATGGTCAATTTGCATTTGATTGATATTATACATTTAGTACTTACGCGGTTGAACTGAGAAATAATTGGCATTAAATCTCCAACTGTCTAAAACACTATTTTTATCACACCGTATGTTGCATTTGATTTTATACCTCAAGTGCGTAAATCCTAACATTATCAGTCAGGTGTTTCAAGTATCAATTGTATAAGAAGGACAATCAATTTCTCTCCAAATGTAATTTTTATTCTTCAGTCAGATAAATACCTGACTTCAGGCTTTATTTTTACAGGTCACTGTTTAAAATGGCAGAATATTAATATTACTTTATTAATATGACCTCTCAAGTTTTAATTATACTAACTTTAAGTAATATTGGTTCTGACTTATATTCTGTCTATAAAATATGACGCCACTTTCGGTTATCGTTAATTTGTAAATCTTATTTCCCTCTGACTTCCATTAAAATCTCTGAATTCAATTAAAAAAGAAACCCTTAATCTCTGATTACCATGACAAACGCACCAAGACTTATCGCATGGGAACTTACTGCGGGCTGCAACCTGAACTGCGTGCACTGCAGGGGAGCTTCCACCTCCTCGGTTCCCGAAGGTGAGCTTACAACCGAAGAATCTACATTTCATTTATGAGATTGTAGAGCTTGGAAAACCCATCCTTATCCTGAGCGGAGGCGAGCATCTCACGAGACCGGACGTCTTTGAGATTGCCAGATAAGGGACTGATGCTGGATTAAGGATAGGGCTTGCAACAAATGGGACCCTTCCAACTCCCGATATTTTAGAAAAGTTCAGCAAACCGTTGATCTTACAAACCGGGAAAACACCGAAATAGCTATCAAAGGGCGGCACGATTTCACAATTTCTCCGCCTATGGTGCCGTTGCCGAAGCCATGGTTGCCCTTGTGCTTGCCGACCATATGCTGAGGAGTGGCTTTATCAATCCCAGGACTTTGCTGGAGTAAGGGAAAATAAGGCACAATTGCGGCTCCTTCTCCCAAAATCGTTCCAATCAAAATGTTCTCCGCCGCAAATTACTTATTTTTAATCTTTAATTTTCAATCTTTAATACAGATGAACCGGCATGTAGTCATCTGGATTTCAGATAAACTGGCTTGGATTTCGATGTAGATAACTGTAGATTTGTGGAGATCTTTTTTTGTTTATCCGTAGAAAACACTTGCTGTAGCTATGGTCTTATAAGTTTTCTGTGCAAAGTCTCAAACAATCCAAGATCAGGAAATAATTACAGACTCGAAAAGAGTATGAAACCTGTCAGTTTGATGGTCTGGCTAGAAAACTTATATAAAGGTAATTAAAAGTAGTTTATGGAGTTCAAATGTACTTTCCAGGATTCTCTGGACTCCATGTTCCCAAAGGCATAATTACGTTAGCTTTGAGAGTCATCGGGGTTTGCCTGTTTCTGTCTCCCGGGAAACTTTAATTTTTTTAATTTTTCCTTAATTTGCTTTCTTAAATCAAAATATGAGGGATTTGACTTGAAAATAAGGGCATTGATAGTTATCTTCCTGTTGGCGATAACACTTATTTCTGGTTCCGGCTGCATTGACAGCAGCAGTAAACCAGTCAAAGAAACCGGCCTGGAAGAAATGACAGATAATCAAACAGATGATCAGAGCGATTTATTTAATGATTCCATAAAAACCGCTCCTGCAGAGAATTTCTCTGACAAGAGCAATACTCTTGAACTTAAAAAGGAAAGCTCCTTTTCCGGATATTACAGGAAAGAAAACTTGCAGTTCGAGGCCGAAGTTCCCACTTATTCTCTGCCTCTAAAGGCTTCAGAAATTGCAAATTATGACGATTTCATCCAAAAAATTCCCCTGACGAACGAAAGCAGAGATTTACTGTACAAAAATGGATTTGTTGTAATTGAAAATCCGGCTATCGAAAATCTGCCTGGGGCAGGGAATACGCTTGTAAATTCTACATATAAAGACCTGAAAGTGGCTGATGTTCCTATTTTCATCACATCGGATTCTCTTCTTCACCTTTATCATATCCAGTTTGATGAGACGCTAAAAAGGGCAGAATCTGAGGAATTTTTCGACGAGCTCTGGAAACTTGACAAAGCTCTCCTTGATGCTTCCATAGAGGATTATGACAGTGCCTCAGGGCGAGAAAAGGAAGCTGCAAGAAGAAATGTTGCATACTTTGCAGTGGCTTTGAAGCTTCTTGAACCGGAATCTTACCAGATAGGGCAATCACGGGAAGATTCGGGGGAAATCATACTCTTCGATTCTCAGGAAGCAAAACAATACAGTGTCGAAGTCCCCTCATTTGTAAAAACCGATGTAGAGGCTGAACTGCACTTTATAGACTCGCAGGAAGGAGGAACATCTCCTATTTTCAAATATGCGGAAGATTACTCTCAGTACACCCCACGGGGACATTACACTCGCTCTGAGAAACTGCAGAACTACTTCAAGGCCATGATGTGGCATGGCAGAATGAGTATGTTGCTCCAACCTGACATGATTTCTGCAGAAGACCCGGAACAGGAAGCGAAAATTCAGACTATTCAGGCCTTTTTAATTTCTGACCATTTTGACAGGGATAAGGAGCTCAGGGACTGGTGGGACAGGATTTACGAGGTGACGGCTTTTTATGTCGGTTATTCCGACGACCTCGGGCCTTATGAATATGCAAAAGCCCTGGATACCGTCTTTGGGGATAATAGATATGGAGTGAGTTTCGACAACGAAAGCCTGGCAGAACTGAAAACCGAGCTGGAAATATATGAAAGTCCGAAAATCTACGGCGGAACAGGGGAAATAATTCAGGCAGGCTCCGAAACTGAAAACAAAACTCTTGATGCCACAAAGGGTTTCAGGCTCATGGGTCAGCGCTATACCCCTGATTCCTATATCTTCCAGATGCTTGGTTTCCCTGCCCTGAATGTCATGGATCTTCTCGGTTCTGAAAGAGCCACGGAACACCTTAAAAATATGGGGGTTTCCGAAAATGCAGAATACAAAACGCGTCACTTATCTCTGGAAAACGAATTTGGGGCTTTTGATGAAGAGGACTGGAATAAAAACCTCTACTGGGCTCAACTGTACGCCTTAAAGCCTCTCCTCGTAAGCTATCCTGATGGTTATCCCACATTCATGCAGACCGAAGTTTGGGAAGATAAACAGATTAATGCCGCCCTTGCTTCCTGGGCCGAGCTCAGGCACGATACTATACTCTATGCAAAGCAGACCTACTTCCTGGGCACTCTCCAAATTCAGGATGAAAAACCTGTAGAGGGATATGTGGAACCGGTTCCTGAATTCTATGCCCGGATGCTTGCCCTTACCAAAATGGCACATGCCGGGTTAAATGATATGGAAGTGCTTGATGAGCAGTCGGATAAAGACTTTACAACTCTTGAACACACTCTTGAAAGGCTGTTGAATATCTCGATTAAAGAGCTTGAAAACAAAGAGCTGACAGAGGAAGAGTACGAGTTTATCAGGAATTTTGATCAGAATATATCTCCAATGCTTGAGAATGTGGATATAAAGTCCCAGATGTCCACACTGGTTGCGGATGTTTATACAGGTCCTGGAGGAAATGTCTTGGAAGAAGGGACCGGAAAACTGGATCTGATGGTTGTAGCTTATAAACAGCCTGACGGCAGGATCGTACTTGGAGCAGGCCCTGTAATGAGTTATTATGAGTTCTGGCAGCCCTCAGGGGAAAGGCTGACTGATGAAGAATGGAGATTGATGCTGAATAATAACCCTCCTGAAAGACCGGAGTGGATAAGTTCCTTTAGGGGGTAAAAGATGCTATTCTGAATAGGTTATCTTTTTCCCTTCATTTTTCTTTCATGGATATGCTTGCGTAGCCTGGAAAAAAGCAGTAACATCCAGAGCTCTAGCAGTAACATCCAGAGCTCTATAACTCTAAAATTCTAAATAAGATCCAAAATATTTATAGACATTGATGGTCCGGGAGGAATAATTCTGGACGGAAGTAAATGGTTTATGCTGGTGATTCTTGGTTTTCTCTCTGCAATTTTTCTTTTATCCCTCTACGGCTCCGGAAATTTGCCCCTGCGTATGAATGACGTTGATAACTACGGAGGGATTAACAGAGAGCCCGGATCGGAAATCTTAAGAAAAATATACGTGAATGATAGTGATTTTCAAAACCTGACAAAAGGGAACTGTACCTATGAAGTTGGAATCTTCAATGAAACAGGGGAATCCGTAGTATATATCCGGATTAACGGCTGGTATATTCACGAAGTAACTGTTGAGCTGCAAAACGGTACATTAAAAACCATCGGACCGTCCGATTCCCTGGAAGATCTTTACATGGAAGCTGATTCCCTGAATGGGCCTGTAATATCCACTTATTCGAAAATGACCGGCGGAGAATTTTACATGATAAATATTGACACACCGAATAAAACAGTGAAATATATTGAAAAGGTGGATGAATTGCCTGAATGGACTGCAGAAGCTGAAGTAGTGGGATCTGAGCTCATCCCCTGACATGACCTTACATGATCTGACATTATAATGCAAATCCGTTTGTTAATTAAATAACCTGTGGAGAACTCTATATGAAGACTAAATCCAAAAGACATTTTCTGCTCATGCTGTTCCTGATATCCCTATCCATTTTTATTTCAGGTTGTGGGGGGAAATCCGGTGGTGAATGGATTACATCTGACATACGGCCCGACGGTGAAGAAGTCGTATCTAACATGCAGATGAAAATGGATAGTCTTGAAGACTATTCTTTCACAATGTATGTAAATTCAAGTTTAAGAGGGCAGAATCCGGAAATATATGAAGTTGTCTGGAAAAAGCCTGATTTAATGAAAATGATTCTTTTAGGTCCGGATAATGATACGAAAATAATTATGGTCTCTGATGGAGATTTCCAATGGATTTACAGTTCCGAATCCGAGACTGTTTTCAAAGCGGAAACTTCTGATGAGTTTGATGGTTTGAAACTTTTTGAGCCTGATGTTTACGCTGGTTTTTTGAACGGTTTCATCCTTAGTGGGAGGTCCCCTTCCCTCCTCGGGACCGAAAAAATAGATGGGGAACGCGTATATTTGCTTGAGCTCACACCTTCTGAGAATAATGAATCACTTCAATCGAAATCAAGAATATGGGTCGACAGCGAAAACCGGATGCTTCTCGGGTATGAACTATATGACAGCAAAGGAAATGTTTATCTTGACATGAAAATTCAGGACCTGAAATTGAATACGGGAATTCCGGATTCTGAATTTGAGTTTAAAATTCCTGATGGGGCACAGGTAAAGGTATTGAAGCCGGAAGACTTTAAAAATGAACCTGAAAAAATGACGCTTGAAGAAGCAAAACAACTTACTGATTTCGAAATACTTATCCCTGAATATCTCCCGGAAGGCTATGAATTTAATTATTCAACGGCATCTTCCGGTATCGATACTCCTTATTCCACTTTTCTCCATAGCGGCTTCAGCATTTTTGCAGGATACCCTCGTGAAAAGTTCACTCTGGTATATACTAATGGGGAAGACGAAATACGTATTGTAGAAAGCATTTCTGAACAGAGTTTTCCTGAAACTCAGGATTTTGAAAGTGAAGGAGAGCCTTTTCTGGTCAATAACAAGTCCGGTACGATTTCTTCGGTATTTGAAGGAAATATGAAATCTCTGACCTGGCAAGATGGGGAACTCGAAATTACTATTATTTCTTCTTTAGATAAAGGGGAGCTGCTTAATATTGCCGAATCCTTCTCCTGATATCCGAGAAATTTTAGAACGAATAAAATAAAAGTTGGGGTTACAGACTTCACATTCTTTTTTGTTGTAAAAAAGTACTGGCAGTATTTAAGATCATATAATCTTTCTGGCCGAATAATAAAACAATTATTCCTATCTTTATGTGTTGATATTAAAAAATATAATCATAACTATTACATGCAATTTGATTGTTGAATACGCTGGTAAGAAAACTTATAAAGAATTAACTAAAAGTAGTTTATGGAGTTCAAACATAGAAACTCAAATTGAATTATTGAGAGGTTTATTGTATGAAAAATATGACCTCGGTTCTAACTAAAACTCAGGAAGTAGTCGGAGTTTTATTTGGAGTTGTATTATTTTATTCTTGGCTCATATTTATATCTGGTATTAAAATGTTATTTTTTTCAGAAACGATATTCGTAAATGGCAACGAAATGACCAGGGCTCAATATTGGGGTCAAGTAGATCAATGGCTTGGGGCAGGTCTTATTTTATTTTTTTTGATTTTTGGACACTATTTATTGTATAGTAAGAATATAAGTAGAATTGAAAAAAGTCGTGACATCATCGGTATGAAAAGCACATTAATAGGCTTTATTCTGTGGCTCTTAATAGCAATAATTACTTTCTCATTTAGAATTACTATCCCTTATTCTCTCAATATAGCCGGCGGATACATTACAGTAATTTCCATTTATTTTTTAATGAGAAAGGATCTATATGAAATTTCAGATTTCTAGGAATAACAGAATAGTTTTGGCATGTTATTTACATTATAACTTTTGACCTTCCTTTACTCTACTCAAACGGTCTCCAACTCCACTTAACATATGTCTATAGGGATAATTACCGTATAACCTGTTGAACTCATGGAAAGCTAAGCATTGATTTGTCAGGTAATTTTGGAATCGGGTATTACTTGCGCAATGAGGCTGATAAGTATGGAACTCAAAAATTTATTTACCATATTGCTGATTATTTTTTCAATCAACTGCGCATCTGCTATTACAATTACGGTGGACGCAAATAACGGCAATAGTAATTTTTCTTCTATACAGGAAGCAATAAACTTTGCACAGGAAAATGATTCAATCCTGATCTACAAAGGAAACTATTCGGAAACTCTTACTATCGATAAACAATTAAAAATCAGTTCTATTTCTCTCAACCCGGAAGATGTAATTATAAATCCGAGCATCTCTTCCCAACCAGTAATCCACGTTACATCAGATAATGTAGAAATAACCGGCCTGGTAATCTCCGGGAACGAAAGGCGTTTATCTGTAACAATGAGCCCAACTTTAATATCTTCATCCATGACCATTAATTTGAAGTTTTCATAATCTTTCAGTGCGGCTAGTTTTTCTACGTAAGGTGATAGCTTCAATTCTCCTGCAACATGAAAAGGAACTATAAGCTCAATAGGGATTCCTTCTTTCACTCTTTCAGAGATAGAATCAGCATACCCTTCGGTTACTACGGACGATATACCGTATATATGATCTGCTTCTTTAAGCATTTTTAACTGATTGTTGTAGACATTAAGGATCTTCATACCTTTATCCATGATGACTTCGGACTCGTAAAGACATCCGATTTCTTTTAACAAAGGACTGGGAATTCCTTCGAGGTAATGTCTCAACCAGAAATGTTTAAATTTATTAATTGTCCAAAATGTTACAAAAGAGTCGTCTATCCCTGAAGCTACAATTTTTCCTGCTGATGTCAGGAAATACTCATGTTCTTTTGTTTCAATCAGATGATCCGCTTCGAGTTTCCTGAGCTTTGGGATTATTGCCTGAGACGTGCTTCCGGTAATTTCACGCAGCTGGGAAAGCTTTTTGCTGCCCTCGTTTAATGATAGAAGTATCTCTGTTAGAAGTCTTGATCTATATATTGCCTGAACGTCATCATCCATCTTCTTATAAATTTCGAAGCTATTCATTTCTTGTCGCCGCATCTACAGATTTTTTTCCTCACTTTCTTATTAAATTGTTTTGACATAATATATTCTATTCTTTTGTTGGGATATGCATGTTGTTATTGTTTTTATTAATTTTATGGCTTAGTGACGAAAAGAATCTCCAGATTATTTGTTAAAAGTGGGTCGAATTTCAGACGTCAGCTAGAGCTCTGAAATTTTGTTATTTTTGATGAAAAAGAGAATCTGTTTAATGAATATTAATCAGACTGATGAATAATTCATCACCGTAATAAATGTATAGGAGAAGATTAAGAGAGATTTTTGAATGTGAAGTTCAAACAAACTTTCCAGAGCACATTTGAACTTCACATGCCCTGAGGCGTGACGATGTTAGCTTTGAGAGTACTTAAGGCTTGCTTGATTCTGCCTCGGGAATAAAATATAGAGGTGAGATTAAATGAAAAAAAGTAAAGAACTGGGCAAAATTTTCAGGCTAACAGTTATACTTATCGTGTTAACAGCTTTATTTCCAGTTGCTAATGCTTACGAATACAATGATTGCAAGTGGACTTCTGGAACAGCTGACTGGCGATTTAGTACGGATTTTCCAAGCGACTATAAACAGTGTGTAAGAGATGCGGCAGATACATGAAGTGATGCTGGATCATCTTTCTCATTCAACTACGATTCATGGGAAATTACTTCTAAAGTTGATTGGACAAACCTTGGAAGTGACGGACCGTGTGCAACCGCATCTATAGCACCTTACGAATCTTCCATTCAATGGGCTGTTACAGATATTAATAGTGCGCTAAGCTGGACCACTTCTTCTAGCTCGTCGTACCCACCTTACGATATCCAAACTACTGCATTGCACGAGTTTGGTCATTGGCTATCGTTGGGAGATACATATCTTGATGGTACAGTTATGCTTTGGATTTATGATGGGTCGGTGAGGTCATTGTCACAGGACGATATTGATGGGATTAACTATATCTATTAAGGGTGTGGTAAGATGAACACAAAAAATACACTAGTTGGCATACTGTTCCTATTCTTCGTGGTGGGAGGTGCACTAACCTTCATGGATGGAAAGGCTGCGGATCCGGTCACAATTTATTCTGAAGGACAATGGGATGCTCGCGTGCTGAACAACTCCTATCTGGCAAATAAATCAGATGTGATTGTTATAGGGGAAGTCAAAGAGATACTTTCAGGGAAATGGACGACTGTAGATGGTAAAAGGCCGACAATAGTCTATGATGAGCGCATTTATACAGATGTCATTATAGGAGTTGAAGAATACCTTAAGAACCCACAACCTTCAGAGGAAATAACCGTTAGAGTAATGGGGGGTAAGGTAGGTGAAGATAGGGTTATAGTTACAGATGAAGCGGAATTCGAACCTGGTAAAAAGGTTCTTCTTTTCCTGACTACAGAGGACCCCTTTACCAAAAATCTTGGTGGGGAGCACTTCAGGGTGACTTCCTGGGCACATGGAAAGTTCGAAATAGTGGACGATCACGCGATCAGACCGAAAGTGATGGAAGAGTACCAGAATATCTCCTTACGAGAATTGCGTGAAGTTATCCAAGAAAGTAAGTAAAATTCAAAGAGGGTACAAAAGTCCCTTTTATTTTTTAAGTTTGGTGGAAGTTAATCAGTTTTGTTAATGTTAATCAAACTGATGATAATCCATCGTGAAAATAAACGTTTGAATAACATAATAAACATTTTGAATAGGGGTTATAAGAACATTTGTAGTGTCAATTCAAACTTGATATGCCTAGGGCAAGGGAATCAAATTTGAGAGTACTTTTAAATCGGTACATTGGTCGATTTCTACAAAAACATGATGGACATGTAAATATGAATTCGAGCTATCTGCGTACGTTTGTGTTTATTCGTGGTTTATTATCAGAGCACAACCAGTAAAAAAACTTTTTAGAATCGATATATTAACCTCTTTTCATTTTTCAGGAGCTAAGAAACATGAAACAAAGAATGAGGCTATTCATAGCTTTCCTTCTGGTTTTCGAAATAGTCATGCCTGCACTTGCTGAACCCTCTCCCTTTCCCCCCGGATATGGTGACAGTATTGGGTTTTTTTGTGCAAGACACATGAACATGGAGGGGAATCAAGAAATAATGGACTTTATAAACACATGTGGAATTAGTGATTTTCAGGAAGTTGATGTTAACCGGACTCACACTTACGTATATATTATTCCGAAAGAAAATTGCTCGAATAAACTGGTATTCCTTGAAAGAAGTGGAGAAATTATATGGGTCCGACAGATCGGGATGAATGAATATACATTCAGGACTACACTGGACAATGGAACTGATGAAGCAAATGTTTCAATACCTTTACACTGTTGGAGCACAGCTATCATAGTTATAGATTGGGAAAACAGGTATCCAATAACGACAATGGTAAAGATAGAAACCGGTAAAGATAGAAACAGTTTGAGAAGGTAACTATCCAGTTATTTTCTAACAAGTTTCTACATCACTGAAATTTTGTAAAATCTGTTTTCCCTTTACAATACCAGAAAAGCCTCTCTCCCCATTCGACGGCCTTCGAGTCAGAACTGAACAAACCTTTGCTTATGTCGTACTCAACACCTTCTTTTTTGTACAGATTCATAGAAAGGCGTTTATCCGTAACAATGAGCCCAACTTTAATATCTTCGTCCATGACCATTAATTTGAAGTTTTCATAATTTTTCAGTGCTTCTATTTTTTCTAGATAAGGTGATCGTTTCAATTCTTCTGCAACATGAAGAGGAACTATAAGCTCGACAGTGACTCCTTCTTTCACTCTTTCAGAAATAGAATCAGCATATCCTTCGGTTACTACGGACGATATACCGTATATATGATCCGCTTCTTTAATCATTTTTAACTGGTTATTGTAAACATTAAGAATCTTCATACCTTTATCCTTGAGAACCCCAGACTCGTAAAGACATCCGATTTCTTTTAACAGAGGACTTGGAATTCCTTCGAGATAATGTCTCAGCCAGAAATGCTTAAATTTATTAATTGTCCAAAATGTTACAAAAGAGTCAGCTATTCCTGAAGCCACAATTTTTCCTGCTGATGTCAGGAAATATTCGCGTCCTTTTGTTTCTATCAGATGGTCCGCTTCGAGTTTCCTGAGCTTCGGAATTATTGCCTGAGACGTGCTTTCGGTAATTTCACGCAGCTGGGAAAGCTTTTTGCTGCCCTCGTTTAATGATAGAAGTATCTCTGTTAGAGGTCTTGATCTATATATTGCCTGAACGTCATCATCCATCTTCTTATAAATTTCGAAACGATTCATTTCCTGTTGCCGCATCTACAGATTTTTTTTCTTACTTTCTTATTAAATTGTTTTGACGTAATATATTCTTTTCTTTTGTTGGGGCATGTATATAGGTATCGTTTTGTTAATTTTATGGATTAGTGAAGAAAAGAATCTCCGGATTATTTGCTAAAAGTAAGGTCGAATTTCAGACATCAGTTAGAGCTCTGAAATTTCGTTATTTTTTATGAAAAAGAGGATTGTTTTAATTAATGTTAATCAGGCTGATGAAAAATTCATCATCGTAATAAATGTATAGGAGAAGATTAAGAGAGATTTTTGAATGTGAAGTTCAAACAAACTTTCCAGAGCATATTTGAACTTCACATGCCCTGAGGCAAGGAAATGATAGCTTTAAGGGTACTTAAGGTTTGTCTGTTCTTGCCTCGGGAATAAAATCACGAGGTAGAAGTATGATTGCAAACAGAAAATTTGGTATTGGTGCACTACTTGCGGCAATATTGATTGCGAGTATGGCGTTTGTGCCGGCTGTGAACGCACAGGCAGACATCAACGCATCTGAGAAGCTTGAT
This sequence comes from Methanosarcina sp. WH1, assembly GCF_000970005.1. NCBI lineage: Archaea > Methanobacteriati > Methanobacteriota > Methanomicrobia > Methanosarcinales > Methanosarcinaceae > Methanosarcina > Methanosarcina sp. WH1. The sequence continues at coordinate 3,295,018 of NZ_CP009504.1, forward strand.
AGCATAAAAATTAATAGTGTCGTAGATGAGAAAGATCGAAAAGAGTATTATGCGACAGTGCCGCATGAAAATGGGACACAGCAAAAACTCTATGTTAAACAGTGGCAGGATGAAGTTGACGGAAAACAAGTTTGGAAGTTCGATGTATATGAAGTAAATGCTGATGGGACATTATCAACTGTTTCATTCGGTAAGGATTCGTATTATTGGACTGATAGCAGCGGTATTCATTTCCATTTTGGACCAAGGGATAATGTATTATTAAGAGACGGAAGTATGGTAATAATAGATGGCATTGCTGCGATTATTGCAATTTTCCAGCCTGAAGCAGCGGGTGTACTGGCAGCATTTGCGATTGCAATGGATGGCGTAATTATAGCCGTAGAATGGGAAGAATCTAACCCTGATGGAAGCCTTGATGTGTTCATAAGCTGGACGAATTTAGCGAAAATTGCATTGCCTGGGGTCCAAAACATATCCGTGAAGATTGGATCACATTATTATACTGTAGTTTTCTGATCTAACACAATTTTTGGACTTCGTATCGAATTATACTGATCGAATATATCTCATCGTGCAGATATTCGGCCTAACAATTTTTGGATGGAGTTGCATGAATAAGATTATCTGGAAACTACTGCTTGTTTTTGTCTTTATTCTAATTCCACTCATGTCATACGAAATAGATGTATGGCAGGTAAACGCAAAAGCGGGCTTTGCTTTAGTAGCTTACGCAATCGGACTTATTATAGGAGTACTTGCAGGAATAGTTGCTACTGAGCTAAAATATGCATACAAAAGATGATACTTGAGTAAATTCTAAAAGATGTGTGTAAAATTTTGGCTCTTCATCACATAATAAGACAAACTAGGCAAAATCGACACAGTGCCAATAAAACTGTAGGATTATCACTTCAACTCGTCGAATACAAAAATAAATGTTTGGCTATGATGAGGATTGTTAAATCTCCTTCTATTAATAGAGGGGTTACAATGCAAAATATCAGAAAAATACTTCTCATCAGGCTGTATCAAAACCTTTTTGAATTCTACAATTGGGTAATATCCCATTTCAGTTTTTACTTTTGTTTCATTTTCGACAAAAAGAGTTCAATTTTCACAGATCAACATAGCTTATTTGCCTTTCCTACTGTAATTCCCCATTTATCCCTGCATTCATTTCCTCCCCCAGTTATCATTTTTAGAATTTCCTTCAGGCTTTTACCTTCTCTTTTCACGAAATCTGCTATTTTCTTTACGTTGTGTACAGTACACATCATAACAAACTCAATTTTGGTCTTTCTTTTTCCTCTCAAAAGAAATTCCCTTAATCCTCTGTCCTGTTTCATCAGGTTCTACAGTACACATTCTTTTCTTATACTGTTCCGTTCCTTCTTCTGTATTCAGTTTAACCCTCATATCTTCCATTAAGTACTCTCTAGGATCTCTTGATATTGTCCTACTTTTACTCTCAGTACATGCATTTTTCAGCACACACAGATAACAATACTTGCAGACATAATACCGTAAATCGGGTTCATTATCCCTTTTTTGGATTCTTGTAAATGGGATTTCAAATGCAGCAGGGCAATAATAACAGTCTTTTATCTCATCATAAGTGAAGAGGGATTTCCTGAACTTTTTGGTTTTTCCTCTTTTCTCAACTTCATAAAAGTTGTCGGGAATATAAGCATCAATTTGTTCATTGAGTAAAAATTCTACATTATCGTACGAGAAATAACCTGCATCTGCCAGCACTATTGTCGGTTTACATCCCAGTGTTTCCTTTATATTTTCTATCATTGGTTCAATCTGATGCAAGTCGTTTTCTTCGATGACAACATCTGCTGCAACGATTATTTGTTCCTTTTCATCAACAGCAACCTGACAATTATAGGACGGTTTTTTGCTCCCATCCTTATGCTTCATAATTCTAGCGTCGTTGTCTGTGATGTTTATTTTGGTTAACTTTTCTTCGTCAAGCTTTTTCTTAGCAGCTTTAATTTTTTCTAATCTTTTCCTCTTGTCAACCAGTTCTTCAGGCATCTGGTATGGTGTCGAATCACCATACATTTCGTCTTCCTGTTTATCGATCTCAATGCTTTCCCTGAGAATCTTATTAATCTCTTTTTCGAGAGCTTCCGAACTCTTACTTTGTCTTGGAGAAGCATTTGCCTTAACCTTTGTTCCATCGATCGAAATACTGGAACCAATCAGATCCATTTCCTTACAAAAAGTGACAACCTGTGAAAAGATTTCTTTAATCGAATCAAGATGAGTTGAACGGAATCGACAAATTGTATGAAAATCTGGTTTTTGCATGGCTGCAAGGTACATAAAAACAGTATCAGTTTGGGTCATTAGCTCTATCTTGCGTGAACTTCTGATGTTTATAAGGTACCCATAAAGTAAGATTTTTAAAAGAAGTAGAGGATGATAAACAGGGCAACCTTCCTCAGAATAAGTGGATTCAATATCACTAATATCAACGAGATCTATGATGTCGTTTAGCACTCTGGCAATATGATTTTCAGGAACAAACTCTTCCAAGTTAAATGGAAGTAAAAATTGCTGCTTTTGATCGTACCTTTTGAACATGGTGAAACACTGGTATTAATTTCTTGAAAAGTATACTTTTTAAGAAATAATTATTTTTAAAGAAGATAAGCATTTCGATATTTCTTACCCAAATGTACGATCGTGTATAGTTTTGAGACAGCCTGTTGAACTAATATTTTCAAAGGAGTTTTATCTCTTTTTTGCTTTTTGGGTTATCACAGATTCAATCACAAATATTTTAGAATTACAGGGATTCTGAATTTCTGCAAATTATATTTGCATTTTTGTAAAATCTGCCTTCCTTTTGCAATACCAGAAAAGCATCTCTCCCCATTCAATGACCTTCGAGTCAGAACTGAACAAACCTGTGCTTATGTCGTACTCAATGCCTTCTTTTTTGTATAGATTCAGAGAAAAGTGTTTATCCGTAACAATGAGTCCCACTTTAATATCTTCATTCGTAAGCATTAACTTAAAATTCTTATAACTTTTCAATGCGGCTAGTTTTTCTACGTAAGGTGATTGCTTCAATTCTTCTGCAACATGAAGAGGAACTATAAGCTCAATAGGGATTCCTTCTTTCACTCTTTCAGAGATAGCATCAGCATACACTTCGGTTACTACGGACGATATACCTTATATATGATCTGCTTCTTTAAGCATTTTTAACTGATTGTTGTAGACATTAAGGATCTTCATACCTTTATCCTTGAGGACTTCGGACTCGTAAAGACATCCGATTTCTTTTAATAAAGGACTGGGAATTCCTTCGAGGTAATGTCTCAACCAGAAATGTTTAAATTTATTAATTGTCCAAAATGTTACAAAAGAGTCAGCTATTCCTGAAGCTACAATTTTTCCTGCTGACGTCAGGAAATACTCATGTTCTTTTGTTTCTATCAGATGATCTGCTTCGAGTTTCCTGAGCTTTGGAATTAGCGCCTGAGACGTGCTTTCGGTAATTTCACGCAACTGGAAAAGTTTTTTGCTGCCCTCGTTTAATGATAGAAGTATCTCTGTTAGAAGTCTTGACCTGTATATTGCCTGAACGTCATCATCCATCTTCTTATAAATTTCGAAGCCGTTCATTTCCGGTCGCCACATCTACAGATTTTTTCCTCATTTTCTTATTAAATTGTTTTGACATCATATATTCTTTTCTTTTGTTGGGGCATGTATGTTGCTATCTTTTTGTTAATTTTATGGATTAGTGATAAAAAATATACAAATCATTTGCTAAAAGTAAGGTCGAATTCCAGACATCAGTTAGAGCTCTGAAATTTCGTTATTTTTTATGAAAAAGAGAATCTGTTTAATGAATGTTAATCAGACTGATGAATAATTTATCACCGTAATAAATGTATAGGAGAAGATTAAGAGAGATTTTTGAATGTGAAGTTCAAACAAACCTTCCAGAGCATATTTGAACTTCACATGCCCTGAGGCAAGGAAATGATAGCTTTGTGGATATTTAAAGCTTGCTTGATCTTGCCTCTTGAGTAAAATCACGAGGTAAATAAGAAATGAGTAGAAAAAGAACGAATTTAAAATTATATACAATTTGTTTATTGCTACTTTTGTTTGCTGCGCCAGCTTCTGCGGATCCGGATGCTATGTTAGACAGAAGACGAACCCAATTTGGAGATCTTATAGAGTATGAAATTTATTACATCAATGCAAGATTTACCGAAATCAGAAATGATCTTTTTTTAATTCCTGATATAATTTTAATTGCAGATAGGACGTCCGGATCTGCGAGTGCTCAAGATTTTGTAAACGGTATCAATTTACTTGATGATACAACTGATGTGAATGTTGTTTTAATCGAAACTCATGGTGGAACAGTTTTTGATACATCTTATTTAATATTCAAAGATGATAGCGGTCTATCTAGTACGGGGGTGAACAATTGGATGGACGAAAGAGACGGAGGGTTCATGTTTGCAGGGGCATGTTACTCTGCAAAATACACAGATCTAGGAAACGCGTTTATTAACAACGGTTTTGATACCTATTTTGGGTTTAAAGGCAGCGTTCGCACCTTAGCTTCTTCCCGCTTTTCTTCTGTATTCTTTGATGCAGCTACTTTCACTGATGTCACTGTTTATGAAGCCGCCGCCTATGCGGAAGACGAGGTAGAAGAGGAATTTGACTATTCAACAGATGTTGCCGATAACAGGTTTATAGGAAATTCAAACTTGTGTTTAAGAACTTAAAGGAGAGAGGATTATGAAATATGGTCAAATTTTAATCTTGACTTTGGCACTGGCAAGTGCAATATTTGTGGCTTTTGCTTCTGAAGATGGAGGAATAATCTTTACGAAAGAAGATGCAAAGCAAACAAAATACCTTGATCCTTCAATTGCAGACGTAAATATCAGTTTTGAGGATGCAAAAAACAAGCTAATCTCAGAAAATTCGGAAGTAACCGATGAATCTATCAATGGAGAATTGATTGATGATGAAAATTTTGGGATAATCTGGCGAGTAAGCTCAAAAACAACTAATGGAAAAAGCATCTTTTCAGGAATAGATGCCTCTAATGGAGAACAACTTTTTGTATACGATGGATCAAAGAATGTACAGGGCAGAGACAATATAAGCAAAGATGCTGCTCTGGAAATAGCAGAAGAATATATCGAATCCAGGGTTTCAGCAGATAAAATTAATGATCTTGAGTTTGAACATGTAAACTACATAGGACCTAATGCTGATGATGTCCCTGGAACCTACAGAATTAGCTACGCAAGAATTATCAGGGGAATACCTTCTGTTTCTGATGGAATACAGCTCAGGATCAATGCAGAAACAGGCGAAGTTTCAAGCTATCGCAAAAGATGGTCTATGAATGAGGAAGAGATAGCACTCATTGATACTGAACCAAGCATTACGGATGAAAAAGCAGTTGAGATTCTCAAAGAATTCATGAGTAACGAGCCACCTATAGGAGAAGAAAAAGCAAGTACTGTAAAAATTATTTCATCGAATCTTGTCTGGAAAGAGGACGATGAAGATAAAACTCATCTGGCATGGTGTATCCGATTCATGGATTCAAGTTTTGCAAAGGACGATGACTTACCTGCTTCAGTATGGTTTGACGCACATTCAGGAGAAATGTTGCTTTTTGATTATTCAAGAAATTAAATTCGAAAGAGTTCTAATCTTTTGTTCCTCTTTGGCATGAAAGTATGTGATTATTTCTATGTAACTATTCAGAGTTCTCGCGGTGCTCAATGGAGCGCCGCTAACTATACTCTGAATAGTTACCAAAGTTTTTTCATAATCAGAAACTCATTGATTTTCAGAACATGAGGTTTAGAAAAGAGATCTTGAGTTTTGGGATCAGCTCAACTTCAGTATCTCTGAATCGCTGGAGCACCGCTGTCATAGATATGGATTGGGAAAACGAGGATCCAATAATGATAATGGTATATACGGTTTGAGAAGGTGACTATCCAGTTATTTTCTAACAAGTTCTACATCACTGAAATTTTGTGAAGTCTGCCTTCCCTTTACAATACCAGAAAAGCCTCTCTCCCCATTCAATGGCCTTCGAGTCAGAACTGAACAAGCCTGTGCTTATGTCGTACTCAATACCTTCTTTTTTGTACAGGCTCAGAGAAAGGTGTTTGTCTGTAACAATGAGCCCAACTTTTCTATATTCATCCATGACCATTAATTTGAAGTTTTCATAATTTTTCAGTGCGGCTAGTTTTTCTACGTAAGGTGATAGCTTCAACTCTCCTGCAACATGAAGAGGAACTATAAGCTCAATAGGGATTCCTTCTTTCACCCTTTCAGAAATAGAATCGGCATATCCTTCGGTTACCGCGGACGATATACCGTATATATGATCTGCTTCTTTAATCATTTTTAACTGTGTCAAGGCCGGTGAATAATTCCTCATTTTAGCCGGATTAAAATTCCCCAATTTCCAATCCTTGAGAAAAGCTCGAGGATCCTAAATAATGCTGAAAACGGAGGAATGGCTATTGATACGAGATTTGTATTCACAAGGCTTTAGCATCAGTGAAATCGCCAAACAAACAGGCTTTGACAGGAAAACTGTGAGGAAATATCTCCGACTGAAAACCTTGCCCGAACCCCAGAAACGTTCTGGAAGAAAGAGCAAGCTTGATCCTTTCAAACCTTACATACAAGAAAAACTCAAAGAAGGTCCCTATACTGCTGCTCGCCTCTATCGGGAAATCAAAGAAATGGGTTTTGATGGAGGAAAAACCATAGTCAAGGACTTCGTACAAAAAGTCCGACCTGAGCAGGGAATCCCTGCCGTACTCCGCTATGAAACAAAACCAGGTGTCCAGGCTCAGGTTGACTGGGGAGAGTTAGGAACAGTTGAGGTTGATGGAAAGGTAAAGAAACTCTTTTGTTTCAACATGATTCTTGGATATTCCAGAATGAGATATGTTGAATTTACACTGAGCATAGACACTCCAACTCTTATCCAGTGTCATCTGAATGCTTTTGAGTACTTTGGAGGATTTACACAGGAGATTCTATACGATAACATGAAACAGGTTGTTATCAAAAGAGCATTAAAATCATCAGATTCTGAATGGAACTCACAGTTTGAGGATTTCTTTAAATGCTTTGGTTTTGTTCCCCGGTTATGCAGGCCTTACAGGCCTCAAACAAAAGGCAAAATTGAAAATATGGTAGGGTATGTCAAAAGGGATTTCTTCCTTGGAAAAAGGTTTACATCTCTCGAAGACCTGAACGGCCAAGTTAACAGGTGGTTAGAAAGGGTAAATTCAACTGTCCACGGAACAACCTATCAAATCCCTCTTGAACGCTTTAAGGAGGAGAACCTGAGCCCTCTGGATCAGGTTCCTCCTTACAAAGTTGTCCATAAGGAGACCAGAAAGGTCTCCAGAGACTGTTATATTTCGTTCCTTGGAAATAAGTATTCTGTTCCTTACAGGTTTGCAGGAAGAACTGCAGAACTTCGAATATTTGAAGGAAAATTAGAGATTTATGTTGATCATGAGAAAGTCTGTGAACATGAAATCCTTCCTGGTAACTGTAGAGTTTCAAGGAAAAAGGAACATTTCCAGGGTCTACTGAGTGAGATTCTTAAAGAGAACTCAAAATGCAAAAAAGGCTCACAGATTCCGTTGAAGTTCTCAGATCCCGAAGTTGAAAAAAGGTCTCTTGATGTCTATGAAACATTCAGTGAAGGTGGTTTTGAATGAACAACTTCAGCTATGAGAGACTTCACAGTAACCTGCGGTACCTGAAGCTGAATACTATTGAAGAGCTCTTTGACAACTACCTTGAAATTGCTGCAAGAGACAGCAAGACAACAATGGAAGTCCTTGATTATCTGTTTGAACAGGAAAAGAAACGCAGAGAAGCTGCTGCAATTGAGAGAAGGATGAAGATTGCAGCTTTTCCTGTGAAAAAGACGCTTGACGAATTCGATTTTGAGTTTCAGTTATCTATTGATAAAAAAGTCATAGAAGACCTTGCAACCTTGAGATTTGTTCATAATGCAGAAAACGTTGTTTTGCTCGGTCCTCCTGGCGTTGGAAAGTCGCATCTTGCAATTGCTCTTGGAATTGAAGCGGTAAAAGCAGGAATTTCGGTTTACTTTACCAATACAGGAAACCTTATTGAAAGGTTGAAATTAGCAAATACAGAAGGAACACTTGAAAAGAAACTCAGGGACTTGATGAAATATAAAGTGCTGATAGTTGATGAAATAGGATATCTCCCATTTGACGAAGAAGGAGCTCACTGCTTATTTCAGCTAATCTCCAGACGTTATGAAAAGTGTTCAACGATCCTGACATCAAACAAGTCATATGGAGAATGGGGAGAGATATTCCAGGATCAAGTAATAGCGGCTGCTGTGCTGGATCGCATACTCCATCATTCTACTACGATTAACATAAAAGGAGAGAGTTACAGGCTAAAGGAAAGGAAAAAACAGGGAATAAAAATGGGAAATATGTATCAGTGATTTTAGAGTAAACTTTTAAAAAATTGAGTAAAATTTATATCAGCATATGAGGAAATTTATACCGGCTAATGTGAGGAAAAGTAAACCGGCCTTGACAAACTGGTTATTATAGACATTAAGAACTTTAGTACCTTTATCCCTGAAGACTTCAGACTCGTAAAGACATCCGATTTCTTTTAACAGAGGACTTGGAATTTCTTCGAGGTAATGTCTCAACCAGAAATGCTTAAACTTATTAATTGTCCAAAATGTTACAAAAGAGTCAGCTATTCCTGAAGCCACAATTTTTCCTGCTGACGTCAGGAAATACTCATGTTCTTTTGTTTCTATCAGATGATCTGCTTCGAGTTTCCTGAGCTTTGGAATTATTGCCTGAGATGTACTTTCGGTAATTTCACGCAGTTGAGAAAGCTTTCTGCTGCCCTCGTTTAATGATAGAAGTATCTCTGTTAGAAGCCTTGACCTGTATATTGCCTGAACGCCATCATCCATATTCTTATAAATTTCGAAATGATTCATTCTTGTTGCCGTATCTACAGATTTTTTTCTTCACTTTTTTATTAAATTGTTTTGACGTAATATATTCTTTTCTTTGTTGGGACACGTATGTTGCTACTTTTTTGTTAATTTTATGGTTTAGTGAAGGAAATAATCTCCAAATTATTTGCTGAAAGTAAGATCGAATTCCTGACGTCAATTAGAGCTATGAAACTTTACTATTTTTGATGAAAAAGAGAAGTGGTTTAATGGATGTTAATCAAGCTGATGAAAAATTCATCACCGTAATAAATGTATAGGAGAAGATTAAGAGAGATTTTTGAATGTGAAGTTCAAACAAACCTTCCAGAGCATATTTGAGCTTCACATGCCCTGAGGCAAGGAAATGATAGCTTTGCGAATACTTAAAGCTTGCTTGATCTTGCCTCTGGAGTAGCAAAAAGAGGTAAAGATAAATGAGAGCAAATCTGAAATTTGGAATAGGTACACTATTTGTTGCATTGTTAATTATTGGTGCAACAATTATACCTGCAATGAGTTCGAGCATTGAATTGAGCTCTAGCCAAACTACAAAAAATGAAAGCAACTTTGATTATACCCAATCGGAACTCCAGGCTCTATATGAAAAGTATGACATCACGGAAAATGATGTGAAATTCGCAAGGGGAGAATTGCCTAACTTCTTGAATGGAACAGTTCTACATGGTGATACAAAGGTTATAGTTACTGAAGATGGTAAACCACTTGAGAATATGAAAGAAGGTGTAGACTATGACATAATAATAAGCGAATCTGAAATGCTTACCATCGTTAAACAGGCAGAAAAAGATTTCTTTGATAAATATGGTGTTGATCCGTCAAATCCAAAAGTAGATATTGTGGATGGTAAAGCGATTCCAACTGAAGAAATAAAAATACTTGTAGAGAACGGTTCCATTGAGTTGTCTGATTCATCTGTGTCATCAGCTGTTACAGACAGCTTATTACTGTCAGTTTCCGATAATCCAAAGGAAGTAAATGATAAAATATATGTGCATGTGTATCCAGCAATAGACAGCGTTCATGAACCAACTCAATCATACTACCAAGATACAATAGATGGTAGTGAAAGGTTCGAAAACTTCGGAATAGATGTGTACAGAGTATGGCATTACGACACATGGGATGCAAGTGACGTATATTTTTCATATGACTCTTCAGATGTTCTTGCGGATCTAAAACAAGATTGTTCATATATAAGGGACAGTGACAATGATATTGTTCTTGGATGGGTAGATCTGCTTGACCATAACGGACGCGCATATAGAGACGGGGCGTACAGTGTTTGCGCAGTTCAAGCAGCAGGAGTGGATTGGCCACATGATAGCATCGTACAACACGAAATTTCGCACAATTTTGGCGCTTTAGACCAGGGAACATATGTCTATGAACATTATGAATGTATTATGAACTACAACTGGGCATACGGTGGCGTAAACCTCTGGTGCTCAGGTTGTGCAAACGATGTACAGTATGGAATATTAAATTAATGGCTCTAGTGTCTGTCAATCTTTAACTTCAAATAATTATGGACAAATTGTGACCGATATGTACGAAATTATACGATTGACACGACACAAGTGTCTCCGCTATTTCATTTGAACAATTTCTAATAACATTCTTAGGACTTACGCGGTTGAACTGGAAATCAATAGCATTAAACCTTCAACTGTGCAAAATATGGATTTGGCTTCAACGTCTGTTGTACTTGATTTTATCTCTTAAGTGCGTAAGTCCGAATTCTCTATTTAGGCAATATGCTTGAATACTTTTTATATAACGTAAAATTGGCCTGATGTTCTCATCTTACAAAAGGAGATATTTTCTAGCTGGATAAGTATTTTCGCATATATACAGAACAACAAAAATTGTTATTTTGCTACTTTACAAAGGAGTGATAAGGTGAATCTATTTAATAAAATAATGGCAGTAGTTTTAATTTTCTTTTTCTTTATGATGTTTCTTATTATAGCACCATTGGCGTTCACGACGATAGAACCACTTTATACAATCAAGAATTATGATGAACACCCACATAATGCAACTGTCAGAATTACTGGATATAATGGAGAGTATTTTGAAGAAACAGATTATCAGCTCAATTCAGGACAAACTGTAAGTGTAGAAAAACCAAAAAAGCTTTTACTAAAATGGTCAAACCCATTTAAAGATGGGTATTTGCACTACGCATCCGGGGATTATCATTACCATATTGTATCTGAAAATATGTCAGTAATCTATTATTCAACTCCACACCTTACAAACACTGTAATCTTTGAACTAATCAATGAAAGTGGAGAATTCAATTTGTCCATTACAGAAATGACGTAAAAAAGGAAAAATTGAAAAATGGGGTCAGACTCACATAAAACCTATTTTGAAGTAGTTTATTCCTGTTTTTTGTAAGCTTCTTTTTTGCAAGCTTCTTTTTTGCAAGCTTTTCAGTAATTTTAAGACTGGCCCCGCCATTAATGCTCAACTTCCAAATGCTATATCGTTATCCAGGAAGTATTTTCCTACCAAGGTTCGGATAATCCGGCGAGTGTAAGCCTTCCGAACTTCCGAGGCTCCGGCAGAGACATTGGTTTTAATGGCATTAAAGTCCGTACAACGCCGCAGCCCGGGTGGATTGGTTCCTCAGTTTTTCAGCATATGGATCTGGAAGTTAGTTATTGAAAGCTATCAGCAGAAGAATGATTTTCAAATCTAACTAAGGAATGATGAAAATATAACTTATAAATTTCAGTTTGGGAATTGATCTATAGTTTCATTTCCCACAATAACTATTCTTGACAACAAAATCTCTTGATATTATATTTGAATCATTCCTAAACAAGGGGCGATGTGCCAATTTTCCCTTTGATCGATGCCCATCTCGCTTTCCCACTCTTTTTGTATGCTTTAAAAATAGACGCTGTATTGGATTTTACCAAATCTTGAAAAAAGTGATTGAACTAATATTTTCAAAGGAGTTTTATCTCTTTTTTTGCTTTTTGGGTTATCACAGATTCAATCACAAATATTTTAGAATTACAGGGATTCTGAATTTCTGCAAATTATATTTGCATTTTTGTGAAGTCTGCCTTCCCTTTACAATACCAGAAAAGCCTCTCTCCCCATTCAATGGCCTTCGAGTCAGAAATGAACAGGCCTGTGCTTATGTCGTACTCAATACCTTCTTTTTTGTACAGGCTCAGAGAAAGGCGTTTATCCGTAACAATAAGTCCCACTTTAATATCTTCATCCATAACCATTAATTTGAAGTTTTCATAATTTTTCAGTGCTTCTATTTTTTCCAGATAAGGTAATCGCTTCAATTTTTCTGCAACGTGAAGAGGAACTATAAGCTCGACAGGGACTCCTTCTTTCGCCCTTTCAGAAATAGAATCGGCATATCCTTCGGTTACTACGGATGATATGCCGTATATATGATCTGCTTCTTTAATCATTTTTAACTGGTTGTTGTAGACGTTAAGGATTTCCGTGCCTCGATTCTTGAGGACTTCAGACTCATGAAGACATCCTATTTCTTTTAACAGAGGATTTGGAATTCCTTCGAGATAATGTCTTAACCAGAAATGTTTAAATTTATTAATTGTCCAAAATGTTACAAAAGAGTCAGCTATTCCTGAAGCCACAATTTTTCCTGCTGATGTCAGGAAATACTCATGTTCTTTTGTTTCTATCAGATGATCCGCTTCGAGTTTCCTGAGCTTTGGGATTATTGCCTGAGACGTGCTTCCGGTAATTTCACGTAATTGGGAAAGCTTTCTGCTGCCCTCGTTTAATGATAGAAGTATCTCTGTTAGAAGTCTTGATCTATATATTGCCTGAACGTCATCATCCATCTTTTTATAAATTTCGAAGCTATTCATTTCTTGTCGTCGCATCTACAGATTTTCTCCTCACTTTCTTATTAAATTGTTTTAACATCTTATATTCTTTTCTTTTGTTGGGACATGCATGTTGTTGTCGTTTTGTTAATTTTATGGATTAGTGAAGAAAAGAGTCTCCAGATTATTTGTTAAAAATGGGTCGAATTTCAGACATCAGTTAAAGCTCTGAAATTTCGTTATTTTTGATGAAAAAGAGGATTGGTTTAATTAATGTTAATCAGGCTGATGAAAAATTCATCACCGTAATAAATGTATAGGAGAAGATTAAGAGAGATTTTTGAATGTGAAGTTCAAACAAACTTTCCAGAGCACATTTGAACTTCACATGCCCTGAGGCAAGGAAATGATAGCTTTAAGAGTACTTAAGGTTTGCCTGATTCTGCCTCTGGAGTAAAGTAAAGAGGTTAAAAGAAATGAACAAAAATAAACTTGGAACGCTGCTTGTAGCAATGCTAATATTAGGCGTTGCATTTACGCCGGCAGTATGTGCAGCTGAAGAAAACGATTTTCAACGATCGCTATTGAAATTCAATGATTCCGGCAAAAAGAAAGTTATTAATTCTGAATTTAGTGTTAACAACGATAATTTATTGCACAATATTCAAAATGGATCAATAGTTCACTATTCATCTGATGGAAAAACTACCGTTTTTGATTCTGAGGGGAAACAGTCTTTCTTTGCAATTGATGAAGAATCTGGTAATGTTTCTACACCATCTGGAATGAAAGCAGCAACGCATGTGTTTGAAATCCCATCTGGATCTGAGATTAATACAAAAGGAAACATTACTAATGTTCACAATAACGGAGTAAGAATCCTTACTATAATCAATGATGGCAATAAGAAAACTGAAACAATTCCAGCTTTTGATGGATGGATTGAGTACTCTGTCGATAGAAATATTGATGATCTTTCAATGTTTAGAGCATACTGGACTGTTCCTTCAGAACCTTCAAATCCAGACGATGATGTAGTAGACTTCCTTTTTAATGCTATTGAACCTTATGGCGAAAGTGGGATCATTCAACCAGTTTTAGAGTGGAATCAGGCCGGTAGTGATCGATGGACGGGTGCATCATGGAGTGGTGCAAATGGTGTTTTTTTCCATAGCTCTAGGATTAATGTCGATGTTGGTGACACGATTGAAGGTCTTATGCTATGGGATGATTATCATAACAGATGGTACATCGGCTTTGAAGATGTTACGGACAACAACTTGGTGTATATTTATTCTACAGATGCTGATGATACAAACCTCGATGTGTTCACAACGCTGGAAACATATAATGTAGATGATAATGCTGATTTGCCAAGTGATACAACTTTCTACAATATGTTGTTCAAGGATACAGATGATAACACAGTCACCGTTTCTTGGGATGAAAGGTATGGTTCTGGTATACCTTCTGCTATTACTGGACTAGATGTTGTTATTTATTCATCATCTCAAGTTAAGTTGAAAACATGATTAAAGCTATATAAAAATATAAAAGATAATGCAGATATAAATTATACCATTATCTTTTATATTTTATTTTGTCTCCCAAAAAATTGGAGGTCCAACAATAATCAGTTGATGTTTTCCAGAGTGCTCACATATTCTCTTTCCGCCCTCATTTTCTGCTTTATGTACACTCAATTTCCTATACACAGTAAGCTTAGAAAACACATGCAACTAAAAGCAAAATACTCAAAGACAAAATATCAACCAACTACTAACGCACGATCAAAAAATTAAAGAATAAGGTAAATAAGGAGGAATATATATAAAAGAAAAGAACTTGTTCGCAGACTCTTTTTGTATTAAAAATAATAAATTTAAAGTTATTTTCCTGACTATTTTTTTGCTTATCTGTAGCTTCGCTGGATGTATAGGCCAAGAATCGATTGAGAATTCTTCTCAGACATCAGATAGTACTAATACATCTGTAAGCGAAGGAGTAGATAATTTAGATATTAATTACTCTGTGATTGAAGTACTTCCACCTTATGACGAATCGGAGTCAGAATGGCTCAAAACAGATGCTTCTAATATAGCTAAAATCGCACTCAAAGACAACCGTGCGAGACAGTTAATTCAGGAAGGAGGGACAATAATGGGAGTGACTTATTCCTGTCATCCAACGTCTGAGAATTATGATGGCCCAGGATGTGCTCCCGCTTTGAGAATTCAGTCTGGAAACAAGATAGTAGATTTCCTGGTTGATGAAGAAAAAGAAGTAGTCGTTGAGACGGTTACAGAAATAAATCAAAATACTTCTACTGTTTAGAGTTCCATGTTCAAAGAATCATACAAGCTTTATCCTGGTGAAAGGGCTTCAGAAGCAAAACCGTCCGGTCTTCAATATTCTACTGGAATGAAAAAATATACATTCAAGATTACACTGGATAACGGAATTGAAGAGAAAAACATTCCAATATCCTTACATCGCTGGAGCACCGCTGTCATAGATATGGATTGGGAAAACGAGGATCCAATAATGATAATGGTATATACGGTTTGAGAAGGTGACTATCCAGTTATTTTCTAACAAGTTCTACATCACTGAAATTTTGTGAAGTCTGCCTTCCCTTTACAATACCAGAAAAGCCTCTCTCCCCATTCAATGGCCTTCGAGTCAGAACTGAATAGTCCTGTGCTTATGTCGTACTCAACGCCTTCTTTTTTGTACAGATTCAGAGAAAGGCGTTTATCTGTAACAATAAGCCCAACTTTTATATCTTCATTCATAAGCATTAACTTAAAATTCTTATAACTTTTCAATGCGGCTAGTTTTTCTACGTAAGGTGATTGCTTCAATTCTTCTGCAACATGAAAAGGAACTATAAGCTCAATAGAGATTCCTTCTTTTACTCTTTCAGAAATAGAATCAGCATATCCTTTGGTTACCACGGACGATATACCGTATATATGATCTGCTTCTTTAAGCATTCTTAACTGGTTATTGTAGACATTAAGGATCTTCATGCCTCGATTCTTGAGGACTTCAGACTCATAAAGACATCCTATTTCTTTTAACAGAGGACTTGGAATTCCTTCGAGGTAATGTCTCAACCAGAAATGCTTAAACTTATTAATCGTCCAAAATGTTACAAAAGAGTCAGCTATTCCTGAAGCCACAATTATTCCCGTTTGAGTCAGGAAATACTCATGTTCTTTTGTTTCTATCAGATGATCCGCTTCGAGTTTTCTTAGTTTTGGAATGATTGCCTGGGATGTACTCTCGGTAATCTCACGCAGATGGGAAAGCTTTTTGCTGCCCCCGTTTAATGATAGAAGCATCTCTGTTAAAAGTCTTGACCTGTATATTGCCTGAACGTCATCATCCATCTTCTTATAAATTTCAAAATCGTTCATTTCCGGTCGCCACATCTACAGATTTTTTCCTCATTTTCTTATTAAATTGTTTTGACATAATATATTCTTTTCTTTTGTTGGGATATGCATGTTGTTGTCGTTTTGTTAATTTTATGGTTTAGTGAAGAAAATAACCTCAAGATTATTTGCTAAAAGTAAGATCGAATTTCTGACGCCAGTTAGAGCTCTGAAATTTCGTTATTTTTGATGAAAAAAATGATTGGTTTAATGAATGTTAATCAGGCTGATGAAAAATTCATCACCGTAATAAATGTATAGGAGAATATTATGAGATATTTTTGAATGTGAAGTTCAAACAAACTTTCCAGAGCACATTTGAACTTCACATGCCCTGAGGCAAGGAAATGATAGCTTTAAGAGTACTTAAGATTTGTCTGTTCTTGCCTCGGGAATAAAATCACGAGGTGAAAGAATGATTGCAAACAGAAAATTTTGGATTGGCTCACTATTTGCTGCAATGATGCTGGTAGGCATGGTGTTTGTGCCAGCAGTAAGTGGACATATTGATGAAAATTCTAATAAAGTTATAACAGAGAATAGCATAAGCTATACCGAAGTCGAACTAAAAGATCTCTATAGAAAATACAATATAACTGAAAACGATTTGGACTTTGCGAATAATGAACTGCCTTACTACTTAGAATTAACTATTTTGGACAGTAACTTGAGAGTTATAGCAAGTGAGACTGGCAAACCTCCTGAAGGTTTTAAAGAAGGAGACGATTATGATCTGATGATAAGCCATGAAGAGATGTTTGCCATAATAGATGGGGCCAGAGAAAAATACATCCAAAAATATGGAGTAGATCCGGCAAATCCTAAAATTGATGTTGTCAATGGTTATGCTCTTCCCAAAGAAGAAGCAAATAAATTGGTTGAGAGTGGAACATTGACTTTAGAAACCGATGCTTCAGAAAAAGAAATGCAAATAGAGATGGGGGATCTTACAAGAGATACTTTATTTTCCACATTATCTGTCGGTGTAAACCCATATGCAATAAATGGAATCATAAACGAATACGTTTTTGTAGCAACAGATTCACGACATAGGCCAACAGAAGCTATTACTCAGGATACTCACAATGCATTGTATAGATTTGAAAATTTCGGCATTGGAGTTAATGTTTACTGGTATTGGAATTATTGGGATGCTAGTGATGTCAATCCGGCCGATAGCACTCAGTCTGCTCTTTATGATTTAAAAGAAGATACTGGCTGGGTAAGAGACTCTGAGAATGATATGGTGATTGGCTGGACACATAACATGGACAATAATGGCAGAGCTTTTAGATGTGATATTAGTACAAATGGACCTTTTGCTATATGTGCGGACACTGCAGATGGTGTAGATTGGTCGCATGATAGCATTGTTCAGCATGAAGTTTCCCATAATTTCGATGCTGATGACGGAGGTTACTTCGCATACGAACATCCTGAGTGTATTATGAACTATGCATGGGCTTATGGCGGTACAAACATATGGTGCAGTTCATGCAATAGCGTTGTAGAGAACGGTATATGGAATTAAATACTGAGGGGTAAATCCCTCTTTTTAATATTTCTCACTTGAAAAAAGTCATATGTCAAGTTTTTACGGAGGTATAAATATTAAAAACTATCGAAAAATACTCATTTTTTTAGGAATTTTAATATTGATTTTGCTGAGCTATTTCGTTGTTTTCCCATTTTTATTGGTTGGACCTCCAGCACCTCTATTTTATGTATATAATAATGATCTTCAGAGTCACGAAATAACAGTTGAAGTATTTGATTCGTATAATGAATCTATATTCAAAGAAACGTATGAACTGGCTCCCGAAGAGCATATAGCACAACCCAAATCATCATGGCTGCTGCTTCGATGGTCGATGCCGTGGTCCAAAGGAAAATATACGTATTGGGCAGAGGGAGTGTATGAATTTAAAGTTAGTTTAGATAATGAAATCACAGATAACTGCAGAATACTCCCACATCCTTGGAATTCAGTGGTTATAGATATAGATGAAGTGAAGGATTCCAACTCTCCAATAAGTATGGGAATAGTAACCGTGTAACCTGCTGAAGCATGGGAAAGCTAAACTCAAAATTTCATCTCATGTGTCTTCGGTTAAGAAAGAAACCATAATAAATTGCCCTATTTCTACAACAGTTATCTAAAATTTTAATATAATATAGGCTGGAGCAGAGTATCGATTTTAGGAAAAGAGGGCAAAGTTTGAGATCGATTTATGGTACAAAATCGATAGCTTTCGGGCAAGAAAACTCCTTAACCGATGACCAATGAATTTCATATTGATTCTTGCATTTTGTGTAATCTATGAACTATGCATGGGCTTATGCTGGAACAAATATATGGTGCAGTTCGTGCTGGAGTACAGTAAATATGGCATATACAACTGAGTCTTCAGTTGTAGGTGAGCAAACCCCCAAAAACCAATATTTGACTCAAAACATCTACTTCCAAAAAATAATTTGAGTTCCTTATCTTGGAAATGGTTCTAAAATTCTTATTGGGATAGGAACAAAATTGGTTTTGGGATAATCTCGGTATAAAATTGCTGATTGATCGTATTCCAAATTTGCCGATCAATGGTATCCGAGAAATCAACAGGAATATATTCGCAGAGTAACAAGAATTATCCACAAAACGAATACTGGCTAAGAAGGAGATTTACTAATCTCCTTCTATTATAGAGGAATTTCAAATGCAAAATATCAGAAAAATACTTCTCTTCTTGATGATCATACCCATAGTTGCAATTTTGGGTTATTATGCATTGATATTTCTTCTGGGTGGTCCGGCTTTACCTAATTTTTTTGAAATCAGAAATAATGATGCAGGGACCCATGAAGTAACTGTAGAAATATTGGACTCACACAACAGTTCCATATTCAAAGAATCATACAAGCTTTATCCTGGTGAAAGGGCTTCAGAAGCAAAACCGTCCGGTCTTCAATATTCTACTGGAATGAAAAAATATACATTCAAGATTACACTGGATAATGAGTTTGAAGAGAAAAACATTCCAGTATCCTTACATCGCTGGAGCACCGCTGTCATAGATATAGATTCGGAAAATGAGGATCCAATACTGATAATGGTATATACGGTTTGAGAAGGTGACTATCCAGTTATTTTCTAACAAGTTTCTACATCACTGAAATTTTGTGAAGTCTGCCTTCCCTTTACAATACCAGAAAAGCCTCTCTCCCCATTCAATGGCCTTCGAGTCAGAAATGAACAAGCCTGTGCTTATGTCGTACTCAATACCTTCTTTTTTGTACAGGCTCAGAGAAAGGTGTTTGTCTGTAACAATGAGCCCAACTTTTATATCTTCATCCATAACCATTAATTTGAAGTTTTCATAATTTTTCAGTGCTTCTATTTTTTCTACATAAGGTGATCGCTTCAATTCTTCTGCAACATGAAGAGGAACTATAAGCTCGACAGGGACTCCTTCTTTCACCCTTTCAGAAATAGAATCGGCATATCCTTCGGTTACTACGGACGATATACCGTATATATGATCTGCTTCTTTAATCATTTTTAACTGGTTGTTGTAGACATTAAGGATCTTCGTGCCTCGATCCTTGAGGACTTCAGACTCATAAAGACATCCGATTTCTTTTAACAGAGGATTTGGAATTCCTTCGAGATAATGTCTCAACCAGAAATGTTTAAATTTATTAATTGTCCAAAATGTTACAAAAGAGTCAGCTATTCCTGAAGCCACAATTTTTCCTGCTGAAGTCAGGAAATACTCATGTTCTTTTGTTTCTATCAGATGATCCGCTTCGAGTTTCCTGAGCTTTGGAATGATTGCCTGGGATGTACTCTCGGTAATCTCACGCAGATGGGAAAGCTTTTTGCTGCCCCCGTTTAATGATAGAAGTATCTCTGTTAAAAGTCTTGACCTGTATATTGCCTGAACGTCATCATCCATCTTCTTATAAATTTCAAAATCGTTCATTTCCTGTCGCCGCATCTACAGATTTTTTTCCTCACTTTCTTATTAAATTGTTTTGACATAATATATTCTTTTCTTTTGTTGGGATATGCATGTTGTTGTCGTTTTGTTAATTTTATGGTTTAGTGAAGAAAATAACCTCAAGATTATTTGCTAAAAGTAAGATCGAATTTCTGACGCCAGTTAGAGCTCTGAAATTTCGTTATTTTTGATGAAAAAGAGGATTGGTTTAATTAATGTTAATCAGGCTGATGAAAAATTCATCACCATAATAAATGTATAGGAGAAGATTAAGAGAGATTTTTGAATGTGAAGTTCAAACAAACTTTCCAGAGCACATTTGAACTTCACATGCCCTGAGGCATGATTATGTTAGCTTTGCGAATATTTAAAGCTTGCTTGATCCTGCCTCGGGAATAAAATCACGAGGTAAAAGAATGGTTGCAAATAGAAAATTTGAAATTGGCGCACTACTTGCGGCAATGATGCTGGTAGGCATGACATTTGTACCAATGGTAAGTGCCCAAGCAGAAACATTGTCTGATAGCTCAGATGTCAAACAAGTTACCTTAACAATGGACCAAAAAGATGGGGTTCTGATAATTCCTCTAGATGACAAAAAGATCACTGACTTGAGCACAGCAAACACTACTAAAAAACGCATATGAAATTCTTTGAATAACAGGCACAACCAATGAAAGCATCGGGATACTTTCATGCCAAATCAGTGACGGCAAATCTTTCAGGAACCATAGATACGAACAACAAAGTTGTTCTTGAAGGCATAATCACACTTGACGGAGAAAATGATAAAGTTCAATTATCCGGTGAAGCGACTCAAGTGTTCATAGGATGGGATGTTCCAGAAGGAGCCAAACCTATTTGCTCTGAAGTAGGCAACATGACAATGACTCGCTATGAAGGCGCAAAAGAAATGTACGCAACATATGTAGATCTTCAAGATAAAAGTGGAAAATACAACTTACATGGTGAGTTCTATAAAGATGGAGCAGGAGGTCTTGTTGGAAAAGTTATGAATAATGGGGTCGAATGTGATCTGGGGCTCCTGGGATCATCTATCAGCATGTATGAAAATGTTAATCCAACTGTAACAACCAAAAGCAGTGAATTCATTACTGTTCCTCAAAGAAGTCAATGGGAAATATATTGGAACCAACAAGATTACGATGCTGCAAGCCAAGCTTGTGGTGAGACTTCTGCTGCAATGCTTGAAGAATACTGGTCAGGCAACCACCCAGAAATATGGGATATTTGGGTGTATAATAATTATGCTCCAATGAGCACTACTACAGCAAAAGCTTATCTTGATTCTGAAGGAATACATTTGACAAAAGGTGTTAGAACTGGATCATTTCTTTATACAACTGGTACAATTAAAAGTATGATAGATAATGGAAGACCCTTCTATCTTGTAGAAAATAGCAGATGGGGTGCATGCCATGCAGTAGTTCTCAGAGGATACGATGAGGACTTTATATAAAGAAGCGTAAAACCCCTGAGTCTTTAGCTCAGGGGATATAAGCGTCAACTTCAACCCTGATTTCGTATGTAATATTCTGCCGCATCTTTGCTAACATTACCGATAGTAGACGCAAAATATCCGTCACTCCATAACGTATTTTCACCCCAATAATATTTTTTCAGATATTCTTTTTGAGTTTTCCATAACCTGTTAGTAGATTCTTGTTTCAATTTTCTGACAATTGACAAAACGCTAACTTTCGGCTCACTCTTAATCAAGAAATGAATATGGTCTTTGTCAGTTTCCATTTCAAGGATTTCAAAGTTAGACTCTTTTGAAATATCAATAATAATCTGTTTGAGTTCTTCGCTAATTGGTTCAAGTATGACTTTTCGGTATTTGCAAACAAAAATAACATGGTACATTAACAAAAATTTGCTATGATTCCGTGTTTCATACTTCCTATTTACCAAAAAGTATATATGTTGTTAAAGCATATCATACCTTTGTATGATGAAAGCGTTCAAATTTAGACTCTATCCTACAACTACACAAGCTGTCCAGTTGAATCAGCATATAGGTAGCTGTAGATTTGTCTATAATTGGGCACTTGACCAGAAAATTAAAACTTATGAGCAGACAGGAAAATCAATATCCAGATTTGACTTAAACAAATTAATTCCTACTCTAAAGGCTTCTAATGAGTGGTTAGGAGAAGTTAACTCTCAATCATTACAGGGGATGACTAAGCAGGTTGAGTCTGCTTTCACTCGATTTTTTAGAGAAAAAACAGGATTTCCAAAGTTCAAATCAAAAAAGAATCCTATACAATCTTTTCCTGTACCTCAACATTACACTGTAGACTTTGAAAATAATACTATCAAACTTCCTAAAATAGAACCCATTAAAGCGGTTCTTCATAGAAGGTTTGAAGGGGAACTTAAAACAGCTACGGTATCAAGGACTTGTAAAGGTCATTACTATATCAGTATCCTTGTTGAAGATGGAAAAGAATTTCCAGTAAAGGAAGCTTTCACAGAATCAACAACAGTAGGTATAGATGTAGGTATCAAGGATTTTGCAGTCATTTCTACAGGTGAAAAGGTTGAAAATCCTAAATACCTGAAAAACTCACTTCAAAGACTCAAAGTACTTCAGAAAAGAGTATCAAGGAAACAGAAAGGCTCTAAAAATAGGGCAAAAGTCAAAAAGAGGCTTGCTGTACTCCATGACAAAATAGCTAATCAGAGAAATGACTTCCAGAACAAACTCTCTTTTAAACTTGTTAGCGAAAACCAAGCTGTAGCTCTGGAAACTCTGAATGTTAAAGGCATGGTTAAGAATCATCATTTAGCACAGGCTATAAGCGATTCCGCATGGAGTAGCTTTGTAACAAAATTAGAGTATAAAGCTGAATGGTTGGGGAAGACGGTTTTGAGAATAGGACAATTTGAACCCTCTTCTAAGCTCTGTAGTGTGTGTGGATACCACAATAAAGAACTACAGTTAAAAGATAGAGAATGGACTTGTCCAGACTGTAAAACCAAACATGATAGAGACATAAATGCCGCAATTAACATCAAAAAATTTGCACTAATAGATCAAAATCTAATTGGATTATGACACCGTAGGAACTACGGGGATGAGCTTGGGGACTTGCCCTCAAAAGAGGGAGGAATGAACCAAGAAGCCACTCAGTCTTTAGCTGAGTGGTAGTTCACGATAGACCCATACTTCCTATTAAACGATCCAAACACCTGGACTGGTACAAATACACTTTATTGGTACGATACAGATAGTCCTAACTTCAACTATGAAGAAAATGTTTATGAGTTCATAGGGTCAAGTGATCTGTATTCAAATGGATATTCCTTCTTGGGATAAGAGAATGAAATGAAAAATTTAAAGTGAACTATCATTAGTTCATTTCTCTTTTTTGATATAAGTAAGCAGGCGATCATATGGAATTCAAAAATATCTCTACTATACTGCTGATTATTTTCACAATCAACTGCGCATCTGCTACTACAATTACTGTAGATATTAATAATGAAAATAGCAGTAATTTCTCTTCTATACAGGAAGCAATAAACTTTGCACAGGAAAATGACTCAATACTGATTTATAAAGGGAACTATTCGGAAACTCTCACTATCGATAAACAACTAAAAATCAGTTCTATTTCTCACAATCCAGAAGACGTGATTCTCAACTCTGACATTTCTTCTATACCAGTAATTCACGTTAAATCAAACAATGTTGAAATAACCGGCTTGATAATTCTTGAAGACAGCAACGAAAGTCAAATCTCAGGAATCTATTTAGACAACGTCAATAACTCACTTATTCAAAACAATATTATTTCAAATTTTCAGGATGGCATTGTTCTAAATGCCTCTTCCGGCTGCAGTATTGAAAATAATACTCTATTTTCAAACACTTTGCATGGAATCTATCTAATTAATTCGGCGGGCAACGATTTGAAGAACAATCTCATCACTGAAAATAAACGTGGTCTTTACTTGAACCTATCAAATCAAAATACTTTAGTTAATAACAATGCCAGTAATAATGAAAACTATGGAATTGCTCTCAGGAAATCAAATGCCAATAATTTAACTAATAACCAATTTTTCATGAACAAATATGGGCTTTGTCTAACTGTCTCTCATGAAAATGTAATAGCAGATAACGTTGCCAGTAACAACAAACAATCCGGCTTTCTTTTATGGATATCCGAGTCAAATAACTTAAAAGATGACATTTTCATAGAGAATGGAAACTCAGGCATCTATCTCCTGGCTTCTGAGAAAAATACTTTAATTAGAAACATTTTATCTAACAATTCCAATGGCATTTCAATCGGAGATTCCAGCAATAACCTTGTTGCGAACAACACTTTTAATTTTAATAAAGAGTACGGCATATTCTACTTCTACTCTAATTTAAACAAAAATAACACTATCAAGGAGAATATTTTTTTAGATAATAAAAAAGGAGATGATAATCTAACCTCTTCCTCCATGCCAATTTATACTATCCTTATTCTTCTAACAGGAATCGGTCTTGCATTTTACTTAATTAGAAAACCTTTGTCGAAAAAAGCCCTTAAAAGCTTAGGCATTTTAATAGTAATATTTTTGATTGCAATTATTGCCTGGTACTTCCCGTTTGAATCGGGTCTTCCCGGGAAAAATGTAGAGATTACTAATTTTAGTTGGTATAATTCCTCCAAAATTAATGAAACGCGCACACAGGTTACTCTATCAATGGATATTAATTACAGGAATAAACAAGCATACGATTACAGTTTTGCCGAAGATTCACAAACTGATGTTATCCCTACAAGGATCCAGATATTCTCAAGGGAATATAATCCAGACGAAGGCGAAGAAATACCTTATACGCTGCTTTCTGAAGAAGATATTACTTTAACATACCGAAAACCATTCAAGTACGAAACTACTCTCGATTTAGAAAACGACATGGAATACGACGTTCAGACGATAATTGTGTTCAAACGAGAATTTGATTATCCGAACCCATATGGAGAAGAAACAAGGTGGGAACTACTTGGAGGGTGGCAGCAGCTGATATCAACCTGAACAACTTCTCATTTTATTTTTTTCTCCCTGTTCGGGCAGACATTTAACTGTTTAACTATTTAACTCACAAATCTTCAGCTTTCCAGTCAGATAAATACCTGACTTTCTGCTCTCTTTTCACAGGTTCTTGTTTGAAATGGCAGAATATTAATATTACTTTATTAATATGACCTCACAAGTTTCAATTATACTAACTTTAAGTAAAATGGGTTCTGACCTATATTCTATCTTTAAAATATGACGCCACTTTCGGTTATCGTTAATTTGTAAATCTTATTTCTCTCTGACTTCCATTAAAATCTCTGAATTCAATTAAAAAAGAAACCATTAATTCATGATTGCCATGACAAATCCACCAAGACTTATCGCATGGGAACTTACTGCGGGCTGCAATCTTAACTGCGTGCACTGCAGGGGATCTTCCACTTCCTCGGTTCCTGAAGGTGAGCTTACAACCGAAGAAGCTAAACATTTCATTGATGAGGTTGTAGAGCTTGGAAAGCCAATCCTCATCGTGAGCGGAGGCGAACCTCTTACCAGAGCGGATGTCTTCGAAATCGCACGTTACGGGACGGATGCAGGGCTCAGAGTAGTGCTCGCAACAAACGGCACCCTCTTGACCACTGAAATCGTGGAAAAACTAAAAGCTGCAGGAGTTCAGAGGCTAAGCATTAGCCTTGACGGAGCGATTGCAAAGACCCATGATGAGTTTCGGGGTGTGCCAGGAGCTTTTGATAGGACTCTTGCGGGCATCGAAGTTCTCAGGAAAGCAGATTTTCCTTTCCAGATCAACACAACGATTTCAAAACGCAACCTTGAGGAGGTCCCGAAGACCTTTGAGCTTGCAAAAGAGCTGGGAGCAGTTGCGTACCACGTCTTTTTCCTTGTGCCAACAGGCAGGGGAGAAGAGTCTGATGAAGTTTCTCCAGCAGACTATGAACGTGTCCTGAACTGGTTCTATGACATGCAAAAAGAATCGAAAATCCAGTTGAAAGCAACCTGTGCTCCCCACTATTTCAGGATAATGCGCCAGCGGGCAAAAAAAGAAGGCATCGAGATCTCCGTCAAGACCCACGGCTACGAAGCCATGACAAAGGGCTGCCTCGGAGGGACGGGCTTCTGCTTTGTGTCAAGCATTGGAGAAGTCTATCCTTGTGGTTACCTTCCTATACTTGCCGGAAATATAAGGAAACAGACTTTCAAAGACGTCTGGGAAAACTCCGAGGTTTTCAGGAAACTGAGAGATCCCGAAGAACTTAAAGGAAAGTGCGGGATATGTGAATATAAAAAAGTCTGCGGAGGCTGCAGGGCAAGAGCCTATGCTGCCACAGGCGACTATCTCGAAGAAGAGCCTTACTGTATCTACAGGCCCGGAAAAAAGTGATCGTGATCGAGATGATTGGCATTGATAATTTAAAAGATCAGCTCCGGAAAGAGGCCGTCGATTTTTCCTGTGACATGGATCCTTATGACGGGGAAGTTCCGGTAATAAGACTTGATGAAACCGACAAAAGAATCCTCAACCTTATCCAGCAGGAAGTCCCTCTCGAAGTCGAACCTTTTGCCAGGTTAGGGGAGATTCTCGGGATTCCGGAAATTGAGGTAATTGAAAGGCTGCGTGAACTCAACAGGAAAGGGGCAGTAAGAAGGGTAGGCCCTGTCCTCAGTATGAGAAATATGGGGGGTGTAAGCACTCTTGTAGCCCTGAAAGTGCCTGATTCCCGCGTAGAGGAAATTGCTATTTTAATTAACGAGTATCCAGAAGTTTCCCATAATTATCTCAGAAGTGCTGCACAATATAATCTCTGGTTTACACTTTCTGCTTCAAATAAAGACAGGCTTGAGAGGATTCTCAGCGAAATTCGGGAGAAAACAGGCTGTCCTCTTCTTGATCTCCCTACAAAGCACCTGTTTAAGATTCAGGTAAAGTTTGATATCAGGTGAAATTATGGATAAAACGGATGTAAAACTGCTAAAACTCGTGCAGGACGGAATTCCAATCACTCATTCTCCTTTCAAAGGGTTTGCTTCTGAACTTGGAATCAGTGAACAGGAGGTTGTTGACAGGCTTAAAAACCTCCAGAAAGCTGGAAAGATCCGTCGCTTTGCGGCTTCAATCGGGCACAGAGCTATAGGCATAAAAGCCAATGCAATGTGCGTCTGGAATGTTCCTGATGAGCAGATCGAAAAGGTAGGGAATATCATGGCTGAATTTCCCGAAGTTACGCACTGTTATGAACGCCCCCGCTATCCAGACTGGCAGTATAACCTGTTTACAATGGTCCATTCCTATAACCCCGAAGACTGCAAAAAAGTGGCTGAGAAGATTTCAGAAGCCACAGGGATTAAGGACTACACCCTTTTCTTCAGTGAAAAAGAGTTCAAAAAAACCGGAGTCAGGCTTTAAGGGCGAACTATTAATTCATCTTATATTTCGAGGTCCCTGAAAATGGCGAAAACAAATAATTTTCTCCCCCTCATGCTTGACCTTTCAGGCAGGAAAATAGTGATTTTCGGAGGCGGGTCTGTCGGGGAGCGCAAAGCTGAACTTTTCTGCGACTGCGCAGACACCATTGTTGTCAGCCTCGACTTTTCCGAAAGGCTGTATGAACTTGAGACTTCAGGACAGGTCAGGCTGTCAAAACTTGACCTTACGGAAGCCAAGGATTCCGAACTCAGAGAAATTATCTCAGGGGCTTTTCTTGTTATTCCGGCAACCAGCAGTTCCGAACTTAACCGGAAAATAACTGATATTGCCGAAGAAAGCGATATTTTGATTAATCAGGTGGATGCTTTAGGTAATGTTGTAATCCCCTCGGTCATCAAAAGAGAAGACCTTGTAATAGGCATTTCCACTCTCGGGCACAGTCCCGCGGTTTCAAAATATACCCGTAAACAGATAGAAAATGTAATAACCCCTGCATATTCTGAAATGATCCGGCTTCAGGACGAGCTCAGAAGCTACCTAAAACTGCATGTAAAAGAACAGAAGAAAAGGAAAGCTCTTCTCTGGAGAGTCCTTGAAAGTGAAAATGTATGGGACGGCTTTTCCGAATCATATGAAAAGGCAACAGAAATTGCGTACTCAATAATCTCCGACAATCTCGAGTAATCTCCAATACTCTCGAGTAATCGCAGAGATTCAGACAAGCAAAATCAGACTGGAAAAGCGCAGGAAACATTGAAAGAAAAAGGACTACTTTGAGAAAGAAAACGTCCTGTGAATGAAAAAGCTTTTAATTATTATCCTTTTAATTACCTTCTAATAACCCTTTAAATAGAAACCCTTTGGTGAAAAATGGCTGAGGATTTCTGGACAAAGTTTAATTTACAACTCCTTATATTAATCATTTTATTTCCTGTATTCATTCTATCCGGAGGCTCTCTGTGACAGAAATCTCAAGTATGGTTATATCCCATAAAAAAGCGAAGGTTGAAGAAATGGAGTCCGCCTGGCACGGAGATCTGGACGGGCTGCTCCATAACCTGTACCACCATGAGTATGTATACGAATGCGTTGTCTTAAAAACCTGTAACCGTGTTGAAATCTACGTTGTTTCTCCCAAAAGCAGCAGCATACTTTTCTCTTTTGCAAAAGAAATGGGAGCTTCCACCCATATTATCGACTTTTACGGGCACGATGAGTCTCTGGAACACCTGCTCAGGCTTTCAGGGGGGCTCGAGTCCATGATTGTAGGAGAAGACCAGATCCTGGGGCAGATAAAGGATCTCTATGCCTATTCCAAGAAAACGGGAACAACTGGGAAGATCCTTGATACGGCTTTTGAAAAAGCTATCCAGGTGGGTAAGAGGATCCGGAACGAAACCCGGATCAATAAAGGTTCGGTTTCCATAGGTTCGGCAGCTGTAGACCTTGCTGAAGATATCTTCGGAGGGCTCACAGGAAAATCCGTGCTTGTAATCGGAGCCGGGGAAATAGGGGTTCTGGTTGCAAAGGCTCTTGCCGAAAAGGATATTCAGGCTATTTACATTGCAAACCGTACCTTTAAAAAAGCTGAAGAAATCGCCTACGAGCTCGGAGGGCACGCGGTAAAGCTTAATGATATAAGAGACTATCTGCCGGGCGCGGATGTCGTGATCAGCGGCACTGGAGCTCCCCATTATATCCTTACACGGGAGATCGTTGAAGAAGCCGTGAAAGGCAGGGACAGAAAACTCCTTCTTATCGATATCGCAAACCCCAGGGATATTGAGGAATCCGTCGTGGAGCTCGAAAATGTGGAACTCTGTAATATCGATAATCTGAGGGTCATCAGTGAAAAGACCCTGAAGATGCGAAAAGAAGAAGCAAAAAAGGCTGAAGAGATTATTCAAGAAGAGATCAGGCTTTTAAATCTCCAATACAAGCGCCAGAAAGCCGACCGTTTGATTTCCGAACTTTACCGGCAGGTCTATGATGTCCGCATAAGGGAACGGGAAAAAGCAGTCAACCGGCTCAGTGCCTATCATACTATCGGGGAGATAGAAACCGAGGTGCTTGACGATCTTACCCATTCAATCGTTAACAAGATCCTTGCCGAGCCTACCAAAGTCCTCCGCCAGGCTGCCGAACTTGGAAACGAAGAGTTTCTGGATGTGGTATCAAGAGTCTTCTGCCTCGATAAAGACAGGGCGAAGCTTGAAAACGTGAAACCCGTCTGCGCAAAAGAACAGGTACGGGTTAAAGAGCAATATGCTGTAAAAGATTAAGGCAGAAATGTACAGAAAAACAGAAACAATGTACAGGAAGGCAGAAGCAATTCACAGGCAGAAATAATTTTCAAATTGAAGCAATTTACAGGTAAAGAAGTTCATATTTCAGAAAGCAACTAACATGTAAAACAATTAATATTTCAGGAGTGATCACATGTTTCCAGAAGTCAGGTTAAGAAGGTTAAGAAAGGGAAAAATCAGGGATCTTATACGTGAAACCACGTTGTCAGTAGACGACCTTGTCCAGCCTATTTTTGTAAACGAAAATATTGATTCCCCCGTTGAGATTTCTTCCATGCCCGGAATATATAATTTCCCGCTCTCCGGGGTCGTAAAAGAGGCAAAAGAGATTGCAGAGCTCGGGATTCCTGCAGTGATCCTTTTCGGAGTGCCTGCATTCAAGGACGCAGAAGGAAGCTCTTCCTGCGGGGAAACGGATGTTGTCCAGGAAGCTGTGAGGAGGATCAAAGCAGAGCTTGGAGACAAACTTGTTGTGATCACTGATATCTGTATGTGCGAATTCACAAGCCACGGGCACTGCGGAATAGTTGATTTTGAAACTCAAGAAGTCCTTAACGACCCTACCCTTGAAGTCCTGGGAAAGATTGCTGTTAGCCATGCAAGAGCCGGAGCCGATATGGTAGCTCCATCGGGAATGATGGACGGGATGGTAGATGCAATCCGTGCAGCTCTTGACTTAAGCAGGTTTGAGAACATTCCCATTATGTCCTATGCTGCAAAATACCATTCCTGTTTCTACGGACCTTTCAGAGAAGCTGCCGAATCCGGGTATTCCTTCGGGGACCGCTCGACCTACCAGATGGACCCTGCAAACAGTGACGAGGCTCTCCGGGAAGTAACCCTTGATATTGCAGAAGGAGCGGACATCCTTATGGTAAAGCCTGCGCTTCCCTACCTGGACATCATATACCAAGTCAAGAGCGAGTTCGGTATGCCAACAGCTGCATACAACGTAAGTGGAGAGTATTCCATGATCAAAGCAGCCGCAGCCAACGGGTGGATTGATGAGAAAAAAGCCATTTACGAGTCTCTTATTTCGATCAAGAGGGCGGGAGCGGATTTCATAATCACTTACTTTGCAAAGGATGCTGCCCGAATGCTGAAGTA
The DNA here is from genome assembly GCF_000970005.1 of Methanosarcina sp. WH1. NCBI lineage: Archaea > Methanobacteriati > Methanobacteriota > Methanomicrobia > Methanosarcinales > Methanosarcinaceae > Methanosarcina > Methanosarcina sp. WH1. The sequence goes on from NZ_CP009504.1 coordinate 3,326,270, forward strand.
ACAGCTCCTTTTTCAGGCATTCCTGTCTTTAAGGAGCTTCAGTCCGGGCTTTCGTTCCCGTCTCCCTTTCTTACCTTTTGTTTTTAAACCTGTCTTTTGTCTGTATGCTATCATCAATGGTTGTTTCCATCAATAACTGCTTAATAGGTGAAGGCTCTGTTATAAAGATAAATACATAGCACAGAATAGAGCATTAGCTTAATCCGGAAGCTCAGTCCTGGAAGCCCACTCGAAAAAGAAAGCCTGCCTCATTTAAAAATTAACTTTAAGCCAGGAGTTCATTTCAGTCCGGAAATTGGCCTTTATTTAAGGTCTTTTTAGCTCGAAAGTCGCTTTAATTTACTCCCTTTGATTTACTCCCTTAAATCTATTTACAACCCTTTATCAAATACTTAAATTCATCCGGTGAGATTTACATGACGTTTGAGGTAACACTTGATAAGTCCAGACAGATATATGAGAAAGCAAAGACCCTCATCCCTGGCGGGGTTAGCAGTCCGGTGCGCGCAATCAAACCCTATCCTTTCTATACCGCTTCTGCGAACGGTTCGAAGATAAGGGACCTTGACGGAAACGAATATATTGACTACTGCCTTGCCTACGGTCCTGCTATCCTCGGGCACGCCCATCCGGTAATAAAGGAGGCAATAAAAACTCAGCTCGATAAAGGCTGGCTCTACGGGACTCCCACCGAGCTTGAAGTAACCCTCGCAGAAAAGGTTGCAAACTATTATCCCAGCATTGATATGCTCCGTTTTGTTTCTACAGGCACGGAATCCACCATGAGTGCCCTCCGCCTTGCGCGTGGCTTTACACGTAAAAATAAATTTATAAAGATTGAAGGCGGGTTTCACGGCGCCCATGATGCGGTGCTCGTAAAGGCAGGTTCAGGGGCCACTACTCTTGGAGAGCCTGATTCCCTCGGCATTCCTGCAGATTTCACCAAACATACCCTGCAGGCTCCTTATAACGATATTGAAACAATGACCGCACTTGTGGAAAAGAATCGGGACGATCTTGCAGCAGTAATTATAGAGCCTGTAATGGGAAATATAGGCCCTGTTCTCCCGTTACCCGGGTACCTGGAAGAACTCAGAAAACTCACACTGGAAAATGATGTTCTGCTCATATTCGATGAGGTAATTACCGGATTCAGGCTCGCAATGGGTGGGGCGCAGGAATACTTCGGGGTCGTGCCCGACATGACTACCCTCGGAAAGATCGTAGGTGGAGGCCTGCCAATAGGGGTCTTTGGCGGCCGCCGGGAAATCATGGAAATGATCTCACCTTCCGGGCCTGTCTATCAGGCAGGGACCTTCAGCGGAAGCCCCTGCTCGGTGGCTGCGGGCATTGCTGTGCTTGATTACCTGAAAGAGGAAAATATTCACGCAAAGCTGAATGCAACTGGAGATTACATGCGCACTGTGCTCTCGGAAATCGTTGAGGACGAAGGGCTTGACTATAATGTTTGCGGAATTGCTTCCATGTTCAAGATCTTCTTCGGGGCAGAGCCTCATAACTACCAGGAAGTCCTTAAATGTGACAAGGATGGTTACTTTGCTTTCTTCCACAGGATGCTTGCAAGCGGGGTTTTCCTGCCCCCATCCCAGTTTGAGACCAACTTCATATCTGCAGCTCACAGCAAAGAAGACCTTGAAAAGACCCTCGAAGCTTATATGGAAAATCTCTGAAGATTTTATCTTTTAAAACGTTTGAGGATTCCAAATGATAATAGGTACCCGGGGCAGCCAGCTTGCGCTTGCCCAGACCAAGAATGTTGCGCGCCTGCTTGAGGAGCGGGGCGTTGAAACCAGTATAAAGATTATAAAAACCAGCGGAGACCGGTTTACTGACCGCCCTCTGCATGCCGTATCCGGAGGAGTCGGGGCTTTTGTCCGGGAACTTGACGATGTCATGCTTGCAGGAGAGATCGATATTGCTGTCCACTCGATGAAGGACATGCCCACAATCCGTCCACAGGCGATTCCCACTGTTGCAATTCTGGAGCGTGACACTCCATTTGATTTCCTGCTCACGTACGACGGGACTACTCTTGACGAACTGCCTGAACAGTCTATTATAGGCACCAGCTCCCTGAGAAGGGCTGCCCAGATCCGGCGTTACAGGCCTGACCTTATTACTCAGGAGCTCCGGGGCAATATTGACACCAGGCTCAGGAAGCTTAAAGAAGGGCAGTATGACGGTATCCTGCTAGCAAAAGCAGGGCTTGAGCGTATGGGCTGGGACCTTGAAGGAGAAATCCTTTCCCCTGAATTTTTCTGCCCTTCCCCGAACCAGGGTACGGTTGCAGTGGTGACGAGGGCAGGCACTGAGGCTGAAGCTGCGGTTTCCAAACTTGACCATACCGAGAGCCGGATTGTTACCGAACTCGAACGTATCCTTATCTCCGAACTCGAAGGTGGGTGTACAACCCCTATTGGTTCCTATGCCGAGCTTAAACCTGATAAGAAAGAAATTCATGTTCTGGCTGAAGTCCTTTCCCTGGACGGCAGAGAAGTTGTTCGGGTTGAGGAGTCTATCCCGATGCTTGGAGGTATCGAGAAAGCCAGGGAACTGGGGCACAGGCTTGTGGAGATGGGGGGTAGGAGGCTGGCTGAAGAAGCGCTCCTTCAGATCTCCAGAGATGCATGCGGTACGGAAAGTTCATACGATTATTGATACAGAGACTGCCTGCGAGCAGGATATGGAGTTATGTAATGTATACTCTCACCGGACTTGAATTAAAAAACCCGACCATTCTTGCAGCCGGAGTGCTCGGGACAACCGGCGCTTCCCTCTGCAGGGTTGCGCGTGAAGGAGGAGCGGGTGCAGTTGTGACCAAATCCATAGGTCCCGCCCCAAAAACCGGACACATCAACCCCAGCATGGTTAGGCTGGACTGCGGGTTTTTAAATGCCATGGGGCTTCCGAACCCTTCCTATCCCGGCTTCCTGCAGGAGCTCGAGTTTGCAAAAAATAACTCTGCAGTTCCGGTAATTGCAAGCATTTTCGGGGGCACTCCTTCGGAGTTTGCTGAAGTTGCCGAAGGACTGCTTCCTGCAAATCCTGATGCCTTTGAACTGAATGTAAGCTGCCCTCACGCTGAAGGATACGGAGCCGCAGTCGGTTCAAACCCCTGCCTGGTAGAAGCAGTTACAGCGGCGGTGAAGGATGTTGTTAACGTTCCTGTCTGGGTTAAGCTGACTCCCAATGTTGCAGACATTAAATCCATTGGAACTGCAGCCGAATCCGGGGGTGCGGACGCTGTTGTTGCAATCAATACTTTAAAGGGAATGGCTATTGACATTGAATCCGGATATCCGGTGCTTGGAAACCGTTCAGGAGGGCTTTCCGGAAAAGCTGTCAAGCCCGTAGCTATCAAATGCGTTTACGACCTCTACACTGCCCTGGAAATTCCGGTGATTGGGGTAGGAGGAGTTTCTTCCTGGGAAGACGCTGCGGAAATGTTAATGGCAGGAGCTGCAGCTGTCCAGATCGGGTCTGCGGTATATGACAGAGTGGATATCTTCTCTGAAATCGGGACGGGAATAGAAGCCTTCCTCACGAGGAAAGGTTATTCGGATATAAAGAAAATTATAGGGCTTGCCCATGAGATGATCTGATGCTTCCTTTTAATGCTATAATAACACAGAGATGGTCTGATGCTTCCTCTTAATGCTATAATAACACAGATAACTGAAGAAACTCCTCTGGTCAGGACTTTTTTCTTTGACCACAGGTTTGAGGATATGGAACCAGGCCAGTTTGTAATGGTCTGGATCAGGGGCGTGGACGAGATTCCTATGGGCCTTTCCAGAAATAATTCCATAACTGTCCAGAAGGTGGGCGAGGCGACCTCAAAGCTCTTTGAGTTAAAAGAAGGCGACTCCTTCGGGCTCAGAGGGCCTTTCGGAAAGGGCTTTACCCTTCCTGTTAGAGGCGAAAAAGTCCTTGTTATAGCCGGTGGGGTCGGTGCTGCTCCCTTATCCCCTTATGCTGAGGCAGCCTTTGCTGCAGGCGCTGAGGTACATACCATTCTTGGGGCACGGAGTGCCGAAGACCTGCTATTTGAAGGGCGGTTCGAAGCCCTCGGAAAGATTTATATCTCAACTGATGACGGTTCAAAAGGCGTTAAAGGGTTTGTGACCGATGTCCTCAAAAACCTTGATGTTGCAGCCTATGACAGAATTGCAGTCTGTGGTCCTGAAATAATGATGGCTTCGGTATTCAGGCTCTTTGAAGAGCTTCAGGTCCTTGAAAAGGCAGAGTTCAGCCTCCACCGCTATTTTAAATGCGGCATCGGCGTCTGCGGGGCATGCTGTATAGACAAGTCCGGGCTTCGGGTCTGTAAGGATGGGCCTGTATTTTCCGGAGTTCAACTTATTGGTTCGGAACTCGGAAACTACTCGCGGGATGCCAGTGGGCGAAGAGTTAAAATTTAAGTTTCGATATATCCTTTTCAAAAATGAAAGAGAGCAGGTAACTGGCTCCGTGAAAACAGGATGAGGAAGGCAAAGCTATGATTGGAAGGTTCAGGTCAGGGGATGTCGTTTTTTATGGTGAAATCGAAGATGGGCGGGTGTATCCCAGTGGAGGTATCTCTGCCGGAGCATTTGAACTTTCGGAACTTCGTGTTCTACCCCCTTCATTCCCTTCTAAAATCGTCTGTGTTGGCCTGAACTATAAAGACCATGCTGACGAGCTTTCCATGGAAATCCCTGAAAACCCTATTATTTTTCTAAAGCCCCCATCTGCAGTTATAGGGCATGGAGATAAGATCATCTACCCTGCATCCAGTTCGCGGGTGGACTATGAAGCCGAACTCGCAGTCGTAATCGGAAAGCGCTGCAAGAATATTCCCGCCGAAAAAGCCGAGGACGTGATTGCAGGCTATACCTGTTTTAATGATGTGACTGCCCGTGATCTCCAGCAAAAAGACGGGCAGTGGACAAGGGCAAAGAGTTTCGATACCTTTGCGGCATTCGGGCCTTATATAGTCTCTACAGAAGAAATTGATGTTACTGATGCGAAGATTTCCTGCAGGGTAAACGGGGAAACCAGACAGGCATCAAGTACCTCAAACCTGATGTTTGATATTCCTTATCTTATTGAATTCATCAGCGAGATTATGACCCTGGAAGTAGGGGATGTAATCGCTACCGGAACACCCCCTGGAGTAGGAGAACTGCACAGAGGAGATACCGTGGAAGTTGAGGTCCAGGGAATCGGAACACTTAGAAACGAGGTTGTCTGATGCTTCTTGAGCATATTGGAACTGAACTTGACCTTACAGAGCGCCACCTGATTGTGCTCAAAAAGGTAATTGAAGAAGGTCCCATAGGAATCCTTAAACTTGCAGAAGTTACCGGGATGCAGAACCATAAGGTACGTTATTCCCTTAGAGTCCTTGAGCAGGCAAATCTTATCAAGCCTTCAGCTCAGGGGGCTGTGCCAGGGGATGCTGTCCCTAAATTCCTGCAGGACTTTGAGCGGGATCTATGTACAATCAATGAGAAAATGTCTCGAATCCGGGAAATTGAAGCCTCAATTCCGAAATAAAGGCTTTTATCTTTGAAAGACTTCAGAATGTGCTTTGTTACTATTGAGCCTTTCCTCATAAGTTCGTGGCTTCGGTGACTTTTTATAATCCTATTTACATGTTTTTTCTTCAATCATCGGATTCAACGCATCTTATGGATTCTCCCTTTTGCGGGTTTATCCATTCAGTTTAACTTGAGTAATATTCTCATCTCAGTCAATTAAGATTTAATCCATGTTTATTTTTGGAGAAACTTCTATGACCTTAAGTCCTGAAGATCTTAAATCAATAGAAAAATATGCCCTTCAAAATGCTGTGAAATACGGGAAAGCCCCCCAGCCCAAAGCCGTAATGGGCAAGGTAATGGGAGAGTACCCCCAGCTAAGGGCCAATCCCGGAGCTGTCTCTGCGGCACTTGAAGCCATTGCTTCTGAAATTGCTAATGGAAACCCCGAAGCCTGGGAAGCCCGGCTGTCGGAAATTGCTCCTGAGCTCATAGAAGCCCTGAGTGTAAAGAAAGAGCCGGACAAGGGTTTAAAACCCCTCGAAGGGGCAGAAACCGGGAAAGTCGTAATGCGCTTTGCCCCTAACCCCAACGGGCCCGCGACCCTGGGCAGTTCAAGGGGCATGGTAGTCAATTCCGAGTACGTAAAGATCTATCAAGGCAAGTTTATCCTGCGTTTTGACGATACCGACCCTGATATAAAGCGCCCCATGCTTGAAGCCTATCCCTGGTATCTGGACGACTTCAAATGGCTCGGAGTTGTACCTGACCAGGTTGTCTATGCCTCTGACCATTTCCCTATCTATTACGATTATGCAAAAAAGCTAATTGAGATGGGCAAAGCCTATGTCTGTTTCTGTAAAGGGGGAGACTTCAAAAAGTTAAAGGACGCAAAGCAAGCCTGCCCGCACAGGAACACTAGCCCTGAAGAAAACCTCATGCACTGGGAAAAGATGCTTGCCGGGGAATATGAAGACCAGCAGGCTGTGCTGAGGATCAAGACAGACATCGAACATAAGGATCCTGCTCTGAGGGACTGGGGGGCATTCAGGATAAGAAAAATGTCTCATCCCCGCCCTGAAATCGGAACCAAGTACGTTGTCTGGCCTCTCCTGGACTTTGCAGGCGCTATCGAGGACCATGAACTCGGCATGACCCACATCATCCGGGGCAAAGACCTTATAGACAGCGAAAAGCGGCAGGGTTACATCTACAAATACTTCGGATGGACGTACCCAAAAACAACTCACTGGGGTCGAGTAAAGATCCATGAGTTTGGGAAGTTCAGCACAAGCACCCTGCGCAAATCCATTGAAGCCGGAGAATACAGCGGCTGGGATGACCCCCGCCTACCAACAATCCGGGCAATCCGTCGCCGTGGGATAAGGGCTGAAGCTCTCAAAAAGTTCATGATAGAAATGGGAGTTGGGATGACTGACGTAAGTATAAGCATGGAGTCTCTTTACGCCGAAAACCGTAAAATCGTGGATCCAAGTGCAAACAGGTACTTCTTTGTCTGGGACCCGGTAGAACTGGAAATTGCAGGCATGGAACCTTCAGTTGCTAAACTTCCGCTCCACCCCACTGATCATGCAAGAGGTGTAAGGGAAATTGCTGTAGAAAATAAGGTACTTGTCTGTAAAGATGATGTCGAAAAGCTGGAAGTAGGTTCCATCATCCGCTTAAAAGAGTTCTGCAATATCGAAATCACTTCCCTTTCCCCGCTGCAGGCAAAACGCTCTGATGTTTCTCTTGAAACCCTTAAAAAAGCAAAAGCAAAAATAATCCACTGGGCTCCTGTTGACGGAATCCCTGTGAAAGTGCGCGGCCCAGAAGGAGATATCGAAGGAATCGGAGAACACGGGATTGCAACCGAACTTGATAAAATAGTCCAGTTCGAACGTTTCGGCTTCTGCAGAATTGATACCGTAAGCAAAGAAAAAGTTGTGGCTTATTTTACCCACAAATAATTAAGGGTAAGTTTTGCCCACAAATAATTAAGGGTAAGTTTTACCCGCAATAATCAAGGAAAAAAGAAGGGAAGAAAACTGTCCCTTCTGCTTCCTCTCCTTTTTTCTATTTTAGATTACTTTTATCTTTTCCGCTTTAGGATATAAGCTGCTCCTGCCGCCAGAAACGTAAATGCAAGGCCTGGTCCGGGAGCTCCGTTTTCTTCTGGAGCCCCGGTTTCGGAAGTTTCCTCTCCTTCACCTGCAGGTTCTGTTGTTCCTTCGGTTTCTTCCTCCGTTACTCCCTCCAGAGGGGATTCAGTCTCATTTCCTGTGCCTTCTCTGTCTGCCAGGCCCTGATCATAAGCTCCAGCATCCAGTTTGTTTTCAAGGGTTGTGACAGCACCTGGAACTTTCGGGAAAAGAGGAGATTTATCGGACCCACCACCAGTGACCTCGTATGCGGAATCACAAATTCCGTTACTGTTTCCATCCACGCAGGTTTCACTGTAACCCGTGCCTTCAGGGTTTGCCCAGAAATTTCCGCCAATATACGGACCCCTGACAAGGTTACTTTTGGTTGAGAGAGTGCTCTGCCAGGCATTGTCTGCGTTTACGGTGTTTTCTTCGACATTTTCGGCATTTTTGAAGTAGTTATTATAAATAATGTTCTTGCTGCTCTCTTCAAGGGAGATTCCGAAACCATAGTTGTAAGCAACGAGGTTGTCCTGAATCGTATTTGAGTTTGAACCTTCGAGCCTGATCCCGATTTCGTTCAGGGTTAGGATGTTGCCGTTTATGTTGTTGGTTCCTGCATCCTGCAGCAGAATCCCGTATTCTGAGTTTCTGGCTCTGTTATTGTTGATATAGCAGTTATTGACTCCTGTCAGCAAAATCCCTGCTTTATCCGAATCCTCTACCCCAAACCCACTGAAAGTTGCCCTGTCCGCAGTTATCTCCACGGCACTTTCTGTAGGGTCAGCTGCCTTCACAATCGTATTCTCAGGGTTTCTCGAGTCCGACCAGATCCTCACCTGCCTGTCGATTATAAGGTTTTCAACATAAGTTCCCTGGTTTACAAAAATAGTATCTCCTTCTTTTGCGGCGTCTACTGCAGCCTGTATTGTGGTATAGCCCCCTTCTGCTGCAGGGTCTACCCTTAAATTTGCTGCGGAAGCGAAAGAACATGTGCATATGACTGCCAGAATAAACGCAACCGCTACTATAATAAATACCTGTAAATTCTTTTCTTTTACTCTTTCCATCTTTAGTTCCTCATTTACTCTTCCATTTCTTTATGGTTTTTTCATTCGTTTTTATCGCATTAAAAACCGTTAATTTTCTTTTTTTCGAATTTTATCTGTTTTTCCGGAATGAATCTTGTTTATTTTTCAGAGCTGATTCTTTCAATGTTTTGTTAAGAAAACAATTTTGTCCTGAAAAGATATATCTTTGGAACCACAAGTTCTAAACAATTGTTCTTGAAAAGTAGGATCTAAAAGATTATGAAAGTGAAATCCAAAAGTATAAAGTCCTGAAACCTGACTACCTGTAAATGCCTGCAGTTGTAAATGACTGCGGCCATAAAGCAAAACCTAAAATCCTTATATCTGAATTGTTTTATTATTGTCTCGAATGGAGGCTTAAAATGGACAAAAAAATTGCGCCCCAACTTGAAGAGCTAACCAGGGCGCTTGGAGACATTGAAAAGAGTGGCATCCGGGCAGAATTCGATAAACTTCTTGCTTTTCGCGTACCTCCGGAGGTTGCAAAGGAAAGTATCCTCCGAAAGTTTGGGGGAACAAGGAAAGTCCTGAAGGTAAAAGACCTTTCAACCTCTCTGAAAAATTTTGGAATAACAGGCAGAATCCTGGATATAGGGGAAAAGGCAATCCACCCTCAGGAAGGAGCTCAGGAGGGGCCTTCCAGACTATATACCGGGGTTCTTGCAGATGAAACGGGTTCAGTCATGTTTTCCTCCTGGAAAGAACTTCCAGGTTCAACCGGAGATGTAATCAATATCAGGAATGCCTATACTCGCCTCTGGCAGAACAGAATAAGGCTTTCTATAGGAAAACAGTCTCTGGTATCCATAGTTCCGGATTCTCCCCTCCCTCAGCTTTCCGAACTTTCCAAAAGCCCTGCAAAAAAATTGATTGACATAGGCGCTGTGGATTTTTCCGTAGGAACCACAGCCTGTGTACTTCAGCTTTCTCACAGGGAAGTTCTGATAAGGGGCAAGCAGTCTAAAGTGATTTCCGGCGTGCTTGCGGATGAGACAGCAAGATTACCTTTCAGTGCCTGGGTTGAACTTCCGGGCATTGACATAGGAAGTACAATCCGGATAGAAGGAGCCCAGGTCCGCATGTTCAGAGGAATGCCTTCGATCAATATCCTCAGCAGCACTAAAGTCTCATCAGTTGGGCCTGAAGAAGCTGAAAAGCTTGCTTTTACTTTCGAGTCTGCAGCAAAAGACCCTGTCCCTTTAAAAATAGAAGAAATAGACTCAAGAGACAATATGTTCGATATAGTTGCAGCAGGAAATGTTGTATCCGTCCGACCGGGTTCAGGGATAATTTCCCGCTGTCCGGAGTGCAGCCGCGTGATTCAGAAATCAAATTGCAGGGCGCATGGCAAGGTGGAAGGCGTAAGGGACATGCGGATTAAGGCTGTGCTGGATGACGGGACAGGGGCAATGTCCGTCATGTTTCCAAGGGAACTTGCAGAAACGATCTACGGGAAGTCCCTTGAGGAAGCCGAACAGCTCATGTTTTCTGATATTTCTAAAGATGCGGTCTATGAAGACCTGAGAAGGATTCTTACCGGCCGCTACCTTGCAGTACGCGGGAATGCTTCAAAGGGAGAGTATGGGGTTTCTTTTGTTGCAGAAAGTGCCTGGGTGCCTGAAGATGACCTCGCTGTTCGAGTTGTTGAATTATTACACAGACTCGGGAAGGATGAAGAGGAAACGGATTTAGAGGTTTCCGGGGGAGAGATACGCCTTGCTTAAGAGAGAAATTGCAAAAAGAATTTTTGCGAAGGAATTTGAAGCCTGTAGGGAGCTTGAGAAATCGGCAAGGTCCTCGTCCGAAATAGTTGATTCGAAATCCCCTAACCTGCTTATCAGCCCTCTGGGGCTTATTCTCAACCGTGTCTTTGCAGTTGGCGTGCTTACCGAACTCGACAGCATAGGTACGCAAAACGAAATGTGGAAAGCCCGGATAGTTGACCCTACGGGAGCTTTTACAGTATATGCAGGGCAGTACCAGCCTGATGCTTCCATTTTCTTTTCAACGGTTCAGGTCCCTGCTTTCATAGCCCTTACCGGAAAAGCCCGTATTTACGAACCCGAACCTGGCTCTGTTTTTATCTCAATCCGGGCAGAAGAGGCAAACGTTGTAGACGAAGAGATCCGCAATAGGTGGGTTGTGGATACTGCAGAACAGACCGTTGACAGGCTCGAGGCTTTTTCGGATGCTCTTGCAAGTGGATATCATGGAGAAACCCTCAGGGAATATCTGCTTGAGAGAGGAATTTCCGAAGAGCTTGCGGAAGGGATTTCCATTGCCCTTGAAAGGGACCGCGCCCCTCAGGAATTTGCAAGACAGCTCAGTGCATATATCAGAGAAGGGCTAAAGGCTCTTAACTTTGAATCCGAAGGTCCTGCAGGAGCCAAGGCTGACCAGAAGGAATTCGTACTCGAACTACTAAAGGAAATTGGCGGAGGTAGGGGAGTTGATTACGCTACTTTTGTAGATTCTGCGGTTTCAAGAGGTGTTCCTGAAGAGTTCGTAGAAGAAGTTGTCCGTTCCCTTCTTGCGGGAGGGCAGTGTTACGAGCCAAAGATCGGGATTATAAGACTTGTAGGTTAATCTTACGGAGTGGAACTTTAACTGCCTCAGACTGTACTGTCTCATACTTAATAGTTTCAAAATTAATAAGTTCAAATATAATAGTTTCAAATTTAATAAGTTCAAATATAATAGTCTCAAATTTAATAAGTTCAAATATAATAGTTTCAAATTTAATAAGTTCAAATATAATCGTTTCAAATATAATAAGTTCAAATATAATCGTTTCAAATATAATAGTTTTAAACTTCAATAAACCTCGGGAATGTGTAAATCTTACCTCTAAAAACATGTGATAACGCTTAAGTGTGATTAAGTTGATTGGTATTCTTTGTTAAAATTTAGCATCTCACGTTTTTCGTATTTATCTGGAGAAATTAACATGAAAGTATTGGTCAGCGACTCACTCTCCAATGAAGGTTTGGAGATTCTAAAAGAGCACTTTACTGTTGACGTCAACACCGGCCTTTCCGAAAATGAGCTGGTGGAAAAGATCGGGGCATACGATGCCCTTGTAATACGCAGCGGCACTCAGGTCACTCAGAGAGTCATCGAAGCTGCCGACAACCTGAAAATTATTGGAAGGGCGGGAGTCGGAGTCGATAATATCGATGTGGATGCAGCCACAAAGAAAGGAATCATTGTAGCTAATGCTCCCGAAGGAAACATGATCTCGGCAGCAGAGCACACAATTGCTATGATGATGTCAATGTCCAGGAATATCCCCCAGGCCAACGCTTCCCTAAAATCCAGAGAATGGAAGCGCAACAAGTTCACGGGTATCGAGGTAAAGGGCAAGACCCTTGGAATTGTAGGGCTTGGAAGGATCGGGTCTGAGGTTGCAAAGAGGGCTTCAGGGCTTGAAATGAACCTTATGGGTTATGACCCTTTCATTTCTGAGAAGCGGGCTGTCGAACTCGGAGTCAAGCTGGCTACGGTTAATGAAATCGCAAAAGAGGCTGACTACATCACAGTGCACACTCCACTTATCAAAGAGACCAGAAATATCCTCGATGACGAGCAGTTTGCTCTCATGAAGAAAGGAGTAAGGATCCTCAACTGCGCCCGCGGCGGAATCATCAGTGAAGAAGCCCTGACAAAAGCTCTTGAAAGCGGCAAGGTCGGCGGGGCAGCACTGGACGTTTTTGTCGAAGAGCCTCCTTTTGACAGCCCTCTCCTTAACTTTGACAATGTAATCGTAACTCCTCACCTCGGTGCCTCCACACAGGAAGCTCAGGTTAATGTAGCAATCGATATTGCCAAAGAAGTTGTTTCTGTCCTTACCGGTGGGCTTGCAAAGAATGCAATCAATATTCCCTCAGTGAAGCCCGAAGCTATGGCAGTCCTTGCTCCATACATAAGGCTCTCAGAGCTCATGGGTAAAATCGCAGGACAGCTTGTAGACGGCAATTACGAAAAGGTAGAAATCGCATACAATGGGGAAATCTCCGGAAAAGATACCAGGCCCCTTACAGTCTCTGCTCTTAAAGGGCTGCTTGAAATGGCTCTTGGTTCCGGGGTAAATTATGTCAACGCTCCTACTCTTGCGAAGTCCAGAAAGATCGCAGTAGTTGAAAGCAAGTCTGAATCCGCAGAAGAATATTCTTCAACTGTCAGTATCAGGCTCACCAGCGGAGAAACGGCGAAACTGGTTACCGGAACTGTTGTTGGAGACGAGCCTAAGATTGTTTCCGTTGACGAGGACTATGTAGACATCTTCCCCGCAGGCCGTATGATCTTTGCCAAGCACATTAACAAGCCAAACGTTATCGGACCATGCTGTATGGTTCTTGGTAAAAACAACATCAACATTTCAGGCATGCAGGTCGGAAGGGCGAAAGTCGGAGGCGTGACTATGATGGTTCTTAATGTGGATACCGATGTCTCTGATGCAATCCTTGAAGAGGTCAGGCAGGTCCCCGGGATCATCAATGCAAAGCTTGTGACTCTCTGAATTCGCAGTAAATTGCAGTAACAGATATTCTGAAAAACATTTCACTTCGGTACAGACTTAAATATGATCTCTGTGCCGGAGAAATTTACTTTTACAAGGGATTTCTTCAAATGTGAAATTGAATCCAGTGAGACTTATTTATACATTGAATCCTGTAGGACTTATTTATACATTGAATCCAGTGAGACTTATTTATACATTGAATCCTGTAGGACTTATTTATACATTGAATCCAGTGAGACTTATTTATACATTGAATCCAGTGGGACTTATTTACATTATACTATACTGCCCTTTCCCAGCGCAGTTATTTTTCGAGGTTCGTGAATGGAAGAACTTAAACGTGTTGTTTCTGCTCCTTTTAAGAAAAATCTTGCAGGCTCTCTCCCGGAAAAAGACTTTGAATTTTCCCTTGCCTTTGACCTGAAATGGTTTTCCCCAAAGATTGCTTCTGAAGTAAAGAGCCGCGCCCTTGAAGCAGGCCTGCTTTCCCTTAAGGACGGTGCACTTTTACCCTGTTTTGATGTTGAGAGTGTCCGACTTCCCCATGCTTTTAAGCCACCAGAAAATTTTCTCGAACTCAAAGAGAAACCCGGAAAAACCGGCAACTCTTCTGCAAGGCGCCACAGGGAAGAAATATCCTTAGAACAGATTCTTGACTTCGTTTCCGCGGATACGGGAGTGAACAGACAACGGCTTGTTTCCGAAATCAATTCCATGCAGGACCGACTTGCTTATCTTGTGGATATCCGGATAGTGGCACTTATTGTGGCAAGAAAGTTCGGATGCGACATAGAAGTAATACTTGGAAAGGTTTCCAGGGTTGTTCTTGGCTCTTCCGATTACGCATAATCTTTATGTACTAGAAATGTTATTCACATCATACCAATCCGACTAATCGCTTGATCTTTAATTTGCTGCCCCGAGCTTCATAGCTACGGCAGCTATAGCGATGTTCGAACGCGATAGGGAATTTTTTCCGCGTGAGTGAGATTCATACAGATCTTGCGGAGGAACATACATTGGGTAAAAAATCACTGGTAAAACTAACAAGAAAAACGAATCCAAGAATCGTTTCCCTGATTCTTACCCTGAAAGATGGGGCAAATGTAGATTCTGCCCCCATCTGGAAGGATATTGCGAAACGTCTTGAGGCGCCGTCCAGAAACTATGCGGCTGTGAATATAAGCAAGATCAACAGGCACACTAATGAAGGTGATGTCCTGCTTATCCCCGGAAAAGTCCTGGGCGCAGGTCTCCTTGATCATCCTGTAACTGTTGCGGCTTTAACATTCAGCGAATCAGCAGTTGAAAGAATCACTGAAGTTGGCGGCAAGTGCCTGAGTCTCGAAGAGATCATGGAAGCAAATCCAAAAGGGTCCGGTATCCGGATTTTCCGCTGAGGTGACGAAGATGACGGTTATCGATGCAAATGGGCTTATTCTGGGGCGTCTTGCAAGTTCGGTTGCAAAACAGTTGCTTTCAGGAGACGAAAAGGTTTATATCATAAATGCCGAAAAAGCCATCATTTCTGGCTCAAGGGCAGCCACCCTTAGAGAGTACCGGGAGACCCGGGAAAGGGGTGCAACGGAATTCGGGCCTTACTTCCCGAAGCGTCCGGATCGCATCCTGAAGAGGACTATTCGTGGCATGCTGCCCTATAAGAGAGCAAGAGGAAAGGATGCAATGTCCAAGCTAAAAGTCTATGTAGGTGTCCCCTATGAACTTGAGGGCATTGAAACGAGCACCATCGCAGATGCCGACATGAGGCTTCTGAGTTCCAACAAGTACATAGAGCTTGGTGAAGTGAGCCAGAAAATGGGTTCAAAGTTCTAATGGGTGAGTCCTCATGATCAAAGTAATTAATTCATCTGGAAAGCACAAGACTGCAACTGCTCGCGCAACAGTCATGAAAGGTACCGGTAAGGTCAGGATCAACAAAATTCCGCTCGAGCTCTATACCCCTGAGCTTGCAATGATAAAAATCTCCGAGCCTCTGATGATCGCAGGAAACGATGTTGTTTCCGGGCTTGATATCAATGTTGATGTTCGGGGTGGCGGAATCGTTGGGCAAGCTAACGCAGTAAGGACTGCAGTTGCCCGTGGGATTGTGGAATGGACAAATGACACAATCATCAGAGACAACTTTGCAACCTACGACCGCAATTTACTTGTAAGCGATTCCAGGCAGAAAGAATCCAAAAACTTTGGTGGACCTGGAGCAAGGGCTAAATATCAGAAATCTTACAGGTAAGGACAGTTATGATCCCAGTCCGATGTTTCTCATGTGGAAAAGTAGTCTCTAACTATTGGGATGAGTACAAAAGACGCGTCAATGACGGCGAAGACTCTGCTGCAGTACTGGATGATCTCGGAATCACCCGTTACTGCTGCCGCAGAATGTTCCTCAGCCATGTAGAACTTGTTGACGTGCTTTCACCGTACCAGTAAGGGACCGTAGGGTAGCTTGGTCCATCCTTCGGCGTTCGGGACGCCGTAACCTGAGTTCGAATCTCAGCGGTCCCATTTCCCTTTTTCAAGGGCACTGGTTCTCAGGTGTATGTACTGAATATCAAATATATCATGCTTCTCGATTATCGGAATTCATCGGAGCGTTTTTAAGTTTCAGGGTGATCTGTTGGTCAAGGAAAAATATACCCGGTTCGAACGTGCACGAATTGTAGGTGCAAGAGCATTGCAAATAGCAATGGGGGCTCCTGTCCTGGTTGAAGATGACGGGCGGCTGGACCCCCTGGGTGTAGCCATTTTAGAGTTGAAGACCGGAGTTATTCCTATAACGGTCAAACGTAAGAAAAGCTGAAGACGTAATGGGATACATTTCAGATACTGAATGCGTTTTATTGTTGATTCTATATTTTATGAGGTGACTTTATGGAGGAAATTGAGCAGACAGGGAAGGAGGAAACCGGAGCACAGCCTTTGCCTGAAGAAGATGTCGTGGCTGAAGCAAAACCTGTACCTGAAAAGGAAGCCGCAGTAAAAACCGGATCTGTACCTGTGGAATCGGAGAACGAAGTAACTTCTCCAAAAGAGGGATCCACATCCCTGGTGTCCATTGACGAATACCTGGCGGCAGGCATTCACATCGGAACTCAGCAGAAAACTCAGGATATGATGCGTTTCGTATACAGAGTCAGAACTGACGGGTTATACGTACTTGATATCCAGTCAACAGATGAAAGGATCAGAGTTGCATCAAAATTGCTCTCTCACTATGACCCTACCAGAATCCTTGTAGTATCTTCAAGGCAGTATGGTCAGCACCCTGCAAGAATGTTCTCAAGGGCACTTGGCACAAGGGCAATGCTCGGAAGGTTTATCCCAGGTTCTCTTACAAACCCGCAGATGCATGGTTTCTTTGAACCTGATGTGATTATTGTAACCGACCCGGCCGGCGATGCCCAGGTCCTGAAAGAAGCATCAAGCATTGGAGTGCCTGTGGTAGCACTTTGTGACACCAACAACCTGACCTCAAATGTGGATCTCGTAATCCCAACCAACAACAAGGGTAGAAAAGCTCTCTCTCTCGTCTACTGGCTGGTTGCAAGGGAAGTATCTCGACTCAATAATACTCCCTTCAATTACGAACTGCCAGATTTCGAAACTCCCCTCTGATTTCGAAACATTCGTCCTGCACACTGAAAGGGTTTATAAAAATTGCCCATATCTTATATTATGGGTGATTGGAAATGAGACAGCCAGCAGTTGCAGGGCAGTTCTATCCCCTGCGTTGTGAAAATCTGGAGAAAGAACTTAAACAGTGTTTCGAAGGCCTGGAGATAAGGGAACGAAAAGTTATTGGGGCCGTTTGCCCGCATGCCGGGTATATCTATTCCGGGAAAGTTGCTGCACATGTTTATGCAACTCTTCCAGAAGCTGATACCTATGTCCTTTTTGGTCCCAACCATACAGGGTACGGTTCGCCGGTCTCCTTATCCAGGGAAACATGGAAAACACCCCTGGGGACTATTGATGTTGACCTCGAACTTGCCGACGGATTTCTCGGGAGCATCGTTGATGCGGATGAACTGGGACACACATACGAGCATTCTATTGAAGTCCAGCTTCCTTTCCTTCAGTACCGTTTCGGACGAGATTTTAAAATTCTTCCTATCTGCATGGGCATGCAGGATGAAGAAACAGCAGTTGAGGTGGGAAACCTTGTTGCTGACCTTGTTGTTGAAAGCGGAAAACGTGCGATCATCATAGCGTCAAGTGATTTCACTCACTACGAAACCGCTGAACGTGCAAGGGAAACGGATAACGAAGTTATAGATGCGATCCTGAATTTCAATGTCCCGGACATGTATGATCGTCTCTATAGAAGAAATGCTTCAGTATGTGGATATGGGCCTATTGCAGCAATGCTTTCAGCTTCTCAAAAACTCGGAGGGTCCAGGGCAACTCTGCTTAAATACGCAAATAGCGGGGATGTTTCAGGAGATATGAATGCTGTTGTCGGGTACGCTGCTATTATTGTGGAGTAAAGGCAGATCTATGCGAAAAATGAAGTCTGCTCGTTTTTGATTATGTGGAAAACACTCAGTGAAGGAAACACCCGGGAGAAGATTCATGCCGGGATAAATTTTTTTATATAATTTTTACTTTTACTTATGGTCAGCCTCTTCGAGAATAAAGTTCATTAATATACATACTCAAATTCAACAAAACTTAAAAAATTTTTGAGGAATAATATGGTTTCATGTTCTGCGCCCGGGAAAATCTATCTTTTCGGAGAGCATGCGGTTGTTTATGGAGAAACCGCAATAGCATGTGCAGTGGAGTTGAGAACCCGGGTGCGGGTAGAGTTAAACAGCTCCATAGTTATCCAGTCCCAGCTTGGGAAAACAGGGCTTGATTTTGAAAAACACCCCTATGTTTCTGCAGTTATTGAAAAAATGAAAGAATTTGTGCCCATAAAAGGCGTCTTTTTGACCGTGGATTCCGATATCCCCGTGGGCTCAGGGCTAGGATCTTCTGCTGCAGTAACAATTGCAAGCATAGGGGCACTCAATGAGTTTTTTGTCTGTGGTCTTTCCCTTGAAGAGATTGCAAAACTGGGGCATGAAATCGAGATAGAAGTACAGGGGGCAGCAAGCCCTACCGATACATATGTTTCTACTTTCGGAGGGGTTGTTACCATCCCGGAACGGAGGAAGTTAAAAACTCCCGACTGCGAAATTGTGATCGGGGATACCGGAGTTTTTTCATCTACAAAAGAGCTTGTGGCAAATGTCAGGCAACTTCGTGAGAGTTACCCTGAGCTGATAAGACCTCTTATGGCTTCTATTGGCAAAATCTCCAGAATTGGGGAAACTCTTGTGCTTTCAGGAGACTACGCTTCCATTGGCAGGCTCATGAACGTGAACCAGGGCCTGCTTGACGCACTTGGGGTAAATATCCTTGAACTTTCATGTTTAATCTATTCGGCAAGGGCAGCAGGAGCTTTCGGGGCAAAGATTACGGGAGCTGGAGGTGGCGGCTGTATGGTTGCCCTTACAGCCACTGAAAAGTCTGCACAGGTAGCTGGAGCCATTGCAAGAGCAGGGGGTAAGGTCACCATTACAAAACCCACAGAACAGGGACTGAAGGTCGATTGAGCCTGAATGCCGGATGGAGCATTTGATAACAATTATTCACGGTTATAACAATTATTCACGGTTGTAACAATTATTCATGGTTATAACAATTATTCATGGTTAATACTGTTGCAGAGTAATTCTTTAGATCGACTGAAAGCTATTTAATAAGGTATAAGTGGTATAATGAACGCTTCAACCGAATCTGTTATTCTTAAGCTCGGAGGCAGCGCCATTACTGATAAAGGCGCATATGAAGGAGTTGTAAAAGAGGCTGACCTTCTAAGGATTGCACGGGAAGTTTCAGGCTTCCAGGGGAAAATGATTGTTGTACATGGAGCCGGCTCTTTCGGGCATACCTACGCCAAAAAATACGGGCTTGACCGGACTTTTGACCCGGAAGGGGCAATTGTAACTCATGAATCCGTAAAAAAACTTGCATCGAGGGTTGTGGATGCTCTGAACAGTTTCGGAGTTCGGGCTATTGCCGTGCATCCTATGGGCTGTACTGTTTGCAAAAATAGACGGATAGAGAGCATGTACCTTGACAGCATAAAACTCATGCTCGAAAAAGGTTTTGTCCCGGTACTGCACGGAGACGTTGTTATGGACCTTGAACTCGGGACCTGCATCCTCTCGGGAGATCAGATAGTTCCCTATCTGGCAAAAGAACTCGGGATCACGCGGCTCGGGCTGGGTTCAGCCGAAGATGGGGTACTTGATAAGGATGGAAAACCGGTGCCTGAGATTACTCCTGAAAACTTTGAGGAATTTCGGCAATGTATCAGGGGTTCGGAAAGTACGGATGTTACAGGCGGAATGCTTGGAAAGGTTTTGGAACTTCTGGAACTTAGCAAAAATTCTAGTATTACTTCATATATATTCAATGCAGGAAAAGCTGATAACATTTACAGGTTCTTAAATGGGGAATCCATAGGGACCAAGATCAGTCCGGATAAAAAGGTATGAAGCATGATTAATACTACCTCAAGGCGAAAGATAGAACACCTGAAGCTCTGCGCTGAAAGCCCGGTTGAATCCAGGGGGATCAGTGCTGGTTTTGAAGATGTGACTCTGATCCACAGGGCGCTTCCCGAATTAAACATGGACGAGCTTGACCTTTCGGTGGATTTCCTTGGAAAAAAGATGCTAGCCCCGTTTTTGATTGCATCTATCACAGGAGGGCACCCTGACACCATCCCTGTCAATGCTGCACTTGCAGCTGCAGCCGAAGAGCTGGGAGTAGGGATAGGGGTTGGCAGCCAGAGAGCTGCAATTGATGACCCTGCTCAGGAAGACTCATTCAGGATTGTCAGGGACGAAGCTCCGAATACCTTTGTCTATGGAAATGTCGGGGCTGCCCAGATCCGCCAGTACGGGGTAGAAGGGGTAGAAAAACTCATTGAAATGATCGATGCTGATGCCCTTGCCATTCACCTGAATTTCTTACAGGAAGCCATCCAGCCCGAAGGAGACAGAGATGCTATCGGTTGCCTGGATATGATTACTGAAATTTGTTCTGTGCTCAAAACTCCCGTGATTGTGAAAGAGACAGGTGCAGGCATTTCCAGGGAAGATGCCCTTCTTCTTCATAAAGCCGGAGTCTCTGCAATTGATGTCGGAGGGGTTGGGGGCACCAGCTGGGCAGGAGTCGAGGTTTACAGGGCAAAAAAAAGCAGGGACTCGGTCTCCGAACGCCTCGGAGAACTCTTCTGGGACTTTGGAATCCCGACTGTTGCCAGCTTGATAGAATCCAGGGTATCTCTCCCGATAATCGCAACTGGCGGAGTCCGGACCGGACTTGATATTGCAAAGTCCCTCGCTCTCGGAGCCAGTGCGGCAAGTGCAGCCCTGCCCTTTGTGGGGCCTTCTCTTGAAGGAAAAAAATCGGTTGTCAGTGTCCTCTCCCATATGTTGGATGAGTTCAGGGCTGCAATGTTTCTTTGCGGCTGTGCAAACATCCAGGCCCTGCATAATGCACCGGTTGTTGTCACCGGATGGACGCTCGAATACCTTGGACAACGCGGTTTTAATGTAAAAGACTACTCTTTACGCAAAAATGCACTTTAACTTTGGGAGCGCGGAGGCACAGCGAGAAGTCCCCTTCCTCGGAACAGGTGGGGGATGAAAGCGAAGCTTCGCATAGTAGCAAAATATAACTTATAACATCCAAACGGTCAACTGTTGTTGGTTTTGTAAACATATTTATGCTTTCAACTCCTATATATAACTACAAGCGGTCTGAACTTAGACTATATGGTTCTACAGAGAAGTTCTGCAGGTAAAAAGCTAAACGGTGATAGTAAGACTTGATACGTTATCTCTCTTACACCCTGTGGTAACAAAACTAAAACAGACCGTATATTGTGTGATCTTTGGAACAGAAATGTTCCTATCACAAAAAGCCTTGTGTACAGACCTTCGATAGCAATATCGGAAATCTACGACAATACAGGTGTTTTGAGAAATTGAGATTCTTTGAGAATCGAAGCTGACGATAAAAATACTCGTAGGAAGCTCCTTCCTTACCATCAAGCATTTCAGATACTTGCGCGTCCATTACAGATTTCTTTGATTACAGATTTCTTTGATTACAGATTTCTTTGATTACAGATTTCTTTGATTACAGATTTCTTTGATTACAGATTTATTCCATGACAATGTTTATACGTAAAACAGAAGTAATGTCTCAAAAGAAAATAGTTAATATTAGTTAATATTAATCTGAGAAATTATTTATTAATCTGAACTCTTAATCAGGGGAAAAGTAATTAGCTTTGTTTCCCTTTAGGTATACCGGAAGAGTAAAAGAATGCCGTTTATCTTGAAATACTGTAAAATCGTGAAATAAAGAGGTAATTTTTCTGGTAATTCAGATAAGTATAATTATCAGGATAGGATTTAGCTGAATATAACTCGGTGTCAAATTACCTTCATTAAGCAAAGCAGAGATTAGTTGCTTAAGATCCTTAATTTGGGAATTAACTCTTAGAACTACTCATAAATTACTAGTCTGAAGATCAATTCCCCGGGATAAAGACCTTAGAAACATTAATTGGGGTTAATATCCTTTGAAATATACTCCTATTGGGGTTAATATCCTTTGAAATATACTCCTCAAACTCATCAACTCAGGGCCAATTCAAAAAATTGGTCCTTTAAAGTCTTGATTTTAAGAATCAACTTCTTTAAATCATTCATTAGCACCATTTATAAAATTGTTAAATTAAAGGTCACTTATCCAATTCATTAAATCAGGAATTGTTCATAAGGTCAACTGGAATAAGGGATCAATTATAATAAAAGTCATTCAGGCAAGTATTGAAGTGATTTCCATACCTGGTCAACTGGAATATGGAAAATGCTGGAATGCAGGAAAATAAACTATTGGAGTATGAAGACAAATCATTGGAAATTAGAATATAGAAAATAGGTTATTAGAATATAGAAAATAGGTTATTAGAATATAGAAGATAGGTTATTAGAATATAGAAGATAGGTTATTAGAATATAGAAGATAGGTTATTAGAATATAGAAGATAGGTTATTAGAATATAGAAGATAGGTTATTAGAATATAGAAAATGGGTAATTAGAATATAGAAGATAGGTTATTAGAATATAGAAAATAAGTTATTAGAATATAGAAAATGGGTAATTAGAATAGAGGAAAATAGATTAGTAAAGTCATTTAAAAGTAACAGCTTACCCTTAATTCGTAGTATGGTTGGAATCAGGCTTTTTGAAAAATAGTTGTAACTAAGGAAGGATACTGAAAGTGCCTGTAGACCAAGCTTGGATCTGGAATTCCCTCAATGGATCGGAAAGCCCTTTGAAAATCGATATTATACAAGAACAAGATCGAAGGTAGTTTCCGGAAGTTCTGGCAGATTAAAATATTTGTATACTGAAACAAATATATAATTAAAGTTGCATTATTCTGCTAGGAACTGCAACCTGATGTCTTTCATCCGAAAGAAGATTCCTTCAAGGGCAAATGGGTAGCTTTTAGAGTGGCTTTTCTAAAGATTATTCTATACCTCTACTACTATACCGGTTACATTCATTGTCATTGATTTAAGACCGTTACCTTATTCGTTTTGAGGTTTTGGTTTCACAAGGATAAAAAAGGTAAAAAAATTCAATAAGAGGTTAAAAAAATATGACTGAAATAGGAATTGTTGCAGTCGGCGGCTACAACGAAATGGGCCGCAATATGACTGCCATTATTATAGGTGAAGATATTGTCATTCTGGATATGGGGCTCAGGCTTGACCGTGTTCAAATTCATGAAGACGTTGAAATTGACAAAATGCATTCTCTTGAACTAATCGAGATGGGTGCAATCCCTGATGATACTATCATGAAAGAGATCAATGGGACTGTAAGGGCAATCGTCTGCACTCACGGGCACCTTGACCACATCGGTGCAATTCCGAAGCTCGCCCACAGGTACAATGCTCCTATACTTGCTACCCCATATACCGCAGCTATCATCAAACAGCAGATAGACTCTGAGCGCAAGTTTGAGGTCTGCAACAGAGTTATTCCTTTACAAGCAGGCGGGACCTATCAGGTTACGGAAGATATTTCTATAGAATTCATCAGAGTCCAGCACAGTATTATCGACTGTGTACTTGCAGCTGTACATACTCCGGCAGGAGCTGTTCTTTACGCCTGTGATTTCAAGCTGGACAGGACTCCTACTATGGGTGAAGCTCCTGACTTCGAGCGTTTCAAATCCCTCGGAAAGGAAGGGGTCATTGCAATGATTACCGAAAGCACGAATGCAGGGCGCTCAGGAAAGACCCCCTCCGAACAGATTGCAAAGGACATGGTCAGGGATGTACTGCTCGGGACAGAAGAGTCCGATGTGGGCATGATCATTACGACTTTTGCCTCTCACATTGCAAGGCTCAAAGCGATTATCGAGGCTGCCGAGGAAATGGGCAGAATTCCGGTGCTTATGGGGCGCTCCATGGAACGTTATGTGAGTGCAGCCAGAGATGTTGGATATCTTGACCTGCCCTCCAATGTGGAGATTTACGGCATGAGAAAAGATGTAGACAGGGCATTCAAGCGTATCATGCAGGAAGGCAAGAACAAGTATCTACCTATTGTTACAGGACACCAAGGAGAACCAGGCTCTATTCTCATGCGGGTTGCAAACGGGGAAACGCCTTACGCAATTGAACCTGGAGACAAGATCATTTTCTCAGCAAATGTAATCCCTAGCCCAATGACTCAGGCAAACCGCTATGCACTTGAGACCAAACTCAGGATGAAGGGTGGCAGGATCTATGACAATGTTCACGTATCAGGGCACGCGTACAGGGAAGATCACTGGGAACTCTTGCGCATGGTAAATCCCGAGCATGTAATTCCTGCCCACGGAGATATGGAAATGCACGGGCACTACATCGAGATGGCAGAGGATGCAGGGTATGTACTCGGAGATACCGTACACCTTCTCAGAAACGGCGAAGTGTTATATATAGAAGAGTAACCCTATAATCAAAAACCCCCCGTGTTCTCGTGATGCCTATGATGCTTATTGATGAGATCAAAAAGAGAAGTTCCCATGTTGATGCTGCAATTGACGAACTACTTCCAATAACCCGTCCCGAGGAGCTGTACAAAGCTTCTCGCTATCTCGTGGACGCCGGCGGAAAGCGTCTTCGTCCGGCAGTCCTTATCCTGGCAGCAGAAGCTGTCGGCTCCGATCTCAAGTCCGTTTTGCCCGCAGCAGTGGCTGTGGAACTTGTACATAATTTCACTCTGATCCATGACGACATTATGGATAAGGACAATATCCGCAGGGGAATGCCTGCAGTCCATGTTAAATGGGGTGAAGCCGGGGCCATCCTTGCCGGAGACACCCTTTACTCCAAAGCGTTCGAGATCCTGTCAAAGGTTGATAACGAACCTGTAAGGATTTTAAAGTGCATGGATGTCCTCTCAAAGACCTGTACCGAAATCTGTGAAGGGCAGTGGCTTGACATGGACTTCGAAACAAGGGACAGGGTAACGGAACTTGAGTACATCGAAATGGTGGAAAAGAAGACCTCTGTCCTCTATGCAGCCACAGCCAAAATCGGTGCTCTCCTCGGTGGAGCCTCCGACGAGGTTGCCGAGGCCTTATCCGAATATGGTCGCCTCATAGGGATCGGTTTCCAGATGTACGATGACGTCCTGGACATGGTCGCTCCTGAAGAAGTGCTCGGAAAGGTTAGAGGCAGCGACCTCATGGAAGGAAAGTACACCCTCATTGTCATTGACGCCTTCAGCAAAGGCGTAAAACTGGACATCTTCGGGAAAGGGGCAGCCACTCTTGAAGAAACCGAAGCAGCTGTCCGGACTCTGACCGAATGCGGATCCATCGATTACGTGAAAAATCTTGCAATCTCATATATCAATCAAGGAAAGGCAAAACTGGATGTCCTCAGAGACTGTCCTGAAAAAGAACTTCTCCTCCAGATTGCTGACTATATGATTGCAAGGAACTACTGAAGTATGAAAAATTCTCTTTCTTGAAGAATTGCAGCAGATTCTGCTGCAATTCCAGAATTCTTTATTACTATTTTCTGGTTTTTTATAAAAAAGAAAAAAAGAAAGGGCAGGATATGGTTCTGCCAGGGTTTTAAATTTTAGATTTTATTTTGCGTTTCTCATTTTTATTGTGCTCTGTGCAGCTACAAGCCTTGCGATAGGGACTCTGTAGGGGGAACAGCTTACATAATCGATGCCTATCTGGTGCGCGAAGGTGATAGACTTCGGTTCGCCGCCGTGTTCTCCGCAGATTCCTATTTTGAGCTCGGGTTTAACAGAACGTCCTTTTCCAATTCCGATCTTCATTAGTTCGCCAACGCCTTCCTGGTCCAAAACTGCGAAGGGATCGTGTTCAAGGATGCCCGCCTTCTGATAGATAGGCACAAATTTGGACACATCATCCCTGCTGAACCCGAAGGTTGTCTGGGTAAGGTCATTTGTCCCGAAGGAGAAAAAGTCAGCTTCCTTTGCGATCTGGTCTGCGACAATTGTGGCTCTGGGCAATTCGATCATGGTTCCTACTTTGTAGTCGATCTTCATACCTTTTTCAGCCATTACTGTTTCTGCAGTCTTGCAGACTTCCTCTTTGGAAAGGGAGAGTTCTTTTACGAGACCCACGAGCGGAATCATGATTTCAGGAACTATCTCGATTCCTTCGGCTGTAAGCTCACAGGCTGCCTCCATTATTGCACGTACCTGCATGTTGTAGATTTCAGGATAGGTAATCCCAAGCCTGCAGCCCCTGTGCCCGAGCATGGGGTTAAGTTCCTTAAGGGAAACTACACGCTTGATGATTTTCTTAATCTCATCGATTTTCCCACAATCCCCGGTGGTTTCAAGTTCCTTGAGCTTTTCATAGAGCTCTTCTTTATCCGGAAGGAACTCGTGCAGAGGCGGGTCAAGGAGCCTGATGGTTACAGGCAGACCTTCCATGCTACGGAAGATTCCAAGGAAGTCTTCTTTCTGCATGGGGAGCAATTTCTTGAGAGCTTTTTTCCTGGTCTTCTCTTCTTCGGCCATGATCATTTCCCTAACTGCGGGGATCCTGTCTTCACCAAAGAACATATGCTCTGTCCTGCAAAGCCCGATACCTTCTGCACCAAGTTCGCGGGCAAGAGAAGCATCAGCCGGATTGTCGGCATTTGTCCTTACTCCGAGAGTCCTGATCTCATCAGCCCAGGTGAGAAGCTTTCTCATATCATAATTTATTTCGGCATCAATCAGGTCTACTTTCCCGATTATGACGTTTCCGAGACTTCCATCAATCGTAATATATTCGTGCTCTTTGATGGTGAAGCCGTTTACCATAAAGAGAGCGTTCTTGATATCAATTGAGATATCTCCGCAGCCTACAACACAGGGTTTGCCCATGCCCCTACCAACGACTGCAGCGTGAGAGGTCATTCCTCCGCGCACGGTAAGAACTCCCTGTGCAGCTGCCATGCCACCAATGTCTTCCGGAGAGGTCTCGGTACGGACAAGAATTGTCTTTTCGCCTAACTCTGCCATCTCTTCAGCAGCTTCGGCGGTAAAGACTACCTTTCCTACAGCAGCTCCTGGAGATGCAGGAAGCCCTTTTGCAATTATTTCCAGTTTTGCTTCCGGGTCAATTCTCGGGTGCAAGAGCTGGTCGATGTTTTCGGCTTTGACTCTGGTTACTGCAGTTTCCTTGTCTATAAGCCCTTCTGCCACCATGTCCGTTGCAATCTTTACAGTTGCCGCAGCTGTGCGTTTTCCTGTCCTGGTCTGCAGCATGTAGAGTTTTCCTTCCTGAATGGTAAACTCTATGTCCTGCATGTCCCGGAAGTGGGATTCAAGTCTCTGGCAGATATCCACAAGCTGGGAATAGGCTTCCGGGATTTCGTCTCCGAGCGTATTAATATATTTTGGGGTCCTGATCCCGGCAACCACATCTTCGCCCTGTGCATTGATGAGGTATTCTCCGAAAAACTTCTTTTCGCCTGTAGATGGGTTTCTTGTAAAAGCAACACCTGTACCTGAGGTGCTTCCTCTGTTCCCGTAAACCATGGTCTGTACAGTAACAGCTGTACCCCAGCTATCATCAATGCCATTGAGCTTCCTGTAGGTGATGGCTCTCTGGTTATTCCATGAATCAAAAACAGCATTAATTGCCAGCTGAAGCTGAACTTTAGGGTCCTGAGGGAACTCAAATCCTTTTTCGAGTTTGATTACTTCTTTGAATCTTTCTGCCAATTCTTTTAATGCTTTTGAATCGAGGTCGGTGTCGGACTTAACCCCCAGTTCCTTTTTCTTGTCCTCGATTAAGGAATCGAATTTTCTGAATTCAACTCCAAGCACCACGTCCCCAAACATGGCGATAAATCTTCGGTAACAATCGTAAGCGAATCTTTCATCATTGACTTTTTTTGCGAGTCCGATTACTGATTTGTCCGTAAGTCCAAGATTCAGAACTGTGTCCATCATCCCCGGCATGGACACCCTGGCTCCGGATCTTACAGAGACCAGCAACGGATCCTCGGGATCTCCCAGCTTTTTGCCGTTTAAGGCTTCTAGCTTATCGATTGCTTCTATTTCCTGTCTGAGCACCTCTTCGGGATATTTATTTTCCTTAAGATAAAGTACACAGACTTCGGTTGTTATTGTAAAGCCAGGTGGTACGGGGATTCCGAGATTTGCCATCTCGGCAAGGTTTGCACCCTTACCTCCAAGCAGGTCTTTCATACTACTCTTACCATCAGTTACATCCTTTCCAAAAAAATATACGAACTTGGACAATGATTCTCCTCCCTGGAACGAGATCATTATTCGGAGTTGAGTCTGGATATTCCCCAGACCTATAGTCTTCATTATTCGGAGTTGAGTCTGGATATTCTCCAGACCTATAGTCTTCATTATTCAGAGTTGAGTCTGGATATTCTCCAGACCTATAGTCTTCATTATTCAGAGTTGAGTCTGGATATTCTCCAGACCTATAGTCTTCATTATTCAGAGTTGAGTCTGGATATTCTCCAGACCTATAGTCTTCATTATTCGGAGTTGAGTCTGGATATTCCCCAGACCTATAGTCTTCATTATTCGGAGTTAGAGTCTGGATATTCCTCCGATTTATGGTCTGGTTGTTGCCAACAATGTCCATTTCATATATAAGCTTGTGGTTTCCTTTTCCTGTATCTTATACTTTACTCTTTTGATTTAGTTGAGATCAATGTATAATATAGGTCTTGCGATATCTTTATATATAATAAGCATAGACTACATGTGCTTTTCAGTCTACAATATATATTATTATTCAGGACTGACAGTTTAATCCACTCGAAGCCGGGGTATTCAGCCCTGTGCATAGAGGTATAACAATTCGTGGCTGATATGAAACGACTCGGTACCGTGCTACACAGGTCAGGTCTTAAAAACCTGATAATTAGAGGGGATGAGGTAAAACCCGATAACGTGTCAGGTAGTCTCCCTAAATTGAATTCGGTTGTTGTTGACAAGGCCCTGAATCGGATTGGTACAATTGCCAGTGTCTTCGGACCTGTGAACCATCCATATTTTTTAGTGAAGGGCTTTAAGCGAATTCCTGATTCGGAAACTCGGGCACTCGTCAATGAAAGAGTCTATATTCGGTGAGGTCTCTGGCATTTGATGAAGGTTTTAACCCTTTGTTATGGTTTAACTTTAACTGGTTTATATGTTTTTTGCTGGTTATAGCCGCAAGTTTTCTTATCCCTTATTTTATATATTTATTGTAATTTATATTGGCAGGCTTGAGATTGCAGGGAATCATAAACATAGTCATGTTAATTTGTAAGGTGATATAATATGGTAGAAGTCGAAAGAGTTCGCTATTCGGACACTCTTGAAAGAGAAAAAATACGTGCCATGATTAAAGCTCGCAAAGAAAAACAAAAAGAGCAAAATTTTGAAAACGAAAAGGCCGTATGTCCAGAATGCGGTAGCAGGAACCTTGTTCACGATTATGAGAGAGCTGAGCTCGTTTGTGGGGACTGCGGACTTGTCATTGATGCCGACTTTGTGGATGAGGGACCAGAATGGCGAGCTTTCGATCACGATCAGCGCATGAAGCGTTCCCGTGTGGGTGCGCCCATGACATATACAATTCACGATAAAGGGCTTTCCACAATGATTGACTGGAGAAATCGCGATTCCTACGGGAAATCTATCTCCTCCAAAAATCGTGCCCAGCTCTATCGTTTAAGAAAATGGCAGCGTAGAATTCGTGTAAGTAACGCAACTGAAAGAAATCTGGCTTTTGCTCTTTCTGAACTGGACAGGATGGCTTCTGCTCTTGGTCTTCCAAGGACTGTCCGGGAAACCGCAGCCGTTGTCTACAGAAAAGCTGTGGACAAAAACCTTATCCGCGGTCGCAGTATTGAAGGTGTAGCCGCAGCTGCCCTTTATGCTGCCTGCCGTCAGTGCAGTGTCCCGAGAACTCTTGATGAGATCGAAGAGGTTTCGAGGGTTAGCAGGAAAGAAATTGGAAGGACTTACCGTTTCATTTCCAGAGAACTTGCCTTAAAACTCATGCCAACTTCCCCTATCGACTATGTCCCAAGGTTCTGCTCCGGGCTTAACCTGAAGGGAGAGGTCCAGTCAAAGAGCGTTGAGATTCTCAGGCAGGCTTCAGAAAAAGAACTCACAAGCGGGAGAGGTCCAACAGGAGTTGCCGCAGCTGCAATTTACATTGCATCCATTCTCTGCGGTGAGCGGAGGACTCAGCGCGAAGTCGCAGACGTTGCCGGGGTAACGGAAGTTACCATCAGAAACAGGTATAAAGAACTGGCAGAAGAACTGGATATCGAGATAATCCTCTAAATTTTTTTTTCCGTTTTGCCAGCCGGGTTTAAGGTTTATCTGGTATGTGGAGGGAAAAATGTGCCCTCTTTTTTCATTCATTTTTTTCAGAACAGTAATTTTAGATATGCTCACATCCTGTTATCAGCCCTTTTTCTTTTTCAAAAGAACACATTTGTAGCATATATTTATAACACAGATTTGTAGCATACATTTGTAGTATACATTTATAATAAACGTTTAAAAAATTTATGATTAGTAATGCTGACAATTGAGATTTCCAAAGCCCTTCTCTTAGGCTTCACTGTCGGGCTTACAGGTGCCCTGGTCCCCGGCCCCATGCTTTTTGCAACTATAGAAGTTTCTCTCCAAAGGGGATGGTTTGCAGGTCCTGAAGTTGTTTTTGGACATATACTGGTCGAGTTTGTACTCTCTGTGCTCATTCTTTTTGGAGCTGCATCTCTTATCGGCAGCGGCACAATCTCAGCTATTTCCGTTATTGGTGGGCTTTCACTTGTGGTTTTCGGACTGCTTACTGTAAAAGGTGCAAAAGCTGCTGCTTCTGCAGGAGTTTCCCCAGGTTCTTCAGGCTTAAAATTGACTTCAAACCCCATTGCATTGGGTCTGATAACCTCCGTTTCAAACCCTTATTTCTGGATCTGGTGGCTTACTGCGGGCAGTGCGCTTGTGTTAAAGGAAAATGAACTGGGACTTCTCATCTCTGTTGCCTATCTCCTGGGGCACTGGGCAGCAGACATAGGCTGGTTTACTGCTGTGTCCGGATCTTTCAGCCGGGGAAAATCCCTGTTTCCCGAGCGCACCCATGAAATGGTTCTTTATGTCTGCGGGGGATTTTTAGTGATTTTCGGGTTTTATTTCATGCTTAACTATAATAATTCCATTCAGTTGTCCTGAAGTAGTCTCTCTATTTTTGAGACTTTTTACTATCTTCTGGGATTATCAAAATTTATCATTAATTCCATTAGCTATTGACTGCAACCAATCTAAAACCCAGAATATAACAAAAAGACTCCTATTTTTTCCCTTCAGGAGTTCTTTCTTTTATTTTTTTTCAATTTTTTTCCTCAGGGGAACTTTCCAGTAAAAGCAAAATAGAACGATATCCCTCCACTGAAGGTGAGCACCCATAAAGCCAGCAGTATCCTCATATTTCTACGAGTTTTCCAGCTCCATCTGTTAATAATGAAAATAAAACCAAAAGCCAGGGATGTGGCTCCAAAAAGACCGTGAGTATATATAACTGAAGGAGCCTTTCCGCTAATTGTCAGGTTGTAAGCCGAATAAAGCATATAAAGAACCGATAATAAGGCAAGAACATATCCCCCGGTTGCCATCTTTCCATGTCCAATCATGCCTCCTTTTTTCGATTTCTTTTTTAGTTCGACCAGGCTTAACACAAATAATAATAAAGCTCCTATTTGCAAACCAAGTGATATAGTTCTGAGGTCATATAGGATCATTTCAACTACCAGATTATCCCTTCCTTTCCATTTTAAAACTTTTCAATTATTTCTATTTTAGATGTCTCCAGGTATAAAGAGATATTTGGTAACGAAATTTCTAAAGAGATTCCCTGATTCAGTTTCGATATTGAGAAAACTTAATAACAAAAGGATAACTTTAAAGTTTCAGAAGGTCGGAGTCCTATGAAACGGCAATGCATAAAAGTTCCCAAAAAGAAAGGAGAAACTGCAAGGAGAACACTCCTTGACTTTGAAATCCTTGAAAATTCCATGAAGATCGCTTCGGATGAATCTTTTCTCTATATTCCCCTCTCCAGAGAACTTCTTTTGCATGAACTGGAAGGGCTCCCCGAAGAAGCCGAACTTGTGGAGTTCGAGTTTGAGCCTCAGGAAAAAAAACCCACGCCTGGGGATCTCCTTGGTTTCAATCCGGCTTATGAGCTCATCGGGGATATTGCACTTCTGGAAGATCCGGATCTTGATCCTCAAAAAGCTTCAAGAATTGCCGACGCCCTCCTCCTGACCCATCCAAACATAAAAACCGTACTCAAACCTCTTACTCCTGTGATCGGGGAGTTCAGAGTAAGGGAATTCGAGATTGTGGCAGGCGAACCCAGAACTGTGACTGTTCACAGGGAGTACGGGTGCCGTTACAAAGTTGACCTTGCAAAGGCATATTTTACCCCTCGCCTTTCCACTGAACGCTCGCGTATCCTCTCCTGGATACTGGAAGGGGATACTGTTGTCGATATGTTTGCAGGTGTTGGCCCTTACAGTATCCTTATAGCAAAGAGCAAAAAGCCTGCAAGGGTTGTTGCAATCGACAAAAACCCGGATGCTGTCGGCTACCTCAGGGAAAATATAACCCTTAACTCAGCAAAAAATATCGAAACAATCGAAGGCGATGCCAGGGAAGAAGCAAAAAGATTTGCAGGCACTGCCGATCATGTGATCATGAACCTTCCCCACAGTGCCCATGAGTTCCTGGACTCCGCTGTCTTCCTTACAAAACCGGGCGGTATAATCCACTATTACGGAATGACTCCTGAAGACGACCTCTTCGAAAGTTCCATTGAGCTTATCAGAAAAGCTGCGGAAAAAGCAGGACGGAAGATTGAAATTCTGGAGGAAAGGGTAGTCCGTTCTTATGCCCCTCATCAGTATAATATATGCATCGAAGCAAGGATAATTTGAAGTTTCCTTCCCCCACCCACTCCTGGAAATATTCTGAATGAAAAATGCTTTCTGCACGCCGGCACTTATGGGCAGCCGGGCCAATACACCAGTAAAAAATTTCTTTGCAGGTGAAAGAGAAGGAATCATATAATCAAAATTTCGAAAACCTATGCAAAAGAAATGTTTAAACATTTGCAGGTCAATTTCAATAAAGTTGCTTAAAACAGCTTAATTACAATTGCTTATTTACAGATCATAATTATAATCCTACAGGGAGCTGATTTCTAGTGTCCACATTTACCTATTTCATGATAGGCTTCTCAGTTCTGGTTGCTCTTATTTTTATATGGTTCTACCTCAAGTACTTTCAGAAAAGAGAGAAATAATAAGTTGAATCAGTAAAAATAATAATTAAAGAGCAAGAAAGTAACTGGCAGTTTTTGCTATCCTTCTCTTTAATTCTTCTCTTTGCAGGATGGAAACAACTCTTACGAGCGAAATAGTTAAATTCTTGATCGCTATTTTAAGTCTGCTTATTTTTCAATCCATGAGCCGTCGTGGCTTAGCGGTATAGCGGCTGATTCGTAATCAGCAGGTCGGGGGTTCAAGTCCCCCCGGCGGCTTTTTTCTAAACTAAATCTGTAAATTTTCACTGACAACCTGATAACCTAATCCTCAATTTTTCAGAACCTCTATGACCTCCTTTATATCAGGAAGCTCATGCCCCGGATATTTCTTGAAGAATACCACTTTCTGATCTTCGTCAATAATTATATTTGCTCTTTCAGAAACACCTTCCTTTTCCTTGAAGATTCCATATATTCTGGCGACTTTTCCATGCGGCCAGAAATCTGAAAGGAGCCTTATGTGCATGATACCAAGTTCCCTTGACCAGGCTTTTTTTGACGGCATGGAATCCACACTTATCCCAAGAGGTACTGTGTTCAATTCAGCAAAAAGCTCATGGTTTTCCTCAAGCAACTTCATTTGTTCTGCACATACTTTCGTCCAGGCAAGAGGGTGAAAGGACAGGAGTACCTTCTTTCCTTTCAGGTCATAAAGATGCACTTCTTCCCTTTTCTGGTCTCTTAACCGGAAGTCCTTGATTGTCTCCCCTATTTTTATCTCGTTTGTCATAAATTTCCCCAATATCACATTTATCTATCTAAGTTCTTAATGGCTTTGTGCTCCAGAACTCATGGCTCGTATAAACCTGCTATTACTGCGGTATCGGTCATGAAATCTGACATGGAATGTACGGTATCGGCAACCATTGCTGAACTGTTACCCATTCTCCCTGCAAAAAATTTAAAAACCTGTCAGCAAAACGTTTGAAGCTATCGCAACCTTTGTTACGTAAATTGCCTGGGAATACCGGGGGGTTTCCGTCTCTATATTCTCTCTTTAAAGATATTCATTAAACCACTCCCTGGCTAAACTAGCAACTTCTTCTAACGTTCCCTGTTCTTCAAAAAGATGTGTGGCACCGGGAACAATTTTAATTTCTTTATCCAGCATGGTCATCCTGTTAAAAGCCCACTGGTTCAGGTCTATTACCTGAGTGTCTTTTCCGCCTACAATAAGCAGTGTAGGTGCATCTACATATATCAGGGCACTTTCAGCAAGGTCAGGTCGCCCTCCTCTCGAAACAATTGCTTTTATCGTGTTCCCGTGTTCTTTTGCAGCCATGAGCGCAGCTGCAGCGCCTGTACTGGCACCGAAGTAACCTATTTTAAAGTTTTTAGTAGCAGGGTTGCTTAAAATCCAGGTTGTTACATTTACAAGGCGGTTTGCAAGCAGGTCAATATCAAAACGGAGATTGCGCGTTAGCATATCGATTCTCTCTTCTTCGACTGTCAGAAGGTCGAATAAAAGGGTCCCAATGCCACTTCTCTGAAGCTCCTGTGCAATATACTGGTTGCGTGGGCTGTGCCGGCTGCTCCCGCTGCCGTGAGCAAAAATAACAATTCCCTTTGCCCCTTCCGGAATAATCAGGTTTCCTTCAAGAGTGATCGAATCAATTGGAATCTTAATTCCGGAATTCCCTTTATCAATATTCGATGATACGTTCATATTGCCTCCAGACAGATTTATATTCAGTTTTTTTGCAACTTCAAAAACTACCGGGACTCAATCCCACGGAAGTAACAGCATCAGCATATCCTGAATGGTTAAGTATTTTGAAAGTTCCTTAGCTAGTATTTTATTCCAGCATCTACTCTATCTTAAAAGATTATCCTCATTTCCCTTAATCCCCTTTGTTGAGTCAAATTAATTGACAGGAATGGCTATGTTAACCTTTGGTAGCTATATTAAAACCCTTTAATATGCAAATTATTATAAATTATTATTTAAATCTCGGATTTCTACTACTTTAAAACAATAGATGCCAGTAGAAGCATAGCTGGTGAAAGTATAATTGATGAAAGCAGAAAGTTTTGGAATATTCTTTAATTTTCAAATGCTTTTTATCTATAAAGCTTTTTATCTGTACAGAAGAGGGGTTTTAAATTAATTTTGCCTTAGAACGTGTCTTAAAATTAAATTTGATTCTACAATGGTGACAGTAATTATCATTTGAACTGAAAAACGGTGTCATTAAACTGTTAAATGTCTAAAGTGTAAATTTTAACCATGATGTCTAATGTATTTGCTTTCACACATCGAGCGAGTAAACCTGATGTAATAAATTTACAATCTGAATTAAAAGTCAGCAATGACCACTATCCAAATGTAGAAATGGTTTGAATTTAAAAACAGCCTCTTAATAGTGTTAAACTTACTTTTATTACTGGATTTTGGAACTGAGTCGGGTAAGACACAATTCCATGATCCAGTGATTTTTCATTTTTCTTTCAAAATTAGGACTTTTTTAAATAAACCATAAAGGATATTAGATATGCCCGCTATTACCGGAGTTTATACTTTATAGTATAGAACCTGAGTTCCCAAAATTAAAAGGTTAGATTTGAAAACCATGTCTTCAGGTTGCTTGCAGCATCTATTATTTTGACAGTTCTGGGAAAACTGAGTTTATGGGCTTATACAGGTGGAAATAGATTTTTCAACCTGGTGAACTACCACTCAGCTAAAGACTGAGTGGCTTCTTGGTTCATTCCTCCCTCTATTGAGGGCAAGTCCCCAAGCTCATCCCCGTAGTCCCTACGGTGTCATAATCCAATTAGATTCTGATCTATGAGAGCGAATTTTTTGATATTGATAGCGGCATTAATGTCTCTATCGTGTTTGGTTTTACAGTCTGGACAAATCCATTCTCTGTCTTTTAGCTGAAGCTCTTTATTGTGGTATCCACACACACTACATAGCTTAGAAGAGGGTCCAAATTGTCCTATTCTCAGGACGGTTTTTCCAAACCATTGAGCCTTATATTCCAACTTTGTTACAAAACTACTCCACGCAGAATCACTTATAGCCTGTGCTAAGTGATGATTCTTAACCATGCCTTTAACATTTAGAGTTTCCAGAGCTACAGCTTGGTTTTCGCTAACAAGTCTAAAAGAGAGTTTGTTCTGGAAGTCATTTCTCTGATTTGTTATTTTGTCATGGAGTACAGCAAGTCTTCGTTTAGCTTTTGCCCTGTTCTTAGAGCCTTTCTGTTTCCTTGAGACTCTTTTCTGTAATACTTTGAGCCTTTTAAGAAAGTTTTTCAAGTACTTTGGATTCTCAACCTTTTCTCCTGTTGAAAAGGACAGCAAAGTCTTTGATACCTACATCAATTCCTACTGATTGTTGATTCTGTGAAAGCTTCCTTTACTGGAAGTTCTTTTCCATCTTCAACAAGGATACTGATGTAGTAATGTCCTTTACATGTCCTTGATACCGTAGCCGTTTAGGCTCTCCTTCAAACTTCCTGTGAAGAACTGCTTTAATTGGTTCTATTTTTGGAAGCTTGATAGTATTATTTTCAAAGTTTACAGTGTAGTGTTGAGGTACAGGGAAAGACTGTATCGGATTCGTTTTTGATTTGAACTTTGGAAACCCTGTTTTCTCTCTAAAGAATCTAGTGAAAGCGGATTCAACCTGCTTAGTCATCCCCTGTAATGATTGAGAGTTAACTTCTCCTAACCACTCATTAGAAGCCTTTAGAGTAGGAATTAATTTGTTTAAGTCAAATCTGGAAATTGATTCCCCTGTCTGCTCATGAGTTTTAATTTTCTGGTCAAGTGCCCAATTATAGACAAATCTACAGCTACCTATATGCTGATTCAATTGAATAGCTTGTGTAGTTGTAGGATAGAGTCTAAATTTGAACGCTTTCATCATACAAAGGCATAATATGCTTTAACAATATATTTATTTTTTGGTAAATATGAAGTATGAAACACGGAATCATAGCAAATTTTTGTTAATGTACCATGTTATTTTTGTTTGCAAATACCGAAAAGTCATACTTGAACCAATTAGCGAAGAACTCAAACAGATTATTATTGATATTTCAAAAGAGTCTAACTTTGAAATCCTTGAAATGGAAACTGACAAAGACCATATTCATTTCTTGATCAAGAGTGAGCCGAAAGTTAGCGTTTTGTCAATTGTCAGAAAATTGAAACAAGAATATACTAACAGGTTATGGAAAACTCAAAAAGAATATCTGAAAAAGTATTATTGGGGTGAGAATACGTTATGGAGTGATGGTTATTTTGCGTCTACTATCGGAAATGTTAGTAAAGAGGCGGCAGAATATTACATACGGAATCAGGGGTGAAGTTGACGCTTATATCCCCTGAGCTAAAGACTCAGGGGTTTTACGCTTCTTCATATAAAAGACCGAGAAACGAAATGGATTAGAGAAATTCTCCAGAAACTTCCGGAGCGCCCCCGATCACAGGGGCGAATACAGGAGCTTGTCCGTGATATTGCCAGACGTAAAAATCCAAATCAACATGCACATAGTGGAGGATCATGCTTCAAAACCAGGTAACTCAGGCATAGACAGAGACTGCAAGAATGAAAAAGGCTTTGATTATACGTTAACAGTAGCAGACAATAGGAAAGGTATTTCTGAAGAGGTAGATTTCCAAAACCCGGAGCCTCTCGAACTCCAGCTTGTAAACATTCTTGTTGAACAAATAGATGATCGCATCGAACTTAAAAGAGATCATGGAACAGAGTTTACTATCCGGTATAACAATCCAAAGAGTGAATGAGTTTTAAGTTAATGAAATTATGATGAACCGGAAATTTTGCAGGAGTTTTCAATAAGGAATTTTCAATAAGGAATTTTCAATAAGGAATTTTCAATAAGGAATTTTCAATAAGGAATTTTCAATAAGGAATTTTCAATAAGGAATTTTCAATAAGGAATTTTCAATAAGGAATTTTCAATAAGGAATTTTCAATAAGGAATTTTCAATAAGGAATTTTCAATAAGGAATTTTCAATAAGGAGTTTTCAACCAGATACAAATCCACATCCATTTTTATGCTCATTTTGAAATATTTCGTGCGAAATTATTTTTTGTTTGAAAGCAATTTTTTGAGCAATTAATTTAAAATAGTTAATAATATAATGTTATATTCATGGAGTTAGGGAGTTAGTAAGTATGATAATAAGAAAAGGATTGCCTAGAGGCTACGTATCCTGCTCCGGATCAATACACTTGGGGAGTATATCTTCGGGGTTGCTGTATAGGAGAATCCAGTAAAAGGAGTGTAGCGCCTCCGGGCTTCTTCTTACTCTGCTTTTTACGATTATTTTCTCTGTCCATTATTTTATATCACGAAGCGTGAAATCAGGGGATTTCAGCCTTCTGGTGTTTCACAGAATACTTCAATATAATTTTATCAGAGGGTGATTAGCACTTCCAGGTAGTACGTTAAAAGGGGGCAATTGCATATATCATATAGGGAGAAAAACATTTAAAGTAAGGCTTCATGAGGCTGCAGTCTGGATAACAATAATAGGTCTACTCTACTTAATCAGCCTTGGTAATTACCTTCTTTTTCACACTTTAGCAGAACTATTCAGTGTTTATGTTGCGTATGCAATATTTTTTATGACGTGGAAATCAAGAACTCGCCTGGAAAACAGATATCTCTTACTCATAGGGATTGCTTTTTTTTTCATTGGAAGCGTTGATTTTCTGCATGCTCTTACATTCAGGGGAATGGGAGTTTTCCCGGATTTTGGAATTGACCTGACTGCCCAGTTATGGATAGTTGCAAGGTACCTGGAAAGCATTTCCTTCTTAGTTGCCCCGCTGTTCTTAATACGAAACAGAGAGAATAGAAACAAAGAGGCTGAAAACAGGCACAGAGAATCCATTGAAGGCTCCACTTTTGCCTGGAAAGTTTTTCTCGTGTATGCAGCAATTACCATCTTCTGCCTGCTTTCAATTTTTATTTTCAAAAATTTCCCGGTTGTTTATATAGAAGGTTCGGGGCCCACCCCTTTCAAAATCCTGAGTGAATACATAATCTCATTTATACTCCTCTGTTCTCTGTTTCCCCTGTATATAATCAGAGATAAATTCAAACACAAGGTTTACAGGCTGCTTGCAGCTTCCATAATCATTACAATCTTGGGAGAACTGTCTTTTATCCTGTATACTCATGTAAACGAATTTCCAAATCTCATAGGTCACTATTTTAAACTTCTGTCTTTTTACCTGATCTACGAAGCCGTCGTAGATGTCGGGTTTGAAGAGCCTTACAGCCTTCTTTTCAGGGAACTCAAGCACAGAGAAGAGAGCTTCAGGCAAAAAACAATTTTCCTTGGAGATGAATACAGCCATATCTGCAGAATGATAGGAGTAAACAGGATTCTTGAACCAAATAACATAAACTTTGAGGAAGATAAAGATCAAGAAGGCTACCATTCGTTTTCACAACATTTTCCCGGAATAGGATTCCAGCTTGACGGGGACTTTGCACCAATATCCATACAGGGACCTGTTGAGGAAATGACAGGCTACGGGAAAGAGGATTTCCTTTCCGGAAAAGTGAGTTTGATAGAAATTATTGTACCTGACGACCAGCCTTTGGTTTTTGAAAACCGGCAGAAGTCAAAATCAAATCCTAAATTTATAGTTGAGAATGAATTCCGAATACGCAAAAAAAATGGAGAGACAATATGGGTAAGGGAAATTTCCCGGAGAATTCCGGGAAAATCTAAAGGTTCAGGAAAAATTCAGGGTTTGATTTATGATATCACTGAACGTAAAGTGGCTGAAGAAGCCCTCGAAAAAATAGACCGTATCCGGATAAAAGAGATCCACCACAGGATAAAGAATAACCTTCAGGTGATCTCCTCTCTGCTCAGTTTGCAGGCGGAAAAGTTCGAAGACAGGGAAGTGATTGAAGCTTTCAGGGAAAGCCAGAACCGTGTCGCATCCATAGCCCTGATCCATGAAGAGCTTCATGGGGGGGATAACCTGGATGCCCTTGATTTCGCAGGCTATCTGCAGAAACTGACTGCCGATATTTTCAATTCATATCGTGTGGGTAAGGACGGCTTAAGCCTTAAACTTGACCTTGAGCAGGTTTTTCTTGGCATGGATACCGCAATACCCCTTGGCATCATAGTAAATGAGCTGGTCTCAAACGCCATGAAACACGCCTTTTCAGATAAAAAAGAGGGAGAAATCCACATAAGCCTGCATAGTAAGGAAAACCCCGGCTCTTTGGACGGGCTTTCCGGTTCATGTCCGGAATGCCTGGAAAATAATAATTTTCATTATGTATTAACCGTTGCCGATAACGGAAGAGGAATCCCTGAAGAAATAGATTTCCGAAATGCTGATTCTCTCGGACTCCAGCTTCTTACCATCCTTGTTGAACAGATAGACGGCTGTATTGAACTTAACAGAGACCATGGGACGGAGTTCATTATCTGGTTTAGCAATTCCGGAAACTGATGGAAAAGTACAGTGCGCGGTTCCAACCTTATTCACGGTCTTGTGTTATTTTTGTCGCGCTCGATGCAGGAGAGCAGTCCCTTCCACAAAAAGAAAACAGAGAAAGAAGAAAAGAATAAGTTGCTGAGGACACCCGGGAGTCAGAGAGGAAACCTAACGGATCAAAGCTGCAGAAATATGCAGCTGAGATTTAAAAATCGGTTTCAAGGTTAGGGAAAAATATTTTCCTGAAACAGGGGGCATTTCTTCAGTATATTACCTTTCTTAAATGCAGCACTGGCTTGTAAGTTGCTTTTCATCCAGTTGACTGGCAGGTCCATGTCCGGTGCGGTGCAGGAAGAAAATACTGGCAAATTCTCCCCTTGATTCCTGAATGGGTCAACAAGTTAATCAGGAACCCCCAAAGTTTCCAAATGCAAATAACATTTTTGAGAGCAGTGGCAGCAGTAGTAATAACTGATTTTCTTTCCGGTATCGGGAAGTTTCATTTATCTGAATATGGAAAGCACCTAGAAGTAAAAAAGAAAGGTGTTTTTTTGTATTTTCTTTTTCCGGACTATTTTATTCAAGAATGGTTTTTTTAAGAAGGGTTTAATACTCTCCCAGGTCTGTCCATCCCAGCTCTTTCATTTTCGACGAATCGCTTTCTTACCTTGCCAATGTAAAACTCCTCTCCACAGAGATACCTAAGGTCGCAACTATCAACCCTCTGTATGTCAGAGATCTCTATGCCATAAACGGTCCCATAGTAAGTGTTTCAGTTCTGACGGGGTGGGAGCTTTAATAAACTGGATGTTCCCTTCTTCATACCACTGGTCCCAGGGAGTCTTCTCTTCAGATGTAAGGTACTTCATTTCTACAGTGTTTCCTTCGACTCCTGAGGTTCCTGTAGTATTCCCATTATCATCAGGCTCTTTTTTAAGAAGCTTCTGGGAGATTTCGTCCCATTCCCCATCGATTAAAGCAGACATTACTTTCCCCTCAAAAACAATGACTTCTATGCTGTGAAGGGTGTGAGCTTCGGTTACAATCTGGTCTGTCCTGTTTCCGTAGCCGTTGTGACTGCTTGTAAATGTATAGTTCAGAACATGCTGCTCCGGGAATGTTTCAAGCATCTCATGGTCTTCCAGATCGAGGGCAAATCCATCAAAACTATATGTGGGTGCAGTTTCTACCCATGTTTCGGCTATCCATTCAGCTTCTTCCGGAGAGGTGTACATGGCATAAGCCCGCAGTTCAACCAGGGCAGAAAAGATTCCTTCCCTAAGTTCAAGTAAAAGAAAAATCATATATAGTTTATCCCTGTGCCTCAGCATCATTCTGTAGACTTTGAAAATAACACTGTCAAGCTTCCTAAAATAAAACCAATTAAAACAGTTCTACATAGAAAGACATAGAAAGTTTGAAGGCGAACTTAAAACAGCTACCGTTTCGAGAACTTGTAAAGGATGCTACTACATCAGTATCCTTGTTGAAGATGGTAATGAGCTTCAGTTAAAAGACAGAGAATGGACTTGCCCCGATTGTAAAACAAAACATGATAGGGACATAAATGCCGCAATCAATATCAAAAAATTCGCTCTCATAGAGCAAAATCTAATTGGATTGTAACACCTATGGAACGTGGGGAAGAGCTTGGGGACTTGCCCTCAATGGAAGGAGGAATG
Source organism: Methanosarcina sp. WH1 (assembly GCF_000970005.1). Classification (NCBI taxonomy): domain Archaea; kingdom Methanobacteriati; phylum Methanobacteriota; class Methanomicrobia; order Methanosarcinales; family Methanosarcinaceae; genus Methanosarcina; species Methanosarcina sp. WH1. The sequence continues at coordinate 3,368,712 of NZ_CP009504.1, forward strand.
AACTAAGAATCCACTCAGTTTTTAGCTGAGTGGCAGTTCACATATATACATTAATGATAATATAAGTACTGTAATTATTTAAAATATTATCAGTACTATAATTATGTAAAATCTTCATACTATTGCATTTCCTTATAAATGCTGATTAGCGTTAGAAGGCATAACTCAGATGAAACTGCAGCTTGTTAATCTACTTTTATTTTCCGACAAAAGGAAAAATTTTCTATTACTACTGGCAGAAGGGCCTAGAAATATTGATGAAATTCTTTATCTGCTTCAGGTCCCCAGGATTTCCCTGCTTCCTCACATAAAAAAATTAAAAGAAGAAGGTTTAATTGTTCAGAAAGGAGATGTATATTGTCTTTCTATCATAGGTAATATATTAGTTAAAAAAACCAGGCTTTTACTGGATACAGCCAGTGTATTTGAAGAGAATGATTATTTCTGGAGCTACAGAAAACTGGATTCCGTTCCTTTTCATCTGTTAAAACGGATAGGGGAGATTAAAAGAAGCCAGCTTGTAGAACTCAAGCTAACTCACGGATTTGATCTGTTTCCGGAACTGATTAATCATTTTATCGGATCTTCAAAGGTTATGCTCCTTTTTTCTTATTTTCACCCTCAAATTCCTTCTTTCTCCCTGGAGCTCGCAAAAAAAGATGTTAAGGTGCAGCTCATCCTTAGCAGAGGTTCCTTTGATAGGTTTTCAGGAGATTTTCGGGATACGGGAGAGAAAATCCTGGAAAAGAAAAACGCCTCCATTTTTGTGCGCTCAGGTTCTCCACTTGAAAGTCCTTCATTGATTGCTATATCGGAAAATGCTTTATTGATAGGTTTTTTCAATAAGAAAGGACAATTTGAAGGACAGTGCCTTCTTAGCTTTGAACCCTGCGCCCTGATCTGGGGAAAAGAACTCTTTGAATACTATTTAGAGAGATCAGAAAAGATCTGTTCAATGGATTATCCCGACAACAGCTCTGATAGCCAGAAAACTTCCAATGACTTGTAATATAAAAAAACCAGAATAAAAACCAGAATACACGCTTATGTCCAAAATATGAGACCTCCATTTTTAAATATCTTTATATGAAGAAGCGTAAAACCAGACAATGTATTTTAGTTCCATTTTGCTCCGCAACTTATTCTAAGAAAAACCCCCATTCGCAAGTATAAAATTATATCCGTATTCCTGAAAGAGCCCGGTCGAGTAAAGTAGAAAGGTTATTATTGTCAGAGGTTGAAAGGAAAAGCTTAACAGGAGATGAACCTGGCAGATGAACACCTCTTCTTTTAACTATATTTCCGGGACGAACTATGACAAACAGTGGGCTTTTGAGGTTGCATATTTTATCCAGCACATGGGTACAGTTCTACAAAATCTGGGAAACTTTCTGAATGCCAGGGACTATGTTGAAGCCCGGATCCTAGCTGCAGAGATGAAGCAGAGAGCAGAATACGAAAAAACCCTCCAGCCGGATTTCAGGACTTCGGACTATTTTGTGCAGGCTCGCAGGCTATTTAACAATTTTCTGGACGAGTGTGTAAACTTTGCCGAGCTCCTGAGAGTTACAACCATTCAGGAGGAAACCGGATGTGAAGAATTGCTGGACAAACCAGAACAGATCCGCAACTCCGTAGACAGGCTGAACCTTTTAAAGGAAATGCTAACAAGCGAACTTCATCTTCAGGGTTGGTACTGAGTAAGCCCGGACCTGTGAGAATTAATACCTTTAAAACACAATATGTTTTCAATTCCGGCTTTACAAACTATCAATCATGGATTTCCACCCGTATTTCACAGCTTCTTCTGGGAGGTTCCTGCCCGAAAGACAGCAAAGGATTATATACAGGGAAGGGATGTAGTGAGTATCCACTTGGGTAAAAGACCTCAGGTCTAGTTACTCATTTGCCTGTATCACGGGGAAGAATTCAAAAGTGTCCGGAACTTATCCAAGAAAGCCATTTTTTGCTGTATAAGTTTATGTATATTAATTCTGAATTTCCCTGGTTTTAGGCAACTTTTCGCAGTCCCGGGGAGATCAACCATTTATACGGTGTGTTTACCTGTTTTTAGCGGTATCATGTACCGGTGTTGAGAAGTGGACTTTTCCGTAAAGGAAACTGCCGGGCATGCGGCAGACTGTATGTAAGCAGCAGGTCTGCAATCTGCAAGGCCTGTAGAAAATAATTGTAAATTATAGAGTGAGTACATGGAAAAATTAGCAAAATTTAAGGCACTTGGGCTCTCGGACAGTACATTGAAAGCCCTCAAAAAGAAAGGGTTTGAAGAACCAACCCCGATTCAGGAAAAAGTCATCCCACTTTTTTTGAAAGGAGAATCTGACATTATAGGGCAGGCTCAGACAGGGACAGGAAAAACAACAGCTTTCGGAGCTCCCATTATAGATAAAATACCAGAGAAATCAGGACACGTTCAGGCAATAATCCTGACTCCTACAAGGGAACTCGCAATCCAGGTTTCAGAAGAACTTAACTCCATAAAGGGAGATAAAAAACTGAATATTGTTCCTATATATGGGGGACAGTCCATGACCCAGCAGCTTCGCATGCTGAAAATCGGGGTGGACATTGTTGTGGGGACACCGGGAAGGGTCATCGACCACATTGAAAGAAAGAGTTTAAAACTCGAACATATCTCTTATTTCGTACTTGACGAAGCCGATGAAATGCTGAACATGGGCTTTATTGACGATATAAAGGAGATCTTAAAGGCAACAGGCCCTGATAAAAGGATGCTGTTCTTCTCAGCCACAATGCCAAAGGCAATCCTTGGAATCGTCAAGAAGTACATGCAGAACTACGAGCATGTTACAATTGAGAAGGAGGAGCTTACAGCAAACCTGACCGAACAGATCTACTTTGAGGTTCATGAAAACGACAAGTTTGAAGCCCTCAGCAGAATCATCGACATCGAAGACGAATTCTACGGGCTTGTTTTCTGCCGGACAAAGACCGACACCAGCCAGCTTGCCCAGAAACTCAGTGATAGGGGTTATTTAGCCGATGCCCTTAATGGAGACCTCTCCCAGCAGGAGCGGGAAAAAATCCTAAATAAGTTCAGGAAACAGAAGATAAACATCCTCGCAGCAACTGATGTTGCAGCAAGAGGAATCGATATCATGAATCTGACCCATGTCATTAACTATTCCCTGCCTCAGGACCCTGAGTCCTATGTGCACAGAATAGGGAGGACAGGAAGGGCAGGCAAGCAGGGAACTGCTATCACCTTTGTGACATCCTCGGAGTTTAGGCGGCTTACTTACATAAAGAAGACTTCAAAGTCCGAAATGAAGAAAGGCCGCATTCCCGAGATAAAAGATGTAATAAAAGCCAAAAGGACGAGAGTAAAAGCCGAACTAGAAGATACCATAAAGACCGAAGAATACGGCGACTGCCTTGAGATGAGTGAAAAGCTCCTTGAGGAATACCCCGCAGAAAAGATCTTGGCTGCCCTTTTAAAGTACGCTTTCAAGGAAAAATTCGACGAGAGCATGTACACGGAGATTTCAGGCGGCAGTTCCTATGTCGACAGGAAAGGCAAAACCAGGCTATTTATAGCCATGGGAAAGGTCGACGGCATGACTCCGGAAAAACTGGCATATTTCATTCAGGAGGAACTCGGGGACAGTGAACTGAAAGTAAGGGATGCAGAAATTTTCCCACACTTTTCCTTCGTATCCATTCCCTTTGCCCAGGCTGAAGCCCTGCTCGAAATCTTCAAAAACAAGAGAAGGGGAAGTAAACCCTTCGTGGAACTTGCCCAGAAATCCCGGAGAGGAAGTTCAAACGGTTCAAACGCTAGGAACAGTAGCGGAAGCTTAAGAAGTGGTGGATACTCAAGAAGTGGTGGAAGCTCAAGAAGTGGTGGAGGCTCAAGAAGCAGTGGAAGCTCAAGAAGCAGTGGAAGCTCAAGAAGCAGTGGAAGCTCAAGAAGCAGTGGAAGCTCAAGAAATGTGAAAAAATAAATTTCCATTTCTAAACTTATTCTTTTTTCTTATTTTATCCGAATTCCCGGAGCAGTGAAGTTTTCGGAATTCTGTCAAATTTTTGATAGTAGAATTTATGAAGATTTTCTTTTCTGGCTTATGATTCTTTCTGATTCTTTCCCCTACTTTCCACAGTAAAATTTGTTTAATATTTATATTTTGGAAATAATTTAAGTAATTTGTATGAAAGTTAGTACCATTTTATCATGATGACTCTCTCCCAACTCTGAATCCACAGTTCATCTTGATCATTATTCATCTGTTCAGAAATTCTTGATCATTATTCATCTGTTCAGAAATAACAGAATTAGCAATTGAAATTGAGGGAAAGAATATCAGAATATATTAAATCTGGATGAGGAAACCATTAAAGTCCTGAAATTGATGGATGAAAAATACAAAAAAAATTATATGTGAAAAAATAGTTCAGAACGTAGGTTTTTGAATAAAGCCGGAATAAATCTATAGGTCGAGTTAACTAAACCCAGGAGGAAAAATTGTCCTATTAAAAATTTATTCCGGCTGACGTTCTATGTTTATTCACTTCTTCTTCCGAACAATTAATTTCATACGATCATTCTGGACTGCCATTTCAATGGAACAATAAGGATGCCACCATCTCTCATTGAACAGGCACTTTGAGCCTATACTGCCTCATTATTCAAAGGCTGACCAGTAAATATCTAAACATGTACTTACCTGTTGAGGATTCCATAGCCATCGATATACATTATGCTTAACCTTTCTATCTGTAGACAGAAAGTAATCTTTAGGTAGTTTAAATAGAAAAACATTATAATTCCCTCCACTCCTAGAATTCTGTTATTTCTTGTTTAAAACCACTTCCCTCAGAGCTGATCTCAAACCTGTGTTTTATTCTAATTATTAAGGTTTTTCAAGGTTATTTTTCATTATCCGAAATTTGACTGATTCTCCAAACTACAAGATTCAAAGAGCAAACTGTGAGTTTTGAGAAAAGCTCTTAGCTGATACTTAGTCCAATTTTTAGTTAATACGCTGTTCTTTTCGCCAACCCCCTATTGTGCTTTATACTCCCAGAAATTTATTTTTAAACTATAGTAGACATCAAACAATTGCAGAGAGATCTAGCTAAAAACCTTAAGGACTTTATAGATATTATATTCGATAGCTAGAAACTTTGCATTTAATCTAAGACGATATTTTAGATACTCTTTTTTTTTGAAGAAGGAACCTCTAATTTTAGTTCCTTCAAGAGTATCAATATACAGGTATATTCTTAATTAATATATAATGTAAAGAACAACTATTCCTTACAAATCATAGTCTTTGAATATTTAGATACAGATAACTTTAATGTAGCAAACGAATATACCATCTATTCCAATCGATTATTTAATTAAACTACTTATATTCCTCACGTATAACATTTATTAGAAAATTGTAATGTATAAAAAATATTGCATCGCTTTCTAAATTGATGCTTTCTGGTTTAATTTCAAATTTTGTGCAGGTCATTTTGCTTATATTTCACAGAGTAAATTAAAATAATAAAGCCATTAGAAAAGTAAAAAAACAATTGGATATAGAAAAATGTTTAGGAAATATATAAACAGTAAAAAAGAAATATTTATAGATTTTTTTTGTAAAGAGAAAGTTGCCTGAAAAACAGGCAACTTCATACGATTTATTTTTGATTTTTTCATCAACATCGTTGCTATTTAGAAGCAGTAAGCAAATTTGAGGCAGGTTTCCTCGTAGCAGTATTTGACATTTGAATATATAATATTAAAGAACATTACAGTTCCCTCCACTCATTTTCTATATTTTGTTCATCCCCCGTTATACACGGTCTTCTGCAATCAGAACTATAGGGAAATTGTTAATAAACAATTCCTTACATCCTTGGTAAACATCCAGGCAGAGACCTAAATGATTATTACGAAGTAACCCTCAGCAGAAACTGTAAATTAGTTCGAGGAAGGTTGCCTCGTAGTAATATACGACATTTGAATATACAAGACTGAAGAACATTTTAATTACCTCTTTTGTTTCTGTAATAATCCAAATTTTATTATACATGAGATCGAATGAACTAAGAATTCAATCTAGCAATTGCGATTACCAGCAGAAGAGCAGGCCGAGGTCAAAGTTAAAAGCGAACGCAAAGAGCGTACCGAGATCTAAGCAAAGAATCATGTTTATTCCCTCCAAATTAATATTCTTTCCATAATACTCCCAATAGATCAGCAGGGCCCTCCTAATAGCTCAGCAGGGCCCTCCTTACAGCTCAATTAGTACCAACCGTAACAGAGTTTAAAGCAAGTTTCCTCGTAGCAGTATTTGACATTTGAATATATAATATTGAAGAACATTTCAGTTCCCTCCATTCATTTTATATATTTTGTTCATCCCCCGTTATGCACGGTCTTCTGCAATCGGAACTATAGGGAGATTGTTAATAAACAATTCCTTACATCCTTGATAAACATCCAGGCAGAGACCTAAATGATTATTACGAAGTAACCCTCAGCAGAAACTGTAAATTAGTTCGAGGAAGGTTGCCTCATAGCAATATACGACATTTGAATATACAAGACTGAAGAACATTTTAATTACCTCTTTTGTTTCTATAATTATCCAGATTTCATCATCCATACGATAGATTGAACTAAGAATTCAACCTAACAATTGCGATTACCAGCCGAAGAGCAGGCCGAGGTCAAAGTTAAAGGCGAACGTAAAGAACGTACTGAGATCTAAGCAAAGAATCATGATTATTCCCTCCAAATTTCATATTCTTTTCATAATACTCCCAATAGTAGGGCCTTCCTAATAGCTCAGCAGGGCCCTCCTTACAGCTCAGTTAGCACCAGCTGTAACAGAGTTTAAAGCAAGTTGCTTCGTAGCAGTATTTGACATTTGAATATATAATATTGAAGAACATTTCAGTTCCCTCCACTCATTTTCTATATATTGTTCATCTCCCGTTATACACGGCCTTCTGCAATCGGAATACAGAGAAATTGCTAAAAAACAATTTTCCAAATACTCTCAATATCCCGGCAGAGTCCTCCTTATACCTCAGTTAGCACCAGCTGTAACAGAGTTTAAAGAAAGTTGCTTCGTAGCAGTATTTGACATTTGAATATACAAGACTGAAGAACATTTTCATTACCTCTTTTGTTTCTGTAATTATCCAGATTTCATCATCCATACGATAGATTGAACTAAGAATTCAATCTAGCAATTGCGATTACCAGCAGAAGAGCAGGCCGAGGTCAAAGTTAAAAGCAAACGCAAAGAGCGTACCGAGATCTAAGCAAAGAATCATGTTTATCCCCTCCAAATATCATATTCTTTCCACAACGGTGCTTGTGTACATTCTTTTGAGTACACTTCTATGAAACTTTTTTTCACAGCCTTCTTTATCAAGCCCCCAAAGCTCGAGAATCTTTCAGCCACTTAGAAAGATTATTACTGGAAATTTCGGTTCTTTTTGACATATACAGTTTTAACTTCTAACTGGCAGTGGCTATACTTAGCTATATATACAAAATTATATAAGTTGAACAGAATTATATATCCTTATGAAAAATAGTTTTCAAATATTTGGAGACAAGTACCTAGATAACAGAGTATATATTTTTACTTTAATAAATGTTTAAATGTTTCGCTTCGTTTTAAACCTTGACCTAAATATTTGGATGCCTGCCCCAGCTAAAGAAGAACTTTTTGGAACTGATTGGTTCAGAGAATGTAGTTTTCATACATATTCAATTTCATTTATACAACCTATGTATGAGAAAAAGCAGTTTAAAATAACAAAGATAGGTCTCAGGATAAGATCACAAATTTTCTGCAAAAGCCTTATTTTCCAGAAATAAATCTCAACTTCCAATATTTACTGTCCAAAATTATGTTTATTTTTATTCATGATAATTTAAAGAAAAACTCATGTTTGAAACTAAATAGTCAATTTAAGAGTCAAAAACAGTGTACCTAGTGATTAATTTCAAAGTTCAATTTTAAAAGCCTGCGTTGGCAATTAAGAATCAACAACGGGCGAGCCTCAAAGCGTTTCTTTTAAAAAAAATTTATAATGCATAGATTAAAATGCATTTTCTTACATAAGAAGTAAAAACAATTAAGATTATTCAATGTGATTTTTTCTGATCATATCTCAGTAAAATTGGGGGGGGATGTGAAAATTAATAAGAATAGTTTACTTGAGGATAGGTTCCCTATTGTCGAGATTTCCAATGTCAGGAAAAGTTATGTGCTCGGAGACATGGAGGTTCCGGTACTCTCAGGTATTAACCTTAAAATAGAAAAGGGAGAAATACTGGCTATTATGGGCCCATCGGGTTCAGGAAAAAGTACTCTTATGAATCTGATAGGCTGCCTTGACCGACCGACCGAAGGGCAGGTCCTTATAAAGGGGATGGATCTGCACAGAATGTCAGATGAAGAACTTGCTCACCTCCGGGGACTTGAGATAGGTTTCGTTTTTCAGACTTTCAATCTTGTTCCTCGCCTGACCGCTTTTGAGAATGTTTTGCTTCCTACTTTTGCCAATTCGAGGAGCATCGATCCACGAAAGCGTGCAAAGGAACTCCTGAAACTTATGGGGTTGCAGGACCGTATGCACCACAGGCCAGGAGAGCTTTCCGGAGGTCAATCTCAGAGGGTCTCAATTGCAAGGGCACTCATCAATGATCCTTCAATTCTCCTTGCTGATGAACCGACTGGAAACCTGGACTCGAAAACAGGTTCTGAGATCCTCCAAATATTCATGGATTTGAACAATGAAGGAAGGACAATAGTAATAGTTACACACGACCCTGAGATTGCAAAATATGCTGACAGGGTTGTCCTAGTAAAAGATGGAGTAATTCAATATAACTAAGGTGGGGAATACATGGAATTGATTAAAAAGCATATTATTGCAGCTTTTTTTTCTGTACTTCTGATAGCCTCCGTTTTTACGTCTGTGGCTTCTGCAGCTGTAGGGAGTGCAAACCTGAAAGTAACGATCGTCGAAACAAATCCATATCCTGCAAAGATAGGAGAATACCTGACCCTGAACATACAGGTAGAAAACGTAGGAGGGGACAAAGCCGATGATGTTGACATCGAAATAGTCCCTGAGTATCCATTCACTCTGGATTCCAAGGCAAACACAATCCAGAACATTGGAGCTCTCAATCCTGGCAGAACCGCTACAAAGGAATTCTATCTATATGTTGATAAAAACGCCCAGAAGGGGGTTCGTTCAATTGATATTCGCACCAGGACTGGACCGGAAAATCCATGGAGTGAGAAAAGTTTTGATATAAGGATAGGTACTGAAACCTTTGACAGCAAAGGTACTGTTGAGCTTGCAGAAATCGTCTCTGCTCCTGAAGTTTTTATGCCTGGAGATAAAGGCACTGTCACAGTAACTCTAAAAAACACAGCAACCACACCTACAGTTACTATCAATGAAAAGGATTATGATACCAATGCAAGAATACAGGCTGCAGTTTTGAGGCCATTGTCTGAAGGAATAACGGTTTTGGAAGCTCCATATTATGAGATGGGGCTTGTGGGTCCGGGAGACAGCATCAAATTGACCTTCAATGTAGAGGTTGAGGACGATGCGAAGGAAGGGATTCACAATTTCGAACTTGCAATCGAGGGAAACTCCTTTGACTACAACAGCAAGAAGAACATTCCACTTAAAGTTGATTCTTCGAATATAAAGGTAATTCCCTCAAAACCACTAAAGATGGTGGATGGGCAAACTACTATAGAGTTTGACGTAGCAAATACCCACCCTAATGAGCTTAACTCTGTCAGCATAAGACCTGAAGCTGAAGGTATAAAGTTTTATCCTGCCGAATACTTCATAGGACCTATGGATCCCGACGAGCTTTTCACAATAGAATTTAGTGCAGTTACAGACTATTCCTCGGATGCCATAAAGGATGCTTCAGGATCCATAAACATGAATGTAACTGCAAACTACAACAATGGGATTAACAGGCACGAAAATGTCGCAGGTAACCTGGATCTTGAAACTGATCGTTCCCAGTCTCCTGAAACAAGCTCTAAAATCGCAATTGCAGGCGGACTTATTGCAGTCTTTATCCCTGCAGCCTTTCTAATATATAAAAAGAAAAAACAATAATCAGATAAAGATTTGCTAAATATCATATTTGTGGGAGGGAAAATATGATACAATTTGTACAGGCTGCTCGCATTGCTTCTGGGAGTATAAGCAGCTCCAAGCTTCGGTCAGCACTCACAACACTGGGAATTGTGATAGGTGTTGCAGCAGTAATCATAAATGCATCCCTTGGAGCCAGCTTTAACCAATTTTTTACCGACGAGGTCACCTCTGTGGGCTCAAATTTTATAATTGCATATAGCGACCAGCCAAACATATTTTATGGAAGTGAGCTTGAACTAATTGAAAATACTCCAGGAATTTCAGGAGTATCTCCCAGGAAAACAGTATCTGGAGAGATTAGCTATCTTTCAGATACTAAAAGTGTAAGTATTGTGGGAGTAAATGGGGATTTTCAGGAAATCCAGGGAATTGAGATGGAAGAGGGAAGTTTCCTGTCTGATAAAGACATTTACTCTGCTGTTCTTGGGTATGACCTTGCAAAAGGGGAGTTTGGAAGGAATATCTCGCATCGAAGCACTGTTGATATTTCATTCCGACAGGAGGACGGTAAACTTATCGAGAAAAAATTTAAAGTGAAAGGGATTCTGGAAGATCCAAAAGACACTATTCTCAGCGGAGACGGCAGTACAAACATGGTAGTTTATATCCCTATTTCAGTTATGAATGAAATGACCGGAGAAGAAGACTATGGATCCCTCTTTGCGATGGCCGAAAGCTCTGAAAATATCGGTAATGTTTCGGACGAAGTGGATAAAAGGCTTGCTCGGAACTTCGGAATTGCTCAAAGGGATATCGACAATGAAGATGCAAAGCCTTATGCCATCATCGACCAGGTAGATGTCCTTGAAGAGACCGGAAAATTAGGAAAGGCCTTAAGTTCTTTCCTTCTTGTCCTTGCTTTAGTCTCACTGTTCGTGGGTTCGATAGGAATCATGAATATCATGCTCGTAACAGTTACTGAACGCACAAGAGAGATTGGTATAATGAAGTCCGTAGGTTACAGCAGTTCCAATATTCAATCTCTTTTTTTACTGGAGTCCGTGATGGTCAGTGCCTTTGGGGGACTGGTAGGGACTGCAATCGGCGGGTTTGGAGCCTACATCCTTGAAGAAGCCCTCAAACTCCCACCGGTGTTTCCTTTCAAACTGATTGAAATCGGGATTCTGGTTTCGGTTCTTGTAGGTGTAAGTGCTGGGTTGTATCCTGCAAGAAAGGCTGCAAACATGAATCCTGTGGATGCTTTAAGGTATGAGTAAGGGTTTTTTAAGTATGAAGAAATGCCCTTATATTTTCATATTTTCTTTTTTCAGCATCCTTGAACTTTTTTCGTATTCCGGTTTTTCTTATATAACCAGCTCAATTAAAAATTGAGAGGTTAAGAACAACTTTTAAGCAACTTCTATTTACATGCAAAAGGTATAATCGAGCACTATCAGAATGTGAAGGGCTCTTTGTTGTTTTGTGTGGATATCCTCATGAAAAGATTGAAATCCTTAAACAAGACCACATAGATATGTTTAAATTCACAACATACTTGAAAAAGTGTAGAAAACCTTGAAAACCTGAACCTGTGGGACTAATTCATTTGCAGATATTATATTATAAAATGATATAGATAACAAACACTTAAAGCTTAAAACCAGGAAATATTGATATTGTACAGCACTCAGAAAAATAATATAGTTAAGTTTGAACAATGGCGGAGTGGACATGAAGAATAAAATACTCAATCATGAAGTTTCGTCCCCCGGAGATTCGAACCCTGACGCAGGCAAAAGTAGCGGAACTGAAGAAAAGATGCCTCCGGAAAAAAGCTTTTTTGCCTCTAATGAAATATTAGATGAAGAGCACTTAAATTGTGAATTACCCCGTTCCAGTCGCCCGGAAAGAGGTACCAGAGAAAAAGATCTGCTTAAAGGAGCTCCGGTAATAGAGGTCATCAATGTAAAAAAGAGTTATACCCTGGGAGATATGGAAGTTCCTATTCTTCACGACATCAACCTGATAGTACGGGAAGGAGAATTTCTTGCTATAATGGGTCCTTCAGGATCAGGAAAAAGTACACTTATGAACCTCATAGGCTTTCTTGACAGACCTACGGAAGGGAAGATCATAATTAAAGGCCTTGATATCAATACACTATCTGATAAGGAGGTTGCCAGGCTCAGGGGGCTTGAGATAGGCTTTATGTTCCAGACCTTCAACCTAATTCCAAGGCTTACAGCTCTTGAAAACGTAGAACTGCCCACCTATGCTAACACAAAAGAAGGTGTAGATACGCGCAAAAGGGCAAAATACCTTCTTAAAATGGTCGGGCTTGAAGACCGCATGCACCATAAGCCAGGTGAACTTTCAGGAGGGCAAGCACAAAGGGTAGCTATTGCCAGAGCTCTAATCAATGACCCGACAATTCTCCTTGCAGATGAGCCCACAGGAAACCTGGACTCCAAAACAGGTTGTGAAATCCTCGGCATGTTTACCAGACTTAATGAAGAGGGCAGAACTATCGTGATGATTACACATGATCCAGATATTGCGAAATATGCTGACAGAATAGTGTTCGTAAAAGACGGAATGGTTCTGAAAAACTCGGAATAAACTAGAATAATTCGAAAGATTCAGTATACTAGAATAATCCATACTCAAAATAACTCGAGATACTCAAAATAACCAGAGTGATTCAGAAAGCCCTTAAAATTAGATTTGTAAATATAGTCAATCAGGATGAGTTAGAATGAAAGGACTGAAAAACCCATTTATTTCTGTTATTATATTTCTGCTTATAGTCTTATCTATTTTTGCAGCACCTGCATCTGCGGCGACTGCCAGTGCAAATCTAAAAGTTACAATCGTTGAAACAAACCCTTACCCTGCTAAAATAGGGCAGTATCTGGATCTGACAGTTCAGGTAGAAAACATAGGTAGAGACAGGGCAGATGATATTGACATAGAAATCGTCCCTGAGTATCCCTTTACCCTTGATTCCCAGGCAAACGAAGTGCAGAATATAGGGGCCCTTGCTCCCGGCAAATTTGCATCCAAAGAGTTTCACCTTTTCGTGGACAAGAATGCTCAGAAGGGAATCCGGTCAATTGACATCCGCGCAAGGATCGATAAAACCAGCCCCTGGAGTGAGAAAACTTTTGATATAAGGATAGGTACTGAAACCTTTGACAGTAAAGGAACCGTTGAGCTCGAGGAAATCGTTTTGTCTCCCGAAGTCTTTATGCCTGGAGATAGAGGAACTGTTACAGCAACTCTTAAAAATACAGCTACCACACCCACTGTTACTATCGATGGAAGCGACTACGATACCAACGCGAGAATCCAGGCTGCAGTTTTGAGACCGCTGTCTGATGGAGTAATTGTTCTTGATGCTCCTTACGAAGATATGGGGCTTATTGGCCCGGGGGATAGTATCAAACTGACATATAACGTTATGGTTTCTGAGGACACACGTGAGGGAACTCACAACCTTGAACTTGAAATCGAAGGCAACTCTTTTGACTACAACAGCCGGAAGAACATTCCGCTTGAAGTTGACTCTTCGAACGTTAGGGTGATCCCTTCAAAGCCCCTCAGACTGGTAAATGGTGAAGCTACCCTTGAGTTTGATGTGGCAAATACCCACCCTAACGAGTTTAACTCCGTAAGCATCAGACCTGAAGCTGAAGGGCTGAAATTTTACCCTGCCGAATATTTCATCGGACCCATGGATGCTGATGAACTTTTCACAATAGAGTTTGATGCGGCGGAAGATCCATCGTCGGAAAACATAGAGAGAAACTCTGAACCGATAAATCTTAGCCTTTCTGCAAGTTACGGCAATGGAATAAACAAACACGAAAATCTGGTAAGCAATCTCCAGATTCAGCAAGTTGAGGAAAATCAGGGAGGCGGTTCAGGCCTGATTATAATTGGTATCCTGCTTGTCCTTGTTGCGGCCGGTTTATTGATTCATAGGAAAAGGCAGCAGAAAAACAAATGACTACTCTGGAGGGGCCGGACTTATCCTGAGATCTGATCTATTAGAGGTATAGGAATATAGAAGTTTTAACATGCTTTTCTGGATATCCATCGGAGGTAACGGCAGTTCACTGTTCACTGCCTTTACAACCCCTACTCATTGGGGGATTATTGCAACAACCCCGGTGTATCCATGGAACCAGCTTCGATCAATTTTATTTCAGATAGGCAGATTTCACTGGATCAGGCTTTTTTTTGCAGGATTTTTCAATTTCAGTTCACTTTTTTTATTTTTATTTTCCTGAAGAGGGGCATTTTCCGATTCTACCGGAAGGGTGAAGGTAAAAGTACTTCCTTTTCCTATCTCTGATTCAACCCAGATCCTCCCTCCATGAAGATCTACAAAGTTTCTGACAATATATAATCCAAGGCCGGCCCCGCCGTACCCGCGGGCAGCAGAAGAATCTGCCTGTGTAAAAGGCATGAATATCTTTTCATGGCTCTCCTTTGAAAGCCCCATACCATTATCCGAAACCTTGACCTCAAGAACTCCTTCTTTTTTACAGGCACTGATGATGACCTTTCCTTTTGCTGGAGTAAACTTTATGGCGTTGCTGACCAGGTTGTAAAGTATCTGCCTGAATTTTGTCATATCAGCTCGAACATTTCCCACAGAAGGGCCTATATCCAGTTCAACGGTGATTTTCTTGACCGAAGCAGGCGAAAGTAGGCTCACTCTCACTTCCCCTATAAGGCTTGCAACATCCACTTCCTCATATTTGAGGGTATTTTCACCAGCTTCAAGCCTTGAGATGTCAAGCAGGTTGTTAATAATCTCCAGCAGGCTTTTCCCGCTTATCAGGATATTGTTAACGTATTTTGCCTGTTTTGTATTCATGGGCCCAAAAGCTCCTTCCAGCAACAGGTCAGAAAAACCTATTACTGAATTGAGAGGAGTCCGAAGTTCATGGCTCATATTCATTATGAAACTGTTTTTTGCCCTGTTTGTGGCTTCAGCATCTTTTTTTGCTTTGAGAAGGGTGGTTTCCAGCTCTTTATGCCCGTTTAAGTTACATGTATTCACCAGATATCCCCATTTGTTATTCCTTTTAACGAGAACACCCTTTTCCTCCACCATCTCAAGAAGTGCACTGCCTGATAATTCTTCAAGTGGAAAAGTGGAGAGAAATGTGAGATTTACTCTATTACCCTGACTGATTTCTTCATGGATTTTTTCTAACCCTTCAAAGCAGGTTTTGAAGGAGCTTCCAGCCCCCTTTACATCGAGATTCGTTCTGAATCCAGAAACCCCTTCAGAAAGGGCTTTTCCACTTTTTTCCTCCGTGAGTTTTTTTACTGCAGATTCGAGCAGGAGAACACTCTCCGAAAGTGTGCCGGCTGGCATAATCTCTAATTGAGATGAAGTGATGTATTTCCCAACATCCACTCCTGCCTTCTTAAGTTCATTTTCTGCTTTTTCGGCTGCCAGCGAATCCGGGATAAGCCAGAGGCAGTGATCTCCTCTTTCAATTCCTTGTTTAAAATAAGCAACAAGTAGTTCTGTCAGCTCTTCGATATCGCTATATACGGCGGAGAGCTGGGAGCTCTGTGGAATGCTTGAAAAAAGTTCGGGGTATTTGTCAGTATTTTTTATCAGAATCTTTCCCCCTCCATGTGTTATACAATAGTGCATCTTTCAGCACATAGTCCGGGTTTGAATGGGGCATGAGGCAGAGGCTGAAATGACAACTTTCAGCACTCTAAATCTAGTTTAACATATTTGAAATAAGTTTATAAAATATTCAGGATGATATATCCTATTTATCTATTATTTGGTCTTAACTTTCAGTATTTCCTACACATGCTTTTCTTTCTTATCATATAACATTAGCATATATAAGAAATGTGCTAATTTACAATGTTTTGAGATTGGCTCATTTTTAAACACTTCCGTTGCATCAGAGAACCATTGATAACAGAGCACCCATCCTACATTCAACAGCAAGCACATCCTAACATATAAATATCTTTGATTATTATTTTTTTGTAAGTTCAATTGAAAATCAGTGTCATCCAGACTATATATTTAATCCGATTTATCATTTATTCTATCTAGTATATACATATATATTAATGAGGATATGATTAACATTTAGTAATTTTTGATTTAAATCGAATATTAAAAGTTCTGACAAAATCGGGACCAACAGAAAAATTGAATGGATTTTTACGTCTACCTGTAGAAAGCAGTACCTATAGAAAAATTTCCCATTTATTTCAACAGTGATTTATTATATATTTGTAGATTAATACCTATAGGGGTATATTATCACATTAGTATCTACTGAGACATATTTGTACAATACCTATTGGGGTATATTATCACATTAGTATCTACTGAGACATATTTGTACATCAATATCCAGGGGGTTTTTGGAAATTAATCATAAATTGATTGCCTGAGGGCTGAAGCCCCTTAAGTCCCTCTATACCTGCGTCAACTACCCCTGAGCTAAAGACTCAGAGCGTGTCTTGAAATAAAATTTGATTCTACAATGGTGACAGTAATTATCATTTGAGCTAAAAAAATGGTTTGAATTTTAAGACAGCCTATCAGGGGTTTCCTGCTGGAAATTTATGAAGTTTCATTCCAAAATCAAACTCTCCAAAACTTTAAAATGGAAGGGTATATGCTGAAGATAAAACAAGCTATCGGTATCTCTCTTGGGAGCATAGCAAGTGCAAAACTTCGCTCAATCCTGACAACCCTCGGCATCGTCATAGGTATTGCGGCAGTAGTTGCAAATGTATCTCTTGGGGAAAGCTTCAATGTTTTTTTTGAAGAGGAGATAAATGCCCAGGGTTCCAATTTTATTATTATTTACAGCAAGGAACCTAACCTTTTTTACAACAACGAGCTTCAAATAATCAAAAAAACCCCCGGTATCAGTGGAGTTTCTCCCATAAAACAGCAGCTTGGGGAAGTAACCTCCTTCTCCCAAAAGAAAAATATCGACATCGCAGGAGTAACTGGAGATTATGAAGATACTGCTAACATCATTATGGAAAGTGGCAGTTTCATAAGCAACCAGGATGCGTTTTCTGCAGCAATCGGGTCCGAAGTTGCAAACGAAAAATTCGATCGGAACATATCCACCCGCAGTTCTATAGACATTACCCTGCGTCTGGAAGGGGGCAGAACGGTTACCCGGAAGTTCAAGGTAAAGGGCATCATTGAAAGCCCTGGTACATCTTTCGGAGGAGGGGGAATCGAAAGGGACACGAGCATTTTTATTCCAGTATCAACCATCAACCAGATGCTCGAAGAAGATGATTTCTCAGCCTTTTTTGCCATGTCCGACAACATTGAGGATTTGGACGTTATTTCGGACGAGGTAGATAAACGGCTTGCCCGGAACTTTGGAGTCTCTTCACGGGATATCGACGATGAAGACGCAAAACCCTACAGGATTTTTAATCAGGCAGATGTCCTTGAACAGACGAATAAGCTTGCGAATTCTCTTAAAAATTTTCTGGTTGTAGTAGCCCTGATCTCTCTGCTTGTGGGGTCTATAGGGATAATGAACATCATGCTCGTCACAGTTACGGAACGTACCCGGGAGATTGGAATTATGAAGGCGCTTGGTTTTTCAGGCGCTGATATTCTTCTGCTCTTTCTCATAGAATCCATCATCCTCAGTCTCTTCGGAGGCCTCCTGGGGGCAGGGGTGGGAGTTGGAGGGGCTTATGCCGCCACAAGCATCCTTAACCTTCCTTTCATTTATTCTCCTTACACTTTTGAGGCAGGTCTCATCGTTGCTATAATTGTAGGCGTTGCCGCAGGGGTTTATCCCGCAAGCAAGGCCGCAAAATTGGCTCCGGTGGATGCTTTGAGGTATGAATAAACGACTACTAGATTTGCCTGCTTTTTACCCCCCATCCATCGTTTTTCTGCTTTCAAATTTTCCTTTATTGTACCTATACCCACTGGATTATTTTCAATTCCTTTTTAATTAAACCGTACCTTCCACTTAAAATTCTCGCATGTGATTTATATTCCGTGGGAATTATATGTATACCAAGATATTACTCAAACCGGAATACTAATTACATCTCGGAAGAATTTCAATTTACTTAACCTCTGAGGAGGATGAAAGAATGGAAACTGGAGAGAAAAAAGCCATCGGAGCCAGGAATTTCCTTTATCCTATGCCCACTATCCTGGTGGGTGCCGATGTGAACGGAAAGCCAAACTACCTGACAATTGCTTTTTGCGGAATCGTTCAGGCAAGTCCTCCAATGATCGCAGTTGCCCTGGGAAAAATGCACTATACAAATGAAGGAATCAGGGAAAACAATTGCTTCAGCGTAAATATTCCTTCCAGATACATAGTTGAAGCTACAGACTACTGTGGTATGGTTTCCGGGAAAAAGGTAGATAAATCCAGCATCTTCAAAACTTTCTATGGGAAGCTCAAAAAAGCTCCAATGATCCAGGAATGCCCTTTAAACCTTGAATGTAGGCTCGTGGATACTCTGAACTTCGGCGGAGCCAACGAGGTTTTCATCGGCGAGATTGTGGAAAGTTATGCAGAAGAACAGTATCTCTGTAATGGAGTTCCTGATATAGAAAAAGTAGAACCAATTGTTTTTTCAATGTACGACAATAACTACTGGGGAATCGGAAAGCATCTGGGTAAAGCATGGGGCGTGGGAAAAAAGTTCAGCGAAAATATAAATGAGAAAAGAAACAAAAATGAGAGATAGAAAAAAGGATCTACTTATCACTTCTATCTTTGCAAGTGCTGACAAAAGGTTTTGAAAACTATTTGGAGGATTCTGAGCCAAAGAGAAGACGGCTCACCAATATTAATAATCATGGGGCAACAGGGGGTTGTTATATGAAAGTAACAGTGTTCAGCGGGAGCCATAAGGGCCGGGAAGGAAATACTCTCCTTATGGTGGAAGAGTTTCTGACAGGAGCAGAAGAAGCCGGGGCAGAAACTGAAAATATTATCCTTGCCGAGAAGGATATCAGGTACTGCACGGGGAAATTTGAGTGCTGGCTCAAGACCCCTGGAAAATGCATTATTCGAGATGATATGGACGATTTGCTTCCTAAGTTTATGGCTTCGGATATTGTAGTCTTTGCATGTCCAGTATATTTTGAGAATGTTCCTTCCATAATGAAAAATTTCATAGACAGGCTTGCTCCTGTTCTTCTGCCTCACTTTGAGGAGGATGAGATGGGTGAATACAGGCACTCTAAGCGTTACGAAAAGTATCCAAAATTCGTTGTGCTTTCGAATGCCGGACTGCCCGGACAGACAAATTTCGAGGTAATGCGTCTATTTTTCAGAAGATTAGCAAGAACTTTTCACACCGAACTGATTGCAGAAATCTACAGGGGAGAAGGAGAAATTTTCAGGGGCAAAAAAAACATCATACTAAAACCTCTGATAGGAAAATACAACAAACTGCTCAGATCTGCCGGGAAGGATGTTGTTGAAAATCAGGCATTTTCTGAAAAAACAGTTAAAGACCTTGAAAAACCAATCGTACCTCCGAGCCTGTATATAAAATTCGGAAATGAGGAATGGGACCGGCTTGTAAATGAATCTCAGGAAGAAGGCAAATAAATCTGATGCTTTTTAATCCGTCCCTGCTTATTGGACAATCTGGAGAGGATGAGATCAATTGGCAACGCCGAAATAAAATAAGAAAAGAGTCTTGAACAGACTCTCGAATTACTGGCTTTCTAAGTTGCCTTCAATGAGGTCTTCCAGGCTATGTACCATGTAAGGAGCATTGCTCCTGTTGAGAAGCTCCTGGCAGACTTCAATCGGCTTTCCATCCATTACAATAGCTCCCTTCTCGATCAATACCGCCCTGTGGGCAACTTCCCGAACAAAATCCATGTGGTGGCTCACGAGTACAATGGTAGTGCCAAAGCGTTTATTGATCCTTTTTAATGAATTTGTCACGTCCCTGAGGGTTACAGGGTCGAGGTCCCCGAAAGGTTCGTCGAGCATAAGGTATTCGGGAGAAGTAGCAAGGCTCATGGCAATAAAAGCCCTGACATGTTCTCCTCCGCTTATCTGGTAAGGAGTTTTGTCAAGAACTTCCATTTGCAGGTCAAGGGCTTCAAAGACCGGTCTTGCATAGGCATCGACATCAGTGGCCGGAACTACAGGGAAAAGTTCGGAAAAAACCGTGTCATTGAGATCCATCTCCCTTAGTGCAGCAGTCTTTTCTTCTTCAGGCATATCGGGCAGGCGGTAGATAGTGTCCAGAGTCTCATCCGAAAGTCCTATTTCCTGGGCTTTAGTTCTCGCGTATTCAATTGCACCCTGCTTTTTCATGCTCAACCTGAAACGGATCTGTTCCCTCACAGTGGAGTTTACGGACATTGAGAATTCCTGGTTCATAACACTCATAATCCGCCTGAGTTCCATGCGCTTCTTGCTGTATCCGGTAACATCTACCCAGTCCCCTCTGCATAAATATTCAACAAATCCGCTTTTTGGCTGGACCAATCCTTCCATTAATTTCATAATGGTTGTCTTTCCAGCTCCAGACGGACCGATAAATGCCAGGATCTCTCCTCCATAAACATCGAGAGAGAAGTTTTTGATATTGAGGACCTCCCCCATCCGGAGAAGGGAATAGCGTTTTGAAATATCCCTTACTTTAATGCAGGTTTCCTTATTCCCGGACTCTGAGAGTTCTTCCCTGGGTTTCAGGTCCCTAAGGAAGTTTTTAAGAACCACGGCAGGTTCTCCATCAGCTGCAATTTTCCCGTTTTCAAGGAATATAAGCCTGTCTGCAAGATAGGCGTGGATTTCAGGAAGGTGGGAGACCACTATAATCGGAATATTCAGTTTTTCTTTCAAGCCCTTTATCACATCAAGGACTTCCTGCTTTGTATCCGGCCCGGTCATTGTTACAGGCTCGTCCAGGAGAAGGACTTTGGGTTTTGCGGCAAGCTGTCTCGCCATTAAAACTCTCTGCTTTTCCCCTCCGCTGAGGAGATTGGTAGAGTGAAGGGCTTTGTGTCCCAACCCCACAAGTTTCATGTACTCCATCGCCTCGGCAAAGAGCTCTTCATAATCTTCAGTCTCATTATGCGGGAGAGCTTCATGACCTATTCGAAGGTAATTCAGTTTCCTTATGACGTTTTCTATCGCAGGTCCGTTCCAGAGCCCGAAATTTCGCTGGAGGTGTATTGCGGTTACGCTTTTCAGGAACTGTTCTCCTTCAATCCCTGAATCGGGGGTTACAGTTTTCCCCTCAATTTCCACAGTTCCTTCATCGAAGGACTCAACTCCCCGGATAATTCGGAGTAGGGTAGATTTCCCACTTCCGCTTCTACCTGTAATTCCGAGAATCTCTCCGTCCTTCACCATGAGGTCGATATGGTCCAATACCCTTATTTTTTTGGAACGTACCTCATAATCCTTTACCAGATTGGAAATCCTGATCATAATTATATCTCTTAGTGTTTATTGCAAATTAAAGAATCCTGTAGGTTTCTGCAGACTTTATATTTACTGCACGAAGATTTGTCTGCTCTAAACATACTATTTTCAGATCCTTTCATATTAATAGAACATTTTGCGTTGACAGGATAATGATACTAAAATAAGAGTCAGATATTACCTTTAAAACTATTTATTACAATCTGCTGCCTGTAAATTGATGCTGTTACATATCCCAGAAAGTTAAGCATTAGGATAGTTTCTAAGTATAAAAACGGTTTCAGAAATAAAAAGTTTCGGTATAAGTAAGGATTGCAGTGAAGCAAAATTTAGAGCCCCGCTCTTTCAACCAGGAGATCTGCTACGTGTTTTGCGTCTTTGAATGGAAAATCATTTTCAGAAAGAAGGCTTTTCGCCTCTGCCGCCGTGACCTCCGTACCACCTATCATACATGTTGTGTCCAGCCCCTCGGGTAAAGCAGCAATCAATTCCTCCAGCGTATTGATTGGAAATTTTGCACCCCTAAGGATTTCCAGAATCTGTGAATGGACTTCTTCTCTTACTTCCATATTTTTCCCCCTATTTTGGACATTTTCCTTTTGTGAGTTTATGGTCTAAAGAATCATAATTCCATGATATCTTATTTGGAGGTTATTATTATATTCAGTGAACTACCACTCAGCTAAAGACTGAGTGGCTTCTTGGTTCATTCCTCCCTCTATTGAGGGCAAGTCCCCAAGCTCATCCCCGTAGTCCCTACGGTGTCATAATCCAATTAGATTCTGATCTATGAGAGCGAATTTTTTGATATTGATAGCGGCATTAATGTCTCTATCGTGTTTGGTTTTACAGTCTGGACAAATCCATTCTCTGTCTTTTAGCTGAAGCTCTTTATTGTGGTATCCACACACACTACATAGCTTAGAAGAGGGTTCAAATTGTCCTATTCTCAGGACGGTTTTTCCAAACCATTGAGCCTTATATTCCAACTTTGTTACAAAACTACTCCACGCAGAATCACTTATAGCCTGTGCTAAGTGATGATTCTTAACCATGCCTTTAACATTTAGAGTTTCCAGAGCTACAGCTTGGTTTTCGCTAACAAGTCTAAAAGAGAGTTTGTTCTGGAAGTCATTTCTCTGATTTGTTATTTTGTCATGGAGTACAGCAAGTCTTCGTTTAGCTTTTGCCCTGTTCTTAGAGCCTTTCTGTTTCCTTGAGACTCTTTTCTGTAATACTTTGAGCCTTTTAAGAGAGTTTTTCAAGTACTTTGGATTCTCAACCTTTTCTCCTGTTGAAAGGACAGCAAAGTCTTTGATACCTACATCAATTCCTACTGTTGTTGATTCTGTGAAAGCTTCCTTTACTGGAAGTTCTTTTCCATCTTCAACAAGGATACTGATGTAGTAATGTCCTTTACATGTCCTTGATACCGTAGCCGTTTTAGGCTCTCCTTCAAACTTCCTGTGAAGAACTGCTTTAATTGGTTCTATTTTAGGAAGCTTAATAGTATTATTTTCAAAGTTTACAGTGTAGTGTTGAGGTACAGGGAAAGACTGTATCGGATTCTTTTTTGATTTGAACTTTGGAAACCCTGTTTTCTCTCTAAAGAATCTAGTGAAAGCGGATTCAACCTGCTTAGTCATCCCCTGTAATGATTGAGAGTTAACTTCTCCTAACCACTCATTAGAAGCCTTTAGAGTAGGAATTAATTTGTTTAAGTCAAATCTGGAAATTGATTCCCCTGTCTGCTCATAAGTTTTAATTTTCTGGTCAAGTGCCCAATTATAGACAAATCTACAGCTACCTATATGCTGATTCAATTGAATAGCTTGTGTAGTTGTAGGATAGAGTCTAAATTTGAACGCTTGCATCATACAAAGGCATTATATGCTTTAACAATATATATACTTTTTGATAAATACGAAGTATGAAACACGGAATCATAGCAAATTTTTGATAATGTATCATGTTATTTTTGTTTGCAAATACCGAAAAGTCATACTTGAACCAATTAGCGAAGAACTCAAACAGATTATGAGTGACAGTTCAAAAGAGTCTAACTTTGAAATCCTTGAAATGGAAACTGACAAAGACCATATTCATTTCTTGATCAAGAGTGAGCCGAAAGTTAGCGTTTTGTCAATTGTCAGAAAATTGAAACAAGAATATACTAACAGGTTATGGAAAACTCAAAAAGAATATCTGAAAAAGTATTATTGGGGTGAGAATACGTTATGGAGTGATGGTTATTTTGCGTCTACTATCGGAAATGTAAGTAAAGAGGCGGCAGAATATTACATACGGAATCAGGGTTGAAGTTGACGCTTATATCCCCTGAGCTAAAGACTCAGGGGTTTTACGCTTCTTCATATAAAGATAGCTTATGCTTTCAAAGGCAGGGTATTAAAAAAATAAATAGATATTTAAAAAAGAACAGTTGAATATAAGGAATTTTTATTTGGATACTTAAAAAGCAGGCAGCACACCTTGAATACAGATTTACGGGAGTTCAGTTTTTTATGGCTGATACAATCTCAGCCACCTTTGCAGTTACGTCCTTTACTTCTTCAACAATCGTGCCGGTAACGATCATGTCCGCACCTGCAGAAACACAGAGCTTTGCGGTTTTTGCGTCTCTGATCCCGCCACCAACAATAAGTTTGTTTTTCCCGAGTACGTGTTTGACAGCTCCTATCATTTCGGGGTTGACAGGCTTATCGGCTCCGGACCCTGCTTCCAGGTAGGTATAGTGCATTCCAAGGTATTTGCCTGCAAGGGCATAAACCACAGCAATTTCGGATTTCTTCCGGGGGATCAATTTTGCGTCCCCTACCCAACCAACAGTGCCTCCAGGTTCAACCACAAGGTATGCCATAGAGATTGGTTCAATCTGGCTCTTGTATACAAGCGGAGCTCCAAGTACCTGGTTTGTGATCACATACCCTATGTCCCTGGAATTCAGGAGGCTCATAAAAAATACGGCATCTGCATAACTGCTGAGTCCGGCTGAACTTCCTGGGAAAAGGATGGTGGGAACATTTACCTTTTCTTTAATCTTTAACACAGTTTCATCTAATATGGTTCCCGACGCTCCGGTTGAGCCCCCTATCAGGATGGCATCAGTGCCTCCTTCAACTGCTGCAAAAGCAATATCAGCAGCTCGTTCAGGCGTTTGGGACGCCGGGTCGATAAGAGTAAGATGAACTTTTCCACACTGTTCAATAATCTTCTGGAGGTGTGCTTCCACCTGCAAAAAAGATCATGCTCCCTTGGATTCCTTAGATTTCACGCGAAGAGCACCGTAGCCACATTTTCTGCAGCGGGTTGCCCGTATGGCATTTCTGGCATTACACTTCATGCAGATTTTTTTGTTTAATAATCTTTCTTCGGCTTCTGGAAAACGACCCATTTTTGTCACCTGCTATTATTTTTTAATATTGATACGGTAGATAGCCCGCATAAAGGATGTTAAGGCATATAATGTTTTTCATTAAAAAATTACGCTACCTGCTGAGTTTGTAACCCTTTATTCTCTTTCACCTGCCCAGATTTTGTTCATCCTATAGACTCAAAGTTTATTTATTGGTTCTGTTGTTTATTCCGTACCCTGCCAGCTGAAGTTAACAGCTGTGAAACAGTAATGGAACGGTAATGATAATTTGTGAAGTTAATATTGAAACTTCATATTGCCAGAAATCCTTTAAGCTAAGGATATTTAGCCTAAAGGGTAATTTAGCCTAAAGGATAATTTAGCCTAAAGGAATTCAGGAAAAAAATATTATTCAGACAATTAAAAACTAAGAACAATTAAGGCTTAAAGTAGACCCGGGATAAAATAAAACTCCCGATTCCAGTAAGGTGATTGATGTGGCTATTCATCCAATAGAATACCGGTACGGTACAGCAGAAATGAAATATGTATGGAGTCAGGAAAACCGACTTGCCAAAATCTTACAGACCGAGGCAGCCCTTGCCCGGGCAGAAGCGGATATGGGGCTTATCCCCGCAGAAGCAGCTGAGGTCATCTCCGAATGCGTTACCTCTGTGAAGGCTGAAAGGGTTAACGAAATAGAATCTGAGATCCACCACGACATGATGGCAGTTGTTGTTGCGATTTCGGAACAGTGTAGAGAAGATGCAGGAAAATGGGTCCATTTCGGAGCCACTTCAAACGACATCCTTGACACGGCAACAGCTCTCCAGATAAAGGACGCAATTGATATCCTGGAAGATAAACTCAAACTCCTGCTCAGAGTTCTGGTAAACCAGGCGGAAGCCCACAAGAACACAGTTTGCTGCGGAAGGACACATGGACAGATAGGCGTTCCCACAACATACGGGCTCCGTTTTGCAATCTGGGCTTCCGAGATTTCAAGACATCTGGACCGCTTATATGAACTCACTCCGAGAGCCACCGTAGGGCAGATGACCGGAGCTGTCGGAACCCAGGCAGCTTTTGGAAAATCCGGAATCCTGATACAGAAACTTACAATGCAACACCTCGGAATCGGGACTGTGGACGTCTCAAACCAGATCATCCAGAGGGACAGACATGCTGAGTTTGTCATGTGGATGGCAAATACTATTACTACTCTGGAAAAAATCGGCATCGAAATCAGGACTCTTCAGCGCAGTGAAATCGCCGAGGTTGAGGAAAGCTTCGGGAAAAAGCAGGTTGGTTCATCTACCATGCCTCACAAGCGCAACCCAATAAAATCCGAGCAGATCTGCGGGCTTGCACGGATAGTAAGAGCAATGATTGAGCCTGAACTTCTTAACAATACCCTCTGGGACGAAAGGGACCTTACAAATTCCTCCTGTGAACGAGTTGTCTTCCCGGAAGCCTGTGTGCTTACGGACCATATCATTAAACTCGGTATCACTGTGCTTGAAAATCTAAGGTTTTATCCAGAAAATATCCGCAGGAATCTGGATCTGCTAAGAGGCCTGAACATGGGCGAAGCTGTAATGATAGAACTTGCAAAAAGAGGTGTAGGCCGGCAGGAAGCCCATGAACTTGTCCGGAATGCAGCGATGGTAGCCCATGAAACAGGGCAGCATTTCAAATTGGTACTTCTGGATATGCCTTCTGTTTCAAGGTACCTGAGTGCAGGAGATATTGAGAACCTCGTAAATCCTGATAAGTATATAGGAACAGCAGTGGAACAGGTCGAAACGCTCGTTGTAAAACTTCGTGAAGCTTATTCCCTCTGACCTCTTCCTTTTCATTATTCTTTTCATTATTCTTTTATCCCACTTTCCGCAGTATTTTTCGTACATTCATTATTTTTCTTGCTATCGATTTTTGTCCTAACGTGAATTTCTCGGATTTCTATGCAGGAGTTAAAAATGGCTATACGGTATGTTCAGAGACCAAAAAACTTAGTATTCAATTTTTATTCAAATTTCAGTTTGGGTATATTAATTGAGAATTTTTGAAAAACGCTATCGGAAAAAATATTGATTTTCAAAAAATACTGCGGAATGTAGGTTTTATAAAAGAGCATGTTTGTATATTGAGGTTTTTTTGCCTGTATTTCCAAAAATATAAGATTACACAAAAATAGGAAAAGTATCAATTGCCCGGTATAATTATAGTTGGAATTAAATATAAATATTTATATCAGATGAATTCAATGATTAATAGAAGGCTTCATCAAACGTTTCATCCAAATTGGGTGATTGAGGCATCTAAAAAATAGGCGTTTCGTAACTTAAAAATCTATTTGGGCTAGATGTGGTAGCTGATTTCGGTGTGAAAGTGGATTAGATGCCTCATTAACTCCTATGTAAAGGTTATTTATAAAATTTGTGCTAGTTTTACTCCATACTCTTTCTAAAAGATTCATTCCCCCAGTCTCTTTTTCAGTAGTTCTCTTCTCTTGTTCAGCATATTGCCTGTCATTAAATATCTCAGCCTTTAAGGCGTCATTCAAAGTAGAGGTCAAGGTAGATATTCTTTCATGCGTCTTCGGTTAAGAGGGGAATCACGATAAATTGCCCTATTTCTGCAACATTAGCCAAAAACATATATTTATGTGAAGTTGGAATAAGGCATCGATTTTAGTTTCGATGTCCAAAATTTGAGACTAACTTTTGCTCTAAAATCGATGGCAACAGGCAAGAATATTTCTTAACCGATGACCAATGGATATTCTTTCTATCTGGCTTACTTCCTGCCAATTTCCTGTCATAATCTCTATATGTCTGATTTAGCAAAACAAATATGTACAGTATTATCTTAGGATTACAGAATAATCATTACAGAATTATCTTAGAATTACAGTATTATCTTAGGATTACAGAATAATCATTACAGAATTATCTAATGAGTATCCTACTGATGCCCTGACACGAATAAACCTGAACAAAAAGAGAGAATTTTTTGTAGAGATATTAAAGCTTTTGAGTTTTAAGAAACTTTAATGTCTGTTTCTATACAAAATTTACTTCTTCTGCTAAATGTGATCGCTAACCCAAGTTTTATTTTTAAATATAAATATAAATATATTTATATGAGAGGTTTCTATCCCAGTCAGCGTTGTTTTATGTGGTATTGAGGCATCTAAAAAACGGCGTTGCGTAACTTAAAAATCTATTTGGGCTAGATGTGGTAGATGATTTACGGTGTGAAAGTGGATTAGATGCCTCAATAATTCTTTATGAGGAGGTTATTTATATAATTTGTGTTTATTCTGCACACAACCGTCCAAAACTTCCTTTTTGTTAAAAGGTTACTTAAAAGGTTACTTCTTACTTTTACTTTGAATTCACAAACTGGTTTTTATATATCTTGCTTCTTCGACCCTTTTTCACTCCGAATAGTTATTCAAATATTTGGAAATAAAGAGAGTAATGCTGAACGTTACTTAGAACTTAGAAATATCATTATATAGGTTCGCCCATCAGCATTACTTTTTGCAATTATATATACAAGGTTCAAAATAACGTTTTTCTACATCAGAAGAACCTTATGCTGATCCATTAACACTCAGATCAATCTGACTCCTGTTTCTCTGGTTTAAAGACCTCCAGATTCTCCCAGTTAAATTTGTCAGGTGGGCAGGCTCTAATACATTTCTGGCAATGTGAACCTTCACAGAGGTCAGTGCTTATCATAATCCTGCTTTCCTCATCAATTGTAATGGCGTCGTTGGGGCAGACTTTTATGCACTTCTTGCACTCAGGGCAGTCGACAACCATTGTCATATAGGTCCCGACTCTTTCGAGTACATAGAGACCTTCTTCACCAAGAACAGGAATATCTCTTTCCACCCGCTTATCTACCACAGGGTTGGCTATGGGCTCATCAAGTGAGGGAAGACCTTTCTTTTTAAGGAATTTCTTAAACATCTTAAAAGGCATTCCTTCTTCCCAGTACGCAAGTTCAAGGACATAAGCATCCCGGAACTCCGGAGCAGTCGCAAACATTGTGTGAGTGCCTATAATCTGGCTTGCGATATCCTGAAGCTCCCAAAGCCTTTCTTCCGAAAGCAGGATTTCCCTTGCAACAGCAAGAGAGGTGTTCCCGAGCTGAGCAATATTCCCTGTAGAGTAAGGGATCAAGCCAATTTTCTGGGCTTTTTCCGCATCCATATATGTGCCGGCAGCACCTGCCATATACGCCGTATCAATATCTGTCAGTTCTATGCCTGCAACCGCACAGAGTGTGAGATGCCCTGCTCTGATCGCGCCTATGGCTTTTCCGGCTTCTTTGAGGTCTTTTTCCGAAAATGTGATTTTGTTCTGCAGATGAATTAATTCATCCGGGGTTTTGACTTTTGGGAGTTCAACAAGACCGTGCCCAATAGCTTTTTCAAGAAGGGCAATAACCCCAGTACCTGTAATTCCCCTGGCTTTGATCTTTCCCTCTTCCAGGATCTCTCCGGTTTTGGGATCCACAAGATCCCCCGGATCTGGTTTCATCTCTTCATTCAATACATAATTCCTCAATGCTCCATCCTCAAATTCAAAATCAGAAATTGCATAAGGAGAAGCAAGGGTCCCATACTTTATCTGCTGCCCTTCAAGAGCCGGACCTGCAGCCGCTGAGCCTGTATAAATAATGTCTTTTACTTTGAGCGCCATCTCAGCATTTGTCCCATAATCCGTTGCAATCGAAATCTCATCACTGTTAAGCATTCCCGATTTAATTATAAGAGCAAGGGCATCGGCGCCGACTTCATGTTTTATTGCAGGAGGGACGACAACTTCACAGTTAAATTCCTCAAGCCCTGAAATTTCGCTGCTGGATATTATTCTCGCATTCCTGTTCTGTTCCTGTATATTGTACTTCTTTTTCTTCCGTTCCCCTGCATAAGCCAGGTCCTCAATGCTGATTCCCTGGAAAATGGACAACTGGATAGGGTTTCCACAGATTGAAAGTCTATCAAGTTCTCCGCTTTGCACATCAAGGGTCTGGAGGAGGGTCTTTACCGCATTTACGGAAAGCCCGTGCGCAAGATCCTGCCCGTAGTGAATTGCGAAGTCCATGTGATCCATCACATTCGCTCCGGGAAGAGGATTTCTCAATGTTATTACTGTTCTTTTAATCTCCTGTGTATCAAGGTCAATCTTCTGAGCCCGATACCCGCTTGTTCCCAGGTCAATTGCAACTCCATATCTCATACAAACTCCCCTCGCTTAGTTATTTTGCCAGGTGTTTTAACATACTGTAAGCCATTTGGACTATTATGTACCTATATTATGTAT
The DNA here is from genome assembly GCF_000970005.1 of Methanosarcina sp. WH1. Classification (NCBI taxonomy): domain Archaea; kingdom Methanobacteriati; phylum Methanobacteriota; class Methanomicrobia; order Methanosarcinales; family Methanosarcinaceae; genus Methanosarcina; species Methanosarcina sp. WH1. The sequence goes on from NZ_CP009504.1 coordinate 3,399,032, forward strand.
CTATTACTTTGAAAAACGACGTATAAATAAATAAGGTATTTTATTCATTAGAACATATATTTTGAAGTTTTATAGGCTCTCCATTAACCTTTCTTTGATATGTATAAATAGCTTTTAAAAATAGCTTTTAAAAATAGCTTTTAAAAATAGCTTTTAAAAACAGATTCGGCAGAAAAATATTCAGCCCTTTAGTGTTTTGCCCAAATATATGATTTCTCAATAAATATTTACCTGATACGTTTTTTCGATTTCCAGGGCACATAGTATATGTAGGGAAAAGGATTTAAAATGCATAACGGGAGGGATAGTTTTATAAGTGACTAATGTCTTTACATAGTTGATGAGCTAGTCTGGGTAGCCCGGCGTTACCTGTAACCCGAAATCGCCGATATGCGGGGGACGAAGCCAAAGGAAGATGAGTCAAAGAGATTCCAGCCTGTGGTCTCAACTGAGAAGCCCCGTCCTGCTTGGATAGTGCAGGTATGCGGACTTGCTGGAGAACAGGTTCTCATGCCCTAACCGCGGAAACCGGTCGAGGCCCGGAAGGGAGCAGACTCACCGTGGGCAACCGTCGCTTGCGGGGTCGCGGGGTGGAGAAGAGATTTCAGTCTACTGAAGTCTCCGAGACGCAACGACCTGCGGTGTGCTCATCACTAAACACATCACTTATTAGTTTTTGAGAGATTGGTTTTATAATATAACTGTAATTTTTCAGAAGGAATGATTTATCTTAAGTAATTTCTCCGGAAAAGGTTAAATATATGAAATGCATTTTAGGGGACGCGTTTCTAAAGTTCAATATGACGAGATAGCCAAGCCCGGTATGGCGCGGGATTGCTAATCCCGTGATGCCTCGCATCCCGGGGGTTCGAGTCCCCCTCTCGTCGTTTCCTTTTTTTCACAGATTTTTTACTCTGTATTTCTTTTTCTGCTATGTCCTGTATTTTTCTTAAAATACTGTGTGCAAATTTTAAATAAGAGCTCGACTTATACCCTGTAATAAAAAATTCAGTTTTGCGCCCTCTCTCATAAGTCTCATAATTCAAGAGCTTTAAGGTTTTACTATAAATTCAAGATAAAGGATTTGATGTGTACATAAATTAATTGAGTCGGCTCAATGACACGAATATCATCAGGAATACCTGAACTTGACGAAAGGATCGGCGGTGGATACCTACCAGGCAGAGTTCTTCTTATTACTGGAGACACAGGAACTGGCAAGACTACTTTTACGATTCATTTTCTGCATCAGGCATGTTTAGATGGTAAAAAATGCGTCCTGGTCGCAACAGAAGAACTACCCGAAGATATCCTCGAACTATCTGAAATGCTGGGCCTCGGGCTTACCAAATATTATGAATCAGGTCAGTTAACCATTGAAAAGTCTTTTCAAAAACGTTCCGAGAAAGTCCAGACTTCCAAATTTGGGTTTACCCCTGAAGGTCTCGAGATAGATCTGCCCACACTTTCGGATTATGTGCCTGAAGGGACTGGAGTTGTGGTTATTGATAATATCGGAGTTTTTACTCTTCGCCTCTCGATTCAGGATTTCAGGGACCAGTTTGATGCTCTAACCTTCATCCTGAGCACAAAGGAAGGTTGCACATCCATGTTCGTCATGGACGATACTGCATTAAAGGAGACCCATAACCTTGCAGAATACTCGGTAAGCGGCTGTCTCCGGCTCATGGTAGACGAAAACCCCTATACAGGGAATGTTGAGCGCTACATAAAGATTCCTAAAATGCGAAGGACATACCTCAGTCTGAATCCGATCAGGTTTGAAATAACCTTATCAGGGATAAAACTCCTTTGAAAATCTACATTTTCTCTAATCTTATTGATTACTCCTTTTTTTCATTCATTTTTTTCACTTTTTCATCTCCTTTTTCATTCATCTCCTTTGATTTTCCTGTTCTTTTAAAACATCCCTTTTTGTGTTTCAAAAGAGAAACAATTACTCAGCTAATTTATACATTCTATATTAATAATATAATGTAAATATATTTTTTAATAAATATAATTTATTAATGAAAGGATTAATACGATTAAACTCTATTTTTTATATGATTGAGAAATGCAAATTTCATTATTAGTCCATTAAATCCTCAAAAAGGAGTGAAAAATGGCTTTAAAAGAACATTCAAAATATTGATCAATATAACTAATAATGCTGAAAAAGCATTAGAATACATATAAAAAAAGAAAACAGTAATCCACATATAATTATCTACTAATAAAGAACTTTGTTAGGGGAACAAATCTTTGGTGGGACAAGCTTCTATAGTTTCCAAAAACGAGAAATCTCCGGATGACTCAGAAAAACCAGACAAAAATATGCTTAAAGGCGACGGGAAAGATGCTCAGGCAGGGAAATTCAGTCTTCTACAGGTGCCTATAAAAAGGACGTATTCTGAAGATACTCTAAATATAGCTAACATTAACAGCCCCCAGGCTGGTAACAACAACAGAGATAGAGAAAATATTCAGAAGGAAGCTTCGGGAACTGAGAATACAGAGAATGAAAATACAGAATACGAAAATATAGACCTTCCTTACATGAAATTCAAGATCGAAAACCGGAAAACTAAACCTGTACTCAAAACTGTTCAACTTAAGAATTTATCTCCGGAAACTGGGACAAAGAAAGACACGATAAATAAATTCGTATCGGAGAATCCTCCTTTTATAGAAGCAACTGGAACTCAAAAACCTACATATTCAGAAGAAATTGAAGATCTTGGACCGAACCCCTCCATTTATTCAGAAGTAGCTCTTGAACCAAAACTTGTTGATTCTGCAGAAACTGCTCCTGAAAAGAAAGTCGAACTTATTCCTGAAGCCGAAAAAAAAGGTAAAAATTCAAATAAAACTTCAAGTAAAAATAAAAAAATTCACCGGAAAACAAAAATTAAGAAAAAGTCCGGATTCACCGAGAATATGAAGGATCTGGGACGTGACATAGTTGGGATCGAAGAAGGAGAAAAATTAAGTGATAAGCTTAAAAAGTTCTTTGGTGAAGTAAAAACCCCCGAAGGGGCAAAAAAGAAGTTTGCAGAAATCATCCGGAGTCTTAAGGATGAAGATATCCGGGTTCTTCCCCCATATGACCCTGAAACCTGCGGTCCGCTTCTTGAGTATGAAATTCCGGCAGGATTTACTGAAATAGAACGCTACTGGGTAGAGGAACCTTACGCCTTTATCAGCATAATTGAAAACGTGGAAATGAAATATTATTATGCTGTTGAGCCCACTCTCACCACCTATGAAAAAGCTGTTCTTGAGAGGGTCCGGGACAATCTGGAAGATGTCCTTACCCAGGAAGATATAATATCCAGACAGGAAAAGGACGTCAGTCTCATAAACAGAAGCATGAGGCTTCTGGATCAGTACTATAGTACCCTGGAAGTTTCCTCGATTCATAAGATAATGTATTTCCTCAGGAGGAATTTCATCGGGTACGAAAGGATAAATCCGCTCATTAGGGATCCGAATATCGAAGATATTTCCTGTTCAGGTATTGAGATCCCTATCTACCTCTTCCACCAAAAGTACAATAACATCGTGACCAATGTCCATTTAGGAGAAAAAGAACTGGATTCTCTGGTTGTCAAGCTTTGCCAGAGGAGCGGCAAACATATCTCCATAGGAGAACCGATTGTAGACGCAACTCTTCCTGACGGTTCAAGGATTCAGGCAACCCTTGGAAAAGAAATCACAACAAGGGGTAGTTCCTATACTATCCGTAAATTCAAAGGAGACCCCATAACCCCAATTGACCTTATCAGGTATGGGACATGCAGCATGGAGATGATGGCTTACTACTGGATTGCCATTGAAAACAACATCAGTGTACTTTTGGCAGGAGGTACTGCTTCGGGTAAGACCTCCCTTATGAACGCGATTTCTCTTTTCATCCCGAGGCTGTCAAAGGTAGTGTCCATTGAAGATACCAGGGAAATCATGCTCCATCACGAAAACTGGATCGCAGGCGCAACCAGAAAATCGTTTACTGTAGATGGTACCGGAGAGGTGTCCATGTATGAACTCCTGACAGCTGCCCTCAGGCAGCGCCCGGAATATATTATTGTAGGGGAGGTCCGAGGAAAGGAGGCTCTTACCCTTTTCCAGGCAATGTCAACAGGACATACGACTTATTCGACAATGCATGCAAGCGATGTGCAGACAGTTGTTAACAGGCTTGAAAACGAACCAATAAATGTCCCACACGTGATGATGCAGGCCCTTGGAGTCATCAGTATCCAGATACAGACATATGTCAATGAGAAAAGGGTCAGGAGAACCAACACAATTGTAGAGATTACAGGGCTTGATGCAAGGTCAGGAAGTCTCAGGATCAATGAATTTTATCGATGGGATCCTTTGCAGGATATATTCAAACGGGCCGGGGATTCCTATGTGCTCAATGAAATTATGAAAGCAAGAGGCTGGAAACCTGAAAAACTATTTATTGAGTTTAAGAACCGGGAACAGATCCTTGCCCACCTGACAACAAAACAGATCCGTGATTACGTGAGTGTTTCCCTGATAGTGCATATGTATGCCACAAACCCGCAGCTTGTAATGGAAGCGATTGGAAATGATACCCTGTCGGATATGATACTGCACTACACTTAAGGAGGTCTCCATGAACGCTATAAATACCCTAGCATTCAGAATCTTTGGAGAAAAAATCCTTGAGAATGAAGACAGGTTTTCCCTGTTCAAGAGAAAGATTCGCCAGTCTCAGATTCCTCTGCCTGCAGAACAGTATGTCTCAACTGCAATTTTATTTTCCCTGCTTGCGGGAATCTTCGGCGGGCTTGCAGGTTTACTGATAGGAGGGTGGACTTTCAGGGGTATTACCCCGGAAAGTATTGTTTCGACGTCTGGCATTTCATACACGGTAATCAATGCAGTTGAAACTCCGACTTTTATTGGAACGCACCTTCCCTTAATATTTACGGTTGTGGGGGCCCTCCTCTTTTTCTCGATGATCGGAGCCCTTACCTATGGGCTTTTTATGGCTTACCCGTCCATGAAAGCTGATAACAGAAAGCGAGCTATCAATACATCAATGCCCCATGCAACTGCTTTTCTCTATGTTATGCAGAGGGGCGGGGGCATGACTATCTTTGACATCATGAAGTCGCTTTCGAATTATTCTCACATATACGGGACTGCTTCAAGGGAATTCAGAAACATTATAAGGGATATGGAATATTTTGGAAAAGACCTTCAGGATGCCCTCTGGGATGCAGCCGACAGGACGCCGTCCGAACAGTTCAAAGATCTTGTAGACGGCTTGATTTCAGTAGTATCCAGTGGAGGAGACGTTACCCTTTACCTGAAAAACAAGACAGACGTATATAAAAACGCTGCCAATAAAGAACAAAAGCATTTCCTTGAGACTCTCGGGCTCCTGGCAGAGGTCTATATTACTGTATTCGTTGTAGGCCCCCTATTCCTTATGGTAATCCTCGTGGTCATGAATATGATCGATAATAGGGGACCCACCCAACTCTATCTCCTGGTATATGGAGCAATTCCCTTCGGGTCAATGATCTTCCTCATCTTCCTGGATATGCTTACAGGAGATGCGGAAAAGATGCCGGAGGAGAGAATCACCGGAATTAAGCAGGATTCTTTCAGTGATGTAAGGGTAAAGCCAGTTACAGAAAAAGATGAGGAACTGCTCCAAAAGCTGGAGTTTTATGAAAAAGTAGCCAGGGTCAAAAATGTGCTTCTGCACCCTATAAGGGCTATGCTTGACAGGCCAACATCTGTTTTTATAATAAGCGCTCCCGTTGCGCTCGGGTACTTTGGATATCATTTCATGAAACACATGCCATACTACGGAGGATTCGTTGAAACTGCATCTACCCTTGACGATTATATCTATGTAACCCTTCTTGTCCTTTTAATTCCCTACATTATCTTCCACGAAATCGAGGTTAGGAGGGTCAGGCAGATTGAGGATGATGTCCCAGAGTTCCTTAAAAGGCTTGCAAGTATCAACGGAACAGGAATTCTGCTTTCCGATGCAATTGCTATTACAGCCCAGTCAAATATGGGGAAACTGAAATCCGAAATAAAATGTACGGTTGCGGATATCCGCTGGAACTCGAACCTCGTAGGAGCCCTGAAACGTTTTGAAGCCAGGGTACGGACCAACATGGCCCGGCGAAGCCTGACCCTTATAGCCAAAGCAAGTGAATCCACAGGAAATATCCACCAGGTTATCAGTACAGTTGCGGATGATGCTGATATTGAGAAAAACCTTAAAAGAGAGCGTTCTGCAGAGATGTTTATTTATGTCTTCATAATCTTCGTGACCTTCTGCGTCTTCCTGATCATAGTATATGTGCTTGCTGCGTTCTTCCTCCCTGCCCTTGACGGTTCCAGCAATCCGGCAATGTCCATGGGAGGCTTTAATCTGAAGGAGTATACCCTACTCTTCTTCCATGCAGCTCTTTTGCAGGGCTTAGGCTCGGGGTTGGTTGCAGGGAAAATGGGTTCGGGAAGTGTATCTTCAGGGCTCAAACACTCCGTTTTAATGATGACATTGTCCTACTTGCTGTTCATCGTGTTTATCTGAATTCGAGATTCCGGGTACCCTTCAGGGGGCTTTATCCTCCAGGTTTGTTAAGTCCGGAATACTCATTTTCCTTTTTTTTAACATAATTCCCTGCACTAACACGGTTTCCCGTAGTTTAATTTTCAGGGTCTGTTTCCCGATTTTCCGCATCAATTTTGAAAATTCCATTTACCCGTTTAAACCTGGAACTTCTTTCAATCCACTTTCTTTTTAAAGACAAACATATTATTTTGAGGAAGATGGCAAAAAAACACAACAATGAAGAAAAATTTCAAAAAGGTTGTTTTTTTTGTTAATTTAATATTTATAAGAAATCAGGTTCGATAGGTCTTGAACAAAGCCACTGTACCAAGTTCGTATTCATGTAAAGCCGAAACGGACGAATGGACAGAACTCAGTAGAGATGATATAGCCCGAATTAACGCTCATGAAGATGCCGATGGTCTTCTATGAAATGAGAAGCCACTAAGTCTTTAGCTTAGGAGTAGTTCACACATTTTACCAACCCCTGTTCTTATATATTAGTACAATATATTTTGTATATCAATTATAAGGGGGAAGTTCATGAAAACATTAGTAACATACATGACACAGACAGGAAACACAAAGAAGATCGCAGAAGCTATTTATGGGGAAATTACTGGTGAAAAGGATATCAAAGACATCAAAGACGTAAGCAACTTTGAAGGCTATGACCTTGTATTTGTGGGTTTCCCGGTAATGCAATTTAACATTCCAGAGAAGGTTTCAAAATTAGTAAAAGAGAATGTGGCTAGTAAGAACATAGCATTCTTCATGACCCATGCTGTTCCTGAAGGATTTGAAGCCATTCATTCATGGACTGGTTCTACCAAGGATATCGCAGCCAGTGGCAATTATCTTGGTACATTTGAATGCCAGGGTGAACTTGCACAACCTATTATTGATATGCTCGAAAAGTCCGATGACCCTCAGATGAAAGAATTTGCTAAGATAGGTCCTTCCACAAAAGGACAGCCCGATGCATCCCGTGTTCAGAAAGCAAAGGAATTTGCAAAGGAAATTCAGGCAAAAGTCAAGTGACCGGATATATTCCAAATGATCCGTATCTCACTAATCTTTTTACCTTTTTCTATTTTAATATAATATAATATAATATAATACTCCGAATCTATTTTTCATTTTTTTTGATTCAATGCAATCTTTTAACTTTCAGTTCATTTAATGTCGAAAATTTTTACTGGCATCAAATCAAAAACCGAAAAACAAAATTTCCCGAAATAAGCTAAAAACATTAACTTAACAATAGAGAACCGGACAAACCTTAATGCGCTCACAGCTGTCGGAACTACGGAGAGAAGCTTAGCTGCCCCCCACATACTCTTCATTGAGGAGTTCAAGAAGACCCTTTTAGAATACAGCAATATACTCCTCCTTGTTGAGGAACACAACACTGCAGATGTGCAGGATATCCTCGAAACCTGGGAAAACTCCAGAAAGAATCCTTCCGTAAAATGTTCAAGTTTGAACAGGAAACTTTCAGGAAAGGCCTTATCTACGCCACCTACTCCGGCCCGGCACCTGCTCCGGCCCGGTACCTGCTACAGCAGTTGATTGTGGTTGAAAAAAGGAATAGTTTCGGGCTGCTCCAGAAACTCAAGTCAGATAACTGCCTTCCCGGAACAGCGCCCCTGGGAAGGGTTCCTTTTCTCCTGGAAAAACGGGTACGGCTCTGGCTTCATGACGATATCGATCTCCTTAAGTCTGAAGTCTACGGAAAGATCAGGGAAATGGCAGCATTCTCGGATGGAATCCTCCTCTTTTACTGCAGTTGCGGAGAAGCCTTTGAGAGTCTGGAAGAGGATTTTTCGGGATTTGAGTGCCCCCTTTACTGCCTGAAAGACGGAAATAGGGAAATCGTGGCAGACTGCATAAGCGCCGCCCTCGGGGGAAACACCGCCTACAGCGAAACCATATATAGACCTTCAGGGGGACTGGCGCCCTCTACTTCACGCCATGTGGGCCTCGAGCTGGAAAGAGTGGAGAGAAGAAAGGAAGAAATCCCGGAATTTCAACAACGATTTCCTGAAGGACCCAAGAAACTCACGAGTTGTAAAAATCGATACCGGCCTTTCATACAACCCTGATTTCCATAAAAATATCCGGGGTTTTGCCCGCACTTTCGACATGGAAATTATGGAAATAAAGGGAAGTGCTGAACTTGCAGAGAAATCCTATAGGGCCGCCAAAAAAGGTGTTATCCAGCATACTCTGGAGTGATTTTTCCATAATATTTTCCATAAATACAAAAATAATCCAAAATGAGAAAAATAATCCAAAATGAGAAAAATAATCCAAAATGAGAAAAATAATCCAAAATGAGAAAAATAATCCAAAAAGAAAAGGTTGAATTGCCCTTTGGGGGACAATTCGGTTTTTCAGGTTAAATCTGTTTGTTTACTCACCATAGGCAAAATTGTAGGCAATCTTTCCTATGATTGGGATTTTGAACTTTGAGCCCCTGAAGGCCATGTACATCGGGATCACGATGAGAAGCATCCCGGGCATTCCGACACTGTCTGCAATGGCCCAGCCGATCGTTGGGATCCATGCCACCAGGAAAAGGAAGAGAACATACGGCATGAAGAGCAGGACCGACTGCATGGCGTGGAAGCGGACAAACTTGTTCTTGCGCTCAAGGAGCAAGAAGAACAGGCCAGAGAGCCAACCCACAGGGTAACAAAGAGCTGCCACGATATTTTCAGGCAAGCCAAGGAAAGTTTTGTACGGCATATTTTTCACCTCGTTAGTCTTAAAAGGCTGTCAGAAAAAACGAGCCCGGATTACCGGAGCTCGATTGATTTCTGCGGGCAGATAGCAACACAGGCTCCGCATGCTGTACACTTTTCCTGATCAATTTCAGCCAGGAAGTTGGTGACCTTGATAGCGCCTGTGGGGCATTCTTTTTCACATTTCTTACAGCCGATACAGCCGACTTCACAGACCGCCTTAACGTCTTTACCTTTATCGTGGGAGCGGCAGAGAACATGCACTTTCTCTGAGTCCCTGGCAAAGGTAAGTATACCGTTAGGGCAGGCTGCAATGCAGTTCCCACAGCTGGTACAGAGATTCTTGTTCACAACCGGGAAGCCGTCTTCTCCCATGGAGAGGGCATCGAACTGGCAGGCTCTGACACAGGTCCCAAGGCCAATACAGCCGTAGGTACAACCTTTCTTGGAATCACAGAGCATGAGGGCAGCTTTGCAGCCCTCCACTCCATGATAATCATAAAGGGTCGTACAGTGAGCCTGTCCACCCTGACAGCGGACAAAAGGGAAAGCCTTCTCAGACTCCGTAACTTCCTGGCCAAGAAGAGCACCGATCTGCTTTGCAACCTCAAAACCGCCTACAGGGCAACTGTTTATAGGAGCACCCTGTTCAACGATTGCTTCAGCGCATGCTGCACAACCTGCAAATCCGCAACCTCCACAGTTTGCCCCTGGCAAAAGGGAAGCAACATCATCAATAAGGGGATTCGAATCGATCTTAAAGACCTTGGAAGCAATGACCAGCATTACCCCAACTGCAAACCCCAGGCCCGCAAGTACGGCTATAGAGTTTATGAGCACATCACTCAAGTGGAATCACCCCGAAGAAGTTCACGAAAGACATCGACATAATAGTCGCAATGAAGAAGGCGTATGTTACACCCCTTCCTACGGACTTCGGCACTTCTACCAGGTCGCTCCTTTCCCTTATTGCAGCCATCATCAGCATAGCAACCGTATAGCCAAGCCCTGCGGCAACTCCGAAGACAACGCTCTGAGCGAAATTGTAATCGTTCATGACATTGAGGAGCACAGCCCCGAGAACCGCACAGTTGGTAGTAATCAGAGGTAGGTAGATCCCAAGGGAACGATAAAGGGCAGGCACATGTTTCCTAACGATAAACTCTACAAGCTGCACAAGTGCTGCGATAACTACGATGAAAGCGATAGTCCGCAGAAACTCCAGCTTGAGGGGTACTAAAATGAAATTATACAGAGCAAAGGATACGGTTGCTGCCATCGCCATGACGAAGACTACAGCGCCCGACATTCCTGAAGCACTTTTCAAGTCCTTGGTTACGCCCACAAAAGAACATAGACCCAGGAACTGAATGAGAAGAAAGTTCTTGATGAACACTCCTTCAAGAAAGATTGTAAATAGAGATTCTGCCATTTTAACCACCCTTTGCAGCTTTCTGCTGCCTGCGATAGTTCACAATGGTCATCAACACTGCAATTGTGAGGAAGGCACCTGGTGACATGGTCATGAACATTGCAGGGGTTATTATACCACTCAGGTTGATGAGAGTCATTCCGAACGGATCAATTATGCCGGTCCCCAGCAGTTCTCTGATTCCTCCGATGAGAATTAACACGAGCAGGAAACCCGTACCCTCACCAAGAGCGTCGATAATCGAATAAAAGACCCCATTTTTCAGGGCGTAGGCCTCAGCCCTTCCAATAACAATACAATTGACCACGATCAAAGGAATGAACACGCCGAGAGATGCGTACAGGTCCGGTGTAAATGCTTCCATCACCATGTCAACGATCGTAACGAAAGTTGCAATGACAATAATTTCAATGGGAAGCCTAACTGTTCCCGGAATTCCTTTTCGGATCGCAGAAACCATCATGTTCGAACCTACCAACACGAACAGTGTACCCATGGCCATACCGATCCCGTTTTCCACGGATGTTGTGACTGCTAGAGTCGGACAGAGCCCGAGCACAAGCCCAAAGGTAGGGTTGTCTTTAGTAATTCCGCGTATAAATTCACTTATAGGATTCATATCAGCCCTCCTGTGCGGATACATAATCAACTGCACTGTGCAGCGCATCTACCACTGCCTGTGAAGAGATCGTAGCTCCAGAAATCGCATCAACTTGACCACCATTTTTGGTCAAACTCGTATCGGCCACCGGAAGATCCACAAACTGCCCCTGGAATTCAGGGGTGGTAATAAGGGCTCCTAAACCAGGGGTTTCGGAATGTTTCATAACCTGAAACCCTGTGATCGTACCAAAATCCGAGGAAATTCCCGCAAGCAATTGAATCATACCTTGGGCTCCTACCTGGTTCCGTTCAACCACATAGCCTACAACATTTCCGGAAGAATCAACTCCCCGGTAGTAAAGCACAACAGGATTTCCATCATCATCTACCTCAGATCCGGTAACTGGTTCGAAATCAGAAGCCTGAGGAAGGATTGCCTTCATGGCTTCTTTCTGCTGCTCTGCCTGTAAAAGTTCGAGCTTTGCCTGGGTAGGAGTATAGGTGAGCGCAAGCAAAGCTGCAGCAACAGCAGAAATTACCACTATTGTTACAATAACTTTTGTAATTTCCTTACTATCACTCATCCGCTACACCTCCCATGGGTTTTGGAAGAGTTTTAAGTTCAATGAATGGAGCTACCGCGTTTGACAGAAGCAGGGCATAAAGGGTACCCCATACATAGTTTCCTGAGAAATACCCATAAACCACGGTAAGAAACCCACAAAGGATTCCATAAACAATTCTTCCGTTCCGGGTTACCGGACTTGTAACGGTTTCCGTGGCAAGGAAGAACACTCCAAGAAGGAAAGTCCCCGAAACCACATAAGCCAGGGGGTCTCCAAGAGCTAAAGCCAGGATAACCGTTGTCAAGAGATATGATAGCGGGATTCTCCACTCAATATATTTCACAAGTATGAGTATAACTCCTGCAAGAAGCACAAGGATCGGAGAAACATCTGTAAGGAATCCGGCTCCATTCTCAAGGATCAGGTCCGAAAAGCTACTTAAAATCGGGATAGTTCCCGGAAGCATGTCCTGAGCCCAGGCAAGGCTTAAGAAAACCCAGGCTGCAAGTGAGGGATGGAAAATATAAGACCCGATTCCTCCAAATGCATGCTTCCCAACTCCTACAGCAAACGCCCCTCCTATAAAAATCATCCAGGCAGGAAGTGTAGGCGGAGAAATGAGAGCAAGCAAGAGCCCAAGATAGATGGCATTTCCGTCTAGTATTGTAAGCTTCTTATTGAACGCCTTTTGGATTACAAACTCGATACCCACTGCCCCTAAAATTGAAGCAATTAAGTTCCCTAGAGCAGCAAATCCAAAGAAATAAACAGCTGCTGCACTGATGGGTAACAGGGCAAAAATCCTACTCCATATGAGATTTTTGATGAAAATTTTCTTTTTTCTATGAGGAGGGGGAGATACCGTAAAGGATGTCATTCCGTCGCCTCCACTGTTTCGTTCTTTTGATTCATAATCTGAAGCTTTGAATAGCGTATGAGCTGCACAAGATGTTTCTTAGCAGGACAGACTACAGCACATTCTCCGCATTCGATACAATTTAAAGCAAAATAATCTTTGCACCTATCAAACATGCCCTGGTCAGCCATAGCGGCAATTCTCCCAGGCAGCAGGTTCATGGGACAGACATCCACGCAACGTGCACAGTGAATGCAAACAGTTGCTTCGTCCCTCAGGACTTCAGCTTCTGTCTGGACGACAATTCCGACGGTATTCTTAACCACAGGCACCTCGTCCGTATACACGGCTACTCCGCCCATGGATCCATTAATAATAACCTTGCCGGGTTCGCCTTTATACCCTCCACAGGCATCGATTACGTCCTTGATCGGAGTCCCGAACTTGACAATTACAGTCTTCGGGTTATTAACCGCCCCTGTAACTGTTACTGCACTTTCGAGATAGGGTTTTCCCTCGTTGATTGCATCGTATACTGCTTTAGCAGATTTTACCCCGCATACTACTACATGAACATCTGGAAGCTCGTGTCCCAGCAGAAGTTTTCTACCCATTACATTGGCTGAAAGCAGGTTCATCATCGTAGGAGTGTATGTGATATTTCCTGCGGCAACAACGATAATCTGATCCTCTACGTCCTCAAGGTAGTAGTCAGCATGCCTCATTCCAACGATAGGAGCAACAGTAAGTGGTTTACCATCAACCTTTGCATTCTTAAAGGCTTTAATGGATTCCTTATCATCTGCCCTTAAAACAATGACCCCTCTTGGAATCCCGCTTGCCTCAAGCATAAGCTTGAACCCTTCAAGGACTTTGTCAAGAGAACTCAGATAAGCATGGGTAATAAGGGGAAAAGTTGCATTCATAAGCAGGGTGTCAATCCTCTTTCCAGGCTTAAGAGCAAGGTATGTGGGCTTTTCATAATACTCTACAATTCCCGCTTCCTTGATAATCTCAATTAACCTTGAAGGGGGCACATTCTTTTCAGGTATAAAATCAACCGTTTGCTCACACTCCGAAGGCGTGAGCACAACACTGAGGATTCTCTTTCCGCTGGGGTTTGGCATTAGTCCAATTGAGTTAACAGTCCCGCAGAAAGGGGAATGGACATAAGCGAGGTCACTGCCCTCGCATTCCCCCAATTTCTGACCGACAATAACTTCATCGCCTTTCTTTACCAGAGGAGCACAAGCAATTCCATCATGCTGCCTCATGGGTATAATTGCCTTTTCAGGCAGTTTGTCAATTTTAATAACGTCACTCAGGTTTGCCACCTCCTTAGAATGCAGGCTCTGTTTCAACCTCTACAGGTTTTGGCCTATCGTAAGTTACTGCGATACTCTTCACGGCCGAAGATTCTCCTCCGGGATCCTGCTCATAACCGAGGGCTGCCCAGTCAATCACGGCTTCATTCCCGTGACAGTCCTTGCAGGTGTATGGATCAGCAAGTCCAATATCACTGCTCACAATACTATGAACAACCTGGTAGTAGAGCTCCACAGTTCTCAACACCGCATTCGGGTAGTCGGCCTCTCCGTCTCCGTCAGCATCATAAGCCTGCATTTCTTCCACTGTGACTTCACCGTCCCCGTTGGCATCTGCTGCCTTTACATACTGTACCGGGATCGGATCTCCAGTAGAGATGCTAGTGTTCGGGTTTGCGAGCACTTCAGGGTCAGTACCTGCGTCCCACCAGGTTCCGGTAATATTATTGAACGGGGTAAGCATTACATCTGTGTCATTCCTTGTATCCACACTCGGAAGGACATCTCCGAAAGTTCCGTTGTACCAGGCAAGGGCAGGCTGGAAGTCTGCTTCCCGATAAACATCTTCTCGTTCTCCATTCTGCCAGCTGAAAGACTCAAGTGGCTTGCCACCCGGCAGATCTCCTCCCGGAAGTTTGGGGATATGGCAGGCTTCACAGGCAAGGAATTCCATGTGAGAGTCAGCAAACGGACCGTGAGAGATACCTGCATGGCACTCAGCGTCGTCACAGCTACGCATGGTACCATCATAGTGGCTCTCCGGAAGGTCAGGGGAATCAGAGGTGTTTCCACGTCCTATCTGGTGATCCGAGGTTATGATGAAACCTTCAGTGTGGTGACATTCCGTACATTCAACGCCTTTTGCTGCATGAACGTCTGACTCGGCATAGGATTCTTCATCGCCCCAGGATACAGCCCTCGGTTCCACATCGGTGATGTGACACTTCTCGGCACAAGAAGATTCCTGAGGAGCGCCGTTTACATTATCGTGGAAAACGATCAGCAGGGGGTAGGGGGTAAGAAGGTTAGCATTGTAGACAAAAAACTGTATAGGATTGGTCCTTGCAGCAAAACTGGAATTTACCATGGCTGCACTGTTTGCATCTTCATAATCTCCCTCTTCGATCTTCTCGGCACGGGCTTCGGAATCGTAGAGACCGTATTGCTCATGGCACATCATACAGTCAATGCCAATACCATATTTTGCAAGCGGACCTCCACCAGGATGATACTTCCCGAATTCTTTGACCCATTCCTCTTCTCCAGATGTCTCAAGATCAAAATTTGTAAGGGGAGACCACCGATTCATATCTACCTGTACATGATAAGAATCATTGACATTTTCGTAGACATCGAAGTGACAGCCTCCACAAACCGTATCGGACCATTCTCCCTTAGTCATGTAATGGGATGCTATTTGATCATTCCCTGCATAACCAAGAGAAGAATAGGCACCAGCAGCCATGAGAAGCAACACAGCGACTCCCGACACCAACAGATTTAACCTATTCATAACGACCACATTCTTTTTTTTTGTTCACGTTGTTATGTTCATGCTTGGAAAGAAACAAGGTTCAAATTTCAACAACTTGAAGCTTATATTGAATATGTTGATATTGAATATATTGAATAATGAATGAGATTGAAGGATATTTGCGGCTGAATCGTACACTGCTCGGGGTGTACACTGCCATTCCTTCCAGACCTCCAGTTGCATCATCCAGAGACCGAAAGGAAATCAATTAACGGAAAACTGAAGCGAGAAGGAACTGGCATGAGCAGCTAGCCTGGCCCTTTTTGGCATCATTGGTTTTCCTGAAGGCTTTTTGATCACCGGCTTTTTCCTTTCCTTGCTTTAGATAGCCATTTTACTCCTAAAAACAAAGCTAAATTCTACTTCAACGAAAAATGTTTGCGTGAAGTAATACTTATTTCTTTCGAAATAAGTTTGAGGGAATTGTACAGGCATTTATAATGTAATAAAAATATATATGCAATATATAACAAGTAACGTATAGTATATAGTTATATAATATACATAAGATCGATTTTAAATATTAAACTTATTTAATATATATAGTTTTCCAGAGAAAATATACATGATTATACATTAAAAATCAGGTAAAGGATCCACTCAAATAATCAGATGAAAAAAAAAACCCGATTGAGCCCTCAAAAACGAGGAAAGACACATAAAAAGGCATAATAACATGAGATAGAGACAAAATATGTTAAATTATGAAGTAGTCAATAACTAATAAGTCATTAACCATTAATCATGAGTCAACCAGTAATCAAAAAGAACAACTATAGAATGTCCTGCACATAACATGGGATATATGCAACACAAAAGAGATAGCAAAAGATCATAACAGATTTCCCATCAATAAAAAGAGACAACAAAAAAAAAACAAAAAATAGAATAAGAAGAAAAAATAGAAAAGTAAAGGAAAACATTGTAAATAAAAAAGTAATCAAAAAAAGGAATAAAAATAAAATTTCACTTTCACTTTCATTTTTATCTCGATACCGGTGAAAAAAAACATCTGGATCGAATCATAAAAATAACCCAAAATTAAAAAACAAGCAGGAAAAATTGATAGGACATGGATTCAAAATATAAAACACTATTTGCGTTTTTACTGTGTATATCGATTTTAGTATCAGGCTGCGTGCAATCTGAGCCTGAAGAGGATAGAGAACTTCAGGAGTTTCAACAGACAAAAAGCATCATGGATACTACAGTTACGATAGCCGTATATACTTCGAATGAAAGTGAAGCTTCGAAGGCTATAGATGATGCCTTTATTGAGATATATAAAGTTGACACTCTTATGAGCCCCTCAAAAGAAGACAGTCAGCTCAATATCCTGAATACCAGAGGAGAAGTTGAAAATGCTGACCCTTCTTTTATCTACGTGCTGGAACAGTCAAAGAATTATTCAGAGAAAAGCGGAGGAGCCTTTGATATCACCATCCAGCCAGTACTTGATCTCTGGAAAAGTAAATTCCTCCCTGAAGGATCGCAAAAGCCCCCAACTGCAGATGAACTGAACGAAACACTCAAACTCGTAAACTATTCGGAAATAAACACCGAAAATGGTAATGTAAGTCTGAAACCCGGGATGAAAGTAGCCCTGGGAGGAATCGCAAAAGGCTACGCAGTTGATAAAGCAATAGAGTCTTTGAAGGAAAAAGGGATTGAAAACGCTTTTGTAAACGCAGGAGGAGACGGGAGATATATAGGTCAAAAGCCCGATGGGGCACCCTGGATAGTGGGCCTTCAGAACCCTGACAGAAGCGGGCAATACGTCACTGCAATTGAAGCTAATGATATTGCAGTAGCAACAAGCGGAAACTACGAACGCTACTTTAACGAATCGGCGAGAGTGTCCCACATCTCGGACCCGAGAACAGGATATCCTTCAGAAGGCATAATTAGCAGCACGGTAATTGCCAGAAATGCTATTGACACCGATGCTTTTGCAACTGCAGTCTTCGTGATGGGAGAAGAAAAAGGACTTGAGATGATAGAAAATCTTGAAGGTATTGAATGCCTCATAATAACCGAAGACCACAGGCTTGTGTATTCAAGCGGATTTAAAGAATATGAAGCAGAAGGCTATAACTGAGGTCAAATCAGTGTGAGGTTTTGTCGTAAAGATACACAAAAGGAACTGATCGGAGTATGGAAGACTGACATAGTCCAGCGCAAGCAGCTGTCAATCCAGATATGCCGTATGCAGGGTCTCATAAATAGGTCCTTTGGGAGTTAGAGTGCTTTTCTTCAGAAGCACTTTATTTACCCGCATGCTACCAATTTTTGTATCTTTAAACTCTTTCAGAGCATCGGCAAAAATGTTTTTTTGATCTTTATTCAGGGATTTTACCCTGGCAAGGGTAGCGTGGGCAGTAAATGTCCTCTCATCCTCTTTGAACTTAAAAGGTCTCAGTACAGTTTCCACATCATCATGGAGAGTTTCGAAGTTTCCTGTTGCTCCCATCCACAGGACTTTAGGATTCGAAGCCTTTGGGAAAACCCCGATCCCTTCAATTTTTGCTTCGAAAGGCTCACAAGTAAGTGAATCAAGAGCCTTGGCCAGAGGGATAACCATTGATTCTTTAATGTCACCGAGAAACTTCAGAGTTATGTGAACGATTTCAAGGTTAACAAACTTCAGGTCAAAATCAGAAAATCTCTCCTGGATTTGACGAATTTGCTCCCCGAAATTCGGGTCCAGTTCCACTGCTATAAACGTCCTGATCAAAGCTTCCACCAGTATAAAATAGAAGAAAGGACCAGAAAAACGTTTCTATCACGTTGCCGTTCAGAAAAAACGAATTCAGGATGACGTTTCCATAAAAAATTGTAAACCTGAGTGATCTGGAAACATTAAAAAAACTATGAGAGAAATAGGTAGCAAGAATTGAGAAGAAAAATAACAGAGAAAAAAGAAAAAATAAGAGCAATCCCAGAACAATTATAATATATCAAATATTACACTACACAGTAAACAGGCCTGTTATGTATGCAATTACCGTTAATGTTAACTCTGAGTACTAATGTTCCCCCTATGGGAATAACATTAACTCAAAGAAATAATAATTAACTTCAAAATCAAAGCAGAACATAAATTAACCTCATAGCAAAAAAGCAGGACTGCAACTATAGTTGCGTAAAAATAGAAAAGGGGTGGACGACATGGACAGAGCACATATAATTGCAGAAGCGGCAGCCCGTATTTCCCAGGAACTTGATGCTGCCGCAATTATGGTCTCAGGGGATGTAAGCTTTGAGGAGATCGAGACCGGAGGGGTACCGGTTTATTATATTTCCATGCGCCCGAAAAGCATAATAGATCACCTCGTAGCAACCGGTAAAGAAGGAAAAAGTCCTGCAAAAGAACTTAGCGACCAACTCAACAGAGAAGCTTCGGGCAACGTAGACCACTTGCAGCATGCCGCAGCTATAGAGTACGTACTTGGTGGGCCCAGAAGCGGGACTGTCGTTGGTGTTGTCGAAACTCGCGGTTCCAGCTCTATTATAGTCCATAGTCTCGATGAAAACCCTCTGGTAAAAGCAATGAAAGAATGTGAAGAGAGGGTCATGCCTGAAGTCATGAATGCAGTTCTGAAAATCGCTTTTGATATCGCCCTCACAGGCAGAGAAGGGAAAAAAATAGGGGCTGCTTTTATTGTAGGTGATTCAGAAGAAGTCCTGAAGCGCTCCCATCAGATAATCCTTAACCCTTATGCAGGTCATGAGGAAATCCACAGAAACGTCCTTGACAGAAAAAACTGGGAGTCTATAAAAGAATTTGCCCAGCTTGACGGAGTTTTTGTGATAGATGAGACAGGCTTAATCCATGCAGCCGGAAGATACCTTGACGTGGACGGGAAAAATATTGATATTGAAAAAGGGCTGGGTGGGCGGCATGTGTCAGCAGCCGCCATCAGCAGGGACACAGTAGCAATTTCAGTAACAGTATCAGAGTCAGGAGGAGTCCTCAGAGTATACAAAGACGCAAAAGAAACCATCTGTATGGAATCCTTACAGCCTGCTACCAGATACATCTGACCTGAAAATTCAGGAAAAAAATATTTTAACGACCTTTTTTTAACTGCCTATTAATTAGAGCCCTCCGGTGCAGGCATGGAAATTCGAATGAAACGGATACTCATTAATAAAGAGAGTACACATACCCCTTAATAAAAGGAAACAGGATAAAAAAACAGGATCGAAGAAAACAGGAGAAGAAAACAGGATAGAAAAAAACAGAATGGAAGAAAACAGGATAGAAAAAAACAGGATCGAAGAAAACAGGAGAAGAAAACAGAAGAAAAGAGAGTGATTCCATGAGCAGACAGGTCTTCTACATGCCTTTCAGCCTGAAATTCCTTTTCCTTTTAATTATCATCATGATCTTCGGGCTTGGATCTCTGTTTCTGGGGATTATTGCCTCTGCTTTCATGAAAATAGGATTTTCCGCAGAAGATGCGCTCTTAATCCTGCTTCTATCTCTCCTTGGAAGCGGGATCAATATCCCACTTACAATCCTGAAGTCTGATATTCCTGTTGTCAGGGAAAATTATGTAAAGGTCTTTGGGATTTCCTACAGGGTTCCTACCCGGGAGATGGTCAGGAATGAAACCGTACTTGCTATCAATGTAGGAGGTGCAATAATTCCGATCCTGATTTCCGCTTATCTCCTGAAACAATTTCCTTCTTCTATCTATCTTGCTGGAATTGGTGTGGCGATTGTTGCAGCTATAACCTATGCCGTAGCAAGGCCAATAAGAGGAATAGGCATTGCAACCCCAGCTTTGATCCCACCCCTGACAGCTGTTCTTACCGCAGTCTTGCTTACTTCGGTTATCCATATCTCTGGCTGCCCTGTTGAATCATGCCGCGTTATTATTGCTTATACAGGAGGAGTGCTCGGGACCCTTATAGGAGCCGACCTACTTAATCTTGGAAAAATCAAGAACCTTGGAGCACCGATTGCAAGCATAGGAGGAGCAGGGACCTTTGATGGAATTTTTTTAAGCGGATTTATCGCCCTTCTCTTGATTTAACAAAGAATGGGATAAAGTTAAAAACGGCAGTTATAAGGTAAAAAATACACCGAAAATCAGGATTTAGAAAAAAGGAAGAGAAAAAAGGGAGACTTGAGGAGGTCACTCTTTTTTAGTCTCCCTTTTTAAACAGCAGGTTAATTTCTTCTTTTTAGAAGAGCCTGACAAAGAACGACCCCGAAAATTCCGGCAAGTATTTCGAAACCCGGAGTTTTTAAGGAAGCTTCTTCTTCAGGTTGACTATCAATACCTTTGTCGTCAAACGAATTCTGGATCAGAGGAGTGGATGCAGATTCATTAGAGACACTTTTAGAGTCAGTGGTATTAAGCGTTGTTTCTGTTACGTATTCCTCTTTTGCAGAAGTCATGTTTTCTGTGGATCCTAAAGCAGATTTATCTTCTACAGTAATATCGGTTGCAGGATAGATGATATATCCCTCTGCAGAAGTGCTACCTTTTCCCTCATCTGAGGTCTGGAAGTACCAGGAATCAGTAAAGTAATTCTTTTTATCCTTATCAAGGTTCAGGGTAATTGACTTTGAATTTTTGAGGACAATTCCATCTTTAGAAGTCTCCTTTACTTCAAATCCCTGGTATTCCTCCCCGTTTTTAATAATCAGGGTGTTATCCCTGTCAATAAGCCAGGTATACTTAAAAACTGCTAAGGAATCAACAGCACCCATAAAAACGGAGTCCACATAGGTAACGAAATAGAGCTGGTCCTTTCCATCTCCGAAGTCTGCAGTTGCGGAAAAGGTCTGATTTTCTACAGTTCCGTCAGCTTCCACAATACCGGACTCAAGTTCTTCCCCATTTTTAGATAAGGAGAAACAGACCTTTTTTCCATCGATATCAACCTGATTCACTGTTAGCGAATAGCCTTTCCCGAGGTCCCAGGTCTCACCGGCTTTAAGCTCTTTTTTATCACTGCCAGTCTGGCTGATAACAAGATTTGCAAGCTGCCTTGCATCATTTTCAATCGTAACATATTGTTTTCCGAACCAGGAAAGCTTGTAGTAAAACATTCCGCCAAGTTCTGCAGGAGTTGTCCCGGCATCAAGCTTCAGGTCGGAAACAAGTGTATATTTGCTGGAAAACTGCTTTGTAGAATACACAAGTTCTTCTTCACCTATTACGTGATTTCCGGGGTTGTTTTTTCCAAGTTCATCCTTCCCATCTGTCTCAATGTACTGAAGGCGTTCTCCCCAACGCTTTTCAGAAGATACAAAGTCTTTATGCTGGTTTACAGGATAGACAAAGCCGCCAAAAGTAGTCGCATCCCAGCAAAAACTATCGGATGAAGTCTCGTTCGTATCAAGAGGTAAACCTTTCAGAGTGTAATTTCCAGGATTGCTCAGTTCTTTTGCAGGGAAAATAACGTATCCAGCAGGAGAGGTACTGCCCTTTCCTTCATCTGAAGTCTTGAAATACCAGGAATCAGTAAAATAAGTCTTTTTATCCTTATCAAGATTCAGAGTGATAGATTTTGAATTTTTCAGGATTATCTCGTTTTCTGAAGCTTCCTTTACCTCAAAACCCTGATATTCATCTCCATTCTTGATGAGCATCACGTCATCCCTGTCGATGAGCCAGGTATACTTAAAAACTGCTAAGGAATCAACAGCACCCATAAAAACGGAGTCCACATAGGTAACGAAATAGAGCTGGTCCTTTCCATCTCCGAAGTCTGCAGTTGCGGAAAAGGTCTGATTTTCTACAGTTCCGTCAGCTTCCACAATACCGGACTCAAGTTCTTCCCCATTTTTAGATAAGGAGAAACAGACCTTTTTTCCATCGATATCAACCTGATTCACTGTTAGCGAATAGCCTTTCCCAAGGTCCCAGGTCTCACCGGTTTTAAGTGTTTTTTTGTCACCGCCACTCTGGCTGATTACAATATTTGCAAGCTGCCTTGCATCATTTTCAATGGCAATATAGGGTTTTCCGAACCAGGCAAGTTTGTAATAGAACATTCCGCCAAGTTCTGCAGGAGTTGTTCCGGCATCAAGGCCAAGTTCGGAAACAAGTGTATATTTGCTGGAAAACGGGCGGGTAGAATACACAAGTTCTTCTTCACCTATTATATGGTTTCCTGGATCGCCGTTGCCGAGTTCGTACTGCCCGTCTTTTTCGACATATTGAAGGCGTTCACCACACCAGTTTTCAGAAGCTACAAAGTTTTTATGCTGGTTTACAGGGTAGTTAAAGCCACCAAAAGTGGCTGCATTCCAGTTAAAACCATCAGATGAGGTTGCATTGGTGTCGAAGGGGAAACCAGAGACAGCAGGAGTTGGAGCTGCAAAACCCGAAGGGATAAGCATCAAACAAACTGTAAGCGAAGCAAACAGTGAAAACAAAGTTCTTTGGATATTGGGTTTCATAGGAGATTATCACTCTTTTTATTAAAATTAATAAATATAACTATAATAAGCAACAATACATAAGCAAATAATATAATAAATTAGACTAAAAGTAACAACAAATAAAAGTGAATGATTAATAAATTTTACGAATTTGAACTAAAAAAGATAAAAATAATACGAACCGGAACATAAAAAGGCGGCCTCCTATTTACCGGTTGATCTATTTCCAGGATCCAGGGAATTATTCAGTTTTTTCTCCCTGCACCACATGGGACATAGCCCTGCCGGCCACGTTAGAAAAAATAACCTGTAAACCGGTACCGCAATTAAGAGAGACAATATACTGAAAAAATGCTGCCGAGGCTGAGAGAATACTTACCTTAACCCCGAAAATCTTTTTTCAATTCACAGAAAATATAAGCGCTTCAGCCAGCTTTTCTGGCGGCCCTGCAAAAAAAGAAATAAGTGCCGGATTTTTCTAGCGTTTTTAATTTTGCTTTTTTATGCTATATTTACCCTCTGACTTTCTTTTCTCTTGTTTTCATTTTGGGAAAAAACCGCTCTCCTGCGTCGAGCGTGACAAGAACGACACAAGATAGCGAATATGGTTGTACGGGTCAGAAAGATCTGCAATTTATTCCGCTTGAGCGGGCAAATCAACTACTCTGATCCATCAATTGGTCCTCTTGAGCGCAGCGAAAAGGACCGCGTACTCCCGAGGTGCAATTCGGGCGAGGCGCAATTAGGGCGAGGCGCAATTCGGGCGAGGCGCAATTAGGGGAGAGATAATTCTCAAAGAGAATAAACCTCCAAGAGAATACCTCTCTATTATATTCTTCACCTGATAATAACAGATTAACTCTTTCTTCTAAGAGCCAGACATCCCATAACCCCGAGAATCTCGGAAACTATTCCAAAGCCCGGAAGTTTTGCGGGGGCTTCCTCTGCAGCTTCCTCAGGGTAACTATTAATGTCTTCAGAGCCCGCAATTTCGACAGGAGCTGACCTGTAATCAGGCGAGATGTCTTCAGACTCGTTTGAACCCGGAGCCACATCTGTTACGTTGGTTTCTTCTGTAGACTTGTCTGCGGATTCATAGACGGTTTCGACTTCAATAACCACATCCGTTACAGGATAAATAACGTATCCACTCGGAGAAGTACTGCCTTTTCCCTCATCTGAGGTCTGGAAATACCAGGAGTCGGTAAAATAATTCTTTTTATCCTTATCAAGGTTCAGGGTAATCGAATCAGAATTTTTTAGAACAATACCATTTTCAGAAGCTTCTTTTACTTCAAAGCCCTGGTATTCATCCCCATTTTCGATAACCAGGATGTTATCTTTATCGATTAACCAGGTATACTTGAAGACTGCAAAAGAATAAAATGAACTTACGAAAACGGAGTCAACATAGGTAATGAAGTAGAGCTGGTCATTTCCATCTCCAAAGTCTGCAGTTGCGGTAAATGTCTGACTTTCTACAGTCCCGTCGGTTTCTACAAGCCCGGACTCGAGTTCTTCTCCATTTTTAGATAAGGAGAACCAGACCTTATTCCCATCGACATCAACCTGGTTCACAGTCAGAGAGTAACCTTTCCCGAGCTCCCAGACATCACCGGCTTTCAGCTCTTTTTTCTCACTGCTCTTCTGATTGATTACAAGATTTGCGAGCTGAGTAGCATCATTTTCAACGGCAACATACGGTTTTCCAAACCAGGGAAGTTTGTAGTAAAACATGCCGCCAAGATCTGCAGGAGTCTTACAGGCATCAAGCCCGAGGTCAGAAACCAGATTATACTTGTTGGGGAACTGCCTTGTAGAATAAACAAGTTCTCCTTCACCAATAACATGGTTTCCGGGGTTGTTGACTCCAAGTTCATCCTGACCGTCGGTTTCGATGTACTGAAGGTGCTCTCCAAACCAGTTTTCAGAGGCTACAAAGTCCTTGTGTTTGTTTGCTGAATAGTAAAAGCCCCCAAAAGTGGTTGCATTCCAGCAAAAACCATCGGAGGAGATTTCATTGGTGTCAAGAGGTAGACCTCTCAGAGTGTAATTTCCAGGCTTGCTCAGTTCTTTTGCAGGATAAATAATGTATCCACTCGGAGAAGTACTGCCTTTTCCCTCATCTGAGGTCTGGAAATACCAGGAGTCGGTAAAATAATTCTTTTTATCCTTATCAAGGTTCAGGGTAATCGAATCAGAATTTTTTAGAACAATACCATTTTCAGAAGCTTCTTTTACTTCAAAGCCCTGGTATTCATCCCCATTTTCAATAATCAGGATGTCATCTTTGTCAATAAGCCAGGTATATTTGAAGACTGCAAAGGAATCAACAGCACTCACAAAAACGGAGTCCACATAGGTAATGAAGTAGAGTTGGTCATTTCCACCTCCAAAGTCTGCAGTTGCGGAAAAGGTCTGATTTTCCACAGTCCCGTCTGCATTCACAATCCCGGACTCCAATTCTTCTCCATCTTTAGATAAGGAGAACCAGACCTTATTCCCATCGACATCAACCTGGTTCACAGTCAGAGAGTAACCTTTCCCGAGCTCCCAGACATCACCGGCTTTCAGCTCTTTTTTCTCACTGCTCTTCTGATTGATTACAAGATTTGCGAGCTGAGTAGCATCATTTTCAACGGCAACATACGGTTTTCCAAACCAGGGGATCTTGTAGAAAAACATGCCTCCAAGATCTGCAGGAGTCTTACAGGCATCAAGCCCGAGGTCAGAAACCAGATTATACTTGTTGGGGAACTGCCTTGTAGAATAAACAAGTTCTCCTTCACCAATAACATGGTTTCCGGGGTTGTTGACTCCAAGTTCATCCTGACCGTCGGTTTCGATGTACTGAAGGTGCTCTCCAAACCAGTTTTCAGAGGCTACAAAGTCCTTGTGTTTGTTTGCTGAATAGTAAAAGCCCCCAAAAGTGGTTGCATTCCAGCAAAAACCATCGGAGGAGATTTCATTGGTGTCAAGAGGAGCCCCATTGATAGCAATAGCTGCAAGGCCTAAAGGCGGGAGCATCAAAAAGATTGCAAATGCAACAAAAAGTGAAGACAAAGCTTTTTTGATACCTGAACACATAAACATCATCACTCATTTTTATCAAATGATATAAATTAAGTTATAAATTAAAGGAAATAATAAGCAAATTGTGTTATATATTGTATTAAATGTAACAACAAATAAAGCGGAATAGTTAATAAGTTTTACGAAATTGAATTGAGAAAAATTAGAATAATACTAAATAAAACATAAAACACAGAAAATAAAATAAATCGTATAAGAGTCACATAAAATAGAAGACAGAAGACATCAATAACGAAAAAAAGACAAAAAAGACAAAAAAGACAAAAAAGGGCAAAAACAAAAGTAAAATAAATTAGAGCATATGAAAAGTAAAAAAGCTGAGATCACAGGTCCAGCATCGGTTCAACCCTTCACTTTGAAGCGGAGCAAAGCTGCAATTCCTCCCAGCTTGTGAAGCTTTTCCCCGGGCTCAAAGGTCGTGCTGAATACAACAACCTTTCCCTGCGCCTGCTCAACCTCCATCAGGAGTCTGTCTATATCTTCTCCTTTTTCCCGCCCTTCCCGCAGGGTTTCATCAGCAATTAGCAGGGTTTCGACAGCCCCATACCCGAGAGCGTTTTTAACATCATCAAAACCATAAGCGGCTTTTCCGTCCATTGAAATCTCCCTGATGAGGTCTTCCATAAGAGAGGATTCCCGGGCTATACGAGACTCCTGCATTATTCGGTCCACCGCCCCCCTGCGGAGCACTTCCTGAAAACCGGACATCCCTATCATGGAAGTGTCTTCAGTCAGCGCCTTTGAAGCCATGTCAGGCTCAACGTCACGGAAATATTTAAGGAAATCTTCTTTGGTAAACCCGGGACCTGCAATCACTATAGATGCGTCCTCGGGAACCGCATGCCTGAGCTGGTCAACAATTTCACTGAAAAATACATTCCTGAGCCCGGTCTCTCGCTTCCCCGAAGACTGCCGGATATGGGAATATATCTCAATTCCGTAGTGGCGCACAAAACCAATGTCTGCATCGCCCTCTTCGACTGCCACAAGAACAACCTTAGGACGTTTCCCCGCCTCTTCAGCATCCTGGATACGCTGAAACTGGTCGTTTTTCCAGTGCTCCTTGACGATGGAAATGTTAGTCCCTATTTCTACATTAAGAGTGTGATAGGAGCCGGTGTCCATCCCATGTTCTATTGGTCCGTGTATTCGCAGCCTGTTCGCGAATTTATGGAACTCCAGTTCCTCAACCCTGATCCCAAGTCTGACCTTTACTTTCTCTACTTTTTCCGGGCGGATTTTGTCGCTTGCGCTATCGGCTTTCCGTTTGGTCAAGGCAAAGACCATGTCCCCTTTTTCAATTATGTATTTCAGGTGCCAGAGGTCATCGAGGGTTTCGGCTGTTACGGCAATTTCCCCTTCCCTGCCTTTCAGAGAACGGTTCGTAACCCTCATACCTTTTTCACTCCATGCATTTCAATTTTCTCTTCACTTCCCTCTTCACTTTCCTCTCTGGTCTCTTTTTCAATTTCCACTTCAATACATTCTCCGGTTTCTTCTCCGAATTCCTCTTCAGTTTCATCTCCAAATTCCTCTTCGGCTTCATCCTCACTGCCCTCAAGTCCGTCTTCCAATTCCCGAAGTATGTATTCTTCTCCTTCGGGCTCAATCCCCTGGCCTTTTCGTCCGGGTTTCTGGGTTCTGAGGTCTGACTCCCCGGCAGGGATCATCATAGCTACCAGGTCAGGGGATGCGATCTGTTTTACAAAACGAGGGTCACCAAGCTCATCCGCATAAGTCCGGTAGATTTTTTTCGAGATATCATTCTGATTGAATTTTCCCGGAATAAGTTCAAGGATATAGTCTCCGTGCTTTCGGATTGCAGAAACAGGCCCGCCTATGACTCTTGTTTCCCCTTTCAGCTCAAGCCCGACTGCAATTCCAAGAGGTACGTCTTTGAAGTAATTGCGTTCCCCGCGGATAATAAATGCCCCTTTTTTAATATACTCCCCGGACTCAGGAGTTTTAGTAACCTGTTCGGCTTTAATCCAATAGCAGTCCCCGCTGAACTGCCCGGATTTCCAGAGGGTAGAATAAGAAACTGCAAACTGTGCGACTTCCCGAAGAGTAGACTCCGGCACCTCCTTTCCTCCGGTTTTAATAACTGTAAGAGGAGCACCCGGAGTCTGTGTATGGAAGACGATATCTCTTTTTTCCATGTATTTTTTGAAAACTTCCTCGTTAGTGTCGGCATCCCTGCCTCCTACAACCAGGAAACCGTCTGAGGACACAAACCATCTGAACCGGTCGTACCAGTGCTTTTTCCGGGATGCCAGCAGCTTCCTCCCTGCCTTTGAAACCTTTGCAGCAGCCTTTTTCTCAATAGCCTTTCTGGTATCCTCAATAGCCCTGATAGCCCCATCTCTCTTTTTAGTAAACTTTTTGACCTTTTCGTAATATTCCTGGGCGTTCTGAGGCACTGTCTTCCGGATATCAAGGTTGACGCTTTTGCCGTCAAGCTCAACCGTTACAGTTCCGGTCTTCTGGTCAATATTTGTAATCATTTGTGCAGCAGGAACAGCCTTTTTAGCCTGCTTAAGGATAGAACGGATTTCATCCCAGGAATAACCCTTCGCCCTTGCCCCGTTGAGTACGGAGAACAGCTCTTCGATGGTCTGGTAATTGGCGTAGATTATCTCTGCAAGAAGGTTATTTTTCTCGATATCTTTTTCGAACTTTGCAAGGCTCCCTTCCTGCTGGAGAAGCCGCCTTTCGTAAACGCCAAGGTGTTTCTCCTTTTTTTCAGCTTCCTTTACCTCTGCAACCTGTTCCAGTGATTTTTTCCCGAAAAACTCGTCAAGTGCCGTATTAAAGGAATCAAAATATTCTTTTTCGTATTCAGAATAACGGGAGAGGTCAAAAGGCACCACATCAAAGGTTTCTATCTTCCCGTTGATTTCCATCTTTATATGCTGAGGTCGGAGTCCCGGAACCTGATCTTCACTTCCAGCCTGAGTTATACCTTCTTCAACCTGTATTTCATTGCTGGCTTCAGTTTCAATTCCAGCTTCAGTTTCAATTCCAGCTTCAGTTTCGGCACCTGTTTCAGATTCGGCACCTGTTTCAGATTCGGCACCTGTTTCAGATTCGGCACCTGTTTCAGATTCAAACTTTATTTTGCCTTTGCCTGCGGCCCTTTTGAACAGCGGAGAAAAGAGATCCTGTAGCGCCTCCCGGAGCCCTTCCGCATCCTCTACAGTGGCTTCTTTTGCAGGTTTAGACTTCTCAATTCCTGCACGTGCGCAGGCTTCTTCTGCCAGGACCCCTCCAAGGTTGAATCTTGTAGCAATGGTCCGGACTATATCAGCCGTTGATTTTGAAAACGCATCCATAAGGTCCGAAACCTTAGCCTCCACAGGGCTCAACTGTGCCTCCGGAAGCTCATAAATCTCCCCGCTCCTCAGCCTGCGGTCTTTCATAGTCACGGGGTTCATTGGAAGAATAATTTTGTTTTCAGAATCCACGATCAGGACATTTCCCCGGGCGAACAGCTCCACAATTAGGGTGTTTCTAACCCCGCCCCTCTCAATCCCGATCTTTACGATCCTGTCAAAGTCATGCTGCTCCACGGATACGATCCTGCCCCCTGCAAGGTATTTCCTGAGGAGCATGGGGAAAGCCTGAGGAAGCGTGGGACTTTCCTTGAAATATTTACTTAAATGGATACGCTTCCCGGCCTCAATGAACAGATTGTCCCTTCCCTTGTGAAAAATGTAAAGGTTGATGCGAATTTCCCCACTTGCGGGCTGGTATATCTTCCCGATCTTCGAATCCAGAATGGACTTTGGACCCCCTGACAGCTCGGCAACAACTGCAGCAACGTCGGCACTTGACATATCCTGTTTCATGAAGTGGATATAATAGAGGATTCATGTATAAGTCTATTGTCCGGGCAGTAACCGTAAAAGGCTATTGTCCAGGCAGTAACCGTAAAAGCCGTATTCAACCTGTCCTGTCCCACACCTTCGGTGCGGCTTTTCCCGTAATACACATTAAAAATATGAAGACAAAAAAGGCACAAAAACCGAAAACGAATGCTTCGATCTATCAGGCTTCACCGGAGAATTCCTTGATCTCAAGGCAGTGGTAAAGTAGAAAATAGTGTATCGATTCCAAAATAAATTCCTGATTTAGTAGGAAAATATTAGCGATTGTTAAATATATTCAAAAATCAAATTTTATGAACCTACTTCGGAATCGTAGTAGTAGTTACAGTTCCCTCAAAAGGCGAAAGCCCAGGTTACTGAAACGGCTCTCAGGGTCGCGCCCGAAACGGCTAGCTGAACAACAGGATTTGGTATCACAGTACCAGCTGCCCCCACGAGAAACCCGATCGAAGCAATCCCCATCTTCCCATGAATATTCATCAGAAGGGGAACCGTTGTAGTTTTCTTGCCATTTATCCTGGACCCATTCCCAGACATTCCCATGCATGTCATAAAGCCCCCAGGGATTCGGCTGCTTCCAGCTAATCAAATGAGTCTTACTATCTGAGTTTTCAGCGTACCATGCACATTCATTAAGCTTTGACTCATCGTCACCAAAAGAATACCTTGTTTGTGTACCGGCTCTACAGGCGTATTCCCATTCGGCTTCTGAAGGTAAACGGTATTTATCGGTGCTTTCTGCTGTATTAAGTTTTTCAACAAATTCCTGGACCTCATACCAGGAAACCATCTCAACAGGTCGGTCTTCGCCCCTGAAGTGTGAAGGAGAATCCCACATTATGTGCTTCCATTGTTTCTGTGTGACCTGAGATTTACCCATGTAAAAAGGGTTTTCAATTGTTACTTTATAGACAGGATATTCGGAATTTGATATGTCCTGCTCTTCAGAAAGAGAACCCATATAAAATTCACCGGGAGGAATCAATACAAATTCCATACCTGTAGAAGAGCTAGTAAAGGTTTCAAGAATTTCTGAGTATCCAAACTTTGCCACAACATATGAACCTGAGTTTTCAATTTTTTCCCTTTTCAGATAGCAGAGAACTAAATTAATGTAATTTTTAAGGCTAATTTTGCTTCCCATAAGACCTTCCCCCAAAAGTTCTTATTTCGTAACCTGTTTCGATAGTTCATCTGAGTTATCACGCTATTAACAGGAACATTTACAGAGATGTTATATACTGAGTTATCACGCTATTAACAGGAACATTTACAGAGATGTTATATATAGTAACAGGAAATTCATATTTACACTTCTTGATCAATTGGGTTATATTGCGCATGAGCTCTTTTTCTTTCTAAGTAAATCCCATCCCTTTTTAACCTATAACGAGTCCTTCCCAATGACAATTTCTGTAATCCTTAACTGGTGGTTTTCCAGCAACTTTGAAGCCGCTGACCTTGACATCAATTGATAATATGAACTGTTCTAAAAAAAAATTCATATAAACAAAAGTAAAATATGAGTTAATCTATCTAAAGAAACCCCAGACCAAAACTTTAACTAAAAGATTCAAAATCCAGGCAACCAGAAAAACATGGACATCCGAACCACCCAGTTTTTGAAATCCCGCTTCCAGAACTATTATAAGACCGCAGAGATAGGTTTTCCTGATCACCTGCTTAATAGAGAATGGGCTTTTATCTTTTATGACGATATGCCTGAAAAGATGATGCACCGGCACAAGTCTTTCGGCTCGCAGGGGGAAGCCCTTGACTACCTTTATGGCATGGCTCCTGCACATGTTTATAATTCTACAGCTTACTATGAATACCCTGACGCAAAGAAGATGAATGAAAAGAACTGGCTAGGGGCAGAGCTGATTTTTGACCTTGATGCAGACCACCTTCCAAACGCTCCAAAGAACTATGCTGACATGCTGGAGCTTGTGAAGAAGGAGACTTTCAAGCTCATGGACTTTCTTTTAGACGATTTCGGGTTTTCAGAGAAGGATATCGAACTTGTTTTTTCCGGAGGAAGAGGATACCACTTCCATATTACAAACCCAAAAGTCATGAATCTAGGGAGTTCAGAAAGAAGGGAAATAGTGAATTATGTGAGCGGGAGAGACATTGATTTTAAACACTTTTTCAAGGAAGTTGCAATGGATGGGGATTTCGGGACAGGCTCAAAGACATTTAAAGGGATTAAGAACGTGCCTGTGAAGTGCACGCTTGTTGGATACGATTCCGGGTGGGGAAAAAGGATTGCAATTTATCTTACGGACTACATGAAGGCTGAATGTGAAAAAAAATACAAGAAATATATGTTTCCTGAGCTTCGCAGGCATGAGAAGGTAGGAGATACCACAATAAAAAAGCTGATTAATATTACAAACAGTGAAAATGGCTTAAATGACATTCTGGAGAGGGGAAGGCTGGACTTCGACGTAAGAAATTTTAAGGAGATAGCCGCATATTTTATGCAGGAATCAGTTGAGGACTTCCTACACAGGTTCGGAGCCAGTGTTGATGAACCGGTGACTGCAGATATCAAACGCCTGATCCGTGTACCCGGGTCCCTTCACGGCGGGTCCGGGATGCTGGTTAAGAAGCTTGCTTTATCCGAGCTGGAAGGATTTGAACCACTCAATGATGCCGTTATCTTTAGCGACAAACCGACAAAGATAACCGTTTCAAAGCCTTTCTCAATACAGCTAAAGGGCAAGGATTTAAGAATAGAGGAAGGCATACAGGAAGTTCCGGAGTATGCAGCCGTATATCTAATTTGTAGAGGTGTTGCGGAGTATGGACATAGAAGAAATCAGCCAAACACTGTATAAAGAAAAAAACCAGACACTGAAAACAATTCCGGCTGATTTTTACCTGGAAGCTGAAAAATACATCAGAGAGCTTGAGAAAGAGATTGAGAAGACCAATAATCCCCGTTCTCCTGAATCAAAGATGCTCAATGACGAGCATGAAAGGGCGCTTTCGGACCTTGAGACTATTTTTATGAAAAGGATAGGAAAGGTCATTACCAGGGCAACGATCCAGTCTCACGCAAATAAACCTATTTCAAAGGATATCGAAAAGCTGCTTCCTGCGGAAAAATTACTGTATGACCTTGTGCTTCAGGGCATAGAAGCTGCAAAGGTAGAGCTTTTAGGCCCCATTCTATATCCAAATTCAGGGAAAACTGCCGTCTGGCCCTGTGTATGGTCAACAAGACAGGCTCCTGCCGCGATTCCTCCAGAAGCACAGACAGGCAGAGAAATAACCGCGGCTGCGAGCGGGAAGGAAACAGGGACAGAACCGGACAAAAACAATATAAACGAAAAATATGTTGTTGTCCGAATACTGAAGGACCTGCCTACCTTCACAGGTGCGGATAGCCGAAACTATAAGGTCAATGCCGAAGATGTGGTTGTTTTGCCGCAACTGAATGCAACCGGACTGATTAAGCGGAAAGCGGCAAAACTGATTGTTGCCAGAGAGAAAGGCTCTGAAGAAAAGAATTCCGAAAAGAACTGACTCTTTGAGACATGCAGTTTATTTTAGCCAGAAAAACAATTGTGGACAGGCATTTCAGAAATCCTGTAAACAACAGATTCATGCCTTATGAAGGAAAAGCACTTCAGGCAATAGTATTAGTATTTATATGTGTAGCTATATCTGTGTAGCTTAACCTTGTTAGCGTGCTCTGACCTCGTCTTCGAAAGGAGACCACCACTCAGGATATTGAGGCAAAAGAGATTTAAGGCAAAAGAGGTCAGACGATTTCAAACTTATGAATTAAAGCTTCCCAAATTCATCAATTAAAGCTTCCCAAATAATAGATTCCCGTGAATAAAACGCCATACGTAACGCCATACGTATATTCAATAAGTATATTAAACAGTGCTTTTCCGCAAAAGCCGGAATATGCACAACATACCAATAATCATCAAAAAAGGTGTAAAGAATGAAGATTCCAAAGCGGTTCAGAACTTACTGCCCGTTCTGTAAGACCCACAGTGAACACGTAGTAGAGAGGGTCAAGAAGGGCCAGGCTTCATCAATGACCCACATTGCGAGGCAGAAGAAAAGACAGCAAGGTATAGGAAACAGCGGAAAGTTCTCCAAGGTGCCCGGTGGCGACAAACCAACAAAGCGCATCTGGCTCAGGTACCGCTGCACCGTATGTAAGAAAGCACACCAGAGACCCTGTTTCAGGGCAAAGAAGTTCGAGTTCAAGGAGTAAGATAAAATGATAGACTACACCCAGCGACCAAAAAGCAGGTTCCTGCGCGTAAAGTGCAACGACTGCGAAAACGAACAGATTATATTCGGAAGCGCAAGCCGTAAAATTACCTGCGTAGTCTGTGGTAGGACCCTTGCCGAACCAACCGGTGGAAAATCGACAATTACCACTCACATTCTGGAAGTGCTTGAATAACTGTATCAGGAAAAATACTGAACAGGAATATGGCAGAAAATAATAGAAAACAAAAAGTGAGAAGTGGTACGAATGGGAAACGATAACTGGCCTGAAATCGGAGAGTTTGTTGTCTGTACGGTGAAGAATGTAACAGATTTCGGAGCCTACGTCGAGCTTGAGGAATTCGGAGGGAGGGAAGGTTTCATCCATATCTCCGAAATTAAAGCAGGCTGGGTCAAATACGTCAGGGACTACGTCAGGGAAGGGCAGAAGATTGTCTGCAAGGTTCTGAACGTGGACCCTTCCCGCGGCCACATAGACCTTTCATTGAAAGACGTAAATGAGCACCAGCGGCGGGCTAAGATCCAGGAATGGAAGAACGAGCAGAAAGCCGCCAAGTGGCTCCAGTTCGTGGCCGAAGAAACCAATGACGATGAAGGCAGCATTCAGGCTCTGCACGAGAAACTTGTAGAAGAGTTCGGAAGCGCATACTCCGCTTTCGAAGAAGCAGCCATCGAAGGGGAAAAAGCCTTTAAAGGGCTTAAAGTCAACAAGAAAGACTTGAAGAGCATAATCAAGATCGCGGGAGAAAATATCAAACTGCCCTTCGTGGATATCGCAGGGTATGTGGATCTGACCTGCAATCTTCCAAAAGGCATAGAGGTCATAAAACAGTCTCTCCATGCTGCAAATTCAATCAGCGATGTTGATGGAAAAGATATCCGGCTCGAAGTAAGTTACACAGGGGCTCCGAGATACAGAATCAAGGTAATAGCTCCTGACTATAAGAAAGCCGAATCAGTCCTTAAAAAATCCGCCCAAACGGCAGTAGACACTATTTCCAAACTTGGTGGACACGGGATTTTCAAACGGCATATCGAATCAACAAAGGCGTGATACCCTTTGGGACAAAAGATCCGCAAATGCAAAAATTGCGGCAGGTACACTTTAAGGGAAAAATGTCCGGTTTGCGGGGGAGAAACCTTACCCGCTATCCCGGCTCGCTTTTCTCCTCAGGACCCTTACGGTAAGTACCGAAGACTGGCAAAGAAAGGATAAGAGATTTTTATGCAGCAAAGTACACTTGTCCGCCTGAAAGAAAACCTTGAGCTCAAAAACCCCGTACTTATAGTCGGACTTCCGGGAGTGGGGCTTGTGGGCAAGCTGGTGGCAGAACACCTGGTAGACGAACTTGAGGCTGAAAAGATTATGGAGGTTTATTCCCCGCATTTTCCACCCCAGGTCCTTGTCAATAAAGATTGTACGGTCCGCCCGGTAAGCAACACCATATACTATGGAAAAGCAAACGAAACTGATGTTCTCTTTCTTGTAGGAGACCACCAGAGCACTACCTCACAGGGACATTACGAACTCTGCTCTCTTTATCTGGACATCGCAGAGGAATTTAAAGTGCCCAGGATATACACCCTCGGAGGCTACCCCACAGGCAAACTCACCTATGAAGATACAGTCCTGGGGGTTGCAAACAGTACGGAACTGATCGAAGAGATTAAGAAATACGGGATTGAGTTCAGGGAATCAGAGCCAAGCGGAGGAATCGTAGGAGCTTCCGGCCTGCTTGTGGCTTTCAGCGGGATGAGGGGCATAGATGCCGCCTGCCTTATGGGAATGACGCCCGGATACCTGATGGATCCAAAAAGTGCCCAGTCTCTTTTGAAGGTGCTGTGCAATATGTTCGGGATCGAGGTAAACACGGACTCTCTTAAGAAAAAAGCCGAGGAAATGGAGAATATCCTCGAAAAGTTGAAAGAAAAAGAAGAACAGCAGAACTTCTCCGAAGTTAAACCCACGGAAGAAGACCTGCGTTATATAGGATAAATACACGGATCTGAAAGTTACAGGTAGAAGGAGGGTGATTTATTCGCCCTCATTACATAGATAAAAAACGAATTCAATAGAGCAGGATGGGGAAGTTGACGCATTCCTCCCCTGAGCTAAAGACTCAGGGGTTTCCTGCTGAAGGATTATGAAAGTCAATGCAGACCTCCATCTCCACTCGAAGTACTCGATGGCTTGTTCCAGAAAAATGGAACTGCCCACAATTGCGAGGGAAGCCTCGAAAAAAGGGATGGAACTTATCGGTACCGGGGACTGTACTCATCCGAAGTGGTTGGAAGACATTAAAAACGCAGCCATTTCAGACGAAGAAATTCGGATAGGAAATATATTTTTTATCCCCACTACCGAAATTGAGGATATCGACCGGGTGCACCACCTCCTGATATTACCTTCTATTTCAAAGGCCGAAGAGTTGGCAGAAAGAATTGCACCCTTCGGAAACCTTGAAGCAGATGGGCGCCCCACAGTTAAGCTGGATGGCTGTGAAATTGCAGAGATTGCAAAAGACCTGGGAGCTCTTATAGGCCCTTGCCACGCTTTTACTCCCTGGACTGCTCTCTACGCCTACCACGACAGCCTGGAAAGCTGCTATGGAGATATGACAAATTATGTTTCTTTTATTGAGCTTGGTCTGAGCGCAGACAGTAATTATGCGGACAGGATTGAAGAACTGCACCGACTAACCTTTCTTACAAATTCTGATGCCCATTCCCCTTATACCAACAAACTGGCAAGGGAATTTACTCAGTTCAATGTTCCGGACATCACTTTTGAGGGCATCAAAAAAGCCATTCTCAGGGAGCAGGGATACGGGGCT
This sequence comes from Methanosarcina sp. WH1, assembly GCF_000970005.1. Lineage (NCBI taxonomy): Archaea > Methanobacteriati > Methanobacteriota > Methanomicrobia > Methanosarcinales > Methanosarcinaceae > Methanosarcina > Methanosarcina sp. WH1. The sequence continues at coordinate 3,436,196 of NZ_CP009504.1, forward strand.
ACTCTGAACGTCGGTTTTTTTCCTGAAGAAGGAAAGTACAACCGATCTGCATGCATCAAATGCTTTACCCAGTACCCACTGCTGGAAGCCGAAGCCAGCAGATGGCGCTGCCCTATATGCAGAGGCATTATTAAAAAAGGAGTGGCTGACCGGGTCAATGAACTTGCAGATTTTGAAGACCCCAGGCATCCTGACTACCGACCTCCTTACCTCCACCTGATGCCTCTTGCAGAGATCATACAGATGGCACTCGGCCATGCAAGCGTCCAGACAAAAGGCGTAAAGACTGCCTGGGAAATCCTTGTGGAGCATTTCGGAAACGAGGTTGAAGCCCTTATCTATGCAGAACCTGAAGCTCTGAAAATAGTGGACGACAGGGTAGTAAACGCAATTCTTGCCTTCAGAAAAGGCGATGTTATAATCCACCCCGGCGGAGGCGGCCAATACGGCTGGCTCGAACTGCCCGGCAACCTGAAAGCAGAAAAGGCTGAACCTGCAGGAAAAGCTGCCGAGGAAAAGAAAAGAGCCTCAAAAATAACAAAAAGGGAGAAAGAAAAGCCCAGAACTCAGACCTCTTTTTCTGACCTTGAGAGAATAAAATCGGCAGGAACAGCGGAAACAGTAGATGCTGATGAAGAAAAGGCAGCCGGAGCAGGAACAAAAGAACCGAATGAAGAAAGTCCAGAAAAACCTGCAGGTCAGAGGTCACTTTTTGATTTTTAACATCCCGGATCCCGCTGAGAATAAAATATATAAGATAGAAAGTGTATTCACTTAACTCTGCACCAAAAACGCCGGGCACTGCCCGGAAACTTCCTCATTACTTAAGATTCATCCGGCATTTAAGCTGACATGAAACTATAAGTCGAACTAAAACCTATCTGAAACGTTCTTAAATCAAAATGCCCAGGTAGTCTAGCGGTAGGGCGACGGTCTCGAAAACCGTTTCTTCTTTGGGAGAGCGCAGGTTCGAATCCTGCCCTGGGCGTAAATTCCTGATTAAAAACATATTAAAACCTTTTTTAGAAAAACAGGCATTGTCTGATTAATTTGTTAATCCGTTCCGGAATCTCCGAGGAAATCTTTCAGTTGTGAAAAAGACACAATACAATGAATGACGTTGTATGGGGAAGAAATGCTTGTAATTCACTCCTTTAGTCCGCTTGAGCAAGAGAAGCTCATTGTTCTTATGGGCGTTAAGAATAATATATATGACCAGTAAATAGAGTGAAAAAAGATTTCAAATCAAGGGGAAATAAACATGAGTTCAAAGGATAATCTTAAGGCTGCGTTTACCGGCGAATCGATGGCAAACAGAACATACCTGGCCTTTGCGAAAAAAGCAGATGAAGAAGGATATCACCAGGTAGCCAAACTATTTAGAGCCGCTGCTGCTGCAGAAACAGTCCATGCTTTCAATCACCTCCAGCGTATGGGCGGGATTGGAACTACAATGGACAACCTGAAAGAGGCCGTAAACGGGGAAACATATGAGTTTGAGACAATGTACCCCACATTTATAGAGGAGGCAAAGACAGAAGGGGACAACAGGGCTCTCTGGAGCTTTGAGGTCGCAAATAAAGTAGAAAAGATCCATGCCAGACTATATGAAAAAGCCCTGGAAGAAATTGGGAACAATAAAGAGGTTGATTATTACGTCTGCGGGGTCTGTGGACATACTATGGAAGGTGAACCTGAAGGGAACTGTCCAATTTGTGGGGCACCTGCATCCAAATATAACAAAATTGACTGAAAGCCGAGACTCGAAAACAACGTTTTAAGACGACAACGTTTCTGACGTTCAGCGGGACATATCGAGAGCCAGCAGATAAGAAAAAAAGCTCTCCATTTACTTTTTTGCTATCATGAGATAGAACCACCTCCGACATAAAGAAGGAGAATGTATATTTAAAATTGAAACTGGACATCTAAGTAGAACACCCAACTAAGTAGAACACCAAACTAAGTAGAACACCCAACTAAGTAGAACACCCAACTAAGTAGAACACCAAACTAAGTAGAACACCCAACTAAGTAGAACACCCAACTAAGTAGAACACCAAACTTATCAAAAAATATTCCTCATACAGAATGAAAATATATTAACATTATGATGAGAATTAACATAATAACAAGTAATATAATAACTTGAAAAAAACAGAAACATAAGGTAAAAATAACCCTAAAGATTAAGAGGAAACCCTTTATATACTCAATATTAATATTTTTCAATAACTCGCATTAATCAATCGGAAAATGCTACGAACGTTGAACCCCATTTGGGGAATCGGCTCCAATAACCCCATAACTAGCATATATTACAAAAGTGTTAAAATTCCGGACAAGTATATACTTGGAAAAATTGGTAGAAAAATAGATCCGGATTGGATTCACCCACAAACCTGTCACCAATCTAAAAAAATGAGAGGAAGTCCTTACCTCTTAATTCCAACCTTTTTTATAACATTTTCAAAAAACAGATTAAAATCATTCCTGGTCTTCTTTGACCACATCAGAAACACTAGTTAAGATATGATATGTTGCTATCCTGTGGGAGTCATAAATAACTTTATTTGTAAAACCCTCGATATAGAACAAAATTAAAAAGGGAGCCCTGAAGCCTTTGAAATTAAACAAGAAATGGATAAAATACTTTGACCGCCGAAGAACAGGAAAGTGGACAGGTGAGATAAGCACATATGACTTTGCAGTCCGGCTGCTTGGCTATATCTCCTTTGCAATACTTATGCTCGCAATTCTTGCAGGAATAATTTACTTCAAATTCATGTACTGAGTAAGAAATAGTAACCTTATAGAAATATTATTCCGAAAACATTATTTCCTTCCGTTAACTATTTAAAAGAGAAAGGATATGAGAGTATCCTTGTTAATCTTCATAAAGGGGCTGTGGCCTAGCCCGGCATGGCGATGGGCTCCAGCGGATAAATGATGAACAACGGGTCTACCGAGTCTTTCCCGACGGGGCAGGACAATGAGGAACCGTTGGAGCACTGATAGATGCTCACCAGAAAAACTGTGAAAGCAGTTGTTCGGAGATACCCGTCGATCGTGAGTTCGAATCTCACCAGCCCCACGTTTTTTCTTTTCTTTAATTTTGATTTTCAGAAAAACTTTCTCAGCTTTGTACGAGTACCTCTAATTCAAGAATCTCTAATTCAAGTATCTCTAATTCAAGTACCTCTAATTCAAGTATCTCTAATTCAAGTATCTTTAAGTCCAGTATATCTAAGTCCAGTATATCTAAGTCCAGTATATCTAATTCAAGCATCTCTAAGAACGTGTCTTAAAATTAAATTTGATTCTACAATGATGACAGTAATTATCATTTGAACTGAAAAACAGTGTCATTAATCTGATAAATGTCTAATGTGTAAATTTTAACCATGATGTCTAATGTATTTACTTTCATACATCGAGCGAGTAAACCTGATGTAATAAATTTACAGTCTGAATTAAAAGTCAGCAATGACCACTATATAAATGTAGAAATGGTTTGAATTTTAAGGCAGCCTCTAAGTCCAGTATCGACACTCCCCATATTTACCCCTTTTTTGATAATATCCTCTTTTTGAGATCTCCGGGCCTAACCTGTCACAGAGGTAGAGAAACCGATAGTTTCGGAAGGAAACACTTTCACAAAGCTTCCTCAAAAGTTAATATTTCCGAAAACCAATCTTTCTCCAGATTAACTCAAAAACAACTGAGGTTCCCCCTTTGAAACGAGAAAAAGAAGAGATAACAGTCCTTATCAGAGCTACCCCGGAGAAAAGCAGAAGAAACGGGGAAGTGCATGCCGTCGGAGTTACGGGCATCAACAAAGCCGGAGAACTCCTGAGGCTTTACCCTCTCAGGTTCAGGTATGGCGAAGGACTGGTGGATTTCAGGAAGAATGACCTGCTCGAGGTTATGGTTACGAAGCCTGAGCATGACCTGAGGTTGGAAAGCAGGAAAGTCCTTGATTATGTAAACCTGGAAAAGCCCGCAAAGGACAGGAAAATAAAAGAGCTTATCCTGCCACTGGTGACGTCTTTAGAAAGGCTGAGCATTGAAGGAGTAAGTCTGGGAGTAGTAAAGCCAGAGCTTCTGGATGTCGAGGTTAAGGTAAACAGCATTGAAACCTATGACCGGCAGCAGTACTTTAATATGATGGGAGATTTTCTGGAAAAAGGGGAAAAAGCCAGAATGCCTGTGGAGGTCAGGTACACTTTCAGGTGTGAGGGAGAAGAAGCCTGCAGGGGGCATAGAATTAACCTGCTTGACTGGGAACTCAATGAAACCGTACGGAATATTGTAAGGGAAAAAAGGGAGCATGAGGCTGTGAAAAAGAAAATAGAAGAACAGCTCTTTGAACTCCTGAAAGAAAAAGAACTTTACTTTATCATGGGGACTCATTTCACATATGGAACCTGGATGATTACGGGGATTTTCTGTCCTGAAAAAGAAGGTCGGAATCAAAGCAGTATTTTTGATTTTAAGCAGGGGAGTGAAGCTACGACAGCGGAAAAAATAATAACCTGAATTAAACGGAGTGAACTACCCCCTGCTTTCTGATGAAAGCGAGGACGGAACTTCCTTCGAGTGATTACGTCACCTGGATATTTGCAGTGATGCAAGTATCCATCTGTAAAATTAGAAAGATAATTATAAGAATTGAGAGGCAGAAAAGGACTGCTTTCGGATTCTGGAAGTTTTCATAATTCAGTCTCATCCATCAGTCTCATCCATCAGTCTCATCCATCAGTCTCATCCATCAGTCTCATCCATCAGTCTAATCCATCAGTCTAATCCATCAGTCTCATCCATCAGTCTCATCCTTCACCTTCAAATTCTTTTTCCAGGAAAACTTCTAGACGGTCCATGCCTTCTGCAATGTTTTCAAGGCTGTTAGCGTAGGAAAAGCGCAGGTAACCTTCTGCCCCGTTTCCGAAGTCTATGCCGGGAGTTACTGCCACGCCTGCCTTATTGAGGATCCTGCGGCTCAGTTTAAGAGAATCACTGCAGAACTTGCGGGCATCAGCAAGGACATAAAAAGCTCCCAGTGGCTCTCTGCGAACATCGAGACCCATGCCAAGAAGCCTTTTTAGCATGTACTGGCGGCGCACATTATAAATCCTGACCATCTCAGCAACATGTTCCTGGGAACCTTTCAGGGCTGCAATGCCTGCTTCCTGGACAAAGGAGTTAGCGCAGATAAAAAAGTTCTGGTGAATTTTCTGAATTGCACGTACGCATTTCGGGGGACAGATAATATAGCCAAGCCTCCAGCCGGTCATTGCATACAGTTTGGAAAAGCCATTCAGGACAAAGGCATTTTTAGTATATTCCAGAATACTGTGGTCTTCTCCGTCATAGATCAGGCCCTGGTAGATTTCGTCCGAAACGATAGGAATTCCTTTTTCATCCGCTATTGATGCAAGGCCCTGCAAGCTTTCAGGAGACATAACATGCCCTCCAGGATTTGAAGGGCTATTAATGAGAATGGCTTTGGTGTTCGGGCTCAGGCACTGTCTTACGGTTTCCGGTTCAAGGGCAAAGCCGTTTATCTCACTCGTATAGACAAAAACAGGGACCCCACCCAGATATTTTACGAAATTCGGATAGCAGGCATAGTGAGGGTTCGACATAATTACTTCATCCCTCTTTTCAAGCAGAGCCATAAAAGCCATCAGGAGACCAGGACTTGTCCCGGAAGTAACAATAACCTGATTGGGATCCAGGTCAACTCCAAACTTCTGATAATAAGACTCAACTATTGCTTCTCTAAGAGCGGGAAGTCCCTGGCTATGAGTGTACTTTGTAAGTCCCTGACCAATCGCAGTACATGCAGCCTCACATATATGGGAGGCGGTAGGGAAATCAGGCTCTCCGACCTCGAGGTGGATTATATGCCTGCCCTGAGCTTCCAGGGCCTTGGCACTTTCCAGTACTTCCATCACATAGAAAGGAGGGATATCTTCGGATTTTTTTGAAAGGATGCATTCGGAATTTATCAAAAACATAAAAGACCTTCTGAAAAGCGATTACTATAAAAGCCACAGGGTAAAAGCAAGTAATATCATCAAATATGTTCCATCATTGAGTAGATACTATCACTGAATGTACCTGAAACTGCGTATGCTTTCAATATTTAAATATTCTGTGGGGAAAAACATAGAATCAGAGATGAGAGAGCATAAAAAAAAAACTAATTTTCGTAAGAAGTTAGAAGAAAAAATTAATTCTCGGAAGAGGTTGAAAAGAAAAAACGAACCCTCTGAACTGGATAAATTCTACAGAAACTTGAGTTCTCAGAGGAACTCAATCATTCGGCATAATTTTTTCAATTACCTCCACATCCGGCTCATCCCATCCCTGGTCTTCAAGCTTTTTTGCAAAATCACATTGAGAAGACAGGAATTTTTCAACGTTTTCAGGGACAATATTGAGGAAATCGTAGTCTCCATAAGCTCCCGTAAAGAAAGAAGCGACAGTTTCTTCAAATTTATCTTCTATTCTTTGGGGATACCAGAGCCCATATTGAAAAAGCAAAACAAAATTAGGGTCAGGGACAGGAGTCTCTTCCGGATAAATATAAAAACCTATAAAAATCTCTTCTCCGAATTTTGCAAGAACCAGTTTCTTTTCAAACTCCGGCTTCTGAAGTTTGAGAAACCACTCTCCCTTTAAGAGGTCTCGAGGTTCGTTAATAACTCCATGGGCTTTCAGAATCCTTTCAGCTACCTGCTGGATCTCCAGGGTCATACCCTTACGCTGTTCCTCAGGCATATCCAGGCAGGAGATACAGAATTCTTCAGAGGGAATTCCTGTGTGTCGAGTACCTGTTTCTTTACCTGACTTCTCCTGCTCTTCAGCTTTTCTTTCGTAATCCTTTTCGGAATTTGTCTCATTACTCCGGATCTCGGCCTTTACCTGCCAAATTTTTACCTCAGGATGTTCTGCCATAATTAGCACCCCCCGTTAATGTATAGGACGGTGATACCCATAAGCATTGGGATTTAAGCCCCGGAAATATATTCCCGAACCACTTCAGAATCGAAGCTGATTTCAGGAACCATCCCCTTTTTTAACCATTAACCGAGCCTGCCTCCATGCTTTCCCCATGATAGGGGGCATCGTCCGTGCTTTCAGAAGCAAGCCACCGGACTCCAAGATATACAAAGGGAGTGTCAAGGAGGGCAAAAACCGCTTTAAGGGCCCAGAGAGGCAAAACCATATAAAGAATTGGGACTGCTCCCAGTTCGGGAGTTGCATGATAGAAAGCGATAAAAATGAAAATAATGGAGTCGAACAGCTGGGAAACAATTGTTGAAAGGTTGTTTCTAAGCCAGAGGTGTCTACCATTTGTCTTCTGCTTCCAGAAGTTAAAAGCCCAGAGGTCATGGTACTGGCTTATGACAAAAGCGATCATGCTTGCCAGGATAATCCGCAGGGAGTTTGAGAAAACATTATTATAAGCCTCACTATGCGGATACAGAGGGGAGGGGGTCAACCCTGTACTTACAAATACGAAAAGTACAGCGATGCAGAGTGAAAGGAAGCCAGCGTGTACGAAAATCTTTGTTACTTCTTTTCCCCTAACCTCTTCTACTATGTCCGTAATAAGAAAAGTAACCGGATATCCGAATAAACCGACTGAGGTTACAATTCCGAAGATCTCAATTAGCTTGCTCCCAAGAAGATTTCCAAGAAGCAGAGAGCTGACGAAAACTGTTAGCAAGAGCTGTGTTTTGTAATCTATGGGTTTCATGGATACTCAGGGGTTTAAGTTGGGTTTTGGGGTTGAATGATAATATTATAAGTGGAATACTTTAACTTTCAGTGCACCGGTGTTTGATCATGGGATGTTCGGTAATGGACTGCGGAGCGCAGAAGCATTACCTGAAACGTTCTGCTCTTCTGAAGAGGTTTTGAGGTGACCGATCTACTTCATCGCATATGACCTTATGGGGAATAGAAGAGGGTAGAATGGAGTATGCCTGGCTATCCGTTCCCCGAAGCCCCCAGGTTTCATCCGTAAGCAGGAAATAGGAATTTTCAAGTCTTATACCCTTTGATTTAAGAGAAAAAAGGATTTCAGGGTTTGAAAGGTCTTTTCTAATCTCTTCCGCAGCCTTTACCTGAGTGCCCGGACCTCCTTTTTTTACCAGATAAACCAGGTCATCGGAAAGGGTCTTTTCCATTGTGCGGACTATCAACCTGTAGCAGGTTTTTTTATTAGTGGACTTTTCCGGAACTTTTTCCAGATAAAAAACGTTGCTTCCATTTTGGGCAATGTCTGAAAGAATATCTTCCCGCCTCGAGAAAGATTCCACATCCGACGTGGATGTACTCGAGAAAAAAACAGGAAACTTTTTAGACAGGCTATCTGCAGCTGCCTGATTCATCTTCTCACGGGGAATATACTCGAAGCTAACTCCAGACCCCGAAAACTCCTTTTCTACTTCCTGCGCCCTTGCCTGAAAAGTTTTTACGGCTTCAGTAGAGTCATTATAAACAACTATTTCTGTATCGCCTTTTGAAAAAATCCTGATAAGGGATATGGCAAAATTGAGGGCTGCAAGTTCACAGTCAAGATTATTTTGAGGATGACCCGGGACTTTAGTTGTTGATTGATGAAGCTGCATGCTGTCCCGCAGCACCACGCAACCGATGTAAGAATTTTCACCTTCATTATAGGATGAATCGCAGTAAATTTCAAGCATCTTTACTTTCACCTTTCTGGCAGGGGGAGTTTTTAGTAAACGAACTGGATGATTAAGGGGATTATGAGTGATTATGAATAAAGAGGGGAGAGGATAACAGTTTGACTATAAATTAACAGTTAGAAATATGGAAAATTACGCTTTTACAAAAATATTGCGCTAATGACAGAAAAAGGTTTTCAGCCCTTACCTGAGATAAAAGAAAAAGGAGGAGGGCTTCAGAGTGATTAGGGAAAAGGAAGAATGAAATCAGGAAAAAAGAAAAAGAAAAAAAAAGAAAAGAAAAGAAAAAAAGAGAAAAGAAAAAAACCACAATCAGATAATAATTGTATCTGTCCTGTCGTCTTTCTCTTCATCGAAATCGGTCACGAGAGCTTCAGTCGTGAGCACCATCCCCGCGATTGAGGCGGCATTCTGAAGCCCGCTTCTTACCACTTTTGTCGGATCGATTACACCCGCTTCGAAGAGGTCTTCAAAGACATCACTCTTTGCATTGTATCCGAAGAGTTCGCTGGGTTCTGCCCTTATGGCTGCCACCACTTCAGCGCCTTCCCTGCCTGCATTTATGGCGATCTGACGGACAGGATCTTCTATGGACCTCTGGACGATCTTTACACCCACCTGCCTGTCGCCATCAAAGTTCAGGGATTCAAGAATTTCAGCTGCACGGAAGAGACTTACTCCTCCTCCTGTGACTACACCTTCCTCAACTGCGGCTTTTGTGGCGTTCAGGGCATCATCGATTCTCATCTTCTTTTCCTTGAGCTCGGTTTCTGTTGCAGCTCCTACTTTGATTACAGCAACACCTCCCCCAAGCTTTGCCTGGCGTTTTTTAAGCTCGGTTTTTCTGTAGTCGGCTTCAGCAATGTTAATCTGAGCTTCGATGACTCTGACCCTTTCATCAATCTTTGCTTTGTTACCCTTGCCTTCCACGATTATGGTTTTGTGGTTGTCAACCGTGACTTTCCTGGCACTTCCAAGCATGTAGTCACTGAATTCCTCAAGTTTCATGCCTTTTTCTTCACTGATAACCTGCCCACCGGTAAGGACGGCAATGTCCTCAAGCATCTCTTTTCTCTCGTTTCCGAACCCAGGAGCTTTTACAGCGCAGACCTTCAGGGCTCCGCGGATGATGTTCAGGATCAGGGCTGCCTGGGCATCCCCATCAACGTCCTCAGCAATAATCAAGAGGGAACGGCTTTCAGAAGCGACCTTCTCAAGCACAGGTACGATCTGCTTCATGCTGTTGATCTTCTTGTCTGTAATCAGTATATAGGGATCTTCAAATTCACAGATCATTTTTTCAGTATCAAGTGCCATGTATGGGGAAACAAAGCCGCGGTCAAACTGCATACCCTCGACCACATCAAGGCTGGTTTCCATTGTCTTTGAGTCTTCAACAGTGATTACCCCGTTGTAGCCGACCTTTTCCATAGCATCGGAGATCAGGTTGCCTATTTCTTCATCATTGTTTGCAGAAATAGTAGCTACCTGTATGATATTGTCCTTGCCTTTTACCTCCACGCTCTTGCTCTTGAGATACCCTACAACCTTTTCCGTAGCGATCTCAATCCCTTTCTTGACTTCTATAGGGTTTGCCCCTGCACTGATGTTTTTCAGGCCTTCACGGATCATGCTCTGAGCAAGGAGGGTTGCGGTAGTTGTCCCGTCTCCTGTGTTGTCCTGGGTTTTGGAGGCAACCTCTTTGACAAGCTTGGCGCCCATATTTTCAAACTTGTCATGGAGCTCTATTTCTTTTGCAATGGTAACACCGTCATTTGTGACCACAGGTTTTGTGCTTTTATCCAGCACGACATAACGACCCCTCGGCCCCAGGGTGATCTTAACAGTATTTGCAACTTTATCTACACCGTTTAAGAGGGCTTTTCTTGCACTCTCATCAAACATTATCTGCTTTGAAGCCATCTGTATTCACCTGGATTAAGATAAAATATTCTTACTTAGTTAAGCTATGATTTATCGAAGTCGTGATTTACCTGACATTCGGGATCTAAATGATGAAATATTTTCAGAAGCGACCTCATTCGAAATTATTCTTCAACAACTGTTGCCAGAATATCCTTGAAGTCGACAAAAATATATTTTTCATCATCTATTTCAATCTCATCGGCTTGGTATCCCCCGTAAATTACGTGGTCTCCCTTTTTCAGAGGTAGCTCCTTCCCGTCTTCAAAGGTCCCCACAGCCAGAACTATTCCTTCTTTTTTCTCTTGCTGTGCAGAATCGGGGATATAAATCCCGCCTTTAGTCACTTTTTCTATCTCCTGGTGTTTGAGTAATACTCGTTCGCCAATAGGTCTGATAATCACTCTTTGTTCCTCCTTTATATGTAAGTGACCTCATATTAGCTGAACATTCACTAGTTGCTATCAATCAGCATGGAATTAATGAATGTATTGAGCTGTAAAACGCCCAACTATCCCCATATAATGCAAAACTTCTATTTAAAAATTACCAGCAAACCAGACAAAATTTGTAAATAAAATAAATATAATTGCAAAAAAATCGAAATGATGTTTACAAATTAAAATAAAATATATATACATGAATCTCTAAAATAATACACAGATGGTTCAGCAGATTATCCTTCGAAATCTTGAAAAGCCCCAGATAAAGAGCCTTGAAGAAGACCTTTTATGGTTCTGTGACAGCTTTGGCTTTTCTTCGGGAAGGGATACCGAAAATACAGCCAACAAAATAATCTTCAGCTTACTCGAAAAACTTTCAAATGACGAACTCAGTTCTACAGAATATCTGGCTGAAGACCTTGATATGAAAATCCCAAGAATCAATCATCATCTCCGAAACCTCAATGACTCCGGACTCCTTTACAGAAAAAAACGTCTGATTTATCTGAGGGGAGGCAGTCTGAAAGCTGCAGTAAAGGAGATGAGAAAAGACTCGGAAAGGATACTTGATGAGCTGGAAAACATAGCTGAAGAAATAGATTCAATGATGGGTCTTAAAAACCGGTAAACCCCATGGTAAAAAAAGTACTTAAGAAAGCTGACAAACTGATAACAGCCTAAAACAACAAATTGAAACCGGAAAAGAATTCAATAATTATTTCTATTCACTTTTTAGCAATGAACAAAGTCTCAATAGTTTCCTGCCCTGAGTATTCTGATACGAAAGAAGCAATAGCTAAAGCTCTTGACCTGCTAGGCGGAGTTGAAAACATAATTGAGCCTGGAGACAGCGTACTTCTCAAGCCAAACATCCTTGCAGCTAGCCCCCCGGAAGCTGCCACAACTACCCATCCTTCGGTGGTAGAAGCAATGTGTGAATTCGTGCTCGACGCAGGAGGGAAACCAGTTGTAGGAGACGGAGCCGGGATATCAAGACCCGGGGCTACGGCAAAAGCCCTGAAAACCTCAGGTATAGAAGAGGCTGCTCGAAAAGCCGGAGCAAGGGTGGTGAATTTTGAAACTTCAGGCTTTACCCTGGTAGAAGTCCCTGAACCCCTCCGGTTCCGGAAATTGTACATTGCAAACCCAGTCCTTGAAGCCGATATTGTAATCTCTCTTCCGAAACTGAAAACCCATGAACTTACATATTATACAGGTGCGGTCAAAAATTTCTTCGGGGCCCTCCCTCTGAAATGCCGAAAAGAAATGCACCTTCTTGGGAAACGGGAACTTTTTGGCGAAGCCGTAGCCGATGTGTACTCAGTTGTCAAACCTGCTTTTTCGATCATGGACGGGGTATGGGGCATGGAAGGAAACGGGCCTTCCCACGGAAAACCTGTAAACTCAGGGGTAATTATGGCAAGCCCGGACTGCGTCTCAATGGATATTGTTGCAGCAGAAATGATCGGTTTTGACCCCCTCAAAATACCCACTACAGCAGGAGCCCTTAAGAAGGGATTTGGAAACCAGTGCCCTGTCGTGGTCGGAAAGCCGTTAAAAGAGGTGAGAAAGAAATTCAAGCCGTCAAGCGGAGGAGTCAGTACTACCCCTGCTTTCCTTAAGCGCAGCCTCGGCAAATATTATACCATTAATCCCCGGATTAATCAAAGGAAATGTACCCGATGCGGGACCTGCTATCTGAACTGTTCCCCCAAGGCTGTAGAAGGGCAGAAAGACGGAACATTCAGGATCAATCCGGAAAAATGCATCCTGTGCTACTGCTGTAGGGAACTCTGCCCTAACGATGCAGTGGAGATAAAAAAGTCCCTACTGGCACAGCTTTTAACAGGAACTGAGAATTTGAGGCACAGAAAATAAACAGAGAGTTAAAAAAATGGAATCCTTACAAGCTTCAAATCAGAGTTTGACATCTTTAAGCTACAAAAAACATGTAAACAGGCATCCGATCGGCCCGTAAGGTTGATTCCTTTACCTTCATGGGAAGTAAGAAAGTGTTAAATGTTTCCTGGTCTACTCTCAATTCTTTCTCTTTCCCACTGCCAGTAAGGCTGGTATCCATAGTAACCATACATAGTGGAAAGCCACTCACGGGTAGTTATAGGCCAGTTATCTTTATCAAAGCCCTCTGCCTTTTTCAGGGTTTCTTTAGGCACGTCAAGTACGAAAGCGTGCTCGTGAACTTTCAGTTGAAGAGCCTGCCAGGGAATAGCAAATAATTTGTCACCCATACCCAGGAACCCGCCAAAAGACAGTACGGTATACGCGACTCTACCATTTTCAAGATCGATCATTAATTCCTCGATTTTCCCGAGGTGTTCTCCAGCCTTATTGATGACCTTATCCCCTTTTATCGTGCCTGAAGACAAAAAATCCGGGTATTCTTTACCTTCTGCCGCCCTTTCTGCCCTTACTCCGGTTTGTCCTGCCATTTCAGGCTGCCAGTAAGGTTCGTATTCGTAGTAAGTATACATTTTGGAAAGCCATTCGCGGTCTGTGAATGGCCATTTATCCTTATCAAAACCTTCTGCCTGCTCCAGCACTTCTTTGTCGACGTTAAGTACGAAGGCGTGTTCATGCACATTCAGCGACAGAGCTTTCCAGGGAAGTGCAAACAGCTTATTGCTTATACCCAGAAATCCGCCAAAAGAAAGCACTGCGTAAGCTATTCTTCCGTCCTGAAGGTCGATCATTAATTCCTCAATTTTTCCAAAATGCTCTCTTGCTCTATTAAGGATCCTGTCTCTCTTTATTGTGCTTGCTGACAAAAATTGTAGATCATCTTTACTTGCCATACTCCCAACTCCCAAAAATAAGGAGATATATTTTAAAGCCTGCATCCCCCCAGGACACAACTTGAAAAACTCTCCCCGATGATTATTATTTTTTTAATGTTACTTAAAATTACTGGAATCATTACAAATAACATTTTATGTTACAAAGAGAAGAAGTTATGAATAAAATAGAGTCAGACCGTACAGGAAAAAATATTTTTTTGCACAAAAGGGTGAACTACCCCGAGCTAAAGGACCGGAGGTTTCAAACTTTTTATTATAAATATGAAATATATAAAGAAAATCCGGCAATTACATTATAACACTTTCTTTTTCATCTTTTTGCAAGATCTTTTAACTCATAACGCCGAAAAGATGTATTAAAAGAATCTTTTGCTTAGACAAGTTACCCTGTGCTAATAAATGAAGAAGGTGATGAGATGCTCTATACCTATGTCGATACGGAGTATGCTCCGGAAAAATGTTCGCTTTGCAGCGGAACCGGGCATTCTGAAGGTGGAATCTGTCAAGCCTGCGGAGGGCAGGGAAACGTGCTCGTTGCCCAGCCTGCAATAATATGCCCTCTCTGCGGTGGGGCAGGAAACCTGGAAACAGGAACCTGCAAGGCATGCGGAGGAAGTGGTTGGGCTCTTTTCTGAAAAACCGGACGTTCCCGTTTCATACCTCCTCAGGCATAAAATGAAACTATGGCTCATCAGCAAATGATTTATCAGAAAACTGCTCCGAATTCTTCGGAAAATTCTATTTTTCCTTTTGCCTCTCCAGAACATCTTTCTTTTTTTCATCAGGCAGACAGTCAAAACAGGTTTCATACCTTGAAGGCTTATACTTTTTTTTGCATACCGGGCAGAGCTCCATGCCCCTCAGGCTTGCAAAATGACATCGATTGCAGAGCACAATTGCATGTTCAAAAGATGCGTATTCTTCCTCGGCTTTTCGGGTTTCTTCTTCAATTAACTCTTTAATCCCGCTTTCTTCAAGCCATTCATGGTAAAGTTTTTTGAAGTTTCCCTCTCCCGTGTCTTCAACAAGTACCTCGATACACTGCTCTTCGAGGTCGGTATTGTCAGGCTCGGCTTTATGCACAGTAGAGGCTTTGTGCCAGGCAGGATGGCTTTTATGTCGGTGTTTGCCTGTGAGGACATGTTCGAATTTCTGATACTTTTGTCTGTACACTTCCCTGAATCTGGCATAGGCAAGACTGTAAATCCCGGAACGGACTTCTGCCGGAGAAAAGGCTCCGGGTGTGTGAACACACAGGCGCTCAGAAGAGCCACACCAGGCACAGGTTTTACCTTTAATGAATTCAACCCTTTTTTCTTTCCATTCCTTTGAGGTTCGTTTCATTGAGACACCAATAAGATCTTAAATGAGTTAAAATATATATGCCGAATGAATTTTTTGTTAATGAGGAAGTTCCCAGGCAGAACCTGGTGTTTCTGGCGCAGAATTAAGTGAATATGGAGTGATGGGGATTTTGCTTCTACTATCGAAAATGTTAGTAAAAAAGCAGCAGAATATTATATACGGAACCAGGGTTGAAGTTGACGCTTATATCCCCTGAGCTAAAGACTCAGAGGTTTCCTGCTGAAGGTTTATGAAGATTCTTTGTTCGAAAGATATAAATATTTACGTATATATGAGTGAAACTAGTGTATAAATTAAAAATAAATCCATAATTGAAGGAAAAATTAATCGATCAATAGATAGATTTTGTAGTTAAGATAAAGCAGGATTTGGGGGTATAAAAAACATGTCGAAACCAAAATCTGTCTGGGAAGAGTTCTTTGCAGGTAAGAGAAGCGGTGGTCACCGGTCTTCGGCTGAGGAATTTATTTCCAGAGAAGCCAGGGAAAAACTCTATCATCTGAATGGGGGCAAAACCCTTCTTGACTTTGGTTGCGGAGCCGGAGAGCTTCTGGTATATTACGCACCTGAATATGAAAGGCTTGTGGGTGCTGATTTTTCGGAATCAATGCTTGATGAAGCGAACAAAAGAATAAGGGAACGAAAGTATGAACATGTAGATTTAATCCTTGCTGACGATAAAACAGTCTGGGAGAAGCTTGATACCTCCTTTGACAGGATAACTGCAGCCGGAGTGATCCAATACCTCACAGATGAAGAAGTTGATAATTTTATATCCAATGCATCAGAGCACCTTAATAAGGGGGGCAAAATAGTACTTTTTGACTTACTGGACCCTCGCTTATATCCATTATGGAAAATAGGGTTCTTCTCACGAAATTTTGGGTGCTGGAAAATCTTATACAAAATAGGTTTTGAAGCTCTCAATATCATATCAGCGAGCTTAAAAAACCGCCCGAAAGATATTCTCGGATATACTCATAAACCCGATACAATAGAAAATATTGCAAGTAAACATGAGTTTAAGATGGAGTATGTGCAATCTATGTATTATGAATACAAGTATCATGCAATAATATATCGTGAGTAATAAGACACCACTACTCAATAATATATATTGAGTATAGTTATTTTGATCAACGAAAATGATTTCTTCTCAGATTATTCATTACTTGTCCTGTATTGGAGGAACTGGTATTTCCTCTGGAACAGTTAATCCCGAAAATCCTGAAAATACTGGTCAGGGTAGTATCATCCTGTTTTCGCAGGATTACTCTAAAAATGACAGTGTTCCAAATAACGTTTTCATGGCCAAACTTTCAGGAAATAAGCCTTATGACCGGCTATATTTAGCAATTTACGGGATTCTGAAAACGCAGGTTCTTTTTAACGATTTATCAAAAGGGTTAAAGTATAAAACTACAAAAGTCCCCGGTTTATTTCCCTGCGGTTTGCTTTCAGCTGTGGATGCTATTTTAGGTTATGGAATAAACAGATGCATGGGAAACTTGATGAAATCTCCAGATACTCACAGGTTCTGTGAAGCCACTTCTTTTCCGCCTATTCACTACCAAGGACAGCAAAGGCAAACAGGGTCACTCTACATCTGCGGGCTTACACCAATGGTTAGATGTACTTATCACATCTCAATGGATATAAAAACGGATAATCCTCACAGTTTTGTTGAACTTAACAGCCCGGGTTCAAAGTTAGTAATTCAGGAAACAAATAATAGGATTACATTAAAAAGTTATTATGAAAGCTCTTCCGGCGGTATCGGATCTGAAACCATATTTATGGGGAATGCCACGGAAAAGCTGGATTTTGAAATTATGTTTGACGGATGCGGCAAGACAAACACAATATTCGCAAAAGACGGGAAATATATCACGACTCCTTTTTATAATTCAGAGAGGCGACAGCTGCCATATATTGATTTCTCAAACGGGTACCTCAAGTTCACATCTTTTCTCGCTGGAAAAGGAAGAGATTTCGATGTCAATATATACCGCATAAGCCAGAGAGCAGACCGTAAATTCATAACCGCAATAGGAGATAACGCTCTGGTTCCTTTCGGGCTTGACGGGCCTCATGTAAGAAACACTACCGAGAAAGGTATACGTTACCTTAACAGCAAAAATAACAGAGGCACCATCTGGTTTGATATAGAGCTTCTTGAGCAGTGCAGTGAGTCAGACATTGAATACCTGCGCAATCTTGTTGTTAATAATTCCTGGGACACAGGAGTACACTACTCTGAAGAATTAAACAGCCTCTCTTATGAGCAAGCCTGTAAAGTAATGAATGAGGGATACTCGTATGTTTATGAAAAAATAGGAAAGAAACCAACAACCTGGTGCTCCATGAGAAACAGGGATAATGTTACACATGCAATTTATGCATATGAAAATCTGGGGATGTTCTGGAGAAACGGAGACTCGGGAATTCATGCCGAAAGAAATGTTGGAAATCTAGGGGATGAAACCTGGGCATGGTGGGAGCCAGCATCCAGGGCAGGCATGGTTTATCCGGCTTTCACCCACGAACTCGACCTGGAGCCAGCTATAAAATACTCAATCAGCCGTTCAAAATTCCATAACTGGGTGGATAACTACAATTCAAATAAGATGACCATTGTATCATTTTATGAATACAACCAGATAAGCCGCAATACGTATGATGCCAGTTTTGACATTTTGAAATACACAGAGAATTTTTTCATGTTTAATGCACATACAAAAGGCTTTGATGCTCTGATAAATGTAAATATAAATGCCGGGGAAAACACCAGAGTATGCGATAATACATTAGAACAGTTCCTCAGTTATAAACTCGAACAAGATAAATCGATTACATTCCGGGTTAAAAACAATCATACTTACAGTGTGTATCTGGATAGCGTAAATAAAGAGTGTGATGGTCCTGTAAGCTAATTGTGATTCCACGATATTTTTTGTAGGCTGGTAGTCTGCAGGCAGCTTTTTGTTGCCTGATTCCTCTCACTTCTAAGTTCAGGTATTATTGAATTAGATACTGATACTTCCCACTTTTTTTGCAAGGAATATTGCCATAAATCCGCATTCAATACACATAAAAATCTAGGCCATTCTTTTGTCTGTTCCCTTTCACGACTGACACGTGATGGAATTCTAGCCAATAAAGAATCAAAGAAGACTCTTTAGATACCATACATTTTTAAAAATTATCAGTTAATAATATATTTGTCCAGAAAACATTGATATATATCGAAAGCATATACTAATTATCGTCTAAATTCCGCTATATTTTGCAAGTTTGCCGATTGGGGTCAGATTCATTACCTTGAGGCCAATCGGCATACATTCTTTTTAGTATTGTTTTTTTGAAACTGCCTGATGCTAATTTTCTACAACCTGCGACCTCGTCCCTACCAGGGACACACTATTCCTCTAAGCCAACAAGATTGATTTTATGCGAAAAGTAGATGTAGAAAATTTATGTTCTTTTTCTGGAATCCAGCAGCATTCTTGTGTCCCCCACCGCCATATTGCTGAGCAATTTTGGCACAATCAGGTGAGTCAGGATTTCCTGAATCAGATCTCAGGCTGAATACTACCATATTCTCTACAGCCTGCCACATGATAGCAATATCATATTCGGGCTTCTTGTAGATGAATTCTCCAAGCTCGGAGATGTTCCCGGTAGTGTTTACAAGTCTGGCCTTCCAGTTATGGAAATTACAATCTACCCCACGTTCGAATGCTTTCTGAAGCTTGTAATTTTGAGCTTCCAGGAGTAATTCACCGACAGATACCATTTTATTTACAGTATCCCCGCATTCGGAACTAAAACTGAGAAGCACATCCCATACGGCATCATCAGGGGTTTTCACCATCAGACTAAAACCAGCAGCAAAAGCCCTGGTCTCATCGTATTCAAACTTCCAGATATCTTTATCCCCAATATAGGCAACAGCTGCAGGAGGGGAAATATTTTCAGGATGAGTGTATTCCCATGTAAGTACACAAGCTGCCTTTTCAATAGACCTGATTCCCGGAATATCGCTCGAATTCCAAAGGTCCGGATATTTCTCCATAGCGGTCTTATGATGATCTATCCATATCAGCTTGGACCCGCAAGCCTTTACGAATTCATTCATATTATCGCTTGTAAAATCAAGAAGCCATACTTTTTCGGCTGACCCTATTTCTTCCTCATTCCACGACTCTTTGCCGTAATTTATAGCAACAAACTTTATGGCAAATTCATTCCGACCATAGCAATTTCCAGCGACAGCGGCTGAACAGCATCCATCATTATCGTCATGGTGATAAATTAAAATAGTACGTTTATCATCTGTCATTTCCTTTTCTCCCTTACTCTATAGGATCTCCTGTGAGTTATACCAGTTGTCCAAATACTCAAACCTTCCTAAAAAATGTATATGCAAAATCTCTGAGGATAAAAAGAAAAACTCTGAATTGGAAAATATAGAATCAAGTGACAACAGATTAAAATAACAATATTTTTAAATATATAAGATAATATAAATTAATAAGGAGCCAGAAAGGGGAACAAAACGAAATAAAATGCGGGGAAACACTAAAACCTCTTGCAGGCTTGATGCAGAATTTTATGAAAAATTCTCTGAAATAGAGGCAATATAATGAAGGGAAACGACAAAACAAAGGAATTTTGCAATATCTGTGGTAGGGAACTGTTGGAAGACGTGCTGGTCGTCGATACCAGCCAGGATATGAAACCAATAAAATTTAAGGACGTTCATGGAGATAAGTCCGATCTGATATGCGTTGAGTGTGCAGCTGATTCGATTGAGAATCCACCCTTCTTATGTTCGAGATGCGGGCAGCCAGTCGAACTCGGTGAGCACTTCTATATATTAAAGGTAGGGACCACAAAACCCGGCGGTCCCAAGCTGGACTATAAAGAAACATGCCCTGAAGATAAATACATCTGTATCACATGTTATGAAGAGTTCATGAACCCTGAAGAGGAAGAAGAATAAAACTGAATGAAAGCTTTGTCTCTAAACTTGTTCTTTACTCTACCCTTAATTTAAATCCTCTGGCAGAAATCAGGACAGGCGTCTGAGATAACCCATATATCGAAAAAACAGAACTGATTTATCAGTTCTGGTCATAATTTTTCGTTTGATACAATTGAAGCACAAACCTTAATTGCTTCAATTATTAGGATGCATCGTACAAATATTCCAACGAAAAAATAGGCTTTGAACCTCAATATATAAAATAAAAACAAAAAAAAAGCCTCGGGCGGGATTTGAACCCGCGACCTCGTCCTTACCAAGGACGCGCTATACCCCTAAGCCACCAAGGCATTGTTGCTGTAAGAGCATCTCCAAAATATCACACCAGAGATATAAAGGTTTCGACTGAACCGGCTGCAGACCGGGTAAAAT
This sequence comes from Methanosarcina sp. WH1, assembly GCF_000970005.1. Taxonomy (NCBI): domain Archaea; kingdom Methanobacteriati; phylum Methanobacteriota; class Methanomicrobia; order Methanosarcinales; family Methanosarcinaceae; genus Methanosarcina; species Methanosarcina sp. WH1. Next base: position 3,456,888 of record NZ_CP009504.1, read on the forward strand.
CCTGATACATACTAAAAACATAGAGATTTGTCATTAAAAATGTGGAGAACTGGCAGAGGAAGTTGCCGGTTTCTTTAAGATTTATTTTTTGAGATTTCAGGCTGGGAGTTAAGGTCTATTAGAGATTCCAGCGCTCATCGATGGGGAAGCGTTCATTGATCCACATCAGGACGTTGTTGTCGTGCACAATTTTATAGGAGCGGGAAAGGACCGGAATGCCATCGAAGGTGGTTTCTCCTTTCAGGACTTTGAGTTCTCCCATGTCGCGCCTGGTTTCGAGATTGTGGTTGCGCAGGATCCTGCCTATTGGGATGTCTGCTCGCATTAACTGTTCCTTCATGGTTGCGGGCATGCGCTCCAGAGGAGAGAGTGACCTTGCCCGGACAAATACGGAATCCCCTGCATAGAGCAGGACTGTCCTGTTATTAACCTCGCTGCCTTCTTCCACACCAAGAAGATCAGCCATTTCCTTATCGGCTTTGATTATGTACTGAGACTCAGTTTTTACATTTACCGGTTTTCGGGTCATGATCTCGAGGAGAAAGGTTACGGACCCATCGGTCCCACAGCAGACCCGGAGGCAGGTGGGAATTTCGAGGCATTTCAGTTTTTCAAGGAAATCTACTTCCAGAGCGATACCTCCAGGTAAGGACCATTGAATGTTTTGATAATGTGAAATAAAAATGAGAGGTCAGGAGTTTATCCCTCTCCAACTTCTTTTTTAGCCTGCTTCAACCGCTCTTTTGCCGTGTAGCCGGTGGCCTTTAAGAGAAAATCCCGGAAGACCTTATTAGTCTGCAGGATCGTCCCATCATCTTTGACAGTGACATCGGAAACCGTGTCCACAAAAAGCATTTTATTTTCTATCCAGACCGTTATCTTTGACATTGCCCCATAGGAAGTTTCAATATGGTCCCCATTACGGGAGATTTCAGTAGGGAAGCATTCCTGCATTACCGAGTAGATTCTATCAATTTCAGGTTTAAAACCGCGCTTTAATTTATACCGCTGCATTGCTTATCCTCTTATAAGATATTTTCATCTCAGATAAAGTTTGCTTAGAATCAGTTTGCCTGAGGCGTCTCCCCTGATTCCGAAACAGTAGGACTGAAAACCACAGAATAGGTGCCTGTTTGAGGCTATAAATTCCCGCAATTCTGCCCTGCTTATAGTTCCACTGATTATTAATTTTAATATTAGTTTGAAAACCATTGCTAAAGTTATTATAAATAAGTAATTGTCCGGCTTCTACTATTTAAATTTCCTTAGCCTAGATGTAACCTATAAAAAGATCCCCAGCTTAAAAAGAAGGATATTCAATAAAAAATAGGAAGGTCCCATTAAAAACAGGGATCTCCAGCTTAAAAGTATCCGCGGGGCAGGTAATGGCCCGAAATCCGATCAATTTTAAAGTACATTAAACTTAAAAAAATCACAGGGGAAACTGGACATGGTAAAACTTCCTGCAGATGTAAAAGAAGCACTTGCAAATCAACAGGTTGCCTCCCTGGTAACCGCAGACAAAAAAGGCGTTCCAAACGTATGCCTAATGGGTTTTGTAAAAGTAAGGGACGACGAGACTCTTATCATGGCAAACGTTTTCTGGAAAAAGACCGAAGCAAACCTGAAAGAAAACCCGAAAGCTGCCCTCAGCGCTTACATGCCACCCATGAAAGCCTACCAGATAAAAGGCAGTGTAGAGATGATCGACAATGGCCCCCTTCTGGATGAGGTTAAAGAATGGGTAGCTTCCAAGATGGCAAACCTCAAACCAAAAGGTGCAGCCCTTCTCCATGTAGAGGAGATATACAGTGTTTCTCCCGGCCCGAGTGCAGGAGAAAGGATCTCATAAGAGTTTTTCAAGCAGGCATCTCAAACGTTTTTCATCTTTATTTTTCATTTTTCCTGAAAGAAAGCTTTTTGGTTCAGAAAAAAACTTTATAATTTATTTATATATAAGAATCTTACTTTTGTACCTGATCCTTATAACTGTAGATACAACTCGTAAGAAGCAACCATAAATATGATTATACTTATCATAGTTCATGCAAAAAAGAGATATGACTGGCAAGCCCTTCTCCAGATCATAAAAAAGAGATTATAACATTACTTTGAAATCATTCTGATATACCTTATCAATTACTTTAATATATGTAGACAAAATTTAATTCGATTTAACCCGATTTGAATTAGCTTACTATCTGGAAAATAAGATCCAATAATTGCAATCAGTAAAAGAAGGTGACCCCTGGTGCACAAAACACTCAACCTTGAAGATTTAATCGACAAAAAGAAGAGAGAGAATATTGAGACAGATGCCGATCTGGAGTATGAAGAACGCTACGACCTGATTATCCCCCCTGGAACGGTTGTGTCCATCATCTACGATATCGTGGAAGAATATGGTCTCGAACCCGTAACACGGAAGATGCCTATCAATATTGCAAACAGTGAAGAAAGGGAAATTCTTGTCCTTCGTGGCCCACTTGAAAAGGTTCAGGCTGCAGAAGAATTTCTCTATAAGGAAATGGAGGCCTGGATCGAAGACAAGTAAACCTGCACAGGCCCAGTCAGAAGAGAATAAAAACCGTAGACGCAGGTGCTGGATAGGTAAAATAACAACTTTTCAGCAAATAAACATTTTTTATTTGAAAGAAGTACCACAAATACAGAGGGGTTCCGATTATTCGGAACCGATGCCTGTAATACTGTCTTTAGAGAAGTCAAAAACAGTTACTCTGCCTGTTTTATCGTACATATCGAGTTTTGAGCCCTCTTCGATTTTTCCTATAACTGCAGTTGTGAGCCCTGCCTTTTCAAACACATCTACACACTCTTCTGCTTTTACCGGGTCTGCAGTAAATAAGTAGCCTGTTCCAGGGTGCACTTTCAGCCACTGTTCAAAGTCCACATCCACGGGTCGGGGAACTTTTTCCAGATCCACTGAAGCTCCCACCTTGCTCGTCTCGCAAAGCATCCCGAGAGTCCCTATTAGCCCTGGATTACTGATATCCTTACCAGCGGTTGCAAGCTTTCTCTTTGCTATTTCCTGGGTTACAAGGTAGCTTTCCTTTACCACTGAAGGCTCTTTGAAAGAAGTCGTGTCCCAGCTGTAGGGGGAATTTGGACCGATTTTTCCATCCATGTCATAGGCTGCAATTACCAGATCTCCGGGGCAGGCAGTATCACTCCTGATTACGCAGTCTCTTTTGACAATCCCTATGATAGCAACGGAAAGAGAATTGTACTGTGTATCGGGATGGACATGCCCCCCTACTACAGGAACTCCGAATTTCCTGACCCCCGCGGCCAGCCCTTCCATCAGTTCCCTGCAGGCCTTAGGAGAATTCGCAGAGGCAATGTCCACCATGGCAAGAGGCTTTCCGCCCATAGCTGCAATGTCATTTATATTAACGACAACCGCCCCGTACCCTGCCCACCAGGGGCTTGCATCCAGCAGCCTCCCCCATATGCCGTCTGCTGCAAAGAGGATAACGTCATCTCCTCCAATATCGATCACTGCAGCATCGTCCCCAAAATCAACGATAGCATCCCCATATTCCGGGCGGACGGCTTCGAAGATGGAAACTATATCCTCGATCTGTTTTTTTCGGGTAACCCCTTCGAAATTCTTTATCCTTTCTGCTAGTTCTTCAAGGTTCAATCAAAGGCTTCCTGTTTGTTTTTAATTGTATCACTGCTGGTTAAACAATAAATTAACGGTATGACCACAATAAGCAAATTAGCAATAAGGCCAGAATAAACTGATAATATCTAATGTCAAGGTCGCTATAAGTTACAGAAACTAATGGTAAAGTCCTAGTATTTAATGATAAACTTATTTCAGGTCAATGCGAGGATTATAATCAGTACGTAATTCGGGTTATCCTTTATCTGTTTTTTCTTTGTTTCAGGAGACGAAAGCGACAGCTTTTTATTAAATAATTATATCCTAGTATGTCAACCTAATATAATTTGAAGTATATAAAAATCTCAATTTGATGAAATCAGGAGTGAAAAACATGGTAGCTAAAATCGATGCAGACGCCTGCACAGGCTGTGGAAGCTGTATAGATGAATGTCCTGCAGCTGCAATCTCCCTCAGTGATGATGATATTGCAGTTGTAGACGAAGATGAATGCCTTGACTGCGGTGCATGTGAAGATACCTGCCCGAATGGGGCAATCACAATCGAATAAATCTGTTCAGTAAACTAAAACCTTTTAAGCAGATTTATAAGCTGTTTTAAAAAACCCTTTGGCGGAGTTTTTCTGACTCCGCTCTTTTATACATATTTTTCCTGTATTTTTTCCTTTATTCTTCCTTTATTCTTCCATTCCCTTCGCAGTTTTTTTCATCTCTACCTCGGTCTGGATTTTGATGAGCTTTCTGCGCTCCTCGCTCATCTGGGTCATGTCCTGATCAATATAGCCATAGGCATCAGCCCTACACTGCCTGCAGTGGCGCATCTGCCTTACATAGGGTTCACAGGCGTCCTGTGCCGCCTGCCTTTCTTCCGGGGTCGGGGCTCTTATGTGAGCGAAAGCCCCCTGGGGGATCAGGGGCATGATATTCATTATATATACGTCTCTTTCCCGGATCTTTTTTGCAATTTCCATCATGTGCCGGTCATTGATCCCCGGTACAAATACGGTGTTGACCTTGACAATGAGCCCTGCTTTTGCAGCAGCCTCGATACCTTCAAGCTGGTTTTTTATCTGGATTTTTGCCCCTTCGACTCCTTTGTAGGTCTTGCCGTGGTAATTTATGTGATCACAGATCTGCCCCTGAATTTCGGGGTCAACAGCATTGATGGTCACTGTCAGGGTCGCGACTCCAAGCTTTACGAGCTCCGGGAGTTTTTCTGAAAGCATAAGTCCGTTTGTACTCATGCAAAAAGTAATGTCCGGAAACTCCTTCCTTATAAGCCGGAGGGCTTCGAAAGTCTCTTCGTTTGCCAGTGGGTCACCGGGCCCTGCAACGCCAATCACTTTGATAAAGGGGTAATCGGAAAGGGCTTGCTTTACTTTTTCAAGGGCTACGGATGGTGTTAAAACCTCCATAGTCACCCCCGGTCTGTTTTCATTTATGCAGGCAAAGTCTCGGACACAGAAGTTGCACTGGATATTGCACTTTGGGGCCACAGCAATGTGCATTCTCCCAAATCTGTGCCTGGCCTTTTCGCTGTAGCAGGGGTGCTCAGCTATGATTCTATAACGTTCTCTTTCAAAAGTTATGTTTTCTTCTTCGGACAAATATTTTCCTCCGGCAGTTAAAGGTCCTGGCGCAAGGGTTCGGATGCGCCCGGGAAGAGTAAAGAAAATGTGCTTTCTTTCCAATTATGCATTATTATGCATAATATATAAAGCATCCTTTTTTGTGGCTTCAAAGCTTTTTCCAGGTGCCGGATATTTAGAATGTTTACTTATGCAGCTCTTCTATAGAAAAGTTGAATTTATCCGGCTCAATACTGTATAAAGATGAGCCGAAGAATTAAATGTACCGAAAAAAATATGTACTTTATAAAAATTGGGATTCTTTAATCTGAATAATTCCTGTTTAAAGATAGAAGATATTCCTGTTTAAACCTTCAGATAGAAGATATTAGACTTCAGATTTCAGTCTAAAATCTTCAATCTGATTTTCTCAGTCTTTTTCTTCCTTGTCGTTTTCGGTAAGGATCTCTTTTGCTTTTTCCATCTCTTCTTTTGTCTGGATTTTTATAATATTCCTGCGCTCTTCGCTCATCTGCGACATGTCCTGGGCAAGGAGTCCGTAAGCATCGGCCCTGCACTGTCTGCAATGGCGCATCTGCATAACGTAAGGCTCGCAGGCTGCCTGAACGTCTTTCCGCTCTTCGGCTGTGGGGGGTTCAAGGTCTGCAAAGGCACCCTGGTTAATCAGGGGCATGACATTCATAATATAAACCCCGAGTTCATTGAGTTTTTTTGCGATCTCGACTACATGTTTGTCATTGATGGTCGGGGTGAGCACGGTGTTGACTTTGACAACAATTCCTGCATCAACAGCGGCTTTTATTCCCTGCAGCTGGTTTTTAATCAGGATCTCTGCAGCTTCAACTCCCCTGTAGACCTTACCATGGTAGACTATATGGTTTACGATCTTTGCCTGGATTTCTGGATCAATTGCATTTACCGTAACCGTTAGTGTGGAAACTCCCACGCGCAGCATGTCCTGCAGTTTTTCGGGAAGCATGAGTCCATTTGTACTCATACAGAGTGTTATTTCAGGGAACTCTTTTCTTATAAGTTCAAAGGTCTCAAAGGTTTCATCATTAGCCAGAGGGTCTCCTGGACCTGCAATTGCAACGACCTTGATGAACGGATATTCTGCCAGGATCTGTTTTGTCTTTTCAAGAGCTTCCTCCGGAGTCAAGACTTGACTTGTAACCCCTGGCCGGCTCTCGTTTACGCAATCGAATTCCCGGACGCAAAAGTTGCATTGAATATTACATTTTGGGGCCACAGCCAGGTGAATTCTCCCGTATTTATGCTGGGCGTTCTTGTCGTAACAGGGGTGCTCTGAAATCTTTCTCCGGAGCTCTTCCCCGAGTATGGGGCCGTTATTGGGCTTGTCTATAGATTGGTTTTTTTCTGGCAAATTATTCTCCTCCGTTCAGAATTTAAAAGTGAAGTAAAATCTCAGTAAAAGGGGATATTAGGATATTTTAAGCATTTATGATGCAGACCCTTGATATACATTTTGGAATCATTTAGAGGTATCTTTAAACCTTTTTTGTAATATTTTTAAGACTATTTCTTAACTATTGCGGAATCCGATACGAGTAATAATGCCTGATCTATTCGAATATACCTATTCAATCCGAAAAATTATCCAGTTCGCACCACTTACCTTTTCCTTCCCAGACTCTCACAAGAAGAGGAAAGCCGAACCTTTCCAGAAGTTTGGAATGGATATGCTGGCAGAGATGTTCAGCACTGGGGAACTCTATGATGTCGTTTAACAGGGTATGGTCATATCCCTGGAGAGTTTCCTTTATGCCTTTTTTCAGGTCATAAAAATCAATTACCATCCCGTTTTCCCGGACTTCTCCTTCTACCACTACCTCTATTTTGTATGTATGACCATGTACTCTTCCGCATTTCCCGTGTCCTGGAAGGTAATGGGCGCTGTCGATATAATCAATAATTCCCAATTTCATATTTGTCATTTTATTAACCCCTTTTTGATCTAACTACTTCTGCCATTAAACCGTTTGCTGTCTATTGATTCTAGTTTTTCTTTTTGAATGTTGTTCTAAATTTAATCTGATCTTCTGTTATGGTTATAAGCACCCCCACATCCTGTGAGTCTGAGGAATGATTCGCGTGTCGATTAGTTCAAGCAGGGTTTTCTGCAGTTTTATAATGGCCTGCACAGAGGCCTGTGTAAACCGTGAGGTCCTTACCGCACTACCAACTGGCGTTTCTGGCTGGAGGATTATACAGGATACATAGGAAGCTATTGCTTCTGCAGCCAGAACCACAGTTTCAGGTTTTGTTTCCCTGCCTACAACAATCTTGCAAAAGCAGTCTCTTGAACTGTTTTTTCTCAAGAGCCTGAAGCACTCAATCGTATTTTCCACATGCGCCTCCCGGGCCTCGGGGAGAATTTCCCTGAGAGCTTCCGGAAGTTTAAAGTCCCCTGCAACATATGCGATATTTTCACGTAACTTCCTTGCCTGCTCCGGCAAAGTCATATTGGATTCAAGGTATAGAGGTACGGAGAGGTTCAGTCTTTCTATGAAATCTGCATGCAAGAGAGGCTCTCCTCCTGTAAGGGATACAGAATGAAGTTTTTTGAAAGGCTGCAGCATGGATTCCAGTTTTTCTACACTTACGGGGTTTGGGACCTTTTCGAAAATACCACTTCCCTCGACGATTTCATAATCGCAGGTCCCTGGATTTCCAAAGTTCGTATCACAATAATTGCAATTAAGGTTACAGCCTGAAAACCGGACAAAAGCCTGCCTTGTACCAACGTGAGGACCTTCTCCCTGTACTGAGCAGAAGACCTCTCTTATGGGGGTGGCTTCATAGCTTGAAAAGGACATTTATACCACCCCCAGCGGGCGAGATTTTCGGAGATCCTTTTCGATGTCCTCAAATTCCCTTACGTAAGCTTCCCCTATTTCCTGCATGAACCGCACAATGCTTTCATCGTCCCCTATTCCGGCTTCTTTCAGGTTTCCATATACATCATGGGAAACGTTGATCCCGAAGTGGATCTTCTGGGAAACGGCAGAGGTGCTGGCAATTGATACAGTCAATTTTTTCCCTTTTAGGAAAAGATCATCTCCTCCTCTTGTGGTGTGGATTCCCAATCCAACAAGGTGTTCCCTTACAAGGGCGGTAAAAAAGCGCTGACGTGCATAGACCAGTTTAAGGTCAGTAGAATCAAAATGTTCTATAATGAAACTCACCATGTCTTCGGACCAGATAGACTCGTTTGCCCTCCGGTCTTCAAGGTCAATCATGTGCTCGATTTTTACATCACATGTACCTCTGAAAACAATAATCGAGTCTTCCTGCACTCCGAAGCTGTTGTATGCCCAGAGGGAATAAATCTGGCTCCCGTCGTAGTCAAATTTTTCGGGTAGGATAATGCACTTCATAGAGATCTCCCTGTAACTCTTTTTGTAACGCATTCTATTGTATTCTATTCAGTGTCATACTCTGTAGCACTCTTTCTGGATGATTTTTCAGATTTAGATTCCAGACCTTTCCAGAAGCGGGTCTTTTGCACCTGCGTTTTTAAATGCTCTGGCTCTTCGCACACAGCTTTCACATTCCCCACAGGGAGATTCTCCCCCGTGGTAGCAGCTCCAGCTGTATTCCAATGGTGCCTTTACTTCAAGAGCCTTTTTTACGATCTCTGTTTTTCCGAGTTTGATAAGGGGAGCCAGTACCCGTACTCCGTTATGAGTTGAATAAGAAAAGGCGTGGTCCATTGCCTGTACATAGTCCAGGGAGTTGTCAGGGAAGGTCCCGGCTTCTTCTCCATTGAAACCCACCACCAGGTAATCACAGTCTCTGCTTTCGGCAAAGCTTCCTGCAATATTCAACATGACCCCATTCCTGTTCGGAACCCAGACAGCTTTTGCAGTTGCTTCGGTAATTGCGGCAGGAGCTGCTTCATCAATATCTTTAAAGGACAGAGCAGGAACGTCCTCTTTCCTGTTTACGAGGGATGTATGGGTTATTTCTGCAAGCCAGTCTAGCTTGATGACCCTATGTTCTATTCCGAAATGTTCACAGACCTTTCGGGAGTTCTCGATCTCCCGCCCACATGCCCGCTGCCCGTAATCGAAGGTAAGTGCCATCTCAATTTTCAGACTCTCAGTTGCAATCGCAAGAGCTGCAACCGAATCAAGCCCACTGCTCAGAAGGGTTATAGCTTTCATTTTTAACTCACTTACTATAATTTTATGGGAAATTTCCCGATATTGGATGCTCGTCCAGGATGGGAGAGGTATTCTTCAGATATTATTTCGGTAATACCTCTAACTTATATTTAAAAATAACTGCCTTTCTGGTAGGAGCATCTCCCTTTCTGAGAAACCCGGGGCATGTATTAAATATTCAGAACGTCTAATATTAAAGGAGGTGGGATTACTTGATAGGAATTATTTCGGATTCGCACGATAACCTGACAGCTATCCAGAAAGCTGTGGATTTCTTCAACAAAAAACAGGTAAAAGCTGTGCTGCACGCAGGGGATATTATTTCTCCTTTCACGATAAGGGCCTTTAAAGAACTAAGTCCAAAACTCTATTTTGTCTTCGGAAACAACGACGGAGACAGAGTAACCCTTACAAGATGGTTCGAGGAAATAGGAGCCGTCTCCTGCGGGAATTTTGGGGACCTGACGATTGAAGGGATGCATATTGCCCTCCTGCACGGAACAAACGAGGCGCTGGTCAAAGCCCTTGCCAAGTCCGGGGATTTTGACGTAGTGATTCGGGGCCATACCCACGATCCGGGCGTTAAAATGATCGATGGGACCCCTGTGATAAATCCAGGGGAATGTTCAGGGGTGCTTTCAGGAAAAGCCACTGTTGCAATCCTTGAGATTGCAAACCTGAACGTTGAGATTACAGAACTCAAGATTGACTGATCGTCCCTCACTTATATATAATTATTACATAAAAAGAAGAAATACCCTCATTTTTGCCTGTTCAGGTCTCTCGAACACCGGAAAACTTACCATGCAGGCAGCTTCAACTCTCACCTTCAGGAGACCGGATATTTATCGAGCTGCTGCTGCGCACAAAGGAGTTGAAGCAACAGAAAATGCAGCCTCCGAAAGCTTCAGAATTATGGCTCTTGATGGTTGCACTGACAGGTGTGATACAAAAAAGCTCGACGAAGCCGGAATACAGGCTGATGTTTCCCTTATGGTCACGGAGCTCGGGATTGAAAAAACCAGACCTTCGGATGTAAACCCAGAGTATATAGAAAAAAATTATCCGGGCTATAAAAGAAGCCTGAATTAAATCAATTATATGAATTTGTGATTTTATCTTAATATTTATTTTTTAACCGGGTCCCTTTACTTTTAGTATCCCCTTCTGAGAATGTCTGTCAGTTCCTCTGCATGCGGCATTCGTTCTTCTATTTTCGTGCAGACTGCATCGATATCATACTCAAGTCGGAAGATTTCAGTTTCTCCGGTTTCTGTGTTAAAGACTGCACAACTTGCCCTTGTGTCCCTGTCTCTTGGCTGTCCCACAGAACCCGGATTTATGATTGTCAGGTTTCCCAATTTCCTGTTCATGGGAATATGTGAGTGCCCGACTACGAGGAATTCGGCATTAACAGGTTCCATCGGGTCTGCAAGCATTGCCATGATATCTTCGTCCGAAGTCTCAGGCTTTATGTATTCAAACATAGACCTTGGGCTTGCATGGGTTAAAAAAAGCTTCTTTCCATCGATCTCTTCCTTGAGGACGAGAGGAAGATTCTGCAGATATTCCATATATGACTTATCGAGAACTTCCCACGTATATTCCCGGGTTGCGATTGAGAGGTGCTTGTACTTATATCCGCACTGGCAGTCCATCTTAAAGGCAACAGCGTTGTCGTGGTTGCCCCGGATAGTGGGAATTCCTTTTTTTTTCAGGAGGTCTATGCATTTGTCCGGGTCAGGCCCGTAGTCCACTATATCTCCAAGGCAGATTGCCCTGTCATGCGGAACATCAAGGACTGTCTGGAAGGCTTCAAGGTTTGCGTGGATATCGGCTATCAACAGGACTTTCATGTTTTTCTCCTTTCTAATAATAGGTTATAGTTTCTATATGGCTAAAAATTGAAATGGCCTGGTCTAAAAAAATGTGGGCCTAATGATCCTTGTCTACTGATTTTAGTCTGTGGATCTTCAAAATGAGAAAGAAAAGAGCCTGAAATCCGAAAAATTTGTTTCAGTCAGGCAGCCTTCGCATTCCTACCCCCATTACCAGTAGATTTGTTTCCATAGGGGGATGGGTCCAGCCCTCAGGTGAGATGGTCTTTTTATCAATGGAAACATCAACCTGGTTTCCACTAAGACCGCAGTCTTTCATATAGTCCGTAACAATCTTTTTTCCGAGTTCTGTTGCTGCGTTCAGGGCTTCTGTGTATGAATCAAACCTTAGCCTTCTTCCGGGCGCAAAGACTAAAAAATCAGCATCTGGAGACACCAGGCGTGCAGGCCTGATCAGAATTTCCACTCTTTTGATGCCTTTTCCTGCAAGAGCTCCTACTGCGTTTCCTACTTCGGCATGTTCGGGAACGAGAATTTCAGCGTCTATGAATTCTTCGAGTTCTTTCCTGTGCGCTCGCACAGGGCCACCGAGCAGGACAACAGGGATTCCAAGCTTGAACTTTGCAGGGTAGTTTCCATCCAGGATTTTTTCAATGGCTGTGTATGGCACTCCTTGCAGGAGATATGAAAGGAGAGAAAGCACCATGTTCCTTGCCACCCTCTTTTTTACGGCAGTGCAGAATTCCCCAGGCGTCATGCGCATGAGCCTCGAAAGCCTTTCAGCCCCTATTCGGGAGGCTTCTTCGTTCCAGGCTGCATAGTTTCCAAGCACATGTAAAGCATCAGTTGGTGTAAAACCGATTGCCTGGACAAGGCGCTTTTGAATAAGGGAGTCCAAGGTCTGAGGGAGAAGATCTTTTCTAATAAAGGCTTTGATCTCTTGCACGGAAACTGGTTCATCTCCGATTGCCCCCAGCACTTCAACTTCAGCTTTGCTCAGTTCGCCTGCCGGGTAGCCTGACCTGACAAAAAACTTTGTGGGCTGGATATTTTCGCCGAGGTCTTCTCTGGCAGGGATGGAGGTCCTTTTAAGGTTATTCAGAAAATCCGGGTACTGCACTGCAGCCACTGCGAGGGGTATGACTCTTCTTGGCCCGAGGAAGAGTTCCCTGTCCACAGTCCATATATGGCTGTCTCCACCTGTAGCTGTTGTCTCCATCCGGATTGCCCGAACCCGCGTCTTCCAGCCACCCACAATTGCTCCTTCATCACTCAGGTCAGGGACTCCCATACAGATTGAGGAGATATCGGTACTTGTCCCTCCCACATCCACAACCGCACAAGTTTTCAGCCCTGAAAGGTAAGATGCACCTACGAGGCTTGCTGCAGGGCCTGAAAAGATAGTTTCGATTGGTTTTTCCAAGGCATCTTTTATCCCTACCACCGAACCATCGCATTTTAGCATAAGAAGCTGGGCATTAATTCCCAGTTTTCTTATCTCTGCAATAATGGACTGTACAAACTGCCTGGTTACAGGGATCAACTGTGCGTTCAGAAAAGCTGTAACTGCCCTTTCGTAGGCTCCCAGTTCCTGCGAGAGTTCGTGCCCGCAAACCGCAGGTAGCCCTGTAAGCTTAAGTATGGAGTCCCTCACTTTAAGCTCATGTTCAGGGTTACGTATGCTAAAATAAGAAGATACGGCAAAAGCTGATACTTTGTCCTTTACGCTCAGGGCAAATTCATCGATAGCTTCAAGGTCAAGAGGGGACACCTCTTCTCCGTTGTGGTTATGCCCTCCTTTAGCAAAGAGCACATGTCTTGTGGGCAGTTCTTTCTCAAGGGGATGATCCCCTATGAGAATAAGGGCTACGGGAAAACCTGTCCCTTCAAGGATAGTATTTGTGGACAGCGTGGTGGAAACCGAAACAAGTTTTACGTTTTTGAGATACTCCGAATTAAGACCCTCAATTACCTTTTTGATACCGGCAAGGGGATCAGGATAGGTAGTAAGAGCTTTATTTGAATCTACAATTTCCCCATCCGAGTCCTTTATGAGCACTGCATCGGTGTAAGTACCCCCAGCATCAATTCCAAGGCTATAATGCATAATGAAAATAACTCCTTTTTCTAATTATTTTTGTTTTTTAGTTATTTTTTAGTTATTTTTTAGTTATTTTTTAGTTATTTTTTAGTTATTTTTTAGTTATTTTTTAGTTATTTTTTAGTTATTTTTTAGTTATTGAAATGTGATACTTCATTGAAATAATCAGACTATGTTAAAACTAACGTGGGTAAGGTATACCAAACATAAGATAAAAGGAATTGCTTTATGGTGCTTTTTTTTCTTAACTCTCAGCCAAGTGTTTTAACCCCTTTTTGTCACTAATAAAGAACGCAGTAATTGTCCCTGTAAAAAATATGTCCAAAAAGAAGTATTCTTTTACAGAACGCATCGTATATCGGTATAAATTCTCCATATTGCACGTTTTTTTGGTTAATTTAAATACATCCTCAATGAGAGATCTAATAGGCTTAAGTCCTCCCCAATTTTCCATCAAAGCTTTAAATTTTGCTACAAGTCTTGTATACATTTTCTTTTATTCTTCCGCATTTCTTTTTGAATCAAATATGTTCAGAGGATAGCTTAACATGTCGAAAAATTTATAATAATTACAATTTATCCTTAGAAAAATAATCGGAGCTATTTTGTATTTTGCTATTCCTATTACATAATTTTCATGTGAAAAATAACCTTTATCGAAATAAAGTACATCTCCTGGTCTTATTTTCTTTCTTCTCTTTAGCTCTTCTAAAATCTGGGGATAAACCGTGTATTCACTAACATTTGCTTCATTAACGATGAAAGCTAAAGGTTTTAAGCTTGGATATTCCATGGCAAGACTCAGTTTCATCCCTATGAAATAACCTCGATGTTTAGAGTGTCCCCATTTAAATTCTCGATCTTCTAGCATCTTTTTGCTAATTTTTCTCTAAACCAATTAAGATCAAGATTGATGTCTGTGCTATCGATTATGATATGGCTTAAACCTCATTTACACCGAGAACAGATATTGTTAAGTAATCCAATTACAAAGTTGATAAACTGCTCTGAATCAAAGCCACTCATGATATTGTATACTTCATTTTCAGAAGGTATTAACGTTATTTTCATAAATTTTCGTAATTTATTCTTTTCTTCCAATTCTTTGACTACATAGGAAATTTCAAGGCAAAAATACATGCTCAGAATGACGATTTTTAGGGCAGGTATTGATTTTTCAAAAGATAATTGTGAAAGAATTTCATGCATCTTCGGTAAAGAGAGAATCATGATAAATTGCCCTATTTCTGCGATATATCTCGAAAACATATATTGATCTGAAGTTGGAACAGGGTATCGATTTTAGTTTCGGTGTTCGAAATTTGAGATTAATTTTTGCTCTAAAATCGATAACATACAGGCAAGAAAATTCCTTAACCGAAGACGCATGGAAAGAATTTGCTTGGTGGATCGTAAATCAAAAACGTTTAATATCTCTGAAAACAATTTCCATTTGTAATCTTCGTTTATTGGGATAAGCAGAGGTTTCACAAACAAACACTAAAAGAGGATTATAAGCCCACTTCAATAAATTTTACGAATTTTAACGACATGAAATTGAATTTTAAGCAAAAATAAAATTTATTTTAAAAAAAAACTAATTTTAATGGTATTTGAGGGAATAAAACATATATAATACTTATTGTGTCATAAGATTTTTTAGGTCCTTAAATTGCTGATCACTGTGAGCATTAAATTAAGAGCACTAAAGCGATTATTTATCTCTACTCTGAAAAATTCAGGTAAATCCTAGTTTAAAATTGGAGTGCCAGATAAAAAAGTGAAAAAAAAGGAAATTAGGGTAGTTTATTTACACATCCACCTTCTCGAACCTCCAGAGTGCCGTAGATAACATTACGGAGGCGAAGAACAGAAGGCCCAGGAAAGATATGATGATATCTGCTGGAGTATACATATAGTGAATACCCATTACAGTAAAGTTATTCCCTAAAGCAAAGTAACGGATTCCATCTGCCAGAAGTGTTAGCGGATTAAACATTGAGAGAAACCTGAGGACAGCAGGGAAGGCATCAATGGGATATAATGCATTGCTTATAAAGAACAGGGGCATACTGAACAGGGTAAGAATAGACTGCATTCCTTCAGGGTTATCAATTGTGATGGCAATAGAACCTGAAAGGAAAAGGAAACCCAAAGAGAAAATTCCTACAAGTAAAAAGATGCCTGTAATTGAAATAAGAGTTTCAGTAAGTGTATACCCCGAAAAGAAATCCATTCCAATCAGTTTCCCAAACCCTATTATTATGAAAGTTTGAATAAATGCTTTCGTTACGCCAGAAAGCCCGACACCCAGGATGATGTGAAATCTGGGTGTCGGACTTGCGAGAGTTTCCCTTAACAGACTAAACTTTTTGTCAAACATAAGAGAAGTCCCACCAAAAAGGCTGCTGAACAGCACATCCATAGCAATTATTCCTGCGCCCATATAGGAAAGGTAATCAACATTCCGTACCCCTTCGAGGGGCGGGATCATAGCGGTCAGCTGGTCAAAACTACCTGACATTGCAAGTCCGAAAAATGCCAGCCACATCACAGGCTGGATCAATGAACTAATAAGCGTCGATTTGAATCTGAAAAACTTCACCATTTCTCGCCAATATATGGCCTGAAATTCGAAATTCATTCAGAGACCCCCTCGTTGTTTATTCCTTCGCTTTTT
Organism: Methanosarcina sp. WH1; assembly: GCF_000970005.1. Taxonomy (NCBI): domain Archaea; kingdom Methanobacteriati; phylum Methanobacteriota; class Methanomicrobia; order Methanosarcinales; family Methanosarcinaceae; genus Methanosarcina; species Methanosarcina sp. WH1. The sequence continues at coordinate 3,472,931 of NZ_CP009504.1, forward strand.
TCCTGCGGTTCTCCTTCTCTCAAACCATGCCCGGTGTAGTGAACGAAAACATCATCCATGGAAGGCTTTTTGATGTTTATGGTCGTAATTTCTATTCCTGCCTTTCTGATTTTCTCTATAATTTGAGGAAGTACGTGAGTTACATCTTCTCCGATCATAACCCTCAGAGATTTTGTATCTTCGGTTACGGTTTTTACTGACCCCATTGCTCTTAAAATCTCTGCAACGGTTTCATTATCATCGGTTTCCAGATAAATAAGGTCTTTACCGAGTTTGTTCTTTAATTCATCTGCTGTTCCGGTTACGATAATTTTTCCATAGTCAATTATGCTAATCCTGTCACTGAGCTGATCGGCTTCTTCCATATAATGGGTGGTCAGGAATATCGTAGTGCCTTCTTTCTTAATCTCTCTCAAATAATCCCACATTCTCATTCTGGTCTGGATGTCAAAACCTATTGTTGGTTCATCCAGGAAAAGAACTGCAGGTTTCGTCATCAATCCCCTTGCAAGCTCCAGTCTTCTCTTCATACCACCACTCAGCTCTTTTGCCAGGGTATCCCTTTTGTGTTCAAGCTCCGTTAGTTTTAAAAGCTCTTCAATACGTATTTTTCGTTCTTTTTTCGGCATTGAATAGATCTTACCGTGGTATTCCAGATTCTCACATACAGTCATTTCGTGGTCAAGGCAAAGCATCTGAAAAACAATACCAATTGACTGTCTTACATATTTTGATTCCTTTGCCACATCATACCCGTTTACTTTAGCTTCTCCTTTCTGGATCTTCCTAAGAGTCGTAAGAATATTAATCACAGTACTCTTGCCTGCTCCATTTGGACCAAGAAATGAGAAGATTTCCCCCTCTTTCACATTAAAACTGATATTATCAACGGCTTTTATAGAGCCATATTCATGCTCAAGGCCATTGACCTCTATGACATTTGCGGTCACTTATAATCAACTCCCTTCCCACTCCGTATTGAACTTACTCTATCACTCTGACTAAACCCCACTTTAGAGCGATAAGAGACACAAGATATTTGTTGAAACAATTAAGTTCGGATAAATATCAAGATAGTTTTACACAAGTAGTTGTAACTCAGTAGGTTTATATAATTAGGAAACATAGATCCTAAACTAATATTCCATAAGCTCCTTGTTTTCTGTTTTAACTGTAGGGGGGATAATTAAGATCCTGCTTAATCATTCTTTATTTCGTGGATTGAATGTCCAATAAGTTTCTCGAGTTTGGTTTTTTTAAAATATTTTTTTCCATAACAATTTTTATTCAATAGGGATCAAAAATAAAAAGGAGATATCTTTATATAAAGGGATTTTACTTGAAGGAATATGGGATACTGAAATATAAAGGGATTTTACTCAAAGGAATATGGGATACTGAAAAACAAAAAATTTCCTTTGGGAAGGGATAAAAAGAGACTGAAAGGGTTACGGACAAATATAAAATAAAGTAATACGGACAAATATAAAATAAAGTAATACGGACAAATATAAAATAAAGTAATAAGTTTTCATCGTTATTTACAATCCCCCACTTTAGATACCTGTAATTGATGAAAACTCAAGAAAAGTCGAGACGGGAATTCCACTGCATCTTTTATAAATAAGGTCAAGACTGAACATTGTATCCTGTATATTGATCTACTTTTTTGATAAATACATTAGGCCCTCTTAAACTTACTATTTAACTGGAACTTATTTTCCATTTTTTTCTGCTAATTAAACCAGATAATAGTTCCCCCAAAAAAAGTACATCTTATTTTTGATATAAAATCGAATTAGGGCCTTAAAAAACCGTAAATATTATTGAAGAGGACGTACAATCCGCCTCTGGCAATATATTATGAAAGCTCCGCTTATACCACTAAACAAAGATTTCAGATGAAAATTGTTATCCGAAATATTAAACGTTTTTTATATGAGATCTTGCAGACAAATTTTCACAAAGAGGAGCATTCTGCCCCTCCATAAAGATCTGTGAGATCAATCATAAAAGATGTATTCAAATTGGCAAAGAAAGCGTACTCTATGGAAGATTTACATAGATATACGAGGATTTCGGTCCAAAATTACTGTTCTTTAGCTGTACTTTTAGTGGGGATAACTGTAAATTACGGCATTAATGAAAGAAAGGAATTACAAGCCTTCTCTGAGTAACGAAGTAAAGAGGAGGCTAAAATACATATTTCTTGTAGCTACTTCAGGCACTTACAGTAATATGTGGATCGGAGTTTATACTGAAATAATCACGTTAGAGCCGGATTAACAATATATTGCAAGCCTGAAACCCAAACATTTCGATTTTTTTGATTATGCTCGAAAAGCAACTTGTATTGAGTGAACAGAACAATGAAATTGAAAGACATTATCGAAACTTATAAATAGTATAAAGTATACAAGCACTTACCGGTTGCCGATAGGAAAAAAGGAGGCAAAAGAACAGTATGAAAAATGTGCAAGGAATAGGAAAATTACTGATAATTACCTGTATGATGCTTATAGCGCTGTCCTCACCGGCATTTGCTGCAACGGCGGAGGAAAACGCAGAATCCATTGAAGAGGTGCAGACTGCACTGACTTTCGTATGGCTGCTTATAGCAAGTGGTCTGGTATTCTTTATGCATGCAGGCTTCTCCCTCGTGGAAGTGGGGCTTACAAGGAGCAAAAACACTGCAAACATCTTGATGAAAAATTTCATGACGGTTGTCATCGGTATCCTGGTCTACTGGGCTGTAGGCTGGGGCGTAATGTACGGGGCCGATGCGGCAGGACTTATAGGAACTAACCAGTTCTTCCTGGCAGGTGCGGACAACGCGCTCTGGAATGGATGGTTCTTCCAGATGGTCTTCGCTGCCACCGGAGCAACGATCGTTTCGGGAGCAATGGCTGAGAGGACCAATTTCAAGGCTTACCTTGTTTACTGTGTCCTGATGGTTGCAGTTATTTACCCTGTATATGGACACTGGGTCTGGAGCGGGGCTGACGCAGCTCTCCTAACCGGAGCCGAAAGCCCGATTGTGAAGGCAATCGGAGTCGCAAGTCATGACTTTGCAGGTTCTGGAGTCGTGCACTCAATCGGAGGATATTCTGCTCTTGCAGGTGTGCTCCTTGTGGGCGCAAGGATAGGAAAGTTCAAGGATGGAAAAGCCATACCTATTCCGGGTCACAACCTGACCTTTGCCTTCCTGGGAACCCTGATTCTGGCTCTTGGGTGGTTGGGGTTCAACGGTGGGAGTACCCTTGACGGAAACGATCCCTACATGAACCTGGTAATAGTCAACACCTTTCTGGCAGCAGCTGCCGGTGCGGTCGTGACCATGGCCATCACCTGGATGAAAACCGGAAAGCCTGACCCATCACTCAGTGCAAACGGGCTCCTCGGTGGGCTTGTAGCAGTCACCGCTCCCTGTGGTTCTATATCAAACTGGGCAGCTATTGTAATAGGAATCGTAGCCGGTATTATCATTTATGCCGGAGTCATGTTCAACGAAAATACACTGAAACTGGACGACCCAGTCGGTGCAATCGCCGTACACGGATACTGCGGAAGCTGGGGCCTGATCTCTGTGGGGCTCTTCTCCATAGGAATCGGAAATGGAATCCTTGCAGATGCAACATACGCTGCTGAAGTGCCAGGGCTCTTCTACGGAGGAGGAATCAGCCTGCTGTTGATCCAGTTAATATCAGTACTGTGTAGCATTGTCTGGGCTTTTGGGATCTCGTTCATAATCTTCAAAATCCTTAACGCCGTAATCGGACTCAGGGTATCTGCAGAAGAAGAAATACTTGGCCTGGACATCAGTGAACACGGAATCAGAGCATATCCCGAATACCTGATGAGGGAGGAATAAAATGGCTAAAATGTACAAGATCGAAGCGATAATAAAACCCCTGAAACTGCATCAGGTAAAGGACGCTCTGGATAGTGCCGGGTTTCCAAGCCTGACAATTATCGATGTTAAAGGGCGTGGCTTGCAAAAAGGGATCGTGCAGCAATGGAGAGGAAAAGAATACTGTGTGGACCTTCTTCCAAAAACCAAAGTAGAAGTAGTTGTGACTGAAGATAAGGTCGAAGAAATCATACAGTTGATCCAGAGCACGGCATATACCGGAGAAATAGGGGATGGAAAAATATTCGTAATCCCTATTGAAACCGTAGTCCGGATAAGAACCGGAGAAAGGAATGGAGATGCCCTTTAACCAGGCACCTTTTTTTCCTTCTTAACCTTAATTAATTATCAAATACTGGAACGATTCAAGGAATGAGGTAAGATACCATGATGACCGAATTCAAATCAGAAACTCCAACCCTTGAAATCCCCCGCGGATACGGCATGTCTGTAATTAAATTGTACTTCTGGGTAGGACTGATTTCCGCAATCCTGCTAAGAGGTATAATCATAGTTGACCATTACAGTGTTTTTTGGGGAAAGGCAATATGGTATCTTGGAGTTGCAGGTTACCTCTGGTTCTTTACACACAGATACCATATTGCGAAGCGAAGGTGTAGCGTAGTTCAAGACCTGGATCTACTTGAAAAAGTGAGGACCAGACAGAAACTTTCAGAAAAAGACCTTGAAGGAATGGAATATCTGCTCTGGAGTCTTTCCGTATCAAAAGAGCGTGCAAATTACCTTGTAATCTCAGTGTTCTCAATAATAGCACTTGCTCTGTCCTTGGGGCTTGATCTGGGAATCCTGAAACTCTGAAAAAGATCCCCCTTACACAGGAACCATTCAATATTTTCCCTTTTTTTTGCAATTATGGCATATAATAACGTTTTTCAGCTATACTAAATTTTATATTAAAAACGTGGTCCAATTTTGAAGGGCCCTCAAATAGATAAGATACATATAAATATCTTAATTGGCGATTTTATTTGGGGGAATATTATGGCGGACATTTTGAAGTTATCACCGGCTATTTGTGCGTATCCAGACGATACATATGAAAATTTGAAAATAGAAGTGGTTCTTCCAGGAGTAGAAAAGGGAAATATTTCTTTTAAGGTTGTGGAAGACGGTTTTTATGTAAAAGCCACCAAAGAAGGGGTTGAATATGCTGACAGTTATGCAGTATGCTGCCCTATAAACCCGGAAAAAGCTACTGCAAGCTATTCAAACGGAGTCCTGAAAGTCACTGTTCCTTATCAACAACCTTTTGAAAATGTAGTGGACGTAAAAATTGAGTAAATAGATATTTGATACGGTTAAGAACGTAAAAATTGAGTAAATAGATATTTGATACGGTTAATTTGCACAATTATTCTTAGAGGGGGAACATTTAATGGAAAATCCCATGCCCAGGATAATAAAAACCCCGGTTATTGCCATGTATCATGATGATAAACATGAAAACCTTACTATAGAACTTGAACTTCCAGACGTCATGGACGAGAATATAACTCTTGTAATGCATGAAAACAGTTTTTACCTTAAAGCCTATAGTGAAACTGTTGAATACTTGGGGTCTTTTTTCCTAGACGGGCCCGTAGATCCGGAAAGGGCTATTGCAGTGAACAATAATGGGATGCTCACCATAAAAGTCCCATATAAAGGGGGATTTGTTTGCGCAAGATATGTTCCGATAGGCTAAAAACTTGAAGATCACAAAAAAAGCCTTTGAAGAAAGCAAAAAGCACCGTTCCAAGAGAAAAAAACCTGAAAAGACTTAATTTTATATCTAATCATTTTTTATTATATTTAGTTTGAATAGAAGAAGACTATTTTGAAGAAGACTATTTTGAAGAAGACTATTTTGATCAGCTTTATTGCAAGAGGAGACACTATGAAAATTGTAAAGTGCAGCGATCTGGGGTTCAAATGCAGCTTCATGGCTGCCGGTAATAAGCTTGAAGAAGTCGAAAAAGCTATGTTTGACCATATAGAAGAAAAACATAAAGAAGAACTTGATAAGATGTCCGAAGATGACATTCACCATCTGAAGCATCGTGTATCAACCCTTCTAGGAAGAAGCTGCGGTTGCGGTGCCCTCCATACTGATGACCTTTAACTCAATTTTTACCCAAAATATTACTCATGAGAATATACAGTTACTGATTAAGAACCCAGATCTGGTAATTAAGCAGCGTTGCAAAACTGACCCAGAGAAGGTAAGGAATGAGGAGATAGGAAGCTGTTTTTGAAATTTTCCAGAACTGTATAGCCGTCAACAGGATTGAAAGCCAGAGCAAGACAATCTCAAGAAAGGCATAATAAGGAGACTGTAGTCCGAAGAACAGGAAAGACCAGAGTATGTTAAGGCCCAGCTGTAACCCAAAAAGGAAAAGTCCTACCTTGACTTCTTTTTGCTGCAGTCCCTTTTCCCATACAAAGTAAAGGGAGATTCCCATAAACGTATAAAGCGTTGTCCAGACAGGGAAAAAGACCCAGGAAGGAGGATTGAAAGCCGGCTTTTCAAGCAAAAGATACCAGCTTTCAAGAGAAGAAGATGTAAATATAGCACCAATTGCCCCTACGAACTGGCAGAGAATTATGGAAACCAGAAGCCTAAAGACATTTACTTTATTCATATAAGCCCCCAGAAAGATATTGTACATCAACACTTATATAATCATAAGTTTGAAAAAAGCTTTAATTTAATATTCCTGTAGTTTAAAACCTTTTGAAAAATCAGCCAGAATGAAAAGAAAAAACCTACCTTCCATAAAAGTCCACAAAAAAATCACCAATTTTCTCAATATGGCCATGAATTAAAAATCAACTCGCCATAATATTGAGAATATTAGACAAATCGGCAATTAATTACCTATCGGCAATTAATTACCTATTTGTGTACATGTGCGGAAAGTGAGTTAAAATTTAAATCCTATTGAGAAATTCATTCCTTTTGGAATGAGATTTATATATAGGATATTAGAATATACGTAGTGAAGCGGGGATAAATCACATAAATATTTTTAAAGTTTGCTTAGCTCTGCCTGGAGCTTTGAGCACATTCTATGCCACAAAAAACATCGAAAAAAGGTATATAACATCAGATAGGTAAATGGTTGCCTACTGCCTAGTGAGGATGAAATCAAATGGTGCAGACGAAAAAGTGTACAACTAAAGAAGATGTATTAGAGGTTGTAAAAGAAAGAGACGTAAAGTTTATCCGAACTCAGTTTACGGATACACTCGGTATCATCAAAAGCTGGGCAATTCCTGCAGAACAACTGGAGGAAGCTTTTGAAAACGGTGTAATGTTTGATGGATCTTCGATTCAGGGCTTTACAAGGATCGAAGAATCTGATATGAAACTCGTGCTTGACCCGTCAACGCTCAGGATCTTGCCCTGGAGACCCGCAACAGGCGCCGTTGCCAGAATTCTTGGAGATGTGTACCTTCCTGATGGAAACCCCTTCAAGGGAGACCCGAGATACGCCCTGAAGAGTGCAATCAGTGAAGCTAAAAAAATGGGCTTCTCAATGAACGTTGGGCCAGAACTTGAATTTTTCCTTTTCAAGCTTGATGCAAACGGAAACCCTACAACCGAACTTACTGACCAGGGCGGATACTTCGACTTCGCACCCCTTGACCGTGCGCAGGACGTACGCAGAGACATTGACTATGCCCTGGAACACATGGGATTCCAGATAGAGGCATCCCATCATGAAGTCGCACCTTCCCAGCATGAAATCGACTTCAGATTCAGCGATGTACTCAGCACGGCAGATAACGTAGTGACTTTCAAATACGTGGTAAAGTCCATTGCATATCACAAAGGGTACTATGCCTCCTTCATGCCAAAACCCCTCTTTGGGGTAAACGGCTCAGGAATGCACAGTAACCAGTCTCTTTTCAAGGACGGGAAAAACGCATTCTATGACCCGGATACCCCTACCCAGCTTTCCCAGGACGCAATGTATTACATTGGTGGACTGCTGAAACACATAAAAGAGTTTACAGCTATCACAAACCCTGTAGTAAACTCCTACAAGAGGATAGTTCCCGGATACGAAGCACCGATTTACATCACCTGGTCTGCAACGAACAGGAGTTCGTTGATCAGGATCCCGGCCACCCGTGGTAATGGAACAAGGGTTGAACTCAGATGCCCGGACCCGGCTTGCAACCCTTACCTGGCCTTCGCCCTCATGCTGAGAGCCGGGCTTGATGGGATAAAGAATAAGATCGAACCCGGAGAGCCTACCAACGTGAACATTTTCCACCTTACGGAAAAAGAACGTAGCGAAAGAGGCATCGACTCCCTCCCTGCAGATCTCAAAGAAGCAACCGATATAATGAAAGGCAGCGCATTTGTAAAAGAAGCGCTCGGAGACCATATATTCCACCACTACCTCTGTGCGAAAGACATGGAATGGAACGAATACAAAGCAATGGTTCATCCCTGGGAACTTGCAAAATACCTCCCTATGCTGTAAGGAAATCATCCGGAAATGCTTACAGTACGCCGGAAAATCTTTAAAGAAAACTAAAAAAAAGATTTCAATAAGAAGTCGGAAAGCACATTTTATCCAGCAGGTGTGCTCCGGCTTTTAAAAAACATCCACAAGGATTGAAAAATGGAAAGATTCCCCTCAGAAAAAAGAGAACTCATTTCGTTGAAAAAAATTATTTTTTTAGAGGAAGAAGTGTAAAACCCATGAAATCTTAATTTCATGGGATATAAGAGTCAACTTTCATACATATTTCAATTGTTGATTCTGCTAAACTATTTTTCGTATTAAGTTAAGTTAATAATAGATACTGTCACCACAACCCAAAATACGAAAACCAAGCTGAAAGAGTTGGATAACAGGGTATCGTGTATCTGAAGGGGTCGGAAACATTAAGCCGGAGAAAACCGGAAACTCCAAGCATCTCAAGTAATCTCACGATCATATATTTCATTTCACCTGTGGTATGCGGGGTAGAGCCTGTATGACTTATCCTCAGTAAAGGGAAGGATGACTCAGGAAGCCGCTAAATCTTTAGTTTAGCGGTAATTCGCTTTATTTAGAGAAAACGGACCGTAAAAAGGATCTCGGTATAAAAATGCTTTCCTCAAGAAATGCTACAATTTCAGTTCAACTTTTTCAAGTTTGGTTTATTACTTTTTTAACAGGCGACAGTATATGAAATTCATCTTACGCAAAAGAAGCTGGCAGCTCTGAGCAGGACAATCATTGTAAACTGCTTGGAGGTCTAACAATACGAACAATATTACATGGGAAGAAAGAGAAATTAAACGGTTAAAACGTCATGCTTTGCAGTATTACTGCAGGCAAGTTTAATTCTAAAAAAAGAAACATATATATATTGTCAAATAGGTACTAAATTACTTACTTCCCTTAGCGGCAACCCTCTCAATTTCTTTGGAAGAAATAAAAGCAGAGGCAGGAAAGCTATCACGAATTCAAATTTATTATATAATGAAGATCAGATGAATTTAAGTGAAATATTCCTTTAATTTACGAAAACTTAGAGAATATCCCCTGAAACCCGGTTTATCAGGCTGGCAAATTTTTTGACTATTTCCAAAAATGAGCCGCAGAAATCTTCAGGGAAATTACTGACAAAGGTACTTAAATCACGTTGATTTCTATCCATTTCTAGAGTGATCAAAATGTGTGGAATAATAGGCTTTATAGATCGAACAAAGTCCAGAATGGACGGGTCGAGCATAAAAGTCGCCCTTAGCCTCATGAATGAAAGAGGTAGTGGAGACGGGGCAGGCTATGCTGCATACGGGATTTATCCCGAATATGCAGACTATTATGCTCTTCATGTTTTCTTTGATAACCTGGCAGAACCAAAAAAGAAGGTTGATGAACTCCTCCAGCAGTGGGGAGAAATCGTTCACCAGGAAGAAATCCCGACTACCCCACAGCCGGGAATAAGAAAGGTCCATATCCCCTGGAGATACTTCTTCAAGCCCTCAAAAGACCTGATAGCAGGAAGAATGAATTCTGAAAATGACGTTGTCACGTATATTGTCATGGAAGTAAACGCCAATGTAAAAGGCGCCACAATCTTTTCCTCGGGGAAAAATATGGGAGTCTTCAAGGCTTCCGGCTGGCCTGAAGATGTAGCAAACTTCTACAGGATTGAGGACTACAAAGGCTACATTTGGCTTGCTCACAACCGCTACCCGACAAACTCTCCGGGCTGGTGGGGAGGAGCCCATCCCTTCAACCTGCTTAACTGGTCAGTAGTGCACAACGGAGAAATTACCTCATACGGTACAAACCAGCGCTATGTCGAGGGATACGGATACAAATGCACTGCACTTACAGACACAGAGGTTGTAGCTTACCTTTTTGACCTGCTCGGAAGACAGCATGAACTGTCATATGAGATGGTTGTCCGGGCTCTTGCCCCTCCATTCTGGGACGATATCGACCGCATGACTGCAAAGGAAGCCGAACTCAACAAAACAATCCGCCTTACATACGGATCTGCCCTTATGAACGGACCTTTTGCTATTGTAGTAGGGACAGATAACGGCATTGTAGGCTTCACCGATAGAATTAAACTGCGCCCCCTCGTCGTTGGCGAAAACGGAAGCAAACTTTACATATCCAGCGAAGAAGCTGCAATAAGAACCCTTGACCCAGAAGTAAAGAACATCTACACTCCCAGGGCAGGAGAACCCATCATAGGGAGGTTTATCGAATGACGCTCGGAAGTGTACCCCCAAAATATAAAGTAAGCATTGACCGCGACCAGTGCATGGACTGCGGACGCTGCATTGAAAACTGTTCCTATGGAGTATACAGAAGAGAAGGCGACAAGATCCTGATCGAGTCCAGGAAATGTACAGCCTGTCTCCGCTGTGTTGCAATGTGCCCAAGGGACGCAATCACCCTTACGGAAAAGCCCGTAGACTACCGTTCCCACCCCATCTGGACCCGGGAAGCCAGGGAAGATATAATCAACCAGGCCCGCAGCGGTAAGATCATCCTTTCAGGGATGGGAAACGTCAGGGACCTTCCAATAATCTATGACCGCCTTCTACTTGATGCCTGCCAGGTCACAAACCCAAGCATAGACCCTCTGAGAGAACCAATGGAACTCAGAACCTATATAGGGAAAAAGCCAAAAAAACTCGAGTTCAAAAAAACCGAAAGTGGAGATGTGGAGCTTGAAACAAAGCTGGCTCCCAACCTGAAACTCGACACCCCCATCATGATCGGGCACATGAGTTTCGGAGCCATCAGCCTTAACTCCCAGCTCAGCATGGCAAAAGCTGTAGCAAAAACCGGGACTTACATGGGAACAGGAGAAGGAGGGCTGCATAAAGACCTCTACCCCTACCAGGACCATATGATTGTTCAGGTTGCTTCAGGCCGTTTTGGGGTTAACATTGACTACCTCGAAAGGGGTGCAGCAATTGAGATCAAGATAGGACAGGGAGCAAAGCCAGGTATAGGAGGACACCTCCCCGGAGAAAAAGTAAACGAAGAAGTCTCCAAAACCCGTATGATCCCCCTGGGCAGTGACGCAATCAGCCCTGCTCCTCACCATGACATTTACAGCATTGAAGACCTTGTCCAGCTTATCAGGAGCCTGAAAGAAGCGACCGAATGGAAGAAGCCGGTCTTTGTAAAGATCGCAGCCGTGCATAACGTAGCTCCCATTGCTGCAGGTATTGCAAGGTCCTCTGCAGATGCAGTGGTTATTGATGGGTTCCGCGGAGGGACCGGGGCAGCCCCGAAGGTCTTCAGAGACCACGTGGGAATCCCAATCGAAGTTGCAATCGCCAGCGTTGACCAGAAACTCAGGGAACAGGGAGTTAGGAATGAAATCTCCATCATTGCAAGCGGTGGGATCAGGAACAGTGCCGATCTTGCCAAGTCCATTGCTCTCGGAGCAGACGCCGTCTACATTGGGACTGCAGCTCTTGTCGCTCTGGGTTGCAGAGTTTGTGGAAACTGTTACAGAAACCTCTGTCCCTGGGGCATTGCTACCCAGCGCCCGGACCTTGTGAGCAGGCTTGACCCCGAAGCAGGAGCAGCACAGGTTTCAAACCTGATCCACGGCTGGACCCTGGAACTCAGCGAACTGATGGGTGCAGCAGGCATCAACAGTATCGAAAGCCTGCGTGGAAACAGAGATCGCCTGCGTGGATATATGCTGGATGAAGGAATGCTTAAAATTCTGGACGTCCAGCCAGCGGGGGCCTGAATATGAAGACAGTAAAAATTGATGCTAAAGGCATGCATTACACCCCCTTAAACCAGAAAATCAGGGCCGCAGTTGCGGACGGGGCAGAGGAGATAATCCTCGACAACGTGCTCGGACAGCGCTTTATAGGAGATGGAGTTAGAGGCAATGTCCGCATCATAATCAATGGGGTTCCCGGAGGAGACCTGGGGATGTTCATGAGTGGCCCAACCTGCATAATCCACGGGAACGCCGAACACGCCCCCGGAAACACAATGGACAGCGGCATGCTCGTTATCCACGGAAGCGCAGGAGATGCCGTCGCCCATAGCATGAGGGGAGGCAAGGTCTTTATAAGGAACAACATAGGCTATCGCGGCGGCATCCACATGAAGCAATATGAAGTGGAAGCCAGACCCATACTTGTCATAGGCGGCACAGCCCACTCCTTCCTGGGAGAATATATGGCAGGAGGTCTTGTGCTTGTGCTCGGAATCGGCAAGGAAAAAGCCATGACAGACAGGGGCATCGGAAGCGGGATCCACGGCGGAGAAATCATCATCCGCGGGGAAGTGGATGACTACCTGCTCGGAGTCGGAGCCAAGAAATTCGAGTTTACGGAAGCTGACCTGGAACGCATAGCCCCAATTATAAAGAGCTTCTGCGAGCAGTTCGGATATGACCCCGCAGAGTTCCTGGACACCAATTACACAAAGATCGGACCTGCAAGCAGCCGACCTTTTGCAAGCAAATACGTCTGGGAGTGATCAGAGATGGCAGAAAAGAAACAAATCAGTAAGACTTACCTTGACCTGAAATCAAAAGTCTGGGACACCGGCCTCTGCTCAGGCTGCGGGGCCTGCATTGCAGTTTGCCCTGCTGACGCCCTGTATTTCGAAACCGGCGGTAATTCCACAACTCCGAAAAGCAACGGCTACTGTAAAGCCGCTGTTGATGACGTGCCCTGCGGGGCCTGCTATGAGGTCTGCCCGAGGCTCGATGAACAACCTTCAAGCCTGCTCGGGGACTACCTGGAAATCACTACAGGAAAGGCAGAATTCGACATTCCGAGAAAACAGAGCGGAGGAGCCGTTACCGCAATCCTTGCAAATGCCCTGGAAACAGGCCTTGTAGATGCTGTGGTTACGGTTACTGAAGACCCCTGGACCCTCAAGCCGCACTCCATGGTGATCACCAGAAGTGAAGCCCTTATCGGGCAGGCAGGAAGCCGCTACAACTGGTGGGTCCCCCTGGTCTCGGCACTTAAGGAAGCCGTTGTGACCCAGAAGCACAGGAACATCGCAGTTGTGGGAGTCCCCTGTGTCGTCCAGGCAATCCGCAAGATGCTTGAGACCGACCACCAGCTTGTTCTCCCGTACAAGAAATCCATCCGCTTCGTGCTCGGACTCTTCTGTACCGAAAGCTTCGACTACGAAAAACTCATCGCAGGCAAACTGAAAAACGAGTACGCCCTCGAACCCATGAAGGTCTGCCGCATTGATGTTAAGGGTAAACTCGAAATCACCCTCAACGACGGAACCCAGTACGTGATCCCCCTTGCCGAACTTGAGGACACTATCCGCCCCGGATGCGGCGTCTGCACGGACTTTACCGCCCTGAAAGCAGACATCTCAGCAGGCTCGGTAGGAAGCCCTGACGGCTACACAACCCTTATAGTTCGCACCCTCGTAGGACAGCATCTCCTGGACAGCGCAGTTGCCAGCGGGAAGCTGAGCGTAGGCGGCGAGGTCAGCCTCGGCATTATCGAGAAGCTTGCAAAGAAAAAGATGGCAAGGAAACAGGAATAAAAATCGGTAAAATAACAGAAAACTTGAAAGGTGAAGCTTTGGGCTTCATCTTTATTTCATTCTTTTTTGTGCTTTTTTGACTTCTGCGCTTGTGTAATTTTGCCTGTTATTTCCCACGAACTTTTCTGCCAAAAATAAAAGATACTAAAATTAAAGATGCTATCTGTGGCTAATCTTCTCCGAATGCATTAATTATCATGCACAGAATATGTACCGGATACCCTGCTTCGTCTCACCATCAAGGTGTTTCATTAGCATAATATTCCGGACCATATCGGTTGTTCCACAAGGTGGTATTTCTATAAGGTATAATCTGTCCTCATTGGTCATCGGTTAAGGAATTTTCTTGCCTGAAGTCTATCGATTTTGTACCCCAAGCCTGCCTCAAATTTTGCTCAATTTATCTGAAATCGACACCTTGCTCCATCTCCGGCTCTGTTATTATTTTGAACATATGTTGTGGAAATTGATGCAATTTATCATGATTCCTTACTTAACCGAAGACGCATGAATCTGTCCTAGAATAGCTCTAACTTTTACATTACTGGTATCATTAACATTTGCTATTACTTCATTCATGTACTGACCCCTGTATTTTACAGGCCACTCACCCGGATCATTGTTTGCCTGCAGAAGGATATAGAAAGACACTGTCCCTCCTTCCAGATTATCGCTTACGTAGACGTAGCTGTCATAAGTCGGATTTGATGTATATTTAGTATATTCTCCATAAGGAACTACAGAGATTTCAGAAATATTTTCAATAGGGTACAATATCGGGCTTTCATTGTTTATAGGATCGAAAATGTCGAAGTAATCAGCAACAAATTCTGTAACATAAGAGATATCTTCAAGCCTTGTCTCGTTTGTCCTGAATCCAAGCATATATCCTTTATCTGTTTCTGCAATGAACGTTGTCCAGTTCCCATTTATTGTTTTGTTGTCAAAAACTTCAGTTGCATTTTCAAAATAGGGGCCTTTACGGTATTGTTCAGGCCAGTTGAGAATTTCATGCATCAGCCTCTGGGTAAAACAAGGATATTTCTGAGCCGGGGGGGTAAAAAATTGAGAGAATTTACCTTCTCACATACCTTACAAGTCCATGCTATCGTACTTTGCTGCCTCTTCAGGACTTTTGAGTATTTTGACAGATTAATGCCGGATCCTGCACACGAGATATAATCCGAACAATCCGTACATTAAACTAAAACCCGGAATACTATTTGGCTTTTCTTTACTCGTCTCTGAGCCTGATTTAGTTTGTTGGTTTGTATTGTTTTCAGTTTCATTAAGATCTGCTGTGTCCGACAATTCGGTAAGCGCAGATACATCTCCACGGAAAAACACTAAAGGAACTTCATTAACTCCAATCCGGCTTGCATGAGAATCAAAAATTTGATAAATTTCATCCATAAAAGACTTTTCAATTTCCTTATTTACCTCTACCTTAAGAACTCCCATGTTAGTGAATCCATAATTTATAATAGGACCATTTGGATAGAAATATTTCGACATTTCACGCTCATTAGCATTGACTTCGATATTTACTTCAGTATATATTTTATCAAGCGTATCAAGCCACTTTTCTCTTTATTCCAAACGTTCAAAAGTAGGTATATTTCCATAAGCAGCAATAAAATTCGGATCATTTTTCAATTCTTCAAGAGTTTCCGGGCCAAAGGTAAGCTTCTGCTTAATCACTTCTTCTTGTGCACTTACTGCTGGCACAAAAGCCATACTTACTAGAAACATTGCCAAAAGCAGTGTTCCTATTCCAAATTTCTTCTTCATTTCATACTCACTCCTGTTCATTTCCCAGGAGGCAGGATCAAGCAAGCTTTAAATATTCTCAAGATAACATATCTCCGGCTTCGTTGACTCTCCCATCAAAAGCAGTATATGTCATCATTGTTACTTTTTATGATACTTAAGAGCAAGTTTGATTATCGAGACACTTACACTTAGAATGGCAAACAACATTAAAGCATAAAAAATACCACCTACTAATTTGCTAAAGAACATAAAAAAAGAATCATTGCCAGGATATATATAATAAAAAAGAGTAATGAGCAGTAACATTACAAAGAATATCGCTGCCAATGATTTGCTGGATATTTTTCTTAACATACCGCTCATCTCCTTGTTATGATCAGGACACCGTTACATCGAAATCATCATCATCCCATGCAGGAAGACCACTAGCTATTTCCTGTTCATGATCATATGCATAAAGGTTGAAACTTCCTGTATCATCATATTTTACCTTAACTTTTATAAGTTCATCATATCCAAAAGTGTGAAGATCCTGCCAATATAAAATCGTCGCCGGCCCATATACTACGCCTTTGTTTGCAATAAACACAAAATCACTACTCGTTGGAAGATTATAGACGTAATCTGGATCCAGACCATCATACACCTCTATATATTCAACAGGTAGAGGTATTCTCAAATAATAACCAGTACTTCCGTCCGGAAATGCATAGTTATCAACTTCAACATTTACTGTCCCATATTCTCCATCATTATATGAATATTTATCTGGATAAATATCAATATCCGCATCTACAATAATGCTATTTATGATTATTAGCGGTTCATTACCATTCGAAGAAATCAGTGGATTCAAAGAATAAGAATCTGTCTTAATCAATTTTCCATCAAGGTCATATATGTTTGTTACATACATATTATCTGATTTGTCCACTTCAACTACATAAGAGGAGGTAAAATTTTTTGATTCCACTGTTAAAGTAGCTCCACTTAGATCAGGGTAATTATCTAATGTAACTTTTGCATTACCAATAGTGTATTCTGCTTTTGTTTCTAAATTTTGATCACTGCCAATTTTATCTTCTGCACTCACAGCCGGCACAAACGCCATGCTTATCACCAGCATTGCCGCAAGCAACACACCGATTCCAAATTTCTTCTTTGTTATCATTTATTCTTTGCCTCTTTTCTTTACTCCAGAGGCAGGATCAGACAAGCCTTAAATAATTGCAAGGCTAACACTAATTCATGCCTCCGGGCAATGTGGAGTTCAAATCCACTCTGGAAAGTTCGTTTGAACTTCACATCCAAAAATCTTTATTAACATTCTCCTATACATTAATTACGACGACGAATATTCATCAGTCTGATTAACATTCACTCATACGATCAGCTTTTTCATCGAAATAATGAAGATCCAGAGTCCTAATTGGCGTCAGGAATTTGACCTCACTTTTAGCAAATAATCTGAATATTCTTTTTTTCACTAAACCATAAAATTGGCAAAAGTGATATCAACATACATGCCTGACAGAAGATAAAAGAATATATTGTGTTAGAACAATTCAATAAGAAAGTAAGAAAAAAATCTGTAGGTGTGGCGACAGGAAATGAACAGCTTCAAAATCTATAAAGAAATTGGAGATGATGTCCAGGGCATATACAGATCCAGACTTATAACCGAGATACTTATATCGTTAAACGAAAGCAGCAGAAAGCTTTCCCAGTTGCGTGAGATTACCGGAAGTACATCCCAGGCAATAATTCCAAAACTCAGAAAACTCGAAGCGGATCATCTGATAGAAGCAAAAGAACATGAGTACTACCTGACTCAAACAGGAAAAGTTGTGGCTTCAAGATTATCTGACTCTTTTGCAACAGTAGGAACAATTAATAAATTCAAACATTTCTGGTCAGGACATTACCTTGAAGGAATTCCCTGTTCCCATTTAAAAAAGATCGGATGTCTTTACGAGTCCGAAGTCCTCAAGGATAAAGGTACGAAGATCCTTAATGTCTACAACAATCAGTTAAAAATGATTAAAGAGGCAGGTTATATACACGGCGTATCATCTGTGGTAACCGAAGGGTATGCCGAGTCCATTTCTGAAAGAGTGAAAGAAGGAATCCCTGTCGAGCTTATAGTTCCTCTGCATATTGCGGAAAAATTGGAGCAATCGCCTTATCTGGAAAAAATAGACTCACTGAAAAATTATGAAAATTTAAAATTAATGGTCGTGGATGAAGATATTAAAGCGGGGCTCATTGTTACGGATAAACGGCTTTCCCTGAGCCTGTACAAAAAAGATGGCGTTGAATACGACATCACCACAGGATTATTCAGTTTAGATCCGAAAGGCATTGAATGGGGAGAGAGGCTTTTTAGGTATTGTAAAGGGCAGGCAGAGTTCACAAAAATGCAAATTTGATTTTTCAGTTATCGATCGAATCAGGAAAATGGGGATATCAGCCTTTTTTAGCCAGATTTGAAAGTCATTCTTCGGCTGACAGCTTTCAATAACTGACTCCCGGGTCCACATGCTGAAGAACTGAAGAACCTGTCTACCCCGGATGCCATGTATGCACGGACTTTACCGCTCTGAAAGCAGACATCTCAGCAGGTTAGGTCGGAAGCCCTGACGGCTACACTACCCTTGTCTTCCACACCCTCGTAGGAAAGCACCTCCTGGAAAGCGCAGTTGCCAGCGGGAAGCTGAGCGTAGGCGGCGGCGAGGTTAACCTCGGCATTATCGAGAAGCTTGCAAAGAAGAAGATGGCAAGGAAACCGGAATAAAATTACAGAATAAACTTGAAAGGTGAAGCTTTGGGCTTCATCTTTATTTCATTCTTTTTTGTGCTTTTTTGACTTCTGCGCTTGTGTAATTGTAACTATTCACGTTTTAGAAGTATGGCCACAGATGCCGAAAATCCGTTTATTTAAGTAAATTACCAACATTTGAATATTTATTATAGATGCTCCCATGCTGTCGATATCGCTACAAATTAGAAAGATTGTAATCTAGATACAGAATAGTCCCAAAACACTACCTATAAGTGAATATCATAAAAAGAACAAAAATCACAACGCACAATACTATGAAGCCTATAATGGCTTTAGCTAATTTTTCCATAATCAACCAATCCTTTTACTACTTATTGTATTCTCCTACAGTTAGAACCTTAATTCCAGCTGTAAGGATTAATCCCTCTTCCATAAAAATGACGGAAAATAAAAAATTTCAAAAGGTAGCTATTTTTGGCTGAGATGTTGTTTGTTAGCCTGAAAATTTGCAAAAGTCAAAGTTTCCATACAATCATTTTTTGTATTAATGATTTTACAGAATTTTCAGTACGTTGCTTTTGAAAGCATAATATACATTTATATTATGAAAGAATTGTAAAGTTAATCTTTTCCTTTCGATTAATACATTAGACAACCAAATTTCTACCTTAAATAAATTATTTTTTTCACAATCACTTTAGTTAAGGAGCAGTTTCTTCGAAAATAACCCTATAGTTACCGTTTTGATCACATTTTATGTAAAGATTGTCATAAAACTCACGTAGAACTACGCCAGTACCTTCAATAAATATTCCCCACTGGAAAGTTCCTCTGCCGTAGATATCCGAACGAGTACCCGAACTATACTCAATACTTCCTTCTTCCCAGTTACTAACTGACCAATATATTGCGTAATTTCTTACGTACCATGAATCTAGATAATGAGCATCTACAGTCTGACCATTATAAGTAAAATACCCTTTTGTGTAATTGTGTAGACTTTAATACCAGTCCAAGAATATAGTTCCTTGTATCCTGTAATAATGGGAGTAGTCGAAACACTTGCTATACTAACTGTTTGAGTTGCTACTTTATTATTTGTTTCTTCCTCCACGCCAGTAATGAAAAAATAACTTCCATCTGTGAAAGTTATATACAATCCGTCTTTTAGTTGATACGTCCTTAAATTAATTTGACCTGAAACAGTATCTTTCTCTTTAAGATCATTTATTGAAATTTTATCTTTGTTTACTTTAACATAATTTGCAATCACATCGTCTGTGGATAATTTGTTTGTATTAGAATTTAGTGCATCTATTAGACCTTTTTCCAATTCTGAAGGCTTATCACTTACTTTTAATTCTTCCTGTGCACTTACAGATGGTACTAACATCATACCAACCAGCAGTGTTGCTAAAACAAGTATACTTAGTCCAATTTTATTACGCTTCATATTTTTCTCCTAAAGTTATTTTACTCCAGAAGCAGGATCAAGCAAGCTTTAAATATTCGCAAAGCTAACATAATCATGCTTTCGGGCAACGTGGAGTTCAAATCCACTCTGGAAAGTTCGTTTGAACTTCACATCCAAAAATCTTTATTAACATTCTCCTATACATTAATTACGACGACGAATATTCATCAGTCTGATTAACATTCACTCATAAGATCAGCTTTTTCATCGAAATAATGAAGATCCAGAGTCCTAATTGGCGTCAGGAATTTGACCTCACTTTTAGCAAATAATCTGAATATTCTTTTCTTCACTAAACCATAAAATTGGCAAAAGTGATATCAACATACATGCCTGACAGAAGATAAAAGAATATATTGTGTTAGAACAATTCAATAAGAAAGTAAGAAAAAAATCTGTAGATGTGGCGACAGGAAATGAGCGGCTTCGAAATATATAGGGAGATGGGAGATGATGTCCAGGCAATATACAGGTCAAGACTTATAACCGAGATCCTTTTATCGTTAAACGAAAGCAGCAGAAAGCTTTCCCAGTTGCGTGAGATTACCGGGAGCACATCCCAGTCAATAATTCCAAAACTCAGAAAACTTGAAGCGGATCATCTGATAGAAACAAAAGAACACGAGTATTACCTGACTCAAACAGGAAAAGTTGTGGCTTCAAGATTATCTGATTCTTTTGCAACAGTAGGAACAATTAATAAATTCAAACATTTCTGGTCGGGACATTACCTTGAAAGAATTCCCGGTCCCCTCTTAAAAGAAATCGGATGTCTTTACGAGTCTAAAGTCCTCAATGATAAAGGTACGAAGATCCTTAATGTCTACAACAACCAGTTAAAAATGATTAAAGAGGCAGGTTATATACACGGCGTATCATCTGTGGTAACCGAAGGGTATGCCGAGTCCATTTCTGAAAGAGTGAAAGAAGGAATCCCTGTCGAGCTTATAGTTCCCCCTCATATTGCGGAAAAATTGGAGCAATCGCCTTATCTGGAAAAAATAGACGAACTGAAAGATTATGAAAATTTCAAATTAATGGTCATTGATGAAGATATTAAAGCGGGGCTCATTGTTACGGATAAACGGCTTTCCCTAAGCCTGTACAAAAAAGATGGAGTTGAATACGACATCACTACAGGATTATTCAGTTTAGATCCGAAAGGCATTGAATGGGGAGAGAGGCTTTTTGGGTATTGTAAAGGGCAGGCAGAGTCCACAAAAATGCAAATTTGATTTTTCAGTTATCAATCAAATCAGGAAAATGGGAACATCAGCCTTTTTTAGCCAGATCTGAAAGTCATTCTTCGGCTGACAGCTTTCAATAACTGACTCTCATGTCCACATACTGAAGAACTGAAGACATCATTAGCCCAGGCTGTGGGGTCTGCACGGACTTTACCGTCCTGAAGGCTGATATTTCAGCAGGTTCGGTCGGAAGCCCTGACGGTTACACGACCCTTGTCGTCCGCACCCTCGTAGGACAGCACCTCCTGGACAGCGCAGTTGCCAGAGCGGCATGAAGTTTCATCTATACCAACCACAAATATATCAGAAAAGTCCTCTTTTGACCTTGCTTTGCCAACGTAATGTTGTACGACTCTCCAAAGCTTCTTGTCGTTTTCTCCAGGCAACTTTCCAACTTGTAATACTGACATTTTTTTTGCAAGTTCCAGGATCATAGCTTCCATTCGAAGTGTGAAACCACTTTGTTCGCGAGCCCAGGGAACTTTTATTTGGAGAACTCCACAATCTCCACATTTTACTCGTGGAACTCTACAGTGCAAATAAGTAGTGTACTGAAAATGGTTGACAAGGCACAACGCTTTTTCCTTGTATCATAAGCGGAACAATTTGGTTTACCGCTTTTAGGGCACGGAAATTTAGAACCACGTTCAAAATCAAGCCTGACATCAAGGTTTTCAGACACCGAATTAAATTCAAAATTTGTTATGTGCCATGGTTTTCTGACATTCAAAGGTATTTCAAATGTTTTTTCGCAAATGAGCAATCAAACTCTGCAGTTATTTGCACCAAATATTGTAACACTAATATATATTATAATTTTATTATAAAAAATTGCCCATATTACATGATGAAGAATCTTATATTTTTCCTGCGATTGAAAAACTCAGTACCAAAATCCAGTGATGAACGTAAAATTAAAAAATCACTAGATTTTGTAATGGCTACAATCTTTGTAATTATACTTCTGGGTTGAAGTCTTTAGATATCGAATGTTAATTTTGATTGGAGGATGAATTCTTCTTAATAATTCAGATTTTCAATCAAGAAATGCAAAATCACTAGATTTTGGACCAGAGTCGATTGAAAGCCCCTCATATTTGAAGAGGATACCTGAAAGTTCATTCTTGTGTGTATATAAACTCATTATAACTACAGTTAAAAAAAGAGATTTAGCAAAATCATTTTACTCAAGTTTCAACTTAACTAAAGCCATGTGGTAAATAATTCCAAAAATCCAAAATATTACAAGTGAAATTTCGATTAACCGATAATCATGTTCTGTATTTTTAGCCACAACTCCGCTAAGTACGATAATAGCAACAACCGTAAATGCTGGAATCAAAATCTTTAATATTTGTTGTCTTTCCATAAAATCACCAAATCAAATTGCGTGCGGCCACCCCAACCTAAACAGACTGTCCGACAATTACTACCAATAACATTCAAAATCCTTTTTTTTCGATTTAAAGGTGCTATATACCTTATTTTGTGCATATTATTGACCTGAAATTGAATTGGCGGACCGCCTCTTAATGACGGGGTATTCGTGACCCTCCACGCTCTCGATGTAATAAAAATGGCTGATTCTAAAATCAGCCGATACTCAATTAAATCCTATACCAATGACTACCAATTTTCAAATAAACATGTTGTGTTGCAATCACTGTGGCTATGTTTGCGTAAGGTATCTTTATATCTAAACTGCCATCTGAATTTTCTTCATACCAATACCAAGTTCTCACCGCTAAACCGACTAATGTCCCCAGTATTGATCCTACAGCAGGTGTAACATATCCACTACTTAACACAGTAACTAATAACCCAATTATAGCTGAACTTCCATCTGCAATAAGACCTGCATCTTTTGGAGAGAAGTAGATGTGCAGTCCACCTGTTACGCTAGTGCCATATGTTTCAACATAACTTCCATTCGCAAAACTTGACTTAGCCGCAGAGATTGCTGCTGCAACTGCTGCACTATCATTTAGACTCGTGGCAGATATGAATTTTTCAGCTACCAATTCATTCCGATCTACAACAGCAAAATATGTTCTGTTAGAATTATTTTCATCTTTCCATAAAATAGCGTATCCAATTGACCCATCATCTTTTTTGAAAGATACTATCTTTTCATTATCGGTTTCTGATAATACATTCACGCTTTCTGAGATTTCTTTCGTGTTTTCTAATGCTTTTTTGATGTCTTCTTCAGAGATTGATACTTTGTTCGGATTTTCTATTGGATCAGCATACTTCTCATTTTGAGAAATGTCAGCTTTTGCACTTACGGCCGGTACAAAAGCGAGACTCACAAGAAGTATCACTGCAAATATTGCACTTATTTTAAGTTTCTCCATTATTTTCACTCCTGTTTAGTTTTCCAGGAGGCAGGATCAGACAAGCTTTAAATATTCACAAAGCTAACACTAACTCATGCCTCCGGGCAATGTGGAGTTCAAATCCACTCTGGAAAGTTCGTTTGAACTTCACATCCAAAAATCTCTATTAATCTTCTCCTATACATTAATTACGACGATGAATATTCATCAGTCTGATTAACATTCACTCAACCGATCAGCTTTTTCATCGAAATAATGGAGGTTCAGAGTTCTGATTGACGGCAGGAATTCGACCTCACTTTTAGCAAATAATCTGAATATTCTTTTCTTCACTAAACCATAAAATTGGCAAAAGTGATATCAATATACATGCCTGACAGAAGATAAAAGAATATATTGTGTTAGAACAATTCAATAAGAAAGTAAGAAAAAAATCTGTAGATGTGGCGACAGGAAATGAGCGGCTTCAAAATATATAGGGAGATGGGAGATGACGTCCAGGCAATATACAGGTCAAGACTTATAACCGAGATCCTTTTATCGTTAAACGAAAGCAGCAGAAAGCTTTCCCAGTTGCGTGAGATTACCGGGAGCACATCCCAGTCAATAATTCCAAAACTCAGAAAACTTGAAGCGGATCATCTGATAGAAACAAAAGAACACGAGTATTACCTGACTCAAACAGGAAAAGTTGTGGCTTCAAGATTATCTAATTCTTTTGCAACAGTAGGAACAATTAATAAATTCAAACATTTCTGGTCGGGACATTACCTTGAAAGAATTCCCGGTCCCCTCTTAAAAGAAATCGGATGTCTTTACGAGTCTGAAGTCCTCAATGATAAAGGTACGAAGATCCTTAATGTCTACAACAACCAGTTAAAAATGATTAAAGAGGCAGGTCATATACACGGCATATCGTCCGTGGTAACCGAAGGGTATGCTGATTCTATCTCTGAAAGAGTGAAAGAAAGAATCCCTGTCGAGCTTATATTTCCTCTTCATATTGCAGACGAACTGAAGCAATCGCCTTATCTGGAAAAAATAGACGCACTGAAAGATTATGAAAATTTCAAATTAATGTCATTGATGAAGATATTAAAGCGGGGCTCATTGTTACGGATAAACGACTTTCCCTAAGCCTGTACAAAAAAGATGGCGTTGAATACGACATCACTACAGGATTATTCAGTTTAGATCCGAAAGGCATTGAATGGGGAGAGAGGCTTTTTGGGTATTGTAAAAAGCAGGCAGAGTTCACAAAAATGCAAATTTGATTTTTCAGTTATTAAGCAAATCAGGAAAAACGGGTATATCAGCCTTTTTTAGCCAGATTTGAAAGTTATTCTTCTGCTGACGGCTTTCAATAACTGACTCCCAGGTCCATCCGATGCAGGTGCCAACAATCAAAAAAACGATTAAAGAAAAAATGATAGAGTTATTTGTTTTAATGTTAAGTGCCCCCATATTCCAAATTTCCAGTTGGAAAAAGATAATTGTAGGACTTACGCACTTGAAATGTAAAATCAGGCACATGCAGACTCGTCAACATAATTCGGGTTTATACAGTTAAGTCTTTTCCACTCGTGGCTTTCAGTTCAACTGCGTAAGTCCTAATTGAATTTCCCTCGCGTTATTTTGAAGTTTCAATTTATATCTAGCTTATCAATGATCCAATAAACCAGAAATCCAAATACAAAAAAGCACCATAATACAATCTTGATCAATAATGAATCGTTCACCACGTTCTTTGATACGATCTCAGTTAGTATAAACATTGAAATAAGTGTCAGGAACGGAATCAGAATTCTCAATATTTGCTTTCTTTCCATCACATCACCAAATAAAAAAAAGGCTGATTATTATCAGCCACTTTGATTAAATTGTATACCAGTGGTCACCTACTTCCATATAAACGTGTCCAGTGATAAGCATTGTTACGATGTTTGCAAAAGGAACCTTTATGTCAAGGCTTCCATCGGAGTTCTGTTCATACCAATAAAGTGTCTGCACAGCAATTGTGACAAGTGCACCCAGTATAATTGAAGCTGCAGGGGTATGATTAGACCCAGAACAGCAGCTAAGGCACCTGCTGCAACAGAACCCACATTTGCGACATATTCAGCATCAGTCTCTGAGAAATGGATGTGTACTCCGCCTGTAATGCTGTTACCATACTGCTCGACATAACTTCCATGTCAGAAACTGGTACTGGCAATAGTAATTGCATCTGCAACAGCTGCATCATCACTAAGGCTTGAAGTAGACAAAACATTACTGGAAACCAGTTCGTCTTGGTCCACTAAAGTGAAGTATATTTTGTCTGAATTTTTTTTGTCTTTCCAGGAAACTGCATAACCGACAATCCATCATCTTTTGTGAATGATACTACCTTTTCGGTTTCTGTATCCTTCAATATCTTCACATTTTTCGAGATTTTCTCCATCTCTTCTTCAGAAATAGGCTTGATCTTTGATGTGTCTATTGTTGCAACATAATCTCCTTCATCCTGGGAGGCTGCTTTTGCACTTACAGCTGGCACAAATACCATACTCAAAATCAGCATCGCCATCAAAAGCGAAGCAATTGTTGTTCTATTTTTGTTCATTTCTGTACCTCATTTTTATCTCTCCCAAGGCAAGAAACGCAAACTTTAAACTCAATCAAAGATAACATTTCTTTGCCTCCGGGCAATGTGGAGTTCAAATCCACTCTGGAAAGTTCGTTTGAACTCCATAAACTACTTTTAACCAGCACCATATAAGTTTTCTGGCCAATCCATCAAACTATCAAGAAAGAGATAATATTTATGACCATATTTTCCATTAGTATTACTTTATGTGACAAACAGTTTGATACTTTGGACAGAAATATTATATACATGACAAAGGTTGCCACCAGAATTTCCAAATAAAAACAAGATCATAAAACTGGATTTACAGCCCTCAAAGCCGACATCTCCGCAGGCGCAGTGGGAAGCCCGAACGGCTACACCACCCTGATCGTCCGCACCCTGGTAGGACAGCACCTCCTGGAAAGCGCGGTTGCCAGCGGGAAGCTCAGCACCACCGATGAACTCAATCTCGGGATCATCGAGAAGCCTGGCGCAAAGAAGCTCGAGCGGAAGCAGAAATAAGATTGCAGGACAGAAATTAACTTACAGGAAACATGTAAAGGTGAAGCTTCAAGCTTCATCTTTGTTTCATTATATATCAAGTGATATTTAAATATAATTTAATTCTGTTTTTATCAAACATAATTTAGAGCTTTTCTACAGCTCGACGCCTGATCCTGTAAACGAGATACAATCCAGATAATCCGAACAGCTCGTATATGGAACTGGAACCAGAAATGCTATTTGATTCCTCTTTGCTTGTCTGCTGCCCTGTTTCAGTTTGTTGATTCGTATCGTTTTTAACCCTTGAAAGGTCTGCATCTTCAGGCATCAAATCTGCCCAAAATCCAGAACCAACTAATTTTTTGGAACCCGGCCTCCTTTGAAGGTGAAAATGTAGATTTCCTGCTTGAAAATTAAAGGTTTATTCCGGTAGCTTCAAAATAGGCGTCTTCCAATGAGAAAGAATTTTCTATAAGTTTGAAAACCTGGCCTCCGGTCTCAACAATTAACCTGTTAATTTCCGGTTTGACATCTGCTCTGGAATTTACAAAAATGTCCAGAGTATGTTCAGCTTTCAATTCGGTTTTTACAACAAACTCCAGATTCTCAATTAAAGAAATCATCTCAGAAGAAAGATTGTAGACACCAACCGTAATTACCCCATTTGACTCAAGGTGACGGATTTTTTCCATTGGGCTTTCTGCGATAAGTTTGCCTTTATCCAAAATTCCTACATGAGTACAAATCTCCTGTATTTCCAGAAGGTTATGGGATGAAAGAAATATCGTGATTCCTTTTTTATTGCACTCACGAAGAATTTGACGGATTTGACGGATCCCAACAGGGTCAAGGCCATTTGTGGGTTCATCGAGAATCAGTATTTTCGGATTATTCAAAAGAGCTTGAGCAATCCCTAGCCGTGTTTTCATACCATGGGAAAAATAGCTCACTTTTTTGGACATTTCATTTCCAAGCCCGACCCGGTCTAATAAAACCCAGGATTGCTCTAGGCTTTCTTTTTTACTCAGGCCTTTTAATCTGCCATAATAAACCATGTGGCTTAAGGCGGTACGTTCATCGTAAAACCCGGAATCCTGGGGAACCAGGCCCAGAATCTGTTTTATCTTTCCTGATTCGCAAGATAGGTCCATATCGTCAACAAAAATCCGCCCCTCCGTAGGTATTGAAAGCCCGGATAATAATTTTATTGTAGTTGTTTTCCCTGCACCATTCTGGCCTAAAAAGCCGTAGATACTCCCCGTTTCCACATTCAGGGAAAGATTTTCCAGAACAAAGTGAGAGCCGTATTTTTTGTACAGGTTTTTGGCAGAAATAGCCATAAATTACAAATCCCTCCTTTTAATGGCTATCAAACTTATAGATAGAAAGACTGATATGTACAAGAACATTGAAAGCAGGCTTTCAAAAACCCTTAGATATCCAGTTTCAACCTGAAAGTCTTTTAAGAACTCCAAATTTATAATTCCGTAAAAATAGGGGGTAATATATTTTAGATAACTCTCACTCCCCTGTAAAAAGAAAAATATTAAAATCCCAAGAAAGACTGCAGACATTGCAAATGAAATTTTGTTGTTTGTAGACAGCGTTGAAATGAATATAAAAATACTTATGAAGCACCCCAGATAAAGGCTTGAGAAGATCCAGAGCAAAAAGATTTTTCCGAACTGAAAGGCATCACCTGCTGAATATTGGTAGATCTGGCTCATAAGTGCAATTCCAAAGGAAATGGAGACAGATACCAGAAACAGAAATAAAAATTTTCCAATGATCAGCGATGATCTGTGAACTTTGGAAATAATGTATCTTATCGACCCGGTTTCAATTTCACTGCATACGATATCGAAAGATGTTGCCATAATCATAAAAGGCCCGATAAACAATATCACCAGATATGAAACCAAAGTATACGGGACACGCCCGGAGTTTGGAAATAAAAAGGATATGTAAGTACTGTAGTGCATTGCCAAGAAACAAAGAAAGGTAAATATCCCACCAAAAAGCCATACGTACCGACTTTTTGACCCCCTCAATATTTCATCTTCCCAAATAATCCGTATTTCCGAGAAATTCATAAATCCTCAACCCTGTTCATTCCTGCTTAGGTTGCAGGTAACAAATGCCCCGAAGGAGCCGATTATTGAATAGAAAAATACCAGTACAAGCAAAGATCCGATAAAAACAGACACAGCCGGGCCATCAGATAGAAATACAAGCTTTCCATCGGAGGTAAACAAAAACGTTAAAACCCAGGCGATCAGGTTGTAAGTAAATATTGAAAAAAAAGCATATTTTACCGAGCCTTTGCCTATAATTTTGCCACTAAATATACCAACAATAATCGCACCTATAATCCCACCATAGATTGGATCAAAAGCTAAAACATCAAAAAATTCGAATAATACAAGCCCAATAAGTATTCCTGTAAACAACGAATTCTCGGTTTTCATGATTTCATATCCCAAAAAATAAAAATGCTGGTGTCAAAACCCAGCAAGATATAGACTTAAGAATATTGATTAATAAAGTCCTGCGCGTCATTTAGTAAGTCGACCAGTTCATTATACAGCCAGCTGGGAATCTGAGAAATCCAATCATATAAGATGTTCCATATGATGGATAGGGCATAATCTAAATAATCCATTCCCCTTGCGATATCATTATTTCTGAATGCATTAGCACCTTTAGACAGTATATCTTGAGCTTGGGCAATTCTATCGTCATCGATAACCTCATCCAGCAACCAAAGTACTGCAATCAGCCCATCACAAATCTCTTCACCCAGATCTCCAACTACTGATTTTGGTGTTATTTGACCATTGATATCAACGATCGTTTCGAATTCATCTGCTGATTCTTTCTCTGGCTGTGCCATTACGGCCGGCATAAATGCCATGCTTACCAGCAACATTGCCGCAAATAATGCACCGATTCTAAATTTCTTCATCGTTATCATTTACTTTTGCCTCATTTCTTTACTCCAGAGGCAAATCAGGTAAGCCTTAAGTACTCTCAAAGCTAACATTTCTTTGCCTCCGGGCAATGTGAAGTTCAAATCCACTCTGGAAAGTTCGTTTGAACTTCACATCCAAAAATCTCTATTAACCTTCTCCTATACATTAATTACGACGACGAATATTCATCAGTCTGATTAACATTCACTCAAAAGATCAGCTTTTTCATCGAAATAATGAAGGCTCAGAGTCCTAATTGGCGTCAGGAATTTGACCTCACTTTTAGCAAATAATCTGAACATTCTTTCTTCACTAAACCATAAAATTGGCAAAAGTGATATCAACATACATACCTGACAGAAGATAAAAGAATATATTGTGTTAGAACAATTCAAGGTCGTGTCCTTAAATCATTGACTTGATTTTATATATTTTTAAATATATTATTATTTGGGGGATCTTAATCACTTCTGAAATCGATTTTTCACAATTTTTTTGCTGGAACAAAGACTGCATTGATTATGGAATTAAAAATCAAGGAAATATAGTCCTTAAAGAGAGATATGGTAAAAACAATCGCGTTCTACTTAAATCAGTACTTCACCAACTGGATCGAGAAATCATTTAGCTTCATCCCGATTTCAAAATACTTTTCAGTTAAAATGTTTGAAATCGTAATGGGGATAGATGATTTTCTGATCCAGTTGGTGAAGTACTGTGACTGGAGATATCCCATCACTGCATGTGTGTAGAATTCGCGATCAATACACAGAACTTTTACTTTGACCCCAAGTTCATAAATAATTTCTGTGATTTTAGTTACGAAATCAATCATTAACATTTTCTTTTTTTTGGAATAACTCCAATTGTAAACTTCCTATTCCCATCAATTAGATAACACGTTGCGTATGAGAAAAAGCGGTTAGTTGATGCTTTTCTTTTTCCACCAACAACATAATCTCCATTCTTTTCCCCATAGTAAGGATCATCTGTAAGATCAATAGCAAATGCATACTTTTTGCCAGGTATTATGAAAGGTTTAACTTGTTCAGCAAACATAAGGTGATTTACTGTTTCTAACTGCTCTAGGTCGATTTTTTTCAGATTATGATGTAACGAGTTTTCGCTGTGTATGTTTGAACCTGGACGTTGAATTGAGTGAATGGATAACTTTTGGATAGCCAGTGACGTTAGGACCTTGAAAAATTGATTAGGGGTTTGGCTTGATCTGATAAACATTGGAACATGTTTAACAAGCAATTTTACAACGGGGTTTATACATTTGGCTCCATCCAAAGTACAAACATCAATATTTTGTGATTTGTGTTTTGTCTTAGCCATAGGTTGTGAATAAAATAATCCAGATATGTATAATTTTGGCATTATGTCGGAAAATCGATATTAGAATCACTGCTTACGAGTTGGTGAAGTACTGAAATTACATAATCTGTATGTTGTTTAAAGCTGGGTAACATATGCCCCGAATTTCACGACATATATAAACAAGGAACCATTTTTGCAATAATGTTTCTTACTTTCGGCAGGTCGACATTAGAAATTAGAATATTTTTTCCGATACCGTTTTAGAACATTAGATCACTATTTATTAGGTTTAAAGCTGGTTAACGTGTGACCCAACTCTCACGACCTATATAAGCACTGAACCATTTTTTCATTAAAGTTTAGTATGATAGATTAATAATTGGTCATATGTAAACCTAACAACTACACACAATTACGGAGTATCATTTCAAAATCGCCATCAGCAAAAATTATCAAAAATTATATGTCGACCTGCCGAAGGTAAGATGTTTTGTATCGGAGATAATGTGTTTTCCAACAAAAACGTAATCAGTAAAAATGTTGTGAAAAAAACAAGCTACCTGCTGGATATAGGATTAATAAAGAAAACAGGTCAACAGGACAACCTGTTCACTACAGGAACGACTCCTGAAATAGTTATTACCCTTAATTCTTTTCCACTACTGTAAACCTTATAGTGAATTCCGTCCCATTGTCTCTTTTCAGTTCAATCTCGCCTTCTAACTGGTCTACAAGGGTGGTTACCAGTTGCATGCCAAGATTGTCGAGATTTTCCAGATTGAAAGTTTCAGGCATACCTATCCCATTATCCAATACTGTCAGAATAAAATTGGTGCCCTTTAAGTCCTCATTATTGTTTCCCGCTCTATTGTCTTCACTTTTCCGGGATTCTTCTCTACAAAGTTTGATTTTAATTCTCCCATTATCTCTGTCAGAAAATGCGTATTTGAGAGAGTTTGAAATGAGTTCATTGGTAATTATACCTAATGGAACTGCAGTATCCATGTCAAAAAAGATGTTTTCTTCTAGATCCATATCCAATCTGGTATCGGCATTTCCAAGCCTGTATGTCTGAAAAAGATTCTTAGTGAGTTTCTCAACATACAACGAAAAGTTCAGTGTATCGAGCCCTCCACCTTTGTACAGTTCCTCGTGGATAAGAGCCATGGATATTACTCTGTCCTGACTTTCCCTGAAGGCTTCAAGGATCTCTGAATCCTTAATACATTCTTTGTTGTTGAATTTTTCAGCCTGAAGGTCAAGAAGGGAGGAGATTACCTGCAGGTTATTCTTGATCCGATGGTGGATTTCTTTTTTACGGGCAGTTTCGAGATTTGCAAGGAACTTTTCTGTCTCTTTTCTTTCGGTCACATCATAAATAGCACCCTGGTAGAATTCCAGCTTTCCGTCCTTTCTCTGAACTCTCTGGTAAACTTCACGAACCCATCTGATTCTTCCGTCCCTATGCTTTATACGAAATTCGATTTCTTTGTAGCTGTCGGATGGAGAGTTTCTAATCGTTTCCTCTTCTTTGAGAACGAAAGCCAGGTCATCCGGATGGATTATGTCTTTCCACTTAATCCAGGACATAAACTCCTTTTCACTATATCCGGTGATCTCCTCAACAGCGCCATGCATGAATATAGTAACAAAGTTTTCATCAAACTGGAAAGCAATCCCATGGAAATTCTGAATGAAAGAGAGGTATTTCATCTCACTCGCTTCAACCTTTTCTATTGCAAGTTTCCATTCTGTAATATTTTTAATTACTCCTATAGCTCTGTATACCTTTCCTTCGTCATTTTTTAGCCAGACTCCACATTTTTCGGCATAGATGTAGTTCCCATCTTTATTTCTGAACCTGAATTCTACCTGAATTTTATTCATTTTCTCAAAGGACTTTTTCAGGTTTTCAAACAGTACCAGCCTGTCTTCAGGATGCACATATTCTATCAAGCCCGATTTACCTAAATTCTCTAACTCTTCCGGATCGTACCCCGTTACTTCCCGGATGGCTCCTGCCAATTTGAATTCACCTGTTTCAAGATCGAAATCGAATATAATCTGTCCTGTCTGTTCAGTTGCTATACAGTATCTTTCCTCATTTTCTTGAAGAATTTTACTGGCAAGTTTTTTCTCTGAAATATCTTTCAGTACTCCGATAGCCCCATAAGGCTGACCTTCATGATCCATAAGGCAGACCCCGGAGTTTTCGATAGAAATGCAAGTTCCGTCTTTTCTTCTCAGCCTTAATTCTTCATTAAATCTACCTCCGGTCATTCTCAAATTCGAAAATATTTCGTCCGCATGATTCGTATCTGAGTGGTAAATATTCCTGATCCAGAAGTTTTTGCCCAACTGCTGTAATTCTTCAAAACTATATCCCGTAACTTCCTCTATGGCACCTGCCCAGTTGCTCTCATCTGTTCTTAAATCATAGTCGTATATCACCAGTCCTGTCTGCTCTGTGACAATCCTGTACCTGTCTTCACTGTTCCGAAGTTTTTCTTCTGCTTTTTTACTTCTGGTTATATCTCTAGCAATAGTTGAGATCCCGGTCAGCTTTTCGGATGCATTAAAAACCGGAGAAAAAGTTAATGAGACATCTATTATCTTACCATCCTTTCTTAACCGTAAAGTCTCATAATTGTGGATTTTATCTCCCTGTTTAACCAGTTCAGCCAATTCTTCTGTTTCCCCAACTAATATGGATGGCTCTAGAATGGATATGGGCTTTCCCAGAACTTCTCCAGCCAGATAACCATAAATTTGCTCTGCCCCTTTATTCCAGCTGGTAATGATACCATCAAGGGATTTGGTTATAATAGCATCGTTTGAATATTCCACAATATTCGCCAGATTCTGAATTTTTTCTTCTGCTTTCCTGTGCCTTGTGCTTTTTATCTGTTCCCATTTTCCTTCTCTTTTGACCAGAGCAAATTGATGGTTGATAACCACATCGATTATCTCAGTTGCATTGCACCCGGCGAGAGGATAAGTACAAAGGGCAATCAACTGGTAATTATCAATAACATCATTTGCCTGTTTCTCATAATCAGCCAAATCACTCCAATATTTTTTTCCCAGCCGGAAAGAATTTCCCAACCTCAATCCATCGTAACCATTATTCAGAGCCTTGTTAAGTTTTTCAACCCATCCATTTAATACCCTCTCCGAATCAAAAATACTTCCATTTAAATACCACTGCGCGGAGGGAATGAGTTCTATTTGCCCTTGCTCCAGATAAACATCAAAATCAGGAACAGCTCTCTTAAGATATTCTTTTGCCTCTTCTACTTCAGAGAGTCGTGATACTATCCACATACAAAATTCGTTATTTTCCAGCCCGACCTTGAAATAGGGGACCAGTATGTCCACCAAATCTTCTTTTGTCTGGTAGAACTGGCAGAAATGTGTCCCCCAGGGTATATCCCCAATAATATCAATACCAGATTTTCTCAGGTTTTTTCTCATTTTGCCTCTTCTCTGACTATTCTGGTATAGGAAATTAATTCCTGAAAACCGTTAGCGTAAGAATATCACTACTTGTTCTCAAACACGTGGTTTGCTCGTTCTTTCAGGTTTAATCAAGACTCACCCAACAGTCCTGTTTCGCATGCTATAAGTCTCGCAGAAAAAAAAAATCAACACTTCATAAATTGAACAAGGTGCATATATTTGTTTTTAAAACGTACGTAATCGTAAGTTAGCTCCTCTTCAAATATAACATTTCATGCATAAAATATTTAGGACTTACGCAGTTGAATTTAATACCACGAGCAAAAAAGACTTAACTGTATAAACTTAAATAATGTTGACGAGTCCTCATGTGCATGCCTTTTCATTTCAAGTGCGTAAGTCCTAATATTAATGGGCCGATTCCAAAACTCAAAATTCACTTCATATTCAACAAGAACGAATCCAGATTTTCCGATATCTGAGTAGTTTTTATTCGGACTATCTCCCCCATCCTCTTGCGAAAGTCAGACAACGGTCCGAACAGATCCCTTTTTTATTCCTTTTTTCTCTTCTCCATGTTTCCTGATTTGATCTCCCTCTCCGTAGTTGCAATAGCATATACCTCACCGGCATCATTCTCCAGTGAAGTGACGGTCAGCCCCACTTCTATTATCCGGCCATCTTTGGTGAGCCGCTGGGTGCGGTAAGGTTCTATACTTTCAGAGTGGCTAAGCTTCTTCAGTGTATCCAACTCTCCTTCTTTTCGGCTCGCCGGAACCAGGCTGCTAATGTTCATCTTCAGTGCCTCGGCTTCACTCCAGCCGTACATCTTCTCAGCCATCGGATTCCAGGCCAGAATGTGGCCCTCCATATCCTGCAACGTTATAGCATCACTCGCGTCGTGCACTACCACGGCAAGGCGGCGCATGACCTCGGATTCCTTCAGGAGATCCCTTGCCTGCCTCATCTCGGAAATATCTGTAAAGGTGATCACAGCTCCCTTGATAACGTTTTCGAGAGTGCGATAGGGCCGGATGCGCAGCAGGTACCACAAGCCATCCTGGGTCTGGACTTCAATATCTTTGGGTATAAGGCTGTCTAGCACTTCCTTAATATCTACTACAAGACGGTCATAACCCAACAGGTTCGAGACGATATGCCCAACAGGCCGTCCCACATCAGTCGGGATCAGATTGATGATCCGTGTAACGACAGGAGTAAAACGCAGGATGCGCAGCTGGTGATCCACAAAAATAGTACCTATACCCGTGCCGCTCAAAAGGTTGTTCATGTCGTTAACTGCCTGAGACAGATCAGTCACCTTGTTCTGCAGTTCGGTATTAACCGTAGCCAATTCCTCGTTTACGGACTGCAGTTCCTCCTTGGAGGTCTCCAGTTCTTCGTTGGTAGATTGCAGTTCCTCGTTGATTGACTGCATCTCTTCGTTGGAGGATTTGAGTTCTTCATTGGAAGTCTCCAGTTCTTCATTGGAAGCTTTGAGATGTTCTTCCTTAATCTGTAGTTCCCGCTTCAGCTCCAGGATGCGAGCTTCATCTTCCATTGCGTTCTCAAAGGCTCCTTCACCTGGATCTATGGCAGTTTCCTTTCCGGCTTTGCTCTGCTCCCCCTCCGGCGGTTCCTCAAAGGTGACCAAGAACAGATTTGACTCGGCGGCGGCACCAGGGTCTGCAGCCACAGGTCGTAACACCAGATTGACTGTTGCGAAGTCACCGTTGGTTTTGACCCGCAGCCCGGGGTGAAATACCGGTTCTTTATTGACTATGGCTTTGTACAGGCTCGTAGCCAACTCCTGCCGCAATCCTTCGCGAGCCATCTTCAGGATGTTCATACCAGCCTCACCCGGAGCCGGTTCCAGGTACATGCCGGTCCGACCATGAAGATAGAAGATGTCGCCTTGCTGGTTGACGAGCACACTGGCCGGGCCGTAATTTTGCAGAATCGTCTGTTCGGTCAGTTCGCGCATTTGAGGTTTGCTTTCGATAAGAGCCTTGTCAGACAGTCTTTTTTTCTCCCTCCTCCTTCTTTCCAGTCCAGGAGAGTTAAATATCCCCAAGGGAGGGTGTCCACTGTCAACATACTTTTTGAGATAGATCTTCGACTTGCGGTCCAGCGTATCAAAAAGGTTATCGAACTCACCCAGGGTCTCGGAGGGGCCAAGGAAAAGAAATCCTCCCGGGTTCAATGCGTAGTGGAAGAGGGGAATGAGCTTTTTCTGCAGTTCCCTGTCCATGTAGATTAGCACGTTGCGACAACTGAGCATGTCAAGTTTGGAGAATGGCGGGTCTTTGATAATGTCCTGTTCGGAAAAAACTACCATGTCACGGATATTTTTCCGGATGCGAAAATTGCCGTCTGAATCCTGGGTAAAGAAGCGGTCCAGCCTTTCCGGGGAGATATCAATGGAGATGCTGGCGGGATAGACGCCGCTGCGAGCCTCTCCGATAGCCCGGCTGTCAATATCGGTTGCGAAGATTTGTACCTTGAAATTTTTTTTCAACATCTCCATCTGCTCCTGGAGCAGGATACCGATGGAATAAGCCTCCTCACCTGTGGAGCAGCCGGCCACCCAGATCCGTATCACTGAGTCAGTGCGTTTGTTGGCGAAGATTTCCGGGATTAGTTTTTTTTGGAGTGTCTCAAATGCTGTGGGGTTGCGGAAGAAACTTGTAACGCCGATTAGAAGGTCGGAAAAGAGCGCCTCCACTTCGGCAGGTTTTTGCTCTAAATAACTCACATACTCGTTCACACTCTGGATATTCTGGACAGCCATGCGCCGCTCAATGCGGCGGTTGATGGTGTTCTGCTTATAATGGGAAAAATCGTGGCCGGTCTGGGTGCGCAGCAGGCTGAATATATTTTTCATCGCGCCTTCGATCCTGGGAATCAAATGGGGTCTTTTTCCAAATGCCTGGGTGACATAGGCAATGAGCTGAGCAGGCATCTCAGCCGGTGGCAGGGGGTAGTCTACCAGACCTGTGGCAATGGCGCCGCGCGGCATGCCGTCGTACTCACTGGATTCGGGGGTCTGTGTCATCACCATACCGCCCTCTGCCTTGATCGCCCGCACTCCCAGTGCGCCGTCGCTGCCGGTACCCGAGAGTACGATGCCAATTGCCAGCTCTTGCTTGCTCTGAGCCAGGGAACGAAAGAATATATCAATCGGCAGGCGATGGCCGCGAGGCTCAGACGGTTCCAGCAACTGCAATTTACCATCCTGAAAAATCATGTCGTGGTTAGGCGGGATGACGTAGACGCAGTCAGGCTGGACAATCATCCCGTCCTTAATCTCGTAAACCAACATCCGTGTATAGCGTCCGATCAGGTCGGCGAGGAGGCTCTTGTGGTTAGGGTCCAGGTGCTGCACCAGGATAAATGCCATACCGAGACTGGTGTCGTTGGGCATAGCTGAAAAAAAGGCTTCAAATGCAGCCAATCCACCAGCTGATGCGCCAATGCCCACGATGGGAAAATCTTCTTTTGGGATTTGATTCGAGTCTGCATCCGGAGCAAGCTGTTCACTAATGGAGGCTTCTTCTGCAGAATGCAGCTTTTCCTCTTTGCCTGAGTCTTCCTTTTTTTTGATCATATTATCGCATCCTTTCACGCCTGAACCTGAATAGATGTAATGCCCTTAATACATTTTATGCGTGTACTCGATGATGGAAGTCGCTGCCAGGTCTACGTTACAATCCTGGCTAGATTTGAATTCATAACGATAGATGAAATTCAGAGAATTTTCAGCTAGACGGAGGTACTTATTTTAAGCTCTTAATCTTAATAAAAAGATCTTTCTCAGGTGAATAGCCACGGACTCTTACCATTGGGCAGAGGGTTGAAGAATTGTTCGAATTATTTCTACTCACCTCTAATACAACCTCTCCCTAAAACTTAATTCAATTAGAAGATAGGTTTGCCCGGGATTTTCGTCAATCAAAATACAGGAATCAAGCCCGGATTGTTCCCTATAATACACTCTCCGCCTTTTGCAGTTACTATGAAGGTATTTTCAATTCCCACCATTCTCATCTCAGTGTCAAACATGCCAAAACGACATGCTCCATGGTGTCCCTCCTTTACCAGAACCGAATATCCTGCATTATAGGCTTTATTGTCCTAATTTTCAGTAATTATGCCTGCATCCTGGAAAAATAAATTTAAGCTACTTCTAAAAAAGAATAGCTAGAGAAGGGGTGGGCTGAAAATTGAGAATAACTGTATGACGTTCTAAATATTAAATAAAAATCAGAATATTTATAAAGAAACACCATCACTTTTAGTTAAAGTTTTGCTGGCGCACCCCGCCGCAAGCAACCTGGTACTTCGATTCCAAATTACTGGCATAAAATTGGAATTTGAAATCAACGCTGTTCAATGAATTCCACTTAAAAGAACCACATACGTGCACGGACAAAAAAGGATTGAAGCCGTCTGTATTCATTTATGATTTTTTTTCTGTGGTTTATGAGAATATATGGAATCGATGCACCAGTGTGTTCGCGCCACCGCTCCAAATTCCCTAAAAGGAGATCACAACCCTAAACCATTCAGTTCGAGCAGAAATTAACAAACGAAAAATGGAACTGATAAATCGTATTATCATTAACGATTACCAGGGAAGCATTCATCCCCATAACAAGCTAGCGGGGTATTCGACTGAACTGAATAGGCAACAAAAACCAGTAGTCGGACCGATAATCGAAACCGATATTCAGACCGATTGTTGATACCTG
The DNA here is from genome assembly GCF_000970005.1 of Methanosarcina sp. WH1. NCBI lineage: Archaea > Methanobacteriati > Methanobacteriota > Methanomicrobia > Methanosarcinales > Methanosarcinaceae > Methanosarcina > Methanosarcina sp. WH1. The sequence goes on from NZ_CP009504.1 coordinate 3,512,104, forward strand.
TAAATCATAAAAACGATGGTTAGTACCAGAAACGGGATGAGAAAACGTGATTGACCAAGAAACCCTACACGACAGAACTCTAAATCCCTTTATGGAAGAAAAAATCGATGCCCTGAAACAGTTGAGTACTAATTTTGAATTTCTCCCTGATAGGGAGCAGGCTTTCGATGATATGCTCAGACTCTCCTCTGATAAAGACAACCTTGTAAAGGAAACTGCAGTCAAAACTCTTGAATTGGTTTATCCTCATGTGCCGGACAGGAAAAAGCTCTGGACGAAACTTGCAGGCCTCGCGGCCAGCCAGGCTCCGGGGGTACGTAATGCGGCGATGCATGCTCTTACATCCTCTTATATCCTTATCCCCGGGGAACAGATGGTCTGGACCGATTTTCTGAAACTTGCGAGTTCCGGAACCGATTCTGTAAAGGAATATGCTTTTTCCGGTCTCAAATCGGTTTTTCCTCTGGTCCCTGATAAAATACAGGCATGGAAAGACCTGCTTGAACTGAGGGAGTCTGCAGACATGAACACCAGGGTTGAGGCTACCCGAACTCTCGGGATGGTATTTTCACACGTTGAAGACCAGGATAAAGCCTGGAAAGAGCTCTTAAAGCTTGCTCTGGAAGAGAGAGAACCTCTCCAAAAAGAATCTTTTGAAGCCCTTGCTTCCGCTTTTATCCGTTCTCGAAATAAAGAAACGGAATGGCAGGACCTTTTAGGGTTGATTGCCTCTGAAAAGGGGACTCTCCGGCGGCGTGCGGCAGATACCATGTTTCTAGTTTTTCCTCACTTTCCCGACAGGAATAGAGCCTGGTCTACCCTTCTAAAGCTCAGTAGAGCCACAGATGGTCATGTGAGGGACAGGGCAGTGGACTCCATTGCTCCATTATTCCCGCACCTTGAGGATAAAGACAGTGCCTGGAAAGACCTTACCGAACTTGCGGGAAGTAAAGTCAGCTATGTACGGGGACGAGCTGCCGACACCCTTGTCCAGGCTTTTCCGCAAGTCTCCGACAAGAAAAAAGCATGGGAAGACCTCCTCCACCTGAAAGCCGAAAGCCATAGTTACGTGATCATGCGGGCAATGCATGCCCTCGCCTCTGCCTACCCTTACCTTGCTTTCGAAGAGGAAGCTTCTGAAGAAATCTCGAAAATTACAAGAAAGCCTGCTTTTGCCCGCAGAAGTGTAGCTTATTCCCTCGCTTATGTCTTCAAGGAAGGAAATGCAAAAGGCCCGGGAAACCCGGGAAAACAGCTTTTTATCGAACTTTTGAAATTGGCAATCGATGTGAACAGTTATGTCCGAATGGATGCTGCAGACTCAATTTCATCAGTTTTCCCGCACCTGCCGGAAAAGAAATGGACATGTGGAAAACTGCTAAACCTTTCCGCACATCCCGACCCCATAATTCGGAAGGGGGCATCTGTGTCCCTCCGCTCTCTCTTTTCCCGAATAGGGGACCAAAATAGAGGTATGAATAAAGGCTCAGAGAAGGACATAGAAATAGGTTCAGAACAGGACATAAAAGCAGGCCTGGGACAAGAAATAATGACAGGCGTCTGGGAGGAGGTTTTGCGGATGGGTGTCGACCAGGAATCTCCTGTCCGCAAGGATGCTGCCGACCTTCTCTCCATGGTTCTCCCCCTGGTGAAAGATAAAACGAGTATTTTTAACAACCTTTCCGATCTCTGTTCAGGACCGGACAATTACCTCCGGAAAAGTGCATCGAACCTGCTAGCTCTAGCCTTCCCCTTCGCAGAGGATAAACAGAATGCCTGGGGCCAACTTGTGCAGCTTTCATCCCACTGGGATAAAGATGTAAGGAAAGGAGCCGCAAAGGCTTTTGCCCCTTCTTTCCCGCTGGTCCCGGACAAAAACAAAGCCTGGGCTGATCTCCTGTCCCTTACAAACCACAGGGACAGTTCTATCCAGAGAGCAGCTGCCCGGGCCTTTGAGTCTGCCTATGCGGTGCATCCCGACCCTTATCAAGCCCTGGAAAGCCTAAAAAAACTAAAAGGTTCAGAGTGCGCTTACGTGCGGAAGTATGCTTTCCACTCCCTCGGGATTGCCTCCCTCCATAATGCGGCAAAGGCAAAATCAGAAGCAGAATACATGCGTGGACTTAAAGAAGCCGTTCTGGAGTTCAGAAATTCAGCCGAAACAGCTTCCTACCACCCCCTTCCAGGCTTCTACCTGAACTTCTACGAAAAATTCCTAAACGTTCTGTCTGCTGAATCTTCCGAGACCGGCAGGGAAGAGTCCGAGAAGTACTTTTCAGCCATGATCTGTGAAATGGGAGATGCAGACGAAATCGACGCCCTCTCCAGGACATTTAGGAAGTTTGAAAAAATTATTCAGGACGCTGCCAAACCCGGTTCAAATGACCTTGCTTCCGAGAAGAAGCTTCTTGAGTCTTCTCTCCGGATCTTTGAGGATTCCTTCGCCCTTTTCGAACGGGCTGAAGAAGAAGTCATCCTTTCAAAGAAATTAGAGCAAAAAGGACATCCTGCCCTAAAGCAAAAGGTATCGGAACAGAGGATGAAAGACACCCTTGAGGAAATCAGGGCAAAAGCCCGCTTTGCCTGCTTTCTGGTAAAAGGCACTTCCTCCGAAGAAATCACCTCTGCCATCAGCCGCGAAGTCCGGGACTGGACTTTCGAAACCTCAGCCGACAAAAAAGTCCTCATGCAAAAAATGGAAGTTCTCGAAACAATAATTCGGAAAAATATTCCCGAAAGCCCTGAAAACAGTCACATCTTCGACCGCCTTGAGGACATCAGGAAAGAAAAACATCTCCTTTCCCGCTGCAGGATAGTAGCCCGCCTTGTAGGTCAGGTGCCAATGGCTATGATCCCGGCAGAAAGGGCGATTGGCTTTTGAAAGTCTTAAAAAAGGTTAATGAAAATCTTAAGAAAGGTTAATGAAAGGGCCCCGAATATACCCTGGAATTTTCTTTTTTTACTCGAAGACCCAGATAAAAAAGAAATTATGTCTTAGCACCTGCTTTCGGCAGGTCGACATTTAATTTATGATGGGATCTAAAGATAGCGATTGTTAAATAATGCCCCATAATTGTGTATAGTTGTCAGGTTTACATATAGTCCAAACATAATATTTCATACCAAACTTTCAGGAAAAAATAGACGATGGTACATATGAAGGCAACAAATATAAAAAATGGTGAGGAAGTTAACGCTTATATCCCATGAAATTAAGATTTGATGGATTTTACACTTCTTCCTATAAATATAAATAAAACTTAGACACATTTAGCTTTTAATATTTATTAAAAACACTAAAAATATGATATATATGGAATGGATATACTTATTAATTGCAGGAATATTTGAAACTGGATGGGCAGTTGGGCTGAAATATAGTGATGGATTAACCAAGTTTTATCCAATGATGTTTACAGTAATTACTTTAATTTTGAGCATGTATTTATTGGAGAGAGCTTTGAGAACATTGCCCGTTGGAACAGCCTATGCAGTCTGGACAGGTATTGGAATCATTGGAACAACCTTAATGGGAATAATCCTTTTCAACGAATCAATGAATTTGTCCAGAATCTTTTTCATTGGACTAATTGCTGTTGGTATCGGTGGCTTAAAACTGGTATCTGCCTGATGCACATAATCCCAATATATTAAAAAAACATTCAGATTCATAGAGGAGAAAAATGCCTGATATTGAAAAAAAAATAATTGACATTGGTCATGAGATCTTTAAAAACTATGGAGTTGATAATTCCACTGCACAAATTCTATCGATACTTAATTTTGAGCCCAATGAGATAAGTATGGAGGAACTGGCAGAGAGAACCGGGTATAGCCTTGCTTCTATCAGCCTTAAGATAAAAAATATAGAACATTTTTGGGGTATAAAAAGAATACATAAGCCCGGATCCCGCAAGACATACCTGCTTATGGAAAAAAACCTGCTAGATGCTTTTGCTATCCAGATAAGGAATGGTTTTGCGACTGAATTAGACATTGCAAAAACGAAAATAACTCCTCTCATAGAAGAATACAGGGGCAATGTCACTACCCAAGAACAAAAAATCAAACTCCATACATATGAAAATTATCTATTAGAAATTAATAAATTTGAAGTTTTGATTCATCATATATACGACCAAATCGATCAATTAAAAAATAATTATGTTTAAGTTGTCATTATGTTTAAGTTGTCATTATGTTTAAGTTATCATTATGTTTAAGTTGTCATTAATTCCCTTTCGAATGAACTTTTAATATTTTCCGGTTCCATCATTTCCGGGTAACCCATTCAACTACATTGTTGATTTCTGAAATGTCACCACTTAGAGGGTTATATGTCCAATTCTGATCAAAAACATCTTTATCAACCCGCTGAGTGCCAAAACTACCGACAGACAATGAAAAAAAGCGATTATCCTCTTGTTTTTGCTTTTTGCACCGGGAAACAATATCAGAAGATAAACCATAGAGAACAAAATCTGAAATAACCAGTAAATCCGCTTTTTTGTAATCAGCTTCCGACATCATCCGTACCCCCTCGTGTAAAGCTGGTGCAACATTGGTACCCCCATGAAAACTCATTTTAAGAAAGTTTATCAAATCATGAATGCCTTTCGGTGGGGTAAGATCAAGGGTCTTTATTGAAGTACTGAAATTTATCAAATAACATTTTCTCTTTTGAGAAACCGCTCGAGATGACAAACTAAGAGTTAATGCTTTAGCTATATTCTCTGGAGCACCTGACATAGATGTACTTGTATCAACACAAATAATTATCGGCCCCATTTTTTCATCATCAACAATGCTTACGGTTTTCAGAATATTTTCTTCAACGATTTCTATTTTGTCGCCTTGTTTAGAAAAACACATCAGTCGATTTTCAACATATTTCAAGTCAAAAAGCAATGCAATATCAGAGTCACTTAATAGAGCCAATTCCTGTGGTATAACATTTTCTAAATCTCTACCAAGCTTAATACCAATAATCTCTTCATTGGAATATATATCTGGTTTTATAACAGAGTATTGAACGGTTGAATTGATAACCTCTGTGTGATGAGATTGTTGTTCTTTATGTAATCTTCCCATTAGTTCACATAAATTACGAACGCTTTCATTATTTTTCAGATACTCTGCCCATTGTTTAAGAAAAGATATGTCTTGCTTACTTAATTTGCCGACACTTGAATCCCACAAAAGTCCAGGCTCAATACCCAACTCATCAAATACCTCTTTCATTTGCTGTAAAGGGTCAAGCCATTCTTTTAACTCTTTTAACAATTGTTCCCGGCGATTTTGGATTTCCTTGAGTTGCCATTCAAGTAATTGTTTTTCATACTCTTTTCTCCAAGCTTCTTGCTCATTCCTGCGAATCGAATTAAGGCTTTCTATAATTGTCTCTTTCTTATTTTCCTCTACCTTTTTTTCCACAGCAAGTGTTTTTTCTTTCCAAAACAGAACATTTGCGGATGGCTGGAGTGACTTATATTCCTCTAAATCGCTTAGAATTGACTTTTCAGAGCCACCATGCGCCCTAAAATCCCATTTTGCAGAGACCAATTTAGACCGATGTTTTTCAAAAGGGTTTGTGTTTTCTAAAAAACTGAGAGTTGATTCCTCCCAATTACTAACTTTTTTACTCAATTGTTTATCAAGTTCTCCGCTATTTAGATCAGGGAAATCTTCAGAAAGAAAAGTATTGACTAATTCCTCTGTTTTAGCAATTTCATGAGTTGGAGATTTCATAAGATTGCACCTTTTTCAACAAATGCTCAGCATTCAATTTGTGGTTTTCTAAATCTTTAAGAAAAGAATTGAATGCATCAAGAACTAATTCTCTTTTTTCAGAAGGTACAAATGGGGTTTCATTCAATTTTTTTTGAATAGCGACATTATATTGTGTGTCATTAATAATTTCCGTAAGTGAACTCAAAGAATCTTCACAAGCTTTAACAAAAGTATCTTTAATCCTTGAGTCCACAGCCTTTTGAGTTCCCTTAGTAAATTTTATGGGTGGAGTTGAATCAAACCATTTGACAAATGAATCGTTGTCATAACCGGAATTCCCACCATAATTTAGCACATTTTCTTTTTTTTCGGTGTCATAAATATTTTCCGTGTAAAAGAATGTATCAGATATACCTTTTTCAAGATCCTTATGATCCAATTCCCAGCTATTTAACCTCTCATTATTAGCGCAGCCAAACTGTTTCACACATTTTTCAATAATTTCATTAATTTGCTCTCTATTTTGTTCAAGTGTCCACAAACAATGTCGTAATATAAGGGTATCAACGGGTATTACATCAGTGCGGTCACATAAAAATGCAGATGTTTTCAAAATGAGTGCAATTTTCTGCCACCTACGATCAGAGACATAAACTGCAATTTTGGGATTATCTTTATTAAATTCATCAAGTGAAACTCTGATTGAATTTATGATGGTAAATACTTCTTTGGAAATAGTTACTTTAGCGATTTCACTGGAAAGTTGCTCAACCTCCTCGTGAGAAAACTGTAGTCCATCCGGGATTTCAACATCAGTAGAAGCAGCATCCCCTTCAAGTAGTTTTTCAAAATTCTCTCGTTCTTTCATAGGATTTACTATTATTCGCATTACAAAACGGTCATAGAGAGCTTCTAATCCTTGATTGGGCGGTGGAGTTTCATTACTTGCAGCAATCAATGCTTTTAATGGGACTTTTTCGTCTTTTCCGCCATTACGATAAATTCGCTCATTTATAATAGTCAACAGAGTGTTTAGAATAGCTGGACTGCTTTTCCATATTTCATCAAGAAAAGCAAAGTCAGCAGTAGGTAAGTAGCCTTCTGTTTTGCGAATGTAATTATCCTTTTTTAGTTCTTGAATACTCACAGGTCCAAAAACATCTTCAGGAGTGCTAAATCTTTGCATTAAATACTCAAAATGAGTTGAATCTTTAAACACCTTTGATAAACGACGGGCAATTAGACTTTTCGCTGTGCCTGGCAATCCATATAAAAAAATTGACTGCCCGGAAAGAGTTGAAAGAAGAGAAACTGCAACGACCTCTTCTCGTTCGTACAGTCCATCAGAAAGTATAACAATTAAATCTGTAACTCTCTTTTTCATGGAAGAATTTGCTTGTTGAGGACTCATTTTTGATTTCCGCCCCTTGTGCCTGGGTTTCGGTTTGAGATATAGTTGTATACCGCGATTGACTTGATTCTGATAGTATTGTTTATTCGTTTATGATGAGCTTTAATCTCATATTTTGGTCCCTTTCCATAAAACAGAACTCAATTCCAGTTGTTCTCACGGAGATCCCGCATCGCAACACTGACTTCCGACTATCTCAGACCCGAGACCATTTCAATGTTCTGGGAAGAGATTTCTTTTGATTTTGCAAGACAGGCAAGCGTAAAAGCACAGGGTCTGCTTACGTTGATCTTCCCAGATAATTATATAATTTCATATTCATTTGAGCCCTGGTCCAAAATCCAGTGATATTTGCATATTTAGATTGAAACACTGAATTTGCGGGAAGAATTCAGACTTCAACTAAACACAATATTGGACATCTATAGACTTCAATCCTGATTACATGTTCAAAGAATTAGAACCAATTTCGAAATTCAGTGATTTTTTAGTTTACACCAATCACTGGATTTTGGAACTGAATCTTCATTTGACCCTATAATTGAGGGAGTTTTATTCATCATTTTAGTAGTCCCTGTTTTTGAACCACGTTCATCTACCATTAAAATTACCCGAAGAACGGTTAGTGAGTTAGCTAATATAAATATACACTTATGTTTTATGTTTAATATTTATCGATTTATACAGTGACTTTGGACAGTCAAAGGTGTTTACAGATTTGTAAAGAGAGTTGAAGCTCCACATATATACTCAATACAAAAACCTTATGTTTTCAAGTTTTAATAAGTGAGTTTTTAATTCTCTTGAATTAATTTCGTTTTCATTTCTCATTTTTTCATCCCAAACCAGGCATACAATAAGGATTCTGGACATTTTAGAACATTTTACATAGCTAAACATTTTAGAACATTTTACATAGCTAAACATTTTAGAACATTTTACATAGCTGAACATTTTAGAACATTTTACATAGCTGAACATTTTAGAACATTTTACATAGTCTTGCCAAATTCACTTTTCTGGTATCGTTTGAAAAAATCAAAATATATACTTGAATATAAATACAGATTAAATAAATATATAGATCACATTTTTGATAAATTATTTACATAGTTAAATTAATATACGATGTGAATTGATTAAGTTATTAGGGGGAATTAGAGAAATTTATTTGGGAAGAATTGAGTTTATATGAGATTATCTAGATGTGATCTGGATGTTATTATATGTAGTTTGTAGTTTTGTTGACTACGTTTTTCTTTCCAAACTTTCAATTATACCAGGAACATTAAGGACTATCTAGAGAGAAATTATTAAAACAGAATATGATTCAATATATAAAAACTGGATAAATAATTTTAATGAAATACCTCAAAATATTAAAGGTAAATCTATATTAATTTATCATTAACCTGTGGGGGGAGGAGAAATTATTTGGAGAAGATAATATCAAAGGCTTATCATCTGGATATTATTTTCACGCAATCCGCGCTTTTGCTGGTCCTGTATGCTCTTTGCGTGTTCATCGTACCTACGATCTGAGGATTAGTACCTTTCGGATCAGAAGACTGCCATAGAGAATACAATCTGAATTAGGGGTGAACTCCATCGGGGGGTGGATAATCTGGCAAAGTTCAGGGTCAAACCTTGGTTGGTGGATTTGGTTTTTATGCATGTTATGTTTGTGGTGATTCTGTACATTGTTTACAAATTCATAGTGCCAACAATAGTCCCTATATGACTGAGACTACGAAAAATCAACTGGAATGGGCTCGAAAAAATCAGGACTAAAATCCTGGAAAAGCAGGTAAAAAAAGTAGAATTCCATAATATGTGGAAAACAAAAGACTGAAAACAGAATATCAGGGTATCAGAGTATCAGGGATAAAATCTCAGGCAAGTGGATCGAAGACAAGGCTATCAAAAAACATAGAAAAGAATACAAAAATCTCGGAAATAAAGAATAAAATCGAAGGGTGGGGGAAATTGATTTGGAAGATGGAATAAATACTCGTATCGAAAGAAATAACCATGTGAGTGATGGAATAAAGAACCAAATCGGAGGCGTCCAGGAGAAAAATAAGCCTAAAACTCCGGTTGGAGGAGAATCTCAGATGAGTGGGATCAGGTCCAAATCTTACTATCTGGATGTGATCTTTGTTCAGTTTGTGCTTTTACTACTGCTTTATGGAATCTGTGTGTTCGTGGTGCCCAAACTGTCCTGAAAAGCTTTATTCCTATGAAACTAAAAAGCTACGATGGATTATTCTTGTTTATTATGTAGGGAGTGCGGAGGGTCATGAATACTCCTACCTTTCAGGTTGGGGGTGAAGTGAACCCTCGCTGGCTTTTCTTCGTGTTCCTTTGGCCCTAAAAAAAGGCAAGAATATAATCAAAAATCTAAACAGATACAACCTGTAAATATTCTTATTAAGATTTTGTTTGATTTTTGGTGAGGGCCGCCAAACAAGCTGGGGGAGGTATTTATTACCATTTTAATTGAAAAAAGGTTTCCAGGTAAAGGGAGATATTCCTCAGGACCTGCAGACCATTTTTTTATAGTATTCAAGCTGGATTCTTGAATTTCACAAATCAATATACAGGAATCAAGCCTGGATTATCCCCCGTAATGCATTCTCCACCTTCAGAAGTTACTACAAAGGTGTTTTCGATTCCGACCATACCTACATTTTCAATTCCTTTTTTAGGTTCAAGGGCGAATACCATTCCTTCCTGCAGGGGTTCATCAAACCCGGCGGCAATTACGGGGGTTTCATCGATCAACAGGCCGACGGCATGCCCGAGGAATTTCACTTTACGGTTGCCAAAACCCATGAAGTTTTTCAAGAATTCGATATCGAGTCCATTAATTATTGTTGTATAGATTTCTGAGGGGGCGATTCCGGGTTTTAACATCGTTGCAGCCTCGTTCTGTATATCCACACACTTATTGTGGAGATCGACGGCATATTGCGGAAGAGAAGAACCGAACATGTATGTGGTGGTTTTATCCGTATGGTAGCCGTCAACCCCGCAGCCGACATCTACAAAGACCAGGTCGCCTTTCCTTAATTTTCGGTCCCGACTCCCGAGCAGAGGGACTGCAGGGCACAATCCGCGCTTCCCCCCGGGCCCGTTAAAGTAACATGGATAGATGGAACTGTCTCCGAAACAGACATTCCCAAGGATCATTTCCGTATCGAACATGCCAAAACGGGAGACTCCGTGATGTCCTTTTTCTATAAGAGCAGAATAAATGTCGATTGACAAGTCAGCTTCACTCATCCCTTCCCTCAGCATCTCAGGCACAAGGTCTTCGAGCACATGCTGATGAATCCTGCCGGATTCTCTTGTAAGAGACAGCTCATATTCACTTTTTACCGCCCTCACAGCTGCAATCTGGGAATCAACGGATTTAACATATTTAAATGGGAAATACTTTTGAAATCTCTGGTATAAAGCCAGAGGAACTACTTCGGTTTCCAGATACACCGTGTCAGGCAGCTTGCTCGCATCCTCTGCAGCATCACGGAAGCTTTTCATGGGTTCTATATTCGGGAATAATGATTCGTCTAAAGCCCTTTCATAACTGCGGCGGACCCAGAGTGTTGCTTCTCCGTTCTTCGGAATAATCAACATTCCGTCCTGCATCGTACCGGTAAAGTAGTAGATGTTTATTTTACTGAAGATTACGACAGTCTCCCATTGGGGGTTTGAGATATTCATCTGTTTTCTAAAGCAGTTCATACGGTTTTTCAATTCGGTCAAAGGCACTTTTTTAATCATGGGAATCCCTGTACTAGCTTTATCTACTCACAATTATAGAAGTGTAACCCGTCAGAAGAATCAAATAAAAACTAAGGAACAAAAGTATAAAGATGTACAAAGTTGTTGCTATTTATTCATAGAAATAATATAAGAAGATAAAAAAATATCCGTATAACGTATATCCTATTTTGTGGTCGTATCCGTGAGCTATTGACCAATTCCGAAAAAGTGGGCAAATTTCCCCCATATGAGAGAAAATATAGAGATACTCTCATCCTTAGATACTTTTATCTTTATGGATTTCGAGAACTTGCACCCATTAGCTATTTAATTAAGATGGAAAAAATAATTAGCAAAAAAACAAATTAAAAGGAAAGAAAAAGTGAAACAAACAGGAATGAAATAAAAAATAAGGTTTTTGAAAAGGGGTTATCATGCTTGGGAAATTCGAGGACCTTGTAAAAAAGGCATCAGAGATAGGGTTAAAAGCTTATTTTCTGAAGGCAGGAGACATTCCGGTTGAAAACAGGATTGCTCTTAAGTGCGCTTACGGATGCAAAGGATATGGGAAAAGGTTGAGCTGCCCTCCTCATATAATATCAATTGATGAGTTCAGAAAGGTAATAGAGGAATACAGCAGTGCATTTCTTCTTGTAGACGAATGTGATACATCAGGAATTAAGGATGTCCTGGAAGCCTGGTCAGGGATTCGAAAGGATTCTTTTCATAAAATGTTCGAGCTTGAACAGGAAGCTTTCAGGGAAGGCTTTACCTTTGCACATCTCTTGAGACCCGGCTCCTGCAACGAATGTGAGGTCTGCAACCTTGAGAAATGCTTAAAGCCGGAAATGAGGCGTTTTGCGCCTGAAGCTGTCGGAATAAATGTCCAGAAGGCAATGGAAGGAGCAGGGCTTGTACTTGAGTTCTGCAAGCCTGAAAAAACCGCATGTATCGGGATTTTACTACTTGAGTAAAAATTTGGGTGAACCTGAGAGGATTTGAGTTAAACCTGGATGAAAATCTCACAGCATAGAATCTCATATGTAATTTCAGAACCCATGATCTCAGAGCCTGTATCTCATCTGCAGTCCCTTTCCTGCTTAATCCCCAATCAACTGGACCCCTTTACAACTGCTCTGGCAGGTAAATTTGCCAGAGAGTAGATCTGTTCAAGAGGCATGGAGAGTTTCAGTATAAAGATTCCTTCTGTTTCCACAGGCGAAACTCCGGATTTTTCCAATAACAAACTGTCGCCGGGAGAGATATTTTCAAGAAGGTGGACTGTACGGTCGTTAACTGAACCATACCCGAAGATAGTGTCGTAACCCGGTTCTCCGAGATCTTCGGCTGAGGAACACAGGATCCCGCGAATTTCACTGCCATTTTTTTCGGGGTACATGCTCCAGATAAGAGCGCCTATCCCTGCAACAGAGGGAGCAGAAGCGCTTGTGCCCATAAAGAAACTGCCAGTTCCTGTTGAGCCGGAAACTCTCACTCTGCCGGGCCCGCTGAGGTCAGTCTTGTTCCTGAGTTCTTGTTCCGGATAATAGATGCTTACAGGCCCGCGGGAAGAGTAGGGAGCTATACTCTGGTTTTCCTGACCTTTTGAATCAACAGCCCCAACACAGATAACACCCGGAACAGCAGGGTGCCCGAAGACCGAGTCCTCCTCCACCAGATTGTCAGGATGAACTTTTACAGAGGAGTTAGGGTAAATATAAACTTCCAGTACCCTATCTTCTCCGGAATGTTTTTTGACAGATATACCCACTGTTTTTGCAGCTTCTTCCCTGTTGACGTATTTGAGATATTCAAGAGGAGTTTCTGCGCCACTCTGAACCTTTTCACTTGAACCAATTTCTTTTCCGCTGCAGCAGTCATAGAGGTAGAGGTCATAGTCGTTTACGGAACAACTCCATGGATCGTTCCACTGGAGAACCACAGTCACTTCCTCACCTGAAGGGACATCCATACGAATATTTTGATAAGTGCTTGCCCCGGAACTGAAATCATGCCAGCCTGACCCATTGTCAAAAAACATACCCTGATAATGGCGACCTGCATCATTACCTGCTGCGCTCACATAGAGAATATCCTGGCTTTCGATTACTTCTTTAATATGGGAAGCTACAATTCCATCTTCAAAGAACGGCTCGTCAGGCCAGCCCACGTCATCGCATATAATCTGGCAGCCTTCGGCAATGAGGGCATCAATAGCTTTGTTAAACTCAAGCTTGTTGCTGCCTGCACTATGGAAGTACAGTTCTGCACCAGGAGATGTCTCAGAGACTATTTCGAGCATTACAGTCCCTTCTCTTCCTTTACCTGAAGAAAGGACGTGTACGTCCTCGGGAAGAACTCCTGATGCCATAGCTTCAGATATGTCTTCCACCCCATCGGAAATTAACCCTATTTTAATTCCGGCTCCTGTTACACCCTTCGGTTTCCAGAATTCTTCTGAAAAAGAGGAAAAAATTACTTTTTCTTCCCGCCCCACCTTTCTTATAACAGGAGAGATGACCGGCTGGACGGAATGTACTCCTTTAAGAGAGGATAGTTCTTCAAATGATTCCAGATTAACGCGGACTGCAGCAATACTGGAGTCTTCATCCCATTCTTCAACCCTGACCCAGGAATCCAGTACTCCTACATCTGTACCGGGAAAAAGCTGGACATAAGCAATCAGATATTCTTCTGCATCTTCTTTGCAGATTCGGCCTGATTCTCCTTCCAACTGTTTTGAAAGAGATGGAAGGAAGCGCACTACCTCTGAATCTGATAAAAACATTCCGGAAAATAATAAAGCGGGAGATAATAACCTGGAAGTATCCTGTTCAGCTTCGAGATGCCCAACTTCCCCACATGACATAAAATTGAAATAAGAAAAGGTACCTGTAAAGACTGCGACTAACATTAACAGGTACAATACTCTCATGGTGTAACCCCCCAAACACACTACCTCCTGATGTTGAATATATAGTAAATCAAGGATGTGAACAGGATACAGGTATATGTGAAGTAATTCCTGCAGCAATACCTAAACAGAGTGAATTTATTTTACCATATATCGATATACATTATAAATATTTCTATCCACATATTTTAGAACATCAGAAACAATTAGAAAGATAAACAGCACATGCAAAGGAACTAAAGTTTAGATAATCTAATAAAAACAGAAAATACTTACTAAAATAATTCATTTATAACATTAAGTATTATAAGAATATGATTGAAGACAGAAGATATATTAACTTCTGGACATATGTTATGGGAAGACATAGCAAACTGGAGGTCTTGTTGAAATTGAATTCTGAAAAGCTGAAAATAGCTGTTCTTGGAGGAACCGGCAATATAGGAGAAGGAATGGTCCTGAGGCTTGCCCTCCAAAATCTTATGCCTGAAGGTGTGAAGAATGAGATAATTATCGGGTCCAGGGCTCTGGAAACTGCAGACAGGGCTGCAAAAAACGCTTTATCGGAGCTTGAAAATTGCGGGTTTGACACATCAAAGATAATAATTACCGGCATGGATAACCTTGATGCAGCACAGGCAGCTGAAGTAATAATACTTACGATCCGTTTTGACCACGTTTTGCCTTTGCTGGAAGAGATAAAGGAGGCCCTTGTAAATAAGATCCTTATTTCACCTGTGGTTCCGATGGTAAAAGAAGAAGGCCTTATGGCATACAGGCCACCGGAAGAAGGCTCAGCTGCCCTTGCAATCAAGAAAAATGTCCCTGAATCCACCAGAGTTGTTGCAGCTTTCCACAACATCCCTGCAGGAAAGCTTAAAGATGTGGTAAAATGCAAAGCCGTACATGATGCGCTTGTATGCAGTGACGAGGCCGAAGCAAAGAAACTTGTAATGGAACTTACACGGCATATGGGATGCCTCAGACCCCTGGACGGCGGCCCTCTTAAGCAGGCAAGCACCATGGAATCCCTGACACCACTACTGATAAATCTCGCAAAACTGAATGGGCTTAAAGACCTTGGAATAAACTTTTCCTGAGAAATAAAATCGAAAAAAAGCCGGAAGAATATATAAGGGTGGAAGCTGCACGGAAAGGATAAAAACCTGTTTGAGGATAGGGGATTTACTGCAGATAACTTGGTTTTTTAAGGATGGAGGATTTACTGCAGGTAACTTGGTTTTTTAAAGATTGGGGTTTACTGCGGGTAACTTAGTTTTTATATGATAATAGATATATTAAATAATATCAAAGCTTTTACAGGGTATAAACGATACGACCTTTGCCCGTGGACGTGAAGCCAGATCTGAAAACCGAGATTAAAAAATAAGGTTAGAACCACTCTGAAAAAAGATACTCTATTTTTGTTTCCAATAAAGTTTCAACAAGAATTCAGTGCCTATGGTTCATCTCTCGACCTCGTATTTAAAACCCTGAATAGATTTAGTTTATGTTAAATATCATGAGATTAATACGAATATATAGTAGAGAATTTACCTGAAGGAATCAGCGAGATAGGAACCTGTGGGAAAAAAAAATCTGCAAAAAATACTCAGAAAAAAATACCCTGCTGAAAAACAAACTACTAAAAAATAACCTGGAAAGAAATACTTTGCTGAAAATCCCCTGAAATAATCCGAGGGCAGGTTTATTCATCCAGAAAATCAGAAATTCCATGAGTGCAGTATTTTACTCTGCTCTCAGTGTTTTACTCAGATCTATTTCTTTCGGTTATATTTGCTTTTCTAAAAAGGAAGGATCAATATCGAAACCAGACTCAAAACCAGACAGTGAACCTGTATGAGTGAAGAACTACTAAAAGTGTTAAAGGCTGCAGGATTGGACGTACTTTCCTGCATGCATTGTGGCACATGCACAGGAAGCTGTCCTTCGGGACGGCATACCGGGCTCAATACCCGAAGAATAATTCGAGATGCACGCAAGAACAGAGCTACTGTTCTTTCAGATGATGCCCTGTGGCTCTGTACAACCTGCTATACATGCCAGGAGCGCTGCCCACGCGGAATACCAATTACTGATGCCATTCTTGAGCTAAGGAGGCTAGCAGTCAGGGAAGGTTTCATGCTTCCCGAACACCGTCGTGTTTCGGAAATGGTGCTTGAGTGCGGACATGCAGTCCCTCTCGATGAGGAAACAAAGAAAAAAAGGGAAGACCTTGGGCTGGAACCCATACCTGAAACCGTCCAGAAATATCCAGAAGCACTTGCAGAGCTGAAAACCCTTCTCAAAACCTGCAAATTCGACGAGCTGGTGGCTGAAAAATAAGGAGGCAGAAAATAATGGAAAAACTATCGCTATTTCTTGGCTGTATCGTACCCAACCGCTACCCGGGAATTGAGAAAGCAACAAAACTCTGCCTGCAGAAACTTGAAGTTGATGTAGTCGACTTGCCAGGAGCCTCCTGCTGTCCTGCCCCGGGAGTCTTCAAGTCTTTTGATAAAGCAACCTGGCTTGCCCTTGCCAGCCGAAACATCGTCCTCTCGGAAAAAATGGAGAGGGATGTCCTGACCGTTTGCAACGGCTGCTACGGGTCCCTGGCAGACGCTAATCTGGAACTTAAAAAAGACCCTGAAATAAAAGCCTGTACAAACACCTGCCTCAAAGAAATAGGCATGGAGTTTAAGGGAACCGCAGAGGTAAGGCACATAATTGAGTTTCTATACAAGGAATTCGGACCTGAAAAACTCAGGAGTTTCATCACGATCCCTCTTGACCTGAGAGTAGCTCTCCATTACGGATGCCACCTGATCAAGCCCTCAAAGGACAGAAACCTTGGAGAAACGGAAGCTCCGGTATTCTTTGATGAGCTGGTTGAAGCCACAGGCGCAAAAAGTGTGGATTATACCGACAAAATGATGTGCTGCGGAGCAGGAGGAGGAGTCCGTTCAGGGCACGCTGCCGAATCCCTGGAAATGCTTGAACATAAGCTTGCATGCATTCGGGATGCAAAAGTTGACTGTATTGTCAATGCATGTCCTTTCTGCCACCTTCAGTTTGACAAGGGACAGCTTGCAGTCAATGAGAAGTTCGGCACTGACTACTCTATCCCCGTTCTCCATTACTCACAGCTCCTTGGTCTTGCTCTCGGCTTTTCTCCGGATGAGCTGGGGATAGAACAGAATGCAGTCCAGAACATTGAATTTCTTGCAAAAATCTATGAAATCAGTGCCGGTTTAAGGTAAATAGATGGGAAAAATAAGGTAGAAAGAAATCAAAAACAGAAAGAGATAAAAAATAAGGCAGAAAGCTTAAAACAGAGGTTTAAGGCAAAAAGGTTAAGAAAGCGTTTTAAGCCAGGAATTCAACATTTTCTGGCTTAACCAGACCTTTTTATTTACCTGCCTGTGCATACCAGAGGCACTTCGGCCTCCATTTACAGGTCCCACATACCTCTTCAACATCTGAAGCTTTATTAAGTTTTGAATTTATGAGCCTGAAGGCTTCGTCTGCCTTTACAATAGTCCCGTCATCTATCCTTAATTTCTCCAGGACAACGAGATCCATTTGCCTGATCCTGCGGGAGAGGGCAGATTCCTGGATGGCGCATTCCCTTTTGCTGGGGCAGGAAACACAGATTGCATCACATACAGTTACAAGCTTGAGAGATCTGGAAGGAAAGGCCTCAAGATCCGAAATCACAGCCCGCATATTTGCAACAAAAGCCGGGCTGTACCCATGCCCCTGGAATCCCTGGATACAACAGAGGTGATGAGCCCTGATACTCAGAAGTTCGGAATAGGGTTTAGAGTCAGTTTTAGATTTGCATTTGGATTTTTCGGACATGCATTTCTCCGAAGCTTAAAATCACAAAAATTAAAGAGTTCTTTTTAAAAATTTAGTCGATAAAATCAATTGCTGAATCCCCGAGATAGGGCAGTTCCAGAAGAGGAAGTGTTATCGAAGGAGCTTCCGCGTATTTTACAAAGAGAATGTCATAGCCTGTTTTAAGCCCTAACATGAGATTCAGGTCAGTGCAATCATCGTTCAGGAGGAGGGCCTGGCCTATAGGATTGCAGGCAACTTCAAATTCCAGATTATCGATTTTTTTGATGCCAACGCTTTCTTTTTCAAGGCTGCAAACCTTACAGCAAACTGAAAACACCTCAAAATACCTTGAAAGAATATCATAGACCCGTCTTGCTTCCCTTTCATGCTCAATACAGAAAGCGATTCCTATCTTCCTGTACCCAAGCCTCTTTGAGTAAATTGCAATTTCTTCCAATTTTGTCTTTTTTGTAGGTTCTGCCTCAAGCCAGGCGGACATCCGGATCGCTTTAAGATCCTCGCCACTATACTCAAGTCCCGATTTGATAACAGAGCAGTTTTTACCTACAAGGCATTCCTTATTCCTGCACAATGCACACTGCACACTTTTTCTCCCAGGGATTTTTAAGACGAATAGGTATTATAAACATAAATAAACTTTGCAGGTATAAATATTTACATGAAATAAATAAATTTATTGGCGGGATTCATAATAAGGAAAAAAAAGATAGAAAAACTCAATGAGAAAAGAAAAAACCTCATTTAAAAATAAAAAGAAAAAAGATAAGAAAAAAGAAAAAAAATCAAGGATTATTTATGCCTTGCTTTTGGCAACGGACCTTCATAGAGTTTTTCAAGGGAATTAACAATGTCTTCAAGCTTGTTAAAAGGAATCCCTATAAGCATTTCATCATTTTCGATGTCAGTGGCTTTCCTGCACCCGAAGCAGCCTAAAGAGAGATTTATTTCTCCTGTCAGGCTCGGCAGGATGGTTGTGTCGGCACAGGTTGCCTGAAAAGCTGCACTGCTGAAGTTTACCCTTCCGCCTTTGTAATAGGTACTTGCCGGGATGATCCAGTAAATGGTTTCCGGCTTATCCACAAGAATAACTACGTCGGGATCGACCTTTGCATCCTTCAGAGGCCCTACAATGGTTGCAATTCTACTTTCAGGCTCAAAAGCAGGACGCTTTGCGATCATTTCGGCTGCCGCCTCCACGCTGTTAAACATTCCCAGGTTGTGGTGGAACTCCCCTGAAGCCACTTTTGGAGGTGTAGGAATAAGCCCAAGGCCTGAAGCCCCTACCACGCAGGCATGTTTACCTGCAGGAATTATGAAAGATTCCCCTTTCCTGGCTTTCATAATAGACTGACAGTGCCTGAGGTTTTTCTCGGGCTCTTGATACCCTTCGGGTATAGGCTCTCCTTTTTTAACAACTTTTACTGCCACCGGTTCGTACCTGAGGTCAAGGAACTTGACCAGTTTCTCTGCAAGCTGAGTATAATCCATTTTATTCCCTCAACAACTATTTATTGAACTCACTACCGAATTACTACTTAAGTTATCAACTATTTAGGAATAATATTAAAAGAACAGACTGCAATATATTTAACAGCTGTTATAGTTTTAACAGCTGCTATATTATCTAACAGCTGTTATATTATTTAAGTTTCTAACACATCAATAAAAACTATAATGTGAGGTTAAGGTTTCCTATCCAGGAGGGTTTTTGAATACATTTCTTTTTTGGAAGAATCTGAAAGCCTCATTTCGATCTCTGCCCAGAGGTTACGGACAATATTTGCGAACTCTACAGCACCGGTGTCCCTGGAATGAGCGGCATATTCGATCACAGTTTTTTCCTCCATCATTGCCTCTGTAGTTATGTCTGCATAAGGCAAACGGGCAAGAAGAGAAATTCCGGCTTCCCTGCAAAAAGCCTCAATTTCAAGGCTCTTTTTCTCGTTGATATCATACCTGTTAATACAGGCAACAGTCGGGATTCTGAAATGGGAGGTGAGTTCGACTGCTCGTTTCAGGTCGTGGAGTCCGGAAACAGTGGGTTCGCTAAGCACAAGGACAAGGTCAGTTCCGGTAATAGCTGCCATAACCGGGCAGCCAGTGCCGGGTGGACCGTCAATAAGAATTAATTTGCAGGAATATCTATCTGCAAGTTCTACGGCCCTTTTTCGGACCATGGTTACAAGTTTTCCACTTGCTTCCTCTCCAGTGCCCAATTTTGCATGAGCCATTGGTCCGAAACGGGTTATGGAGGAAATAACCTGTCCGGAAACTCTTGGCATCAGGGACACCGCGTTTTCAGGGCAGGCGACAGTACA
This sequence comes from Methanosarcina sp. WH1, assembly GCF_000970005.1. Classification (NCBI taxonomy): domain Archaea; kingdom Methanobacteriati; phylum Methanobacteriota; class Methanomicrobia; order Methanosarcinales; family Methanosarcinaceae; genus Methanosarcina; species Methanosarcina sp. WH1. The sequence continues at coordinate 3,532,112 of NZ_CP009504.1, forward strand.
GACCGCACAGCCTTCACAGCTATACGGATTTATTGTGAAGTTTTCAAGGACTGCTCCGAATCTGCAGGTTTCCCGGCAGATGCCGCAGCCAGTACAGAGTTTAAGGTCAATGGAAGCAAGTTCCAGTCCCAGACAATCCTCTGTTTTAAGTACCTGAGGCTTGAGGATCAGAGGCAGGTCGGACGCATCAACATCACAGTCTGCAAGTACAGTATTTTCTGAAAGAGAAGAAAAAGCAGCTGTAAGGGTGGTCTTTCCACACCCACCTTTTCCACTAATAATAGCCAGTTGCCTCATTGTACCCCCGTACTTTTGAAAGCCAGTGCTTTTATTGTTTCAAACTTTATTGTTTCAAACATGTCTTCGAACTTTTCCTTCCACTCAGGCATTTCCTTAACAAAGGGGATCCCTTCTGAATAGAGCCTGGCAATCATCCTATCATTAGGAATGCGGAGCAGAATAGGAATTCCTTCGGCTCTGCAAAAATCTTCCACCCTTGAATCCCCAAGCCCGTCCCGATTGAGAACGACTCCAACAGGAACCTTAAGAGCTTTTGCAGCTTCCAGGGCAAGAAGGAAATCATGAAAACCGAAAGGAGTAGACTCTGTTACGAGAACACAGTAATCCGCAAACCCCAGAACTGCAAGGACGGGACATGCCGTTCCAGGGGGGGAATCAATGATTGCAGGTTTGCTTTCGTCGATATGCCGCAAAAGGGACCTTATGACCAGCGTCGCCATAGCTTCCCCTATGTTCAGGACACCTTGGAAAAATTTGAGAGAGGCATCAGATGATGCTTTTTCGATTATTCCGATCGACCTGGACTTTTCTTCTACGGCTCCTGCCGGACAGACAAAGCTACACCCACCACAGCCGTGGCAAAGGGAAGGAAAGAGCAGGATTTTTTTGGGAAGGGCAGCCAGAGCATTATACCTGCAGAAATCAGCGCAGTTCCCGCAAAGAGTACACTTATCGGTATTGATCTCCGGAAACAGACAGGTTACTTCTTCTACAGGCTCCAGTTCAAAACCCAGAAACAGGTTACAATTGGGCTCTTCCACATCACAGTCAAAAAGCTGCACATCTTCGAGAGCAAGGGCAAGGTTTACTGCAACTGTGGTTTTTCCTGTGCCGCCTTTACCGCTTGCAATTGCAATTTTCATGAGCTGCGCCTTCTAATCCTGTACATAAACTGAGCATCCATCAGTGATGATGGTCGTGTCCTGCCTCATCGTGCCCATGTTCTGCACAGGAATTTTCAGCATTGGCATTACAGAGCTTACCCGCTTTCCAGGCTTCAATTGTATCCTGAACCGTGCCTCCGGCACCCACGAAAACATTGATTCCATAAGACTCAAACATCTTGACAGCTTTGTACCCCAGGCCTGAACAGAGCATAATTTCAACCCCCTTTTTATGGAGGAACTTAGGCGGCAGGTCTGGTCCCCCCATATGTTCGCTGGTATTGGGGATCACAGAAACTTCTCCACTATCTGTATCCAGAATTGTATAAGTGGGAGCCTTTCCAAAGTGCTGTTCTACAGCCCCTGACATGCCATTGTTATCTTTTGTAGGTATACATACTTTCATACAGGTCACCTTTTTAAACTGTAAGGCATTTTACATATTTATAAATATATCATATAAAATATTGTTACAAAATTTTTTGGATTTTTGATATTTTGTTCTTAGTTTGACCCTTTAACCTCAGTTTGAACCTTTAACTCAACTTTTCCTCATACCACTATGAGTCGAAGCATTCGAGTTCTCAAGGAGGGCAAGCTTTCCTGATTGATACTCTTGAAGGGCAAAAGCTACCGTACCTCTTATTCCAGAGCGGATTTCAATACCTGCTTCAAAGAGTATGGAGAAAGCATTCGGTCCCACACTTCCCGTTAAGAGAGTATCTACCTCTTCGCCCACAATTGCCTCCGCTGCCCGAATCCCTGCACCGCCGGAGGCTTCCGAACCGGGATTTTTGATTGATGTTACTGACCCTGTATCCGGATCAATGATCACGAAATAATTGCATCTCCCGAATTGAGGGTCCACTTCAGAATCAGAATCCTTGCCACAGGCACTTATACAGATTTTCATAAAACCTCAACAGGAAACCCCCGGATTTTTAGCTCAGGGGAGGAATACGTCAACTTCCACATCCTGCTTTATTGAATTAGTTTCTTATTAATTTAATGGGACGAAAAAAAAACGTTTCGTCCTACTGAAGTAAGGTAATACGTATCCGAATTTTAGACTTCAACTTCGTGAAGTTGGAGTATTACAGCATAGCTGGAACAGGTCAATTCAGGAATCCATCCTCCTCTCGATCTAATATGTAAAGGTTTAACGATCCAAGCACTGTCCCTACCTCCCAGAACTGTTCAACCGGCATCCTTAGAACCTTAAACTGAGGCGACATTCAAGGGTAACTATGTATTCTTTCCTATCGTTTACCTATTATCCGTTGCTCCTGATCGGTGAGCTGGTTAACCAGGGCTTGTTAGACAAGCCTCTGAGTCTTTAGCCCAGGGATAGTTGACATTATGCCCCAATATAAAATCCGCTGGCTCTCAAATTATATATTTCTCGGCAAATTATTCAAAGAAAGCAGAGGTATATCAACCCTGCACAAACGTAGAGAAGCCAGAGATATAGAAAGTACAATTTCACACATATGAGTGTAAATATTTATAGTTTTCTATTTGAAAAGAGAAATGGTTATATATTTACTCTACAATGTGCATAAGTAACCTATGAAAAAATGCAGAGGAAGACCAAAATGTCCGAGGCGCGTTGAGCAAACTCCTGATGTCACATATTTCAAGCCCCGAGGGGTCCCGATGTCGGATCTTGAAGTGGTGTCCCTCACAGTAGAAGAACTTGAAGCCCTGAGGCTCGTAGACATTGAAGGCCTTAGGCAAGAGGACGCAGCCACTAGGGTTGGGATATCAAGGAGAGCTTTCTGGGAAGACCTAAAAGCTGCCAGAATGAAAGTAGCACTTGCCCTCAGCACAGGAAAAGCGATTGAGATAAAAGGCGGTAACTATATCAGGGCTGAGGGTACTGACATTAAAGAATATACTGACACATGAAAGAGACATCTGAAAACGGGGAAAACTGAAAAATCCGGAATTTTTACACAGGCGATAAAAAATGAAAGATCAAGTTCAACCACTGGAAAGCTTATCAAAAAAGCCCGAGGAACCAAAAATCGTAGTCAACCTCAGGCGCATCAAACGCAAGATCATGGTAATGAGCGGGAAAGGCGGAGTAGGGAAAAGTACAGTTGCCGCAAGCCTTGCTGTTGGACTTGCCCTCCGCGGACACAGGGTAGGTCTTCTGGACTGTGATATCCACGGTCCGACTGTCCCTACAATCTTCGGACTGGAGTCCGCAAGACCTGAGGTAAATGAAGAAGGAATTCTCCCGATCCAGGTGCTTCCCAATCTCTCAATAATGTCTATTGGTTTTCTTCTCGAAAACAAAGACTCACCTGTAATCTGGAGGGGGCCTGCCAAAATGGGAGCAATCAAGCAGTTCCTGGAAGAAGTTTACTGGGGAGAGCTTGACTTTCTGATTATCGATCTTCCTCCAGGAACGGGAGACGAACCCCTGAGTGTAGCCCAGCTTATCCCCAACTGTGATGGTTCCGTACTTGTTACAACCCCTCAGGATGTAGCCCTTATCAGTGTTCGGAAATCAATCACATTCTCGGAAAAACTAAATGTACCTATAATAGGGCTTGTGGACAATATGCATGGGCTAATCTGCCCCCACTGCAATAAGTCTATAGATATATTCGGAAGTGGAGGCGTTGAAAAAGCCGCAGAAGACTTTAATATCCCCGTCCTTGCCAGACTTCCTATAGAGCCCAAAATCGCAGAAATGGAAGATAAAGGCACGATCGTTCAGAACCAGCTTAAACACGGCACGGAATGGCAGAAGAATTTTGAAAATGTCGTGACCGCCGTAGAAAAAACCCTTGAAGGAAAGTAAGGAAAAGGAAAAAGGTTTACACAATTCATAACTATTAAGCTTCTGTATCGGAATTACATTCCTCTATAGGAATGAGTTCTTTTTTAGGTTTCTTTTCCTTTTTATATTTTTATTTCAATTCCATTTTATTTTGTTGTTTTAATCAGTTCGTTCCCAGATTTTGCATCTATTCCTGCCACAGGACTCTAATATAGTTATTGATATTTATTATATCGAATCCCTTAAATCAGGAAGTTCACAGATAGTCACAGATAGTAATTCACAGATAGTAATTCACAGATAGTAATTCACAGATAGTAATTCACAGATAGTAATTCACAGATAGTAATTCACAGATAGTTAGTACCTTTGTTTATGGTTAATTATTTGTGTTTGATGGATAATTCTATTACAGAATTCAGGCTTTCGGAATCAGTAGAAACAAAATTATTTGTGAGAAGAGAGAATTACTAATACAGAAAGCCTAAATAACTACAAAATGAAAAATCAATGTTGAGATCATGAATAAATTAATTATATTGCTAATCCTGCTTGTATCTGTACTCTTTACGGCAGGCTGTACTGAAAACCCGAACAACTCCGCAAGTACTCAGGAAATCCAGGAAAAAAGTGTTGTTGTAAACATGACCGATCTGGAACAGATAAACACATCCATTCAGGAAGGCCCTGTCTTTGTGAAAATAGGATCCGAGGGGTGCTATGCATGTCGGGAAATGGAACCCATCCTTAGCGACCTGGCGGCAGAATATACAGGAAAAATCACAGTCATGTCTGGAGATATAGGCAAGAACCCTCAAATTGGAGCTTATTTCGAAGCATACTATATCCCTGATTCTTTTGTAATCGTGGGCATTGAAAACGGAGAATACGTTTACATGCAGGAAGACGGAAACATCACCACGGACAGATTCCAGGCAAGAGTTCAGGGACTCAGGGAAAAACAGGTGTTTGAAGAGCTCATAAAAAGAGCCGTTCTTTACTATGAAAATGGAAATGCAAAGTAAAACTATTTCCGAATAAAAAACTATCGTAAAAAACTAAACGGAAAAACATCGAATCGGAACCATGTATTATGAAGCTATTTCCCCTCTGACTGCATTTGGCGCAGGAGTGCTCAGCGTCCTGTCCCCATGCATCCTCCCCCTCCTTCCTGCAGTTCTGGCAAGCTCGACAGGAAAAGGAAAGTTAAGACCTCTTGCAATAGTACTTGGGGTATCGATATCCTTTACCCTCATGGGAGTTGTGACTTCCGCTTTCGGAGCAGTTTTTCAGGCATATATAGGTCAGCTGAAAATCCTAGCAGAAATCTTAATCATTACAATGGGCGTAGCAATACTCTTTGACATCAGCCTGTTTAACGCCTTTGCAAGATTCCCCATGCTTGCAGGAATGAAAGATGAGGGGCCAATCTCAGGTCTTCTGTTAGGGCTTTCCCTCGGAGTGCTCTGGATCCCCTGTGTGGGACCAATCCTTGCCTCAATCCTGACCATGGTAGCCCTAGAAGGAAGCGCTGTTACCGGTGCACTAACCCTTTCTATTTATTCTGCAGGATTTGCGGTACCCATGCTTCTGCTTGCATATTCGGCACACCTCTCCACTTCAAAAATAAAGCTCATATCAAGATATGATGCGGTCTTCAAAAAAGGAGCAGGAGTAGTACTTATCCTTGTAGGGCTCTCGATGGTCTACCAGAACCACATCAGGTGGCTCATTTAAATTTATCACTTCGCGTACCAAACAATATGCATACATTTGACACAATTTGAAACAAAAATATAGAGAAGGTATGACTATGGGGAATTTCCATTTTAGCCGTGCTTGTAATCTGCTCATCCATGATTACCTTAAATGTGTATTCTCTTTTTTCCCGGTGGAACCTTAAACTAAAAGGACGAGATCGTAACATATCACATTTAGGTTCCAGACTGCAGGTTTCATTTATGATTGATTTGTTCTGCTGATCAAATACTTCAACTGCCACTTCATGGTCCTTAAATCGTGATTGTGTATTACAAAAAGCGGTGCTGCAGGACCCCTTAACATGAAAGGAAGAGAAACATAAAAAAACAAAATGATTGTCAGAAGCATAAAAAAAAGAACCAGCTTTCCATCATTGCTGCCCAATCAGATGCACCCTTAGAAGAATATACACTTCACTCTTACGATATATTATTGATTTGTATTACAAAATGGAGAACCACAAATAAAAATTTATTATAAAGTAAGAAATAATGTAGGGATTCTACAACTAAAAAAACGGTTAGAAAACAAAAAAATAGCTCGAGATAAAAGAAAGAAAAATTAAAAGAGAAAGCCGAAAGTGTTATTCTTCACTTTCCCTTGCGATTGCTACGAGCTCGTTTACACAGGCAACAGCCATTGGAGTCCCGCCCCTTGTCCCGACACAGCTGATAGAGGGGATGGGAATTTTCAGGTTCCGGACTATTTCCCTAGACTCGGCTGCGTTTACGAAACCGACCGGAAGCCCGATGATAAGGGCAGGCCTGACCCCTTTTTCAATGAGTTTGCAGACCATAATGAGAGCCGAAGGGGCATTTCCGATTGCGATAATGCTCCCGTCCAATTTGTCTTTTGCGGCAAGGTATCCTGCAGAAGTCCGGGTAATTCCATATCTGTTGGCGATTTCGGCGTTCGGGTCTTCATCAAGGACGCAGATCACTTCAGAGGAGTGACCGACCTTTGTGATCCCGGCTTTTACCATATTGATGTCCACGAAGATGGGAGCGCCTTTCTTAATAGCTTCGACGCCTGCAGGGATGGGGTCGTGCGAAAAGCGCATGATATCGGCAACCGAGAGGTCGCCTGTAGCAATTACGCAGCGCTGGCGGAAACGGTCTTCAGGGGTGTTGTTTCCGATGATTTCCTGGATCATTGTCCGGCTTTTCATGTAGATGGCTTTTGCCTCTTCAGTCCTTGCGCCGGAGTCCCTGCAAATGCCCACAAGTTCAGGGTCAACATCCACGGTAAGCTCGGTAAACTCTTCAAGGTTTTCAAGAGCTCCGGCTTTCCCTTCATTGTTTTTTTCAGTAGTCATATTTCTTCTGATACCCCCTGGGTGTTATGATAAGATCCTTTTTCGGAGACTTCCAGATCCTGGACTCCCCGTTGCCTACGAGAATGACTGTGCTCATGTCCACCCAGTCCTCATACTCCATGACTTCCCCGAGGGTTGTCACGATCTGGGCCTCTCCCTCGCCTCTCATAGCATTCTTGACAAGCCCCACAGGCACGGAATCAGCTTTGTACTTGCGAATGATTTCGATTGCCCTTGCAAAGTTGGACTGTCTCTTGCGGCTCTTTGGGTTGTAGAGCCCTATCACGAAATCAGCGTCTGCAGCCATATGAAGCCGCTTTTCGATGACTTCCCAGGGAGTTAAGAGATCGCTTAAACTGATCACTGCAAAGTCCGTCACCACGGGTGCACCGAGAATGCTGGCCCCGGCAAGGATTGCTGTGACCCCGGGAAGGATTTCGATGTCTACGTCAAGGTTCTCGTGTTCAGCGACCTCCAGCACGATGCCGGCCATGCCGTAGACGTTGGTGTCGCCCCCGCTGAGCATGACCACGTTTGCGGTTTTTGCAAGTTCCACGGCTTTCCGGGCTCTTTCAACCTCTTTTCCCATAAAACTTCGGATTACCTCCTGGGTGTCGAGAAGACTTTCCATCTGGTCCAGGTAGGTACTGTTCCCGAGGACATAATCGGCATTGAGGATTACGTCCCGGGCTTTTAAGGTAAGCTGTTCCACGGAGCCCGGGCCGATCCCTACAACGTAGAGTTTTCCGCCGGATGCCTTATCTTGCGATTGCGATTGTGACTCTGCCATAGACTTTCTTCCTGCAAATCAATTCGTGTTTTTCCGAAAGGGCCAGCGCCGCAGGCTCTGCAACCCCTTTTAAACCAAAGCGCGAAGCCTGGGACGAGGAAGGAGGATTGTAGCTGTTCAGCACTTCGTCCGGCAAAAAATTAACCGGAATGCCGAACAGTTCTGCTGCTTCCAGCAACCCCTGTTCATTTTCCTTGAGTTTCGCAGAGGCGAAAGCCGTGATTTCTTCAAGGCTCGCCCCGCACTCCTCGAGTGCCTGCTTCACCGCCTCAACGACTTCTTCTTTTGTTATGCCCCTGCGGGTTCCGATTCCGATAATCATCAGTAATCTTTTATCCACTGCTTTATTATGCAGTTTCGTAATTTAGTCAGCTATTAGCGTAAATTGTTAACTGTTTCCGGCACTTTCATCCTTTACTTCAGCAGCTTGTTTTTTTCTCACAAGCACGGAAACGTCCTCATCCACAATAACAATCCTGGGCCCTGTAACCTCAAGAACCTCTACCTGCTGATCAAGGAGGGCACAGTTTACAGCGATTGTGGATTCTTTATTGAAGATTTCACAGCCAAACTTATCAGCAATTCCCTCAACAGAGGGTTTACTGTGAACCTCAGTGGCTGTGGTGAGCACAGGAACTGCACCCAATTCCGCAATCTTTCGGGAAATCTCGTTTGCCCCGTGATGCCCTCCAAGGAGGGGAATTGCGAAATTCAGGTTAGAGTCCACAACTACCACTGCAGGGTCTGACCACTTATTATCGAGAAGAGGGGCAATGTCCCTTACCACAATTCCTGTAGCAAAGACTGCAACGATTGCCCCGTAGTTTTCAAAGGCTTTCCTGAACACGCCTTTTTCATAGAGAAGAAGGTCGGCTTCAAGATGCTCTGCAATCCGTGATGCAATTTCCCTATTCCTTTCAAAGGTAATTACAACGGTTCCTGGGCCACTCCGTATAGATAGGACCTCCTGTAGTTTTTAGGGTCAACAACCCCACCGATGATTATCATTGCCGAGCGCTTGATCCCTGCATCTTTCACCTTATCTGCAATATCTTCAACAGTCCCTGTGATGACTTCTTCATCTTCCCAGGACGCATGGAAAACAACTGCAACAGGCGTATCTTTAGGGCACTGGACTTTTTCCATAATTTCCCTGATCTTCTGCGTGCCAAGGAAAATTGCCATGGTGGTATTATAGGCAGAAAGCTCGGGGATAAGGTCTTTTTCCAGGGTTTTTCCCGCAGGGCGGGTGATAATAAGAGTATCGGAAACACCGTTGAGAGTCAGCTGGGTGCCCAGAGAGGCTGCACTTGCAAAGACAGACGAGACGCCTGCTACCCTTTCGACTTCTATATCGTATTTTCTCAACTCTTCCATCTGCTCTATAACAGACCCGTAAAGAGAAGGATCTCCGCTGTGAAGGCGTACCACGAACTTTCCTGCATCCACGGCATCGGCAATTAGTTTCGTGGTTTCATCAAGGGTAAGCCCGTAACTGTCTACTTTCTCTCCCTTTGTGTAGTTAAGGACTTCTGGGTTTACCAGAGAGCCCGCGTATATAACAAGGTCCGCTTTTTCAAGCATCTCCCGCCCCAATACGGTAATCAGTTTAGGGTTTCCAGGGCCTGCCCCTACAAAATATACTTTTCTTTCCATCTGACCATTCCCTTTGCATTCATTTCTTTCCATAGATGATGCTGAAATAGTTTCCTTTTACCGGGATATCTTCTTTCTTACTAATAATCAGTTCATTGTCCGAAAAGAGCCTCTCTGCGAAAATAAACTCCCTGTATCCTTCAGCTTCTAGCTGTTCCATAATCTTTCTTGGCTGTGTGGCTTTAAGGTGGATCTTATACCCAATCTCAGAGCCATCACTGACCTCAAAGGAATTCTCGACTGCTACGTCAGTCCTTGCAGCAAAAGATGTGATGGAACTTATACCCGGCACCGTTGCAGTCTCAACATCCGGGTAATACCTGTTCATGACCTTTTTAAGGTGGGAGAAAGTAGAGAAAAAGTTAGGGTCACCTATAAGCCCGAAAGCTACGGTTCCTTTTCTAGACTCTTCTGCCACACGATCTGCATTTTCTTTCCAGAGGGCATTCAGAACTTCGATATCCCTTATCATGGGAAACTCGAGGATTTCGGCATCCGCATAAGGGGCTACAAGGTCTTTTGCCAGGCGTCCTGGAACATATACCTTATCGCTGTTTTTCAAAACATTCACTGCTTTCAGGGTCAGAAGCTCAGGGTCTCCGGGACCAAGTCCTACTCCTATCAACATATTATCGCTCCATAAGTTTAAACAGGAAAATGTAAAGCGTGATTTTGATTAAAAGATTATTTTCAGGCTTGTTTTTTTCCTACAACTATATAAACAGGGTTTTCGGGCTTGAACATAGTCTCTCCGGCAATCGGGGCACTTCTCGAAACTGCAACGTGGACTACCTCATCAAAAATACCCAGCCTCTTCATAGCCTCGATCGTTCTGACAACGGTTTCAATGCGGACTGCGTTTACCACAATGCTGCGGGATTTTTTTTCAACAAGCTTCTCAAGTACGGTGTCAATGTTTTTAGTTCCACCAACAAACGCACAGTCAATTGAATCTATAGACTCTCCTGAGCCAAGGAGATCCGAGGCTTCACCGGCTAAGATCCTGGCATTTTCGATCTTGAAATTCTTAAAGTTCGCTTCCGTAGCAAAGAGAGCTTCTTTACGTGCATCGATTGCATAAATAGTCAGGTTCCGGGTAATCCGGGCTGCTTCAATAGAGACCGAGCCCGTACCGCAGCCTATATCTGCAAACCGATCCCCGTCCTTCAGCCCGAGTTTGGAAAGGGACACTGCAATTATTTCCGGTTTAGTCGGACCGCCGCTAACACTTACTATTTCAGACATGTTCTACCTCGGGAAAAGTAAAGCAAATATATTGTATATAAATTAAATATATGGCGATATAATTTAGAAATTATATTAGATCTTGATGTAACCGCTCGAGCCATTGATGTACGATTTATTATCAGGTGCAAACCATATGCAGAGGCATATAGAGAGACATTCATAAATTAGATATTTAAGGATTACCCGATTATAAATATAACTTGCTGTAGATATACCTTATTATCGACAAGAAGGGCAGTAAAGGAAAGTAAACTTTAATGAGGCAACAAAAGAATTGGAAAAAAAGTATATAGAAAAATTTGTACTGGTTTTGAGCCACACCTTAAAAAAATGTTTGAAACATAAACAGATATTCTTGAAAAATTAATAGGGTATTTTATAGAACTAGATATTCTTTAAAGAATAGCATGAAAAGGTTTTTAATAGGTGAAAAAAATCGAAATTTCCTGCTATTTAGAGATATACACACAAAACATTTTTATGAGATGAATCTAAGAATATCTATAGTAGCTTTAAAAGAAAGAGATTTTAACTATAACAGCATATGGGAGTTAAGTTTCCGGCACTCATGATACAAGTGCCGCTTTGAGGAAAATTAAAACACCCTTTTAAGAAAAAAACGAAAGATATTCCCAAAAATAAATGTTTTTTAAACCGGAAGCAAAACTTCTTCGGTTAAACATCTGATTTTTTAATCTGTATACACAACAGTATCTTTTTGACAGGAAAACCCCCAGCAGTGTAAGCCCGCTCTCTCGATGCAGGGCCCTGCCACCTGAAGGAAAGGAGGATAATAGATGAAAATTTACGAATCATATGAAGATCTGCCCAAGCTAAAACTTCCTTATGGAAACGAGATATTCATAAGTGACAGCACTATTCGCGACGGCTCCCAGATGCCGGGAATAGTCTTGAGCAGAGAACACAAAGTTCAAATCTATGAATACCTGCACGAGATAGGAATTGAGAAACTTGAAGCCTTTGTATTCAATAAAAGAGACAGAGACGCTGTTAAACTTATGTTTGACAGGGGATATGAGTGTCCTGAAATTACAGGATGGGCAAGGTCTTCAAGAGCTGACATTGACAAAATATTAGAAGTTGATGGGCTTAAAGAGACCGGAATTTTGATGTCTGTCTCAGATACGCACATTCATTCAAAGATGAAGCTTTCAGGCAGAGAGGAGGCTGAAGAGAAATATCTTGATGCCCTTCAGTATTCAGTGGATCACGGGCTTCGTACAAGGGCTCACCTGGAAGATATGACAAGAGCTGACAATTACGGCTTTGTTTTTCCCCTGGTAAAAAAGATTATGGAGATCGATCCTAACTGCATTATAAGAGTCTGCGATACTGTTGGATATGGGATGCCGTTCATGAATATTGATGAACCTTACGGAATTCCGAAAATTATCCAGCACCTCAAAAAAGAGATTGGAGTCAAGAATATAGAAACTCATATCCACGACGATTATGGATTCGGAGCAGCAAGTTCAATAACAGGTTTCTGGCATGGGGCCAACTGGACAAGTGTAACCTTCCTGGGCATAGGAGAACGTGCAGGAAACAGCGAAATGGAAAAGATCCTGCTCTTTCTGGCAGACAGAGTTGAAGGTTTTGATAAATATAATCTTGAACCTATTACCCGTTTTGCAAAATTTATGGAAAAAGAACTCGGGCTCAGAGTTCCGAGAAACAAAGCTGTTGTAGGGAAAAACATCTTTGCCCACGAGTCAGGAATCCATGCAGCAGGTGTCCTGAAGAATCCCTTCAACTATGAACCCTATCCTCCTGAACTGGTAGGAGGTACCAGGCGTCTTCTCGTAGGAGACTCTTCGGGCCTTGAGGTAATACGCCACAAGGTTCAAGAAACCTTAAACGACCTCCTTGATGTTGAAACCATAATTGAAAAAGATGACCGGAGACTACTGAAGATCCAGAAAGAAATCCAGAAACTCTATGATAAAGAAGAAAGGGTTTCCTGTATCTCAGATGAAGAGCTCCTTGCTTACGTTGAAAAATACTTCCTCTACCAGCCAATCTGTGACCCCACACATATGGGCGGAGGAAAATTAAAAAACAAAGGTAAAATCCAGGAACCGGAAGAAGAAGCAGAAGAAAAGGATTAAAACAGCGAAAAAAAGCAGAAATACAGGATAAAAGACAAAGAATCAAAAAAGAAAGCAAACGAAAAACTCGGTTGCTTTCAGATTTTCGCCTTTCAGATGCTCAAAATCCTTATTTCAGGATTTCTGCGGTATATTTTGCGATCTCGTCTGCCATCTGACTGAGTTTTGCACTGCCTCCAAGGTCATAAGTCACATATTTGCCTTCGGAGATTACACGCTCTACGGCTTTGAAGATGGCTTCTGACTTATCCTTTTCACCAAGATAGTCCAGCATCCAGGCTCCTGCAAGCACCGTTGCAACAGGGTTTACTTTATCCTGGCCAGCATACTTCGGAGCTGAGCCGTGAGCCGGTTCAAACATTGCAAAATTGTCCCCGATATTTGCAGAATAAATGAGCCCGATACTGCCAACAAGGGCTGAACACTCTTCGCTGATTACATCCATGAAGAGGTTGGTGGAAAGGAGGACCTTTTTGTTGAAAATCTGGGGATTCTTGATAAGCTGCTGGGCAATGTTATCAATATGATAGGGCCAGACCTCAATATTCGGGTAGTCCTGTGAAACCTTTTCGACTTCTTCTAAGAAAGAGCCGCAAGTCAATTTAAGGATATTACTTTTATGGATGGGCACAACAGTATCGTAACCTCTCCTTTTAGCGTCCTCAAAGGCATAGCGGGCAATCTTACTGGATGCCGTGCGGGTAATCTTCCTGATTGCAATGGAAACATCATCTGTAAGCTGGATTTCCTCTCCTATGTAAAGCCCTTCCGTCCCCTCACGCACACAGACCATCTCAACATCCCCGAGAGGTGCACTTGAGTTAGGGAACGTCTTTATTGGCCTGACATTTGCATAGAGGTCATACTTTGTCCTGATAGATACAGCCACACTTCTCGGAGAACCGATTCCACCGGGGGTTGTGGTAGGACCTTTGAAACAGGCATCAGAGCTGTCAAGGATCTGCCAGGTTTCATCGGGGATAAGGGAATTGCCCCCATGCTGTTCCCACCAGCCGGCTCCGGCCTCACACATCAAGAATTCGATATCAGTACCAGCGGCTTCTGCAACTTTAAGCATTGCGTCCACAAGTTCGGGGCCTACCCCGTCACCTTTGATTACTGCTGCGGTTTTAGTCATGTTATCACCAGATCTATAAGGTTCGTGTTAAAAGAACCGTAGCGATTTAAAAGTTAAAAAGGGGAAACTTTTGAAGAATTTGGAAAAGAATAATTGAATCTTACCGCGTACTCAACGTAAAGCTCATATTTCAACTTTTGGGTAATAGTATGATAGTATTATGGAATAATGCATCCGGAAAATAGATACGGAAATGCATCCAGCAAATAAATACGGGTCCACAGAATATAATCCTGTCCTAGTGCCCTACAAAGATAGGTACAGTATTACAAATTAAACTGTTAACAGCACATTCAATTAGTATTCAAATTATAATATCAATTCAAATTAATATTCAATTTTGATATAACATCCAATCCAGAAAGCCCTTCATAAAAATTCCAGACATCTAGAATCCATACTACTGAATAAAGAGTTTTAAGAGTTTTGAAGAGATTTTCAGGAAAATCTTCGAGGAATAAACATGCCTGCAAAAATTCCGATTACCGACAACCATATGCATATAGACCCAAGAGCCAGAGGGCTTGAAGCGGTAAAAGATTTTCAAAGATCTGGTGGAACGCATATAATTCTGGTCACCAAACCCAGCTGGTCCCTTGGGATTACGGTCAGGAAACCCGAGGATTATCTTGCGGTCTTTGACGAAACCGTGGAAATCGCATCAAAAATCCGCGAGATTGGAGTCGGGGCTTTTCCGGTTCTCGGGGTCCACCCTGCTGAGATCTCAAAGCTTACGGAATACATGGAACTATCAGAAGCTACAGAAACTATGAAAAAAGGTCTTGAGATTGCTGCCGGATATGTGGAAAAAGGCCTTGCCGTGGGGATAAAATCAGGACGCCCGCACTATCCCGTGCCCGCAGATATATGGGCAGCCTCAAATAAGATAATGGAACACGCCTTTTCTCTCGGAAAAGAACAGGACTGCGCAGTCCAGCTCCATACTGAAAGCGTGGGGGAGCCCGAACTTCAGGATATAGCAGAAAGGGCAAAAAAAACAGGAATAAAAATGTACAGGGTAGTCAAACATTACTCGCCCCCCCTTGTGAATACATGTGAAGAACTCGGGATTTTTCCAGGAGTCATATCGGTTAAAGGAGCAATCGAACAGGCGCTTGAAGAAGGGACTCGCTTTATGATGGAGACTGATTATATCGATGACCCTGACAGGCCGGGAGCAGTACTTGGCCCGAAGACAATCCCGAGAAGGACCCTAAAACTCATTGAAACACATGGAGAAGAACCATTCTGGACCATTCACAAGGAGAATCCAGAAAAGGTTTATGATATAGAGATCGAGCTTTAAAATTACAGTTAAAAGATATATTAGGATGGATTAAAGAGCAGAGGGCAAAACAATATCAAGAAGCTTAAAGGAAAACCTATTCGGATGAAAACTCTCTATATTAAAGTTGTTTCTTAAAGTTGTTTCCGGAAGGAAAAACCTGCCGGAAACGGTTGTTACTGCTGGAACAGAACCTCAATATAAAGCTTTACAGTTAAAACTCACAGTTTATTTGCGCTTTATTTTTACTATATCTCCGAGGGTCATATCTTTCTTCATGTGAGAAACTTCCTGCCCTGAGACATCCAAGCGTTCGGTGAGTTTGATATTAAGGGTATGTTCCAGTTTCTTTCTAACAGAATCTTCGGGTACTATTTCGCTTCGTTCTATCTTTCTGATGAGAGATGCTTTCTCCTTGATGTTTTCAGCCAGTTCTTCCAGAGACCAACCTCTGGCTTCTCTGGCTTCCCTGATAATCTGGTCGTAGTTGTCCAGAAGTTCGTCTTTTAAAATATCGAAGAAATCCTTTTTTGGCCTCTTTTCAGTTCGTGGTACCGTACGAACTACCGGAGAGACTTTCCTTGATACAGGAGTCCGTTTGTCAACGGGCTTACCGTACGGTGCACATTTCTGACAGACCTGGAGTTCGCTGTTATCAATTGTAATGCATATAGGCTTTCCGCGGATCTCTGCACCACATATTTCGCACTGCATATTGATCACTTCGAAAACGCTATATACGGTATGAACTTAAATAATATTCGGAGCTCCATGACGGAAAGTACCAAAAGTAAGGATGAAAGCATGCGCAGTCACCTTGTGAAACCCGGATCTGTGTATGACGGAATCGAGCCTGGAGAGCTGGGGGAGTCAACTGAAAGCGTCCAGGACAGAGTGAGGCAACTTGAAAGCCGCAACAGTTTTCTGGAAGAGCAGTGTAGCCAGATAGAGTCTGAAAAACGCTATTTGGAGAACCAGAAGATCAAGTATGAGAGAGAAATACGAAAGCTGCAGTCAGAGCTCGATCGCATGAAGACCTCTCCATTGATCATTGGTACGGTTATTGATGTGATAAAGAATGATCGTATAATTGTCCGTAGCAGTAACGGACCTCAGTTTCTGGTTAACGTCTCACAATATATTGACGAGAAAAAACTGCTGCCCGGGGCAAAGGTTGCCTTAAACCAGCATACACTTGCCATTGCAGAGGTTATTCCTTCCACAGAAGAGCCTTTTGTTGCTGCAATGGAGGTTATCGAAAGTGTTGAAGTTGATTATGACCAGATCGGTGGTCTCGACGAGCAGATTCAGGAACTTCAGGAAGCAGTCGAACTTCCGCTAATTGAACCTGAACGCTTTGCCAGGATAGGGATTGAGCCCCCGAAAGGAGTACTACTCTACGGGCTTCCGGGAACAGGGAAAACCCTGCTTGCAAAAGCCGTGGCCCACAGAACCAATGCGACATTTATAAGAGTCGTGGGTTCTGAACTTGTACAGAAGTACATAGGAGATGGCTCCAAACTGGTCAGGGAAATCTTCGAAATGGCACGGAAAAAAGCCCCCAGTATCATCTTTATCGATGAACTGGATTCGATAGCTGCAAGGCGTTTAAACGAGACGACTGGCGCAGATAGAGAAGTTCAGAGAACTTTGATGCAGCTTCTTGCAGAAATGGATGGCTTTGACAAGAGGAAGAACATTCGGATCATTGCAGCAACAAACAGACCGGATGTCCTCGATCCCGCAATTCTCAGGCCAGGCCGTTTTGACAGGCTTGTCCATGTTCCGATGCCCGGAGTAGAAGCCAGAGGAAAAATCCTCAAAATCCATTGTGAAAGGATGACTCTTGCGGGAAACATCGACTTTAAAAAGCTCGCAAAAGCTACCGAAGGGATGAGCGGAGCAGATCTGAAGGCAATTGCCACTGAAGCAGGAATGTTCGCGGTCAGAAAAGATAAGGAACTCGTTGAAATGGGAGATTTCCTCGAAGCAGTGGATAAGGTATCGATAGCTGCTGATACGCAGAAGATGATGCCTAGCACCCCTAGCACCTCTCCTGATACGACGATGTTCGTGTAAAAAAATGGAAAAATCACAAAAATGCCTTCAAGAGAACTCATTTTTGTGGAAAAAATCCTGTTTTCCCATGATTTCTACTGAAAGTAGCTTCATGGGAAATCGGCAAACTATTTTTGTAATTCAGACATAAAGATACCTGTGAATTCAGATTTTCATATCAAACCCGAAATCCGAATTCTGGGCATAGACGACTCTGCGCTTCTTAACGAAAAGATAATGATAGTAGGAACTGTTTTCAGAGGAGGAGACTGGATAGACGGTGTCTTGCGCTCGGAGATCACCAGAGACGGACTTGATGCTACCAAAGTGATAAGCACAATGATAAAGAATAGCAGGCATTACAACCAGCTCAGGATTATCATGCTTGATGGAATCACTTACGGAGGTTTTAATGTTGTCGATATAGAGGAACTTTACAGGGAAACAGGACTTCCTGTTATTGTGGTCATGCGGGCCTATCCAGATTTTGAAAAGATCCGATCTGCCCTGAGGCATTTTTCCGATGAGGAGGTGCGCTGGGAGATAATTAAAAAAGCCGGCAAAATAGAAAAGCTGGTCACGGAAAAAAACAGGACTCCGATTTATATCCAGAAAGCCGGTATAGGGTCAAAAAACGCAGAGAAGATAGTCCACCTCACTTCAATAAGAAGTAATATTCCGGAGCCTCTGAGGGTTGCCCATCTAATTGCAACAGGCATCATCTTAGGGGAATCAAGGGGAAAAGCATAACTGAAAAGACAACCGGATTTACCGGGCTCAAAGAGAAGCCCCATGCAGAGTACCGACAGAATCTTGAGCAGAGGAGTGAACATAAACCTCCGGGCGGGATATGAAATTAAGGGGAATCATGGAAAAAAATAAGGAAAAAAGGGAAAGATAAAAATACAGGAACCAGCCTCAAAAAAATATAAAAAATAAAAAAATATACATTTAAGGCAAAGAAATTAAAGAAGATCGAGCAGAAAAGAAAAACAGACCATATAGTCTCGAAGAGCAAGAAATATAATGTCAAACCGGAAAAAATAGGACAACATTAATAAAATTATTAAACATATACAGTGTAAATTCAAAAACTGGAAAAGGAAAACTATTAAATTGGAAACTGTATATGTGATGGTTAAAATAATTTGTTCCTTGTTTGTAATATACTTGTTTCTAATAAAATCCGTTAAATGATCACCCCAGCAGAATGGAGGAAAGCAGTAGCATGAGATCCATTGTGGAAGAAGCCCTTGCTCGATCTGCCCTGGAAGGACGTGCCGGGCAGGGAGAGTACTCAAATTCAGATTACTCTAATGAAAATTTAGAAGTGGATGCTGAACTTGAAGAAATACTGAGAAGCCTTAAAACAACTATCAAAGTAATAGGTTGTGGAGGCGGCGGTTCAAACAGCATTCAGCGCATGATGGGCGAAGGTATCCAGGGAGCAGACCTTGTTGCTCTGAACACTGATGCCCAGCACCTTCTTCATATACGCTCCGGCAAAAAAATTCTCATAGGGAAAAAGAAAACCCGAGGACTTGGAGCCGGCAGCCTCCCCCAAATAGGAGAAGACGCTGCAATCGAGAGTATTGATGAGATTAACAAGATCGTCCAGGGCTCAGATATGGTTTTTATCACCGCAGGTCTTGGAGGAGGAACCGGAACCGGATCTGCGCCTGTAGTAGCTGAGGCCGCCAGGGACGCAGGAGCCCTTACGATTGCAGTCGTAACCCTTCCGTTCAGCGTTGAAGGGCACGTCAGAAGGACAAACGCCGAAGCCGGCCTTGAGCGCCTGAGAGATGTTGCTGACACAGTTATAGTTGTCCCCAACGACAAACTGATTGAAGTAGTCCCGAGGCTTCCACTTCAGGCTGCTTTTAAAGTATCGGATGAAGTTCTTATGAGAGCAGTAAAGGGCATAACCGAACTGATTACAAAACCCGGACTTGTCAACCTTGACTTTGCAGATATAAGAACTGTTATGCAAAACGGAGGCGTTGCTATGATAGGACTTGGAGAGGCAGACGGTGAGAACAAAGCTGTTGAGTCTGTCCAGAAAGCTCTGCGCAGCCCACTCCTTGACGTGGACATATCAGGTGCGACCTCTGCTCTTGTTAATGTGGTTGGAGGCCCTGACATGACTATTTCAGAAGCCGAGTGTGTGGTTCAGGAAGTCTACAGCCGCATAGACAACAACGCCCGCCTGATCTGGGGTGCCCAGATTGACCCTGACCTTGAACAGACAGTACGTACAATGATCGTGGTCACAGGGGTTACCTCTGCCCAGATTTACGGTCACGGGAACGATAAAAACGTTACATATAAGTATGGAATTGACTTCGTAGAGTGATCAAATCAGGAATGAAACAGTAAAACGGATAAAAACACTCGGTTGGAGAAAAAAATGCTGTTTTCCCCCTTTTGAAAGAAAAAAGAAGGGACGTAGGAATATAAAATCCAATCGAAAACTATTTTTATGGTAAATGCAGTATGGTGCCGATACAATTCGGCATCAAAAATGAAAAATATTTACTGACACGAAAAGGGTTTTACGTGAGTATTGTCCTACACCTAAATTTTTGGATGTTCCAAAGACCGTGCCAGTGATATCTTCATATAATAGGAATTAATAATATAATCCGCTCGTCCTTCCTGAAAGATAAAATCCGATATTCTGCGATATAAAAGCAAATTTCGGAGATGTAGTATACAAAGGAAGAAACGCGTGCAAACTCCAGATAAAAATAAAGATGAATATAAAAACCTGGATGTGAATTAATTGGTAGAATCCACATTTGAACCGAATATAACCACAAAAAGCGTTGGTCAGGCAATCCGGGCACACCTGAGGGTCCTGAAACTTACGAAAAAACCGTCCAGGGAAGAGTTCTTGACCATTGCCAAAGTTGCAGGTGCCGGCATTCTGGCTGTGGGAGCAATCGGATTTATTATTTACGTACTGCTGACAATGTTGCCCCAGTGGGTGGCCCAATGAGTGAGGATTCCCAGATATTCGTAATCAAAACCACAGCAAACCAGGAAAGATCAGTTGCAACGACCCTTGCAAGAATTTCGAAGAAGGAGAAACTGGACATAAGGGCAATCCTAGCTCCTGATGAGCTCAAAGGATATGTCCTTGTCGAGGCACCCAAATCCGGAATCGTGGAACTGGCAATCCAGACAATCCCACACGCAAGAGCCCTTGTCAAAGGGAGTTCTTCAATCGCAGAAATAGAGCACTTCCTTAAGCCCAAGCCAATAGTGACCGGAATCAAGGAAGGGGCTATAATTGAGGTCACCTCTGGACCCTTCAAGGGAGAGAAAGCCCGGGTTAAAAGGGTTGACGAAGGGCATGAGGAAATTACTGTGGAACTCTTTGACGCTGTGGTTCCAATCCCCATCACTATTCGCGGCGACACGGTAAGAATACTCAAAAAAGAGAAAGAATAAGCCAAAATCGAATGGGAAAAATTCCAGCTTATTAATAAACAAAAATCACCAGTACTCAGAGTGGATTGAAACAAATCTACAAAATTTATACTCATAAAAACCGGTGAGACTCAGATGACAAGTATTGTTGAAGCACTTGTCCCCGGAGGCAAAGCGAATCCCGGACCACCATTAGGTCCGGCACTTGGTCCGCTCGGGGTCAATATAAAAGAAGTGGTCGAAAAGATCAATGAAAAAACAAGGGACTACAATGGAATGCAGGTCCCTGTGAAGATAATTGTTGACGACAAGAAAAACGTCGAGATCGAAGTAGGCACCCCTCCGACCGCTTCCCTGGTTATGAAAGAACTGGGGATTCAGAAAGGGTCAGGAAATGCGGGAAGCGAGGTTGTTGGAAACCTCACCATCCCGCAGGTTGCAAAGATCGCACGTATGAAAAAGGAAGACGTGCTTTCTTATGACCTCAAAGCCACAATGAAAGAAGTAATGGGCACCTGTGTCCCAATGGGTGTGAATGTAGAGGGAATGAAGGCTAAAGACTGTCAGAAGGCACTCGATGAAGGCAAATTTGATGATTTGCTTGCAAGCGAGGAGTGGTAAACCTTCTTCTCCCTTTACCATTTAATTCGTGATCTGCCTACACACCAATAGTTTTAAATTGGATACCACTAATAGCACAAGAGCCTTGAACAGTGTTCTACTGGAATAGCTCATCAGAAGTTATTGGTGGCTGCTGTTTGCTGTTAAGAGTAACAGGACCCGGATGGGAGTCACTACGACCACCGTAGTAAGCCGGAACGGCTGTCTGGACATAAAGTTCAAACACTACGGGGAGGAACAAAATGGTAGAAAAGACTATACTGGAAGCTGTCAAGAAAGTTATTGAGGGGTCGCCAAAACGCAACTTTTCGGAAAGCGTGGATCTGGCGATTAACTTAAAGAACCTTGACATGAACCAACCAAAGAACAGAGTCGATGAAGAAGTAATTCTTCCGCACGGGCTCGGAAAAGAGCTAAAAATCGGCGTTTTTGCAAAGGGTGACGTTGGCCTGAGGGCAAAAGCTGCCGGTGCTGCGTATGTTATTTCTGACGTTGATCTCGAAGAGCTGGTAGCTGACAAAAACAGAGCCAGGATTCTTGCAAACGAATGCGACCTTTTTATTGCTGAAACTCAGTTCATGCCAATAATCGGTAAGAACCTTGGTATTGTTTTGGGACCCAGAGGCAAGATGCCTATCCCGCTCATGCCGAACAAGGATATAGGTGAACTGATCCAGAGCAAGCAAAATGCAATCAAGCTCAGGTCAAAAGACAGACTTACCTTCCACGTGGCTGTCGGCAGAAGGAATATGAATCCCGACGACCTTGCCGAAAATATTGAGACTATTATGACCAGGCTTGAGCGTGTCCTTGATAAGGGAAAGCACAACCTCAGAACGGTCTATGTCACAACAACCATGGGAAAATCAGAGAGGGTGGTGTAAATGGCAGAAGAAAGGCATCACACCGAGCACGTCCCGCAGTGGAAAAAGGATGAAATCAAAAACATAAAGGAACTCATCCAATCCCACAAAGTTTTCGGGATGGTAGGGATCGAAGGCATTCTCGCAACCAAGATCCAGAAGATTCGCCGGGACCTTAAGGACGTTGCGGTGCTCAAAGTCTCCAGGAACACCCTCACAGAGCGGGCTTTAAACCAACTCGGGGAAACCATTCCCGAGATGAGCAAATACCTTGACAAACAGACTGCTCTGGTATTTACCAATGAAAGTCCTTTCAAGCTTTACAAACTGCTTGAGCAGACAAAGACTCCTTCTCCAATCAAAGCAGGCGCAATAACTCCTACGGATATAACTGTCCAGAAGGGGCCCACCAGTTTCCCACCTGGTCCGATTCTGGGTGAATTCCAGAGCGCAGGGATTCCCGCCTCAATAGAAGCCGGAAAAGTAGCAATAAAGGAAACTAAGGTTGTCTGTAAAGCAGGCGAAGCAGTCCCGCAGAAGCTCGCCACCATGCTTGCAAAGTTGGAAATATACCCACTCATTGTAGGGCTTGACATGAGAGCCGCCTACGATGAAGGGACAATTTACGAGCCGGAACTCCTTGCAATTGATGAAGGTAAGTACTTCTCTGATATTATCAGTGCAGTTCAGAACGCTTTCAATCTCTCAGTCAACACTGCATACCCGACAAGCACAACAATCGGCACCCTGCTAGCAAAAGCACATGCAGAAGCAAAGAACCTTGGTGTCAATGCTGTTATACTTGAACCGGGAGTCATGGATGCTCTGCTAGCAAAAGCACATGTCCAGATGACCTCTGTTGCATCCAAAGCCGCAGATAAGGACACAAATGCTGTGGATGAAGACCTGAGAGGAGTTCTCGGAGCAGCCGCAAGCGCAGCAGCAGCCGCAACAGCTCCGGCAGAAGAAGAAGCAAAGAAGGAAGAAGAACCTGAAGAGGAAGAAGAAGACCATGGCGAAGAAGATGGAATGGCCGGTCTTGGTGCCCTTTTCGGATAAACAGATTTACGATTTACAATTTACGATAATAGAAAATTAGGTGATCAACGATGGAATACATATATGCAGCTCTCTTATTGCACAACGCAGGTAAAGCAATTTCTGAAGAAGCAATCGCTGCCGTTCTTCAGGCAGCTGGTGTAGAAGTGAACGAAGCCAGGGCAAAGGCCCTTGTCGCAGCCCTTGATGGCGTGAACATCGAAGAAGCAATCGCAAAGGCCGCATTTGCAGCCCCAGCGGCAGCAGCAGCCCCTGCAGCAGCAGAAGCCCCTGCAGCAGCAGAAGCTGCTGTTGAGGAAGAAGAGGAAGATGACACCTCCGAAGAAGATGGAATGGCCGGTCTCGGCGCCCTCTTCGGGTGATTATAATTCCCATAGCTCGCCCTCAGGGCGGGCATTCTTTTTTTTGAATTAACAAACTTTGAAATAATGTTAAAATTCCCTGGTTTTTTCTCACCTCCAGATCTAATCTTCAAACAACTAGTTCTGACACCTTTTTTATAGAGACCTGTGATATAGAAACCTGTGGTACAGAGACCTGTGGTATAGACCTATGGTATAGAAACCTGTGTTATGTCTCGTTAATTCTCTGTTTAGCAGAAAGCTAACTAGCAGAAAGCTAACATTTTTATTCGACCACAGAATGTTTATTATTCGAACACCGAATGTTTATTTCTGCAACTTATTTATGAAAACTTCTTGAAGGGCGCAGCAGATTAAGGAACAGTGAAAATCGAATGACAAAAGAGAAATTCATTGTATTAATCAAAAAAGATGAAGAAGGGATCTACATCGACACAGTTCCAAAACTCAAAGATTGCTACACCTGCAGGAACACCCTTGAAACCCTTGAAGATCTAATGGGAAATGCACTTGAAGCAATCCTAGCCCATCTGGAAGTCCTTAAATCAAAAAAAGAACTTTACCACCCCATAATTTTGAAGGATTCCTTCAAATTGAAAGCGAAACGCAATCTTAATTTCAATGTTATATGAGCTATTTTAGTTGTATCTTCGTTTTCAAGCCGAGAATAAACAACACCGGAAAAATGATCTCCATGTCCCGATTTGACCCCATTCTTGCTTCAAAAGCCCTCTGGCAGATAAGGATTAAAAAGCGCCCTTTTGTCCTCTCTCACGGTGTAAATGCCAACTGTAATATGCGCTGCAAATTCTGCGAATACTGGAAAGAGACCGGAAAAGAACCCGAAAGAGCTGAGGTATTCAAGCTGCTCGATGATGCAAAAAAATTCGGTATCGGAGTTTACAATACCTGGACGACCGAACCCCTTCTCAGAAAGGATCTGCCCCTGATAATGGCTCACGCAAAGGAACTCGGGATGGTCACATCCATGGTCACAAACGGAAAGCTGCTCTACGAAAGAGTAGAAGAACTTGAAGATGTAGATTACCTTTCGGTTTCAGTAGACGGAATTAAGAGCTACAAAGAAATCCGGCAAATGGATTTTGAAACCCTGCTGAAAGGCTTGAAAAAGGCTATTGAGGTCCGGAAACACCAGAAACAGAAAAATCCGATACTGCTAAACTGCGTACTCACAGGAAAAAATCTGGATGACATTGAAACTCTTATTTTGCTTGCAAAAAAACTGGGCGTAAAAATATCATTTGAGCCTGTACACGAGTTTCCCGGAATCAGCGAAGAGATCTGGAGCGAAATAGGAATCCGCGACAAAGAAAAATTCCGCAGGGTTGTGGACAGAATAATCGAGCTGAAAAAAGAGGGCTATCCCATTATTAACTCCAAAACCTACCTTAAAATGGTAAGGGATGGAGAAATGGATTATAAATGCAGGGCAAGCAGCGTTATTATCAATGTCACACATGACGGGACTGCCGAAACCTGCCGTGTGCAGCGCGAGCCCCTCGGAAACGTTATGAAGGACGGGTTTGAAAAAGTCTGGGAAGATTCTTCAGCCCGGCGGGAAGAAATAGTGCAGAATTGCGAAGGCTGCCTCTTTTTCGGATATACGGAAAACAGTTTGATACAGGGATTTAACCCGGAAGTTTTGATGCATTACGAGTGGATGTAACGCCCGAGTTGCGTATCAGGATAGATGATGAAAACTTGATAGAATTTACTCATTCCGGGACCTGTCCCAGGATGTTCCTTTTAATCCAGAGCCTGAACACGTTATCTGTTATCTCGTAAAGACCCTCTTCCGGTTTGTTGACCGTCATTGTGCTGTAGAGGTCCCGCATGGAGGTGGTAAGGGAGGAGGCAGGTGTGTCCAGATCCTGAGCTATCTGGCTCAGACGCCTTTGCTTTTCGGCTGAAAGGTATTTAAGGACCTTTTTTTGCTGCTCACTGAATTTTTCCATGTATCGGGCCTCGTATTCACTGTCAAATTCGTCGAGCATTGAAGAAAAAGCCAGATCTACGTCTTCAGAACTGATCCGGTTCTTTTCTTCGAGAAAGGCGTCCTGGTAGAGCAGGAACCCGAGTTTCTGGAAATAAAAGGGGAAGCCTCCGGTCAGCTCGTGAATTTTTTCAAGAGCCTGTTCCGAGATTTCGATCTGCCTTGTTGCGAGTCGGCTCCGGATGTATTTTTTAACATCGTCTTCATTTATCGGTTTGAGTTCGGTTCTGGCGGACATGAGGTAGAGGGGGGAATCGGGCTTTAAGAAAATCTCATGCAAAAGGGATATGGAAGAACCTGAGAAAATGTACCTGACCTCCGGATGCCTGTCCATCCGGCTTTTCAGCGTATTGAAGATGCTGCCATTGAACCGGCTGAGTTCCTGGAACTCGTCAAAAGCTATCAATACAGGCTCTTTTTTTTCGTGAGAGAAGCTTTCAATAAACTCAAAAGTTTCCACGATCAGGTCTTCTCCTTTCAGTTCATTGTCCCGGAACCTGAGGTAAACCTTCCCCACATGTTCTATGCTGCCCCCTATTTCTGCGAGAGCCCCGTAAGCTGCCGTAATTTTATCCCTGAAAATTCCGGAAAACTTCCGGGCAAGCCCCCTTATCCTGTGTTTTTCCTCATAGGCTTCAACAAGGGCCTGAGCCGTTACCCCGAAAAAATCGGCAAGACCTGTCATTTCCCGGCAGTTGACCGGGACAAAGAGGACCTCTGTGTCCACTGCAGCTTTGAGGTTTCCGAGCAGGGATGTTTTTCCGATTCTGCGCGGACCTATGATCACATTGTTCTGGGCCTGTCCCAGGATGTCCAGTTTCAGCTTTTTAATCTCCCGCTCCCTTCCGATAAAATACGGAGGCTCCACTTCTCCTCCAACCACAAACACCTTTTCGACCATATAATGTAGTTAAATTTGACGATATTTAAATTTAACTAAGGATTTAGTAGTTAAATTTGACTAATATACATGAGGTACAATTGCAGACTGAGAATAGAAAGTAGCAAGAAAAAACACAAAAAGCAAAACACGAAACAAAAACAAAATAAGGGCTTTGTAAAAACCGCTACCGCCTTCGAGACCTCAGCATTATTAGCATTTAGCCCTACCAGAGGCAGCGGTTCGAATTCTCTTTGTCCGACAGACACCGGCGCAGGACTGCGGTCTGGTCACCGCCGGGGCACTGGTACAGCATCCGTAAACACTGTAACTTCGGGCAGTGGCGGTGAGCTCAGAAGACGGAAGCCAACGTTGTTGTGGGAACCGGGTAGTTCTTGTTGCGGTTAGCTGACCGGCAGTTCCTGGCGTTGGTGTTCCAGTTGCCGTCCCGGAGAATACGGTTAGAGCTATTTCCATCTTCCCAAACACTACCATTAGAAGGAGCCCCATTGTAGTTATCATGCCAAAGAAAAAATAAGTATAAAAGAAAGAATGATCCAAGAAAAATGAACAATAACTAAAAAATTACTTTTCAGTTTGATTATATCTCAGATAAACAAATTAAGCCTTGAATATTGTAAACGTTTCCATAAAAGTTGTGTAGATAACCCATCCATAAAATTAAGTGCAAAAGAAGCCCACAATTCATCTTCCTTGTCATACTTCCATGAATTGAACCATACAGTAAAATATTTTGTTTTTTCTCCTGACTTATTTTTGTTGCTGATTTCTTTTTTCAATTGTTCCATGAAAGAAGACTTTTCACATCCTCACTGACCTTCAATAGAAAGAGTAATTGGAGCTAAAGTACCCTTGGCAATAAGAAATTCTGCGATAGCCTCGACGTAAGGTTGGAATCCCAGTGAATCCTCTCCTGTTGCAGTGTCACTACACAAGTTAGACTCTGAATTTAACTTATCGCCTGCCAAAGAAATGAGCTCCATCTTTAGTTCAATTTCATAAGATACTGTGAGTAAAATTCATGGAATAAATTTTCCAAGCACCTGATTATGAAAAATGTAAACATTATTCAATCGCTTACTGACAAGCAGTATAAATATTTGTTGAAATTTCCATATGATCATACGGAGTGTAAATTGATATTTACACCCTCTCCACCTTCACAAAGCACTCTTTTTGTGTACTGTGCGAAAGAATTGCGCATTGGAAATTATGAGTGGTTCTGAGCGTTCTTAATATAGGAGGGAATTTTTATCGTTAATTTGAACTAATGGGCGCTCACCCCGAATGTTATAAAGTATCTAAATATTCAAATCGGGCAAGTATTCCGGAACTAAAAAAAATATCTAATATACCCGAATGAAGAATATAGTTCAGTATAGTTCAAATTGTAAAATAAAAATATGGAGGTGAGCAGGATAAACGGAATAATGGAAGATTCCGGGATGGGAGGAGGAGATTCATACCTCTTCATTCTGATATGGATTATTATTATTGCAGGCGCCATTGTGATGATCAAGTTGCTTTTACAGAAAGACAAGCCACTGGAAGAAGAAAAGTCACAAGAAGAAGAGCCACAAGAAGAAGAGCCACAAGAAGAAGAGCCACAAGAAGAAAAGCCACAGGAAGAAGAGCCACAAGAAGATAAGTCACAAGAAGAAAAGCCACTGGAAGAAGAAAAGTCTGAGCTTGAGTTGCAAAGATAAGGTATGAAAAGGACGAAATTACTGGAGAAGAATTTGAAGGAATAAAGACGCACCTGTCTTGAAGGAAAAAATATTGAGTTTAAAGTTTATGAGTATCAGACCCATGAGTATCAGTTCACGAGTATCAGACCCATGAGTATCAGTTCACGAGTATCAGTTCACGAGTATAAGATCCATGAGTGTCAGAAAAGCTTGAAATTACCACCCAGAGGAACTCATGGATCTTACCTGGTACTTATCTGAAATCCTGGTTTTCGGAAATTATTCCCAGGGCTCCGGCTGCAACTCTCCTGACCTCGGGATCCATATCATTTAATTTTGTTAGGAGGACTTCGATTGCCCTTTGATCTCCGCTTTTTCCAAGAGCTTCGGCGGCACACTTTCTTACCCAGGGGTTATCATCATCCAGCATTTTGAGAAGCGGGTTTACAGCCTGTGGGGCTCTGAGATTTCCTAGTGCGTATACGGCAGTAATCCTGAGCTCGGGGTCAGTTTCTTCAAGCATTCCGATGAGAGGCTCAACCGCACGTTTGTCTCCTAGTTTTCCCAGGGCATATGCTGAAGCGTTTCTTACTTCAGGGCTGAGATCAGCCAGCTTTTTGACCAGGTAGGAAACAGCACGCTCATCCCCCAGGTTTCCAAGGGCTTCAGCAGCATGCTTTCGAATTTCGGGAGACGGGTCATTCAGTCTGGAGAGAATGGCATCAAGGGCTTTTTTATCTCCAATATTTCCAAGAGCGATCATGGCATGCATTTGAAGTTCTGCAGGAGTGCCGCTCATCTGAGTATCGTCCAGTTTTTTGAGCAGGGCATCTACCGCATTCCGGCTTTCCAGGTATCCTAGAGCTTCGGCTGCAGCGATCCTGACCTCGAGGACTGTATCGTCCAGCCTTTTGGCAAGAGGAGAAACTGCTCTTTCATCCCCGAGCCTGGCAAGCGCCCGGACAGTATGCAACCTGAAATTAGGATCTTTAGCTTCAAGATTCTCAACAAGCACATCGACGGTTTTTTCGTTCCCGACCTGGCCAAGAGCCTCTACTGCAGCTTCCCTGACCCGGGGATTTTTGTCGGTCAGTTTTCTTAAGAGCGCATCTGTTGCCTGTTCATCCCCCAGCCGGCCCAGAAGCTGAGCCGCAACCAGCCGGACCTCCGGTTTTTCGTCTTCGAGGGCTTGGACGCAGAACTCCGCATCTCCGGCACGAAGTTCCATTTGTCCTGAAGAGCTCCATCCCTCAAGCTCCAGGAGAAGGTTCGAAAGATAGGCGAATTTCTCGGCAGAGGTTTTTAACCCGGAAACATCACTTAACATCTCCAGGGACAGATAAACGATAGCGATGAGAGAAGCTACTAATGAAAACAGAGAAGCAAAAAGCATGAGCTCTACCTTCAACTCCGAGGGAGAATGCAGGCTGAAAATGACAAGCACCAACCCATTTAGGTATATGCTCCCGGCAGCCGTGTAGGATACAATTTTGAGGGGAGGCTTTAACCGGTTTGCAATCGAATGGATGCTGTTCTGGTTCCTCTGCAAGGACAGCGCAAAAATGGCAATAAACACAGCATATACTGCGGCTATAGACTGCATAACCGCAGAAGGCACCCAGAAGTAATTACTCGTACTTCCAACCCCGGTTCCGGGATCATTTCCGGAAAGAGCAACACAACTCAGAACAGCCAGAATAGAAAAGAAAAAAAATTCCAGTTTGTACGTTTTTACGTCAGTTAATTTCATACTTTAGGGACAATTTATATTAAAAGTATTATATAAATATTAGCCCGCCTGAGGGCGAGGTTACTTATATAATTTTAATTGCAACAGGTTTTCCGTCTTTCAACCCGAACTGCCGCTCAGCACTTCCCTGGTTCACAGCAATTTCCAGAAAACCATGACTACCAATTAAAGCAAGTGGTTCTTTCTCCCTGGCAAGACCATAGGTCCGGACAAATGGAATTTTTCTGCCATTTACTTCCACGGACGAGCCAAAAGTGCAGAATCTCAGAATAGCATCTTCCGGGATATTCGTAATTACATTTCCGAAACTGTCCGTAAAAACAACTTCCCCCATAAGAAAAGGTCCATCAACTCCAAAATATCCGAAATCGAGGTCCGCAAAATCCGAAACTCTCTGCCCGACCTCTTCAATCGGGAGACCTTTTGAGAGGTGAGTCCCCACAGGCGCAAAGATATCCCTGCCATGGAAGGTCGCGGAAATCCCCAAGTTCAGCATCAAGTCCCCGTTTGTAACCTCATAGACTTCCATCTCCCCCAGCCGGCGAGCGGCAGGGATCAGGAGCCCGTTGTCGGGGCCCACGAAAAACTGTTCACATCCAGCAGCTCCTGCTTTTACAGCAAGGGCACGCCTGGAAGTCCCGACCCCGGGATCAACAACCCCGATATGCACGGTATTTGCCGGAAAATAAGGGACAAGAGAATAAAGGGCAAAAGCCCCTTCCCGAATTCCTGCCTGCCGAACGGAATGGGTAACATCAACAATCTGCACATAGGGGTTCATACCCAGGATAACAGCTTTCATGGCTGCGGGGTAGAGGTCTCCAAAGTCGGTGGTAAGGGTGATTACAGACATATTGCTCTATTTTTAATTCGTCTTTCCATCTATAAGTCTATTTCAGCAAGAGTTCAAAATCAACATGAATCCATTATCAACAGAATTCAGCGAGACCTCATGGCACATGATCCAGTTGCACATTTCCCGCATGCCATCTGATGAAGTTCGGGAAAAGCTTTTTCATATTCCTTAAGCTGCCTGTAACATTTTTCCTTATCAAGCCCTCTTATACTGAGAGCTCCGGCCGGACACCTATCCACACAGACAAGGCATTTTTCTCCCTTTTTGTAGCGGCAAAACTCCTCTGTCGGGCGGGGAGTAGGAGGGATGTCGGCAGAGATCAGCAGAGTGCCGAAGCGGCCTGCACACCCGGCTTTCGTGATAAGCATATGGTGAACCCCGAAAGTGCCCAGGCCCGCAGCATAGGCAGCGCTCTTGTGGGACCAGACAACATCGAAACCGGATTTATCATGGTCAAAAACCATCAGAGGAGCAACTGCCTTTACCCCTTCTTTCGCCAGCTCCACAGTGAGTTTTTCATTTATTTCTCGAATCAAGCTGTCAGTTTCACTTTTAGCCTGGATCCATTCCTTTACAGGACCCGGAGATTTCCAGTTCAGTTCCACAAGTTCCTTTACAAAAGGAAGGAAAAAGGACACCACGGTTTTTGCTTCAGGGAAAATCTCTTTTGGGTGCAGGTGGTGAGAACCGATAATTTTTTTCATTTCATCGAATATAGGGTCGTCAGCTGAAGCATAGCCGACAAGAGGTTCACGATATCGAGTTTCAGTTCCAGTACTTGCGACGGCTGCTTTGATGATGTTCTCAATCTTGTCTTTGAACTCCATACTGGTTCCTCCTGAGTATTAGTATTTTTACAAAGAGAATAAATATGTTTAAAATAATATAAAGTGAGAGGATTTGTAATGATAATAGGAGCTACTGAAGTAATAATGGTCACTCTTGTGGTAATATTTTATCTTATAATACCATTGCTGTTTTTGAAATTGGCATATAAATTGAAAAACATTGAAAGCATTCAAAGAGAGCAATTGGAAAAAATTGAAAACATTCAGAGAGAACTAAACCGGTTTTATGGAGAACTGAAATAGAATCTTTATGATTTTCTTAGTTCAAATTGTTTTCTTCAAGTTTCAATAAAAATTCCTTGATATCCAGCCCGCTTGCATAGCCGGTAAGTTTCCCGTTTGCTCCTATGACCCTATGGCAGGGCACGATTATAGAAATGGGATTCCTGTTATTTGCAAACCCCACAGCCCGAGAAGCTTTCGGGTTTCCAATGATTTTTGCAATCTCCCCATAAGTCCGGGTCTCTCCGTAAGAGATTTCACATAAAGATCTCCAGACGGATTTCTGGAATTCGGTACCTTCGGGTGCCAGTTTCACTTCAAAAGACTTGAGTTTCCCTGCAAAATAAGCTTCAAGCTGCCTGGAAATTTCGCTGAAAAAATCCTCATTTTCCACCCAGCCATCAGGAACTTCGATTTTCGTTTTTCCTTTCAGGAAATTAACGTATTTCAGGCCGTCCTCATCCCCTGCCAGAAGTATTGGGCCAATTGGGGATTCAACTATGTGGTAATACATTTTTGGTTTCTCCCGCCAGTTACAGGTAGTTCTATCGCTTATGGTAGAAATGTTTATTCAATGCCTGACCCGCATAAAGCGTGGGACACTACAAAGAGCAGAAAAAGCCTTTCATGGGAAAAAATAAGCAAAAAAGAAAAGAAGTTGGAGGCAGAGGGCACTTAAATGTCCTCTAGCGCCCCAAAGTTTTTAATTCATTCAGAGTTTTCAATTCCTTGAGCCTTCCAGTTGATCATTCTCCCACCGGTACCTTCCAGAAAGAACCCGAATAGACATTCATGCTTTCTGTGGCAGACTCAAATTTCGGCCTATTCCTATCCCTTTCCAGCTCTTCTAGCTGCGCAATCCTCAACTCCACGACGTCCATTGCGTCTTCAAAGAGCAGCCTGTTGATTTCAATCCCGAAGTATTTTATCAGTTTTTCTTCGGGAGTTAGCGTTGTGCCGGCTGAAAGGTAAGCTATGTAGTTTTCATTAAAGGTTTCCGGGTCTTCCTTATACTGCTTGAAAAGAGCGAGGGTTATTGCTTTCGAAACCGCGTAGTTAAAGGTGTAGTAGTTATTTGTCAGGTAAATGTGATTGATGTAAGTCCATGTCGCAGAGTCTTCGGCATAGTATTCGATGGAATCGCTCCCATATTCCATAAAGAGTTCAGTCCAGAGAGCATTGAGTTCTGCTCCACTGGCATTCCCGTTTTCAGCGCAGAGCTGGTGGGCTTTCCATTCGAATTCCGTGATCATGGGCTGGAAGGCGAAATAGTTCTGATACTCCCCTATATGCTGGGCGAGCACGGCAACAGCGGTATCACGATCGGAGTTTTCGACCACATAGTCGACAAAGAGTTCTTCGTTGAAAGTGGAAGGAATCTCCATCTCATAAATCTGGCCTGTGCAGTAAAGATAATCAACAGAATTGCCCATCAGGTAGAAATTAATCCCATGCCCCAGTTCGTGCGTGAGGGTCTTCTGGTCCGAAATCAGGCCATTATAATTCATGAAAATCAGGGCTGGGGCCTGCAGGGCACAGAGTTCGTAACAGTAGCCTCCGGGCTGTTTTCCATATTCAGGATCAGGATACACGTCTATGAAATTCCCTGTAGCCATCTCCAGAAAGATATCGTTGAAACAGGGGTCCATTCCGGCATAGGACTTCTGGACGCCTTTCAGAGCATCCACATAAGTATACTCTTCTCCCGGTTCTTCAGTTAACTCCAGCGAGAGGTCATAGGGTTTCAGGGTTTCAAGCCCGAGTTTTGTTTTCCTGAAATCGTTATAGCCTTCGAATATATCTTTTCGTTCCTTGAAGACAGAATTCATCTCATCAACCTGAAAATCAGTCAGATAAAGGTCATACAGGCAGGCTTCATAAGAGTCATTATAGTTCAACTCCTTTGCGACAAGGTCGTCAAGCCTGGATTTTTCAGAATATAGGGCTGCCATAGAGTCCGATTCATCAATCAGGTGGTAAAACCTCAGATCATAGCATTTTTCCCTGTTGACCCTGCTTGGGTCCGTTGAAAGCAGAGTATAGTAAGACTGGGAGTTGACTGAATATTCTTCCCCATTCTCGAGGGTTATATTCCCTGCCCTTGTAACGTTATTCGTAATCTGTGAAAATGCCTCTGTCTGGAGTTTCATGCGCTGGTTTTCGAGATCTGCAAGGTATGCGACCTGTCCTTCATCTTCTGGCCTGTGCTCTGCAAACCTGATATAGACAGCTTCGAAATATGGTCGGTACTCTTCAAGTCCAGGCTCCTCGGAAAAGAGCTGCTCCCATTCCTCACTTGGGAGTGAAGTCAATTTGATCGTGGCAAATGAGGTGGATTTCCCGTGTTCAGTAGTCAGGTCCTGCGCGTCCTCAAGAAGGGATGAAAAGAACTGGTCATTTACGTTTTTGCTGAGCCCTGTGTATGCATAAATATACAGGACATCAAAAGACCTTGAAAACTCTTTTTCGGTTTCAATATAGTCCAGCAAGGCAGACCCCGAAAGCTCCTCGAATTCCGGGCGGAAGGTCTCGCTGATCTCCACAGACCTCTGTTTCAGCCTTTCAAGTTCTTCCTGAGCAGCTTCCCTGCTGCTGAAGAGATATGAGTCGTTCCATTCCGTTGTAATCTCATCGGGATTAAGCTCTTCAAATGTGTACTCCTCATTTAGGATTTCAGAAGGTGTCCAGGCCCCAGCCTCAGCCGAAGCTGCACATCCTGTAAAAACAAAAAATAACAGCGATATCCCGAGAACCGCAACCCATGTAAAAACTTCCCTTTTCATAGAACTTCTACCTCGATTTGTATAAAAACAGATGCACTCCCATTTCAGGGAGAAGAACACCCCAACATTGCAATAAATATAGCAAAAGATAGAAAGAAATTTAAGGGACAGAATAAAAAACTGCCGATTTTGAATGGACAAAAATTTTAAAAAATAGGAATGATTTTAGACCGCAACTTGCCCCAGTTAATAAACCTGTATTTCACAATTACGCCCTGTGTGTTGTAACCCTGTGTGTTGTAACCCTGTGTATTGTAACTTAATCCGGAAGAGTTATAGTAAACAGGAGTGAAAATATAAAAAGAAGTTTAAATGTTTGGACACGACTCTGAAAACATTAAAATTGGTCAAAAAAAATAAAACTATCTGAAACTTCCGACCCGAAGAAAAAGGAGAGGAAGAATAAGAAGAAAGAGGAAGCCTGCCAGGATAGAGAAAAAAATTCTGAATAGACAGTTAGGAAAACCCCCGAAAATAGAGTGGTGAAGAAAATGACAGATAGGAAAGCATTTACAACACTTACATTACTGGTTCTGCTGGTTTCAGTCCTTTTTGTATCGGGCTGTACCGGGGAACTCAGTGCGGAAGAAATTGCAGAACAGATGCAGCAAAAAGAAGCCAACATCCAGGATTACTCGTATACGATGCATATGACTTCATATTTTGGGAATCAGAAACAGGAAAGCGAAGTCCGGATCCTGCAGAAGAAACCGGACAGGATAAAAACCGTTGCAATGGAGCCTGAAGAAGAAGCAGGAACCATTGCGGTTTCGGACGGGGAGTTCATGTGGACCTTTGACCCGAAAACAAATACGGTCATGAAAATAGAAATGCCGGATACTCCGGTATTAGGGGAGATAGATTACGTCGGAATGATTAGCGAGTTACTGAACAAAACGGATGTCTCCCTGCTTGGTATGGAGGAAATCGACGGAAGGCCCACGTACTTGCTGGAGGCAAACCCGAAAGAGGAAGGAGAGGGACTCCTGTTTGTAGATGGGATGAAACTCTGGGTGGACAAAGAGACATGGATGCCTCTAAGGTATGAAATGTATGACAGCGACGGGGACCTGATGATGGAACTCGAGATCCGCGACCTGGAAGTCAATGCGGGCATCCCGGACTCCGAGTTTGTATTCGAGGTGCCGGAAGGGGCAACCGTAAAGACCGTGGACATGGACTCATTTGAAATTCCCGAACAAACGACCCTCGAAGAAGCCAGAGAATCTGCGGGATTTGAAATCCTGGTTCCGGAGTACCTACCCGAAGGTTATGCCTTCAACCATTCAATGGTCTTCAACAACAGCCGGATAGCCCTTGAAGGGCAGGCCTGCGAGACCGTTTCCCTGACATACAAAAACGAAGAGGAAGATATCATTTCCCTTTCGGAAACCGTATACGAAACCGAAGCTCCGGATGCTGCAATTATGAATTCTGCAGAAGACGTTTCTATCAACGGGACGGAAGGGAAGTACCTTACCCTGGGAGACAGGAAGATCCTGAGCTGGGAGATAGGGGATATTGACCTGAGCCTTAGCGCTTCCCTGGAAAAAGACGAAATGCTGAGAATTGCGGAATCAATTACGGAAAAAGAATAAATACGGAATTCACAAAAAACAGAAAAACAGAAAAACAGAAAAACAGAAAAACAGAAAAACAGAAAAACAGAAAAAAGTGAGGACGAAACAAAAGAAAAGAAAGTAAAGCCCGAAAGCCTTACTCATATAATTTACCAGTACCTGCTTATTTTGCGAGGTTGTAGTTCTGGTTGACGATCTTCAGAGCGCAGTAGTTTCCACACATTGTGCATGCGTCGGAGTCTTCGGGTGCCCTGTCGTTCCTGATTTCCCTTGCGTGTTCGGGGTCGAGGGCAAGGGAGTACATCTTTTCCCAGTCGAGGTCCCTTCTGGCACGGCCCATTGCAAGGTCCCATTCTCTTGCTCTTTCGGGGTACTTGACCATGTCTCCGATGTGGGCTGCGATCTTGGAGGTCTTGACTCCGGTGACCACGTCTTCAAGGTTCGGGAGAGCAAGGTGCTCTGCAGGGGTCACGTAGCAGAGGAAATCACAGCCGTAGGAGGCGGCAAGGGATGCGCCGATTGCGGTAACGATGTGGTCATAGCCAGGGGCGATGTCGGTTGCGAGGGGGCCGAGCATGTAGAAAGGTTTGTGACCGCTCATTTCCTTCATGATCTTAACGTTGGTCTCGATCTGGTCAAGGGGGATGTGACCTGGACCTTCGATGATGACCTGCAAACCTGCATCGTGGGCTTTCTGGCCGAGTTCGGTGTTGATGATCAGTTCCTGGATCTGGGCGCGGTCGGTTGCGTCGTGGGTTGCTCCTGCGCGCATCCCGTTTCCGGTTGAGAGGACTACTTCATGTTCCTTGAGGATCTCAACAAGGTAGTCAAAGTTAGCGTAAAGCGGATTTTCCTTTTCGTTGTGCATCATCCAGGCGCTCATGAAAGCTCCGCCACGGGAGCAGAGGCCACCGTATCTGCCATGAGCTTTGAGCCTGTCAAGAGTGATGTTGTTGACACCGGTGTGGATTGCCATAAAGTTGGTTCCGAGTTTTGCCTGGGCTTCGGTTGCATTGAAGAGCTCATCTTCAGTCATGTGCACGATTGAACCATACTTCCTTGCGGCTTCAATGAAAGCCTGGTAGAGTGGGACGGAACCAACTGAAAGGGAAATGCTGTCAATGACTTTTTTCCTGATCCCGAGGAAGTCTCCACCGGTACCTAGCTCCATTAGAGTGTCTGCACCTGCTTTTTCGGCAGCGATTGCTTTCTGGACTTCCATATCTTCATCAACAATGTCAGAGGACACACCGATAGAAGCGTTGATCTTGGTCATCAGACCTTCCCCGAGCCCGCAGAGCTTAACGTCCCTGTAGGGAGAGGTGGGGATTACGATTCTTCCGGCGGCGATCCCGCGGCGGATGAATTCAGGGTCAAGGCCTTCTGCCTTTGCAACGATCTTCATCTCTTCGGTGATTGTTCCATTTTTGGCATCTTCCACGATTGTCATATTTAGTACCTCAAGATTTCATTTTTATGTGAGAGTATCATGCAAAATTAAGACATAAGTAAAGGAATTGTGAATTAGATCATAAAAGGAAAGTAATTATATTTAACATTATTTACAAAATCAACTTTAATTTTAATCAAATTTACTTTACTTGAACGTCTATAGATATCGAAAATTTACAGAACATAATTAAATTAAGTTTATTATATAAAGATCATAAAGTTCAGTTGAGTAGAAGACAAGTAAAATTGTGTTTAATGGAAATTACTCAGGATAACTTTAAAAAAGGGAATGAAGAAGGAGATCAAAATAAGACCCAGAGAAAAAATAAACATAGAAAAAATCCTGCATAATGCATGAACTATCCCGCCTTTTGCTGAAAACAAGAAGTGAAAATGGTCTTTGTCACACTCTATATTCAACACTTCAACATCAAATGTTTCACTTATGCTATGGATTTTTGTTTTGAGAAAATCAATTATCAGAGGTTCGTTAGAGCTTTTTTTCTATATTTCACGCATTG
The DNA here is from genome assembly GCF_000970005.1 of Methanosarcina sp. WH1. NCBI lineage: Archaea > Methanobacteriati > Methanobacteriota > Methanomicrobia > Methanosarcinales > Methanosarcinaceae > Methanosarcina > Methanosarcina sp. WH1. The sequence continues at coordinate 3,570,419 of NZ_CP009504.1, forward strand.
AACGAAATGATAATGGAGTGAATATACAGAATGGCTTCCAAGACCCAGTTTATATCACATAATAATTACTATAATAATAAAACTGTAAATATAAAGAATTATGATACTGTTGTTTTGTAGAAGTAAACGGCTCTCATCTCCCACCTGCCAGCCTTCAGCTGTCGAGGGAGGGGACTTCTCGCCTTAGAGTTGTTAAAAAATGTGCCGCAAAAAGAAAATAGAGAAATTTATTATTTTCCCTGCTTATTTCTCTCCTGGATTAAGCTAACTGTTTGCCTGTGGAGAGTTACTATAAGGTCACTGAGCATCCCGAAGATAAACATCTGGAGCCCGAATATAATAAACAGTGTTGTGAGAATCGAAAGAGGGACGCGGGTGATTCCCTGGAACCACTGGACTACCACAAAGGTTCCCGTAAACAGACCTGCCAGAATAAAGATAAAACCCAGAATCCCGAAGTAAAACATCGGGTTATGCACTTTTGCAAGCCTGTAAATGGTAGATCCAATTTTTATTCCATCTTTTACAGGGTTTAGCTTGGTTGCGCCTTTTTCGCTTCGGGGGAGGTAAGTAATGGGGATCTCTTCAACTCTCTGTTTTTTCAGGACGCACTCCACAGAAATTTCAGTTTCTATTTCAAAACCGGTCTTGTTAAGTTCGAGGTCCCTCACACTTTCGAGCGTAAATGCACGGTAGCCTGAAAGAATGTCTTTTAACTGTACCCCGTAAGCGAGGTCAAAAAGCATATTTATAAGGTGGTTGCCCACAAGGTTAAATTTTGTAAAAGCCCCGGGGGAATATTTTTCCAGCCGGTTACCTATAACATGGTCGGCTCTTCCCTCCAGAATGGGCTCAAGGAGAGAAGGAGCTTCTCTTGCAAGATATGTCCCATCCCCATCAACCATTACTACATAGGGGCTCTCAATAGCTTTGAAAGCCTGGATCACTGCCTGCCCCTTGCCCTTTCCGGTCTGTAAGACAACTCTTGCACCTTCTGCCTTTGCAATCTGAGCTGTCCCATCCCTGCTGTTTCCATCAATTACGAGAATGTTGGAAAAGCCCTCTCCCTTGAAATTTTTTATTAGTTGCCCTATCGTTGCAGCTTCATTAAGGGTAGGAATGAGGATGCAAATATCTGCATTGTTCACGTTTCACACATATCCTTTGTTGTAGCCTCTACACATATCGCAGAATCCGTTTTTATTAGGGTACTATCCATGTCCTTTTCACAGGAGACAGACCACAGTTGAGTTAATAGATAAAAAAATTGAGGGTTCTTATAAAAGTCCCATGTTGTCGAGCTGTTGACGGACTACTTCTACACCCCTCTCACAGTCTTCAGGGGTTTTTCCACCTGTAACTACCAGTTTTCCGGAACTGAAAATAAGGACGACTACCTTGGGATCAGAAATCCTGTATACAAGACCGGGAAACTGCTCGGGTTCGTATTCGATGTTCTCAAGCCCAAGCCCAATTGCAATTGCATTGAGATTAAGAATAGTGCGCAGATCTGCTGAAGCAACTATATTCTGGACAGTAATCTGCGGGTTTTCTATTGTCTCGATCCCTATACCGTTCAGCTTTCTTGCCATATTGCCAATAACTATGTGTACGTCAGCAACGTTTTTTGCTCCAGTGCAGACGACCTTTCCGGAAGTAAAGACCAGGAAAGCGGCTTTAGGGTCAGAAACCCTGTAGACGAGCCCCGGAAACTTCTGCTTGTTGTATTCGGCGCCTTCAAACTTGGATTCGATCACAGTTAAATCAAACTCTTCAGCGAGTTTGGTGGATGCGACCACGTTTTCAATTTTAATGCTAGATTCGCTCATTGGTCAACCCTCAGTATATAAAGCAAAAGTAATATCCTCTAACCAGTATATAAAGCTATAGTTAAATACCCCACATACTATATAAATACTATATATAAAGAATATAAATGCAACAGAAAAGTTTAAATTATGGGCGCCAGTGAATTTAAAAAAAGTAAAAAAGAATAAAGGCACCTGAACCGGCTTTAAGGCGCCTCATTCTTTAAAATTTTTCAAGCCTTCAAGGATAGAATCATATTTTTTGCAGACCCTCTCGAGAAGGTCTCCATCTACAGTACGGTGAGTGGGCACCAGAATTTTTGCCCCTTTACCTATGTTCACTCCCTCACGTGAAGTCCCGTAATCCGGAGCAACAAGAATGCCATCGGTAGAAATCCTTATGTTGAGGTCGTTTACGATCCTTGAAACCATCTCAGTTTCAGGTTTTACTTTTCTCTCAACGAGGAAAGCCGAAGATACGTATTTTTCCCGGGTCTCCCTGATCTTCCGAAGGGTGTTTTCCACCATTTTAGGATCCACTTCATCGGAAAGTTCCTCGGAAACTAAAGAGACTGCCTCGATAAGGTCTTCAAAAGTCGTTGAATGCACCTCAAGGATTTCACCGTCACAGTGCTGCCGCACAGTATCAAGGTAACCGGCAGTAACCACAAGCACATCAGCCTCAAGCAAGCGGGAAATTTCCTCCTTAGAAGGGCGGTAAGCATTGACAACAAAATAATCTTTAATACCGCACATGCTCATAAGGGACTCATACATTGGAGTCACAGCAATGGTCTTTTTTCCGACCCAGATGTTGATCTCACTCTGTCCTCCCTGCGACCTCAAAAGTTCAATGATTTTTTCCTTTATGGCTTCAGGATCATTTCTTTTGAGCCCGAAATAATCTGCAAACAACGGAGTTGTAGAGAGCTGCCTGCTTCTCCCGCTGGGCACAGACTCAACAAATCCTCTCTCAACCAGGTCTTTTATATGATCATAGGCTCCACTGCCTCTCATTTCGATCAGGTCGGACTGGAGCAAAGGCTGATGATAGGCAATCATGGAAAGAGTCCGGAGTTTGGGGGCTGAGAGTTCTTTGGGGGCGACCTCCCGCATGAGTTCGGAGTATTCTGGCTTGACCTGCATGACATAACGATCTCCAAGGTCCAGAATTTCGATGCCTGATACCCGGGAAGAGTAAGCCTCCATCAGCTCCTGAACTACCGAAAAGACATTCTTTTTTGACTTTCCTGTAATTTTCATAAGTTTTTCAAGGCTTACTGCCTTGCCCGCAGCAAAAAGAGCTGCTTCTATAATTTCAAGCTCACTCATAAGTTTCACGACCAGAAAAGAGGATAAAGTTATTCTTCAGTTGAAGGTTATTCTTCAGTTGAAGGTTATTCTTCAGTTGAAGGTTATTCTTCAGTTGAAGGTTATTCTTCAGTTGGGTTAAAGTATTTCTTCAGGAGAGCCTGCAAACCTTTCTCCAGAGGAAAATTCAGGCTCTGGAACATCTCCTGTTAAGCCCTGTTTTGTCTGATGGAAGAGAAGCGGGTTGCCCTCTGTGGAAAAACCTGATTCATCTCCGGGATAAATATACAGTTCCCCGAAAAGTTCATTTTGGAAAAGCCAGATCTTTCTGCTCGATGCAAGAAAGAGAAGGGAAAGATAATCCATAATCCTGTCTTCACTCAGTTGAAGGAGGTCCGAAAATTCCACAACCGGCTGCTTCATAAAGAGTTCAACAAGCCTTGCCCAGATAAGTGCCAGCCTGGAGATGATGGCCTCATCGTGGGCAATCCCGAGCACGTCTCCGGTAGTCATGGGGTCCGGTGGAATATCAGGGACTTCTGCAGCAAGACGGGATTTCTTTTCGTTTTTCCTTGAAAACGTCCTTTCGGCTTTTTTAAGCTCCAGAATAAGTTCATTCAGTGTGACCGGTCTTGTGGAAAGGCGGCGGACAGGCAGTTTTGGGATAGGAAACTCATCAGGTTCAGGGAGGCCTTCGTCATCGAAAAATCCAGAGTCAAAATCATCTTCTTCCTCTTCTTCCGTTCTGAGAATTACTGAAGATTTCATGCGGAGAAGAATAGCCGAATAAAGGAGCGTCCTTGAGGAAATCCTCAGATCCATTTTCTGGAGCTCTTCTACCCTCTGCAGAAAACTGTCAGTTAGCTGCACAACGTTGATATCCCAGGGATCGATCTTCCCGTCCTTTGCAAGTTCGACCAGGATGCCCAGGGGCTCAGAGGTATCAAACTCTGAAAGGTTGAGCAGAGCCCAATCAACGCCGAGGTATGAAAGAGTGGACGGAAGCCCGAAAAATTCGGAATCTGAAAAAAGAGAATCCTTTTCCTCGGATTCACGAACATCCGGGGAAAGAAGGCCGGAAATATCAAGTACCGAATTATCTATAAGTTCAGCCATTAAGCTTCACTCCGGTAATACTCGTGATGTTATTCTCCTGCATTGTAACCCCGATAGTCCGGCTTGCAGCCTGGATCATGGGTTTTCTTAAGGAAACAATAATAAACTGGACCTTTGATCCTGAAATTTTAACGTGCCTTGAGACTCTCTCCACATTCCAGCCGTCAAGGAACATGTCGATCTCGTCAAAGGCATAGAAAGGAGCTGGACGGTATTGCTGGATTGCAAAAATAAAGGCAAGTGCTGTAAGGCTCTTTTCTCCTCCGGACATGGCTTCTATGCGCTGGAGAGCCTTTTCTTTTGGCTGAGCCCTGAGGGTCATTCCTCCGGCAAAGGGGTCCTCAGGGTTTTCTAGCAGGAGTTCCCCCATGCCATCGGAAAGTTCGTAAAAAATCTCTTTGAAATTGGCATTTATGCTTGTATAAGCCTCCATAAAGGTGTCCCGCTTAAGCTGCTCGTACTGGTCAATGCGTTTAAGGAGCTGTTCTCTTTCGGTAAAGAGAGTATCGCGTTTACCCTGCAGGTCCGAAAGCCTGAGTTCCACCTCGTTATACTCATCGATTGCCCTCATATTTACAGGTTCAAGCCTGCGCATGGCTTCTTCGATTGCCTGGATCCTCATGTAAACAGTTTCGTAACTCGGGACCTCTAAGGATTCTTCGATGCCCCTTCTCTGGATCTCTTCAAGCAGCTGCTTTTCCTGGTCAAAAAGTGCATTTTTTGTAGCTGTGAGCGTGACTACCTGCTGTTTTGCCTTTTCAAGGGTGGTTGCAGCCATACTGACCCTGCGCTTTACTGCACTGTGTTCAGCCTGAACATTTTCCCTTTCTTTCTGAAGCCCTATAAGTTCATCGGAAAGTTCAATTTCTCGGTTCTGTTTTTCCTTCAGCTGCACTTCAAGTTCCGCAATTTTTGCCCGAAGAGACTCGACTTTTTCCCGCCTTGAAGCTTTCTTTTCATCGAGTTCCCGGATCAGCGCCTTAGCTTCGGCAATCTTCTGCTCAGCATACTCTTTTTCAAGCTGCAGGGCATTAAGGCTGGCTTCGATGTCCCTGATCCTACCGTCAAGCCTCCGGAGTTCCTCATCCACAAACTCGGCTTTTTTGTTGATCTCGGGAAGAGGGGAATCAGCAAGTTTTGCTTCAATTTCGGCAACCTGTACCTCCAGTTCAGCCACTGCACCTTCTTTTTCAGCCTTTTCCACAATTACCCTGTCCATTTCAGTCCTGAGTTCTGTCCTGGACTCTTCAATTGCCCTCAGATCTGCCTGCTTTGCCTCAAGGAGCTCTGCAAGTTTGGCACCCCTGCCAGCGATTTCCTGAAGCTCGAGTTCTTTTCTGGAGATAGTAGCTTCACAGTCGCGGATCTTCCTGCTAAGCTCAAAAACGTGGCTTTCAATGTTATCCTGTTTACTGATCGCTGCAGTCCGGCTTGCGTCAAGGGATTTGATCTCCCCTGCAAGCTCAAGGAGTTTGTCTTTTTCCGCTGCCGCAAAAGAGATCCCTGATTTTGAAGAAAGAGAGCCTCCAACCATTGCCCCGCTCTTTTCAAGGAGTTCTCCTTCAAGGGTGACCATTCTCGCCTTCCCCATGAGGCGGCGGGCACTGGCAAGGTTTTCCATAACAAGGGTATCCTGGAAAACATACCAGAAAGCAGGTTCGAGATCTGGATCGAATTCGATAAGATCAATTGCGTACCCTATTACACCATTGTCATAACTGAGGCTTTCAAGCCGCCTGGAATTCCTCATTTTATTAAGCGGAAGGAAGGTAGCTCTTCCGCCCTTTCTCCGCTTCAGGAATTCGATTGCCTCTGCAGCATCACCATCATTATCTACAACAACTGCTTGCATCCTGTTCCCTGCAGCAATCTCAAGAGCAGCCGCATACCTGCAGTCAACTTTCCCCAGCTGGGCAATAGTTCCGTAAATTCCGAAGAGTTCGTTCTGTCGGGAAGCTCCGATTACCATTTCCACGGCCCTCGAATATCCACCACCCTGTTCCGAAGCCCGGACCCTTGCCTCGGCAATCGCATATTCCTGCTGGAGCCCATGAAGCCTGATCTCAAGTTTCTTTATGTCTTCCTTGACCCTGAAATGGCTGCTCTCAACATCGTCACGGTCTTTTATGAGGGACTCCAGGTTTACCGTAAGCTTCTCAATCTCATACTGAACAGAAAGAGTATCGCTATCAGAGGAAGTAAATGCAGCTTCTGCATCCCTTATCTGGTTTTCAATTTCCCGCAGTTCCGACGATTTTCTCCTGAGGGTATCAAGGAGCCGGTCCTCATTACGGATAAGTTCATTTTTTTCGTTTTTGATGTTCTCAAGTTTCTTGCGGGCAGCCATGAGCTCATCTCTTGTTGCTGCAAACTTTGCATCCACATCCGCAATCCTGCTCTGAAGCAGCATACGCTCGGTTTTTCTCTCGGACAGCTCAGAAGAGATGCTTTCTTTTCTCACATTTTCGGTTTCTATTTTCTCTTCGAGTTCCCTTACCTTGCCCTTTGTGGAGTCGATATCAACAAATGCCTTTCTGCGCTTTGCGTCAGCGTCTTCAAGTTCGGATTCCGAAAGCTCAATGCTGTCCACGCAGCGGGAAATTTCCCCTTTTGTCTCTTCAATTTCCCTTTTGACCTGCAGCTGTTCGTCTTCCCCTTTTTTCCGTATTTCAAGGGAAATTGTTTCCAGAGCCTGTTCAAGGGCTTCTAATTCCTTAACCCTCTCGTCCAGCAGTACCTGGACTTTTTCAAGGTGCTCTTCTTTCCCTGTAAGTTCTTTGTCCACATTTTCCAGTTCGGTTCTGGCATCCTTGAGCTTGGAGAGCAGGACATAACCTTCAAATTTAATTTTTTCAGTTTTCAGAGCCTGGTACTTCAGGGCCTGGTCTCGTTCCCCTGAGAGTTTTTCAAGCTGGACACGCACCTCTTCAAGGATAATGTCCACGCGTTCGACCTGCTGCCTGACGATTTCCAGTTCCCCGAGCGCTTTTTGCTTACGTTCGTCAAATTCGGCAACCCCGGCAATTTCATCAATAATTTTCCGCCGTTCTACAGAGGACATGGAGGTTATCTGCGTGACATCTCCCTGCATTACCACATTGTACCCTTCAGGCGTTACCCCTGCTTTTTCAAGCTGGGAATGGATTTCTCCCAGGCTTACGGCTTTTCCGTTAAAGTAAAAGTAACTGTAGTACGCGTTTTTTGTCCGCTTGACCTTTCTTGAGACCTCAATCTCATCAAGATCTAACGGCATCTTGCGGTCAGTATTGTCAAAACGGATAGTAACCTGGGCAAAATCAGGCTTTTTTGCCTCGTTCCCATTATAGATCAGGTCCGTAAGTTTTTCAGCCCGCATAGTCCTGGAACTGCTAAGCCCGAGTGCAAAGAGGATCCCATCTATGATATTAGACTTTCCACTCCCATTAGGCCCGGAAATAGTGGTGAAGTCGTTGTAAAAGGAAATCCTTACTTTTTTTCCGAAGGACTTGAAATTAACGAACTCGATTTCTTTTATGTACACAGAATGCCTCTGAGGTTTTGCGTTTTTGAGAAAGTATCCGTTTTTTTCGCCTCATTACGCCTGGGGATCTTTCCGGTTGCAGGTTATGATTTCCGCATCCTCATTATCCCGAAGATCCACGGATTCATCGATAAAACGCTTTTTTGGAGCCTTTTCGGCGATTATGTACTCACATTTATAATCTTCATCGGGTCGGGCTCTTACAGGGTCTGCCTTCACAGGAGATTGGTACCTCATAGCAAATCGCGAGCTTGCAGGAGACGACGGTCTCGCCGGGGCTTCTCTTACTGGAGTTTGCTGCCTCAGGTTGCCTCTAAGCCTTTTTCGATCTCCACTCTCGGCGATGATATACTCACACTTTGTTTCAACGACCTCCTGTTCATCAAGCTCCTCGGGCTTAACCTCCTTTATCTTAAGCTGAACTTTTGCGTTTGTGCCTGGCAGGGACGCAGGAGCTTCCGTGAAATCAATAAGCTCGTGTGCGGAAGGGCTCTCTTTTCTGAAATCAAGTTTACGCTTTGGTTTTCTGGAGAGGGGAGGAAGGTCAAGAGGGTCTTCGAGGGTTGGAAGAGAAACAGAAGGAGGAGAAAGAGGAGAGGAAGGAGAATAGGACATAGTATTTTGCATGCCACCCAAAGCCCCGGAAAGTTTTTCAACTTCTTTTTCCAGCTGTTTTATAATCATTTTCTGGTCAAGCAGCTCCCTGACAAGCCCGTCCTGAATTCCTGCCAGTTCCTTCAGCCGCTGGTCCGCCGTCACAGAGTTATTTTCTCTGCCAAAACCGAATTCGGCTCGCAGTTCACCAATAATTGAAGCCTTGAGTGATGCAGAATCAGGGAGCTCCCTCAATTCAGTTCTGATTTCGGAAAGGATCTGATCCTTAAAGGAGTCCAGATCGGAACTGTTATCCATTTCGGTCTGCAGTTCATTAAGAACCGAAATCTTAATTGCTTTTTTGAGAGTCTCGAGCTCCTCATAGGTTATTGACAGTCGCCTTTTAAGCGGTGTATTGTGCACGTCCCTCTGTCCAGTTCTCATGAAAATACCTCTAACAATAAATTCGGGTCCCGAGTTTCCTTATATCTGCAGTTTTTTGCTAGCATGAAACGTCAGTGTGATATATAATTAAATTGATTCAATCATACAAATTTAAATAATGTGTATAAAGTACATGTAATCTTACTCTATATATATATGGTAATCGATAGTATTCAGCTGACCCGAAATAACTTTAAATGATATTATAATAAGATAACATTATAAACCTTTCTGAAAACGGCTGCAGAAACCGTATAACAAGATAGAAGAAATTGCATAAAATATGAAATTTCCGAAGGAAGAAGATTTAAACGTCAGAATGGGCCGAAAACAAGAGAGGTAGATCGGAAATGTTCTGGAAAAGGGAACAGTGTTCATAAAAAATACCTGTAGAGAATTATATGAATACTAATAATACCCTACTTTCAAGCGTGTCATTTTCAAGCACATAATGCTCGGATCCAGAATTCAACGATCCCATAGAGACAATATATTTCTTGAAGATTGCATAGGCAAAACTGTAGAATAAATAATTACAAAGAGCTCCTGCATAAAAATATAAAGTGGGGGAATAAAGAGTGATCTCTGTCAATAGAAACAAAGGATGGAGGAATATAAAAAGAAGTGATAAAGTCCAGAACCCCGGATGCAGTTAATAATCTCATATAAACAAAATAAAAGCTTCAATCCAAGATTTTCTTCAAAATAGGGAATGAAACCCAAAAGTCAACTCTGAAATGAAATGAGTTGAAGAGTTGGATTTCAACAGGGGTTGGAAATTTTTAGGATTGTGTGTTAATTAATGGACGGACCAGACTCATCGAAATTGATAAGTACATTCTGTTTCACCTGGATTTTGGGGGAGGTACTGCAGTCCATATCCAGAGCACCCTCGTTAACAACAGAACCATGGGTTCCAGTACTTTCAAGGAAAAGTTGAACCTCTTCAACTTCAGGCTCTCGGAAATGATCCATTTCGAAAATGTCCATAATAACACTAAAAACGTTTTTGTGTAAGTGATCGGTAATCCGAGTCATTGGAAATAAACACGATGTATGAAGTATTAATAATTAACTACAACACGAAAACAGATGAGAGAGTTGAACCAAGTTTACTAATATATAAATATTGTGTTCGGTGCACAGAAACCTATCTCCCAGAGAATAACCATAAAAAATAAAAAAACTGGTTGTTTTTGGTGGCCCCTGATTAATTAGTTGATTTATTCCGGAATCAAAGAAAGAATCTTTTAGTTTTTTTATCCCTGCGCCACAAAGGGCTGGGGCAGCCTGCCTTCGTCCTCTTGAGTGCAGCTCAGCTAAAATCCATTGAGTAGTCCTCTTGAGCGCAGCGGAAAGGACCACGTACTGTTGCACTTGCAGTGCAAATCCCAGAAAATCTCCAATATTCTGTGATCCCTAATCGCAATTCGGGAATTAAAGGAAAAGAGGCCCGAAAATCCGGATCAAGACACCTACCACAAGAGCGAGGATTATGGTGAATGTAACGATCATAGCCGTATCCTTTGTTCCAAGCTCATGCTTCAGTACTGCAATCGTTGCCACACACGGGACATAAATGGTTGTAATAACCGCAAACTGATACATCTGAAGGGGAGTCATTACAGATGCGAAGTTGGCTGTACCAGCAAGTACTGCAAGGATCTGGAGAGCCATTTCCTTTCTGAGAATTCCAAAAACCAGGGCTGTTGCGGCAAACGCCGGAAGGCCCAGCAGGCCAACAGATATGGGTTCTACAAAGTCCTGGAAGATAGAAAGAAGCCCAAGGGCATCGAGAACTCCCAGGAAGGCACTCCCTACCAGCAGCATCGGAAAAGCGATATATAAAAACTCCCGGCTTTTCATCCAGGTCTTCGAGATAGTGGATTTCAGTGCAGGTTTTCTGAGAGGGGTCATTTCCATAATGAAACCGCTTCTCTGACCTGGGAGGGCTCTTCCGAGAATCCAGCCCATCGCTGCAATAATAAAAACATTCAGCACATAGATAGAAACTGCGGGCCAGAAACCAACAAATGTCCCCACAAGTCCAAGGATTATAACTGTCCTTGCAGAGCAGGGGATAAGGGAGATCAGAAGCGAAGCTATCCTCTTTTCCCTCCGCGTGCCGAGGGAATGCACTGCCATTATTGCAGGAACATTGCAGCCAAACCCCAGAACCAGAGGGATAACAGCTCTCCCATGAAGCCCGAGCTTATGAGTCAGGTTGTCCAGGAGAAAAGCTGCCCTGGTCAGGTAACCTGAGTCCTCGAATATGGAAAGTATAGCATAGAAAACTGCAATATACGGGATTGCAATTGCAAATCCGGCTTCAACCCCCCGCAGAGTATAAATAATCAGGTTTCGGAAGATAGGCGCCATGCCAAAAGTCATGGTTTCCACTGGCTGGATAACATGAGGTTCAAAAAGATCATCAACAATCCAGGCTTCAAGGAAGCCCCCTACCCTGAAGACAAGAAGAAAAGTAAGGAGCAGGGCAGATATGAGAACCACAATCCCGAAGTTAGGAGAAGTAAGAACTCTATCTACCCTGTCCCGTAATCTTTTTTTCGGCTCGAACATTGAGACAACACTATCTACTATATGCCCGGATTCTCCGTAAAGGTCTCTTGCAATGGTATCCGGCACTGAAATTCCGTGCTCAATATCAAGGTTCTGCCTGAAGCGCCGGGCAGAAGAGAGAATGGCATGGGCTTCAGGCGGCATGCAGCAGAGTTCCACAAACTCGGCATCATTCAGCAGAGCTGCAATTTTGACACTTTGAGAGGCATCCGGAAAAGCGTGGTCAAGACCGGACAGAGCCTGGAGAATCCACTGGCTGTACTTTACCCTGTGGTGATCCTGGACTTTGTCTTTCTCTTCGAGAGCCACGAGCACTACCTCATCAAGCCCTACCCCCCACGTTGCAACAGTGGAAACTACAGGAAGACCTAAGAGTTCTGAAAGTCTGTCTTTATCAATAAGAATTCCAAGCTCTTCTGCCAGATCCACCTGATTTAAGGCAATAACCATAGGGATATCGAGTTCCAGTAATTGTAAAGTTAAATAGAGGTTTCTCTCAAGCCTGCTTGCATCAAGAACATTGATAATGACATCCGGATGATCTTCAATAAGAAATTTTTTGGTTACCTTTTCGTCTTCGTTTGCCACCCCAAGAGAATATATTCCAGGCAGGTCAACTACTTCAATGGTCCTGCCTCTGGCTTTTACACTTCCTCTTTTAAGTGCAACCGTAGTTCCGGGGTAATTGGAAACTTCAACCCCGACCCCTGTAAGCCTGCTGAAAAAAACACTTTTTCCAACGCTCGGGTTGCCTATGAAAGCCAGTGTCATATCATAAGGAGAATTCTTTTGACCTCTGTTGCCAGAAGTACAGCACGAGCTAGAAATCCCTATCATACCTCCATTAGTTTATCACATATCTGATCACATATCTGTAAAGTGTCATCATTGTCCTTTTTTTATGCACTATTGCCTTTAGGGGTGATGAAAATTTTCTTTGCGATATCTTTTCCAAGGGCAATCTCAGACCCAACAGCTATGACTGAGATACATCCCTGCTTTTGCTTGCGCCTGACTTCAATATCCTCTCCTGTAAGGATCCCAAGAGAGGTTAAGCGCTCTTTTGTCTCCCTTGGGAGGGTTACCCTGGCAACCGTACCTGAACTTCCCTCTTTCATTTCATCGAGAGGAATGAATCTTTCCTCACGCTGCAAGTTACATTTATCAATATTTATTGGGTGCCCGTCAGGGCAGTACTCTGGATTTCCCAGAAAATCGTAAAGTCTCTCAAGCACCGAGTCTGATACCGCGTGCTCAAGCTCGCAGGCTTCCTTGTGGGCTTCCTTCCGGTCAAAATCAAGGACATCAGCCAGGAAAGTCTCAAGCACCTGGTGTTTCCTCTTGATTCGGATAGCTTCTTCAGCCCCTTTATCGGTAAATTCAACCCCCTGATAGGGCTTATACTCAACGAACCCCATGGAATGCAACTTTTTGATCATTTCCGTCACACTGGGTGAAGATACATTCAGTTCTTCTGCAATTTGTTTGGTTTTTGCAGGGCTCCGGTTTTTCGTAATAAGGTAAAGAATAGTTTCTAAATACTCTTCAATTCGATCCGTATGCATTAACACCATCCCGCCAACATATGCCCGGAATATTTCAGGCAAGATAATTAGGACAACCTAAAAAACATAATTACTGAATAAATAGCTTTTGGTTTTTGCATGTTTAAATAAATTCAGGTTGAAAAAGGTTTCAAAATCGGGGTATTATCACCTGAACTCTGGCAGGAAAAGATAATATAAAAGGATTCAGGAACCCTGAGACATAAGAACTCCTGAGGGTTCCAGAAAGATATCAGGCATCGAGAGATTTAAGAACTGCAATCTCACTACAGTCCGGAAATTTGGGGCACCTGATGCATCCAGACCAGATTTTCCTGGGAAGGCTGTTTTTATCCACGATATTGAACCCAAGGGTTTCAAAAAAATCAGGCACGTAAGTAAGAGCAAAAACTTCCTTCATGCCGAGGTCTTTCGCGTCCTCGATACAGGCTGAGACAAGCTTTGTGCCTATTCTTTTTCTTGCACAATCGGGCTTAACTGCAAGAGCAAGGATTTCTGCAAGGTCTTCCCAGACCACATGCAAGGCACAGCATCCAACAACCTTTCCTTCGATCTCACAGACATAATAGTCCCTTATGTTCTCATACAGCTCACTCAAGGAGCGAGCAAGCATAAGCTCCTCCTTAGAGTAGGTGTTGATGATTTGTTTCATCTCAACAACATCACTTATCCTGGCTTTTCTGATCAATTCCTGTTTCCTCTGAAGCGATATTTAAGTATTTTAATAGAAATTATGCTGTATTATAAACATTTACAGAATAGAAATTATGATATTACAAACATTTGCTGTATTCCAGCTAGGAGATAACTGTATTTCTGAATAAGAAATTTATCCATAATTTACAGAACTTTCCCACCAGATAGGCTTTCAAAAACAAGCTTTCAAAAACAAGCTTTCAAAAACAGCAGGCAAAACAGATAAAATAAAAAGGCAAAATGAGAAATGGATAAAATAGAATTGTGCAAAAAGAGATAGAGATTAGCGGGCGCGAAGGGATTTGAACCCCCGATTTACAGCTTAGGAGGCTGCCGCCATATCCGGGCTAGGCCACGCGCCCATGATGTAACTCCTGAAAATACAGCATGCAACAGTATGCTAAAACTGCATTTCAAGTGAAGTATCCATAATACCGGCATAAGATATATATTTAATTATCGCTCCGAAGCACAGAAGTTGGCGAGCATGGGTATATAATAGAGACATCTGGAAAGTTTTAAATCCAATGTAAACCATGTACCTACTACAGGTTAACAATGAGTATATGGGTTATGTGCACATGGGTTAACAATGTACATATGATTACAGGAAATTACATCGCCCTAAAAGGCTAACTGAAAAGAAAGTTAACAATAGCTCCATATGCTCTTAATATACCCTCAGAATAAAGGAAAAAAGTATGCATATGATACATGATCATTCTTACCCCGCCCATACTCCAGAACTCAGGAAAATGGTCTTTGCCTCCCTCTTTGCAGCCCTGACTGCTGCAGGAGCTTATATACAGGTCCCCATACCCTTTTCACCTGTTCCTGTCACTCTGCAGGTATTCTTTGTCCTGCTTGCAGGAAGCATGTTAAAGAGCAAATGGGGAAGCCTGAGTATGGTTGTATATGTCCTGCTTGGTGTTGCAGGGCTTCCGGTCTTTGCAGGAGGCAGTTCCGGAATAGGAGTACTTCTCGGACCTACCGGAGGATACATTTTCGGTTTCATACTGGCTGCCTACCTTATAGGGAAACATTCCGAAAAAGCGGAAAGTGCCGGAAAATCAGGGTTTGCAGTCAATGCTCTTAATATGAGCGCAGGTGTTCTGGTAATATATGCCCTTGGGGTTTCCCAGTTGACGCTGATAGCCGAAATAGGACCCTGGACAGCACTTACCCTCGGAGCCCTCCCCTTCCTGCCAGGAGAAGTAGTAAAAACCGCAGTTGCCGCATATATAGCTACAACCCGTAAATTTTAAAATAGGCATGAACTCTAAAGCCCTGAGTAACCCCATTCCCAAAAAAAACTGAGTTCCCAAATTTCCACCTTAATTAAAAAAGAAAAAAAAAGAATTTGATTCAGCATGATAAGGTTCGAAAACGTAAGTTACAGTTACCCTGATGGAACCCCTGCCCTCAGAAACATAAGCATGGAAATAAAAAAAGGGGAATACATAGGGATAATAGGCAAAAATGGGAGCGGTAAATCCACTCTTTCTTTCCATCTTAACGGACTCCTGAAGCCTCAAAAAGGAAAGGTTATGGTAAAGGGCATGGATACCGGAGACTTTTCAAAACTCCAGGGGATCAAGAAAATTGTCGGAATCATATTCCAGAACCCTGAAACTCAGTTTGTTGGCAGGACCGTAGAAGAAGACCTTGCTTTCGGGCCTGAGAATCTCTGCCTTCCGCCCATAGAAATCCGGAAACGTGTGGATAGAGCCCTTGCTGAAACGAAACTTGAGAAATACAGGTATCATTCTCCAAAGACCCTGAGTGGAGGGCAAGGACAGTGCGCAGCTCTTGCAGGAGTCCTCGCCATGGAACCCGAATGTCTTATTTTTGATGAAGTAACCTCCATGCTTGACCCTGATTCGGGGAAAGCCGTCCTCGAACGCGTAAAAAAGCTGCATGAAAAAGGAAAAACTATAGTATATATCACACATAATCTTGAAGAGCTTCATGCCGCAGACCGGATTATCGTAATGGACAGAGGAAGGATAGTTCTTGAAGGAAAAACCGAGAATGTACTCTCAGACCCGTCTCTCCGGGATCTCAGGTTCACTCCGCCCTCCCTGATAGAACTTGCAGAGCACCTGAAAAATCACGGAGTCACGGTCCCCTGGGAAAAGACCTCTTCCCCTTCCAGCTTTGCGGAGGAGATATGCCGATTATTCTTGAAAACGTGAGTTTTATCTACTCTAAAAATACCCCTCTTGAAACAGCAGCTTTAAAAGATGTTAATCTGCGCATCGAAAAAGGGGAATTCGTGGGAATCCTGGGAGAAAAAGGGGCAGGAAAATCCACCCTTATAAAAATGTTTAACGGACTTTTGCGCCCGGATTCGGGAAAAGTGACTGTTGACGGGCTTGCCCCCTCTTCAAAAGAAGTTAAACTAAGGGTGGGGATGCTCTTTCAGCAAGCTGCAGACCAGCTTTTTTGCAAGACAATATATGAAGAGATAGCATTCGGACCTCTAAACTTCGGATATTCCAGAAAAGAAACCGAAAAAAGGGTCTTTGAAGCCCTTGAAGCCGTTTCTTTCGACCGCTCAATGCTACTTAGAGACCCGTTCAGCCTGAGCGGGGGAGAAATGCAGAGAGTTGCCCTTGCAGGAGCCCTTGCCCTCAAGCCGGACTACCTTGTACTGGACGAACCTATAACAGGGCTGGATCCTGCAGGAAAAAAAGAAATTCTGGATACCCTCAAAAAGATAAAAGATCAGGGAACTGCAGTCATAACCGTAACCCATAATCTTAAAGGGTTTTTTCCCCTTCTGGAGAAGATAGTGCTTATCAGAGAAGGCAGGATAAGTTTTCAGGGAAGCAGAAAAGAGTACCTTGAAACCGAGAAAGTGCCTCTTCCCCCGGTAGCGTCCATGATGAAAGAACTTAAAGCAAGAGGCTTACCGGTAAATCCTGCCATATTCACAGTTGAAGAAGCTCTTGAAGAGATATTGAAAGTGAAATCAATTATTGAAAAAGAAAAAGCTGAAAAATGGACTAAAAAAGCTTGAAAATTTGTCCGAAAAATAGACAAAAAGTATAAAAGGAAAAAAGTAAAGAGAACGAGAAAAAAGTATGCCAGAACCTGTTTTCAGTTACGTTCCAGGGGATTCCTTTCTGCATAAGCTTGATCCCAGGACAAAACTTGCAGCTGTTATGCTGCTGGGTATTCTGACCTTCAGGACTGAAAGTTTTTTCGGGGTAGGGATGCTCTTTGCGTTCTTTTTTGCCCTTACATCATTCTCCGGGCTGCCAGCCAGAGTGTTTTTCCGGGCAGTCAGACCTATGCTGCTGTTTATCATATTCATCTTTCTTGCGCAGCTATTTTTCATCGAAGGAAGAGTGCTGGCTTCTTTCTGGATTCTGCAGCCGAGTATCGAGGGACTTCAAAATGGGCTCAGGCTTTCTGCAAGGTTTATACTTCTCCTGCTTTTTGCTGCCCTTATGACAGCCAGCACCGACCCTTCGGCAATTACCTGCGGGATAGAGAGAATACTTCGCCCACTTCCTCTTCGCTGGCTGGGAATTAACTCCTTTGAACTTGCTACAATGATGAACCTCTCAATAGCCTTTCTGCCCCTTCTCTTTGAGAGGGTTGAGCGAACAAAAGCTGCCCAGGCTTCAAGGGGCATGTATTTCGGGCGGAATCCTTTCCACTCAGTCCCTGCCCTTGTAATTCCCCTGATAAGAGGCGTGGTAAGGGATGCTGAAGAATTAGCTCTGGCAATGGAAAGCAGGGGGTACCAGGGAACTTGCAGGACCTCGATGCATGAACTTTTAATGCAAAAAAGAGACTGGGTATCCCTTTTTGCCCTTGTATCTTTTGCTGCCCTTATCCTGAGATTTTGAAAACAGAATAAAAAGGCATAGAAAAACATTTTCCAAACCATATTTCTCTGCAACCGTTTGACCTGTTCATTTTTCAGCTCTTTTTCTGCACTTTTCCCTCCTTCTTTAACTCTTCACCTCATTTCACCATTTCAGGTCGGAGAAGTTTTTAGAAAGGGATTAATATATGAGCAATTGTTCATATGTTCATGAAAGAAAAGTGCGAGAGAGTTAACCCCGAGCAGATAAAAAACCTGCTGCGGACGATCCCTGATTCCAAAAATATTACGCAGATGTCTGCAGTCTTCCAGGCGCTTCAATCGGATACCCGCTTGAAAATCCTTTTTTTACTCAGGCAGAAAGAAATGTGCGTCTGTGAACTCGAGCAGATTCTTGAAGTCACGCAGTCTGCGGTCTCTCATGGGCTTCGGATCCTCAGGCAGCTTGACCTTGTAAGAGTCAGGCGGGAAGGAAAATATACGGTTTACTACATCGCAGACGACCATGTACGCACACTCATCGAGATGTGCCTTGAACATGTGGAGGAAAAAACATGAGCCTTGAATTCCTTAACTTCATTCCGTCCCTTCTTTCGGGAATCCTTCTCGCCTCCGGGAAAATCTTTGTGGAAGCTGCCCCTTACCTCATTTTCGGCTTCGGCGTTGCAGGCCTCCTCAATATAATTGTTCCGGACCAAAAAATCGTGGATTACCTGGGAACATCAGCAGGAAAAGTCCGCTCCGTTATCAATGCTTCTCTGGCAGGGCTTCCCCTTCCCCTGTGTTCCTGCGGAGTGATCCCCGCAGCCATGTCTATAAGGAAAAGGGGAGCAAACCGGGGCGCAACCCTTTCTTTCCTGATTTCAACCCCCCAGACCGGAGTGGACTCCATTGCAATCACCTACGCCCTCCTTGACCCCCTGATGACTATTTTCCGCCCACTTGCAACCCTTGCAACTGCCCTTCTTGCAGGGCTTGCCAACAACCTGCTGATAGGGGAAGAGCCGGAAAAAAAAGGGAATAAAAAACAGGAAAATCCCGGGAAAAAAGCAGAAATCCTTGCAGTTTCGACCCTTGTAGGAGTATCGGCAGCCGGAAGCAAATGCAGCTCCTCTGCTTGTGGTTACAGCTCACCTGAAGTTCCCGGAACAGGAAAAAAGGAAACCGGACCTGAGGGAAGAAGCAAAAGGTCTCTAAAAGAGCAGTTTCTGGGTGGACTGAAATATGCCTACATAGAACTTCCCGGAGAAATCGCCAAGTGGATGCTGATTGGAATCCTGCTTGCAGGGATAATTTCCTACGCTGTTCCCGAAACCCTGATTAAGGAATACCTGGGAGGAGGGCTCGGGTCGATGCTGGTCATGCTTGTAGTGGGCATTCCACTCTACATCTGTGCTACAGCCTCGACTCCTCTTGCCGCAAGCCTCGTAGCCAAAGGAATGAGCCCCGGCACAGCTTTTGTTTTCCTTCTTGCAGGTCCTGCAACTAATGCGGCAACCATAACCATGGTCGTCCGGTTCCTTGGAAAGCGTTCTGCAGCGCTCTACTTGGGAGTTATCTCCCTGTGCTCCCTTGGGGCAGGAATCCTTCTTGACTGGCTTTACCTCAAACTGGGAATAAGTGCGACTGCGACCCTAGGAAGCGCAGGAGAACTACTTCCAGAAGGCATTAAGATCGGTTTTGCGGCCCTCCTGCTACCTTTAATGCTATACGGAGTATTCCACAGGAGTCAAGAGTGCGACTGCACTGAATGCCATTGAAAGGAAAAGGAATAACGGGAAGAAATCTAAGAGCGTGTCTTAAAATTCAAACCATTTATACAATTGGATAATGGACAACGTCAACCTTAAAGTCAGACCGCAAATTGTTCGAAATTCAAATACACAGTGAACTGCCCCGCCCTACCACTTCGCTCCGAGGGTAGAGCTTCCTTCGAGTAATTACGTCACCTGGATATTTGCATAATGCAAGTATCCATCTGTAATCCTGTTTGTCGAAGATTATCAGAAAATTTCTGATAGCCTGTCCACAAAACATTTTGTGATAAGAACCGTTTCATGACGTTGATAACACTATTCCTATCTATATCAATAACGTTTCCGCAATCACATTTCATAATATTTTCTCAAAGAGGCATTTCATGTCTTTTTCCGCAAACACAGCACTCTTTTGAGGTATAAGCTTCATCAATTCTTATTGCTCTTTTATCTGCAAGCTCCGTCTTGTAGGTCAAGAATTCGATGAACCAAGAAAGTATCCTCGATTTTGGGTTGTCAAGAATTCGATGAACCAAGAAAGGTATCCTTGATTTTGGGTTGATCTATTCTGAGAACGTTTTCTTTTTCCATTTTTTTTCCAGTTACTTTCTTTGATTGAGCCATATTTTTTACATTAAGATCACCAACAATTATTGTATTGGCTCTGGTGTTCACAATCATAGTTTTGGAAAGCTTATGTTGAAAATCTTTTATCTGATTAGACTTTTTTGCTTCCATTTTTCTATATGTTTTGTGCAGTCTATTCCATCTATTGCTTCTTTTTTACAATGATCTTTTCTGGATTGATTGTATCTATTTTAGTATTCAACATCAAATGTTTCACTTATGCTATGAATTTTAGTTTTGAGAAAATCAATAACTAAAGGGTTCATAAGAGCTTTTCTTCTATATTCATGCATAGAACGAAATGATAATAGAGTGAATATACAGAATGGCTTCAAAGACCCATTTTATGCCATATGGTTATAACTGTATTGATTTAACTATAAGTATGAATAATTATGTTACTGTTGTTTTGTAGAAGTTGACGGTTTTCATCCCTCACCTGCCAGCCTTCGGCTGTCGAGGAAGGGGACTTCTCGCCTTAGAGTTAAAATGGAGATGAAGATAAATAAAAAAAATACAAATAGTAGATTTATTATAAATTTATATTCGAGAAATACCGGGAGCAATAATATGCAAGAAGGAGAAAAAGACGAACTTGAGGTCTACATGGCTTCTGAGAACGAACCAAGTGAAGCTAAAGCTATTAAAATGGATCATATCATGGCGGAAAAAATTGCTCTGAATTATGAAAGGAGAAAACTCATCCGCATAATCGGTTTTATTGGAATAAACATAGAAGAGCTAAAGGTAAAATCAGGCCTTGATGACTTCATGTATAGATACCATATGGACCTCTTGCTTAAGGAAGGCTTTCTTAAGGTTGAAGAGGGAAAATATCATCTGACGGACAAGGGAATAATGATACATGAATCAGGAATAAATATTAAAGAGCCAAAAAAATGAGGCAGGGCTTTAATTAATATGGTTCATTTCTTTCAAATTATTATGGAATTTCCAATGAAACTAGAAAAGAACCGGATCAAATGACTTTTTGACAGACCGTCCTGAGAAGCTGTATGAATATTCATATTTCATTCACATGATTTATAGTTCAGTCACATAATTCATATTATATCCACATGATTTATATTTTATTCACATAATTCATATTTTATTCACATAATTCATATTTTATTCACATAATTCATATTTTATTCATATGATTTTTTGATCTTAGCCAATCGTTTACTCACTATACGAACCATAGTAGCACATGTCAACTATCCCTGAGCTAAAGACTCAGGGGGTTCCTGCTGAAGGTTTATGAAGGCTTGACTTGATTCTGTCGGTTGACCAGCATGACTAGTGTATCGATTCCAGATTACATCCATAAACCTAAACTTCAAAATCCATCTCGTGACCAACAAATCCCTCACCAAATAATGGATTTATTTGGGAATCGATGCACTAGTATCAACCCAAATCGACTGCAATTTTGACCTCGTTTAGTTTGGGGATTTGAAATATGAGGCTCGGAGAGAAAATAATAAAAAAGGTAACAATTCAGGTAGCCTTTGAAAGGCTACAATTTTTCCTCTTTTCGAGGAAAAATTGCATATAAATTGAATCCTATTTTGTTTCGTTATTATGCTTACACGTGAAGAGATCCTCGTTATCTATGAAGCTGGTCCTGAAGCTGTAATTTCTGTAATCCAGAGACTTGAAACTATCATAGAAGAACAAGCTATTCGAATTGCTGAACTAGAAGAACGTGTAAGGATTTTAGAATCTCGCTTAAATCAAAATAGCAGAAACAGCAGTAAACCTCCTTCTACTGACTTTTCAGTCAAAGAAAAACCTAATCCCAAGAGTCTCCGGAAAAAGAGTGGGAAGAAACCTGGAGGTCAAGAAGGTCATCCAGGCACAACTCTTGATATGGTTAATGATCCTGATTAGGTAATTGAACATTCTTTGACCTGCTGCAAAGAATGTGGACATACTCTTGAGGATGTTGAAGTTGAAGCTTATGAGAGAAGACAAATTTTTGATATTCCTCCTGTAAATCTAATTGTTACGGAACATCGAAGTCAGATTAAGACCTGTACTCACTGTGGAAAATCAAATAAAGCTTCTTTTCCAGAATCTGTGAAATATCCCGTCCAGTATGGTCCTAATATTTTAGCTTCAGCAATTTACTGTAAAAACTACCAGTTTATTCCCTATAAAAGGATTTTAGAGTTTTTTGATGACGTTATGGGGATAAAAATCTGTTCTGCTACGATAATCAGAGCAGAAAAAGAATGCTTCCGGAATTTAGAGGAGTTTGAAAATGTGAGTCAGAGAGGTTAATAACTTCTCCTGTAATCCATTGTGATGAAACTGGGATGAAAATTGAAGGAAAAAGGCATTGGCTTCATGTAGCTTCTAATGACAAATACACCTGTTATTTTGCTCACTCAAAAAGAGGATCAGAAGCAATTAATGCCATGGGAATTCTTCCAGAGTTTAAAGGAATAGCAGTTCATGACGGATGGAAACCCTATAACAGTTATGAATGTGATCATGCTCTTTGCAATGCTCATCTCCAGAGAGAACTTACTGGAATTGAGGAGAACTATAAACAGCAATGGGCTAAAGAGATGAATGAACTGTTAACAGAAATGAAAAAGTATACTGATGAGTGTAAAGAGCAGGTCAAAGATCTGGACTTTGAGCAAATTAAAGTGTTAGAAGAAAGGTTCGATGCTGTAGTCATGAAAGGGATTGAAGAAAATCCACCTTCTCTAAACCCTGAAAAACAAGGAAAACGTGGTAAAAATCCAAAAACAAAAGCAAGGAACCTACTTGACAGGTTTATAGAAAACAAAAAACAGATCCTGAGATTCCTCAATGACTTGAGAGTTCCGTTTGAGAATAACCAAGCAGAAAGAGACATAAGGATGATGAAATTACAGCAGAAAATATCAGGAACTTTCAGAACTATACAAGGAGCGGAAGCTTTCTGCAGAATTAGAGCTTATATCTCAACCATTAAAAAGAACGATTTACCTGTTATAGACGGTATTCTCGCGGCGCTCAAAGGAGCGCCGCTATTATTCTGAGAATTTCAGCATTTTGCTGAAAAAACATACTTTTTTATCAGTGGCTGAATAGTTACTAAAAAAGTTAAAATATATAGTAGAATAATATAAATCCGTATAAATAGAATAATCAATATGCAGGAAAATCCAGAATTAGAGGAAAAAAAGGAACCGAAAGAAAGTGATTTTAAGGCTCCAGGAGAACTTGAAACTGGCTATACAGAGAAATCATGGGAAAAACCTGAAAAAACCATGGAAGAAAAAGAAGCCAGAACAGAACCGGGGGAAAGACCCGGAGAAGAAACAGGAAAAGAGACAAAAGAAGAAAAACACACGGTTTATAAAATGGAAAAACGCCTGACAAAAAGTAAGAGTGACCGTATGCTCTTTGGGATTTGCGGCGGGATCGGGAAATACTTAGGGATTGACCCAACCTTAGTAAGGCTTGCCTTTGTTCTCCTTGCCATGGCAAACGGGATCGGGATCGTTATATATATTATTCTAGCAATAATCATGCCCTCGGAAGAGAGCGTTCAGATGGTGCCCGAAACCCGGAAGAGCAGTTAATAAAAAGATCTTCCGAGATCGGGATTTATAAAAAACAGGAAACATCATTGCGCGAAATTATACCGGGAATTTCCAGATTTTCAGCATTCCCGGTGGACTGCTTTTTTATTTAATTTCCATTTATTTCAACTTTCAAACCTGTTTTTGAATATCTGCTATTTTTAAGAAGAGATACTACCCAGGCTTCCGTAAAAAACTGCACCTATGCCAAAATCCATTGCCGAAAAAAGACAAAATCAAATGGGAAAAGAGTAGGAGTTTCAAAATAAAAGTATAAGAACATCAGGAAGAAGGTCGAGGTTTGTTTCCCAAGATTAGTCAAAAGTAAGCAAGAAGAATAAAGCGGGCTCGAAGGGATTTGAACCCCCGACGTCTGGGTTAGAAGCCCAGCGCTATATCCTGGCTAAGCCACGAGCCCTGGTTGCTTATCCTATTGCGGAATACGAAATGAGCCTTCTAAGATAAAAGCCTTTTGTATGAACGCATTAATTGGAGCGGTATAAAATCTTAAAATATTTATGTGGAAGCGGAATTGTAATATATATTTAATATCTACCCACTTTACTTGGAGTGTTTCTTAAAAATTTCAGTATGGCAACTCTCCCGGAATTCTGATTTCGTTTAAGAGCTTTTCATAGAGCTTACATACTGCAAAAGAGTAGAAAAGTTAAATGGGCTATTTGACCTGTAGATTAAAAACTGTACTGGGTCGAAAGCACCAGAGAAATACCTACAGGAAATAAAAACTGAAAAGGACGATTTGCAAATGAGTGATTTACTGATTTATTTAGACGGGAAATTTGTCCCAAAAGCTGAAGCCAAAGTTTCGGTCTATGACCACGGATTCCTCTACGGCGATGGTGTGTTCGAAGGTATAAGGGCATACAACGGACGTGTCTTCAAGTTAAAGGAGCACGTCGACAGGCTTTATGACTCAGCAAAAGCAATCGCAATGGACATCCCAATCACAAAAGAAGAAATGACCGAGATAATCCTTGAGACCCTCAGGAAAAACAACCTCAAAGATGCTTATATCCGCCCCATCGTCTCAAGAGGAATCGGCGACCTCGGGCTTGACCCCCGCAAATGTGATAAGCCAACTGTCGTTGTTATCGCCCAGGGATGGGGAGCCATGTACGGCGATCTTTACGAAGTAGGGCTCACCGGAGTTAGCGTCTGCGTCCGTAGAAATGCCCCGGATGCCCTGTCCCCGAACATCAAGTCCCTGAATTATCTCAACAACATACTCGCAAAGATTGAAGCCAACGAAAAAGGAGGAGATGAAGCCATTTTCCTTGACCAGAACGGCTTTGTTTGCGAAGGCTCGGGAGACAATATCTTTATTGTCAAAAACAACCAGGTCTTTACTCCCCACACAATAAGCAACTTAAAAGGCATCACAAGAGCTACAGCCATCGAACTTCTGGACGAGATGGGATACAAAGTCATCGAATCAAATCTCGGCCTGTTTGACCTCTACACAGCAGATGAAATCTTTGTCACCGGAACTGCAGCCGAATCAGCCCCCGTTACCAGGCTTGACGGAAGACTCATAGGTACAGGCAAACCCGGACCCCTTACAATGAAAATGGTTGAAGCCTTTGATAAAATAACCCAGAACACAGGCGCACCCATTTATAAATAAAAGAGTCTGTTCGATGAAAAGGCGCGACTCTGAAGACAAAAACAAAATTGCGGGATTTTTCCCGCCAAAATCTTTTTTCGATCAATATTTTTCCCAGTAAACCCTTTTAGCTGGAATCTATTTCGTTTACGGATGCAAGAACATATTGATATGCACCGGGAAATGCTATTAAGGAAAAAATCCATCTGAACCGATAAGATTTCAGGTTTGACTCTTATGAAACGCAAAGAATTTCGGGAACTTGTCTCTGTAGAGGAAGCTCGGAGAATAATAAACCGCCTTCAGATCCGTTCTGAAAAAGAAAGCTCAGCCCTTGAAAATGCCCACGGAAAAATCCTTGCAGAGGATATTATTACCGAAATTAATGTCCCCCCTTTTCCGAGAGCAACAATGGACGGGTACACGGTCCGGGCGGAAGATACGTATGCCTGCAGTGAAACAGAGCCTGTAAAGCTGAAACTGCTTGGGAATATCCCTGCAGGTTCGGATGCAAAATTCACGGTCTCGACAGGAGAAGCCATGGAGATTGCAACAGGAGCCCCGATTCCCAAAGGGGCTGATGCTGTGGTTATGGTTGAATATACCTCTGAAGAAAACGGGACTGCACTTATCTCCAGACCTGTAACCGTGGGAGAAAATATCATGAAAGCAGGCTCTGATATCCTGAAAGGAGAAAGGGTGCTGCGCAGGGGAAGGAAACTGGGAACAAGAGAAATCGGAGTCCTGGCTTCCATAGGAAAAAAAGAAGTTCCCGTAATCAGGCTACCTGTCGGAATAATTTCGACTGGAGACGAACTGGTTAATCCGGGAGAAAAACTGGCTTCGGGGAAGATATATGACGCAAACTCCTACACACTGTACACAGGAGTCCGGGAATGTGGAGCTTTCCCCCTGAATTACGGGATTGTAAAGGACAACGAGAATGTGATGGAAAAAGCGCTTGAAACTGCGGTTTCGGAGTGTGCCCTTATCCTGACTTCGGGCAGCACGTCATCCGGGGCTGGGGATATGATGTACCGGTTAATAGACGAAGCAGGAGAGACCCTTGCCCACGGAATCAACATAAAACCTGGAAAACCTGTAATAATCGGCATCATAAAAGATGTCCCGATAATCGGGCTTCCCGGGAACCCTACATCTGCTTTAATGATCTTCAATGAATTTGTGGCTCCTCTTCTTAGAAAATCCCTTGGAGCAGAAGCTGGAATCAAAAAAACGGAAGAAGGAATAATGGGTATGGATCTCCGTTCCGAAGGGAGGCAGCAGCTCCTTCCCGTAGGCATGGTAAGGGGACGGGTTTATCCTGCAGACAGGGGCTCAGGGGCCATAACATCTCTTTCCGGAGCAGATGGCTTTATAGAAATCCCACCGGAGACAGAGTATATAGAAGCAGGAACTCCAGTGGAAGTCACCCTTTTTGGAGAAGTTGAAAAGCCGGACCTGCTCATAGCAGGCGGTTTCTGCCCCGGACTTGATGTTCTGGAAGACCTTAGCGGACTCAGGTTCAGAACACTTAACACCGGCTCAAGCGGGGGTTTCAGTGCAATTGCCACAGGCATGGCGGATATCGCAGGAGTGAACATGCCCACCAGATATTCCGAAGGACAGACCGGGATCCTGCCAAATGAGACCCGGTACAATACCCCCACAATAGAGGCAATGGGGCTTTCCAGAGCTGTGCTTGTTAAAGGATACAGGCGAGAAGTGGGGCTCCTTGTCAGACATGACAGCCTGGTTTCCGGACTTGAAGATCTGCCAGGAAAACGCCTGATTAACCGAAACAGAGGGTCGGGCACAAGGGCGCTTCTTGAGATGAAAATAGAAGAGCTAGCACGGGAAAGGGGAATAAGCAAAAAAGAGTTTACGGACTTAATCCCTGGATACGGTTCCGGAGCGAAATCTGAAGTTGCAGTCTGCGAGGCGGTTCTTTCAGGAAAGGCTGATGCCGGTGTGGGCATAAAGAACTGTGCGGAAAGAAACTGCCTGAAATTCCTAAAATTTGCAGAAGAAGAATATGACTTCCTGGTCAGAAAAGAGATACTGGAAACCCCTGAAGTCCGAAAATTCCTGCAAACCCTTAGCTCCACAGAATTTGCCTCAAAGCTTCCGGCTGGGCTGCAGGTATATGAGAGAACTGGAGAGAATATTTCTTTTGAATAAAGACGTTTGTTGTGTATATTTGCCAGAGGGCTTCCCATCAAGAAGATTTAAATATTATTATATATATTGAGATATATAAATGACGGCCCAATTTATTCACTTTCGGATCAATCAGTACAAATCATTTCATGCCAACAAAATAATGATAGCAGTAAAAACCGTTTAGCAGCGAGAGGACAAAATAATGATAGCAGTAAAAACCATTCAGTAGCGATAAAGATCATTCCATAGGTATATATATTTCATCCAACTATTCAGGATAAAATATCCAGATAACGGATCTGTTTTGGATCAAAAAAGGTTTATAGAGACCGTTTGGATGCGGTTTCTTTTTTAAAGTACTATGAAAATCATTTCTTCAGTCCCGAAATCGGCAGGTTCCAGATGAGCAGCATACAGGAGCAAATACAGGAAGTAGAAGACGAAATCCGAAAGACCCAGTACAATAAGGCAACTTCTCACCACATAGGCAGGCTAAAAGCCAAGATCGCCCGCATGCGGGACGAAATTGAGAAGAAAGCCTCCTCAAAGAGTGGAGGAGACGGTTACTCGGTCAAGAAATCGGGAGACGGTACCGTAACTCTTGTGGGCTTCCCATCGGTAGGGAAATCCACTCTTCTAAACAAAGTTACTGGCGCAAAATCAGAGGTAGCTGCATACGAATTCACCACCCTTACTGTAGTGCCTGGCGTGCTTGAGCACAAAGGCGCAACAATTCAGTTCCTTGACGTACCCGGGCTTGTAAAAGGCGCGTCTTCAGGGCGCGGACGCGGGAAAGAAGTAATTTCGGTCATAAGAAACTCCGACATGGTTATCTTTTTGCTTGATGTTTTTCAGCCCAAGCACTATGAAGTGCTTATGGACGAACTTTATCAGGCAGGAATCCGTGTGGATGAGGTACCCCCTGACGTTACCATCAAGAGAAAGGACAGAGGTGGAGTCGAGATAAACTCAACCATTGATCTTGACCTCGATGAAGAGACCATCAAAGCCGTGCTGGATGAATACAAAATCCACAATGCCCATGTCCTTATAAGAGAAAACATCACTGTGGACCAGCTCATAGATGTCGTCCTGGACAACCGGAGTTATGTCCGCTCTTTGATCGCGGTCAACAAGGTTGACCTTGCCTACCCTCAGCTGATAGAAGAGTGTAGGAAAATGTACCCGAACTCAATTTTCATCTCAGCCCATAAAGGCACTAATATCGAGGCTCTCAAAGACGCTATTTATGACTGCCTGGGCTTTATTCGAGTCTACCTGAAACCTCAGGGAGGACCAGCAGATATGGAAGAGCCCCTTATAGTTATGAGCAGGACAAACATAGGTCAGATCTGTGACCGTCTGCATCGCGATTTTCGCAGGAAGTTCCGCTATGCCCAGATATGGGGCCCATCTGCAAAACACCCCGGGCAAAGAGTAGGGCTCGATCACAGAATGGAGGACGAGGATATCCTCACGATAATAATCCAGAAGTAAAAGGAAAGCGAAAGGGAAGAAAAAAGGAAGAAATCGATCTTTCGCATTCCGTAGTTTTATGACTTAGTTTTTTTGAATATAATGAGTTTTTTGAATATAATTTTTTTTCAAATCTAACCTTTTTCTTAACCGGTCTTTTTGATGTTACTTTTTGATATATATACTCTTAAAGAGCCTGTATTGTTTCAGAATTGCCGGAGAAAATGTTTCTTTTTCTGTCGGTTTCTGATTCGATAGAGCCTTTAGCTTCGACTTCCTCCTCGAATTCCGCAGCACATTCAGCCGGGCTCTTCCTGGAGATTTGTCCAGAGAGTTTCTTATGCAGCTCAACCTTTACACTGGTTCCGATACCAGACCTTTTCTTTGCAGCCTCAAGAATTGCTGCCAGCATACCGGAGTAGGAGATATTGGTATAAGCGGCCATTTTTGCAAGGTGCCCGTCCCAGCACCAGCCAGGGTTCGGATTTACTTCAAGCAATTTTGGCCTGCCTTCGGCGTCAAGTCTCCAGTCAAAACGAGCATAGTCGCGGCAACCCAACCTTGTAAAGAGAGCAAGGCAACATCTCAGAATTTCTTTTTCGGTCTTTTCAGAAAGTATCGCCGGTACGGATTTGATCTTCCAGTACGGAGAATCCGGGAGCCATTTGGCCTCATACCCACAGATTCTGGGGAGGTTTTCAGGGACTGCAGAGTAGTCTTCTTCCGTGATAGGCAGCACAGTACAGAAAGGCGGGTTTCCTATGATGCCAACACTGATGTCTTTCCCGGGAAGGAACTCCTCCAGCAGAAAAGGCTTATCAGACCCTATTTTTTCCCTCGTCTCCTTCATTATCTCAAATATTTCTTCCCTGCTGTGGACTATGCTTTTCTGCGTTATTCCGAAACTTGAATCTCCGGAATTGGGTTTTACAAGCAGAGGGAAAGAGAGAGAAAGCCTTGAAACGTCAGAATCCCCGGTAACGAGAATTCCTTTTGCCACAGGAATCCGCATCTCACGGGCGACCCCCCTTACAAGAGACTTATCATAGCAGAAGGCAAGGCACTGGGGGCCCGCGCCTGTATAAGGAATATTTAACTGTTCAAGCAGGGCAGGAACATGGAGCTCTTTTGTAGGGTCATTGTAAAAGCCTTCATCACAGAGGTTGAGTACAAGGTCAGTTTTTCCAGCCTTCTTTTTGAGGTCTTCGAGAAGGGTTTCGTGCCTGTCCAGGAAAGTGAATTTCATGTAAGGAATATCGGCAAGAGCCTTTTTCATTCTGTTAACAGTTTCGAAATCATCATCATCAAATACGCAGGCAGGCTTGACCTGATCTTCCTTTCGTGGGTCTCCGAGCACCACAACAACGTTCAGGGGCTTTTTACTTTCAGCATTCTGAAGAAGAGGCCAGGATTTCTCAACAGTTGCCGAAAACAGGATTCTCTGCCCCATCATTCCTGCATCCTGGGTCCCTGTTGATATGGGACTGAAAGTTGTATGAAAAGTAGGGATGCTAAAACCTGATGCAGTAAGCAACTCAAAAAGGCTTTCCCTGTTGTACAGCCTCTCAGCGTAAAACTGGTCTGCAATTATTCCCCGGTCGTTGCGACATATAACCTCCCTGCAGATCAGGCGGTCACCATCAGAAGAAAGAGCCCTTTCCCTGCATACGAAATACTTCCTGTCCAGCCATTCCCATGATCTCGGCTGAAAATTCTTTTTCATATAGTCCCCATCTACAGCATCAATAAAGACCCTGCCTCCGGGCTTCAGTACTCTGAAAACCTCCTCAAGCACTTTTCGATCATGCAGAGTGGAATCAAAGTATCCGAAGCTGTTTCCAAGGATGATAACTACAGAGAAAGTATCAGATGGATACGGAAGTTTTCTTGCGTCCCCTTCCCTAAACCTGACCTGCAGGTTTTCCTTCTGAGCCCTTGTTCTTGCTTTCCGGATAAGGTATTGGGACCTATCATAGCCTTCAACATTTGAAAACCCCCTTCTTGCCAGTTCCAGGACATGCCTGCCCTGTCCACAGCAAAGGTCAAGAACCGTGTCTTCAGGAGCAAGTCCGAGGATGGAAACAACAAGATCTGTTTCTTTCCTTGTAACTTCCATATCATCCAGAAGATCGGCATCGGTCTTGAGGTAAAGGGAGTTAAAAAGAGTCTGCCACCAATCGGATCGGACATGAGGTTCAAGGTCGTCAACCGGCCCGAGGGTTTTCGTCTGTGCGGTACCTTTAGCGCGTTTGCGCCTGGGATTTGAATCGGTAGTATTCTGGGTCATGATCTGATATCTTCCAGAAAAAAGTGTATGTGCTTTCAGTATATCAAGTTTATCGGAGGGTTGAAAACCCTTTATATACTGCAGGGGATAACCAACTAGATTTATAAAAGGATCAATAGGTTTTAAAAGGGCATTTAAAGATAAAAACGATTTTTTAGTTTTATTTAGAGAAACAATATTATATTTAGAGTTTAAAGGAAGATAAGATAAATAATAACATCTAAAAATGGAATTAAGATCATAATTATGGCTAATTCGATTAAAAGAAATGT
This sequence comes from Methanosarcina sp. WH1, assembly GCF_000970005.1. Classification (NCBI taxonomy): domain Archaea; kingdom Methanobacteriati; phylum Methanobacteriota; class Methanomicrobia; order Methanosarcinales; family Methanosarcinaceae; genus Methanosarcina; species Methanosarcina sp. WH1. The sequence goes on from NZ_CP009504.1 coordinate 3,601,684, forward strand.
ATCACATTCTTTTTCAGCATTCTAAAGTATTATAACATTGTTTGCAGCTCCCAGGAGTAAAAAATTCCTGCAATTGTACTTCCAGCAGCAAGCACAATCAGTTGCCCTTGAAACTATCCGACTCCCAAGCCAGGCAAAGTATCCGCTCCTGTTAAGCGTCTCACCCACACAAAAAGCCCCGAAAAGGAAGAGGAGCACGTCCAGGTTGATTGCCCTGAAAACCTCCTGAGGTGGGATTTTCCCGAGCAACAATACCGAGAAAGCCCCCAGAGTCATAACCTGCCAGATATGCGGCCTCAAAGACCCCACCTGCCTCAGAGCGGTCAGTAAAAGGACTCCCATGAGGACGAGTACCGAAAGGTCGGGTTGAAGACACAAAAAGCCTTAAATCCCAGCTTTTACTGCATCCCAGAGCATTTCCATCTTTTCAAGCGGAGTGTTCAGAGGGATTTCGCAGCCTGTGGCAAGGATAAAACCTTTTTCCGGGGCTGCGGAGAGACAGCTTTTTACCTCATGCTCGATCTCAGCGCGAGAGCCGGCGAGAGGAGCGTCCGGGATGATGTTTCCCATAAGGCAGATGCCTGCACCCGAGAATTCATTAAACTCCTTGAAACAGTGCCTCGGGCCGCACCCGATGTTTTTGTGGTTATGGAGCTTTTTACATTCGACCCCGTACTTTTTGCCGAGCAGCCTGACGTCCCCGAAGGCAAAGTTAAGGGCATTGGGTTCTAGTTTCAATTCCAGGTCATAGAAGGCCTGGGCTGCGCAGTTATGAGAAATTACGTATCCTCCTTCAGCTTTGATATAGTCATAAAGTTTCTTCGTATACGGCAGCATGAATTCTTCAGCCATCTGGGGGCTGAAAAGGTCGCCTGTGCTTTCTCCGTTTTCGACAAAAATGCCGTCAGCTCCAGCTTCAAGCAGGGAGTCGGCAAAAAGTATGCAACTTTCCGTAAGTTTATCCAGCAGGGCGTGTAAACCTTCCCGGTCCTTGAGCATATCAATACAGAGCCTGCTACCCCCCATGACCTGAGAAACCAGCATCAAAGGAGCCATAGTTGCTCCGGTAATAAAGGCTTCGTCCCCGATTTCTTTCTTGAGAATTTCTATTGATCCGGCAACGGTCTTCACCCGCTCCGAACGCTCGACGTCCATTGGATTTATCTTTTCATGTTCTGCCGCAGACTTCAGGGCATACTTCTCAACAGTCGGGTACCCGTTTTCCTTGATGTTCACCTTCGTCCCTAGCGCCTCAGCTTCCACGAGAAGGCAGCCCCATGGAGACATCACATTGTCGTGGTGATACATCTCCCGCGCAAGGATCTGCGCCCTTGCAATTCCCTCTGCAGAACCGTAGGCGTCCTTGAGGCTTGCACCCATCCGCTCCAATACCGCATGCCCTGCTCCGAACCACAGGTAGCCGTATGGGACACGGTCTACATCTTTTCTTTCGAGTGCGTTAATAAAACGCTCCCTTGAGGTCATTTCCGCTTCCATATGATATCTCCTTTATTAAGTTTCCAGATATCACTATAAAAGTAGTTTTATAAATACCAGGGAGTTTGAACTGAAGATGAATGTCTTTTTTCATACTGATCACATCATATGTTCAAACCTGCATAAACATGAAAACTTTCAGGTCTCAAAATAGAAATAACCTAAGTCACGGCCTTTATAAAAAAATTCCAGGGACTTCAGCTAAACTTCCGCTTTAATCAGAGAATAAATAGCTAACTGCGAAATATTTAACATAAACACTGAAGTATTACAAAACATGACAGAAATGTTTACATTTTCTGCAATGGTGAAAAAGGAGAATGAGCAGTACGTATCCTCTTGCCTGGAACTGGACATATCAAGCCAGGGAAAAACGATTGAAGAAGCAGTTTCGAACCTGAAAGAAGTGGTTGAGCTTCATATAAAAAAAAATGACATCCCCCTTCCGATCAAGCGCCCATTTTTAACAACATTTAAAATAACCGGGAAAAGGTCCGGAGAGAAAACGGTGCGATAAAGAAAAAGTTGTGAGAAGAAGCCCGGTGCCACCCTCATCCCTTACGGTGTCCCCCAACACAGCAGCTCTGAAAATACATTCCCATCAACATATTGCCAGAGCAGGAGCAGGTAACTCCGGGCGATTCTTTAACAATCCGCCAAGACTTCACTATTCGGTCATACCTATTTCTTCCAGCTCCATTATATAGAGAGAATGTAACTTACTTTAAATTAATTATACAAAAAATTCATTCTAAACAAAAAATACGTTCATAGAAAAAGTTTTAAAGCCAGCACACGACTTGTTATATAATTTAGCATTTGACCTGAAAATCCCGCAAAAAAAGTTCTGAGATGGCACAAAAATTAAGTACATGAATTATGTTATAAGTAAAAGCTTTCATGCGCAGTCCTGTAGGGTAGTGGTCAATCCTTCGGGCCTTTGGAGCCCGGGACAGCGGTTCGAATCCGCTCAGGACTATAATTACTATTTTTATGGAGAATCCCCTGGACAAATGTAATTTTGAAATTCCCCATTCATAATAAAATAAAAATCGAGTTTTGAAAATTTATTATCTCCAGGTTAAATCGCTCCTTTTCTTTCTCAGTCCGCTTAAGTAAAATATAATTCTACACCAAAAAGTTTGCTTGAGAAAAATATGATTCTACGCCAAAAAGTTTGCTTGAGAAAAATATGATTCTACACCAAAAATTTGAGGTTCAATTTTCCAGCCTACAATTATGTGTAGTTGCTAGGTTTACATATGACCAATTATTAATCTATTATACCAAACTTTGACGAAAAAAGGATTTAGTGATCATATCGGTCGTGAGGGTTAAGCTACGCGTTAACCAGCGAAAAAACATAATAAACATATATTAAATGTACTAAAAAGATATCATGAAAAATATTCTAATTTGTGATGTTGACCTGCTGAAAGCAAAAATAATGAATCGAATGCGATTTTCAAGAAAGTAATCCCCTCAGAAAGCAAAATTCGTTTTAAGATCTCGACGGTCGACGGCAAAAAAATTCACTGCAGACTGGTTTTACAACGATGTCTCTCAGAAACGTCTATTTATATTTTCACGTTGACTTTTTTTGGAACCGAGTTTACACTTTTCCCGGAGATTTTAATTCCCTTATTATTCCTTTTACCTGTTTATCCGTTTTAAGTATATACAGATAATAAATGCAGATAATCAAACCGGAGATTACTACAAGAAGGACCTGGTTTATTCCTGCGATTTTGAGAGCTACCAGAACTGCTCCCGCAGGGATAAAGAGGATCAGGTTTGAGAATACAATTTCCAGGGCTCTTGAAGTCTTTACGCCAGAGTAGTACATCATTTTCAGGCATAGGTACCCGTATACCACAATGCCTGATATGGAGAAAAGGACAAGGGCCACACGGGCATTTCCCAGCAAGCCCCCGATTGTGAGGGACAGGAAACGGGTTACTAGATTGAAGAAATTGTAGTTGAAGCCGAAGTGAAGCTCTTCTACTACCAGGTATATTGTGGTCAAAGGGGAAGAGATAAACCATACAAATGCCCAGAGGCTCAGGATCTGGGCATAGACTCCTGCCTCTGTCCAGGCGCTCCCGAAAATCACGGTGAAGACGTCGCTTCCGACAATTGTGAGGATCAATATAGGGAACATGCCTATGAGCACGAGCATTCGGAACACACTTTCAACAAGAGTACTGAGGGTGCCTTCGGATATTGCCCTTGACGCTCTCTGGTAAAATACCTGTGAGATCGAACCTCCAATAAAACTCATGGGTAACTGAAGCAGGCGGAACCCGAGGGAGTAAAAGCCAACAACTGCAGGAGTAAAAAAAGCTGAAAGGAGAAAAGCCGGAAGCTGCCAGGAGATCGAGTTCATAAGTGCGGACCAGATATCTATGAGCGGAAGTTTGCGGTGCCTTATTGCACCTTCGTATATTTTTTTCCAGCCCAGGCTCTTTTTTATCAGACGCCTGTCATCTCTCCAGATCTGCCCTCCAAGCACGAATGTCGCTACAGACTGGCCTACAAGGCTTCCCCCGATTAAACCGGCTGCAGTTGTGGGCTTTTCTACAACCCCGAGAGTAATCTGGGTTGCAGTGGTCGAAACTGAACTGGAAATTCTTGAGAAGGAGAGCCTCTTGAAGAGTTTTGTTCTTGAGTTCCACTGGTTAAGTGCGAGAAAAACTCCGTTCACAAACACGAACGGAGGCACAAGCCAGAGATATTCTTCGATCTGCGGGGCATTTAGCAGATCAACTATCCGGGACTGAAAGTGCCATATAAATGGCACAGTTAAACCGGTAACAGCAAGGGCGGAGAGGAAACTAAGGCCTAAAAGGTTTACTGCTTCCTCTTCGGACTCTGGTAGCATTATGGAATAATCATACCTGAGGCATGCAATAATGCTTATAATGCTCGTTATGGAGATATACAGGGCCCAGACTCCAAAATCCTCCGGTCCGTAAAGGCGGGTCAGAACAGGAGCTGCCAGAATCGTAAGGATCTGAGCAAAGGTCGTTCCGCCTGCAAGTGTCAGCACATCTGATACAAAACTTGCCTTCTTTTCTTTTTTTGATGACTTTTTTACCGCTTTTTCCGTCTTTTCATCCATAGCCAGTACCCTGAAAAAGTCGTTTTTTCAGCACCCTGAACCTATACTTCCTGACTTCTGTCTTTTTAAGCGCATACATGCTGTTCCGCAAATCTGTGAAGTCAGATGATTGCGGTTTAGAGATTCTACCCTGAATCTAATGTGCTTAAGCTTAAGCGCATAAGTCAGCATCAGACGACGTCTATGCGCTTAAAAATGTGGAACTAAGGATACTTACTTTTTACCCAGATTCTTTTTTCTCCCTTTCCCATTTCCTATAACCAAATTCTCCCTTATAAACTCATCCGAATCAACAGAACTCTTCGCCCAGTAGTGACAGTCTATATCCAGAAAACGCATGAATAACGGATTTTTCAGGCATAATTCCAGCTTTGTAGCTTCTAATCCTGCGGATAAGAAAATTATTGAACTTTTAACAGAAAGTCACTGTTAACTTTTTAACAGCATGAATTGCCGAGATCAACATCAATCAGGTATCTTCTTGAGGCAGCTATATCACCGCAAAAAAGAAATCCATTTGAGCTGCCGATTGATGTTGTTTTTACCCCTGTAAATGAAGCCAAACTTAATCTTTTAACTGATCCTTACTTTTGGGTCCCCGGTTCAACCTGACTGGTCCACCAGTTATAGATTTCCTCTCCGCTGGTAATCCAGGCGTTTTTACCGGCACAGTACTCAAGGATTTTTTCGTAGTATTTAAGGTTCTCTCCCTCAATGCAAGTATTATTGTGCCACAGGATTGTGATCACACCGTTATACCGTTCAACCGTATTGATAAGGTGCTTTGTACATTCCCAGGCTTTTTTGACATCAAGGCGCATGTAGTCTTTAAAAAGCGAACGGTCCATAATAACCAGCGGGATTTCCAGAATATCGATCTGACGCCCTTCATTCAAATTAAAAGGCCTAAAAGGATGACACATCCCATTCCTGAAGCCTGCACAGTCTGGATACCCAAGTGTGGTATCGTACTTGAACCCTGCTTTGCTCAACAACTCCCAGGTCTCAGGGACGCTAAACTTTAGATAGTGATTTCTGTACCCTATAATTCTTTTACCCAGGACTTCTTCAACCCGCCTTTTTTTTTCTTTAAGGTCTTCCAGGCTCTTGTAGGACTCGTGTCCGCCGTGAAGGCCGACTTCCCACCCACTGTCGGAGATAAAACCCAGTTCCGATTCAAGGTCTCTAATATTATAATTAAAGTCCGTTTCTTCAGGGTTCAGGGCAAGGAAATAAAAACTGGATTTTGCATCATATTTTGCTTCCAACTTCACTATTTCCCTTAAGTTCCAGCATGGATTCCATTTCCTGTGAATCCTGGAAAAAGGGGTTTTCATTGCCTCGGTCAGGTTCCTTCTGGCAAGGGCTTTAATAGACCCGATAATCGGATACAGTTTATCCGGATAAACCGCGTCGATGTCGTGTGTGAGGCAGACCGCGAATTTTTTTCCGTCAGGATACTGCGGTTTCAGCCCGTTTTCTACCAGAAATTTGGAAACTCTCGGTTCGAAAATATTTCCATGCCCGCTCATGTAGTAAGGAAATCTCTCATATCTGTCGCGAAAAGTCAGGTCGTATTCTTCCTTTCTAGCATAGAGAGCCCAGAGTTCCTCGTTTTCTTTCAGTTTTTCAAACATGATTCTCGCCCTATTTTTCCAGATTTAAAAGACAAATTAGTCTTAAAAAAGGAGAATTTTCCCCTTCATATTATCTCATGTGAGTTTTTGTCTCCCCTCCCTATTCCCTTATACACAAATCCCTTTCCGATAAACTCCCCTGGTTCGACTACATTTCGCCCGTCAACAATTACCGGATTACTTTTCCCGCTTACTTTTTTCACCCAATCAGCTTTCACATCATGGTACGCACTGTGTCCCGCAAACACAATAACAGCATCCGCACCTTTTATAACTTCTTCCAGGTTATCAGAAATCTCGACGCCCGGATAATTGACAACATAAGGATCGTGCACCATAACACTGGCTCCGGCTTTCAGGCAGAGATCCCTGTAAGGTTCTGATGGGGTGTTCCTGGCATCGTCCGAGTCTTTGATAAATGCCCAGCCGAGCATTGCAACCTTTGAGCCCTTCATTTCTTTCCCCAGCCTCTCAAGGGCTGCAACAGTCAGGTTGTACATGTGTACAGGCATGAAGTCATTGACTTTTCTGGCAAGCACATAGATTGAATCCGCACCTTCGGGATAGTCCAGCTGTCCTGTCCCGATCTTGACGCCTCTTTCCAGGTGATATGTATCCTTTGTCAGGCAGTGACCTCCAACTCCTGCTCCGGGCCAGAGGACAGCTCTTGTTATACCCTCACCTTTTAAGCTGTCAACCCCGGTCCTGACGTCATAGACATTTATACCCATAGCTTCACAGTATAGGGCAAGCTGGTTGATTGCTGCAATTTGAAGGTCGCGAAAAGTGTTTTCTGCAGTTTTTGTAACCTCTGCCGCGGTTGCACTCATCGGAATAACTTTTCCAACCGTGAGCACGGGTGAGTAAAGCTCAAAAGCCCTTTTTGTGCTTGCCTCATTAATTCCACCTACGATCCTATCGTGTTCCCTTATGTTTTTCAAAAGCCTTCCTACCATTACCCTTTCAGGGGCATGGGCAAGGGCAAAATCTTCTCCTGCTTTCAAACCGGACTCTTCCTCAAGGATCTGTTTTGCCATATTTTCAGTTGTCCCTGGAGTGATTGTGGATTCGAGGACTACAAGCATACCCGGTCTCAGGTATTTTCCTGCGTTTCTGATCCCCTCTATGAGAGCACTGAAATCAGGCACCAGGTCTTTGGGATTCGCAAAAGGAGTCTGAATTGCAAGTGTAACTGCATCAAGTTCGGAGATCCTTGAAAAATCAGGGGTACATTCGAATTTGCCTGCTTTTACGACCTTTCCGATGAGTTCCTCAAGGTCTGGCTCTTCCCCTTTGAGCGGGCTTTCTCCCCGGTTGAGCATATCAATTTTGTAGCCTGAGCTTTTTGAGTTGCGCTGGAAGCCCAGTACTTTGTCAAAACAGGGAGCATCTGCGAATAAGACGGCTGCGGGGATTCCTACATAACCCATACCAAGTACTCCTATTTTTTTGATAGGGCCACGTTCCTTTAGAAGTTTTTCCAATTTGCTCATGCTTATCACTTTCCAGTATTGTTTTTAAGATAGTCTTCCATTTTTCTGAGGCTTTCGGACTTTTATTCCAGTAACCGTTATATCTCTGGTTTACTGCCCTACTTCGATCAATCTTTCTTCTTCGTAGGACTTGATGGCTGCCATTGCTACTTCAAGGGCATGTTTTCCATCTTCCCCGCAGGGATTAGGTTCTCTACCTGTCTTAATACAATCTATAAAGTAAACGAGTTCATTTTTCAGGGGTTCACTTGGCTCTACTTTGGCTTTTCTTATCCAGCCGTTGTCATGAAGTTCGACTGTCTGGTCGATGTAGTCCAGATAGGCTACACCTTTGATTCCTATTGCTGTCAGTTTCCTTACCTTATGAGGGGTCAACCAGTTTGTTTCTACAACACCTGCGAAATTATGGTCCATACGCAGGATAATTGAGGCATGGTCTTCAAAAAAGTGGATATCTGCACCAGCAATGGCGTAAACACCCCTTATCTTTTTGCCATAAAGGTATGAAATGACATCTATATCGTGAACACCGATATCCAGAATTACTCCAACATCCCTTATCCTTGGGTTGTAAGGGCCAACTCTCTTGGTAGAGATGGATACTATCTTGCCAAGGGTGCCCGAATCTATGATTTCTTTGAGCCTTATAATTGCAGGGTTGAAACGTTCAATGTGCCCTACCATGAGCACTTTATCTGCTTTCTTTGCAGCTTCGATCATCAGGTCTGCGTTTTCAACCGTGTCGGCGACTGGTTTTTCTACAAGGACATGAAGACCGGCTTCCAGGGCGTCAAGAACCACCTGTTTATGCAGTTTTGTGGGTACAACAACGCTTACTGCATCAAGGCCTTCGGCAAACATTTTTTGATAATCCGTAAAGGCTTTCGTTTTATACTGGGCAGCCATGGCTTCGACTCTGGCCTGGTCTACATCCGATATTCCGGCAAGTTCCACGCCCTCCATCTCACTGTAGATTCGGACATGGTTCTGGCCCATGGCGCCTGTGCCTATTACTCCTACTCTGATCAAGGTTTCACTTCCTGTATCTAAAAATGCGATTACTATCCGGGAATTACTCAATCGTTTGCATAAAATTCTCTGATTGTCTTAATTATCTTCTGCACGTCGTCTTCAGATAAAGCCGGATGTACAGGGAGGGAAAGAACCTCTTCTGCTGCTTTCTCAGAGACCGGCAGGGAATCTTTGTACCCCAGTTCCATATAATAGGGCTGTTTGTGGATGGGTATTGGGTAATGTGTCCCGGTTCCGATTTCATTTTCCTTCAGGAAAGCTGCCAGTTCGTCCCTCTTTTGAGCTCTGATTGTGTACTGATGGAAAACGTGGGTACAGTCAGGTTTTGTTATTGCAGGTACAACTTCTGAAATACCTTTTAGCCCGGCTGAAAGCATGGCCGCGTTTTTCTGCCTTGCAGCAGTAAACCCGTCCAGTTTTTCGAGCTGAACAAGCCCGATTGCGGCTGCAATATCAGTCATGCGCAGGTTAAAGCCCAGCATTTCATGCAGGTAGCGAACTCTTGAGCCATGAGCCCTGATCATCTTTGATTTTTCTGCTATTTCCTTGTCGTTTGTTGTGATCATCCCGCCTTCGCTTGTTGTCATGTTTTTAGTCGGGTAGAAGCTGAATGCCCCGGTTCCGAAACTGCCAACCTTTTTCCCGAGGTATTCTGCACCATGGGCCTGGCAGGCATCCTCTATCACAACAAACTTGTGGTCTTCAGCGATTTCCATTATGGCTTTCATATCCGCAGAGTGTCCGTAAAGGTGGACAGGCATAATGGCTTTCGTTTTTGAAGTAATCTTTTCCTGGATCTTTTCGGGATCTATATTATATGTATCCGGTTCAATATCTGCAAAAACAGGTTTTGCACCAGTGTAAAGAATGCTATTTGCAGTGGCAATAAAGGTGAAGGGGCTTGTAATTACTTCGTCTTCTTTTCCAATACCGTGGGCAAGAAGCGCGATATGCAAGGCGGCAGTGCCGGAGTTTACAGCAGCTGCATACTCACAGGCGGTGTACTCAGAAAAAGCAAGCTCGAATTCTTCTACTTTCGGTCCCTGTGCAATCATGCCTGAACTCAGGACCTTTGTTACTGCATCAATCTCTTCCTTACCCAGCAGGGGCTTGGCGATTGGGATCATTTTCGGACCTCTTATAATAGTCTCAATAAAACTTTATCTTACTTAATTTTGGTTTTTTGATAGATTTATATTCGGTTAAATTCTTTAAGATCTTCAGGAAGCTCCTGTATTCTGGCAGGTACGCCGACCGCCAGCTTCCACGGAGGCACATCTTTTGTTACAAGGGCTCCTCCGGCAACCATTGCTCCCTCCCCGATCTCCACTCCCGGAAGCAGGGTGGCATTAGCGCCTACAGATGCTCCTTTTCTCAAAACAGGGCCTTTAAGCTCATATTTTTTACGAATAGGATATTTATCGTTGGCAAGAACAGCACATGGTCCAATAAATACGTTATCTTCGATAACCACATTCGTTGGAATATAGACGTTTCCCTGAATACTGACATTATTTCCTATCTTCACGTTTCCATCTATGATAACGTTCGTTCCGATAAGTACATTGTCCCCTATTTGTGTGTTTTCCCTGATCATTACGTTATGTCCGGTCTTGAAGTTTTTTCCGATCTTTACGCTGGAAAAAATTGTAGAACCTGCTCGTATAATCGAGTTCGGACCTATACTGCAACCCGGAAAATCAAAGTCCTCTATCTCCAGATCCTGTTTGAGAATCTCCATGAGGACTCTGTGTTCTGGATACCCCAGTATTACATTCTCCAGGATTACCGTATCTTTTCCGATTACAGAGGTGCCGTAAACCTTAGAAGAACTGTGAATTTTGACTTCTTTTGAGTTCATATTCTTCCCCCCGTTTTTCTCCTGTACCTTATAACTCATTCGGAGTGCTTTGAATCAAATCAAAGCAACATAATAATTATTTGTAAATTTATTGGGATTTTCCTATCCACGGAAGACCTGGCAAATTTATTGATCCGAACTGACCCCGAAGACGGTTATGATTTTTCTTTTTTCCCTGGACTCACTCCCTGAAGTTATTAACTGTATGAATTTCTTAGCTAGATATATTTTATACTTATTTAAGGTATTTGGTTTATTTGCCTCTCACTATTTTCCTGATTTCCTCTGATAAGTTTCTCTAATTAATTCTGGTTGATTTGCACGAATCGTCATATTCAGGCATAAAAATGCCTTTACTATCTTAAATAATACTTATTTAATACTACGATTTTACCCTGCTATTTTTCTCCTATTATAATGCCATTTCTCCTGACGCTACAATTATTATAGATTATAATTATATCAATAATTTTTATACGAAAGATTCTCTCCTTAAAAATTTTGGATGATTATCTATTAAAGTCGTAGAACTGATCTGCCCTATCCTCGATCTAAAAATACAATTGACCTTTTTTTCTACTCCTTGGATCGGGACTTTCAGATATTTCAGGAACTTCCACCCTCTTTTCTGTATTCTTATTCGGGTCATATAGCTTGAATTCAGGAAATTAAAAGGAGGAGGATTTTTATATAAGATTGCACATCTGTTTCTTTTATATACCTGAATCAACTAGAGGAGGTCTGACTACGCTTACAAGTTTAATCTCATCAACTTCCGCTTCTTCGGGCACGCTAGCAATGATGACAACCCCTGGAGTTCCTGAAGGTGCATCAGTAGCCGTAGCAACTTTGCTTTTACTGTTACTTCTCAGGGAGTTTCTTCCTCTGTCAAAGCACTGGGGAGATTCTGTGAAAACATCTCTGAATATGGGAATCCTTCCACTTCTGTTTTCTTTCGGTGCAGTTATTCTTTACAAACTTGTAGATCTCTTTTAAGATATGGAGGGTTCTTTAAAGCCTTGAATGCATGAACACCAAGAGAAATAAACTTTTGTACAACCTTATTCTTCATACCGGGCCTTTCCTGTCCACACTCGACGTGACATAAAATACAAGATAAAAATAGCTAGAAAAACCTCGTACTCACTTTTTTTTGACTAACTTCAAGATAGGCGGGTTGAAAGACTTATATTTTCCAGAGTTGAATAGTGATTTTAGGGTTAAGTAAAGTCTTCTCTTGACCCTGATGACATTTCTTCGGTATATTGTATATCTTAATTGCGGCACTGGCTTTCAATTTATAATTTATCTGGCTAACCGGCCAGCCTAATCTCTTATGGTGCAGGGAGAGATGGTGCAGGGAGAGATATCTGAAATATTTCCACAGGGATTCTGGAATTGATTAACAAATTAATCAGGAACTACCCAAAAAATAAAATCTTCTCAAAAATAACATTAAAGAAGATGGGGAATAACTCCAAAGAGGAAGACATTTATGAAACCGTGGATCATTGTGACCAGAGGGAGGCTTCGGGTTCTGTAAAACATAAATCCTATGATAAAACCTACAAAGGAGGTATAGAATATTTCACCCATGCTCCCATACCCGGAATGCATTAATCCGAAAAGGACACTTGTGATGATCAGGCCTTCGCGGCTGCCAAGGAACTCTTCGAGCCTGTTCTGCAGAATGGACCTGAAGATGATCTCTTCAATAAGCCCTACTAAAAAGACCATAATAAAAGTAAGTATCAGCAGGTAGGAAACTGAAAGGTCGGGGATGAGGTAGTTTGCCTCTATTATTAAGTATTCTCCTATTCCAAGCAGGAGACCCATAATTATCGAAAGTGGAATATAGAAACCTATCCTTTTGAAAGTTATTCCAAGCCGTTCTCGGGAAAAACCCTGGTGAGTCAGTGCAATGGTTACTGGAATTGTAAGGAGACCATAGATAAAGACAAATGAGTAAAGGGTTTCCTCATAAAATGCTGGCATTGAAAGGTTTACAAGTCGCAGGATTGGGAGCAGAATAAGGGCCTGATAAGTCTTCTGGATTTCCTCGTTTTTGATATACAACATGGAGAGAGAAAGCCCGAGAAGGATGACTGCATGCACCTCCATGGCTTCCAGAACCCTTCCAGAATAGATCATAAATTCCGCAAAAGCGATGGCTAAAATCGGAATAATCAGATAAAGCCCTATGTTTTTTAATGCAGGATTGTGTGTCGACCTATTTTCAGGCACATGCATTCCCTGATACTCAGATGTTTGCATCTCTTTATTTTCAGGTGTTTGCATCTCCTTATTTTCAGGTGTTTGCATCTCCTTATTTTCAGGTGTTTGCATCTCCTTATTTTCAGGTGTTTGCATCTCCTTATTTTCAGATGTTTGCATCTCTTTATTCTCATATGTTTCCATCTTCAGGCCTCCTCGGTAACGTTTATCCAGAGGCGCAGGTCCCTGTAAGGTACAGCCTTTTCAGTCTCATTGAAAAGCAGGAACTGAAGCTCCATATTCTCTCCTTCAACAGAGGGAGTAATCTCAAGGGGCTCTTCCAGGGTTGTGTTGTCATCAAGTTTTATATTTATCAGGTTTTCAGGTAATGGCAGGGATCTGTTTTCAAGCCTGACATCCATTGTATAGTTTACTGCTCTATGCTCATGGTTTGCGATCCCTATTACAACGGTCCCACTTTCTCCCTGCACATAATCCGTAGTATAGTTATCAGCTTTCCCATCGGGTCCGAGGATATAGAATTCGGTAAATGGTTCCTGTTCATGGGGAACTATGGATATATAAGCTACAGTTCCTACTAGAGCTAGAATGGAAATTGCCAGAAAAATCCGGAGTATTTTTTCCGTTGAAGACTCGGTTTTTCCCAGGACCTGAGCTAATAGAGAATAAGCAGAAGCCTTGAAAGAAACTCCAAAGGCTTTGTCTTCTGAAAACTGCCTTCTGCGAATATATGCTGCTGCACATGCAAGTATAACGAACACAGAGAGACTTACAAGAAGAGGCACTTCCTTAATCCCGAATGATGTATTATTAAGTACAAGTCCTATAAGAGGTACAACTGCGACACTCACTCCGACCGAAAGTGCTGCCCTCTCAATTCCCTCAAGTCCGGTTTTTGTCGGAAATAGCACAGCTGTAAGGGCATACCCTGGTAGGAATAATACCAGTGGTAGGCCAAGGACTGTGCGAATAAAACTCTCACTGAGTACGGGAATAAGTACGAAAATATCCGTAAGAACTACAAAGCCTACCACAAATAGCAGGTCAGATGGAAACTTCTGGTTCCCGGCCATATGACTCCTCATAAAATGGTTTTAATGTTTTTCTGGCTTTCCAGTTTTATCTTTCTTTTATGCAGGCTAATTGCCTATTTTAGTATTCCACTCGCAGGGTTTTTCAGAAAATCTTTCCGGCTGTTTTCTCCAGCTGGCTTTCTATAATCTTCTGCTGCGAAGAGTTGAGAACCGGAAGGTTGGGGATTGGCCCGAGTGTCAATTCCGGAGCTTTTTTCATCAGTAAAAAGCCTATTTTCTATTTAGTAAATAGCCTGTTTTTTAATCTCAGTATAGTAAATAGCTTGTTTTTTAATCTCAGTAAAACTTATGTCCCTGAATAGTCTATATTTTTTTTAATAGTACGTTTGACTTGATCTACTCAAATTACTTTTTTGTATAAAATATCTTTCCCTTTTTCCTGCCTGTTATTATAAATATGTATTTCTTCTTTATGTCTTCCCTGGAATTTTTATAGCTCAGATTAATTTTTGACATTTGTTTGAGAGAGTTATCCGGATCAGCTTATTTTTTTACAGTATGTTAATGTGTATCCCAAGAAAATCTCTTGATTTCAACTATCTGTACAAATTATTAGACACATTAAATAATAATCGAAATTTATATTAGAGCTATTTAAGTTCATTTTTAAGCCAACGGAAGGTTTATACAGGCTTATTGATTTTTCGCCATCGGAGGGACTGCAGAACTATCTTTTGTGTCTAAATGTTTATATAGCTCATATATTAAAACAAATACACGTCTTATTCAGAACGATGACTTGTTTGTAGGGCATCTCTCCTTTCCCTAAAAGGAGCACAACAGTCCCCCAAATGACGCGCTGTAGATCTGGTTACAGACGATCCTTAGAAACCCTTTAAAGTTTATGGAGCGGTGACTCTGAAAAATGTATTCGCTGTATTTGAAATTCTTGCCGATTTTCCTCTCAAAAGGCGCTTTAGAGAGACTCATGAGTCTTTGTATCAAAGAGGTAGATGATTCACATGACCATTACTATTGCAGCCATGCCTGCATATAACGAAGCTCATTCCATTGCAGAGGTTATCAAAGGCTGCAAAAAATACGTAGACAGGGTGGTGGTCGTGGACGATGGGAGTACAGACAATACTGTCGATATCGCTGAATCCCTTGGTGCCTACGTAATCCGCCACGAAATTAACAGAGGATACGGAGCAGCCCTGAGAAACTGTTTTGAAACTGCCCGCAACCTCGGTGCAGGTGCTATGGTCATAATCGATTCCGATGGTCAGCACGATCCTTCCGAAATTCCCCAGCTTCTGGAACCCTTAAAACAGGGATTTGACCTTGTGATCGGTTCAAGATTCGTCAACGGCAACGGAAAAAATGTCCCTATATATCGTAAGTTTGGAATGAAAGTCCTTGATGTTGCAACTTACATAGCAGGTGGTCTCAATGTTACTGATTCCCAAAGTGGTTTCCGGGCATATGGCAGAAAAGCTATTGAAAATATAAACCTTAATGGCACTGATATGTCTGCAGGCTCCGAAATTCTTATTCAGGCAAGGGATCATAAACTAAAATTTACGGAAGTAGAAATTCACTGCAGATATGATCTCGAGGATTGTTCCAGTGAGCATCCTTTCATACATGGTCCCAAGGTCCTGTTTCGGATTCTGAAGGATATGGAATACAGGCGGCCCCTATACTATTTTGCTGTTCCGGGTCTGATTATGGCATCCACAGGTTTTCTTATGGGGTTGAAATTTCTGCAGGATTATATTCAGGGAGGATACCTGCGTTTCGGTCCCACTCTCCTTATGGTGATGTTGACAATTATAGGGGCTTTTATGATATTTACAGGAATCATACTGCACGCCATTTCAAGAATGATATTTCTAAATGAACAGATTAGAAAACAATAATGGTAAAAACGGGGTCATTTTATGGAATATCCTTTTGTTTCGGTTGTAGTAGGTATTCGCAACGAAGAAAAATTCATTGAAGAATGCATTGAGTCCCTTCTTCATCTCGAGTACCCTCAGGATTCATATGAAATTATTATAGTCGACGGAATGTCCACTGATAAAACCCGGGATCTCGTACAGAAATACCCTGTCCGGCTCCTTCTCAATGAACGAAAAAATGTTGCGGCAGCAAGGAACCTTGGAGTTGTAAATTCCCGGGGAGATCTTGTCGCATTTACAGATGGGGATTGCAAGGTCGACCCCAGGTGGCTGAAAATACTTGTCAATGAAATGAAAAATGCCCCTGAAGATGTGGCATGTGTTGGCGGTCCGAATTTAATATTCGATACTGATCCTGTGTTTGGCAGGGTGGTAGGATATGCCCAGGAAACTTTTCTGGGGTCGGGGGGTTCTGCCCAATCTAATAATTCAACAAAGATACATTATGTAAGTTCCCTTCCCAACTGCAATGCGATGTACAAGAAAAATACAATTGTGGAAGCCGGATATTTTGACGAGCGGTTTGTAGTGGGCCAGGACGGGGACCTCAATTACAGAATAAGCAAAATAGGTTATAAATTCCTGTATATTCCAGAAGCAAAAGTGCTTCACCACAGAAGAGGGACCCTCAAGTCATTTTCCATACGAATGTTCAAGTATGGAATGTGGATGGCCGAGCTTTTCAAAAAACACGGCGAATTCGTCCGCTGGTATGCTTTTTTGCCTTCTATTGCCATACTTTTTGCGGTCTTTTCTCTTATTGTTTCTCTTGTGTATTCAGCGCCGATAATAGTTCTGCTGGTACTGATGGTCTTATATTTCGTTCTGGTTTTTGCTTCCTCAATTCAGGTAATATATAAGATGAAATCAAAGTACGGCCTCTTTGCTCTGTTCGTGATCCCTGTGCAACACGTCACTTATGGGCTGGGTTTTTTGTACAGTTTTGCAAATTCGATTTTCCTTTCAAAAGCCAGGTCTCTTTCAAAAAATAATGCTTAAGAATTTATCCGGTTACTGCAGCCATAGTTGCCATACTCAAATGTAAAAATGGTTGGAGATATTGAACCTGGCTTGAAGCACGTTGGAGCAAAAAATTCTTAACCAATATAGACCTCAATGTAAATCCTATTGAGTTCAAACAAAAAAATCTGAACCTTTTACTTCAGGTCCAATCCTGCAATCCTGTTCGGATTCAATTCTTAATTCTTTATTTCAAACTCAATACATAAAGTTGCGATCGCTTAAGGTTATGGAGATAGTATGTTAGGATTGAGCGAAGATACGGGACTCAACTACATGGATAATAACCGTTTAATGAAGGTAATTTCCTTCCTATTCCCACTGGCAATTATTTTAGCAGTTATACTCACTTTCATATGGATGTTTGCAACTGAAAAGCCCGGTTATGCAGTTAGAGGATTGTTTACAGGAATTCCTGCAGTACTTGCCTGCCTATTTATACTGTACATTTACAAAAAAGATGTAAGTCTGCATGATATAGACAGCTTCCCGTCTATAAGCATAAAGTCCCTTACATACATGTTCAGCATATTTTATATTGGCTCTATAATTGTGATTCTATTATCTCAGGGGAGCAGGCCCTGGTACTATTTCGTATTTATTCTGGTGATGTACCTTTCGGTTTTCCTGCAAATTTTCTCTAAGGAGGCAAGGCCGTCCCTCGTTCTTCTGGAATCTTTTTTAATGATGGTAAACCTTACTTACAGCGTTACCTTAAATTACGATTTCTACTTCGGGACCACTGATATTCTGCCTCACATTTTCCTTTCGGAGTCCACTGCAGTAACAGGACAGACCATTTCCACTGCCTTAAGTGACTATGCATTTTTCCCTCTATACCATATACTTATTGCCGAAGCCGCTGAAATTTTGAACCTCAGTGTAAAAACTTCACTTTTCCTGATAACAGCGCCAATTTATGCAGTAACGGTAGTTTTTCTTTACTATCTCTTTAATCATATTACACACAACAGACAAATTTCCCTTCTTTCCTGTCTGCTTTACTCTACAAGCTATATTGTATTGTATTACGGTGCAAACGTGATTACACGCACAATGGCATTCGTAGGGTTTATTCTATTGCTATATCTGGTTTACAGTGTAAATTTCAAAGAGGATAAATTCTCATTTAAAGCCCTTTCAGTAATAGTTTTGGTTTTTCTGACCTTAGTTCATAACGTTTCTATACTCCAGTTCGTGTTATTACTTGTCATCCTTTTTGCCTCGGAGTATATTATAGGAGCTGGCAGCTATGTCAGCAAGCCTTTCTTTTTACTATTAAATGTTACTTATACCGCTTACTGGTTCTTTGCGGCTTATCTGTTCATGCAAAGAGGTCTGACTCCTCGATTGCAGAGCCATTTCTGGGACTCTATAGTTTTAACTGCCGGAGGCTCTGACATACTTGCGGAAAGCTTGACAAGTCTAATGGGGCTCCTGGACAAATCCGTCTTTTTATTTTTTGCCCTTATCGGAATAGGCTTTCTTCTGAAAAACTACAGGAAAAACTATGCTTCGGTTTTCGGGTTATTTGCTCTGTTTACCCTTCTTTTCTATGTCCCCAACCCTCTCAATACTATATGGCAGTTCAAAGTTCTGTTTAGGGTTGACCGGTTCATGCTTTTCGTCAGCCCCTTTATGGCTTTCGCAATGGGATATGGAATCTATGTATTCTGGAACTACATGGATAAATACGGCCCTAAAAAGTTCAATACAGTGGTCTTTATAGTTCTGATGTTCTCCACTTTTGTCTTCATCTCTTCAGTTTTTAGCATTTCAGACTCAAACATGCTTGGTCAGATTTCAAAGCATGAATATTTCACTGCTAATGAACTGAGTGGTTTTGAACATGTTTATAAGTACATTCCTGAGGGTTCTGCCGTTTATTCCGATTACTATACTACAAGGTTCTTTTATCTCCCATCGATTCCTGAGGATTCTTCGGATATGAACCTCTCAATTTATGATAATTACCGAATCGATAATGTAAGCGAATTATCCAGTTACAGAGGCTATGTAATATTCAGGACTCAAGAGTTTCTCAGGAACGGTTTGTACTTTGGCAGTGATGAAAGCAGCACTAAGGAAACTTCCAATTATTTCTACAGGAACACTCCCGAAAATGTAATTGAGCTTGATGACAATCTTACAAAAGCAAATAAAATCTACTCAAACCCGGCAGCGGACATCTTTGCTCCCGGCCCAGCATTAAGCAAACCTATTAAAAGTTCTAACCTTAACAGCACTCTTACAGGCATTTAAATGCCTGTAATTTACTTTTGTATGGAAAAATCAAACTGCGTGCAGCCACCCCAACCTAAAGGATGGGGTATGCTGATGGACCGCACGCCCGGTTACTCGGAAATGATTCACAGTGTCCTTTAACAAGGTTCCCTTGATCTAAGTTATTGAAACTCTGCTATCGAGCCCCTGTCCGATTTCCGATAATTTTACAAAGAAGCGACGATTTAGATATTTAAATCAAAACCAAAAAGAGGCGAGGGTTCACTTCATCCCCGACCTAAAGGACAGGGTATTGGTAAGTAGCCCGGGGGAATTTCACCCCCAGGCCCTCTCAGAACCGGACTTGAGACTCTCACCTCATCCGGCTCCCATTATCCAGCCACTAAAGGCCTTGTTTTGTCCATTGGTTCCTCCCTTGTTGCCAAGGTTGACCGCAGTTCAAAACCGGATAATACAATCCCTTCGCTCCATGCCCATTACAGGCACTTCATCACTACTACGAATTGTTCCGCCCCTGTACATTGCATCGATACTTTCGTCCTTGTGGGTCCACCACTTGGAGTTTTCTCTTAACATCAATGTGCAGGTTCCCAAGTTCCACAGAGAAGCCTGTGCTAGGTTCCTGCCAGCTATATACCGGTCACCGTCTGGTCAGTAAACAGGGTATCTTCCAGACTCGTCCCAGGTTAGTCACGACACCTGGTTTTGATGACATCATCGCGTTTTCGATACGTCAACACTGGTTCAGTTTCATTCAGCTCCCTAGCACGCACCTGACGAAGTCACAGCCTCGCCTTTTCCCATAACGCTCACTACCGTGGCTTTTGACCAAAGCAGCTTATGGGTGGTTTGGAATCACATCCTGTAATGCGAATCCGAGGGGCCGATCCTCATCTTTTCTGTAGCATAGCACATTTCGTGCATCAATAACTGCTGCATAAATGAGCTTTCTTGGCACACCGTGACCCTCCGCACTCCCGAAGTAATAAAATAGAATTTATGAGTGGCAAAGTTTCCTGTTTTTTTCGATGGGTTTATTTTGAGGGCTTCGATAGAAGCTCTGAGTATATATCTACAGTTTTCTTTGCATGGGCTTCCCAGGTAAGCCCTCGCTGAATTATACTTTTTCGTCCGAATTTTCCCATCTTTTCCCTTCTGCTTTCATCTTCAAGCAGCTTATTAACCATTTCTGCCAGTTCCTCCGGGTTTTTTGCAGGAACAAGATAACCCGTTTCCCCTTCAACCATAAGTTCCGGAATCCCCCCAACATCAGTTGCCACTACAGGAACTTCGCAGGAAAGAGCTTCAAGTACGACATTTGGCCTCCCCTCCGAGAGGGAAGGCAGGACCAGCATATCTGAAGCTGAAATCCAGAGGGGGATATCCTCATGATTTACAGGCCCCGTGAATTTGATAGAATCTGTAATTTTAAGTTCTTCTGCCCTTTTCTCCAGGCTTTTTCTGAGCCCGTCATCCCTGCCTACCATATAAAGGTCCGTGTTTGTATTCACAAAACTTTTTGCAGCTTCGATAAGGTAATCCACGCCTTTTATTTTTCTCAGGGCTCCTATGAACAGGACAATTTTCTTTTCTTGAGGCAGGTTTAAAACTCTTCTTGCACGTTCTTTTCCTGCAGGCTTGAATATCTCCGTATCAACGCCGTTAGAGACCACATGAACCTTACTTTCGTCTATCCCTAAATTCACGATATGGACCTTGAGGTCTTCACTGACAGAAAGGACCTTATCGGCAAAATTCATGGTTTCTATAATCTGCCTTGAAGTATAGGACCCTTCATAGGCAACCTTTCTTTCTATAGTGCCAAGGGCACTTACCACCAGAGGAACCTTCCATTTCTTTGCAAGCCCCATCATTCCGTATCCATCAGGATATGAGAAATGTGCATGAATCAGGTCAGGTTCTGGTTTTATGTTTTTTAGGGCATACCTGGAAACGAAATGGGCATACGAAATGCCGGTTATGGGGTAAAAATACTTTTTGGGAATAACATAGATATAACGCGGATAGTGCAGGTCATATTTTACGGTATGCTCAATCCGGGGCAATTTTGAAAAATTATGATACGGAAATGAGGAAAAAGGAAGTACGTAAGCTTTTGGGGAAATAACTGTCACGTCTACTCCCTGATCTGCAATTGAATCAATACTTTGCTTTATGAATGTCCCAAGCTGGGGGTAATACCTGTTAGGAAATTCCTGACATACTTCCAGAACTCTCATAATCTCTCCCTTTTTCGATTCGGACGCCTCAAAAACACACAAAGGAGAGAATTTCTCCTATAAATATCTCTCTGTAAAATGCATGAATTTATGTTCATGCACTAAAATCCCGAATCAATTCATCCAGACTTATGAAAATTAATTAACGGAGGCGTGGGATAAACTAATTAACTACTTTTGCTATTCAGGTAACGGCAATCATGTTTAAAAAAGTAAGTAAAATTTTCCTGGTCTATTACAGCTCTTTCACTACAAAATCAGGTTCGAATATACACATCCTTGAACTCTTAAGAAATTTGAAAAAATACACGGATGTAGTTTTGTTCGCGCCAGGTCAGAAAGGTATAGAAAGTGATTTTCCCGAAATAAAGTATGTGCCTGTGATAGATAATAAGTACCTTATACAGCCTTCTTATGAGTTCATACTATCTTTTTATCTTCTGTACTCATGCATAGCAAACAGGCCTGAAGTGCTTTATCTCCGTCAGAACTCTTTTCCGTTCTTCCCCATTGCCCTGTGCAAGTTTTTGGGGATTTCTTCCATAGTTGAGGTTAACGGGCTGGTTATGGATGAACTCAAGGTAAGTCCGGATTCTAAATCCTTTGCATACAGGGTCTTTTCTTCTCTGGCACTCCGTTCTGAAAGGTTCAATTACAGATACTGTGACAGGATAGTTTCCGTGACTGATAAGCTAAAAGATGAACTTGTGAGGCTGTACTCGGTTCCTGCAGAAAAAGTTCTTGTAATTAACAATGGAGCAAATACTGATATTTTCAAACCCCTTGATCAGAAGCAGGCAAGAGCCGAACTTGGGCTTGATGATTCAAAGAAATATGTGTGTTTTGTAGGACACCTTGCAGCCTGGCAGGGAGTTGAGTTTCTTATCCATTCTTCTCCTTTTATCCTGGAAAAATGCCCTGAGGTTCGTTTCCTTGTAGTAGGGGACGGGATCATGAAGGACAAACTGATGGAAATAGCTTCAAAGATGGAGCTTTCTGACAAATTCACTTTCACTGGAAGAATTCCTTATGAGAATGTCCCTGTATACATTAACGCAGCCAATGTCTGTGTTGCTCCTTTTATTGAGGAAAGAAACTCAAAGATAGGACTCTCTGCCTTAAAAACATACGAATACCTTGCCTGTGGAAAACCTATTGTAGCGAGCAATATACCTGGTGTTAAAGACCTGATTGATCTTTCAGGAGGCGGAATTTCAGTACCTCCTGAGAACCCCGGAGAACTCGCTAATGCTGTGGTGAAGCTAATTTCAGATGAAGAGACAAGCAATGCCATGGGAGAGCGGGGTCGCAAATATGTCGTTGAGAATCACAGCTGGGATGGAGTTGCAAGAAAGATCCTTGGTATATGTAATGAAATTGTTTGATGCGATTTTTTAGATTTCACAGAGCTTTTCAGGTACTTGGGATTATCAACCTTTTTTCCTGATGATAGTAAAGCGAAGTATTTTATACCAACATCAATTCCCACATTTGTTGATTCCGAAAACTCACATTTATTTTGAAGTCTGGTTCCATCTATATTCAGATCTAAAGCCCGTTATAGATGTATCTGAGACAAGATGACGCTTATATCTCCAAGGCTAAAAACCCAGGGTTTTTACGCTTCTTTATATAATCCTCATCTTTTTCCAACCTTATCTTTATTCTCTATTCGTTATTTGAATTAATCAAGATTTAGCTATCATTCCACTATTACTTTTTATGGTTTTATTGCCAGCTCTTATTACTGACTTATCATTCTTATTTTTGAATTATGGAGCTTCAATTATCGATTATTCCCTCCAATATCGTACTTATTTAAATAACTTTTACATCTGTTATCTCTCGCAACAAAGAAAAAATGTTTAAGCGATTTGTACAAAACAGTCTCCAAAAATCACACACATAGACACCTAATTTATTTTGATGACGGATACTCTTTTTTTCATAGTTTATTAATAAGAAGCCTCTTAATGCCGGTTAAACTTATCACATAAATTTTAACTACTGGGCGCCTCGGATCTCATATTCCTAAAAAAATTATAAACGTAGAACAAATACTTTTATAATATAATGATCTAATTTACAATGCCTACTATAGAAATTTAATTGAATATTTATAATAAAATTATTTCTAATGTTGGCACAGGGGGAAATTCGTGTATATTGGAGGCAAATTACCTTAAAAAATGGGGGAATTAACTCTAAATCCGGTATTCAGGCAACCAAATAGAGATCAATAACCACTTGACAGGAGTTTTATTCCAGGGCTTATTCTACAGTCTTGAACATTTGAAGAGTGGATAATATTTGCAAAATATTGTCAGATGGTTTTGAAAACTGGATAAATAAATTTATCAAAAAATGAACTAACAGACTATATATTTTGATTAACACCCAGGTAACTCAGTGCAAAGTTCTACCTTGCAAACATTTAAAATAAATGTATAAAGATCGGCCCCAGGTGATAGCAATGCTAAAAAGAGAATTAGTAGTCCTCTTCCTGGTAGGGTGCTTTATAATTTCAAGTATTCCTACGGCTTCATGCCGGACTCCTGCACCTATGATTTATGTTTCAGGAGATGGAAGTGGGGATTTTAACTGTGATGGAAAAGACGACCACATACAGATAAACCAGGCCCTTAAATTTGTGGCAGAAAACTCTGCTTATACGACTGTCCATCTCAAAGGACCGTTTACGTATGTTATTGACGCCCCTCTTCTAATTGGAAGCAACACTATCCTTGAAGGAGATTCAGATGCTGTGATCAAACTGGTTGATCACGCAGGCTGGGATACTATGATACCCCTCATCAAGCAGATGAGCAGTTCAGGTATTACCAATGTTACGATAAGAGGTTTCGAAGTTGATGTAAATCATGATGGTAATGCTGAGCTTGCCAAGGGCAAAGGTTACTACAATATAATTTATTTTCTCTATTCCAGCGATGTAACAGTACATGATATGTACATGCACGATGGGCACGGGGACGGGCTCAGGATGAGAAATAGTAATAATATCAAATTTTATAACAACACTGTCTATAAACTAGGACACGACGGCATGTTTGCTATCGAGTGCTCGAATGTAGAAGCCTGGAACAACACTATAACCTGCAGGACGAACAGTGCTCTGAGGGTATGGAACTCAAATAACGTAAAGTTCCATGATAACTTCATTGATTCATTTTATCATTGGAGCGCAGGCGGCCCGGGTATTCAGGTTGAGAGATCCAAAGGTGACATGAATAATATCGAGATCTACGATAATGTGATTACAAACACCTACGGACCAGGCATCTGGCTTATCGGGACCGCTGGAGCATATGATAAAAGTTTATCAAATGTGTACATTCACAACAATATTTTCTATGGTTCCGGCACCAATCCTAGCATCGAGTGGGTTGGTGGGATTCTAGGTAGTGGATTCCATAATGTCCTGATTGAAAATAACGTCTTTGATGGGGTCCACAACGCGGCAGTTGTAAATATGTATTCTACTGACACCAACACCGGCCCCTCAGGAACTGGATTCACGACCACTGTCCGTAATAACATAATCGTAAACACCGTACAGCGTACGAAAAACGCTGCAGGAACAGGATACGGTGTGATTAATCGCCTTCCCAGCTCCCACACCATTGTAATGGAAAATAACTGTCTCTACGACAACACAGCAGGGAACTATAAAAATGTTAAATCGACAACAGATATTTATGTAGATCCTCTCTTTGCAGACCAGAGCTCACATGATTACCATCTCAAATCAGTAGCAGGTCGATGGAATGGGAATACATGGGTAACGGATAGTAAGAGTTCTCTATGCATTGATGCCGGATCTGCTTCCTCTGCTTATTCAAATGAGCTGGAAGACAACGGGAACAGGATCAACATAGGAGCATACGGGAACACAAAGTATGCTTCCAAATCCGGAACAATCAAACAGGAGGGATCTTCAATTGCAGTAGAAGAGGTCTACGATAACCGCCTGCGTGAAGCTTCTCCTGATGTAGTCTACCAGAGTTCGCCCTTTATTGATGTCGGTGGGATGAACAGTGTCAGATACAGGGATATAATGTGGTTTGACCTGAGCGAATACACAGATTCTACTGAGGTTAGTAATGCAACTCTTTCTCTCTACTGGTATTATCCTGCAAAAAGCTCAAGACCTGAAGATACTGTAATTGAGGTTTACAGGCCAGCTTCAGCCTGGAACTCAAATTACGTAAGCTGGAATAAAAAGGACAAAGATGTTTCATGGAAAAATCCCGGAGGAGATTGGTACGATAAAAATGGTGTTTCTCAGGGCAACACCCCATATGCTACAATAACTATAAAGGGCAGTACCCTTCCTGACAACAGGTATTACAAGCTGGACGTAACCGAGCTCGTAAAAGAGTACACCAGTGGAAAGTACGAAAATACTGGTTTTCTGATAAAAGCCCGCGCAGAGAGCAATAACTATATTGCTTTTTACAGCAGTGACTGCGGAATAGGAAGTAAGGGACCAAAGCTTAGCATAATAAAGAAAGCATCTTCAGTGACTGTACCTGTAGTGACTGTAAATGCAACTGTTACTGACATAATGGATAACCGCCTGCGTGAAGCTTCTCCTGATGTAGTCTACCAGAGTTCGCCCTTTATTGATGTCGGTGGGATGAACAGTGTCAGATACAGGGATATAATGTGGTTTGACCTGAACGAGCACCCAGGTTCTACTGAGGTTAGTAATGCGGTTCTTTCTCTCTACTGGTATTATCCTGCAGAAAGCTCAAGACCTGAAGATACTGTAATTGAGGTTTACAGGCCAGCTTCAGCCTGGAACTCAAATTACGTAAGCTGGAATAAAAAGGACAAAGATGTTTCATGGAAAAATCCCGGAGGAGATTGGTACGATAAAAATGGTGTTTCTCAGGGCAACACCCCATATGCTACAATAACTATAAAGGGCAGTACCCTTCCTGACAACAGATATTACAAGCTGGATGTAACCGAGCTCGTAAAAGAGTACACCAGTGGAAAGTACGAAAATACTGGTTTTCTGATAAAGGCCCGCACAGAGAGCAATAACTATATTGCTTTCTACAGCAGTGACTGCGGAATCGAAAGTAAGGAACCAAAACTTCAACTTGTATACAGCTAAAGGCCTGGATGTCCTTTAAGGAGGGGGTCCGGAAATTCTGGCGGCAGGAAATGTTAATTTCTCAATGCCTGCTTTTCGGAAAAACCTCTTGTTTTTTTATACCGACCAAAAATCCTCTTTTTGAAAGTTTTTTTGCCTGCATAACAAACTATATAAAAATGTAATGAACTGCCCCGCCCTGCTTTCTGATGAAAGCGAGGACGGAACTTCCTTCGAGTGATTACGTCACCTGGATATTTGCAGTGATGCAAGTATCCATCTGTAATCCTGTTTGTCGAAGATTATCAGAAAACCTCTGATAGCCTGTCCACAAAGCATTCTGTGATAAGAACCGTTCCATGATGTTGATAGCACTATTTCTATCCCTATCAATTACGTTTCCGCAATCACATTTTATAGTTCTTTCCCAAAGAGGCAGGTCGTGTCTTTTCTTCAGTTGGATTGATCTTGATTTTCTTCGTCAGATGCATATTTGCTCTGGTTATCCACATATTGCTTCAGTATATCTAAGGTTACTTGTCCTTCTAAGATTACTTGTCCTTCTAAGATTACTTGTCCTTCTAAGATTACTTGTCCTTCTAAGATTACTTATCCTTCTAAGATTACTTGTCCTTCTAAGATTACTTATCCTTCTAAGATTACTTCTCCTGTCGATGCGATAAAATACGATCTTGACCAGAATGTATCTTTCCATAACATAGTTTTTACTTCAGGGAAGTTTTTACGAATCTCCCTTGAAGTTATTGTTTTTATGGTGTTGATATAATTTGAAATATCAAACGAAGGTTTTGCTGAAAATAATAAGTGAAAATGGTCTTTGTCACACTCTATATTAAGCACTTCAACATCGAATGTTTCACTTATGTTATGGATTTTAGTTTTAAGAAAATCAATTATCAGAGGATTCGTTAGAGCTTTTCTTCTATATTTCACGCATTGAACGAAATGATAATGGGGTGAATGGGAAGAATGGCTTCTAAGATTCAGTTTATTCTGCATAGTTATTGCTATATTGATGAAATTATAAGTATGAATAATTATATTACTTTTGTTTTGTAGAAGTTGACGGCTTTCATCCCCCACCTGTCACTTACGCTCCGAGGAAGGGGACTTCACACCTTAGAGTTAAAACACAAAGGCTTTTATCCTTTGTAGAACTCTCACCTTGGGGTGAGAAAGAGCCTGGTTTCTTCAAAGGAGAATGTTGTTTAAATAGACTAAAAGTTAACGGGGAGAATCCCTCTAGATCTCATGTTCTCGAATTCAGGATATTTTCCAACTTAAAGGTGTTTCTATGACTCAAAATTATTGTGTTCTTGTTATAAGAATAAAGTTCACACTGAGAAGGCATTTAATATTTTTAGACTCTTCATCTTGCAATTAAAGGTGTTTTTAATGGCAATAAATCAATTCACTCCGGTTATAGAAAAAAAATCAATATACAAGCTAAAACCCGAGTCAGATAATCAATGGCTTTCAAAAGAGCTTACATGTCAAGTACTAATTAGTTATCTGGACCATACTAAGAAAGAGATTTTTGCGCGACTATTTCATAAGCTCCTTTGATTAAAAACAAAAAAACGACAGTTCTTTTTAAGGTGGTATGATGTCATATCAAAAGTTTGCAAAGGATGTTGGCTTTATTGGGACGGTTCAGATACTTACAAGCCTGAGCACCTTCTTTTTACTTCCCGTCATCACAAAAACCCTTGGAGCATATGATTACGGACTCTGGGCCCAGATCAATATTACAGTATCTTTAATCTCTTCTCTTGCACTTATGGGACTTTCGATGAGTTTCGTCAGATTCTTATCTTCCGAAACCGAAAAGAAAAAAATAAGGGAAGCAGTATACTCAATCCTTTTTTTTGTTACGGTATCAGGTTTTCTGGCTTCACTTGTGTTATATATATTTGCAGAACCACTTGCAACTTTCGGTTTTAGTGACCCTGAAGCAACCTATTTTGTTCAGGCAGGCTCCCTTTTAATTCTTCTGAACGTAATCGAGTCTGTATCCCTTTTTTATTTCAGGGTTTTCAGGCAAATCGAGAAATTTTCTTACTTTACTCTTATTGAAACTTTTGGAAAACTGTTATTTATACTGGTTTTCCTTAAAATGGGGTACGGGCTTCTTGGGGTAATAACGGCCACTTTAATTGTTCAGGGTCTGATTTTTTTAATTGCCTTTATTGTTATAGTTTCACAGATAGGGTTTGTTATCCCACGGTTTACTTACATAAGAGAGTACCTGCAGTTTTCTCTGCCGTTAACTCCAAACGCACTTATTAGATGGGTTACGGAATCAAGTGACAGATATATGGTTACTTATTTCCTTGGCCTCGGCAGTGTAGGCATCTATTCTGCGGCGTGTTCAATCGGAAACCTTATTCAGCTTTTTGTAAGCCCCCTTCAGCTTATCCTTCTTCCCGAGCTTTCAAAGATGTTTGATGAGAACAAAATGGATGAAGTAAGAATCTACATGTCGCATTCGTTGAGATATTTCCTTCTTATTGCCATTCCCGCAGTTTTTGGACTTTCAGTCCTTGCAAAGCCTTTGCTTGGGGTCCTTACCACTCAGGATTTCGTTTCTGGCTGGTTTGTAATCCCTATCATTGCTTTTGCCGGGCTTCTGGCAGGAATATTCCAGATTTTTGTCAACACAATGTTCCTTATAAAAGACACGAAATCTGCTACTTATATTAATATCCTTGCCGCTGTTTCAAACGTACTAATCAATCTCATTCTCATACCGTCAATCGGCATTATCGGGGCTGCAATTTCAACTCTTGTTGCCTACTTTTTGATGGCTTTACTTTGCATGCGAACGTCCCTTAAACATTTTAAACTTGATTTTTATTTTATGGATATTGCAAAAAGTATTTTGTCATCAATGGCTATGTACTTCTTTGTTTCCAGCTTTGCCATCTCGGGTATACTTGAGCTTTTCGAAGCAATGGGAGCAGGCGCGGTTATTTATGTGGTTGTGATGTTGCTGGTGGGTGGGTTTACTGACCATGAAATGTCTTTAATAAAAAGATATTTACTCAGGTCAAAGGTGAGCCCGAGCAGCAAATAATCAGTCCTATGAAAAAATAGAATTAAAGAATGTTGAATTTAGAGAGTCTCATTCTCCAGGATAATATCACCCAAAATCTCATCCTGGGCTTAGTTTCCAGAAAACAGTTCTCTGGCTGTTTCTCGTACACTGCGCTCGGAGGTATACGCAGGCTTCCACCCTATGGCTTTTAATTTTTCAATCTCAAGCCTCATCCTTGGTACATCACCTTTCCAGCCTCTACTCCCTCCTGTATATGTAAACTCTACGTCAGAAAGCCCCATCTCTTCTACAATGACTTTTCCGATTTCTGTAGCACTGATCGTGTCTTCCGATCCGATATTGAAGATATTTACCTCTTTTTTACTTTTCTCTATTGCAAAAAGAATCGCATCAACGCATTCCGATACATGGAGATAGGATTTTTCCTGCTTTCCGTCCCCGAGAATCTCGAGCCTGCTGGGATTTTCTGTCAGCTTTTTAATGAAATCAACAGTAATTCCATGTGTGCTGCGAGGTCCCACGATGTTTGCAAAACGGAAAATCCACGCCTGCATGTCGAAGGTATGGGAGTATGAAGTGATGAGAGCTTCACAGGCGAGTTTTGAGGCGCCATAGAGGGATATGGGAATAAGAGGTCCGTAGTCCTCCGGAGTAGGCATGATGCTTGCTTCCCCATAGATTGTGGACGTAGAAGTAAACGCAATTCTTTTTGCACCTCCTTTTCTCATAGTCTCGAGGAGGTTATAGGTTGCAAGAATGTTCTGGTCCAGATGAACTTTTGTATCCGAAGCCCCCAGTTTGACATCAGGGTTTGCAGCTACATGGAACACGAAGTCGATGCCTTTACAGGCGCTTTCGATTGCTTCCCGGTCGAGCAGGTCTCCTTTCATCAGGGTAAAATCAGGATTTTCAAGATGGTGTTCTATAAATTCCATCTTGCCGGAACTCAGGTTGTCGAAAACAATGACCTGGTTTCCTTTTTCCAAAAGGCGATCTACCAGATTGCTCCCAATGAAACCAGCTCCTCCGGTTACAAGTATTCTGTTCTTTGAAGGCATGGAATATCCTCAATTAATTTGCTCTTCCTCTATTAATATTTTGCACTGTTATCGGAAAATAATGTAATTCTTTTTTCTGGTTCATTAAGCTCTGTACAGGATAAAGGGAAAACTTAAAGAAATGAGGTGAAAAGTACTTTAACTCAGTGTAAGAATACACTAACTCAGTGTAAGAATACATCTTTACAGAATTATTCTTTTATTGGAGAGTTAATCTTGACTATTAAAAAAGCACTTATCCCGGCAGCCGGTCTTGGAACCCGCTTCCTGCCGGCAACCAAGTCAATGCCAAAAGAGATGCTTCCCATCATTGATACTCCTGTGATCCAGTACGTTGTAGAAGAAGCTATTGCCTCAGGAATTGAAGACATCATTATTATTACAGGCAGAGGCAAAAGGGCAATTGAGGACTATTTCGATGATTCTCCGGAACTTGAGATGCACCTCGCAAAAAAGCACAATACAGAACTCCTTAAACTGGTCCGGGACGTTTCTTCCCTTGTTGATATCCATTACATCCGCCAGAAAGAACCCAATGGACTTGGAGATGCAGTCCTCAGGGCAGAGAAACATATCGGAAATGAACCTTTTGCGGTGCTTCTAGGAGACGATATCATAGTCAACGACGAACCCTGCACTGCCCAGCTGATCGAGAACTTTAAAAAATACGGAAGATCAACAATAGCAGTTGAAGAGGTGCCTTACGAAAAATTGAACAGCTACGGGATTATAAAGGGTAAGCCTATTGATAATTCCCTGTACGTGCTTGAGGATATAGTGGAAAAACCCTCCCTCGAAGCTGCTCCTTCCAATATCGGGGCAATCGGACGCTACGTCTTTACTCCTGAAATTTTTGACTGCATAAAGGAAGCCGGAACCGGTGTTGGGAGTGAGATTCAGCTCACAGACGGTATCAGGCTTCTGAACAAGTCACAGATGATCTACGCCTGCAGGTTCAAAGGAAAAAGGTTCGATACCGGGGACCGGCTTGGGTACGTAAAGTCCATAGTGGACTTTGCCCTTAAAAATGAAAGCCTTAGAAATGATGTACTTGAGTACCTGCGGGAAATCCTGGCAGTTGAAAAGGTTCCGGCAGAAAAGAAAGAAGAAAGGTAAGAACAGAACCAAATAATATAAGAATCAAAAAACTGGATAAAAAAGAAGCATCAAGCAAAACCTATTAAAAAAGAGATAGCCAAAATACGATATAAATATATAAAAATGGGGGCGGTAATTTCTGCTGATTTTCACCAGCAGAGCCCTTCATAATCCATATTTTTCGCTTTAATTACCCTCCTCCCATCAATAACTATCTTTTCTTTCATGCCCTGGAATTCGGAATCGAGATTCCTGAATTCATCCCATTCAGTCATCACAAGACATGCATCTGCATCTTTAAGCGCATCTGAAGCTTTCTCAAGGTATTCGATTGTAGGAAAAACCCGCTTCATGTTTTCTGTTGCCATCGGGTCATAAGCCGAAACTCTAGCTCCAAGCCTGAGGAGTTCCGCAATCACAGGAATTGCTCTGGATTCTCTTATGTCGTCCGTTTCATTTTTGAAGGCAAGGCCAAGAATTGCAATCTTTTTGCCTGCAAGGTCTCCGATTTTCCGCTGGAGAATTTCAACCATAAGAAGGGGTTGCCTTTCATTTACAGCTATTACAGACTCAAGGAGTAAAGGAGAGTATCCTATTGCTTTTGCTTTTCCTATAAGCGCTTTTACGTCTTTCGGGAAACATGACCCTCCAAAGCCTGCCCCTGAATTTAAAAACTTCGGGGAAATCCTGAAGTCCTTTCCTACAGCTTCCATGACTTCATAGGTATCGATTCCCAGCTTTTTACAAATATTTCCAATCTCATTGGCGAAGGAGATCTTGGTTGCAAGCAGGGAGTTATTTGCATATTTAATCATTTCAGCGGTTGCCGGGCCTGTATGCGTGATCTCACATTCAAAAGTCCTGTAGAGTTCAGAAACCAGATTTCCTGATCGTTTATCAATTGCCCCTACAACTATTTTGTCAGGGTGCATGAAATCATAGACTGCTTTTCCTTCCCTGAGGAATTCTGGATTCATTGCGACACCAAAATCTTTTCCGGCTTTCTTTCCTGATGCTTCCTCAAGTACCGGCAGGACAAACTTTTCTGTTGTTTCTGGCACTACCGTGCTTTTTACTACCACCACATGGTAGCCTTCCTTCTTTGCCAGGGCTGCACCGATACTTGCCGCGGCTGCCCGGACAATTGAAAGGTCTATAGTCCCATCTTCTGCCGAAGGTGTTCCTACACAGATAAAGGAAATATCCGTTTCATTGACTGCAAATTCATAATCAGTAGTTGCTATGAGTCTTTTTCCTGCATATTTTTGCAAAAGTTCTCCAAGCCCCTCTTCATAGATGGGGGGAATACCTGCGTTTATCTGCTCCGTTTTTTTCCTGTCAATATCTACACAGATGATTTCGTGTCCAACCTCTGAAAAACAGGCTGCAGTGACTGAACCTACATACCCTGAACCTATAACAGAAACTTTCATAATCTGAACCTCTTTTTCGGGAATTTAAGGGGTAATCGATTCCAATTCTTATTTATTTTTTGATAGACGGCATCTCTTTACAATTCTTGGTCTTAAATATTTATATAGTTTGACAGTTTAGAGGTTTCTATAGTTAGAATTTAGTATATATTCTTACAATACCTTTACTGATAAGCTGGGGGAATATGTAGTGCTTTTAATACTGCTCCGGGGTACAGAAGGGCTTGCTATGGGAAATAGTTTTCCCGGTTCAGGCATCTGTTTTGTTTACACGGACTTTGGAATTCCTGATTATTACAGGATAACAGTTCTGGGATTAATCATTCTTCTGGGGCTAAAGGAAATGCTCCTGGTTTCCAGAAAAGAAGACCATTTTTCAATAGATTCTATTGATATGGGGATATACCCACTGTTGATCTGCTTTGTTGCTAATTTCCTCTTTGCAGGTCTGGAAATTATTTTTGCAGGGTTAACCCCATAAACTCATCAACTTTTTTTCATATAAGGAATTTTTTTCTGTTCTTATGGGGAGTTCGTCCCGCTGAAATCTTACGGAGCAATAATAGGCTATTTTTTTTATTTTGTGAAACTGAAAAAATCGGGATTATCTATGGTTTTAATTTGTTACAGATCTTAGTTCAGAATCTTAGTTTCCAAAACTATTTATTCTAACCTATTTATCTTTTAATTAGAATAGTATTATGTTAGTGATCTTATCAGAATTAAAAATTTAAATTTAATAAGGCGCTGTAATGTGATGGAGCTATGTCGAGGGGGTCGGGTTGCCATCACCTATTGTCAGCTCAGGGGAAATTTAAGGGACATTAAATCTGAAGTCGGGCTCGGAAAAAGGAACTTCAGGAGAACCAAGGTCTATCAGACTGCTTCTTAATATGAAGTAGAATGGCTCCCTGATTTCTTGAGAGTATCTTGTCTTATCTGTTTCCGGATTTGGCATTTAAAATCATTTCTTACCTTCCTTTCTACCGCTACCTTCCATAAGAAAAGCTGTCCTTTTCCCTTAATTCATGAAAATAAGTGGGGACCATTTAGGGAGTGAAAATCTTGAGGGTCATTGTTGACATAGGGCATCCAGCCCACGTTCATTTTTTTAAAAATATTATATGGAATCTTGAAAAAAAAGGACACCAGGTAATGGTTGTCTCAAGGGATAAAGACGTTGTAATAGAGTTATTAGATGCCTATAAAATCCCACATATCGTTTTAAGTAAGGTCAAGCCGGGAAAGATTCATCTGTGTGAGGAATGGTTCATAAGAGAGTCTAAACTTTATAAAATTGCCCGTCAGTTTAATCCAGACCTGATTATGGGCATTCTTTCCCCTCCTGTTGCCCATGTTGCGTGGGCACTGGGTAAAAAATCCATAATTTTTAATGATACCGAACATGCAGAAATAGCCCAGAAAATGACCTATCCTTTCTGTAATATTATCTGCACACCCACATCCTTTAAAAAAGATGCCGGAAAAAAGCAGCTCAAGTACAGCGGATATCATGAATTGGCATATCTTCATCCAGCTTATTTCTCCTCAAATCCCGAGGTTTTACGGGAGCTTGGGGTAGAGGTAGGCGAACCGTTCGTAATCCTGCGCTTTATTTCATGGGGTGCGCACCATGATGTAGGGCAGTATGGAATTGATAATAAGTTAGCACTTATTAAAGAACTCGAAAAATTCGGGAAGGTTTTCATTTCTTCGGAAGGGAAACTGGCAGAAGAATTTGACCGGTATAGAATCCAGGTGCCCTCCGAAAAAATCCATGACCTTCTTTATTATGCTACACTATGCGTGGGTGAGGGAGCAACCATGGCTGTTGAAAGTGCAATTCTTGGAACCCCGGCTATCTATGTTTCCTCTCTCGCTGGAACAATGGGGAACTTTTCAGAGCTAGAAGGAAAATACGGTTTGCTCTTCAATTACAGTGGTTCAGAAGCCGCCCTTGCAAAGGCTGTGGAACTTCTCAAGGACCCTGAACTTAAAGAGACCTGGGCTCTCAAGAGAGCTGCCCTGCTCAAGGATAAAATTAATGTAACCGAATTCATAGTAGGGCTCATAGAAAGTCTTCCTGGTAAAAAGTCAGGGGTTTCCATACCTGTGTTTTCGGATGAGAGTTATGCATGATTTACTGAAGCAAAACGCAAAAATCTGGGATCTATTTTCCCGAAAAGAAGAGTATTCCCCCGAAAAGCTTGATAAACACGAGCGCTTTCTTTTCGTTGAGAAAGATCTCATAAACGCCACTGAGCCTGAGGCCTCCAGATACCTGGTAGAACACGGAATGGAAGTTGAATTTCCGGAAAACAAAACTTTTGCTGTGTGTTTGACTCATGATATGGATGATATTTACCCTCCTCTTTCCCACACCCTTCGATCCTCGGCCTATTGCCTGAAAGATCTGGATTTTCGGAGTTCTACAGCTCAGTTTATCTGGAAATTCCGGGGGCATGAGCATTCCCCTTACCTTAACTTTTCCAAAATAATGGATCTTGAAGAGGATTTCGGGGCAAAGTCCTCTTTTTACTTCCTTGCCAGCAGAAAAGACCCCAAAAGGTTCAGATATGATATAGAAGATGCAGAAGGCTCTCTGGGGGAGATTTCCGATAGGGGATGGGAAGCTGGCCTGCATGGAGGGTATTATTCATACGACGATCCTGAAGCGCTAAAACGTGAAAAAAAAAGGCTGGAAGCTGTTCTGGGTAAAAGAGTCATAGGTTTTCGCAACCATTATCTCAGGTTCAAAACTCCTGATACCTGGGAACTGCTGGCAGATGCCGGTTTCAGCTATGATTCTACTTTCGGATACAGCGAGTTTGTTGGCTTCAGGAACGGCATGTGTCACCCTTTCAGACCATATAATCTGAACGAGGGCCGGGAGATAGGTATCCTGGAAATCCCGCTTACTGTAATGGATGTTGCTCTTTTCAAAGCATTCAGATCTTTTGAGGAAGCCTGGAGATGCACAAAAGACCTTATAGATACGACAGCAAGGTTCAATGGGGTAATTACCCTGCTATGGCATAACTTCGTTTTCGGGTGCAGTTTCAGAAAAGACTGGATCAAACTCTATGAAAAAGCGCTGCGGTACTGTTCCGAAAAAGGAGCATGGATGACAAGCGGAGAAGAGATTTACAGGTGGTGGGAGAATGAATCCTGAGCCTAAAAGGAAATATCTGTTGATTACACCTGCAAGAAATGAAGAGGAAAACCTTCCTGACGTTTCCGAGTCCGTAATAGGGCAAAAAGTAACACCTGCACTATGGATCATAGTAGACGATGGAAGTACGGATGAAACTCCTCACATTCTCGAAGGATTGAAGGCAAAATACTCCTGGATTCAGAGCATAAGGCTTCCTCCAAGGCCAAGGGACATAACCTTTCATTATAGCTATGTCTGCAAACAGGGATTTGATTATGCACTGGATTACTGCAGGGAAAATGGTATTGAGTATGCTTACATAGGTCTTCTCGACGCCGATACCGTACTCGAGGAAAACTATTTTGGAAAACTAATGGATGAATTTGAAAAAGATCCTTTTCTTGGGGTTGCAAGTGGAGGGGTTTACTATGATGTTGGCGGTAAACTTTCACGAGAAATATCCGATAAAAATCTTCCTCGCGGCACAGGAAGACTCTGGAGAAAGTCCTGTTTCCTCGAAACCGAAGGCTATCCGGTAGAACCTTCCCCTGATTCCATTTCCAATATAAAAGCTCTTCTTCGGGGCTGGCATCTAAGACAGTATGTAGACATAGTTGAAATCCAGAAACGAGAGACGAGTGCTGGAGAAGGGCTCTGGAAAGGGTATGTAAAAAATGGCTGGATGGCTTATTATGTGGATAAAAATCTGCCTATGATTATGTTAAATACATTTTATCGTTCCCTGAAACCTCCATATTACACAGGAATTGCATACCTCTATGGATACCTCAATTCAGCCATTAAGAGGGAGAAAAAGATCAGGGATATGGAAATAAGAGATTACTATAGAAGTTTAAACCTCAAGCTGTTATTTTCCAGAATTTCGGGAATTCTAAGCCGCAACTCTACAGATGCCCAGCAGGGAGAGCAATGAACAATCAGATCTCTCTTAAAGAGTTCAATATTAAAGGTGATAGTATGAAGGTGCTCTTTCTGGACATAGTATGGCCCCTTTACCTGGCGGATGGTTCCCTTATCCACAGGCACGAGCTTGTAAGCAACCTGGCAAGTCTGAACAATGAAATTCATATATTCACTACTGATAGTTCCACTCTTTCGCACCTGGACAATATCCGCTGCCATTATATACGTCCAGGAAACCTGCTGACCCTTACAATCAATTATTTTCGAAGCTCTGCAGAGCTGGTAGGTTCCGAAACTTTTGATGTACTGTATACCAGAAACCCAAATTTCGGATTTCTTGCCGGGCTTTTTTGTAAAAGCAGATGCAAAACTCTGGTTTATGAATTAAATGGAATCCCTGAGGACGAAAGCAGCCTTATCAAATCCAGGTGCAGTGAAGAGAAATCTTTGCAAGAGGGAAAAACAGTAAATTTATCCCGGTATTTTTCTTCTGCAAAAGCCAGGTTAAAAGTTTCGGTTCTGAAAAAAGCTCTTGGGCTTTCAGATAAGATAATCGCAGTAACTCCAGGGATTAAGGCAAATCTTGAGAGTTCTTACGATATTCCAGGAGAAAAAATAACTGTGATCCCCAACGGAGCAAATACTTCCCTGTTCAAACCTCTTGAACAGGATGCCTGCAGGAAAGAGCTCCGACTGGACCTGGAAACTCCTTATGTCTGTTTCGTGGGAAACCTTGCTCCCTGGCAGGGGATAGAATATCTGGTAAAGGCAGCTCCTTTAATACTTTCCAGATCTCCAGGGTGCCGTTTTCTTATTGTCGGCGATGGAGTTATGAAGAATGAGTTGATCAACCTCTCAAGAGAGCTCGGGGTTGCAGACAGTTTTGTTTTCACAGGTGTGGTGGCCTACGACCGCGTGCCTGTGTACATCAATGCAAGTGATATCTGTGCTGCACCCTTTATCCTAGCAAGAAATGCAAAAATAGGGCTTTCCCCTCTGAAACTATATGAGTATATGGCTTGCGGAAATCCAGTTGTTGCAAGTGCGATCAGCGGAGTTGCCGATGTACTTGAGGCTTCGGAAGGAGGCATTCCTGTCCCTCCAGAAAACCCGGAAGCTCTTGCAGAGGCTATCTCAAAGCTACTTGAAAATCAGGAATTGAGAGCGAAAATGGGCTCAAAAGGTTTAAGTTATGTTACTGAAAATTACAGCTGGTACAGTGTTGCGAAACAGGTAGATGGAGTCTGCAAATCAGGACTCGAGGGCTGAATGCCCGAAAATCTATCATTCCATTGTATTATAATTTATTATGAATACAAATTACTGTTTATTACACGGGGCTTAAAATGGATGAAATTGAAGTCAGAGAATTATTACCGTCTGAATACAAAGAATGGGATCTGCTTGTGGAAAAAGCTCAACCCGGTACGCTCTTTCATACAAGTGACTGGCTGGAAATCTGCAGGGATGTCCTTTCCAGAGACTTCAAGATTTATGGGTGTTTCAGAAACGGTGAACTTGTGGGTGGATGCCCCCTTTTCATTAAGAACCTTAAAGGTATGCTGAAAATAGGATCTTCAACCTGTGATATGACTGACTATTGCGGACCCCTTGTAAAAGAGGGAACCAGCTCAAAAGCCAGCAAACGCATACATGAAACACATGAAATCCTTGATGCCCTCGTTGAATTCCTCTGCAAACAGGGATTCGATAGCATCCATCTCACACTCTCCCCCGGGTTTGAGGATGTGAGACCTTTTACCTGGAAAGGATGGGATTCGAGCGTGCGTTATACCCATCATCTGGATCTTAAAGAAAATATAGACAGCAATCTCTCAAGGAAAATCCGGAGGGAACTTAAAAGTGCAAACGAGGCAGGGCTCAAAACGAGAATTTCAAACGACCCTGAAACCTATTACCGCCTGCTTTCCCTGGTCTATGAAAAACAGAAACTGGAACCTCCTCTGCCAGAGGAATTCTTTGAAAGGGTATTCAAATTAATCCAGGAAAAAGACGTTGGTTACATGTTTGTCTCAGAAACTCCTGAAGGAGAAGCCGTTGCAGCCCATCTGAACCTGTATGGTAAGAAATGCACGGTTACCTGGACCTCAGCCTTGAATCCTGATTTTGGTAGAATGGGCCCCAATGCCCTTCTGTACTATAATGAGTTCCTGGACCTGAAGTCCAGAAATTTCAATTATATGAATGTAATGGCGGCAAACATCCCAAGATTTACGGATTTTATCATGGGATTTTCCCCAAAGCTTGTTCCTTACTATACTGTGACCCTGCGCAGCAAAAAGTATTCCCTTATTCGGACGTTATATAATAGTACACACAAAGAAACCGAATAAAGGAAACAGGAAAACTTAAAAGGTCTGGAAGGAGCCCGCAAGACGGTTAACCTCCTCCAAATCCTATTTTCTGAGAAGAAGATTTAACTCTCCTTCTCAGCTCCTATTTCTTACATTCACAAGAAAAGCTGAGAACATTTTCCTGAACATAGGATCGTCATGAAGGGTTATTGTATAATAAATAACCGTCATGACCACGGCTGCAAATAGTATTACGTAAAAACTCGAAGAAATCATTTCTATAAGAATTAACGGTATCGAAACGGCGATTCCGATTGTCGCATATTTTGCAAGAATTTCTATGCTTTCTTTCTTGCTAATCCCTGCAAGCCCCAGCAGGTATGCATTGTTCCAGAGCCAGAACACAACCCCTGTAAAGCTGTACAGGGCAAGAGCGAATTCGGGGCTTCCATAAGTTCCTCCTATGACCAGTGCTACTATCCTTGAGACCAGAAGAATTATACTGAAAGTAAGCCAAACTTTCTGTTTTTCAAATACATTATAGAGAGTTGAGATCGGCGAAGACAAAAAGACCAGAAAGATCCAGGGCACAAGGATTTTTACATATGTGCCTGAAATAGACCAGCTTTCTCCGAAAGTAAATGTGAAAATCTGCTCTCCGAGAATCATCAGGAGTATCATAGGGAAGATTCCAATAGAGATTAGCTTTTTATAAACTTCCTCAACTATGGTCTTCAGGTCTCCTGTTCCATTCCCGTTCTTTACCTCACTTACTTTCTGGAAAAAGACCTGTCCTATAGCGCTACCGACAATTCCCATAGGTAGGTTTACGACCTGATTTGCAAGTGAGAAATGCCCCACAACTGCTGTACTGTAAAAGTATGCAAGCAAAAAAGCAGGGGCCTGTGGAGAAACGGTGTTTGCGATTGATGACCAGGAACTGAATAAAGGGAATTTTTTGTATTGAATGGCCATCTCTTTCATTCTTTTTATTGATACCTGTTTGAAAACCTGAATATCCTTTTTTACGCCCTTAAGCATGACAAGATCTGCAAATGCATATCCTGCAATGAATCCGCCTACCAGGCCTAATGGAGTAACACTCCATTTCGCAAATCCTATTTGAAATACTTTTGACGTTAAAGTGTTCGAAACTCTGGAACCTGCAATGACTCCGAAACGGGTTTTTCTTGAAAGCCAGTAATTTTGCACGAAAAACATACCATTAAGGAATATTATTAGCGGAAGAAAAATTAAGTATCTTGAAATCCCCGGCGTATTGAAAAGATTGTCAATATTATCTGGAATGAGCAAAATCACTATTCCTGTCATTAAGGCTGTAAAAGTCACCAGTACAGTGCACACAGCAGTGACATTTGCAGCATCTTCTTCTGCCTTTGGCAGCATAATCGCAAATTGATACGAAAAAGTAGAAACAATCACAAGTATGCCTGAGATTGAAATGAAAAGCTGAAAGATTCCAAAATCATCCGGATTATAAATTCTTGTGATTATAGGTATGAGAATTATACCAAGAGCTTGGGCAGTGACACTTCCAGATATAAGCTTTAGAACATTCGTTATGAAATTTGACATGGGGGTTTCCAACTTTGAAATCTATTAATTTCGTTTTTTGCCGTGATAGGGGCTCTCACTCCGGCGATTTATATAATAGTTTCCAATGAATTTTTATTTTTTTACTTCTTTACTTTATTTAAAGTAGGCAAGTACCTCTGCATTGTCGTATACCAGTGCATATTCCGGAGCCTCGAAGCTATTGAAAAACTCTACTGGCAATGGCTTGATTATGTTTACCCCGTATCTGTTCGGATCATTTATGGATATCGGTTCCCCAAGGGACGATCTTCTCAGCAATACCAGATGATCACCACTGATCTCTCCCGACTCTATCTGGTTAGTATCGAAGTATGTTGCGTTATCCACATTGTATCCCCGGTCTCTATAAAAAAGACAGCTATCATAGGGAGCATCCATCAGAATGTTTCCTGAGTACACTGCTGATAATGTTTTTACAGGCTGGATTTCAATATTTTTAAACTGGTTTCTTACAGTTGTCTCTTTTCCTACAAGTGGATTGTCTTTGTTAATTCCCGGTGTTGTGACCATTACGAATGAGAAGAACAACATTATTATGAAAATTGCAGAAATTTTTGCCTTTTTGGAGTTAAACAGGCTTACCAGCTTCAACATATATGAGGCAGCTACCAGTACCAGAAACACTGCTATTAGCGGAAACCACCTGCTTGTAAGGAAATTTCTCATGCCCAATAAGGGAATTCCATAAGCAAAACTATACAAAATTACAACAACCAGAGCAATTGAGAACTTATCAATTTTTTCGGCGTCCCTGCGAGAAAACCAGGTTAGAACTCCTCCTATTGCAAAAAAAGGCAGGGCTAGATAGCTTATGTGAAGTATCAGTGTTTCCAGTGAGTCCTGATTGGTTGCAGTCCCCACGATAAGCTCATCACTTGAGTAGCTGGATCCGGCATGAAGTACGTCCATAAGAGGTTTGAAGATCATCTCAAAAAAGGAGGTATCCGGAGTAACATATGTAAACATCCAGTAGGTTTGCAGGCAAATCATAAAAAAGAGGATATAATTAAAACTAGCTGTTGCAGAGGGTAAACTCTCATACAGGTGGTTGTGCAGGAATTTTCCTGTTAAAATTGAAACTAAAGCCAGAAGAACCACAAAAGTAGTTAACTGGTGGGTCAGTACCATCAGAACTGTAGCAAAGAGAAGAATTCCTGTCTGCATCAAGCCCGGCTTTTCGCTAAAGATTGAATACAGGATAATTATAAAGTAGCAGAGAACCAGGGAACCCGGGGTTATATTTGTAATCCCGCTGACGATATTGTGATTGTTCAAATTTATTAATAAAGCTGCAAGCAAGCCCATCTGAGGGCCTTCGAGTTTTTTTCCTATAAGGTAAATCCCTGCCGTGCTGAAAATATCGGCAAATCCTATGGAATAAAAGAAGCTGTCCTTGATATCCAATCCGCCCATTAACTGGGTTATCGAAACAAAAATATGGGCAAGCGGGTAATAGAAATATTTACTGCTGATCTCAATTGGAGGAACGACTCCGGTTTCAGTAATCAGTTTTACCATGCCTGCATGGAAGTAAGCGTCATAGCCCATGAGGCTCGGGAAATTATAATAGATTCCGGATCTTATAAGGATTGAAAGAAGAAATATTTGCAGCAGTATTGGAGCTACCTTGTCTCCTTCTCTTACATACAGGATTTCCGAAGCTATGATCCCTGCAAGTATGCATACCAGTATAAAATAAGATATAGGCCTGTAATACAGATTCATACTATATACGAGCACACTTATCAGGAATACAAGATAAAAGGAAAGATTGAGCCCACTTTTGAACCTGTCTTTTCCTGAGGAAACTGGAGCTTCATTTTTAAACTTTTTTCGGAATACAAAGTAGATTAAGCAGGCAGAA
Organism: Methanosarcina sp. WH1; assembly: GCF_000970005.1. Taxonomy (NCBI): domain Archaea; kingdom Methanobacteriati; phylum Methanobacteriota; class Methanomicrobia; order Methanosarcinales; family Methanosarcinaceae; genus Methanosarcina; species Methanosarcina sp. WH1. The sequence goes on from NZ_CP009504.1 coordinate 3,644,726, forward strand.
AGCACAGCAGTGCCGATGTCCTTCTGGTTTAAATTGATCAGGTAATATAAAGAAACAATAAATACACCTAAGTTGAATCCAATCACGCTTAGAATCGTGTCAAGATTTCCAGTAAACTTATCTATATACATTTTTACAGTTTCCATACAACCCCAAACATAATAACTTTCTTTAGTATTATATAGTTTCCCGGTGAAACAACTTTCTTTTACAAATCCAAACTGAAACAACTTTCTTTTACAAATCCAAACTGAAACAACTTTCTTTTACAAATCCAAACTGAAACAACTTTCTTTTACAAATCCAAACTGAAACAACTTTCTTTTACAAATCCAAACTATCCCTTTTATCAGACCGCAATTATTTTTATCCTACATTCCACAGAATTTTTTTGAAAATCAATGTTTTTTCCGACAGAGTTTTTCAAAAATCCTCAAATAACAGAGCCAAACTGAGATTTTGATAAAAATTGAATCCACGTTTTTTGGTCTCTTAACACACTGTATAATCATTTTTAACTCCTGCACAGAAACTCAATAAATTCACATTAGAAGAAAATCGATAGCAAGATAAATAATGAATATACGAAAAATACTGTAGAAAGTGGATTTTATCATTCCTTTTCCTTGATATCTTTTTTCCCCCCCACCCTCTTTAAATTAATCTTCTTTATTCTTAGTTGAGAGCCCATTTACCTGTCGAATAAGAAAGAGTGATTACTCGTTCTCCTTCTTCTAAGTAGGATAAGAGAAAGTGATTGCTCACTTTTCTTCTCCAACGAACGGAGCGTAAAAGTTTCCCTTTACTGGCAAGTAGCCCGGGGGAATTTCACCCCCCGATCCTCTCAACCACACTTGAGCCTCTCGACTCATCCGGCTCCCATTATCCAGCCCATAAGGCTTTGTTTTGTCCATCGGTTCCTCCCTTACAGTTGACCAATTTTCAAAACTGGATAACACAATCCCTTCGCTCCGGTCCCATTACAGAATGACATTCACTTTTTGCTTTAGTCTTCTACCCTCTTTGTCATTGTTGCTCCTTACGAAGTTCCTGCCCCTTTAAAGCCTGATTTCATACTATTTTGGTTCAAGCGTATCAATCCAGTCTCGCTTGGAGTACTTGATGACTTTTACAATGGTTCACTTTACGTTCCCCATGGAATCCTTACCCTAGCAAATCGTCTGAATTGGATTTTCAAAGTTATTCACATTGTTCCAGAAGCTTTGCACACCTGCATTACTGCTGATGCACATTCTGATAGGGTTACCCCAAATGGAAGAGGCAGCATTCAAGCAATCCATAACAGAACTTCTTGTCGCACGAAACGAAAGTACTTGAGGAATATAGTTTTCACGTACATTCATGCCAGATAGAAAATTTAGATCAAATCGTCGGACATTTATATTAATACAAAGTAAAGAGTTAACGATTGACAGGTTTTAGTTGTATTAGTGATTCATTTTGTTCAGGCAAATAGATAAACCAGCCATTTTAAGAAAAATTTTATGAAAAAAGGAAAACGATCTTTATGCCAGCCTATCTTACCTACTTTTATCTCTTTCCTGTAGCTACCCTTATTGCAATCCTTGCGATTTCTTCAGGCATCTCAGGCACTAACTTCTGGATTCCGGTATATATGATATGGCTCGGCTTTGACACAAAAACAGCTTTCTGGCTCGGGCTATTAACCATGATTTTCGGTTTTGGATCGGGGATACTCAGAAACCTGAAACAAAAAACCATTTCCTGGCCCATTGTAAAAGAATACCTGAAAATTACGATCCCTGCAGCGGTTCTCGGGACCCTTCTAATCCCTTTTGCTCCTGCACAAATACTCATAGTCCTGTTTGCGAGTTTTATTCTGTTATACGGGATCTATCTGGTATATCGCTACTGGCTTTACCGCATGGGGAAAATTCCTGAAAAGCTCGAAACTCATAACCGCATATGCTGGAAACGCGCCATAGTTGCAGGTTTTCTCAAAGGGCTGATCGCAACCGGGCTTGGGAAATTAATCATGCCCTGCATGCTGGGGCATGAAAAAATCCGGTCTCCTGCAGAAGCTGTGGGCTCCACAGTCCTGATTATCTTTATTGTGAACCTTGTTGCCCTCCTCCTCCGCCTGACCCCGGACTTTATTCCTACCCTGATTGAAAATAAAGAACTGATTTTCGAGATAATGCTCTGGGTTGCTCCGGGAGTAATCCTGGGAGGGCAGATAGGACCGTCTATTGCAAGAAAGCTGTCGCAGCAGGGGATCAGGCTTTACACAGGAGGACTGCTGGTAGGCATCAGCATGCTGATGTATTTAAGAGCCTTTTCAGCCATCTAAAATTTAAAAGAATTACGGAAAAATTAGAGAACAGGAGCTTTTCAAACCCCCGTTTTCAATTACTTTGAAGCCCGCTGCATCATCACGAACAGCCCTTTCAAAATCTCCTTCGGAGAGGGTGGGTTCCCTGGAATTTTCATATCCACGGGCAGGATTTTATCAGCCCCACCGAGTACGGCATAAGACCCCTTGTAGATCCCACCATCACAGGCATCATCTCCTACTGCTACCACAAACTTTGGGAAGGGCATGGCTTCATAGGTTTTTTTCACAGCTCCTGCCATGTTAAGGGTGACTGCTCCTGTTACCAGCAAGACATCAGCATGCCTTGGGGAAGCCACAAAAGAGATCCCGAACCTCTCAACATCATAATGGGGGTTTCCGAGGTTTGAGATTTCAATCTCGGTGGAATTGTCACTTCCTGAATCCAGTTCCCGGATGGCAAGGCTGTGCCCGAAAACTTTCGGGATCTCTTTTTTAATTTCTGCTCCAAGGGCTTCGAGTTCTTCATCTCGAAATTTAAAGGTCTCCGTAACTTTAGGGCGGAGGAAGAGGGAAAGAGGGTTTACCATAATCAGACCTCAATATATTTCTTTGGTTTTCCTGAGTTCAAAGATCGGTCCCTGCATACGAAAGGTTAAGGCTCTTATTTATCAGAGGGAAGTCTGGGACAATATTTCCGATTACTGCATGTTCTATAGCCTGCCAATTGCAGAAAGATGCGATCCTGACTTTATACCTATCAACAAGCCCATTTTTCAGGTAGACCCAGTGCAGGTTCTGCCCCCTTGCAGCTTCTACAAGGGCAAGCGAATAGCCTGTAACTCCAGAACTGCCGGTTCTATCCGAGTTCCCTATATTTCCGGCAGATCCAGTTTCAGCAAATACGGAGCCCTGTGGAAGGTTTTCTGCGAGGCGAAGGATCAGATTAACAGATGCCCGGATCTCATCGGCTTTTACCTCAAAGCGGGAGAGCACATCCCCTCTTTTCCTGACGGAAGGTTCCGGGGAAAAGTCCCTGTAAGCTCCATAGGGCCGGTCAAGCCTGGTGTCGGCAGGACAGCCTGAGGCTCTGGCAAGGGGGCCTGTAAGGTTAAGCGGAGAGACAAGTTCCTTTTTTATTACGCCTGTCGTTGCAAACCTGTCAATTAAGGAAGATGAAGACATCACTCTGTCATAAGCCGATTCAAATGCTTTGGAAAACTTATCAAAGAATACAAGAAGGTCTTTCAAAGCCGAATAGGGAATATCCTTTTTCAACCCCCCGGGAATGGTAATTCCGCGCAGGAACCTTGAGCCTGTCAGTTTTTCGTTCTGCCTGAATACCTCTTCTCGCAATATGGAGAAGGGGCTTGACACCAGTGAGAAACCCACATCTACAGCCATTCCGGCAAGGTCCCCGAGCAGAGAATAAATGCGTTCGAGCTCAAGCATTATTGCCCGCAGGCGTTCTGCCCTTTCAGGCAAGGTTATTCCACAGACCTGCTCTACTGCTATACAGAACCCTGCTGCATTTGCCATACTCTCGTCTCCACTCACGGCTTCGGCAAGAGCAACGCATTCTGAGGGGCTTTTTCCTTCAGCCAGTTTTTCTATTCCCCTGTGATTGTAAAAAAGCCGAATTTCCAGGCTGAATATGGACTCTCCTATCACGCTGAACCTGAAATGCCCCGGCTCGATTATACCGGCATGTACAGGCCCGACAGGGATCTGGTATACACCTTCACCTTTGACCTGCCTGAATTTGTATTCCTTTTCGGGGACTTCAAGCGGTCGGATTGGCCCGTTTTTAAAAGCTTTTTGCAGGGGATGGAAACCTTCAGGGTAGCACTCATGCAGGAAGAGACGTCTTGTATCAAGAGCCCCGGCAAAGTCCAGCCCGAAACCGTCCCTTATTTCCCGCTCAAACCAGGAGGCTGAGGGAAAAGTTCCTGCAACCGAGGTAACCTTTTTTTCATTTCCTGCTTCCCGAACAAGTACAAGGGTAGGTGCCCTTCCTGCCCGTTTGAAAACATAAAAGAGGGTAAAGCCGTCCTTTTTTTCAAAGGCTTCTGCGCAAAAAAGCCCTATAAGGCTGAACTTCCTTTCCGCAAGCACAGGAGTTGCACTTTCAAACCCGGTTTCCGAAACCCTCAGGTATATTTCGTTTTCACGGGCATTGAGCAGTTCGGGCTCTTCTTCTAAAATGCCCGAGATTATTGAAAGCAATTCCATTGTATCTTTATTCATTTTGATATCCATATGTACCGCCCCTTAAACATACCCAAGTTCAAGAATTATCGCATCAAGCAGATCCCTCAGTGAATCAGGGAAATAAAAGCCCAGGGCAAGGGCAAGAGCCAGCATGAAGATCGCTGGAACCCTCATTCCATCTCTTACCAGATATTGACCCGGAAGCCTGTTTTTCTCATAGCCTGCTTTCCCTGCAGAGCTTTCCTTTACGGCTCCCCCTATTCCTGCAGGAGTCCTGCTTATGTGCCTGTATTCTTCGTTTTCATTTTCATTTTTATTTTCATTTTTATTTTCTTCCCCTACAGTAACTTTTGAGAAGGCTTTCAGGAGGAAGTTTGCAAAGGATGCAGCTGCAAGGATGAGCATGAGCAGCACCACAAGGGTCAGATAGGGAGAAACTGCCGCGCTTTCCAGCAGGATGAAAAACTTTGCCGGAAAGAGGGGAAAAGGCGGCATTCCTACTATTGCAATGCTCCCAAGGATCAGGCCCCAGGCTGCCTTGGGCTGGAGTTTAAAGACATCCTTCATATCTTCACGCATGTTGCTCCTGTACTGCCTGTGCAGAATGCCCGCGGAAAACAGCAGAGTTTCCTTTACCAGGACATGGACAAGCATGTAAAAAAGCGTCCAGAAAAGGGCAAGGGGGGTTCCTATTCCTATTCCTATGAGGAGAAGGCCCATGTGTTCAACGCTTGAAAAGGCTATCAGTCTCTTTAAATTCCTCTGCTGAAGCATGCTGAATGACGCAAGAGCAATCGAAAAAACTCCTGCCGCGATCAGGATAGAAGAAGCCTGTGGGGAGGCGCTGCTTTCTCTAAGCAGGGCATACATCCTTATTATGCCGTAGATCCCCAGGTTCTGCATCAGTCCCGAGAGAATTGCACTTACCGAAGGGGCTCTTGCATAAGCATCCGGGAGCCAGGTATGGAAAGGAGCTACCCCTGCTTTTGCCCCGAAGCCTATGAACATGAAAGTAAAGCTTGCAAGGAGGAGAGCAGGGGAAAACTCAGAGGCATGAATTACAAGTTCTGTCCAGTTGAGGGTGCCCTCTCCGAGAGTCTGTTCCGAGAGGGTGAAGAGGAAAATAAGCCCGAGGAAAGCAAAGAGCATGGCTCCGGAAACTATGAAGACGTACTTTAAGGCAGCATCGATATTCTCCCTTGCAGAAAGAATCGCAACAAGCATGGCAGCGCAGACTGTTGTGAGTTCTGCAAAGATCCAGAACAGAGCCAGGTTATCCGAAAAGAGTGCAAGAGTGGCTGTAACAAGCAGGAGGTTGAAGGCAAGGTAGAAGGTCTTCAGGTTTTTAGGATCAAGTTCTCTGGCTTCCATAAGACTGTCGGTATACCCTCTGGCATAGAAGGCTGCTGCAGAAAATCCCAGTGCGGTTATCAGTTCCACGTAAAGGTTAAGGTGGTCAAGATAGAAGGTTTCTCCGAGCCTTTCGGGCAGGTCAAGGATAAGCAGGGCAACGCAACTCATGACGAGGTGTAAAAGGCCGTTTCCTGCTGCAAGGGCATTCATTAACCTGTGGGACTTCGGAATAAGGCCGAGCGCCAGGAATATCCCCATTAATAAGAGGTAATACCGGATCACTGAGATTCCACTCCTGTCCAGACCTGCAGTTTTCGGAATTTCTGCCGGTACTCTTCAATGCTTGAATCCATCCCCACAGCCAGAATAGTGGTCAGCATAACCAGGATAATAAGGTCGATTATGATCAGGACTTCGATGATAAAGGGAAGTTCGGTCACAAAGAGGCCGAACATCAGAACCCCATTTTCCATACTGAGGTAACCGAGCGCTTTTGTAACAACCTTTTTCCTGCTGAACATCACAAGCATGCCCATCAGAGTCAGGGAAAGCCCTATCACAGCCCCAAAGAAGAAGAGCTTCGAAAGGGGCAGACCTTCAAAGACCTTTGAAAGGAACGTATAGGAGAGGAGAATAAGGCCTATGCTCAGCAGAAGAGAGGGCGTTGGCTCCAGATACGCAAAGTGAAGGTCTCTTCCGATTTTGATTTTCTCTTCTATCCTGGAAATAAAGTAAGGAATTAAAATTACCTTGCTTGCCAGGGTCAGGCCTGCCAGCAGCAGGAGCTGCCCTTTTCCGTCCATCAGGTAGAGGAGGAAGGAAACCGCAGCCAGCAGGAAAGACTGTACAGTATATGTGGTAAGGACCGAACTAAGGTTACGGGTTGAGATGATCAGCCCTGCACTGATAAGGACAAAGACGAAAAGGACCTTTATTATGCCTTCAAGGAAGAGCGGATCAATCATGCAAACACCTCGATAAGGATGGTAAGAGCTGAAAAGAAAAATGCCATCACATAAAATGCAGGAAGCCTGAAGAGTCTCATCTTTGCAAGAGCTGATTCAAAGAGCCCTATTATTATTGCAAGCAGCCCTGCCTTCAGGAGGAAGAGAAGGGCTGAGACTGCAATTTTTCCGGCATCTATCTCAGTACTGAGCCCTACCGGAAGGATTGTGTTAATTAATATCCCCATAAGCAGAAACTGTTTGAGAGCATGGGCAAGTTCGAGCAGGACAAGGTTCTTTCCTGTCTGTTCAAGGATCATTGCCTCATTAATCATGGTTAGTTCAAGGTGGGTAGCCGGGTTATCCACTGGCAACCTACCAGTTTCCACGATCAAGATAATGAAGAGCGAGATTGAGACCAGGACAAGGGTCGGGCTGATGGGAAGAACCGTGCCTGCAGTAAGGGCGAACATATGGTGCAGGTTAAGGCTTTTCAGGACAAAGGCCAGAGCTGCAAAAGCAACTACCATTGTTGGTTCGATTACAGCTGCAAGGCTCATTGACCTTGAACTTCCCATGCCTCCAAAAGCACTTCCCGCGTCAAGTCCACCAAGAGCGGTAAAGAATCTTTCAAGTGCAAGGAGGTACAGGAAGACAATGATATTCCCGAGCCCACCTGCAGGTTCCGGGACAAAGACCAGAGGTACGAAAAGGGAGCAGACAAGCAAAGTCGAAAGGTTTAGGTATGGGGTAAAGCGCATGATCCATGACGAAGTTGGGGAATAGACCGCTTCCTTTTGCATGAGTTTTTTTAAGTCATAATAAACCTGAAAGAGCCTCGGGCCCTTTCTCCCCTGGGCGTATGCCTTTACCTTCCGGATCAGAGCCATGTACAGAGGAGCTGCCAGCAGGGCAAAAAGCGGATTTAAGAGGGCAAAGAGCAGGAACGATGTGTTCATACAAAGCCTCCAGTTGCTATAATCAATACAATGACTGCCAGAAAGGCGTAAAGGACATAACTGTCAAGTTTTCCGTTCTGCAGTTTTGAAACGTATTTTGAAAAACTCTCGATTGCCTGCGCAGGAGGAATGTAAAGGTACTCTTCGAAAAATCGAAGAAGACGGATTTCCACGTTCCCGTTCTTAAAGAGGCTTTCCTGCCTGTCAAGGTACTCAGCTCTGTGCACAATCTTTGTCCTGTAGATGTTTTTGAAGATCATCACGAGAGGCTCGGAAAAGCCTGCAGAGCTGTATTCCATGTAAGGGGCAAGGGCCGGAATTCCGCATCCCCAGGTTTCGCTAATCCTTGCAGGGCTCGTTTCTTTTGAACGGATAATCAGGAAAAGGGCTGCGTATATTAACCCGAGCAGAATCCCCAGCAAAAGCAGGTTCGGGAACTCAATTTCCCAGCCTGCAAGAGAAAGGAGCTGCTTTGAGAAAAGCCCTGCAAGTATGCAGAGGGCTGCCGGCACTGCAGGTCCGATCAACATTGGTTTCTGGACCTCTTCGGCAAGGCGGCTCTTTTTCGAACGCGGAATAGCAAGACAGGTGATTCCGAAAAGTTTTACGAAAAGGGCAGCTGCCAGCGCTCCGGTGAGGGCAAAACTTGAGAGGGCAATTATCAGAAATACGGTGAGCAGGGGGTCCGTTACGGCAAAAGACTGGAAGAAAGCCTGGTAGAGTAGGAGTTCTCCCGCAAAACCGTTTGTTGGGGGCAGGGCTGCAATCGAAACCGAGCCTATCAGGAAAAGGGCTGAGGTTACAGGCATCGTTTTTACAAGCCCTCCAAAAGCTTCGATTTTCCGTGTGCCTGTTGCGTGGACTATCGAACCTGCACAGAGGAAGAGCAGGCTTTTGAAGAGGGCATGGTTAAAGGCATGGAAGCAGGCTCCGACAAGGCTTAACAGGGCGAGGGACTCAAGCCCTTCAACCTTGAATATAACATACAGCCCTATTCCCGTGAAAATGATCCCTATATTTTCAATGCTGCTGTAGGCAAGGAGCCTTTTTATGTCGTTTTCCTTAAGAGCATAAATTACCCCGAAGAGGGCTGAAAGGCTGCCTGCTGTAATAATGAGCATTCCCCACCAGAGTTCAGGTGTGAGGACCGAGAGCAAAAAACGAAGGAAGCCGTAGACTGCAACTTTCAGCATAACTCCGGACATCAGAGCCGAGACACTTGATGGAGCTGCAGGGTGAGCATAGGGCAGCCACTTGTGGAAAGGAACAAGTCCTGCCTTGACCCCAAAACCAATAAAAAGGGAGAGGAAGGGGAGAGCCAGCTCACTTGCAGAGTATTCAAGCGGCCCAAACTCTGCAGAACCCGTCAGCCTGAAAAGGCTTATGAAGCCCACGAAAAGAAACGCTGTGCTGATGTTTGTCATCACGAAGTAGAAAAAGCCTGCTTTTTTATTTTCCTCAGAAGAATAGTCGTGAAGCACAAGCAGGAGAGAAGAAAGGGACATTATTTCCCAGAAAATAAGGAAGATGACCATATTGCCTGCGAGCACTACCATAAGCATGGCAAGGATAAAGAGATTTGTCAGGGCTGTTTGCAGATTTTTCCTGGCTTCGCTTTTTGCGTGTTCCACATATTCGACCGAATATATTGAAACTCCGGGCACGACTGCTGCAATTAACAGGATAAATCCGGCTGAGAGCCGGTCTGCAGTAAGGGTAAAATCCAGGCCCGGAAGATATCTTATGGCTGGAAATACAGGCTCTTTTCCCGTGTAGAGGAGCGCGCCTGCAAAACCCAGAAGCAGAATTGATGAGATAAGAGAAAGGCCAAAAGCAGTCTTTCTTGTGTTTTTACTGCGGTACAGGAGAGGAAAGACAGTTCCCGATATAAGGGCGACAATTGCACCGTACGCTAAGGCTTCGAGCAATGTATTCACTCCTCAAACCGAGATCTGGCAGCTAAAAGAAAAGCTGAAAACGGTTTCTCAGTCCGGGTAGAGAGTTCTGGCTTTCCAGCTCCCATCCAGCTTAAAACAAGGCTTTCGAAACTGTCCTCTGTATATGAGATGATAGGGTCATTTTTGTAATTCGTATTGAGATTCCACCGTAAATTTCATCCGGGTTTACTCTCCCCGGAAACGTTTCTGCCTAATATTCCCTAATGTTATACAGGGGTACATTATAAAGTTTATTGTACAGATTTAAAATTATTATTCATGATGTATATTTCTGATAGAGGGAAATAATCAGGGACTGTGGACACCATAAAAAACCTATTTTTTTGGTTCCCATGAGGAAATTCCTGATATAACTCTCATCACAGGAGGGTTGGAATGACCCCAACTATAATAAGCTTACGCAGCTTTTACTACTCTCAACAGAATTACTTTTAAGTAGAAACAGTTTTAAAAAAGAAGCATGTACCCCGCATTTCCTATGTGCAGGAAGTCAAATATGCAGAATGTTAAATGTACAGAATGTTAAATGTACAGAATGTTAAATGTACAGAATGTTAAATGTACAGAATGTTAAATATGCAGAATGTTATTGCCTTATCTGTGAAATAGTCAGAACCATCACCAGTTGCCACTCAAAAAAAAGCACGGAATATAGAAAGATACAAAGTAGTTTCTGTAGACTTATTTTTAATATGTTCATTTATGGATTGCTATAACTACTCGAAAAAGAAGTTCCTTTATGGAACCTTCCAGTGATAGTGATATTGGTTCTTATTACTTTCTTATTCCTTTCTTATTCTTTTTTATCTCTTTTACTTTTTTAAAACCCTGTAAACAAGATGCACATATTTCTTTTCCACGATTTCATTTTTTACAAGTTCGAGTTGAATCCCGCTTTTCTCAATGCCTCTGAAAAGGTTTGTCCCATTTATCCCCACAATCTCCGGAGCCAGGACCAGGCTGATCTCCTCAACAAGCCCCTGTTCGAGCAGTATGCTGTTCAGTATTCCTCCACTGTCCGAGACCACAAGTTTAAAACCATACCGTTCATTTGCAATTTCAAGTGCCTGCTTAACATCCACACGTCCCGCTCCTGTCCGGATAAAGTCGTAGTCCCTTTCCCTGAGGTAATTGATGTAAGGCTCAGGAGTCTTTTCCGATACAAGGACGATCACATCTTTACTGTAATCGGAACGCCTGAAAACGTGCATCAACCCTTCGAGAACTCCACGAGAATCCGCGATCATCCAGTATGCCCGGGTGTCATCAGGCTGGATTTCAGGTTTTTTGAAGTCCGCTTCTTCTTCCGGAGGGATTTTTTCGCAAAAAAATTGTGTTCCCGCCTTTGCGGTGTTTGAACCGACTATCATGGCATCAGGCTCGTAACTGCCCAGGATTCCATAATGAACATCAAGGTTTGCCGTAAAGCCAGTAGTTGAGCCATCGAGACTTATGGTATTGTGTATAACCAGACTGGGTAGCATATTTTCACCTATTCTCCCAAATTAAGCATTCAATAAACTTATTCTATATTGGAAGATATTTAATCTGGATGCATGCTCTGGAATTTGAAGGCGTATCAACGTCTTTTGCAGAAAAAAATATTATCAGAGACATCTCTTTTTCAGTCGAGAAGGGCGAGATCTTCGGGCTGCTGGGCCCAAACGGGGCTGGAAAAACCACCCTTATAAGGCTGCTTCTTCATATAAAAGGAATCGGGAGAAATCCGGGTCTTTGGGGGTTCTCTGGATCCTGCTGCAAAAGATAGGATAGGCTACCTTCCTGAGGAAAGAGGGCTGTACCGGAAAACAAAGCTTCTGGATATGCTTGTCTACCTTGCACAGCTTAAAAATATCCCCAGGAAAAAGGCTCAGGCGCGTGCAGAGTCTCTTATGAAATCCCTGGACCTGTACGAACACCGGGGAAAAAAGGTAGAAGAGCTTTCAAAAGGGATGCAGCAAAAAATTCAGTTCCTTTCTGCTGTCATCCACGAGCCTGAACTTATTATTCTTGACGAGCCTTTTTCAGGGCTCGATCCCGTGAGCACGAAAGCCGTTAAAGACAAAATTCTCGAGTACAGGAACGCAGGCAGGACCGTTGTCCTCTCCACGCACATGATGGAACAGGCGCAGAAGCTCTGCGACAGGATCCTTATGCTAAATAAAGGCGAGCGAGTGCTTTACGGCACCGTTTCAGGGATCCGAAAGGAACACGGACAAAACTCCCTGCTTGTGGAGTTCGCTGAAAAAGGGAATCTGGGTATTATTCAGGAAATTCCAGGCATCAGAAAAATCACCGAGCGTGAAGGGGCAATTGAGATCTTGCCTGAGGAAGGCATAAGTGCACAGGCAGTTCTTCGAAAGCTTGTACGGAGAGCCGAAATCCTGCGATTTGAGCAGGCACTTCCCTCCCTCAACGAAATATTTATTGAGACTGTGGAGAGTGCTTCTGGTGAGTAAATTATCCGGAAAAACCTTTATTGTTGCCAGGCACGAGTTCCTGAAAACCATAAAGCGTAAAGAGTTTCTATTCATGACCTTTGCTTTTCCTCTTCTCCTTGCCGGAATCGCTATTATTCCCTCTCTGCTTGCCAGTACCACTCTTGCCGAAGACCAGAGGGTAGGCTATATTGACATGACCGGCTCCTTCGATATTCCAGAATCCTCAACCAGTGAAGGTTTTTCTGTAGGACCACTGGGGGCAAAGCCCTCAACTATAGAGTTTGTAAAGTACGAAAAGAACTCTGAAGCCAGGGAAGCCCTGCAGTCAGGGCAGATTTCTTCCTATCTTATAGTCCCTGCAAATTTCCTTGAGACCGGCGTGATTGAACTTTATATGAAGAAGCGTAAAACCCCTGAGTCTTTAGGTCAGGGATATAAGCGTCAACTTCAACCCTGATTACGTATGTAATATTCTGCTGACTCTTTACTCACATTTCCGATAAAAGACAGGATTCCCTAAGTTCAAGTCAAAGAAAAATCCTATACAGTCTTTCCCTGTGCCTCAGCATTACTCTGTAGACTTTGAAAATAACACTGTCAAGCTTCCTAAAATAGAACCAATTAAAGCAGTTCTACATAGAAAGTTTGAAGGCGAACTTAAAACAGCTACCGTTTCGAGAACTTGTAAAGGATGTTACTACATCAGTATCCTTGTTGAAGATGGTAACGAGCTTCCTGAAAAACAGAGCTTCTCCGAATCAACAACTGTGGGAATAGATGTAAGTATCAAAGACTTTGCTGTACTATCTACAGGCGAGAAGGTAGAGAATCCTAAGTACTTGAAAACTCTCTTAAAAGGCTCAAAGTATTACAGAAAAGAGTTTCAAGAAAACAGGAAGGTTCAAAGAACAGAGAAAAAGCTAAACAAAGATTAACCGTACTCTATGATAAAATAACAAATCAGAGAAATGATTTTCAGAACAAACTCTCTTTTAGACTTGTTAGCGAAAACCAAGCTGTAGCTCTGGAAACTCTGAATGTAAAAGGTATGGTTAAGAATCATCATTTCACGTTTATAGCTGCATTTCCTCTTATATTCATGCAGGTTATCCTTACAAACCCCGACAGCCCGCTTTCAGTTTTTCTTTCACTCTTTCCTTTTATCTCTCCTGCATCCATGCTTGCCAGAATGGGGACTTCGGAAGTGCCTTTCTACCAGATCACAGCGAGTTTCTTTATCCTCTTTGTTTCAATTCATGCAGTAATCGTGATTTCAAGCCGGTTGTTCAGGGTTTACCTGCTCATGTATGGAAAAAGGTCTGGGGTAAAGGAAATCCTGAAGAATATCCGGGAAGGTGGCAGGTGAGGAAAAATGAAAAACGATATTTTTCGATTTAGACAGTATCTCCGAATGATATACGGCATTTCTATACAACAAACTAACCATGTAAAAATGTAGTGCTGTTTCCAAATTTTGTGGGATCACTATCAATGGTTCCCTGATGATCCATTGACCTATACACTGGTTCAATGGAGGTAGCCACACAATTCTGACTTCTTTATCCGACTCAAAAATCCCTTAAAAACGCAAACTCTTAAAAAAATTGGAGTTATTAACTTCGAGTTTTCCATAATATTACATAATCCATACTAAAACTTAGCTTTCAAAGATGCATGATTTCCGATATCGTACGGTTTTGTTTGTGTAGTACTAAGAAATGAATTCTCGTAACTGTTCAGATTATCGAAGCGTCATCATTTGGCTACATCTGCTACATCTTTAAGTACATTTACTTTCCTTCTCTACTTTCCATTCCTTAATTGCAGGCTAAATTTCTCAAACTTTTTTCCAGACCTGATTTCTCAAGTATTACTTTCCATATTTAGTTTATAAGCCTGATAATCCAGGCTTAATTTTCCATACATTATTGCTGCCGTAATTCAGCAGCAGGGTCAGATAATCTTCAGATATTCCAGCATCAGGGCATCAATCAGTTCATCTGTTGTGGTTTCATTGCTGTCGTATAGCTCAAAAAAATTATCTTGTCCGGGTCGAGGGAGAGCATCTGCTCAGCGGAAACCATGTTTGTGCTGGATTCAGTATATGCGTTGCGTACATTGATGATGTCTTCCGTCATAGTCATCTAGGTTGATCCTGGACTGAAAGCGTAGCCTGCACCACCTTTGTCCTTAGCCCATGTCGGGGCGCCGAAGTACAGCACCTTTTTTCTCTTCCTCCGGGATATCAGCCGTCAGGCTGCGGATAAACTCAACATCCGAACTGATGGTTTACCCCGCATGTCGGTAACCGTGTGGTACTGTATCTGAACGGAGGGATTGAAACCAGAGGGATCGGAGTCAGAAGGGAGGGTCGAGCTGGAGGAAGTTTCCGCAGTGTCGACACATCTCGATACCAGAAGAGCTTCAAGAAGTACGCTGATGAGTATGAAAACTGGCATTAAACGCGCTGGTCCATCTCCCACCAGAGTTTTACTCGCATTGAATTTCCGGAAAGGACCAGTTCACTTCCATCTTCTTGCAGGACGGAGGAGAGGTATTCCCGGAGTATTTTTTCCTGGGCATCTGTCTCGACGCGGTATTCTTGTTTTAAGTCCTTGACAGCCGCATCAAGGTCGGAGAATACTCGGGTATATGGCAGTTGCAGGGTCTCCATGTTTGGGTAGATTTCCATATCATAGAGAACATGGAAAAGAACATCAGTCTTCGGACCGGAGCGGTACTCCTGACCGTGCAGGGTTGGCCAGAGCTCAATCATCCACTTTTCCCAGGGGGAAATTCCCAAAAACCAGTAGAGACATACACGCTTCGTTGCCAGTTTACACATTTTTTCCACGGCGGCACGGATGTCCGGCATCCCGAGAGAGTAGGAAGCAAATACGATGTCATAAGGGCCCAAAAGTTCTGCAGGGTCAACGTCTTCCCACTTCTTTGCAACGATTTCCAGATTCTTAACCCCTTCTATGAGGGCGAACTCCTTCATGACATCAACCATGCCTGCAGCAGGTTCCACGGCAGTTACATGGGCACAGCGGGTGGCAAGGGGTACTGCAAGGGTGCCCGGTCCGGCTCCTACATCAAGCACCCTGGAAGCCGGTCCTGCTCCCAGATCAGCAAATACCTTAGCAACTCTTTGAGGGTTTTTGTTTGAACGTGTGAGGAATTCGCGGGCACTCTCCTTTGATTCCCATATCGATGCGCATTCTCCTTTCCCTCTTCTGGAAAGGTTTTGCTCATATAGATTTTTCCAGACCTCGTTCCAGTCAATCTTGTGAATATCCATTCCTGTTTTCTCCTTCCGAACTCTATGTAATTTGGCTGTTGACCTCGAATTTGTAGGTCGTGAATTGGATTATTGTCATATTATCAGGGAATTGTTATTTCTTCCGAAGCGACGCAGTCTCTGGCAGCAATGCAGCGGGGCATAACCATCTGTAAGGTTCCACAAGAGGGTTTTGAAAGACGCCTGAAAGACGCTCTGAAAGACCGCTCCTGCAATTGCAAGCGCTCCTCCGACCGAAACCGTCTGAGGGATGCAGAGGATGTGGATATCCCATATAATGGTAGAATGCATGTTCTGCATTTCAGCCGAATTTCCCAGCCCCAGGTGGACCCGGAGAGTGGCAAATACCTCTGAGTGATCTCCGTCCCGCTCACCATAGCCCCTACAGCCGTAGCTGCAAGCAGGAATGCAAGTGCCTCATTAATGAAGATTTTATGCAGCTCAGAAAAATCCTCAACTTCTTCCCACCCTGCCCTTTTTAATATTTTATGTAGTGTCGTGTATTATGTCATCTATATGCTGCTCCGAAATGTCATCTATATGCTGCTCCGAAATGTCATCTATATGCTGCTCCGAAATGTCATCTATATGCTGCTCCGAAATATGATCTGTACAGGGGGGTCGCTGGCTATATTCATACATTAAGATAATATATTCACACAAAATATTTTTCTTTTTTAAGGTAATTATTCATAATACATATCTATACCGGTTTTATTAGCAACTAATCACAATAATCTGAAATAAAAAATAATCAGATGCAGAGAAGAACGGGGAAAACAAGAACGGTAAATACATGAAATAAAAAGAAGATAAATATAAAAAAGACTTCATTCACCTGTAAATAAAATTAACAAAGTAAACATCCTTCCAATCGGTAGAACTTCTATCCTATTAAAATGGAATAATGGAATAATTATCGATCCTTATCGTTAACAAACAACTCCGTGAGAGATCCTACGATTACTGAAGTCCCTAACATGTAGATGGCAAGTACGGCAGTATAGGTTATGCCGAAATAATGAACCATCACAGGTAGAAGCGGAAGTTTGACGGCACGGGAATAGAGAAAAGTACTGATAAAGGACGTTCTCATTCCACTTTTTTTAAGGTCTGAAAGGAGAGGGTACCATACATACATAGGACCTGAGCTAAGGATTCCTGTTCCGATTGAAAAGAACCAGCCTTTTATTCCCGCATGCTCTCCCAGATTCTTTATTACCTTTTCGGGTTTCACAAAAAGTTCGAAAAGGAACAGGAAAATAAAAACCAGAATAAGAATAGGGAGCACTTTCAAAAGGATCGAATACGTTCCTTCCAGAGCTTCATTGAATAATTGAGGAAACGTAAAATATATTGAAATGTAGACTGCAGCCATCAGAGCCAGAAAGTAGTACTGTTTCATGTTACGACCTCTTTCTTCATAATCTCTTTCCACATAAAATCTCCATAAATATCATAGCCTCCCAATCACTGTCTCAAAACAAAACTCCGATTATCTCCACGGTTATTACCACCAGTACGGCTACAGGAACTGAAACAATAAAGCAGATCAAATTCCTTGCCAGAGCAAATTTTTTCCCGAGTAGGTCGATCTCGGCAGGAAGGTGGATTAGTCCTACAGTAACCCAGGTCAGTAAAAAAGCCGTAACCGCAATAAGAGAAACGCCTTCACTGAGAAGCTCGCCCCCTACAACATAACTGGTGATAGGGTTTCCTGCTGCAACACTTCCGATTATACCTCCCAGCAGTGGGTCGAGAAAAATGTTGCCAGAAAATATTTTCGAATAAGCACCCTCCGGAACCGCAGCGTTCAGGAGGCTGATTGCAGAGATGACCCCTAGCAGGAGAGGAATACTCTGGTTTATCGTATTTAGCGTCTTCTTTACACTTTTTTTCAGACGGGACCTGCTTTTGGGACTGATTATATGTGTACCACCTTGGATTTTCCGGGATTTTTCAGTAAAACCTTTCAATAGCTTATAATGATAATTTTGATTACCCTTCATAAAAGCTTAATTGATGGAAATAATTCCTTTTAAAAAATAACTACAGTGTCTTCGAATGAGATATAGGATTCTCACACGGCAAGCTAACCATATAAAAAAGTAGTGTTATTTCCAAATTTTGTGGGATCACTATAAATGGCTTCCTGATAATCCGTTGAACTATACTCCAAGTCACTTGTTCAATGGGAGTAGCCACATGATCATGATTTCTTCATCCGACTCAAAAATTCCTTAAAAATGGAAACTCTTAATTAAATTTGAGTTATTGAGTTATTAACTTCGAGTTTTCCATAACATTACACAATCCATACTAAAATAATAACACAATCCATACTAAAATAATAACACAATCCATACTAAAATAATAACACAATCCATACTAAAATAATAAATAAGTGAGCTTGTATTCGTGAATAAATCTAAAAGTTCATAAAGTGACCCGAAAATACTGTTATAGCAGAGAGTTTGAGGCTAATTAAGTTACCTTTTCTCAAGTATACACTGAAGATTCCTTTTCTCAGGTGTACACTGGAGATTCGGGGAAATCGAGACTCATCAAAGAAACATGGATTCTATCGACATGATTTTATAATATTACTTACATACTTATAATTGGTTCATAAGGGATTACTGTAGAATGGAGCAAATGCAGGACAGCCTCAAAACTGATCCAGTAATGATACTTCATGACACAGGATACTGTAGAATGGAGTAAAAGCAGGACAGCCTCAAAACTGATCCGGTAATATTATACTTCATGACACAAGGTAAACCTTGTGAACCACCTGACTTTCTCTTTTACTTCTGACTTTCTCTTTTACTTCTGACTTTCTCTTTTACTTCTGACTTTCTCTTTTACTTCTGACTTTCTCTTTTACTTCTGACTTTCTCTTTTACTCAACGCTCAAATCCCTTAACTACTGCTTTTTTCAACTAACTACTGTTTTTCTAAACTTTTTTCCTGTTGGAAATCCTGGCCATTACTTTTGCTTCCCCCTTACTTTTGCTTCCCCCGGCGCTTTGTGAAAGATGGCTTTCCAGAAATTTCGATTGGGAGCACCCCCACCTCCCAACCATTCACATCATCCTTTTTCAAAGATTGCCGGGTTCCAAAAACTTATCTATGGCAGCTTCCACAACTGGTACTTTCATTAGCCGAAATATGAGTTTCGGGGATGCTGCCGTTCAACAGGGCAGATTTCGCCTTGAAAACAGCGTCTTCCGGGCCTGCAGCATAGATGTCAGCTCCTATCTGGTCAGCCCAGGCCTGAGTAATCAGCGATCCTCCGACCCCTGTTATTACCTTATCCCGTATCCCTGTGGCTTTGAGCTGCTCTTCAATCTGGATCTGCCGGATCATGGTGGTACTCATGGAGGCTGAACTGAATACAATATCTGCTTCTTTCTCTTTTGCTTGTGCAGCAAAGCTTTCAGCCGAAATCCCGTCTCCAAGATTAATGACTTCAAAACCTTCTTCTTCAAGCGCAGCCGCAATACTATCCTTTCCGTAAGTGTGAGAATCTCCTTCAACAGTGGCGATTATGACTGTCCCTGCACTCTTGGTTTCCTGTCCACTGGAATCTCCGGCTGATACCGGGAAAACTAATTGAGAAACAATCATTCCCAGGACTAACAGAACAAGTAGATTCAAATTCTTTCCGTACATATTTTGTTCTCCTTTCTTCTCCGGACTTACTCTGTCTTATTGCACCTGTTACCGTCTGTAGTTTCTGTATTTTTTACAGTTTTCCCGAATACAAGGGGGAGAAAATCATAATTCGTTTCTGTTACGTTGTAAGGAAGGTCCGCAATCCGATCTCCATCCTCATCCGGAGCTGTTTCTGAGAATCCATCTCCTTCCGGAGAAGCCCAGAAATTCCCGCCAAGGTAAGGCCCTCCTGCGATATTCATGCCCTCAGTCTTTGAAATGTTCCAGGTATTTGTTCCGTAGTCTTCGGCGTTCTGGCTGTTATTCAGGTAATTGTTATAGATTACATTATAATTCGAACCTGTCCCATCGGTCCAGTTCGGGTTAAAAGAGATTCCTACACTATTTCCTGAAATATTATTTCCTGAAATTGTATTGTTGCCGCAGCCTTCTGTATATAGTCCATAGGAACTGGCTGTGATGGTGTTATTTTTCAGGGTATTCTCTTCACTGGCCCCGTAGAGATAGACCCCTTCATAAGCCTCTGAAAGGAGATTTTCTTCAAGAGTATTGTTACAGCTTGCATCCCCAAGGTCTATACAGCACCAGCTGCTCGAGGTAACTGTGTTTTCTTTCAGGAGGTTGTCTGTGCTCACATCGCAGAGCCAGACCCCTGCCATGTTGTTTGAAGCCTTGTTTTCTCCTACAAAGCAGTTTCTGCAACTGCTTAAGATGAAGGCATCTCCTTCATTTGAATTGACAGAATTGCCCCTTAGAGTTGTAATAGAACAGTTTCCGAGGTAAATCCCATGTTCGTTGTTTGAGATGTTGTTTCCTTCAATAAGAGAATTTTGAGTATTGTACAGGTAAATTCCAAAACTGCAGTTTTCAAGAACCAGGTCTTTGAGGGTGATATTTTCACAGTTAATGCAGTAGACAACTCCTGCATTCGAACTTGAATCAAGAGTCTGATTTGAAACCCCTACAAGATAGTATATCGGTTTTCCATCCACCGTATTGCTGGTGTCTATGGTGTTGTTCATTTCTCCTCTGTAGTGATAGGTATAAGCCCCGAAATTCCTGCTGTTGCAGGACATTTTGTTGTTTTGAAGCGTGTTGGAGTTTGAGTCAAGATAGATTCCCCACTGGTTTGATTTTACCCTGTTTCCTTTCAGGGTACTTACATTCGAGTTTCCGAGGTATATACCGTACATCGCGTTTGATTTTGCGATGTTGTTTTTGAGCAGGCTTTCCCCTGAATCGAGAAGGTAGATTCCATAAAAGTTGTTTGATGTTTCCGAGTTAAGTATACGGCAGCCAGATGAGTTTTCCATGTAGATCCCAACGGCTCCTCCGAAAGCGCAGTTATTTTTGAGGGTATTGTTTTGGGATGAATTAAGATAGAAGCCGTAATGACGGTTAGAGGTTGCCCTGTTATCTTTAATTATGTTCTGTTCTGAACTTTCAAGCCAGATCCCGTCATCACTGTTAGATAAGCGGTTATTTTTCAGAGTGTTCTCATGCGAATCTCTCAACATAATGCTTCTCCAGTTCTCAGAAAAATAGTTATTACTGATTTTACTCCCAGAAACCCCGTCAAGGTAAATACCATATGTTGAATTTGCTCCTTTCAAAGTGAATCCGCTGATTTTTACAGAATCAGAAGTCACATGGAACAAAGGGATTTCCGGGTCCAGGGGAGCGATTACGGTTTTTTTTGGATGAGAACTCTCTGAGCTTATTTTCAGAGATTTATTTACGAGTACGTTTTCACTGTATACACCTTTTCCAACAAGGACAATGTCTCCATCAGAAGCAGCATTTATAGCCTCCTGAAGACTCCCGTATGCTCCTGTACCTCCTCCTTCTTTCACATAAAGAGTAGTTGCGGCTGCGGAACCTGATATAAGGATAAGCAGCGTAAAAACAACAGTAAATATGAGTATTCTCTTCCCTTTCAATAGTTGTCATCCTCCTGTAAATGAACCCCGATTTAGTCTTCGCTTATGATTTCTTAAAGGAATGCTGGAGGAGTCTTTCTCCTGAGTACGCCCTGGGGTTTGAGCAAATTCCAAAGAGCAAATGGTCCTAAAAATCTACTTGCAGTCCATTCAGCAAAGCCCTTGTCCAGCTTAACCTTATGCAGAGTCTTAAATGGGGTCCGTAGCTGATTTAAAAAAAGAGTTCTGTTTTTATTATTTAGACCTGATTATTTGGGTAACAACTTTATTCTTTTACTGCTTATTAAGATTTGAGAACTAAGAAAGGAAACCAGTGGACTTTTGTCCATAGCTGGTTATGATAGGTCCGCCTGGATACAGACAGGAGCGATGTGGTTTACCACCTGGAGAGCGATGCTTTCAAGGAAGTTACGGATGTTCCAGGGAATCTTATCCAGGGTACGGGAGGCAAAATTCAAGCTGCCTATGATTTCTTTACCATACTTAAGAGGGATTACCGCAACTGCTGTAATTCCTTCTTCCTTTACCGCTTCAACCATATGTTCCGAGTAAAAATCCAGGGAGTAAATGGGCTTTTCGGTCCAGATCTGTTTTGACTCATTTGAGTCTGCCTTATATTTTGAAACCTTTTCTTGAAATTCAGGTGAAATTCCCCGGGATGCAGTAAGATTTATCTGGTCCAGGAGTTCGTCCTTAATATATACGCCTCCGGCATCCAGCCCGTTTATCTGCAGGCAGGCATCAAGCATCATGTCAAGAATGGCATGAAGATTCCAGGTAGTATTAAGTTTAGTTCCAAGTTCCCGCTGGATCTCAAGCATTTTCTGGGCTTCTTTTCGTTCGGTAACATCTACAACAAGACCCTGAAAATGAGTTGCTTTCCCTTCTTTGTCCCTCTGGATAAAGGTTTTCTCATCCACCCAGAGCATTTTTCCGTCCCCTGTGAAAATTCTGTACTCAATACTGAAAGAATCCTGACCCTCTGCGATGTTGCGTTTGAGGGTTTCAATAACCGTTCCAATATCATCCCTGTGAATTATGCTTCCGTAAGGGATTTTTCCTGAAGTGAAATCTTCTACAGTGTAACCGAACTGGGCCACGTTTTCCGAAACATATTCTGCAGGCAGGTTTTCTTTGTTTTCCCACAGAAAAGCTACTGCAGGGCTGTTGCTGATTATGGTTTTCAGCAGCCTCTGCATTTCAAAAGATTTCCTGAGAGCTTCTTCGTTCTCTTTTCTTTCAGTTACATCAAGGACAAGCCCCTGTAAGTGGGTTACTTCCCCGTCTTCACTCCTCTGGATAAATGTCCTTTCGCTGACCCAGCGCAGGTCTCCGGCTTTTGTGAATATCCTGTACTCCGCGTTGAAATCAACTTCACCTCTCCGGATGCGCTTTTCAAGTGTCTCTTCAACTTTTTTCAGGTCATCGGGATGGATGATATCTCCATAAAGGATATCGCCGGAAATAAAATCCTTAACCGTATACCCAAAATGGACAACGTTTTCCGAAACAAACTCTGAAGGCCACTTTTCCTTATTTTTCCACAGGAAAACCACTGCAGGACTGTTGTTTACCACGGTCCTGATTATTTCCTGCATCTTCAGAACAGATAACAGGTCTACAATCCCTATTGCTGCAACAACCTTCCCGTCCTCCGAAAAAATAGGAGAAACAACCACATTCCTGCCGAGGTATATGCCTCCCTTCGGGACTCCACGCACGGTCTTTCCGGTCCTGAGCGCCTCTTCGAGTACAGGTCCCGTATATTCCCTGTCAATTATTTTCCCTTTTTCCAGGCGAAGCCCCTTTTGATTGAGACTGCGGATGGTGGTTGGAAGCTCTAAAAGGGAATGGACTGCAACTGCAATTGCCTCAAGTTCCTCAGGTCCTGCATTTTCAGATATCACAGAAGTAATTCTTTTACCCCCAGAAGGATTATGATATTTTAAAACTAAAGGTAGGAACATTTCATCAGGTAAAATATAGTGCTGAAAATCAATGCCCAACCATTTCGATACGATATTTTTCAGAGAATATATATTCGTTCTTCATTTATATAAAGGAGATTTTTCAAATCCTGACTTTTCGGTCATACATGATATATTTATTCAGACTCACATTCAGGATCTATTAAGAGCCTATTAAAGACCTATTAAAGACCTATTAAAGACCCATCCAGGACCGATTTTTTGATTGAAAAACACGTATATCCACCGTGATCCTTTTCGCTGCTTTCAAGAGGACTACTCGATGAGTTATTTCAGTGAGCTTCACTCAAGCAGACTCTTCCGAGAAATTAAGAAAAAAAATGAGAATCAAAATAAACTCCAGCTGAAAATCACGGGAAAAAAAATTAAAAGCTTTCCTGCATTTCTGTATCTCCCTGAGCCTTTACCAGGCATCCAAGAGTGCAGTAAACGGCTTTATCAGCCACTGATTCCAAAACAAAAAACTCTGTGTTGCAGATTGGACAAATTTTTTTTATGTATTTCACGAATAAACCACCTGAAAATAAGTTGTCTAAACTAAAAAACGCGCTTAAAATATTTAAAATGAACCCGCATGATTTAGGCATAAAATCCACACCTGAAAACGAAAAAATGGAGGCTTGAGCCGCCATTTGTTTTAAAACAGAAATGTTATATTTACTTAGTCCCGGCCCCCTTCCCAAACTCCCCCGGCGCAACCGGACCAGAATAACAGCAAAACCCATCTCTCCGACCCCTCAAACACCTGCATCCCTGCACCTTCTTCCATCAGTCCACATATTTTATCAACCCACAAATGCCCCCACTTTCCGGAAACCCTTAACTTTTTTTAAATAATTCCCGCATCGATTTTTTAGTTACACATTTTTATAAAATTTACCATAATTCAGCATAACTCCATAATGATCTATGCAAAAGAGAGAGCATAAATAAGAGAATACTACACGAGAAATACATGCGTTATGGCTGAAAGATAGAAACCAAAGGACTTAAATAATTATAAAGTGTAATTTACTAAAAATTATGAAAGTAAGGATATATTTTCTGGCAAGGACGCGGTAAAAATATGAAGATTGCAATAATTCTCGGCACAAGGCCTGAAATTATAAAAATGAGCCCTATAATCAGAGAATGTGAGAAACAGGGCATAGAATATTATATACTGCATACAGGCCAGCACTACAGCTACGAAATGGATAAAATATTTTTTGAGCAGCTGAAACTCCCGCAGGCAAAGTACAATCTTGATGTTGGATCAGGTCTCCACGGAAAACAGACCGCAAAGATGCTCGCCGGAATCGAAGAAATCCTGATAAAAGACAGGCCAGATGTTGTCCTCGTCCAGGGAGATACAAATACGGTCCTTGCAGGTGCCCTTGCTGCGTCCAAACTTCAGATTAAAATCGGCCATGTGGAGGCGGGTTTAAGGTCCTTTGATCGAACAATGCCCGAAGAAACCAACAGAATTATTGCAGACCATACTTCCGATTATCTCTTTGCACCAACCGAGACCTCAAGAAAATACCTGCTTAACGAAGGCATCCCCGAAGAGAAAATTTTCGTTACAGGAAATACGGTTGTCGATGCAGCTTACCAGAACCTTGAGATCTCTAAAAACGGAGTCGATATCCTTGAAGAACTCGGCTTGAAAGAAAAACAGTACTTCGCAGCTACGGCCCACCGCGCAGAAAACGTGGACAGCAAAGAACGTCTCGGTGGAATCCTTACCGGTTTATCTCAAATATACAAAGAATTCGGCCTCCCAATTATCTTTCCAGCTCATCCCAGGACCGTAAAAATGATAGGAGAATTTGGCTTCAAAGTGCCTGAAGGCACAAGGCTGATCGAACCCCTCGGTTACCTGGAATTTTTATAGCTTGAAAGCGGAGCCAGACTTATCCGTACAGACAGCGGAGGTGTGCAGGAAGAAGCCTGCATCCTCAAAGTCCCCTGCGTGACGCTTCGGGACAACACAGAGAGGTCGGAAACGGTGGATGTTGGTGCAAATTTGATTGCAGGAACCGGCGAGAAGATAATTCTCTGTGCCCGGCAGATGATAGAATCAAAACCCGAATGGGAAAACCCCTATGGAAACGGAGATGCTGCAGAGCTGACCCTCGGGAAATTACAGAATTGAATAGATCAATTGAACACAGCAAAACGAAATCCAGTAACTTAAAATCCTCAAATTAAATTCACAATTTTAAAATTAGAAAGATAATTTTTAAAAGGTGGGAACAGAATGTCAAAAATTTGGGTATTTGAGATCTATTTGAGAGAGGAAAAGAGATGAAAGGAATTATCCTTGCTGGTGGTAATGGTACACGTCTTTATCCTATGACAAAATCAATATCAAAACATCTCTTACCTATTTATGATAAGCCTATGATTTATTATCCTTTATCAGTATTAATGTTGGCAGGAATTCGCAAAATATTAATCATTTCGACTCCAAAAGATATTCCCCTTTATCAAGGGTTACTTGATGATGGAAGTCATTTAGGCTTAAAAATTTCATATAAGATACAGGAACAACCAGGGGGAATTGCAGAAGCTTTTTTACTTGGTGAAGAATTCATAGGAAATGATAACGTTGCTTTAATTTTAGGGGATAACATATTTTATGGTCAAGGTTTGGTAGAACATTTAAAAGAAGCTGCATCTAATAGAAAAGGAGCAACTGTTTTTGGATATTATGTAAGTAACCCAAAAGATTTTGGCGTTGCAGAATTCGATAAAGACAGAAATGTAATTTCAATTGAGGAAAAACCAGAAAATCCAAAATCAAATTATGCGGTTCCTGGCCTGTATTTTTATGACAATCAAGTAATAACAATAGCAAAAACAATAAAACCTTCTGCTCGAGGAGAACTTGAAATTACTTCTGTGAACAACGAATACTTAAAAAGAAAAGAGTTGCGGGTTCAGTTGTTAGGACGAGGAATGGCGTGGCTTGACACTGGAAGCTGCGAAGGTCTTCTAAAAGCAGCAAATTTTGTAGAATCCATTCAAACTAGACAAGGCTTATACATAGCATGTTTAGAAGAAATTGCATTCCGTAAAGGATACATCGATAAAGAAAGTTTATTAAATCTTGTGGAGCCGCTGAAAAACACCGATTACGGAAAATATCTCATTTCTCTATTTAAGGGGGTTTAAACATAGTAACGGTTTTAGTAACAGGTGGAGCAGGATTTATCGGAAGTAATTTCATAAGGATCATGCTTGATAGGCACAAAAATTACCGCATTATCAACTTGGACCAATTAACATATGCTGGAAATTTAGAAAACTTAAGAGACATTGAAACTAATGCAAATTATTCCTTTGTTAGAGGAAATATTTGTGACAGATTATTGGTTGAAAGAATAGTGTCAGAAAATAATATTGATTATATAGTCAATTTTGCTGCTGAATCGCATGTAGATAGAAGCATAAAAGATCCTGAAATATTCATCAAATCAAACGTATTAGGTACTCAAGTATTATTAGACGCTGCAAAAAAATATAATATAAATAAATTCCTACAAATCTCCACTGACGAGGTTTATGGTTCCTTAGGCAACACAGGATATTTTACAGAAAATACTCCACTTTCCCCCAATAGTCCTTATTCAGCGAGCAAAGCGAGTGCTGACTTGTTAGTAAGAGCTTACTATAAGACATTCGGTTTAAAAGTGAATATTACTAGATGTTCAAACAATTATGGGCCTTACCAATTTCCAGAAAAGCTAATCCCATTGATGATTTACAATGCTATAAATGGGAAAAAAATTCCGGTATATGGGGATGGATTGAATATTCGTGACTGGTTGCATGTGAATGATCATTGTTCTGCAATTGATTCTGTACTTCAAAATGGCAAAATTGGAGAGGTATATAACATTGGGGGAAACAACGAGAAGACAAACATTGATATTGTGAAAACAATAATAAAAATTCTTTCAGAAAAACTTCCCGAAAGGGATATATCAGAATCATTGATCTCTTTTATTGAAGACAGAAAAGGTCATGATCGCAGATATGCGATCGATGCAACAAAAATAGACCAGGAATTGGGCTGGAAACCTCAAATCGATTTTGAAGATGGAATAAGAATGACTGTTGATTGGTATCTAAACAATAAAAACTGGTTAAATTCCATCATAAATGAAGATTATAGAAACTATTACCAGAAAGTGTATGGTGGATTGTGAATATTCACATTCCGTATATAGGATACAGATGTAATTATAAAAAATGTATTTACATTAATTATCATACTGGCTGATAAAAACTCTAGATTCACTAATTGACAGGGTGGGAATATGAGATGATCAATATCACTAAAACACAGTTGTCGGACCCCATTAAGCTAGACAAATATGAGGCAATTAATGTCACTAAAACATATTTGCCTGATCGCACTAAGCTAGACAAATATATAGACAAAATTTACAGCACCGCATGGCTGACCAATAATGGACAATTAGTAAAGGAACTGACCGCAAGGCTTGAAGAATACTTAGATGTCCAAAACCTGTTACTTGTAGCAAATGGAACTCTTGCCTTACAAATTGCATATAAAACTCTTGGGGTAAGTGGACAAGCAATAACTACTCCATTTAGCTTTGTAGCTACTACCAGTTCTCTCGTATGGGAAGGCATTGAACCCATTTTTGTGGATATAGATCCTGAAACATTCTGTATCGATCCATCCAAAATTGAAGTAGCTGTAACACCAGAAACTACAGCGATAGTACCAGTACATGTATTTGGCAATGCATGTGATGTGGAAAAAATTGAAAACATTGCACAAAAGTATGGGTTGAAAACTATCTATGATGGAGCACACGCCTTTGGAGTGCAATATAATGGTGAAAGTCTGCTATCCTACGGTGATGCAACAATACTTAGTTTCCACGCCACTAAGCTTTTTCACACTATAGAAGGTGGAGCGATCATCTTCAAAAACAAAAAAGACCTTGAAAGAGCTAAACTGATGATTAACTTTGGTATTAATGGACCAGATTCGATTGCAGAACTGGGTATAAATGCTAAAATGAACGAATTTCAGGCTGCAATGGGTCTTTGTGTTCTGGATGAAATGGATACAATATTGGAACAAAGATCTGAAATCTGGAGCTGCTACGAAAACGCTCTCAAGGATCATGTGAAACTACAAAAGCGCAACTCTCAATGTAACAATAATTACAGCTATTTTCCAGTGCTTTTCGAAAGCGAGGAAAAGCTTATGGAAGTCAAAAATGCTATGAATGCTGCTGGTATTAATCCAAGACGATACTTTTACCCCTCTTTAGATACACTTGAATATCTACAACCACATGCGCCTCAAACAGAATCGAGGGACATTGCGAGTAGAATTATGTGTTTACCGATTTATTCAGGGTTAAGAACAGAAGATACTGAATTAATAATTATGACAGTAAAAAATGCTTTTAATTAATTATTGAGGAGAATATTACATCCAACTTTATGGGGTTTATGATATGAAAAAAACAACTAATTTAAGTGGTTTAAGAGATATGGGAATTGGATTAAAATATGTTCCTCCGAATTCGATTAACCACCAGAACCTGGTTGATTTTCTAATAGAAATAGATCATGATTTCGTCACCCTTCTCAGCGAAAGGGTAGATCTTTTTGAATATGCTGAGAAACTAAGAAAAAATGCCAATTTTTATATCGCTTATAATTTGGGCAGTGATAATATATTGGGATTTATTGCTTTTTATGCCAACGATAAGAGAAAAAAAAGAGCATTTATTCCTATTATGGGAGTTGCCAATTCTTTACGTGGAAAAGGAATTGGGGGAAGACTTATTGAAATGACACTTTGTCATCTAAAATCAGACGGGTTTGAAAAAGTGGCTATGGAACCTTGGGAAAATGGTCCTGCAAGACCTTTGTATGAAAGAAAGGGCTTTAAATTTGTAAATAAGCTTTCAGAAGAACAAAATGGAATGTGTAGGATTAACATGGAGTTATATTTGAACCCCTCTATAAGCACATTTGATTTTAGTCCTACAAAAGTTGAGCAAAAAAAAAGGATCGGAAATAAGTTAAATATTAATTTGATCTGCAAAAGAGATGATTTATTCTCTTTTACAGGCGGTGGAAATAAGGCTCGTAAACTACATTATATATTAGCAGAAGCGCAGAAAAAGGGTTATAATGCAATTGTGACTGCAGGTGGAAATCAATCAAATCATGTAAGGGCAACTGCAATATTTGCTGCTAAGCTTGGTTGGAAAACAATTATGATCATACATGATTTAGAACCAAATAGAACTTATGTTGGGAACCTAAAATTAACCAAGCTTGTAGGTGCTGAATTAAGATTTGTAAATAAGGAAAATGTTGCCCAATCAATGGATAAAGCAATGACTGATTTACGAAATGAAGGTTTTAATCCGCTTTACATTTGGGGAGGGGGACATTGCGTAGAAGGATCTTATGCATATTATGAAGCTGTGAAAGAATTAAAATCTCAAATTGGATCTCAAACCATAGATTTCATTGTGCTTGCTAGTGGTACAGGTACTACTCAGGCTGGAATAGAAATTGGATGCAGAAAGTTTTTACCAAAATGTAAGGTAATGGGTGTGTCGGTTGCAAGAGATTCGAATAAAGGAAAAAACGCTGTGTTAGAAAGTATGATTGAGCTTAATGATTTTTTAAATAAGCCAGTTGACATTCCCGAAGATATTTTCTTTGATGATACCTGGAAAGGTGAGGGTTATGAAAGTATCTATCCAGAATTACTTGAAACAATTCACTGGGCAGCAAGAACAGAAGGTCTTATTTTAGATTCAACTTATACAGGAAAAGCATTTCATGCGTTAAGAAATTATGTGTCTAAAGGTATAATCCCCAAAAACTCAAATGTAGTTTTCTGGCATACTGGAGGCTTACTTAATTTAATGGCTTCAGATGTGATTTAAAATGAATATATTATTAACCTCTGTTGGACGCAGAACATACTTGGTGAAATACTTTAAAGATGCGTTGAATAATGTTGGGTTAGTATATGCTGCAAATAGCAATCAGACTTATGCTATGCAAATAGCAGATAAAAGTATTTGCACTCCCTTGATCCATGACCCTGTATATATTGATTACTTGAGGGGTTACTGTTTAAAAAATGAAATTAAAGCAATTGTTCCTTTATTTGATATTGATTTGCCAATATTAGCTAATTCAAAGAAAAAATTTAATGAACAAGGAATTCAGGTTGTAGTATCAAACTACGAAACTACACAAATCTGCAACGATAAGTGGAAAACTTATAAATTTTTGACTTCAATTGATATTCCTACTCCAATGAGTTTTATTTCAATAAAAGATTGCTTGGAATCTATTAATAACAATACAATTTGTTTCCCCTTAATTATTAAACCTAGGTGGGGAATGGGTTCAATTGGAATATATCAAGCAGACAATTTAAGTGAACTCGAAATTTTATACCAAAAGACAAAAAGAGACATATTAAACACTTATTTAAAATACGAATCATGTGTTGATTTGGAATCAAGCATAATTATCCAAGAAAAGCTCCTTGGAGATGAATATGGTCTCGATGTTTTCAATGACTTAAATGGGAATTTTCTGACTTGCATTCCGAAACAAAAAATCGCTATGAGAGCAGGTGAAACGGATAGTGCTATAATAGTAGAAAATAAAGATTTATTTGAATTAGGAGAAAATATTGCGATAAAACTAAAACATGTTGCAAACTTAGATGTTGATTGTTTTTTGGTAAAAGGAACTTATTATGTATTAGAGATGAATTGTCGTTTTGGTGGACAATATCCATTTTCTCATCTTGCGGGAGCAAATTTCCCTAAAGCAATAATCAATATGTTAAGAGGTGAACGTGTTAACAAGGAATTACTACATGCTATTCCTGGAACTATTGGGACTAAAAATATTGAACCCAAAATATTAAACAAAAATTGAATAAAAACGAACCCAAAAACAATTATGCAGGGGAATAGGACTAAAAATGGAAGCAAATGATACCCTCCGCCACAAAACGATTACAGGGATAATCTGGACTTTCTTTGAGCAAACCTTTAGAGTTGGGATTCAGACCATCACTACAATTATATTAGCGTGGTTCTTACTTCCTGAAGATTTTGGTCTTATGGCCATGATCGCAGTCTTCTTTGCTATTGCTAACTCTTTAATGGATTCCGGCTTTACTCAAGCCCTCATTCGTAAAAAAGAGGCTAGCCAAACTGATTATTCCACGGCTTTCTATACAAATCTAGTGTTGGGACTTTTAGTTTACGCACTTCTTTTCGCCTCTGCACCCTTCATAGCCAGTTTTTATGATGAAACAAGATTGATAGTGTTGGTTCGTGTAGTGGGATTGGTAGTGATTACCAATTCATTTCAACTGGTGCAGGTAGCAGACCTTACCCGAAAGTTGAACTTTAAAGTCCAATTCAAAGTTACTCTACCGTCCGCTATATTTTCCGGTGTTGTGGCAATCTTCATGGCAGCAATGGGTTTTGGGGTATGGAGTCTTGTAGCTCAGATGCTAATATCATCTTTTGCTGCTACAGTACTTTACTGGATTATTAATAAATGGAGGCCCAGTAAAGACTTTAGTGTAGAATCACTTAATGAAATGTTTGGCTTTGGTTCAAAACTATTAGCATCTGGCCTAATAAATACTGCTTTCCAAAATATTTATGTCATAGTTATTGGCAAACTCTTTTCAGTTACACTGGTGGGATACTATTTTTTCGCCCAGCGAATTCAGATGCTTGTTGTAACACAATTAACAGGTGCAATACAAAAGGTTACCTATCCGGCACTGTCATCCATACAAGATGATAATACTGCACTTAAGGTATTTTATCGGAGAATTATTCAGGTTGTTACCTATATTGTCTTCCCTTGTATGATAGCACTTGTAGTGTTGGCTAGACCTCTATTTAGTCTTATGCTGAAAGAAGACTGGTTACCCGCAGTACCTTATTTGCAGCTATTGTGTATAGCAGGTATATTGTATCCCCTTCATGCAATCAACTTGAATATTCTCATGGTTAAAGGTCGATCAGACCTCTTCTTATATTTAGAAATAGTTAAGAAACTCATGATTGTGATAATTTTATTGGCTAGTATACAGTATGGAATTTTTGGCATATTAATAGGACAGATAGTTAGTTCATTCATAGCTTATATTCCCAATAGTTACTTTTCAATTAAATTGATTGACTATTCAGTACCAGAACAGTTGCATGACTTTATCCCTACGCTTCTATTAGCTGTTACAATGGGAGTTATTATGTATACCATAGGTTTAATTTTATCAGTTGGAGAATTTGTTTATGTTTTGGTGATTGGATTGGCGGGAGCTACATTCTATGTGTTAACAAACCATTTGTTAAAAATGCCGGGACAGTTGCTAATTTTGCAGATAATAAAAGAACAGTATTTAAAAAGGGTCAGAATCATGGACGAAACATGATATCTAAGAAATAATGAAAGAGTCGGGATGGACAATAGATATTCTACAGAGTCATTATTTTAATAATTGTCTCTTCGATGTTTCAAGTGGTAATTTATGTTCACGTCCCAAATCTGTGATCACCACATATAAAATTAAAAGCATTTGTTGTGTAAAATCGTATTTAAGATCGATATTTATCATATTTCCTTGGCAAAGTTATAACAATAGAATTATTTTCAACTTGGACAAAACAGCAAAGAGTATAATAATTTAAAAGGTGCAACTATGATTGAGAATATAAAAATCCTTCATCTCACTTCTGATAATATATTTACGGATGCTGCTTACAAGAATTTTGAGTCCGTAGCGCCTTTGTGCAATACATTTTTAATACATTCATTAAATAAAAAATTAAAGAATATTAAGAAGACCCCGGTTGAATTCATTAACCCAATTTCATTCAAAAATCCGTTTTTTATGAAATCATTAGAAAAATATGATTTTATTGTTCTTCACTCACTAAATGAATTTAATCAAGAAGTTGTGGCACATGCCAGTCCGTGTTTAAAATTTGTATGGATTGGCATGGGACTTGATTACTATGATATTATATATGAAGATCGTGAGTCCCTATACCAAGAACAAACCAAAGATATTATTAAAGGTTTGGCCAAGAAAAAAAATTCGACCAGTAATTTGTTAAAGCGGCTTGCGAAAAGCATATTCTACAAGAACTTAGAAAAAAAAGCAATCGTCGAAAAAATTAATTTTTTTGCACCTGTTCTGGAAAATGAATATGATATGGTTGCCTCTAAGTTTAAATCTAACTTTCCAGATTATGTCAATTGGAACTATGGTAGCACGTCGGAAATTATTGAAGGAAAAATGAAGCATAGTAACCTAAATGGTAACAATATACTTGTAGGCAACAGTGCTACGCCTACAAATAATCATTTGGAAATTTTTGGTTTTCTAAGAACTCAAAATATGAATGGAAAAAAAATAATATGTCCGTTAAGCTATGGTGATTCTGAGTATGCAAGTATTTTGAGAAATAAAGGCAAAGTTTATTTTGGGAATAGCTTTTTAAGTGTCGATGAGTTTATGCCATATGAGAAATATATAAATTTAATAAGTTCTTGTTCTAATGTAATAATGAATCATCATAGGCAGCAAGGAACGGGTAATATTTTAGCTATGTTATACTTGGGTGCCAAAGTATTTTTGAACGAAAAAAATCCCTTGTATGCATATTACAAAGAAAACGGCGTAGTAATATTTAATGTGGATGAATTATATAAAAACTCTTCTTTATTGGATTTGCATTTATCAGAAGAAGATATTGAAAAAAATAGACAAATTCTAAAGTTGAGATTTAGTGAGAAGACGGTATTAAGTAAAACAGAAAATTTAATAAAAAAAGTAATTTCTTCGTCGAAGTCTTCCGATTAACTTCACCAGTGTACCAAAAGTTCTATATTGCGACAAGAAGCTGTGTTAGAATCCTACTACAATGATTTCAAACTAAGTCTATATTCACTTCATGTTGTGAATCTACTAGGAATCTTATCTTTCCTAAGTTTCTGATTACGAAAATGGTTCTAAAACTCTTATTGATTTGAGAATAAAATTGGTTTTGAGATGAGCTCTTAATAAAATATTTCTCCTAAGAGAAAACTGTAAATCAACTTGCAAGTATATTGCCAAGATTGCTTTCCTTTTAGGCAAATAAAAAATAATTTGTTTATACAGGAGGAAATTAATGGTAAATAAAAATAATAGAAATGAAATAGATATTTGTATAATTAGCCCAAGCCCACTTGAGACGAATACTGTTAGAGGAGGCGGTTGTGGGGTCATGGATTATAATGTAGCACTAGAGTTATCAAAATATTACAAAGTTTCAATTATAAGTGCTTATTATAAAAAATATCAAGGATCTATAAAGATAAATAACAACTTCACTATAGAACAAGTTTTTATTCCTGCCCCTAAAAATTATCCATTCAAATCCAAGTTAGAAGCCACTATAAACTTTTTTATAACATATTTGTTTTCACTCTTAGTAGCAGTAAAAATTTCAAAATTAATTCAGAAAAACCTGAAAATTATTATTGTCCATAATCCTCAAACAGCGTTCCTATCGATATTATTAGCTAAAGTAAGAAAGGTAAAGATAATTTATTCAGAGGGTAATACGACTCCCTGGACAGATCCTTATGTTATAACATTTAAGAGAAATTTATTGCAAAAATTGTTTCACTTGTATAACCTTTATTTCAGTATATTTGCCTGTAAGTTGGTCGATAAAATAAGAACGCAAAGTAATTCAATTAAAAAAGGAATGGTTCAATATGGAATAGATCCAAAAAAAATCAAAGTTATCGCAACTGGAGTAGAAATAAATATATTTAAACCGAATAAAGAAATAGAAAAAAAAGAAACCAATATAAAAATAGGATTTATTGGAAGACTGACTGAAATCAAAGGTGTAAATTTATTAGTACAAATTGTTCAGAAATCAATTACAGAACTTCCAGATGTTAGATTCCAAATATTTGGGGAAGGACCGTATAAAAAATATTTTATAGATTTACCAAATGTTGAGCATTTAGGAGCTGTTCCTCGAAATAAACTGAACGGTTTTTTATCTAAATTAGATATCATTTTATTCTTTCAAAAGGAACTTGGAAGAGCAGAAGTTGAAGCCATGTCTTCTGGGAGAGCAATCATTGCATGTAGGATGGGAGAAATGACAGAAATGATTAATCATCTCGAAAATGGAATACTTTGTGCTCCTGAGCCAAACGAATATATCAAGGCTATCAAGTATTTATCGGGAAACTCAATCTTGCGAGAGAAAATTTCCAAAAATGCTAGAATGACTGCGGAAAATTCATTTACCTGGGAAAGTATAGGAGCTCAATGGAAATCTTTATGCAGCGAGTTAATTGGAAGTAAAAAAATGTGTAAGAATTCAGTCTACCAGAACCAGTTGATTGATATTGATTTTGACGAAACAGAGAAATCTGATTACTAACTGATTATAATTTACATTTCGATCCCCCCTTAAAAATTAAACATAATTTATTTTTTAATAATATTGATTACGGCCTCAAATGGATTTTTTTGTCAAAGTTTTTTTAAATAATATCTTTCAGATACTATCTTCATAAAAAAAACGGATCAATCACGACCTATATAAGCACTGAATCGTTTTTTCATTAAAGTTTAGTATGATAGATTAATAATTGGTCATATGTAAACCTAACAACTACACACAATTACGGAGCATTATTTCAAAATCGTCATCATCAAAAAGTATCAAAAATTAAATGTCGACCTGCCGAAGGTAAGATACATTTTACATTTCGACCCCCCTTCAAAATAAAACATAATTTATTTTTTTACAATTTACATTTTGATCCCCCCTTTCAAAATAAGGTGATTTTTTTCACCAACTGGCTAAACTTTTTTAATTTACTGTAGATACAAGCTCAACAAAATCAAGGATTTTGGCTGAATCCCATGATTTTCCAAAAACTCCCGTTCAAATTTGTAAAAAATACCACGAAGTTAACCTATTTTTCAGCGAGATCTTATGGAATATTGAATAATTAATTCAGAAGATAGGACAAAATGAGTAATAAACTGTACAAATAAAAAAAATAAGTAGTTTTTTTGAGGGGGGTCGAAATGTAAAATACATCATAATTCTACAGAAATTTTAGAAAATTGAATAAACTTTATATAAAAAGGTTGGAAAATTCTATACCGCCCAAAATGGAAAAAAGTTGACCGCCCTTTACACAAGTTCACATGTGGTTGGAAAGGGTAAATTCAACTGTCCACGGAACAACCAATCAAATTCCTCTTGAACGCTTTAAGGAGGAGAACCTGAGCCCTCTGGGCCAGGTTCCTCCTTACAAAATTGTCCATATTAAGGACGGGGTATTCGTGACCCTCCACACTCCCGATGTAATAAATTGATATTTACTCTTCGATTATCATATATTTTAAAGCCAGCATTAATAAAATCTTCAGTGAGATAAATATTTTGTTTATCACCTGTTTTAAGTCCAATAAATATAGACTTCTCAAAAAGATTAGGGGGTTCAAAGTTAACATTTATAGAGTCTATCTTAATGATTTTCTTGTTTCCAATTATACCAAAAATTACTTTTGTTCTAAAATCACCGATAAATACAAAATTATTTAATTTTGCCGAAGCGAATTTACCAGCTAAAATATCTTGATCACAGAAATCAGCATATGGCTCTTCATGGTAAGAATTTAGCTCAATATTTATAACCCACATGGGCAACAAAAAAATCGAGTTGATCATAATTAGTAACATAATAGTGGACGCTAAACCTATCCTTATTGTCCGTGAAAACATAACTGATATAAATTTACTTAAAGGTATTTTTAAAAATGATGGAAAAACACGGAATGAATTTATGGCAATATTTCTATGCAAATTATATGGAATTAGTGTAATAGTATGAATTAAAATAATTGATTTAATGATAGATACTGGAATTTCAAAAAATCGATAAATTCTTGAGGGATTTAATGTATGAGCAGGAATGGATAAGATAATAATTACAAAATAAACAGAACTCCACAGAAGTATAAAAAGATAAAATGAATTTAGATATTGAGAATTTTTGATATAAATATTATAGCTTAAAAAGATATATCCAATAATAAACAATGTCCTCTCTATCCAGACTAAAATTGTAATTATAAAAGGAATGTTATTACTTAAAGCTGAAACTCCTTTTTCATTAAAAATTAGATTTTGATCAATTGAAAAAGCGCCTTCGATTGACCGGTATAAAATATTTAAAAAAGATGTAGAAGAACCAGTTAGATAAAATAAATAAAATATGAATATTACAAATATAATTACATGAATTTGCTCGTTATACTGCTTACATCTTTTTTTAGACAAGTAAGAAATATTGAAAGAGAATATTGTGAAGATAAGTACTGAATGGATAGTAGCAGCGCCATGTGTAGTGACGAGTGCAAAAGATACTAAAATTGCCAATAGAGAAAATAAATAATTAACGTGGGATAACATAGTTTTTTTAGATACAAAATAAAAAACCATAATAAAAAACAAAAAACCTAAATTTTCTGGTCTTAATTCTATTCCATATATTATATAAGTTAAACTCCAGCCTAAGAAAATTGTAGAAATCAAAGCTAATTTGATTGGCAACTGATCTTTAATCAAAACGAAATAAATAAAAATCGAGATTACACCAAAGATAGGATTAGAATGCAAACAAACAAAATCCAAAGGGAGGTTCAAGAGAATACTTACTATATTACAAAAGATTGGTAATCCATAAAAGTTCAAATTAAATAAAGAATTCTCATTATACAAATTGAATTTTCCATATTCATTTAACAAGTTAACAATTATATTTAAATTGAAGGGACCATCAGTTCCCTGAATATAATCGCTTCCAATCGATAAAAGAGATTGATTAAAGCTAACTGTCAATAAGATTAGAAATATTGCAAAAGTAGTATTTAGAGATGTATCATTTTCTTTAAAGATAAAAAGTATCACGGGAGCACATAGCAACACAAATCCGACTATAAATGAGATGAAATGTGGAGTTGTGCCCTTTAGATATATCATAGATATATCTAAGCCAATAAGAGTTCCTAGCAAAGTTATTAAATAAACATGTAACTTGGATTTACAATAGTTCCGGATCATAATAATCATTTTAAATTTGGTATCAATGTTGTAGAAATAAACTTAATAATCTAGATAATGTTCTGAAGATATAAGATACATTTTTTAGAAAAATACATTATATTTTAAAAAAGATATTCGGATCCTCGCTACTATTCCATATTTCGTCGTCAATTTCAATATTGTATATTTCGTTATTATTTTACCACATGCCTATTTTGGTTTCTGACATTTAGCTGACTGTGTAAATTTATTTCATTTATCTTGAAGAAAACATAATAATTCTATATAATTAAATCCATATTTCGAACCCCTGCCAAGATAGGAAAACAATACTTGACGATTGGTCATTTTGTTGATATTATGTCAGTAAAATGATCTTTTTGTATAGCATATTGTCACAAAAATGTCGGGGTTCGGAATGTGAGATTAAAGTTGCACTGACGCACCCCGCAGAAAGCTAGCATTCGACTGAAATAAATTAATTAAAGCGTACAAACTAAAAAGTTCTACAAAAATTCAGGAATTAAGAACGGAGATATAACTTTTTTCAATTTGAGAGGTGATGCGGTCCCATCCAAAGTTTGTAAGAACTAAATTTCTGCCAGACAAGCTAAATTTTTCATGTAAACTGTTATCGTTCAAAATATTAAATATCGCATTTCTAATTTGGAACTGATCAGGTTCAACGATATATGCTACATCATTGATCCACTCTGTAACACCACATACATTAGTTACAATCACGGGGGTGCCGCATACAAGAGATTCTAAAACAACATTTCCAAAAGACTCATATGTATCTTTTGAAGGCAACACAAAAACATCTGCATCAACATATGCCTCCAACTTCTCCTTTTCATAAAGGGATCCAGGAAATATTACATCGTTCTCAAGGTTTAACTCTTTGATAATTGACTTTAATCTCTCTAAATAACCATCATCTGGTCCAGCAATAACGAGTTTTATATTAGTCATATCATTTTTTAAATAATTAAATGCTCGAATAAGAATATCTGCCCCTTTTCTGTCATGTATACGACTTAAAAAAAGGACAATTTTTTCATTAGAGTGGATTGAATATTTCTTTTTGAAGCTTCCCTTTTTTGGAAGATTTAAATAAGTATTTAGGTTGATTCCATTAGGAATATGAATAATTTTGTCAGAATTCAAACTTGGGAAAACATCATGATATTGACTAGATTCAATTTTAGACGATGCAATAATTTTACTTGCATCTCTAACTATTGTTTGCCCGAAAAACAAATCAAATAATTTTTTTTGTTTGCTTTTACTCAATAAAGGAATTGAACCACGAGCTTGTAGGATATACGGTACATTATGTTTAATAGCATATTTATGAGTTATAATATTCTGATAAGTCCGAAAATTATGCATATGAATTATGTCAAAATTATCAATGTTTTCTTTTAAATATTTATTCATTGAAGAGGATATCAAAAGACTTCCAATATTCAATTGACAATGAAAAGGAATTACTGTTATACCTTCCAGTGAATCGATAAAAACATTGTTCATTTGAAAGTCTGTTGTAAGAACTGTAATTTCATGCCCTTTTTTTTGCAGTTGTTTTGATAGCTCGTAAGTAGATGTCGCGGAACCACCATGATTAGGAGAAAAAAACTGAACAACTTGTAGTATTTTCATAGTATCAACCGACAAGATATTTACTTTCGTTTAAGATTACTATAAACTTTATTATGGGCAGCGCAGTATGTTCTTTTGTTTTTGGTCTTGACAAGTGTACCACTTTGTAAATTAAGGGTGTGATTGGAGAGGAGAGAACCATCTTTGAAAGAATTTCACTCTTAAACAGCAGAACAGAAAAATAATCAAGTCTAACTTTATAAGGTTTAAATTTTTGTAGTTTTTCTTTATGCACATCTTTATTGAATTGGATTTTATTGATATCAGATATACCCAGACCAAATTGTTCAGATATATCTAAATGCCCAATTTTACTTTTATCAAGATTCATTAAGTACGCTGCAGAAGAATCAACTGCAACCGGATCATTAGAAATTAGGATCTTATTTGTTTTTATAGGCGTTCCTTCCATAGGACCATGACCATCCAATGCCCAGAACCCATCAATTATTTGAATCTTATTTTTTGTCAATTTGCTAATCAGAGCTAGTTTATAATCAAGATTTTTATGATAAAGGAGTCTCATTGAATCAGGATAGCAACCCCATAGATTCTTAATGCTGAATGTTCCATGAGTCATTGCATGGGTCTTTAGGACGGGCACGGAAACAAGACAATCTATTTCGTTGATTAATAGATCTGGAAAATCTACCCACACATTTTTCCCACAAACCGTTTCTGTAACCCTTGTTCGAGGTAACTTTGAAAGATTGACAACTTCAACGTTAGGAAAATGTCTGGCAACATCAAACACTCCATGATTCTTTAAAGACGTATCAGCTGAATAGGAATAGTTCCCCCCATCTGATTCACCCACAAATATTTTTTTTACACGAGGTGAAAGCGCTTCTATCACTGCTTTGATCATTTGAGGGGTTGTGGTTATACCGGGTTTGTGAACAAAATCGGTTAAATTAGGCTTTATAAAGATTACTGAATCTTCATTAATTATCTCATTTGCTTGTATATACTCTAACCCATTTTGAATTTCTTCTAAAAGATTTTGTTCATTAATATTATTAATATAGACTTTGGGGCTGTTAACTGGCATATTCATCCTTTACTCTTATTTTTTAGTAATTGCTAATTACGTATCCTCTTCAAATTCAAGGGAGAATTTTTCTACTAGAAAATTAAGTAACAATTTTATTACACATTTAAGGGGTTATGGGGATCTTCTGAGTATGTTTTCAGACTTGACTAAATTCTTAAATTTTCAGCAAATGGGTGAAATATACTTTTTCCCATATGATTTGATAACTATTCAGCTCGAACAAAACAACATCAATCGCCATCTTTATTAAGATTCAATAGGCAAATTTCTGTGAGCTTATTTTATTTAATTGTTGGCTATTGATTGCGTTTTTTCATTTCTCATCAGTTAGTAATCAGATTTCTCTGTTTCGTCAAAATCAATACCAATCGACTTCTTTTGGTAGGCTGAATAGTTATGTATATTGTTTTGGACAATATTCATTAAACATTTTTCAAATTCCTCTGTAATATTGTTCCAATTATTTTTTTTAACAAATGTCAGCGCTTTTTGTCCTTCCTCCCCCAGATTTTGATCCTTAACCAAAGATTTTACTTTGTCCAAAACATTTGCAGGATTATCAGCATATAAAACTCCATTATTTTCTCCAAACTCTGTAACTAAACCGTAGAGTCTTGTGGCTATAACGGACTTACTCATAGCCATATATTCATACATTTTTATGGGAACGATGTACTTCATAACATCATTTGCATAAGCAGGAAGCAGGCATACATCAGCCGCAGCAATATATTTTGGAACGTCTTCGTAAGGTTGCCAATTTACAATAATCATTTTATTAAAGCCATTGGAATTTCCAATATTTTGAAGATCATCCCATAGCTCCCCTTCTCCAAGGACAAATAATTTAATGTTGTCTACAGATTTTGAGATCTCCAAAGCCAACTCTTTAAGGCCAGAAAAAGTGTACAGCCAACCCATAAAAAACAGAACTATTTCATCGTCCTTTATTCCATATTGTTCCCTGATTGGCTTTCCATCTATGGAATGTTTAAAATGATTGAAATCAACACCAGTCCTTATGACTTCAGTATTTTCCCGCCTTGCACCCATAGAGATGGTATATTCTCTAAGCCCTTCATTGACAGAAATTACCCGAGTCGCATTTTTCATGTTGTTCCTTTCAATGCACGATGCAAGAGATTGGAAAGCTTTCTGGGGAACAAGCCCATGTAGTAAATCCATTACATAATAAACAAAAGGAATATTGTATTTTTTTGCCAATCTTATTGCAACATTAGCATTCAAAATACCCAGGCCCACTATTACATCAGGCTTGAACGACTCGATTTGTTTTTTGATTTCATTATAATGTGTATAGAGCAAAGAAACATAGTTCAGGACAGGCAGTTTCACAATTGGAGGCCTTATGACGGTAATGTTTCCATTGTCAATTGACTTATGCTGGTTGTAAAAGACTTTCCTTTTTGAAATAAGGCCTTTCTCGGCTTTTTTTTCATTCCAGAGGATCTCATAGTCTATGACTCTAATTTCATGCCCTTTTACAGATAGTCTTTCCATTAAATGATGGCTGTTATGAGGACCTCTTCCTATCCAATCAGATTCCTGAACTATAAGTATTCTCATAATAATCGACGCCTTTTTTGAGCAGATTTTGGGAATTGTATCTCAACGTTCATTCGCATTAAAATCCTGGATTCAGTCATCTAGTAAATAATATTTCTTTTTTTGGACAAGCTTACTCATTCCGATTATCAGTTTCAAAACTCGGTCTGAAACATTTGTATCCTGATATGCTTCGGGAGTGGCAAAAGAGACATTTTCTTCATACTGTTTTCTTGCAACTTCAATGGACTGAAGTATTACATCAGTATTTATTCCCGTCAGGATTACGTTGCCGGTATCGAATACTTCGGGTCTCTCCGTGCTTTCCCTGATCACAAGGGCAGGAATGCTGAAAATTGCAGCTTCTTCGTGTATTGTCCCGCTGTCTGATAAGACACAATACGCATTTTTCTGCAGTTTTACAAAATCAAACATACCGAAGGGTTTGTGGAAATTGAACAGCTTGTTTTCAGAGATATTTAAGTTCTCCAATCTCATTTTTGTGCGGGGATGAGTTGAAATTATGATTGGATAATTGTACTTATCAGCCAGCGCTTCCAGGGTATTAATCAAAATCTGGAGATTGCGTTCACTATCAACATTTTCTTCCCTGTGGAAACTCACAAGGAAGTATTTTTCAGTTTGAAGTCCGAGTTCTTCAAGCACCCTGGAGTTTTCAATCTTACTCATATTTTTTTCGATAACTTCCCGCAGTGGGGAGCCAACAACAAAAATAGTATGAGAGTCAATCCCTTCTCTTAACAGGTTTCTTCTTGCATGCTCGGTATATGGCATGTTTATATCCGAGGTATGATCGACTATTCTTCTGTTAATTTCTTCTGGAACCCTGTCATCAAAACATCTGTTTCCGGCTTCCATGTGGAAAACAGGAATTTTCATTCTTTTAGCGACAATACATGACAGTGCACTGTTTGTATCGCCCAGGATTAGCAAAGCATCGGGTTTCTCTTTTCTCATTACTATTTCTGTTTGAGAAATTATTTTACCGATCTGCTCCCCGATGGAATCACTCTTTACCTCCAGCAAATAATCAGGCTTTCTTAACCCGAATTCTTCGAAGAATATTTCGTTTAATTCATAATTGAAATTCTGATTCGTGTGAACGAAAATATGATTTGTGAAGGCATCCAGCTTTTTGATAATTTCTGCAAGACGGATGAGTTCAGGGCGAGTTCCGAGAATTGTCATCACTTTCAGATCTGCCATGTATAATCACCATTTAGGGGAAGGACTTATTTTCATCTCTCTTTCATTTTTGATTATTAGTCCAGGGATATGGAAACTATAATCATAATTTGCGAGTTCTTCGACCATTTCAGGCACTGAAGGCGGGTGTCCATAACCAGCGGATTTCCAGAGATGCAGGTTTAAACCGTCATTAATAGTAAAAATGGTTCTGTCTATTGGAACCTCGGCTTCAAAGGGGGTTATTGAGATGTCTCTGCGATTGAAATACTTTGAAAAAGCCTTCAACAGGTCAAACTTCGTAATTTCTCCGCCAGGCACTACATGTTGAAGGTGCAAAAGCTGAATATCGTTACTTATAATACCATAGCAGATTTTCGCAAAATGCAAAGTCGTTAACCCATTCCACCGGTGATTCGTAAAACCGTTTACGTGAGCATTTGTACTCTGACCCAAAAACCACTCCAGTAGAGACTTAAATTCCTTCGGCTCTGGACCAATTATAGAGCACCTCAAATGAAAAACATTTGGAGAATACACTTCTCCCAGGCTTTTTGTTTTTCCGTACACGTCAAGGGCATCGTGAACGTCAGTTTCTATATAGTGCCCTTTATCACCGGAATAAACACAATCAGTTGCAATTTGTATTACCCTGGAACCTTTTTCCTGAGCCTTTTTTGCTAGCAGGTGAGGTAATAGAGAATTAATCTTGATAGCCCTTTCAACTTCAGAAGGATTATCGTCATGAATTAGTGGTTTGATAATTCCAATGGCATTAATGACCCACTGGTTTCCACTTATCACTTCAAGTGCTTTATCAGGATCAGAAGAATTAGCATCGAAAACTTTCCATTTCACACTTGGGAGTTGAATTTCAAGATTTCTGGCAACCTCTTCAGACCTTACTGTAGCTGTAATTTCCAGATCCGGTTTTTTTGATAAATAGTCCACAAGCATGGACCCCAGCATTCCAGTGCCACCCAGAACGAGAACATTTGTTCTAATAGTATCAACTCCCAAATTTTCAAGAGAAATTTATGAATTTAGCAAAAAATGTGGAACACTCTAAATTTAGTCCAATGAGCCGGCAAATTTAATGAGATCCAGAGACTCTTTTGCATCCAATATTTTTGTGTTGGCAGATGTGAAAGGCTCAGGCATAACAACATCTTTGCCGTGATAGAAGTAGTCTCCAATGTTTGCATCCAATTTT
Source organism: Methanosarcina sp. WH1 (assembly GCF_000970005.1). NCBI lineage: Archaea > Methanobacteriati > Methanobacteriota > Methanomicrobia > Methanosarcinales > Methanosarcinaceae > Methanosarcina > Methanosarcina sp. WH1. Next base: position 3,689,702 of record NZ_CP009504.1, read on the forward strand.
GGAATCTTCATGTATTCAATACCATCATCAGTAAATGTGGTCGCTCTACAAAGTTCTTCAGGAGTAAGGAGAGTTTCGTCCATTTTCTCTCCGGGACGAATCCCGATAATCTGTTTCTCAAGCTTTTTCCCATAATGCAATTCAAGTGCTTCGACAACAGTTTTGATAGTAGCTGCTGGAGGTCTTATAACAAAAAGATCCCCACTTTGTCCGATTTCTAAACACTTTTTTGAAAGATCAACAGCATGGCTCAAAGGAAGTAAGAATCTTGTCATGTCTTCGTTGGTTATTGTAAGAGGTAAGTTATTTTTAGCCTTGTCGACGAATAGGGGAATTACGGAGCCCCTTGAACCAATAACATTACCATACCTGAGATTTACACAAACAGTGTCTCCTGTATGAGCACTCATCAATTTTTCAGCTAGAGCTTTACTCATACCGTAAGCATTAATGGGATAAACTGCTTTGTCGGTGCTTAAATTTACGATTTTTTCAACACCGCATTCTTCAGCAGCCTCAATAACATTTTTTGTACCTAGAATATTGGTATTAATAACCTCTTCCGGAAACTGTTCACCTGTTGGGACATGCTTCAAAGCAGCAGCATGCATTACGTAATCTACATCTTTGAAATGTTTTAAGAGCCTGCTCTTATCTCTGATGTCTCCTACAACATACTCGATATTATTGTCGTTTCTTTCAACAAACATATCATGCTGCTTTTTTTCATCCCTGCTGAAAACAACGAATTTTATATCACAATCTTTTGAAAAATTGATAAAAGCATTCCCAAAAGAGCCTGTACCACCTGTTATTAAAATTCTTTTTCCTTTAATAAAATCCATATCAGATCACTCTTTTAAATAAAACAATACTGAAAATGTCAAACTATTGAATCAGGTCTCATAAACTAGACCCATGTTTCGCGGATTAACAATTCAAGGTATTAAAATGAAACAGATTAAATGCATATAGATTAAACCGGTTTTAAAATTAACATAGCCCTGTACTTGTACGTATGTTCTTTCAAAATACTCTGCCTGGCTCTTCACCGATCTTCAGCCCTTTCTTCCTCAGAGGAGGACAACAACTATTCAGAGGTTCCCATGGCTTCATCTTCGATGTGCTCACTTCAATCATCATCTCAGCCCTGAGCCCGTAAGCAGGTTCATTCAAAATACTTGGCACTGTTCCTTTTACCGACGTAACAATCGTTTCAGCCCTGTGCCTGTATGTATGATCTTTCAAAATCCTCTGCCTTGCTCGTTCACCGATCTTCAGCCTTTCTTCTTCAGAGGACAACAACCATTCATAGGTTTCCACAGCTTCATCTTCACTGTTGACAACGATAATTTCCTTACCAATCTCAAACCATTCCTCTATCCCATTATAAGGCTGGGAAACTATGCAGGCTCCATAGGCTGCAAGCTCGAATGGTCTGGCTGTGGCAGAAGCATAAACATTTGTGTGAGACCATCTGGTAATGTTCAGGTTGATCTTGCTTTTGCAGCAGAATTCACGGAAGGCGCTGTATGAGACAGGGCCGACAAGGTTTGCATTGCCCATGTCTGTCCCGAAATTGCCACCTCCAACTGCGAAGTTGGCATCCAGCATTCTTTTGCTGGGATTTGAGATCATATTTGTCATCCATTCTTCCCTTAGTTCACTTCCATGGCCGTAGAATGAGACGTCAATGGTCTGTTCCACATTTACGGGGGCGAAAAGGTCAGGGTCTGCTGCGTAGTATAGAGGGATTACTTTTTTTGCACCGGCTTCCTTGAGGTCTTCGATTACGCCTTTTGAGTTGACAAAGAATACGTCGTATTCGGAAAGATCGGCTTCTAGATAATAGTCAAACTTAAAGCCGCGAGACATTGCATATTTTGGAAGGATTGTGGGCATGTCTCCATCGTAGTAAAGGCATGAAATCCCGAATTCCGTTTTGATCTCGGAAGGAATTCCGGTGATATGGTTGAGGGGGATATTCATGAAAAGGATGAAGTCAAGATCTTTTTCGTTGTTTATGATGTCCCATAGTTGTTTTTTGATCTTGGGCTTGATACTGAGGTTTATCAGGTTTTTCATGATTGGAGAAAGAAAAAAGTTTGTTTTTGAAGAGTCAGTAACTTTTCCCGGAGATTTCAGGAAGTTATTGTACAGAATGCTTTCAAACTTGCAAGAATTCTCATAAGTCCTCCACCAGAGGCTTTCCACTGCCCCTCCAAGATAAGGGACCACTATAACTTCATTTCCGGTTTCGTGGAGAGCTTTCAGTAACTGCCACCATGAAGGTGTGCACCCCAATTTGTACTTCAGGTCTATAGTGGAGACAAACGCTAATAGTTTCATTGAATAACCCTTCTGTTTCAAAATAATTAAACACTTATTTAAAGCTTATCCGTATTTTTGACTTTTCCAGATCGAATAAGACATTAATCCAATAATCTCACAAACGTCCCTGAAAGAACATAGAATCATGCGAGGTTGTAAGCCAGAGATTCAGCGCAGTGCCCCTTCAGGAAACCATATAAAAAGTATACAATGCCCTGAACTCGCCTGCTGCCTGAAGTTTTAGCGCATACACTTAATCAGAACCATTTCCGTGAAATTTAAGCTGTCTTCACTTCCCTCACAACCGCAGACATCGAATGCAGCAAAATCCCGGTCAGTGCCATAAAAGTCCCTACAATAATAAACAGGATCATGAGCATCGTAGGCCCGAAATTCAAGCTCCCTCCGGCAACAAAGATTTGCAAGAAGTTTGCTCCCATATACAGCCCTCCGACTCCGAGGACAATGCCAGGGGCGGTCAAGTAATATAGAGGCCTGTTGAACTCGATGTCTTTTAAGACCATGACAAGGACGCCTAAACCGTGCTTTATCGGGCTCATGGTTGAGCCGTCAACGTCATAGCGGACTCCGATTTCTACTTCTTTTATGCGGAGGCCGGAGCGGCCTGCATCGGCAAGCATTTCACTCTCGATTGCCATTCCTTTTGCGTTGAAGCGGAAGACATCTTTTATTGAGCCTGCAAATGCGCGGAAACCACTCTGGGAGTCTGTGATCTTGAGGCCCGAGTTCATATTTGTGGCAGTGTCAAGGATTGCCTGGCCGACCCGACGGTAGACTGGGGTGTTTTTGTCCGTATGGTTCAGGTAGCGGCTGCCGTTGACCATCTCGGCGTAGCCGTCGATGATTGGGGCTACCAGCCGGGGGATTTCAGAGGGGTTGTGCTGGCCGTCGGAGTCCATAGTAACTATAATGTCGGCTCCGAGGGCGGCTGCGGCTGTAAAGCCGGTTTTGAGGGCGCCTCCTTTACCCGTGTTGGTCTCGTGCACAATCACATGGGCTCCTGCTTTCCTGGCGACTGCGGCGGTCCTGTCTGAGCTGCCGTCGTCGACTACGATTACGTTATCTGCGTAGTGCCGGGTCAAGAGGACTATGCTGCCGATGGAAACCTCCTCGTTAAAGGCGGGGAGAATCACGGTTATATTTTGAGGGGTTGTTCCTCTCGTATCTGAACTTTCCTCATTTTTAGATATTAACTGGGCGCTCTTACTCATAACCAACTCATGATTCATTCGAATAACCCCATAATAATATAATCAAACGTAGGTAAAATTACAAAGATGTGATCACATATAAAGGTATTGTGTAGTGTAGATAACCTGATGATTATAAATATACCAATATTGTCATATAAATAATATAAATCGATTTAATTTTCAAATTAGTGAGCCTGCATCTTTATTTGCGTCTAGTTGTTGAAGATAATCAAACTGAAATACCGTCTAGTGAAATAATATATCAGGAGGGTCGGTTTGTCTAACCGGCCCTGCCATGGAATGTGCTATAATTCCCCTGAGAGCCATGTATGCCCCTGCAAGGAACAAGAAGACCATAAGGAATGTGTGCTCGAAGTTCAGGCTCGTACTGCCCAGGAAAAAGGCTTCAAGAAACTTGAAACCCATACAGAAGCCGCAGGTAGCGAGGGCAAAGCCCGGTACCGTATAGAAGTACAGGGGCCTGTTTGCTTCCATATCTTCGGCTACGGTTTTCAGGGCTCTGACGATGTACTTTACCGGGTTTCCAGGTGAAGCTTCAGAGTCGTTGAGGACTCCGATTTCGACTTCCTTTATGCGAAAACCTGATCTGCCTATGTCAGCAAGCATTTCGTTTTCTATGGCGGTCTTTTTGCCGCTGAACCGAAAGATGTCTTTTGTTGAAGCTGCAAAGGCGCGGAAGCCGCTCTGCGTATCGGTTATTTTGAGGTTGAAGTTCATTTTTGCGGTGGTATCCTGCATCTTCTTGCCTGCACGGCGGAAAATGGAGGAGTTTTTGCCCTGATAGTTCAGGTAACGGCTGCCGTTGACCATCTCGGCATTTCCTTTAAGAATGGGGGCAAGGAGATTCGGGATGTCGGCAGGGTTGTGCTGGCCGTCCGAGTCCATGGTAACTATGATATCTGCGCCGAGGGCGGCTGCGGTTTTGAATCCTGTTTTGAGGGCTTCGGCTTTTCCTTTGTTGGCTCCGTGAGCAACCACTTCAGCTCCGGCTTTTCTGGCGACTTCAGCTGTCCGGTCAGTGCTGCCGTCATCGACAACGACCACATTGTCGGCATAGAGTCTGGTAAGAAGAACCAGGCTTCCGATTGAGACTTCTTCGTTGTAAGCTGGAAGGATAGCGGTTATATTTTGAGAAGATGTTCCCCTGAAATGCCGGTTCTCTTTATGGGCTGGGTACCGGGTACTGTTGCCCACAAGCTGTTCGTTACTCATTTGTATGACCCCTGTGAAATTGATATTATGAAGTAAAAATGATTATAGAGGCTCAAAAGCCCCTGAATACCGATTATGGTGTGATTGTATGAATTTCGAATCGACTGTGTAAGTTCCTAATATACTTTAATTTTTTAGATAGACATCTGGAACACAAATATATAAATTTATTGACAGAAGGACTGCTGCATAATAGTTAATTAGTAATAAAAAAGACGAGAGAGCCGTTAATTGGACAAATATAACATTATATGACCAAGATATTTTCCTGCAAAAAAAATAAGAAATATCAGGGTAAAAAATATAAATACTCAAAAATTAAAAAATGACCCAGAAAAAAACAGTATCGTGAGAACACTAGAGTTCCGTACTTAGGTACCACCTGTTTTCCAGGATTCCCGGGGATTTATTTCCAGAGGTCTGAAACTTTAGAGCCCAACTCAACTCCATCTCCCACTTGCCGCATCTGTATAAAAAAAAGAAAAAATGTGAAATAGAGTAATCTGGAAAAATAAATTGAATTAGACTACCCCAACTTGACAGGAGGAATGCACCCAAAAATTAAAGAAGTAAAAGCAAGAAGTTAAAGCAAAGACTATACATATTAATAAAATGAAAGAACTTTAAAGTAACACATATGAATAAAATGAAAAGAACTGTAAAGTTAAAGTAAAAATGACTGAGTAAAATGACTGAGTAAAATGACTGAGTAATGGTTGGGTAACATAATTGTGAAATTTGCCCTGTTAACCAGCTTGTCTGAGCATTGTGATGACAGCAAAATACCTATATCCTATACTTGATTATTGCTTTGGGATTTCAGCACGGCGTAATAGGCTTCAAAATAGAAATAAATAATCAGAATCAATTACATTAAAACTTGAGGAAGTAGATATATATATTCCATGAAATTAAGATTTCATGGGGTTTACACTTCTTCCTATAAAATGAAAAATAGCGAAAGAATAAAATGTATGAAAAAAAATAGTACTTCCCCGAAAGAAGCCGGAGAAATTCGAAAGAAACCGGAGAAATTCGAAAGAAACCGGAGAAATAGAATACCTTGTTGAAAATTATATACCGGATGACCTGAATGACCGGAAAAAAAGTTCCTTCAGACCTCTTGACCGTTATTGGGCTTGTGATCCTTACTGATCTTTTTGTACTTATGCCCGGATTAAGTGAAACTGTGTTCCGCAATATACTCGGCCTACCCCTTGTACTTTTCCTGCCCGGGTATGCCCTGATTGCTGCACTCTTTCCTGCAAAATCCGACCTTGACGGGATTGAAAGGACAGCCCTCTCTTTCGGGCTGAGTATTGCAGTCGTACCCCTGATCGGCCTCTTCCTTAACTACACTCCGTGGGGAATACGGCTTCTGCCAATTCTACTCAGCCTATCATTATTCACATTTGCAATGTGCGGGCTTGCGTACCTTAGGCGGGTGGAACTTCCCGAAGCTGACGCATTTGAGGTGCCCTTCAAGAAAACGGCACTTGGGCTTAAAGCCGAAATCCTGGAAAAACCGGGATCAGGACTTGACAAAGCCCTTACAATTATTCTAGTTCTGTCCATCCTCCTGTCGGTTGTAACTCTTTTCTATGTAATACTTACCCCGAAAGAAGGGGAACACTTCACAGAGTTCTATATCCTCGGGCCTGAAGGGATAGCTGACAACTACCCGACAAACTATACACTCGGGGGAAGCGGGACCGTAATTGTCGGGATCGTAAACCACGAGTACAGCCCGGTAAATTATACAATGGATGTAAAGCTTGAAAACAAATCCCTTCCCCTCCCCGAAAATCTGCAGCAGATCACGCTTGCCCATAACGAGACCTGGGAAGAGCCCCTGACGCTCAGTCCTCCGATCGAAGGAAAGGACATGAAGCTTGAGTTCCTGCTCTTCAACGAAACCGACAAAAACACACCCTACAGGGACCTCCATCTCTGGATAAACGTAAACTCAACAGATAATTAAGGGAGAATAAATTAAGGGAGAATAAATTAAGGGAGAATAAATTAAGGGAGAATAGAAACTCAGCAATAGATGAGGGTGCAAATGTCTCTGAGACTGCAAAAACGTGGCTGGAAAGCAACAGTTTCCAGAGCTCTCAGACTGGCAACCTTAATATTAAATACCGGCTGCCCTTTCAAGCTTTATCTGCCTTCATTCCAGAGCTTCCTTTTGAAGAAACTCATCCGAACTGGGCATTATCTATAAATTCTCTTAATCAGTAGAGAGTATGGGCAACAGGTCATGTCAACTAACCCGCTAAATTTAAAGATTTAACGGGTTTTCTGCTGAGGTTTTATGAGTGAAATACATTTACACAATTCCTGCGGGATTGTGAACTTTTTTTGCTTTTGGATTTCAATATCCGACTGAGGTCGGATGTGAGAGGATAGTGATGAAAAGTCCAATCATTCCAGCTTTCAGGAAGTTCACAAAAATTAAAATTCATCATTAGTTCATCATTTAAAATAGCCAACTATCGACAAAACTTTATACAACATTCACAATAAATGCTTGTATAATATGAGATCTGCATAGTATCCCTTAAAATTTTGTAATAAAAAAACCAGTAAAAAATTTTAGTAGGAAATACACAAAATAGGTCTGAACCTGCCCCGATTTGAAAGAGGAGAAATTTCCGTGCAAAAGTTAATTAATTCTCATAAAAAACAAAAAGAACTGAATCTTCTAATTATCGTTTCAGTTCTGATTCTGGCTTTACTGGCAATTTCTCCGGAAGCCGCATCAAGCAGCAACCTGGAGTTATCACCTTCTCCGGAGAGGGGGCCTGTTTCAGAACAGATACGTGCCGACACCCTGGAAGAAACAGGAGATTCCGGAGTTGTTATAACCTCGAATGAAGATCCTGAAACACCCCTGAAAATGGGACAGTATCTACACATTGGGTATACGATAATGGGAATAGGGGCAGCAGTTCTGGTCCTCCTTGCATATCTGCGCATGGATCCGGGAGAGCCCAGACTTGCAAAAAATTTTCTTGGGGACCTCCGTTCGCTTAAAATCTGGAAAACAGCCAGGACCGAAGAGTCTGAGGAACCTGCAGAAACTGATAAGGAAAAAGACGAGGTCAAAAAACTCAGGCTCCTTACCGCATTGCCTGTCCTGAGCATAACCCTTGCCGAAATCCTGATCTTTTCAGGCAGGATGGGAGCAGCTGTCTGGATACATATAGGTACCCTTATTGCTCTTTCCCTTTCCAACATATTAATAAGAGATCTCGAAGTCCACAAAATCTATCAGGCCATGATGTTGCTTCCGGTCCTCAGGCTGATAAATCTGTCAATGCCCATTTTTTATGAAACAACCCTTTATACCTTCGTTTTCATCTACGGCCCCCTGGCAATCCCCCTGGCAATCATAGTAATGAACCAGCAGTATTCCCTTGAACAGATCGGGATTACTCAGAAACACATAATACCCTACATGCTTCTCTCAGTCCCACTGGGTTTCCTGCTTGGACTTGGAGAGTATCTGACCATCAGGACAGATTACCTGATCCCTGATCTCACCTTCACAAATCTTCTCAAGCTTACCATTATAATGGTTTTTTTCGTGGGTCTTGTAGAGGAACTGATCTTCAGGTCAGTCCTGCAGACCAGGCTCGAAGATGCGCTCAGTGTGCGGGAAGCCTTGTTAATTTCAAGCCTTCTGTTCGGGCTAATGCACTCCGGATACGGCACCTACCAGGAAATCCTCTATACCGGCTTTGTAGGATTTATCATGGGTTTTGTATATTATAGAACAAAAAGTCTGCCCTTTATTACTGTGCTCCACGGTTTTGTCAATGTTTTCCTTTTCGGCATCCTGCCTCACCTGAGCATTTGATCTTGTTTATCAACCCCAAGAGAAATCATATAAAAATTCTTTTTTTGAGAAAACTCCCCCGGGCAATCGGCACTCAACCTCCTTTTTTTAGATCTGCCTCCGGAAAAAATCCTGAAGACCCTGTAGAAGAAAAAAAGGGGAATGGGGCCTTAAGCAAAACCCGAAGAAAAGGCCATTCCTGAAGAGAAAAAGACTCAGTAAAAACAGTCCGGGCATGAAAAAATTAAATGAAAAAGAGAATTCTTTTTTCAAAAATCGGAATTAAAGAATCGTGGAAACCTTGAAGATGACAATTGCAGTAAAACTCAAAAGCAAAGGAATAATTGCCACATTAAAAGAACTGTTAATTAATTTATTCCAGTATTTGGACGCCGAAAGGACTTCCTTAAGAGAAAGGAGAGCAATAAGTCCGACAACCATATCGGACCCATACTGAGGAAGTCCTGGGATCGTAACCATGTAAGATACAGTTTGAGTAGCACTTGATGAGATTATACTTAACAACATACAGACGCCTCTATAAACACAAAAGCATATACCTCGAATAGTTCAGAATCACCTGTATAAGAATAAATTACTGATATAATATTAGATTATTGGCATAATAATACAATATACTATAAAGTCCTTATACTAATTCCAAATTTTAAGATTAGGAAGGTTCTTTGGCAGCCCTCAAGTCAAAGGACTACATTTTTACAATTAAGCAAAGTAAGGTTATGACTTAAGTCAGGAAGTATTTAGGCTCGTAACACAGAAACATTGGCATAATAGTACAATTATACTATAAAATTCTTTCTACAAATTCCTAAATTTTAAGAGGAGGAAGGTTCTTTGGCAGCCCTCAAGTCAAAGGACTACATTTTTACAATTAAGCAAAGTAAGGTTATGACTTAAGTCAGGAAGTATTTAAGCTCGTAACACAGAAATAAACATCATGAGAGAGAAAATGCTGGACATAAGAAACTCGAATTCCACAAAATCCAGGGCTTCAACAAACAAAATAAAATAAAGAATTGATATAAAAAATAGGCAATGAAACTGTGCAAATAATCCGGGTCGGGTCCCTGCAGACAGTTGTTAAAAAGTTGCCCCTTGTAGCCTATATTAGTCAGCTTTTCCCTATGCTCAATCTCGCCCTGGTTTTTATCAATTTTCCGGCATTAGTATTTCCTTAAGTTATTTTATTTTTAGCAGCCCTCAATATTGTTTACTTTTCTTTGCTTTTCTTAGCTTTTGAATATTCTCGCATCCCGGTCCTTCAGACATTCCAGATTTCAGGCTCTTGACCCTGAATTCATGAAAAAGAAAATCGGCAGATAAAATACAGAAAAAAAGTCACTAAAAAAGAGAAAAGTAGTGCAGAAATGCACGAAATGAGTTTATTGGTGGCAAAAAAGAAGAGATGATTCCGGAAGCCCGGAATTAAATAATCATGGCAACCTGGAAAATGACAATTGCAGTAAAACTGAAGAGTAAAGGCAGGATTGCCATATTAAAAGAACTGTTAAGGGACTTGTTCCAGTGTTTGGATGCCGAAAGAACTTCTTTTAAAGAAAGAAGGCCTATCAGCCCGATAACTACCGCTGCACCGAACTGAGGAAGCCCGGGACTCGTAACCATGGAAATCGCACTCGACGAAATTATGCTTAATAGAATAAAGATACCTCCCATAAATAATGACTTAGACACACACAATACTTAGTTAAATTAGTCATATAGAAAGAGCATATACTATATAAAAGTTTCTTGAAAGATTGAATAATTAGGATGTGATATTGATTTGATATTGATTTGATTATTATCATAGAATTATAGACAAAAATCTCACCGAAATTGGAAAACAAGGAGAAAAATCAAGATACATAGACCTAAATACAGTTTAAGAGAGAAATTTATCAGCCAAGATTAATTATAAACGTAGAGAAGAAACGCAAGAAAAGAATATAACCATTAAATAACATTAAAGAAGTATTTGATAAAAACAAAAGAGAGTTAAAATAAAAATTATACATATTGTTAATTTTAAAAAAAAATAGGTAGTAGGCAGAACTCAGGATATACTATTAAAAAAACAAACAAAATATAAAATTTTATAATTAATTTGTAGAAAATTTAACTCACTATCAATAGAAATGTATATAACATTCACAGTAAAAACCTATAGAATATTCTTTTAATAGCATAATTATAAATGTTTATTTTTGTTAATTATGTCAAAAAATTTAAATAGACACATGAGAAACATAATTAAAAAGTTCTGGTTTGAAAAGGAGTAGTGCCCGTGCAAAAATCCATTAACCCCCATCAAAAGCGAAAAAAAACTGCCTTTATGATCACCTCCCTTTCGGTTCTGATTATGGCTTTACTGATAATCTCACCTACAGCTGCAGCAGTTAGCAACTGGGATTTATCCCCTGAAAACCCCGTTCTTGGAGATACCCTTCGAATTAAAGGGAGTGCATCTCCAGAAGAGGAAATCGAAATACAGGCAACTTTTGAAAAAGCTGTTCCAGTATCCGGGGGGGAGTACGAGTGCATATTGGAAGGCGTGAAAATCCCTGAAGGGTTCGAAAATCGCTTTACGGTCCAGGCCAGCGGAGCCAAAAACCTCAATGTCAGAGTAAAAATAGTGGTCTGGGTGACAAAAAGCTCAGAGGCTTCTGGAAATACTGCAGTAGTCTCACAGTCAAATGTACCTCCAGGGACATACAATATAAAGATAGATGGGGACGCTAAAGAAGGAGTTTCAAATGTGAAACTGAAGGTTACGGCTCTTCAGGGTATAGAGGCTGATTCAAATGGAGAATTCAGTTACTCATATAACACAAAAGCGATTCCACCTGGGGACCTTGAGATAGAAGTAGGGGGAATAACAAAAACAGTAACCATTAAGTCTGAAGAAGATTCAGGCTCAACTTCAGGTGATTCTTCAACAGATGATTCTTCAACAGATGATTCTTCGACAGATGATTCTTCAACAGATGATTCTTCGACAGATGATTCTTCGACAGATGATTCTTCGACAGATGATTCTTCGACAGATGATTCTTCAACAGGAGATTCCTCGACAGATGATTCTTCAACAGGTGATTCCTCGACAGATGATTCTTCAACAGGTGATTCCTCGACAGATGATTCTTCGACAGGTGATTCCTCGACAGATGATTCTTCAACAGATTCTTCTTTCTCAGGTTCTTCTTCCAAAGAAACCAAACCTTCCATGAAACCAACAAACTCCGAAACTGTGAAAGAAAGTGGGGTTTATGAAGATTTAACTTCGGATGAAAGTCTCGTAGGGGGAGACAATCAAGCACAGCTTCCCGGAAATAATACCCAAACTTCCGAAGCTTCAATACAATTTGAAGATAAATTTTACCTGTTAGCAGGAATGGTAGCAGGACTTCTGATCCTGATAGTATATTTAAGGAAGAAATGAAGTAAAAAAACAACAATGTCAGGTGATTATACAAAAAATATTGCTATCTTTAGAAAGAATAGTCAAAAAAAAACTAAACAAATAAATTGGGGGTATATACCTGAAAAAAAGTATACTGATAATTACACTAAGTATATTCATATTAACCTCTGCAACAGCAATTGCAGGCAACAACGAAAGAGGTCCAAACCCCATTGGTGATATAAACTTCACCGATAGGGTTGTTTATTTCTTGGACCACACCAACAACCCAGCGGAAGGAAATTGGATTGCAATAGGTTCCTCCGAAGAGAGAAGAATTCAGCTTCCTCAGCCGATAAAACTTACATACAATAGCCCGAAATCAATAGAATATGGGGAAGCTTCTGGAACTCTGTATAAAGACGAAAATGAAAGTTACACTATAATATACCCATCATCTTATGCCTATACCACCCATCCAATTTACCTGCCTGGAGAAAATATCGTCATATCTTTTTATGGGGAGTCCGGACTGGAAGGAAAGGTGGATATATACCTTATCAAAGCGACCCGGAACTTAATGTTCGGGGCCTTCGACGCCTTTTACACAAAAGATGTAGGAGACTTAAACAGATTCTTCAACAACACCGTGGACGAGAACTATAAAAAATACTCTGCTGTGCTCGGAAATAATGGGGATTTGTTAAATTATAATTTAGGGCCACTTGATGCGGGACAGTACAGTATAATTATGACCCAGGAAAATGAAGACGGCAGTCTGACAGTATTTTCTGCAACAGCCTTTGTGGTTATGGAACATAAACTACTCGTTTCAACTCCTGGAAGCATAGTAAACTGGGAAGACCCGAACATGAACGGTCTTGAAGATCTTGAAGACATTTTTGCAGACCTGAACATAAGCATTCCTATAATAGATCTTGAAGACCTGTACACGAGCATGCCTGTAATCATAGAAAACGGGAAAGACCTAGACTTAAGCATGGATCTTACGAATGCTCCAGACGAAAATAACTGTATTTATGGAGCAGTACTCATCAATGAACAGGCATATGAGGCAAAAATAGATATCAATTCCGATGGCACAAGAGGCGGCACATCAGTAATAGTAAATGGTGTGGACGTTATAGATGAGTTTGACATAAACTCCTCAAATTTCAGGTCAAAAATGACTAAAAACGAGCTTCAGAAAGAAATCCAGGTCCTGATAGGGGAAGAAAAAGGTTCCATAGCAATAGGAGAAAGAGGCCAGAAAACATTATCACTTACCACTTTTGATCTGCCTGCGGGCCACTATTACCTCTTTGTAGGAGCATATTGTCCGGGAAAGGAGCTTATAGGGCTTACTCAGCTCAAAGTTTTGATTATACCAAAGGGCTACCCTGGCGGAGATGATGGTCCTGGTGGAGACGATGGTCCTGGCGGAGATGATGGTCCTGGTGGAGACGATGGTCCTGGCGGAGATGATGGTCCTGGCGGAGACGATGGTCCTGGCGGAGACGATGGTCCTGGCGGAGACGATGGTCCTGGCGGAGATGATGGTCCTGGTGGAGACGATGGTTCTGGCGGAGACGATGGTTCTGGCGGAGACGATGGTTCTGGCGGAGACGATGGTTCTGACGGACACGATGGTTCTGGCGGACACAATGGTTCTGGATGGAAAGATAAAGAGTCTAAAGAACCTGAGGAAAATGTCCGAAGCAAGGAACAATGCAAGAAGTTCGTTACAAAGAACAGCTATGTAAAATTCGAATTCGCTGAAAAAAATACCTGCGTTGATTACCTGGAATTTAAATCCAAGATAACTACTGAAACTACAATAGCCACTATCGAAGAACTGAAAGAAAAATCTACACTTGTGCCCATCGAACCCGAAGGAGAAATCTATAATTACTTCAATGTCCGGATTGGCGATGGTGAATTTTCAAATTCGGATAACCTTAGGAACGCTATTGTAGGGTTCAGGATAAGCAAAGACTGGATTGATGAAAACCACATCAATAGCGACTCAATAACCCTTCAGCACTTCGACAAAGATAAATGGACATCCCTTCCAACTAAAAAGATTAGCGAAAACAAGAATTATATTTACTTTAAAGCTGAAACTCCCGGTTTCTCTCAGTTTGCAATATCAATTGAAAAGAATGCGACAGGTACTGAGGCGGGAGGAGAAAATCAGGGATCTTCAGAAATTGTGCCACAGAAAGAACCAAAAGTAACAGACGAGACTGGCACTGCAGCTCAGGAAAATAAAAACCAGACAATTTCGAAAATTGCTACCTTCTTTGCAGGGTTACTTGCAATCCTCATTATAGGTGCGATTATAATGAAAAAAAAGAAACCTGAGTAAAGATAAGATACATAAAAAAAGGTAAAAACAGGAGACCTTGTGTCTTCTGTTCTAATTTTTTTGAAATAGATAAATTCTTACGACTTTAAATAAGGCTCTTTAATCCCTGTTCCAGTTCGATCTCACCTTTCCACCAGCCGGAAATTTTTGAGACATCTGCCCTGGAGTCTCGAACATCTCCTGCCCTTGATCCGGCATGAACGATCTGGCTTGAGGAACCGGTCAGTTTAATAATAGTCTCAGCAAGCTCGAGGACTGTTACACTTTTTCCCATAGCCACATTGAAAAACTGACCATCCCCGTGCTCGAGAGCTGCTGCATTTGCCCTGACAACATCTCTTACATGAACGAAATCCCTGCTCTGAAGTCCGTCACCGTAAATAAGAAGATCCTTTCCTGCCTTTGCCCTTTCCAAAAAAATGGGGATCACGGCAGCATACGGAGATTTCGGGTCCTGACGTGGGCCGTATACATTAAAGTAACGCAGGCAGGTAGTCCGAAGCCCGTGCTCCTCATAAAACATTCTTGCCAGGTATTCTCCGTCCAGTTTGGAGATTGCATAAGGCGAGGCAGGTTCAGGATACATAGCCTCTCTTTTAGGAAGCTCAGGGTTATTTCCATAAACTGCAGCTGAGGATGCGGTCACAAATTTTTCGACTCCTGCCCTGACACATGCCTGCAATACATTAAGTGTTCCAAGTGTATTTATCCGGAAAGCCTCAACTGGATTTTCACAGCTTAGCGGCACTGATACGAGAGCAGCTTCATGAAAAACGCAGTCCATACCCGAGACAGCCTTTTCGACCGAAGAGGAATCACAGATATCCCCCTGAACGAATTCGACATTCCTGTGCTGAGGGACATTTCGGGAAAAACCCGTAGTGAGATTATCAAGTATCCTCACACTATGTCCTGCTTCTGCGAAATACTCAGCTATATGGGAGCCTATGAAACCTGCTCCTCCTGTAACCAGCACATTCATGTTCCGAAAGAAGGAAAAGGTACAAAATAAAATTTTCCATGCCGGCCTGAAAGTTCCATAGTTTTGGATAAAAAAAATGAAAGATAGAAGAAACAGAGATCATCAGGAGAAAATTTTATCAGAAGGGAAAATTTTTTCATCGAAAGAAGCTTTATGAATACAGGGGAATTAAAAAAATTGGGGAAATTCAGGCCACCACGATAAACCAGCTGATCAGTAAAGTACAGTTATCCGTACAGCTTGAGGGAACTGGATAATTTCCAGAAAATAAATTCAAATTAGTGGCTTACTTATCGGTTTACCAGAACAATTGAATAATCTATAGGAGATTGGCGGGAAGCTCACATAACTATAAATTATAGGAAGAGAGTATACTAAATATTTTAGCAGTGATAAAAATGGCTGGAAACCGACAATTGCCTCTGGATCTGCTGCTTGTAGCAGGTCTTGTAATCCTTACTGATATTTTCGTACTTGTGCCCGTACTTAGCGGGAGCTTTCTGCGCACAATCCTTGGACTTCTCCTGGTCCTTTTCTTACCGGGGTATGCCCTGATAGGGACTCTTTTTCCTGCAAAAAAAGATCTGGAAGGAATTGAGAGAGCCCTGCTTTCCTTAGGGTTAAGCATTGCCGTAGTCCCACTCATGGGACTTGGAATGAACTACACTGACTGGGGAATCAGGGAAGTTCCCGTACTCACAGGGCTTTCAATATTTACTCTTCTCATGTGCGGGGCGGCATGCTACAGAAGACTCCAGCTGCCTGAAGCTGAAGCCTTTGAAGTCCCGTTCAAAGCGTCTATCCTTGCCCTGAAGGCAGAGCTTCTGGAGAAGCACGGGTCCGGAACCGACAGAGCCCTTTCAATCTTACTGGTAATTTCGGTTCTGGCCTCTCTTGGCAGCCTTGCTTATGTCATAGGAAATCCCAAAGAAGGAGAGTCATTCACCGAATTTTACATCCTGGGACCTGACAGAATGGCTGAGAACTACCCCACAAACTACACCCTCGGAGACAGTGGGACAGTAGTGGTAGGAATTGCAAACCATGAGCACAGAACTGTAGATTATACGATGGAACTGAGGCTTGAAAATCGTCCCCTGCCTCTTCCGGAAAACCAGAAATATATCAGCCTTGACGATAACGCATCCTGGGAAGAACCAGTCACTTTTACTCCACCCATAGAGGGAAAGGATATGAAACTGGAGTTTCTGCTTTTTAATGATACTGAAAAAAACGTACCTTACAGGAATGTCCATCTCTGGATTAATGTTACAAAGGAGGCCTGACGATGGCACCTCCAGAATATCCACCCTCGGAACTGGAAGCAGGAAAGATCTCTTTGCCGGAGCTTGGGAAAATGTTTAAAATGAAGACTGATGAAAAAAACGGGTTCCTAAAAAAAATATTTTCCGCAGGAGGTCCTGTTATTGCTATTGCTTTTGCCGAACTGTTAATTTTTAGCGGCAGAATAAAAGAAGCCGCAATAACCTATACATTACTTCTTATCATCTTTTCACTTTCAATAATAGTTTCAAAAAAACTGGAGATACGCAAAATTCACCAGGCGTTTATACTCCTGCCCATTCTTCGCCTGGTAAACCTTTCAATGCCTATCTTCTTTGAATCCAACCTTTACTCATTCGTATTCATATATGTACCCATGGCAATTCCGGCAATTATAATATCCGTTTATCAGGAAATTCCGGGGGAAAGAAAAGTAGATTTACTCAAGAAAATGAAAATTTATCTGCCCTCTTCTATCCTTGCAGGCCTGATTTTTGCAGAGTTAGAAAATGTATTCATTCAAGCCAGGCCTCTTATTCCTGATCTTTCACTCATTAACCTGCTGGAACTAACAATTATAATGATTTTTGTAGTCAGCCTTACAGAAGAATTCATCTTCAGAGGGATTATCCAGACAAGGCTGGAAGAATTCTTAGGCCCTGCGGGAGGCATCCTGCTAGCAAGCCTTTTATTCGGGATAATGCATTCAAGCTATGGCACACCTTACGAAATGGCATATACTTTTCTTGCAGGTGGCGTACTCGGGTATTTCTTTTACAGGACAAAGAGCCTTGCTCTCGTAGTAATGATCCACGGTTTTATAAACATATTTTTATACGGGCTAATTCCTCACCTGGGGCCTGGACTGGGACTGGTATAAGAACTGTTGAAAAAAGTATAAAAGAAACTACATATTACAGGGCACATAACTTAAGTAAGTTAATAGAGAGTGAACTACCCCACCCTGCTTTCTGATGAAAACGAGGGCGGAGCTTCCTTCGAATGATTACGTCACTTGGATATTTGCAGTAATGCAAGTATCCATCTGTAATCCTGTTTGTCGAAGATTATCAGAAAATTTCTGATAGCTTGTCCACTGAAGTCTATGATGCTCAAACCAAACAGAGCAGGACCAGAGCTCCTATTTTATTTATTCATTATACCAACCCTGTTTTTCAGAGCTGCAACCTCTCCTGCCGCTGCAAAGGTAACAGGCTGAAAACTAAGCCCCGAGAACCCTGAAATTGGGGACACCCTTATAATTAGCGGGCTTGCCTCCCCTGAAGAAGAAGTGGAGATTTTGGTTTCCTTTGAAAAGACTGTGCCTGTATACCTGAGAGAGTACAATTACAAGGTTCTCTCAAAGACAGAGAGCGCCTGGACCGGTAACGGAACAGCTACTGTATCCTATTCAGGGGTTTCTCCAGGAGCATACAGGGTTAGAATAGACGGTATAGCAGAAGATGAGGCTTAACCTGAAAATCACAACAATTAATGAGATGAAGATACTGCTACGGCTACAACTGCTGGAAAAGTTCCATCAAAAGATTCAGCAAAAGAGCGGGAAATTCAGGAGTATGAAAATCAGGCTCTCAGATTCTTCTATTTGCTTGCCGGAATCGTAACAGGTGTTGAGATTTTACTGGTAGTCAGGAGAAGAAGTAAGAGAGGGAAGAAGTAAGAGAAAAAAGAAGTAAGAGAGGGGAGAAGTAAGAGAAAAAAGAAGTAAGAGAGGGGAGAAGTAAGAGAAAAAAGAAGTAAGAGAAAAAAGAAGTAAGAGAGGGGAGAAGTAAGAGAAAAAAGAAGTAAAAGGAAAAAGAAGTAAGGATTACCGCCCTCTTTATGCCCTGTGCCCCACAGAATATATAAGTGTGGCTCTCTTTAGAAGGAGTCAAAAGTTCTTTATTAACGAGATTTCAGGGCATTTTGGAGAAAAAGGATATGGAAAGGCACTCAAATCGCTTCTGGGAAATTGATTGCCTGCGGGGTTTTGCCGTTATTTTAATGCTTGGATATCATTTTCTCTATGACCTGGATTTTTTCGGGCTTGCTGATATTGAGTTAAGGTCCGGCACTTTTCTTTATATTGGTAGGGGTTCAGCTTTCCTTTTTATTCTGATATCCGGAACCGCTCTTTCCATAAGCCATTCAAGAGCTCTTGCTAATGAAGTCTCAGGAAAGCCTGCAAAAAATTTTTCAAAATACCTTAAAAGAGGGCTGAGACTTTTTTCAATGGGGATGATAATCACAGGGATAACCTGGTTTTTTTTTCCGGGACAGTATATTCTCTTCGGGATCCTGCACTTTTTCGGAGTCTCTGCAGTGCTTGCTTACCCTTTCCTGAAATACGAAAGAGAAAACCTGCTTTTCTGCCTGTTTTTTACAATTATAGGATTCTACCTCAAAGAGAGAACTTTCGGATTTTCTGCTCTACTCTGGATGGGCTTCAAGCCTGAAGGCTTCATAACCCTTGACTATTTTCCTCTGTTTCCCTGGTTTGGAGTGCTCCTTGCAGGAATTTTCCTTGGGAACTCTCTTTATAAAGGTGGGAATAGGAAGTTTGAAATCCCTGAAGCAGACAAATTTTTGCTTTTGAAACTCATTTCCTGGGTAGGAAAACATTCTCTGTTCATATATTTCATTCACCAGCCTGTTTTCCTCGGGTTTTTGCTTCTGAGCGGGCTCCTTGACCCGGGAATGCTCTAGATATATTCTACGTGCCCGGTTTATTTCGTAAAAAACTGCTTTTTCGCCTGCTTTTTTGGCGAAAAGGGAATTAACAGAAGGAACTTAAACCTGCTGGTTTTATATATAATATAGAATACTTAATTTTACATTATTATCCGGCATCAATATACAGTGTATCAATATACAGTGTACCAATATACAATGTAACTGCTCATTAGTATATTATTCACATAAATATTATTCACATAAATATTATTCACATAACCGATAATATTTTCATATCTAATATTGTCCACTCATATCGCAACACTTAGAAATGGAGAAAAGAATGTATCTGGAAATTGCAATGCTTGCCTATTTTGTAGTCCTCTTCCTGACAATTCGAGATATTCGAATATTTAAAAGGACAGGATATCTTTCCTACAGGAAAGGTGCCCTCCGGGGGCTTGCAGCTTCTTCCTTGATCCTATTAGGGGCAATCAGCATTGAGATAAAGCCGGAGCTTGGCCTGCTCATTGTTTTATTCGGGCTTATTATTAACCGCAAAGGAGTAAGAGAACCTGTTTTTAAAAGTGCAGGAACACTTGACCGCTTTCTTGGAAAGACTGATTATGTAAAGAGCAACAGTAGAAAGAAAAGATGAAGAGGCAAGAAAAAACATTTACAGAAAAGGTAGAGACATTCCAAAAAATACTTTTTCACCCCAAAACTTATAAATCTCAAGTCACCTATTAGTCGACGAAATCAGTATAGTCAATTTTTTGAATCCAGTTTCCGCTAAATCATTAATATGAGATAGAAGAAAACCCATGTCATGGAACGCTTCCTTCTCCAGCTTCACGTTAACCGCTTCACGTTAACCAGAATTCACAGGGAAACATGGTTAGACAAACCACAAAAACTTGAATAACTGGAATAAAAAACAAAAACCGAGGAGATACGATGGGAAATATAAGACAGACAAACATCAAAAGAACTGCATTTAGCCTGCTTGAAAACTACGGAGAAGTTTTTACAAAAGACTTTGAGACCAACAAAATCCTTATGACAAAGTATACGACCATTGAAAGCAAAGTAATTAGAAACAGGGTTGCAGGCTACGTCACAAGAAAAGTTGCACGCATGAAAGTTTACTGAATAAGTTTACGGAATAGATAAAGAACTTATTTTTAAAGAACTTACTTCCAGGGAATAGGCAGGAGTATCTATATGTTTGAAGGAGCAATGCCTGCCCTGATCACTCCTTTTACAAAAGATGACAGGATTGACAGGGAAGGGCTACGAAGAAATATCGCATTTGTGGAAGAGGGAGGAGTTTCAGGGATCGTACCCTGTGGCACAACCGGAGAATCGGCTACCCTTTCCGCTTTGGAGCATGAAGAAGTAATCGACATTGCAGTGGAGTGCGCAAAGGTTCCTGTAATTGCAGGGACAGGTTCAAACAACACAGAAGAAGCCCTCCAGTTTACAAAGCACGCCGCAGATGCGGGTGTTGATGGCGTACTTCTTATCTCACCTTATTACAATAAGCCCAATCCTGCAGGTCTGCTTGCTCACTTCAAAAAAATTGCAGAGGCAGTAGATATCCCTATGATCCTCTACAATGTCCCCTCCCGGACAGGACAGAACGTGCCTGTGGATGTTATCACCAAACTTGCAAAGGTAGAAAACATTGTAGGAATCAAAGAAGCCAGCGGGAACGTCGGCAAAGTTTCCCAGATCCTCGAGCAGACTATAGATGACGATTTTGTGGTTCTCTCAGGCGAAGATGGGCTGACTCTTCCGATTATTTCCATGGGAGGCAGCGGAGTTATTTCAGTCGTTGCAAATATTGTGCCTGACAAAATGTCGGGAATGGTAAATGCAGCCCTCAAGGGAGATTACGAGACTGCAAGAAAGATTCATTTCGAGATAGCTCCTCTGATACGTGCCCTTTTCCTTGAAACAAACCCAATTCCGGCTAAGAAAGCTGCAGAGCTTGTCGGGCTCGCGAGCGGGCACCTGAGGCTTCCACTCGCTCCCATGAGCGATGCCAACCAGTTAAAGCTTGTAACTGAACTCAAGAAACTGGGGATAATGAGATGATTAACGCAGCAGTACTCGGAGCCTGCGGCAGGATGGGTTCCTTAATTATAGAAAACATTACCTGCTCCACCAACATGCAGCTTGTTGCCGCTTTTGATGTGGGCAACATAGGAAGGGATGCAGGAGAATTTGCCCATGTTGGCAACCTGGGAATCCAGGTTTCAGATGTTAAAGATCTAGAAACCGTCCTGAAAAAGACTCAGGCTGAGGTCCTTATCGACTTTACTATAGCCGGTGCAACCATTGTAAATGCTCCTGTTGCTGCAGGATGCGGAGTAAACCTGATAATAGGAACTACAGGCCTGACTCCGGAACAGCGGGAAGTAATTGATGAAGCGATCCGGAAAAACAAGGTACGTGCAGTCATATCCCCTAACTATTCCGTAGGCGTTAACGTATTTTTCAAGATCATTAAGGAAGCTGCAAAGTATCTTGCAGACTATGACATAGAAATTATCGAAGCTCACCACAACCAGAAAAAAGATGCCCCAAGTGGGACCGCTCTTCGCGCAGCTGATGTGGTCAGTGAAGCTCTGGGCGGCAAAGAATACGTATACGGAAGGGAAGGTCTCGCCCCCCGCGGGAAAGAAATCGGCATCCACGCCTTGCGCGGAGGAGATATCACCGGAGACCATACAGTACTCTTTGTAGGAAATTCCGAAAGGATTGAGATCCGGCATATGGCTCATTCCAGGCAGATCTTTGCCAAAGGCGCAGTCCGTGCAGCCGAATGGATCTGCAAGCAGGAACCTGGGATATATTCCATGGACGATGTACTCGGGCTGTAAGGCTTAGTTTGAAGAAATTAATTGTACAGGCTGTGTCTGAAATCATTCGGACCAACCTCTATTCCAGGCCTTAACCGGCCCAGAGTCCTTCTTTTTCATCTGATTTTCTCGAGTTTTTTCGGACTTTTTGAAAATATCATTATTTCACTGGAAATAATTTTTACGTCAAACGTAGCGAAAATTATAAATTATAGTATATAGGAAATAGGATGGTGCTTACTTTTAGGTACCCGACCCCTGAAGTCTGAAAACACCATATCATCCCACAACACAGACAAGGTTACCTACCTGCAAGCAAATTTCCACATAAAAACCATCCTTTCCAGGAAATGCAGGCTCCAGAAAATGAAAAGCAGCGGCTGAAAAACAGATTCTCATGAACCAGATGGAGCCCTGCAAAACCCGGAAAAACTCATTTTTTACTGAAAACAAACCTGAAAGGGGTCTTAAACAGCTGTCTCCACTATGGAAAGGGGCTGACCCTCCGCATAATCAGCGTAGAGTTCTACTTCAACAGTGCCCCAAGAATCAACTTTCGTACTATACGTTTCCGTAAACCTGCCGTCCAATGTGAATTTGAATGTGTAATCCACCATTTGAACCCCCATCTCCCGGGACCTGAAGGGTTTGGGATAGCTGATTTTTTCACCAGGGGCCAGTTCGTATGTTTCATTAAGCACGGAATTATTCTCCGAATCAAAGACCTCCACCCTGAGTTCATGCGCCCCTTCATCCATATTTCGGATGCAAAAAAGCGGAGTTGGAGGCCCGACTATGTAATAGGGGTTGGTTATGAACCGCACTACAAAAAATACTGACAGCAACAAAACCAGAATCGACGCACCTATAAAGGCTTTCCTTTTGAGATTTTCCATCGGCTTTTGTTCCTCCAGATTAACTTTGATTCCCATGATCAATTATTTTCAGTAATTCATCAAGGACGACAGTTTCACCCTGGAAGTTTTTGTGGAAGTAAAATCCAAGCCTTCTCAGAAAACGTTGCCTATACATTTAAAATGTAATTTTTATATTCGTTTATAAATCGCCATAGTCGAAAACAAATTTTAACCTTGTTCCATAAATATTTTATGGTCAGATCATCAAACTATTCCAGAGAAAACTTCAGGATCCCCACAATCTGGTAGAAATTTTCATAACTGGAACTCTAAAAAGTTACAAAGATAGAAAGGTATAAATAGTCAACATCTAGATGTTTACTTATGTTCCTTCCGGCAGGTGAAAAACAGTTTGAATTCTGGGTCCTGCGCCGAAACGGGCTCCCGAATATCAATATAGCAAAGCGTTTCGGGGTCTCCAGACAGGCAATATCAAGAGCCCTCCTCAGTATGGATAAACGCATTGAAGAAACTCTACTTGAGATGGCCAGAGCAAACAGGATAGAAGTAGAAAAGCTGGACTCAAAGAAAGGGATTCTCTTCGGGAAATCCGTTCCTTTCAAGACCAGCGCAATAGTCTTTATCTCAGTAAAACATGGAATGCAGGTCTGGTACGAACATGAGGGAGAATGCGGGTCCTGCGAAAGGTACAGGGAATGTATCGAACTCCTCTGGGACTTTGCAGAAGAAATGCAGCTCAAACTCCAGAGTTCGGAAGACCCCACAAAAATAGCTGACGAATTGTTCGGAAAATTAAAAGAATTGGTGGAACAGGCCTGAGTTCAGCCAGATAAAATTAAAGGAAGGGTAAACGATGGATGTATTCGCAAAGAGTATAAGGAAACTAATGGGCTGGTGTCCGAATGCAAAAATCGCTGAAGCAGGATCCTGGATTAGTCCTGCTAACTTTGAAGCATACGATCAGTCTGAGGGAAAAAAAGCCAGAAGTCCAGAGGTTCCGAGTCAATTTTCCCGGCTTGACGTCCGACTCCTCATGCCAACGCTGTTCTTAACTCCTTTTTACATAATAATGCTGTTCCTAAAGGGTGTAGATTCAGATGCCTTCTGTTTGGGTATTTTGCTTTCTTTACTGACATATTCACTTTGCTGGAAAAAGGTGATGCAGCAGTACGATGCCATTGCAAAAAAACCCATTGTCGACTCTTCCCCTAAAATAGAACTCTTCTTTGCTTCCTTATCCATAATTATGTTTTTGCTTTTGCCTCCCATGGTTTTCTTGTCTTATATACCCTCTTACCCTAACGCTCAGTCACTGTACTCTTTTATTGCAGGACCTTGGATTCTTACTATGTGGGGAACCTCTCTTCAGCTAGTTTATTGGGAGAAGAAAAATCACATGAGAATTCATATGAAAAATGAAAATGGCTTCCAAAAGACGTATACTATCGGGGAAAAAGAGGAAGAACTGTGAGCTTTAAAGTCGAAAACATAAAAAAGCTCATGGGATGGTGCCCGAATGCAAAAACGCTTGAAACCCAACATTCCATCTGCCCTGAATATTCGGAAGCTGATAACCAATCCAGGGGAAGAGATGCAGGAAATACCCCTATTTTACCCTCTGGTTGGTGGAACAAACGTCATAATAGGTCATTAATAGCTTCCTCCGTGTTTACCCTCTTTTCCATATATTGGATCGGATTCCAGGGAGTTCGTCCCATGGATAAAGGTTTCATGTCCGGGTTAATTTTCGGAATTATCTTTAACCTGACCTTTTGTGTCTGGAGCTGGAATTATCTGGATAACATAAAGAACTCAAGCAAAAAAACAAAAATTATAACTGTATCGTCAAAATGGAGAATTGTAAATCTAATTCTTTCCCTGGTATTTCTGTATCTCTTATTTTCACAATTCAACCGGGGATTCGTTTTGTTTTTAATCTCTGCTTTTTGCTTGATAGGTTTGATGTACTACTTTAAGTTTGATCCAACTCCCCTGGTGTTTCTTTTTTACTTCGGTTCACTCAACACGGCATTTTCATCTGGCATAGCCGGCATTTGTTTGACAGCTTTTCTGTATTACCTTACGGATGTATACTGGGAAAAGAGGAATGGAAAAATAGTGCTTGTATATGACCGTAAAATGTCAGAGATCTGTATCGTAAATGCAGGAGCGGAGTAACAACCATGTCCCTGGAATACATAAAGAAACTGATGGGCTGGTGCCCGAATGCAAAAACACTTGAAACCGGACCTCGAATTAGCCCTGCCAACTTTGAAGCATATGCTCAATCCGGAGGAGAAAAAGCCAGGACTCCTGGGGTTCTGAATCAATTCTCCAGGCTCTTCTCCAGGTTTGACGTCAGAATCCTTCTGCCAATGATTTTCATAACTCCGTTTTACATAAATTCGCTGTTCCGAACAGGTGTAAATGCAGAGGCTCTCCTTTTAGGCCTTTCACTTTCTCTACTTATTTATTTGCTCGGCTGGAAAAAGCAAATGCGACAGTACGATACCCTGGCAAAAAAACCCTTTATTGCTTCTTCCTTTAAAAAAACATTATTCTGGATTTTCTTAGTCCTGATTTTGGGTTTGATTTTGCCTATGGTTTTCCTGTCTTATATCTTGTCTTATATACCCTCTTTTCTTAACGCTCAGTCACTGTATTCTTTCATTGCAGGAGCCTGGATTCTTATGGGGGGAACCTATCTTCAGCTAATTTACTGGGAGAGGAAGAACCATATGAAAATTTATATAAAAAGTGAAGGGGGGTTCCAAAAGCTGTATGCCCTTGGAGAAAAGGCGGGAGAACTGTGAACCTGAATACCGAATACATTAAAAAATTGATGGGCTGGTGTCCGAATGCAAAAACACTCGAAACTCAATATCCCACCCACCCTGAATATTTTAGTGCGAATACCCGGGCCAGAGGTGAAGATTCCGGAGACCCGGAAAATCCCGGTTGGTTTCGGAAACTGAGCAGCAAGTTCCTTCTGGTTGATTCTTTTCTTACACTTGCATATTTCCTTGTAATGGCCCAATTGGGGGCAAATACAGCGGCTTTCCTTGCCGGATTATTCGTTTCCGTAACGTTTTTCATTTTTGCCTGGAAGAAGCAGATGCAAAGCTACGATGCTCTCGCACAAAAACCAGTTCTCGATTATTCAGGCAAGAAAAACCTGTATAGACGACTGTTTCGAATAATAACTCTAGTTTTTTATGCCACACTTTTGTTCTGGATTTTTGCGGGAGGTCCGGAAAGGGATCTTCTCATGAAAGGAACCCTGTCTTTCTTTGCAGGCGGGCTTGTCTCCCTGTGGCTTTGCTATCTCCAGATACTCTGCTGGGAGCGGAAAAACCATAAAACGATCTATCTCAACAAAAGCGGTGGAAAGCGGAAAAGATCGTATGTGATCAGGGAGGAAAGATAAGTGCCTTCAAAACTTGTTGTTTTCGAGCAGATCAAAAAGCTTATGGGCTGGTGCCCTTATGCAAAAACACCTGAAAGCGGGTACCTAATTCCCTCTGGAAATTTTGAAGCAAATGCCCGGGAAGGAAGAGAAAAAACAGGGACATCGAAAACCCTGTATGGGTACAGAAAAGCAAGCACCTGGATGCTCCTGTTAAACGCGATTTTTACCCTCCTGCATCCCGTGCTGCTTACCATAACAGGCCTGAACCGGGGGGCTTTTCTTGCCGGACTTGGCATTTCCATGCTGGTAGGCATCTTCGACTGGAAGAGGCAAATGAAAAGATATGATTCCCTGGAAAAAGAACCGATGCTCGATTACTCCGGCAAGATGAAATTGTTTAAAAAATGGCACGGAATTCCAGGTCTCATATTTTTGCTCCTGACTTTTTACCTTTGGTCTGAGATCAGGAAGTTTGCCCTGCCGTTTCTCTATTCTTTCTTTGCAGGCTCCCTCATTTTCCTGTTGTTCTGTTACCTGCAAATGATTTACTGGGAGCGGAAAAACCACAAAACGCTCTACTTCAAAAGTTGCGGGACCTGGAAAACCTTGTATCTGGTTAAGGAGAGAAAATAGATGCCTGCTAAAGCTGTTGTTTTTGACCAGATCAAAAAGCTGATGGGCTGGTGCCCGGCTTGCAAGAAAATGGCACAGCAAACAAAACAGCCCTTCGATTTTGCAAACGTGACCCCAATTTCCGGAAAAACAGGAAATTCACCGGAATTCAGAACTTCAAATGTAATTTTTCCTGCAAATTCAAATCTGGTTTTTGTACTTTTTTATATAGGCATCAGCCTGCTTCTGAGATATCCGGAGGACATTACACTTTTCCTGGCAGGTGTCTTCCTGCTTAACACCTGTTACTACGTTCTATTTCTCAAAACTTTCGAGGCAGCAGTTCTGGCAGACAGATTCGGGGTACACCTGCAGGTCTTCAGACTGAAGAATTTAGAAATTCCTTATGAAGAGATTGAAAGTGTGGCTTCATACAAGCATGAAAAACGTTCAAAGGAAATGTCCATACTTCTGGGAATTGGAGGAATTGCCATTTGTGGATTCGTGATCTACATGGTTGTAGTAGAAGGAGAATGGAAACCACTTCTGCTATTGATCTCCCTGTTTCCCTTCTTACTGCTTATGCAGAGGAAACAAAAAACCCGGTTATTGGACCTGAATACGCAGCTGTACATAAAAACCAGGCACAAAAAATGGTATGAATGGACTCCTTATTATTCCTTAGTCACAGATGAAGCCTCGGCTGCAGAGCTGAAATCATTTATTGAAAGGCATTTGTGAAGGCGTGTCAATGACTCGCCATTAAAATGGCAAGCATGTGAATAACGGTTAAACCGTTTCCACGTTTGGCTGATTGACATGCAGCCTACTCAGGCAAGATATACCCGCTTGAGCAATGTTACGAGAGGCATTAAGGTCACTATGCATATCAAAACCACAAGCTTTACAATGGTAGGAACTACCTTTCCTGTTACTCTTACGGATATCTCCACATTTGGAGCATTTCTGAGAAGAGTATCTGGGATCAATGTAGATAACAGCCTTACCAAGAGCTTCTGCTTTGTATTCCAAAAACTGAGCAAGCTGATAAAAACTCCAATTGTTGAGTTTTCGAGTAAACTCTTTTCCCTTTCTGGATTGGACTCTTATACTTGTCAGGTCTTCGAGTGCAAAGACGTCATGAGACATGTTAACTATGGTTTTCGAAATGCAGTGATTTACGTCAGTCACAAACCGTCTTTCTTTTCTGCTAATCTTCCTGAGAAGACGTTTAGCAGACTTAGTGCCTTTGGACTGCAATTTCTGTCTGAGAAAAGCATATTTAGCTCTGACATTTTTAATTTGTTTTCCGTTAAAAAAAACATTGTTAGAGCAAACGGCAATGTTCACGATACCCCTATCAATTCCGAGAACTTTGTTTCCAGAACGTTCAGGAGATTATTTTCTAAAAATAATATGCAAGAAAAAAGCATCTTTCCTGTTATCGTATTTCAAAGTAGAACTCCTAACTTCCCAATTAACATACTCTTGATAATATTTAGGGACATTGAAAGTTGCTTTGATTCTTCCATTTATAGTAGCAATGCTTACACTTCCATGTTTCAGATTGTAAGTAATTACTCTCTGATTATACCTGATAGCAGCAAAAGGCTTTGCAGTTGGAAGATTTTTAAGTTTGACTCCTTTAAGAGCTTCGCAAGCAACATCTCTAGCTCCCTGAACAAGAGAAGAAGGAAGTTCTGGATGCCTTTCTCGAATATCGTTATAGGTAGCGTGATGGATAGATACCTTACTATTGGTTTCATGTTCAAAACCATATTTAGCGACCTCGTTAAACACAGTGTTAAAAAGAATAATTGTTTTCTTGAGGATAGGTTTATCTTCCTCAGAAACACCGAGTTTAAGTTTAATCGTTCTATCCACATTCATATATTACACATGATACATTATATAGGTAACAGAGGTGTAAAAAGCAGGTATTGGGTGTTGACGCATTCCTCCCGCAGCTAAAGCAACGGGTATCCTGCTTATTAGCATGAAAGTATATGAGGAGATCTTCCTCACGTACTCTCTCTTTCGTCATTTCTCGCAATTACATATATTTCACTCATTATTTTGATCCTTTCATCAACTGAGAATATCTCAGTCTCAACTATCTTTCTCTTTTGAATTTCCCTCTTTTTATATCCAGTTTCATCTTCATACATCTCCTCGTTTGTGATCAGATGCCATATGATTGTTGCAATTTTTCTTGCCAGGGCAATAATCGCCTTTGAATGCCCAATCGACTTCTTTTTTCTGTTGAAAAACTCTTTTAACCTGCTATTTTTCGTTCTTGCTGCTGCCTGAGCAATCTGTGTTAGAATCCACCTTGCTTCCTTAGATCCTCTCTTAGTGATTCTTCCGTTGTGGTATTTATCCGCTGATTGGTACACATTCGGAACCAGTCCAAGCCATGAAGCAAGCTTATCCCCTGAAGAAAAATCTTTGAAATCACCTATTTCAGCAATAAGAGTTGCCGCTCCAAGTTCTCCTATTCCTGGAACAGACATCAAAATTTCCATTTCTTGCTTATGATTTCTATACGCATAATTGAAAATTTCTTTTTCCAAAATTTTTATTTCATTGTCAAGATGCTTTATGATATCCAGACAGATCTGAAGCCTGAATGCAGCACCCTGAGAGATTTCTCTGTCCAGAATTTCCCTTATCTGATCACTTTTTTTACGAACATTTGGGGAAAGGCTTGCAATAATCTGGTCAACGCTTTTACCTGAACAAATTCCTGCTAAAATTGTTCTACCACTCTTACCAAAAATATCTGTTAGCACATTCTTCAGATTAAACATTTCAGGTGCGAGTATGGCGTGAGCTTCATTTTTTATATCTGTTCTTTTTTGTACAAGGTTATGGCGAAGCCGGATACATGAACGAAATGTTCTATGGTTTTTTGGGAAAACTCTTGATGGTTGAACCATATTATTCAATGCAAGTTGTGCGATGAATTCGGAATCGATCTTATCTGTTTTTTTGTGTGTAAACGCCTTCATATCTCGGGCATTTCCAACTATAACAGGTAGATGTTTTATCAACGCATCATAAATCGGAACCCAAAAGTCACTCGTTGATTCACAGGCAACAACGTCACATTTATCTGATATAACCCAGTTTTTAAAAGCTAAAATTTCGTCAGGGGTTCTAGAGAAATATTGTTGTTGTTTTTCACCAGATCTACTGAGGATTGTAGCAATGAAAAAGAGTTTGTGAATGTCTAAACCACAAGCTTTGTTAATGACTTCAACCAATTTAGATCACCAAATTAGATCACCAAATTAATTTGGGCAGTAGAATTGCCTCAAAGGCCAATTTAGCATCCGTGATCAAAGTCACATTTGAGCCTTCGATGGCAATTCACTGGTTAGTTTTATCACGGCTTCGAAGAACCAAAATAAGTACAACCTTACTGCCTAAGAGAATGATGAGGTTGATAGGTAAAAAAGGTAAGGAAAAAAAAGTACTTTCATTTCTTTGTGCCTGTTATTCGAAGAATTTCATATGCGTTTTATCAGAAAACAAACTCATCATTTTAGACTTTTAATCAGCTCCTGAAAACGCTTTTCGTCCACAACCCTCTGGGTATTGAGCATTTTCTTAAATTCATCGACACTTTTTTCCCCGCCTTTCCCCTCAAGCTTATCTTTCAGCTCCATTGCCGCCCGCAAAAGCCCGACCGCTTCTTCATAAAGGGCTTCTGCCTCAACCCGTGTAAGTTCTTCGGTTTCGAGCAGTTCCTCATCTGCTTTTGCCCTTTCCTTCAGTTTAGGGATAAGAGCCCTGATTTTGGCAGCTTCGTCGGGATTGAGACGTTCTTTTTCCCCAAGATCCCTGACCATGTCCCGGAGCCTATACTCCTCACCCTCAATCTCCACACTTTCAGGGATTTTCTTCCCGGCCCAGGCAAAGTCGCTCCTGAGGCTCCAGAGAAGTCTGTTGCGTTCCTGAGAACCAAGAGATTCTGTTTCGGTTTTGTTTGTTTTTGTCTCATCTTTCAGCATAAATTAATTCCTCAAATCCAGATATACCTTTATGATTACTCCGCAGACCTCATATTCTTTTCCATTCCTGCCTGGAAAACAGTTTCGATCTACATTGAAAGTGACCAAAGAACAGGCAATAGCAATCATGCAGATACCTGTAAAAGGGAACAAGACTTACACGATGTTTGATACACTTGTTGCTGCTAAACTGAATGTAGCTGCTAAATGTCCTTCATGCCAGATAAAGAATACAATCACAGACGCAAACCAGTGGATGGGGGCGGTCCCGTACTTTGGTCCAGCGGGCAGTGGTGTAAAGGCAAGCAGCCCCATGTGGCAGGATCGGACGCAGGTAGGGAGGTGCCCAATTACATCCGGAGAATACCTGTATAAGAAGCTTGATGCCTACAACAATGGGCAGTTATAATAAAAAACAAATGAGCTTAATTAAAGAACAGCATCAACGGAACTAAAACCTCGTTCAATCTTATAATCTTTTACCCCACCGAAAAGCCGGTGGAGTTTTAGGATAAAAAACAGAACAAAAAATTATATTTTTAACCGGATTTAGATTCTCCCTCCGGTTACAGCAATTTATAATAATTTTCAAAAGCTGTACTTTTTTCACGAAAAAATCTAAGGTGAAGTTTTCATAAAAGTTTTTACAGCAAATTTTCCGCAATCTCTTCGGAAATCACGTGATCACAATACAGGCAGTGAAGGGAAACCCCTTCTTCTTCAGACTGCAGTACTGAAAATTTGGATTTAATGGGTTCGCTGCTGTTAGAGATGCAGTTTAGATTCGTACAGCGGACAACGCCTTCCACATAAGACGGAAGCACGACCTCATTTTTCTGAATCACTTTAAAGTCCCTGATGATATTGATTGTAGCTTTAGGAGAAATCAGGGCTATTCTGTTAAGTTCCTCAATACTGAGCTCCTTGCCCTCGATCTTAACAACATCTTTTTTGCCTCGCGCCCCGGGAGCGTTCATCACAAAACTGATAGTTTCCCGAAAAGCACTGGAAATTCCCAGGATGCGCAGAACATTTAGAGCCTGTCCAGCCTTTACGTGATCGATCACAGTCCCGTTTTCGATTGCCTGAACCTTCAGGTTCCTTTTTTCATTCACTCAATCACCCCCATTGCCAGAGCAAGCAATGCCATCCTGATAGGAACTCCATAGAAAGCCTGCTCGAAATAGCGTGCATGAGAGGTTTCATCCACCTCAGGAGAGATCTCATTGACCCTCGGAAGAGGATGAAGGATTTTAAGGTCAGGACCTGCGGCTTTTAAAAGGTCACCTGTGATCCTCAGACTGTTTTTAACCTTTTCATATTCATCAGGATCAGGAAAACGCTCCTGTTGAACTCTTGTCATATACAGGACTTCGACATCCCCTATTATTTCCTCAAGAGAATCGGTTTCCTTTACACAGATATTTTGCTTCCGAAGACCCCGGACAATTTCGGAGGGCATCCTGAGTTCCGGAGGTGAAACAAAGGTCATTTCTGCTCCATAAAGAGACAGGGCATGGCAGAGGGAATGGACGGTTCTCCCGTATTTAAGGTCTCCCGCCATGGCAATTTTCAGGCCTTCAAGATGGCTTTCCCTGCGGATTGTATAGAGGTCAAGAAAAGTCTGGGTAGGATGATGGACAGAGCCGTCTCCTCCGTTGATCACAGGGACACTCGCAACTTCCGTAGCCATTCGTGCCGACCCATCAAGAGGATGACGCAGCACGATAAGATCAGCATATTTACTGATTACGCGGATAGTATCGGCAAGGTTTTCCCCTTTCATGACAGAGCTTGCCTCGACTGAGCCCAGGTTCAGGACCTGACCTCCAAGCCTCCGCGCAGCAACCTCAAAAGACAGCCTTGTTCTTGTGCTTGGTTCAAAAAAAAGAAGCGAAATGATTTTACCATCCAGCAACCGGGACCTTTCCTCGCCCCTTGCCACAGGTTCAAGTTTTTCTGCGGTATCCAGAACATAGTCGATTTCCTCCCGCGAAAAATCTTTCATTGATATGACGTGTCGGTTCTTAAATGACATCCAGTTTTCATAAATGGTTCCCAGAGATATAACCTTTGCTCCGAAACTTTCCCAGGTTAGAGCTGCAACAATTAAGCATCATCTGGCACATCAGTTATGCCATTTCACTTTGATACGTTCTTTATGAATTCAAGCCAGAGCCTGGCATCCCTGACTCTCTGGTTGATAAATTGCTCCTGGAAGCGTTTTGAACTCTCTTTAAGTGCTCCACTCTCAATATCTCTAAGATCCGTTATCGCACGCAATAAGCCTGCAGTTTCGTGGTAGAGAGACTTTGCCTTTTCCTCTGTAAGAGGTGCCTCTTCAAGCTCTTTTTCGTCCTCTTTTTCTTTTTCCGAAATAATATCGATGCATTTATCTATCTGGGACTTTTCGCTTGCAGTAAGGTTTTCTTTCTGAATCAGTCCCCACACGTAGTTATGAAGCGGGTGTTTTTCTCCTTTAATTTCTACATAATCCGGAATACGTTGTCCGACCCAGAAGAGCCGGGAATGTAGAGCTGACAACAACTGCTTGCGTTCCGCATCTGTTATATACTTTTGAGAGGGGTCTTTGTTATCATCTGTTTTAAGGATCTTTTCCATAAACTATCCCCGAACTAGATTGTTCTCCCTTATAAAAAATTTTTTGTGACAACTATTTAGTGATGAGTTTTCAGCTACACGTGTGAAAACTGCAAAAACAAAAACATTCAAAGGAAAAGTAACCAGAATAAAAAGCAATATAGATAATGAAGAGCTCACATATTGAAAATGAGCAGTAAACTATGAACAGAGATAATAAGTAAATCAAAAAGGTAATAAAGGTCATAGTAAAAATTCAGAGCATATAATAAAAATTGAAAAAAATAAAAACAGAAAGGAAACCGATACAAAAACTCAATTTTTCACTTTATTCGGTTTCCCAATAGAGGTGATATTATCGTTCCCATAATTCAGGTTGCACTTGATCTTCTGGAACTTGACCGCTCAGTTGAGATTGCAAAGGAAGCAATCGCAGGAGGCGCTGACTGGATCGAGATAGGGACCCCCCTGATAAAAAGTGAAGGCATGAACGCAATTCGCACCATGAGAAAAGCTTTTTCGGACAGGACAATTCTTGCCGACATGAAAACCGTAGATACAGGAGCAATGGAAGTCGAGATGGCTGCAAAAGCCGGTGCGGATGTAGTAATCGTCCTCGGCAGTGCGGATGATTCTACAGTTCTTGATGCACTCCGTTCAGCCCACAAATATGGAGTAAGGCTGATGGCAGACCTGATATCGGCTCCGGATCCTGTAAAAAGGGCAGTAGAGCTCGAAGCTCTGGGTGTGGACTATGTGAATGTTCATGTAGGCATAGACCAGCAGATGATTGGAAAAGACCCGATATCCATATTAATGGAAATTTCAGAAAAGGTGAGTGTACAGCTTGCAGTAGCTGGAGGACTTGATGCCAAGAGTGCAGCTCAGGCGATCAGGGCAGGTGCCAGGATTGTGATAGTGGGAGGAAACATAACCCGCTCTGACAATGTGACCGAAGCTGCAAGAAAAATAAGACAGAGTGTGGACTCTCCTGGGTCTGTAGATATCCGGAACAGAGTAACCGTAGACCAGGAAATAAGAGAGATCTTTAAGGAAGTCTCAACCTCGAATATTTCGGATGCGATGCACGGAAAAGGGGCAATGAAAGGTATCCACCCTCTTGTAAGAGGGAAAATGATAGGAACTGCAATTACGGTGCAATCTTTTCCCGGAGACTGGGCAAAAACAGTCGAAGCCATTGATCTCGCAAAAGAAGGAAATGTAATAGTAATTTATAATGAAAGTAAGGACATTGCCTGCTGGGGAGGGCTTGCAACCCTGAGCAGTCTGAATAAGGGAATTGCAGGTGTGGTAATAGAAGGGGCTGTAAGAGACATTGACGAGGTGGAAACTCTCGGGCTCCCGATTTATACCAGCAATACAGTTCCCAATGCCGGGGACCCGAAAGGTTTTGGGGAAATCAATGCTGAAATCACCTGTGGAGGCCAGACAGTAAAACCCGGGGATTATATAATCGGCGATGAAAGCGGAGTTGTAGTTGTCCCGGGAGAACGTGCCTACGAACTTGCAAGAAGGGCAAAGGAAGTCAATAAAACCGAAAAGAGAATCTTTGATGAGATCCGGAGAGGTGGAACTCTCTCAGAAATCCTGAAACTCAAGAAATGGGAAAAACTTTGAAAAAAGCCATCCCTGAAAGCCCCTGAAACCCGGAAAAGCAAGAGTAAAAGCCAGGAGTAAAAATCAGGAGTAAAAGCCAGGAATAAAAATCAGGAGTAAAAGCCAGGAATAAAAACAAAACTAAACTAAGCAAAACTGAAAAAAATACAGAAAAGAATAAAAACCAGTACGAAAAAAGATTGTAACCGGAGAAACACACAAAACAAAAGAGTAGAAAAATATACATGATCGAAATTTTGAAATTGGCAGTCTGCCTGCCTTTTCTCTTTTATTCTTCCTACCTGGACCTGAAAACCCGCAGGGTTCCAAACCGTGTATGGAAGCTTATGCTTTTCTCCCTTTCAGGTTTCTTAATATATGAGATAGTGAATGGAGGAGTATCCTTTCTTCTCCAGTTAGTTTTTTCATTTTTTTCCAGTTTATTTCTGACTTATCTGCTTTTCAGAGTCAGGGTTTTCGGAGGCGCAGATGCAAAAGCCCTGATAGCAATCGGGATTCTGTGTCCGGTTTACCCTGTCCTGGAGTTTTACGGCTACACTTTTCCCCTGCTTGGATTTCCCCCTGCCGGACTCTTTGCACTTACTGTTCTTGAAAATTCCTTATTTCTTACCGCTGCTGTTCCTTTAGGACTTTTCTGTTACAACATCCTTCATTTTACTCCTGATATGCTCAAAAAACCATTTTATATGCTCTTTGCATACAGGATAAAAATTAAGGATCTGCGAAGGCTTCTGGATAAAAGCAGACATATCCGGCTAGCTGAACGTTTTGAACTGAATAACGGGAAGTTATATCCTTCTTTTGCAGGCAGAGGAATTAATGTAAACCATAATATGGTTTCCCGACTTGAAGCACACGAGGAGCAGGGACTCCTTGGCAGCACTGTATGGGTAACTCCAGGACTTCCATTCATGCTTCCCATAACAGCGAGTTTTATTATGGCAATTATATTAGGAGATCTCATTTATTATTTCCTGAAGGAACTTTTTGCTTGCTTTTAGTTTCTAAGAGCTTGTCTTAAAATTAAATTTGATTCTACAATGGTGACAGTAATTACCATTTGAACTGAAAAACGATATCATTAAACTGTTAAATGTCTAAAGTGTAATTTTTAACCATGATGTCTAATGTATTTGCTTTCATACATCAAGCGAGTAAGCCTGATGTAATAGATTTACAGTCTGAATTTAAAGTCAGCAATGAACACTATCCAAAATGACCACTATCCAAAATGACCACTATCCAACTGTAGAAATAGTTTGAATTTTAAAACAGCCTCTTAGAGATCTCCTCTCCGAAATACTCGAGGAATGTCCGATGCCTGCACTTATTCTTCGCAGTAGGCTTCAATCTGCCTTAACTACACAATGATGTGCCTTCAGGCATAATAGAGTTAAATAGGAGGATTAGAAAAGTGGATACCCTCCATCACCCTCCTTTTACCCCATTCCCTCTTTTGTAAATTAACTCCAATTACAAGCCTGAGAAACCTATTATTTCCATTCCTTTCCCTATTTGTTTTTTCGTACTCTTTTGTGTTATCCAGTCATTCACTTATCCCAAACCTTTTTTTCAGGTAATACCCTGAATAGACGGCTCCCACAGGGTTATGAGCGAGCACTCTGTCCTTGACCACCAGTGTCGTAACAGGGGCTTTGGAGTGCTGCGTGAAGAGGATATCGTGCCCGATGCAGAGCCCGACAATGATGTTCAGGTCGGTTTCACTTTCATTCAGGACTTTTGCCTGGCCTATGGGATTGCAGGTTGCTTCAAAGCCTTCCCCGTATAATTTATCGAGACCAAAATCTTCCTTATCAATCCCACAGACCTTGCAGCAGACCGAAAAGACCTCGAAATCCCTGGCAAGAATCCTGTGGATAGTTTTTGCTTCCCTTTGAAGTCCGATGCAGAAGGCAATCCCGAGTTTTTTGTAGCCCATCTTCTGCGCGTAAAGGATAAGTTCTTCAATCCGGGTCTTTTCCATGTAATAACGGGCTTCGATCTCAGCCGAGACCTGCATGGAATTCAGATCCCCACCTTCGTAGGAAATCTCGTCCTTAATGCTCGTGCAGTCCTTTCCTTTATAGCAGTTTTTTTCATCACAGAGTGCGCACTTCATATTTTTGCTCCTTTCTGGGTTACCAAAGTATAGATAACTGATAAAAGTAACTTTGAAGAATCCTGTCTTCTTACTTCATACTCTGAAATTTGGACTCGTCCGGAATTCCAGGTATCCCCTTATCTTACTTTGGATAGTAGTAATTTATAAAAGTAAAAATAAATTTTAAAAAAATGATTCATATTATGAAAAAATAAATTAAGTTGTGCCTTCAAACTGAGAAAGGTATTTTAGATAGAAGGAGCGCGCTTATAAGCTTCAGTTCCTCCTCCGGACAATTATCCCCCATCCGCGCCCTGAGCAGGGAGTCAAACTCAACCTCCAGTACTTCCAGTGCCGTTTTTATTTGCTGCTGCCTTTCAGGAGGCACAAGCCCGTCAATTTTCCTGATCTTTCCGGCAAGTATCAGCCTCTCAAACTGCCGGTACACATTTTTAACACTCAAACTTTCGATTTCTGCAATTTCACCAATATCGAGCCCCTGTAAATAGAGCGAATACGTCTTTTCAAGAGAATCCTTTTCAAAGAGATCAATTTCAGAGGGACCTATTTCAAGAGAGTCCGCCTCAAATGAGCCATTTTCAAAAAAATCGTCAGGACAATTCGTCTTGGGTACATCGGCAACAGCCTCAGGAGAATTTCCTTCAGGGATGATTTCATTAAGGCTGCCAGAAGAAGAATCTGCTTCTAACCAATCCTGGATACTCACATCCAGACACCTTGCTCTCTTTGTAGGCAACCTGTGGACTTCGGGAGGTGTTTTGAGAGGCACCTTGGAAGGTGATGTTTCTGGTACTTTGAGAGATGATATTTTCAAAGCTTTCTCTTTACCGGTTTCCGGAACAGGAGTTTCAATCCCGAGACCTTCGGTTTCAATTTCGAGTTCTGAAAATGTACTTTTGCGGATGGGACTCTTTGGAGCTTTCCTCTTTTTTTCCGGTTCAATCTCACGATCCCCGGAAACCTCAGCTTTCTCTGCAGAAATCAACCCATAGTCGTTACAGTAATCCCTTATCTCCTTAAGGAAATCGTCTCCGTATTTCCGGAGTTTATGGTCTCCTACCCCTGTGATAGAATGAAACTCTTCAGGGCTTTGCGGGAGCTTTGTAGACATCTCTTTCAGGCTGGTATCGGAAAAAATGATGTATGGAGGAAGATTTTTCTTTAAAGCAATCTTTTTTCTCAGGGCTTTTAGCCTCTCAAAAAGAATGGGATCATGCTCTGTTCCCGATTTTGAAAGTTTTCCGGAAGTTGCTTTTTTAAGGACCTCAGAAGCAGTTGAATATCTTTCGGCAGGAAGCTGTGTAGGAAATTGTATATCATCTTCGCCTTTTCCTGTGATTTTGCCTGCAGGTGCTGGCGAAATAGAACCCTCTGGAACAGAACTCCCTTTAACCCCGGCCATAAAACCCTCAGGACAGACAAGTTCAACGCTCTCCGATCCCTTCAAAATTTTCCTGCTCATAGAGTTCAGTTTCAGGACAGGATACTGCGTCCCGCTTACCTCAAAAAGCCCGGTGTTCAACATTTCGGAAGCAAGCGACCTCCACTGATCCTTTGTGAACTCCTTGCCGCTGCCATGAGCTTTCAGTTTATCATGCCGGTTTTGCTTGATCTTTTTATTCTTGGAACCTGTGAGCACATCAATAACGTAATTGGTACCGAAGCGCTGATTCAATTCCTGAATACAGGCAATCAGTTTTCTGGCAGCCTCGGTCCCGTCAAAAGTGTCTTTAGGCCTTAGGCAGGTATCACAGTTACCGCATGCCGCTGGAAACTCTTCCCCGAAATATTTCATGAGAGTCTGGCGCCTGCACTTATTTCCTTCGCAATAGGCTACCATCTGCCTTAACTGCACAAGGGAGACATCCTTTTCTTTCTCATTTGTTTTCTGTGCGATGAAGTACTCAATTTTAAAGCGGTCTCCCCTGCTAAAAAAAAGGATGCATTCACATGGACTGCCGTCCCTGCCTCCACGTCCGGTTTCCTGATAATAGCTCTCAAGGTTCCGGGGAAGGTCGTAGTGTATTACAAACCGGACATTTGACTTGTCAATCCCCATTCCGAAAGCGATTGTAGCCACTATTATGTCCACATGATCTTTTATGAACATCTCCTGGTTTCGAGCACGTTCGGAATCTGAAAGTCCGGCATGATAGGGAAGAGCCCTGAACCCGGCAAGGTTCAGCTTTTTTGTAAGGGTTTCCACGTTGTTCCGGCTCTGGCAGTAAATGATTCCGGCTTCACCCCTGTGCCTGAGCAGGTAATCGGTAATCTCGGAAAAAGTATCTTTCTTGGGCCTGACCTCGTAGTAAAGGTTACTCCGGTTAAAGCTGGCAACATAAGGACCTTTTTCCGGGTCAATAGCAAGTCCGAGCTGAGATATAATGTCTTTTCTGACCCTGTCGGTGGCTGTAGCCGTTAGTGCAATAACTGGCACATCAGGAAAGCCTGTCTTCGGGTCCCTCAGGAGTTTCATTTTCCGGTACTCAGGCCGGAAGTCATGGCCCCATTCCGAAATACAGTGCGCCTCATCGATTGCAAAAAGGCTAACCTTGCCCTTCTTCAGGAACGCAAAAGTCCCTGGCATCATAAGCCTCTCAGGTGCAATATAGAGTATCTTCAACCTGTTTTCAAGAAAAGCTGTTTTAACATCCCGGATTTCTCTGGCACCCTGGGTACTGTTCATGCATGCTGCAGCAATCCCATTTGCCTCAAGCCCGTCAACCTGATCTTTCATAAGGGAAATAAGGGGGGAGACCACGACAGTTACCCCGTCCAGGAGAAGGGAAGGCAGCTGGTAGCAAATAGACTTGCCGCCTCCTGTAGGCATAAGCACGAAGACGTCTTTTTGGTCCAGAACATCCCTGATAATGTCCTCCTGCAGGGGGCGAAAAGCAGTATATCCGAAGTACTGGCGGAGTACAGAGTGCATTCTGGCAGACATCAA
Organism: Methanosarcina sp. WH1; assembly: GCF_000970005.1. Lineage (NCBI taxonomy): Archaea > Methanobacteriati > Methanobacteriota > Methanomicrobia > Methanosarcinales > Methanosarcinaceae > Methanosarcina > Methanosarcina sp. WH1. The sequence goes on from NZ_CP009504.1 coordinate 3,730,139, forward strand.
TACCCTGGACTCAAGTTCATTTTTACTATCTTTCAATACTCCATAATCAATGCCCATTATCTCATCCCTGAATTTGTAGAACTTATACCATGCCAGAATATAAAAATACCAGGAAGATATTTGGAAGTGCACAATAGCTACGCTTATTTGTGAATCCGCGACGCTGTGATGTTTCAGTTTCATCTTATTTAAGTTGCAGGTATGCAGGGTGAAAGTATTTACATTTAGATATCTAAAAAAGTGGTATTCTTTTGCTTTCAAAAAACGAAAGATAAATTTCTTTTTTAAAACCTGGAGAAATAAAAATCTGGAACTTATTTACCAAAGAATTAAGAGCAATACTTTAGAAAGAAATTTATGTGATGATGTCGTTTAACTTTATGGAGAAATCGCTTATGTTTGGAGGATGACCCATATTTGAAACTGGTGAACTTTGGAACTGCAGTCCGGAAGTCAACAAAGGGGACTTCAGGTAAGGCGACCCGTTCATTCCGAATGTTAACCAGAGTTATTCCTTGAACATGAAGAGTGCTCCTGCCCCTATTCCCATCCCCAGGTACCGTAACACTTAAAGTACCCTGACTAAGAGAAAAAAACTCACATGAACATAACGATGATGGTGCCTTTTCTTCATGAGATGATAGGACTTAAGAAGAAAAGGTGAGGCCGCTAAGGCGGAAAAGCAAATGTGGAAGTAAAGAACGGGGGGAATGAAACGGCTACCATACCTCAAAATCAGGCATCCTCAGCGCCTGGGAATCAACGCCTGATAAGAGGTAATAGAATGAGGGGGAAGAAATGTAGCCGCACATGTCAATCTTTACTTCCACCATTTGCAAAATATCTTATTTTAAATACTGGCTCATAATATTTGATTGTCATATAATATTCAGCCGATTTTATATCAGCCGACCTTAATTCTAAGTAAACCTCGCGCCCACCCGCCTCCAGGTGCACAATCATCGGAAACAAACTAAAATGAAATGTTCGAAGAATTAATCTATAAAACTTCACCTTAAAAATTCACGATTAGCCAGCAATAACCATAAGTAGAATAAACAATACTCCCAACATCAATATAAACATCAGAGACATCCATAACTTTAACGCCTTGTCTGTATTCAAAGTTCCAACCCCTCTGTTCTTAGTTTGAGATGTACTGATTTATAAATGCAAGAACAAATATTCAGAAACATGAGTATTTCGTATCAAGTTGAGAATTATAGTTCCAGTTTTGCTATTATTACCCCATGATTTATATATATTTCACTGAACACTCCTATCACCAATTCCCCATCTTTTCGTTATAAATGTTTTTGGAAAAGCTTCGTATATAATTGTTATTTTTTATATTTTGGAAAGGATTAGAAGGTCAGAAAGTGGGGAAAAAAATAGTTAAGAGGAACTTTGAACACAGGAATTATTAATTCCTGAATCATTTCAAAAAAGCCTTTTCCAGATCTTCCAGATCAAAAGCTGGAAATTCCAGGTCCGTCTTACCTTCAATACTTTTCGCAACCAGACAGTAGTGCATTTTCCATTTGCCTTTCACCCTGACCGCCTTTTCTCTCAATTTATCCATGATCTGCTCGGCCTCCCACTGGCGAAGATCTTTCCACTTGACCTCGCAGAACAAAAGTGTTAGTTCAGAAAAGGACATTAAAATATAAATTCCTGATAAATATATCTTGATGTGAAACTTTCCTTGACTATACCTTTAAATATCAAAAACCCCATGCACAGACTCATATATCACAATAAAATAGAATCAAATCTTAATAATTTTCATACATTCACCAATCACCATCATTTCTTCAAAGGAATTAGTTTAGCATCATTAAAGGAGCATTTCAATGGTAAAACCCGATAAATTCATTCCAAAAGCAATTGAGAAAATCAGCCAGGAAATAAAAGACGGAAGAGCAATTATTGCGCTCTCGGGCGGCGTGGACAGTTCTGTTTGTGCGGAGCTGGCTTACAGGGCAATCGGAAACAGGCTGCAGCCTATCTATATCGACACAGGGCTCATGAGGAAAGGAGAAACCGAGAGGATAAAGCACATCTTCTCTCACATGAACCTGGACATCGTGTATGCAAAGGATAGGTTCCTTGCAGCCCTGAAGGATATTACTGACCCTGAAGAGAAACGGAAGGCCATAGGCGAGACTTTCATCCGGGTTTTTGAAGACGAGGCAAAGAATCTTGCAGCCGATTACCTGATCCAGGGCACGATCTATCCTGACCGGATCGAATCCGAAGGCGGGATCAAGTCTCACCACAATGTTGGAGGGCTGCCGAGCGTAATGGACTTCAAGAAAATTGTTGAACCTATCGAGGACCTTTACAAGGATGAGGTAAGGGAAGTCGCCTGGGCACTCCAGCTACCGGAAGAGATCTGCGAGAGGATGCCTTTCCCGGGTCCCGGGCTTGCTGTACGCATTCTCGGAGAGGTTACCGAGGAAAAGCTTGAAGTCGTGCGAGAAGCAAACTTCATAGTAGAAGAAGAACTTCTTGATAGGTTCTGCCCCTGGCAGACTTTTGCGGCTGTGCTCGGAAAAGGCACCGGAGTAAAAGGAGATGTCCGGGCTTATGGCTGGATCGTGGCTGTAAGGGCTGTAGGGTCAAGGGACGGAATGACTGCAGAAGCACTCGAACTCCCATGGGAGGTCCTCAAGACCCTCGAATCGAGGATCACTTCCGAAATTCCGAAGGTAGCCAGGGTAGTGTACGATATCACTCCAAAACCACCTGCAACTATCGAGTTTGAGTAAAACCGGAAAAATAAATATTAATCCATAATAGCGAGTTCTAAGCCCATGTCCCTTAATAAAGCAGTACTGGATATCCGGCAGCGGATAAAAATAAAGCCATCACCCACGAATGAACCTGCGGCAAGCTGGACCGGAGCAGACCTTGTAAACGGGGTTCAAACAAATGTCATCACTATAATCTTCAAAAGTGCAGGCTGCCGCTGGGGAAAAGCCGGCGGCTGTACAATGTGCGGCTACGTCTATGAATGTGCAAGTGAGCCCCCGTCTCTCGAAGACTATAGCGCCCAGCTTACAAAAGCAATGAGGAAAGCTGAAAAATTCCCTGAGTTCATGGTCAAGATCTTCACATCAGGCAGTTTCCTTGACGAACAGGAAGTCTTCCCTGAAGCTAGAGATGCGATCCTCAAGACCCTTGCAGATGACCCCAGGGTCGTCAAAGTGCTTGTTGAAACCCGCCCGAACTATGTAACCGAAGAGAATGTACAGGCCTGCCTCAACATCCTTAAAGACAAACCCTTCGAACTCGCATTCGGGCTGGAAACAAGTTCGGATAAGATCCGAAGAGATTCCATTAACAAGGGTTTTACATTCCAGGACTTTGTCCATGCAGCAGAAATTGCAAAAAAATACGGAGTAACCATAAAAACTTACCTTATGCTCAAACCTCTCTTCCTTTCCGAAAAGCAGGCGATGGAAGACATCATACGCTCCATAGATGATGCAGCTCCTTATTCTGACACCATATCCATCAACCTCTGCAACGTCCAGAAAGGCACCCTTGTCGAAGCTCTCTGGGAAAAAGGCCAGTATCGCCCGCCCTGGCTCTGGAGCATAGTAGAGGTCCTGAAAAAAGCAAAGACCGCCCATCCAGACCTCCCCCTCATGTCCGATCCCGTCGGCGCAGGCTCAAAACGCGGCCCCCACAACTGTAAAATATGCAGCCCGGAAGTTGCAGATTCTCTCAGGACTTTCTCACTCACCCAGAACCCTGCAGACCTCAGCACAACAGACTGCAAATGTAAAGAACTCTGGAAAAAAGTCCTGGAAATCGAAGACTTCACCTACGGAACTCCTATTTTAGATTAATGGGAGAAAAAAGGGAGAGGGAAAGATTCCTGAAGATGCAAAGGAAAATGCTTCCGGGGATAAACAGGAAAAAAATAAACCGGAAAATATAGGAACAGATAAGGAAAACAGGAGTCAGGAAAATATTCCTGACCCTCCGACAGGAGAGAGTGTTCACCTTCTTCCCCTCCTTACTGTAAACTTCATAGGGACTCTGGGTTTCAGCATTGTTCTCCCCTTCCTTGTATTTCTGGTAAACCGGCTTGGAGGCAATGCTTTCATTTACGGGCTTACAAGTTCCATGTATCCTGTTTTCCAGCTCATAGGCGCCCCTATTCTCGGCAGGTGGTCTGACATTTACGGGCGTAAAAAAATCCTTCTTTTAAGCCAGCTGGGAACCTTGCTTTCATGGATTATCTTTCTTGCAGCCCTCTTTCTCCCGGCTTCCATCCTTTTTAAAGTTGATTCTGAAGTCCTGGGAACTTTTGTCTTCACCCTGCCCCTTGCAGTACTCTTCTTTGCCCGGGCTCTTGACGGGCTGACCGGAGGAAACGTGTCCGTAGCCAATGCCTATCTGGCAGACATTACCGAAGAAAAAGACAGGAACCGGAATTTCGGAAAAATGTCGATTTCCTCAAACCTCGGGTTCATAGTGGGCCCTGCCCTTGCCGGGCTTTTGAGCGTAACAGCATACGGAGAAGCAGCTCCAGTCCTGGGCGCAGTGATAATTTCACTTATAGGGACAGCACTTATCATATTTTATATCCCTGAAAACAAAGAGTGTTCTCTTAAGGAACCTGCCGATTCTGAGGACATACGAAAAGTCTTTGGCTACGAAATAAAGGAGTGCAGGGCTGCGCGGGAAACCGGAAAGCCTTCCTTCAGAGAAGTTTTAAAGCTTCCGAATATCCCTTATATGTTCGGGCTTTACTTTCTCATATTTCTCAGCTTCAATATTTTCTACACCGCTTTTCCCTTACATGCAATCGCAGCTCTTGACTGGGGGATCGCAGAAATGGGAATATACTTTACTGTTCTGAGCGCCCTTCTGATAATTGTGCAGGGATCTATTCTCCCAGGACTTTCAAAAAGATATTCAGATGCCTCGCTTATAATAGTCGGAAGTCTGATGCTCGGCACGAACTTCCTGCTGCTTATCCCCGGAAACCTCTTTCTTACCTATCTTGCAACAGGGTTTTTCGCGCTTGGAGACGGGTTTATGTGGCCTTCTTTCCTCTCCCTTTTATCAAAAATTGCAGGAAGAAATTACCAGGGCACGGTACAGGGGTTTGCCAGCAGTTTTGGAGGGCTTGCAAGTATAACAGGGCTGATCCTCGGCGGGCTATTATATGAATTGTTTGCAGGAAGATCCTTTTTGCTTGCAGGTATGGTAATTTATATCGTATTTTTACTCACTTTCAGGCTCAGGCGATTTGAGAAAGAGCTAAAAACTGAACCTGACATTTTATCCTTCGGGCTCAGCTGATAAAAACCACTAAAATTCAGACACTCAGGTTCAAAAAAATTCGTGATTTATACAAACTAATTATGCCCGCAAAGCAAAGAGTTTGATACCAAAGAAAAACGGGTGGAAACTGGAAAGAACGACAGGTTCTCGATTATTTACATTCCGGTAGATCCGAATGCTGTAATCGATTTATGTGAACTATCATTTCCAGGAAAATGGAAGCACTCTGAGAAATGTTGACAGAAAATTATATGAAAATGTGTCATATAAAAACCCGATTTTGCTTGAGTTTCCAAAAAAAAAGAATCCGCATACAAACTTAACGTAATGATAGAAGATAAAAGATGGGCTGTGCTATACAAAAGCTGGATGGAGGTTCACGCCGGTTCAGAGGAGATGAAATGAGGAGAAAGCAGAAAAACCAAACTATAGAAGCAAGTAGAAAAACCAAACTGTTTAAGTAAATATGGCTATATATTGAAAATGGATTCGATTCAAGTAAAGAACTCCAGAATGCAGCCTCAGAGTAGAGAAAAATATCAAGGTAAAGAAAAGTAGGGCTGAAAAACCCAGACTAATAAAAAATCCAAAATAGGACACGGTAAAATGTTCGGCTATTCCCTTATTCTCATTATTTTCGGATTTGTTTTTCTTCTGTCTTTTATTCTCTGGGCCTGGACCCTTGTTGACTGCCTGCGAAAAGAAACGGATAAAGGGAATACACGCCTTATTTGGGTTATAGTTATTGTTTTTACGTATATTGTAGGAGCTTTTCTTTACTACCTTATCAGGCAACCCAAAAGAGTCAAAGAACTCGGCAGATAATTCAAGAAAGAATTAAGGTGATTCCTGAAAGAAGGTGATTCCTGAAAGGCTGTTTGAAAGTCTGAAAAGGCTGCATTTGAAGGATAGAATATCAAAAATATGGAAAACAAGGCTTTCATACCTGATATCCAGAGGAATCTCGGAACTCATCATTATCGGATAATCACCTCTACCATCAGTCCGATGGAATTCAACGCAGCTCCCTCCATAAGGATAGATATTCCTACAACTACCAGAACCAGCAGGATAATCAGGAATGTATTGCTTTTGCCTTCTCTGTCTGTGATACTTTAACCCCCTTTAAACCAAACCTGAATTTATCGGTTAAAATAATCAGCTAAAATAATCAGATAGAATAATCAGATAGAATAATCAGATAGAATAATCAGATAGAATAATCAGATAGAATAATCAAGCTTCATGTCCACTGCTTATTATTTTCTTCTTTTTCCCCGTACATGCTTTGAGATAAATTTGATTCCTGAAGAAACCAGTGCTGCCAGAGCCAGCATTTTCATCAAACCACGAATTATTCCGAACATAAAATCACTCCATCTTTAACGCTCTTGCATTTATAGCTACGATCACAGTACTCAAGCTCATGAGAACTGCCCCTACGGCAGGGTTCAGTAAGATGCCGTATCCGTAGAGTACACCTGCTGCAAGCGGAATTGCAAAAACATTATACCCGGTTGCCCAGAGCAGGTTCTGGTACATCTTAGAGTAAGTTTTTCTGGAAAGCTCAATAATGTACAGCACATCTCTGGGATCGTTTTTTACCAGCACGATATCGGCGGTTTCGATTGCAACATCCGTGCCTGCCCCGATAGCAATTCCCACATCAGCCTGGGAAAGGGCAGGGGCGTCATTGACCCCGTCTCCGACCATTCCGGTAACGTACTGCTTCTGAACTTCCATGACTTTTGCTGCCTTTTCGTGAGGAAGAACTTCTGCAAAATAGTCATCAAGCTCCAGTTCCCTGGATACCCAGGCAGCAACATAGCGGTTGTCCCCGGTAAGCATCAGGCATTTTATACCTGTTCCTTTGAGCTTTGAGATTGCTTCCCTTGACTCTTTCCGGATAATGTCGGCAAGGGCAAGGGCTCCAAGTACCTTATTTCCTTCAAGCAGAAATATAATGGTTTTTCCCTGCTCCTTAATTTCTTCAATTTTCTCGGACTCAATTTTCCCATCATTCAGGCTGATTCCTTTTTCTTCAAGGTATCCCGGGCTTACTACAAGGAATTTCTTGCCATCAATAATACCCTCGATTCCTTTTCCGGGAATAGAACTGAACTTTTCGACCTGAACAGGATCTATCCCATTTTCCCTGGCACTCTCAAGGATTCCCCTTGCAATCGGGTGTTCCGAACTTGCTTCAAGGGAAGCTGCGAGGCTGAGGATCCTTTTGTCGTTCATTTTGTCGCCCTCGCCTGAGAGAGAAAATACATCTGTTACTCCAAACCTTCCTTCGGTGAGAGTGCCTGTTTTATCAAAGATTACTGCTTCAAGGCCCCGGGCTTTTTCAAACGCCTGCCGGTCCCGGATAAGGAGTCCGGATTTTGCTGCCAGGGACGTTGAAACCGCAACCACAAGCGGGATTGCAAGCCCCAGGGCATGCGGGCAGGTGATAACCATTACCGTAACTGCCCTCTCCAGGGCAAAGACAAGTTCATGACCGGAGAAGATCCAGAGGACGAATGTAAGAGCTCCTGCACTCAGGGCTATGATCGTAAGGTACATCGCCGCCCTGTTTGCCAGGTCCTGAGTCTTTGATTTGCTTTCCTGGGCTGTTTTGACGAGTTCAACAACCTGGTTGAGGTAGGTGTCCTTTCCTGTTTTTTTGACCTCCACAACAAAAGCCGCCTCTCCGTTAATCGAACCGCCGATTACCTCATTCCCCGGGTTTTTCGTGACAGGCTTTGACTCCCCTGTTAGCATTGATTCGTTGACACTGCTTATCCCTTTTATAACAGTCCCGTCAACAGGAATCTTTTCCCCGGGCTTGACCAGAACCCTGTCCCCTATTTTTAATCGGTCAACCCCCACATCAACAGTTTCGCCATTTTTCTTCAGGTGAGCAACCGAGGGCATGATTTTTACAAGCTCTTCAAGGGCATTTGAAGCCCCCATTACCGAACGCATCTCAAGCCAGTGCCCGAAAAGCATTACATCGATAAGGGTCACAAGTTCCCAGAAAAAAACTCCTCCGGGAAGCCCTAAGACCACCGCAGAACTGTAAAAATAAGCCACACTGATAGCAACGGCTATAAGGGTCATCATTCCCGGAGATTTCTCTGCAAGCTCGTCTTTCAGCCCTTTGAGAAACGGGTAGCCACCATAAAAATAAACGACAGAAGACAACAAAAAAATAAGAATATCCGCACCTGGAAAGCGAAACTCAAAGCCAAAAAAACCCTGAATCATGGGGGAAAGCAGCAAAACCGGGAAGGTCAATATGAAAGAAACTATGAATCTTTTTCTGAAATCCGCAAGCATATGAGCATGATGATTGCCGTGTCCCTTTCCCCCAGACATTTCATGCCCCTGATGCTGCATTCTTTCATGCTGGTTATGGTTCTCATGTTTCATGAAAATTTCCTGACATTTCCCCAGAATTGTGTTCTTTGTTGGATAGGGAGAGCTCATTTGTTTGAACGTTAGAACTATCAGTGTCCGTTCTCTTCTCCTCAGCCTGCATAAGCCCTCATACCCCTGATTATAATATTATTTACCCTTACTTATAATAGTATTTACCCTGATTTTAATTTTATTTAAGATATTATAATCCCTTAATATATTATAAAATAAGGGAATCAAAAATCCTGCATCGAAAAATAATAGAATTGATTTAAAAAAGTTAGATGGAAAAAAGAAAACATAAAAATAAAATAAAAAAACTTTAGTAAATTTGTTTACTCTTAATACCCCGACGCACAGTGAATATCAAAAAAGAGAGCATAATAAAGCAAACGACCCCGATGAAGACGGTAGACCAGAAAGCTACATCCGCAGGAATGTAACTAAGAGATCCAAAGTCTTCAAACAATGTCGACATATTATAACATATATACTCACACGTGATAAACCTATCTTACCACCTTAGAAAAGAAAAAGAAAGACGAAAGAGTTCATTGAAGCAGATCAAAAGACATTGAAGCAGATCAAAAGATAAAAATAAGCTGCTTCCAGTGAATCCGGAAACAAAAATCAGAGCGGAAGTTCAGGTGAAATCACATAAAGGAGGATTGTGTTCAAAATATTTAAGTATGTTTCCGCCATTTATCTTAAGGGGCAGCAACATGTTGGATCAACAAAAAGAAATTGAGTGCGAATTATTTGAAATATATAATAAAAATCTGGATCAATTTTTTTCACTAATAAAATTTATGTTTGTAATATTTGGATTTTATGCTATAACATTCTCTAACGTATACGGTAAACTCAATATACACACATTAGATAACGTACCAATTATTTCAATTTATTCTCTTCTTGCGTGTTTACTATTCATCGGCATAGCACTTATTGTTCCGTTTTCACAGCTGGTGCTCCCAAAGGAACGCAAGTTCAAACAAAGAGAGAGCTCGATTCAATTTCGAGAGGAAGACGAACTTAAAATACACAATAAAAAATTGTTTTTAATAACTCTAAAACAAGAAAATTATTACATAAGTTCATTTTTGCTGGTTTTGCTTTCTCTTATTTTCTTCTGTGGTCATTTTGCACCATTTGCAATTTGTGTTTCAATTCCGGTTTTCATAATCTCTGTTTTTTACCATCTTACATTTTCCGAATGGATGAAAAAAGAAAACAAAAATATCAAAATTGTAAAACCTCACAAAGGATAGAAATGTATTTTCCTTTGAATCATATCGTATTCATACTTCCCTGCTGCCTATATTTTCTTAGTTCAATAAGCATCGTACAGAAATGTTTCTGCATCTTTAACTTGAACAATTTTAAATTGAACAATTTGTGAGCGGGACTATTTTCTTCATTGTGTATACCTGACTTCGCCGCTAAGGATAAACTCCCCATACTCTTAACTCCCCATACTCTTAACCTCCCCATACTCTTTTTGTTATTTTTTCTTTGCCGTGTTGATCCTGAGAATAACATAAGGAGTACAGTGTCTCAGGATCGAACTGAAAAGTCCCGTAAAAGTTACCAGCGCAACAATCCACTTCAAAGGAGAACTTTTTACAAGATTCATTGCAAGAGCAGTAATTCCAAGTACTCCGAGAAAGGTTCGGAGTATCAGATCAAAACCTCCTACATTTTCTTCAAGAAACAATTTTTTGAGCTCCATCGGACAAAAACCCCTTATAAACCCTCTTACATACTTATAGATCCCTTCAATATATAGCGTTATTCTGTTTGTATTCTGTTTGTATTCTGTTCATATTCATTTGTAAAAAGAAGTCTTGCACAGGAAAACTGTGAAATATCCCTTTAAAAGGTCCGTAAATTTCCGAAAAATCACAAAATATATAACAAGAAATGAGAAGGTTTCTAACTATGCCCGAGATAAAAATTGACAGGTCTCTCTCATACATCGAAGGCACCCAGCGTGTGTATGATGAAACTACAACCCTTGAAAACACTAAAGATCAGATAAAAAAAATAGGTGTTACCCGAATTGCAGACATAACAAACCTGGACAGGCTCGGGATTCCTATCTTTTCGGCAATCCGCCCCAGTGCCGCTCCGGGAGCTATCAGTATCTACTCAGGCAAGGGCTCGACCGAGCAAAGGGCCCGGATTTCAGCAATGATGGAGAGTTTTGAGCGTTGCCTGGCAGAAAGGCCCGGTGTGAATGCAAACATTGAGGGGGGTATTTCTGCCCCGGCCCTTGTGGATTCCTATACCTCTGCCATAGAAAACCGCAACGTGCTTAACCCAAGCGCCCTGCTCCTATCCCAGCCCTTTGACCCCAGTTCCCTTATGGAATGGGTCGGAGCATATGATATGATGAACAGGGAAGAGACATTCATAAGCGCAAATGCAGTTTTCCACCCCTACGATGCACCCGGGCAGTGCCAGAAACTTTTCTTGAGCAATACGAATGGACTGGCTTCAGGAAACGTGCTTGAGGAAGCTATCCTGCACGGGATGCTTGAAGTTATAGAAAGAGATGCTATCAGCACAGCCCAATTTACCCGTAATCTTGGAAAGGAGATCGTGCTGACAGAAGAAGACGGATACCTTTACGAGCTTGCCCGAAAATTCAAAGAAGCAGGAATTGAACTCAAAGTATGGCTTGTCCCGACGGACACCGGAATCCCTACAGTTATTGCAGCAACTGATGACGTAAAATTAAAAGATCCTGCTCTTCTGGTCATGGGAGCAGGCTCCCACCTTAAACCTGAGATTGCAGTTGCAAGAGCAATAACTGAAGCTGCGCAGTCGAGAGTTGTCCAAATCCAGGGCGCAAGGGAAGACACAGACAGGGAGGGCTTTATCCGAAGTGTAGGGTATGACCGCATGAAGCGCCTGAACTGGTTCTGGTTTGAAGAAGGCGAAAAAATTTCCCTTTCCGAAGTACAGGACCTCTCCAGAAAAAGCCCTGCTGAAAGCATCGACGTAATACTTGAAAAGCTAAAGGGCCTTGCCGAAAAGGTGCTTGTCGTGGACCTCTCAAGAGAGGAAATCGAAGTGCCTGCAGTCAGGGTAATCATTCCGGGTTTTGAACTTTTCACTATCGACCGCGACCGTACGGGAAAAAGAATTGCTGCAGGGAAGAAAAAAGAATTTTCCAGAAACAAAAACGAAAAGCCGTGGAAAAGAAGATGAAAGCAAAAGCAGTTATCTTTACCGGTAACAGCATCAGCCATGAGGATGCAAAAAAAATCCTCAGGGCAAAATACCAGCCCCCGATACGCAGGTTCCAGCTTGAAAAGTTTGTCCAGCAGGGGTATAAAGTATTAGGAATCATTGACGGGATTTTCTTTGACCGGGCTGCAGTAGGACACAGAGAAATCCTATCTGCCCTTAATGCAGGAGTAAAAGTTGTGGGGGGTGCCAGCATGGGGGCTCTCAGGGCTTCGGAACTGGACACACACGGCATGATCGGCGTAGGGAAGGTTTACGAATGGTACAGGGACGGGATTATCGAGTCTGACGACGAGGTAGCTGTAAGCACCAACCCTGATACATTTGAGCCCATCTCCGTGCCCCTGGTAAACATCCGGGAAACCCTTAAAGCCGCTCTAACTATCGGACTTGTAAGTGAAAAAGAGCACGATAGCCTCCTGGACCTTGCTATCAAAACTTACTACCCTGACAGGAGCTATCTCGGACTTACAAAAGAAGGGGCTAAAAAAGGCCTGATACCGGAAGAAAAAAGGAAGATACTCCTTGATTTTTGCATTAACAGCGAAGTTGACGTAAAAAGGCAGGACGCGATTCTTGTGCTTGAAACCGTAAAAAAATTAATTGAAGAGGCTGAAACTTAAAGTCTTACGAAATCAACTGTTTCGGCTCTTCAACCCTGTTTTTTTCAGATATCTTCAATGAATTTCCTATTATACATTTCTCTTCAGTTTATACATTTCTCTTCAGTTTATACATTTCTCTTCAGTTTATATTTCAGGACTGTTTTCAGATTTTCAGGTAAATCTCAGCTTTTTAGGCACACCTCAGCGCTTTACTATATACAGCCTGATGATGTAAAGGCTTACGAACAGGACAATGAAATTATACACAGCCTTGAAAATAGGGATATACTGATACTCGAACCAGATATCGATTACTCGTGTTAAGGAGAAATAGAGCTGAAAAGTTGCCACAAGCAGGAGCAACATGGCAATCACAAAAACTCCTTTCTTGAAGTTATCCCCAAGGTCTGACCCCTTTGCCCCTTTTGTCTCTGAATTGAGCTCTTCTGTTTCACTCATCCAAACCGCCTCCTTAAAATTGCTGCCGAACAGAGCAGGACTGCTGACAGGAACAGGCTGAATCCTGGAGTTGCTTCTTCTCCTGCATAGTCCTCTTCAGGAACCATTCGAGGTTCATCCGCATTTTCAAATTCACTGGTCTGAATCTTCCTGGTTTCCGTGGAAGTCTTATCTTTAATCTTAATTGTCGGGTTGAGCTGGATATAATCTTCTCCGCGCCTGACAATAGTATCATTGTTCCAGATCAGCACTTCGACAACATAGTTGTATTGGTCCGGCATGGTAAGGTTGACACTCCGGATAACTGTTGTTTCGGGCTTTATTTCTCCTGTCCGGACCCAGACCTTATCTGCAAGGAGCCCTGCGTCAATTTCCCGGACCTTGACAAGCATACGGAGGTCCTGACTGGTTTTTTTGCCCTCGTTTGTCAGATATAGATCACTTTCAATGAAGACTTTTTTGTCTTCTACCTTCCTGACCCGGAAATCCATTTCGGAAATTTCAAGCCCTATATCCTGCACGTCAGCAGGCAGAAAATCCAGGTTGTAGACATTGATTTCTCCGATGTCCTTCTGAGTATCTTCTTCGAAGAGAACCGAACGTATATTATATCCTCCGGTCTTAGGCAGGCTCAAGCTCTGGCTTACTGCTTTTGTTTCCCCTTTTTTTAGCTTCCCGAGCTGTACTTCCTCCTGTACTTCAAGCAGCCCGCTATCTCTGTTGTAAACTTTCAGAAGAAGAGAGGTGTTTTTCTCCATATCCCCCTGGTATTTTTCTACGTATGTCGTGATATTGAGGTCTACAAAAGAAGTCCCTGCACGATCTGCCGAGATGTCCATATCCCTGATATTGTAGTAGTTTTCCTCTTCAAAATTCCGGATGCAGCCACTTCCTGAAGCGAAAAGGAGAAGAATAGACATCAAAATTAACATTTGGGTTAATTTTATTCCCTGTTTTCCCAAGGCACATCCTCCTCTTCATAAATAGTATTAATGAGTATATAATTTTTGTTTTTATGGATACTTTTTCCTTTCCCCGGAAATAATGGGATGAAAATTATTAATATGGACACAATTATATTCAAATGGGGGATAAAAATCAGGGGGCTGAATAATGGAGAGCAAACTCTATAGAAAAATACAGATTGCAACCGATGGCTCTGAAAGTGCCAGAAAAGCTACAGATGCCTCAATTGAGCTCGCTCGCCTGAGCGGAGCAAAAATTTATGCTGTCTACGTGATCGACAGATCAATTTATTCTTCGGTTCCTGAAGATCTGAAGTGGGAAGAGGCAATGTATTCCCGGTTCAGAGAGTTTGGAGAAGAAGCCGTATCTTATGTGAAAAAAACTGCAAAAAACGCAGGTACAGGCTTGCAGGTAGAACCCACCCTTCTCGAAGGGCATCCTGCAGAAGAAATTGTCAATTTTGCAGAGAAGAACGGAATGGACCTGATTATTGTTGGCTCACTTGGAAAAAGTGGAATAGAACGCTTCCTGATAGGCAGCGTATCTGAAAAGGTAGTCAGGAGCGCAAAAGTCCCGGTACTTGTTGTACGCGAGAAGGGACAGTAAAATAGGTATTTTGCGGAAAAAATTAGATCGGATTCAACAAAGTGAGGGGAAAATAATGCTGAACGAAAAAATGGAAAAAGCACTGAATGAACAGATTAACAGGGAACTGTACTCTTCTTACCTTTACCTTTCAATGGGGGCATACAGCTCGTCCATAGGATTGTCCGGGTTTACCCACTGGTTTAAGGTACAGGTCAAGGAAGAAACCATCCATGGGATGAAGATCTTTGATTACATCAACAGGCAGGGAGGAAAGGTCAGGTTAAAGGAAATCAAAGAGCCGCCTGTGGAGTTCGGCACACCGATAGAGATGTTCAGAAAGACCCTGCAGCACGAACAGTTCATTACCCGCTCAATTAACGACCTGGTGGACCTTGCCCGTTCAGAAAAAGATGAAACTACGGCTTCCTTCCTTCAGTGGTATGTCGAAGAGCAGGTAGAAGAGGAAGAAAACGACAAAGAGATTATTGATAAATTGAAAATTGCCGGGGAAAACAAAGAGGCTCTGTCTGCACTTGATGCTGAACTGGCAAAGAGGCTCCCTCCTAAGGATGAGGAAGAAAGTATCTGAAAGCAAAAACAGGAGTAAAAAAGCAGGAGAAAAACTTAAGAAAATCTGAAAGATATCAAAGGTTAACATAAAATAGTCAGAGACATTCCTCATCCTCAGAGAACCTTGACAACGGTTTCGATTCCGATGGCTGCGATATATTTTCCCGCAGCCAATTGCATTTTTCTTTTATCCATACTTCCATATTCCACTTTACCCGTAACTTATTTTACTGGAACTTATTTTGCCCCGTAACTTATTTTACTGGAACTTATTTTGCCCTATAATACTCCCCGGTTTCCGACTCTATTTTCTCTATTTTGCCTTCACCAAGCAACTTTTCGAGGACAGGAGAAAGGCGTCCAGGACCCATGCTCAGACCCTGCCATGTCTGTTCGAAGGTACAGGGTCTTCTAAGAAGAAGTGCATAAACTTCCTCCTCCAAGTCTCGGTGTAAAACCTTTCCCCTCTTATTTTTCCCCTTTAAAACCAGCCTTACTTTTTCGTCTCCAAACTCTGAAACAAAGCGCTGAGTAATTTCCTTCAACCTCTCCTCAGAGACTGGCTTCACCCATTTTTCTGCAGGAGGACGGCTGACTGTCAGAACCTCGATCTCATCAGGGCATATATACCTGATTGTTTGTACCAGTTTTTCGACCTCTTCATCAGTACTATTCAAAGGCTCACCTGTTTCGCTTTCGAGAAACATGACCTCAAGTGCCAGCCTTTTTCCGGCCCCGGCTTTCGCAAGTTCCCGCAGACCTTCGATTATTTCCTGCAGGGCTATGCCGGGAGCAGGTCTGTGTATCCTTCTCCAGGTATTTTCATTTCCGGAAACCAGGGTTGCAACAACCAGATCCGCCTGAGCCAGGTTCTTCCGAACATCCTCTCTTCCCACAAGAGAAGAATTCGTTATTATACAGACAGGAACCCCACTTATTTTCTTGATAACCTGGACCATCTCCCCCAGAGAGAGGTTCAGAGAAGGTTCACATGTTCCGGAAAATGTGATATAGTCCAGGTTTTCGATATCTTTATTGAACTTCTGGAAGCTCTCAGAGACTTCTTCCGGAGTCACTGCTTCCTTCACATCTTCAGGACTTTTGAGTTTTGACTCAACATGCCCTAGCTGACAGTAGATACAGTCGTAGTTGCAGTTCTTTTTAGATCCTGCATTCTTTATTACATCTACTCCTAGAGATCTTCCAAGCCTTCTTGAAAGAAGTGGTCCGTAAACGATTCTTGAATTCATTTTTTAACTCTTCCTTTTTGAACAATAAGAGAAGAAAAAAGTGAAAAATCCACCAGATTCTGTCCTTATAATCATTCTTCACTGCTTCCCTGGCAGAAGAGCCTTAAATTTCCAAGAAAGGGATTTAAGTTCCTGTTTAAGGAGATTTATCCGGTTTTCAAGTAAATCGGCTTCATACACGGCCTGTGACTGAGAAGGGGCGGCGTAATAGTATTCAGGATATGTATCCAGAACAGCAGACTCCCTGGCATTCACGACCTCGGGGGCACTCCTGCACCTGTAACCCCTGCCCTTACCGGCACACCCCATCCCACGGCCACTTCCAGATCCGGATTTGCGTCCTCCAGATTTCTGTCCTCCAAATCTCCTTCCTGCCCCTGAGGGAACTCCTTTTGTGTAACCAGGAGAATCATTACCCGTACAATAACCCAGGTTCCTTCCTGTCTTTGACCCATTGCCCGTTGGCCCGGTCCTATTTCCATTTGGCATTTGCTTTCAACTCCTTTATATTGAGAGCGCTGGAAAAGTCAGAAGTTTACACCTAAATTCACACAGTGCCTAAAAATCCAATCAAAAGATATGGATCATGAGACCTTTTGGAATCTATTGTCAGTATTTAAATGTGCCAAAATTTTGGCAATTATCGACTTTTCCGACGTTCTCTATTACATTCTCGTTCTTCTACAACATTCTCATTCTTCTACAACATTCTCGTCCTTCTACAACATTCTCATTCTTCTACACTGCTTTCCTGCAGCTTGAGTGTTTTAAGTTTCCCATCAAGGGTTTCAAGTTCCTGTTTCAGGAGCTTTATTCGGTTTTCAAGGGAATCAGCTTCAGATCCGATCTGTGACTGAGAAGGTGCAGGGTAGTAATATCCGGGGTAGTAATATCCAGGGTATTCACCCCGGGCAACAAATCCTCCGCCTCTTCCAAAACCAGGGGTTTTCCTGCACCTGAAACCCCTACAGGCTCCGCGGCCTGCACCTCGACCCATACCGCGCCCGGCTCCACCGCCAGCGCCCCGGAATGCGCCCGCCGGACCTCCGGTCATATAACCCGGGCTGTCACTGCCCGAGCAGTAACCCATGGTCCGTCCTGTCTTTGATCCCTGGCCCATCGGACCTGTTCTATCTCCATATGGCATTGTTTCCAACTTCCTTCATTGTATGTTTTAATTTAACATGAATTGTTTTATTCAGTTGTGGAATGGAGTAGCAAAGGAGCACTGATTGTACCTCCCTCCCACTTTTTTTTTCGAGCGCCCTTTAACTCATTTCCTGACCATAGGGCTTCCACATTTCTCACACTTCACCTGGCTGCAGGAGACTCCCGGAGTATGGGGAGTTTCATGCCCGCAGGCAGTACATACACAGTTTCCATCAGGTCCGCCGAACCGTCCGCCCTGGCCTCTGCCCTGTCCGCGGCTTCTTCCGCCACCAACCGGACCCTGGCCTGAAGGACCTGTTCCGTCTCCTCTTGGCATCCTGTAATCTCCTCCTTCAATTCTTATTGCTTTTCCATAAACAAGCGCTTCAGTTACTTTTTCAAGTGCTTTTTTCAGAGCCCTCTGAAAGGTAGACTGGTGGACCTCCATACGGACCGCAGCCTCGCCCTGGGAAAGGTTTTCCAGAAAGCTGAGCCTCATGGCCTCGAGTTCGTCGATTGTCAGCAGGATTTCTTCAGAAATTTCGCCTTCAGAACTCAAAGGCCTGAACTGCCTTGCCGAATGTTCGAAATCCACCATCCTTCTTTTTCTAGGACGCATAATTATGCATAATAATGCAAAACATAAATAGTTTTGCATTCGTACAGGCTCTTGCCCTAAAATAACATTCCAAAAATCGAATCGAAAAAAAACTTGCAAGAGTCGAAAAAGAAACTTGCAAGTATAGTATCAGCTCACACTTCATGGGAGTTTTCAAACCCATATAATCTGGGATCATCCGGGTTAACAGTCACTTCCTGACCATTGGGGTCCCACACTTTTCACATTTAATTTCAATACAGGGAACTCCTGTCTTGTGGGGTACTTCGTATCCGCATTCAGGGCATATGCATGTCCCTTCCGGACCACCAGTTCCTCCTCTGCTTCTGCATTGTCCTCTGCCTTCCCGGCTTTTACCCACCGGACCACTACCATTTCCGCCTGGCATCCTGTAATCCCCTCCTTCAAATATGAGATAAATTTCCCAGAAAACTGAACCTTATGGCTTCAAATTCGTCAACTGTAAGGACTATTTCCACAAATGAACCCTCTTCTAAATATTCAGGTTTGAAATGCCTCAAATGATGTTTAAAATTCACTATTTTTCATTTCCTTGGACGTACTATGGACGTACTATTATGCATTATTATGCAAAATGTCCTACATATAATTTACCCTAAATACTTTCTCCCAAAAAAATAGGTCAGGTACAGGATAAAAAAATCGTGAGGTCAGGTATTAATATATGAAGCCTGAAAAGCACCGTTAAATGTTAAGCAACCTGGAATTCGATATCGTGAAAAAAGGCTTCGAATGGCTCTCCACCCAGCAGATTCAATCCGTAAAAGAACTTGCAAGTACAGTATCGGCTCATGCTTTATGGGAACTCCCGAACCCCTATATTACCCGTCTAATCCGTAAAAAAGAAGGTGAATGCTGGAACTCCTCAATTAGAGATACGGCAAGAGCCTGTTCAGCCCTTTCGACTGAAGGAATTATATTCAAGGCACCGGAGAGGTGGCTGTTCTCCATGAAAAAAGAAGGCTCATGGAACGAAGACGTTTATGATACTGCCTATAGTCTTGGGGCTCTTGCTGATATGGAAGTTTCTGACAGGGAAGGATGTAACTGGTTATATGAAAACTACGGTCCTGCCTGGGAACAGGTTGGTACTACTTCCCTTATAATCACAGCCCTCAAAAAACAGGAAAACCTGACAGGAAACAGGGATTTTGAGGTTTTTATCCGGGAAAGGGCTGAGTGGGTCCTTTCAAAAAAAGGACAGGACGGAGGATGGGAGCATATTTCCACAAGCAACCTGGCAATCCAGGCTCTTCTCCTTGCAGGATTCAAAAAAGAAGTGGGAGATTCTATAGACTGGCTCCTTGGAAAAGTCCGTGAAAGCGGAGCCTGGGGAAACAAAGTAGACGACATAAATGCAACTGCTCTGGCTCTGAGCACACTCGGGATATATGAACTATCCTGAACGGGAAAAATTAAATTCATTTCTTTAGCCAATTTCTTTTTTATTCGGAGATTTTTCTCCGTCCCTTTCATCCGGATTTTTATATAGGACTTATTTTCTTCTCCGTATTTTATCAGGACCTGCCTATAAGATGCGATTTTCCCAAAAATATAAATAAGAACTCGAATCTGGCCAGGTATTCACCAATAAACATATATATTAAAGAATATTATTTTATTCATTAATTAAGATCGCTATAGAAAAAAAACAACAAATAAAATTTTAATCTATTTTGTCTAGGAGGAAACCTGATCATGTAGATCGAATGGACTCTAAATCCGTTCAGCCGGGTTAGATTCCCGGGGTTTCCGCCACGTTTCTGAATCCCGGAATGGCACTTGCATAACATTCCACTGAAATTTTTATAGAATCAGGAAACTCTTTCCAGAGTCTATAAACTATTCTATTGCCTGGGATTATCGATCTCTTTTCCGGGGTAGCTGTCAGCAATTGCTGGCTCCACGCTTATGTTCTGTAAGCCGGGGTTCTGAATACTGTTCTTGGAAATTATCCGGGTTTTAGTTCACCGAGGGTAACACTATGGATAAAAAACCACTAAACACTCTGATATCTGCTACAGGGCTCTGGATGTCCAGGACCGGAAAGCTTCACAAAATCAGGCATCATGAGGTATCAAAAAGAAAAATCTACATCGAAATGGAATGTGGAGAACGGCTTGTTGTGAACAATTCCCGGAGCTGCAGGACAGCACGGGCCCTGAGGCACCATAAGTACAGGAAGATCTGCAAACACTGCAGGGTTTCAGATGAGGACCTAAACAAGTTCCTCACAAGAACAAACGAAGACAAAAGCAACGCGAAAGTCACGGTAGTTTCTGCTCCAAAAATAAGAAAAGTAATGCCAAAATCAGTTGCAAGAACCCCAAAACCACTTGAAAATACGGCACCGGTACAGACTCTGCCTTCTGAGTCTCAACCTGCACCCACTACACCAATTTCTGCATCAACAACAGCACCTGCATCAACTTCTACAACAGCACCTGCGCCAGCTTCTACAACAGCACCTGCACCAGCTTCTACAACAGCACCAGCTTCTGCATCAACAACAATCTCCACTTCGGCAATGCCTGCATCTACATCAGCACAGGGAACAACAAAATCAACTACATCTCCGGCGGCTTCCCAGACCATCCCTGTTCAGGCGAGTGCTCCTGCACTTACAAAGAGCCAGATTGACAGGCTTCAAGGTCTGTTAAGCCCGAAGGATGAGATTTCCCTGGATTCCGGAACGCCCTTCAGGAAACTTGAGTCCGAACTGCTGTCCAGGAGAAGAAAGGACCTGAAGCAGATCTATGCCGAAGAAAGGGAACATTACCTGGGAAAACTCGAACGCGAGATTACGAAATTTTTTGTTGATCGGGGTTTTCTGGAGATAAAGTCCCCGATTCTGATCCCTATGGAGTATATTGAAAGGATGGGCATTGATAACGATAAGGAACTCTCAAAGCAGATCTTCAGGGTTGATAATAACTTCTGCTTAAGGCCCATGCTTGCTCCGAATCTCTACAACTACCTGCGCAAGCTTAATAGAGCCCTGCCTGACCCGATAAAAATCTTCGAGATCGGGCCCTGTTACAGGAAAGAGTCTGACGGCAAAGAACACCTGGAAGAGTTTACCATGCTGAATTTCTGCCAGATGGGGTCAGGCTGCACGCGCGAAAACCTTGAAGCCATAATTAAAGATTTCCTGGACTACCTGGGGATCGACTTCGAAATTGTAGGAGACTCCTGTATGGTCTACGGGGATACCCTTGATGTCATGCACGGAGACCTGGAACTTTCCTCAGCAGTTGTCGGGCCCGTGCCCATGGACCGGGACTGGGGAATAAACAAGCCCTGGATAGGGGCAGGTTTCGGGCTCGAACGCCTGTTGAAGGTTATGCACAATTTCAAGAATATTAAAAGAGCTTCAAGATCCGAATCATACTACAACGGGATTTCCACCAACCTGTGACCTGTGATTCCATAAACGCAGATAAAGACCCGAAAAATGTCGGGGAAGATATTAGAGAAGCAAATGAGACTCAAAACGGAAACAGATCTTAAAATGGCAAACTGGTCTGAAAGGACCTGAAATTAAAAAGATCTGAAAGAATGTCTGCAAACCTATAAGAGGGTGAAATTTTGATCCAAAAAATGGCAACCAACGAACTTGACAGTTTCGGGGAAAAAATCATTGACGGCTTTAACTTATCTGACGACGATCTGAGGGCTCTGCTCTCCCTTGAATCCGATGAAGAGCTGGAAAAGCTGTACTATGTAGCCCGAAAGGTCAGAAACTATTATTTCGGCAACAGGGTGTTTCTTAACTGCTTTATCTATTTCTCCACTTACTGTAAGAATCAGTGCGCTTTTTGTTATTATAACTGTAAAAACGAGATCAAACGCTACCGCCTGACCAAAGAAGAAATCAAAGAGACCTGCAAAACCTTAAAAGGAGCAGGTTTTCACATGATTGACCTGACCATGGGAGAAGACCCGTATTACTATGATGAGCCTGACCGCTTCGTGGAACTTGTCAGAATAGTGAAGGATGAACTTGGGCTTCCCATTATGATTTCTCCGGGAGTGATAGATAATTCCACCCTTCTCAAAGCCAGGGAAAAAGGAGCAAATTTCTTCGCCCTGTACCAGGAAACCTATGACCTGGAACTTTATAAAAAACTTCGGGTAGGACAGTCCTTCGAAGGGAGGTATAACGCCCGCCATTTTGCAAAGGAACAGGGGTACTGTGTAGAAGATGGGATTCTCACAGGAGTTGGAAACGACATTGAATCGACAATTAAGTCCTTGCGGGGAATGAAAGCAAACGACCCCGATATGGTCAGAGTTATGACATTCCTGCCCCAGGAAGGAACTCCGCTTGAAAGTTTCAAAGAGAGCTCAAACCTTTCGGAACTAAAAATAATTGCAATTCTCAGGCTCATGTTCCCGAAATGTCTGGTCCCGGCTTCCCTTGACCTGGAAGGTATCGACGGCATGGTGCACCGCTTAAATGCGGGTGCAAACATTGTTACCTCCATCCTTCCCTCGGATTCAAAGTTAGAAGGTGTTGCCAACTATGACCGCGGCCTTGAAGAAAGGGACAGGGATATAAGAAGTGTAATCAAAAGACTTGAAAGTATGGGTATGGAACCTGCCCGACAGGCGGAATTTGAGGCTGTCCTGGGGTGCTAGCTTGAGAACCATATGCCTTATAGGCGGGAAACTCCAGGGCTTTGAAGCTGCTTATCTGTCTAAGAAAGCCGGAATGAAAGTGGTTGTTATAGATAAAAATCCACAGGCCCTTATAAGAAATTACGCTGATGAGTTTCACTGTTTTAACGTAATAAACGAACCGGAAAAACTTCTAGAGATCTCAAAAAATGCTGACGCCATATTGCCGGTAAATGAAAACCTTGAATGTATAGAGTTCCTGAGTTCCATAAAAGAGAATTTCTCCTGCCCGGTACTCTTTGATTTTGAGGCTTACTGGATCAGCAGGGATAAGAAAAAATCAAAAGAATACTTTGCGTCCATAGGAGTCCCGACCCCACAGGACAAACCATCTGAACCCCCTTATTTTGTAAAACCCCCCTGTGAAAGCAGCAGTGTAGAAGCCAGGATAATTTATGACAAAGAGGAACTTGGAGAGCTTAAACCGGGCATGCTGATAGAAGAGTATGTAGAAGGAGACGTGATTTCTCTTGAAGTTATAGGAGACGGGACCCATTTTGCAGTGGTAAAGGAAACCCTTGTACATATTGACAAAACCTATGACTGTCATATGGTAACTCCTCTTCCTCCGGACCCTTCTTTCAGGGAGATATCCTATTCCCTTGCAGCAAACCTGCCCTTAAAAGGGATTATGGATGTGGAAGCAATCTCCGGCCCCCAGGGATTAAAAGTAATCGAAATCGATGCCCGCTTCCCGAGCCAGACTCCAACTGCGGCTTATTATTCTTCAGGAATTAACCTCATTGAACTCTTATTCTGCGCCTTCACAGAGGGAGTTGAAGAGACCAAAACCCTTCCTGAAGACAGATACTGCATTTACGAACACCTCATGCTTGCAGAAAGTGGAGCCCTTCTCCCTGTGGGAGAACAGATACTTTCCATGGGGAATGATTACGGAAAATATTATGAAGAGCCTGGCATTGAGATATTCCTGTGCAAAGGAGAAGACCCTGTATTCACCCTGATCTTCTGGGGCAAAGATAGGGAAGAAGCCGAAACAAAAAAGAGAACAGGACTTTCGATTCTGAGAGATCGCTTCGGAGCGGTCGTGTAAAACGGCAAGGATTTGCTCAAAATAAGAATATATTTAAAACAGAGTAAGGAGATAAAAAATGGCACTTTTAACCCCAGAAGACCTGGAAAACATTAACAGACAGCTTCATGAAGCTGATTCTGCTGTCCGGAGAGTTACAGGGCTTGATATAAAAGGAGTCTGCAAAGACTTCTACGGCACAACCCCATGCTGTGAAAAAATAGGCATTGTACCTGTGACCTCGGGAAACGGGATCATAGGAAACTTCTCGGAATCCCTGCATGCAATTACAGAATATTTCGGATTTGACAGTTTTGTTACGGATATTCCTGACGTGAGCGGGTACTACGAGGCAGTAAGGAACGGAGCGCAAATTATCCTTATGGCGGACGACAATACCTTCCTTGCCCATAACCTCAAAAACGGAAAAATAGCCAACAACCAGCCCTGTACAGGCATAATTTATGCGGAAATAGCCTCCAGATACCTGAAAGCCGATTCAAAGGATGTGCTTGCTGTTGGCCTGGGAAAGGTGGGCTTTCCGGGAGTAGCGCACTTCGTACATAAAGGCTTCAGGGTCTACGGATATGATGCTGACAGCACAATCCTCGAGAAAACCGCATCCAGCCTCGGGATTACTCCTTTCGACCCCAACAACCCCAGAAAATTCTCCATTATTTTCGAGGCTACCCCCTGTGCGGACACGGTCCCCGAATCCGTGATTTCAGAAAACTGCGTAATTTCCACCCCCGGAATCCCCTGTGCTATTTCCAACGAGCTTCAAAAGAAGTACGGAGTTGAACTTGTAATGGAACCTCTCGGGATAGGGACGGCATCAATGCTGTATTCGATTCTCTAAGCGCCCCCTGCAACACCTGGATTGCGTCTCCCGAATTGCGAGTCGGGAGCCCGCGGTCCTTTTCGCTGCGCTCAAGAGGAAGAAATTATTACGCAGGGGAAGGGTCAGTAAAGGAAAAGAGTGGGAAAATAGTTCCCACGAATTTTATTTTGCGCCGGTGATGCGGAGTTTGGTGATGTCGATGGCCTCTTCAGGGCAGATGCTCACACACCCGAATTCCGCTTCGGGAGCACGGGGTCCGTTTCGCTACGCTCAAGCGGACGAAATTATTACACAGGAATTATTACGCAGGTAAAGAGTCAGTAAAGGAAAAGAGAGTGGGAAAATAGACCCCACGAATCTTATTTTGCGCCGGTGATGCGGAGTTTGGTGATGTCGATGGCCTCTTCAGGGCAGATGCTCACACAACGGCGGCAGCTTGTGCCGAGGCATTTCTGGCTGTCGTATTTTGCGATCATTTTGCCATCGGTTTCGACGATTTCGAGGGCGTCTTCAGGGCATTCTTCTACGCATTTCAGGCAGTAGATGCACTTATCCACAGGGACTTCGAGGATTATGCCTATTTCTTTGAGGATGGCAAGCCCGCCAACTCCGACATGTTCTATATCCTTGCTGACTCGCTTTTCGATAATGGCGTGTTCCAGGGTTTTCGGGAGTTTGGGCAACCCGTAGAGTTCAAGCATCTGGTCGTACATTTCAAGCGGCATTCCCATGGTCCAGTAGGAGAGTTCGCAGAGATAGAAGTTATTGAAGGTCTCGCTGGTCGCCATCATGAGGTGATCGGCAGTAATTCTTTTTGCAATCTCGATAACATCCTCCAGCCTGGACCTGTTCAGAACAAGTTCCCGTGCAAGAGCAAGAGAGGTGTTTCCGAACTGGACAATTTTTTTGGCATAACCCGGGGTGGCCCCGAGCCTGCGGGAAGCTTCAGCGTCTACATAGGCTCCGGAAGCCCCTGACATGTATGCATACTCAAGGTCTTCATACTTTATTCCGGACTCCACAATGAGAGTCATGTGAGCTGCACGGATCGCCCCTATGGCCTTTCCGGCTTCTTCCACATCTTTTTCAGTGATTTCAATTCCAGGGCCAAGAATCAGCTTCCCATTGGGAAGTTTCGGAGATTTAGTTATCAGCCCGCTTCTCATGGCCAGGGAAAAAGCCGAGATTACCCCGGTACCTGTGATGCCCACGGTTTCCCCACCATAGGACTCCTTAATCTCGCCTGTGACCGGATGGATAAGGTAGGCATCCTGCTTTTCCATCTCCTTATCAAGGACTATAATTTTCCAGTATTCGCCCTCGGGTTTCACGTCACAGATAGCCCCGGGGCTTGCAAGCATGCCGGAACTTATGCCCTGCCCTTCAATCGCAGGGCCTGCGGCAGCACTTGCCGTGATAATCCTGTCCCCAACCTTCAGGGCCATTTCGGCGTTTGTCCCGTAATCGGTAACAAGTGCAGGTTCGGTCTGGCTAAGGAAATCAGTTTCCAGCATCATGGCAAGGGCGTCTGCTCCGATCTCATGCCTGATTGCGGGGGGCACGATAACTTCACAGTTAGGCAGGTCCGTATCCCCGAAAAGCTCTGAGGCTGGAAACACACGGGCATCTCTTTTTACATCCTGGACTCCGAGCATTTTCTGCTTGTTTTCCCCTGCGTATGCCAGATCCCTGATTTCTATGTTCTGGAAAAGGGAAAGCTGGATAGGGTTTCCGCAGACTGCAAGTCTTTCTACTTTAGAAAGGTCTGCATCGAATTTCAGGAACATTCTCCTGATAGTTTCGATAATTACTCCATGAGCCACATCCTCACCTGTTGTGATTGCAAAATCCAGGTGATCCATGACATTTCCTCCGGGGAGAGGATGACCCATGGTTATGACTGTTTTTAAAGTTTCATTCGTTTCAAGATCAATAAACTGGGCTCTAAAACCGCTGGTACCCAGATCAAGTGCTATTCCGTACATTTTATAGATCCTCCGGGAGTATGCATTATCAGGGGTCTCCTGGCACCATGGATAGCCCCATAAAAGAATGGAATATGATGAGTAGCTTGTTCTAATCCAGTACAGGAAAGGGAATATAATATTTTGATAACTTATTCAATATATAAGTTAATATATAAGTTATTCCTGTCCCACCCAAATTGCGCTTCGGGATCTCAGGAAATCGGAGATTTTCTGGAAGTTGCACTGAAAGTGCAACAGTACGCGGTCCTTTTCGCTTCGCTCAAGAAAACTAATTTGGGAGTTATAGCAGTAGTTTTTCTCGAGAGGACTTAAAAAGACACTGGTACAGCTTTTCCGCGTATTTCCGGTTTTCTGTGATTCATCTCTTCACCTGATATTGGTGAAGGGATTTTAAACCTGACTATACTTTAAAGAAGTTAACCTTAATTAAATCCATGGATCTCTTTATAATAGATTAAAGTTTCCCCATAAACAGGCATATAAAACAAATTTAGTTGTTTTGAGAGAATTTCCAACTAGTATAAACGGTTTAATTGATAAATTTTTATAATATAGAATTTAATTAATGAATAATAATACATATTTATATATAGTAGATTTTTTGATAATTAACGCTGTCTATATAACATAGAGAGGGATTATAGATGACAGAATACACACCAAAAGAAAGATTATACCGTGCATTAAGGAAACAGCCAGTGGACAGAATGCCCGCAGTCTGTTTCACCCAGACAGCAACTGTTGAACAGATGGAAGCCTGCGGAGCCTTCTGGCCCGAAGCCCATGCCGACGCAACAAAAATGGCAACCCTTGCAGAAGCAGGACACACAGTAATAGGCTTTGAAGCTGTGAGAGTCCCCTTTGACATCACAGCCGAAGCAGAACTTTTTGGCTGCGGGATAAAGGCTGGCGACCTGAAGCAGCAGCCGTCTGTGATCAAGCACGTTGTCAAGAACCTGGAAGACCTGGACAAGCTCAGGGACTACAAACTGAATGAAGGCAGAATTGGACAGGTACTCGAAGCCGTCAAGATTCTTTCCGAAAAACACGGAAAAGAACTCCCAATTATCGGTTCTATGATCGGCCCCTTCTCCCTTGCCCAGCACCTCAATGGGGACGCCTGGTTCGGAAACCTTTTCACCGGCGAAGACGTCGTCCCTGCACTCCTTGACTTCTGCTCGGACTTCAATATAGCATACGCAAAAGCAATGGCTGAAAATGGAATGGATACCCTTGCAATCATCGACCCCACAGCAAGCTACGAACTCATCGGCGGGGAATTCTACGAAAAGTACGCTCTCCCCTACCAGAAAAAGATCGTTGATGCAATGAAGGAACTCGACATAGCTACAGTCCTCCACATCTGCGGAAACACCACCAAAGGTCTTTCGATCATGGAAAAGACCGGGGTTGAAGGGATCAGTGTTGACCAGAGAGTTGACATCGCAACCGCAAAAGGTAATGTGGAAAACACACTCATCATCGGAAACCTCGACCCGGTAGCCGTACTCTGGAATGGAACCCCCGAAGACGTCGCAGCAGCATCAAAGAAGGTACTTGATGCCGGAGTTGGACTACTCGCACCGGGATGTGGGATTGTAAGCATGACCCCTACTGCCTGTCTCCAGAAAATGGTTGAATGTGCTAAAAACCACAGGTATTAAACGGAGTGCAGACAAAATTACCAGACTGAAAAACAACAAAATAACAATAGAAAACTAAAGTACCGGTATTCAAACCGGTTTCTCTTTTTAAGATTCTCACTGAAAGTTCAGCCTGAAAAACAACTTTTTCTGATTATGCCGATTCTGCTGGACCCCGATTTTTCAAACAACGGGTGTGTTTTGCGAAAGGTAAATCTAATATTTAAAATTTTCTATTATAAGAGAAAATATAATAAATATACTTTGAAGCCGAAGAGGTCATATATTAAGTGTAAGTCAGAAAAAGTACTATAACTTATATTTATAATTTTGGATTAATTGCCATAAGAGGGGGCCATCAGTAGAAAAAAGTGAGAAATGATCTGAATTTCAGGAGGCGGAGCCTAAAAAAAGTCGCGCATAAAATTTTCTGCAATAATATATTATAAAGAAATATAGTGTTTATTTATATAGGAGAATTTCCATATTTAATTTGAGGAATTCGAATCTGATATTCAGGACAATTCCAGCAGTTCCAGCAGGTATACTGTTGGAGAATTTGGGATATAAATTGCTACTTCGACTGGGAAAATAACAAATTTACAGTCTCCAGCAAAATTCCCCGGCTACAATGTAACGAGAAATGAAATTATTCACAAAGAGCCCCAAACTCTATTTGGGCAAAATGGCAAATGTAAGTGAATAATTCCAGTAATAGGCAATTAAGAAAATACCGCAAAGACATCCCTCACGCCTAATGGCTAAATAAGAGGCAGCAGGGACTTGCGATATAGTGATAACCCCATGCAACGCTTAATGGCTGGCGGAGCCTGGATTCAAGCTTTAAACCTTTACGAAGGACCGTTGTCTATTATTGTCAACATTGTACCCCAACGATACCGCATAGAACAGCGAGCTCAATGGAGGTTTTACAAAAATGGCGAACCAAGAGATTTTTGATAAGTTACGCGATGCGATAGTTAACCAGAACATCGCAGGCACTGCACAGTTAGCCAGGGAAGCCCTGGATGCAGGAATTTCCGCAATTGACATTATTACAAAGGGTCTTTCCGTTGGAATGAAGGTTGTGGGGGACAAATTCGAAGCCGCCGAGATTTTCCTGCCCCAGATTATGATGTCTGCAAAAGCAATGAACAATGCAATGGAAGTCCTTACCCCCGAACTTGAAAAGAACAGAAAAGAAGGAGAGGAAACCGGACTTGCAATCACCTTCGTTGCAGAGGGAGATATCCACGACATCGGACACCGCCTTGTTTCCACCATGCTCGGAGCAAATGGATTTGAGATCCTTGACCTCGGAACCGATGTCCTTAATGAAACCGTTGTAGAAGAGGCTGCAAAACACAAAGGACAAAAGGTTATCCTTGTCGGCTCAGCCCTCATGACCACCTCCATGCTCGGCCAGAAAGACCTCATGGACAGGCTCAGGGAAGAAAACCTCAGGGACAACGTAAAATGCATGTTCGGAGGAGCCCCCGTATCCATGAAGTGGATCGAGGAGATCGGAGCGGATGCAACCGCAGAAAACGCTGCAGAAGCTGCAAAAGTTGCACTTGATGTAATGAAATAATCCTGGGAGGCAAAAGAACATGACGTTCAGAAAATCATTTGATTGCTACGAATTTTACGACAGGGCAAAAGTAGGAGAAAAGTGCACTCAGGACGACTGGGACCTTATGAAAATCCCCATGAAGGCAATGGAGCTCAAGCAGAAGTACGGGCTTGACTTCAAGGGAGAGTTTGTTCCAACAGACAAGGACATGATGGAAAAGCTCTTCAAGGCAGGATTTGACATGCTTCTTGAGTGTGGTATCTACTGTACCGACACCCACAGGATCGTAAAGTACACTGAAGATGAAATCTGGAACGCAATCAACAACGTCCAGAAGGAATTCACTCTCGGGACCGGCAGGGATGCAGTCCGCGTTTCCAAGAGAGAAGTCGGCGACAAGAAGAAGCCAATCGTCCAGGGCGGACCCACTGGTTCTCCTATTTCAGAAGAGGTCTTCATGCCTGTCCACATGAGCTACGCTCTGGAAAAGGAAGTAGA
Organism: Methanosarcina sp. WH1; assembly: GCF_000970005.1. Taxonomy (NCBI): domain Archaea; kingdom Methanobacteriati; phylum Methanobacteriota; class Methanomicrobia; order Methanosarcinales; family Methanosarcinaceae; genus Methanosarcina; species Methanosarcina sp. WH1. The sequence continues at coordinate 3,760,586 of NZ_CP009504.1, forward strand.
TACGATTGTAGACGGTGTCATGACCTCTATCCGCGGGAAAGCCCCTATTCCAAAAAGCCCCTATGAAATCCTGGCAGCAAAGACGGAAACCAGGCTCATAAAACAGGCATGCGCAATGGCAGGCCGCCCGGGAATGGGCATATAGGGCCCGGAGACTTCCCTGTCTGCTCAGGGAAATATATCCTCTGACTGCGTTGGTGGTCAGATAAGCTCGGATAGCCACGAAGTCTCACAGCTCAACGAACTCAAGATCGACCTTGATGCAATCTCTGTAATTGCCCACTACAATGCAAACAGTGATATCATCATGGATGAGCAGATGCCTATCTTCGGAGGATATGCAGGCGGGATTGAAGAAACCACAATAGTCGACGTTGCAACCCACATCAATGCCTTTGTCATGAGCAATGCAAGCTGGCACCTTGACGGTCCTGTCCACATCCGCTGGGGCTCCACCAACACAAGGGAAACTCTTACTATTGCAGGCTGGGCATGTGCAACCATTTCCGAGTTCACAAATATGCTCTCAGGTAATCAGTATTACCCATGTGCAGGACCATGTACCGAAATGTGCCTACTCGAAGCCTCTGCTCAGTCCATTACTGACACCGCATCAGGACGCGAAATCCTATCAGGTGTCGCAGCTGCAAAAGGTGTCGTAACCGACAAGACCACAGGTATGGAAGCCAGAATGATGGGAGAAGTTGCAAGGGCAACCGCTGGAATGGAAATCTCAGAGGTAAATAAGGTTCTAGACAAGCTCGTGCCACTCTATGAGAAGAACTACGCAAGCGCTCCGGCAGGAAAGACCTTCCAGGAATGCTACGACGTAAAGACCATCACCCCAACTGAAGAATACGTCCAGGTATACAACTCTGCAAGAAAGCAGCTCGAAGACCTCGGACTTGTATTCTAAGCCGAAAGTTATAGCCTGAATTTATACTGAATAAACGGCAAGCCAGCGAGTTCTCGCTGGCTAATTTTTTTTGGAAAAAAACAGCCCGGATTCGGGACTAATGTTTTGGGGTATTCCACTTCTGGATTTATCTATAGAACCTTCTTTAACCCCTAAATCTAAAACCCTTTTGATCCAAAACCCTTTTGATCCATTTTCTTACAGTTTTGTAATCTACTTTTAACTCTCTGGATATCTCAGTGTCGTTTTTTTCCATGATAGCTTAAAAGTATGAAAGTATGATTTTAGATCTTTCGACAATGCTTACTGCTTGATTTCTAGAGTGGCTGAGCTTGATAAGATAGTCTAAATCTTTTTGAGTGAATGATAATTTGAAGCGACGGCTCATACGAGGCATAAGGTAGTTAAAAGGTAGTTTATTGAATAATTAAGATAATTATTTTATAGATTTATATTAGAAACTATGCACTAGATTTTGGAACTGAGTCCAAGTTTCAATATGATTAAAAATTCTCATGGCTTGAGCATTATCCATTAAGCCTGTCAAAACTCATTTGCTTTTCAAGTGCATAGATGACGAGTCAGTACCTATCTTTATAGAAAAAACCCTCCCGGTTAGGTTATAATATTTCAGGGCATATACAAATATGATACTGTATCATGATACAGTATCAGGAGAAAAGAAATTATTCACAAAGAAATCCGAATCTCTTTCGGGTGAACAATGGCAAATGGCAGTGAATAATTTTCGATTATAGATAATTAAAGATCCTGCGGAGGCATTCCCTCATGTCTAATGACTGGAAATCAGGCAAAAGGGATTTGCGCCATAAATAAGAACCCCATGCAAATGTTTTTTTTCATCTAGCGGAGCTTGGGCATAATTGAGCGATAAACCTTTGCAAGATTCGTTGTCTATTGAAACTCCATACGCATTGTATTGTCCAACGATACTGCGCAGAACAACCAGTTTCGACTGAAATGGAGGTTTAAACAAAAATGGCAAACCAAGAGATTTTTGATAAGTTACGCGACGCGATAGTTAACCAGAACGTCGCAGGCATTGCACAGTTAACCCAGGAAGCCCTGGCTGCAGGAATTCCCGCAATTGACATTATCACAAAGGGCCTTTCCGTTGGAATGAAGATTATCGGGGACAAGTTCGAAGCCGCCGAGATTTACCTACCCCAGATCATGATGTCTGCAAAAGCAATGAGCGTTGCAATGGAAATCCTTACTCCCGAACTTGAAAAGAACAAAATAGAAGGAGAAGAAATAGGACTTGCAATCACCTTTGTTGCAGAAGGAGACATCCACGACATCGGGCACCGCCTTGTTTCCACCATGCTCGGAGCAAACGGATTTGAGATCCTTGACCTCGGAACCGATGTCCTTAATGAAACCGTTGTTGAAGAGGCTGCAAAACACAAAGGACAAAAGGTCCTGCTTGTTGGCTCAGCCCTCATGACCACCTCCATGCTCGGCCAGAAAGATCTCATGGACAGACTCAGAGAAGAAAACCTCAAAGACAGTGTAAAATGCATGTTCGGAGGAGCCCCCGTATCCAGGAAATGGATCGAGGAAATCGGAGCGGATGCAACTGCAGAAAATGCTGCAGAAGCTGCAAAGATAGCCCTTGAAGTTATGAAATAATCCTGGGAGGCAAAAGAACATGACATTCAAAAAATCATTTGATTGCTACGAATTTTACGACAGGGCAAAAGTAGGAGAAAAGTGCACTCAGGACGACTGGGACCTTATGAAAATCCCCATGAAGGCAATGGAGCTCAAGCAGAAGTACGGGCTTGACTTCAAGGGAGAGTTTGTTCCAACAGACAAGGACATGATGGAAAAGCTCTTCAAGGCAGGATTTGACATGCTTCTTGAGTGTGGTATCTACTGTACCGACACCCACAGGATCGTAAAGTACACTGAAGATGAAATCTGGAACGCAATCAACAACGTCCAGAAGGAATTCACTCTCGGGACCGGCAGGGATGCAGTCCGCGTTTCCAAGAGAGAAGTCGGCGACAAGAAGAAGCCAATCGTCCAGGGCGGACCCACTGGTTCTCCTATTTCAGAAGAGGTCTTCATGCCTGTCCACATGAGCTACGCTCTGGAAAAGGAAGTAGATACGATTGTAGACGGTGTCATGACCTCTATCCGCGGGAAAGCCCCTATTCCAAAAAGCCCCTATGAAATCCTGGCAGCAAAGACGGAAACCAGGCTCATAAAACAGGCATGCGCAATGGCAGGCCGCCCGGGAATGGGCATATAGGGCCCGGAGACTTCCCTGTCTGCTCAGGGAAATATATCCTCTGACTGCGTTGGTGGTCAGATAAGCTCGGATAGCCACGAAGTCTCACAGCTCAACGAACTCAAGATCGACCTTGATGCAATCTCTGTAATTGCCCACTACAATGCAAACAGTGATATCATCATGGATGAGCAGATGCCTATCTTCGGAGGATATGCAGGCGGGATTGAAGAAACCACAATAGTCGACGTTGCAACCCACATCAATGCCTTTGTCATGAGCAATGCAAGCTGGCACCTTGACGGTCCTGTCCACATCCGCTGGGGCTCCACCAACACAAGGGAAACTCTTACTATTGCAGGCTGGGCATGTGCAACCATTTCCGAGTTCACAAATATGCTCTCAGGTAATCAGTATTACCCATGTGCAGGACCATGTACCGAAATGTGCCTACTCGAAGCCTCTGCTCAGTCCATTACTGACACCGCATCAGGACGCGAAATCCTATCAGGTGTCGCAGCTGCAAAAGGTGTCGTAACCGACAAGACCACAGGTATGGAAGCCAGAATGATGGGAGAAGTTGCAAGGGCAACCGCTGGAATGGAAATCGCAGAGGTGAATAAGGTTCTAGACAAGCTCGTGCCACTCTATGAGAAGAACTACGCAAGCGCTCCGGCAGGAAAGACCTTCCAGGAATGCTACGACGTAAAGACCATCACCCCAACTGAAGAATACGTCCAGGTATACAACTCTGCAAGAAAGCAGCTCGAAGACCTCGGACTTGTATTCTAAGCCGAAAGTTATAGCCTGAATTTATACTGAATAAACGGCAAGCCAGCGAGTTCTCGCTGGCTAATTTTTTTGAAAAACTTCAGGCAAAACAAATAGATGTATACATTACGATTTATGTGGAAATTTTTCCATGTATAGTCTAACATATATAAAAATTTGATATTGAAAAAGGGGATATGAATAATGGATATGTGGACTGTTATAAACGGACTGATATATCTTCTGGCTTTTGGGCTGATGGCCTGGATCTTGCTGGACGCCAGCAAGATTTCAAAAAAAAGGGGCTGAGACAATATGTCTGAAAACCATGAATCCAGCAGCTTAGTCAAGACTTTGCGGCCTTTCCATGTATGGGCCCTCGGTGTCGGGATCGTGCTGGTCGGGGAATACATGGGCTGGAACTTCACCGTCGCAAAAGGAGGAATTCTGGGATCCCTGCTTGCCATGCTGGTTGCAGGAACCATGTATGTCATGATTTCTCTCTGCGCCAGTGAACTCGGATCATCAACCAAACTTGCAGGAGGCCCGTACGACTGGGCAAGGCTATTTATAGGACCAGGGGCAGCTGCCAGTGTAGGTCTTGCGGTGTACATGGAATATATCGCCCTTGAGGCAGCAGACGCCATTGTCGTCGCATTCATCGCACAGAGCATCTTCCCGGAGTTGCAGGTTTTCCCTGTAACATTGCTTGTTATTGCACTTTTGACCTTTATCAATTACCGCGGCGTCGTTGCGGCTTTAACCCTTAACTTCGTCCTGACCATGATAGCTTTCATTGCAATAGTGGCCTTCTTCTTCTCAACCGCTTTTGGAGCAATAGAGATCCACCCCGAATACCTGTTCCAGGGAGCTTTGCCAAATGGAATGATAGGTCTCTTTGCAGCTCTGCAATTCGGGCCATGGTTCTACCTGGGAATAGAAGGAGCAGCAATGTGTGCCGAAGAGTGCAAGCACCCTGCAAGAGCAGTGCCTCTGGGACAACAGGCCGGAATGATCACCCTGCTCATAGGAGCAGCAATGACCCTCTACCTCTGCTCAGTGCTGATTCCTGCGGACATGCTGGGTGTTTCAGTTTATCCGCTCTTTGAAGCGGCCCAGAACAGTGGTATTTTTATCTTCATTGCCCTCCTGGGACTGGGGACGTTCCTGACCTGCGTTGCAAGTGCCAACGGCTGTGTCTGTGACTCGTCACGCTCCTGGTTTGCACTTTCCAGAGATAACTATGTATCGTCCTGGTTCTCGGCAGTGCACCCCAGGTACAATACCCCTTACAGGGCTGTGATCTTCACCGTACCTGTTGCAATCGGATTTGCCTTTAGCGGATTCCTGGACCAGGTCATTACCTTCTCCATCATCTCGGGACTGCTCTGTTATGTCCTGATCCCCTTCTCCCTGATCCGCTTCAGGAACCTTTTCCCGGAAACAACAAGCAAAGTGCGTCCCTTTGTAGCCCCTCTTCAGCCGTATATCGCCTATTTTGCAATTGCAATCGCGATTACGATTCTTTCAACGTTGTTCTGGGGCTACAAGTATAACCTGATCTTCGCCTTTGTGTTCTACGGTATTGCGTACTTCTATTTCAGTCACAGGCACAAGAGTTCAAACATAGAAAATAACTGGACTGAAATGGGCTGGCCCGCACCAGAAGGTTCGGAAAATACAAGGATAGGAAAGGAGGTGATGGGTGTTGGAGACGAATGACCCTGCCCTTGAAAAAAAGTACCACAGCAAACTGAACGGAGACACCGTCCTTGTCCTCGGCATGCTTACCCTGCTGGTAAGCGTGGAAGGATTCGTCCTTTACAAGATCCTTTCCGAAACCTGGGAGATTGCTGGAAACTTTTTTTACCTCTACGTGATCTTCGTAGGTCTGCTGGTCTTAATAGAAACCATCGGCTGTCTGAGTGTACGCAACTCGATAAAGAACCACATGTTCGAGTTCAAATACTACGATTGAGGAGGCAGAAGATATGGCAGAAAAGAACATCTTTGTAGAGGTCTTTGATATTGTATTTATCTTCGTCCTTGCTTTCGCCTGTGTGGTTATTCCCACAGTGCTCCAGGGAGCTGTACTCGTTTCCTGGGGAGAAGGAGGAGCAGGAATAGGCTTTGTATGGGACCCGGTGGGCTTTTTCAGTTTCTTGCTGGTAATAGTCGCTTTTTTTGTAGTGATACTGTATCACTCGGTAAAGCGCTACAAGTACTGAAAGAGACCATAAATACCGAAAGAAACTGAAAAATACTGAAAGAGACCGCAAAAAAGGTTTAACCAGAAGTCTGCCTGAAAATGAAATCAGGCAGACAATACTTTTATTAAATCAGGCAGAATACTTCGTTTTTTTAAATGAAGCTAAAGTTTAATTCTGCCTCATGAGAAGTATCTCCCTGAAAAGAGGGATTATTCAGGGAGCAATGAAGGGATTTTTGTGGATTTGTTCTAGAAGACCCGAATCCGGCTTCTACTCGAGGGAATATAGGCTCAGAACCCTCTTATGGAAAGTACAGGCACACCATTTAAGATGTATCCTGAAATCTCAGGTCTGTACTCTTTAAGAAAGTATACTCGAGCCCCTAAACTCCTGAGAAGCATGAATTTCTGGTCCACTTACAATAAATGATAAAAACTAATTGTATATATAATTTGCTATTCAGAAAGTATTTAAAAGAATATAGTATATATATTTTGTTAATTGGATAGGATAGCTTGTAGAAGCATTTATATATAATATACCGAGAATAGAATGAAATGAGGGAAAAGTATAAAAGGATATCCTCAACATTTAAAATAAATTATAGGAAAAAAGAAGAGAAGAAACTATTTGATTTCTAAGAGGCTGTTTGAATAGTTACACCATTTTTACATTTGGATAGTGGTCATTGCTGACTTTAAATTCAGACTGTAAATTTATTACATCAGGCTTACTCGCTCGATGTATGAAACAAATACATTAGACATTATGGTTAAAAATTACACTTTAGACATTTAACAGTTTAATGACACCGTTTTTCAGTTCAAATGATGATTACTGTCACCATTGTAGAATCAAATTTAATTTTGAGACACGCTCTAAGATAAATCAGGAAAATGTAGAAATTAATTTTTCGAGCTGGATTCTTTCACTGGCGGCGTCTGTAAGCCTGGAATCGGTTTCTGAGATTTTAATAATATAGCGAGCAACATCGGCATCGGTTTCTCCTGAGTCTATAAGAGCTTCGGAAAGCCCTTCAAGGATATCAGTTCCAGAAAGCCCTTTTTCAATAATCATTTTATCTATAAGCTGGCGCCCCCTGGAGAATTCCCCTGCAAGAGCCGCATCAAGCAGTTCATCTACAATTTCGTCCCTGCCTTTCATGGTAGCTTCATACACGATTTCTTCCGTAATTTCAGCACCATCTGCCCTCAGGGCAGCAAGCTGGAGAGTCTGGACAGCTCTTGCAACATTCCCTTTAGCCAGATAAAGTATCGCATCAAGTGCACCGCCGGAAAGTTTCAGCTTTTCAGCAAGGGCGATTCTCTCAAGATGTGGTTTCAGAAGAAAATCCGGAACATAGGTAAAAAAGACCTGAAGACCTCTTGAACGGAGGGGGGAAATGAGTTTGGAAGGCCTTGTAGTGGAAAGAATAAACCTGCAGGTTTCACTGTACTTTTCCATGATCCGCCTGAGAGCGTGCTGTGCATCTGATCTCAGGGATTCTGCATTATCGACATAGATAATCTTATAATCAGCATCAATGGAAGCTATACCGGCATATTCGTTAATGATTTCCTTAAAAATATCTATTACGCTTTTGTAGATTTTTTTCGGATCATCAGTACCAATAAAGCGGACAAAACGTTTGTCCCGTACAAGATAACGTTTTCCCTGGTCGAAAAAGTCCGAGGCATTAAAATATACAAAGTTGTTTTTCCAGGTATCCCCATAGAGCTGCCTGACAAGGGCAAGAGAAGCCGTTGTCTTCCCTGAGTTATCAGGACCATAAAAAATAAGGTGAGGCAGGGTCCCGGACTGTACCAGTTCGGAAAGTGTCCTTACGGCATGTTCGTTTCCGAGCAGTCCTTCAAGGGCATCTGCCCTGTATTTTAGAGTCCAGAGATCCTGCATTAATTCCACCTTGTTTTTCAGTTTTTGAATATTCGGTTGTTAAGGGATTTTTATCTTTTCCCAGGCACTCACTCAGCCATACTTTCCTGGGTGCCACTCCCATCTGCCTCAAGCAGTTCCTTGATAACCACACCGTAAACAGGTCTTGCAATAACCACACCAATGAAAACACCAATGATAGTAGTGATGGCAAACCCCTTCAGGGCTCCAAAGCCCATTACTACCAGAGGAGACATGGCAATGATCGTTGTGGCGGCGGCCCCGAAAATGATTGCGAAGGCTTTCCCAATCCTGGAAATGAAGACCTTTGTTGGAGGAAGTTTGCCTTCATAAAGCACCTCGTCTGTGATAATTACAAGGTGGTCAATACCTGTCCCTATTGCAGCAATGATACCTGCAATTGCTGCAAGGTCAAGCTGCCAGCCAATGGCTGCTGCAACTCCAAGGATCATAATGACTTCACTGATGGAAGTCCCGACCATTGGCACCAGGATTTCGGGTCTCTTGTACCTGCGGAAAACAACTGCAGCAACTGCTATCAGGGAGAGTAAACCTGCTATGACTGCTTCGGTTTTGAACTGTGCTCCCAGGGTTGCATCAACGTGTCCTGAACCTACAAGTACCACGTTTACAGGTAGAGCCCCTGCCCTGAGGTGAATCTGGAGCATCGAAGCTTCAGTTTTGGCTGCCTCATCGGTACCTGTGGAAGCCTCCCAGGAGTATATGGGAGTTTCTTTCAGTCTGGCAGCTGCAGAATAACTAAGGGGAGCCCCATATATCTTATTTTCATCCAGATACATGTTCAGGTAGTGACTGTCGGGACTGTCCGTAGCCCCTGTCTCGATTGCAACTTTCTGGAGAGCCCGTGCTCCTTCTTCATTCAGGGTAAAAGGAGTGTGCCACTGATTATCGTGGAAAGTCGGAATCCCCACGTTTACGATGGAATCTCCATAAAGAACGTGCTGAGTCTCGTTTCCTGTAGTCTGTACACGGATCTCAAATTTCCCGGGCTTTTCAGCAATATCCTTTGCCGTTGCAAGGTCGATCCCTGCAAAATCGATGAGAATATAGTCTTCTCCAACAGTCCTGACAGGAATGTCCTTCAAGCCAAGGGAGTTAAGTTTGTCATTCAGAATTTCTCTGGTCAGGTCCCTCGTATCGGTGCTGACTCCTTCTTTATATGTTGAGGTCCCGTCTTCATTCTTGAGGATTGTGCCTCCAACTTTATTCATAACAGCTGAAAGCTCTTCTTCTGAGACTTCGGTCCGGATTTCATAGACAATACCATTTTCAGTACTGATCGGAAGCACTTCTGCATCAAAAGCTTTTGAGAGATAAGCCTGGATCAGGGTTTCTTTACTGGTAGTGATAGTTACCTGGGTCGTTTCCTGGTTCAGCCTATCAACGCTCACACTGCCAAGGTCCAGAAGCTCAAGCTGGGATGCGCTAACCGGAAAGGAAGTTGTGAATGTAATGGACTTTTCTGATGGACTCCCTCCACTGACATCCAGATTGTTATCTGTGATCTGGATAGGGGCGCCAATGACAGGTTCTACCATTTGACTGACTATCATACCAGAATCTGCATCTACCTGGGCGAGAGCTCCCTGCAATTTGATCTGAAGCCAGGAGCCTCCTTCAAGGTCAAGCCCGTAGTTCAGGTTAGTGGTTGCCCCTTCTGCAGAATTATAACCCGGGTGGATAACCACAATAGAGGCAAGTATAGCAAGTATGAAGATGATAACTCTTACATTTTTAAAGAGGCTTTTTTTATCACTCATCTGTTATACCTCCCTCTGAATTCGGGTTTCGTTACATACCACCGCAGGATCCCTGCATTGAGAAGCCAGGTGTTCATAATATCTGCTAGAAGTCCCACGATCAATACGCTTGAGATCTGCGAAAGCAGGGTAATCTGTGTGAATGAGGGGATTATCAGATAGGGGAAAGTTGAAACCACATACATAACCACAAGGGCTGCAAGGGTTGTTGTGGTCATGGTAATCCCTGTCTGCATCGCCCTTGAAACTTTTTCCCCCACCGTACCCCGGCGTTTGAGTAACCTGTTTGTTAGCAAAATGTCACTGTCTACGGAATAACCGATGAGCATAAGCAGAGCTGCAAGTGTTCCAAGGGAAAGGGAGATCCCTGCAACCCGCATGAAAGCAGCGGCAATTGTGATGTCTGAAAAAGCAGAGAGCACCACTGCAAAAGAAGGTGTAACACTCCGGAAAATAAGGAAAACCACAATGGACATTCCTATAAAGGATATAAAAAGAGCCTGAAGAGCCTGAACCTGCAGTTCCTGGCCGTAAACGGGCCCTATCTGTTTGATTTCCACGTTAGAATAGCGGCCCATTACATCTTCTTCAAGCTGGCGCTGTTCTTCGTTATCCATAACCCCGAACTGCATGCTAACCCTGTTTCCGGTCTGCCGAGCATCCTTGAGGGGATAAGAAGAGTATATTTCTTCAAGCATAGCGGGGGAATCGGTCGTCTCTACCGAAATCTGGGTACCACCCTGGAACTCCATTCCCAGGGTTACCGGCGACCCGCTGCTTGCAAAGGAAACCAGCAGTACAACTAAAGAAACTGCAAGTACTGCAAGGGGGATTGCCAGCAACTGGCGATTATCGTGATTTTTCACGAAATTATCTAAAAATTCGGTCAAACCTGTTGCCATAATTAAATACTCCGGATGAATGCATCTATTTTTTAGAACTTATCCGAGCTTATTTATTCCGGGTCTACAATCCGGAAAACATTCAGATTAGTAACACGGAAGTGTCCAGATTTACATTCCAGCACCACATTCCAGCACCACATTCCAGAACCACATTCCAGCACCATATTCCAGCACCACATTCCAAAACCATCCAGAATTATCGTTCAGAACGTGCATGGTAACTTAAAATCATCAGCCCTTTTCGAACTCTGGTTCCGGGAAGAAATGTGCCACATTCCATATAGTGTAGAAAGTTGATTCTTTCAGTCCTATATTCTATAGATTATATTAATTATTCCTCGAAAAACAATTATTTCTCTATATAGCGTTAATTCATTACATTTAAAATTTATTGTTGAAAGTGATACAAGTTTTAACGTTACAACTATATATACCAGTTACTGTTCATTAAAAATCATGATAGAAAGACCTTCCCTTGACGAATATTTCCTTGAAATCGCCTTCGTGGTAGGCAAACGGGCAACCTGCCTCAGGAACAACGTAGGAGCAGTAATCGTCCGGGATAAACGCATTCTTTCAACCGGATATAACGGAGCTCCAAGCGGCATGGAACACTGCCTTGAGATAGGATGTATTCGGGACATTGAAAATATTCCCTCAGGCACGCGGCATGAGAAGTGTCGGGCAGTGCATGCGGAGCAGAACGCCATTATCCAGGCTGCAATCCATGGGGTCAGCATTGCCGGAGCAACCCTTTACTGTACGCACCAGCCCTGCATTCTGTGTGCAAAAATGCTCATAAACTCAAAAATTAAAAGGGTAGTATACTCAACACCTTATCCTGACACCGATTCCCTTGATTTTTTCAAGAGCGCAGGTGTGGAAGTGGAATATATCCCCTTTAAGCTGAAAAACGAGAATGTCAACAGGGAATAAACCCACGGTCCCGAAAACATATTCATGCCGATATATAAAGACCCGCTTTTCAACATGTAAATCTTTAAAGACCTGCTTTTCAATTTTTTTTCTGCAAATTTCGAAGCCCTTTTTTGATAATATCCAGAGTTTCAGGGCGGTATGTCTCATTTATAAGCGCATTCCCTTCACAGTAATAATCTAGCCCGCGAATGACTACGACGGGAATCCCACCTGCTCCTTCTCCCATCAAAAGATTGGCAGCACCTGCAAGCTCATCAGCAATTGCTTCTTCTGTAATATCCAGAATTTTTCCGAAAAGGTCCTTTTCCCCGATCCAGCGTTTTATTGGTTTTATTTTGAAAATCCCTATCGCAACTCCGGTCTGTCCGATCTTGAAGGCTCTTCCGTTTGTGTCCGTAATAATGACGCTTAACTCTTTCCCGCTAAGCCTTTCAAGCTGTTCTCCGAGTTTTGAGGCACTGGTATCCGGATTTTCGGGAGGGTAAAGCAAAAATCCGTGTTCAATATTGGACTCGTCAATCCCTGCGTTTACACAGGTATGCCCTGCAAGTGTTGTCACGAGCATAAAAGGCGCCTCAACAAAGACCTCCCTGCTCCTGGAAAGAACAGCCTGGATGAAGCGTGCATCTTTCCCTGTCCGGGCTGCGACCTCAAGAGCCTGTTCCCCGGGGATGATGTCTTCGAGCCTGAAGATTTCCCCTTCGGCTTTTGCAACAATGGTTGAGGCAATAATAACAATGTCTCTGTCCTGAAGTTCAATTCTCTCACAGATGATGGAGGGCAGATCATCCCCTTTCTGTATCAGGGGGATCTTTTCTACGGCAATTGCTTCAAATTTCAAGAGGCTTCCTCAAAGTTTTAAAATTATAAGTTATAGAGTTAATAAGAGATTTAATAAAATTTAGAATGTCGGGCTCTGATTAAAATGATAAAATGTGATTTCTATGAATCCGGCTCATTTAACAGGGTTATGGAAACGATCCTGTAAACGAATAATTTATAGCAGTAAAGGCAGTAACCATAAATAAGACCACCGATATACTGAGTTTTGCGGCGATGATGAGAGTTACCCCAGCTGAGCAAAAGATGATGAGAACAATTTCCTGATGCCGCACTTTTCACTTTGTTTCTTACTTTATTTTGTTTATGAAGTGTCTTTTCAGAAGAATATTTAAAAATTTTTATATAGATTTCAAACCAAGTTATTAAGGGGTGTTAAGTATGAGCCAGTACGACCTGAGTGAAATCATACAGAAAATAAAAGAAAAAAGCCCTTTTGATTTTAAAGAAAGTCATCGAGGCAAATCTCGCGTCAAATCTCGCGTCTTAAGAATTATTACAAGCAAATTATACACTTCCCTGGACTATGAAAACGAGCCCCAGGCAACCCGGGAAAAAGTAACTCAACTTCTACTTTACCACGGGCAATTCAGCAGGGAAGAGATCGATGAAACCTTCAAATCATCATCCATGGAAACAACAAAGTATTCCATCGAATTTCTAAAGCAGCATCCAGAACTTGCAAGAGCCGAAGCCCGGAAGAGTAAAGAATTCTCGGATGAAGAAGACGAAGAAGGGGAGAAACCCATGGAAATTAAGTATATTTTCCCGCACTATACCTGAGCCTTAATCGAAACCTTTTCTGAAAAAGGTAAAATCAGGAAAAAGTAAATTAAAAGCAACAGATGAGAAAAACAGCAAATCAGTCGTAAATAAATTGATAAAAGGGAAAATGACTGGAAAGATAAACGAGCAAGAAGAAAAAAAATGAAAGTAAAAGACTGCGAGTTTTTTCGCAGTCCCTGTTACAACAAAAGTCACCTTCCTGCAATCAGGAGGGTCACTCAATTTCTATTTTCTTCGTTGGCTCTTCAATTTTCGCCTTTGGTAGTGATATTGTCAGGACACCGTTTTCCATTTTTGCGGTAGATCCTTCCTCTTTGACATTGGCAGGCAGGCGGACAGCACGGTAAAATTGTGTATATGCTCTTTCCCTGCGCAGGTACCCTTCTTCTTCGGTTTCCTTTTCCTTGCCGGACTTTGCGCTGATCTCAAGCATGTCTTCTTTGAGATTAATTTCCACGTCTTCTTTATTAATCCCCGGCAGGTCTGTGGTGATCAGAAGTTTGTCTTCTTCTTCCTTGATGTCAATGGCAGGAGTGTATACTTTTCCACCTCCCCATTCTTCCATTGGCATGAAGTCTTCAAAAAGCTGGTTTAAGCGTTCCTGTGTCCTTCTAATCTCTTCAAAAGGATCCCAGCGTGCGGGTCCTGAAAATGATCTCTTAGCAGGCCATTTCATCTTATATTCCCCCTTAATTAAAAAACTGATGCAGATATGTATGCGCTATTCTGAATATATTGAGAAAGGATATATATGTTTTCTTAGGAAATTTCACCAAAATGTATGAAGGAAGGAGAACCTGAAAAATAAAATAAAAAGCCTGAATAAAGGGCCTTTTAGCCTTTTACAAGCATTCCTATTAGATCAGAGGCTTTTACCAGACCCATAGAACCATTTTTGACCGCTTCCTCATCGAAGGTTTCCACACCATCCGGATCGACTTTATCAGTTCTGTAAACCGCAAACGGAATAGGGTCCCTTGTATGAGTTTTTATCGAGACCGGCGTTGGATGGTCAGGCAGTACAAGAATCGTAAACGGTTCCTCTGAAGCTTCGGCGTGTTTTAGAATAGGAGCAACTATCCGGCTGTCAAAATCCTCAACTGCTTTCAGTTTTTTCTCAATACTTCCTTCATGTCCTGCCTCATCAGGAGCCTCAACATGAACGAAGACAAGATCCCTGGTTTTCAGGGATTCAATAGCTGCACTGGCTTTTCCTTCATAATTGGTATCCAGATAACCGGTTGCTCCCGGGACTTCAATTACATCCAGCCCTGCATAGATTCCAATGCCTTTGAGCAAATCCACTGCTGAAATAATAGCTCCTTTTTTCTCGTAAAGTTCCTGAAAAGACCTGAACTTCGGGGCATAACCCTGTCCCCAGACCCAGATAGAGTTTGCCGGATTTTTACCCTCCTGTACTCTTTTCAGATTAACAGGATGCAGTTCCAGAACAACCGTAGATGCCTCAATCAACCCCGAAAAAAACTCTCCGTCTTTTCCTCTGGGAAGATAATCATCCTTTCTTTCTCCTGTAATATCATGCGGAGGCGTGCACTCCGTTTCTGCTCCCATGTCATTCCTGGCAACGATAAGGTGCCTGTAACTTATGCCCGGATAAAACCTGACGTTCTCGGTCCTGAGTTCGGAATCAAGCGTATCGATAAGAATTTCTGCTTCATCACTGCTTATATGCCCTGCACTATAGTCTTTTATCATTCCTTTTTCGATGGTAATAAGATTACACCTGAAAGCCACATCGTCAGCTTCAAGAGCTACTCCCATACTCGCAGCTTCCAGAGGAGCTCTTCCTGAGTAATAGGTTGCCGGATCGTACCCGAGAATTGACATGTTTGCAACGTCGCTTCCGGGAGGAAAACCATCAGGTACGGTCTGTGCGAGCCCGGTCCTTCCGCGCTCGGCAATGGAATCCATAGCAGGTGTTCGGGCTACCTGTAAAATAGTCCTGCCACCCAGTTTCTCTATCGGGTAATCCGCCATTCCGTCTCCTATAAGTATGGCATATTTCATTGCTTCACCTTTTTCCAACTACTTTACTCCTTTCATCTTGCAGATAAAATATATCACTTTCTACCGAATACCTGCCGCGGAATTTTACTGGCATCTACCAGCAAGCTTTTTCTGCCGATCCTAACTTTTAAATTCTTATACCCATTTTACACAAACATTATAATATAGTATCCATATCCTATACACGACAGGTTCTCAGCTTAAAATATATTAAGCAGCAGGAGAGCCGGAGCATGCTGTTCTTTACAGGCAGGAATATATATAAAGAAGCGACCTGTAAGCGTAACAGGGTTTCTCTCAGATTCTCTCAAATTATAATCAGTGCTAATATCAGGTTAACCTGAATACTTATCAAGATAATCAAAATTAATTAAACAAAATACTAAGACTAACATGATACAAAAAGAAAAAATGTTAAAATATCAGACTTAATGCTAAAACGTGATCTGATCATGAAAATTGTAATGAAATTTGGAGGAACTTCCGTTGGAGACGGAAAAAAAATCCGTCACGTTGCCCATCTCCTCAAAAAATACTATGAAGAAGGCAACCAGATCGTGGTGGTAACCTCGGCACTCGGTGGAGTAACCGATAGGCTTCTGGAAAATGCTCGCCTGGCCTCAACAAAAGGTAAGGTTTCGCTTGTAAAAGAATTTAAAACAGAGCTTACAAACAAACACCGTGAAGCCGTAAGGGATGCCATTGACGACCCAAATGTCGCAAAAGACGTCCTCCAGATCCTTGACCTCAGGATTGAAGAGCTCGAAAAAGCTTTGATCGGGATCTGCTATCTAGGCGAACTTACCCACAGGTCAATCGACTATATCTCCTCTTACGGAGAAAGGCTGGCGACTCCGATCGTTTCAGGTGCTGTCCGCTCCCTTGGGATCTCATCAATCGAATACACAGGAGGAGAAGCAGGGATTGTAACTTCATCGGATTACGGAAATGCCCGCCCTCTTGAAAAGACATACGAGCTTGTATCAAAGAGACTTGGGTGCAGAATTGAGTCCCATGTTCTTGTGGTCACAGGCTTTATAGGGGAAAATGAAGAAGGGATAATCACCACTCTTGGCAGAAGCGGGTCTGACTTCTCGGCTTCTATCCTTGGCGCAGCCCTGAAAGCCGACGAGATCTGGCTCTGGAAAGAAGTTAATGGGATCATGACAACGGATCCAAGAATCGTGCCCGAAGCAAAGACCATCCCGCAGATCTCCTATGCAGAAGCCATGGAGCTCTCTTATTTTGGGGCAAACGTGCTGCACCCGCGCACCATTGAACCTGCAATGCGCGAACATATTCCCGTACGTGTCAAGAACACCTTTGACCCGGAGTTCCCGGGTACACTCGTGGTGTCAGAGAAATTCCAGTGCAAACACGTGGTAAAAGCGGTAAGCCTGATCAAAAATGTGGCCCTCATCAACATCGCAGGCGCCGAGATGGCAGGAACAGTCGGAACTGTTGCAAGGCTCTTTACCGCACTTGCAAAGGCAGGAGTAAATGTCGTTATGATCAGCCAGGGGTCTTCCGAGTCCAACCTCTCTTTCGTTGTCAGTGAGGCGCATGTGGAGCCTGCATTAAACGCCCTCCATGCTGAGTTCAACCGTGAAATTGTAAAGGAAATTACTTCTGATAGAAATGTCTGTGTAGTTGCGGTTGTGGGTGCAGGAATGGCAGGAACCCCGGGAGTGGCAAAAAGGGTATTCGGGGCACTTGGAAATTCAATGATTAATATTATAATGATCAGTCAGGGATCTTCCCAGTACAATATCTCTTTCGTAGTAGGGGAAGATGACGCATTTGCCGCAGTCAAAACCCTGCATGATGAATTCGAACTCTACAATGGAAATGGAATTGAAAAACAGATATGAAGCAGGCAGGATGGGTAAGAGAGTGAGCGAAAAGCACCTAACATACGCGGATTCGGGCGTGGATATCACAGAGGAAGAAAAAACCGTCAGAACCCTGATCGACAAACTGAGTTATGTTCGAAAAGGAATTGGAGCCCCCCTTACAGGGATAGGTCACTATGCAGGGCTTCTGGACTTCGGAGAATATGCCCTTGCCATGACAACAGACGGGGTTGGCTCAAAAGTCCTTATTGCAAACGAAATGCAGCGCTGGAACACCGTGGGAATAGACTGTATCGCAATGAACGTCAACGACCTCCTTGCCATAGGGGCTGAACCTGTAGCCTTTGTGGACTACCTTGCCCTGGAAAAGCACGAAGAGGGCTTTGCAGCACAGATCGGAGAAGGGCTGCTGAAAGGAGCCGGAATATCAAAGATGTCCATTGTAGGCGGGGAAACCGCAACCCTACCTGATATCATAAAAGGTTTTGACCTTGCAGGCACCTGCCTTGGGTTTGTCAAAAAAGAGGATGTTATTGAAGGAGGAAAGGTCCAGATAGGGGATGTAATTGTCGGTATTCCGAGTACAGGGGTCCACAGTAACGGTTACACTCTGGTGAGAAAGATCATAGAGGAATCCGGATATTCTTACCATGATCCCTGCCCCTATGATAGTTCAAAAACCATAGGAGACGACCTTCTTGAACCCACAAGGATCTATATAGAAGTCCTTGATGTCCTTAAAGCATGTGAAGTGCACG
Source organism: Methanosarcina sp. WH1 (assembly GCF_000970005.1). Classification (NCBI taxonomy): domain Archaea; kingdom Methanobacteriati; phylum Methanobacteriota; class Methanomicrobia; order Methanosarcinales; family Methanosarcinaceae; genus Methanosarcina; species Methanosarcina sp. WH1. The sequence goes on from NZ_CP009504.1 coordinate 3,778,544, forward strand.
GGCTTGCCCATATAACAGGCAGCGGGCTTTTGAAACTGAGAAGAGTAACAAAGCTTGGCTTTGACTTTTATGACCCTCTGGAGCCCCAGGAGATTTTCAAACTCCTGCAGAAAGAAGGCGGAGTCGAAGATCTTGAGATGTACAAGACATTCAACATGGGAATGGGCTTTTTGATCATCCTGCCGGAAAAAGATGCCGCAAAAGCTGCAGAGATTACCGGTGGAAAAATCGTAGGAAAAATCGTGGAAAGTGGGATCAGGGTCAAAAACCTTGTAATAGAGAAAGAATAAAAAGTAGAAAAGTATAAACCTCGATTTTGATGTCAACTTAGAGGAAAGTGAGGTAAAACTCTGTTCCCCTATGTTGAAATCCTTTTCTATGGCAGCCCTTTTCTATGGCAACCTTTTTCTATGGCAGCCCTTTTCTATGGCAACCTTTTTCTATGGCAGCCCTTTTCTATGGCAACCTTTTTCTATGGCAGCCCTTTTCTATGGCAACCTTTTTCTATGGCAGCCCTTTTCTATGACAACCCTTTTCTGTTGTCTTGTTCAGGGAAACCCCTTATAATTTTTTTTCCACATATCCAGGTAACCGCCAGAGGATGCCTTCGGGCTCTCAGGAGGTTTGCCCTTCTTCAAAGAAGCCTTTACTTTTTCTGTCTCCGTCTCTCTGAGACGACCTATCTCTTTAATGCTGTCCTCGTTATCTACGGTCAGGACAAAAGTTCCATAGCAGGGCTTTGTGTAAGTGAAGATCAGAGCATTACCCTTAGCCCCCAGAGCAATAGGAGGTACTCCTATTATGTGGTAGTCCTTGAAAATCTTGTAGCCTGGGGATACATAGTAAATCTCGTCCGAGTGATTCACAATGTACTCTCTAGCATCCTTGTAGGTCGTCTTATCCAGGAGGATCTCGTACTTTATCTGCTCAATACAGCTCATTTGACTATCTCCTCCACCACTTTGTCCAGCTTGTTCTTGAGACGAACGGGGTTGTGAACGTCCTTTGCGACGATCTTATCACAATCGAACTCGATGGTTTCAGCCAGAGCCTCGGCATTTCTGCCAAAGACTATAGAGTACAGTTTTCCCTGAGAAATGGCACTCATAGTCGCAGCATAGGTCATTCCGGCATCGTTATGCATAAAAGCAAAACATATGTCGAAATCCGCTTTTTTCTCAATAATGTCCTCTATAGTATTATCAAGATTTGCCAGCTTTTTTGCATAATAGCCGTCGGAATCAGAGACCTTCAAAAGCTGGGTTGCTGCACCTGTCCCGGCAACGGTTACATCGAAACCCGTGTTGGTCAGCTTATGGGAAAGATACAGAGCAATGCTGGTTTGAATCGGGACCTCTGGACACCCCATCATGAGGAGGACTTTTGCGACGGTCATAACATTTCATCTCTCACGTATTTTATCTGATGTATTATTTCTGATGTCTACTATAACGTATATTATCTATAAGAATGGGATATGGCTAATCCTGAATTTCAACCTTTGCAATTGATATTTAGGCGGAAATCCGTGAAACCGGGGCAACTTTTTAATTCAACATATTCATCATAGTTCCGTGTTTCAATCCCCTAAGGTCTGATTAACCATTACATGTTACACCAGTTTATGTATTAAACTTGTTGAGATCGATCTTAAAACGGTTCAATCTCCTCACACGCAAAAGGGTTGCAGAAATAATTTGGATTAAATTAAGGATTCCTATAGAGCTCTCTACAGAGCCCTTTGATTTCTACAGATCCCTCTTTTACTCGAGCCCTCTTTTACTCTTTTCAGAATGGACTATCTCTATATATCATCCCCCCGTAATTTAAATTTGTAGATATATTTAATTGAGATCATTTGAGGCAGTGACAGCTATCAGAATCTTTCCGGTTTAATTTAAGAAAAAAAAATCATAAAAGGTACAAAAATGGTATGTTTAAGCGAATTTGACTATGAGATCCTCCTGAAAAATGCAACCCTCAAAGAGTGTGAAAACCTAATTAAGGAACATTCGGAGGAAGTGTACCTGGTACCAGGAGGGTACGATATAAAAGGTATTTTTCTTCTGGGCACAGCTATTCCTGTTGGTTTTTCGAAAGATACCATTATATTTCAATTCATAAAGCCCTGCTTCGGCCTTTTTGTAATAAGGATGAAAAATGAAGCAGAAGAAATCAAGAAACTTAGAGAGCAGTATAAAAAGGATAAAAATGTAAAGAAGATAAAATAAGGGATAACAAAATGGCTGCCATCTTAGCTGTTTGTTTTCCCTTTAAAACCTTCTTTATGTTTATTATCAAGTTCTTTTTACGCGGATTTTTCCTGCATTTTTTAGTTTCAGGTTACATTAGATTCAGGTTACATTAGATTCAGGTTACATTAGATTCAGGTTCATGTGTCTTCGGTTAAGAAAGGAACCATAATAAATTGCCCTATTTCTACAACAGTTATCTAAAATTTTAATATAATATGGGCTGGAGCAGAGTATCGATTTTAGGTAAAGAGGGTAAAGTTTGAGATCGATTTATAGTACAAAATCGATAGCTTTCGGGCAAGAAAACTCCTTAACCGATGACCAATGGATTCAGGTTACATTATATTCAGGTTATGTACACAAAGCGAAGCTTTTGGTCTCTACAGAGCGAATTTTTTGGTCTCAAGGTTTCACTTTTCAGACCTTCACTTTTTTCGTACATGTGGCCCTGCACTCAAAGAACCCGGCTGCAGGCAGCTCATGGATTGTGGTTGCGACAATCATGCCTTCCCCGATTTCTTTTACGACCATGATAGACCTGCCTTTATCATCTTTGAGAACAACTTCGGCATTGGTTTCTGAAAAGTAGCCGTCACATCCTACAGGGGGAATAATGTTTTCAAAGAGTTTCTGAGCATCGTGTTCGCCCACAGGATGAGGTGTGCAAGGGTTTTCTTCCATTACATACTTCAGAGAGAAAGGCAGCCACTCATACTCATATTCGGGGATCAGAGGGCTGAAGACAAGCAGGGTCCCTCCTTTTGCCACAAATCTTTCAAGGGAACGTTTGCCGCGTTCGAGCCCAACACCTGTTTTCGTATACTGCTCATTTGCGAAACCGGTAGGCAGGACAAGAATTTTACAGGCAGGAAGATAAGGGGTACCAAGGGACGTTGAGAGCACTCTGCTGCACTCGAGCCCATAGTCAATAAACAGTTTTTCAAAGAGGAGAGGATTGTCCCAAAGCAGAATTACATCACTCATGAAAAAGGATAGGAAATTCCCACATATGAATTTATCTGTCCGGGTAAAAAACTCATGGCATAAAGGAAGGTTCCAACTCCGCCTCCGCGAATCCGGATTCGGAGATGTGGCTAAGACTCATATTTTTTCCGAATTCGAAAACAATCATATGGGGGCTGGAAGCGACTGTAAAAGGATAACCAATAGATCTGAAGATATTTGAGTAATACTGTATGATGCGTTCACATACTTTTCTATCGGAGTAATCGTGAATCAATTTAACATATTCACTGCCTCTCTCAATACAGATTTCAATATCACTTCCAATACTGTCAGTAAGGTAAAGTTCTTTAAAAATCATTATATGCTCTGCAAGGGTGAAAATCTCAGGGGGTTTGCCTGCGAGTAATTCGAATTCTCTCTCCATGTCGTCAACTGAAGGAAGATTTCCTGAGACAAATGCTTCAAAAACTTTTTTGTTCATGTTGAGCCGCTGGTAGTTCTGCTGTCTGTAGATCTTGACCAGATTTTTCCAGATCTCCGGTCTTTTCTGGATCTCCTGAAAAGTACTTTCCATTGCCCCGAAATGTTCCTCAAACCCTTTTGGGATTTTTTCATAATTAAGAAACTCGGCCCGCTTAAAATAGATTTTAGTTACGTTTGACCTGTTGAACAACCCCTGTACATCCAGTTTCATCTGCTTTGCCAGATAGAGGGCAAAGTTCTGGGCGAGTATCCCCCTGAACCAGGGGTTGCCGTTTGAAAGGGTCAGAATTACAGTTTCCGGTTCCGGGCTTCCGGTACATTCAGCATCAACTTTAATTCTCCAGCCCATTCTATCATTCAGTGCGTTTACATGCCTAACAAAATCAGGAATTTTTTTAATAGTATATGGATTTATTAATTCGTATACAATTGATTCTTCAATAAGCAGACCTGAAGTTTTCTTAATAAACCACTCAAGCATGGTATGATGGATAAGCAGAAATTCTTCTTCTTCAACCATTTTATTACGGGATTCGGCATTCTTTAAAGTTTTACTTGAATCTTCTCCCTTCTCATAATTTTTCCCATCAAGAGCCTGAGAGGCAATTTCGATAGAATCCCTTATCGCTGCACTTAAGTTTCCACTGTTTTTATCCAGAAAGGGTTTTAATTTGTCTATATAGCATTGATCAATCGAGATGTTTTTGCGGACTATCAAGTGAACTTCCTCTTTTCCCTTTTTGGAAGCACAGGAAATTGGAACTTTCCTTGGTCCCCGTACTTATCCATTTTTCTAATTCAGTATAAGATTGTAGCTTCTACTTATTAATTTTTTTGTTAGATGAAAGAATGGAAAGATTATATATGGAGATGGAGAATCCAGGAAGAAAAAAGAAAGAAAACCGTAACATAAGAAATAAAGACAAGAAAAATAACAAAAGATCCAGAATTCTGTTTACACAGATAAGTGGGAAAAAATATAAATTAAGTAAGAGAAAAATAGGAAGGAAGAGAAATTTCAATATTTACAGTTGCTGGAAGGATATGAAGAACAGGGTTCCTTGAATTCGAGGATAATAAGATTTGATACGGTCCTGACCTCAAATGCGTGCCCTGCAGCAAGGAATAATTTTGAAAAAAGCGCTATAAGTTTTGCAATAGCAATTTCTTCGGAAAATTGATGCCGAATTTTTATATGTATCTTTCCCTTCTCAACTGTCCTTTCAATATCATTTGCAAGCTGGGTAATAAAAAGTAATTTTTTGGAAATGGCAAACAGTTCGTAAAGCGGAATTTCCAGAATAGGCTTGCCTGCAGACGCCTCAAAAAAGCTTGTCACATCAGGAATCTCCCCTGCAAGAAATGTTTCAAAAACATCCTTGTTAAGGTTTATCCGCTGATACCTCTGCAACCTGTATCTTTCCACCAGGGAGGTCCAGAACTCCGGTTTGCTTCTAATTTCTTTAAAAGTATAGTCAAGAATTCCAAAATTCTTTCTAATCCCCGGAGGAACCTCCATATCGGATCTGTGTTCCTTAAGAAAGATGCGAATCGAATTGGATTTCCGATGGACAAAGGAAATGTCAAAGTTCAGATAGCAGCCTAGAAAAATAGAGATTAACTCACCAAGAAAAGCTCTTAAACTGGTATCCCCGTTTTCAAGCACAATTACCTCGGTTTTATCCTCCTCCAAGGTGTTGCTGGAAACTTCAATTTCCCATCCCATATTCCGGCTGCGCGTATTGAGATACTCCACGAGGTCTGAAATGTTCTTAATCTGATACGGATTGAAAAGTTCACTTACAAGTTCATCATCTACCAGTATCCCATCGGTATTTTCAATAAGCCACCTGAATGAAAGCTGGCTAATTAATATACATTCGCTGCTCTCAATCAGACTATTACGAATCTCAGGATACTTTGTTGAACCCTGTGTAAAATACTCCAGAGCATCTTCTACGGACTCATGGCCCTGGAGGGCAGCATCTGCAAGCTCTATTGCATCCCTGATTGCAGCACTCAGGTTCCCGTTATTTTTATCCAGGAAAGGCTGCAGTTTCTGAAGGTATTCATCTTCCATAGAAACATTTTTGCGAATCAAAGGATATCCCTGCTTTATAAAGAGTGTTTTTCCACAAACTGCCTTGAAGTGCAAACACACCATGAACTTAAATACTACAGGCAGGTTTACAAGATCAATGTATATATATAAAAGTTATTATTTATCATTAAAAATCCAGACCCGGAGAGACTTTTACAGCATCTCGTATTGAAGTGTCAGGAAGAGAAAAATCAAATATTATGAGCTTGGACACAGAACTTACACTGAATTTGTGCAAGCCAGCCTCAAATAAATTGGAAAACATCTGGATCAGCTTTAAAACTACACCCTCATCAGAATATTCGTGCCTGATTTTGATGCACTCTTTTCCTTTCTCAGCATATATCTCCACATCGCTGACAAGCTGTGAGGCAACTACAAGGTATTTAAAGAGAGGAAGCAGTTCCGAAAGAGGAATTTCATGGAGGGAACGGCCAGCTTTAATCTCAAAATATTTTGTCATATCAGGAAGTTTTCCTGCTACAAGGGCTTCAAAAAAGTCCTTATCCAGATTTACCCTCTGGTAATCGAATTTTTTGTAAAGATCTGCGAGTGTTACCCAGAAAGCAGGTTTTCGTTCAATTTCCCTGTACAGGACATCCTTAGAGCCGAAGTATTTCCTCACGCCAGGAGCTTTGTCCTGCATACCGTGCCGGAAAAAACTTCTCAGGTATATGGTAATTGAATTGGATTTCCGGTGTACAGCTTCAACGTCAAAATTCAATCCACACGCAAGGAATATGCAGACTGCCTCTACAACAAAGTCACGAAAATCCCTGTCTCCCCCGACGAAATCCATGGTGAAGGATTCTGGTTCGACTTCTTCCTTGAAGGAACACGAGACTTCTATTTTCCAGCCCATGCTTTTACTGCTGGTGTTAAGGAATTCCTTTAACTCAGAAACTGTAGTGAGCAGGTAAGGATTAAGCAGTTCGAGGACAACATCCTCATCCATAAGTTTGCCAGCACTGCTTTTCACAAGCCACTTCATGGCCCTCTGGTTCATCATTACACATTCGCCGCTCTGAATAAGCTGTTCCCTTACCTCAGAGTATTTCTTTTTTCCGGTTAATTCCTCAAAGGTTCCATGGCTTTCGGGGTCAGGAATAATCAGATCGATGACTTCCCTTACAGCTGCGCTTAAATTCCCTCCATTTTTGTCCAGCAGAGGCTGAAGTTTCTGGAGGTGAACTTCATCTAAAGAAACGTTTTTTCGAATCAACAAAATCCTCGATTTTTCTTTTTTAAAATGTGGTTGTTGCTGGAGAGATTCCGTCTGCAGGATTTAAGCACCCGAAAGTTCCTGAAAATTATACTTAGATATCTCGTTCAAATCAGGCAATAATTACTTTTTTATTTACGCTATTACGAAATTCGCACTTCCAGACAGTTATTGGATAAAATGTACAAAATATAAATAATTTATTATTTCATCAGAGAAATATAAATTTGTTGATCTTCCGAAAATTTAATTTATTAAGTCTGGAAGACCGGAACGGCTTTAAGGTCTGCATATATTATCTAGCCTCATGAACAACGGTGTAGAAAGAATTTCGAAGGTCCGTATGATTGCGGATTACCAGTTCGGAAAAGGTACAGGAAAAGAGCTTTTCCCTGACGGATCAACGTTCCAGTTATCCCGGACAAAAAGAGTACGCCAGGTCTTTTACTCAGGTCAGAGAATTGTAACGGCCAGAGCAAAGGACGGTTTTTTCACGCTCAGTATTGAAGGAGCTTCCATAATCCACAGGCTTCTCCCCGGAAAAAGACTCAGGGTAGTTGTTTCGGAAGAAGCTGTTCCTTTTGTGGAGGCAGGCAAAACAGCTTTTGCAAAGCATGTAATTGAGATTGATCCTGAACTCCGTGCAGGAGAGGAAGTACTTGTTACAGATAAAGCAGACAGGCTGCTTGCAACAGGGCAGTTGCTCTTATCCCCTGAAGAGATCCTGTCTCTTGACAGTGGAGCAGCTGTAGATGTACGGGTAGGGACTGCTTCGAAAAAAGAAGAATAACCTTTCCAGATAAGGAAGGGCAGCCAGTAAATCATAAATTTTAAATTTTATACAGAAAGACAAAAGGTATTTTTACATTATATACAAATTTTCATATAGCTAGATATAATATATAAGATGTTGTCCTTACTGCTCAAAAATGCCATCATAAGCGGAAAAAATGGATAAGAATATATCATAGATAGTTATTTTTGAATGAATACTACTCGCAAGATAAATAATTGTGTTTTCAGCACCGCGGTTTTAAAAACCACACTCTGAAACCTTAACACTAGATAGCAGAAAACAGTTTCTCCGGAGAGTGAAAGCATCTCAGAGCCAGAGCAGATTCTAAAGCACCTTCTGGTTCCCGATAATACCAGAATAGAAACAAACAGGATTATAGTTGAGGGAGACATTATTATCGGTAACCACTCCAGCATCCAGTACGGCATATCTGGAGATATGATCATTATGGGAGAAGGGGTTGCTGTTTCCGGAGACGTGGTAGCGTGCTCTGACGCCAGGATTGACATGTGGTCAAAAATGGGGAGCAGAGTAGAAGTCGGTAAAAACGCCTATCTGGGAGAATTCGTTACCATTGAAGGAAAACTGACCGTCGAAGGGGACCTGGACGTAGGAAAGGAAGTAAAAATCAAAGGAGGGTTTGAAGCCAAAGGCTGGATCGTTGTCAGGAACCCGGTCCCTGTAATCATGTTTTTGCTTCTGTACATAAGGGAAATGATGCGCCTTGGAAGGGGAGAGGAAGTAGAAAAAGCCCTGGAAGAGCTTTTTGACGACTCCGAAGAGGACCAAGAGTCTGATGGGAAGGAGCCCGCTGAAAAAATACTCGTCATACCCATAGGCACAAAAATCTCTCCTGAAGCCATTGAAGTTGGTGGGGACGCAGTTATCGGAAACAACTGTTATTTAATAGGAAACCTGAAGGCACAATCTGTCGAAACCGGAAAAGACCTGACCCTGAAGGGAAGTGTTTATTCCGAGAGTGAAATCAGCATAGGAGACAGCAGCACTATCTATGGGAATCTATCTTCAAAGGGACAGGTACACATTGGCCGAAACACCAGGGTCTTCGGGGGAATAAAAGCCGAGTCTGTCTTACTGCATGAAAACGCAAGGGTAGACGGCACGATAAAGGCACCTTCAGGAGTGTCTTTCTTAAGGGATGCTGCAGAAAAGCCAGTTCTTGCAGAAGTTAATGCTTTAGGGAAAGTGATTCCAAGAGAAATAAAGGGAGCAGGATCTCAAGACAACCTTCTGAAAGTTCTGGGCATAATTGAGATTGACTCGCTCATTAAAACCAGTGTAAAGGCTAAAGACGGCTTTGTGCCTGGCAGGGAAGGAATGTCTGCCAGGACCATGGCGTTAGGGAGGACCCGGCGCACTGTAGGAGTGAGAAGATTTAGAAGAAGAAGACATGAAGCCGGAGAGCATCAGAACTGATCATAATTCTGCCTTAAGTCTGAAGTTCCCGAAACCAGAATATTCCGCCCAGAATTATTCAAGACAAACTGCTCCTGAAATATCAAGTCTTTCTGTAAATCCTGATTTTGTTTTATACAGGAAAATTCCATAGAACATGAAAAATAATGCAGAAAATTTTCTTTTTTCAGAGAAAGGGCAGCAAATAGTCGGCAATATTCTCAGGGAATTAATTCTCAAGGAATCAGTTCTCAGAGAAGCAGGGGAAATTATCTGGTTTCTGGCGAAGGTAGTAGAAAAGCTTAAACTGAGAAGCCCATTAATCAGGAAATTATTAAATTCAAGTATACAGTCTATAGAAACCAGCAGCCCATTAAGATAATAAATACGGCTGAAACTAAATACGGCTGAAACTAAATACGGCTGAAACTAAATACGGCTGAAACAATAATTAAACTCCAAGAAAAGACTTCAACATTAACATTTGAGATAAATTTATGATCACAAATTCAAGGAAAGGAATTCACTTGACAGAAAACATTATTGAATCCGGGGACCTGCAAGCAAGGTACAATTCCGTTATAGAAAAAGACTCAAAGTATGTAATGCAGACCTATGGACACCAGCCCCTTGTGCTTTCAAAAGGTAAGGGAACAATTGTCCGGGATATCTACGGGAAAGAGTATATCGACTGCGTGGCAGGCATTGCAGTCAATAACGTTGGACACTGCCACCCGACAGTTGTTAAAGCAATCCAGGCACAGGCAGAGAAACTTATTCACGTTTCCAATATATATTATACCGAAATCCAGGCAGAACTTGCGGAAACCCTTGTCTCGATTACAGGAATGGAGCGCGTCTTTTTCTGCAACTCGGGAGCTGAATCCATAGAGGCTGCAATGAAACTGGCTCGTGTGGCTACGGGAAAAAGCACTTTTGTAGCAGCCGAACACTCCTTCCACGGGAGGACTATAGGAGCACTCAGCGTGACCCACAAAAACATGTACAGGGATCCATTCATGCCACCGGTCAGCTCCGAAACCGCCTTTGTCCCATATTCCGATGCCGATGCTATCAGGCAGGCAATTTCCGAAAATACCGCAGCAGTAATCCTTGAGCCCATTCAAGGAGAAGGCGGGGTAAACATACCGGGTCCCGAATACTTAAAAGAAGTAAGGGAAATCTGTGATGAAACCGGCACTCTCCTGATATTTGATGAAGTGCAGACAGGTTTTGGAAGGACAGGCACCTGGTTCTGCAAAGAACAGTTCGGAGTCGAGCCTGACATTATGAGTATGGCAAAAGCCTTAGGAGGAGGGCTCCCCATGGGGGCTATTGCAGCCCGCGACGGGCTCAGTTTCGGGCGTGGGCAGCATGCTTCTACCTTCGGAGGAGGACCTCTTGTCTGTGCGGCAGCTCTTGCTGCGATTAAAGTGATTAAAGAAGAAAAACTTCTGGAGCGCTCAAAGAAAATGGGAGCTTATTTTGTGGAAAAGCTCGCTGGCATGACAAGGAATGACGTTGTGGAAATTCGTGGGAAAGGGCTTATGATAGGAGTTGAGATCAAGTACCCCTGCAGCAAATTTGTTGACTTTGCAAGGGAACACGGCGTGCTTCTAAACTGCACCTCGGACTCGGTACTCCGCCTTGTCCCCCCACTTGTGATAACAAAAGAGCAGATCGATACGGTAGTTGATGTTCTTGAGCAGGCCTGAACTGATAAAAAAAGAAATCTTTGATATTGCAGAGTACGTTCCCGGAAAGTCCATAGAAGAGATAGCTTCCGCCTACGGGCTTGATCCGACTTCGATTATCAAACTTGGCTCAAACGAAAACCCTCTGGGACCTTCCCCAAAAGCTGTTCGGGCTCTTGTAGAAACAGCTCCCGGAGTAAATATCTACCCTTCAGCCGATGCACGGGAACTGAGAGAAGCCCTCTCTAAATACACAGGTTTTCCAGTATCGAACATTGTCGCCTCCGGACCCGGAATGGACGGGCTGCTTGACGGGCTTTGCAGGATAATCATTGAAAAGGGAGACGAGGTTATTGTCCCTACCCCGACCTTTGCCTATTACGAACTGCCTGCCAGAGCTTGCGGGGGAAAACCGATTTTTATCAGGCGAGACTCCGACTTTTCCCTGGACCCTGAAAAGATCCTTGAAGCCGTATCGTCCAGGACAAAGATCATTTTCCTCTGCTCCCCAAACAACCCTTCAGGCAACCTCCTTCCCGAAACCGACCTTAGGAAAATCGTTGAAAATACCCATGCCCTTGTGTTTGTGGACGAAGCATATGTTGAATTTGCAGACAGGAACCTTGCCGGGCTCGTAAAGGAATATGACAACCTTGCGATTGGGAGGACCTTCTCCAAGGCATTCGGGCTTGCTGGCCTGCGCCTGGGCTATGGGATAATGCCTGAATGGCTCGTAAAAGAGTATTCAAGAGCAGCCACCCCGTTTTCGGTAAGTCTCCTGGCTTTAAGAGCAGGAGTAGCCGCACTTTCGGATGAAGACCATCTGAGTAAAAGCATACATCTTGCAAAGGAAGGCAGGGAATACCTGAGAAAAAACATCCCATTTACGGTTTATCCTTCACAGGCAAACTTCGTACTCGTAGATGTTGCTCCTTTGAAAGCAAAAAAAGTCTCAGAAAGCCTTATGGAAAAAGGAATAATCGTGCGCTCCTGTGATTCTTTCAGGGAAGCTGGAGATTCCCTTATCAGGGTAACAATCGGTACTTCTGAACAGAATGAAAAGGTAGTCAGGGCTTTTGAAACTTCAAAAACAGAGGTTTAAAAACCCCTGATTTCTTCAATTAATAATTGATTTTTTAGGCATTCAAATTTTCAATTTTATTCAATATCTTCAATTTTCATCAATGGATAATTAAGTTCAAAGTCGAATTCCATCGCGACTTTCACCCGTGAAAAGCCGTATTTTACAGTGATTTTAACTTCAAGCATGGGACCCTGAAGCTCGGTGTATCCGAACTCACTATTTAACTTACTTTTTAAAAGGTCCCGGTCAATTTTTACCGAAATTTGTTCTACAAAAGGCTGAACTGAAATGCTTTCCTGAATAGCCTTTTCAAGACTTGAAACTGTTTTCAGGTTTACAGGGGAACCTGTAAATTGATGGTAGAGAGCTCCCAGTTTTATTCCTGCCTCGAAAAGTGCGTTATCCCTATCGGTTATTTTGTTTTCGGTCAAATAAACTTCCCCTTGTTAATCCAATGTAATCTTGTCGATTCGATGTGATGAGAAATTAGAGTAAAATACCAGATATCGGGGGGTTAAGTGTGAATATTTAAGTCCAAAACTACAGTAATCTTTGAACCGGCTTTACTGCTTTTCTTTTCCCCCTCCAGCTTTCAGTCCCTTTTTGTGCCCCTGATCTTTACTGCTAACAGGACTGATCAGAGGGACCTTAAGGAAAGGAGAGAACAGGTAAGTAAGCATAAGAATGAAGGGCAGGAAAGAAAAAAGCCGCATATACTCCAGATTAATAAAGTACAGGAAAACAGTTATCCCAAAAATCGCAGCTATAAAAGCCAGAATCTTGATATTCTTTATCTTCGGATAACTTACGGAACTCACCATAAGGATAGACAGGGCAAGAGTCAGAGCCAGAAGGAAGTCGATCCTTACGACACTTTCGCCAAGCAAAAGGTACGCAACCAGCATAATGCAGCCTGCGGTGATAGGAAGCCCTTCAAACCCATTCTTAGGGGTAGAGATCGTAGAATTGAAACGAGCGAGCCTGAGCACACCACATACAGCATAAAAAACTGCAAATATCGCAACAAGAGGTTCATTTTCTCCGAATTCCAGGAATATGAGAAGAGCAGGAGCAACCCCAAAAGAGACTGTGTCTGCCAGGGAGTCAAGTTGCTCCCCAAGTTCTCCCCCTTTGAATCTGCGGGCAATGTATCCATCTGCCCCGTCTGCAACAGCCGCCATCAGGAGTAAGATCAAAGCAAAACCAAAAGAGTTGCTCTGGGCAGCTACTGCAATGGAACCAATCCCGCAGATCAGGTTCAAAAGAGAGACCAGGTCCGGGAGTCTTAACATTTGAAATACGTTCATATTTAAAAGTCCCTGTCATTTTTTATTGTTGCTATAACGGTCTTGCCTGCAAGCACTCGCTCCCCTTTACGAACTGTAATGTCAAAATCATGAGGAATTGTTACATCTACTCTTGACCCGAAACGGATCATTCCGATACGTTGCCCCTGTTCAACAACTTCATTCACACTGGAATATGTGACAATCCTGCGGGCGATGATGCCTGCAATCTGTGTGACCTCTACATCCCCGTACTTGCTATGGATAATAAACTCGTTTCTTTCATTCCTTTCCGAATCCTTACAAAAAGCCGGGAGATAACCCCCTTTCTTGTAGGTAATTTCCTTGATTCTTCCGGAAATCGGAGCTCTATTTACATGTACATTTTGAAGAAACATAAAAATGCAGATTTTTCTGTCTCTGATGTCGATAACCGTACCATCAGCAGGGGAGATCATATAAGTGTCAGAGATTTCTACCTTTCTTTCAGGATCCCTGAAAAAGACAACCATAAAGAAAGTTAGTGCCATCCCCATCTGAGCTGCATGATTGAGGAAGGGTAAACTATCCATCGCCCTAGAGAGAATGGCAAACAGGGCAGTTACAGAAGCAACTGTAAAAAGCCAGGGTTCAGATCCTTTTGCAATCATTGATCTCAGTCCCTAGCAAATCTACGCAGCAGATATTTCAATTCTTCGGAAAGTATGACCCAGAGACCATCGATCATTCCCAGCAACTCAGGGAGAATCTTGAGTACTGCATATGAAATTATAAAGAGAGCGACCCCTGATCCTGCCTTTGCAATATAGTTATGAGCAATTATGAAACTATCAGCCCCAAACCACTGTTCTCCATAAGCTACAACCACAAAAATGTCCCTGATAAGGTTGAGCACATAGATCACAGGTACGGATACAATGAAAGCCATAACCAGACGATTCAGGGGAGCTTTGACCGCGCCTATTAGCCCCATAAAAAGAGCAATGCTTTCAATTGCGGTACAGGCAAGGATAATCTCAACAGTATACCCATTAAGAGTTATCATATTCCAGGCTTTCATGTATGCCGGAATCTCGAAGTACTGAAGCACCCAGAGAACCTGTGAAGTAACGTTTCCAATAATCCAGGTATTCAGGGAAGAGAAATTTGCAAAAGGGAAATAAACAAGAGCACCAAGAGCACTTGCACTTGTAAGCATTGAAGTTATGTCAAGGGAACCTCCCTCAATCTTAGCTGAAACTTCCGAGTGCATCACTTCTCGATTCTTTTGAATAAGAAGAGGACCTTCCCTGTACTCCCGAAACATTATATATGCCACAAGTAAGCAGAACAGAGTAAATACAAACGTAAGGACCACATTGGCATAGTCCAAGGTCTCAACATAGTGGAGAGGCTGGTAACCCCAATGGATGGAAAACACACCCCACCCTATTCCCCCTACCAGTTTACTAACTCTTAAGGTTCTGGGGATAACTGACGACGCTATCATTAACCCAACTGCGAGCCAGAGTACACTTTCTATCATTTTTCACGCACCTTTTTGCCCGGGACGAAGATATTCCAGATTCTATAGTTCTTTTTTGATATTGGAAAATCCCGAACAAACTCTGAAGTTTCCGGAAAGTAGAACATGGAATTCTATAAAATAATTAATAGATTTCCATAGAGCTTCTACAAAGGACTTAAAGTTTTCATAAGCATAAGTATTAAGGAATTCAAAGGTTATGGATTTTACTTTGATATAACGACTTTTACAGTCTTGTGAATAATTATCCCCTAGAAACTATTGCATAGCGCTTGCAGATACATACCTGAAAGATAATATCTACCAGATGAGGCAGTTTCGGCATTATGATAGCATGATGCAGACGGTTTCAGGGTAAAACTATTGAACATTGTGGATTACAAGCATCTGACCTAACTCTAGATATATAAATACCTGCCCAGATATTTGCAGTCAGGCATTTAATGATGTTAAGAGCCCTGTAGATAAATAACAAATTTCTATTATAGAAAAATAACGGATTATGAAGCATTTTTTTATAGGAAAAATTCTCCGGATTAAAAAGTTATGAAAAAAAGAGATAAAGAGCTTTTTGGTAATCTATAAAAGAGAAACCTTTAATAGAGACTACTGCATAAGGGGATTTTCTGCTTGATAGAGACTTGACTCAAAGCATAGAAAACCGGAGAACAACTCAAAAAAGAATTGAGAAGAATAAAAAAATTGAGAAGAATAATTGAAATATGATGACGAGTCTCTACAATATGCACAATAATAATATATTATTTTATCTGGCAAAACGCCAGAAAAAGCTAATCAGGAAGTAGATTGGCAGAGAGAAAAGATCTCCCGGAAAGTGAACTGTGAAGGCGTTTTATGAAAAATAATACCCCCAGCTTAACTGTTGATGCTGTAATTCTCTTTAAAAACAAGCTTGTTCTGGTGAAGAGAAAATATCCTCCTTATGAAGGAAAATTTGCCCTTCCTGGTGGCTTCGTTGAAATCGGGGAAAGTACAGAAAACGCAGCTTTCAGGGAAGCTTTTGAAGAAACGGGCCTTTCTGTAGAGATTCTCAAACTCGTCGGTGTCTATTCCGATCCTGAACGCGACCCCAGGAGACATACGGTCTCAGTGTGCTATCTTGCACAAGGACACGGAAATTTAGAATCGGGTTCTGACGCTGATGCCGTTGAACTTTTTGAGCTCGATTCAATTCCTGAGCTGGCTTTTGACCACAATAAAATGATAAATGACGCAAAAAGTGATATTAATGCAGTTCTGTACCAAATGCAAAAGTATGATGTTTCCTAAAGATGGTAACTACCATTGCAGAAAGTGTGGGAACATAATACCGATTGAAAATAACGCAAAGAATTTCGTCTCCAAAGCCAAAATTGACGATCATGAAGTAGTGGTACTCGAAGGTGAACAGACTTCAGGCCTGCCAACAACGAGTGTAAAGTGCCCGGAGTGCGGGAACAATACTGCGGCCTGGTGGCTCAGACAACTCAGGTCTGCAGACGAATCCGAAACCCGTTTCCTGAAGTGTACGAAATGCGGGTTTACCTGGAGAGAATACGACTAAATTCCACACCCTTTTCCTGCCGGACCCTTCTTATTTGGAAAATATACTTCTGGAAAACGAATTTTCAGGTCAGAACTTCTTTAATGTCTCAGACAGAGCCTGAAACTTCCTGATTTTCTGACCAAGATTTATATAGTTGCCGGGACTTTGAATCTAATAATTTATCCCGATTCCATATATGGCTACTTATTCCGATTCGGAAAATTTTCCTCAAAAGGATAAAAAATACCAAATTGTAAGGAAATTTATATATCCAGGGATAGATAAGGAGTTTAAGGCTTAAATTTATTTGATGGAGAAGAATCATGTTCAAGGCAGCAATTAATGCAGAGCTTCTGAAAGACGCGATTGCCGCACTGGCTGTAATTGTAGATGAGGTTCGATTCAAGATTAAACCCGAAGGTATTTCGGTAAAAGCAGTTGACCCTGCTAACGTTGCAATGGGAATTTTTGAGCTTGGATCATCGGCTTTTGATGAATACAGCGCTGATGAGTGTGAGATCGGGATTGACCTGAATAAGATTACCGACCTTCTGGGAATTGCGGAAAGGAGCGATACAGTCCGAATGGAACTTGAAGAAGGAAGCAATAAACTCCTGATTGATGTAGGAGGGCTGTCCTATACTCTTTCTCTTCTGGATCCTTCGACAATCCGTGCAGAACCCAGAGTTCCCCAACTCGAGCTGCCTGCCAAAGTTGTCCTGAATGGTGCAGACCTCAGGCGTGCCGTAAAAGCCGCGGAAAAAATAAGCGACCATATGCTCATGGGAGTTTCTGGCGATACTTTCTATATAGAAGCTAAGGGCGATACCGATAAAGTCCGCCTGGAGATGGGCAGAGACCAGTTAATTGACCTTAAAGCAGGTGAAGCCTGTTCCCTCTTCTCCCTTGACTACCTGACAGATATAGTCAAGCCCACAAACAAGGTAAATGAGGTTACTCTCTCTCTTGGCAGAGATTTCCCTGTCCTGATTGACTTTGAAATTGCAAACGGTGCAGGAAGAATATCTTACCTCCTGGCTCCGAGAATAGAATCAGACTAAGGATGGCATGCAGGCCGAAAAACTTGCATATTACCCATTTATTTCAGAAGCATCTGCCCATGTTGGAAACCTGGGAATTTCTCTGGAAAGCCTGCTCAATTCGCGAGCTTACAGGGCTGCAAGAGCCCGTGGAATAGAAAGGGCAAAAGAAGCTCTTGAAGGAGAAATTAAAAAATCCCCTGTATCTGGGGAAGCCCAGGTGCTCTCGGAACTCCTTTCCTATCCCTTTGCCAGGATGCTGGTTGCCTGTGTGGATGACCAGCTCTTTACCCGGCGCTATGCCCTGGCAGAAGCCAAGGCTGCTTATACTTTTTTGAGAAACGAAACCCCGGACTTTTTGCTCGAATTCGGGGAAGACTTTGGAATCCTGGCAGATTTCAGAGACTCCTATTTCAGTATGCATTTTACGGACTATATCCGCTTTTCAAATTCCCTCAAAGACCCCACCTGGAAACTGACAAACCGCCAGCTCAGGGCAGGTAAGATAAAAATAACAAAGGAAGAGTTTGCAAGGCTTCTTGAAGAAGCAGTCAGGGAAAGAATCGAACAGTCCTTCCCGATCTCGGAAATCCCTCCCGAAGTCTCCAGCTTCTGTTCCCCCCATGTTTCCGAGATAAAAGAACAGTTTGAGGTTCAGAAAAAGAAATTCGGAGCTACGAACTTTGGGGTTGTCGAGCCCGAACTCTTCCCCCCCTGCATTTCCCATGCCCTTGCAAACGTCCAGGGAGGGGTTAACCTTGCCCATTCGATGCGTTTTGCAATGACTTCATTCTTGCTGAACGTGGGGATGTCAGTGGATGAAATCCTAAACCTTTTCAACATCTCTCCTGATTTTGATGCGGAAAAAACCCTCTACCAGATAGAACACATCGCAGGCGCTACAGGCAACGTATACAAACCCCCTGCCTGCGACACTATGAGGACCTACGGCAACTGTATCGGAAAAGACAGGCTCTGCGAGAAAATTAGCCATCCTCTGGGGTATTACGAGAGAAAAACATTTATAAAAAATAAAGAAAATGAACAGAGAGAAGAAAAAGAAAAAGAAGAGGGAGGGAAAAAGGGAAATGAAAAAGAGAAATGAAATTAAAGAGAAATGAAAGGTTACCAGCCATTGGCTGATTATAAAAACTGTCTGACAAATTCCTCTGGCATTAAAGTGCGTTTTGCAGTTTCTTCTACCGACGATCCTTCACTCAGGAATCTTTTTACTACGCTTTCCATTGGTTCCCCAACCTCAACAATATGCATATCAGGATCGTAAAATCTGATAACCCGCTGTCCCCAGGGCTGGTCTTTTATTCCGTGTACATATTCAATGGAATTCACGTCTTTCAGCTTTTGAAGGAAACTATCTAAATCTTCTTCTTCAAAATACAATTCAGAATTATTTGATTTTTGAATGATGTCTTTTTTGTTTATGTTTATCAAATCTGAAAAATGCGACTTTAAATGTATCGCAAAACCACTCTCAAATGAAACGTTTTCACCAAAATCACACTGTACTTTTTGATCGAGAACTTTTTCGTAAAAGTTTCTGGAAATTTCCATATTGTTGACAACAATAAGTGGACATATAAATTTCATTTAATTCCCTCCTTTTGCGGTGAGCACGATACTGGATATTCATTGTTCCAAATCATTGATAATACAATGGTGAAACCTCGTTCAACAAATCTTCTCAGTATCCATTTTCAGTATCCATTTTAAGAAATTGCCTCTATTCCTAAAAATTACTTCGGTATTTATAAATCTCAGCCTAGCAAGCTGAAAGTATCAAATTCGATTAGAGACCAAATAGTCAAACATACCAACATTTAAAAATGCCGAATTACGTAAAAGATAATGAAAAAGTAGGAGGATTGAGAAATGAAAAATCTATTTGATTTAACGGGAAAAGTTGCTGATGAGAAAATGTCTAAACCTTATGCACCATAATAAATTGCAAAGACACTAGGTTCCTGCCAGCTATACCGGTCACCACCTGGTCAGTAAACAGGGTATCTTCCAGACTCATCCCAGGTTAGTCACGCCACCTATCACGCCACCTATCACACCACCTGGTTTTGATGACATCATCGTTCGATACGTCAACACTGGTTCAGTTTCATTCAGCTCCCTAGCATGCACCTGACGAAGTCACAGCCTCGCTTTTTCCCATAACACTCACTACCGTGGCTTTTGACCAAAGTAGCTTATGGGTGATTTGGAATCACATCCTGTAATGCGAATCCGAGGAACCAATCCTCATCTTTTCTGTAGCATAGCACAAAACAACGTTCAGAAGAGGCATATTTCAATACAAAAATTATGAAAATTAAATACAAAGGCTATGAAAAATAAAAGATTGCCCGTTTTACAGGCAATTACGTAAGCCATTGAATCTTTACCTGAGTCCTGAACATGATCTAAGTCCTGAACATGATCTAAGTCCTGAACATGATCTAAGTCCTGAAACTTTACCGTCTTTTGTATTCCCTGCACTTTCCCACGAACTTACCTACCGGGAAACTGGCAGGATGAGAGTGCATATACCCTGCGAGGGTATTGTGCTCGATAAGCCCGTCAAAACCGTCCTGTATGCCTTTCCCACGGATCATTTCGTATGCAAACCTGGAATCTCTGTCGCATTCCGTGATGGAGTAATGGAACTCATGCCCCCTGATATTGTGGGAAGAGAAGTTTTTGTCGAGAGGACGGGCTTCGGTATATCCGAGAGCTTTCAGACGGTTTGTCATGCGGGTATTTGCAGGCACAACATCAGCCAGTTTATAAGTCCTGTCATCAACTTCATAGGTCCCACAGAGATAGAGCAGGCCACCACATTCCGCATAAATGGGCAGGCCGTCAGCTGCAAGCCCTTTGAGTTTCCGGGTGGTTTCCGAACTTTCAAGGACTTCTGCATAGAGTTCAGGGTAGCCGCCTCCGAGGTAAATCCCATCCACATCCGGAACATCACCTTCCATAGGGCTAAAAAATACGACTTCTGCTCCGTTATCCTCGAATGCATCAAACATATCCCGATAATAGAAACAAAAAGCAGGGTCCCAGGCAACTCCGATCTTGAGGTCTGTTCCCTGTTTCTGAATTACATCAACTTCCGGAACGGAACAGGGCTCAGCAAGTTCAAGCACCGCATCAAGGTCAACGTTTTCTTCAATAAAAGATGCCATTTCCGCAGTGTTGTAATCCTTTTCATGCGCCATGTAGAGTCCAAGGTGCCTTGAAGGAACCTCAATTTCTTTCCTTCGGGGAATTGTGCCGATGATAGGAATGTTGCCCGGAAGCGCATTCTTTACAAGTTCTGCATGGCGAAGGCTGCCTACCTGATTCAGGATAACGCCTGCGACCCTGACTTCCGGATCGAATTCTGAATAGCCCTTCAGAAGAGCTGCGGCACTTCTGGACATGCCATGGACATTGATTACCAAAATCACCGGAATATCCAGAGTCTTTGCAACGTGCGCCGAGCTTGCAATTTCCGTAGAGTCAATCCCGTCAAAGAGCCCCATGACCCCTTCAACAACAGCAATGTCAGCGTCTGCAGACGTACGGGCAACTGTCTGCCTCACCCCTTCCGTCCCCATCATATAGGTGTCCAGATTCCTAGAAGAACGCCCGCAGATAGCTGTGTGGTGGGAAGGGTCAATGTAATCCGGCCCTACCTTATAAGGCTGGACTTTTAGTTGCCTGTGCTTAAGGGCAGCCATAATACCCATGGAAACTGTGGTTTTTCCAACTCCGCTATGAGTTCCTGCTATAAGTATTCCTTTTGTCATTTGGTAACTATTGTATAAATTAATATATATAAGGTTATTAATCAAGCTGTTTCGAGCATTTTATAGAAGTTTCAAAAAAGAAATGCAAACAATGAAACAAATTTTCGAGAAATAATCCATATTTCGAACCCCTGCCAGGATAGGAAAACAATACTTGACTATTGGTCATTTTGTTGATATTATATCAGTAAAATGATTTTTTTGATATAGCAGATTGTCACAAATTTGAAAAAATATGAGGGGTATTAGCGTCGACATACATGAATATTAACCTTAAGTAAATATGCGCTACCAATTTATATTAGCTACAATTATGTATTATAGTAGATGAAACATATCACTATCAAATATTCTTTTTAGCCATTATACATTTGATCGTTGCACTTTTGGTAATTCCAGATAACCAGATCATTATTCTACCAAAAAATATTATTACCTAGATAATATAAATACGCCAGAGAAATATGAAGGACAACAATTCAGGGAAAAATTCCCCGCTTCCGGAAAAAAAAGGAACAGAAATCCTGGTTGACCCTTACGGGCGCAAAGTAACCGGGCTCCGCATATCCATTACCGAAAGGTGTAACCTTTCCTGCATGTACTGCCATAATGAAGGAGCAGACTGTTGCACCTGTGGCCCCGTAGGACACGAGATGAGTCCGGAGCTTATCTGCGGGATTGTCCGGGAAGCAGCGAAATTCGGAGTCCGCAAAGTAAAGTTCTCAGGGGGAGAACCACTTTTTAGAAAGGACTTTGAGGAAATCCTTGCCTGTCTCCCTCCTCTGAAAGAAGTCTCAGCAACCACAAATGGCATCCTGCTTGAAAAGCGTGCAAAAACTCTGAAAGCTGCGGGTCTGGACAGAATAAATGTGAGCCTGGATTCCCTTGTCCCCGAAAAGTATGAAGCGATTACCAGAGCCCCAAAGGGCTCTCTTGAGAAAGTCATAAAAGGCATCGACAGTGCAGTTGAAGCTGGACTGACACCGATAAAGCTGAATATGGTGCTTCTGAAAGGTATAAACGACAATGAGATCGATACAATGATAGACTTTGTCCGGCCTTATAAAGGAAAAGTTATCCTCCAGTTGATCGAACTCATGGATATTGACCCTCAACTTTCAAAGTATACTATTGACTCAAAAGCCCTTGAAAAAAGCCTCGATGAACGAGCAAGCGAGGTAAGAGTCCGGCACCTGCACCACCGGAAAAAATACATTATCGACGGGGTGGAAGTAGAATTTGTGCAGCCAATGGACAATTCAGAGTTCTGCGCCCACTGCAGCAGGCTCAGGGTCACTGCCGATGGGAAGTTAAAACCCTGCCTGCTTGTACACGATAACCTTGTTGATGCCCGGGAAGCAAAGAACCCCGAAGAGATCGAAAAACTGCTCAGACTTGCGGTAAGCCGGAGGAAACCTTACTGTACTCCTAAAATAGAAATAAGGAAAAAAACAAAAGAAGACATAAAAAAGTAATGAAAGAAAAGGAGAAAACTCTGGAAAATTAGGAGGAAAAAAAGTGAAAATAGAACTTTTAGTAGATGACAAAAAAATTCCCACGAACGAGTTTATCCAGAAAATCTTAGGAAACGTGGTCAAAGCGATGGTTGAGTCACTCCACGCAGTTGACGACGAATGGAAAGAAATTTCCATAAAAGTAGAAAAAGAATAAAACAAAAAACAAACAGGGTTTCAGGCTGAGATGGAAAAAAAACCAGTATTTTTGTCGGAAAGCTCTTCTCCTACTTTTTGGAAAGTTATTTTATTCTTTTTTCAGTGAGCCTGTCCTTCTATTTTAGAGACTATTAAGGACTCAAAGGCTCAGAGATATTTTTCGATCTCTGAAAACTCTATTCTTGCCGTCGAGTCCAGGGAGATCGGAGTTATTGAGACGTGCCCTTTCTGCATGATAGCGTGCACATCAGTCCCTTCCTCTTCTTCGCGGATCAGGTCCCCTGCAATCCAATAATAAGGCCTTCCCCTGGGGTCACACCGCTCTTCCACATCAGTTTTAAAGATCTTCCTCGCAAGGCGGGTTATCTCTATCGGAGTATCTTCTTCAGCATGATAGGGAATATTAATGTTCAGGAGATCCACATTTTCAGGCATGCCGTACCTGAGGACGTTTCGAGCCACTCTGTTTACGATTTTAATCCCGGCTTCGAAGCGTTCCCTATGGTAGTCCCTGGGATCGTCGAATTTCTGGCCTTCGTCAAGCACCTGCATGGAGGCGGCAATTGCCGGAACGCCATAGCTTGCAGCTTCAAGGGCTCCTCCGATAGTCCCGGAGGTGGTGATCGTATCCGTGCTGATATTCTCTCCAATGTTAAAGCCAGAGAGCACCAGGTCTGGCATTTGCTTGAGGATAGTAAAGATGCCCAGAATTACAGAATCCGTTGGAGTGCCGCCCACAGCATAAGCAGGTGCGCCTCCTACGTCTGTTTTTGTAATCCGGAGAGGCTCAAAGATAGAAATCGAACGTCCGACCCCGCTCTGCTGGACAGCAGGAGCCGAAATCGTAACTTCCCCCAGATCTGAAACGCTGTCAAAAGCAGCTTTCAGGCCTGTGGAATAAACACCGTCATCATTGGTAACAAGAATTTTTGGGGTCATCTGTTTTCCCATAAGTTTCAGGATGATTTAAAATTAATGGAAAAAGGATGCATGGAATGAAAAACCGGAGGAAAGATTCTATGTTAATATTAGTATAAAAATAAGAAAAAATATATGTGGAGCGATATATTTTATAATAATATGTCTTCGGGGGTGGAACAAACCGGGGGGTTCCGACACAAAAAGAATAACAAAAGGAATAAGAAAGGGAACTGTCACAAAAGGAATGAGAAAGGGAACTGTCACAAAAGGAATGAGAAAGGGAACTGTACAGAATTGTTTTTCTTTTCATCATATTCGTGACTCAAAAGGTTCCGTACAGAACCTTTCAGTAGTGCTACTGCTTGTGATAATCAAAATTAGAATTGAAAATCTCCAGTGAATTGAAAATCTCCAGTGAATTGAAAATCTCCAGTGAATTGAAAATCTCCAGTGAATTAAAAATTTCCATTAAAATTCCGGAGAAAAATCCGGGGAGTGATATTGATGGTAGAAGCACAGGAAATGATAACAGACATAAAGGACAGGACCGCAAACCCTACACCTCTGGGATTTACGGGTCTTGGTCTTTCAGCAGTCCTCCTGAGCCTTAGTTACATAGGTGTTTACCCTGTGGACTCGATGATAGTGTCTATGGCAATATTCCTCGGCGGCTTTGCCCAGGTCTTTGCAGGCTTAATGGCCTGGAAAAAGGGAAGTGTTTTTGGAGGAACAGCCTTCTGCGCATTCGGCCTGTTCTGGTTCTCCCTTGCAGGTCTTATACTCATGCCCGAAATCGGCTGGATTGCAGGCCCTGAACCTATGTCACTTGCAGCCTACCTCTTCCTCTGGGGAATTTATACCTTCGTTATGCTTATAGCCACCCTGAAACTGGGCAGCAAAGCGATAATGTTCGTATTTGTGACCCTCTTTCTGCTGTTCATGCTGCTGGCTATCGTAAACGCCACAGGAAACGCAGGCCTGCTCGTCATAGCCGGCTATGATGGACTTATCATGGGACTTGGAGCCCTGTACACCGGCCTTGGGGAAGTGCTAAATGACGCATACGGCAGGAAAGTTGTTCCTATCTGAGATAGAAAGATAAAGAAGCGATAAAGGGAAACTAAACAAGGAATAAGCGTGAACTACCCCGTCCTGCTTTCTGATGAAAGCAAGGACGGAGCTTCCTTCGAGTAATTACGTCACCTGGATATTTGCATAATGCAAGTATCCATCTGTAATCCTGTTTGTCGAAGATTATCAGAAAATTTCTGATAGCCTGTCCGCAAAGCATTTTGTGATAAGAATCACTTCATGATGTTGATAACATTGTTTCTATCAATAACGTTTCCACAATCACATATCATAATTCTTTCCCAAAGAGGCATGCCGTGTCTTTTTCCACAGATACAGCACTCCTTTGATGTATAAGCTTCATCAATTCTTATTACTCTTTTACCTGTAAGCTCTGCTTTGTAGGTCAAGAATTCGATGAAACGAGAAAGGTATCCTTGATTCTGGGTTGATCTATTCTGAGAACGTTTTCTTTTTCCAGTTACTTTCTTTGATTGAGCCATTTTTTTTACATTCAGATCACCAACAATTATTGTATTGGCTCTGGTGTTTTCAATCATGGTTTTAGAAAGCTTATGTTGAAAATCTTTTATCTGATTAGACTTTTTTGCTTCCATCTTTATACATGTTTTGTGCAGTCTATTCCATCTATTGCTTCCTTTTTTACAGTGATCTTTTCTGGATTTGATTGTATCTATTTTAGTATTCCAGTATTGATCTGAACGTGGTGTTTTAACTTCAAAGAATTTTCCTTGAGTGTTTACTGCTGTTACTATTTTCGTGATTCCTAAATCTATTGCTTGATACAAATCGTTATCAACATACTCTGTTATAGGACTTATAGGATTTTCATCATATGTTATTGATACAACGAAATTTCCTCTACCCTTGTACGGATCATAATTGTAGATTTCTATCTGCTTGATTGCCAACAAATCACGGACGTTTCCGACTTCAAAAGATAATGGAATTTCATTTACCTAATGAGAGAAACTGATTTTACCACAATTGATTTTGAATCCGCTTTGATTGTAAACCAAAGTCATAAAGTATTTTCCACTTATGAACTTTGGAGGTCTTGCAGACTTATCACCATTTTTCCAGAGTGAGAAGAATGATTTATAATTAGCATCGAGCTTTTTCAACACTGATTGTAATATTTTGGAATATACAATATTGTACTCAGGGAATTTTTCTTTCAATGCTGGAAGCTGATTCTGTTGTTCTACGTACATTACAGTTCTCTGTTCGATTTCCCACACTTCTTTTCTTTCAGCTAAAGCGAAATTATAGAGGCATCCATTGGTCATCGGTTAAGGAGTTTTCTTGCCCGAAAGCTATCGATTTTGTACCATAAATCGACCTCAAACTTTGCCCTCTTTAATAAATCGGCCTCAAACTTTGCCCTCTTTACCTAAAATCGATACTCTGCTCCAGCCTATATTATATTAAAATTTTGAGACTTTTTATTATTTTCTGGTCTTTAGATTTTCCTCTCTAAATCGTACAAAACAGTAAAATTTTAATTATATTTTAATAATTTCTCTATTTATGGGAAAAGGAAACGTCGCAATAGATAAGTCAATGATAAAAACGGTAGTTGACGGTAAAATAATGATTCCTTTGCCAAAAGTTTTGGTTGGAAATCGATACTAACCTATGTTCTCCGTATTATCTCCTATTCATTTTGATGATTGTGGCAATAAATTACATGTGAACTCTTACTACACTCGTTTTATTTTGTCAAGTCACGACACTATAGCTCGCAATGTTACATACTGGTTTTGTCCTGCTTGTAAGAAACCTTTTCATGATCAGATTATTGATGTTCCTGGTTCTGCAAATTACAGTTCTGAACGTTAGGATAAACAAATGAATGTTAGATATGATGGACGATGCAGTCTAAACAATTCTCGACTAATTGGAGAAACATATACATAGGGCTTGATAGCCTTCTGTGGAAGAGCTCCTTGTGCAACTTCACTATGGTTATATGAACAAAAACAAGCAGAACTTTCAAAGCAAGAACTTTTGGATCAAAAAGTTGCCTTTGGCAAAACATTGTATGTTGATGGAGATTGGATCAAAAAAGGCTGGAAAAAAAGTTTGGAAACCTATTGGGAAGATTTCATCAATTAAAAAACGTTAGCAAGAGATATTATGAGGAATTTAACTCTATTGAAGAGATCCCAGATAATGACAGGGTTGTGTACAATGAGATCTGTCAGTTGATCCGTTCTTATACGGCCATCAGTGCTGTTGCATATATTCAAAAGATACGAAAATTTGACTCTAATCTGGAACTTTCAGAAGCGTCTCATAAAGCGATTTCTTATGCAGAAGAGATTTTCAAGAAGAATGTAAACTTCTTGAAAAAAGGTTTTACACCTGAGACGGATAATACAATGAAACAGATATTTTCTTTGATATGTGATATCGTAGACAAAGCAAGACCATTTAAAACCGATAGTGGCCTAACTAATTTTTGTTATAATTTATTTACTTATTTCAACAAACGGTGTTTCAGTACTGGTAAATGGAAAGGATTCTCACCCTTAATGAGGGCAAGATTCCAATATGGATAAAAGTAAAGGAAAAATGGAAACTTAGAACCTAAACTTAAAGTATTCCAGTCGTAGCTATTGAAAAATCCCACAAGAATCAGTTCATCATTGAAGAATATTTAAAACTGTATGACTCTGATTTGATGATACTTTCTTTTAGTTTGAACGTTTATTTTGATCTGAGTTTTGATCTGACAACACTTCTTCTGGTTTGAGAATTTTTCCTTTTATGACTCTAACTGGTTATTTATTTCCAGTTAGCTTTTTGCACCCGAGGATTTTTGAAACAGGCGGGGTATTAGAGGAGGAGGTTTGAGCCACCCTATATGGATTATTTCAACCCCGGGCGTTTTGAAGCCATGTTTGAAGCAAAGCCTCCTTTTCTGCGGATATGATTTATACGGTTATGAAATGGAACCTGACAGACCCGAGCTTTGAAAAAGCATTTTGCCTTAACGTTTGGGGCCTCAGATTTACGGTTCTCATTTTATTTTACCTCTCATTTCTCATTTCTCATTTCTCATTTCTCATTTCCCGTTTCATATGAGTAAAGTTGAAATGCATAAGTCCTGCCATACCAAAAGTGGCAGCCGTCTGTCTCTTTAACTGAACACTGGTATCCCACCGGATCCCCCTTAACATTAGCCTGGATACATTTCGTTCTCAGTAGAAAGCAGACTTTTCGATTTAACCTCGAAAGGAGGCAAACCTGCAGTACCATATTGGCCGCACTTTTAAAGTGCAGTTTTAAAGTACAATTGTTTTAACCGTATATTCATACAGGTGATAAACAGTTAAAGAAAATATTATCACCTTTATTGTTAGAAACTCCAGACTATGGACCCATTCCGCCATCTTCATAATCGTTTCCGTTTGTACACTTTTCTCTTCTATTACAGTTTTTATGATTTCTTTTAAACTTTTTACTAACATTTTACCATTACCCCACTGACAATGTATTCTATCAGACATTACCTCAAAGCATTCTCTGTTTGAAAATGCCCTGTGTATAACGTATTCTACCCAACTCTATCTCAAAAAGAAGCCTTCTGTTTGAAGACATCCTGTATAGTATACACTATCCGACGTAATCTCAAAGAGGCATCTTCATATTGAAAATGCCATATTTACCCCACCGACTCTAGCTTTAGAAACTTGTGATATTAAAAGCTGTTGAGCTTGTATAAGAGAATTATATATGAACACCCAAATAATATCCAGACTCTCCAATGAACGTTTCAGGCATCAAACAGGAGAAAAAAGCTGAGTATTAATAGTAAAGAAGAAGAGGTCACAAAAACAGTACACACCCGTATTGTAATGCACACCTGGCGCAGAGATCAAGCTTTCAAAAAGTATTTATCATAATTCAAAACATTATTTTCATGAAAAACGGAACCTTTGACCATCCCTTTTCATTAAAAGTCTATTTGTTAATTGTTTTTGCTCTTTCATGGCCTTTTCAGATTGCCTACCCATATTTAGGGGAAGCCTTCAAACCTCTCCTTTTAGTATCAATGATCATGGTTGCTGTCGGCACTTATATTGCCGGCAAGTTTGTATTCAGGGATGGGTTTGAAAATGCCGGCTGGCAATGGGGCAAACCCAGGCATTATGTATACGCTTTTGCACTGGCATTATTTTTGTGGGTTTTCCCGAGAGTAATTGAACAGCTGCTGGGAATATATAAAGCTCCTCAAGAAGTAAGCCCCACAACTATTCTGGCTGGGTTTTTACTTAGCTTTACAATCACGCTTATTCCGGCTTTTGGAGAAGAGTTCGGTTGGCGTGGATATTTGTTACCCCGCTTATTTGCTCGATACAGTACCCGCCGCGCACTACTTTTGCATGGTTTTATCACCTGGGTCTGGCACCTGCCAGTTTTAGTTGTGATGGGACTGAAAATGACGGGTAATCCTCTGGTTTCAGTGCCCCTTGTTATGCTTATCAGTTTAATACCGACAATTATGCATGCAGTTGTATTTGCCTACATCTGGTCAAGCACACAAAGTTTAGCTGTAGTGACTGTGTATCACGCCGCATTTGATGAAGTCCGTGATACCCTTGAAGGATCGGTTGGTTTAGGCCCGCTTTCACAAAACTGGCAAATGCTAATTCTTACTATTTTAGGAATTGCACTATTATGGAAAGCAAAATGGAAAACGAGGCAGCTTCAATAGCTGTCTCAAACCTGTCATGTCTCACACCTCAGCGCGGCCAGAGCGCAAAACCCCTGAAAAAACAAAAAACAGAGAAATCATCCCCATTCAAAGAATCAAAAAACAAATCCCAACCGGATTTTTACAACTTTATTTTTATTTTTCTGCCGGGCTCCCCGGAAAGTCCAGCTCTATTTTTTCAACAACCCGCCTGCAAACCTCATCCATAAGTTTCCAGTAATCCTTTATTTTGCGATAGATTTCTTCCGCGACGTCCTCATGGTAAGTGTGAGATGTGAGATTTCTGTCATCCACCATTTCAAGAATTTTTACGGTTTCCTCTTCAGAAAGAAGACCAACCTTGAAAGCTTCCTTGAAACAGGACTTGGGAGAGTTGCAGATGATTCCTTCTTGAATATCAAGGTAGCCCTTAACGACTTTCCAGAAGACCTCAGAAGTATATTCAAACCTCTGGATAGCCGCATCCCTAACTATTACTGAAAAAGGTTCTTCTGTGATAGCTTTTAAAGTTCTGAGTGCTTTTTTGGCGTATTCGATCCTGAGCTTTAACGTGTCCATACGACCCCTTCTCTTAGCGCTTTGTTTTTAAAAACTTCCGAAACCCGGGAAAGATCTACAACATCAACTGTATATGGAATATTAAGGTCCTCAATTCTTTCTTTTAAGAAAACCAATTTTCTCCGGTCAAAATGTTTCCCGGGAATGATCCCAATGTCTATATCAGAGACCCGACTAAAATCCCCCCTTGCCCTGGAACCGAAAAGTACGACAATAACATTTTCTTCTTTTAAAGTTTCAAAAACAAGGAATTTCAGATCCTTAATGCTTTTTTGATAGATAGGGGAAAGATTGCTCATCTAGTATTCATTTAAGGGTTTTCAATACTTGAATTTAATGTTAGTCACAGACAATTTTCAAGTCCAACTCAAAATGTACCTAAACGACTCGCAGACAAATCCCTCATGGACACAGAGATAGTCTTTCAGGAGCTACCAGAAGATTTCGACGCTGCACTGGAATCTGAGCAGAGTGGCATCGCGGATGATTGGAGAGTAAGGTTCGGAGAGGAATTCGTGGAAAGAGATTAAGGATTTTGTTGTGAGTTCGAGTTTGGAGTTAAGGTTTTGCATTGATCATTCTTTGATGTCTGTTTGCTTAAAATTATCTGAACTTCCTGAATTAGGGCCTGATAGTCACATTCATTAAAGTTACCAAAAACAAACCTAGAGTCAACCAGCCCAAAAATCCTTCAATCGGATACCAATCTCCATACCCAATTGTAGCAAAAGTAACCATGCTGAAATAAAAGGCATCAGAAAAAGTTGTTTTTTGAATTTCACCTTCATTATTTTCCGTCATATTATCCTTCTCTTCTTTTAATCGAGAAATCCCATTTCCCCCCCAGTAAAGCAGAGAAAATAATAGAACTATTCCACCACCTAAACCAAATGCACGAAAAGGTTTCACACCATATCCGCAAGTAAGCCGCATAAAAATATCCCCCCATTTTGGGAACGAAATCCATGGCCATTCTGTTTGGAACAAAATCCACGGCTTTTCCGCTTGACGGTGTTTTCGATATTGGAAATAAGCAGCATCTGCATCACCAAATTGTTCAAGATTCCTAAAATTGCGAACTAATTTAACATAAGTTAATCCATCAAAAACAAGTGAATTTTCTAAGGAATCCCAACTAACCCGCATTTCTTCGAAATCAGTATTATTTAATGTAACTTCTTTGAACTGAGTACCTAAAAAATCGACAGTGTCGGTAAAAGTAGCTTCATCGAAGAAGGCAGAATCGCCAAAAGTAGCACCCACGAAGGTGGCAGAATCACTAAAATTTGTACTTATACAATTAGCTGTAGAAGAGCAATTTACGTCAACAAAAAAGAAGGACTTTTTAAATAGTGCATTTGAAAAATCAAGATCATTCTCAAATATTGAATTATGAATTTTAATATTACTCTCAACAACCTTTAAATCTTTATTTCCTCCATAATATCTCCATTTTTCCTCATTAAAGGCTCCAAATTCCAATGATTCATTATACCTTGGATTTGGAACAGTTTGAAGTTCTATTTCACTTAAATCGAGTTCTCCAATTATTCGACAGTCTGTAAGATTTACATCATCTCCATTTTCAATTTGTTTTAAGATTTCACTAGCCTGAACTTCTCTACTATATTCGGCTGCCAGACTGACCATTGACATGGAAGTAAGCACTAAAAATGAAAAAATAGCCCAAAAAAAAAAAAAAAATAACTTTCAGAACCTCATCAGAATGTCTTTTGATATTGTACATATTAAATTTTGTGAAATGATCTCAATAAGAATTTATCAAAACTTTCAGTTTGATTTTCCAGAGATATTATTATTCTCGAACTTTCTCCACAATCCCCTTCACACCCTCAACCCGCCCCAGAGCAGTGCAAATTTAATATAATGATTTCCTTTATCCATCTAATATTTCGGACAAATTAAGAATTTACAATTACCCTGTATCCCCCAATCAATTTCACGAGGATTATAAAATGGACAAGTACGAGAAGGTATTCGAGCTGGCAAAACGCCGCGGCTTTTTGTGGAACTCCTTTGAGCTGTATGGCGGAAGCCGTGGGTTTTATGATTACGGGCCGCTCGGGAGCACGTTAAAGAGGCGGATTGAGCAGATCTGGAGAGAGTTTTACGTCATTCAGGAAGGGCATATGGAAATCGAGTGCCCGACAATAGGGATTGAGGACGTTTTTGTTGCATCCGGACATGTCGGAGGTTTTTCGGACCCTCTCTGCGAGTGCAAAAAGTGTGGAGAAGCTTTCCGGGCGGACCATCTGGTGGAAAACGTCACGGATGCGGCAGGAACCCTGAGTGCAGAACAGCTCACAGAGGTCATAAAAGAAAAGGGGATCACCTGTCCTGAATGCGGTGGAGAATTCAACGACGCATATGAGTTTAACCTGATGTTCAAGACCACAATCGGGCCCGGGACTGGAAGACAGGGTTACCTCAGGCCGGAAACGGCGCAGGGGATGTTTGTGGACTTTCAGAGGCTGTCCCGCTTTTACAGGGATAAACTGCCTTTTGGGGCAGTACAGATCGGCAAGTCCTACAGGAACGAGATCGCACCAAGGCAGGGCGTAATAAGGCTCAGGGAATTCACGCAGGCTGAGTGTGAGATCTTTGTTGACCCCAGGAACAAGAAACACCCCAACTTCGACCGTTTTGCGGACAGGGAACTTATGCTTTATTCGCAGGAGGCACAGCAGCAGGGTGAATCTTTCAGAATGACCGTGCGAGAGGCTGTAAAGGCTGGAGTCATTGCTCATGAGGTTCTCGGCTACAACATCGCACTCACAAACGAGTTCCTGACAAAGGTAGGTATCGACCCTGCAAGGCTCAGGTTCAGGCAGCACCTGAAAGACGAGATGGCGCATTATGCAATCGACTGCTGGGACGCCGAAATCGAAACGGACCGCTTTGGATGGGTGGAGATTGTGGGAATTGCCGACAGGACGGACTATGACCTCAAAGCCCATACAAGAGTCAGCAAGACCGAACTTTACGTTTATGTGGAATACGACGAGCCTAAAATGGTTACCCGCTTTGTCGTGAAGCCAAATATGGGCAAACTCGGCCCTCTCTTCAAGGGCAAAGCAAAAGCCGTTTCAGATGCCTTAAAACAGCTTTCTGAAGCAGAGCTCTCGCTCTCAAAAGATCAAATCAAAGTCACCGTAGATGGGGAAGAATTGACAATCAGCTCCGATGTGGTGGACTTTGCTGAAGAAACCGTAAAAGTCAGCGGAGAAAATGTCATTCCTCACGTTATTGAACCTTCCTACGGTATAGACAGGATCTTCTACGGCGTAATGGAACATGCCTTTGACGAAGAAAACGTTGCCCAGAAGGCAGCCGAATCCAGACTTAAAGGCACAGGAGAAGCAAAAGAGACAGAAGAGATAGAAAAAGAACCCGAAACAGCAAAGGGTGAAGGAGAAGGCGAAGAGGAAACCCGCCTTGTGATGCATTTCTCAAGTGCAGTCGCTCCTGTACAGGTTGCAGTCCTTCCCCTCCTGACCCGTAAAGAGCTTGCAGACCCGGCAAAGGAAATTGTTGCAAAACTCAGGGAAAAGAACCTGCTTGTCAATTACGATGACTCCGGGACCATCGGGCGCCGCTACAGGAGAAACGACGAAATCGGAACTCCTTACTCAGTTACCGTGGACTACGACACCCTTGAAGATGGGACCGTTACAATCAGGGACAGAGACGCCATGCGCCAGGTCCGGGCTCCTATCGAAGGGATCGAAAACGTGCTATACGAATTGATCTACAGAGGCAGAAGCTTCGAATCCGCAGGCAAGCCCTTTAACTTTTAAAATAAAGGATACTGCAATTCCTGAGCTGCGG
Organism: Methanosarcina sp. WH1; assembly: GCF_000970005.1. Taxonomy (NCBI): domain Archaea; kingdom Methanobacteriati; phylum Methanobacteriota; class Methanomicrobia; order Methanosarcinales; family Methanosarcinaceae; genus Methanosarcina; species Methanosarcina sp. WH1. The sequence continues at coordinate 3,812,574 of NZ_CP009504.1, forward strand.
GTTAAAAATCCTGCAGCAAAACTTTTATTTTTTATTACAGATTAATATTACTTTTTTAGAATTGAATTAGAGCTTTGAAACAAAATAACCTTGAAACGGAATAGGCTGAAAAAAGATTTACCTGAAATAAAATAATCCTGAAATAAAATAATCCTGAAATAAAATAATCCTGAAATAAAATAATCCTGAAATAAAATAATCCTGAAATAAAATAATCCTGAAATAAAATAATCCTGAAATAAAATAAATCTGAAGCAAAATGACCGAAAGTCTTTTTCCTGATAAACAGGCATGTATGAAACATCCATTGATAAAGCCCGAAACAGTTGAGCAGAGGCTTTACCAGCTTAACCTTGCAGGAAAAGCCCTGGAGGGATCAAGCCTGGTTGTACTCCCCACAGGGCTTGGAAAAACCATTATAGCTCTTTTTGTAATTGTTTCCAGGCTCCAGCGTTTCGGGGGAAAAGCCCTGATCCTTTCTCCTACAAAACCTCTTGTAGACCAGCATGCCGCCTTTTTTAAAAAGGTGATGACCCTTCCCGAAGAAGAGATTCTGGCTTTTACAGGCAGCATTGCCCCTGCTGAGCGGGAAAAGCTCTGGGCACGGGGGAAGCTGATAGTATCTACCCCCCAGGTGATTGAAAACGACCTTCTTACGAAACGGATCAGCCTTGAAGATGTAAGCCACATCACCTTTGATGAAGCCCACAGGGCAGTCGGAAATTATGCTTATACCTTTATTGCGGAAAAGTACTTTGAGAGCGCAAAAAATCCCCATGTGCTCGGAATTACTGCAAGTCCGGGCAGCTCGGACGAGAAAATCGCAGAGGTTTGCCAGGCTTTACATGTTGAAAACGTAGCTGTGAAAACCGAGAAAGACAGAGATGTTCGCCCTTATGTGCAGGAAAAAGAAATAGAATGGCTCCAAGTTCTGCTTCCTGCCGAAATGGCTGAAATTCGGGGCTATCTTGAAAAGATCTTCGATGATCGGCTGAAAACCATAAGAGAGCTGGGCTTTTCTGCAGGCAGTGGAAAATACATCTCCAAAAAAGACCTCCTGCTTCTCCAGAAACAACTTCAGGGTGAAATCCGTATAGGGGGAGACCCTGCAATATTCTCTGCCATGTCTGTGGTCGCGGAGATGATGAAGGTGAACCACGCTGTGGAAATGGTGGAGACACAGGGGCTTGAGACTCTAAGAAAATACCTGGAGAAATTGGAGGCTGAAGCCTCTTCCAGCAGTGCGAGCAAAGCTGCAAAACGGCTCATGGATGATCTTTACATGAGAAAAGCCCTGTACAGGGTAAAGGAATGTGATGTAGAACATCCTAAACTCGAGCTTTCACGGAAGATCGTATCCGAACAGCTGGAAGAAAACCCCGATTCCCGGGTAATTGTGTTTACCAACTACAGGGACACTGCCGAAATAGTAGCAAATGCCCTTTCTAAGGCTCCGGGAATTGTCCCTATTCGTTTTGTGGGGCAGGGTTCGCGTCATAAAGACAAAGGACTTACGCAAAAGCAGCAGGTGGAAATCCTCGAAAAATTCAGGGCAGGGGAATACAATGCCCTTGTAGCCACTTCAGTTGCTGAAGAAGGGCTTGATATCCCTTCCACGGACATGGTTTTATTTTACGAACCCATCCCCTCGGAAATCCGCAGCATCCAGCGCAAGGGCAGGACCGGCAGGCAGCAAAAAGGTAGAGTAATTGTGCTTGTGACAAAAGGCACGCGGGACGAAGCCTATTACTGGAGCAGCAAAAATAAGGAAAAAAGGATGCTTAACAGCATGCATGGGCTTGAAACCATCTTTACCCCAAAAGCTTCAAAGAAGAGTGCAGAACTTTCGGATTTCGAAAGCCGATCCTGTACTTCAGACTCAAAGTTGAAAATAGAAGAAATCGAAATGGAAAACGAGGATGAAGACGAGAACGGCATCAATATCAGTTCTGAGAATCTCAGGAAAAACGCAAAAGAGAGGCAACAAACCCTGGTAGACTTCGAAGCTCTTTGCGGAAAGAAATCTGAAAATAAATCGGAAATATCCGGAAAAGAACCCGAAACCGAGCCTCTCAGAATAGTGATTGACCACAGGGAGACGAAATGCGGAGTTGCAAAGACCCTGGACAGGCTCGGGATGGAACTCAGCTTTGCGGCTCTCGAAATCGGAGACTACGTGGTAAGCGACCGCCTTGCAGTAGAAAGAAAGCGCACGGATGACTTTGCAAGTTCTCTGATCGACGGAAAACGCAACCTTTTTGCCCAGCTCTCTGACCTTGCGCGAGTGTACGAAAAACCTGTCCTGATTATTGAAGGGGAAGATCTTTTTACTTCCAGGCAGATCAACCCGAACGCTATTTACGGTTCACTTGTATCCATTACAATCGACTTTGGAGTATCCATCCTTAATTCCAGAGATGAGGCAGAAACAGCTTCTATTTTGAAACTACTCGCAAAAAAGGAGCAGACAGAAAACAAAAATGAAATCAATCCTCACGGAAAGAAATCTGCCAGCACTCTTGCCGAGCAGCAGGAATACCTTATTTCTTCTATTTCGAATATCGGGCCAAAAGCCGCAAGAAACCTCCTTTTGCATTTCGGCTCGGTAGAAGCTATTATGAGGGCTAATATTGAAGAGCTGAAGAAAGTAAAACTAATAGGACCAAAAACAGCAGCCAAAATCAGAGAAATCCTCGAAAGTTCATATAAAGGGTAATTGTACGAAAACAAAGTAAAAGAATGTAAAAGAATAAAAAATAAATTTTCCCAAGATTCAGGCTGAAAAAGATATATTATGATAATAGGAGGATATCTGGCAACAGCATTTGAGGAAAACTGCATACTAAAGCCTGAAATAACAGTACTCAACCTGTAGTCTCCAGGAAAAAAAATCGTTTTTTAATGAGGAATCCCCAGAGGAATTCCTGCGAGAAAAAACCTGTCCTATCAATACCTTTTGACGTTGCAGAGTGTTTTTTCAAGATGCTGCCTGTGAACTGTACATTTGGGCTCAGGCAGTACACCAAGAAAGATGAAAACCCACCCTAAAGGGAAGAGAAGGATCATCGCTCCAAGCATCCTCAAAAAGGTAATCAGACATGAAAGCAGGTCTCTGTATATCTCTCGCATGCTTTCATCACCTCTCAATATACATTCATATGGTCATAAATATAAACACTCCTAAAAGAAATTTACGATAAATCATGATAGATTTGATAGTTTCAAAATACCGATTTTCAAAAAAATGGAGGAATCCTTAACGATAAATAATTATGGAAAAAACCTCCTTTCAGATCACCTTGCTTAAGTTAACGGAGTTAAGATTAAAAACAGCATCACATGAAGAAGAAGCCCACTTATTTAAAAAACATCTTCTGTAAAAATTGAAACCAGAAAAGTAGATTCCTGTAATCAAAAAGTGTAAAACTGTAATGAAAGATCAGGAAATATGAAATAAATAATCGCTATTTGATATATAATAGATATATATGGAGATTAAAATTAAAATACTAGTATATGATGGGGAGAAAAGCCTTAAAAATATCCTGGACAACAAAATCGACATTGGTTGGAGTTTGCCGCAGGCAGGGGAGAAAAAGGTTACACCTCCAGACCAGAGTTTACTGAGAAAAAACTTCGGGTTTTCAGGGAAATTCCTGCCAGTCGGGGCATACTAAACTTAGTAAAGGCGGAAACGGAACAGGGAAATCCAGATCCTTTGGAACAGGGAAATCCAGATTCCTCAAGCAAATCTTCAGAAGAACTGCCTTCTCCAGATTTTGTCTGAAAAATATCTTTAACCCTGCATATTCTTAGCAGTATTTCTACCTATTGTTAGCTTGAATTGATCTTATTTCTGGCTCGCCCATCCCTGCCCCTGGCTATTTCAACCCTGCCTATAATTAGATATTTCCTGCCTGCAATTAGATATTATATCTGCCTGCAATTAGATATTATATCTGCCTGCAATTAGATATTATATCTGCCTGCAATTAGATATTATATCTGCCTGCAATTAGATATTCCCTGCCTGCAATTAGATATTCCCTGCCTGCAATTAGATATTCCCTGCCTGCAATTAGATATTATATCTGCCTCAGCCGCTCTATCAAACCAATACCTTTTTCGACCAGGTCGAACTGCTCAGCAATGCTGCGAGAGTTCTTTTCATCCTGAAGAGAAGATGCAATACTGACCATCTTTTTAAAGAGAAGGTTTTCCAGCACCTCGCAATCTCCATGAGTTGTAGAAACCGTGGATGATTCTGTTCTTTTTCCTGCCCGAACTGCAGAGGCGGCCTTAACTTCAGGAACCGTTTTTCTTACCTCTTCAGCCTCATAAGGGGTCTCAGGAATCTCTTCTTCGGCAAACTGAGAAACTTCATCTTCTTCCTCTCTGGTATCGGGTGTTTTTTGCCCTAACCTTGCTTTCTGTCTGCGTGCCTGTACTTTCTTTCTGGTCTCAAAAGAGTACCTGTCTCTCTCAGTAGAAGAGCTGGCTTCTGGAGCCTGGACTTCTGCCACAGGTTCGGGAGCCGGAGTTTCTTCCGTTTCTTCCCGGACATCACAGATAGGACAGATTACCGTGCCCTGGTAACGAAATTTTGGGGCTCCGCAGACTTTGCAGTGTTCGGCGAGCATTGTGCCCCCGAGTTCCAGGAAACGGGCTATTCGCTTTACTTTTTTGTCTTTGTCAGAATCCATATGCCTAACCGTCCTTTTTGCACAGTTTATCACTTATTTTATAATATTTTTCCTGTAGCTCCCTCTATATGAAACTACCTTTACCACGCACAAAGCAGAAAAATGTCTGTGCCAGGAATCGCAAAGAGAAGACATCGACACAATCAGGCTCATGGATTACCGATAATATTTTATATAACAAGCCTGTCTTACACTAATTTATAAGCTCTAATTTTTAATCATAATTGACTGCGAAGGTGATTCAGATGTCATCAAATGATTCAGCAGAAGTTATCAGACAATGTCTTCATGTCCTTGACAGCATAACCAGTGACTCTTCAGTTCCAAGAAATATCAGGCGTTCTGTGAATGAAATCATGGATATCCTGAACAAAGAATCCGAACCTCTGTTCCTTAGAGCAGCATCAAGCATTTCCATTCTCGAAGATATAAGCAACGACCCGAACCTTCCTCTGCACACCAGGACTCTGATATGGAATCTTTCAAGCCAGCTTGAAACCATTCCAGTAGATGAGTAAAGCCAGAGACAGCAAAAGAATTTTTCTAATCCTGTATAAAAAGGATTTTGCCCGAGAGCGTCTTAAAAAAGAATTTAGCTCCCGGGAAGAAAACACGCCCAGATTCGTTTCTTGAAACGCTTCTGTTAAAAATCCCGAACTTCATAAAATTCTAAACAAAAAGCTGAAAAGAAGCTACTTGGTAATTTTGATAGTCGTTTCCAGCTGATTTTAGAATTAACTTTGAAAAAGAGGGATGTCGATGAGGTAAAAACCTTTTTCATCTTTTTTATAACTTCTATCTATTTTCTATCTTTTTTCTCTGAACTGAATTTTAAATCCATACAATGATCAGGACTTCAAAAGAATAATAAATGCATAGAGTTTATGCGTGAAAGAAGAGCTAAAAAAAGGGATAAAGATATAAAGAATCTCAGAATCATTTTATACAGGCTAAATAAAATAATATACTAAATAAGGCAATAGATTAAGACTATAGCCATAAAACAAATGGAGAATAACATGTTACAGGGGGGCAAAAGTAATGCTGGAAGAAATTTCTATCCGGATAAGGGAGAATTTCGAGGTTAAAGATAAGATCAGGGAAGAAGGACTGAAAATTTCAAGGGAAATTGTAAGGGAATGCAGGACAGCAAGTTTTGCCCTGCATGGAAAGAATTTTGAAAAAGCAGGTAACAACATAGAGGCGGCTGGAAAGGCTTTAAAAAAACTTGAGTCCCGGTTCGAAGGACATGCTGACATTTACCACGCCGGATTTGTAGAACATGCCCAGCAAGAATATTCGGAAGTTGCAGTTCTCTACAGCCTTTTAAAAGACGAAGGAAAGACACAGAATATTCCATCTCCGGACGAACTGAGAATTGAGTACGCCGCCTATCTTAACGGGCTTGGAGACGTAGTGGGAGAGCTCAGAAGGCATGTCCTTGACCTTATCAGGGAAGATTCTTTTGAAAAAGCCGAAGTATTTTTAGGGATCATGGAAAATATTCATGCAGTCCTTATGGACTTTGACTACCCTGACGCGATAACCGGCGGACTCAGACGAAAGACCGATATATCCCGCTCCCTGATAGAAAAAACACGCGGCGATGTGGTAAACTCAATTCAGCAGAAAAAGCTTGAGCTTGCAATGCAGAGCCTGAAATCCAGACTGTAAGACGATTCTCTCCTTCAGTGTTGACAGAGCTACAGGCTGAGAAGGAGAACTAAATAATTTTCACAATAACCACTAAAATCATTTACTATTCAGTGTAGTTACATTACAATTTAGCGCTCAACTACCTGACGCCCATTATCCAGTGTATTTCACCGCGCCGCCAAACCATTCAACATATGCATATAAACGATAAAATCGTAAGGGTCTGACAGATCCAGAATTCCAATAATCAGTTACAAGAGGATAGCCATGAGATTTGATCCAGAAAAAATAAAAAAGGATGCAAAGGAAAATTTTGACCTTGCCTGGAACGAGGGTAAAAAAATAGTTAGAACACCTACCCTTAATGAGCGCTACCCGAGGACCACCCTGAGTTACGGGAAGGCTCATCCTGTTTATGATACAATCCAGAAACTGAGGGAAGCCTATCTGCGCATGGGTTTTGAAGAGATGATGAACCCTCTTATAGTTGATGAAAAAGAGGTGCACAAACAGTTCGGAAGCGAAGCCCTCGCAGTCCTTGACCGCTGTTTCTATCTTGCAGGTCTACCCCGCCCCAATGTAGGGATTTCTGACGAGCGCATTGCACAGGTAACAGAAATCCTGGGCGACGTAGGAGACGAAGGAATAGACAAAATCAGGAAAGTCCTGCACGCTTATAAAAAAGGGACGGTTGAGGGAGATGACCTGGTTCCAGAAATCTCAGCGGCCCTCGGAGTTTCAGATGCCCTTGTAGCCGACATGATTGAAAGGGTTTTTCCTGAATTCAAAGAGCTTATACCCCAGGCAAGCACAAAAACACTGCGCAGTCACATGACAAGCGGTTGGTTCATTTCCCTGGGCGCCCTCCTTGAGAGAAAAGAACCTCCATTCCACTTTTTCTCAATAGACCGCTGTTTCAGGCGGGAACAGCAAGAAGACGCTTCCAGGCTTATGACCTACTACTCGGCTTCCTGTGTTATTATGGACGAAGAAGTAACCGTAGACCACGGAAAAGCCGTTGCTCAGGGGCTCCTCTCCCAATTCGGCTTTGAAAAGTTCCTCTTCAGGCCCGATGAAAAACGCAGCAAGTACTATGTGCCTGACACCCAGATAGAGGTCTTTGCCTTCCACCCGAAACTCGTGGGCTCGAACTCCAAGTACTCTGACGGCTGGATCGAGGTTGCAACTTTCGGTATATACTCTCCAACAGCCCTTGCAGAATATGATATTCCATACCCTGTAATGAACCTCGGGCTTGGGGTTGAAAGGCTTGCCATGATCCTGCATGATGCCCCTGATGTCCGTTCCCTGACCTACCCGCAGATTCCGCAGTACAGCGAGTGGGAGATGCCCGACAGTGAACTTGCAAAGCAGGTCTTTGTAGACAGAATGCCTGAAACTCCAGAAGGGCAGGCAATTGCAGATGCCATCGTTTCTCAGTGCGAACTGCATGGAGAAGAGCCGAGTCCCTGTGAATTTCCAGCCTGGGAAGGGGAGATTTGCGGGAGGAAAGTAAAAGTCTCCGTGGTCGAGCCAGAAGAGAATACAAAACTCTGCGGTCCTGCAGCCTTTAATGAGGTCGTTGCCTATCAGGGAGACATTCTGGGAATCCCGAATAACAAGAAATGGCAGAAAGCTTTTGAAAACCACTCTGCGAGGGCTAGCATACGTTTTATAGAGGCTTTTGCTGCCCAGACTGCGCGGGAAATTGAAGAAGCTGCAATGTCCGGAGCAGATGAGCATATTGTCAGAGTAAGAATAGTCAAGGTTCCCTCTGAAGTCAACATTAAAATAGGCTCTACTGTCCAGCGGTACATCACAGGTAAAAAGAAAAAAATCGACATAAGAGGCCCGATTTTCACTTCTGTAAAAGCGAAATTCGAGTGAGATAAGCAGTAAAAACAGGAATAGGCTGTATGCAAATAGAAAGAGTGCCGTTTTCAGGATACCCGAAACTCAGACGGTTGATGGAAACGGGAGAGCCTGTATGTGTAACCTTTGAGATAGAAGAGGGGGACACAAGAGAAAGATTCCGAGAAGTGGTACCAGCCAGTGGATCGGTACCAGTCCAGGAAACAGTACCAGCCCAGGAAACAGTACCAGCCCAGGAAACAGTACCAATCCAGGAAACAGTGCCTAAAAAAAAAGTAACCGGAAAAGGAAGTGAAGAGCTTCCTGAAAAATCCGGCTTTCTCTTTTGCGAACTTGTGCAGAAAGCCCGTATGGGAGAGAAGTTCCGGATTTCCGGGCAGAACTGCTCTCCCGGGGACTACGTCCTGGGCCTCTCTGAGGAAAACCCTGCTGAATATTATCTTAAATCCGGAAGATACAGGGATACTCAAGCTGCAGAAAAGGCAGCTCTATCCCTTCCAAGATTAAAGAGAAAATTTTGCTCCGTAGTGGTCGAGCCGCTGTCCCTGAATAAGGGTAACTTTGATGTGTTAATTCTTTTCCTTAAACCTGAGAAAGCCATGCGAATTGTCCAGGCAAATGCTTATTCAGAAGGAAAAAGGACAGTAATGGACACAATGGGTGCAGCTTCAATCTGTGGAGATTGTACCGTACTGGCTCTGGAAAAGGGCATGAGCTTATCTTTCGGGTGTAAAGGATCAAGAAAACACAGCAGATATGAAGATTTTGAAGTTCCTCTCGGAATTGCTTTTGAAAAAGTCGAGGAAATTGAGGAAGGGCTTTCAAAACTTCCCGAAACAATGTGTTAAGAGACAATGAATAAAAACTGACCCGGAGAAACAACTGCAACGGTTACCAAAAGAAAGATCAGGACGAGAGCAAAGACAAAACTCTTCAGAAAAAATGATCCAGCTGAAAAACGCTTTTTGCGCTTGCTGTCATCGACTTCTTCTACTACTGCATCGATTCCTAATTAATTCCTCTTTCTTTTAGATTATAAAAGTATGATTTTAGATTTTTCGACAATGCTTGCTGCTTGATTTCTAGAGCAGCTGAACTTGATAAGATAGTCTAAATCTTTTTGAGTGAATGATAATTTGGGGCGACGGCTTATACGGGGCATAAGGTAGTTAAAAAGTAGTTTATTGAATGATTAATGTAATTATTTTATGGATTTATATTAGAATCTATGTACTAGTTTTCATCTAGTCTTTTTAATCTGGTCTTTTTTGTTAAAGAAATCCGGTATAAAACGAGTTCATCTCATGCTGTTCTTTGAAGAAAGCAAATACCAAAGTATACTTATTACAGAGAGATCGATGGGATGAGTTTATATAGAAGTACAAACATGTAAAATGCGATTTTAATTACAGAACTATTCCAAATTCACACTAATGGAGGATTTAAATCGTGGCAGGACAGCCAATATTCATTTTGAAAGAAGGAAGTAAGAGAACCAGAGGCAGAGATGCCCAGAGTAACAACATCATGGCTGCAAAGGCAGTAGCCGAAGCAGTCAGAACAACCCTTGGTCCCAAGGGCATGGACAAGATGCTCGTGGACTCAATGGGTGATGTGGTCATCACAAATGACGGGGCAACCATTCTCAAAGAGATGGACATCGAGCACCCTGCAGCAAAGATGGTGGTAGAAGTAGCCAAGACCCAAGACGATGAAGTGGGAGACGGAACCACCAGTGCAGCTGTTGTCGCCGGTGAGCTCTTAAAAAAAGCCGAGGACTTAATCGAGCAGGAAATTCACCCGACAATCATTGCATCCGGATACAGGCTGGCAGCCGAAAAAGCTGTTGAAGTCCTTAATTCCCTGGCAATGAATGTGGATATGTCTAACCGTGACCTGCTGGTCAGCATCGCTGAAACCGCCATGACCGGAAAAGGTGCAGAGGCCTCTAAGAGACTCCTCTCCGAAATCGCCGTAGACGCTGTCACAAGCGTTGTCGACACGAATGGTAAAAAGACAGTTGATAGGGAAAACATCAGCGTTATCAAGAAAGTAGGTGGCAGAGTCGAGGATTCCGAACTTATTCAGGGCATGATCATTGACAAGGAAAGAATCCACTCCAACATGCCTGAGAAAGTCAAGGACGCAAAGCTCCTCCTTCTTAACAGTGCAATCGAACTCAAAGACACTGAAGTAGATGCCGAAATCTCAATAACTTCTCCTGACCAGCTCCAGTCCTTCCTCGACCAGGAAGAGCAGATGCTCAAGAAGACTGTCCAGAAGGTAATCGGCAGCGGTGCAAACGTTGTCTTCTGCCAGAAGGGCATTGAAGACCTTGCCCAGCACTACCTTGCAAAGGCAGGCATCTTTGCTATCCGCAGGGTCAAGAAGAGCGACATGGAAAAGCTCGCAAGGGCAACAGGCGGCAAACTCATCACCAACCTGGATGAAGTCATCCCCGAAGACCTCGGATATGCAGGGCTCGTGGAAGAGAAGAAAGTTGGTGGCGACAACATGACCTTTGTCACAGGCTGCAACAACCCCAAAGCCGTTACTATCCTCCTGCGCGGCGGCACAGAGCACGTAGTTGACAGCATCGACAGCGCTCTTGAAGATGCCCTCCGTGTAGTAGGAGTTGCAATCGAAGATGAAAAACTTGTTGCAGGCGGCGGCTCTCCTGAAGTTGAGGTTGCCCTCAGGCTCCAGGAATACGCAGCAACTCTCGAAGGCAGAGAACAGCTTGCAGTTAAAGCCTACGCCGAAGCTCTCGAAGTTATCCCCAGGACCCTTGCAGAAAACGCAGGTCTCGACCCAATAGACATGCTCATGGAACTTCGCTCCCAGCACGAGAAAGGCATGAAGACCGCAGGGCTTGATGTCTATGAAGGCAAGGTCGTTGACATGTGGAAGAACTTCGTAGTCGAACCCCTCAGAGTCAAGACTCAGGTCATCAACGCAGCTACCGAATCTGCAGTCATGATCCTCAGGATCGACGACATCATCGCTTCTACCCGTGCAGCCCCTGGCCCAGAAGAAATGGGTGGCGGAATGCCCCCAGGAATGGGCGGAATGCCCCAAGGAATGGGCGGTATGGGCGGAATGCCCCCAGGAATGATGTAAATTCCTTAAAAATAAGGTAAAACCGATAAATGATTGACTCCAAAAAAGGTGCAGTTTCTTTACTGCTCCTTTTTTAAAGTTCAATCAAAAAATATTCCAAGCCTGAAAGCCTGTTTCCGGCCTCTCACCGGAAAAGCCATATGAATTTCCGTTCATTTTTTCTCTTTCAGGCTTTTTTAAGGCAGCTAAGGATAGCCTCAGCTTCATACTTTGTTTTTATTATCCTTGTCCTGCCTCGCTTGCCTTTGCCTGTAAAGTCAGCGTCCACATAGTTAAGAGCCTGAAGCCTGTTGACCATACCGTAAAAACGAGTGTATCCGAGCTGTGTCAGCTCATGGAAGGATTTGTAGAGTTCCCCTGCCTTAACATCATCTGCTCTTGCTATCAGTTCAAGCAGCTGTTTTTCAGAGTCCGAGAGGAGGCTTATGCCCCTGCACAGATGGAGCAGTTTAGAAGCCTCGTAGGCTTTTTCCACATCTTCAGATAAGATCATGCGGCTTCCCCTGCGCTCGGCGTTGAAACCCGAACGTTTTAGAAGATCGATTCCGACCCTCATATCACCTGTTTTTTCCACATACGAAACAACAAGTTCCAGCACTTCGTCAGAAATTACTTTTGGATAAAATCCGTACTTGACTCTGTCCTTAAGGATGTCCAGAATCTCTGTCTCCCCATACCTTGGAGAAGCTATTTCTTCAGGCAGAAAAACAGAGTTGACTCTTGAGTCCAAACAATAAAGGTCAGATGCATCATTTACGATCCCGATAACCCCTATCTTTGCTCCGGGGTACTGCTCGTGAGCCCTGAGCAGGGAATACATCACTTCATTGGCATGTCCCTCACAGCAGAGATAATTAAGGTCATCCAGCGCCACAATCAAAACTTTTTCCGAAGAAATCAGGAAATTTACAACATTTTCAAATAGTTTACGGAAAGCAATCCCGGAATTAGGAGGAGAGATCCCAAACAGCTGCCTGTAAATTCTGGAAATTACGGCAAAACGGGTGGAATCAATCTGGCAGTTAATCTTTACAGCCACAACGCCCGGAGCATGAGCCTCAACTTCCCTGAAAACCTTCATAACCGCACTGGTCTTTCCTGTTCCTGGAGGACCGACCAGCAAACAATTTAAAGGCCGCATGCCGCGCAGGGAAGGTCTGAGCGCAAACCTGAGCGCATTTAACTGTGAGTCTCTGTGGGGGAAATATTCCGGGAGATAATCCGGCTCAAGTACCGAAAGGTCCTTAAATAGGGTTTCGTCCCAGAGTAGTATATCGTTGCCTGTCAAGGAAACTTGCTCCTTTGTTTTGATGTATCCTTTATAATGTATCCTTTTTGCTGCCGGACTTTTATAACTGGATCTCTTGCAATTGCTGGATACTACTGGTTGAGTGAAAGGCTGTAAAAGTATGGGTGAATGGCTGGATCTCAATCGAATGCAGCATAAGTAAATACTCAGTGTAATTAGAGATTCAGTGTAATTAGAGATTCAGTGTAATTAGAGATTCAGTGTAATTAGAGATTCAGTGTAATTAGAGAGTATGAGTTCCAGAGTTTGAACAGAAGTTTTAAAAGATCATACTCCCGGTTTGATATAAATAAGTCAAATTTTTGGTAAATATATCCATTGCTCTGTTTAAATTTTTAATAAATACGTTTTATTACATTTTAGCTTTTTTGAATTGTTACTGATTAATGCCTACTTCTGAACCACTATTTTGCAGTTTGAGTAATCATCCAGAAAAGTAATCCAGTGATATAACAACCAATCCCCGGGTAAAGAAAAAACATATGATTTAACCTTGTTGACAGTATTTAAATTACTTTATAAAAAGGATAATCACTGGCTAAAGGGAAAATGAAGGAAGGAAAAAAAGAGGAAGGAATTTAGAGAATAACTAAAAATATCATAGATTCCTGAGTACAGTACATATTTGAAGATTGGCTACACATTTGAAGAATAAGCACATATATACTCAGTATTCACAGCGGGCGGGAAGAACTAATATGGAAATTGAGTCAAAATTTTTGGTCCCGGAAGAGACAGATTTTAAAGAGCTTGAAAATCTCTCCAGGCTTGCATCTTATACTATTTCTGAAGCTCAGATCCAGATAATTGAGGACACTTTTCTTGATACCGAAAACAAAGACATTATGGCTGCCGGGTATTACCTGAGAATAAGAAAAGCCGCAGGGGAAAAAGGGAAATGGGTGACAATCAAAAGCCTGGGAGGTTTTGAAAATGGAACCCACTGGAGAGAAGAATATGTCAGTTTCTTGCCTGAAAGACTTTCTGTGCTTGAATGTCCCAACCTCAGGATCAGAAACATGATTTTTGAGTTTACCTCAGGACTTGACCTTTATCCACTTATCACCCTCAAACAGAAAAGGCTAATTCACAAGTTAAATCTTAAAGAAAAGCATGTAGCTGACCTCTATCTGGACAGGGTAAACCTCAAAAGCGAAAGCCGGAAAAAACTCTACAATGAGTTTGAGGTGGAACTTAAAAACGAGGGGACTGTCAAAGACCTTGAGATCATCCGGGATTTCCTGCTAAGTCATTACAGCCTTGTAGAGAGCCCTTTTTCCAAGTTTGAGAGAGCCTATATTTTCAGGGAAAATCTCCCGGAAAAAACTTTCATGAACCTGAAAGAAAGAGCTGTCTGTGCACAGCTTGCGGGTCACAAAAACATATACGGGAAGCAAGCTAAGATTCTTCTTTTAATTGACAGGGGCTGTAGTCCTGCAGAACTCGGGCTTCTACTTAAAGTTCCGGAACCGGAGATCAAAGCTCTACTCTCGCGGTTTAAAAAAGAAAGGCTTTCAGTCTTTCCTTTTACAGTAAATAAAAGAAAAACTCCAGAAAAAAACCTGGCATTTCATTTCCAACCCGGAAGAGGAGTACCTCATAAAGGCTGGACTGAGATGGGCATCGAGGAATGGACCCCTGAAGCCCTTATGGAACTGTATGGAGTTAACAAAGTAAGGTCAGCAGGCATCAGAACAGGAATTCTCGCCCTTTTTGACGGGCTTTCTGCTTATCACGGGCTCGGAAAGAAGGAAAAAGAACTTCTCGGACTTGCAGCCCTCTTGCATGGTATCGGAAGTTCGGTATACAGAGGAGAAGAAGCCATAATGAGCAGAGAAATTCTTCTTACCCATCCGATTAAAGACCTGAAAAATAGCGAACTGCAAATGCTTGCCCTTATCATGGAACTTCAGGCCCCCGAAATAAGTGAAAAAAAGCTTTCTGCAGTCTTTGAAGAAAAGAATACAGGTCTTTCTCCGGCTTTTCAGAATAAAGCCCTCATTCTTACAGCTTTACTCCGGATTGCAAACCTTTCCGATACAGTAACTCAGATATTTCAACCCTACAGATTCAGGCAACTTGATGAAGCAGTTGAAATAGAACTTCTGGGACCTGATGCAGAAAAAATTGCAAAAAAGGCGGAAAAAAGAAGCGAACTCTGGGAATATCTCTTCAGCACCAAACTACGGTTTACGCAGGCGAGGGAACTTCCAGAATCAGAAGGCTCAGAAAGAGCCCTGAAAATAGCCCCGGGAAGAATCTCAGAAAAAACACAAAGAGAAAAAGGAGGAGAAGCTGAAGAAAAAAGAGGAGAAAAACCCCGGGGAAAAGTTGAGGGTAAAGCTGAAAAAAGAATTGAGAAGAAGAAAAGAAAAGAAACTCAGAAATTCACGGTCAGCTTGGAAGATTCCATGGCTTTTGTTGCTCACAGGATCTTTACATACCAGTTATCCCAGATGCTAATCCATGAAAAGGGAACCCGAAAAGGAGAAGACATCGAAGAGCTGCATGCCATGCGCGTTGCGATCCGCAGGATGAGGGCGGCAACAACAGTCTTTAATGAATACCTTGAATCCGAAAAATTGGAACCTCACCTTAAAGGACTCAAGAGAACACTTGGAGCTCTCGGAGGAGTCCGGGACCTGGACGTTTTCAGGGAAAAAGCAGAAACTTATTTGAAAACCCTGCCTTCAGGGCATGAACACGACCTTGACCCTCTTTTTATCACACTTACAGAGGAGAGAGAAAAAGCCAGGGAAAATATGCTTGATTACCTTGACAGTGAAAAATACAGCCGTTTTAAGAAAGACTTTTCAGAATTTCTGGAGTTCCCAGAAACCTGGGCTCTCCCCACAACTACGGAGAAACATGACGCTCTGCCTCACAGAATAAAAGATGTGCTCCCTTCGATCCTCTATGCCCGTTTAGCCGACATAAGTGCCTACTCCGAATGGGTGGAAGGACCCTATGTTTCTGTTGAAAGGTTGCACAGACTCAGGATTGCGGCCAAAGGGCTGCGTTATACTTTGGAGTTCTTTGAAAGCGTACTCGGGAAAGAAATCGGACTCTTAATAAAAGATTTCAAAGTTTTGCAGGACCACCTTGGAGACCTGCATGATGCAGTCGTTGCAACCGAAATGCTTGGCTCTTACCTGAGAACAGAGACCTGGGGATCTTTAGAAAGTGAAAAGGCATCGAGTAAAACACAAATTTCCAAAAGCCTCGGAGGGGTGGAAGCTTACCTTGCGTACAGGGAAGAAGAACTCTTAACTCTGCTCAATACCTTTCCGGATGCCTGGGAAAAAGTCCAAAACAAAGAGTTTGGAAGGAGAATTGAAAGTGCAGTCATAAGCCTGTATGAAAGCCTCTGATGGATTTTCAGTTTATTTTTAAAAACCAATTTAAGTTTTGAAGAATATTGTGTTTTTGAAGAAGTTTCATCCCCGTGGGACTTCCTCAACCTCAGCACTTCCCTCAAAAACTACAGGGACCCCTGCCGCCTGTTCGATAAGAACTTTGGACTGGAGGTTATACCCAAACATCTTTTTGAAATATTTTTTCTGTTTCTCTACCTCCCAGATTTCGAGCTGGCACTCCCACCGGGCATGCATCTCGAGCACAAGGCTGTCGGTGGAGGCAATATAAAAACGGACATGGGAAATAATTCCTGTATGGGAACGGTCAAGCCCTTCGGCAATACGGAGCAGGGCGCTGAGAAGCCTCACGCTTTTTACTGTTTCTTTGCTGAGCCCTTCAAGATTGGGATGCTTCTTTTTAGGGGTGTTTTTCCTGTGGAAATACGCAAGGTTTGAAATTATTTCGATTTCTTCAGGCTGGAAACCCGGGAGGTTGCTCTCTCTTATGAGGTGATAGGCATGTGCCTGATGGGTATCATATGAGAGAAATGTTCCTATATCGTGCAGGGTTGCGCCGTATTCGAGAAGCTCTCTCTCACTCTCTTGAAACTCATAGATCCCAAGAGCCTGGATACTGTCAAAGAGTTCAAGAGCAAGCCTGGTGACGATATGGGCATGTTCTTCATCAAAGTTGCAAGCAAGGCCAAGCTGCATGATGCTGCGTTTTCTTACCGACATCTGCGTGACCATGTAAGAGAACTCACTCTTTGAGATATAATCTACAAGCAACCCTTCCCTGAGCCCGCGCTTGCTGATCGTAATCTCTGAAAGTTCAAGCTCCTCCATAAGGGTCTCTATGATTGCAGCGCCTGCAAGAATGATATCTGCCCTCTGAGTGTTTATCCCCGGAAATTTACGCCTCTCTTCAAGCGACAAGGCGCACATTGCCCTGACAATTTTCTTCAAGTCTTCGTATTCAAGCTTCTCAAAACTTTCATGGGCTGTTTTATGCAGGTAAACAAAAGCGATTTTTGCAAGGTTTTCGATAGTTCCCGAGCTTCCAATAGCACTGTCCGCCCTGTACCGGGAAAGTTCTTTTGTTATATCCGCGGTCTTGCGCCGTATGTAGGCTTTGATCTGCTCATAACGCTCCTCGGAAACCGGACCTGTTTCATCCGGAAGGAACATGTTTGTCAGGCGGATTGACCCGAGGTTAAGGGAGTGAAGGAAGTAACACTGGCTCTGATCCCCTATCGACACTTCAGTGCTCCCACCCCCGATATCAATAAAAAGAGCTTTTGAATAACCAAGGCGGAGCCCACTTGAGACCCCCAGATAGATCAGGCGAGCTTCTTCGGACCCCGAAATAGTACAGACCTCAAGGTTTGCCTCTTTTTTAATCATTTCAAGAAACTGAACCCTATTGCTCGCATCCCGGGTTGCAGAGGTTGCCACAGCTATGATCTCTTCTGCCCTGTAAGCCCTTGCAAGCTCCATGAACTTTTTACAGACAACGGTTGCCCGCTCTATTGCTTCTGGCTGCAGGATTCTGTCTATAAACTCCTTTTCTCCAAGCCGCACCGTTTCCTTCTGCTTGGTCAAGGGCTGGTAAGACCCGTTGGGATTGATCCGGACCAAAAGAAGCCTGACTGAGTTAGTCCCTATATCAATAAACGCAACAACCCTGCCTTCGGAAATTTTCTCGGGTTCCATTCATGACCACCTGAAAGCCTTGCTTTTTTGTTTTTCTAGAAGGATAAAGAGAGCATTATAAACTTCAAAATGTCCGTTTACATTTTTATTCAATTTGAGATTTATTTTCGGATAGTATTTTCCTGAGTTCTATCTTCCTATATATGTGAAATTGTAAGTTCAAAAACCCTACCCATGTCAATTACCCCTTAGCTAAAGACTCAAGGGTTTCCTGCTGGGGGTTTATGAAACTCCAGAGAGTAGCATAAAAATTTCAGGTGGAAAAGGAAAACACAGCAACTAAGGAAAAGAGAAAACAAAAAGGAAAAATTAAAGTTTTCTTTCAACTTTTTTCCGTTTTAAGCTCCCAGCTGCCTCTGTTCTCAAGCATCCAGAGCTGAGAATCCATTTCTTCTTCATCGGGCTGCGGGTAGATCCTTTCAGTCCTGCCGTTAGGAAGGAGAAGACGAGCTTTTATGTTATCTTTCAGGTGGGTACCGAGGATGACGTCACGCAGAATAGGGATGTAATCCGAAGATACGGGAAAGAGGATTTCGACCCGGTTGTCTAGGTTGCGGGGCATAAGGTCGGCACTGCCCATAAAGATCTCTTCTTTTCCGCCGTTCCTGAAATAGTATGCTCTTGAGTGTTCAAGAAAACGCCCGACTATCGAAGTGACCCTGATATTTTCGCTCAAACCGTAAATGCCGGGCCTAAGGCAGCAGATACCCCTGACAATGAGATCTACCTTTACTCCAACCCTTGAAGCCCTGTAGAGTTCCCGGATGCACTGATAGTCCACAAGGGAATTCATCTTGAAGATAAGGTGTCCGTTCCCGAATTTCTCGTGCAGGTCAATCTCACGCCTGATGCGCTCAAGGATCTGGTGCCTCATGTTCTGGGGAGCCACCAGGAGCTTGATGTAATGGTCTTTCCTTGAATAGCCTGTAAGGGCATTGAAAAGGTCAGAGATGTCTTTGCCTATGAAGGGGTCACCTGTGAGGTAACCGAAGTCTGTATAAAGTTTTCCAGTGACAGCATTATAGTTTCCAGTGCTCATATGCACATAATACCTGATGCCTTCTTTTTCAGCCCTTACAATAAGGCACATCTTGGCATGGGTTTTACGCCCGGGAAAACCATAGGCTACGTGAACACCCTTGCGCTCGAGTTCCTTTGCCCAGCCAATGTTATTCTCTTCGTCAAAACGGGCTTTAAGTTCAACAAGGACTGCTACCTGCTTGTTCCGGTCCGCAGCTTTCATAAGAGCCTGGATAATCCTGGAGTTGTCATCTACCCTGTATAACGTCATTTTAATTGCCAGGACATCCGGGTCATCAGCGGCTTCTTCCACCAGATCAGTTACCGATTCGAAACTGTCGTAAGGGTGATAGAGCAGGATATCCTTCTTTTTCAGGGCTGAAAAAATGTTTTCCTTATCGGCCATAAGAGAATGTTTTCTCTGCTCAAAAGGCTCGTATTTAAGCTCAGGGCGATTGATTTGTACAAGCTTCATGAGGCTTGAAAGGCCCAGAGGCGCCGCTGCCCTGAACATCAAAGGAGGTGTTAACTCCAGATTCTTAAGGAGAATATAAGAAACCCTTTCAGGCATAGTATAGTCGGTTTCAAGCCGGACAGCAGGCCCGAAGTAGTTTCTCCCCACCCTCTGCTTAACAGCCGTCAGAAGGTCCTTGTCCCCGTCTTCATCAAAGCCGAGGTCAGCATCGCGCGTGATCCTGAAAGGATAAGCTCCGAGAATACGCTGCCCGGGGAACAGCAGATCGAGGTTTGCAGCAATCAGCTGTTCGATCCACACAAAACGCCCTGATTTCAGATCTTCAAAACTGGAAATTATTTTTTCCTGGCCCTCTCCGGGAACAACAATCAGCCTTGTGAACATAGGAGGGATCTTGACCCTGGCAAAACGTTCCCCGTAGTCCGGGTCATCGATAAGTACGGCAAGATTAAGACTGAGATTTGAAATATGGGGGAAAGGATGCCCAGAGTCAAAACCAAGGGGAGTCAGTAGTGGGAAAATATTTCTTTCGAAATAGTCCCTGAGTTTTTCTCTGTCTTCTCCGGAAAGTTCAAAGTAGTTCAGGACTTTAATTCCCTTTTCCCTTAGAGCCGGTTCGAGCACTTCATTCCAGCAACTGTCGTTTACAGGAAGCTGTCTTAGAAGTTCTCCCCGGATGACCTTCAGCTGTTCCTGGGCCAGTTCATCTACACGGTCTCCCTTTGCCCCTTCTGTAATACGTTTCTGAACCCCGGAGACCCTGACCATGAAAAACTCATCAAGGTTGCTCCCGAAGATGGAAAGAAATTTAACTCTTTCAAGCAGAGGATTACGTTCATCCAGGGCTTCTTCGAGTACACGGTCATTGAACTGAAGCCAGCTGTATTCCCTGTCCGCATAAAGGCATGGGTCGCTCAGATCAGACATGCCTGATACTTCAACCCGGATCCCCTCAACACTATCCGTAACCAATCTATCAAAATCTGCACACTGAATTGGGAAGTTCCGTTCCATTCCTATCACGCGTGGCCTGGAGTTTGTGTTTCTTCAGATCCATCCTCAAAAATATAAGAAGATTGGAATATAAGATTTTTGTCTGTTCCATTATTTGACATTATTACCAGATGTTTTTTCAGTGTAATTAGCAGGGTTAGAAAGAAAATAACCTCGAATCCACTCGACAGCCAAAATAACCAGTTTTCGGAAAAATATTCCCTGAACTGCATATCAACCCATTCAGTAACCAGTTAACCGGCTGAGTTTTCTATTTCCTGTCCGGGGGTAAGGCGCATCTTCTTAAATAGTGATCGGAGATGCATTGACACTAAGACATATATAGACTTTTGGATTAGCAAGAATATAAGAACTGTCCAAAATCTTAGCCAACTCACTACTATTTATCAATATATAGTACTAAAGATTTATAATATTATCTCTTAGAAAACTGAAAAAACAAACAAAAAAAGAATATAGCGAATCTACAAAAACAAAAATAACAGGATATTATCCGGGTAAAACCGCCAAGAATAACCAGAAAATGGCATACGAATTCGAGAGTGAGATATTTTAAAAAAATGTTTAAAAGACAATAGATATTACCCGAAGAGTAAACTTTTGGTTAAGATTTTATCCTGTAAAGTTACCCTCTAAATAACTTAATCCTCAATTTAAAGGCCAAATAATTCGTAACCTGACACTCAAATTTGAACCTTAATACCCACTTTTTCTTTAATTTTTAAATTTATCCTTTAAATGGGCATAAAATTCCTGCTCTTTTCCCGTGGTTTTTCTCAGTAACCTTTCCACAATCAGTTCCGGGGTGCTTCTTGCTACACGATTGTATATCGGGTTTCGGTTTACTATCAGTTCCAGGCTGGAATCCAGACCCTTGGCTTCGATTCCGTCCACTCTGATATCTGTCCCTGTATTTTCAAGGATCAGTTCCGAAAGATGTGAAACAAAAACTCCAAGACTCTCTTCACTCCGGGAAAGGTATTCAAGAATTCCTGCTATAATCCGGGCTGAAGCTCCGGGTTCGGTAATCGATTCCAGCTCATCGGCGAGCACAAGTTTCCCGGAAGCTTCGGAAAGCACGGAAAATTGCTTGAGGGTTGTTTCAAAGGCTCCTGCATCAAGAGTTCCTTTTGATTTTCCAAAATAATAGAATTCTTCTACAGGGCCCAGCTCAAGTTCTTTTGCAGGGACAGGAAAGCCCATGTGCCCCAGGACCACACACTGGGCAAGCAGTTCAAGTAAAGAGGTTTTGCCCCCTGAGTTCACCCCGCTCAAAAGTACAACCCTGTTTTCCAAACCTTTCGGGGAAAAACTCGTTTTCCCGACGGAATAACTGACAGGGTCAATTTCTCCGTACCTGGCTTTCAAGAAAAGGTTTTCTCCCTCTTCAAAGCCAATTCCAGCTTCAGAAACTGTCTCAGGCATTTTTAGCCTGAATTGAGCAGCAAAGCAGGCTATAGAAAAACCCAGGTCAAAATCAAGGACCTCCCTGACAAGCCTTTCTACAGGCTTGCGGAAGGTTGAAAGGACTTTTGCAAGCTCTCTTTTGCGGGAGAGCCTGGCCTTTTCAAGGGACATATTGAGTTTTTGTCTGAGAAGCTGCAGTTGAGCCTGTTCTGCCCTGAGGGGATAGGCGATTTCATCGGAAAAGAGGACGTCAAGCATCAGTTTTTCCTGTTTCTGGAAATTGAGCTTTTCTGCAAGTTCCTCTTTTACGGCTTCGATCTCGCCTTTGTAAACCCTGTGGAGTTCCTTTGCGAGCAGGTCTTTAATTTCCATTCCTCCGCTCACAAGCTTGATGAGTTCCTGCCCGGTCAGGGTAAGGGAGCTTGCTTCGAGTGTTCGATTCATGTGCTGGTTTGCTTCATTTAAGGCAGAGGTCAGCACGGGATCAAGAATTTGCAGGGCAGCCTCAAGCCTGTCAAGTTCGGGGTCAAAACCCTCAGCCAGCTTCCCATTCTCTCCTACTTTCAGAAGAGCTGTTTTAAGGATTTCAAGGTATTCTTCTGAGAGTTCCTCAAAGAAATCAAAGCCTGAAGCCCGCAGAATTGATGTGATATTCAGGCAGGCAAGGATGCAGTCCAGATTCCTTACAAAAAAAGCCAGCTCTACTTCAGGCAGGATCTGCCAGAATTCCGCTTTTGAAGGGTCCTGGAAAAACTCGGGCTCAAGCCCTTCAGGCAGGTCAAAACTAAGATAGGTATCATCAAAAACAATCACACTCGGGTAGCCTCTCGCGAGATCTATGAACTCAGAAAAATTCTCCACAGCCTGAACAGGCAAAAATGCCTGGAACCTTTCCTTTGCTGCGTTCAGAGTTTTCCGGTCCCCAGAGAGGACGATCCTGTCTCTTACCCTCAGATTTCCCGGGATTGGCCTGAGCTTTTTCACGCTGGAAAGGAGATTCAGGAACGCCGTATCCGCAGATAAGACATCTGCCAGCTCCAGGTAATCTTCTACAAAAGCTCTTCTCTCCTGAATAAGGTCCATGCGAGACGCAGGAAACGGGTAAAAAAGATCCAGCTTGTCCCTTGCATGCGGCGTGTGAGCAAACGTTTTTATCAACTCAAGAAGGCGGGAGTAGAGGTCAAGGGCTTCTTTTGTCTTCAGAAAATCGGAAATTGCACATCCTGCAGCCCGGGCCCTGGCATCCCTGGCAAGGGAAAGAGCAAATGTACGGCTGACCCCGTTAACCTCGGAAAGCGAAGTTATATCCCCTTCAAGAATTACCTGGAGAGCTGCATCCTCGCTTCCGAAGTGCTCGACAAGCCTGCAGGCTACTCGCTCGCCTATTCCATTAAGTTCCCGTAAGCCTGAGAGTTGCTGAGAAGATGCCATATTCAAAACACTTTTGGAGAATCAATCGGAACGGGGCCCATACCAACGTTTTTCAGTTCAAGAAGAGTTCAAGTTCTTTTTCAATATCAGGACGCATGGAAACTGTGTATCCGTGCGTTTCTTCAGTAGTATTATACATTGCCTTTGGTTCTTTTGCAAGGTCAAAGGTCCTGAGTGCCATTTCATGAGGGATTACAGTATCATTAAAAGAATGAATCAGCACAAGCCTTGAAGGGGGCAGGGCACTGAGGTAAGTGTCCGGGTCAATTGAACGGTAAAACCGATAAGCTTCGGGATCGGTCACGCTGGCAGGATCAATCTCTTCGGTACCGTACCCCGACGTGCTGATCCCTATAACTCCTTTAAGGGAAGGCTCAAGGGCACAGGCAATAATTGCAAACCTGCCGCCGTTACTTTCCCCAAGGACTGCAAGCCTTTCAGGATCGATTTCAGGCTGGATGGAGAGCACGTCTGTGGCTTTTAGGGTGTCATAAACCATAAGATATTCAACAGGTTCAAGCCCTGCCCTGAAAAGCTCAAGGTCCCTGTTAACGTTTACTCCACCCTTGTTGCGCTGGTCAAGGGTAAGGGTTGCATACCCCATTTTAGAGAGTTCTCCAGCTAGCCTCTGTTCACCTTCTTTGTTAACTCCTGCTCCCGGAAGTAGAACTATGCCAGGGGAAGAAGAAGCATTTACAGGAATTCTCAGGAGAGCCTGGATATTTTCACCGCTGCTCTCAAAAGAGACCAGTTTCAGAATATCCGGGTCTTCAGGAGAGTACTGGTCTTCAATTTCCTGAACCATAAAAATGGGCTCTTCTCTCGGAGAAAAAGATAATGTGCCTGCTTCCGAAACCTCCCACGGAAGAGTTTTCTCTATGGAATTGGAGGGATTGTACAGGACTCCGAAAATACCCACCACTATCAGGAGAAAGCCCAGAATAAAAACTGTGGGTTTTGGGGTTCTGGCGCCTGAAGAAGATTTCTTCGTTTTTTTGAATTCTTTTTTTCCAGAACTATGCCTGCTCAAGGGAACCCTGCCAGAAAAATATAGTTACGGCCAGTAGCCGTTTACAGCACTTAAGAATAGTACTACTATACCCGCAAGGGCGCCGACAATCAGCACTGTTTTAGGCTGGATGTGAACCGCATTTTTGTCAGCTTCGTAGTAGCGCATGAGCCCTGCTGAGGACTGAAGTCCGGTACCTGATTTTTTAGCCATGAATAAAACACCTTACGAATGCATATGATATTGATTAAAAGTTTCTTCCTTGATTGGAAGTTGCATTTAGTTAGAAATTTAGTTTAAATATTTGTATTATCATGAGACTGGAAAATATAACTTAACCATATTAAACTGTAGATCTACTGTTAGTTTTAAACTCCTCATTTAGACAGTTGCCAGAAAATTTACAGTTTTCATATAATTTACAGTACTCATATATAAATCCTGCAGAGCTATTCCGGAACATTCCTGCGGCAGAAAGGAAACCTGAGATTTAAAGACTCCAAAAAATCAGAAACAGAGAGACAGAAGATCTCAGACAAGAACCTCGTCCAGCAGGAAAGGCGGGTAAAATGCACCTCTTTCAGTGATTATCGCAGTCACATTTTCCATGGGAGTTGCATCAAAAGCAGGATTATAAACTTCAACATCTTTCGGAGCAAGCTGTTCACAGCCTGAAAACCGCAGTTCATCAGGATTTCGCATTTCAACCTTTACACTTCCTTCCCAGCCTTTGAAGTCGAAAGTCGAGATCGGGGCTGCCACATAAAAAGGAATTTCATGTTCTTTTGCAAGGATAGAGTGCGTATAGGTACCTATCTTGTTAAAAACAACATCCTGGGTAATTCGGTCGGCTCCTACGAGCACGCTGTTTACGAGTCCCTGGTGCATTGCCCAGCCAGCCATCGAATCTGCAATAAGGGTTACAGGAATTTTGTCCTGCATGAGTTCCCAGGTAGTGATCCTGCTCCCCTGGTTCAAAGGTCTTGTCTCGCAGGCAATAACTTTGATATTTTTACCTGCTACAATAGCCGAACGTACAACCCCAAGAGCTGTACCCCAGTCAACACAGGCGAGCCTTCCTGCGTTGCAGTGTGTGAGTACGGTATCTCCATCTTTCAGGAATTTTGCCCCATATTTACCTATCAACTTATTAGTTTCGATATCCTCTTCTGCAATATCCCTGGCTTCCTGAAGGGTAATATCCCTGACTCCCTGAACATCGAAGGCATCGGAAACTGCTTTTAAGACCCTGTTAACACCCCAGCCCAGGTTTACGGCTGTAGGGCGAGTAGATTTAAGCACTTTTGCCGCAACCTCGAGGTCTCTGGTTATGGCTTCGATATCTTTTGCCCCGCTAAGGGAAGCTGCCAGGGCAATTCCAAAGCCTCCTGCAGCACCGAGCGCAGGTGCACCCCTGATCCTGAGAGATTTTATAGCCTCACAGAGCGAACTCAGGGTTTTGCATTCTATTACTCTGTACTCCTGCGGGAGTAAGGTCTGGTCTACCAGCACCACAGAATTGGACTCTTCGTTCCAGTCAATTGTCCTCATTAAATCACTTTCCGATGTGAACATCAGGTTCTGCCGGAAAATATTCCGACTTCCCTTTCAAGCCACCCATCCGATAAAAACCTATTTGACCCTTCCTTTTACAGAGGGAATGTTTTGGTTTCCGGTCACAATCAGGCAAGCTGAAAACCTGAATAAAGGGTTCAAATTAAGAAAAAAGGGATTCAAATTAAAAAAGCTCTGTTTCGGATTAAAAATAGAATATAAGTGAGCTGTTCAGAAGCCGGACATCAGATTAATAATTTTGTTCCATTATAAGCCAGCAAATTTTGGAGTATGTTCTAAAGGCATATAAAAAAATATAAAAAAATATATAAATAGATATAAGAAATTACATAAATAAATATAATATTTCCTTCCCAAAGGGCAAAGTTAGATATAATAGATTTATAAAGTAACAGTACAAATAAGAGAAGATTTAAAATCCATAGCTGAGATACAGGAAGATTTGTAATTTCAGGAATTTATACTTGCATAACTTCAGGGACCTTGAATCCGTAAATCCTTGGATCCGTAAATTTAGAGAGTTTTGAGAATCTATTGTTTCATGCAAATTGTGGTTTATGAGAGTCAGGGTATCATCGGAGAGTAAGCGCTTATGACAAAAATAAAAATAGCAATTGCAGGAATCGGGAACTGTGCAAGCTCTTTGATACAGGGCGTCGAGTACTATAAAACCGAAGATAAAGATCCCATCGGACTGATGCACAGGAACATTGGAGGGTACAGGCCCGGCGATATCAAAGTTGTTGCTGCCTTCGACATTGATGCCAGGAAGGTAGGAAAAGACGTATCCAATGCCATTTTTGCTCCCCCTAACTGCACAGCGGTTTTTTGTCCTGATATCCCCCCCACAGACGTGAAGGTTAAGATGGGGAGAGTTCTTGATGGGGTCTCTGACCACATGAAGAATTATGGGGAAAATTACACTTTTGTTGTCAGTAGGGAACCTGAAGCCACAAAAGCAGACATTGTAAAAGAATTAAAGGACTCCGGCGCCGAAATGCTTCTTAATTACCTTCCTGTAGGTTCTGAAGAAGCTGTCCGTTTCTATGCCGAATGTGCTCTTGAAGCCGGAGTGGCTTTTATCAACAACATGCCTGTTTTCATTGCCAGCAATCCTGAGTGGGCAAAGCGGTTTGAAGAAAAGAATATTCCTGTTATAGGCGACGATATCAAAGCCCAGCTTGGAGCAACGATTACCCACAGGATCCTTACAGACCTATTTGAAAAACGCGGTGTAAAGCTCGAAAGGACATATCAGCTGAATACTGGCGGAAACACCGATTTCCTCAATATGCTCAACAGGGACAGGCTTGTTTCCAAACGTGAATCCAAGACCGAAGCCGTCCAGTCCGTGCTCTCGCACAGGCTTGCGGATGAAAATATTCACATCGGACCGAGCGACTATGTTGCCTGGCAGAAAGACAACAAGGTCTGTTTCCTTCGAATGGAAGGAAAACTCTTCGGGGATGTGCCCATGAACCTTGAACTGAGGCTCTCAGTAGAAGATTCCCCTAACTCTGCAGGTGTGGTAATTGATGCAATTCGCTGCTGCAAGCTGGCTCTTGACCGCAGGATAGGAGGTGTGCTCTACTCCCCGGCTTCCTACTTCATGAAACATCCGGCTATCCAGTACCCGGATGATGAAGCTTACAGAAGAACCGAAGAGTTCATAGCCGGCACCAGAGAACGTTAAAGCAAGACGGAGAAAAACTTCCTAAGGAGAAAAAATCCCCGAAGGAGATGAAATTCTTATTGAAGGTCGTTTTGATGCCAGAAAATCCCGGAAACATCCGGGAATTTTACGTTTTTACCGATTTAACGAAGCCCCTCTGCTGTAATCGTAAACTCCGCACTTGAACCTTCAGGACGGGAACGGTGTTTGTAGAGAATAGCGCGTCTTGTCCCTGTGCCTGTTTTTTCCAGCTGGATGATTGTCTTTGAGATATGCTCCAGGGAACTGCCTCCCAATGGGCACACCCCTCCTGCAATAATATTTGAATATACCTGATTTGTTATAACTGCGGTAAACCCGTGTTTACGGGCAAGTGCATGCAAGAATCCTATCTGGTTAGCAAGTTCTCTGCGGCTTTTTATGCCAGTTTCCTCATCTTCTAGTTCAAACCGGTAGTAGGAAGTTGCAGAATCCAGAATCACAAGCCCGATATTCTCACCTGCTATCCTTTCCACCTCTCTTACGGCTGCATACTGCTCTTCAAAACTCAGGGGTTCGTAGATAATTATACTCCTGGCAATTTCCTTTGCATTTTCCCCTGCAATCTGCTTGAAACGAACAGGAGAAAGCCCTTCCGTATCTATGAAAATTACTTTCTGCCCCTGCTTTACACATTCCACTGCAAGCTGGATGCAGACGTTTGTTTTTCCGGTCCCTGCGGCTCCAAAGATCTGGGTTACGATCCCTCTCTCGAAACCGCCTCCCAGGAGATCGTCAAGGGGTTTACAACCGGAAGATAAAAGTTTCTCTATGGCGTGACACCTCTCTTTGAACTTGATAGTGGTATGAAAGACCAATGATATAATGCTTTTTTCATATTTTTTTGTGTTTTTTTGAAAATAAAGGCTTAGAAACCGAAAAAGTAAGAAGAAGCAGAAACGGAGGACAAGTTCTCAGACATTTCCCTGAAACCGAGAGGAATTCTTTACTAAATATATTATAATGTTTTCAAGGAATAAAGCCATATAGATGGTATCCATACCTATATCCATTAAAGTGTCTTCCACACCAGATAAAGCCTTCTGTACTTGAAAATATTCCCACAAACCAGGCATTTTTTAAAAAACAGAAGCCCTTAAGTTTGTTATCAGATCTGGTAACAAACTAAGATCTTTGTATACAAAGTAAGTGGGTGATTGTATCCAAAGATGAGTTGAAAAACCATTATAAGCAAGCTAAGGCATTTAGAATAATTACCTGGAAATAAAGATAACATTCACTCAATAGAGTGAAAAAATGATATCTAAAGGGGCACTCTGTGGGAACTTCATGCCCTGTTCCGATATTGCTGACTGGTCTGGGAGAGTTATTATACAATAAATTGGGTTGGCTAAGGAATAGTACCCATGCGGGGTTTTGTTTTGTTGCTTTGATGCGCTCTGCGCCGGCACACTCAACCCCTGCACAATAGAAATAAAATAAATAAGTAGATAACGAAACATGTAAAAGGCATGTAAGAAACATGTAAAAAAAGAGACTGTACCACAAATCAGAGGGGCGCAAATCATGGCAAAAATAATCGTCTATACAACTGAACGTTGTCCAAAGTGTAACAAATTAAAAAAATTTCTTGAAGCAAATTCAGTACCCTTCGAAGTAGCAGATATGTCTACCCCCGAAGCTCTGACAGAACTGCGTTTTAACGGAGTCTTCACAGTGACAGCGCCTGTATTACAGATTAATAGTGAGTTCCTCACGTATACCGAAATCTTCCACGGGGAAGAAGTAAATCCGGAAAAACTCCGGGGAATTCTGTGACAGAAACCGTCTAAAGCTTTAAAAACAACTTAAATAACTTACATATCTCCCTTTAAAACAACAACTGAAGATGAGAAAATGACAGGCGATATTCTCTTGACCGATAATGAATTATCTGATAATCAGCCAGTGCAAAAAACACTTGACGGGCTCTCCACTTCTTCCCTCCCCAAAAATGACCAGTTATCTGACAATCAGCCCGTGCAAAAAACACTTGATGGGCTGTCCGTCTCTCCCCTCCCCAAAGTCAGGACAACCGAAGGTTTCATTCTTAACTGGGACAGAAACATCATTGTAAGTCAGCTTCTGAAAGAAACAAAATTAAGCGAGATCTTCTACAACAAGCCTGCAATCACAAAAGAAGAAGCCGTTGATATTGCAAAAGAAGCGGAAAAAATCATCCGAAAGATGAATATTAAGTTTCTTTCAGGACCTCTTATCCGGGAAATAGTCAACAATATACTTCTTGACAGAGGGCACGTAGAATGGAGAAATATCATGACAAGAGTCGGGGCTTCGGTCTACGATGCCTACGAAATCGACTCCGGATACGGCTTTGGGGCAAACGATAATGCAAACCAGCTGAACAATGCCGAAACCTCACATAAAAGAAAAGCCGACAAAATGTCCAAAGAGCAAAATCTCCTTCTGATGCCAAAAGAGCTTGCAGACCTGCACCTGAACGGGGACTTCCATATCCACGACCTCGAATACATGGGCACAAGGCCTTTTTGCCAGGACTGGGACCTCCGCTACTTTTTTTATTACGGGCTCATGCCTGACGGCGTAGGAACCCAATCAAGTGTTGCAAAACCTGCAAAGAATGCCGAAGTAGCTTTCCTTCATGCTGTAAAAGCAATGGGTTCAGCTCAGACCAATTTCGCAGGTGGGCAGGGTTTTTACAATTTCCTGACCTTTATGGCCCCCTATCTGGAAGGCAAGTCCGAAGTTGAGATCAGACAGCTTATGCAGATGTTCGTCTATGAAATGATGCAGATGATGTGTGCAAGAGGCGGACAAACTGTCTTTTCATCCGTGCAGCTTTCCCCTGGTGTTCCAAAGCTCTGGAGAAACATTCCGATTGTTGCCATGGGCAAGGTCTGGGACGGCAAGCAGGCTCCCCTCAGAACCTACGGAGAATTCGAAAAAGAAGTCCGCCTCGGGTTCAAAGCCCTCATGGATGTCATGCTTGAAGGAGATGCCTGGGGTAAACCTTTCAGCTTCCCAAAGCCAGAAATCTCTATCGAACCGGACTTCATGGAAGAAGACGAGAGTTTTAACGGAGCTCACCCCGAGCTTCCGACTTATAAAGAGCTGTACAGGATGACCTTTGAACTGGCTGCCAAATTCGGGACTCCCTACTTTGACAACCAGCTTCCCGAGTACAGGGGCGCAGGAGAAGGAATTTCATGTTACCAGTGCTGCGCCTACCAGTTCTCTTCAAACCCCACCGACGATAAAGACTTCGGGGACAAGCTGCATTTCAAAGATGGAAGGCATTTCTCCATGGGCTCATGGATGGTCCTGTCCTTAAACTGCCCCAGAGCAGCATACCGGGCTGAATATGATGATGAAAAACTTTTCACCGAACTCAAGACCCTGATGAACAGGGGTGTGGAAGTTTTTAAGATCAAACAAAAATGGATGAACAGCCTGATCAAGAAAAACAGGATTCCTTTTGCATCCCAGTGTCCCAAAGACCCGATCACCGGAGAAAAAGGGGCAATAGCTGTGGACTTCGACAGCCTTGTGTATACTATTGGAGTGATAGGAATTAATGAGATGGTCCAGTATCACACAGGCTACCAGATCCACGAGTCTCCTATTGCGTATAAGCTTGCCATCCGGGCTATGTTCGAAATGAAAATGCATGCCCAGAAGCTCTCAAAAGAAAACGGAATGGAAATTGCCCTTGCAAGAACTCCTGCAGAAACTACAGCCCAGCGTTTTGCAGTCTCAGACCTCCTGCACAGGGAATATGCAGACAAAGCCGAACTCACAATTAAAGGGGACCTGGAAACCGCAAAGAAAGAGTTTAATCTGACCCACGACCTGCCGATTTACTATACTAACGGGACTCATATCCCACCTGGTGCAGACGTGTCTTTACCTGAAAGGATAAAGTATGAGCACACTTTCTTCCCGATCGTAGATGGCGGAAATATCATGCATATCTGGCTTGGAGAAGGAAAACCGGACCCTGACGGCCTGCAAGAACTTGCCATGCATATAGCAAAAAATACACAGACTGGATACTTTGCCTTCACAAGAGACATGACCGTATGCACTGATGGGGGATATGTAGCCGCCGGCCTGCTCGACAAATGCCCAAAATGCGGATCTGAAAATGTGCAGCACCTCTCAAGGATTACTGGCTATCTCCAGTCCGTGGAAGGCTGGAACAGGGGCAAGCGTCAGGAACTCAAGGACAGGAAACGCTACAGCACAAGGGAACTCAAATGAATTCCCTTAAATTTTTTTACACAAACTAAAAATGGTAACTGTTATGAAAGTAAATTATGCAGGCACTGTCCCAATCTCAACCCTTGACTGGACAGGAAAAGCAGTGGTCACCATCTTTTTTAGGGGATGCCCTCTTCGATGCCCTTACTGCCAGAACCACCCGTACCTTGAAGGACCGGGGCTTGTGGAACTTGACTTTGTGGAAGAGCAGATTAAAACATCGAAACCTTTTGTAAGTGCGGTTGTTTTTTCGGGCGGGGAACCCCTTATGCAGGAGGCTGTTATTCCCCTTGCAGAGTTTGCAAAAAATCTCGGGCTTGCAGTAGGAGTCCACACAAACGGATGTTACCCCGAGAGAGCAGCCGAACTGGTTGAGAGAAAACTGGTTGATAAGTTCTTTATCGATGTAAAAGCCCCTCTTGACGATCCCGAACTTTATGGAAAGGTTGCCGGATGGGAGGCGTGCAAAGAGGCAAGCAGTACAGTAAAAAAGACACCAGAAGATATCACCACAGCCATTGCAAAAACGATCGAGGTTGCCGATACCAGCGGCCTGGAACTGGAACTCCGGACAACAGCATTCAGAGGTTTTATCGGAAACGAAAAAGAAATCTCCCTGATAGCATCCTGGATTTCGGAACATATCGAAAACAGAGAGATTATCTATGTGCTGCAGCAGGGAATTCCGGAACACAGCCTGCAGGAGGAACTCAAGGAAATAAGAGTTCTGGAAAGGGAAGAACTTTTGGAACTTGGAAAAATAGCAAAAGGTTTCCTGGGAAAAGTGAGGATCAGGACAAAAGAAGAAGGAGAAGAAATAGTCTAATATTATCTAGTCTAATATTATCTGGTGCCTGATATTTACTGATATTTAGTACAATATCTACGGCATTTTACTGGCATTTTACTGGCATTTTACTGGCATTTTACTGGCATTTTACTGGCATTTTATTGGCATTTTACTGGCATTTTATTGGCATTTTACGGACACTTTTTTCATTTTTTGCCTGTATTCCGAAACAGATTTTGATCTATTAACCCCTTCATCTTTCCATTAATTTTTATTTTACCAGCTTTTTACAGAAAAAATATGTTTTAGGTTCAAATGAATTTGAAGTTTACAAAAGTCTTATACATGCCAAAGCATAAAAGACACTTATCAAACCTTTGTTAAAACCCTTAAATGGAATTCAATAATCCTGTACCCAAAAATACAGGTATCCCGGAAAATTTCCCATCGTTTCTCCGTGATATTCCCTGTTGTACTCCGGACAATATATCGAAAACTCCTGTATGTACGCCACCAAACTTTTGTGTAACCTCCGGGGTTACAAAAATTACATAAAGGAGAGAGACTCAGTGCATTTTAACCCGAAGAAGGATACGTATCTATAAAAAAGAAAGCAAGCAAGAAGGATAGCTAGCAAAAAGGAAAGCAAGTTATCACTTCCAGAAAAAGACCATGAAAGAAATAAAAGTATCTTCAATCGGAGAGCGCGCTTTAATCTCCCGCTTATCTGAGATTTTCAATGCCCCTGAAGGAAAAGAGAAAGGACAGGAAGGAATCCTTATAGGTGCCGGTTCCGATGACTGTGCCGTCCTTGACCTGAAAGGTGAAGACTGTCTGGTTATTACGACTGATATGCTGCACAGGACCACGGACTTTCCGGCAGAGATGGCCCCCTGGCAGATGGGCTGGATGTCCGCAGCCGTAAACCTGAGCGATATCGCAGCCATGGGTGCAGAACCAGCAGGGATCCTTATGGCAATAGGCATGCCTGCAGACACTGAAATTGCTTTTGTAGAGGAACTTGCAAAAGGCATACAGGCGTGCGCTGAGTTCTGCGGGACTACTGTTGCCGGAGGCGACCTCGATACACACGCAGAACTGACAATTACAGGTACGGCTCTGGGAAGAGTCAAAAAAAGCCAGCTTCTCCTGCGAAAAGGAGCAAAGCCCGGAGACTTTGTTTGTGTTACAGGATATACAGGGTCAGCCGGAGCCGCCCTTAAAGCGATTCAGTCAAAAAAACCAGTCAGTGAAACCGTCATGAAGGCTCTTTTTGAACCCGTCCCCCGCATCAGAGAAGCCCGGAAACTGGCTGAGTCGGGTGCCATTACATCCATGATGGATACAAGCGACGGACTTGCTATGTCTCTTTACGACCTTGCCAGGCAGAGTAAAGTAGGTTTCAGGGTATGGAAAGATTCCCTTCCTATCCTCCCGGAAGTCAGAGAGTTTGCCTCAGGTCCCGAGGAACTGCTGGAACTTGCCCTTTACACAGGTGGAGACTTCGAACTTATCTTCACAGTCGACCCTGGACGGCTGAAAAAAGTACAAAATATATGTAACTTGACTATCATAGGGGAATGCACAAAGTACGAAGCGGATATTGTACTCGAATCCCCGGAATGCAGGCTGACAGCTATAGAGCAGCGGGGATACCTGCAGCTAAAAGCCGAAACGGCTGATTAGCTTTCCTGAATAAGCTGATGTTAACCCCCCATAAATAAAAACCTGGAGTGAGATTTAAAAAAATTAAAAAATACTGGCTGATAAAGCTCACATGATCACAAAAATAGAGTAAACTTCAGGCTAAATTAACTAAATTCGTAACTATAAAATTCATAACTATACAAATTATGCACAAGGTTCAGAAGGATAGAATATGAAAAAAGCTAGTCTACAAATATTTACAGCAATTCTGGTGCTGGGACTATTATGCGGGACTGTGACTGCAGCTCCAGGTATAATAGAAGGAGTAGATCCCACGCCCTCAAATTCGACTACTGTTACAGGGATGGTGGGCGCACTTCAAACTTTCACCATTCCTTTAAACGAGACCGCTGAGGTTATATGGACCGAAAATGGCGTAAACACAACAATACCAACTGGTGACGGCAATATTTCAACTCTCAGCCATACCATCCAGTCAGGTTCGTACCAGGTGACAGCTTCCATAGACGGTGTTGGGCAACTATCAGCCTGGAATGTGGAAGGTACTGCAGGAGTTCCAGTAATCACTTTATCTGATCCTTCATCGTCAAGTGTCAGCAATAACGTAGGAGAATCAAGGACATTCACCGCGACTGTGAGCCCGACATCGGATATGACATGGTCTCTTGACGGCGTTACTCTTTATACAAACTCGTCTGTAGATTCATCTTCATATACGAACAGTTCCGCAACAGAGGGCACACATACAGTCACAGTAAACGCAGTGGATGGAAACGGAACCGCAGCAGAATCAAAATCCTGGACATGGATAGTATCCCCATCATCAGGCGACGGTGAAGTAGATGTAGATATTAACCCCACCGATGACACTATTGAGATGTCTGAAGGAAAATCCCAGACTTTCTATGTCAATTCTACAAACAGCCAGAATATCAACGTAGATTGGCGTGTCAATGACGTGTCGAAAAAAACCGAAACAGGGGTAACTTCCTCTTCATACGAATTTGAACCAGATACTTCCGGCACCTACACTCTTGAGGCGGTTGTCAGTGACCCCAGCGGCACTTATGATTCATTGACACAAGAGTGGAATGTGACAGTCCAGTCCAAGTACTATTCAAGCGGGAACAGGATCTGGGATGAAGACCTTGGGATGGCTACTACATACACATGGACTGCCCAGAGTTACTCAGGCTTCTATTATGACCTTGATACCGGCGTGTCTTCTGAAGAGATGACCATCAAGGACATCGGCAGAAACATAAATGACGGAGATATCGAGTACAGCACAAAACCTACTGAAACTGACTTTGAATACGGGAGCTGGGGCTCGTACCAGGTCATAGGGTTCATGGCAGAGAAATACTTCGCAGGCTACAGTGATAACACCTCAGTTGACGGAGTAGACGATGTCAGCCTGATATCCGACGGTATACTTGCCAAAATCCTGACAGACAACGATGATAAAGAGTCCGCATATTCAGGAGACGCCCTTGTACTTGAAGATGGTTATTCCCTGAACATCGTGGAAGTCGATGTTAACGGAGACACCGTCTGGATCCAGCTTGAAAAGGACGGAGATGTGGTGGATGATGATTTCATCACCTCTGGACAGGACTACGTTTATGAAACCGAACTCGGAGAAGCAGAAGCGTACCTATAATCATTGCCCATTTCGGCACGGTTTTTGCAGGCGCTGAGACCTCGGCTGTCTTCATAGAGGGCCTCTTCCAGATATCAGACAACTATATAGAACTTTCAAATGGAGACTCCTACGGGGAAATGGAAGTAACATCCCTCAGCAGCAGTGAAATAAAAATGAAGAATGAGGACGATATAAGCCTTGATAAAGGTGATACAATCGACCTTATGGGTAAAATACAGATTCAGGTGGCTGATGACAACACACTGCGCTTTGCTCCGGTCCTTGATACCACAGAAGAAGGAACTTACGAACTGCGCGGAACAGTCTACGATGAAGATGTCGACGGGGACTCTCTTCCAACCTGGACACCCTACAACTTTGAAGGTTTCTATTACAACATAGATGAGGGAATAGGGACCGAACAGCTGAAAATCGAGGAATTAAATGACCGGGAAATTCCCGACGGAAAACTGGTCTACACATCCGAACCCCAACCTGTTGAGTTTGAACATGACGAGTGGGGCAATTTCACAGTTGTCGGGTTCATGGCAGAAAAATACTTTGCAGGATATCCCGAGGGTAACGACAACAGCGATATTGAAGATGTGAGCGTTCTTTCGGATAATGTCCTTGCCAAAGTCCTTACAGACAGCGATGACAAAGAGTCCATGTACTCGGGTTCTGCCCTTGTGCTTGAGGAAGGCTATTCTCTTAACATCCTGGAAGTCGATGTTAATGGAGAAACCGTCTGGATCCAGCTTGAAAAAGACGGAGATGTGGTGGACGATGATTTCATTACCTCTGGGCAGGACTACATATATAAAACTGAATTAGGGGAAGCAGAAGACGTACCTATAATTATTGTCCATTTCGGCACGGTTTTTGCAGGTGCTGAGACCTCTGCTGTCTTCACAGAGGGAATCTTCCAGATCTCAGATGATTACATTGAAATTAATAGTGGAGATACCTTCGACGAGATGGAGATATCCAGCATCTCAGAAAGCGGCATCACAATGAAGAACGATGATGACATCGGGCTTGGTGATGACGACACCATTGATATTATGGGTGACATCAAGTTCAAGACAGCTGATGATAACACACTCAGGTTCTACCCCTTCGTTGAAGTCGACAGTGAAGGTGGAGCCAGCAAGACACTCAAGATAAATTTGCCTGATGAGATAATTGTAGGCGACACTTTTGAGATCGAGGTTACTGCAGGTAACGAATCGATAGAAGACGTCACCGTAAATTTCAATGAAGTCAGCGCAGGCAAAACCGATGAAGATGGGATTGTTGAGTACACTGCCGAAGAGGAAGGAACCTTCAAGATAACCGCAGAGAAGGATGGGTACACCACTGCAAACACGAACGCAAAAGTTATTCCTCCGAAAGAGAAGATGAGCCTCAATATCTCTCCTGAAACAGTGTATGTAGGAGATACAATTACCATCGGGGCCTTAAAAACAATCGGAGGAGACCCTATTGAAGGTGCAAACGTCTCAATCGATGGTAAAGTTATTGGAGAAACCGACTCCAACGGAACGCTTACGTACACAGCAGAGGAGATCGGCAAAATAAAAATAAGTGCTACCCAAGAGGGCTTCCTTGACAAGAGCGTTGAAGTCAATGTGAAGGACTATGAAGCTATCTTCGAGTTCTCCAACCTGGTAATTGACCCAATAGAGGTCAGAGCCGAAAAGGAAGCAACAATCACTATTGATGCCGAAAACACGGGTAATGCTGCAGGAGAATACGATGTTGAACTGGTTGTGAACGGAAGTTCAGTTGATTCACAGAAGATTTCCCTTGACGTGGGAGAAAGCATGACAGTAACCTTTGTACACAGTGAAGAGGTACCAGGAACCTATACTGTCGAAGTCGGAGGACAGGAAGCCACCTATACGGTAAAAGAAAAGTCTTCTATGATGCTTTATGCCCTGATAACTATTATCCTGTTATTGGGCGGCGGGATTGCTTACATGTTTACCAAAGGCGGCTGGAATGCGGCAACCATGCAGGCAAAAATAGATGAACTTATCAGGTCGGTAAACCTGAAAAAGTAAAAGTAAAAGCAATAGAAAAACTAAAAAAACAGGAAATTCAAACAAAAACGAATTAAAATTCCCGCGTTAACTAAAAAACGCGGGTTTTTTTCTATTTTTAAAAAGAGTTTAAATTAATAGCTTTCAGTTTATTCGAGATATGCTATTAAAACGAGTTATACATGTTTCATTCCATCTTCTTGAGCGCAAGTTCGATGGCGTCTACAAGGCTGCTTTTTGGGATAATGGTTGTGACCGGAATGTTCAGGATTTTTTCAACTGTCGGGCTTACTATAGGAGCACAAACCAGGGCTTTTGCCCCATCCCTTTCAGCATTA
This sequence comes from Methanosarcina sp. WH1, assembly GCF_000970005.1. NCBI lineage: Archaea > Methanobacteriati > Methanobacteriota > Methanomicrobia > Methanosarcinales > Methanosarcinaceae > Methanosarcina > Methanosarcina sp. WH1. The sequence goes on from NZ_CP009504.1 coordinate 3,850,673, forward strand.
ACGGCTGCGATTATGGCTTCTTCCATTGAGGTCGCAGAATATTCCCTTATTGTGACCAGCCTGCCAGCGATTTTTTTCTTCGTTTCCACGATGTTGTCAAGTACCGATCGGGCTGCGATTACAGCGATAAATTCTCCACTATCTGACTCCTTGATATCACGGATCGTTTTTACAATCTGACGGAGGGTTTTGATGTTAGGGTCACGGTTACCCGATAGGATCTTATAGAGGGTACTGGGGGGGATGTTTGCTTTTTTCGCAAAATCCACAGCAGTCAGGTTAAGGTCCTCCTTAATTACAGCAGAAAGTGTTTTTTGAAACACTTCATCGGACTCGAATGCGGATTTTATGACCTTATCTGCAACGTTCATTAAAATTCAACCTCGGATCCTGTAAAAATGTTCAATGAGTAGAAAGGACTTACGTTTTACAGGAGTTTCGTTCCTGAATGAGAAATATCTCCAGAGGTATTAATACATTTGGGATATAATGGAAAGGCATTTGAGAAAATATATATAGCAAACTTCGAAGAATATTAACGCGTAAGAGACTGCTATTTATTTTCACGAGAATTGTTCTTTCAAACAAAAAATGAAAGAACGGGAGGAGGGGAAGGGAAAAGATGGCTTTTTTAACAAATTTGTAAAAAGCCAACAAAAAAGCGGTGTAAAAACCTTCAGTTTTTCCCGAAGAAAACCCGATCCCAGTAGACCTTATTTAGCAGGTGAAATCTATTAGTGTTATTAGTGTTAGAAGAGGCAATTATTGAGGTGAAGTTTTGAGAAAATCAAGCATACTTATCCTTGCTTTACTGCTGGTCGTATCGATCTTTGTATCCGGTTGTGTATCCGAAGATACAGATGAAAACGTAACTAAAGAAGCCCCTGCAATTACTCAACTGAACATCGGCTACCAACCTAGTACCCATCAGCTGGCATACATGACAGCTGCGGAAAAAGGTTGGTGGGTAGAAGACCTTGCACCTTATGAAATTAAGGAAATTAAAGACTACGAATTCCCTACAGGCGCACCCGAAATGCAGGCTATGATGGCTGGGGATCTGGACATTGCCTATGTTGGAGCAGCCCCTGTGATTACAGCCCTCAGCCAGGGTCTTGACGCAAAAATTATTGCCCCTGTTCAGATCCAGGGTTCAAACCTTGTCCTCAGACCAGAATACGAATACAACAGCCCTGCCGATTTAAAAGGGCTAAAAATTGCCACCTTCCCTACAGGTACAATCCAGGACACCCTCCTCAGGGAATGGCTCAAGCAAAACGGACTTGACCCTGAAAAAGACGTAACAATCATAGGAATGGGCCCGGGAGATGCTATTACCGCCATATCAGCCAAACAGGTCGCAGCCGTGTTCCTGCCGCACCCTGCCCCCGCAACCATTGAAAGTCAAGGCAACGGGCGCTCCATTGTGGCGTCGGGAGAAATGCAGGCAAACCATGCCTGCTGTGTGCTCATAGCAAGTGGAAAAATGATCAGGGAACACCCCGATATCGTGGAACAGGTTGTAAAGACCCATATTAAGGCAACAGAATACAACAAGGCCAACCTGGATGAAGCTGCTCAGATCTTTTCAAACAAGACCACCCAGGACATCGAAACTGTAAAGCTGTCTCTTAAGGAATGGGACGGAACCTGGATTACAGACCCTGCAATGATTGAAAACTCAACTCTCGAATATGCCAGGATCCAGTATGAACTCGGGTATATCCAGAAGCCTCTGACAAAGGAAGAAACTTTTGACACTAGCTTTTACGAAGCAGCCATAAAAGAGGAATAAAAAAGAATGTTAAAATAAATTTTTAAATCAGTTCAACTGCCCCGGTTGCAAGAAGGGGCAGTTTGAACCCAAATTTGTTCTAAAAAATGGGAAAACGCCGGAAAGATAAAAAACTAAGAATCCTTTTAATAAACATGAAAATTAATTTCATAAAAACAATTGAAGAAAAAGGCATTGAAGCATTATCTCTTATATTCATAGTTGCCATATGGCAACTTATAGCGGATAAGATCGTACAGAACAAATTGCTTCTACCGAGTTTTTATGATGTAGTAATCGCTTTTTTCGTGATTGTCAAAAACGGGCTAATTTATACGGATACCCTGACAAGTTTACTTCACTTTTCAATTGGCATTGCTGCTGCATTTCTCCTCGGAATTCCTCTGGGAATAGTCATGGGATGGTTCAAAGCAGCAAACAGGGCACTCGATCCTATAATAGAAATCCTGCGTCCGATTCCCCCTCTTGCCTGGATCCCCTTTGCAATAGTATGGTTCGGGCTTACCCATCAGGCAGCAGGTTTTGTTGTGTTTGCAGGAATGATCTTTCCTATTATCATCAATACATATACAGGTTTCAAAAATGTACCACGGGTTTATGTTGAAGCAGCAAAGGTTCTCGGTTGTAACCGGAACATAGACCTCATCCGCTATATTGCGATTCCCTCAGCCATGCCCTCAATTGCAGCAGGAATCAGGATTGCAATGGGTGTGGGCTGGATGTGCCTTGTAGCTGCGGAGATGTTCGGAGTCAGCAACAGAGGGCTTGGCTACCAGATCTGGCACAATTACTACCTGCACAAGATGGACTTTGTACTCGTCTATATGCTCCTGCTGGGGTTCATAGGTCTTCTAATAGACCGCTTCTTCAGATACTACGTGGATGAAAAAATGCTAAGATGGAAGTCAGGGACTGTGGTATAAAATGAGTATAGTAAGTGTAAAAAACGTTTCGCGTGTCTTCACCAAAAAAGAAGATGAGTCCGGGACTGAAGCTTTGCATAATATAAGCTTTGATGTACAGGATGGAGAGTTTATCTGCCTCCTCGGACCTTCGGGCTGTGGGAAAACAACGCTGCTCCGGATAGCTGCAGGACTAGAGACCATGACCTCAGGAGAAATCACACTCAATGGAGTCCCCATAAAAGGCCCTGACCCCAAAAGAGGCATGGTTTTCCAGCAGTATTCCCTCTTTCCCTGGAGGACCGTTATAGACAACATCACCTTTGGGCTGGAAATGCAGGGAATAAAAAAGAGCGAAGCCCGGAAACAGGTAGAAAAGCACCTGGAACTTGTTGGTCTGAGGCAGTTCAAAAATAGCTACCCTCACGAGCTCTCAGGCGGTATGCAGCAAAGAGCAGCCATTGCAAGAGCCCTTGCCAACGAACCGGAGGTCCTCCTTATGGATGAACCCTTCGGGGCCCTTGATGCCCAGACTCGAAATGTACTCCAGGATGAACTTCTGAAAATATGGGAACAGAAACATGTAACATTCCTTTTTGTAACGCACAGCGTGGACGAAGCTGTCGTCCTCTCTGACAGGATAGTGGTCATGACTTCAAGACCGGGAAGGATAAAGGAGATTGTAAAAGTAGAACTCCCACGCCCACGAAGCCGCACAAGTCCGGAAGTAAACAGTTTAAGGGATCATGTCCTCAAACTTTTGGAAGAGGAACGGTTCAGCAAATGAATTGTTAAAAAAGTGCAGTTATAGAAAGAGAAGTTATAGAAAGAGAAGTTATAGAAAAAGGAAATTATCGAAGAAAGGAGCCCTTGAAGGAAAAAAGAGGAAGCTGTTAAAGAGGAAGCTGTTAAAGAGGAAGCTGCTGAAGAGGAAGCTGCTGAAGAGGAAGCTGCTGAAGAGGAAGCTGTTAAAGAGGAAGCTGTTAAAGAGGAAGCTGCTGAAGAGAAAGCTGTTAAAGAGGAAGCTGCTGAAGGAATTTACTGAAAAAAGTGCAAATAAGTCACGAAAGAACCGAAAATCATTGTTCGGCACGAATTATTACTTTTGTTAGCGGCTCTACTCTTTTCACGGCAACCTTTCCCACAAGCTCAAGAGTACCACCCGCTTTCACTGAACCGAGATAGCAGCCAGGCCTTGCACGGATGTCCCCCTCACAGGTTGCAATATTTGCCCTTGCTCCATCAAGAAGAACAAGTTCGGAAACCGTTTCTATACTTCCCAGAATTTTTGCTGCAGCACAGACAAGGGCACTTTCGGCTTTTACATTGCCCTGAATGATCGAACCTTTCCCGAGTTCAAGCCTGCCCGATACGGTAAGACTTTTCCAGAACTTCACGTCCTGCCCAACAATAACATTGCCATCCAGCATAAGGTCCTCTTCAAGAAAAACCCTTTTTTCAATCACGTAAGTGTTGGATCGGGGGTGGTACTTGATAAAGCGCATCACTATAAATCACTCCAGGTTACTGTCCCCTGCTATCGATAGAAGAAAGCCGCAAACAAATGGTTTTAAGGTATCTGTAAAAACTTTGCCAATTGGATTTCAAAGTATGATTGAACATCTATTATATAATAGCATCGAACGTTCACTAGCAGAAGCCTCAACAAAAGGATTGGTGAAGGCTAATGTATACACAAAAGAACTAAACCAGAAAAAACCAGACTGAAAAAAAAGAGATTCCGGCAAATTCTAGAAACCGGAAATTCGTGAAAATATCTGAAATTAACAGTAAAAAGACTGAAAAATGAAAGACTGAAAAATGAAAGACTGAAAAATGATTTATTTATGATTTTTCAGTCCCGTTTTCTTATTTTAAACTGTCCTGCTTACTCAACAAGGCTGGCAAAACCGTATTTGGGGAGTACCCTTTCGATTTTAATTCTGACCTCATCGCCGACCTTGGTGCCCGGGACAAAGATTACAAAGCCATCTATGCGGGCAATGCCATCTCCCTGACGGGCGAGATCTTGAATAGTAACATCGTAGACTTCGCCTTCTTCAACAGGAACAGGGCTACTTTCTTCTCTGAACATTAAAAATCATTCCTTTAATTTAGTAAAATTTAGCGTAACCGAGTAGTTTTTCCGGCCGCATTTACTCGACAACGCTTGCAAATGCAAATTTTGGAAGTACTCTTTCGACCTTGATGCGAACTTCATCGCCGACCTTGGTGCCCGGGACAAAAATTACAAAGCCCTCTATTCGAGCAATGCCGTCTCCCTGACGAGCAATATCCTGAATTGTAACATCGTAAACCTCGCCCTCTTCGACAGGGACTGAGCGACTTTCTTCTCTGAACATGAAAACCATTCCTTAATTACTTGAGTTAATTTTTAGTTTAATTAAATTGATTATCTTACCCACACTTACTCGACAACACTTGCAAATGCAAACTTGGGAAGAACCCTTTCGACCTTAATCTGGACTTCGTCACCAACACTGGTGTTAGGGACAAAGACTACAAAACCCTCAATACGAGCAATGCCGTCTCCCTGGCGAGCGATATCCTGAATTGTAACATCATAAACTTCGCCCTCTTCGACAGGGACTGAGCGACTTTCTTCTCTGAACATTAAAATCATTCCTTTAATTTTTACTTTAATTAGAACTTAACTTAATTAACTAATTTCTCAACCCAAACTTACTCGACAACGCTTGCAAATGCAAATTTCGAAAGTACTCTTTCGACCTTAATCTGGACTTCGTCGCCAACACTTGTATTCGGGACAAAAACTACAAAGCCTTCGATACGGGCAATGCCGTCTCCCTGGCGAGCAATATCCTGAATAGTTACGTCGTAAGTTTCGCCCTCTTCAACGGGCACAGAAATACGTTCTTCTCTAAACATTAGATTCATTCCTTTAACTTCTATTAATCAACTTATGAAAGCTCCATCGATAAAACAGAAAAGAGTAAAAACAGTACTTAACAAGCCAAACTTGAAAAACCAAATTCAGGAAGTACACATTCTACTTAATCTATTACGGTGAACTAATCCCCAATAGAGCTTAAGATAAGTCAATTGATGGTCATACTCATATCCGCTTGTATATAATATTTTGCTTTAATGCACCCAAAAAAGAAAAATAAAGAAGTTAAGAAATGACCTGAAACTCAATTTCCAGAATTCAGGATTTTTACTTCAAATTTAGATTCTGAAAAACTATATTAAGTGCCTTCGTGGGCGCAACCTATAAATATTTGAAAATACATTGTGAGAGTCGCTCATTGAATGAGAATTACAATGCGTGGGCTCGTAGCTTAGTCAGGCAGAGCGATGGACTCTTAATCCATAGGCCGGGGGTTCAAATCCCTTCGAGCCCGCTGATCTCATTAATCTCTTTTTACAGCCTCTTTAGCGTTATATCAATTTCAAAAATCCTTTTCAAAAACCGTTTTCAAACCCAAAATCCTTTTCAAAACCGTTTTCAAACCCAAAATCCTTTTCAAAAACGTTTTCAAACCCAAAATCCTTTTCAAAAACCGTTTTCAAACCCAAAATCCTTTTCAAAAACGTTTTCAAACCCAAAATCCTTTTCAAAAACGTTTTCAAACCCTTATCTGACTCTTTAATTTCACCTATCTCACCTCAGGTTATTCAGATAACTCACCTAAGGAGTATTTCTGAGGTTTTAAGCAGCATCTGATGAAAAACCTTATCCCTATGCTCTCCTAAGCATTGTACAGCTCTAACAGCTCCTAGGCGACTTTAAAAGAACCCACCGGATCTGAAAGAGAGAAATATGAGTTGAAGAAAGAAGTTATCAACCAGAAAAGACAAAATTCGAAATCAAAAAAGAAAAACATTGGAGTGCAACCCTGATGCCAAAAGTAAGTGTTGAAATCCCTCAGGAGCTCCTTGATGACCTCAACAGGCATGTGGGAGATAACAAAAAATTCGTCAGCCAGTCTGATGCTATCCGAACTTCCATTCGTAAAATGCTGGACATGATGGACGACATAGATAGAAGGCGTGGAAGGCTTAATGAGTAAACCACTGTTGGTTAATGAACAAATTCATAAGCTTCAAAAGACAGAAAAGTATGAAAAAACATGATAAAAACATAAATTTAACCAGAAACCTTATCAAACCGGAAAACCACCGGAAAAGACCACCCCTTTATTTCTACTGTGTTTTGATATCAGAGGACTAATATAGTGAGTTTTCACTGCCCAGCAGAGTTTCTACTGGAGATAAAAATGGGGGTTGACCTGGATATAGTTAAGAGAATTTTCTAAATATCCAGGGTTGAAATTTCTGGTTGAATCATTAAAAAAATGGTTTAAGGGTTAACAACTTTCCCTGAAATCCCTAATACCCTGCGCAACGTTCGAAAGCAGAATAAAAGTTATCTTCTGGTTGGGCCAAGCACCCAGACCGCAGTCAGGACCCACATACTTAATCAAGCTGCCAAACCGCCTGTATGCTAGCTTCAGCCTTTTTGCAATGACAGCCGGGGTTTCCAGTTGCGTAACGATTTCAGGAAGATACTGCTGATCCTTCCAGATGTTGGTAGAGTATTTCTCGTTCAGGACTCCTGCCAGGGAGTAGATATCTGTTCTTGCAATTCCGAGCCTCAGGAAAGAATCCGTGTCTTCAAGCATTTTTTTGTCAATAAGCTCCAGATAGGAAGGCGTGCCCGCAGACTCCACCCCTATCACATTGATTGTAGGAGTCTGGCAGGCAAAATTATAGTAAAGGGCAGAATGAAGATGAATTTCCACATCAGCCCCCCACTTACTCGCTGCCCTGGAAGCTTCGGTTAGGGCAGAGATGATATCGTTCTCATCAAATGAAAGTTCAGGGTTCAGCCCTATGCTTGGCTCGTCAATAGAAACTGTTGTAATCTTGAAATGTTTTGCAGATTTCATTGAGTTCCGGACGAATTTGTTTACACTTTTTGCAAAAAGAGAATATATGTCCGTATACTGTGTACCCCCAAATTCCTTCAGGTAAAGTTCAGTTGGGCCGGTTACACAGATCCGGACCTTTAAAGTTTCCCCGAATTTTTCTTTATAGGCTTTTGCAACCGTTTCTATAGCCTCAAGCTCTTCAATCCTTGCGCACTCCAGTTTTACCTCAAAGGGGCTTTCAGTGCAGTCAGAGTCCCGGATAACCTTCAGGAATTGTTCATTCATGTCCTGGTACTGAGGATAAGTGGGGACCTCTACACCTGCATCTATTTTCTGCTGAAAAGCATCATTGATTACCGTAAAGAGTTTCTCATCTTCTGTTCTCGTTTTAAAGGCGTTTTGCACCCATTCTTTACTGACTCCTTCGGGTAAGGGATAGCTTCCGATATCGTCAAAAATGATTTCTTGCATGCTCTCTTAGTATACCTTTAAGAATTTATCATTATTGGGAAGACAGTAAAATTATAAAAAAGTAGAGAAGAAAACTTGGAGAATTTTCTCGCACGTCTCCCATCGTTTCCCCAAGTTACTCCTGACTTTTCATTTCTGCATTAAATGTATTGATGCCTTTTGCCGTATTCTCAAGCAGCCTGAAAGCAAGTTCCTGATCCGGCCAATATGCCAGCCCACAGTCCGGACTTGCATATTTGATACGGTCCCCGAGAATGTAAGAAGCTTTTTCAAGCCGCTTTTTAATGATTTCAGGCGTTTCCATATCAGTAATAATTTTTTGCATGTACTCTTTTTCCTTCCAGGCATTGACCCCATAGGTCTCGTTAACCATACCGATAAGGCTGGAAATATCAGTCCTCGAGACCCCAAGCCTTATGTAAGTATTCGAGTCTTCCAGGACTTTTTTATCCATGAGGTCTATGTAAGAGGGAGTTGCAGCATACTCAAACCCAATAACATTGATAGGGGTCTCACAAACAAGTTTATACTTTAATGGAGAGTGCAGATGGATCTCCATATCTGCCCCCTGTTTTCGCGCGTAGGTAGAAGCCAGAGTAAGGGTAGAGATGATATCAGAGTCAGAAAACTGGATTCTGTCATTCATTCCAAGACTGGGTTCGTCAAGAGAAATAACTCTGATTTTGAAATTTTTCGCAACTTTAAATGCCTGCTTGATGAAATTCTCGATATCCAGTGCCATGACATGGTATGCATCTGAAAAAGCAGTAGCTCCGAAAGCCTGAAGGTACAGGTCCGTAGGACCGGCAACGCAAACCCTCACTCCCAGGGTCTCTCCTGTTTCTTTCCTGTATTGCTTTGCAACCTCGTCAATAATCTCCAGCTCAAGAATTTTTGCGTTTTCCTCTTTGACCACATAAGGCTCATAACAGTTCTTTTCATCTTTGATTATTTCCAGAAACTGTCCGATCATATCCCTGAACTGCGGATAAGTAGGAACGTGTACTCCAATATCGATTTTTCTCTGGAAAGTCTCCCTTACCAGAGAAAAAAGTTTTTCATCCTCGTCCCGGTTTTCAGCTGCAGCTTTCACCCATTCCCTGGTGAGACCCTCGGGTGTGGGAAGGCTGCCTCCGTCGATAAAAGTGATATCCTGCATATGTGCTATGTAAGACAGATCGGGTATTATAAGTATTGGAATTACCCCGGGTAATAAATTAAAAAGTGATCGATGCTGAAGATACTGAAATTTTTTTGATTAAAGAATAGATGCTGAGGTATCTTAAATAAAGTAAGGCTTTATTGGGGAATAAATAGATTGACAAGGCATTAACTGATCTAAAATAGATATGTATTACACCCTTAGAGGCTGTCTGAATATTTATTTCGCCTCTCGATGATGTGGAGTTCTTTTAAGACACTCAGGTATTTCGTAATCCTGCCCTTCTCAAGCTCTTTATCGTTCATTATCTCTCCCAACCTGGTATTTCCCTTTGCAACGGAATTTATGATCGAGTAATATATCTGATCGAGTAATATATCCTGGGCTCGGTGAACTCCTGCTGGAGCACGAACATCGTATCATGATAAAGAAAAGTATTCTTTTGCAAAATTCGACCCTTTATGTTTTCCAGAAGGGGTTTTCTGTAATCAAATTCCAAAAGATACGCAGGTGTTCCTCCCAGCACCGCATAAGTAAGGACCTTCTCCTCCGCCTTCAGCTGTGGAAAAAACTCACAGACCTCCCTGAACTTCAGGGGCTCAAGCAGGATCTGTTCTGTCCTCCTGCCGTAAAGAGGAGATTTATATCCGAGCAGAGATTCCATCATGACAATAGAAGAACCGCAGAGCACGAAAAAAGCTTTTTTTACTGAAATAACGGTCACAGTACTCCTGAAGAATACTTTAAAATATATTAAAGAAAAAGTAGTGTAAAAATTAAAGTAATCAATGCCTCTTCCTGTACTTCGCGAGGACTTCACTATTTGCCTCAAAAGCTTTTTCCTCAATGTAACCCTTTTCCAGGGTCCATTCAAAAAAGCTCTGGAGAACTTTTGCAGCTGTCCCGATGAATTTTTTACCTCCTCCTACCTCAACCACGTAGTCATCAAGGAAATCCTTAATTCCGGCGGGACTGAGATGTTCGGGACCAAAAACATCAAAGTAATTTTTGTCTTCAGGCAGGGCGGTACAAAGAGCCCTGTCTTCATCTGACAGGTAATCCTCCGCACTGAGTTCCAAGAATTCCTCGTAAAGAAGAATCACATCTTCACAGTCCATGAAGACATCAGGCTTTAAACAGGCTTCCTGTTCACTCAAGAATGTCCGAAAAGCTTCATTTATTGTGATCATACTTATCGCTGCAATGGTATTTTGTTGAATACTATCAGTTTGCTATAAAAGATCTTATATTTTTCTAAAGATGGAAGGAAATAGAATATTTTCATTACTATTTTCCTTTTTTCCTGTTTCTGTTATATCTTCATTACATCTGCTTTTATCGTTTTTCACATTGATTCCGGAGCACCTATTCCAAGGGTATCAAGAGAGTTTGCAAGGACAATCTTTGCACAGTCCACAAGGGCAAGCCTTGAAGCCCTGACCTTCTCATCCTCGGCTGCGATAACCGGGACAAAACGGTAGAACTGGTTAAATGCGTCGGCAAGTTCGCGGGCATAGATAGCAAGGACGTGAGGCTTGAGTTCGCGGGCTCCAAAGTCGATTACACTGTCAAACATTGCCATTTTCTTGATGAGATCGATTTCGCTGTCCTCGACAAGAAGAGAGGGGTCTATTTCCATGGAAGAGTCCCAGGCTGCTTCCTCTTTTGCTTTCTCAAGGATGCTGCAGGCACGGGCATGGGAATACTGGATATAGGGAGCACCCTGTTTCTCAAAATCCAGAGCTTCTTTCCAGTTGAAAACTGTGGATTTTTCGGGGGAGACCCTAACTATATCGTATCTTACTGCCCCTATTCCGACCATTTCTGCAACCTGCTTCTTGAACTCGGCTGAGGTTTCGGGGCGACGAGTTTCAACCTGCTCGAAGGCAGCTTCAGTAACCCTGTCAAAGAGGTCATCTGCACTTATGAACTGACCGCGGCGAGTGCTCATTGAGCCTTCAGGGAGAGAGACAAACTCAAAAATAACGACCTCAGGTTCCTTGATTCCTATAGAATTCAGTGTAGCCCTGAGTTGGCCGGAAATAAGTTTGTGGTCGGCTCCGAAAACGTCGATTATTCGGTCTGCCTGCCCGGCTTTCCATTCGTGGTAGGCAAGGTCGCGGGTTGTGTAGAGAGAGGTGCCGTTTGAGCGCTGGATAACAAGGGTCTTTTTAAACCCGTAATCAGAAAGGTCAACCACAAGGGCTCCTTTATCCATCTTTGTCCTGCCGGTAGCCTTGATGCGCTCGACTATATCGTGTACTGCCCCGGATTTGAGGAAAAGCGACTCACTTACGAATTTATCATGAACAACATTTAAGCGGAGGAGAGTTTCCTTAATCCCGGCAACAGCCAGGGAAACTGCCTTATCAAAACGTTCAATAGTCCTGACATCCCCGGCTTCAATATTTTCCATAAGGGCATCGATTTCCTTTACATCCTCAGGGTTTTTGTCCAATTTGGCATTGGCTTTGATATACACGTCAGCAATTGCAGCATCAGACTTTCTGGAAAGGTCAAGTTCAAAGCGTTCGCAAGCCCAGGAGACCACTGCAATCTGGCGCCCCATATCGTTAACATAGTACTGGACCTCGACATCGTATCCTGCGCGCCTGAGGATGCGGGCAAGAGTATCTCCTATAATCGAGTTGCGGATATGTCCTACATGAAGAGGACCATTCGGGTTTGCCGAAGTGTGCTCAAGGAGAATTCTGTCCTTTGGTGCCCCACAGCCAAATTTTTCTTTTTCTACCCGGACCGCATTTACGGTTCTGTCCAGGTAGTGCCTGCCTGCAAAGAAGTTAATGTAAGGACCTGCGGCACTTACTTCTCCTATATATGAGTCTTCAGGAATTTCAATTGCAGAAACGATACGGGATGCAAGATCTTTTGGGTTTTGCTTGTGAATGCCTGCAAGCCTGAAGGCGGCTCTGCTCGCAAGGTCAGCATGGGAAGAGGTTTCGAATTGAAGTTCAGAATCCTCAACCTCAAACCCGACCTTTCGGATAGCTTCTTTTAAGATTGATGTAGCCTGAGCTTTGAGTTCCAGGAACAAGATAAATCACCTATATAAATCACCGTAAAAAACTAAAAATCCTTAATGTAATCCTCATGTGATAGATTTAATCTGTCAAATAATCTGTCAACTTCTAATCTTCTGATCTGATTGATGTGATAGACTTTAATTTACCAATTTCTGATCCACTGATCTAAGGACAATTTAATTAAAAAAGTATTGGGTGAAAATCACTTAGAAGAGGATCTTGCCCCTTAGTGAGATCAAATCCCAGTGTTGTACCTGAGGATTGCAGCTATGCCTCCAAAAGCATTCATAAGCTGGGAACCTTCATCAAAGTCGGTGGATACGAAGAATACCTTTGCATTACTCTTGTCGGCAAGCTCTGAGAATTCATCCACGACATCTGTAACGTCCGTAACCTCAAGAGAAGAACCACATTTAGGGCAATTTCCGGCTGTGGGAGCAGGTTCTCCAGGCTTCCAGCGCCGTGTCCACTTATTTTCGTATTCACAGACACTACATTTCGTAGTTACCCTTTCTGCACGCAGGTCTTCGGAAAGCAGGAGCACATCCACTGAATTGATCTCGAGGTTTGCCCTGACCTGGGCTTCTCCATAAGCTACCTTACCCGAATCGGAAATCAGTTCTTTGAAAAAGGATCTGACGGCATTCTTCTGTCCCGTGAGCTCAAGGTCCTGGAGCTTTTCCCCTGCAGCATTAACAAGTTCTGAAAGCCCGGACTCGTCGGTATATGCCGTATCAAAGAGCCCAATAATTTTTTTCAGGAGCTCGTGGTGCAGGAAATCACCTGCATAGAACTCTTCCTTTGTCGGTGAAGGACCCCCTATCAGGACGCCTTTGAGATCTTTATGGTCTACACCCATGAAAATCTCACTTGCAGCATCTCCTATCCTCTTGTAGAACTCATGAATTGCAATGAGCCTGAGCTGCTGGAAACGATGAGCACTCTGACCACCTTTCCTTTGCTTTCCGGGAACCGTTGAGGTCAAGTTGCGGAAAGCCTGGATTCGTTTTCCGACCAGAAGCCCTACAGTTGCTTCCCTGCGGTCAAGAACCAGAAGCCCGTAGGTGTTCTTATCTTTGAGCATATCCTCAAGAGGCTCAAGGTAGAAAGATGAGTCACAGTGGTATTTGTAGACAGTTATGGGGTCAGGAGGAACAATTACCTCGCTTTCCATATTTGTCTTGTTGGCTCCGATATCCACAGCTCCTGTAAAGTACACTACCCCATTCTCAGGTACTTTGTCCAGGTATCTTAGCCTTGAAAGCAGAGACTCAATTGCTCCCTGCACATTCGTCCTCGTAAGCTTGGACTTGATGTTTGCAGCCTGTCCGTGCTCGTCTTTTAACTGGTTTGTAACATCGAAAATCTGCTTGTCAGCAGGAATATAAAGAGAAATAAGCTCCGTGCTCCTTCCTCTCTTATTCCTGAGACCTTCAAGCTTCTTTTTAAATTCATACTTTTCGTGTGCGGATTGTTCAGTCATTTTAAAATTTCCCCGATGAATAAAGTAGTAAGATTCGTGAGTTAGGAATTATTCAGTTTAGTTTATTCTGATTAACTCGAAATTATGAAACTTCTATTGAAACCGGTGATTTCTATTGGAAAGTTATAAAGTCCGGCATCATAATAAATTTAGTTATTCAGTGTAATATTCGTTTAGCATTTCGGATTCGTTTAGCACGTCGGTTGGTATACAACGGATAACCGGAGGATTCGATGAGGATAAATCACACAGTGAGTTCCTGTCTCACCCGAAATCCGGGTACAAAAACCGCCTGGAAAACGAAGAACCTGAGAGTGAAAAATACACCCTTCAAAAGCCGGCATCTCAACAAGCCGCTAAAGCTTGCATTTATGCTGCATAAACCTGCCAGGTTTCGCATTCTTTTGATCGCACTAGATATGAGACATAATCTTACTCAAACTGTATATGATAATTTGATAATTAACGATTTGATTTAATTTAATATTGAATTAACCCCTGTGGGATGATACTCTAATTGAAACTTAGGTTTATATTTGTTTCTATCCCCCGATCTATTTTATAGATTTATGCAGCTATAAAAGAGTTACTGTACACTGATCTCCTGCTTTAGAATTCACTTCCAGATAGAAAAGAGATAGAGAAAGCCAGAAAAAGGAGAACTAATTAGATAAGTAAGAATCAAAGTGAGAATTGAAAATAAAAAAGTTAGATGAAAAAAGCTGATAAAAAAGATTAGCTGATAAAGGTTTAATCCAAGCAGGAAACCTTTTTTACGGGAGATTTTTTCCCGTCCTTTGAGAGCAGGACAACCCTGCTAATTTCGGACTCATCTACGATTTCATACCCCAGGTGCTTTACAAGCTCTTTCGAAAACTCCAGTACCTCTGCGTGGGTCGGCATGGCAGAGCGGTCTAGACGAAGGCGTGAAAAGCCAAGGTGCATGTAAGCCTTTATTTCCACAAAATCCGGGGAGGCTCTTTTAATTAGTTCAGCGTAACCTTCCGGATTGAACATATTTTTGCCCTTGACCAGTGTAATCCTGATGACCGTTCTTGAGCATTTATCTTTCATAATATCCAGAGACTCGTTGATCCTGTCCCAGAGTGAAGGGGATTTTGGCTGGCAGACTCTGAGGTAGGTCTCGAGGTCCGGAGCATCGAGACTCATGTATAACTGGGAAGGGCTGACCTTTGCAAACATTGAAGGGACAGTTCCGTTCGTAACCAGAAAGGTAGTAAAACCTCTCTTTTCATATTCTTCAATAAGTTCAGGAAGGTAAGGGTAAAAGGTCGGCTCTCCAGACAGGGAGATTGCAACGTTATTCGGTTCATTGCCTTCAAGCCAGCGTTCCCTGAGTGCATTTGGAGAGCCGCCGAACCCTGTGATCAATTTACGCTGGCAGGCGATGCTTTCCTCAACTATTTTCTCAGGAGAATCCCATTCTCCGGGTGCAGGGACCGGAACCTCAGTCGGACGCCAGCAGAAAAGGCATCGCTGGTTGCACATGAGAGTAGGAGTCATCTGAAGGCAGCGATGGGACTGGACACCATAAAACTTCGATTTGTAGCAAAAACCTTCATCGTTCATGGCTTTCCTGAGCCAGAGACAGGTCTTTACTGCTGAATGGCGACCTGCGAGGGCATAGCCCTGCTTTTTAAGAAGGGTTGCAAAATCAGGGATATCAAAGGGAAGAGAGGTCTGCTCTTCATCCCGATTTTCTTCCTGAATTTCCGGAAAGCTTTCTCCGGAACCTTCTTTTTCTTCCTTTCTTTCTTCAAGCGACATTTTCCAGATATTAAACCTTTGTGGTATATATAAGGATCGGAAAATAATTTTAGAGAACTTCATCAGGCTAGAGGATTTAGAGAAATGGAAAGTCTGAGTTTTCAGACCCGGCTTAGTCAAATGCCAGAATTTTCACATCGAAATCCGCAAGATCCACAACTGGAACTCTGGCTGGCACAGGCATCAGGTTTACACGCTTCTGGAACTCAGTCTGGGCCTGCCAAGTTCCGGAATTAACCAGTAGAACATTTTTGTATCGCTGGACTCCAAGGGTATGGACATGACCTGTATGAATGATATCCGGAACAGGGTCAATTATAAAGTAGTCTTTTTTCTCCGGGGATATGGAAACCCTGCTCCCGTACGTTGGAGCAAGGTGCCTGCGCTTAAGCATCTCAAGGACTGCACCTGCAGGATCCTGATAAGAGACGCCGGGAACACTTGCCACCAGATCGTCAATCGACCTGCCGTGGTAGATAAGGATTCTGACGCCGTCAAGATCCACAAGAGCCGGGTTGCCTACAAAAGTGACATTTTTTGGAAAATCTGCGCAGATCCTCTCAGGCAGGGCTGGCTGTGGTTCTGCCTGGCGTACAGCGTCATGGTTTCCAGGGCTTATGATCACGTGTATGTGTTCAGGAACTTCTCTGAAGTACTCTGCTGCTTTTCTGTACTGTTCATAGACATCCAGAATATCCAGTTCCATTTCCTGGTCAGGATAAATCCCTATACCGTCCACGAGGTCTCCTGCAACAACGAGATAACGGACCTGAGCTGCAATCTCCCGCATTTCTTCGGAGTCAGATTCACCTTTCAAAAAGTCCAGGAAGTCCAGCCAGGCCTCTTCCAGGAACTGGGAACTACCTACGTGCACATCCGAGATAAGTACGGCTTTCCCATAGCTACCTGTCCTGCGCTGAACACTGTTCGGGACATCTGGCTGGATGATCTTTGTGGCAAGCATAAGCTTTCCGTCGTTAGTAACCGAGCCTGTTACCCCGATGACCTCGTCCAGAAGAAGCTGCGAAGCCAGCTCAAAGAGTTCCTTGTCGCTATTTCGGATAAGAACTGAAAAAGAGCCTGTAGAGTCTTCAAGAGAAAAGATTTTGTGCCCATTGGTTGTGCTGCTGATATCAGAAACCATTCCTATAATCGATATCTCCTCAGTGTTTCCGTCTGATCCACGGCGAAAATTCCTCCTTTTCAAACTCTCTATAGGGCGTGCATTAATCCTGCCCCGGATGATCTCAGAGAGCCTGCTGTACCTGTCCCTGAAATACTGCACAAACTGCATATACTCCCCAACACAGGTCGAATGCCCGGTAATATCGGAAAGCACGGTAACAGGGTTGCGGCCTGGGAGATACCTGACTTCTTCATCTCTGGAACTCGAACGGAAAGAATTTCCCTGGTTTGAAAAGAGAGAATCTGCTCCGTAAGCACGGTTGGAGGGAGAAGGAGAGCCTGCATGTCCAAAAAAAGAGGAGGCTGATTTTTCTACACTTCTTGAAGAAGCAGAGGGATAAACAGGATTGGAAAAAGAGCCATGAGCAGAATCATGAGCAGAATCATGAACAGAATCATGAACAGAATCGTGAACAGAATCGTGAACAGAATCGTGAACAGAATCATGAACAGGATCGTGAACAGAATCGTGAACAGAATCATGAACAGAATCGTGAACAGAATCGTGAACAGAATCATGAACAGGATCAGAACCCTGAGAAGAAAGAATGTCAGGTTTAATCTCCGGATTGGAGTCTGAGACTTCAACCGCCGAAAAAACATCCGATTCAATACTTGATAATCCTGGTTCCTCAAGGGCATCCAAAGCAGGGTCAAAAGTTTTTACCACGTGCGAGTCTACGGGTTCTAAGGGAGAAGAGGAAATTTTACCTGAAGCCATCTGGGAAACTGCCCCGGGAGATGTTTCAGAAATTATCCTGGAAACCATTTTAGAAGCTTCAAAGTCCTTCAGGTCGATATGTTCGGGTTCAATAACGAAAACACAATCATCAATAGTTGAAAGGATATATTTTAGAAGGCTTTCAGGAGAGTTACTCAATTTGATTAATTCTACGGCTTGCGGACTTATCTGGTATCCTTCCTCTATAACTGCCCGTACAATATCGATCTCATTCATAATTCCGACCTGACTATCTCAACCTGACTATCTCAACCTGACTATCTCAACCTGACTATCTCGACCTGACTATCTCGACCTGACTATCTCAACCTGACTATCTCAACCTGACTATCTCGACCTGACTATCTCAACCTGACTATCTCGGCCTGACTATCTCGACCTGACTTTATGACCGCCAGGGTCTGTTGAACCTCATTTGATATGATATCAATCAACTTGAGGTCAAATAGATTTAAGGCAAAGACCCACTTAAAATATAAAAACTAAACACATACAAAATTGCTTCGATGCCAGCAAAATAACATCATACATTAGTAAGGGTTTTCAGTTAAATTAATGATTTGAGATTCTCCAGTGACTGTTTATATAGGACTTTCTTAATTATAAAAATATTTCCTGAAACTTATCATTTTTCCCACTTATCGGTATAATCAGATTTCTAAATAATCATTCAAATTTTATAGAATTTCAGTCTATTTTACACAGAATGGCCTGTAAAAAATATCATGGTCTGACGATAAATAGTAAATTAATATAGGATAAAAACAAATCGTATAGGCAAGTATACTGAGAAGAGTCGTATAATAAAACAAAGGATTCTGGTACAATTAAAGCGTGAAAATGAGATTTATACAAAAATATAAATTACATAGCTGATGAAATGCTGGCACAGACACTACAGACCGAATGAAATATGATACAGCACCAAAAGAATAAGATAAAGGGAATAAAGACTTACTATGAGCAACACTAATACACAAAAAAGTACCCAGGAAGAAGAAAGCTTCCTAGTCTCCCTTGGGAAGGATTTACTGTCGGTTGCGGCTGTACTGATAACCTTTATGATTCTTTCCAAACTGGCGTTCGGGCTCTGGACACCTATGGTCGCAGTGGAGTCCGGAAGTATGGAACCGCATATGCAGATAGGAGATATTATCTTCATCAAAAACATCGATCGAGTTGATCTTGTTACCAATGAAGAAGGGAAAAATTCAGACTATATGACCTTTAGTGACTACGGAGACGTCATCCTCTATCGACCCTATGGGCAGGAAGGCATAACTCCCATAATACATAGAGCGATGTACAGGGTAGAAACCGGCGAGCCTATGTGGGAAAATGGTCCTGCTGCCCCTTACTCAGGATACATTACCAAAGGAGATAATCCTGTGACCAACAAGCACTTTGATCAGGAAGGACAGATCAGTTATTATGTGCCTGTAAAGGATGAATGGATAATAGGGGTCGCAAAGTACAGGATTCCTTATCTCGGACATATCAGGCTGTTCTTTTCATGAGCCTTTTGAGTTGTATAACCACCAGCGGATAATCCTTCAAGTTATTAACCGATGAACATACCTCCATCAAAGGATATAAACACTGATTATATCCCCTTCCAGTTACATACCCTCTTGACCTGTACATTTAATTCCAATCAGCACTTAATTCCAATCAGCACTTAATTCCAATCAGCACTTAATTCCAATAAACACTTAATTCCAATAAACACTTAATTCCAATAAACACTTAATTCCAATAAACACTTCCGTACTCTTAATTCCAATAAACACTTCCGTACTCTTAATTCCAATAAACACTTCCGTACTCTTAATTCCAATAAACACTTAATTCCAATAAACACTTCCGTACTCTTAATTCCAATAAACACTTCCGTACTCTTAATTCCAATAAACACTTAATTCCAATAAACACTTAATTCCAATCAACACTTCCGTACTCTTCATGAAAATTCTGAACCAGACTTTCCTTCCCTGGTTCAAGCATCTTGCTTTTCACTTCTTTTCTTTCAGTCACCCGGACTTGTACATTCGGCAGTTGTTCAAACTTTTTCCATACATTTTTGCGAAACCTTTTTGAGCTTCAACAAATCAGAGTAGACAATAACTATAAAGTGAATCTAAAACTGAAAACGAACCTAAAAAAATTATAAAAACAGCTAATAAGTATAAGAAACATGAGCCTTAAAAAACTGAAAATTGGCAGGACAGAGCTTCCTGGAAACCTTCTTCTTGCACCTATGGCAGATGTAACAAATCTGGCTTTCAGGCTGCTTTGCAGGCAGTATGGAGCTGACCTGACGTACACAGAGATGATAAATGCAGATGCCCTGCTCAATGAAAGCAGGAAATCTTTTATTAAAGGACTGAGTTCTCCTGAAGACAGGCTCTTCGGGGTTCAGCTTGTGGGAAGCTGCCCTGATAAACTGAGAGAGGCTGCACTTCTTGTTGAAGAAGAGTATAGGCCTGAAGTTATAGACGTTAATATGGGCTGCCCCGTAAGACGCATCACGGGGGCTGGCTGCGGCTCAGCTCTCCTCAATTCTCCGGGACTTATCTATACAATAATCTCAGAGCTTACCGATGCCCTGAAGACTCCGGTCAGCGCAAAGATCCGCCTCCTTGAAAAGGAGGAAAAAACTCTTGAAATTGCCCGTCTGATAGAAAAAGCAGGAGCATCAACTCTGACTGTGCATGGAAGGACAGCAGCACAGATGTACTCAGGCAGCTCGGACCTTAAAGGAATAAAGGCTGTCAAAAATGAGCTTTCTATTCCTGTTATTGCAAACGGGGACATCAAAGATGAAGAGTCGGCAGAAAATACCCTGGAGGTTACAGGCTGTGACGGGCTTATGATAGGGCGCGCTGCAATGGGAAACCCTTTCATTTTCAGAAGGATCAGGCACTACCTTGAAACCGGGGAAAGAATGGAGGTGAACCGGCCTGCAAAGCAGCTTGAAGAGTTTGAAGCTTACATCCTCCTCCTTGAAAAATATAATCTTCTTTCTTCCATGAATCTCCGGATGCATGCCCACTGGTTTACAAAAGGACTTCACGGCTCGCGGCATATAAGAGAAAAAATTAACAGTTTAAAAGATGGAAAAGCCATAATTGAGCTGATGAGAAGTTCCCGCCAGGAAAAATATTAAAATATACTATCTTTTGAAGGCAAGGATTGTTTACAGCTAAAGTGAGAGAAAACAGATCAAGAAGGCAGGTTAACCTGATAAAGGAAATTATAAAATGTCTGAAAAATAATTATAGGTTAGAAATATATATAAATAACTTCTTGATTTTCACCGAAAAACTAATAATAATCTACACTATTATCCATGAACTATGGACACAACACGGCGTGAATATAAAATTGAAAAAATATTACGTTTAAGATAAGTTATGATCCAGTTATTATAATACTTTCAGGTTAACAATCAGCCGTCCAAACTTTTGGGTCCTTGCGCATCTGCCTGTGCGTTTCGCCCAGTGTCTGTAGAAAGCGTTATGTGCAAAGCCGCAATGAGCAACAGATGCTGAATTTGATCTGACAAACATTAATAGATTGAATAACATCAGGTTAATTCGATTAACAGCAGTGTGCCAGACAACTAAATTATATAAGTATGCCATACAGACTGCAAAGAAACATCCAAAAACGTCCAAAAACATTCAAAAACGCCCAAAAACGTCCAAAAACATCCAAAAACGCACTAATAAAAATCACATTTAAAAAGGAGAATCCAGATGAAGGAAATCAGAATACACGGTCGAGGAGGCCAGGGTTCTGTTACTGCGGCTGAAATGCTTTCCGTTGCAGCTTTTGAAGATGGGAAGTTCAGCCAGGCCTTCCCCGCTTTTGGGGTAGAACGTAGAGGTGCCCCTGTGCAGGCATTCACCAGACTCAGTGACAGTCCCATTAGACTCCGAAGCCAGATATACACACCAGATTACGTGATCGTCCAGGATGCCACTCTGATCGAAACTGTCAACGTTGCAAGCGGGATTAAAGACGACGGTATCATCCTCATCAACACAAAAGAAAAACCCGAAGAACTCAAACTTGATACAAAAGCAAGGGTCATGACCGTAGATGCTACAAAGGTGGCAATGGACATCATAGGTCTTCCGATTGTGAACACTGTCCTTCTGGGAGCTTTTGCAGGTGCGACCGGAGAGATCAATGTAGAATCCATTAAAAAAGCCGTAAGGGACCGTTTTTCCGGCAAAGTAGCCGAAAAGAACTCTCAAGCAATTCAGAAAGCCTATGAGCTTATCAGGGGGAAAGAAGCGTGAAAATCACAACAGGAGGAGCTTGTGAGCCGGGTTCTACCCTGGTAAACAAAACCGGAGGCTGGAGAAACTTCCGTCCCGTATATATTTACGAAAAATGCACCAAATGCGGAATCTGCGAGATTATGTGCCCTGACATGTCAATCCGTCCCAGAGGAGATGGCTTTTTCGAATACAACTACGACTACTGCAAGGGATGCGGCATCTGCGCAAATGAATGCCCTGCAAATGCAATTGAAATGATCCTGGAGGAAAAATAATGCCGCTCAATTCAGCTGACAAGGCCAAAATGGTCGTCGTGGAAGGTTCATACGCAGTTGCCCAGGCAGCAAAGGTTTCCCGTCCAAATGTTATTTCCGCTTATCCTATCACCCCTCAGACCCATATTGTTGAGGACTTATCTCAGTTTATTGCAGACGGGGAAATCCCGAACTGTGAATATATCAACGTGGAATCCGAATTCTCGGCAATTTCTGCCCTTGTGGGAGCTGCCGCTGTCGGGGCAAGGACATACTCCGCAACCACCTCCCAGGGGCTTTTGCTCATGCACGAGGTTCTCTTCAACGCCGCAGGAATGAGAATGCCCATCATCATGACCGTGGCAAACAGGGCAGTCAGCGCCCCGATCAATATCTGGAACGACCACCAAGACTCAATTGCCCAGAGAGACACAGGCTGGCTCCAGCTTTATGCCGAGGATATCCAAGAAGCCGCAGACATGATCCCCCAGATCTTCAAGATCGCAGAGGACAAAGATGTGCTCCTGCCTGGCATGGCCTGTATGGATGGATTTATCCTCTCCCATGTCTACGAACCCGTTGTGCTGCTTGAGCAGGACCTTACTGATGAGTTCCTGCCCAAATATGAGCCGGAATACGTGCTTGACCCCAAAAATCCTCTTACTTTCGGAGCCTTTGCTGACCCCTCGACTTACACCGAATTCAGGTACCTGCAGGAAAAGGCAATGCAGGCAGCTCTTCCGAAGATAGAGGCCGTTTCCAAAGAATTCGCAGAGATCTTTGGAAGGGACCACGGAGGCCTTATCGACGGCTACCAGCTCGAAGATGCCGAGGTAGTTATCATGGCCATGGGCTCCCTTGTAGGTACCCTTAAGGATGTAGTTGACGAGTACAGGGCAAAGGGCGAGAAGATCGGTATCCTGAAAGTCAGGTCCTTCAGGCCCTTCCCGAAGATGCAGATCAGAAAGGCCCTGGCAAAAGCCAATGTTGTTGTCGTGCTCGACAAGAACATCTCCCTCGGAACCAACGAAGGTGCCCTCTTTACCGAGACCAAGGGCTGCATGTACAACAGCAGGTGCGATATTCCAATTATCGGCTACACCTTAAACCACGGAGGCCGAGATGTACGCATTGAGCTGGTCAGCAAGATCATAGAAGAAGCCAAGAAAGTCACAAAAGACGGAATTACGGTTGAAAGCCAGTTTGCTGATGTCAGGGAGGAATTGCTATGAGTAAACCCGCACCTAAAACCTACCTTTCCCCGGGACACAGGGGATGTGCAGGCTGCTGTGACGCCCTTGCCGCAAAGTTCATGCTTATGGGCGCAGGCCCGGACTGCATCATCGTTAACCCAACAGGTTGCCTGGAAGTTATGACCACCCCCTTCCCGGAATCTGCCTGGCAGGTCCCGTGGATACACTCCCTCTTCGAAAACGGAGGCGCAGTGGCATCAGGTATCGAGGCTGCATTAAAAGCCCTCGGCAAGAAAGGAAACACAAGGGTCGTCGGAGTCGGCGGCGACGGCTCGACAATGGACATCGGGATTCGGTCTCTCTCAGGTGCCTTTGAACGGGGCCACGACATCACCTACGTCTGCGTTGATAACGAGGCCTACATGAACACTGGGATCCAGAGAAGCTCCGGAACCCCCTTCGACGCTTCCACAACGACAAGCCCCGTAGGCAAAGTCTCCTTCGGAAACCCACGCCCGAAGAAAGACATGCCCGCTATCATGGTAGCCCACGGTTCTCCGTACGTGGCCACAACCTCAATCGGTTTCCCGCGGGACATGATCAGGAAAGTCAAAAAAGCTACCGAAACTGTGGGTCCTACCTACATCCACACCCTCGCCCCCTGTCCCACCGGCTGGGGTTTCGACGGCTCCAAGACTATCGAACTTGCAAAACTCGCAGTTGAGACCTGCCTCTGGCCCATGTATGAAATGGAAAACGGTGAACTTACCCAGGTGAGAAAAGTCAAGAACCCCAGACCCGTCGAGGAATACCTCAGGGCCCAGAAGCGGTTCAAACATCTCTTCACCATGGAAGGCGGCGAAGAAGAAATCGCAAAGATCCAGGCCGCTGCAGACTGGAACATAAAACACTACGGGCTTCAGTAAAATCTGAAGTTCTACTTTTTCTTTTGTTTTTGAGTTATTTTTTTCAGGTTTGGGTTTTTTGCTCGATTTTTGATTTTCAAGTATCGGTTTTTGGTCTGAGATTGTTTTTTTACCTGTGCTCCGAAAAAGAAATTACTATTTGCTGATAGATCTTTCCAACTTCTTCCAGCCAGATAATCCAGAAATTGATATCAAAAGACTCCTATCCAGAGGTTGCATCATAAGTATTTGAGCCAAATTCGAAATCCATTGATTTTCAGCTTATTTATTCTTCAGATCACCTTTACGTAAACCTCTGCGGATATCAGCCGCCTCCGTATAAACTACACAAGCTTCATCTTTCTGCCCCCTGCTGGAAAGCAAATTACCCATGCTATCTTTGACCTTTGCCAGAGAAGAAAGATACTGTGTATTTTCGGGATCAGCCACAAGCAGCTTTTCATAAAGCCCAAGTGCCTGGTTAAACCTTGTTTCTGCTTCTCCCGTTTGTCCGAACCGGAAAAAGAGCTTTCCGATCTTGTCCTCATTTGATGCCGACCATTCGGTAAGAACAGGATCTGCATTGCCTCCTTCTGCATCATCGTTGGCTTCAAACAGCTTTATGACCTGGAGAGACTTTTCAAAATATCTCAGGGATCTTTCGAAGTCTTCCAGGTCTGAAAAGACACTCCCTGCCATGCTGTAAATAGGGATAAGAATCTCGGGTTTTCTGGCTGTTAGGGCAAAGTGCTCGGCCCAGACAAGGAAGTCAAGGGCTTTTTCGAAATCCCTATGGGTGTAAAGATCAAAAGCTTGCTGGAGTAATTCTAACGGATCTTCTGACAAATCCGGAGATTTTGAGGTATCTGGTTGCATTTTGTTTCCTTGCCATTAAGAAGAATTTTTTGGTATAAATATAAAAAAAATAAAAAGGAAGTTGTTTTAATCAGATATAAGAACATTTATTAAGATTTGCCTGCAATTTAACATACAATCCGCTATTATTTAACTCATGTTTTCCGAGTATTCAATAAACATCTTATGAAGATCAATAAACATCTTTTGAAGATCAATAAGCATCTTTTGAAGATCAATAAACATCTTTTGAAGATCAATAAACATCTTCTCTGGAGATGATTCCATGACCTCTTCCGGTTCAGTTTTCAACAACCTTCCTTCCCGTTACGACACTCTCCAAAAACAATGCCTCCCAAACTGGCAGACCTTCTTCGCCACAGTAATCGAATTTATCCCTGAATCAATCTCAGAATCAATCCCTGAATCAATTCCTGAATCAATCTCCAAATTGATTCCCGAGTCAATTCCTGAAGAAACAGAAAGAAAGAAGGAAAAGAAGAACCGGGAAATCGAGATCCTCGAACTTGGGAGCGGAACCGGTTTTCTTACAAGCCTGATAAGGAAAAAAAGACCCGATGCCAGAATCACCTGCATCGACAGGAACTCGGAAATGCTGGCTGTGGCAAAGGAGAAACCAGAGCTGCAGAAGAACGTCACGTTCATTGAGGGGGATATTCTGGAAGAGTGTGAAAAATGGAAGGAAAAGCCCGGATGGCAAAAAAAATCTGGGTGGAAAGAAAATCCGGAGATAAAAGGAAAGTTTGATGCCGTGGTTTCCACACAATGCCTTTTCTCCCTTCCCCCAGATGCAAAAACCAGGATTTTCAGGCGGATTTATGAGGCTCTCAAGCCGGATGGGAGGTTTATTGAAGGAGACATCTTCAGGCCCGAGAGTGAGTGGGAAGAGGAGATTTACAGAGCTCACTGGAAACGGTACATGGTTGAGCAAGAACTCACCGTTCAAGAAGCAGAAGAAATGCTGGGAACGTTTGAAGATGTGCGGGAGAAAATCGATACTCCAGAGAAGTTCAGGAAGAGACTCGAAGAAGCAGGATTTAAGTGGGTTTTCTGCCCTTACTGGTACGAGATGTACGCTATTTTTGTAGGCAACATATAAAAAATCAGATTGAATGCATCCACCCCGCCCAAAACAAGCTGTCTGACAATTACCTTCAGTAATAACATAATCTTACTTTCGGCAGATCACATTTAATTTTTTATACTTATTATTGATGGTGATTTTGAAATAATGTTCTAGACTTGTGTGTAGTTGTTAGATTTACATATGGTCCAAACATAATCTATCACACAAAACTTTATTGAAAAAATGATTTAATTCTTGATTCCGTACTTATATGTGTCGTGGAAGTTGAGCCACACGTGAACCAATTTTAAACATAACATATAGTTATCTAATGTTATAAAACGACATCATAAAAAACATTTTAAATTTTAATGTCGACCTACCGAATGTAAGATACTAAATATTGTCTGGAGTATTGTACTATTAAATACAATAAGTCTGATGACCAACGAATTAGGGGGAAGGGGAAAAAAGTGAGAAATTAAAATATGTTTAGTTTGGGCTTTACATTTGATGCTCTCAAATTAGCTCCGAAAATCGGCATTCTAATTGATAAGCTGTTGTCGAGATTAAGATTACAGTAGTCCAAGAAAAAGAATCAAATAAAAGCAAAATTATTATGGAAGAGACAGACACAAAACAAGCATCATTATTCTCTTTTCTGAGCATGAAAAAAATACCTCCCAGATCAATAAAAACGTTATTTTTAGGAGTATTAAATACATAGACATACACAAACAAAGTCGTATGATAACGGAAAAAATCAGTCGTCTTTGAAAGTCAAATATAAGCAGATTTCGTTGGAAAATCACTAGATGTGGTATTCGAAGTTGTGCATAGAATCCATTAACTGATGCCAAAATAAAAGAAAGTAAAAGCAGAGGGGATAAGGTAACAAAGCATTATCTGAGCTCTATCCAGAAAAAATTAAATAAAGGGATTAAGCCTTCATATAATGTGATAATGTTTACCATTTTATTTTTATGATTGGTTTTTTTTGGTAGTTAATTTCTATAAAACAATTATTATCGCTTTTTTTGTATTCAAGCTAGCATTTTAAAACATGTTTATGATATAATGTTATACACACATCATTAAAAAAATAATCTAATATGACTATATTTAAAACAAAATATATTTTTAATTGTTCAACAAAAAATTTTAATAGTATTGAATGGAATGCCTTGGTAACAAATAAAAAAAAATGAAGATTTGGTTACAACATTTACACATAATCTGAACTTATCACAAAACACACTTCAACTTGAAATTTTAAAATCGACTCGAGAGAATGTAAAGATGAGAACAAATATGAGATATCTGGTCATGATGAATTATCACTTTTTTTTGTATTCAAACTAGCATTTTAAAACATGTTTACTGATATAATGTTATGCATACATCATTAAAAAATTATCCAATACAACTATATTTAAAACATAGTATATTTTTATTTATTTTCTAATAATTTTTAATGGTAATGCGTTAAATGCCTTGGTAACAAATAAAAAAAACATAGATTTGGTTACAACATTTACACATAATCTAAATTGATCACAAAACACACTTCAACTTGAGATTTTAAGATCGACTCGGGAAGATGTAAAGATGAGAACAAATATGAGATATCTGGTCTTGATAATTATCGGAATACTCTGGTTAACAGTGCCAGCAACCGCTGATACGGATCCATTAGGGACTGCTAAAGATTACAACGGCTTTATATTTGAGAATATACTGCATAATGGAGGAGACATTCAAGGTGCTGTTGCTGCGGGGGGCAATGCCACACTTTCTAATTATGGTGTAGGAAACTCATTACCTATTGGTGGGAACCCTGCAGGGATAGGAATGGTTGTAGGAGGTAATTCGACCTGGATCAATGGTAATGTGTACCATGGTGATATACACATAGGTGGAAACGTCAGCCATACAGGTGTAAACATTAACGATGGTGTTTTGCTCAACCCAAGCACTCCAATTAACTTTACTGCTGAAGAAACTTACCTGAAATCCCTATCTACATACTGGGCAAGCCTGCCGGCAACATCAGGAACTACGGTTACTCTGCAGTCATGGGGCCGATTGGATTTGACAGGTACAAATTCAACACTTAATGTTTTCTTTGTTCCAAATACAGAGTGGAAAGGAACTGGAGAGGTTAATCTAGTAGTACCAGAAGGTTCAAGCGTCATCATTAATGTTGAAGGAACAAGTGATATTCTCCCACACACTCCACCTGGTTATTTTGGCAGCATGAATTTCAACGGCAATAATAATGGGGCTGCCTGGCAAACTGTTATCTGGAATTTCTATAATATGACAAATATATCAATGTTTGGATTAAGCTGGAAAGGAAGCATTCTAGCCCCATATGCTGATTTCATTTATGGAAACGGAAATTTGGAAGGAAACCTGATTGCTAAATCGCTGACAATGACGGGCTTAGAAGGTCAGGCTCAGCTTCACTTATACCCGTTTAGGGGCGATGTCCCGGTACCTACAACCCTGAATCCTGATTTGACTATCGATAAATCAGCCAGCCCAATGAACTATTCTGAAGTTGGCCAGAACATAACCTATACTTACAACGTTACCAACTCTGGAAACGTCAATATTACAGCACCAATTAACGTTACAGATGACAAGCTTGGAGTTATTCCACTTACGAGTGGAATCCTTRTACCRGGACAGARTGAAWCGRTAACRKKGRACTATACCATTACTCAGTCTGAYMTKRATWMSGGATYWGTWACCAATRMAGCRTTTGYATCCGGTMTGTTYGSAGGYAACTTCACCAATTCTACTTCGGTHAATGCAACTGTAACTGCAATCCAGATTCCGGAGTTGACGATCGAGAAATCAGCCAGTCCAATGAACTATTCTGAAGTTGGCCAGAACATCACATACACTTACAAYGTWACYAACTCTGGAAACGTCAATATTACAWCACCAATTAACGTTACAGATGACAAGCTTGGAGTTATTCCACTTACGAGTGAAATCCTTATACCAGGACAGAGTGAATCGATAACGTGGGACTATACCATTACTCAGTCTGATCTTAATAACGGATCTGTAACCAATACAGCGTTTGTATCCGGTCTGTTTGCAGGTAACTTCACCAATTCAACTTCGGTTAATGCAACAGTTACTGCAGAGCAGAATCCGGAGTTGACGATCGAGAAATCAGCAGCTCCTGAAACCTATTCCTCTGTAGGAGAGAATATCACATACACTTACAATGTAACTAACTCCGGAAACGTCAATATTACAGCACCAATTAACGTTACAGATGACAAGTTAGGAGTAATTCCACTTACGATTGAAATCCTTATRCCKGGACAGAGTGAAWYGRTAACRTGGGACTATACCATTACTCAGTCTGATCTTAATAACGGATCTGTAACCAATACAGCGTTTGTATCCGGTCTGTTTGCAGGTAACTTCACCAATTCAACTTTGGTTAATGCAACTGTAACAGCAATCCAGATTCCGGAGTTGACGATCGATAAATCAGCCAGTCCAATGAACTATTCTGAAGCTGGCCAGAACATCACATACACTTACAACATTACCAACTCTGGAAACGTCGATATTACAGGGCTTGTCAACGTTACGGACGACAAGTTAGGAGTAATTCCACTTGCGAGTGAAATCCTTATCCCTGGACAGAGTGAAACGATAACGGTGAACTATANTTTGTATCCGGTCTGTTTGCAGGTAGCTTCACCAATTCAACTTCGGTTAATGCAACAGTTATTGCTGATCAGAATCCTGCCTGCACTATTGACAAAATAGTTCAAGATGTCTCTGGAAAAGGACCCGAAGGACGGATAACAATCCCTGGAGATATCATTACATATCAGATTGTAGTAGCCAATACAGGAAACGTTGACCTGACAAATGTTACTGTTACCGATATTCGGATTGAAAATCTCACCGGACCAGATGAATCTCTGAATGAGAATAGAGTTCTTGAGACAGGAGAAAACTGGATATATATCGGAACTTACACCGTTACCCTTGAAGATATAATCAATAATGTAGTAAACGGCTTCATAGAAAATACTGCAACTGTTGAGTGTGACCACCTGGATCCGAGATCAGACAGTGTTAGAGTACCGATAGGAGGAAAAGGAGGAGAAGGAGGAGTAATACCTGAAGAAAAACCAGATTGTACAATTGATAAAACAGTTATTGATGTTGCAGGAAAAGGACCTGCAGGAACAGTAACAGCCTCTGGAGAAATTATTACATATCAGATTGTAGTGACCAATACCGGCAACTTTTACCTTACAGGAATATCAGTAACCGATTCGCTGATTCAAGATCTCAATGGACCGGAAGAGTCCCTGATAACTGATGGGGTACTTGAGCAAGGAGAAAGCTGGGTATATACCGGCTATTATATGGTGACTGAAGAAGACATAATCAGCAGCGGTGAAGAAGACGGGTTCATAGTAAATACTGCAACGGTTGAGTGTGACCTGCTGGGTCCGAGATCAGATAGTGCAGCAGTGCTGATAGAAGAAGAACAAATACCGATCAAACTTGAATACTGCATATCCAAGTCAGTAATCGGGGTGGATGAAGCAGGGGATTGTATAATCAACGAACCTGGAGATATAATTTCATACCAGATAGTGGTTGAAAATGAAGGAAATGTTGATCTCACGGGAGTTGAGGTAAACGATTCTCTGATTCAAACTCTCGATGGGCCAGTAGAATCCCTGTATGATGATTCAGTTCTCGGGATAGGGGAAAACTGGACATATACAGGCTGTTACATGGTTACCCTGGAAGATATCGAAACTAACGGACATGGAGACGGCTGCATAGAAAATATAGCAACCGTTGTATGCGATCAGCTGGACGCGGTATCAGACAGTGCTGAAGTCCCGATCGGAGAAGTCCCGATAGATGAGTATCCGGATTATGCCATTGAAAAAACGGTAACGGACGTTGGAGGGAAAGGACCGGCAGAAACAATAACACAGGCTGGAGATATAATCTCATATAAGATAGTGGTTGAAAATGAGGGATATGTCGATCTCACGGGAATTAAGGTAAACGATTCTCTGATACAAATTCTCGATGGACCGGTAGAATCTCTGAATAATGATTCAGTTCTCGGGATAGGGGAAAACTGGACATATACAGGCTGTTACACGGTTACCCTGGAAGATATCGAAACTAACGGACATGGAGACGGCTGCATAGAAAATATAGCAACCGTTGTATGCGATCAGCTGGACACGGTATCAGACAGTGCTGAAGTCCCGATCGGAGAAGAGCCAACACAGGTGATAACTGAATACTGTATATCCAAGTTAATAACCGGGATCGATGAAGCTGGGGATCGTAAAATCAACGAAGCTGGAGATATAATAGAATATCAGATAGTTGTGAAAAATGAAGGCAACGTAGACCTGACAGGAGTTTCGGTAAGTGACCCGATGATTACATTGACAGGACCGATTGGAGACGATGTTGACTCAGGGATGTTGAATCCGGGAGAGTCATGGAAATTCTTCGGAAACTACACAGTAACTCAGGAGGACATTAGCAGTAACGGTGAAGGAGACGGATTTATTGAAAATACGGCAACAGTAACCTGCAACGAACTTCCTGAAGAAAACAGCAGTATAAAGCAACCGATTCTTCTTGGTTCAGAGGACGAGAAAGACAATGCTGATACCCAACACCATGGGAATGGTGGAACTGGCAGTGCCCGTGTGGTTTCCAAATCCGTCAAAGACATTGAAGTGAGTGAAAATAAAGAAGAAAATGATACCGTGAATGACACTGGAACACAGATTAAAACCAGTACTGAAATACAGTCTGAAACTGACAATGAAGATGTTAAACAAAATAAGGAAAGTATAGAATCAGATGTTGAAAAGAAACAGGAGGAGAAACAGGAAGGAAATAGAAGTGTGCCTGGATTTGAAATCGTTTATTGTGTAGTCGGGCTGCTTGCTGCAATATTTCTATACAAAAGAAAGTAAAAACGAAGTGAACCAGATAAAAAAGCGTTAATCAAGCCCGATTCAAAAAATAATTAGATGAGGGATCAAGCCTTCACCTAATTTACTTTTTAGGCTCTTCGTTATTCTCTATGGATAAGATGATTTTCAATTCAAGACCAAGTTGGTTATTATAAGAATGTCCATATAAAACAACGAAGAGCCAATTTTTATTTTCAATCCAAAGAGATATTCAAGAAAAATATGATCTTTTTTGGTTTATTTCAAAGAGTAGCAAACCAGAAAAAGAGATAAAAGTATTTTTTCCCGGGGGTTAGTTTTAGAAGGCTTCATGATGAATTTAAGAACTGGATACAGACTCATCAAAACCCATATTTTTAATACGAAAGTTATTTTAGAAAACGTTAAACGTTAAAAACAAAGAGATGCGAAAATCATTGAATGAACAAAACTAAAAAAATCTACGTATCGAATTGATGGTAGGCATCTGTTTTGTAATGCCGTTTTTTAATCCCCGTTTTTCAAGGATTCCGTTTTTGTGCCTTTTTTAAAAGATATCGTTTTTCAAGATATCGTTTTTCAAGATATCGTTTTTCAAGATATCGTTTTTCAAGATACCGTTTTTCAAGATATCGTTTTTCAAGATACCGTTTTTCAAGATATCGTTTTTCAAGACACCGTTTTTCAAGATATCGTTTTTTTTACAGATGCCTTGAACTCCAAATATCTTTCACTAAATATAAGACTACGGTTGTACTGAAAATTGAATATAAATTTCCAGCGGTACTGTAATTCTCCAGTAAGTTGGAGACCAAAATCCTGCATTCTCCAAGTCGACATAAGAAATTAGAATATACCTCATGATGCCGTTTTAGAACCATAGATAACCATATGTTGTGATTAAAGTTGGTTAACAGTTGGATCAACTCCCACAACACACATAAGCACTGAACAATTTTTTCTTTAAAGATTAGTATGAGAAATTATGTTTGAACTATATGTAAACCTAACAGCTACACACAATTATAGAGCATTATTTCAAAATCACAATCATTAAAAATTGTCATAAAGGTAGAAAATATTAGTGATCCCACATTCCGCAGTATTTTTTCAAAAATCAATATTTTCTTTGATAGCGTTTTTGAAACAAATCAAATTAATTTGGACTTTTAATGGAACTTGGTGAAAATTGAATGATATCATTTTTTTGTCTCTATGATACACCATATAGCTGCTTTACCTCCTGCATAAAAGTCCAATAAATCCATGTTTTATTGAAAATCGATAATTGAAAATCGATAGCAGGAAAAATTGTAAATATGCAAAAATTTACTGCGGAAAGTGGGGTGATTGGTAAATAGATTCAAAAGTCAACTTTTGTGAACCTACCTCGGAATCGCAGTACAGTGGTATTTCACAAAACTCAGGTTTGTAAAACTTAGATTTGACAAAATTTTAGACATTGGAAAAAAAGAAATGTTGAAAAAGTGAAATACAATAGAAAAAGAATAGAAAAAAAGTAGGGCTGCCTGAGGATTAAATGTCAACTAAGGGCAGCTGTCTTCTGAGGTCTGGCAAATAACCTTCTCTGTGGAGGGCAATTTTATAATCACTTATTGATCTGCATACCTTGTGTGTATATTTTATGCAGTCGGTACCAACTTCACCTTTAAACAGCAGCTTTTCTGTCTTTTCTATGAATTCCGGATAGGTAAATAACAGTTCTTCTCTGGTGTGCAGGAAAAGGGCTGTAAAGTCCCTATGGATACCCATGCTTCTTTTAAGCAACTCAACGTTGAGGTGACCCTCAGAGAGGTAGCTGTTGAATTTCACAAACGTATAAAAGTCTGCGATGTTCTGATTTAAGGAGTTTAGAATTGAATATAGCACATTATCTGTTTCCGGAAGAGGGATATCCGGAAGATTGAGGTTTTCACCTTCAAAGGTTTCGTTTTCTTCAATATTTTGATCCTGGGTTGTCTCGCGGTCCATTTTATCACCCTGGTATGACGTTTTATATATAAGTTTTTTATATAAAGAAGTGGATCTGGCTGTTTCCACTTTATAGTAACAGAACCAGTCTTTTATTTCTTTTAGGTGGCTTTCGGATACACCTGCTAGCTTGATATGGTGGCGGCACAAGTGTATAGTTGTACATCGAGGTGAGATCTCTCTATGCAGGCTCTTAACCTGTCGCAAATGCATCGCTTCCCCACTAGAAACGGCTTTGTGGCATCTCACACGGTGCTGTGGACTCCGTTTTTGAATTCCGTTTTTGAATTCCATTTTTGGATTTCTCTTTTGGATTTCGTTTTTGGATTCCTTTTCAATACTAAATTATCCCAGGAATGCTGACCTTAAAATCCTGGTCTAGTATAAAAAAAAACTTGATTTACAATTAGGTTTCTTGCATTTTACTATATATAAAATTATGTCTTAATAAAACTATTCAAATATAATTTTGTAGAAGGTAAAATTTAGTTCTGCCAAAAAACCTACTTAAGTACATTATATATTGAAGAGTGCTAGAATATATACCTGAGGAATAATTCAAATATAATATCAATAGGTTTTGTTGCCAAGAATGATTGTTGGAGGACCTGGAATTATAGATCGATTCCCAAACTGAAAATTAGAAGTTATAGTTTTATCATTCCTGAACTTTCAGATCTGAACCTTATACCTGAGTTCTGTAGATTATCTGAGTTCTGTAGATTATCTGAGTTCTGTAGATTATCTGAGTTCTGTAGATTATCTGAGTTCTGTAGATTATCTGAGTTCTGTAGGTTTTAATTGATCCCGGAAAAAATTAATTTCTGCACTTTAATTGATTTTTGAACTTTTAGTGAACAGGTTTAACCGTTCACTAAATGCACTCATGATAGAGGTGCCGACAGGTTCAAAAAAGCTTTAAAAACTAAACTGCATAGTTTCAACCCTTCAAAACGCGTCTGCTCTCAAGAATATCCATCCCAAAAGCTACAAATCCATATACCAGACTCAGTACAAGAATAATAGTGGCTCCCGATGGAACATCCAGAGCATAGGAAAGGCCTATTCCGGTAACACTGATAACGGTCCCGAAGGCAGTGGAGATAAGCATCATTCGCTTCAGGTTATTGGTGAATTTGCGGCTCAGGGTGGCAGGAATTGTCAGGAGGGCGATCACAAGAATAATTCCCACGACTTTTATAAGGACAACAATTGTAAGGGCAATAATACAGAGCAAGAAAAGGTAGAGCTTTTCGGTAGGAACGCCCTGTACAGTTGTGAACTCTTCGTCAAAGCATAAAGAGAGAAATTCCTTATAGAACAGATAGACTGCACCCACTATTACTATATCAAGACCAAGCATCAGGTACAGGTCAAATCGGGGAACTGTAAGGATATTTCCAAAGAGGTAAGTCATCAGATCCGGGGCATATCCGGGAGTAAGATAGACAAAAATAACTCCCAGGGCCATTCCAAGAGACCAGAGAATGCCTATTGCACTGTCTTCCGGGATTTTAGATTTCTTGCTTACGGTACCCATGACAAGAGCGGATAGCAGGCTGAAAGGAAGAACTCCGAGCATGGGGTTGATTCCTAAATAATAGCCAAGCCCGACACCTCCGAAAGAAGCATGGGCAATCCCCCCGCTGATGAAAACGATCTTTTTAACAACAACAAAGGCACCTATGACTCCACAGGCAACGCTTGCAAGGATTGCGGCTATAAGGGCGTTCTGGATAAAAGTATATTGCAGAAGCTCAAACATTTTTTTTCTCCTTGAGAGACACTGTTTTTCAAACCTAACCCTTGACTTCAGGAACTCTCTTTGTGCTTTTCCAGCACTCTATGAGGCACTCCATGAGCAATCAGTTCGACAGGACACTGGTAGGTGGCTTCCAGGTCCTCAACCGGGATTTCCTTAGAGTTATGGTAGTGGAGCGTGCGGTTCAGGCAGGCTATCCTGTCCACGTAGACAGAAACTGCACTGAGGTCATGTGTGACCATAATGATTGCCATTTCATGCTTGAGCCTGTTCAGAAGCCTGTAGAGTTCGTCCTGCATGTGAGGATCAAGCCCGGAATTGGGTTCGTCCAGAAGCAGGAGTTTGGGGTTAGTTGCAAGAGCCCTGGCAATAAAAACCCTCTGCCGCTGCCCGCCAGAGAGCTGGCCTATCTGCCGGTCCTTAAGGTCGAACATCTCCACTGTCCTCAGAGCCTCTTCAGCGGCCTTTTTGTCTTCTTCACTGTACTTTTTCAGAAAACCCGTATGGCTCATCCTGCCTGTCAGGACGACTTCCCAGACACTGATAGGAAAATCAAAGTCAAAACCTTTATACTGAGGGACATACCCTACAAGGTCTCTGCTTTTTTCCGGAAGCTTCCCAAAAAGTTTCACGCTGCCTTTATACGGCTTCAAGAGCCCGAGGAGCACTTTGAGAAATGTAGTCTTTCCTCCACCATTAGGTCCAATAATCCCAAGCAGCCCGTTGGGCTCTTTTAATTCCAGATTTACTGCCTCAAGGATTGTCTGGTTTCCGTAGCGAACCCAGACGTCCTCTAGCTCTATAACATTCTCCATTGCTCTTCCTTCAGACTATCGTTTTTATCTTACCCCGAATTAGGTTCTTTTTATATTTAGATATAGAACCTGAATGCTAATTTTACACAAGGTTTCTGGAAAAGATATCGGATACGTTGTCCATGTTTGCAATGTAATCTTTTGCAAGAGGGTCAACAGCCACAACTTCCCCGCCAATTTCTTGAGCTACGACGTCTGCACTTCGCGGGTTGAACTGAGTCTGGACAAAGATAACTTTGACTTTCTTTTCCTTTGCAAGATCCACAAGCTTCGCGAGATCCCTCGCACTTGGCTCTTTTCCTTCAACCTCAACAGGAATCATAGTAAGCCCGTACTCCGCGGCAAAATATCCCCAGGATGGATGATAAACCATGAAATTTCTTTCTTCACGTCCTTCCAGCTTTTCCTGAATCCTCGAATCCAGAGCGTCCAGCTCTTCAAGGTAAGCATCTCTATTCTGGGTATAGTAAGCTTCATTTTCAGGATCGAGTTCTACAAGCCCTTCATAAATATCTTCAACCATCATCTTTGCGTTTTCAGGTGATGTCCAGATATGGGGGTCCAGTTTTTCATGGTCTTCGTCAATTTTGTTTTCATCCCCAGCTTCAAGTGATTCGTTATGTTCTGCTTCTCCTTCGTGATCGTGCTCAGCAAGTTTCCTTAGTTCAATTCCTTTAGAACAATTTACAATAAGAGTGCCACTATCCATGGACTCGAAATTGTCAATCCAAACTTCCTCAAAAGGCATACCAACCCCAACTGTTACTAGCATCTTTGCTTTACTTATTTCCTGGACTTCCTTTGGAGAAGGTTCATAGGTATGAGGATCTGCCCCAGATGGGACTATAACAACAGTTTTTACATTATCTCCTCCGACCTTTTCTGCAAATTCAGCTAGGGGAAGAATACTTACGGCAACTGTTATGGGCTCGCCCATTCCTGATATTTCAGTTTTCTGTTCTGTACTCCCATTATCCCTGGAATCGCCAGAATCTGTACAACCGCTGATAAAAATGCTCAGACCAACAATCAAAAGTACTAATATAGGTATGATTTTTAATTTCATAATTAAACTCCTGTTTTTTCACTTTCATTTTTACTTCATTGCTTCAATTAGCTTCAATACTGGAGGGGACTGAAATAAGGTTGATATTAAGACAAATTTGGCATATGCCCAAAGATTTGAATTATATACAAGATTTTTTGGAGTTGACCCAACTTTGACTCAAAACCGGATCAAAGGTTTTATTCAACCCTTCATTCATACTGGCAATCAATGATAATGCCCCTCATGAATGCATTTCTCGTGGCTGATTGCTCCACATACGCCGATCATCGGATGGCCCATCGAGTTGCAGATTTTGTTTACCGCATCCCTGGAAACAAAAGCTTCAAATCGGGAAACTTCAGCACATGCTTCCTCCGCCGATAGACCGTAATGAGTAAAGAGAAGACTCAAAATCCTGTGCCTCCGAACAAGAAATTCTGCATATGCTGCCCCCATTTCTGTCAGGTCTACCCCCCTGTATGGAATATGGTTTAGATAGCCAGCTGCTGCAAGTTCATTTAAGGTTTTGCTTGTTGTTGAAGGGTCAACCTGCAGGTTGGAAGAAATTTCAGTGGTTTTTACAGTGCTTCTTTTTTCAAGAATAAACTTGAGATAATCTGCCTTTCTCGGAGAGAGTTCAAGGCCCGTAAACTCAGAATAATTCTGCTCACTCATATAGATAAATATAAAAAACTGGTATATATTGTTTGTCGTATACCAAATTATAACGTTATATTTGTAGTGTATCAAACTTGGAGAAAACCGGAATGGTCCTCCGACAAAAATAAAAAGCATTGAAATCCGAGGAATTAAGTTCCAGTATAAAAAGATGACACTAGTGAAACTAGCAGCATGAAAAATTCAGTAGAAGAAAATATATACCCCGGAAACCAGCAGGAAGCTTATCACGCCCATCAGAGCGCCCCCAAGAGTATTTGCCCTGAAAACCTCGGAGGGGTCAAGTTCTGCCAGTTCTCCAAAAATCCAGAAGAATGGATCGTTAACATGCGAAATCATGAAGGTGCCTGAAGCCATTGCAAGGATCAGAATCTCCGCAGGAAGTCCAAGTTCCGGAACCATAGGAAGCAAAAGAGATGGTGCAACAAGCATTGTTACCACCCTTGACCCCTGCACGGTTTGAAGGGCTACTGCAACAAGAAAAGGAACAAGGATATGAGGAAGGTTAATCTGCAGGAAAAACCTGCCAAGAGCTTCTCCTGCCCCTGTCATGGCAAGAGTTGCACCAAGAGCTCCTCCCCCACATAGGTCGAGCAGGACAACACCACTTCTCCTTACTGCTTTTTCGACCAGGGTCCTGACCATTTCAAACTCCAGTGCTCTGCTGGAAAAAATGGCGAGAAGAACTCCTATAAGGAGTGCAACATTTGGGTTTCCCAGAAAAGCAAACAGAGGGTTGGGATTCTCAAAGCCAGCCTGGAAAAGGATAAGAAGCAAAGGAAGAAAGATTGGTGCATAAGTTTCAAACCTGCCTGGCTTTCCAGTGTCTTTTCTCTGCACTCCATCTTTTCCTTGAACTTCGATACCTTTTTCCTGTACTATTCCTGCCTCCTTCTTTTGTGGATCTTCTGTAATCTCTGTAGATCCTGGGTGAGCTTGAACCTGATTCTCGTTTTCAGAAACTCTGGAGTTTTCAGTTTTCCCCAATCTTCTGGCGTAAAGATAACCCGCAGTAGAAGTAGGAATAGCGATAAAAAATCCCAAAAGAATGAGTGTATCCGTATTTGCTGAAAGTTCTTCTGCTGCCGAAATAATAACAGGGGATGGATATACCAGATTAAATGAGGCAACCGCCCCGAGTGCAAGTGCAGTTGCAGTGGAAATGGGGGGGTAATTAAGCTTGGTAGCCAACTCTTTTGCTATCGGAATAAAGATGACATAAGCAAGGATATAGCACATCATTGGCACGGAAAAAAGAAAACCAAGGAAGTTCAGGGCAAGCAGAGGATTTCTGGAAAAACGCATAATGTCAGAAGCTATTAAAGACATTCCACCGGTCTTCTGGAGTAGAAGTCCGATGATACTACCACTGGTGATAATGATAGCAAAACGGGAAAAAACATTTCCAAGTCCCTCAGTTACCGCTTCGACTGCCCCCATGGGTTCTCCTGCAAGCACACCTATAAAAAAAGATACAAGGACAAGGCTAAGGAAAGGATGAAGCCTGAATTTTGCTGTAAGAAGCAGTATGGATATAAGGGCGAAAAGGAAAATAAGGACAGGGTGCATAACATCTAAATCTAAAATCTTTTGAAGTTATAAACAATAAATTATAACAATAAATTATCGACAATAGAGAGTTTTCATCAGTCACATCCTACTTATAACATATAAATATTCTCCTCAGGAAGCTGATCAGAAGAAGAGGAGGAAGAAGAGGAGGAAGAAGAGGAGGAAGAAGAGGAGGAAGAAGAGGAGGAAGAAGAGGAGGAAGAAGAGGAGGAAGAAGAGGAGGAAGAAGAGGAGGAAGAAGAAAGCTGGCTAAGTTCGTCAATTTCCTCTTCTCCAAGTACCCTTGCAAGGTTCAGGAGGATAAGAAGTCTGTTCCCTTTTTTCCCGACTCCGGTCAGATATTCTGCATTAATTTTCGATTTAATCATATCTGGAGTCGGTTCAACAGAAGAAATAGGCAGTTTCAACACCCCACTTACGGAGTTTACAAGCATGCCTATCATTGTATCTCGAACTTCCACTATAATAATTCTAGACAGGCTGTCCCTTTCTTTGGAGCTGAAACCAAGGCGCCTGTTGAGATCTATTACTACAATAATTTTTCCGCGCAGGTTAATTAATCCCTTTACACATTCAGGAGCCTGAGGAACACGGGTGATTTTTGAAACTGGGATGATTTCGGAGACCTGCATGATATCAACCCCGAATTCTTCTCCTGACAGTTCAAAAACCACTAACTGAAGCGATTCTTTTGGAAGTGTAGAATCTTCCTTTATTACTGTTTCCTCAAACATTTCAATCCCTCAGGCCAATTTAAGGATTTTAACCCGCTATATTTAACCAATCATATTTAGTCAATCATATTTAGTCAATCATATTTAGTCAATCATATTTAGTCAATCATATTTAGTCAATCATATTTAGCCAATCATATTTAGTCAATCATATTTAGCCAATCATATTTAACCGACCGCATTTAACCAACAGTATCAACCAACCATATTTAGTCAGAAATATTTTCGGGCTCTCCTTTTGAATTGCCAAGTCTGAATTTTTCAGTGACTTTTTTCATCTTTTCCCCAAGCAAAGAGAGATCATTCGCCATGCTTGCAAGCTCAGACATTGAAGCACTCTGTTCTTCAAGAGCTGCCGCAGTTTCCTGGGTTCCTGCAGCGGACTGCTCCGATATAGAGGATATATCTTCCAGAGTAGAGGTAATTTCTTCAATAGATGCAGACTGTTCTTCTGTAGCAGCTGCAACGTCCTCTATCATATTTGTGATTTCATTGATTGTGGGGACGATTCCTGTAACCATCTCAACCTCTTCACTAACCGATACTGAACCGTTCTTTACGTTCTTTTTACTTGCTTCTATGCTTTCTACGGTATCGCTGATACTATCCCTGATCTCATCAATCAGCCTGGAAATATTTTTGGCTGCGCTTCCGGATTCTTCGGCAAGTTTGCGGACTTCATCGGCTACAACAGAGAATCCTTTACCGTGTTCACCTGCCCGTGCAGCTTCAATTGCGGCATTCAGTGCAAGCATATTGGTCTGGTCTGCAATTCTGGTTATCAGAGTTATGATCTCATTGATCTGCTGAGACTTGGAGTCAAGTTCCTTGATAACAACTTCAGTTTCATCAACAGAAGAACTGATAAGATTCATCTTAAACAGGACATCTCTGGAAACATTTCCGATACTATGAACAGTATCATTCACCAGGTTTGTACTTTTAGAAACTTTCTGGGTGTTATCCGCAATTTCCTGAATATTGTGGGTCATATCCTGCATTGCATGAGTTATATCAACAATTTTTGTGCTCTGCACCTCTGCCCCGTTAGAGATTTCAGCTGCGGTTTCTGAAATTCTCCTTGATGCAGATGCCACTTCTTCAGAAGATGCAGACAATTCTTCCGAAAGTGTGGCAAGGTGAAGTGAACCTCCCTGAATTTCTTTAATCAAACTGCGCAGGTGCTCAACCATTGCTTTAAAAGCCTCTGAAAGCTGGAAGATCTCACTTCTCGAAGAACCTTTAATATTAACATCAAGGTCTCCTTCAGAGATCTTATCAGCAGCTTCAAGCAGTTCGTAGATAGGCCTTTTGTAGATGTTCAAAATCACAAAAACAAGTAAAGCACCAATAAGCATTGAAATAAAAGTTACCAGAAAGATCTTATTTATGGAGTTCGAGATCAGTGTATACAATTTTGTTTTCTGGTCAACACGGGCATCTGTAGTTACTTCTCCAACCTGTGCAGCTATATCCATCATATTTATCTCTGCACTCGCTTTTCTTTCTTCCAGAACCTTAAACTGCTCGAAACCGGCCTGGATATTTTTTGCACTTGTAAGTATTTCCTTTCCTGCGGCAATATTTTCCGGCCTTTGCATTCGCCCGTTTAAATCCGTAGAAAGTTCAATGATATCTTCCATGAAAGTATCGAAATTATCTACATATTCCTGATCAGGGTTCATATCATAATTCCGATATTCATTTCTGGCTTTCATTGTCAATACAATGATCTTCTGAGCGCTCTCGGCATTGGAAAATTTTTTCTCGAGAGTTTCATTTGAATAGCCAGCTTCAAACTCCTCCCTGTACTGGATCATCTGGTTTCTAGAAAGCTCATCTGCGTTTGTTATTAGAATTTCACTATATACAGTCAGATTAGCTCTTACATCTGCCTGTTCGTCATCTGCTTCAACATATCGGTTAAAAGCGTCCTCAAACTCACTTGAAGCTGCAAGAACGAAATCCATCCGGTCGCGGTTCACAGGATCAAGATAGCCTATGTATATTTCTTTGGATATCGCTGCCTGTGTGGGCACAAAGCTAAGATAATAATAAACTTCTTCTTTATCAGAGGGCTCACCGTGAATAATGTACCTTTCTTCCGCTTGCATAGCGTCCTGCATGTTATTCATGATAAAAGTCATATTCTGGATAGCACGACTCTTCTCCTCAACTTCGTTCATTCCTTGATAACTTACATAACCCACAAAAAAGATCAAAATAAGGAGAAAGGCAAATCCTATCACCACATGCCCTATCTTTGTGCTTTTGTACATCTTTTTCACCCGTGCTTCCAGATTCTTCACCTTTGTGCCCTTTCTATTCTGCAGCCGAACTACAACCCATTGTCAGTGCCTGTTGAAAAGGACAGAAATATATAAACATATAAACACCTGCAAAGGTCTTTATCCAGATTTCCCAACTAGTACTCAATATAGATTATTAAGAATTCATAAATTTTCTGATTCTTAAAGAATAATAACCCCAAATAATAGGAGAACCAGAGTTTCGGCATTTATCAAGAATACTCCTTCTGGAGATATTATTCTGAAAAATACAGTGAAGAACTCGCCACTGTAAGAAACTCTTTCACCTGGGATCCAAAAATATCAAAATTTATGGGTTTGGAAAGGACAGCATAACATCCGGCTTTAAGGAATTCTTGTTTACTTTCAGGATCACAATGTCCTGTAATGGCAACCACTTTTATGCTTCGTGTATCAGGGTTGCACTTTATCCGTTGAAGCAGTTCAAGACCATGCATCTTTGGAAGTTCCATATCCATCAGTACAAGATCAACTTTGACCTTACTGAGAACTTCCAGCGCTTCAAAGCCATTTTTTGCCTTTTTCGGCTCATATCCGTAAGATTTCAAAAGGTCAGCTTCAACAACAAGATTAAGCAGGTTATCCTCAACGATCAGGATTTCAGGCATTTGATCATCAGGCATTTGATCATCAGGCATTTGATCAGCTCCAGTGCTTGCCGGAAGAATTCTCTGAATGAGATTCTTCTTATAAAGGTGCTGTTTTTACTGAGATATTATTCTTATAGGGGGTATTTTTGAAAAATATTTTACCATAGGAAACAATAAACGGCTTAATTACATGAAATATTTTATCATTACTCATCGTAGTAAAAATCTTATTATCACTCATCGTAGTAAAAATCCTATTATTACTCATCGAATCTTATTATCACTCATCGTAGTAAAAATCCTATTATTACTCATCGAATCTTATTATCACTCATCGAATCCCATTATTACTCATCGAATCCTATTATTACTCATCGTAGTAAAAATCCTATTATTACCCATCGTAGTAAAAATTTTAGTAAATACCCTTATAAATTTTCTATTGCAAACAAATTTTATTTAAATTTCACATCTCTTGACATAATTAGTAAGATTTGAAGACAAATCAGTTGGAATTTACATGCTGGTACTTAAACATTTACAACTAAATTCTAATACCAAATAGAGTGAATTTAAATGACAAAAAGAAGACATTCAGTCTCCAGTGTTGATCTTTAACATAACGATATAGCAGATAGCAGTAAATTACCCGGCTTAATAAAGATAATATGAATTCCTGTAGAATATAAAGTTATTTGTTAAGATATATACCACTATATGAATATATAAACAGATGATAAAAATATCCATTTTTTATTTGGATGTGTTTCCAGAAAAAGTTGATTCTACGTAGGATATGAAAACAAGTGCCTTAAAAGCGTTCAAAATTATTCTGTGCAGTAGCAGACCCTGACAATATAAATAGGATTTTTAAAACTTAACAAACCTTTAAAAATATTGTGTTAAAATGCAAACATCCCGCAATTGAGACGAGTTTAAAGCTACATAAATTACTAAAGACAATTAAATAAGTTTAATATAGCAGGACTCTCATGTATTTTTTTACATAAACATGAAAAACTTACGTTAACAACTTACGTTAACAACATACGTTAACAACATACGTTAACAACTTACGTTAACAACTTACGTTAACAACTTACATTAACAACTTACGCTAACAACATACGTTAACAACATACGCTAACAACATACGTTAACAACATACGTTAACAACATACGCTAACAACATACGTTAACAACATACGTTAACATAATA
Source organism: Methanosarcina sp. WH1 (assembly GCF_000970005.1). Classification (NCBI taxonomy): domain Archaea; kingdom Methanobacteriati; phylum Methanobacteriota; class Methanomicrobia; order Methanosarcinales; family Methanosarcinaceae; genus Methanosarcina; species Methanosarcina sp. WH1. Next base: position 3,895,474 of record NZ_CP009504.1, read on the forward strand.
TATACTCTGATTTTTAAAAGATGAAATTGTAAGGTAAAGTAAGGTAACTTCAGAGCAGTTCCAAAAGGGCAGTTCCAGATATACAGTCGAACAAATACCATCACATAAGACATTGTCACAAAGATATTATCACTTACTTAATAAAAATAAAAGAAGGTAAATAGATGGCAAGAGTAATGATCGTGGACGATGCCGAATTTATGCGGATGGTAATCAAAGACATTCTTTTAAAGCACGGACACGAGGTGGTTGCTGAGGTCGGTGATGGGGAAGAAGCAATTCAGACCTACCTAGAGGTAAAACCTGACCTCGTGCTAATGGACATAATAATGCCAAATATGGATGGGAAAGAGGCATTGAAAAAACTTCTTTTAATGGACCCTGATGCAAAAGTTGTAATGTGCTCTTCTCTTGGGCAGCAGGCTCTGATAACGGAATCGATAAAAATAGGTGCCATGGGTTTCATAGTAAAACCTTTTGAGTCCAATAGTATGCTGGATGTAATCAAAAAAATTGCTGAACCAAATTAACTGAAGAGCTTTAAATAAAACGTTCGATTCTGAATTAACTATCCGAATTTTAGATTAAATATCTTATTTCTGTAGTAAGTACTCAATTACTGGATTAAACAGTTAGTTTCTGGATTGCAGAAATGAGTTCTGGACCAAGAAAGACTGAATCGAAATACTTGAGTTTACTTGAGTTAAATAAAAACAATTTTTAAATAAAACGATTCAACAAAAAAGTGCTTGAAATGACTATCTGCGCACTCATAGTAGATGATTCTGCTTTAATTCGCAAAGTTCTCTCCGATATTCTCAGTGAAGACCAGAAGATCAGGGTTATCGGAACGGCAGTCAACGGAAAAGATGGTCTTGAAAAAGTCAAGAAACTTAGGCCCGATGTAGTACTTCTGGACAATGTAATGCCCGTTCTTGACGGCCTTAAGACTCTTGCCCGTATCATGAAAGAATATCCGACTCCTGTAGTTATAGTGTCAGCTCTGGGGGAAAGAGCTGAAGAGATTACCCTTACAGCTTTTGAATATGGAGCAGTGGATGTGATCGAAAAGCCCTCAGGTATTCTCAGTCAGAACATGCCTGAAATGGCAGAGGAAATTTGCAGGAAAGTCAGGACAGCTTCAAAAGCTAACCTTAAAAACCTGGAATGCATGCGAGATTTAGAACCCTGGAATCCAGAGAAAGAGGAGAAGAAAGAGGAGAAGAAAGAGGAGAAGAAAGGGGAGGAGAAAGAGGAGAAGAAAGGGGAGGAGAAAGAGGAGAAGAAAGGGGAGGAGAAAAAGAACCGGGAAAAAGTAACCTCTGTAAGAAATGTACTGGCAATAGGCGCATCCACAGGAGGTCCAAGGGCCCTGGAAAAACTTATAGGCTCACTCCCCGCTGAGATTCCAGCTGCAGTTCTTGTAGTACAGCACATGCCTCCGGGATTTACAGCATCTCTTTCTAAAAGGCTTGATGCAAAGTCAGCCCTCAGGGTAAGAGAGGCACAGGAAGGGGATATAGTAGAAGAGGGAACTGTGCTTATAGCCCCGGGTAATTATCATATGGAAATTGTACGAAATAAAGTAAACGGCCATGAAGAAGAAGTAGTACATCTATCCTGCAGCCCAAAAGAATTGGGATCCAGACCTTCAGTAAATGTCCTTTTCAGATCACTTGCCCCGGTTTACGGCTCCAGAGCTATTTCCCTTGTCCTTACAGGAATGAACTGTGATGGAGCAGATGGAGCTGAAGAAATTAAAAAAATGGGGGGCAAAGTAATCGCAGAAGCCCGGAGTTCATGTGTGGTATACGGAATGCCCGGAGAGATTGTAAGACGAAACCTGGCAGACTTCGTGCTCCCTCTGGACAGGATGGCTGAAGAAATTATCAGAATAGTAAAATAAAGTTAAAGATAAAATATCTTTTATTTACCGCAAGATTAGCCGGAAAAAGCAAATCAGCCGGAAAAAGCAAATCAGCCGGAAAAGTAAAAAGTAGAAATAAAACAAAAAACAAAGTAAAAAGAGAAAAAAACAAAAAAAGAGTACAGAGATAAGGAAAAATTTTTAAAATTTTTCGGAAATTCAGATACCTCTCAGGACTATAAAAGGCAGGGAAAAATCATGGATATGTCAAAATATATAGACATTTTCAGGTCGGAATCTGAAAAATATATTAAAGAAATGAGTGATTCCCTGCTGGCGCTTGAACTGGATCCTGAAAATGTCGAGCAGATGAATGTAATGTTCCGTGCAGCCCATACTTTCAAAGGCATGGCTGCAACCATGGGATTCAGGCAGATTGTTGAACTAACACATGAGATGGAAAGCCTGATTGACAGGTTCCGGACAGGACGGCTGATTCTTGATTCTTCTTTAATTGATATTCTCTTCGAATGTCTGGATGCTCTGGAGGAACTTGTTGAAAATGTTTGCAAGGGCATGGAAAGTAAAACCGAAGAGAAAAAAAAAGATAGAAGTGAAAGTAATAAGTCTCATCCCGATACCGGGGAAGTTCTGAAAACTCTCAGGACTATAAATAATCCCTTAGAAGAAGTTGTCCCTCGAAAAATTGAATCCGAACCCTTTTCTGCAGACAAAAAAATAAAGGAAAAAGTCGAGAAAAAAGAAGTAGAAAAAGAAGTAGAAAAAGAAGTAGAAAAAGAAGTAGAAAAAGAAGTAGAAAAAGAAGTAGAAAAAGAAGTAGAAAAAGAAGTAGAAAAAGAAGTAGAAGCAGAAGTGGAAGAAGAAAAGGAAACAAACGAAAAAAAAGAAGATAAAAAAGAGACAGAAGAGGAGAAAGAGAAAAAGGAAGAGGAGAAAGAGAAAAAGGAAGAGGGGAAAGAGAAAAAGGAAGAGGAGAAAGAGAAAAAGGAAGAGGAGAAAGAGAAAAAGGAAGAGGGGAAAGAGAAAGGAAGAAGGGAAGAAGAGGAAGAAGAAAAGCAGCTCGAAAGTATAAATGAAGAACTAAATGAAAAAAAAAGGGGTACTGCTTCTGAACAGGATTTTAAAGTAAAGGGTGTACAAAGCTTAAAAATACAGAATTCAAAGATACAGAGTTCAAGGATCAGCACGGAACAGTTAGACAAGCTGATGAATCTTGTGGGTGAACTCATAATTAACAGGAGCAGGGTAAAAGAGCTTACAGGGGAATCTAAATCAAAGGATCTTGAGCTTGCACTTTCCGAATTCAAGAAACTAACAAGGGAACTTCAGGAAGAAGTGTTAGAGATCAGAATGGTTCCTCTGGATCATATAACCAATATTTTTCCTAGGATGATAAGGGATCTTGCAAGGGCACAAAATAAAAAAATTAACTTTGTAATCAGGGGAAAAGAAATCAAACTCGATAGAGCTATTATGGAAGAAATCGGAGACCCTCTGGTGCACCTGTTAAGAAACGCAGTGGACCATGGAATAGAAACTCCCGAAAAGCGTGTGAAACTCGGGAAAGAGGAAACCGGTACTATAATGATTACGGCTTCAAAGCAGCAAAATTATGTTCTTATCAAAATAGAAGATGATGGAAGAGGAATAAACACAGAAAAAATCCGCAAAGCTGCATTGAAAAAAGGACTTATTTCAAGAGAGGAAACTGAACAGCTTTCGGAAAGAGAAGCAATACAGCTGATTTTTGCACCGGGACTCAGTACTGCCAGCATGGTCACCGATCTTTCAGGCAGGGGAATTGGAATGGATGTTGTAAAGAACCGGATTGAACGTCTGGGAGGGTCTGTAAAAGTGGAATCAAAACCCGGATCTGGTTCAATGTTCGAACTGAAGCTGCCCATAACAATTGCTCTTTATCAGGCTATGCTTGTAAAGGTCGGCATGGAAAGGTACGCAATTCCTTTCACCAGCATAGTAAAAAATATCTCAGTCAGGAAAGAAGAAGTCCGGCATATCAGGGGTGAAGAGGTTATTGTGATAAACGAAAAAGCGCTCCCTCTCTTGAGATTGCGTAAGTTGTTTCAATTGCCTGCTGCCCAGAGAGAAGAAAACTTAGTCGTTGTTATAGTGGAGAAAGCCGGACAATCAATAGGAATCGTTGTAGATGCACTGCTTGGAAAGCAGGAAGTGATTATAAAAAATTTTAAAAGCCGGCTGCTGGAAAAAACCCGGGGATTTGCAGGAGCAACAATTATGGGAGACGGGAGTGTCATTTTAATTCTTGATGTTAACTCCATAATCTAAAATCTTAATTCAAGAGACTAATAGTGCCAGTAATAATCTTCAATTTTAATTCTTGATGTTAACTCCATAATCTAAAATCTTAATTCAAGAGACTAATAGTGCCAGTAATAATCTTCATCAGAGAAATTACAGGTGAAAAGAAAATCAAAGTTGTGTTGGCGCACCCCGCTGAAAGCAACGGGGTATGTTCGCACCACCGCTCAAAATTCCGTTAAAGAAGACAATACTCCTAAACAATTTAGTTTGAGCAGAAGTAACAACCAAAAAATGGAATAACAACCAAAAAATGGAATAACAACCAAAAAATGGAATAACAACCAAAAAATGGAATAACAACCAAAAAATGGAATTGATAAATCATATTATCATTAATGGTTACTGGGGAAGTTTTCCATCCCTACAGCAAGCTAGCGGGGTATTCGACTGAAGTAAAAATGGGATAAGTGAATGAAGAATCAAGGTGGAATAAACTTAATTGAGGAAGGAAGGAGTAAAAGGAAGTAAAAACGGGATAAAAACCGGCAGAGAAACAGTAAAAATAAACAAAGGGAGAATACAGATCGGTGAAGATAAAATAAAGGCAAGCAAAAATCTCGAGGAAGACCCCGGATTTGAACTGTTAAAAAGAGTGATTACGGAAAGTACTGGTTTTAACTGTGAGCAATATAAAGAAGCCCATTTCAGGCGTAGAATTAACATCCGGGTCAGAGCTACCAATTCCAAGAGCTATGAAGAATACCTCAAGCTGCTGAAAAAAAACTCAGGAGAACATGAGGATCTCATTACAGCCCTTACCATAAACGTCAGTGAGTTTTTCCGAAACCCGGAAACCTTTGGAGTAATTGAAAAAGAAGTCATTCCCTTTCTGATAAAATCAAGATCAGATTCGCTTGTAAAATCAATCCGTATCTGGAGTGCAGGCTGTGCAACAGGAGAAGAAGCTTATTCTCTTGCCATTTTGCTGCACAGAGTTCTTGGGAGAGACTTCGACAGGTATAGAATAAGTATTACAGGCACTGATATTGACAATTTAAGCCTTGAAAACGCCCGTAAAGGGATTTACCGTGAAAATGTGCTTAAAAACGTGGATGCCAGTATCAGAAAAAGCTATTTTGTAAAGAAGGGTGAGACGTACCAGGTTTCCGAACAGCTAAAAAGTATGATACGTTTTAAACGGCATGATATGATATCAGAATCCAGTACAAACCGTTTTGATCTCATAATCTGTCGAAACGCCATGATATACTTTAAAAAAGAAATTCAGGAACAGTTGCAGCTTAATTTTTATCATGCATTGAACAGAGGAGGGTTCTTTGTGATAGGAAAAGCAGAAACACTACTGGGAACCGCTTCAAATCGTTTTAAACCTTACAATGCAAGAGAACGCCTGTATATAAAAGAAACCTAAGATTTTTAAAGAGATCTGAAAGAACTGAAAGAACTGAAAGAACTGAAAGAACTGAAGAGAATTAAAGGCGACGTTCATGGAAAAAATCAGAAGCTTGAGCGAATTTGAGTATGGAGCGCTGAAAGAGATAGGAAACATAGGGATCGGAAACTCAGCAGTTTCTCTTTCCAGACTTGTAAACAGCCTTGTCTGTACCAGAGTTCTCGATACAAAGTTCGAGTTAATCGAAGATATACCGAAAATAGTAGGCTTTTCAGAGTCTCCGGTAATAGGTACATTAATGAGTATCAAAGAGAATCTCAATGGTTATATCCTTGTCTTTTTTCCTGAAAGCAGCGCAAGAAGTCTCTGCCTGAACCTCTCAAGTGAGGAAGGAAAAAGTGACCTGATAGATACTATAAACCTGTCTTTAATTGAAGAAGTAAGTCATATCCTGGCAGGAACCTACATAACTTCCCTTGCTAAATTTTTGAAACTCGATCTTTCGATTTCAACACCTTACACAGCATATGATATGTCTGACTCTATTTTCAATTCAGCCGTTGCAGAGATGGGCTACATAGCAGATTTTGCACTAGTACTTGATGCAGAGTTTCTGATAAAAGAAAAGAAAATTGACGGAAACGTACTGATTTTGCTTGATCCGGAATCTCTGAATAATCTATTAAAAAAGATTAATACAATAATTGATCAAATGAGCTTATTCCAAAATTGAAAAAATTGCTTTAAAAACTAATAAAAGATCTAAAACTGCTTATTTAGTAAAAAAATTACGTTTAGAGCCTTTAAAAAACACTACTTCAAGATTAGTTATGAATAATTGCACCAAAATAATAATAAATAAGATATTTAGTAAAAAATTATAATACTATCTGAATTATAACTTACAAATCGATCAGTATATAATTTCTCCGCAAATATTAAAAATCAATAAGCTCATTATTCAAATATTAAGGAATAAAATGGGATTTAACCAAAAGAAAATGAAATAATATAGATTTAAATCGATCCTAAATTAGTTAAAAATAAAATTTTGACAAAATAAGGCTTATTATCTAATATTATTGAAAAATAAGTAATTTTAAAGAAAATGACATAAGCTCAAATACAATAATTGATCAAATACAATTGATGATCAAATACAACAATTATGAAAGATCATGAGCAAACCATAAGGAGGTTTTTTACAGATTGGCCGATCCAGTCATAGTTATGGTGGGTATAGGAGACTGCGCAATAGCCAGAAGCCCTGTGAAAATTAAAACCTCCGGACTGGGTTCCTGCTTGGGAATAACCCTCTATGACAGACAAAAAAAAATCGGAGGCCTGCTCCATACCATGCTTCCGAATATAAAAGGAGCAAGGATAAAAGATAATCCTGCCAAATTTACAGACGCAGGCATAGAATACATTGTAGATGAAATAATACAAATGAGGGGATCCAAAAAAAAACTTGGAGCAAAAATTGTAGGAGGTGCAAGCATGTTCGACAACTTGCACATGAATATAGGTGAGAGGAACATAAAGAGCGCGAGAGAAACTCTGAACAGACTGGGAGTGGAAATCATAGCTGAAGATACAGGGAGAAACTACGGACGCACAATAATATTCGATACCTTTACTGGCGATCTCCTCATAAAGACAATTCTCAGAGGGGATAAAGTAATCTGAAAGTAATAAAGACTTTTTTTATAATCTTCTTTATAATTAACATACAGTTTAACTGACATAACATCTTTCCTGATTCATTCTAACATACTGCCCAGTTTTTTTCAATTTCTTTTCTTTGAAAAATTATATATTTGATATAAATATTATAATAGACATTCATTAGCTAATCGATTAAACCGATTAAAGCCCAAAGAGAATAAAAGTACCATAAAACTTTAAGTGTATGCCTGAGATTAAGTAACGCTGCAATTATGTGGCTTTTTCTGTATGGCATAAACAATCCAGCCGAGCATGAACAACCAGCGCAGCACAAATAATTCGAATATAGCATAAATTTCAAAAATATCTAAGCAGACTAAAAGAAAATAATGTATAATGATTGGAATGTGCTGGATTATGCGATACTGGATTATACGGTACTGGATTATACTGGAATATGCTAAAATACGCTAATTTATAGTAAGATTTCAAGCCTGGATATCAGAATAATTAATAAAGAAAAGTAAATAGGGGATTTTCATGGAAATTAATGGAGTAGAAATTGAAGATACATATGCAGAAGCGTTTCCGATCAAGATTTCAAGGGTGCTCATAACAGCAGCCACAAAGCACTGGGCACAGGTAGCAGCCACTGAAGCCACCGGCTTTGGGACGTCAGTTATAATGTGCCCTGCAGAAGCGGGAATTGAAAAATTCGCAAGCCCAGGTGAGACCCCTGACGGAAGACCTGGAGTCTATATCCAGATATGTACTTTCAAATACGAAGCTCTGGAAGAACAGATGCTTGAGAGGATAGGGCAGTGCGTACTTACCGCTCCTACAACTGCAGTCTTTAACGGGCTGCCTGATGCTGAGAAACAATTTAATGTTGGCTTTAAACTCAAATTCTTCGGAGACGGTATGGAGTCCGAGGCTCAGATTGCAGGCCGCAAAGTATACAAAGTCCCAATCATGGAAGGAGACTTTGTGACTGAAGAAAATATAGGAGCCGTAGCCGGAATTGCAGGCGGGAACTTTTTTATCTTCGGAGACTCCCAGATGAGTGCCCTGACTGCAGCCGAAGTTGCTGTTGATGCAATTATGGAACTTGAAGGCACAATTACTCCATTCCCTGGCGGCATTGTCTCAAGCGGGTCCAAGGCCGGAGCGAACAAATACAAATTCCTGAAAGCTACTGCAAATGAAAAGTTCTGCCCCTCCATAAAGGACAAAGTTGAAGGCACCGAAATTCCTGCCGATGTCAACGCTGTATATGAAATTGTCATCAATGGGCTTGATGAAAAGAGCATAAAAGCAGCCATGAAAGCCGGAATAGAAGCTGCAGTAACCGTTCCTGGAATCAAGAAGATTTCTGCAGGTAACTACGGCGGCAAACTGGGTAAGTATCAGTTCAAACTTCAAGAGCTCTTCTGAGCTCAAAAATTCTCTTTTTTAGCAATTACATTTCTTTTTTCTTCTGAGCTCAAAAATTCTCTTTTTTAGCAATTACATTTCTTTTTATTCCATACATCTTTCTCACACCATCATCTTACATACCTTTTTATTTTTCAGATTGAATTACTTTACAAGGAAACCGATAATAAAGAGATGCATAAAGTCCATTCTTAAGAAGTCTCGTTTTTTAGAATTTTCATTCTTAAGAAGTTACTTTTCAGATTCAGAGAACAAAAATGAGAGTGGAAACATGAACAGACAAAAAACCAATTATTTAATAGACCTTGCCCTGACAACACTGTTTTTTGGAGTCGCAGGTACAGGTCTTTTCATGTATTTGTTTATACCTTCAGGAGTTCAAGGGGGTAGATACCTAATGTACATGGGGCTAACGAAAGCTACCTGGGTCTGGATACATAGCAGAATTGGAATCCTGATGTCAATTCTTGTGGTCATTCACCTTATCCTCCATTGGAAATGGATTATATACACTACGAAGAGTTTCTTCGGGAAAGAAAAGCGTGAGTTGTAAAGATTTTCGAATTACAGTAACTTCATGCTACATAAAAAGGAAAAAATAGAAAATAGTTCTGAAAATAGTTCTAAAAATAGTTATGGAAAGCAAAGATGTTATCCCGCTACCAGAGAACTATTTTTCAGAGTCCAAGTGCACTGAACCCGGAATGGAGAAGATCCTGTGGGTTGAGACCTGTAACCTGTAGCATTACATACGCCCCAAGGAAAGTACCTATCATACTTCCGATATTGGCAAAGCTGGCCACAAGAAGAACACGCATAAACCTGTTTTTGAACATTTCTTTGAAAGTTTCTATCCCTGCAAGGGCTTTAATATCGTCAGTGGTAGGATTTTGCTGTTTTGCTTCTACCAGACCTGCAAACCAGCCTGCAGCCATCATAGGGTTAAGAGAGGTTAACCAAGCAACCGAAAAGGCTGTAAGGACAGAGTATGGATGTCCCCCCGCCAGGAGGGTGCCGGCTGCGCTAAGGGCCCCGTTAATGAGGAACCACCATCCAAAAGCTATAAGAAGGAGTTTAAGGGGAGTGCCCGATACAAGGAGCAATAAAAAAACTAGAAGCGCAAGACCAACTATTCCAAAACCAACAACTTTACCGATTCCAATGCGCTTCTTAGGAATCTCCACCAGAGTACTAAGTGGTGGAATGTTCTTTGGGTTTTTCAGGTAGTTAATTATTCCTGGTTTATGCCCTGCTCCAACCACTGCAACAATAGTTTTATTTCCGCCTGCAGCCACCTTGAGGAGGCTCCCTGCAAGGTATGCATCCCGCTCATCTATGAGAGTTTCAGCCGCAGTTGGGGCAAATTCTCTAAGCTCACTGACAAGGGCTGTGACAACATCCTGTTGAGTCATCTGATCGATATCGATATCAACCCCTTTTCCTACTCCTATCAGGCCGCCTATTAGAGAACCAAGCATTTTTATTTTCTCCAGGAATTTCATACGACCCCAGAAACGCTGGAGAGTTACCTGAATATCCCTGTCAATTAAAGCTACTCTGGCTCCTGATGCTTCTGCTTCTTCAATTGCGGAAATCATCTCAGAACCGGGTTTTACACCCATGTCTTCACCGATCTTTTTCTGCACATAGGCAAGCAACCAGTTGACAAGGTAAAAGTATACCTTTCCTTCGGTGAGAATTTCCTTTATTGGAAGCTGATTCGTCTCCTGAATGTTTCCTTTCAGAGAATCATAACGTGCCCGACAGAGCTCAATGGCTACAATATCGGGTTTAAGTTTTCTGATAGTATCCCTAACTTCAGCCACGCTCTTTTCCGAAACATGTGCCGTACCTATGAGCACAACCTTTGAAGGCTGAAACTCGGCAGCCGGATTGAGCTCATCCAGAGACGGAGGTTGGAAAGTAGAGGGAACTGAAAGTTCCGAAGCTGAATCAGGAAGAGGTTCCGCAACAAGCTCGGAACTTATATCGAGCTTCACTTCAATATCTCCGACTTCTGCTACAGATGGCAGTACAGAAGCGCCGGTTTCCTCTGGCTTGTTGATTGATGAATCAGAAAGTTTAGACTTTCCGACAGAAACATTATCTTCTGCGGATTCGGTTATAAGTTTGTCCATAGAGTATATTGACTCCTGAGATGAACTATGAAAATTGTATTCAGGCTCCTTGTCCTGAGAATCTGTAATTTTAGACCTATCCATTATCAGTCTCTCTGTTGCGGCTGATTAGAAGTGACGGATTAAAATGTATAAAGCAGAGCATTTTTCACTCTATTGCTATGTACTGCTGTCCAGAGTACATTACTCTACCTTAAAGCCATTGCCAAAATACGTTACTTTATCCATTATACTTCCTAATTTTAAACACTTACTGCCGCGAATTCAAAGATATCAAGTAAATAGTTTAGCACACAAGTAATTTAATATATAGTATAATTAAGTCATACACATCAAATAAGTTACACATGTTATATAAGTGATCTGTAAAAAACTGATCTGTAAAAGCCAATCTATACATAGCCAATTTGTACGGATCTGAATATGAAATAAGTTATGTATATGAGATAAGTTATGTTATACCGTAAAACAACTGTTACCGTGAAACAAATAAATTATAATTGATGAATACCAAATTATACTTTAAAGATATTAAACTACACATCTAAGATATTAAACTATACTTCAAAGATATAAAATTATACATTTAAAATAACCAAGTAATAAATATGATAGAACTAAACTGTAAAAAAATTAGTGCCGGCAAATAATTAACTCGTGTAATTACTGCCAGAAATTTCTGTTTACCATTTTCACATTTTTCCTTAACAATTTAGTTTTATTTAGTTTTACAGATTTTCAGTGTTCAAGTATGCAGTTCTTTTTCAGTTGCACATTTCTTCAGTTGCACATTTCCAAAAAGGAATCTTTTGGTGCTTCATTCTGATCTGAGCCTCAGTGTCCTGACCAGGTCTGTTCTGGAAAGTACCCCTACAAGAGACCCATTATCAATGACCAGAACTCTTCCTATGTTCTTAGATGTGACCAATTTGAGGACATCACTTGCCTGTGCATCCGAAGTAACAGATATGACATCTCTGGTCATAATATCTGAGATCCGGGTTACAGGACGGTCAAGAGTGGAAACGCGCTGGATATCGGTAAAAGTCACAATCCCTTTCAGGTCGCGCCCCTCTATTACAGGATAACCCATATGCTTTTTCTCAAACATAAAAAGAATCAGATCTTCAACATTCATGGAAGGAGGCACTGAAACTACATCTTTTGTCATTATATCTTTTACCAGAACATTTTCTAAAGTTACGGATGCCTGAGTAGAACGTTCCTCCTCAGATGCACCGACATAAATGAAGAGAGCAATCAAAGGGAACCAGAGGTTTCCAACAAGAATTCCAAAAATCGCCATCAAGATAGCAAAAAATTTTCCTAAGGCAGCTGCACTTTGCGTAGCTTTGACATAAGACATTCTCCTGGCATAGAAAGCACGGAGCACCCTGCCTCCATCCATGGGGAATGCGGGCAGCAGGTTGAAAATTCCAAGAACTATGTTCATGGCTCCAAGAATCCAGATTGTCAGAAAAACGGGATTGTCAGAAAGCGCAGAGTTTGGTGCAATTATATACCCATATATTAAAAGACAGGCGGCACCTATAATCAGACTCATTAGAGGTCCTGCAAAAGCCATCTTTGCTTCCTGTCCAGGATCTCTTGGCATCTCTTCCATTGAAGAAACGCCTCCGAAAAGGAAGAGCGTGATGCTCTCAATACTGACTCCATAGCGCATTGCCAGATATGAGTGTGCAAGCTCATGCAAAAGGATTGATGCAAAAAGCAGGATTGCAGTCAGGGTTGAAAGCGCATATTTCATAGCAGGCGACTCAACCTCTTGAAAGCCATAAGGGTATGGATTAATGGCGAAGACATATGCAAAAATGGGAAGTATCAAAAGAAAAGTGATGTGCAGTCTTATAGGTATGCCCATTACGCTTCCGATTTTCAGTGCAGATTTCATAAAATAAAATACCCCCTTTATCTATCTAATACAAACACTTAATGAGCTATATATGAAATATATGTGAAACAAGTTGATAAGCCATTATGACACAATGATATGCATATCTGAAATATGTTGCCAGAATGCATGAACGTGCGACAGGTTGTTACACCTAAGCTTCAAAACGTTTGTTTAATTTCTTAATTTTAGCTTATTAGTTTGTTTAATTTCTTAATTTTAGCTTATTAATTTCAACCCGCTAACCTGATCTGAGAGACAGAAACTATCGTATATCCAAAAGCATCAATTATATTATTTTAAATAGTATAATTATTTTTTGCATCCCTTAAACAGGCAAAGAATAACAACAAACTTGATGATAGTCATCCTAAAGATAAAGTAGCCAGGTAAAATAATGAACTAAATTATGAACTGAACCACTAATCTAACCGCTAATTGAATCATGAACTAAATCACGAACAAAATCATGAACTAAATCATGAACAGAATCATGAACAGAATCATGAACAGAATCATGAACTAAATCATGAACAGAATCATGAACTAAATCATGAACAGAATCATGAACTAAATCATGAACTAAATCATGAACAGAATCATGAACTAAATCATGAACAGAATCATGAACTAAATCATGAACAGAATCATGAACAGAATCATGAACTAAATCATGAACAGAATCATGAACTAAATCATGAACAGAATCATGAACTAAATCATGAACAGAATCATGAACTAAATCATGAACTAAATCATGAACAACGGTCAAAACGCTACAACTCGTAAAAGTTCCAAGTTTTTTATTAAACAAAATATTAGTTAATTGCCTCCCTAATTATTTTTTCTCCACAAAACGTAGCTGATTCTAATTTACTATTTAGCAATAATATTATAGATATTTGCTTTCGCAAAATTAAAAGCAACTTTAAATCATTGCTGTCACTTTCTTAAGATCCTCCAAAAATATATTAATACCTTCTGGAGTATTATGCGGCATCAGGACTAAACGGAGGGTTCTTGGAGTGCGGGTGATTGAGACATGCCAGCCGAATCTTTCAAGAAGCTGTTCTCTGACAAAGTCAGGTTCTGGGACTTTTAGAGCAACTACGTTCATTACAGGTTCTAGCAGGGGTTCAAAACCGATTTTTCGAGCTTCTGAAACTAGCTTTGTGGTAAGCTGCATGCAGTATTGCACGTTCTTTCTGTAACCTTCATAGCCGAGATATTTCATAACAGCACAGGTAGCGGCAGCTGAGGCTCCGCTCCTGGTGCCTGTAAGTGTGAACTGGGATTTTGTGGTAAGATATGGAGTGTTTACCTTAAGGGAGTCCAGAAAAGAAGGGGATCTGAAAAGTATGGCGCCTGACGGGATTGTGGACAGGCCCATCTTGTGGGGGTCTATAGCAATGGAAGTAACTCCTGGCACTTTGAAATCAAAAGGCTGGGGTTTTTCTAGGAAAGGAATTACGAAACCTCCAAAAGCCGCATCAACATGCAGGAAAAGCTCATTTTCAAGAGCTAGTTCAGAGAGTTCGGCAATAGGATCCACCTGGCCAAACTCAGTATTCCCTGCTATCCCTACGAGCCCTATGGTGTTTGCATTTATATGACTTTCAACAGAAGCCATGTCTACCCTGAACTCCGAATCCAGTGAAGCCCTTTTGACCTCTATACCCATCATGTCGGCAACTTTATCAAAAGAAAAATGAGCCGACTCGGGAATTACAATGTTTGGAGTTCCTTTCAACCCTTCCTTTCCTGCGGTAACAAGATTTTTCATTCCTCTTACAGCCTGAATATTGGATTCGGTACCTCCTGTAGTAAGGTAGCCACAAACAGAACTCTTAAATGAATCTCCGGATGGAACATCAATTGGGGGGGCGTGAAGAAGCTCACCAAGCATCCTGACAACCTCTTGCTCAAGCCGGTGAGTTCCACCAAAAAGCCCGAGGTCTCCCAGGTTAGCCTCAATAAAGAGCCTATTAACCTCAACCGCGATCTTATGAGGGTGAGTACACATTGAACTTAAAACCCGATAATAATCCGTATCTTCTGACTTTGCATTTTCCAGATAGGAAAATATCTCTCTTTCAGAAAGACCCTTCTTATTCATATAGATAAAGTAAAACCAGTTTTATTTAAAAGACTTATGGAATAAAACTCAAAAAATAATTGAAAAACAAAGAAAAAAGGACTTGAAAGAAAAAAGAAGTAACTCGTATAAAAGGCAATTGCAGCTTAAGTTATATAGCTATATTTTTATAAAAAACAAACGTAGGCTTGAAGGGTAGTTTTTGTAACTTACGGTGTAACTTACGGAAAGGAAAAAATTAAAGTAAAAGAATAACTTTTAAAAATGTTCAAAAAACCATCAATTTTAGAAATAAATCAAGTGAAAAGGGAAAGAAGGAAGAGAGAAGAAGAAGGAAGAGAGAAGAATTGATAAAGAAGAAAACCGGTTTCCAAAATTCAGAAAGAGATTTGACATATTAAAGAGATTTGATATATTATTCATTGGTTTTATTCACTGGTTTTATTCACTGGTTTTATTCATTGGTTTTATTCATTGGTTTTATTCACTGGTTTTATTCACTGATTTTTAGATCTTATGACCCTAGATAAAGTTTCTCTGTAAATGAAGGATATGGATTGTTAAATTATCAAGAATAATGTATATTTAAAAATTTTGTTCTTAGGGAGAGACCCCTTTATTTCTACTGGAGAGAAGTATTCGTGTTGTAGTGTAGTTTACGGTAGAATTAAACTATAAAAAAGTATAAAAATTATATAAATATTAAAAAAATAATATTAATATTTCTATTAAGTGTTTGATTTTAATTTTGACCTGCTAATTTAGAACTACCCATAACAACATATATATACAAGTAGTGTTATAACACAACAACATTATTTTGTTCCCATAACAAAATAAAATTGTATTTTTTTTGTTCTCAAAACCTCCTTAACCGTTTCAATGGAAACCATGGGGTCTGGGTGTTATATAAACTTTCCAGTAGAAATAAAGGGGTCTTTTCCATTTTCTCCTTCCGTCCAACTTAATAATTTACATAGCTTAAATCTTGAAATTTTAAAACTACATTCCGCAGTTTTTTTGAAAATCAATGTTTTTCTTAATAGTATTTTTGAAATATATTCATATTTCGCCATCTGGATTATTTTTTACCCAGGCATCAGTCTAATCTTTCAGAGTAAAAAAAGAGAAGCAAATGAAGGAAAATAAAAATTAAAATCGACAAAAAACTCTGAAAAATACTCATCTCTTTTTCAAGTTCTTCCTTGTATTTTATGGAAAAGAGGCACCGCCAGGTAATCTGGCGGGGGTATTTTATAGCATGTGAATTGGGAAGTGGTTTAAGGTGTCAAGAAGGTGTTTTTCAGATTACCTACTCATTTGAGGTTTCGAGAGGCACCATGTCTTCTTTGTGAATAGCTTTTCCATGGAGATTTATATGGTTTACGCGGTCGAATTCTTTAAGGATTTCTTCTGTAGGACCTTCCTTATCCAGAATACTGAGGAGGTAGATTGTTATACATGAGAGGAAGAAACCAGGGACAATTTCATACATGTCAAAAATTCCACCTGAAAGTTGCTTCCAGACGATAACAACTAAGCCACCGACAATCATTCCTCCGAGCGCTCCATTTCTGGTTGTTTTTCTCCAGAAAAGAGAGAATAAGATAACAGGCCCAAAGGCTGCTCCAAATCCTGCCCAGGCATATGAGACCAGGCCCATAACCGAGTTATTAGGATCTCTCGCTATTAAATAGGCAATTGTTGAAATTGCAATAACTGCAAACCTGCCCATCCAGACGAGCTCTTTTTCTCCTGCATCTCTTTTTACTATTATCCTGTAGATATCTTCGGTAAAAGCAGAAGCAGCTACAAGGAGCTGGGAATCAGCAGTACTCATAATAGCTGCAAGAATAGCCGCAAGGAGAACTCCTGCAATAACAGGAGTAAACGTGTTGTTTATCATTACCATAAAGATAGTTTCGCTTCCCGCATCTCCAAGAAACTCAGGATAGAGGTAAGCTCTTCCGATGATCCCGCCTACTACAGCAAAAAACAGGGAGATTATAACCCAGACCATTGCAATAAGTCTTGCCTGTTTTATTTTGTCAGGGGATTCTATGGCCATAAAACGAACCAGGATATGTGGCATACCAAAGTATCCCAGGCCCCAGGCCAGGTTTGAGATCAGGGGAATTGAACCTCCAGAAAGAGCAGTCCAGGGATTAAGCAGCTGCGGGTCTATACTTTTAATAAGACTTACAGTAGAATCATAACCTCCCATTCCCTTTAGGGCTGCAAGGGGCACGAAAACAATGGCGCAGACCATTAGCATTCCCTGGAAAAAGTCGGTCCAGCAGACGGCCATGAAACCTCCAAGAAATGTGTAGCTAATAATCACCAGTGCACCGAAAAGAAGAGATTGCTGATAGGGAATTTCAAAAACAGTATTGAAAAGTTTTCCGCCTGCGACAAGTCCTGAGGAAGTGTAAAGCAGGAAAAAGACTAGAATCAGAATAGATGAAATAATTCTCAAAGCGTGGCTTTCGTCTCTGAACCTGTTTTCAAAGTACACTGGAATAGTAATGGAATCTCCTGCAATCTGGGTATATTGGCGCAATTTCTTTGCAACGAATTTCCAGTTCAGGTATGTTCCAGCAGCCAGACCCACTCCTACCCAGATAGATTCCATTCCTGCCAGATAAGCATATCCGGGCAATCCCATTAGCAACCAGCCGCTCATATCCGACGCCTGCGAACTCAGCGCAGTAACCCAGCTGTTTAACTTTCTTCCTCCTAAAATATAATCTGAAAGATTCTCTGTTTTTCGATAATAGAGAACTCCGATGGCGATCATAAAAAGCAGATATACTGCGAAAATAAGTATAATACTAAAATTATCTGATACCATTATTTAACTCCAGTTTTTTAGTCAACTTCATTTTTAGTCAACTTCATTTTTAGTCAACTTCATTTTTAGTCAACTTCATTTTTAGTCAACTTCATTTTTGGTAAACTTAATTTTTTCAGTTCAAATGATAATTACTGTCACCATTGTAGAATTAAATTTAATTTTAAGACACGCTCTAAGATTACTTCCATCTGCAAATTTGCCAGTTACGGCGATTCTGTCAGCAGCTGTATTCAGAGACGTATATTGTTTATAATGTATTTTTATTGTGTGGGATATATATTATTGTGTATAATTTATGACAATTCTATAATACTATTTTGTTATTCAGACATTAAAAACGGTTCGTTTTATTTCGGTACATTAAACTGATTATTAAGAGTATTACTATTTTCGATTTATTTCTTCAAAAATTCCTTTGTTATCTTAATTTGACGAGTGAAATTGCAGTAGAAAACATTGAATCAACAGTTCTAGAAACTAAATCAACAATTCTAAAACAAATCTTTAAAAAAACAATATGATTTGAAAAATATGCAATTTGAATAAAATTTATAAGTTAATATGTAAACATAGCCAATTTTTTATGTATTTACACTCCAGATATATAGTTACTTTTAATGTCTATTCCTTGTTTTCGGCCCAACTGTCTTTATTTATTAAGCAATCGTTTTGTTATCAATGATCTTATTTACATCAAAACGGTTTTCATTTTTAACATATCCTCTTTCGTTTCAGTATAGCCGTTTGTTTACCTCGTATTATTATTCTATACTAAATATTTTTAATCATTCAATGGAAGTGAAGGGGTCCACAATTTTCTGATATTTTTCCATGCGAAAAAGGGGATTTAAAACTGACCTTCAGGGGTGCTGGAATTGTAAATCTTTTATTTTATTGAAACTGAGCTTAATGGTATCGATTTCTTTAGAGGG